>NZ_FXAK01000007.1:2792500-2869959 GCF_900177515.1 Azospirillum oryzae
TGACGCCGGGAGCGGTATCGGGATTGATGCCGCCGAGATCGAGTGAGCGGACGCCGTGATGCTTCAGTTCCTGCATCGCCTTCCACAGCACCAGCCGCATGGCACCGCTCTTGCGGCCCGACTCGTTGGCCCAACTGATCTGACCGGTGGCGCAGACGCCGTGGCGGAAGAACAGCCCGCAAGCGACCGGGGCTCGGCCGTCGAGCGCCGTCACCATCACCACACCGTCATTGCGGCTGCCGCCCTTGACCATGGCATTGCGCAGGCGGACGGCCAGCGGCCCGGTCATGGCGCGGAAGCCCTTCTCCAAAGCCTGGTCGTGCTCCTGCTTCATCAGCCAGGGCAGGTTGTCGGCCTTCCAGTCGGTGTCGAGGACAAGGCCGGCCTTCTCCGCCCCGCGCAGACGCTGGCGCCAGTCGCGGGCGAAGCCGGCGCGCATCGCCTCCTCGTTGCGGGTCAGGTCGAACCAGACCGTCCGATAGCCAGGGCCGACCTTGCGGAAGCCGCAGCGGGTGAGCAGCGCCTCATTCTCCGGCCCGGCGGGCAGCTCCGGCAACAGGTTGGCGCGCCCGAGCGGCGACCGCGGGCAGGCGCGGCGCAGCAGGCGGAACACCGCTTCCAGCGTGTCGGCATCGGGGATCGTGCCGTCCAGCCAGAGCGGACCCCGGTAGCATTGCCGGTCGTGGAAGAGCTTCAGCATGCGGCGGTCGAGCGTCTGGACCAGCCCGATCGGCTCCCCGCCGCGGCGGATCACGCCCAGGCGCGGGACATGGCCGTAGGTGCGGCCCATGGCGCGGGCATAGGCGAAGCTCTGGAGCAGGGTGGAGCGCGGGACGCGGGCGAACAGGGCGTCCCACTCGCCGACCGTTCCTTCATTCCAGGCGATGTCGATGTCCGGCATCGGGATCCCCGCTCGATCAGGGCAACAGGTCAGGCCGGCGGCAGGGCGGAGGTCGCCTCTTCCACCTGGGCGAAGGTCGGGCGGTATTCCGGTTCCAGCACGTTGCGGGCGTATTCCACCGAAATGGCGGGCGCGTAGCCGGACAGATGGGCGATCAACCCGGTCTTCATCGCCTGATAGTATTTGCCTTCGGCGTGATAGATGTTCTTGAGGCCGCTGGCGATGGGGGCGAGGAAGCCGTAGGCAACCAGAATGCCGGTGAAGGTGCCGACCAGTGCGCCGCCGATCAGCTTGCCCAGCACTTCCGGCGGTTCGGTGATCGAGCCCATGGTGTGAATCACGCCCAGCACCGCCGCCACGATGCCCAGTGCCGGCACCGCATCGGCCACCGCCTGGATGGCGTCGGCGATGCGCTGGTGTTCGTGATGCATCGTCTCGATGTCCTCGTCCATCAGGTCGACCAGTTCGTGCGGGTTGTCCGCGCCCAGCGACATCAGACGGAGATAGGTACAGAGGAAGGCGATGGCATGGTGGTCGCCGTAGAATTTCGGAAATTGCTGGAAGAGCGGTGAATCTTCCGGTTTCTCGATATGCTGTTCGAGCGCCAGCAGGCCCTTGGTCTTCGCAATCTTGAACACCTGGTACATCATGGTGAGGACCTCGAGGAAGTCCTCCTTTTTGTATTTTGGGCCTTTGAACAGGTGACCCAGCTCCTTGCCGGTGTGGGTCACCACCGATTTTGGATTGGCGATAAAGAAGGCACCGGCTGCCGAGCCAAGAATGATCATGAATTCGAACGGCATCCACAGCACGCCCATATGGCCGCCACCGAGGACGTAGCCACCGAACACGCTGAAAATCACGATGCCCAAACCGATAATCACGAACATTCGGTATTTTCCCTTCCCATACCGACCACGGGCCGCATGATGCTGCCGACCGACAGATGGCCGGACATCGGTTGAGTTTCCGTGAATCACCCGAACGGCCTACCGCCTTCGCGACAGGCCGCGCGATCCTACCGGTGCGGGCCGGTCCTGTCACGAAAGGACTGCCCATTCAGGGTTTTCAACGGGTGCGGCGTGGACGGCAGGCAAGGGAGCGGCCGGGAGAATGCTGTGGCAGGGGGTGGGGCGCCCGAGAAGGGCACAGGATGGTCACAGCCCGGGACAGCGCTGCCAAAACGCAAAGCGCTCCGGCCGCCGGGTGAGACCGGGCCGCCGGAGCACTTGCAAGGTCGGGATTGTTAACGAAGCGGAATGTTCATCTGGACGCTGACGCCCGGCTGCGGCGCCGGCGGGGCGTAGATGACGGCCGGCGGCGGCGCGTAGGACGGAGCATAAACGACGCGCGGCGGGGGCGGCGGAGCCGGAACAACGACCACAGGCGGCGGGGCGCCGTAGATGACGACCGGGCCGTCGTCATGATGGTGCTTCTTCTTGTGGTGGCCCCAGGCATGGCCGCGGCCATGTTCACCAGGGTCGGCGAGCGACGGCGTCGCCAGGGCGGCGCCGAAAACCAGCACCGCCGTGACGGCCGCCATGGCTCTGGCGGCGGCACGGGCCACCCGGCGCATCGCCGTCCGCGGCGACCGGTTGTGCTGCATGATGGCTCCGGCGTTCATCGGCCTGTTCTCCTGGAATGGGCTTGCATCGGCAACGGGAGCGGCGGTGGCCATGCCAGCGACCGCATACCCATTTCGATGGGATAGATTTTTATGCTCAGGCTGAGGCTCGGCCGGGTGGGACATTTTTCGGGCGCTGTTCGGTGGACAGGGACGGTTGCAAGGATGGCGACGATCGATCGCCGTGCATCCTTACTTATCAACTGTAGAGCCGGGGGCACCGTGACCACCCGTTCGAAGGGGGTAGACCCGAAGCGACGGGCGATCGGCCTGTCCCGTCATGATCCGATAGGTGCCGGACCTCGTATCAGGCATCGTATGTGTAAGGATGCAAAGCCCTCCAACCGCCGAGCCGCACCGATGACCGTCCGAGCCCGCCTTCGCACCGTCGCCATGGCGGCAGTCCTTTCCGTGTTGGGAACCAGCGCCATGGCCGCAAGCAACGCCGCCGCCAGCAGCGCTTACGACTTCACCTTCCAGGGCATCGACGGTCAGCCCTTGCCGCTGGCGCAGTTCAAGGGCAAGGCGGTCCTGGTGGTCAACACCGCCTCGCAATGCGGCTTCACTCCGCAATACAAGGGGCTGGAGGCGTTGTGGCAGCGCTACCGCGACCGCGGACTGGTGGTGGTCGGCGTGCCGTCGGACGATTTCGGCGGCCAGGAGCCGGGGAACGCCAGCCAGATCAAGGATTTCTGCGAGGTCAACTACCGCATCGACTTCCCGATGACCGACAAGACGGTGGTGTCGGGCGACGGCGCCCATCCTTTCTACCGCTGGGCGGCCGACGAGTTGGGCTTCCTCGCCAAGCCGCGCTGGAACTTCCACAAATATCTGGTCGGGCCGGACGGCAAGCTGGTGTCCTGGTTCTCCACCATGACCGATCCCGAGTCGGACAAGGTGCGCGAGGCGATCGAGAAGCTGCTGCCGGAGAAGGCGACAAAGTCGTAAGGGTGCGGTTGCCCCCTACTCCACCGCCTGCCGCAGGGCCGCGGCTCCGGCCCAGGGGGCCAGCGGCAGGGCGGCGGCGAGGATGCCGGCGAGCAGCAGCAGGTGCGGGCGCGGGGTCAGCCCGTTGATCGCCGCGTCGATGGCGCCGGCGCCGAAGATCAGCACCGGAATGTAAAGCGGCAGGATCAGCAGCGACAGCAGCACGCCGCCGCGCCGCGCGCCCAGGGTCAGCGCAGCCCCGATGGCGCCGATCAGGCTGAGGATCGGCGTGCCCAGAGTCAGCGTCAGCACCAGCACGCCGAACCCCTCCGCATCCATGTTCAGCAGAACGGCCAGCAGCGGTGCGGCGACGATCAGCGGCACGCCGGTGACCAGCCAATGGGCCAGCGTCTTCGCCAGAACCGCGGCCTCAAGCGGCAGGGGGGAGAGCGAGAGCAGTTCCAGCGACCCATCCTCGTAATCGGTCTGGAACAGCCGCTCCAGCGACAGCAGCGAGGCGAGCAGCGCCGCCACCCAGATCACGCCGGCAGCGATGCGGGCGAGGATGTTCGGCTCCGGCCCGACGCCGAAGGGGAACAGCACCACGCACAGCACGAAGAACATGACGGCGATGGTGGCGTCCGACCCCTGGCGCAGCGCCAGCCGCAGGTCGCGCGCGACAAGGCGCAGGAAACGGCTCATGGCGCAGCCCCTTCTTCCTCGTAGTCCTCGTCGCCGGCCTCTTCATCGTCGGCGTAGGGGGCGAACTCGTCCAGATGCAGTTCCTCGCCGCCGGGGGTGGCGATGTCGGTGTGGGTGGACAGCACCACCATGCCGCCCTGGGCGCGGTGTTCGGCGATCAGCCCCTCGAACAGGGCGATGGCGGCGCGGTCGAGCGCCACGGTCGGCTCGTCCAGCAGCCACAGCGTCGCAGGTGCAGCGAGAAGCCGCGCCAGGTTCAGCCGGCGCTTCTGCCCGGCCGACAGGTAGCGACCCGGCACCCCGGCGATGTGCGGCACACCCAGGCGGTCGAGTGCGGCCCGCGCGTTGGCGGCCGGATCGGCGGCCCCGGCCAGCGCCGCCCAGAAGGCGAGATTCTCCGCCGCCGTCAGCACCGGCTTCACCGCGTCGAGATGGCCGACATACTGCACCCGCGACCGGTGACCGTCGGGATCCTCGGAAACCGGCACCCCATCCCAGCCCAGCGTCCCACGCAGCGGCTTCAGCAGCCCGGCCATCACCCGCAGCAGGCTGGACTTGCCGCTGCCGTTCGGGCCGAGCAGCACCAAGGCGCCGCCGGGGGCAATGCGGAACTCCAGCCCGGTGAAGACCAGACGGTCGCCACGCAGGCAGGTCAGCTCTGATCCGGCGAAGACGGGCATGGGAACGGGTCGCGCTTCCGGTTGAGGGAGGCGCTGCTATAGCACAGGGGAACGGGAAAGCCGGAGCAAGAATGCTGTCGCAGCTTCCCGCCGCCGCCCCGCCCGAAAGAACCCGCCCAAAAGAAAAGGCCACCGCGAGGGGGTTCTCGCGATGGCCTTGCGTCCGGCCGGGTCCGGCCGGTCGATACCTTGTGGAACGGCTTCCATTCGTCGCTGCGGTGGCGCTAGGGGGAACGCCGGTGCGCGACCTGCGGGGCCGGTTGCTTGAGACAAGGTCTATGGGAAGAAAATGGCAAAATTTGGATGGAGTTCGAGGAATCGGACGCCGCCCCATGACGGGCCGCATGCCTCGAAGCGCTGCACTTCCATGCGTTTGCCGCAGCGCCGGGTGCCGGGATTGTCACGGCTAAAGGCCGGGCACTTGTTCTGAATCAACGCTTTGCCCGCCATCCTGCCGCATCGTCGCGCCAATCTGCCCCGATCGAAGGGGGAGCGCCGCAGTCATCCGGGCTCCCACCGAACACGGCGGCGGTTTGCCCAAATGTGTTCAGGAAGCGAGTTGCGCCATGTCGGCTTTCGCAGACATCCTCCAGGCCATGCCGCCGATCGCGCGGGTGGTGCTCATGCTCGGTCTCGTGTCGGCGGCGGGCGTGGCGCTCGGCCATATCAAGATCCGCGGGGTCGGGCTCGGCATCGGCGGGGTGCTGTTCTCCGGCATCGCCGGCGGACATATCGCCAAGCAGGCGGGCATCGCCTTCAACCCGGAGATGATGGACTTCATCCGCGATTTCGGCCTGATCCTGTTCGTCTACACCATCGGCATCCAGGTCGGCCCCGGCTTTTTCGCGGCGCTGCGCCGCAGCGGGCTGGCGCTGAACGGGCTGGCGCTGCTGATGGTGGGCTCCAGCATCCTGCTGACCGCGGCGCTCGTGTCGTCGGGGGCGCTGTCGCTGGGCTCCTCGCTCGGCGTGTTCGCCGGCGCGGTGACCAACGCACCGGCGCTCGCCGCCACCCAGCAGGTGCTGACGGAGGTCGGGGCCGATGCGGCGGTGATGGCCCTGCCCGGCCTTGCCTTCGCCGTCACCTACCCCTTCGGCATCGCCGGCAACCTGCTGGCGATGGCCGCCGTCCGCATCCTGTTCCGCATCGACCCGGAGGCCGAGGCCGCCCGCTTCGAGGAATGCCGCCGCGCCGAGGTGTCGACTCTGGAGACCATGGACCTGACCGTGCGCAACCCGGAGCTTGCGGGCCGGCCGCTCGGCTCCATCGACGCGCTGTGCGACCATGGCGTGGTCGCCTCCCGCCTGCTGCGCGACGGCACGCTGTGCGTCCCCCACAACAACACCTGCCTGACGCTGGGCGACGTGCTGCATGTGGTCGGGCCGCGGCCGAAGCTGGAACAGGTGCGGAGCCTGCTGGGACAGGAGTTCGACCGGCCGCTGACCACCAAGGGCACTGACCTGAAATGGGAGCGCATCGTCGTCACCAACAATGGCGTGCTGGGCAAGTCGATCGCGGCGCTGAACCTGCAGGACGCCCATGACGTGGTGGTCAGCCGCGTCAACCGGTCGGGCGTGGAGCTGGTGCCGACCCCGGCGCTGAAGCTGCAATTCGGCGACATCCTGACGGTGATCGGCCGGCCGGACAGCCTCGCCGCCGTCGGCCGGGTCTTCGGCAACTCCGCCCGCAAGCTGCAGCAGGTGGAGATGATCCCGATGTTCCTGGGCATCGCGCTGGGCGCGGCGCTGGGCGCCATCCCGATCTTCCTGCCGGGCATGCCGGCGCCGCTGCGCCTCGGCCTTGCCGGCGGGCCGCTGATCGTCGCGCTGATCCTGGGCCGCGTCGGCCATGTCGGGCCGCTGGTGTGGTTCATGCCGCCGGCCGCCAATCTGGCGCTGCGCGAGATCGGCATCATCCTGTTCCTCGCCGTTCTGGGCATCGCCTCGGGCGACCGTTTCGTCGCCACGCTGGCCAGCGGCGCCGGCTGGCCCTGGATGATGTGGGGCGTGCTGGTGACGCTGGTGCCGCTGATGCTGACCGGGCTGGTCGCACGCGGGCTGATGAAGCTGAATTTCCTGACCATCTGCGGCGTGCTTGCCGGGTCGCAGACCAACCCGCCGGGGCTGGCCTATGCCAACGCGCTGGTCGCGTCGGAGGCGCCGGCGCTGGCCTACGCCACCGTCTATCCGCTGGCGATGTGCCTGCGTATCCTGGGGCCGCAGATTCTGGTACTTTTGTTGTGGTGACGCACTGTTTTCGGACACAAGCGGCTTAACGTGCATTTGATGTGAAATCTGCGTTGCGAAACGCGCATGCCCCGGTCTAGCCTGTGCCGCAATGGTCATACCGACGCCATGGCCGGCCGCCTCGGCCCGCCGCGTCGGCGCGACCGTCACCCGCCACCCGAACCAGCCGGTTTTTCGCGCATGCACCGTCACCCGCCAGTCAGCGAGTCCGCTCCCGCCGCCGTCGTCGTGGAGGATCTGCACAAGCGGTTCGGCGAGCTGGAGGTGCTGAAGGGCGTCTCGCTGACCGCCCGCGAGGGCGACGTCATCACGCTGATCGGCTCGTCGGGCTCGGGCAAGAGCACGCTGCTGCGCTGCATCAACATGCTGGAGATCCCGGACGACGGACGGGTCGTCATCGGCGGCGAGGCCATCGCGCTGAAGAAGACGCGCGGCGGCGCCAGCGTCCCCGCCGACACCCGTCAGGTGGAGCGCATCCGCACCAGCCTCGGCATGGTGTTCCAGAGCTTCAACCTCTGGACCCACATGACCATCCTGCAGAATGTGATCGAGGCGCCGGTGCATGTGCTGGGCGTGCCGAAGGCGGAAGCCGTCGACCGCGCCCGCATGCTGCTGGACAAGGTCGGCATCCTGGCCAAGGCCGACGCCTATCCGGTTCAGCTGTCGGGCGGCCAGCAGCAGCGCGCCGCCATCGCCCGCGCGCTCGCCATGCAGCCCAAGGTCATGCTGTTCGACGAGCCGACCTCGGCGCTCGACCCCGAACTGGTCGGCGAGGTTCTGCGCGTCATCCGCCAGTTGGCGGACGAAGGCAACACGATGATCCTGGTAACGCACGAGATGGGCTTCGCCCGCGAAGTGGCGTCCAAGGTGGTTTTCCTGCACCAGGGGCGGATCGAGGAGGAGGGGTCACCCGACAAGGTGCTGACCGACCCCGACTCGGACCGGGTGCGGCAGTTCCTCTCGCGCCATCTGTCCGGCGCGGCGTGAGGGGACGAGGCAGAGGGCAGGACCGGACCGTCAGAAACAGCCCGGCCCCGGCAGGGGCCAGAGAACGGGCGAACCGAACAGAGGAGTGTGTTCGTTGAAGAAGATCGTTTCGGCCCTGGCGCTCGGCGCCATGATGGCCGTCGCCGCCGCCGGCGCCGCCGGCGCCAAGGAATGGAAGACGGTCCGCATCGCCAGCGAGGGCGCCTATCCTCCGTGGAACGCCACCGACACCTCGGGCAAGCTGGTCGGCTTCGAGGTCGATCTCGCCAACGACCTGTGCAAGCGCATGAAGGTGTCCTGCGAGTTCGTCGCCCAGGATTGGGACGGCATCATCCCGGCCCTGCAGCAGGGCAAGTACGACGCCATCATGTCGGCGATGACCATCACCGACGAGCGCAAGAAGGTCATCGACTTCTCGGTCCCCTACGGCACCGAGCCGTCGGTGTTCGCCGTGATGACCGATTCGCCGCTGGCCAAGTCTCTGAATCTCGGCGCCGACCGCGTCGACCTGAACGACCAGGGCAAGGCCAAGCCGGTGCTGGAGAAGCTGGCCGACGCCCTGAAGGGCAAGGCCGTCGGCGTCCAGGTGTCGACCATCCAGGCCGATTTCATGGACAAGCATCTGCCGAAGGTGACCATGCGCACCTACGACAAGATCGACAATGCCGGCATCGATCTCAGCTCCGGCCGCGTCGACGCCATGCTGGGCGACCGGTCGGTGGTCGAGGCGGTGGTGAAGGCCACGCCGGACAAGATGGTCATCGTCGGCCCGAACTTCATCGGCGGCGTGATCGGCGAGGGCATGGGCGTCGGCCTGCGCAAGGACACCGCCGACCTGAAGGCGATGTTCGACAAGGCGATCGCCGAGGCGCTGAAGGACGGCACCGTCAAGAAGCTGAGCACCCAGCATTTCGGCTACGACATCTCCCCCAAGTAAGGCGGATCTTCGGTCCGTCTGCCTGATCGGAACGGCGCCCGGTGGCCTTCGGCAACCGGGCGCCGGTCGTTCCCCCAGGTCGATACTTGTCATTGCCTGTCATCGCTTGATCTCCGTTCGCTGAACCCCGTACGGCCGGCCGACCGCGCCGCGCCCGGCGGGCCTTACCGGGCGTACCAATGCTGGAACTCCTTTCTTTCGGTCCCAACGGCTGGGGCGGACAGCTTCTGATGGGCACCGCGATGACCGTCGCGGTCGCCGTGTCGGCCTTCGCCTTCGGCATCGTCGTCGGGTCGCTCGGCGCCTCGGCCAAGCTCAGCCACTCGCTGGCGCTGAACGTCCTGGCCGACTTCTACACCACCATCGTCCGCGGCATCCCCGAACTGCTGGTGATCTATCTGCTGTTCTTCGGCGGCAGCGGGGTCGCCACCTCCATCGCCGCGGCCTTCGGCTATGACGGCCGGATCGACCTGGATGCCTTCACCATCGGCGTGCTGGCGGTCGGCCTGATCTCCGGCGCCTATTCGACCGAGGTGATCCGCGGCGCGGTGCAGTCGGTCCCCTTCGGCCAGATCGAGGCGGCGCGCGCCTGCGGCATGAGCCGCTGGCTGATCCTGCGCCGGGTGCTGGTGCCGCAGACGCTGCGCTTCGCCCTGCCCGGTCTCGGCAATGTCTGGCAGCTGACGCTGAAGGACACCGCGCTCGTGTCGGTGACGGCGCTGGCCGAACTGATGCGGGTGACCCATCTGGCGGCGGGCGCCACGCGCCAGCCCTTCCTGTTCTACGGCACCGCCGCCGTGCTCTATCTGGTGCTGACCACCATTTCGACGGCGCTGTTCAACCGCGCCGAAATCTCCGCCAATCGCGGCGTCCGGAGGGCCTGAGGCCATGAACTGGCAACTGATGTGGGACAGCCTGCCCCGCATGCTCGGCGGCCTGTCGCTGACGCTGCAGCTGATCCTGGGGTCGCTGGCGCTGGGCGCGCTGGTGGCCTTCGCCGTCGCGCTTCTGCGGCTGTCGGGCAACCGCGTGGTGGAGACGCTGGCCGCGGCCTATGTCTTCGTCTTCCGCGGCACGCCGCTGCTGGTGCAGATCTTCCTGGTCTATTACGGGCTGGGCCAGTTCGAGTTCATCCGCGACAGCTTCCTCTGGCCCTTTCTGCGCGAGCCCTACTGGTGCGCCATCCTGGCGCTGACGCTGAACACCGGCGCCTACACCAGCGAGGTCCTGCGCGGGGCCATCCTGTCGGTGCCGCAGGGGCAGGTGGAGGCGGCGCGGGCCTGCGGCATGTCGCGGGCGCTTGCCTTCCGCCGCATCGTGCTGCCGGTGGCGATCCGCCAGATGCTGCCGGCCTACGGCAACGAGGTGATCCTGATGGTCAAGGCGACCTCGCTCGCCAGCACCATCACGCTGATGGAAGTCACCGGCATCGCCCGCCGCATGATCGCCCAGACCTTCGCGGTCTTCGAGCTGTTCATCGTCGCCGGCGCGATCTATCTGGTGCTGAACTTCATCGCCACCCGCCTGATCAAGTTCGCCGAATGGCGCCTGACCCCCTATCTGCGGGCGCGGGCGTAAGTAAGGATACCGGCAACGGAAAAAGCCCTCTCCCGGTTCGGGAGAGGGCTTTTTCGTATCCGTCACTGCCCCAGCATCTCGAAACTGGGCGGGGCCGGGTCGACCACGCGGGCGCCGGTCGGGGTGATCTCCATCACCGCAAGCCCGCGTTCGACCATGCCGTCGGACCGCAGGCGGAACAGGCCGTCCAGACCTTCGAAGCCGTTCGGGTTGGTCATCGCCATGCGGTCGAACGGAACCGGGCCGCCGCTGCGGGTCAGCACCGCGGCGATGGAGGTCGCGTCATAGGCCAGCGTGGCGATGCGCGGCGGCTTGCGGCCGTAGACCTGCTCGAACTGAGACTCGAAGCGGGCGCGGGTCTGCGGCGCCGGGGCGGCGTAGAGCGCGCCGACCAGTGCCGGCTCCTGCCCCAGTGCCCCCTGCGAGCTGTCGTCCCACAGGCCGGTGCCCAGCAGCTTGACCTGCTGCGGCTGCACGCCGTTGGCGGCCAGCGCCTGGGCGATGCCCTGGGCGCGCTGCCCACCCTCGGCCAGCATCACCGCCTGCGGCTGCGGGGTTTCCTGCGCCACCTGCTTGGCCGGGACCGACAGGTCGGTGATGGCCGGGTCATAGCGCTCGACCTGCGTGGTCATGGCGCCCAGACGCGGCGCGATGGCCTGCATGGCGTTGACCACCGCGTCGCCGTAGGGGGAGCGCGGCGCCAGCACGGTGAAGCGCGTCGCTCCGCGCGACCGGGCGTAGCTGGCGACGCGGCTGACCTGATCGGCCGGAACGAAGCCCATCACATAGGTGCCGTTGCCGGCCTGGGCGGCGTCGTTGGTGAAGGCCAGCACGTCGATGCCGGCATTCTGCGCAATCGGGCGCACCGCGGCGACATCGGCGGCGAACAGCGGGCCGATGATCAGACGCGCGCCCTCGGCCAGCGCCTGGCGTGCCGCGTCGGCGGCGCCGTTCGGCGTGCCCTTGGTGTCGCGCGGCAACAGCTGCAACTGGTCGCCGGCCATGTCGAACAGCGCCATCTGGGCGGCGTCCAGCATGGACTGGCCGATGGCCGCGCTCTGGCCGCTGAGCGGCACCAGCACCGCCACCTTGACCGGGCCTTGCGTCTCCGGCAGGGGAGCCACCGGGGCGGGAGCCGGTTGCGGCGCTTGTGCCACCCGCGGCGGCGCGCTTAAAGTCGAACAGGCCGACAACAGGCCGGCGACCAGCAAGGCTGCCACGCCGTGACGTTTCAGACCCTGTGAGAAAGCTGTTGCCAAGCGTGCCACCAATCGTCTCCACATCTGCTGAAACGGCCGCCGGAACCGAAGGCGAGACCCAAGGCATGGTCCCAGCCATGAATCCGGGTGACTCGGCCGAAAGTGGCGCTCAAGGTAGCCCCCTCGCCGCGCCAAGTAAACTCGCGGGCGGACTCCATGTCGTGGCTACCCCCATCGGAAACGCCGCGGACATCACGCTGCGCGCGCTCGACACGCTGAAGCGGGCCGACGCCATCGCCTGCGAGGACACGCGCGTCACCGCAAAGCTGATGGGCATCCACGGCATCCACACCCCCTTTGTCTCCTACCACGAACACAACGCCGCAAAGATGCGTCCGGTCCTGATCGAACGCATGAAAAAGGGCGAGGCCATCGCGCTGGTCACCGATGCCGGCACGCCGCTGGTCTCCGATCCCGGCTACAAGCTGGTGCGGGACTGCGTGGCGGAAGGCGTGGCGGTGACCACCCTGCCCGGCGCCTCGGCCCCGCTGGTGGCGCTGGTGCTGTCCGGCCTGCCGACCGACCGCTTCCTGTTCGCCGGCTTCCTGCCGAACAAGAGCAGCGCGCGCCGCGCCACCGCCGGCGAGCTGAAGGGCGTACCCGCGACGCTTGTCTTCTTCGAATCGCCGCAGCGCCTGCCGGAGTCGCTGGCCGACCTCGCCGACATCCTGGGCCCGCGCGAGGCCGCCGTCGCCCGCGAACTGACCAAGCTGTACGAGGAGGTCCGCCGCGGCACCCTGCCGGATCTCGCCGCCCATTATGCCGAGGCCGGCCCGCCCCGCGGCGAGGTCGTGCTGGTCATCGGCCCGCCGGGAGAGGAGGCGACGCCGGGCGAGGCCGACGTGGACGCCCTGCTGCGCGAGGCGCTGACCCGCCTGTCGGTGCGCGACGCCGCCGCCGACGTCGCCGCCCGCACCGGCCAGCATAAGCGCACCGTCTACGCCCGCGCGCTCGAGCTGCAGCGGGAGGAGAAGGCGAAATGACCGACCTGGATGCGCGGCGCCTGCGTGCCGAAAGCCTGGGCCGCCGGGCGGAGGCGCTGTGCCGCCTGTCGCTGCGGCTGCGCGGCTACCGCATCCTGGCCAGCCGCCTGCGCACGCCGATGGGCGAGATCGACATCGTGGCGAAGCGCGGAAAGACCATCGCCATCGTCGAGGTGAAGGCCCGCGGCGACTGGGACACCGCCAACGAGGCGCTGAACGCCCGCCAGCGCGGCCGGCTGGCCCGTGCCGCCCATGCCTTCCTCGGCGCCAACCCGCGCTATGCCGGCTATGTCTTGCGCTTCGACGTGATGCTGGTTACCCCTTGGGCCTGGCCCCGTCATCTGGTCGATGCCTGGAGACTGTGAGGGGACGATTTTGAAGGGGCGACAGTCTTGAGCAACCGCGCGGAAGCCCGCGAAATCCTGCGCCGGATCGGCGACCAGCCGGACGACGAGATCGATCTGGCCGAAGCCGCCCTGGCGCTGGGCGCGCTGGAGCTGCCGAACGCCGACCTCGCCCCCTATCGCGCCCATATCCGCGCCATCGTCGAAGATCTGGCCGCCCGCGTCGCGGCACAGGATGCCGCCGACGACAGGCTGGAGACGCGCATCGCGCATCTGCATGCGGTGATCGGTGGGCGTCACGGCTATGCCGGCGACCACGACACCTACGACGACCTGCAGAACGCCAACCTGCTGCGGGTGATCGACCGCCGGCGCGGCCTGCCGGTGGCGCTCGGCATCCTCTATATGCATGCCGCCCGCTCGCAGGGCTGGCCAATGGTGGGGCTGAATTTCCCCGGCCATTTCCTGGTCCGCATCGAGAAGGACGGGGCGCGCGCCATCATCGACCCCTTCAACGAGGGGCAGACCCGCAGCGTCGTCGACCTGCGCGACCTGCTGAAGGCCACCGCCGGCAGTGCCGCCGAGCTGGAGCCCGGCCATTACCAGCCGGTGTCGAACCGCGACGTGCTGCTGCGCCTGCAGAACAACATCAAGCTGCGCCACCTGTCGGCCCACGAGGTGCCGAAGGCGCTGGAGGTGCTGGAGGCGATGCGCCTGTTCGCCCCGCACGAGCCGTCGCTGTGGCGCGAGACCGGCCTTCTGGAGGCCCATGCCGGCAACCTGAAGGACGCCATCACCGCGCTGGAGACCTTCATGGCGCTGACCGGCGACGACCATCACCGCCACCAGACCGCCTCGCTGATCCAGCAGTTGAAGAACCGCCTGAACTGACCCCGTTCGCAGAGGTCCGGAGACCCATCATGAGCCTCGCCGTCGCCTTCCAGATGGACCCCATCGAGTCGATCAACATCGACACCGATTCCAGCTTCATGATGGCGCTGGAAGCGCAGAAGCGCGGCCATCGCCTGTACCACTACCACCCGCGCGACCTGATCCTGACCGGCAACCGCCTGACCGCCCGCGTGCGCGAGATGACGGTGGTACGCCAGCGCGGCGCTCACTACACGCTGGGCGAGCCGGTGGTGACCGACCTGTCGACGATGGACGTCATCCTGCTGCGGCAGGACCCGCCCTTCGACATGGCCTACATCACCTCCACCCATCTGCTGGAGCATGTGCAGCCCAAGGTTCTGGTGGTCAATGACCCGGCCGAGGTCCGCAACGCGCCGGAAAAGCTGTTCATCACCAAGTTCCCCGACCTGATGCCGCCGACGCTGATCACCAGCGACAAGCAGGCCATTCTGGAGTTCCGGGCGGAACACAAGGACATCATCGTCAAGCCGCTGTTCGGCAACGGCGGCGCCGGCGTCTTCCACCTGAAGCCGGATGACGAGAATCTCGGCTCCCTGCTGGAGCTGTTCACCCAGCTCTACCGCGAGCCGGTGATCGTGCAGAAGTACCTGCCGGAAATCCGCCAGGGCGACAAGCGCATCATCCTGGTCGACGGCGAGCCGGTGGGCGCGGTCAGCCGCATGCCGCTGGAGGGCGAGGCCCGCGCCAACTTCCACGCCGGCGGCAGCGCCCAAAAGACCGAGCTGACCGCGCGCGAGCGCGAGATGTGCGCCGCCATCGGCCCGGTGCTGCGCGAGAAGGGTCTGGTCTTCGTCGGCATCGACGTGATCGGCGACTACATGACGGAGATCAACGTCACCTCCCCCACCGGCATCCAGGAGATCAACCGCCTGAATGGCGTGCAGCTGGAAGCCCTGCTGTGGGATGCCATCGAGCGTCGCCGCGCGGAGAAGTAAGGATATGGCCCGCGGGAGCGTGGCGAGGGTTTGTGCAATTCTTTCGGGAAGCCGAGGCTCGCATACCCTTGCAGGGCATGGGGGTTGATATTACCTTGAACCGTGGGAGCGGCGAGCTCGTATCTCGCCGCTCCCTGGTCCAGCGTAACCGCGGAGGATATCAAGCACGCGCTTGATGATCTCCAGGATCGGGACCAGAAGGGCAAGGATCTCTTTCATCCTTCTTCTCCTTCTCGTGTGGCGGGGGCGGCGGGTCCGGCCCCGCCCAACCACACGAACGCGGCGGTAGCACACAAGCGCATTCAATACAACCGACGCCACCCGGCCGCGACGATCCGCGCGGACGGCCGTGATGAGCGCGCCGCGCCTTGACCGGCGGACTTCGGGGGGCGATAACTGCCGCCTCCCAGAGTTTTCGAGCGAGACCACCCGTGAACCGCATTTTCTCCGGCATGCAGCCGACCCGGCAGCTTCACCTCGGCAACTATCTGGGGGCGCTGCGCAACTGGGTGGAACTGCAGAACAGCTACGAGTGCATCTTCTGCGTCGTCGACCTGCACGCGCTGACGATCGACCAGGACCCGGACGTCCTGCGCAACAACATCCGCGAGGTCGCCGCGGCCTACATCGCCGCCGGCATCGACCCGGACAAGAACATCCTGTTCAATCAGTCGGTGGTCTCCGGCCATGCCGAGCTGAGCTGGATCCTGTCCTGCCACACGCCGCTGGGCTGGCTGAACCGCATGACGCAGTTCAAGGAAAAGGCCGGCAAGCAGAAGGACATGGCCAATCTGGGCCTGTACGCCTACCCCACCCTGATGGCCGCCGACATCCTGCTCTACAAGGCGACCCATGTGCCGGTGGGCGAGGACCAGAAGCAGCATCTGGAACTGGCGCGCGACATCGCCGGCGCCTTCAACCGCCGCTATGAGACCGAGTTCTTCCCGCTACCCGAGCCGCAGATCCTGGGCGAGGCGACGCGGGTGATGAGCCTGCGCGACGGCAAGAAGAAGATGTCGAAGTCGGACGAGTCCGAATATTCGCGCATCAACATGACCGACGACGCCGACACCATCGCGCAGAAGATCCGCAAGGCAAAGACCGACCCGGAACCCCTGCCGGAGACGGTGACCGAGCTGGAGGCCCGCCCTGAGGCCGACAACCTCGTCACCATCTATGGTGCGCTGGCCGGCCAGTCGCGCGAGCAGGTGCTGGCGCAGTTCGCGGGCGCCCAGTTCTCCGACTTCAAGAAGTCGCTGGTCGACCTGTCGGTGGACAAGCTGGCGCCGATCACCACCCGCATGAAGGAGTTGCTGGCCGACAAGGCGGAGATCGACCGGCTGCTGAAGAAGGGCGGCGAGCGCGCCGCCGCCATCGCGGAGAAGAACCTGAACGACGTCAAGGACATCATCGGCCTGCTGCGGCCGTAAGGAAGTGACTGTAAGGATGCCTGCCCCGTGACGGCTCCCATCCTGCTCACCGGCTTCGCGCCGTTCGGGAACCTCCCGGACGGCGAGCCGGCTCCCGATTCAGACCATCCCTGGACGGCCGATCCGACCGCCCTGCTGATGGACCGGCTGGCGGGGGAGCCGGGGGTCGTCACCGCCACTCTGCCCCCTCTCTATGACGCCTGTGGTGAGGCCTTCGCCGAGCTGCTGGCAGAACACCGGCCGCTGGCGGCACTCGGCTTCGCCTACCTCGAGTCGAGCGATTACATCCGGCTGGAGCGTCTGGCCTGGAACCGCGACGAAAGCCCGCTGCCCGATGCCGCCGGCATGGTGCGGGAACATGCCGACATCGTGCCCGACGGGCCGACCGCCTATGGCAGCACCCTGCCGGTGCCGCGGGTGATGCGGGAGTTGTCGATGGCCGGGCTGCCGGTGACATTCGGCGATTTCTCCGGCGGCTTCCTCGGCAACCATCTGTTCTACCGGGCGCGCCACATCATCGAGAGCGCCGACCTGGATATCCCCTACGGCTTCTTCCACATGCCGCCGCTGCCCGAACGAGCCAAGGAGCTGCGGCGGTTCGGCGGTCTGGCGCTGGAGCGGCAGGAGCTGGCGGTGCGCACGCTGGTGGGGATGCTGCGCACGGCGCTGAACGGGGTCGCTTAGCTACAAAGATCAGGGCTGCGAAAATCAGGCCGTCCTGGCGGGGCGGCGCTGTTCGGGCGGGTTCACGATGGCGCGCAGCGCGTCCAGGAACTCTCGGCCCTTGTCGGTCAGGGTGACGATCTTGCGGCGGCGCTCGCGCGGGTCTTCCTGCGCCTGCACCAGATCGAGGCCGGCCTTGCCGAAGCTGTGCCAGCGGCTGAGCGCCGCGACGTTGCGCGACGCGGAGGATTGGGCGATGCCCAGGCGTTCCGCCAGTTCGCCGATGGAAATGCCTTCGCTCTGCGCGATGGTCATGAAACTCAGCGCATACTGGATGGGCAGGTCGGGGTCGAGCTTGCGGAACGCCTCAAGCACCTGGACGACGGTAAGGACCTCGTCATGACGAACGCGGGCCGGCATTCAGCAGGTCTCCGCGGCGCCGCGCGCTATGCAGCGCGGGAGGGTGGTCCCCAACGGGCCGGTGTGTAGATGATGTTCAGGCGTCCAAGCCATAGGATGACTTCCCCGTTCTCACGCCGCAGGTCGAAGGACCCGGCCGGCGATGCCCAGCGGGCGTGTTCAACGAAGAGACGATGACCGCAAAAACCCAGAAAGACACACATGGGATCCTCTCGATATCCGGAATTCACGTTCGAAGGGTGCGGGAAGAAGACGGGCCGGTTGGGCATGATTGGCGGCCATATGAGCGGCGGTGATGGCCGGACCGCCCGATCGGCGGGTCCAGGCGGTGGTTACGATGGCTTTCATCGATACTCTCCAGGGGTTGAATGATGCCGGCGTGAGAGGCCGGCGGATCCGGTATCGCCGGTCAGCGATACGGTTGCAAGGTCAAAAATGTCCGCGCGTCCGATAGGTTCCGATCGCGGATGTGAAAAGGCGGAAGACGGCAGGCAAGCTGAGGTTCTTCTCCATCCGCCGCCTCCCCGTCCGCCAATCCGATGTCGCGCCGCAGGTGGTCGCACAATCGGCCCGGTCCGGAGGATGCTCCGGAATCGAGCCAGCGGCTCCGCATCGCCGTCCACAAGGTCGGCATGATCTGCTCCTGAGAAAGAGAGGCTCCGCCGGTTGGGCCTCTGGTGCCGAAATAATTCCGCGCCCGGATGTGTTCCGTCAACCCGTCCGTCCGGCAACGGCGTGATCTTTGCCGCACGCTTGTTGCAGATCAGCATCACTTGCCGTCCGTTTTGCCGTCGCCTGGGTTGGAGCCGGGCGCCTCTGGACAAGCGAAGGACGCTCGGTCAAACACAAAGCCGCCGCCCAAAGCCGTCTGCGGTACTCCATCCATCAGGGTCAGGTCGTCCGTCCGTGTCCATTCTCCCCTCTCCCGTATGGCCGAAAGCGGTGCGCTCCGCCCGCAAGCTGCGGGCTGCGCTCGCGGCGGCTGCCATGGTGATGGGCGCGCTGTGGGCCCTACCCACGGCGGCGGAGGCGCGCTTCACCCCTGGCCCCTGCTGGTTCACCGTTCCCGACGGCGAAGCGGCGCTGTGTGGGACGGTGGCGGTGCCTGAACGGCGCGACCGCGCCAACAGCCGCAGCCTGCGCCTGCCGGTCGCCGTGCTGCTCAGCACCGCGCGCCAGCCCGACCCGGACCCGGTGCTGTTTCTGGAGGGTGGTCCCGGCGCCTCCCCCTTCGGCACCGGCGAGGCGACGGAAGAGCGGATGGAGGTCTGGTGGGAGCTGTCGGCCCCCTTCCGCCGCACCCGCAACCTGATCCTGTTCGATCCGCGCGGCGTCGGCCGGGCGGAGCCGGATACCGATTGCCCGGAGTTGGACGCCGTCGGCGCCACCCGCGGCACCCGGCCGCAGACGCGCGAACAGCGGGCGGTGGAGGAACGGGCGGCAATCGGCGCCTGCGTCGCGCGGCTGGAGGCGGCCGGGCTGGACACCACCCAGTTCTCCACCCCCGTCGCAGCGGAGGATGCCCTGGACATCGCCACCGCGTTGGGCGCCCAACGGGTGAATCTGTTCGCGGTGTCCTACGGCACGCGCGTCGGGCTGGAGATCCTGCGGCGGCAGGGTGGCCGCGTCCGCACCGCCGTGTTCGACAGCATTTATCCGCCCGACGTCAACGCGCAGGAGGAGATGGCCGGGCTGGCCCAGCGTGCCTACCGCCGGCTGTTCGACGACTGCGCCGCCAACCGGAACTGCCGCTCCGCCTTTCCCGACCTGGAGAAGCGCTTCCTCTCCCTGGTCGAACGGCTGGACCGCAACCCCGTCGACATCGTCGTCGGCGATCATGAAACGCGCCGTGCCCTGCGGCTGACCGGCGGAGCGATCATCGCCGCCGGACTGGAGGCGATGGCGGTCAGCGAAGCGGTACCGGCATTGCCGATCATGCTCGACCGCGCCGTCCGCGGCCAATACGCCACGCTGGCCGAGTGGGCACCGACCAACTGGCTGGGCGATCCGGAGGTCGCCGACGGGCTGGCCTTTTCCGTCGAATGCCGCGAGTCGGTCAACACCGCCGACCCGCAGAAGCGCGCCGACAACGCCCGCCGCTATGCCCCCTACGGGCTCGTCGCCGCCGACGATCCGGGCCGGCGCGTCTGCCGTCTCTGGCCCGCCGGCCACCAGGAGCCGGCCGAGCGCCTGCCGGTCGCCAGCCCGGTGCCGGTCCTGCTGCTGTCCGGCGCCTACGATCCCGTCACCCCGCCGGACTGGGGCGACCGTGCCGCCGCCACCCTGCCGAAGAGCCGCCATCTGGTCTTCCGCGCCGCCAGTCACATCGTGACCTCCAGCGAGGACTGCGCCATGGCCGCCGCCGTGACCTTCGTGGAACAGGAGTCGGTGCCGGCGACCGTCTGTCCAGGGGCGGGCAAGCCCCCGGTATTCGAGGGGCCGTGATTTTATAAAAAGCAGCTATATTGAATATGAAGCAACAAATATATCCACGAAAATGTAGAAATTTTTAGCTGACGCGCAGAGATTTTAGAATGATCAAGTTAGACCGTATTTGCGAGCACACATTTTTTTCCCTGATCGACGAAAATTCCATTGTGCTCGATTTCGGATGCAACGAAGGAGAATTCGCGCACACCGTCATCGAGCGGTATGGCTGCAAGGTCTTTTCAGCCGAGCCTGTCCCCGATTGTGCCCAACAGATCGCCCGACATCCCAGGCTGACGCTTCAGCAGGTTGCGATTTCCGGCGCATCGGGCAGCCTGGACATCCATGTCTATCCGAACCGCTGTGCGAGCGGCTTCAACCGTTCTCCTGGAGAGCAGGCGATTCGGACCATCCGCGCCGAAGCCATGACCCTGGCGGAGTTCCGGCGCCGCTCCGGCATCGGCCGCGTCGCTCTGTTGAAGATCGACATCGAGGGTGCCGAATTGGACATGTTCGCGGCCGCTGCGGACGAGGAGTTTTCGGACATCGATCAGATCACCATCGAATTCCACGACTTCCTCTATCCCGAAACGCGGCCGGCGGTGGAGGCGGTGAAGCGGCGGATGCGGTCGCTGGGATTTCATATGTTGCCATTCTCCCTGGACAACACCGACGTCCTCTTCGTCAATCGCCGGGCCGCGGTGAGCTGGCAGAACCGACTGTGGGCCGGCACCGTGGTGAAATATGGCCGCGGGCTCGAACGGCGGCTGCGGCAGATGATCGGCCGACCCGCTCCGGCGTAGTGCTGACGAACGCAACCGATCTGAAGCGCGGCCCCGGCAGCGGCATCCGCCGGACCGCTACCGCCCCGGCGCGATCCGCCGGTAGCTCAGCGCCTCGGCGATATGGCGGCGCTTGACTCCCTCGACCCCGTCCAGGTCGGCCAGCGTCCGCCCCACCCGCATCACCCGGTGGTAACCGCGGGCGGACAGCTTCAGCCGCTCCGCCGCCTCGGTCAGCAGGGCGCGACCGGGGGCGTCGGGGGAGGCGACCTTTTCCAGAAGTTCGCCGTCGGCCTCGGCGTTCGTCCGCACCGCCCGGCCGGGTAAGGACCGAATCCGCCATAGCGTTCCGCCTGGATGGCGCGGGCGACGGCGACGCGGGCGGCGATTTCGGCGCTGCCCTCCGCCGGCGGCGGCAGGCTGAGGTCGGCGGGGCTGACCGCCGGCACGTCGATGTGCAGATCGATGCGGTCGAATAGCGGCCCACTGATTTTTGATTGATAATCCACGGCACATTTCGGCGCCCGCGCGCAGGCGAGCGATGCGTCGTCGAGATGGCCGCAGCGGCAGGGGTTCATCGCCGCCACCAGCTGCACACGGGCCGGATAGGTCACATGGTGGTTGGCGCGGCTGACCACCGCCTTGCCGGTTTCCAGCGGCTGGCGCAGCGCCTCCAGCAAGGCGCGGGGGAATTCGGGCAACTCGTCGAGGAACAGAACGCCCTGATGCGCCAGGGAGATCTCGCCCGGCTTGGCCCGCGTACCGCCGCCGACCAGTGCCGGCAGGCTGGCGGACTGGTGCGGCGCGCGGTAGGGGCGCTGGCGCAGCAGACGCCCGCCCTCCAGCAGTCCGCCGACGCTGTGGATCATCGATACCTCCAGCGCCTCCGCCGGGTCGAGCGGCGGCAGCAGGCCGGGCAGGCGGGCGGCCAGCATCGACTTGCCGGACCCGGGCGGCCCGATCATCAAAAGGTTGTGCGATCCGGCGGCGGCGACCTCCAGTGCACGCTTGGCGGTCTCGTTGCCCTTGACGTCGCGCAGGTCGGGCGGCGGTGCGTCCTGTTCCTGCAGCCGCGGCTTGGGCGGGGTCAGCACCTGCGTGCCTTTGAAATGGTTGATGAGGGCCAGCAGGTTGCCCGGCGCCAGCACGTCCAGATCGGGACCGGCCCAGGCCGCCTCGCCACCACAGGCCGCCGGGCAGATCAGGCCGCGGTCGTTGGCCAGCGCGTCGATGGCCGCGGGCAACACGCCGGCCACCGGCGTCAACGCGCCGTCCAGCGCCAGTTCGCCCAGCGCGACATAGCGGGCGATCTCCGCATCCGGCAGAACCCCCATCACCGTCAGCAGGCCGAGCGCGATCGGCAGGTCGAAATGGCTGCCCTCCTTCAGCACGTCGGCGGGGGCGAGGTTGACGGTGATGCGCTTGGCCGGCAGCGCCAGCCCCAGCGCATGCAGCGCGGCGCGCACCCGCTCCCGGCTTTCGCCGACCGCCTTGTCGGGCAGGCCGACGACGGTGAAGGCGACGATTCCGCCGGACATCTGGACCTGGACGTCGATCCCCAGCACCTCGATGCCCTGGAACGCCACCGTGTTGACGCGCGCAACCACCACTGCACCCCGATACAGACGCCCATGCGGGCAAAATGCACGCGATTGTAGTCATGCCGTGAAAATTGCGCCAGCACGGGATGAGCGCAGACACCGCAACAGCCCCGTCATGCCCGCCCGGCGCAGGGAGCGGTTGTCGCAGCCGTTCGGCCGCCTAACATGAGGGCCAACGCATTCCCGGCCGCATTCCCGGCACGCATCGTCGAAAAGGATCCGCCACCGTGCAGCTTCACCTGAGCACCTGGGCCGAGGTCGAGACCTACCTCAAGACCTCCAAGGGCATCATCATGCCGATCGGCTCGACCGAGCAGCATGGGCCGAACGGGCTGGTCGGCACCGACGCCATCTGCGCCGAAGTCATCGCGAAGGGCGTCGGCGACGCCACCGGCGCGCTGGTCGGCCCGACGATTCCAGTCGGCATGGCTGTCCACCATATGGAATTCCCCGGCTCGATGACGCTGAAGCCGTCGACGCTGATCGCCCTGCTGCGCGACTATGTCGGCTCGCTGGCCGAACACGGGTTCGAGCGCTTCTTCTTCGTCAACGGCCATGGCGGCAACATCGCCACCGTCCGCGCCGCCTTCTACGAGATCCATGCGGAGAACCGGGCGCTGCGCGGCCGCGATGCGCCGGACCTGCGTTGCGCCCTGGTGAGCTGGTGGGAGAATGCCGAGGTCGCCCGCCTGTCGCGCGAGCTGTACCAGGGCAAGGAGGGCTCGCACGCCACCCCCAGCGAGGTGTCGGTCACGCAATACGCCTATCCCGACTCGATCAAGACCGCGGCGCTGGAGCCGGAGCAGGCGCCGGCCGGCGGCTTCCACGACGCCCGCGACTTCCGCCGCCGCTATCCCGACGGCCGCATCGGCTCCGCCCCCGGCCTTGCCCGTCCGGAGCATGGCCGGCAGCTGTACGAGGCGGCGGTCGCCGCCATTGCCACGCAGTACCGGGCCTTCCTGGCGGAGCAGTAAGGGGCGTCACGCGGTCGCAAGGCCGGAGGACTTCTTCGCCCCGCACGTTGATTCGGCGGTCGGACCTGCCTAAATTCGGACCGGTTGATGGGACTTGCGTTCCGCAGCCGACCAGCCCGAACAGAGCCCGACCGCCCAACTTCCATGATCAACGAGCTGAACCAGCGATCGCGCGAAATCTTCCGGCTGATCGTCGACGCCTATGTGGCGTCGGGCGAGCCGGTCGGCTCGCGCACGATCTCCAGGCGGCTTGGCATGGCTTTGTCGCCCGCGACCATCCGCAACGTGATGGCCGACCTGGAGGAGCAGGGGCTGCTCTACGCCCCGCACACCTCGGCCGGCCGCATCCCGACCGACGCCGGCCTGCGCATGTTCGTCGACGGCCTGCTGGAGATCGGATCGCTGACCGAGGACGAGCGCGCCTCGATCGAAGCGAAATGCTCCGCCTCCGGCCGCGCCTTCGCCGACGTGCTGGGCGAGGCGTCGACCATGCTGTCCGGCCTGTCGCACTGCGCCGGGCTGGTGGTGGCGCCGAAGACCGATCGACCGCTGAAGCATATCGAGTTCGTGTCGCTCGGCCCCGGCCGCGCCCTGGTCGTCCTGGTGAACGAGGACGGTCTGGTCGAGAACCGGGTAATCGAGGTGCCGATGGGGGTGCCGACCTCCACCCTGCAGACGGTGTCGAACTTCCTCAGCGCCAAGCTCGCCGGCCGCACGCTGGACGAGGCGCGGCAGGAGGTGCTGCAGGAGATCGAGCAGCAGAAGACCCAGCTGGACGAGTTGTCGCGCAAGGTGGTCGCCGCCGGTCTGGCCACCTGGGCCGGCAGCGGCGGGTCGAACGCCGGCCAGCTGATCGTCCGCGGCCAGTCCCGCCTGCTGGAGGACGTCACCGCGCTGTCCGACCTGGAGCGGGTGCGCGGCCTGTTCGAGGCGCTGGAGACCAAGGAGACGATGCTGCGCATGCTGGACGCCACCGGGCGCGGCGACGGCGTGCAGATCTTCATCGGTGCCGAGAATGTGCTGTTTAGCCATTCCGGCTGTTCGATGATCATCTCCCCCTTCCAGAACAGCCGGGAGCAGGTGATCGGCGCCATCGGCGTCATCGGCCCGACCCGCATCAATTACGCCCGCATCATTCCGCTGGTGGATTACACCGCCAAGGTGGTCAGCCGGCTGATCGGCTGAGCGCCGCCTCCCTCACTCACTCCGCCTTTTGACGAAGCAAGAATTGAGAAAACCATGAGCGAAGAGCAGAACAAGCCCTCCGACGCCACGGTGGAGCCGACCGAGGCCACCGCCGAGACCGCCAACACGGCCGCCGCCAACGGTGCTGAAGCGGGTTCGCCCGAGGACCGCGTCGCCAAGCTGGAGGCCGAGGTCGCCAGCCTGAAGGACCAGCTTCTGCGCGCCATGGCGGAGACGGAGAACACCCGCCGCCGTGCCCAGCGCGACCGCGAGGACGCCAGCAAGTTCGCCGTGTCCAGCTTCGCCAAGGAACTGGTGTCGGTCGCCGACAACCTGCGCCGCGCGCTGGACGCCGTCCCGGCCGAGGGCCGCGAGCAGGACGAGATGCTGAAGGGTCTCGCCGTCGGCGTCGAGGCGACCGAGCGCCAGCTGTTCGCCGCCTTCGACCGCGCCGGCATCAAGAAGCTGGATCCGGCCGGCGAGCCGTTCGACCCGAACTTCCATCAGGTGATGTTCGAGATCGAGAACACCGGCAAGGCCGCCGGCACCGTCGTCCAGGTCCTGCAGCCCGGCTACACCATCCACGGCCGCCTGCTGCGCGAAGCGATGGTCGGCGTCGCCAAGGGCGGTGACGCCGGCGGGCAGCACGTCGATACGAAGGCGTAAGCATACAGTCTTCGCAAAGTCCCCGGTTCGGCGGCGATACCGCCGGGCCGGGGGCTGGCGGTTGTTCGGGATAGGGGACGCCAGCGGTTGACGGTCGCCGGGAAATTGCCTAGGCCTTTCCCTTGTTCCTTTCGGCCGAGCAACCGGAGCCGCGTTCCATGCCCCCCTCTGCGACCAAGAGCGTCCTGACCGTCGACGATTCCAAGACCATCCGCGACATGGTCGGTTTCACGCTGAAAGGCGCCGGCTATGAGGTGGCGGAGGCGTCGGACGGCAATGCCGGCCTCGCCCTGGTCAACCAGCGCAAGTTCGACTGCATCATCACCGATCTGAACATGCCGGGCCTGGACGGGCTGGCGCTGACCCGCGCCATCCGCGGCTCGGCCCTCAACCGCACCACCCCGATCCTGCTGCTGACGACCGAGGCCGACCCCGCCAAGAAGACCGCCGGCCGCGAAGCCGGCGCCACCGGCTGGCTGGTGAAGCCGTTCAACCCGGAAAAGCTGGTCGAGACGGTGCGGAAGGTCTGTCCGTAAGGTTCCCCTCTTCCCCGGAAGTCCCCCTCTCCCCCGGGGAGAGGGTCGGGGTGAGGGGGATGCACTACGTGGATCCGGTAGGGAATGGAAAGTGCGCGAGGCTTGAAGATCCTCGCCGCGCATCCCCCTCACCCTAACCCTCTCCCCGGGGGGGAGAGGGGATCTTGGAGCGCTTAGGCTGCGCCACCAGAAACTCCCCCTCAGGATCATGTTCGGCGAACCGCCGCTGTGCCGTAACGCGATCGGCAACGGCGTAGCAGTAGACACAGCCGTGTGGGCAGCTGTCGTAATCACCGATGTCGCGGCTTTCGGCGCATAGGCAGCCGGGCCGGTTTCCCTTCTCCCTGGCTGCGACCGCATATCCCGCCACATCGGACAGCCGCAGCGCATCGACGCAGCGGGCCGGCGCCGTGCCGGGCGTGCCCACCAGTTCCGGCTGGGTGCAGAGCGTCAGCGCCATCCCCTCCCCCGCCGCGATGTCCGCCAAGCCCGACAGCAGCAACCGTTTCTCCTCCGCCTCCGGATCGCGCCAGCCGATGCCGGAAGCGGCGAGGTTGCGGGCGGTCTTGCGGTAGGGCTGCAGGAAGGACACCACCACCTCGTCGGTCACCCCGCGCAGCGCTTGCGCAATCCGGGCGAAGGTCTCGCGGTGCCAGTCAGGCGGGGTCGCGTCGGTCAGCGCGATGGGATCGTAGCGCCAGACCGCCGCGCGCGGTCCCCAGCGCTCGCGCACCCGCGCCATATGGCCGACCGCCGTCTCCCAATCGGGAACCGAGCGTTCCAGCGCAGTGGGCAGACCGGTGACGCTGTACTGCACGACGAACGGGAAACCCCGCTCCGCCACGCTGTCGAGCGCGGGCAGGAACGGTCCCAGATTCTTGGTCCAGAAGATGAAGCCGTCGACCGCGGGCCGGGTCAGGTCGATGCGGTAGGTCTGGCCGCCATAGGGATTGACCATCCGGCAGTAGCCGGCGTCGAGGCGGTTCAGGAACCAGCGCCCATAGAAGGCGGGAATGTCGGTCTTGTAGCTGGCGGAGATGATCATGGTGCCAGCATGGGAATGCCGGCCCGCCGCATCAAGGGCGGACCGGCATAACCGGAGAGCCGATTACTGGACCGAGCGGACTTCGACCACTTCGGGGATGTAGTGGCGCAGCATGTTCTCGATGCCGTGCTTCAGCGTGGCGGTGGAGCTGGGGCAGCCGGAGCAGGCCCCCTTCATCGCCAGATAGACGACGCCCTTCTCGAAGCCCTGGAAGGTGATGTCGCCGCCGTCCTGGGCGACCGACGGGCGGACGCGGGTGTCCAGCAGCTCCTTGATCTGCTCGACGATCTCTTCGTCGTCGGCGTTCGACGCCGCGGCATGGCCGTCGCCGCCATCCTCCAGCAGGACCGGACGGTCGGCGGTGAAATGCTCCATGATGACGCCGAGGATCGACGGCTTCAGCAGGAACCAGTCGCGCGCGTCGGTCTTGGTGATGGTGATGAAGTCAGCGCCCAGGAAGACGCCGACGACGCCCTCGATCTCGAACAGGCGCTGGGCGAGCGGCGAACGGGCGGCATCCTCGCGGCTGGTGAAGTCGGCGGTGCCGCGTCCGAGCACGTCACGCCCCGGCAGGAACTTGAGAGTCGCCGGGTTGGGCGTCTGCTCGGTCTGAATGAACATGGTCTGGTCCTCCATCGGCGGCGGAATGGAACCGCCGGCGCGCCCGGGATCGGGACGCGGAACGATTGGGGGGAAATTTGGGCCGAAACGCCGGGCGGATCAAGGACCCCGGTTGTGTGGGTATTCGGCATCCGGCATGCGCGGCCCGACCGTGGCCCCTATCCTTACTTACGTGATCGCGTCGAGCGCCTCGTTGCTCAGCCCGCCGGGCACGATGGTCAGCGGGATGCGCAGGCGTCCCAGGCCGCGCCCGGTGTAGTAGGAGATCAGCGGGCCGGGGCCCTCCGGATCGGTGCCGGCGGCCAGCACCAGGATGGAGATGCTCGGCTCCTCCCCGATCAGGGCCAGCACCTCCTCGGTGCGGTTGCCTTCGCGGACATAGAGCGCCGGCAGGGTGCCGGTCAGCTGGTTGACCTCGCGCGCCAGCTTCTGAAGCATCTGCTCCGCCTCGGCGCGCTGTTCCTCGCGGATCAGGTTCTCCACCGCCAGCCAGTGCTGCATCTCGCCCTTTTCCAGGACGGTCAGCAGCGCCACCTTGCCGCCCGACTTGCGGGCGCGCAGGCAGGCATAGCGGAGCGCCACCTTCAGCTCCGGGCTGTCGTCGACCACCACAAGGAAGATGCGCACCGGCTTGGGAGCCGGCGTCTCCGGCGTCGTGGACTGCGTCGCGTCGCTCATCTCGATCACCCTTCTCGGCTTAGACCCGGCGGAATGCGGCGCCGGCCGCCCAGCCGGCCGCGATGGCGCCGACGACGGCGGCCACCCCGTAGATGACCGGGCGGTTGCGGGCGAAGTCCGACACTTCGGCGCTGAACCCGATCTTGGACACCACCAGCGGCGTGGTCTGGGCGCTGACCACGTCGCCGTCGCGAATCAGCAAGGCTTCGACATTGTACAGCCCGGTCGGGACGTTTGCCGGAAAATAGATGTTGGTGCGGAACAGCCGTTCGCCCAGGAAGGCGACCTGCCCCATGGAAATGGCGTAGAGACCCTGACGCTGCTTGTTGCGGATCAGCGCATTGCGGTAGGCGGCAAGCTCGTCCGGCGGCAGGGTGGCGTCGGCCGGCAATTGCAGCTGCGGCAGTCCCAGCTGCTGGCGTTCCAGCACCGGGCGGCCGACCAGCTGGTCGAGCGGCCGGCTGACCGCCACCGTGTAGAAGCTCGGCACCTGCTCGAAACGCACGCTGTCGGTGTTCATCCACATGCCGGCCACCCGCTGCTTGCGGCGGACGGTGGCGGGGCCGCGCGGGCCGGTGACGACGATGGCGACGTCGCCCGCCCCGTCGGTGGTGCCGAACAGCACGACCTCCGTCCCGGTGAAACCGGTGGTGATGGCGATCAGGTGGCTGGACAGGTCGGCGACCAGCTGCTGCGCCCACACCGTCGCCGCCACCGTGCCGCCCAGCAGCAGCCCGGCCAGCGCCGCGGCGCCTTGGATCAGCCTGCGCTTCCTCACCCCCGCCATCATCGCAACCCCATGGTCAGGGTGAACAGGTCGTCGGGGCGGGAGAACAGGTCCCAGGCCAGCTTCAGCGCCACCGCCACCACGATCAGCGACAGCGCCATCCGGGCGGTCTCGCCGCGCAGCCGGGTGCCGGCCTTGGTGCCGAACTGGGCGCCGATCACGCCGCCGATCAGCAGCAGAAGCGCCAGCATGGCGTCCACCGTCTGGTTGGTGGCGGCCTGCAGCAGGGTCGCCGCCGCGGTGGTGAAGATGATCTGGAACAGCGAGGTTCCGGCGACCAGCCCGGCCGGCATGTTCAGCAGATAGATCATCGCCGGCACCAGGAGGAAGCCGCCGCCGATGCCCATGATCGCCACCAGCATGCCGCCGACCGCGCCGATCCCCGCCGGCAGCAGGGCGGAGATATAGAGCTTCGACCGCTGGAACCGCATCTTGAAGGGCAGGCCGTGCAGCCAGATGTGGCGGTGCAGCTTGCCGCGTTTCGCCGTCGGCGCGCGGCGGCGCAGGATGGCGCGGCTGCTTTCCACCAGCATCATCCCGCCGATGGTGCCCAGGAAGAAGACGTAGGACAGGGTAATGGCGATGTCGATCTGGCCCAGCCGCTGCAGGATGCCGAAGATCCACACCCCCACCGCGGTGCCGACCACGCCGCCGCCCAGCATCACCACGCCCAGCTTGACGTCGACGTTGCCGCGCCGCCAGTGGGCCAGCACGCCCGACACGCTGGCGGCGACCAGCTGGTTGGCCTGGGTGCCGACGGCGATTGCCGGGGGGACGCCGATGAAGATCAGCAGCGGCGTCATCAGGAAGCCGCCGCCGACGCCGAACATTCCCGACAGGAACCCGACGAGCCAGCCCATGCCGAGCACCAGCAGCGCGTTGACCGACATCTCGGCAATCGGCAGGTAGACTTGCATGAATTGGCAATCTGTCGGGATGTTCGGGATGGGCGGCGGGACCGGCAGCTTACCCGAGCCGGTGCCGTGGCGGAAGACCGCAGCACCGGCTTTCGAGGGGATCTCATCCGGAGAGGGGGGTCGGTGAGAGGGAGCCGGCGAGGGGGGTGGAACAGCGTGGAACAGTTTCCGGCCGATGTTCCATCCCGCCGATCCTACCGGCGGGAGAAGGCACCCCTGCCGCCCTTGCGTTCCAGCGCCGAGCCGAGGGTGGGATAGGGATCGTCGGGATTGAGGGTCCAGGGATAGACACCCTTCGGCCCCTCCGCTTCAGGGCGCGCCAGGATCGCGGCGACGGCGCGCGGATCGGGCGCTGTGCGTTCACGGATGGCGCCGGGAACGCTGTCGTCGTCCAGGTCGGGAACGATGTCCGCAGAGGGATCGGCAGGGGAGTCGGCAGAGGGGGCGGCGCATGGATCTTCCCACGGCTGCGCAGGAGCGAAGCCGGCCGGCTGCCGGGTCTGCGGCGGCTGCGCCGGCTGTTGAGCCGGGTTGGGCGGCGAGCCCGTCGAGGATGCCGAGCCGGTCGGCCAGCCAGCGCACGGTGGACGGATCGCCGGAGGAGACCAGCCGTTCGATCTGCTCGACGACCAGGCTGCGCAGCGAGGACAGGCGCAGGTCGGCCTCGCGGTTCAGCGCCTGCCGCTCCCACCACACCCTGTGACGGAAATCCTTGGAGCCGTAATAGGCCCGCCACAGGGTGGTGCGGCTGCAGCCCATGGCGCGGGCGACATAGAGGAAGCTGCTGCCGCGGGCCAGCATGCCGGCGGCCATGACCCATTGCTCCTCATGAAACTGCGAGCCGGGAACCAGGGAGCCTTCCGACGGCACCGGCGGCTCTTCGGCCCAGAGAGGGAAATGGTCGTCTGCAAGAGTACGGCTGTCGAGGGGCATGGCTTCGCTCCGCAGCGATGGTTGGATCTCTCGCGGAGATTATAGGAATTCTTTCTCTGGCCGGTGAGCTTTTGCAAAAAGCGGAAAGCGGTCAGGGAACCGGCGCGTGGAAGAAGACCTTGTAGCCGGCCTTGTGCGGAAAGACGTGCTCCGCCTCGCGCCGGGCGGACTGCAGGTCCAGTGCATGGACCACCACCCGGTTGTTGTCATAGCGCCAGACCGGGTTCACCGGCTTTCCGGCGGCACGGGCGGCGGTGGCGACGGCGGTATCGAGTTCCACCTCCGCCCGGAAGGCGCGCCGGTTGCCGCCGGGCGTGCCGAGGATGTGCAGGAAGACCGGCGGTTCCTTGTCCACCGCATCGATCTGGCGCTGAAGATGATTGACCCGCTGTTCGGCGGCCGACAGCCGGCCCTTCGCCTCCTCCAGCCGGCAGGTCAGGTCGGCCAGCGCCTCGGTCTCCGCAAGCTGGCGCTCCTTCAGGGGCAGCACCGACTGTCGCAGCCGGTCCAGCCCGGCGACCCGGTCCCAGCTGCGCCGGATGCCGACCCAGCACAGGTGGCACAGCACCGCCAGGGCCGCCACCAGCGGAACCGCCGAGTCGAGGATCGTCCGCACCGCCTCCATCACCACCCCATAATCCGGCCCATCATCCGGCCATCATCCGGCCCATCGCCCCGATACTCGCGCAGCCGCTCTTGGCATGCCCGTTGCTGAAACGCCGGCGCGAGCACGCAAGGAGCGTGCCGAAGGAGCGGAGGGACGATGAGCGTGCAGACGCCGCTGCTGCTCGTGCTTGAGATGGTGATCCTGATGGCCTGCCTCAGCTGGATCACCGTATCCATCCTGCGGATCGGCAACCGGATCGCCGCCGTCCAGCGCCGCCGGTCGCAGCTGCATCAGGGGCGGACGGAGCTGACCCAGACCACCGAGTCGCTGCGCCGCGACATGCGCCGACAGGAGGCGGAACTGCGGCAGACGGAGGAGGCCATCGCCGTGCGCAACGCCCAGGCGGTGGAACTGCAGGCCCGGCTGAACGACCTGCGCCGGCAGGGGCCGCGCGAATACACGCTTTTCAATGAACGCTTCGGCGAGAAGGACCGGCTGTGGCTGCTGAGCGTCCCGCGGCCGGACCGGCCGGAGCGCTGGGCGGTGGCCGCCCCCGACAGCGGGACGGCGATGGCGCTGCTGTGCGCCAGGATCACGGTGCCGGAGCGGCCGGTGCTCGACGACCAGTTGAACTGAGGGCCTGAAACGGAACCGGCCGCAGTTGCAAAATGCAACGCGGCCGACAACGTATTCGCGATTTGACGCGCAAATCGCGCTCCAAGGACGGCTTAGGCCAGCAGGCCCTTGGCGGCGGCCAGCTCGCGCAGGTTCACTTCCGGCCGGGCGCCGACATGGCTGATGATCTCCGCCGCGGCGACGGCGCCGAGACGGCCGCAGACCGCCGGGGACAGGCCGCGGGTATGGCCGAACAGGAAGCCGGCGGCATAGAGATCGCCGGCGCCGGTGGTGTCGACCACCCGCTCCACCGGCTCGGCCGCCACCTCGACCACCTCGCCGCCGGACACGATGACGGCGCCCTTCTCGCTGCGGGTCAGCGCCGCGGTCTTGCCGAGACGCTTCACCGCCGCCAGCGCGTCCTCGAACCTGTCGGTGCCGTAGAGGGCGCCGATCTCATGCTCGTTGGCGAACAGGATGTCGACGTGGCGCTCCACCAGATCGACGAACTCGGCATGGTGACGGTGGACGCAGAAGCTGTCGGACAACGACAGCGACACCTTGCGGCCGGCGGCATGGGCGATCTCCGCTGCCTTGCGGAAGGCCTCCTTGGCGCGGGGCGGATCCCACAGATAGCCTTCCAGATAGGTCACCTGCGAGCCGGCGATCAGCGCCTCGTCGATGTCCTCCGGCCCCAGCTCGACACAGGCGCCGAGATAGGTGTTCATGGAGCGCTGGGCGTCCGGCGTGACCAGGATCAGGCAGCGGGCGGTCGGCGCCCCGCCCAGCAGCGGCGCGCTGTCGAAGGCGACGCCGGATGCCCGGATGTCGTGGCGGAACACGTCGCCCAGCTGGTCCTTGGCGACCTTGCCGATATAGGCGCCGCGCCCGCCGAGCATGGCGATGCCCGCCATGGTGTTGCCGGCCGAGCCGCCGGAGACCTCGACGCCCGGTCCCATCCGCCCATACAGCTCCTCCGCCCGGGCGGCGTCGATCAGCGTCATCGCCCCCTTCTCGATGCTGTTGGCGGCGAGGAAGGCGTCGTCGGCGTGGGCGATCACGTCCACGATGGCGTTGCCGATGCCGGTGACGTCGTAAGCGGACGTGGCCATGGGCTCTCCTGACAGGTCGTACGGTGAAGGCGATGTTGCGGCGCGAGTATAGCCGCCGCCACCCGCATCACAAGCGCGGCCCCGTCCCGCCATGCCCGGAGAGGCGAATTACCGCGGCCGGGACTGGAACCCGGCGCCCGGCCGACGTAGATATGCGGGCGTCCGTTCCCCCTCCTCCCCAACCGATCCACGGACCACCGATGATCCGCGCCCTCGTGCTTGCCTTCGCCCAGCTGTCCGACCCGCGCGTGCGCCGGGTGGTGTGGACCGGGGTGCTCGTTTCGGTTCTCGCCTACGCCCTGCTGGCCGGCGGCGCATGGTGGGCGCTGTCGGTGACGCCGCTGACCGGCTACGGCTGGGTCGACGCCACCATCGACGTGCTGGGCGGGCTGGGGGTGCTGGTGCTGGCGTGGCTGCTGTTCCCGGCCACCGTCGGCACGGTGTCGAGCTTCTTCCTGGACGAGGTGGTGGAGCGGGTGGAGGCGCGGCATTACCCCGCCCTGCCCGCTCCCCGCCATGCCGGCTGGCTGGAGGAGCTGGCGACGGCGCTGCGCTTCCTGCTGCTGGTGCTGGCGATCAACCTGGTGGCGCTGCCGGTCTACATCTTCGCGCCCGGCCTGAACCTGATCGTCTTCCACACCGTCAACGGCTATCTGCTGGGGCGGGAGTATTTCGAAATGGTGGCGCACCGCCGGATGGACCGCGCCACGGCGCGGGCGATGCGGCGGGCCCGGCCGCTGAAACCTTTTTTGGCCGGGACCGTCATTGCCTTCCTTTCGACAATCCCCTTCGTCAATTTGCTGGTCCCGGTCGTCGCCAGCGCCTTCATGGTTCATGTCCTACAGTCCATGTCGGCTCCCCTTGCGGCGGGCCGGACGACCGTGATACGCCGCTAGGCGGCACGGCCGCTCGCCGTCGCCTGCCCGGACACCGATCGTGGCGCCCGCCTTCCCGGCGGCGCGCTTCCGGCACCGGGCCTTTCGACTTCCAGGCCATCCCGCCACCCGCATGTCCAGATTGGGGGAACCGCTCATGCTGTTCGGACGAAAGACACCGCCCGCCGCTCCCAAGGCCGACAGCCCCGTCCCGCCGCAGCCGGGTGTCCGTCCGTACACCCCGGGCGAGCCCGGTGCCGTCTCGTCGCCGCTCGCCTCCCTCAACACTCCGGGATCGGCCCCGGTATCCGCAGTGGCGGCCGGAGCCGCCGCACCCAGCATGGCCCACGCCCTGACCGACCCGCAGAGCGCCTCTCCGGCCTATCCCGACATGCCTTCCGCCTCGAAGGGACCCGACATGAACAGCATCCCCAAGCCCCCGTCCGCGCCGTCCATGCCGGGTGCCGGCTTCAAGCCCGACGTGCCGCGCCGGGTCGTCGACATGCCGGGCTCCGCCCCGCGCCAGCCGTCGATCCCCGTCGCCACCCCGGCGGCGGCGCACGTTGCGCAAGCCCCTGCCCAGGCTCCGGTCGCCCAGGCCCCGATGGCGCCCGCCATGCCGGAGCAGCGCCGCCTGACGGTCGGCCGCGACATCTCCCTGACCGGCGAGATCGGCTCCTGCGACGTGCTGGTGGTCGAGGGCACGGTCGAGGCCAAGCTGCGCGAAGGCCGCTCGGTCGAGATCGCCGAGAGCGGCCTGTTCAAGGGCTCCGTCGAGATCGAGGAGGCCGACATCGCCGGCCGCTTCGAGGGTGACATCTCCGTCCGCGGCCGTCTGACCGTCCGCTCCACCGGCAAGATCACCGGCTCGATCCGCTTCGGCGAGCTGGCGGTCGATGCCGGCGGCCAGCTGATCGGCGACATCCAGCTGTACGGCGCCCGGCCCGCCGCCGCTGCGGCCCCGGCCGCGGTTCAGGCTCAGGTGCCGGCCCAGGCGCCGGTTGGGCAGGTCCCGGCGGCCGAGGCCGTCTGACACGCTTTTTTGAAGCGCAAGGCACGCAAGGCAACGCCCGGCTGGCTCCCGCCATGCCGGGCGTTCTGCGTTTCCCCCCTACAGATCAGGCGATGATCTTGTCCTTGAAGCCGCAGAGGTCGGCGACCGGACAGACCGGGCAGTCGGGCTTGCGCGCCTTGCAGACATAGCGGCCGTGCAGGATGAGCCAATGGTGGGCATGGCGGCGGTAGATCTTCGGCACCGTCTTCAGCAGCTTCGCCTCCACCGCGTCCGGCGTCTTGCCGGGGGCCAGCCCGGTGCGGTTGCCGACGCGGAAGATGTGGGTGTCGACCGCGATGGTCTCCTCCCCGAAGGCGACGTTCAGGACGACGTTCGCCGTCTTGCGGCCGACGCCGGGGAGCTGTTCCAGCGCCTCGCGGTCGCGCGGCACCTCGCCGCCATGGCGCTCGATCAGCAGTTCCGACAGGCGGATGACGTTCTTGGCCTTGGTATTGAACAGGCCGATGGTCTTAATGTACTGGCGCAGCCCTTCCTCGCCCAGCGCCACCATCTGCTGCGGCGTGGTGACGAGCTTGAACAGCGGGCCGGTCGCCCTGTTCACGCCGACGTCGGTGGCCTGGGCCGACAGCACCACGGCGACCAGCAGCGTGTAAGGATTGACGTATTCCAGCTCGCTCCGGGGTTCCGGGTTGGCGGCGGACAGGCGGCGGAAGAATTCCTGGACGGCGGCGGGCTTCATGGCCGCCACCATAGCCGCAACGGCCGGGCTTGCGCCAGAGGCCGAACGCGCCGCCGCGGTGGGCGACCCGCTCGCCTTGAGTCCCAGTCTTGCGTCAGTGTCCAAACTGCAGCGTTGCGTCGCAATTTGCGACAAAATTTGGAGTAATTGACGTCAATCCAACAGATTTGGTCGCAGGAATACCGCTTTCCGGCCCCTTCGGCGGTGGCGTATGATTTGCTGACCGCCAAGACACCGTTTGAACGCCGTCAATCGAACCATGGATCACCCTGGTTGTGGCGTTCGGATCGGATAAGGGTATCTCGAAATGAGCGCGTCTTATCTTGTGGAAGTGAAGGACTGGGGCCTGCATGTCCGGTTGCAGGGTACCCTGTCGGTGGAGCAGCGCGACGCCGTCGCCCGTCAGGTGGAGGTGCAATGCGCCAACCTCGGCACCCGCGGCACGCCATGGAGCAGCCTCGTCGAGTTCGACCACTTCGAAGCCGACCGGTTCCGGCCGGAGATCGTCGTCGCCCTGATGAGGCTGGCGCGTCGCTGCGGCCAACTGCGTTGCGCGGTGGTGATGACCGACTGGAACTGGGCCTCGGTGATGGCCGATGCGATGATCGCGGCCGGCACCGACGATCAGGCGCGGATTTTCGTCCAGGCCAGGGTGACGGCGGCCGACGGCGACCTTGCCGGGGAGCTGGACGGCGGACCGGCCGCCAGTTTCTCCGGTACCGACGTCTCCGGGGCCGATTTCACCGGAATGGACAGCGCCATGGCCTGGGTGCTGAACGGCGGCGCGGTGCCGATGGTGTCGAAGGCGGCATAACCCCGTCTTCCTCACGGTTTTCTGCCGGCCGTCGCTGGGTTAGGATGGCGGCCATGCCCATCGACATCAGCGGCCCCCAGCCTGACGGCCAGCCCGGCGACGGCCCCACCCCTGCGGAGGGCGGCGGCGGAAGCGGCGCCGTGCGCGTGTTCTTCGATGCCATCCTCCATCCGCACCGCAGCCTGGGCCGCACCGGCTTCCGGGTGCTGATGGGCGTGGTGGTGGTGATGAACCTGATCGTCGCCGGCATCTTCGTCTCCCACGGCGCCTGGCCGGTGGTGCCCTTCTGCGGGCTGGACGTGCTGGCGCTGTGGCTGGCCTTCCGCGTCAGCTACCGCTCCGCCCGCCAGTATGAGCGGGTGCAGCTGACCGAAAGCACGCTGACGGTGCAGCGCGTCCACTGGAAGGCGCCGGAACGCCGCTGGTCCTTCCATCCCTATTGGCTGCGGATCACCCACGACGAGCGCGCCGACCACGACCGCCGCGGTCCGGCCGGGCAGGTCACGCTGAGTTCGCATGGCCAGTCGGTGGGGGTCGGGTCCTTCCTGTCGCCGGCCGAACGCTCCACCTTCGCCCGCGCGCTGGACGACGCGTTACGCGCCTGGCGCCGTCCGCCCTGCCCGCCGGCACCCGCCGGCTAACGTCTCCTACCGCCGATCCGAAGGATCGGGTAGCCCGCGTTCGTCCAGTTCCTCGTCCACCTCGCGTTCGACCGCGCGTTCCACCTTCTCGTCGATGCGGTGGTCCAGGCACTCGGCCGTCTTGGCGAGGCGTTCGAAGCTGCGCTTCACCTTCGCCAGCTCGGCCTCCGACATCTCTTCCAGGTCGATCATGCCGTTGCGGGCGGAATGGGTGACGCGGATCAGCTCGTCCAGCTTCAGATGGATGGCCTGGGTGTCGCGGTTCTGGGCGTTCTGGATGATGAACACCATCAGGAAGGTGACGATGGTGGTGCCGGTGTTGATCACCAGCTGCCACGTGTCGGAGAAGTGGAACAGCGGCCCGGTCACCCCCCAGATCAGCACGACCAAGAAGGCGGTGACGAAGGCACCCGGCCGCCCGGACTGACGTTCCATCCAGCGGGCGAAACGGGAGAAGGCATCGCTGAGCATTTTGCAGCACGCTCCGGTTCATCGGGCGGAAAAAGGAAAACGCCCGGCAATGCCGGGCGTTCCCTTTCCGTCGCGACGGAGCAGACCTGCGATCCCCGGCGATCACGACCCCTGGCTGAGCGCCTCCGCCATTGCGCGGTCCTGCGGCCGGCTGCCGGCGACGACCTGCATGTGCGGGAACGGGATCTCGATCCCCAGCTCGTCGAAACGCTTCTTCATCCGCTTGTTGAAGGCGCGCTGGACGCCCCACTGCTTGATCGGCCGCGTCTTGAAGCGGGCGAGGATGACGATGGCGGAGTCGGCGAACTTGTCGACGCCCATCACCTCCAGCGGGGCCAGGATGTCGGCGGCGAACTCGGCGTCTGCCTGCATCTCCTTGCCCAGTTCCACCAGCGTGTCGATCACATGATCGGGGTCCTCGTGATAGGCGACGCTGACGTTGAAGACGGCGAAGGAGAAGTCCTTGGTCAGGTTCTTCACCGTGGTCACCGAGCTGAAGGGGATGGAATGCACCGCCCCCGCCGAGTCGCGCAGCCGGATCGAGCGGATGGAGATCGCCTCGCACACGCCGGAATGACCGCCGCCGACATCGACCACGTCGCCGACCGAGATGGAGTCCTCGAACAGGATGAATAGGCCGGTGATGATGTCCTTGACCAGCGTCTGCGATCCGAAACCGATGGCCAGACCGACGACACCGGCACCGGCCAGCAGCGGGGCGATGTTCACCCCCAGTTCCGACAGGGTGATCAGCGACACCATGGTCACCAGCAGGATCAGGAAGGCGTTGCGCAGCAGCGGCAGCAGCGTGCGCATGCGGGCGCTGCGTTCGATCTTGGTGCCGTTGCTGTCGGTGCTGGTCAGGAAATGCTCGATCAGCGCGCTCACCACCTCCCAGGCGACGATGGCGCCGCCCAGCAGCAGGCCGATGGAGATGGTGCTTCCGACGATGCGGCGGCCGATCGTGGATTCAACCAGACCCAGCGTGTCGATGCCCCAGCCGTTCAGCGCGACACCCAGCGCGACCAGCCAGATGATGGCCTTGCCGATGCGCTGGACGACGGGAAGATAGTGGAAGGCGCGGGTGTGGAGCTGCGGCAGGTTGCCGGCCAGTTCGCGGTTCATCGTCAGGCCGCGGCGCAGTGCCCGGTTCAGCCCGGTCACCAGCAGCCGCGCCACCACCACCGACAGCACGGTCACGGCGGTGCCGCGGGCCAGATACTCGAACCCGCCATAGACGTTCAGCACCCACACGCCCAGCGTCACCACGACATAGAGGATCGCCAGCACATGCCAGATCTCGGCGAAGCGGCGGCGCGCGGTGCGCAGGACCGCCCCCTGCCCTTCCGCCTCGCGCCGGGCGGTCGCCAGCGGGTCGCCGTCGCCCGACAGCGGGTTGCCGCGCATCCACTCGGCGACGCCGACGCGGTTCTGCAGGATCAACGCGATCAGCATGCCGGCGATCACCACCCCCAGCAGCTTCAGCAGCGCGCCGTAGGCGCCCAGCGGCAGGCCCAGCACATAGGCGCCCTCCGCCAGGAAATAGCCGTAGACCGCCACCGCGATCAGCCGGCGCGACCAGATGTAGCAGCGGCGCGCCCCGGCATCGCTGGTGTGGACCAGCCGCAGGTTGGGCGCGTCCGGCGCGAACAGCATCCGCACCAGGATCAGCAGCGCCTGGGTGATGACGGTGGCGTTCACCACCGCCAGCGCCACCAGCCGCACGCGCGGCGCCGGCTCCGTCACCGACAGGATGGTGTAGGCGACGACGATGAACCCCAGGATCGGCGCCAGCTCCAGCACCGCGCGGCCCAGCAGCATCGGGATGCGCAGCAGGGTGGAGCCGACATGGCGGGCGGCCATCGCCTGTCGCGGCCGGCCGAGCAGCCAGCTGATCCCGCGGGCGGCGGCGGCGCCGACGGCGAGGATCATCGCCAGCTGGATGGCGATCTGCACCCAGCGGTCGCGCGCCGTGTCGTCCTGCGCCTGCCGCTGCACCCAGGACAGCGCCCCCGGCAGGTCGGAGAAGACGTTGGCGACCTGCACCAGCTGGCGGCTGACCACGTCCATCCGCGCCGCCAGGAAGGCCAGCGCACGGGCGCCGAGCGTCTGCGGCAGCGCCGACTCGCCCTCCGCCTCCTTGGCCTGGGCAAGGCCGCGCTGGGCGGTGATCAGGTTGCGCAGCTGGCTGACCAGCTGGGTGCGCGCGTCCTGGTTCTCCAGCGTGCCGACCAGCGCCTCCAGCTGCTGCACGGTCGCTTCGTCAACCACCACCGGAGCAGCGGACGCGGCGGGAGCGGCGGCACCGGTGGCCGGAGCGGCGGTCGGGGCGGCGGCGGCCGGCGGCGGCGATGCGGCCAGCGCGGCGGATCCGGCCAAGCCTGCTCCGGCGAGCAGAGCCGCGAGCAGCAGGACGGCGAAGCCGCCGGACAGGAACAAACGCCAGCCCCGTGCAAGGGCGGGTGCGGCAGGCGTTGCGAACCGGATCATCGGCAAATCACTCGGCTGGTCTTCGGAAAGCGGTGGCAAAAGGCGGCAAAGCGGAACCTTGGCGCGGAACTGTGGCTCCAATATGCCGGGCTTCGGGAAGTTAGTTCTCCCGCTTGCGCTTGCCAACCCGACCGGCTGTTCCTTTTTTAAGCGGGAGCCCCACCGGCAACGCCGGAACCGCAGAGAAGGACCAGCCATGAACGACACGCCCGCCGGATCGGATGGACCCGCCGGACTTGATCCGGATCAGGAGATGGAGCGCGACGGCGCCATCCGCGACAAGCTGGTTGCCGTCAAGGAGCAATGGGCGCGCGACGGCCGCGCGCTGACCGGCCACGCCGCCGACCCGGCGCGCGACCGGCTGCCGCCCGGCCAGCGTCTGGTGACCGACTGGCCGGTGCTGGACCTCGGCATCACGCCGAAGGTGACGACCGCCAACTGGACGCTCGCCGTCGACGGGCTGGTGGAGAACCCGCTGTCCTGGAGTTGGGAGGACTTCCAGGCCCAGCCGCAGGAGAGCTTCGTCTCCGACATCCATTGCGTCACAACCTGGTCGCGCTACGACAACCGGTGGGAGGGTGTCAGCGCCCGCCGCCTGCTGGAGCTGGCCCGGCCGAAGCCGGAGGCGCGTTTCGTCGTCTTCCATTCCTTCGACGGCTACACCACCAACGTTGCCCTGTCGGATTTCGACGACGACGGCGTGCTGCTCGCCACCAATTGGGAAGGCCAGCCGATCAGCCGCGACCATGGCGGCCCGGTGCGCATCATCCTGCCCAAGCTGTATCTGTGGAAGAGCGCCAAGTGGGTGAAGCGGATCGAGCTGCTGGCCGGCGACCGCAAAGGCTATTGGGAGGTCCGCGGCTACAACAACCACGCCGATCCGTGGCTGGAGGAACGCTATTCCGACTGACACGGCGAAGCGGCATAGTCACCAAAAGCCACTTTCACCTTGGCAACGAAACCGTTAAGGTGCGGCGCAAGTGGCCCCGTAGCTCATCAGGATAGAGCGCGAGTTTCCTAAACTTGAGGCAGCAGGTTCGAGTCCTGCCGGGGTCACCATTTTTGAAATTCCGTTGCTATTCAATGGTTTAGTCATCTCGCGTGTGATGGATCTGGCACAGCAATGTGGCACATTCGGTGGCACATAGATGGCACGTCTCACGAAGCTAACACGTTCGGCCAATTATCAAATTCCCAACTATTCTACGGAACACCTTCCATAGTTGTCCGTACGTCAGATGTAATTAATGATAAGCAATGCATGGAAACTGAGGTAAATTCAAAATGATTTGGGAATCCGGTCCATGGAAAGATGAATTACTGAAAGATGCAGAGATGCTTAATCGCTGGTCTGCCAATAAAAAAAGAATTGCAAAGAGGGAGCTTATTTTCGAGAAAAAATTATTTCTTTCTGCTTACGTAATTAGGAAGCTATTTGAAGCGGAGAAAGTGTGCACAGAAGTTCCTGAAAAGGTGATTTTATGCGAAACTTACTCCCGAACCAGTTCAGTTATGACTCCGTTGAACTGGCACCGTATAGACGAGCACTTTGAATTACAGCGTTCTTCAATTGCAAGCTTGAGTTATAAGGCTCTAGTCAATCAGATTGTTCACAGCCATATATTCATGCTTCAGGTTGACGAAGAAGATGTAGTAAATGGATTCCTTGTCTCCTCGAAACAAGGAAAACAGCAGAGGCTATTTGGCGTTTCCCTGAGTTCCTTCATAGAATTGATGCGTGAGATTGGCACAGATGATCCGTCACGCATCAGAACAAAAAAAGATGTAAGCACCGGTAAATATGTCGTGATTAAAACATGCGAAGTACATAGTGGAAGCAAAGATTATTTAGATGACTTTTTTCCTTAGATTCAACTATTCTGTAAACAATTGCGCGCCAAATACCAATTTCTTTTGTAATACTGGTTAGTCCAAACCCTTTATCGTTCAACGATAACACATTCTCAGCCTTCGCCTGAGCCGTTGGTTTACGTCCCTTGTACTTCCCTTCAGCCTTGCCTCAATGAGACAGCGAAGCAGGAAGTTTTGGAGCGACACCCGACGGGCGGCACAGCTTCTGGAAGTAGTGTTGGAAAGGGAGCTTCCAGGGTCGTACTTGCTCCGTGTTCAAAAACGCTTTTCACGGCCCGTCAGTGCGCGACGATGGCGCAGACCGTCGCCTTCGTCGCCTTGGCCAGATCGGCGGGCGCCAGCACGATCTGCAAGCCGCGCCGGCCGCCATTCACCACCATTTCCGGCAGCGCTTCGGCGCTCGCGTCGATGAAGGTCGGCAGCGGCTTCTTCTGGCCCAGCGGGCTGATGCCGCCGACCAGGAAACCCGTGGTCTTTTCCGCCAGCGCCGGGTCGGCGAGATCGGCCTTCTTCGCCTTGGCCGCCGCGGCGATAGCCTTCAGGTCCAGCTTGGCCGCGACCGGGATGACGGCGCAGGCCAGCGCCTTGGGTTCCAGCTGGACGATCAGGGTCTTGTAGACGATGGCGGGGTCGAGCCCGAGCGATTCGGCCGCATGCAGGCCGATGGCGTCGGCCGACGGGTCGTAGTCGTATTCCATCAGCCGGAAGGCGACGCTCGCCGCCTTCGCCGCGTTGACCGCCGGGGTTACCTTCGCCGCCATGCTCCACACCGTTCCCTGACAAACAGCGGCGGGAGCTTGGCAGGCGGCGTTACGGGTGTAAAGCCCTGCAGGATGCGCAGGGCTTGGCCCCCTCCCTAACCCTCCCCCACCTTTGGTGGGAGAGGGGACTGCCGCCGTTATGCAAACTCACCCTCCACCGCCGAAGGCGGGGGAGGGAGGGACCCGCGGCGAAGCCGTGGGAGGGAGGGGGCAGTGCCGCCGGATGCCTCACTCCATCCCGCGCGAGGACGGGTTGCCGATCATCGTCAGGAATTCGCGGCGGGTCGACGGGTCGGTGCGGAAGGCGCCCAGCATGCGGCTGGTCACCATCGTCACGCCGGTCTTGTGGACGCCGCGGGTGGTCATGCACTGGTGCTGCGCCTCCACCACCACGGCGACGCCCTCGGGCTGCAGGACCTCGTCGATGGTGTTGGCGATCTGCGCCGTCATCTTCTCCTGGATCTGCAGGCGCTTGCCGTAGGCCTCGACCAGACGCGCCAGCTTGGAGATGCCGACGACGCGGCGGCGCGGCAGGTAGGCGACATGCGCCTTGCCGATGATCGGCACCATGTGGTGCTCGCAATAGGACTCCACCCGGATGTCGCGCAGCACGACCATCTCGTCATAGCCGTCGGTCTCCTCGAAAGTACGCGACAGGATCTCGACCGGGTCGATGCCGTAGCCGGCGAAGAATTCCTCATAGGAGCGGACGACGCGGTCCGGCGTGCCGACCAGCCCTTCGCGCGCCGGGTCGTCGCCGGCCCAGCGGATCAGGGTCCGCACGGCCTCTTCCGCCTCGGCGCGGGACGGACGGGCGACGGCGTCGGGCCGGGACAGGCCGGGGCCGCGCAGCACGTTGTCGGCGACCGGGGGCTTGGCGTGCGGGGTCTTGGTAGCCGTCACGGGAACATCCTTTCCATAACTGGGAAACACCCTGCGCGAAGCCGATGACCGCGATCCGACGGCCGTCGCGCAACACGCCCATCGTGTCTGGCGTCAGTACGGAGCCGATGTCCCGGCGGATCAACCGAACGGCTCGTAAGACGAAAAGGAGTTGATTATAAACGGAATGGCGGCGCCCGCCTTTCCGTTTCCGCCCGGTTTCTGTCGCCGGACGCCACTTGGAAGTCCCTAGATAGGGCCCGGCCTATGGCCTTCAAGCTATGGACAAAGTACGGGCAGCCATGCGGATTGTCAAAGCCGCGCGTTAATTTCTTCCAATAACCACAAGCATTCTATTGTATTATTCGCCTGCGTCCGAATTAGACGGTCGGCCGCGCCGTCCGATCAGTTCAGTTGCATCGGCTGGTGCGGACTGTCCAGCGAGAAGGCCGGAATCGTCACGTCGAAGGCACGCCCGTCCTCCCCCTCCATGCCGTAGGTGCCGGCCATGATGCCGGACGGCGTGCCGAGCGGGGTGCCGCTGGTGTATTCGAAATGGTCGCCCGGCTCCAGCACCGGCTGCTCGCCGACCACGCCGGGTCCCCGCACCTCCTGCACGCGGCCCATGGCGTCGGTGATGCGCCAGTGGCGGGTGCGCAGCTGCACCGTCTCGCTGCCCTCGTTCTCGATGCGGACATGATAGGCCCAGACGAAGCGCCCCTCGGCCGGAGCCGACTGGTCTTCCAGGAAAACGGGCTGGACGGTGACGCGGATGTCATGGGTGACGGCGGTGTACATGGCGGGCGGTCCGAGAACGGCGCCGGCCGTAAAAACGGGCCGGCGGCTTGGGGGTCCGGCTTGGGAGTCCGGGTGGGGAGTCCGGGTGGCCGGGCAGCGGTTCCGCGCAGGATAAGGTCCCCTCTCCGCACTGTCCAGAACGCGGCCGGACAATGATGCGGCATCCCAGCCTTTGGCCGGCCTTGGGCACGCACCACGATTGACACAGTCATGCACAGTCTTCGGGTCTGCATGGTCTTGCGATGGGGGGGCGACGATGATATATGCGCAAGTCCCAGCAACGGCCGAAGAGCCTTGTCCATGTCTCGTTCGCACGCCCTTCGCATCCGACGACGGAGCCTCGCACCGCGCATCGCGGTTGCGGCCGTCCTTGGGTCGCGTGCGAACGCCAAAGGCACAACGGGGACCTGACACCCCCGGCCTTCCGGCGGCGGCGCGATCCGCCCTCCAAAAGCCTTCTGAGAAGACTTTCTTCCCGCCGGGAGCCCCACGCATGATCATCACCGTCGAAGAGCCGAAGCACGCCGCCGCCATCGAAGCCCTGCTGGACGCCTCCTTCGGTCCCGACCGCTTTGCCAAGACCGCCTACCGGCTGCGCGACGGCGTCGACTCCATCCCCGCCCTGAACCTCGTCGCCATCGAGCATGACGAGCATGGGCGCGAGGTGGTGGTGGGCACCATCCGCTACTGGCCGATCCTGGTCGGCGGCACCACCCAGTCGATCCTGCTCGGCCCGATCGCGGTCGCCGCCCATCTGCAGGGCAGCGGTCTGGGCAGCAAGATGATCCGGATGAGCCTGAACAAGGCGGTGGCTCTGGGCCACAAGTCGGTGATCCTGGTCGGCGACGCCCCCTATTACGAGCGGTTCGGCTTCTCCCGCGCCCTGACGCTGGGCATGGAGATGCCGGGTCCGGTCGACATGAGCCGGCTGCTGGGCCTGGAACTGGTCGAAGGCTCGCTGGCCGGCGCCGCCGGCATGATCGGCAAGCCGGAGCAGGCGGACGCGCAGGACATCGCCATCGGCGAAACCTCGGTTCTTGGCCCGGTTCTCGGCCCGGTGCTGGCCACCTCCATCGACATGCCGGCGGGAGACACCTCCGTCCCTTTCAGCGCCCTGTTCAGCCGGGCGGCGGCGGAGCGAATCTGGACTGACCGCGTGCGCAGGACCGACTGGTTCTGGCGCGACGGTCTGCAGGCCGGCGCGGCGTGACGATTTCGGATTGCGGAAACGACGTCGTTGCAAACATGGGTGGGGCGAAGCGGGATTGACTCGATTCGCCCCACACGCGATACCATCTTTTCAGGAGCGACGCCGGACCGACGGCGTGCCGCGCGCCACGCAGCACCGTGAGCGCGCTATTCGTTTTTGTTCCAAGCGGAAGGGTGCGGGTTGACCAAGAAGCTGTTCATCAAGACCTGGGGCTGCCAGATGAACGTGTACGACTCCGCCCGGATGGCGGACGTCCTGGCACCGCTGGGCTACCAACCGGTCGATGAGCCGGACGGCGCCGACATGGTGATCCTGAACACCTGCCACATCCGCGAAAAGGCCGCAGAGAAGGTCTTTTCCGAACTGGGCCGCCTGCGCCAGATGAAGGACCGCAAGGCGGAGGCCGAGGACGGCCGGATGATCCTGGCGGTCGCCGGCTGCGTCGCCCAGGCGGAAGGCGAGGAGATCGTCGCCCGCGCGCCCTTCGTCGACATGGTCTTCGGCCCGCAGACCTACCACACCCTGCCGGAGATGGTGGCGAAGGCCAGCCGTGCCGCCGGCAGCGTGCTGAACACCGATTTCCCGGCCGAATCCAAGTTCGACTTCCTGCCGGAGGAAGCCGGCAGCCAGGGCGTGTCCGCCTTCCTGGCGGTGCAGGAGGGCTGCGACAAGTTCTGCACCTTCTGCGTGGTGCCCTACACCCGCGGCGCCGAGTTCTCCCGCCCCGCCGGCCAGATCGTTGCGGAAGCCAAACGCCTGGTGGCCGGCGGCACGCGCGAGATCAACCTGCTGGGCCAGAACGTCAACGCGTGGCATGGCGACGGGCCGGACGGCACGACCTGGGGTCTCGGCCGGCTGATCCGCGAATTGGCGGAGATCGACGGGCTGGAGCGCATCCGCTACACCACCTCGCACCCGCGCGACATGGCCGACGACCTGATCCGCGCCCATGCCGAGGTGCCGCAGCTGATGCCCTACCTGCATCTGCCGGTGCAGGCCGGGTCCGACCGCATCCTGGCGGCGATGAACCGCAAGCACACCGCCGACGATTACCGCCGTCTGGTCGACCGGCTGCGCGCGGCCAAGCCCGATCTGGCGATGTCCGGCGACTTCATCGTCGGCTTCCCCGGCGAGAGCGACGCCGATTTTGCCGCGACGCTGAAGCTGGTCACCGAGATTGGCTATGCCCAGGCCTATTCCTTCAAATACAGCCCGCGCCCCGGCACCCCGGCCTCGGTCGAGGGATCGCAGGTGCCGGAAGAGGTGAAGGAATCCCGGCTGGCGGCGCTGCACCAGCTGCTGAACGCCCAGCAGGTGGCCTTCAACCACAGCTTCGTCGGCCGCAGCGTGCCGGTCCTGTTCGACCGCGTCGGGCGGCGCGACGGCCAGCTGCTGGGCCGCAGCCCGTGGATGCAGTCGGTCCATGCCGAGGCGAACGAACGGCTGCTCGGCCGCATCGTCGAAGTGCGGGTCGATGCGGCGCTGGCCAACAGCCTCGCCGGCACTGTTGTAACCGGTGAGCACACCACCGGCGGACACACTGCCGCCCTTCCCTTCCAGCCTGCCGTAACCTTGGAGGCAAGCGCTTGAACGGTCTGCCCGAACGGCGTATCGACGTTCAATTCGATGACAACCGGCTTCTGCCGATGCTGTACGGGGAGCATGACCGCCACCTCGCCCGCATCGAATCCCTCCTCGGCGTGTCGCTGATCTCCCGCGGCAACACCCTGACCATCTCCGGCCCGCCCGAGGCCGCCGAAACGGCGCGGACGGCGCTGAACGGCCTGTATGGCCGGCTGACCCGCGGCCAGACCATCGACGGCGGCGAGGTCGACGGCGCCGTCCGCATGGCCACGGCCGATGCCGGATTCGCCGGCGTGGCGACGGGTGAAGAGCCGCGCGCACCCGGCCAGCAGGCGACCATCACCCGCGCCGAGATCGCGCTGCGCACCCGCCGGCGCGGCCCGATCACCCCGCGTTCCCCCACCCAGGCCGCCTATCTGCAGGCTTTGGCGGAGAGCGAGCTGGTCTTCGGCCTCGGCCCGGCCGGCACCGGCAAGACCTATCTGGCGGTGGCCCAGGCGGTGGCCTTGCTGACCACCGGTCAGGTCGACCGCATCGTGCTGTCGCGCCCGGCGGTCGAGGCGGGCGAGCGTCTGGGCTTCCTGCCCGGCGACCTGAAGGAAAAGGTCGATCCTTACCTGCGTCCGCTCTACGACGCGCTGCACGACATGCTGCCGGCCGAACAGGTGAAGAAGCGGCTGGAGTCCGGCGAGATCGAGATCGCGCCGCTGGCCTTCATGCGCGGCCGGACGCTGGGCAACGCCTTCGTCATCCTGGACGAGGCGCAGAACACCACGCCGATGCAGATGAAGATGTTCCTGACCCGTCTCGGCGAAGGCGGGCGGATGGTCGTCACGGGAGACATCTCGCAGATCGACCTGCCGTCGGGCACCCGGTCGGGCCTGCGCGACGCGCTGGACATCCTGCGCGGGGTGGAGGGCGTGCGCTTCGTCCGCTTCACCGACGCCGACGTCGTCCGCCACCCGATGGTGGCCCGCATCATCCGCGCCTATGACCAGGCCGATGCCCGCGAGGCGGCGCGCAAGCAGGCCCGCCGTGCTGGTTCCGAACCCGGAACGAACGACCGCGAGGCCGGTATCGTTGGAGATCCGGAATGACCAGCGCGGTCGACGTCACTGTTTCACGTGAAGCCGGCGATTGGGCCGAGGATGCCGAGTGGCTGGCGGAGCGCGCGGCGCTCGCCGCGCTGGGTGCCGCCTATGACGATGAGGAAGGCCCGGCCGAGCTGTCGGTCGTGCTGGCCGACGACGCGCTGGTCCACCGGCTGAACCGCGAGTATCGCGGCAAGGACAAGCCGACCAACGTCCTGTCCTTCGCCCTGACCGAGGCGGAGGAGCCGGAGGCGCAAGACGGCGTGCCGGTGATGCTGGGCGACGTCATCCTCGCCTATGAAACGGTCGCCCGCGAGGCGTCCGAACAGGGGAAAATCTTCAAAGACCACATGACTCACCTTGTGATGCATGGTGTTCTGCATCTGCTGGGTTATGATCACGAGACGGACGACGAGGCCGAGGAGATGGAGGCGCTGGAAACCCGGCTGCTCGCCACGCTCGGAATCGCCGACCCTTATGCCGCCAACCACCAACCGCCGGACCGATGAGCGAGATATCCGACAGTCGCACGCCCCGTGATGACCACGGGGCCGAAGACCATTCCCTGGGCCACCTGTTCAAGGGGTGGCTCCGCACCGTCTGGGGCGGCCGCGAGGACAATTCCCTGCGCGGCACGATCGAAGAGCTGATCGCCGGCCTGGACGATGCCGCGAGCGAGGACGGCGAGGATTCGCTGGGCGCCGGCGAGCGGGCGCTGCTGACCAACATCCTGAAGCTGCGCGACCGCACCGTCGCCGACGTCATGGTGCCGCGCGCCGACATCATCGCCGTCGACATCGACACCCCCTTCCCCGCCCTGGTCCAGCGCGTCGCCGAGGAGGGCCATTCCCGCCTACCGGTGTTCCGCGAGACGCTGGACGACGTGGTCGGCATCATCCACATCAAGGACGTGCTGACCCTGCTGGCGAAGCAGGCCGCCTCGCCCGAGGGCATGCGCCAGAAGCCGGACCTGACCGGCATCATCCGCGAGGCGAAGATCGTCGCCCCTTCCATGCATGTGCTCGACCTGCTGGTGCAGATGCGCCAGACCCGCCAGCACATGGCGCTGGTGGTGGACGAGTTCGGCGGCATCGACGGCCTCGTCACCATCGAGGATCTGGTGGAGGAGATCGTCGGCGAGATCGAGGACGAGCATGACGAGACCGCGGCGCCGCGTCTGGTCGAGCGTCCCGACGGCAGCCTGATCGCCGACGCCCGCCTGCCCATCGAGGATTTCGAGCACCGCGTCGGCCCGGTCCTGTCGGAGGAGGAGCGCGAGGACATCGACACGCTGGGCGGTCTGGTCGTTTCCATCGCCGGCCGCGTGCCGGGGCTGGGCGAGCGGCTGATCCATCCCTCGGGCCTGGAATTCGAGATCGTCGACGCCGACTCCCGCCGCCTGAAGCGCCTGCGCGTCCACAACGTCCCGGCCAACAGTTCGGAGCTGGCGGAGACGGCGTAAGGATCGGGGTGGGGGCCCGCGCCTCCCCCCACTCCCACAACACAGCTCCGCCCACAACAGCCTTGGCGCCCCCGTCCGGCCGCATTACCTATGGCGCCGCCCGCCATTCCTTGCCGCTGCCGGAGTTTCCCGTCTTGACCGTCACCGATGCGCTGCCCGTCCCCGCCCGGCTGGGCCGTGTTTCTGCGCGGCTGGCCGCGTTGACCGGCTGGCGCCGGCTGGCCGCCGCGACGCTGCTGGGCGGGCTAGCCACGCTGGCGGTGCCGCCGGCCGACCTGATGCCGGTGCTGCTGGTCGCCTTTCCCGGCCTGATCTGGCTGCTGGACGGGGTGGAGACGAAGAAGGGCGCCTTCGCCGTCGGCTGGTTCTTCGGCTTCGGCCATCACCTGCTGGGGCTCTATTGGATCAGCGCCGCGCTGTTCACCGACATCGCACGCTTCTGGTGGGCCCTGCCGCTGTCGGCCGTCGGTCTGCCGGTCCTGCTGGCGATGTTCAGCGGCGGCGCCACCCTGGCCTTCCATCTGCTGCGCCGGCGCGGCTTCGGCATCGGGTTGGCCCGGCCGGTTCTGTTCGCCGCCTGCTGGTGCCTGTGGGAATGGCTGCGCGGCCATGTCTTCACCGGCTTTCCCTGGAACCTGATCGGCTATGGCTGGGTCGGGGTTCTGCCGGTGCTGCAGACCGCCTCGCTGGTCGGCATCTACGGCCTGACGCTGGTGACGGTGCTGGTGGCCAGCTTGCCCGCCGCCCTGCCCGACCGCGACACCACGCCTCGCCGCGCCTGGGCCGGCGTCGCCGCCGGGCTGGCGCTGCTGGCGGTGCTGGGCGGCTGGGGAGCCTGGAGGCTGGCCGGCGCGGTCGACGAGCCGGTGCCGGGCGTCCGTCTCCGGCTGGTCCAGGCGGCGATCGACCAGCGGCTGAAATGGGCGCCCGGCGAGCGGGTGCAGAACTTCCAGAACCATCTCGCCCTGTCCGCCGCTCCGCCGGCCGATCCGTCGGCCCCGCCGCCCAACGTCATCATCTGGCCGGAAACCGCCGTCCCCTTCTTCGTCGAGGAGGATGCGCGGGTGCGCCAGGCGATGGCCTCGGTCATCCCGCCGGGCGGGCTGCTGATCACCGGGGCGCCTCGCACGACGGTCGATGCGGACGGCGAGCGCCGCTATTTCAACGGCATGGTGGCGGTGGACGGCAGCGGTGCGGTGGTCGCCGACTACGACAAGTTCCACCTCGTGCCGTTCGGCGAGTATATGCCGCTGCGGCAATGGCTGCCCGTCGGCGCCATCGCCGGCAACGGGGCGGAGTTCTCGGCCGGCCCCGGTCCGCGCACCTTGGACCTGGAAGGTCGGGTGGCCGGCCTGCCCTCCTTCAGCCCGCTGATCTGTTATGAGAGCATCTTCCCCGGCGCCGTGGTCGACACCGCCGACCGGCCGCACTGGCTGCTGAACCTGACCAACGACGCCTGGTATGGACGCACCGCCGGCCCGCACCAGCATTTCGCCATCAACCAGGTCCGCGCGGTGGAGGAAGGGCTGCCCCTGGTCCGGGTGGCGAATACGGGAATATCCGGGGTGGTGGACTCCTACGGTCGTGTGCAACAATTGCTCGGACTGGGTGAGCGAGGCTTCATCGATACCACATTGCCGAAAGCGCCTGACGGCGTCACAGCCTATGCCCGCATGGGAGACTGGATTTTCGGCATAGTGCTTCTAGGCTGTTTTCTGGCGGCCTTGGCCTCGCGATATCACCGGTAACGCAGCAATACGGGCAATCCGTCCGCCACAGGCAGAACAATTTCGTGTATCGGGCTTGACCGGAGCGGGCTTGACTGCATACGTGGATATGTCGTAACTAGGTTGCACAACCGTTACAGGGATAAACGAGATGCAGACTGAAACTGGGGCGCCGCGCGGGCGCCGTGCGGGTGCCGGCCGTCCGAAGACCGGAAAGCCGAATCCCATCGACGTCCATGTCGGATCCCGCGTCCGTCTTCGCCGCACGCTTCTCGGCATGAGCCAGGAGAAGCTTGGCGAGGCGATCGGCCTGACCTTCCAGCAGGTGCAGAAGTACGAGCGCGGCGCCAACCGCATCGGCGCGTCGCGTCTGTTCGATCTCAGCCGCGTCCTGGATGTGCCGGTCTCCTTCTTCTTCGACGACATGCCGGCCGAAGCGGCTGCCGCCCGCGTCGACGACGAGGACGAGACCGGTGCGACCGAAGAGCGCTCCGCCGGCGCCTACGAGCCCGATCCGATGGCCAAGCGCGAGACGCTGGAACTGGTCCGCGCCTACTACAAGATCAGCGATCCGTCGGTGCGCAAGCGCCTGTTCGAACTGACCAAGGCGGTGGCCAGCGCCGCCGTGGCCGAGGCCGCGGAGTAACGCCGTCAAGTACCTCCTGCCGGTTGCCACACGGCAAGTGATACCCACCGAATGGGGAAGGCACGGGTCCGACCGTGCTCCCCCTTCGTGCTGGGCCTGCGATAATCGGTCCGGGGCCTTACCGCCGGTAGATTTCTTGACCCGGGCGGGATTCCTTGTCACAACCCGCTTTGGACCGGTGTCTGCGGCCGCTGTACCGGTCTGCCGTTTCGGCTCATGAAATAGCGTGCCGCCGAATGCCGAGGTTTCCCGTGGCAAAGCTGAACTACGTCTTCACCAGCGAGTCCGTGTCGGAAGGTCATCCCGACAAGGTCTGCGACCGAATCTCCGACGCCATCGTCGATCTTTATCTTTCGCACGACCCGCAGGCCCGCGTGGCCGTCGAGACGCTCGCAACCACCAACCAGGTCGTTCTGGCCGGCGAGGTGCGCGGCCCCGACAGCATCAAGGCCGACCAGCTGGTCGAAGTCGCCCGCGCCGCGGTGAAGGACATCGGCTACGAGCAGGACGGCTTCCATTGGGAGAAGATGGACGTCAAGTGCTTCGTCCATTCCCAGTCCGCCGACATCGCCGTGGGCGTCGACGCCGCGGGCAACAAGGACGAGGGTGCCGGCGACCAGGGCATCATGTTCGGCTATGCCTGCCGCGAGACCCCGGCGCTGATGCCGGCGCCGATCTACTACAGCCACGCCATCCTGAAGTCGCTGGCCGAGGCGCGCCATTCCGGCGCCGCCCCGCAGCTGGGCCCCGACGCCAAGAGCCAGGTCACCCTGCAGTACGTCAACGGCCGCCCGACCCGCGCCACCGCCATCGTGCTGTCCACCCAGCATGCCGAGGGGCTGGACCAGGACGCCGTGCGCGAGATCGTCCTGCCGCACATCGTCAACTGCCTGCCGGAAGGCTGGATGTGCGACCCGAAGCACCTGTACGTCAACCCGACCGGCCGCTTCGTCATCGGCGGCCCGGACGGTGACGCCGGCCTGACCGGCCGCAAGATCATCGTCGACACCTACGGCGGTGCCGCTCCGCACGGCGGCGGCGCTTTCTCCGGCAAGGACCCGACGAAGGTCGACCGCTCGGCCGCCTACGCCGCCCGCTATCTCGCCAAGAACGTCGTCGCGGCGGAGCTGGCGGAGAAGTGCACGATCCAGGTCTCCTACGCCATCGGCGTGTCGAAGCCGCTGTCGGTCTATGTCGACACCCACGGCACCGGCAATGTCGACGAGGATCGCCTGTCCGACGTGCTGCAGCAGCTGGTGGACCTGTCCCCGCGCGGCATCCGCACGCATCTGGGCCTGAACAGGCCGATCTACGCCCGCACCGCCGCCTACGGCCATTTCGGCCGCGAGCCGGAGGTGGACGGCGGCTTCTCGTGGGAGAAGACCGATCTGGTCGGCGACCTGCGCAGCGCCTTCCTGTAAGCGCGCGTTCGCAGCATAGGACCCGCCGCAAGGCGGTTGGACGGCAGGGGCTGGCAACGGCCCCTGCTTTCTTTTGAGGCCCATCCCTTTTCCCGATACAGCGTTCCGACATGACCGACGACAGCACCTCCGGCCCTCTCTCCGCCGGCCCCCTCGCCGAAAGCTCCAACCGCCTGTTCGGGCGCCGCAAGGGCCGGCCGTTGCGCAAGCGCCGGACGGAGCTGATCGACGTTCTGCTGCCGCAGCTCCAGATCACGCTGCCGGAGCCCGGCGACAGGTTGGACCCCGCCGGCCTGTTCGACAGCCCCAAGCGGGAGGTCTGGCTGGAGGTCGGGTTCGGCATGGGCCATCACCTCGCCTGGCAGGCCGGGCACCACCCGGATGTCGGCTTCATCGGCGCGGAACCCTTCCTCAACGGCATCGCCGGCCTGCTGGGCATGGTCGACGACGAAAATCTGCGGAATGTGCGCATCCAGCCCGACGACGCCCGTCCGCTGCTGGACGCCCTGCCTGACGCCTCCATCGGCCGCGCCTTCGTGCTGTTCGCCGACCCCTGGCCGAAGAAGCGCCACGCCGACCGCCGCTTCATCGGGCCGGAGAACCTGCCGCGGCTCGCCCGCGTGCTGAAGGACGGTGCCGAGCTGCGTCTGGCCAGCGACGACATGGGTCTGGTGCGCTGGATGCTTGAACACACGGTGAAGCATCCCGATTTCGAATGGACGGCGCGCCGCCCGTCGGACTGGCGCATCCGCCCCGACGATTGGCCGGCGACGCGCTACGAGGAGAAAGCCATCGCCGCCGGCCGCAAGCCGGTGTTCATGCGGTTCGTCCGCCGTCCGCGGGGCTGACGCATACCCGTTCCGCTTGAGATTCCGGCCGGCCACAGCGATCGGACCGGAAAAGGCTTGCGGCATCGGACGGAATGACTATATTCACCGCTGAGAACCCATACGGATCGGCGGCCCGGGCAACCGGGCCGGCGAGACGCTTTGCGGGTGGGCTTTTGCCCACTTATTTTTTTATGAGCGTGTGGAAGCACGCGCTTGTTGAACCTTCTGTTGTGGAAACCTCGTCCGGTTCGATCCCGGCCGCAGGCTTTGGGTCAGGTGGAATGGACGCTACAGGTCGCATCGAACAGATCATCACGCCGTCGGTCGAAGCCATGGGCTATGAGGTCGTGCGCGTACAGATCTCCGGCGGCCAGCGGGCGATCCTCCAGATCATGGCGGAGCGCGCCGACGGCGCGCCCATGACCGTCGAGGATTGCGCCGACATCAGCCGTTCCGTTTCGGCCCTGCTGGACGTGGAAGACCCGATCCGCGAAGCTTACACGCTGGAGGTCAGTTCGCCCGGCATCGACCGGCCGCTGACCCGGCTCAAGGATTTCGAGCGCTTCGCCGGCTTCGAAGCCCGGCTGGAAAGCCGCATGGCCATCGACGGCCGCAAGCGTTTCAAGGGCATGCTGAAGGGCGTCGAGGACGGCCTCGTGTGCATCGACACCGAACAGGGAGCCGCCCGGCTGGAGTTCGACAACATCCTGCGCGCCAAGCTGGTGCTGACGGACGAACTGATCCGCGCCAGCCAGGAGCAGCAGGAGGGCCTGCAGAACTGACGGACCCGTCCATCAGGACGCGCCATCGGACTGCCTGCCCCAGGTTGCCCCCACCCCGCCGAGACCCGACCGGACATCACGCAAGACCGGCATCACACAAGACCGACTCAGGAAGTGTAACGGATGGAACTGCTGCAAGTCGCTGACGCGGTCGCCCGCGAAAAGAACATCGACCGGGACGAAGTCCTGGAGGCGATGGAGCAGGCGATTCAGAAGGCCGGCCGCTCCAAGTACGGCCACGAGCACGACATCCGCGCCCGCATCGACCGCAAGACCGGCGACATCCATCTGACCCGCCACCTGGAGGTGGTCGAGGCGGTGGAGAACGAGGCGACGCAGGTCACCCTGCCCTACGCCCAGCGCCGCAAGCCCGGCGCCAAGATCGGTGATTTCCTGGTCGACCCGCTGCCGCCGATCGATTTCGGCCGCATCGCCGCCCAGACCGCCAAGCAGGTGATCGTGCAGAAGGTGCGCGACGCCGAGCGCAAGCGCCAGTTCAACGAGTACAAGGACCGCAACGGCGAGATCGTCAACGGTCTGGTCAAGCGCGTCGAGTACGGCAACGTCACCGTCGACCTGGGCCGCGCCGAAGCGATCCTGCGCCGCGACGAGCTGCTGCCGCGCGAGCATTTCAAGAACGGCGACCGCGTCCGCGCCTACATCTTCGACGTCCGCGAGGAACCGCGCGGGCCGCAGATCTTCCTGTCGCGCACGCATCCCATGTTCATGGCGAAGCTGTTCGCCCAGGAAGTGCCGGAAATCTACGACGGCATCATCGAGATCAAGGCCGTCGCCCGTGACCCGGGTTCGCGCGCCAAGATCGCGGTGCTGAGCCACGACAGCTCCATCGACCCGGTCGGCGCCTGCGTCGGCATGCGCGGCAGCCGCGTCCAGGCGGTCGTCGGCGAGCTGCAGGGCGAGAAGATCGACATCATCCCGTGGTCGGGCGAGGCGGCGACCTTCGTCGTCAACGCGCTCGCCCCGGCCGAGGTCGCCAAGGTCGTGCTGGACGACGAGAACCGCCGCATCGAGGTGGTGGTGCCGGACGACCAGCTGTCGCTGGCCATCGGCCGCCGCGGCCAGAACGTGCGTCTCGCCTCGATGCTGACCGGCTGGGACATCGACATCCTGACCGAACAGGAAGAGTCGGAGCGCCGGTCGGAGGAAATCCACAACCGTTCCGCCCTGTTCATGCAGGCGCTGGACGTCGACGACGTGATCGCCCATCTGCTGGTCGCCGAAGGCTTCACCTCCGTCGAGGAGATCGCCTTCGTCGAGACCGAGGAACTGGCCGAGATCGAAGGCTTCGACGAGTCGGTCGCCGACGAGCTGAAGCAGCGCGCCCTCGCCTTCCTGGAAGTGCAGGACGAGCAGGCCAACGAGCGCCGCCTGGAGCTGGGCGTCGAGGACATCGTCGCCGAGCTGACCGGCTTCACCGCCACGCAGCTGGTGAAGCTGGGCGAGAACGGCGTGAAGACGCTGGACGACCTGGCCGATCTGGCCGGCGACGAGCTGGTCGAGATCCTGAGCAAGGACGGCGCCAAGGACGCTCCCTCCGAGGAGGAGGCGAACGCGATCATCATGGCCGCGCGCGCCCACTGGTTCGAGGGTGAGGAACAGGGCGGCGCTGCCGCGGCTCCGGCCACCAGCGGTCCGGCCGACGGCAAAGCCGGTGGTCAGGGCGCGCAGGCCTGACCGGCAGCAATGCCGGTTGGAACTGCGCCCGACAGGAACGATTATTCGGGACCGCGCGAGCGGATGACGATCGGATGACCGAACGGAACGACGAACGGACACCGACCGCCGCCGCGGATGCGGTGCCGGATCAGGAATTGGCACCGGACGACGGTGCCGGGACGGACCGCCTGCCGGCCGACGACGAGAAGGGGCCTCTGCGCCGCTGCATCGCGTCGGGTACGGTCGGGCCGAAAGAGGGCATGATCCGCTTCGTGATCGGCCCCGACGGCGAGGTGGTGCCGGACCTGGAGGAACGTCTGCCCGGCCGCGGCCTTTGGGTCACGGCCGACAGGGATGCCCTGGCGAAAGCCATGGGGAAATCCGTTTTCGCCAAGGCGGCCCGCCGGGCGGTGAAAGTACCGCCCGATCTGGCCGAGAGGCTGGAACGGCTGCTGGAACGGCGTTGTCTGCACGCGTTGGGCCTTGCCCGCCGTGCCGGCCACGTCCTGGCGGGATACGAGAAGGTGCGCGAGGCGTTGAGGGCCAACCAGGTCGGCCGTGCGGGTCCCCCGCCGGCCCTGCTGGTCGAAGCCGCGGACGGCTCGCTGGACCAGCGCGGCAAGGTGACGGCGCTCGCGCCGTCGCTGCCGGTGATCGATCTGTTCGAGTCCTCGGCCTTGGCCGCGGCGCTCGGGCGCGATCATGCGGTGCATGCCGTGGTGGCGCGAGGCAGGCTGGCCGCCGGGCTGGCCCGCGAAGCGGCACGCCTGAGGGGGCTGAAAGGTCCCCGCGGGCACCTGGACCAGAAAGGTCCCCAAGGGGACCGGGACGCGCACCAGGATACTGATAAGGGCTTGGGAGTCGGCGATACGGCCGGCCGGCCTGCGATGTAACGTCTGACCATTCGGGAACCGATGACCGACAGCAACGACCAGGACCAGAAGAAAGTCTTGCACCTAACCGGCGCCAGCAAAGGAAAGCTGGAGTCGAAGAAGCCGGTCGAGACCCAGGTCCGGCAGAGCTTCTCCCATGGCCGGTCAAAAGCGGTGACCGTAGAGGTCAAGCGCAAGCGTCATGTTGAAAAGGGCGCCGTGCCCGGCGTCGCCGACGGCGGCGCCGCCGCGCGTCAAGCTGCCCAGGGCCTGCCCATGCGCGGTGCACAGGGCCAGCGGCCCCGTGGCGGCGGTGCCCCTGCCGGGCGCCAGCTGACCCGCGAGGAGCTGGAATCGCGCCTGCGTGCGCTTCGCGGCGCCGCGGCGTTCGAAGAGCAGCGCCGGATCGAGGCCGAGGAAGAAGCGGCCCGCGCAGAAGCGCGCGCCGCCGAGGCCGCCGCCCGCGCCGCTGAGGAAGCCGAAGCCGCTCAGGCCGCGCCCTCCGAAGCCGCCGCTCCGGCCGCCGCAGAAGCTCCGGCTCCGGCCCAGGCCGAGCCCGAGATGCCGCCGATCATTCTGGACGCCGAGACCTTGCGCCAGCGCGAGCTGGACGAGATGCGCGCCATCCAGGAGGAGGAGCGCAAGATCGCCGAAGAGGCCGAACGCCGCCGCAAGGAGGAAGAGGCCAAGCGCAAGGAAGCCGAGGACGCCAAGCGCCGCGACGCCGAACCGGCGGCCCGCCGCGATGGCGGCCGCGACGGCGCAGGCCGTGACGGCGCGCGTCCGGCCGGTGCCCGCCCCGCCGGCGATCAGCGCCCCGGCGCCGCCGCCGGCCGTCCCGCCGCCGATGCCGCTCCCGGCCGTACGCCGCCGGGTGCCGGTGCTCCGGCTCCCCGCGCCGTCGAGGAAGAGGACGACAACCGCCGCAAGGGCGGTCGTGGTGGCGCGCCGGCCAAGGCCGCTCCCGCCCGTCCCGCCGCCAAGGCTCCCGCCGGCGCCGACCGCCGCAAGGGCACCAAGCTGACGGTCTCGCAGGCGCTCAGCGACGACGGCGGCGACCGCACCCGGTCGCTGGCCGCCGTCCGCCGTGCCCGCGAGCGTGAGCGCATGCGGCAGATGAGCCGTCAGGAGACGGCGAAGGTCACCCGCGACGTCGTCCTGCCGGAGGTCATCACCGTCCAGGAGCTGGCCAACCGCATGGCCGAGCGTGGCGCCGACGTCATCAAGTCGCTGATGCGCATGGGCGTGATGGCGACCATCAACCAGACCATCGACGCCGACACCGCCGAGCTGGTCATCACCGAGTTCGGCCACCGCGTCCGCCGCGTGTCGGAGTCCGACGTCGAGATCGGCCTGCGTGCCACCGAGGAAGAGGGCGCCATCCTGGTGCCGCGTCCGCCGGTCGTCACCATCATGGGCCACGTCGACCACGGCAAGACCTCGCTGCTCGACGCGCTGCGCCAGACCGACGTGGTGTCGGGCGAGGCCGGCGGCATCACCCAGCACATCGGCGCCTATCAGGTGCAGCTGGAGTCGGGTGCGAAGATCACCTTCATCGACACGCCGGGTCACGCCGCCTTCACCGAGATGCGTGCCCGCGGCGCCAACGTCACCGACGTGGTCGTGCTGGTGGTCGCCGCGAACGACGGCGTCATGCCGCAGACGATCGAGGCCATCCGCCACGCCAAGGCGGCCAAGGTTCCGATCATCGTCGCCATCAACAAGTGCGACCTGCCGGACGCCCGTCCGGAGCGTGTCCGCCAGGAACTGCTCCAGCACGAGCTGGTGGTCGAGGAGATGGGCGGCGACGTGCTCGACGTCGAAGTGTCGGCCAAGGCGAAGCTGAACCTGCACAAGCTGGAAGAGGCCATCCTCCTCCAGGCCGAAATCCTGGAGCTGCGGGCCAACCCCGAGCGCGCCGCCGAAGGCGTCGTCATCGAGGCGAAGCTGGAGCGCGGCCGTGGTTCGGTCGCCACCGTGCTGGTCCAGCGCGGCACGCTGAAGGTCGGCGACGTGTTCGTGACCGGCGCCGAATGGGGCCGCGTCCGCGCCCTCATCAACGACCGCGGCCAGAACGTCAACGAGGCGGCTCCGGCCGTGCCCGTGGAGGTCCTGGGCCTGAACGGCACGCCGATGGCCGGCGACGACTTCACCGTCGTCGAGTCCGAAGCCCGTGCCCGCGAGATCGCCGAGTTCCGCCAGCGCAAGAAGCGCGAAGCGGTGGTGGCGGCCTCGGCCCGCGGTTCGCTGCAGGACATGTTCAGCCGCATCCAGGCCGGCGAGGCCAAGGAACTGCCGGTCGTCATCAAGGGCGACGTGCAGGGCTCGATCGAAGCCATCGCCAGCTCGCTGGAGAAGCTCACGGCCGAGAACACCGAGGTCAAGGTCCGCGTCCTGCACAACTCGGTCGGTGCGATCAACGAGTCCGACATCACGCTGGCCAATGCGTCCAACGCGATGATCATCGGCTTCAACGTCCGCGCCAACCCGCAGGCCCGCGACCTCGCCAAGCGCGACGGCGTCGAAATCCGCTACTACTCGATCATCTACAACGTGATCGACGACGTGAAGGCGGCGCTGACCGGTCTCTTGTCTCCGACGCTGCGGGAACGCTTCATCGGCTATGCGACCATCCGCGAGGTGTTCAACATCACGAAGGTCGGCAAGGTCGCCGGTTGTATGGTCACGCAGGGCACCGTCAAGCGCGGCGCCGGCGTCCGCCTGCTGCGCGACAACGTCGTCATTCACGAAGGCACGCTCAAGACGCTCAAGCGCTTCAAGGACGAAGTCAAGGAAGTGCGCGAGGGTTACGAGTGCGGCATGGCCTTCGAGAATTACGACAACATCCAGGCCGGCGATCAGATCGAAGCCTTCGAGATCGAGGAAATCGCCCGCGAGCTGTAAGACCGACGGCCCGCCCGGCCCCTTCCGGTGTTTTCACCGGAGCGGGCCGGGCGGTTCGTTTTCCGGACATTTTCCGGACGAGGGGTGAAGCCTACCTGGAGGTGACGCTATGGATCGCGTTCCGCTGTCCGAAGCCGACGGGCACATGGCCGAACTGATCGAGCGCGTGGAGAATGGCGAGGAAATCGTCATCCTTCGCGACGGAAAGCCGGCGGTGAAGCTGGTGCCAGTCGCCGAGAACGCGCAGTCCGAAGGTATTCCGACTGGCAAGCCGCCGATACGGTTCGGCTTTGCCAAGGGCCAGATCCGGATCGCCGATGATTTCGACGCTCCGCTGCCGGACGACCTGTTGAAGAGTTTCTACGGTCTCGCTCCGGATGAGGAGTGGCCGGACCAGTGGAAAGGAACGCCGGGGTGAAGCTGCTGCTCGACAGCCATGTGCTGCTGTGGCTGGCCACCGACGACCCGAAGCTCGGCCCTGCCGTCCGGACGCTGATCGCCGACGGCTCCAGCACGGTTCTGGCGAGCATCGCATCACTCTGGGAACTCACCATCAAAGTCGGTCTCGGAAAGTTGACGTTGCCCACTGGGTTCCATCGTCTTCTGGTCGAGAACGGACTGACGATCCTTCCGATCGATGTCCATCATATCGACAGGTTGGACCGCCTGCCCCGGCACCATGGCGACCCTTTCGACCGGATGCTGATCGCACAGGCTCAGGCGGATGGCTTGACGCTGGTGAGCGCCGACCGAACCATAAGACTTTACGACGTGCCCGTTCTCTGGTCCTGACACCGCTCAGGCCGCCGCGGGCGCCAGACATCGACGAAAGACACGTACCATGGCCAGCAAGAAGCGCGGCGCGTTCATCGCCGGCAAACCCCCGTCCCAACGGCAACTGCGCGTCGGCGAGGAGGTGCGCCACGCCCTTGCCGACCTGTTCCGCCGCGGGGACTTCCACGATCCCGAGCTGGCCTCGCTGAACGTCACGGTCACCGAGGTGCGGATCAGCCCCGACCTGTCCAACGCCACCGTCTTCTATTCGACGCTGGGCGGGGAGCGGATGGAGGAGGCGCAGGTCGCCCTGAAGCGGGGCGCCGCCTTCCTGCGCGGTCAGGTCGCGCGCATGGTCAACCTGCGCCATGCCCCGACGCTGAGCTTCGAGGCCGACACCTCCTTCGATTACGCCCACCGCATCGACAGCATCCTGCACAGCCCGGAGGTCGCCCGCGACCTGAGCGGCCATCCGCTGGGCCGCGTCAATGGCGACGACGACCATGACGAGGATGAGGACGACGCATGGGATGAAGAGGGGGATGAAGAGGGGGACGAGGACGACGATCTCGATCCCGACGAGGCGGACGACGACCTCGAAGACGAAGACAGCGCCATGCTCGATGACGAGGACAAGGGCAAAGGCGACGACGAGAGCCTGGGTGAGAGCCGGGGCGGCCGTCGTGGCTCGTAAGCGCAAGGGTACGCCGATCCATGGCTGGATCGTGCTGGACAAGCCCGAAGGCATGACCTCCACCCAGGCGCTGTCGAAGGTGCGCCGCCTGCTGAACGCCGAGAAGGCCGGGCATGGCGGCACGCTGGACCCGCTGGCGACCGGCATCCTGCCGATCGCGCTGGGCGAGGCGACCAAGACCGTTTCCTATGCCATGGACGGCGCCAAGACCTACCGCTTCTCCATCCGCTGGGGCGAGCGCACCACCACAGACGACCGCGAAGGCGCGGTGATCGACCGCTCCGACCGCCGGCCGACGACCGACGAGATCCGCGCCGCCCTGCCCGCCTTCCTGGGCGAGATCCAGCAGGTGCCGCCGCAGTTCTGCGCCATCAAGATCGACGGCGAGCGCGCCTATGACATCGCGCGCGAAGGCGACGCGGTCGATCTGGCCGCCCGAACCGTGCGCATCGACCGCTTCGAACTGGTCGAGGAGCCGGACGCCGACCATGCGGTGTTCGAGGTCGATTGCGGCAAGGGCACCTATGTCCGCTCGCTGGCCCGCGACCTGTCGGAAGCGCTGGGCACGGTCGGCCATGTCGGGCTTTTGCGCCGTCTGCGCGTCGGGTCCTTCACGCTGGACCGCGCGATTTCCCTGGACGAACTGGCCGCCATGGAGCAAGGTGCGGCCGTCGAACGACTTCTGTTGCCGATCGAGACCGCGCTGGACGACATCCCGGCGCTGGCCCTGACGGAAGCGGAAGCGCACCGACTGAGGCACGGCCAGACGGTGGCTCTCCTCACCCGGCAGGATCGTGACCGCCTGATGGCGGTTCAGGGTGCTGACGGTGGGGATGGCACCGTCATTGCGCTTTTCGGCGGAACGCCGGTGGCGTTGGCCCGTGTCGAGGGGGCGGAGGTCCGTCCGGTGCGCGTACTCAACCTCTCGTGATTTAGGAGACCCCGATGTCGATTACGCCCGAGCGCAAGCAGGAGCTGATCAAGGAATATTCCCGCGGTGAGGCCGACACCGGCTCGCCCGAGGTCCAGGTGTCGATCCTGACGGAGCGCATCAGCAACCTGACCGAGCACCTGAAGAGCCACAAGAAGGACTTCCACTCCCGCCGTGGTCTGCTGGTGATGGTCGGTCAGCGCCGCCGTCTGCTCGACTACCTGAAGAAGAAGGATCAGTCGCGCTACGCCGCTCTGATCGAGCGTCTGGGCCTGCGCCGCTGATTGCTGCGCCGTCCCGCCGACGGGTTCGGGTTCCCCTGGCCGGCTACCGGCCGGGGGTTTCCCCTCCAGTCCGGCGGACCATCGAAGCTGACATTCCCCTGTATCGTTTCGGAACACCTCATTGGTTATTGGCAATAGAAACTCGATCTTGAGCGTTTCGTGACGGACAGGCCGGCCCGATCATTCGGGGACCGGCCTTTTTTGCATCCACGACACTTCTATCTTGCTTCGTTTAATCCTGTTGTCGAACACCATATCTCCAGTTTTCTCGCGGGGTCCTACGACCGATGGCCCCGGCCTTGGGCGGCAATCCGGCCGTTGCAGGGTGTCGGATGGAAGGAAAGAATCCATGTTCACTGTTCATCGCAAAGAAATCGAATGGGGCGGGCGCAAGCTGGTCCTGGAGACGGGCAAGATCGCCCGTCAGGCCAACGGCGCGGTTCTGGTCACCTATGGTGACACCACCGTCCTGTGCACCGCCGTCGCCGCCAAGGCGCCGAAGCCGGGCGTCGATTTCTTCCCGCTGACCGTCAATTACCAGGAAAAGGCGTTCGCGGCCGGCAAGATACCCGGCGGCTTCTTCAAGCGCGAAGGCCGTCCGACCGAGAAGGAAACGCTGGTCAGCCGCCTGATCGACCGTCCGATCCGTCCGCTGTTCGCCGATGGCTTCCGCAACGAGACGCAGGTCGTCTGCACCGTGCTGAGCCATGACCTGGAGAACGATCCGGACATCGTGGCGATGGTCGGCGCCTCGGCCGCCCTGACGATCTCCGGCATTCCCTTCCTGGGTCCGATCGGCGCCGCCCGCGTCGGCTACAAGAACGGTCAGTATGTGCTGAACCCGACCATGGACGAGGTCGAGGACAGCGACCTGGATCTGGTCGTCGCCGGCACCGTCGAAGGCGTGCTGATGGTCGAATCGGAAGCCAAGGAGCTGACCGAGGAGGTCATGCTGGGCGCCGTCATGTTCGGCCACACCAACTTCCAGCCGGTGATCAACATGATCATCGATCTGGCCGAGGAATGCGCCAAGGAGCCGTGGGACCTGCCGGAGCCGGCCTACGACCGCAAGGCCCTGAAGGCCCGCCTGCGCGAGACCGTCGGTTCGGACGTCGAGGCCGCCTACACCGAGACGGTGAAGCAGAGCCGCTACGAGAAGGTCGGCGCCGCCAAGGCGAAGGCGCTCGAGACGCTGGCCGAGGAATTCGACGCCCAGTCGATCGGGTTCGAGTTCAAGGAGCTTGAGGCCGACATCCTGCGCGGCGCCGTCCTGAAGACCGGCCGCCGCATCGACGGCCGCGACACCAAGACCGTGCGCCCGATCGTGTCGGAAGTCGGCGTTCTGCCGCGCGCCCACGGCTCGGCCCTGTTCACCCGCGGCGAGACCCAGGCGCTGGTCGTCACCACGCTGGGCACCAGCCAGGACGAGCAGATCATCGACGCGCTCGAAGGCGAGTACCGCGAGCACTTCATGCTGCACTACAACTTCCCCCCGTACTCGGTGGGTGAAGCCGGCCGCATGGGCAGCCCGGGCCGCCGCGAGATCGGCCACGGCAAGCTGGCGTGGCGCGCGATCCATCCGCTGCTGCCGAAGAAGGAAGACTTCCCCTACACGCTGCGCGTCGTGTCGGAAGTCACGGAGTCCAACGGCTCCTCCTCGATGGCCACCGTCTGCGGCACCTCGCTGTCGCTGATGGACGCCGGCGCGCCGCTGGCCCGTCCGGTCGCCGGCATCGCCATGGGCCTGATCAAGGAAGACCACGGCTTCGCCGTCCTGTCCGACATCCTGGGTGACGAAGATCACCTGGGCGACATGGACTTCAAGGTCGCCGGCACCGAGGTCGGCGTCACCGCTCTGCAGATGGACATCAAGATCACCTCGATCACCGAGGAGATCATGAAGATCGCGCTGGGCCAGGCCAAGGACGGCCGCCTGCACATCCTGGGCGAGATGGCGAAGGCGCTGACCGGCGCCCGCGAAGGCGTCAACGAGAACGCCCCGCGCATCACCGTCATCAACATCCCGAAGGAGAAGATCCGCGACGTGATCGGCTCCGGCGGCAAGGTGATCCGCGAGATCGTCGAGCAGACCGGCGCCAAGATCGACATCGAGGACGACGGCACCGTCAAGGTCTCGGCCGTCGACCAGAAGAAGTCGGACGCCGCCATCGAGTGGATCAAGGGCATCGTCGCCGAGCCGGAGATGGGCGTCGTCTACACCGGCAAGGTGGTGAAGGTCGTCGATTTCGGCGCCTTCGTGAACTTCCTGGGTTCGCGCGACGGCCTCGTCCACATCTCCGAGCTGGCGCAGCAGCGCGTCGGCAAGGTTTCGGACGTCGTGTCGCAGGGTGACTCGGTGAAGGTCAAGGTCATCGGCTTCGACGACCGCGGCAAGGTCAAGCTGTCGATGAAGCAGGTCGACCAGGCCACCGGCGAGGACCTGACCAAGAAGGCGGAGTGATCCGTCGGAATTGGCGGCGGGGTGGGCTGCGGCCCTCCCGCCGCTGGGTTCAAGAAAAAGGCGCCTTCCTGCGGGAGGGCGCCTTTTTTCTTATGGGGCGGTCGAACTCTATAGGACGGGAAGGCGGCTGGATCGCAACCATTCGACGGCTCGGAAGGGATGAGCGACGATCAGGCGAGCCTTCGCGGTTTCCACCAACGCCACCCGGCCGACCTCCACCACCCGACCCTTCAGCCCCAGGAAATCATCGAAGTTGGCAGTGACCAACAGATGCGCGCCACCCGCAATGGCGGTGTCCACCACATGGGCATCCTCCTCGTCGCGCATGGGCATCAGACCGGTGCCGTTGAGCGTCAGGTGCGGCGCCGTTCCGGCCGGACCCAGCCGGGCATAGCCGGCAATCGTTTCGACCAGCAGGTCCACGGTCGGGCGCGGAACGCCCCAGTCCACTTCAAAGACCTTGCGCAACCGGGTCAGCATCCCCCACGACACGACCAACTGCAGCGGAAGATCGGCGGTCTGCCCGGACCGGACCATGCCGACCAAAGTCTGGGAGGCCGTATTTCCGGCGCCTTTCCGGTCGGCCAGGAACGCGGCGCACCAGATGTTCAAATCCAGGCAGAGGTTCAGGACGGGCTGCGCCATTGGGATGCAGTCACTGCGTCAGACGCACGGCTTCCGCCAGCAGATCATCCTCGTTCACGGGTTCGTCGACGGCCGGGACCGGTACATTGGTCATGTCACCGATAAAGCGGCGGTGCGCCACCTCCCACTCGGCGTCCAGCGTCTTGCGTGTGATGGCACGGGTCAGGGTATCGAGATCCGCCTCCTTCCCAAGCTTCTCAATCCGGCGGAAGGCCGCCCGGGCTTCGGATGGCAGCCGGGCATAGAAGCGGAGCGCCGCCGCGGCGATCTGAGCCGGCGACCGATCCTCCAATTCGGCGATCTGTTCCACGACCCGCGCGGTTTCTTCGTCCGCATAGGCCGAAATGGTGCGGGCAGGCATGGCTTTCTCCAGAAATGTGCATCGGCCTGCAACACTGGGCCAGTTTCAGGGGTGATCGGCGTCCAATAACCAGCCACCCCTGATCTGGCAGACTACCACCCTGGGTTTGGACGACAGGGTGGCGGACAGGGATGTTGACGGTGGAGACGATCGCACGGATACGACGCGAGCACGCGAAGGGGAAAAGCATCCGGGCCATTGCCCGGTCGCTGAAGGTGTCGCGGGAGACGGTGACGAAATACCTGCGCTCGGGCGAGACGGCGCCGCGCTACGAGCGCCAGCACCAGCCGCTTCCGAAGTTGTCCGGGTTCCAGGAGGAGCTGGAACGGCTGATCACGGAGAACGAGCGGCGGCCAGCCCGCGACCGGCTCGACTACCTGGGGCTCTTCGGACGGCTGAAGGATGCCGGGTTCCAGGGCGGCTACGACACGGTGCGGCGCTACATCAAGCGCTTCAAGCAGCGCCAGCCGCCGAGTGGGCCGGTGAACGCCTACGTTCCGCTCACCTTTGCCCCGGCCGAGGCGTACCAGTTCGACTGGGCGGAAGAGTGGATCATCCTGGACGGCGTGACGACCAAGGTGCAGGTGGCCCATGCCCGCCTGTGCCACAGCCGCATGCCGTTTGTGGCGGTCTACCCGCGCCAGACCCAGGAGATGGTGTTCGACGCCCACGCCCGTGCCGCGGCCTTCTACGGCGGCCTGTGCGAGCGCGGCATCTACGACAACATGAAGACGGCGGTGGACGCCGTATTTGTCGGCAAAGAGCGCCGCTTCAACCGCCGCTTCGCCCAGATGTGCTCGCATTACCTGGTCGAGCCGGTGGCCTGCACCCCGGCTTCGGGCTGGGAAAAGGGCCAGGTCGAGAACCAGGTCGGCACCTTGCGCCAGCGGCTGTTCACGCCGCGGCTGCGGGCCAAGACGCTGGAAGAGGTGAACGAACGCCTGCACGACGAGGTGATCGTCTGGGCCCAACAGACGCCGCATCCAGAGGATAGGAGCCGGACGGTGTGGGAGGTGTTCCAGGCGGAGCGGCCGGCGCTGATCACCGTGAGCGATCCTTTCGACGGCTTCCACGAGGCCACGCTCAGCGTCTCGAAAACCTGCCTGATCCACTTTGACCGCAACCGCTACAGCGTGGCCGCGATCGCCGCCGGCAAGCCGGTGCAGGTCCGCGCCTACGCGACACGGATCGTGGTGTGGTTCAACGGCGCGATCGTCGCCGAGCACCCACGAGCTTTCGGGCACGGCCACACGCGGTACAATCCGCTGCACTACCTGCCGGTTCTCGTCCGCAAGCCGGGGGCGCTGCGCAACGGGGCGCCGTTCCGGGACTGGGATTTGCCGCCAGCCCTGGCGACGGTGCGGACCCGCCTGGGCCGCGGCGACGACGCTGACCGGCAGTTCGTTGGCGTGCTCGCCGCCATCCTCACCGATGGCCTGGAGGCGGTGGAGGTCGCCTGCCGCGAGGCACTGGCGAGCGGTACGCACAGCCGGGACGTGATCCTGAACATCCTCGCCCGGCGCCACGACGTCACACCGGCACCGGCCATGGCGGTGCCGACGGCGTTGACGCTGTCCATTGAGCCGGCCGCCGACTGCGGGCGCTACGACCGCCTGCGCGCGGTGCGGGAGGGCTGCCATGGAACGGCATGAGCTGATGGCGATGATGGCCGAGCTCAGCCTGGCCGGCATGCGTGCCGCCTACGACGAGGTAATGAGCGATGGACTGAAGCGGCAGCGCACCGTCCAGCAGATCCTGGGCGACCTGCTGGCGGCGGAGCGGGCGGAGAAGCAGGCGCGCTCGATCCGCTACCAACTCGGCGCCGCCAAGCTGCCTCTGGCCAAGACGCTGGCCGAGTTCGACTTCACCGCCAGTCCCCTCAACGAGGGGCTGGTGCGCGACCTGCACGATGGCGGCTTTCTGGAAACCCAGCGCAACGCCGTGTTCATCGGGGGAACCGGGACCGGCAAGACGCACATGTGCATCGCCATCACGGCCAACTGCGTGCGCCGCGGCGCCCGTGCCCGGTTCTTCAACGTCATCGACCTGGTGAACCGGTTGGAGGCCGAAGCCCGGACCGGGCAGGCGGGCAAGCTCGCTGACCAGTTGACCCGCGTTGATCTCGTGGTGCTGGACGAACTCGGCTACCTGCCGTTCTCCCAGAGTGGCGGCCAACTGCTGTTCCACGCGCTCAGCCAGTTGTACTCGCGGACCTCGGTGTTGATCACCACCAACTTGAGCTTCGCTGAATGGCCGACGGTGTTCGCTGGCGACGCCAAGATGACCACCGCTTTGCTCGACCGGCTGACGCATCACTGCGACATCCTGGAAACCGGCAACGAGAGCTGGCGGTTCAAGAACCGCTCCTGATCCAAAGCCTTCCCCCTATCCGTTGCCCAGGGGGGCCCACAGGCCCCTCCCACGCGCGCCGCTGCGTCAGCCATAAGGGCACTCCGCGGCGCGCGCGGGACCCTCCCGTGGACTCCCTGGACAACAGGTTCTGCAACCGCAAGCGTGGCTGGAAATTGCAAGCCGATGCCGGCTGGAATTTGGAAGCCGATTGACATCCAGAAACTCCGGTTTCTCCAGATATGACGCGACTGGGATGATGCGACAAGCGGCATTCTTCCCATCCGGACACCATGCTATGCAGAACCCTTCGAACTCCATCCTGCTCCATCCATGTCCCGCGCCGAACGTCTCCTCGATCTGATGCAGGTTCTGCGGCGGCATCGCCAGCCGGTCAGCGGCAGGTCGCTGGCCGGCGAGTTGGGGGTCAGCCTGCGCACGCTCTATCGCGACATCGCCACGCTGCAGGCGCAGGGCGCGATGATCGAGGGAGAGCCGGGGGTCGGATACCTCCTGCGTGCCGGATTCCTGCTGCCGCCGCTGATGTTCACCGAGGAGGAGGTGGAGGCGCTGGTGCTGGGCTCCCGCTGGGTGGTCGACCGCGGCGACAGCCGGCTGGGCGGCGCGGCGCGCAATGCGCTCGCCAAGATCGCGGCGGTGCTGCCGCCGGACAAGCGCGAGGGGCTGGACGGTTCCACCCTGCTGGTGGGTCCGGGCGAACCAATTGCCGCAGGGGATGCCGAGTTGGCGACCATCCGCAGCGCCATCCGGACCGAACGCAAGCTGGAGATCGCCTATCGCGACCGCGACGGGTCGGAGAGCCGGCGAACCGTCTGGCCCTTCGCGCTGGGCTTCTTCGACCGGGTGCGGGTGATGGTGGCGTGGTGCGAGCTGCGCCAGTCCTTCCGCCATTTCCGCACCGACCGCATCCTGGCGCTGACCGCCAGCGAGACCCGCTATCCCCGCCGCCGGCAGGCGATGCTGAAGGAATGGCGCGCGGCGGAGGGCATCCCGCAACGGTGAAGGGATGCTGACGGAAACTGTCAGCATGTGGGCCTAGTCTTGGCTTTGCCGGTGAGGGCGGTGAACGGAACCGCCCCACCCCAATCCTTCAAGACCGGAGCAAGCCATGACCGCCACCGCTGCCAACACCTCTGCCGCCGCCCTCGCCCTCGATTTCGTCCTGCTCTATGTCGACAGCCCGGCCGCCAGCGCCGCCTTCTACGCCGACCTGCTGGGCCGCCCGGCGGTGGAAGCCTCCCCCACCTTCGCCATGTTCAAGGCGGGCGATGGGCTGATGCTGGGTCTGTGGTCGCGCCACACGGTGGAGCCGGCGGCCACCGCGCCCGGCGGCGGCGAGATCGCCTTCACCGTTGCCGGCGAGGCGGCGGTGCGCGACCTCCACGCCGACTGGAGCGCCCGCGGCCTGACCATCCTGCAGCCGCCGACGGCGATGGATTTCGGTCATACCTTCGTTGCACAGGATCCGGACGGCCACCGCCTGCGCGTGTTCGCTCCCCATCGGGATGAAGAGGCCCAGTCCGAACAGGTGCGGTCGTGAGCGGCGGCACTTACACCGGCGCCTGGATCGCGGTCGCCAGCGCCGAGCATGTGCGGCGCGGCCGGGCCGGCGGCTTCATGCAGGTCTGCCACGGCAAGGCGGCTCCGCTGCGGCGGATCCGGGCGGGCGACCGGGTCGTCTACTACTCCCCCACAGACAAATTCGGCGCGGCGGACGGGCTGAAATCCTTCACCGCCATCGGCACCGTCCTGGCGGGAGAGCCCTATCAGTTCGACATGGGCGGCGGTTTCGTCCCCTTCCGGCGCGACGTGTCCTGGTGGCCGGCCGAGGAAGCGCCGATCCAGCCGCTGCTGCACCGGCTGGAGTTGACCGCCGGGGTGCGGAACTGGGGCTATCCCTTCCGCTTCGGCCTGCTGCCGGTCAGCCTCGGCGATTTCGACCGAATCGCCGAGGCGATGGGGGCGGCGGGGCGGGAGGACATCGCGGCCTGAGCGCAAAAAAATCACCGGCGGACAGGGATGAAAAGCCCTGCCGCCGGCGTCCGATGGTGAGTGAAACAGGCGTCCGGAACCATTAGAGTTGCCTGATACCTTTGTATAAGAGTACGAATGAACGGCGACTCTTCCTGACCGAGATCAAGGCGAAACCCCTCGCAGTCCGCCATACATGCGCTTATATCGTCCGCAAGCCTGACCAAGGTCACCTGTACCGGGGCCATCGTTCTATGCATCGTTTCGCCAATCCCGCCCGCTTCCTGCGTCTTTCGGCCGTGCTGCTGCCATGGTGCGCCGGAGCGACCGTGATCCTGACGATCCTCGGGCTGTGGCTCAGCCTGTTCGGCTCGCCGCCCGACTATCAGCAGGGCGAGACGGTGCGGATCATGTACATCCATGTGCCTGCCGCCTGGATGAGCATGTTCATCTACACCAACATGGCCATCGCCGCCGGCGTGGGGCTGGTGTGGAAGCACCCGCTGGCCGACCTGTTCGCCAAGGCCGCCGCCCCCATCGGCGCCGGCTTCACCTTCGTCTGCCTGGTGACCGGGTCGCTGTGGGGGGCGCCGATGTGGGGCACCTGGTGGGTGTGGGACGCGCGGCTGACCAGCGTGCTGATCCTGTTCTTCCTCTATCTCGGCTACATGGCCCTGGTGAACGCCTTCGACGATCCGCAGCGCGGCATGAAGGCCGGCAACGTCCTGCTGCTGGTCGGCATCGTCAATGTGCCGATCATCAAGTTCTCGGTCGACTGGTGGAACACGCTGCACCAGCCCGCCAGCGTCGTGCGCATGGGCGGTCCCAGCATCGATCCCAGCATGCTGACGCCGCTTCTGGTGATGGCCGGCGCCTTCACCGCCTATTTCCTGTCGGTCGTCATGCTGCGCGTGCGCACCGAGATCGCCCAGCGCAAAATCCAGACGCTGCGGCTTTCGGTCGCGGGTGACGGCGGCTTGGCGGACGGGATGCAGGGGTAAGGATGATGAGCGAATTCTTCCACATGGGCGGGTATGCCGCCTACGTCTGGCCGGCCTACGGCATCGCCACCCTGGTCCTGCTGGGCCTGCTGGCCGCCACCTGGAAGGGGCTGCGCAACGCCGAGGCGACGCTGAAGGCGCTGGAAAGCGCCCGCCCGGCCCGCCGCCGCACCCGCAATGCCGGCCGGAAAACGGCCGATCAGAACGCCGGAACGCCGGCGGAAGCGAGCGAAGGATGACCCGCAAGAAACGCCGCCTCTACATGCTGGGCCTCGCCCTTCTCGGGCTGGGCACGGCGACCGCCCTGGCGCTGACCGCCTTCCAGGACAACATCGTCTTCTTCTACAGCCCCAGCCAGCTGCAGACGCAGCAGGTGGGCGACCGCAATTTCCGCCTGGGCGGGCTGGTCGAGGAAGGCAGCGTGCAGAAGCAGCCGGACGGCGTCACCACCGCCTTCCGCGTCACCGACACCGCCCACACCGTCGATGTCCGCTATCGCGGCCAGCTGCCCGACCTGTTCCGCGAGGGCCAGGGCGTGGTCGCCGAGGGCAAAATGACCGGCGGCGTCTTCGTCGCGCGCGAGGTGCTGGCCAAGCATGACGAGAACTACATGCCGCCGGAGGTGTCGGAGGCGTTGAAGCAGGCCGGTGTCTACAAGAACCCGGCGGAGTCCGAGACCAAGACCGCGAAGAAGGAGTAGCGGGACCGTGATCCCCGAACTCGGCCATTACGCGCTGGTGCTGGCGCTGTTCGTTGCGCTGGTGCAGTCGGTCCCGCCGCTGGTCGGCGCCGCCACCCGCAACGCCGCCTGGATGAACGTCGCGGTGCCTGCGGCCATCGCCCAGATGATGCTGGTGCTGATCGCCTACGGCGCGCTGACCTGGGCGCATGTGGTGTCCGATTTCAGCGTGCTGAACGTGGTGCAGAACAGCCACTCGGCCAAGCCGATGCTCTACAAGGTGTCGGGCGTCTGGGGCAACCACGAGGGATCGATGATGCTGTGGATCGTCATGCTGACGATCTTCGGCGCCGCCGTGGCCATGTTCGGGCGCAACCTGCCGCCGACCTTGAAAGCACGCGTTCTGGCGGTCCAGGGGCTGATCGGGGTCGGTTTCCTGCTGTTCATCCTGATCACCTCCAACCCCTTCATCCGCGTGGTCCCGGCGCCGCTGGACGGCAACGACCTGAACCCGCTGCTGCAGGACCCAGGCCTCGCCTTCCACCCGCCCTTCCTCTATGCCGGCTATGTCGGCTTCTCCATGGCCTTCTCCTTCGCCGTCGCAGCATTGATCGAGGGGCGGGTCGATCCCGCCTGGGCGCGATGGGTGCGGCCCTGGACGCTGGCGGCCTGGTCGACCCTGACCATGGGCATCGCCATGGGCTCCTGGTGGGCCTATTACGAGCTGGGCTGGGGCGGCTGGTGGTACTGGACCCGGTGGAGAACGCCTCCTTCATGCCCTGGCTGGCCGGCACCGCGCTGCTGCATTCCGCCATCGTGGTGGAGAAGCGCGACGCGCTGAAGAGCTGGACCATCCTGCTGTCCATCGTCACCTTCTCGTTGTCGCTTATGGGCACCTTCCTGGTGCGCTCCGGCATCCTGACCTCGGTCCATGCCTTCGCCGTCGATCCCAAGCGCGGCATCTTCATCCTGGTGCTGCTGGCGGTCGCCACCGGCGGCTCGCTGCTGCTCTACAGCCTGCGGGCGCCGTCGCTGAAGGCGGGCGGGCTGTTCGCGCCGATCAGCCGCGAAGGATCGCTGGTGCTGAACAACCTGCTGCTGTCGACCGCGACGGCAACGGTGTTCATCGGCACGCTCTATCCGCTGTTCCTCGACATCATGAAGCTGGGCAAGGTGTCGGTCGGCGCCCCCTTCTTCAACGCCACCTTCATTCCGGTCGCCATTCCGGTGGTGATCGCCATGGTGGTCGGCCCCTTCCTGTCCTGGAAGCGGGCGGACCTGGGGCGGCGCTGAGCCGGCTGTGGGTGGCCGGCGTCGCCGTGGTGATCGCCGTCGCCATCACCGCCTATGTCAAGGCGGGCGGCGGGCCGCTGATGGCGCTGGTCGGCATCGCGCTCGCCGCTTGGGCCTTCGTCGGTTCGCTGGTGGAGTTCGCCGACCGCATCGCCCTGTTCCGCACCTCCTTCCGCAACAGCTGGAACCGGGCGGTGCATCTGCCGCGCAGCGCCTGGGGCATGACCATCGCCCATGCCAGCATCGGCCTGTCGATCCTGGGCATGACCGGCACCTCGGCTTGGCAGACGGAATCCATCACGTCGATGAAGCCGGGCGACCGGACCAGCGTCGCCGGCTATGAGTTCCACTTCGACAGCGTCGGGCTGGTGAACGGCCCGAACTTCAAGGCGGAGCGCGGCATCTTCACGGTGACGAAGGACGGCCGGCCCATCGCCACGCTGGAGCCGGAACGCCGCAGCTACAGCACCACCCGCATGACCACCACGGAATCGGCCATCCACACCACGGTCTTCTCCGACCTGTATGTGGCGCTGGGCGACCCGACACAGAACGGCACAGCCTGGATCGTCCGCATCTACCACCACCCGCTGGTGCCGTGGATCTGGATCGGCGGCGTCGGGATGATGCTGGGCGGGCTGGTGAGCCTGACCGACCGCCGCTTCCGCATCGGTGCGCCCGAACGCCGCCGCGCCGCCGGCAAGACTGGGGGCAAGTCGGCCCCGCTGCCGGCCGAATGAGGACCAAGACACGATGCGCCGCCTTCTGTACCTGCTGCCCTTCCTGCTGTTCATCGGGGTGGGCGTGGCCTTTTACCTGGGGTTCGAGCGTGACCCGCGCGACATCCCGTCGGCCCTGATCGACAAGCCGGCCCCGACCTTCGACCTGCCGGCCATCCCGGGCCAGATGGTCCAGGGCCAGCCCGCCACCGGCGGCCTGTCCTCGGCCAAGCTGGAGGGCGACGTGACGCTGGTGAACGTCTTCGCCTCCTGGTGCATCCCCTGCAAGGCGGAGCATCCCGTCATCACCCGCCTGTCGCGGGAGCAGGGGGTGACGGTCTACGGCATCAACTACAAGGACAAGCCGGAGGACGCGCTGACCTGGCTGTCGCGCAACGGCAACCCCTATGCCGCCATCGGCGCCGACCAGGACGGCCGGGTGTCCATCGACTGGGGCGTCTATGGCGTGCCGGAAAGCTACCTGATCGACCGCAAGGGCCGCATCCGCTACAAGCATGTCGGCCCGCTGACCCCGCAGGTGGTGGAGGAGCAGATCCTCCCCATGGTCAAGCATCTGAGGCAGGGCTGATGAAGCGCCTCCTTCTCGCCGCCCTGCTTGCGTTGTCGACGCTCTCCCCCGCCCTGGCCGTCCAGCCCGACGAGGTGCTGAAGGACCCGCGCTGGAATCCCGTGCCCGCGCCATCAGCCAGGAACTGCGCTGCCTCGTCTGCCAGAACCAGTCGATCGACGACAGCAACGCCCCGCTGGCTCGCGACCTGCGCGTCCTGGTGCGCGACCGGCTGAAGGCCGGCGACAGCGACGACAAGGTGATGGAGTTCGTCACCGACCGCTACGGCGACTATGTGCTGCTGCGCCCGCCCTTCAAGGCGACCACGCTGGTGCTGTGGATCGGCCCCTTCGCCGTGCTGCTGCTGGGGGCGGTCGGCACCTTCCTGTTCCTGCGCGGCGGCCGGAGCCGCCGCCGGCCCGATACCGCTCCCTGAGCGCGGATGAGCGGCGGCGGCTGGACCCCTGCTGCGGAAAGACGACTGATGCTGTTCTGGATTTTCGCCGCCGTCCTGACCGCGGCCGTTCTGCTGCTGCTGGTGCCGCCGCTGCTGCGGTCGGCCGGATCCGGCCCCGACCGCGAGGAGTTCGACCGCGAGGTCTACCGCGACCAGCTGGACGAGCTGGAACGCGACCGCGCACGCGGCCTGATCAACGACGCCCAGACGGAGGCGGCCAAGGCGGAGATCGCCCGGCGCATGCTGGCGACCGCCGAGAAGACGGCAACACCGGTGCGCCGGCGACGGCGCGCAGCGGCCGCCTGCTGGCGGTGCTGCTGGCGGTGCTGCTGCCGGTCGGCGCGCTTGCGGTCTACGGCTCGGTCGGCCGCCCCGAACTGCCGGCCCAGCCGCTGGCCTCGCGCAACCTGGACCAGGAGCGCGGCGGTCCGCCCAAGAGCGTGCTGCCGCCATGGACAAGCTGAAGGCCCAACTGGCCGAGAACCCCAACGATCTGCAGGGCTGGCTGATCCTGGGCCAGGCCCTATGCCAAGATGGCCGCAACACCGACGCGGCCGACGCGCTGCGCCACGCCGTCGCCCTGAACAAGGACGATGTCGAGGTGCAGGGCCTGTTCGGCGAAACGCTGGTCTCCGCCAATGACGGGATGGTGCCGGAGGAGGCGGTGACCGCCTTCGACGCCGTGCTCGCCAAGGAACCGAAGGACCCGCGCGCCCGCTTCTTCGCCGCGCTTGCCCGCTATCAGGCCGGCGACCAGCAGGGGGCGCTCGACCGCTGGAGCGCGCTGATGGCGGAATCGCCGGCCGACGCACCGTGGGTGCCGGTCCTGCGCGACCAGATCCGCGAGGCCGCGGTGGCGCTGAACCTCGACCCCGCCAAGGTGACGCCGCAGCCGCTGCCGCCGGAACAGAAGGAGCAGGCTCAACAGACGGCCCCGAACGCGCAGGCCAACGCCCAGGGCAATGCCCAGAGCAACATGGCCGGCCAGGACGAGATGATCCGCGGCATGGTCGCCAACCTCGCCGCAAGGCTGGACGCCGATCCGTCGGACGTCGATGGCTGGCTGAAGCTCGCCCGCTCCTATGGCGTGCTGGGCGAGCCGGCCAAGGCGCTGGACGCCGCCCGCAGGGCGCGCGAGCGGGCGCCGGAGCGGGCCGACGTGCAGGTCGCCTATGCCAACGCCGTGCTGCAGACCCAGCCGCGCAACGAGACGCCGAAGCCGCTGCCGGAAGAGGCGACGTCCGCGCTGCGTCTGGCGCTGAAGGCGGAGCCGGACAACAAGGACGCGCTGTGGCTGCTCGGCCTCGACGCCATGATGTCGGGCCGCAAGGACGAGGCCGCCGACCATTGGGGCAAGCTGATCACCAGTTCAAGCCGAGCGACCCGAATACACCCTGTTGAAGGGCGTTTGGACGCGTTGAAGCAGGCGGCTGAGGCTTGGCGCCGTCACCGTCCCTTCTTGAAACGTCTTTTCTTTCGCGTTGCGGCAACACACATTGACAGGGGCGGGCCGACGGGCTTTATCCGTCGGCACCGCCCTTTTCGTTTCCGCAGAAGGTTCCGCGCCGATGACCCGCAGACGACTGCCCACGCCCGACGAGCGGCGCCTGTGGCGGCTCGCCATGCGCGACGCCGAACCGATGCCGGGCCGC
>NZ_FXAK01000004.1 GCF_900177515.1 Azospirillum oryzae
CGACTGCTGGCACGAGGAGCACGACCATGTGTCGGTCGATGCGGTGATCCGGGTGGTGGTCGCCAATGCCGGCAGGGCGCGCGCGCTGGTCTCGGCCCTGGCGCCGAAGGTGGCGGGGCGCGAGGGCGCGTGCGCCCAGGGCTGCCACACCGCTCTCGACAACGCCATCATGACCGCCCCCTCCCACCGCGACCCGGCGATGCTGGAAAAGCTGTCGCTGATCGTGAAGCGCACGCTGGGGTGATACGGCGCGGGAGAGGGGGCAGCCTCAGACTTCGGATGGATAACCCGCTGGTGACGTCTGGTGCGCGATCACAAAGCGCGAATCGACGTCTCCGGCGGCATAATACGGTTCGCTATGGCAAGCTTGCTACTCTAACGAGTATGTTATTGAAACACATGCCAAACGGACACTTAACCTGCTTTTCCCTCAGTTATAAAGCATAGAGCATCTAAATGGCTTATACCAATGTTCCTGATGCGTTCCAATCATTATGCCTTTAAACTGTCTACATGCTCCTTTTACGCGGCTACAAATTCCGGCTTTATGCTGATGCTGCTCAGCAGGCGCAGCTCGCCTGCTTTGCCGGCGTTTGCCGCTTCGTGTATAATCTCGCCTTGGAGCAGCGGCGCGACTGGTGGCGGCAATTCAAGGCAACCACTGGTCGGCAGATCTCCTATGCATCGCAAAATCGCGACCTGACCCTCTTGCGGGCTGAGGTTGATTGGATCGCCGCCGCACCGGTCGATTGCCTGCAGTATGCCCTGCGCGATGTGGAGCGCGCCTTCTCGAACTTCTTCGCCGGCCGTGCCGGGTATCCCCAGACCCGCAAACGCACAGAGCAGGATGCCATCCGGTTTCCCTTCGCCCGCTCCCGCTGGACAAAGCTCAACGCCAAATGGGCGGTCGTGCTGATCCCGAAGGTCGGAGAGGTCAAGTTCCGGCTGACGCGTGATATACCGGGCACTGTCAAGGTGGTGACGGTGACACGCGATGCCCTTGGCTGGCATGTCGTCTTCACCACCGAAATCGAGCAGCCCATCCGACCGTCTGACAAGCCCGCCATCGGCATCGACCGTGGCGTGACGCGCACGCTGGCACTGTCGGACGGGACCTTCCGTGATCTGCCCAAGGAGCGTCTGAACGTCCTGGAGCGCCGGGCCAGAAAGCAGGCCAGGGCACTATCCCACAAACAGAAAGGCTCCAATCGCTGGGCTGCCGCCAAGCGGCTTCTGGCCCGGACAAAGGCCAGGATCGCCCGAAGCCGCTGGCATTGGAACCATGAGCGGTCGCGTGAGATCGCGACCAGATTTGGCTTTGTCGCGATGGAGGCCCTCAACACCAAAGCCATGACCGCCAGTGCCAAATGCACGGTCGAGCGCCCTGGCCGCAACGTCCGGGCCAAGGCTGGCCTCAATCGCGCGATCCTGGCCGCCGGTTGGCAGCAGTTCGAGACCTTCCTCGGCTACAAGCTGGCCGCTGAAGGCGGAGTTCTGGTCACGGTCGATCCCTGCCGAACCTCACAGACCTGCTCGTGTTGTGGAGCAATCGACAAGGAAAGCCGCGAGAGCCAAGCGGTTTTCCGATGTGTCCGCTGTGGTCACGCGATGAACGCCGATCACAACGCGGCCGTCAACATCCTGAGGGCTGGAAAACAGCCTGCGTCGAGGTCCGCCGTCGGGCGGCCGTTGAAGCGCGAACCGAAGAGGGCGGCTTAACGCCGCCCTCGGACATCTCCATAGCGGTAGCCGTGGAGAGGATTTTAAATCACCCCGCGCCGCCGCAATTCCTCGATCATCTGGACGACCATCTCGTCGGCGGTCCGTTCACCACCCTTCAGGGTGATCTCCGGGGCCTCCGGCGGCTCGTAGGCGCTGTCGATGCCGGTGAAGTGGGGGAGCTGGCCGGCACGCGCCTTCTTATAGAGCCCCTTGGGGTCGCGGGCCTCGCAGACCTCCAGCGGCGTGTCCATGAAGATCTCCAGGAACTCGCCGTCCTCCACCAGGGTGCGCGCCATCCGGCGCTCCTCGCGGAAGGGGGAGATGAAGCTGACCAGCACGATCAGCCCGGCTTCCACCATCAGCTTCGACACCTCGGCGACGCGGCGGATGTTCTCCACCCGGTCCTCGTCGGTGAAGCCCAGATCCCGGTTCAGGCCGTGGCGGACATTGTCGCCGTCCAGGATCATGGTGCGGCGGCCGAGACGGTGCAGCTCCTGCTCCAGACGGTCGGCGACGCTGGACTTGCCGGAGCCGGACAGGCCGGTGAACCACAGCACGCAGGGCTTCTGCAGCCCGCCCGCCCGCGCCGCCTTGTCCACCTTCGAGGCGTGGCGGTGGATGTTCGACGCCCGGCGCAGGGGGAAGCGGATCATGCCGCAGCCGGCGGTGGCGTTGGTCAGCCGGTCGATCAGGATGAAGCTGCCGGTCTCGCGGCTGTCGGCATAGGCGTCGAACGGGATCGGCCGGTCGAGCGCCAGATTGCAGAAGCCGACGTCGTTGAGATCCAGATGCTTGGCGGCGGCATGCTCCTGGGTGTTGACGTTGATGCTGTGCTTCAGCTCCGTCACCTGGGCGCCGACCGTCGCCGTGCCGGCCCTGAGCAGATAGGAGCGGCCGGGCAGCAGCGGCTGCTCGTCCATCCACACCACATGGGCGGCGAACTGGTCGGCCACCTCCGGCCGGCCGGCGGCGGCGACGATCATGTCGCCGCGGCTGGCGTCGACCTCGTCGGCCAGCACCAGGGTGATCGCCTGTCCGGGCTCCGCCGTCTCCAGGTCGCCGTCCATGGTGACGAGGCGGGCCACCCGGCTGGTCCGGCCGCCGGGCAGGATGGCGACGTCGTCGCCGACGCGCACCGCGCCGCCGACCACCGTGCCGCTGAAGCCGCGGAAGTCCTGGTTCGGCCGGTTCACCCACTGCACCGCCATGCGGAAGGAGCCGAGCTTCTGCTCGGCGCGGGCGTCGACGCTCTCCAGATGGCCGAGCAGGGTGGGGCCGCCGTACCAGGCCATGGCGTCCGACGGCTTGGTGACGTTGTCGCCGGTCAGCGCCGAGACCGGGATGCAGGTGACGTCGGTGATGCCGATGCGCGCCGCGAAGACGCGGTAGTCGGCGGCGATCCGCTCGAAGGTCTCGCGGTCCCAGCCGACGGCGTCCATCTTGTTGATCGCCAGCACGACATGGCGCACGCCCAGGAGCGAGACGATGGTGCTGTGGCGCCGGGTCTGGGTCAGCACGCCCTTGCGCGCGTCGACCAGCAGCACCGCGGCGTCGGCGGTGGACGCGCCGGTGACCATGTTGCGGGTGTACTGCTCGTGGCCCGGCGTGTCGGCGACGATGAACTTGCGGCGCTCGGTGGTGAAGAAGCGGTAGGCGACGTCGATGGTGATGCCCTGCTCGCGCTCCGCCGCCAGCCCGTCGACCAGCAGCGCGAGGTCGAGCTGGCCGGCGCCGGTGGTGCCGAAGCGGCCGGAGTCCGTCTCCAGGCTGGCCAGCTGGTCCTCGAACAGGCATTTGCAGTCGTAGAGCAGCCGGCCGATCAGCGTCGACTTGCCGTCGTCCACCGACCCGCAGGTGATGAAGCGCAGCAGATCCTTGCTGTTCTGGCGGGCCAGATACTCCTGCACCTCATTGGCGGCATCGGCGGGAGTGATGTCGGCGGGAACAGTGACGGGATCGAGTTCCTTCAGCATCAGAAGTAGCCTTCCTGCTTCTTCGCTTCCATGGAAGCGGCGGCGTCCTGGTCGATCACGCGGCCCTGCCGTTCCGAACTGGTGGACAGCAGCATCTCGCGGATGATCTCGGGCAGGGTGGCGGCGGTGCTGCGCACGGCCCCGGTCAGCGGATAGCAGCCGAGCGTGCGGAAGCGCACCCAGGCCATCTCCGGCGTCTCGCCGGGCTTCAGCGGCATGCGGTCGTCATCGACCATGATCAGCGTGCCGTCGCGCTCCACCACCGGACGCGGCTTGGCGAAATAGAGGGGGACGACCGGGATGCTCTCCTGGTGGATGTACTGCCAGATGTCCAGCTCGGTCCAGTTCGACAGCGGGAAGACGCGGATGCTCTCGCCCTTGTTGATCCGGCCGTTGTAGAGGCTCCACAGCTCCGGCCGCTGGTTCTTCGGCTCCCAGCGGTGGGAGGATGTCCGGAAGGAGAAGATGCGCTCCTTGGCGCGGCTCTTCTCCTCGTCGCGGCGCGCCCCGCCGAAGGCGGCGTCGAAGCCGTGGGCGTTGAGCGCCTGCTTCAGCGACTGGGTCTTCATCACGTCGGTGTGGACGGCCGAACCGTGGGTGAAGGGGCCGATGCCCTGGCGCACGCCCTCCTGGTTGATGTGGACCATCAGGTCGATGCCCAACTCCTGCGCCGTGCGGTCGCGGAATTCGATCATCTCCCGGAACTTCCAGGTCGTGTCGACATGCAGCAGCGGGAAGGGCGGCTTCGACGGATAGAAGGCCTTCATCGCCAGATGCAGCAGCACCGAGCTGTCCTTGCCCACCGAATAGAGCATGACCGGCTTGTGGAACTGGGCCGCCACCTCGCGCATGATGTGGATGCTTTCCGCCTCCAGCCGCTGAAGGTGGGTCAGGCGGGCCGGCGTGGTCAGGATGGCGGGCAAGCTGTCCTCAAAACCGGGGGCAGCTTCGGGACGATCCTTGGCCGCGGGGCGGGGGTCGAGCAATGGATCAAGCAGCATAGCCGGCCTTCTTCTGCATGTCTCCGGCCACCGCGTCGAACACGGTCCGACGCTTGGGCGACCAGTCGATCTGGCGCTTCGACGGGTCGAAGCCTTCGGGTTTCTTGACGGGGGTCCAGCTGACCTCGCCATCGCGGCGCGAGACGCGGGACGATCCCAGGATGGGCAGGTCGCCGATCCGCTCGAACGGATAGCGCTCCTCGTTCAGATCCAGGAAGCGCAGCAGGTCGCGGGCGGTGCCGTCGGGGGAGGCCACCGCATCCTCGAAGCGGATCAGACGGCAGGCGTCGGCGCTCATCCGGCTCTGCGCCTCCAGCGCCGCCTCGGTGCCGAAGCTCCATTCGCGGCAGACGTCGGCGAAGGTGCGGCCGAGGAAGCGCAGCGGCCAGGTGTCGATGGTCGACTGCACCGCGCGTTTGCCGTCGCGCAGCACGATCAGGCAGCGCTCCGTCGGGAACAGGTAGGGGAAATAGCGCATCATCCGGGTGTGGGGCGACTTGATCACCACCGTCTTGTCCGCCGGGAATTCGGCTTCGATGCGACGGAGGAAGCCACTGACCATATAGCAGAAGGTTTCCAGGTCGCTGAACGATTCCCGGTTGCGTTGATAGAGGCGCAGGAAGCGCCCCTCATAGATGCGCGCGTCCTCCACCGTGTTCAGGAAGGGAAGCTCGCGGACGCCGTAGGGGTTGACCACCACGTCGGGATGCAGTTCCAGCAGGCTCTGGAGATAGTTGGTGCCGCTGCGCGGCATCACCCCGTGCAGGAAGACGATGCGGGGGGTGGCGCGGGGAGCGGACCGGAGAGCGGTGCCGGCCGTATTGGCGGCATCCGGCGCGATCCCGCGGACCGACTGGGCGACCGACCGCAGGTGACGGGCGTTCTCCTCCGTGAACCAGGGATCGAAGAAGCTCGATCTTTCCGTACTGGGAAGTCTAAGAAGCCGCTTCCCAACAAAACCGATCTCTTTCTGAAGACGATAAACCGCACCGTCACCGAAGTGATTTCTCAGCGATGCGGCATAGTGATCGGCTGTCAGGGTCTTTGCATTCCAAAACACAACGGCCTCCTTTTGCGTCACCGCTCCGCCGGGCACTCCGGTTTTTCCCGGACTTCGGCAATCGGTGCGTCTTTCCTGCAAATCGGGCAATCGCCGCTTCTCAGGGCTAGTTATGGCCCTATCGGATGGGCTTTTTTAGCTCTAATCCGGATCTAACCCCTTGGGCTTATAAAATTACCGATGCGACCCTCAATGGTGGATCGCGCATCGGATAGCAACCTCATGACAAGTCATGTCCCTATCCTGCGTCTAGGAAAGTCACGTTAGATTTCGACTTTGAGTTTACTGATACGCATAGGACACGACACTCCGTCGCTTCCTGTCGCATTAGCCCGGATAGTGTGAATTCCTCGAATGTTTATTCATTGATTTTCTTTCGTGATAACGGAAATCCCCGGGCAGAGACACCACCTCTCCGATCTTTCGGGTAAACGGGTGAAACCGAAGGTCCGTTCCCCCTCCTGTTCTTTTTCAGGAGAGTCCACCCGCCCGGCCATGCCCGCCGCCGCCCCTCCGGTGCCGCCCCCCGGCGCCCCCCCCCCGGCACAAAGGATGCTTTCGCTTGAACGCCGCCGGGGCGGGGGTTATGGTCGGCCGGCCGCAGACGGGGAATACTTTAAATTGTTTAGCTCTCAGTCGGGAAACCCCAAGGTGGCGGGTTTCGGCGCCGGTCCCTTTGCCCTTTTCCAGACCGCCTGGCACCACAGGTCGCTGATCCTGCGGCTGGCCCGGCGCGAGATCGACGCCCGATACCGCGGCTCCGTGCTGGGCATCGTCTGGGCGGTGCTGAATCCGATCCTGATGCTGGCGGTCTACACCTTCGTCTTCTCGGTGGTGTTCCGCGCGCGCTGGGGCACGCCCAGCGGAGCGGCGGGGGAGAGCAACACCGAATTCGCCCTGCTGCTGTTCTCCGGCCTGATCCTGTTCAACGTGCTGGGCGAATGCCTGAACCGGGCCCCGGGGCTGCTGCTGGAGAACATCAGCTACATCAAGAAGGTGGTCTTCCCGCTGGAGATCCTGCCGCTGGTGTCGCTGGCGGTCGCGCTGTTCAACGCCGGCATCGGCTTCGTCATCCTGGTCGTCTTCCACCTCGCCGTGGCGGGGCTGCCGCCGCCGACGGCGCTGCTGCTGCCGCTGGTGCTGGCGCCGCTCTGCCTGACCACGCTGGGGCTGAGCTGGTTCTTCGCCGCCGCCGGCGTGTTCCTGCGCGACCTGCGGCAGGTGGTGGGGGTGGGCGTCACCGTGCTGATGTTCCTCAGCCCGATCTTCTACCCGATGACCGCGATCCCCGAGCGCTTCCGCGCCATCCTGCACCTGAACCCGATGACCGCGATCCTGGAGCAGTCGAAGGACCTGCTGTTCTGGGGCCGCGTCCCGTCGCCGGTGGAATGGGGCCTGGCGACGCTGGGCGCCTGGGTGGTGGCCTGGCTCGGCTATCTGTGGTTCATGAAGACCCGCCGGGGGTTCGCCGATGTCGTCTGAGACTCCCGCCGCCGATACCCCCCCGGCCGATACCCCTGTCGTCATCCGGGCGGAAGGGCTGGGCAAGGCCTACGCCATCTTCAAGCGTCCGCAGGACCGGCTGAAGCAGATGCTGGTGCGCGGCCGGCGCAAATATTACGACGAGTACTGGGCGCTGCGCGGCGTCGACCTGGAGGTCCGCCGCGGCGAGACGGTCGGGCTGATCGGCCGCAACGGCTCGGGCAAATCGACCTTCCTGCAGCTGCTCTGCGGCACGCTGACGCCGACCTCCGGCCGCATCGTGGTCGATGGCCGCATCGCCGCGCTGCTGGAGCTGGGCGCCGGCTTCAACCCGGAATTCACCGGGCGCGAGAACGTCTATCTCGCCGCCTCGGTGCTGGGATTGTCGAACGAGCAGATCGCCCAGCGCTATGACTCCATCGCCGAGTTCGCGGGCATCGGCGACTTCATCGAACAGCCGGTGAAGCTCTATTCCAGCGGCATGTACGCCCGCCTCGCCTTCGCGGTGGCGGCGCATGTCGACGCCGACATCATGATCGTCGACGAGATCCTGGCGGTCGGCGACGCCTCCTTCACCCAGAAATGCATGCGCTTCATCCACCGCTTCAAGGAGCGCGGCACCCTGTTCTTCGTGTCGCACGACACCGGGCAGGTGGTGAATTTGTGCGACCGGGTGGTGTGGCTGGACAACGGGTCGGTGCGGGCGATCGGCCCGGCGCGGGAGGTCTGCCACGACTATCTGGCGGCGCTCTACAGCGACCAGGACACCTCGCGCGGCTTCCGCATCGGCGGGGCGCGGCAGGCGCTGCCCCAGGCCAAGCGCGAGGAGCCGGTGGAGGACGCCCGCGCCGAGCTGCTGAAGGCCTCCCGGCACCGCAACGCCATCGAGCTGTTCGACTTCAACGACAGCGGTCCCTGGTTCGGCAACCGCGGCGCCACCATCACCAACGTCTCGATCCTCGATGCCGAGGAAAATCCGCTCAGCGTGCTGGAGGGCGGCGAGGTCATCGTGCTGAAGGTGGATTGCCGGGCCGACCAGCAGGTGCACCGTCCCATCGTCGGCTTCTACGTCAAGGACAAGCTGGGCCAGAACCTGTTCGGCGACAACACCTTCCTCAGCTACCAGCTCGATCCCGTGACGATCCCGGCCGGGCAGGACTTCGCCGCCCGCTTCCGTTTCCAGATGCCCTATCTGCCCAGCGGCGACTTCTCCATCACCGTGGCGCTCGCCGAGGGCACGCAGGAGGACCACGTCCAGCATCATTGGGTCGAGGACGCGCTGTTCTTCAAGGTCCACGCCAGCCATGTCGTGCGCGGGCTGGTCGGCATGCCGATGCTGGCGATCACGCTGGAGGCGGAGGGGGCATCCGCACCCCAGGGAACACCCCAGCCTGTCCCCGCGACAAAATAAGGTCACGCCGCGAACAACCCCGGAGTGAGGCAGGAAAACCGCAGTTCCGGGCATTGTTGGGCACCGCAAAGCGGGTTCCGGACAGCGGCTTGCATTCCGGCGGGGTGTCGGCGTATGTGTGTCGGCGGCTGTGACGGGGCCGTCCGACGGGCCTGAAAAATGGTGCCCGACGGGTCGCACCCCGCCGCGAAGCCAGGCAGAAGAAGAGGCGCAGGTGGATTCGTTTTTGAAGGACCAGGGATCGGACGCTCTCCGTCGTATCTGCCGACCGATCACGCTCCTGACCCCGGATCTCGTCACGGCGCCGGCATCCTGGCTCGGCCATGTGCCCTTCGCCTTCTGGATCGTCGAGGCGCTGCGGCCGGACAGCCTCGTCGAACTGGGGACGCACACCGGCAACTCCTATGCCGCCTTCTGCCAGGCGGTCCGCCATGTCGGGCTGCCGACCTCCTGCTATGCCGTCGACACCTGGGCCGGCGACCCGCAGGCGGGCTTCTACGGCGACGACATCTACAACAAACTCGCCGCCTACCATGACCCGCGCTATGCCGGCTTCTCGCGCCTGCTGCGGATGACCTTCGACGAGGCGCTGGTCCATTTCGCCGACGGCAGCGTCGATCTGCTGCACATCGACGGGCTGCACACCTACGAGGCGGTGCGCCACGATTTCGAGACCTGGCTGCCGAAGATGAGCCGCCGCGGCGTGGTGCTGTTCCACGACATCAACGTGCGCAAGGGCGATTTCGGCGTCTGGCGCCTGTGGGACGAGATCACCCGCGACTATCCGTCCTTCAGCTTCCTGCATTCCAACGGGCTGGGCGTGCTGGGCATCGGCGATGACCTGCCCGACGCGCTGCGCGAGCTGTTCGCCGTGCAGAAGGCCGGCGGCGAGGGCTTGCAGGCCGTCCGCAGCTGGTTCGACCGGCTGGGCGACGCCGCCATCGAGGCCGAGACCATCCAGCGCCTGGAAGAGCAGGAAAAGCACCTGCGCACCGAGGTGGCGATGGTCCGCAAGGTGCTGGACGACCAGATCGCCCACACCGAGGAACTGAAGGAGATGATCGCGACGCGCGACCGCGACATCGCGCTGATCCAGGGCTGGCTCACCGACCATCAGGCCGAGATCCGCCGCCAGGGCGAGGAGCTGGACGACCGCGAGCGCGATCTCGCCGCGCGCGAGCAGGCCATCGCCGAGCTGCACGGGGTGGTGGCCAGCCGCGACCAGCACATCCACAGCCTGGTCAACTCCACCTCCTGGAAGCTGTCGGCGCCGGTGCGCAAGCTGGGCCGCCTGACCCAGAAGGCCGGCCGCTTCTACCGCCGCCGCCTGCACGCCATCACGCTGGAGCCGCTGCACGACGTGAAGCCCAGCCCGCAGGGCGGCTACGAGGCGACCGGCAGCGACCCCGCCTTCCTGCTGCGCTCCGACCGCGGGCGGCTGCCCGGCCACTGGTGCGTGATCTCCTACCGGGTGGTGCGCGCCTCGGCCCCGCTGGTGCCGGTGATCTATGTCGATGCCGGCAACGGCTTCGACGAGCGGACGATGATCCGCCTGCCGGTCGACACGGTCGGCGAGTTCCGCCAACTGGTCCTGCTGCCGCAGACGGTCAAGGCGCTGCGCTTCGATCCCGCCACCCGGCCGGTGTCCTTCGAGATCGCCGACTTCACCATCCGCGAGATCGGCAAGACCAACATCCTGCTCGACTATGTCCGGCAGAACCAGCCGGCGCGCGTGCTGGACTATCTGCGCCGCCACGGCTGGCAGGCGACCAAGCAGCGCGTCCTGCAGGAGCTGCAGCCGAACCGCTGGTCGGCCGACTACAAGTCGTGGGTGCGGATGTACGACAGCCTGACGCCGGAGGACGGGGCGGCGATCAAGGCCGACATCGCCCGGCTGCCGGCGCGCCCGCGCTTCTCCGTCGTCATGCCGGTCTACAACACGCATGAGTCCTACCTGCGCGAGGCGCTGGATTCGGTGCTGGCCCAGTTCTATCCGGACTGGGAGCTGTGCATCGCCGACGACGCCTCCACCGCGCCGCACGTGACGACGGTGCTGGCGGAGTACAAGGCGCGCGACAACCGCATCAAGGTCGTCCGGCGCGAGACGAACGGCCACATCTCCGCCGCCAGCAACAGCGCGCTGGATCTGGCGACCGGCGATTTCGTCGCCCTGATGGACCATGACGACCGGCTGCCGCCGCACGCGCTCTACATGGTCGCGGCCGAGCTGGCCCAGCATCCCGACACCGACATCCTCTATTCCGACGAGGACAAGATCGATGCCGACGGCGAGCGCTACGACCCGCATTTCAAGTCGGACTTCAATCTGGACCTGCTGCACGGCCAGAACATGGTCAACCACCTGGGCGTCTTCCGCCGCTCGCTGATCGAGCAGGCCGGACGCTTCCGCCTGGGCTTCGAGGGCAGCCAGGACTACGACCTGACCCTGCGCGCGGTCGAGGCGACGACTCCTGAGCGCATCCGCCACATCCCGGCGATCCTCTATCACTGGCGCGTCTTCCCCGAATCCGCGGCCTTCTCCACCGTCGATCTGCCGCGCGCCACCGCCGCCGCCCACAAGGCGCTGAGCGAGCATTTCCAGCGCCGCGGCGTCGAGGCCACGGTGGAGACCTCGCCGGCGACCGCGCGCTTCACCCGCATCCGCTACGCCCTGCCGGCGAAGCTGCCGCGGGTGTCGCTGATCGTGCCGACGCGCGACAAGGTCGATCTGCTGAAGGGCTGCGTCGACGGGCTCCTGCACCGCACCGACTATCCGGATCTGGAGATCCTGATCGTCGACAACAACAGCGAGGAAGCGGCGACCTTCGCCTACTTCGACACGCTGAAGGACGAGCCGCGGGTGCGGGTGCTGACCTACAAGGCGCCCTTCAACTACTCCTCGATCAACAATTTCGCCGCCGCCGAGGCGACCGGCGAGGTTCTGGGCCTGATCAACAACGACATCGAGGTGATGGAGCCGGGCTGGCTGGCCGAGATGGTCTCCCACGCCCTGCGGCCGGAGGTCGGGGCGGTCGGCGCCAAGCTCTATTACGCCGACGGCACCATCCAGCATGCCGGCGTCGTCACCGGCATCTGCGGCGTGGCCGGCCACGTCCACAAGGGCCTGACCCGCGACGCCTACGGCTATTTCAGCCGGGCCCAGCTGACCCAGGACCTGTCCTGCGTCACCGCCGCCTGCCTGATCCTGCGCAAGGAGATCTTCGACGAGGTCGGCGGGCTGGATTCCGAGCATCTGGCCGTCGCCTTCAACGACGTCGATTTCTGCCTGCGCATCCGCGAGAAGGGCCATCTGGTCGTCTGGACGCCGTTCGCCGAGCTGTACCATCTGGAATCGGCCTCGCGCGGGCCGGACACCGCCCCCGACAAGGTCAAGCGCTTCATGGGCGAGGTGGCCTACATGCAGGAGCGCTGGGGCGACAGCCTGCTGGCCGACCCCTACTACAACCCGAACCTGACGCTGGACGCCGAGAATTTCGGGCTGGCCTTCCCGCCGCGCACGGTCAAGCCGTGGCTGCGCAAGGCCTGCCCCGAGCTGCGCAAAGAGCGCCTGAAGGAAAGCATCTGAGCCATGGACGTCGTCTCCCTCGACATTCCCGACGTTAAGATCATCCGCCCGAAGAAGTTCGGCGACAACCGCGGCTTCTTCTCGGAGACCTACACCAAGAAGACGTTCGAGGCGGCCGGGCTGCATTACGATTTCGTCCAGGACAACCAGTCGCTGTCGGCCGAGGTCGGCACGGTGCGCGGCCTGCATTTCCAGCTGCCGCCCTTCGCCCAGGACAAGCTGGTGCGGGTGGTGCGCGGCGCCATCCTGGACGTGGCGGTCGACATCCGCAAAGGCTCCCCCACCTTCGGCCGGCATGTCAGCGCGGTGATCAGCGCGGCGGAGTGGAACCAGATCCTGGTGCCGATCGGCTTCGCCCACGGCTTCTGCACGCTGGAGCCCGACACCGAGGTCATCTACAAGGTGACCAACTATTATTCGCCCGAGCATGACCGCGGCCTGCTGTGGAACGATCCGGAACTGGGCATCGACTGGCCGGTGTCGGCGGACAAGGCGCATCTGTCGGCCAAGGATCACAAGCATCCGACCTTCGCCCAGCTTGGCGACTGGTTCTGACGGCGCTATTGGATTTCGGCTCTTTTGTGCCCGGTGGGGCTTTGGGCTCCGTTTTTGGCGGTAAGGTGGTTTGATGACGCGCATTCTCGTCACCGGCGGCGCCGGTTTCATCGGCTCGGCGGTGGTCCGCCAGCTTCTCGCCGAAACCGACGCCTTCGTCGTCAATGTCGACAAGCTGACCTACGCGGCCAACCTGTCCTCCCTGCCGGGCGCCGAGGGCAATCCCCGCTACGCCTTCGAGAAGGTCGACATCTGCGACGCCGCCGAGCTGAGGCGGGTGTTCGACACCCACCAGCCCGACGCGGTGATGCATCTGGCCGCCGAATCCCATGTCGACCGTTCCATCGACGGGCCGGGCGAGTTCATCCAGACCAACGTGGTCGGCACCTTCCGCCTCTTGGAAGCGGCGCGCGGCTACTGGTCGGCCCTGCCGGCGGAGCGCAAGGAGGCCTTCCGCTTCCACCACATCTCCACCGACGAGGTGTTCGGCACGCTGGGCGAGGACGGCTTCTTCACCGAGACGACGGCCTACAGCCCCAACTCGCCCTATTCGGCCAGCAAGGCGTCGAGCGACCATCTGGTCCGCGCCTGGCACGAGACCTACGGGCTGCCGGTGGTGCTGACCAACTGCTCCAACAATTACGGCCCCTACCATTTCCCGGAGAAGCTGATCCCGCTGATGATCCTCAAGGGTCTGGCGGGCGAGAAGCTGCCGGTCTACGGCAAGGGCGACAACATCCGCGACTGGCTCTATGTCGAGGACCATGCCCGCGCGCTGCGGCTGGTGCTGGAGAAGGGCCGGGTCGGCGAGAGCTACAACATCGGCGGCCACAACGAGCGCACCAACCTGGAGGTCGTCCGCGCCATCTGCGCGCATCTGGACGAGATGGACCCGGCCGGCGCCCCGCACGACCGCCTGATCAGCTTCGTCACCGACCGCCCCGGCCACGACAAGCGCTATGCCATCGACGCCGGCAAGATCGAGCGCGAGCTGGGCTGGACCCCGCAGGAGACCTTCGAGAGCGGCCTGCGCAAGACGGTCGCCTGGTATCTGGAGAACCGCGACTGGTGGCAGGCCATCCTGAACGGCTCCTACCGCGGCGAGCGGCTCGGGCTTAAGGAAGAAGGAGCCGCGTCGTGAAGGTTCCCATGAAAGTCCTGGTTCTCGGCAGCAACGGCCAGCTCGGCTTCGAGCTGATGCGGGCCGACTGGGCGCCGGGCACCGATGTGGTGGGCCTGCCCTATCCCGAGTTCGACGTGACCCGGCCGGGCGACGTGGAGAAAGCGGTCGCCACCCACGCGCCCGACCTGCTGGTCAACGCCACAGCCCACACCGCCGTCGACAAGGCCGAGAGCGAGGTCGACCTGTCCTTCGCCATCAACCGCGACGGGCCGGGCGCCATGGCGGCGGCCTGTGCGGCACGCGGCATCCCCTTCATCCATGTGTCGACCGACTATGTGTTCGACGGGACGAAGGACGGCATCTATACCGAGGATGACCCGATCAACCCGCTGGGCGTCTATGGTGCCAGCAAGGCGGCGGGCGAGGAGGCGGTGCGCGCGGCGACGCCGAACCACGTCATCCTGCGCACCTCCTGGGTCTACAGCGCCTACGGCAACAACTTCGTCAAGACGATGCTGCGCTTCGGCAAGGAGCGCGAGGAGATGCGGGTGGTCGCCGACCAGCACGGCTCCCCCACCGCTGCCGCCGACCTCGCCGCCGCCATCGTGCAGATCGCCGGGACCCTTGAGAAAATCAATGGTGAGAAGACCGGCAGCGCCGCCTGGGGCACCTACCACCTGACCGGCGGCGGCTACACCACCTGGCATGATTTCGCCGAGCATATCTTCCGGCGGCTGGAAGAGCGCACCGGCAAGCGGCCGCGCCTGACCGCCATCGGCACGGCCGACTACCCGACCCCGGCGCGCCGCCCGGCCAACTCGCGGCTGGACTGCTCCCGTGCCAAGGAGCGGCTCGGCGTGTCCTGCCCGCCGTGGCAGGAGAGCGTCGACCGCGTGATCGACGAGCTGTTCACCAACCCGCCGCAGGCGTGAGGACGAGGACCATGAAGGGCATCATCCTGGCCGGCGGGTCCGGCACCCGGCTCTACCCGGTGACGCGGGCGATCAGCAAGCAGCTGCTGCCGATCTACGACAAGCCGATGATCTATTTCCCGCTCAGCACCCTGATGCTGGCGGGCATCCGCGACATCCTGGTCATCACCACCCCGCACGACCAGCCGCTGTTCCAGACGGTGCTGGGCGACGGGTCGCAGTGGGGCCTGAACCTGACCTACGCCATCCAGCCCTCGCCCGACGGGCTGGCCCAGGCCTTCATCATCGGCCGCGAGTTCGTCGGCAACGACAGTTGCGCGCTGGTTCTCGGCGACAACATCTTCTACGGCCACGGCCTGACCAACATCCTGCGCGCCGCCGGCGAGAAGACCGAGGGCGCCAGCGTCTTCGCCTATGCCGTGCGCGACCCCGAGCGCTACGGCGTGGTGGAGTTCGACGGCGAGGGCCGGGCGCTGAGCATCGAGGAGAAGCCGGTCGCGCCGCGCTCCAAATGGGCGGTGACCGGCCTCTATTTCTACGACAACGACGTGCTGGACATCGCCGCCGCGGTGAAGCCGTCGGCGCGCGGCGAGCTGGAGATCACGTCCGTCAACGCCGCCTATCTCGACCTGGGCAAGCTGTCGGTCGAGCAGATGGGCCGCGGTTACGGCTGGTTCGACACCGGCACCCACGACAGCCTGCTGGAGGCGGCGGAGTTCGTCCGCACCATCCAGCATCGCCAGGGCCTGCAGATCGCCTGCCCGGAGGAGATCGCCTACACCTCCGGCTGGATCGACGCCGAACAGGTGCGCCGCCTGGCCGAGCCGCTGAAGAAGAACGATTACGGACGCTACCTGCTCGGTCTGCTAAGCTGAAGGATCAACCGGCGCCTCTGCCGTGTTGTCTCTTGGCGGCGCTCTCCGACCCCCTGACGGGCCGCGGACAAGCCACCAACACCAACAACCAAGACAGGAAGGCAGCCTTGCCGGCTCTCACCAACCGAAAGCGTGTCCTCGTCACCGGCGGCGCCGGCTTCCTGGGATCCCACCTGTGCGACCGGCTGCTGGCGGCCGGGAACGACGTGCTGTGCGTCGACAACTTCTTCACCGGCAGCCGCGACAACGTCCTGCACCTGCTGGACAACCCGCATTTCGAGCTGATGCGCCACGACGTGACGTTTCCGCTCTATGTCGAGGTGGACGAGATCTACAACCTCGCCTGCCCGGCCTCGCCGATCCATTACCAGCACGATCCGGTGCAGACGACCAAGACCAGCGTGCACGGCGCCATCAACATGCTGGGGCTGGCCAAGCGGGTGCGCGCACGGATCATGCAGGCCTCGACCTCGGAGGTCTACGGCGACCCGGCGGTGCATCCGCAGCCCGAGGAATATTGGGGCAACGTGAACACCATCGGCCCGCGCGCCTGCTACGACGAGGGCAAGCGCTGCGCCGAGACGCTGTTCTTCGACTATCACCGCCAGCACAGGCTGGACATCAAGGTGATCCGCATCTTCAACACTTACGGCCCGCGCATGCACCCCAGCGACGGGCGCGTGGTGTCGAACTTCATCATCCAGGCGCTGAAGGGCGAGCCGATCACCATCTACGGCGACGGCCAGCAGACGCGGTCCTTCTGCTATGTCGACGACCTGATCGAAGGCTTCCTGCGCTTCATGGACACGCCGGCCGGCGTCACCGGCCCGATCAACCTGGGCAACCCCGGCGAGTTCACCATGCTGGAACTGGCGGAGAAGGTCGTCCGCCTGACCGGCTCGGACTCAAAGATCGTGCACAAGCCGCTGCCGCAGGACGATCCCAAGCAGCGCCGCCCCGACATCACCAAGGCCCGCGCCCTGATGGAGTGGGAACCGGCGGTGCCGCTGGACGAGGGGCTGGCCCGCACCATCGCCTATTTCCGCGGGCGGTTCTTCGCCTGAGAGGGCGCCTGAAAGGTTTCTGCGGCCCTTATCCTCTGCCCTCCATCCTACCGCCAATGAGCGCCTAGCTCGCGCCGCCGCGCCTGACGCATTGTCCGGCTCCACGTCGCGGATGCCGGGCCGCCGATCCAGCCCGCACCTCCGCATGATGGATACGTGTGGCCGGCCCGCTCTCCTGCGCCGGCCATCTCGTCGTTCGGAAGGTGCCGCATGGCGCCGATCAGGCCCAGCGGCTGCCGCAACGGCTGCCCCAATGGCTACAGGGTGTGAGGATGGGCGTTCTGCCGATGCCGGCTGGCCTGCAGGAAAGACAGTCGGCGGAAGCGGCCGTATCGGACGCCGCACCGGAGCGGAACCATCAGGGTTCCTATTGGCCGGGCGGCGACTCCATCAAGGTGGCGGCGATGCTGATGGTGGTCGGCATCCACGTCATCAGCCCGCATTTCTTCGGCCAGATCCCGGCCACGCCGCCGGACCAGCCCTTCCGCTTCGACATCCACTGGTGGGTCGCCACGGCGATCGACAGCCTGTGCCGAAGCAGCGTGCCGCTGTTCTTCATGGCCAGCGGCGCCCTGCTGCTGCCGCGCGCCGAGCCGATCGGCGCCTTCCTGCGCAAGCGCTTCGTCGCCGTGGTGGTACCGATGGCGGCCTGGAGCGGCTTCTATCTGGTCTGGGGACACCAGATCATCCATTTCGCCGGAACACCGCCGCTGAGCGCGCTGCCGCGCCAGCCGGCCTTCTTCCATCTGTGGTTCCTCTACCCGCTGCTGCTTTCCTATCTGGCGATGCCGCTGATGCGGGCGGTCTTCGCCCAGGGCGGCCGTCTGGTCGGCTATGCGCTCGTCCTGTGGGGGTTGGCGGCGGCCTGGATGTTCGCGGGCAATCTCGCGACCGGCAACGCCGAGCCTGGCGTTCTGTGGCCGGACTATCCCTACTATCTCGGCTATGTGCTGCTGGGCGGCGCGCTTGCGCGCTTGCGCGGCAGCATTCCGCTTTGGGCCGCCGGCGGGCTGTTCGGGCTGTCGGCGGCGGTGACGCTGCTGCTGACCTATGTCTGGTCGGCGCGGCTCGGCACCGCCAGCGAACAGTTCATGGGATATTTCGCTCCCAACGTGGCGGCCGGGGCGATGGCGGCCTTCCTGGCCCTGGACGGGCTGTCCCGCCGTCTGGGCCGGGCGGCGCAGGCGCTCATCCGTTTCCTGGGCAGCCTGTCCTTCGGCGTCTATGCCGTTCATCCCGTCGTCATCCTGTACCTCATCGGCGACACGCGGAACTGGTTCGCCAACCCCAGCCTCATCGCGCTCGCCGGGATCGCCACGGTGGTGCTGGGGTCCGGCGCCATCGCCTTCGTGCTGTCGCGGATCCCGCTGCTGCGCCGGCTGGTGTGAGGGGGCTGGTGTGAGGGGGGCTGGCGTCAGAACTGCCATGCACGTCGGGATAGCGGCTATGACCATCAGCACCATTCCAAATCGTTGAATCTGCTCCTATCCTCCGCTCGCGGAACGCAATCTGGGGGTGAGGGATGCCGGTCTGGCGCTTCTGGAACACCATCACGGGGTCGCATTTCTATACGGGGAGCGAGGTCGAGCGGGACGCCGTCGCAACCAACCTGTCCTCGATGAATTACGAGGGGGTCGCCTTCACCAACCCCACGGCGACCGACACCACCGTCTGGCGGTTCCGCCGGGCGGACACCGGCACCTTCTTCTACACCGCCAGCACCGCCGAACGGGACGCGGTGCGCAGCACAATGCCGAACTACGCCTACGAAGGGGCGGCCTACAGCGCCAGCACGGTGCAGACGGCGGCCGCGTCGCAGGCGGTCTACCGGTTCTGGAACTCCGACAACGGCGCGCATTTCTACACCGGCTCGGCGGAGGAGCGGGACGCGGTGGTCGCCACCCTGCCCAACATGCGCTACGAGGGCATCGCCTACTACATGGCGCCGGCGCCGCAGACCGACCGCAGCGGGGCGCTCGACACGGCCTGGTACCTGTCGGCCTATCCCGACGTCGCCGAGGCGGCGGCGGCCGGCATCACCTCCGCGGCACAGCATTGGCAGGAGTTCGGCCTGCGCGAGGGGCGGCTGCCGCGCGATCTGGCCGCCTTGAGCGGCAACGACAGCATCACCAGCATCTACAGCACCACCGGCCATGGCGACCACATGAACGGCGGGTCGGGCAACGACACGCTGCAGGGCGGACTGGGCAGCGACACCATCTTCGGCGAGACCGGCAACGACGTCCTCTACGGCTACCAGAGCGATTATCTGAACGGCGGCTCCGGCGACGACACCTATTACGTCTACACCAACAGCGTCACGGTCCAGGAAGGGGCCAACGGCGGCACCGACACGATGTGGCTGGGCGACAGGATCACCAGCTACACCATCCCGTCCAACGTCGAGGTGACCAACCTCTCCTACTATCTCACCAACGGGGACTATCCCAACTCGACCGTCCTTCTGACCGGCAGCAGCGGGGACGACACCATCCTGATGCCGGAGAGCGTCTACCTGCCCTATGGCGGCTATTACTCCAAGGAGGTGACGATCAACGCCGGTGCCGGCAACGACTTCATCCGGATGACGGGGACCATCAACGGCGGCGACGGCAACGACACCATCATGTCGTCCTTCTGGCGCAGCAAATACATCGAGCCGACCTACTATACGTCCTACAACGACCTCATCGACGGCGGGAACGGCAACGACACGATCTATCTGTCGTCGGGCACCGACACGCTGGCCGGCGGAGCCGGTGCGGATACATTCGTCGTCGCGCGGCCGACGACCGGGCCGGGGCCGGGCTTCAACATCTATGCCGGGCCGTCCGGGGTGACGACGATCACCGACTTCCAGCCCGGCGCCGACACGCTGCGCTTCGAGCAGACCACCCTGTCCGCGCAGCAGATCGCCGACCGCTTCAGCATGGCGTCCTTCCTGTCGTCCGACGGGACCCCGATGCTGGTCGGCCGCTTCACCGACGCCGATTTCAGCAGCGTTTACACCAGCAACTCCACGCTGGAAATCCGGCTGGCCGGCCTCACCCCCGGCCAGCTGACGGCGGGGATGATCGCGGCGAGTTGATGGGGCGGGCTGACGGGGCCGGCGAGGAGGGCGCTCCGGGATCTCTCTCAGACGCCCTTCACCAGCCGCTCCTCCCAGGCGAGCGCCGAGGCGACGATGGTCTCCAGGTCGGCGTGGCGCGGGGTCCAGTCGAGCGTCCGGCCGATGCGCTCCACCCCCGCCACCAGGGCCGGGGGATCGCCGGCGCGGCGCGGGCCGATGCGCATGGGCAGCGGCTTGCCGGTCACCCGCTCCACCATCGACAGCACCTCGCGCACCGAATAGCCGCGGCCGTAGCCGCAGTTCAGCACCTCCGACGCGCCGCCCGCCTCCAGATGGCGGAGCGCCGCGACATGGGCGTCGGCGAGGTCGCTGACATGGATGTAGTCGCGCACGCAGGTGCCGTCCGCCGTGTCGTAGTCGTCGCCGAAGATCTGCAACTCCGCCCGCTGGCCGGTGACGGTCTGGGCGGCGATCTTGATCAGGTGGGTGGCGACCTTCGACACCTGTCCGGAGCGGCCCTGCGGGTCGGCGCCGGCGACGTTGAAATAGCGCAGCGCCACATAACGCAGGTCGTGCGCCGCCGCACCGTCGCGCAGCATCCACTCCGTCATCAGCTTGGAGGAGCCGTAGGGGTTGATCGGGCTGGTCGGCGTCTGCTCGTCGATCGGCAGGCGGTCGGGCATGCCGTAGACGGCGGCGGTGGAGGAGAAGATGAAGCGGCCGATCCCGGCCTCCACGCAGGCCTCGATCAGGGCATGGCTCTTCACCGTGTTGTTGCGGTAGTAGGCGAGCGGCCGCTCCACCGATTCCGGCACGACGATGCTGCCGGCGAAATGCATCACGGTGCCGATGCCGTGGCGGGCGAAGGTCCGGGCCAGCAGCGCCTTGTCGCCGACATCGCCCTCGACCAGGGCCGTGCCGTCGGGGATCGCCTGGCGCCGGCCGGTGGACAGATCGTCCAGCACCACGACGGCGCGTCCCTGGTCGCGCAGCGCCAGCACCACATGGGAGCCGATATAGCCGGCGCCGCCGGTCACCAGCACGGTCGCGTTGTCGCTCCTGGTCATGGTCCGCTCTTCGTCGTTGGGCGTCATCCGCCTGAAAGTAGCGCGTCCACGGCCTCCGGCATGGGTTTTTCCGGCTTAAGGCAAGGGCTTCCGGGGAGGGAGGGGGAGGCGCGCGTTACCCCGTTGTGAGCGATGCGGGGTCACCACAACCATCTGTCCCTGGCCATCTCCCTTGGCCATCCGCCGCATCACCGCGCCAGCATCACTTCGCCAGCCCCAGCCGGCGGCAGCCCGGCTCCTCTCCGTCATTCGCCGGACGGGGGGTGGCCAGGGCGATGGTGCCGGCATCGGTGTCGCGGGCCAGCACGCACAGCACCGGCGGCCGGTCCGATGCCGCCGGCCGCAGCAGGATGGTGAAGCCGGCCTGTCCGCGGTCGGCGGCGGGGAAGGCGGCCTGCAGGTCGGGCCGGCGCTCCACCCCGTGGGACACCACGGTCAGGGGCACGTCGCTCACCACCGTGACGCCCTGCGTGGCACGGACGCCGGTCCAGGGCGCCCAGCCGCGCAGGCGCAGCATCCCGTTCTCCAGCCGGACCTCGTCCAGGCTGCCGCCGGTCGGGAACGGCCCGCCGGCCGGGGCCCCATCGGCCGGAAGGACGCTCGCCTCCCGCGCTGGAGTGCCGGAATTCGCGGCCCTGGGATCCAGGGCCGACCAGGGCACCCGGACCTGATCGGGATAGGGGGAGACCGGCTCCGTCACCGTGTCCGGGATGATGTGGGCATAGCGGTTGAAGACCTGGGTGAAGCGGTCCTCCGCCATGTCGAGGAAGAGCGGGCGGAAGAAGTCCACATGCGGGGCGATCAGCGTGTGGGCGATGGAGTTGTAGCCCCAGCCGGCCAGCACCGCCCCGGTGAAGATCGGCAGCGTCTCCACCAGCCAGCCCTTGGGGTGCGCCGCCTGCTGGGCCGACAGCCGGGCGGTCAGGGCGGTCTGCGGCCGGTCGAAGATCGGCTTGGCCGACTGGATCGGGTTGAACTGCCCGAAGGTCAGCAGGTTGGCCGCCACCGCCACCCCTGCCACCAGCGTGCCCGTTTGGGGCGCCGGCAGTTTCAGAAGCGGCAGGAGGTAGCGCAGCGCCAGCCCGCCGGCCAGCACCAGCAGGATCGTCCCGTCGAACAGGCTGGACCAGGGCGCCACGCCGCCGGCGCGCTTGGACAGCACCCAGGCCGCCAGAACGGCGGCGGTGAACAGCGCGACGCGCAGGGGCGTGATCCGCCAGCGGACCGAACCGGCCAGCAGCGCGGTGGCGACCAGCGCCAGCAGGCCGACCGCCACGATCATGCGCGGCGGGAAGACGCGGTCCCACAGCAGGATTTTCCCCACCGCCGCCGGGATGGGCAGCAGCATCCAGGCCGACACCAGCGCCAGCCCGCCGCCCAGCACCGCCAGGGCCGTCAGCAGCCGGCCGCGATCGACGGCTCCGCCGGTCAGCCCCTGCCGCCAGTCGGCGAAGACCAGGAGCAGCAGCGGCCAATAGCTGCCGATCGCCCCGGTCTCCACGATGTTGTGGACGATCAGGCTGTCGAAGCCGCGGGTGGTGATGAAGGGCAGGACCGTCGACAGCCAGATGCGCCAGTCGCCGCTGCCGCCGTCGCTGTGCCGCTGGCCGGGATAGACGGTCGCGGTCATCGCCTGCAGCGGTTCGGCCAGATAGGCGTAGACGGTGCCGGCGGCCAGGGCGGCGGCCAGCCCCGCCGTCGCCAGCAGCGGCCACCGCAGCAGGTCGCGGCGCAGCGCCAGCACCAGCACGGCGCCGACGAAGCCCAGCGACAGGATCACCGGCGGGTAGAAGTGCGACAGCAGCCAGACCGCCGACAGCCAGTAGAGCAGCACCCCCTTCACCGGCAGCCGCAACGGCGCCGCCAGCGTCACCAGCAGCCAGGGAAACAGGGCGAGCAGCGGCCCGGTGGTGGTCCAGGCATATTGGGTGTAGCCGGCGAAGAAGGCGAGCAGCGAGAAGCAGACCGAGATGCCCGGCGCCATCCCCAGCATCCGCCCCATCCGCTGATAGCCGATCAGGAACAGGGCGATGAAGGCGGCATGGTAGACGGCGAAGGCATGGGCCGGATCGACCAGGAAGAAGGCCCAGTATTGCGGCTTGAAGGGCAGCGCCCAGTCCCGCAGGGGCAGGGCGTTGAAGTTGCGCAGATCCTCGTGATAGGGCGAATGGGCGTTGTGGCGGGCGAAATCATTGTCGACCGCGATCTGGAGATAGGGCGTCCACACCGCCCATTCGTCGCTGCGGATGTCGCGCGGCTTGCCCAGCACGAGGCCGCTGTCCTCCGTCACCCCCATCTGGCGCAGCGCCACCCCGTAGGAGGAGGGCGTCCAGGCCATCGCCGCGTAGAGCACCGACAGGGCCAGCACGACGGCGGCGAACAGCCCCCCGGCGGAAACGGACAGGCCCCGCAGGGACAGCCGGCCGGCGGACGGCACGGCCGGGGCGTAGCGGGACGGCGACGGGGTTGAGGTCTGGACGGAGATGGAGGACCGGATGGGGGTCATGGCGATCGGGGCCCCTTCTTGAGAAGCCCCAAACTTTCCCGAACCCCGGAGAAAAAGAACGCGCCCGGACGTACAGCCTCTTAAGGGCTATGGCCTGCCGGCCCCAACCGCTTCGGCGGGCGCCTCTGCGGGCGCATCCGCGGAGGCGGCCGGAGCGTCCTCCTGCACCAGCTCGCCGATCGGCGGCCGGGCCGCCGGCAGAATGGGGGACGGAATGGGGGTGGAGACCGGGCGGCGGACCAGCATCCTCAGGGCGCCCAGCACGGCCGTCGCACCGAACAGGAGCAGCATCGGATAGGCCGGCGACAGGTAGAGCGAGTTCATGCTGGGGATCGCCGTGGCCTCCAGAACGGCCAGCAGCCCCACCCGCGACAGCACCAGCAGGGCGGCGACGCCGCCGGCCAGCAACAGCGGGTCGATGCGGCGGCGGCGGACGGCGGCGACCAGGGCCGCCGCGTAGCCGATCAGGCCGGCCACCAGCAGGACGGGCAGGGCAGCGCGATAGGCCGCGGCGACGCCATCCAGCAGCTTCGCGACCATGGCGGCACGGCGCTGGAAGGGCAGGGTTCCGCCGTCCTGGCTGCGGCGCTGGAAATCGGTGGAGGCAAGCAGCCAGGGCGCATGGGTGAACAGGGGCGAACGGACCATGTCCAGGAAGACCGCGCGGCCGGGGCTCTGCCCGCAATCGTCAACAGTGCAGGACATGGCCGGGCGTGGCACGCCGGAGCTTTCCATCGTCGCCAGAAAGCCGACCATCCGCGCCGCCGCGCTCAGGGTCGGCCACACGTAATCGGTCCGGAAGGGCGGGACCATGGTCGCCCGCGGCGGCAGGCAGTCCAGCCGGCCGTCGTCGCAGGCGGCGCCGATCTCCCCGGCCATGCGCCGATAGAAGTCCTTCGCCCCGGTGGCGGTGCGGTAATGGCCGGCCTGCGCGGTGGCGTCGCGCAGCGCCCACATGAACCAGCCGGCGCGGATCTCGCCGTCGCAAGGCGTGACGCCGTAGGTGGCGCAGCCGACCTGCTCCAGCCCGTCCGGCGCGGTGCCGTCGAAATAGGGACGCAGCTCCGCCGCGGCCGGGCTGACGGGATAGACGCGCTCCAGCACCTCGCGCGGGATCACGACATAGGGGACCCAGGGCGTGCGGTGCCGCACCCGCGACAGCGATCCGTAGGCGGCCATGAACTCCTGCTGCTTGAACTCCACGACGTCGGAGACGCCGTAATGGCGCTGGTTCATCCAGCCGAAGCCGCCGATCACCAGCAGGGCGGCGCCGGCCGCCAGACCGGCCAGACCGGTTTCCGCCACCAGGGCGCCGGCCGTCCGGGCCATTCCTTTTCCAGCCCCCCGTCCGGCAAGGCGCAGGCGCCCGTCCGGCCCCTCCGCCAGCAGGCGCGTCAGCAGCAGGAGCCCGAAGCCGGCGGCGAAGGCCGGCAGCACCCACAGCCCCTCCTCGCGCGTGCACCAGAACAGGCCGAGCACCCCGCCCATCCCGCCGGCCAGCAGGGCGCGACGCGCCAGCCCGCGGTCCCGCCAGCGGAACCACCAGACACCGAGCCCGAACAGCAGAATGGTCAGCGGGACATAAATCCCCTCGCGCATCACCCGCATCTGGCCGACGCCGTAGGTCATCGGGTTGAACAGCAGCAGCAGGAACAGGCCGAAGGCCACTGCTTCGCCCCTCCGCCCCGCCGGCAGCCAGCCCCGCAAACCGCGGACCAGCACCAGACAGGCCAGGGCGTAGGCCAGCCCCTGAGACACCAGGATCGGCAGGCCGGCCAGCCAGCCGAAGGCGATCCACACCGGGTAGAAGGGCCCCTTCGCCAGGGTGAGGTTGTCGTAGGCGCCGAGCCAGCGTCCGGCCAGCAGGTTCACCGCCTGCCGGACGAACAGGGCGTCGTCATAGGCCGCCTCCGGGATCGCCACCAGCGGCAGGTTGGCCATCAGCCAGGTGAAGAGCAGGATGGCCAGGCCATAGGCGAACATCCAGGTTCGGCCCAGGCGGAGCCGTGGGACGCTGTGGTCGGGCACGAAAGGCATGGCGGAAATCACGGGGCGGTATTCACGGGGGAGGCTGTGGACGGGCCGCAAGGCACACCGCAACCGGAAAGACGAACCGTCTCCCGACGCACAGCCCTGCGGATCGGCTATCCAAACGGACAGGTGCCTACATACCACTATGGGCTATGTCGTTCCACCGGAATGGCCCTGCCCGGTGAAGGGCTTCGGCAACGGAACCTTGCGGCTCCTCACGGCTCGCGGATGCTCTCGTCCAGCGCGCGGATGACGGGGTAGAGGAAGTAGGACAGCACCGAGCGGGTGCCGACGCGGATCTCGGCCGAGGCGACCATGCCGGGGCTGAGCCTCGTGCCGTCGGGCACCGCCTCCAGCTGGGTGTCGGTCAGGCGGATGCGGGTGCGGAAGACGGCGCCGCCGGCGGCCGGGCGGGGGGCGTCGGCGTTGATGGAGCTGGCCCCGCTTCCCTGGGCGGGGTCGTGGGTGAAGGCGTCGGCGCTGATGGTGCGGATCTCGCCGGACAGGGTGCCGTGGCGCTGGAAGGGGAAGGCGTCCAGCTTCACCCGCACGAAATCGCCGACCCGGACCAGACCGATGTCGCGCGACGGGATGTCGGCCTCCACCTCCAGCGGCACGTCGGCGGGGACCAGGGTGACCAGCGGCTCGGCCTCGCGGATGACGGAGCCGACGGAGCGCTTGGCCACCTCCAGCACCACCGCGTCGACCGGGGCGGTCAGGGTGACCAGCGAACGGCGGCGCTCGGCCTTGGCGATCTGCTCGACCAGGGTGGCCCGCTGGCGGGTCTGCTCCACCAGTTCCTCCGCCGTCTTGCGGCGCCATTCGTCGATGAAGGCGGCGCGGTCGGCCTGGACGCCGCGCAGCTCATGTTCGCTCTCCCGCTCGCGGTCCTGCAGGGCGGTCAGGTCGTCGCGCATGCGCAGCCGCTCGATCCGCGCCTCCAGGTAGGTCAGGCGCGAGCCGGTCTGGCGTTCCTGAAGCTGGCGGCGGATGTCCTCCACCTCGCCGACCACGGCGAGCCGCTCGGCAAGGCCGGCCTGGGCGCGGCGGCTGGCGGCGATGGCGCTGTCCAACTGCCCGGCCTTCTCGTCCAGCGAGGCGAGGCGGGCGCGGTATTCGGCGCGGCGGCGCTCCAGGATGGCGGCCTGGACCGCCAAGTCTGGGGTATTGGCGGGGTTTCCGGCGGCGGGGGTGAAGTCGCTGCCGTCCAGTTCTGCGCGCAGCCGGCCGATCTGGGCCTCGACGCCGGCGAGCTTGCCGGTCAGGTCGGCCAGATCCGCCGCGGCGAAGGTGGGGTCGAGCGTCGCCAGACGGTCGCCGGCCCGGACAAAGTCGCCGACCTGCACGTCGACGCCGCGCACCACCGCGGTCTCCAGCGGCTGGGCCACCACCAGCGGCGCCGTGGTCACCAGCCGGCCGCCGGCGGTGACGATGCGGTCGACCTGGGCGAAGCCGGCCCACAGGACCAGCGCCGCCAAGAGCCCGGCCAGCACATAGAGGGTGGAGCGCGCCACCCAGGGCAGCGGCGCATGTTCGATGGCCGCGCCGTCCGGCAGGTAATCCAGCGCGAAGCCCGGCGGCGGCGCCGAGGGGGCGGGCAGGGCAGGGCGGCGGCGAGCGGGAGGCGCAGGGGGAGAGGGCTTGGCCGGGACGACCTCGCGGCCGGTTTCGGCCTGCGTGGCGTCCTCGCTGTCCATCTCGGGCATCTGTGTATCGGGCATGGCTCAGCGCCCCCGGTTCTGCTGCTGCCACAGATGCCGGTATTCGGCGCAGCGGTCGAGCAGGATGGGATGGGGGGCGAGGTCGAGCAGGCGGCCCTGCTCCAGCACGGCGATGGTGTCGCAGCCGGTCAGGGTGGAGAGCCGGTGGGTGACGATCAGCACGGTGCGGCCGCGGGCGATGCGCCGCAGGTTGGCCATGACGATGGCCTCGCTGTCGGGGTCGAGCGCGCTGGTCGCCTCGTCCAGGATCAGCAGGCGCGGCTGGGGCAGCAGGGCGCGGGCGATGGCGATGCGCTGCTTCTGGCCGCCGGACAGGTTGCTCGCCCCCTCCTCCACCAGCGTGTCGTAGCCGTCGGGCAGGCGGTGGATGAACTCGTCGGCGCCGGCCAGCCGGGCGGCCTCGACGATCTCCTCGCGGCTGGCCTCGGGCATGGTCATGGCGATGTTGTCGCGGATGGTGCCGCGGAACAGGAAATTCTCCTGCAGCACCACGCCGATGGAGCGGCGCAGATGGCCCAGATCCAGCTCGCGGATGTCCAGCCCGTCATAGCGGATGGTGCCCTCCTGCAGCGGGTAGAAACCCTGGAGGAGGCGCATCAGCGTGCTCTTGCCCGAGCCGCTGCGCCCGACCAGCCCGACGACGGACCCCGCCGGCACGGTCAGGGTGACGCCATCGAGCGCCGCCGGCCGGTTGCGGTCGTAGCGGAAGCCGAGCCCCTCGATCTCGATGCGGCCGATCAGGGCGGGGCAGGCGCCGCTGCCTTCGCGCCTGGGCTCGGCCGGGTGGTTCATCACCTCGCCCAGCATGCGGACGGAGAGCGCGGTCTCCTGATACTGGTGGATCAGCGAGACGATCTGGACCAGCGGCGTCACCACCCGGCCCGACAGCATCTGGAAGGCGATCAGGGCGCCGACCGACAGCTGGCGGTCGAAGACGTCGAAGGCGCCGACGGCGACCACCGCCACCATCATCGCCTTCTCCAGGAACTCGGTCACCGTGCGGGCGGCGATGGAGATGCGGCCGACCCGGTAATGGCTGGTCACCGCACGCGCCGCCTTGCGGTCCCAGCCGCGGCGCTGCAGCGGTTCGAGCGCCGAGGACTTGACGGTGCGCATGCCGTGGATGGTCTCCACCAGCATGGCCTGCCGCTCGGCATCGGCGTTGTAGAGATCGCTCAGGCGGCTGCGGTAGACCGGCACCAGGGCGACCACCACCCCGGCGATCAGGGCCGCGAACAGCAGCGCCACCAGGGTCAGCTTGACCGAATAGAAGAACAGCACCGGCAGGAAGACCAGCAGCACCAGGCTGTCGAGCACGGTGGACAGCAGGTTGCCGGTCAGGAATTCGCGGATGCGCTCCACCTGCTGCATGTGGCGCACGGTGACGCCGGCCGAATGCCCGTCGAAGAAGGTGATCGGCAGATCCAGCAGATGGCCGAAGGTGCGGTTCAGCAGGCGGATGTCGATGCGGTTGGCGGCGGACAGCAGGATGAACTGGCGCAGGAAGCGGAAGGCCGCCTCGAACAGCAGGGCGGCCAGCACGCCGATGGTCAGCACCTGCAAGGTGGCGACGGTCTCGTTCACCAGCACCTTGTCGATCACGATCTGGAAATAGACCGGGACGGCAAGGGCGAGCGCGTGCAGAACCAGCGCCGCCACCACCACGTCGCGGAAGGCCGATTTCTGGCGCAGGATCTCCGGCACGAACCAGCGCAGGCCGAAGGGCTGGCGCGGGTCGGCAAGGCCGTGGCGCGGCTTGAGGAAGACCAGCTCGCCGTCCCAACGTTCCAGGAAGCGGTCGCGCGGCACGTCGATCACGTCCAGCCGGTCGGCCAGCGGATCGACGACGCCGACCATCGGCTCCTCGGTGGGGTCCGCCAGGCGCGACAGCCCGACCAGGATGACGGTGTTGCCGTTGGACAGCCGCGCCAGCAGCGGGAAGACGGGGGGCAGGGCCTGCAGGGCCTTCCAGTCCAGCCGGCGGGCGGTCGCCTTGAAGCCGGTGGCGGCGGCGATGCGCAGCAGGTCGGCGGTCGAGGGCTCACCCCTGCCTGGGGCGACGCGGGCGCGCAGGGCGGACGGCGAGGCCGACAGGCCGTGGTGGCGCGCCACCAGCGTCAGGCAGCGCAGCGCGGTGCTTTCGTCGCGATCATGGGTGGCGCGGTCGGGGGCGGCGTCCGGACCCGGCGGCGGGGGCGGCGCGACGGTCGTGCTGGCGTCCGGCATCGGTCAGCCGAAGTTCGGCGAGCGGGGCCGGCCGGCCGGGGGGGCCGCCGTCGCGGGGGAGGGGGACGGACCTGTGGGGGAGGCCGGTTGGATCGGGGCCTGCACCGGGCTCTGGAAGGCCGGGGAAGGAGCAGGCGCGGGGGCCGGCACGGTGCCGGAATTGGACGGCAGCACGCCGGCGGCCTCGAGCCGCTGGCGCATCCCTTCCAGGGCGGACAGGCTGGCGAGGAAGCCGGGCAGGCTCATCACCACCCGCTGGCGGATGGCGGGCAGCGGCTGGCCGTTGTCGTCCTTGCGCAGCGCCGACAGGCTGAACAGGTCGATCCGGACCATGCCGTTGCCGAAGCCGATGTCGAAGACCCCGTCGGCATAGAGTTCGGGGATGCGGTCGTCGGGCGGCGGCTCGATGGTCATGATGGTTCCGGCAGCAGAAGGCGGGGCGCCGCTGTGGCACCCTCGCATCCTCTTTCTACCGGAAGGTGGCGATCCGGACCAAGCCGCCAATGCCGACGCCCGCAAAGAGACACAAGCGGCGCCTCCGCTTGCGCGGAGGCGCTCGTCGTTGGCCTCAGGCGCCGGCGAGGCCGTCCGGCCTCTTGGCTATCGCGGGCACGTGCCCGCGGGGCCGCAGTCGCGGCCCTTCGGCGGCAACAGCCGTTGCCGCTCAGTTGCGGCCGTAGACGTCCTCCAGCCGGACGATGTCGTCCTCGCCCAGATAGGAGCCGGACTGCACCTCGATGATGGTCAGCGGCACCTTGCCGGGGTTCTCCAGCCGGTGGACCGTGCCGATCGGGATGTAGATCGACTGGTTCTCGTAGACCATCACCTGCTCCTCGCCGCGGGTGACCAGCGCGGTGCCGTTGACCACCACCCAGTGCTCGGCGCGGTGATGGTGCTTCTGCAGGGACAGGCGCGAGCCGGGGGCGATGGTCAGGCTCTTCACCTGGAAGCGGTCGCCGGTGTGCAGCGACTGGTAGGAGCCCCAGGGGCGGTGGACCCGGCGGTGGCTGACGGACTCGCTGCGCCCCTCCGCCTTCAGCCGGTCGACGATGCGCTTGACGTCCTGCGCCTGGGAGCGGTCGGCGACCAGAACGGCGTCGTCCACCACCACCACCACGGCGTTCTCCACCCCGACCACGGCGGTCAGGTGGTTGTCGCTGCGGACGTAGCAGTCGCGGGCGCCCTCCAGCAGCACGTCGCCGACGACGACGTTGCCCTCGCCGTCCTTGTTGCCGACGTCCCACAGCGCCGACCAGGCGCCGACGTCGGTCCAGCCGATCTCGCAGGGGACGACGGCGGCGCGGTCGGTGCGCTCCATCACCGCATAGTCGATGGAGATGCTGGGCGCCTTGGCGAAGGCGGCGGCGTCCAGGCGGAAGAAGTCGAGGTCCTTCGATCCCTGGTCCAGCGCCTCACGGCAGGCGGCCAGCACCGCCGGGGCGTGGCGCTCCAGCTCGGCCAGCAGGCGGGCGGCCGGGAACAGGAACATGCCGCTGTTCCAGGCATAGGTGCCCTCGGCGAGATAGCGCTCGGCCACCTCCAGCGACGGCTTCTCGACGAAGGCGGCGACGTTGTAGGCGCCGTCGGCCTCGTCCATCGAATGGCCGCGGCGGATATAGCCGTAGCCGGTCTCCGGACGGGTCGGGGTGATGCCGAAGGTGACCAACCGGCCGGCCTGGGCGGCGCGGGCGGCGATGGCGACGGCACGGCGGAAGGCCTCGGCGTCGCGGATCTCGTGGTCGGCCGGCAGGATCAGCAGCAGCGCGTCCGGGTCGTCGGCGGTCACTGCGAGGGCGGCGAGCGCGCAGGCGGCGGCGGTGTTGCGGCCGGCCGGCTCCAGGATGATGCCGCGCGGCGTGCAGCGCGACTGGCGCAGCTGCTCGGCGGCGAGGAAGCGATGTTCCTGGTTGCAGATCACCAGGGGGGCCGAGAAGACGGTCTCCGCAGTGCCGCCGGCGGGCGTGGAACCGGATTGGCTGCTGACCCGCAGGGCGGTGTCCTGGAGCATCGTCCGGTCGGAGCAGAGCGGCAGGAACTGCTTGGGATACAGCTCGCGCGACAAGGGCCACAAACGGGACCCCGTACCGCCGGACAGCAGCACCGGGACGATCTTCTGCGCGGAATTGCCGTTCATCCTGCCGCCATTCATTGTGTTGAGCATGTGGCCGGGCGCCGGAAAACCAAAGGCAGGACCAATGGCCGGCGCCACGGCGGTTCGTTATAGACCGCGCTTTCCATGCTCCACAAGCACCCCTCCGAGACCCACCCGACCGGGGCGCCTCTTCCGGGATAGGGGCGGGATGGGGCGAGACAAGACTCCAAACATCCACCCTGGCGGACCCCTGGCGGCGGCCACAAGGCCAGGGTCGAGGTTGGAGTCTTGTCGCGCCCCCTGCCGGCCGATCCCCAAATCCATCCCCGGATCCGGGGCCGGCGCCGCCGGCAGGGACGACTGGGGACGGCGATGCGGCAAAGGCTGGACGGATGGGGGCGCGACAGAACTCCAAACCCCGGGTGCGGATCGGATCGGCGCGGGGCATGAATCATGGGCGAGTCACGGTCGATTCGGCTCCGCGACTCGGAAATAAGCGAATCGGAAGCGATTCGGGGCCGAATCGAAATGTCCCGCCTGGAGTCTTGTCGCGTCCGGCGAAAAATCCACAGGCAATCGGGACTATCCGCTGGAGTCTTGTCGCGGGAGTTCTGGAGTTTTGTCGCGCGACTCGCGATTCTCTACTGGAGTCTTGTCGCGCAAACTATTAACTGAATCAAATAACCGTACAAATAGTTTGAGCGACAAGACTCCAAATTGCTGGCACTAACCGGCCGTGATATAGGGTTCCTCGCAAAGTCGTGCCAAGGTCAGCTCGCTATGGGACAGATACACACCCTGATCACCCAGCTAGGACGTGACCAGGCGAAGGCGCTCCAGACCGATCCGGATCAGCGTTCGCTAGTCGATGTCGCCGCTGCCGTCCTCGAAGAGGAGCGGCAGGAGCTTGGCATCACCTATTCGGGTTTTGCGCTGACGGCTCTTCCGCATCGTCGTCTTCCCGATGACCAGCCGTGGGAGCGTCGCGGACATAAGATCCGCTTGCTGATCGAGCCGGGACGACTGCCGATCCGCAACGGTGGCTTTAAGCTTTACGGCGTTCCGTACGGCAGCCGCGCGCGGATGATCCTGCTGTATCTGCAGACCCGGGCGATCCAGACCGACAGCCGCGAGGTCGAGCTGGGCCGCAGCATGCACGAATGGCTGGACCGCATGGGCCTGTCGGTCGGCGGCCAGACCTACCGCGACATCCGCGAGCAGGCCTCGCGCATCGCCGCCTGCAACCTGACCTTCGCCTGGGAGGACGCCCACAGCATCGGCTTCGAAAAGGGGTCGATCGTCAAGGGCGGCATCCATTTCTCGGCCAATGCCGGGGCGGAGCCGGGCCAGGGATCGCTGTGGGAGGACCGCGTCCTGCTGTCCGAGGCCTTCTTCCGCGAGCTGAAGGCCCACCCGGTGCCGATCTGGGAGCCGGCGCTGCGCCACATCCAGAACAACAGCACCAGCATCGACATCTATATCTGGCTGGCCTACCGGCTGCACAGCCTGAACCGCTCCACCCCGATCACCTGGCCGGCGGTGTTCGAGCAGTTCGGCGCCGGATACAGCCGCCTGCGCGATTTCAGGAAGCGGTTCATCGAGGCTCTGCAGCTTGCGCTTGCGGTCTATCCCGATGCGCGGGTCGATGTGGAGGAACAGGGGCTGATGCTGCACCCCTCGCCGCCGCCGATCCCGGAGCGCAAGTTCGCGCAGCTTTGCCGGTAGGGGCTGGAAAGTTTCAGCCCCCTCCCTAACCCTCCCCCACTAAGGCGGGAGAGGGGACTGCCGCCGCTTCGCATAAGGCACCCTCTCCCTCGAAGAGGGGGAGGGTCGGGGAGGGGGCAAGAGCACCTTACCGATCCTTCCTCCCCCCTGCGACAAGACTCCAAACTCCGCCCCCTCATGGGTTGGCGCGCAACGCTCCGGCCAGCGGGGTCAGCAGGTAGCGGAGCGCCTGCTCCAAAAGACTTTCGTCCAGCGTGCCGGACAGCGCCAGGGCCTGGGGCGGCATCATGAAAAAGGGCGCGCCGCCGACGGAGCCGCTGCGCTGGAGGGTCGCGGCGACCGACAAAAGCCGCTTTCCGTCACCCTGCCCGTCGTCCGGCCGCAGCGTGGCGTGGACCAGCAGCAGCAGAGTGCCGGGATCGGCGATGCGGGCGTCGTTGGGGGCAAGCGCCGTGACCGCCGGGCCGGAGGCCAGCAGCCCCGACAGCACCGCCGCGGCGCGACCACACAGCGCGTCATCGCCGATATCGGCGGCCGGCCCGCCCTCGGCGTCCACCGCGCAGAGCAGGCCGACGCGCTCGACCTGCTGGAAGAAAGGCAGTGGCGACATGGCGGCGGCCTCCGGGATGTGAAGCAACAGGCTGGCGGCGAGCAGCAGGGCCGGGCAGATCCCCAGCATCCCCAAGCGGATTTGCCGTCTCATCGCACCTCCTCCAGGCTTGCGGAGCCGGCATCGTCCGGCAGGAAGCCGCCGACCTGCCGGCGCCACAGCCGGGCATAGGGTCCGTCGCGGCGCAGCAGGGTGGCATGGTCGCCGTCCTCCAGGATCCGGCCGGCTTCCATATAGAGGATGCGGTCCATGCCGGTGACGGTCGACAGCCGGTGGGCGATGGCGATCACCGTGCGGCCCTCGAACAGGCCGAGCAGGGCGTCCTGGATCAGATGCTCCGTCTCGGAGTCGAGCGAGGAGGTCGCCTCGTCCAGCACCAGGATCGGCGCGTCCTTCAGGAAGGCGCGGGCGATGGCCACCCGCTGGCGCTCGCCGCCCGACAGCTGGATGCCGCGCTCCCCCACCACGGTGTCGTAGCCGCCGGCGCGCCCCTCGATGAAGCGGTCGCAATGGGCGCGGACGGAGGCCGCGCGGATGGCCTCGTCGCTGGCCCCCTCGCTGCCATAGGCGATGTTGTCGCGGATGGAGCGGTGGAACAGGCTGGGCAGCTGCGGCACCTCGGCCACCGCGCGGTTGAGCGAGGCGAGGCTGACCGCGGCGATGTCCTGGCCGTCGATCAGGATGCGGCCGCCCTGCACGGGGAACTGCCGGCGCAGCAGCCGGACCAGCGTGCTTTTGCCCGCCCCCGACGGGCCGACCAGCGCCACCCGTTCCCCCGGCCGGATGGTCAGCGACAGGCCGTCGAAGACGGCGCCGCCGCCGGGATGGGCGAAGCGGACATCCTCGAAGCGGATGGCGCCTGCGGTGACGGCCAGTTCGGGGCGGCCGGGCGGATCCGGGATCTCGTGCGGGCGGACGATCAGCTCCAGGGCGCCGGACAGGATGCCCAGCTGTTCGAAGAAGCCCAGCATGCGCGTCGACAGGCCCCAGACATTGGCGCCGACGATGCTGGCCAGCGAGAAGACCATGGCAAAGTCGCCGACGCTCATGCGGCCGGCCGTCGCCTCCGACACGGCGATGCCGATCAGGGTGATCTGGAAGACCAGCAGGGCGTTGAACAGCCAGAACCACATCTTGGTCAGGAACCAGCGCAGCTCCTTGGAGCGGTCGATCTCGCCGGTCAGCGCGTCGGACAGGCCGGCCAGCTCCTGGCGGCGGCGGGCAAAGGCGCGCACCAGCTCGGCATTGGCGATGACGTCGACCATGCGGCCGGTGGTCGAGGACACCTCTTCGGAGAAGGCGTGCGACAGCCGCAGGCAGCGCCGGGCCAGCAGGGCCGACAGGGTCAGGTGCGCGGCGGTCCAGCCGACCAGCAGCCCGGCGAACAGGGTCTGGGCCGAGGCCAGCAGGGTCAGGCCGATGGCGAGGATGACGACGATGCGGATGATGTCGTTGGTCAGGATTTCCAGGATCTGGATGGCGCTCTGCCCGGCCTGCTTGACCTTCTGGCCCAGGTTGCCGGCGAAATTGTCCTGGAAGTAGCGCGGCGAATGGTCGATCAGGTGGTCGAACAGCCGGACCTGGATGGCATGGCGCAGCGCCGGGGAGGTGTGGAGGTCCACCAGCTCGCGCAGGCGGTTGAACAGGGCGGACGCGATCCACAGCCCGCCCAGCAGCAGGAACCAGCGCATCACCTCCGCCGTCCAGGCGGGAGAGCCGCTAGGCGGGCTCCCCGATATCCCGCCCCCCGATATCCCGGCGAGCGCGTCGACCAGCCCGCGCATCGCCACCGGCTCCATCCCCATCAGCCCGATCCCGCCGGCGGCGGCGAGGTTCAGCAGGATGGCGCGGCCGAGGAAACGCTCGCGCACGAACATCCACAGGAAGCGCCAGGGGGAGGAGGGCAGGGAGGACGGGATGGTGGTGGACGGGGATGGGCTGGACAAGGAGAGTCGGCGCTCCGTCGCGCGATGGGCCGGGCATCGCCGGCGGGCACAAGAGCTTATAGGCGCAAGGCGGCAGGGGCGGAACGGATCCTTATAGGACTTGGGAAAGCCGCGCTCCGGCTCCCGGGGCCGGACATGGTCTTATGCATCGACAGCGCCGCCGGATGGTTGCAGGCTGTCGCCCCGTTTCTCCGTCGTCCGGACATTGCTTTTCCATGCGGATCCTGTTCGTCCACCAGAACACCCCTGGCCAGTACAAGCATCTCGTCCGCCATTTCGCGGCCGACCCGGCCCATCAGGTCGCCTTCATCGGCAAGGTCCGGCGCGAGCTGCCGAAGGGCGTGCAGATGGCGCTCTACCGGCCGACGCGCGAGCCGGGGGAGGGCACCCACCCCTATATCCGCATGTTCGAGGGGCAGGTCCTGCACGGGCAGGGCGCGGTGCGGGCCGGGCTGGCCCTGCAGAAGGCGGGCTTCACCCCCGACGTGATCTGCGCCCATCCCGGCTGGGGCGAGGCACTGTTCCTGAAGGACCTGTTCCCGGACGCCCGCCTGCTGCTCTATTGCGAGTTCTTCTATCGGGCCGACGGGTCGGACGTCGGCTTCGACCCGGAGCGGCCGGTGACGCTGGAGACGCGCTGCCGCATCCGCACCAAGAACGCCTCGCTGCTGGCCGGGCTGGAGGCGATGGACTGGGGCGTCAGCCCGACGGAGTGGCAGCGGCGCCAGCATCCCGACGTGTTCCGCCCGCGCATCTCGGTGATCCATGACGGGGTCGACACCGCGGTCTGCCGACCGGATCCGGCCGCCACCGTCACTCTGCCCGACGGCCGGACCCTGTCGCGCGAGGACGAGGTGGTGACCTATGTCGCCCGCAACCTGGAGCCCTACCGCGGCTTTCCCACCTTCATGCGGGCGGCGGCGGAGCTTCTGCGGCGCCGGCCGAAGCTGCAGATCCTGGTGGTGGGCGGCGACGAGGTCAGCTATGGCGCGCCGCCGGAAGGCGGCGGCAGCTGGCGCGAGACGATGTGGCGGGAGACGATGCTGGACGCCGCCGGCAACCCACGGCATGAGGCGTCGCGGCTGCATGTGCTGGGCAAGCTGCCCTATGAGGACTACCTGTCGGTCCTGCGCGTCTCGCGCGCCCACATCTACCTGACCTTCCCCTTCGTCCTGTCCTGGTCGATGCTGGAGGCGATGGCCTGCGGCGCCGTCATCGTCGGGTCCGACACGCCGCCGGTCGCCGAGGTGATCGAGGACGGGGTGAACGGGCTGCTGACGGACTTCTTCGATCCGCTGGCGCTCGCCGACCGGGTGGAGACGGCGCTGGACGACCCGGATCTGCGCGCCGCCCTGTCGGCCGCAGCCCGGCGGACGGCGGTGGAGCGCTTCGACCTCGCCACCGTCTGCCTGCCGGCGCAGATCCGCCTGCTGGAGGACGTGCAGGCGGGGAGGCTGCCGCCCACCCCATCCGCCGGGGGCCTTGCGCCGGGGGACGGAGTGAATTAACCCGATCGTCAGAAAGCACCGGTTACGGTCGGGGTTCATTTCGATCCCGACCGTAGCCGGCGGTTTCGAGCGATGCGGACCTTCAACGGATGGAACCGGCGGTGACCACACATTCCAGCAGGGCCAGCGGACCCGAGGCATGGACCCCGGACGGGGCGGACGGAGGTCTGGAGGCGGGGTTGCGCATGCTGGACGGCCGCTCGGTCCTGGTGACGGGGGGGACCGGATCCTTCGGCCGCCGCTTCGTCGAGACGGTGATGCGGCACGCCAGACCGCGCCGGGTCATCATCTTCTCCCGCGACGAATTCAAGCAGTACGAGATGCAGCAGCACATGCCGGCGGACTGGGCGCCGACGCTGCGCTATTTCATCGGCGACGTGCGCGATTGCGAACGGCTGAAGCTGGCGATGCGCGGGGTCGATTTCTGCGTCCATGCCGCGGCGCTGAAGCATGTGCCGGCCGCCGAATACAACCCGATGGAGTGCATCAACACCAACGTCTACGGGGCGGAGAATGTGGTGCGGGCGGCGCTGTCGGCGGGGGTGCGGCGTGTCGTCGCGCTGTCGACCGACAAGGCGGCCAACCCGATCAACCTCTACGGCGCCAGCAAGCTGGCATCGGACAAGATCTTCATCGCCGCCAACAACCTGTCGGGCACGCTCGACACCCGCTTCGCGGTGGTGCGCTACGGCAATGTGGTGGGGTCGCGCGGCAGCGTCGTGCCGCTGTTCCGCAAGATGATCGCCGAGGGGGCCGACCATCTGCCGCTCACCGACGAACGGATGACCCGCTTCTGGATCACCCTGCAGCATGGCGTCGATTTCGTGCTGTCCTGCTTCGCCATGATGCAGGGCGGCGAGATCTTCGTGCCGAAGATCCCCAGCATGCGCATCGCCGACCTCGCCCGCGCCATGGCGCCGGACCTGCCGCAGAAGATCGTCGGCATCCGGCCGGGCGAGAAGCTGCATGAGGTGATGATCACCGAGGACGATTCCCGCCAGACCTACGAGCTGGCCGACCGCTACGTCATCGAGCCGGCCTTCACCTTCTGGCAGCATGCGCCGTACGAGCGGCTGAACGCCCGCCCGGTGGCCGACGGCTTCCGCTATGCCAGCGACGGCAACGACGACTGGCTGGACGGCGAGCGGCTGCGCCGCCTGCTGACGGAAGCGCCCTGATGGCGGATCCCCTGCCGGTGGATCTGGCCTTCCTCCCCTATGGCCGCCAGTCGGTGGAGGAGGACGACATCGCCGCGGTGGCGGCGGTGCTGCGCGGCGACTGGCTGACCCAGGGGCCGGCGGTTGCCGGCTTCGAGCGGGCGTTGGCCGCGCGGGTCGGGGCGGCCGAGGCGGTCGCCTGCGCCAACGGCACCGCGGCGCTGCGGCTGGCCTATGCCGCGCTCGGCATCGGGCCGGGCGACGCGGTGGTGGTGCCGTCCAACACCTTCCTCGCCACCGCATCGGCCGCCCGCCATGCCGGGGCCGAGGTCGCCTTCGCCGACGTCGATCCCGACAGCGGCCTGATGGGCGTCGCCGAGGCCGAGGCCGCCATCGCCCGCGCGGCCAAGGCCGGCTGGCGCGTCCGCGCGCTCGCCCCCGTCCATTACGCCGGGCAGACGGCCCCGATGGACGGACTGGCCGGGCTCGCGCAGGCCGAGGGGCTGGCGCTGGTCGAGGACGCCTGCCACGCCGTCGGCACGGTGGATGTGTCGGGAGGCGGCGAGACACCGGTCGGCGCCGGCCGTCCGGAGGTGGAGGCGGGGTCGCTGACCGTCTTCTCCTTCCACCCGGTCAAGACCATCGCGGCGGGGGAGGGCGGGGCGGTCACCGGCAGCGACCCGTCGCTGATGGCGCGGGTGCGGCGCCTGTGCAACCACGGCATGATGCGCGAGCCGCAGGAGGGCGAGGGCTTCGCCGATCCCGAGGCCGCGCTGGATGCGGAGGGGAAGGCCAACCCCTGGTACTATGAGATGGCGGAGCCCGGCTTCAACCATCGCCTGTCCGACATCCACGCGGCGCTGGTGCTGAGCCAGCTCGGCCGGCTCGACCGCTTCGTCGACCGGCGGGCGCGGCTGATGGCGCTCTATGCGGAGCGGCTGGCGCCGCTGGCCCCGCTGGTGCGGCCGCCGGCCCTGGTTCCCTGGTGCCGGCCGGCCTGGCACCTGTGCGCCGCCCGCATCGATTTCGATGCCGCGGGGCGGAGCCGGTCTGCCGTGATGGCGGCCCTGCGCGCCCTGGGCGTCGGCACCCAGGTGCACTATATCCCGGTCCATCGCCAACCCTACTGGCGCCGCCGCTATGGCGACCTCGCCCTGCCCGGCGCCATGGCCCATTATGCCCACACGCTGTCGCTGCCGCTGTTCCCGGCCATGGCCGACGGCGATGTCGACCGGGTCGCCGCGGCGCTGGAGCGGGCTCTGTCCTGACGGAAGATTAGGGTCCAGACCGTTTCGCCCAAGCGATTCCGTTAGCGTTTTGGACAGGATGGACGGATAACAATGGCGTCGTCAGGACGGCATAGGCCTAGGTCCAACGGCTGAAGAGCCGCATGGCCGGGGTCGGGTCATCCCGAACGCCGCTCCACAGTGTTTCGCGTACGGACCTTCGATTTTGCTTCGCAACACGCTCTGGAATCTGCTTGGCGAGGGGCTGCCCATGGCGGCGGCCCTGCTGTCGATTCCGTGGCTCATCTCCGCCGTCGGGATGGAGCGCTTCGGCGCGCTGACCCTGATCTGGGCGCTGCTCGGCTATCTGGGCGTGCTGGACCTCGGGCTGGGACGGTCGCTGGTCCAGGTCGTCGCCGACCGGATCGGGCATGGGGCGGAGCATGCCAGCGGCTCCGCCGACAGCTCTGCGAACAGCTCTGCGAACACGGCGGGCATCGCCGGGCCGGCCATCGCGCTGATGGGGGCCATCGGCCTGCTGACCGGCGGGGTGGTGGCGCTGGGCGCCGGGCTGCTGGCCGACCGTTTCCAGCTGGAGACCGGCACCTCGCCGGAGGAGATCCGCAACAGCCTGCTGGTGGCCGCGGCCATCGTGCCGATCGCGCTGGTCTCCGCCGGGCTGCGCGGCGTGCTGGAGGCGCACCAGCGTTTCCGCCCGATCAGCCTGGTGCGGATGACGGTGGGGGTGCTGAATTACCTGAGCCCGCTCTGCGTGCTGCCCTTCAGCCAGAGCCTGGTGCCGGTGATCGCCGCCATCGCGGTGGGGCGCTTCATCGGGCTGGTCGGCTACGGCATCCTGGCGGTGCGGCAGCTGCCGGACCTGCTGCGGCCCGGCCGCTGGGGCCGGCCATCCTTGCGCGGGCTGTTCACCATGAGCGCCTGGATGATGCTGAACAATCTGGTCGGCCCGGCGATGCTCTATGCCGACCGCTTCATCCTGCTCAGCCTTGTACCGGCGGCGATGGTCGCCTTCTACACGACGCCGTTCGAGCTCTTGTCGCGGCTGATGGTGATCCCCGGCGCGCTGTCGCTGGCGCTGTTCCCGCTGGCCTCCAGCCTGTTCCGGCGCGATCCGCCGGCGCTGGGCCGCATCCTGGACGCCGGCGGCCACCTGACGCTGGCGGTGTTCCTGGTCATGCAGGCCGCCACCATCGTCGGCGGCGAGACGGCGCTGGAGCTGTGGCTGGGGCCGGCCTTCGCCGCCAACAGCGCATCGGTGCTGTCGATCCTGATGCTGGGCGTCTTCTTCAACGCCACCGCCTATGTGCCCAACACCCTGATCCAGAGCGTCGGCCGCGTCGACGTGACCGCAAGGCTGCAGATGGCCGAGCTGCCGGTCTATCTGGGCGTGCTGTGGCTGCTGGCCGAGCGCTATGGCGCGGTCGGCGCCGCCGTGGCCTGGAGCCTGCGCACCGCGGTCGATTGCGGGCTTCTGCTGGTGCTGCTGCCGCGGCTGGCGCCGGGGACCGGAGCGGTGGCGCTGACCATCGGCCTGCGCGCGCTGCTGGCCGGGGCGGCCGGTCTGGCCGGCCTGCTGGTCGGCGGGCCGGTGGGGGCGGCGATCAGCCTGACCGGTCTGCTGGCGGTCGGGCTGGGGGTGGCCGGCCGGCTGCTGCGCACCCGGTCGTGGGAGAAGCTGGCCGCCCCGCTGCGCAAGACGCGGCCGGCCGCCGCCCTGCCGGCGCCTATGATCGACGGGCGGGCCATCGACGGAGCGGCGACGGACCGTCCGTGACTTCTCCCCTCCTGAAAGGAGGGGCTTCTCTCAGCCAGCCTTACGGCTGACGGAGACGTCGCGGTTCTTCGCCTGGCCCACGCCTCGGGCTCCCCGCGCTGCCACCGGACGTCCTCCGGCAGGATCTTGATCTCGCGTCCGAGAGGCGTCAGGCGAAGCCTTCGGCTTCGCTGAGAGCCCGGACAGTGTCTTCTTTCGCTTCGCCGGCGCCGGCTTGGCCGCGGACTCTCCGCTATCCACTCGGCGTATGAACTCCCGCGTCGCCAGCCGCTCGATATTACGCGCCGCGTTCACATCGGCATGACACGCAAAGCCACACAGCGGGCAGGCAAACTCGGCCTGGTTGATCCGGCCATGCGACAAATGCGCCGTCTCCGGGCTGTCCTTCGGGTGCCGATGGCATTCCGAGCAGGTCTGGCTCGTCCGAGCCGGGTTGATCGCCACCACCGCCGCTCCGTACCAGCCGGCCTTGTAGGTCAGCATGCGCCGGAATTTGCCGAAGGCGTTGCCGAGAAGGCCACGGTTTAGCCCGGCCTTCTGGGCAACCTTGCGGCCCGGTGCTTCGGCCGAGCCGCGGGCACTGGCCGTCATGGTCGCGATGCGCAAGTCCTCGATGCCGATCAGGCCGTGGTTCTGGGCCAGGTCGCTCGTGATCTTGTGCAACGCGTCGTCCCGTCGGCGTCGGACCCGCTGGTCCAGCGCCCGCAAGGACTCTCGCAGTTTCATTTCCCGCCGCGACCGGTTGATCCGACCGTACGCCTTGCGGGCTTCGACTGCCCGCGCGATACGCCGTTCCAGGCGCAAGCGCCGCTTGGCTTCGCCATCCGTCTCACCGGGCACGGCGTAGACATGCCCGTCGGCGCGCGTGTAGGCGTTGGCCACGCCGAAGTCGACGCCGGTGAAGCCCTTGAGCAGCGTGTCGTGGCCGAGTGGTCGCGGCGTGGTGACCTCAATCTCGCAGCACACCGACACCCACCAGGTAAGCCCCTGGCGCTGCAGGGTGATGTGCTTGGGCGTACCCTCCAGCGGCCGGTGGAAGCAAACCGGGATGAAGCCGAGGCCGCCGGGAAAGTGGATGCCGTCGCGCGTCAGCGCGACCATGTCCACGACTTCGCCGGTCTTGGCGTCGGTGCGGGTCATCTGCGGGAAGCGCAGGCTGTCATCCTCGAACTTCTTCCAGGGCCGGGGGTAGCCGCCTTGGCCCGTGAAGAAGCACTGGAAGGCGTGGTCGAGGTCTTTGAGGGCCTGCTGGAGGCACTGGCTGAAGCATTCGGCGAGCCAGGGGAACTCGGCCTTGAGCGTCGGCAGGTCAGCGGTCTGCTTGGTGTAGCCGAAGGAACGGCCCTTGCGGGAGAACATGCGGTGCTGATCGAGGCCGAGGTTGTGGACCACGCGGGCGCAGCCGAACCAACGCGCCAGCATGGCCTGAGCGGCCGGGCTGGGATAGGCGCGGTAGCGGAAGCCCTTGTGGATCAGCACGATGTCGGCACGCCTGGGTTATTTCAGCCGTCTGGCATGCTGCCATGCCAATTCAGAACATATAAAGAACATAATGCATTCGGGCATCAGAAGTACTGGCGCTTCTGGTGCCCGAATAGCGCCTTATATCGCCACCTTGAAGAACGGGGCCTTCCGGCGCCTTCGCTAACATCGTCTTACGGGCGTAGCCGGCGGGGGCCGGCCGCGCTCGACCGCTGCGGCGCGCAGGTGGTTCCTTTGCCGCCGGAAATGCGCTATGTGAGCGGAAACTCTGTGCAACGCTGGTTGGAGTTCGAAGGCCATGGCCGAGGGTACTGTGGACTATTACGCGATGGTCGAAGAGGCTTGGCAGCTCAGCGACACCGCGCGCGACTATGTGAAGAACGCCGGCCGCGAGGTGGACAACACCGAGCTGTGGGAGAAGGTGTTCGCCTCCTCGCCGCTGATCGACCTGGAGCGCACCCGCGCCGAAGGCGGCCAGCCGCTGCAGAAGATCTTCTTCAAGAACCCCTACGGCCTGCAGTACCGCGCCGACCACAAGGACTGGATCCCGTTCCGCCACGGCGCGCTCGACCCGGCCTATCTCCAGGTCATCTGACCGGGTCATCTGACCGGTTGATCCGATCAGCCTGGACCCCGCCCGGATCCGGCGGGCGGGGCCTTGCGAGCGGTTAGGGACTGTTGGGGGGCGTGCATGGCGCGGCTGGTGGCGGGGCAGGGCTTCGCCCTCGATATGGACGAGTCCCGGCTGGCGAACGGGTTCGTCGCCGACGCCTTCACCACCCTGCCGGACGCCGCCTCCATCGCCGCCGGGACCGGCAGCCAGACCGTCACCCGCACCGTCGCCGGCCGGGCGCATGCCGCCACGCTCGACTATGCCGCCGCCGGCAGCGGGGCGGCGGCGAGCGTCCGCTTCACCGGCCTGACCGACCGCGACCCGGCCGGCACCCTGCGCTACCGGATCGAGGGGCTGAACGTTCCGCTGACCGGCGGGACGCTCGACCGGCTCGGCGCCCGCGCCTTCCAGCAGATCGACGGTTTCGTCGGGGCTGACGGCAACGACAGCGTCTATCTGGGCGTCCCCGGCGGGCGCAGCTTCGACGGCGGCGCCGGCACCGACCGCGCCATCTACACCGCGGATCCGCGCCGCTATGCCCTGCAGGGCGGCAGCTATCGGGCGGAGACGCCGGTGGTGGTGGCGCTCGACGGCAGCGGCCGGCGCTATGCCGTGGTGTCGAGCCGCAGCGTCGATATGCTGACCGACGTCGAGCTGCTGACCATCGACGGCCGCACCGCCGCGCCCTCGGCCTTCGCCTTCGACGCGCGCAGCTATCTCGCGGCCAACCGCGACCTTGCCGTCGCCTTCGGCGACAACACCATCGCTGCGGCGGCCCATTACGCCTGGAACGGCCGGAACGAGGGACGCAGCCTCGGCGGCTTCGACGGGCTGGGCTATCTGGCCGTCAACCCGGACGTGCTGGCGGCGGTCGGCGTCGATGCCGAGGCCGCCCGGCAGCATTATCTGGTCTATGGCGCCCGCGAAGGGCGGACGACCGGCTTCGACGCGCTGGGCTATCTCGCCTCCTACCCTGACCTGATCGCCGCCTTTGGCACCGACAGTCGGGCCGCGACCCTCCATTACCTGAGCTTCGGGCGGAGCGAGGGGCGCGGCGTCACCTTCGACGCGGCGGCCTATCTGGCGGCCAACGCCGATGTGGCGGCGGCGACCGGCGGCGACGCCGCCGCGGCCAAGCTCCATTACCTCGTCTTCGGGCGGAACGAGGGCCGGCCGCTGCGGTCGCCGCCCCTGCAGGCTGCGGCTCCCGCCTGGGCGGCGGATGCGCTGTCCAGGCAGGGTGCGCCATTGGGAGCACCGGTGGGGGCACCGGTGGTGGTGACCGGCACGACCGGCAACGACACGCTGAGCGGCAGCGCCGCCTTCGATGCATTGGGCAACCCGATCACCGACGCGGTGGACGGGCTGGGCGGCATCGATACCTTCGTGTTGACCGGGGCGCTCGCCTCCTATTCGCTGTCCATCGATGCCAACGGCAACCTGCTGGTCAGCGGGCCCGACGGCACCGACACGCTGAGCGGGATCGAGATGCTGCAGGCCACCGACGGGGTCTATCCGGTGGGGTCGCTGCTCAGCTTCTCCCAGCCCTCGCTGACCGGGCTGACCGTCTCGTCCTCGGCCTCCACCGGCAACGACTATCTGGTCGGCGGGATCATGGGCGACGCCATCGGCGGCGGCGGCGGCAACGACACCATCGCCGGGCTGACCGGCAACGACACGCTGTTCGGCAATGCCGGCAACGACGTCCTGCTGGGCGGCGACGGCGCCGACCAGCTGGAGGGCGGGGCGGGCAACGACCTGATGTTCGGCGGGGTGGGCAACGACCTGATGCGCGGCGACGTCATCGACGTCGTTGGCAACGACACCCTGCTGGGCGAGGACGGCAACGACTGGCTCGACGCCGGGGCCGGCAACGACTGGCTGGACGGCGGCGGCGACAACGACACGCTCTATGGCGGGCTGGGCAGCGACATGCTGCGCGGCGGCAACGGCGACGACGTGATGTTCGGCGACGTCTATTCCGACCGCAGCCACGAGATCTCCGTCAACGCCAGCGACACGACGACGACCTACGAGGACGTGCTGCTGGGCGGCAACGGCAGCGACACGCTGATCGGCGGCTATGGCGCCGACCTGATGGACGGCGGCGCCGGAGCGGACGTCTTCTCCATCCGCAACCTGACCGAATCCACCCTGGCCGCCCCCGACGTCATCCTCACCTTCAACGGCGCCGTCGTGGCGGCGGAGGCGCTGCAGGGGCTGGCCAGCTATGCCACCGTCGGCGCCGAAGGCGACCGCATCGACGTGTCGGAGATCGACGCCATCGCCGGCACCACCGACAACGACGCCTTCACCTTCATCGGCACCGCCGGCTTCAGCGCGGCCGGCCAGCTGCGCTATCAGGCCTCCGGCGCCGTGACGCTGATCGAGGGCGACGTGAACGGCGACGGGGCGGCCGATTTCCGCGTCCAGGTCAACATCGCCAACTACAGCTTCTCCGCCTTCGACTTCGTGCTATGAACGCCCCCAGCCAAGCCTAAGCAGCCGTGGTTGGAGTTTCGGACCTCACGGCCCAGGTCGGTTCCCGACCAAGCTGCTTCAATCCGACACGCAGCATCACCAAAGCCGCTGCTTCGTCGCGCCCGATCACCCGGCCATCAGCCAAGGTGTGCGTGCGTTGCGACAGTGGCTTCTTCAAGACGTCTCCGCTAAACGGATCGGTCTGACTTGGCCTGCACTTTTGCGTGTTGAGCATGATCAACTCGCACCCAGCTTCTTCCGCTTTGTATGCGAGCATCGCAATGAACGAACCCGGGGCCGTGTCGAGAATGGCTCGGTTCAGACCGGCCTTCTGCTTCACATGTTTGCCGGGCGCTTCTTCCGTGCCCCTGGCCGTTGCCGCCATGGTCTTGACAGTCAACGCCTCGGTCACGATGGTCTTGTGGTCGCGCACCAGACGGGCCGTGGTCTGGTGCAGGAAATTCTTGCGCCGGTTGGCAACCTTGCGGTGCCGCTTCGCTATAAGGCAGCGGGCTCTGGCCGCGCGCTTCGACCGCTTGCCCCGCAACGCCTTGGATAGGTCGCGTTGCCGTTCCTTGATGGCGTCCGCTTCGGCGTTCAGATGGCGATCGTTCGGGATCGCGGCGAACGCGTCTGGCCCATAGGCCAGCGTGGCGAAGGTCTCAACGCCCCAATCCAGCCCGCAGTCCCGATCCGCTGACCGCTCCCGGTGCGGCTCGCACTCCACAACCAGGGACAGGAACCAGCCGTCGGCCTTGCGCTGCACGTCGGCGCAGACGATCCGGCCGGGCGTACGCGCTTCCCCGCGCGCCTCCATCGTGCCAATGCCGGATAGGCGCAAGCGGCCATGACGCCAATTGTCACCCGGCTTGAAGCTGAAGCCGTCGCCGTGCGTCTTGAAGCCGAAGCCGGGGAAGCGGTCTTCGCCCTTGAAGCGCGGGAAGCCGGGCGTCTGCCCCGCCCGCACGCGCCGGAAGAACGCCGCAAACGCCTTGTCCAGCCGCTTGAGCGTGACCTGCGCTGACTGTGCGTTCAGCGCGAGATACTCAGGGCACTCACGCCGGACCACGGTCAGACTTTTGCACTGGTCCGCGAAGCGGATCGACAACCCAGCCTTGCGGTGCGCCTCGATCCGCTCCTCCAGCGCCGCGTTGTACAGCGCGCGGTGAAGGTCGCAGACACGCTCCAGTGCGACCGCCTGCCGAACGGATGGATAAAGCTTGTATGTGACACGGCGATTGACGGGTGGCATGGAACCACCATAACTTGGTTACATGAGTGAGAATAACAAATTTTCCAAACTGAATCATTGCGTTTATGCTCTTCTGTATCACTTGGTTCTTGTTACCAACGATCGGCGGCGTTGCCTCTCCGCGCCCATGCTCGACCGGGTACGCGAGATTGCCGCTGCCCGGTGCGACGGGTGGGGTGGGACGCTGTTAGAGATGATTGGCGAACCCGATTATGTTCACTTTCTGATCGCTCTCCCACCAAACCTCGAGTTGTCGAACTTCGTCAACAACCTGAAGACCACCACCTCCAGACTGGTGCGCAAGGAGTTCGCCGACCATCTGGCGAGCGTCTATCGTGAGCCTGTCTTGTGGTCGCGGTCCTACTGCATCGTTTCGGGTGGTGGCGCTCCACTGTCGATCATCACGCAGTATCTCGAACAGCAAGAGCGGCCGGAATGAAGGCCGCAGCGCATGGGTAGGCGGCCGATGTTCACCCTCGTCAGGACCGAACGGTTCGAGCAGGAGATCAAGAAGAGCCGCTTCCTGGCCCAGGCCGCCCCGGCCGGCAGCGAGGAGGAGGCGCGCCGCTTCATCGCCGGGCACAGCATGCCCGACGCCGGCCACAATTGCTGGGCCTTGCGGGTCGGCGACGTCTATCGCTTCAGCGACGACGGCGAGCCGGGCGGGACGGCCGGGCGGCCGATCCTGCAGGCCATCGAGGGGCAGGAGCTGGACCGTGTGGCGGTGGTGGTCAGCCGCTGGTTCGGCGGCATCCTGCTGGGGGCGGGCGGGCTGGTGCGCGCCTATGGCGGCACGGCGGCCAGCTGCCTGAAGGCGGCGGCGCGCGAGCCCATCGTCGACTACGCCACCCTGGCGGTCGCCTGCGCCTTCGCCGACGAGGCGCGCATCCGCTCCAGCCTCGGCGGCTTTCCCGGCACGCAGGTGGAGACGACGGGCTTCACCCCCGACGGGGTCCGGCTTCACGTCACGCTTCCCCGCGACCGGGCCGACGCGTTCATCCGGCTGGTCGCCGACATCTCCCGCGGGCAGGCGGTGGTGAACCCCGCCGGGGAATGAGCGGCCGGAGCGGGCGCGCGGCTGTTTTCCATAAGCGCGCTTATGTGTCGTTTTTATGTAGGCGCAAAGCTAGAATGTCAGTCCAGCGCAACATAGAAGTGTCAGTCTTCCATCCGGTTTTCGACGGCTGGGAGGCTGGCGATGGGCTGGATCACGATGAGCGAACGGGACTTGCAACGGGTCGAGGTTCTCGGCGAGGTGCTGAGCGGTCGCCGTGGGATCGGATCGGCGGCGTCGGTTCTGGCTTTGAGCGAGCGTCAGGTGTGGCGGCTTCTGGCGCGCTACAAGGCCGGTGGCGGCGGTGCTTTGGTTCACCGGGGGCGCGGCCGTCCATCGAACCGGCGGCTTGGCGATGATGTGCGGGAGCGGGCGCTGGAGTTGGTTCGCAGCCGGTATGGCGATTTCGGCCCGACCCTGGCGGCGGAACTGCTGCGGGACAAGCATGGGCTGACGGTCTCGCGCGAGACGTTGCGCCAGTGGATGACGGACGCTGGTCTGTGGTTGTCGCGTCGGCAGCGCCGGCAGTTCCACCCTCCCCGGCTGCGCCGCGAGCGGTTCGGCGAGTTGATCCAGATCGACGGCAGCGAGCACCGCTGGTTCGAGGATCGCGCCGATCCCTGCACGCTTCTGGTGTTCATCGACGATGCGACAGGCCAGTTGATGCAGCTTCGCTTCGCTCAATCGGAGAGCGCCTTTTCCTACTTCGAGGCGCTGGAGGGCTATCTGAACGCCCATGGCCGGCCGTTGGCCTTCTACTCGGACAAAGCCACGGTGTTCCGGGTTCCACAGCGCGAGGCGAAGGGTGGCCAGGGCATGACGCAGTTCGGCCGGGCCTTGGCGGAATTGAACATCGAGATCCTGTGTGCCAACTCCAGCCAAGCCAAAGGGCGGGTCGAGCGGGTGAACCGGACGCTGCAGGACCGGCTGGTGAAGGAGTTGCGGCTGGCCGGCATCACCGGCATCGAGGCGGGCAACGCCTTCCTGCCCGGCTTCGTCGAGCGCTTCAACGCCCGCTTTGCCCTGCCCCCTTCCCGGCCGGACGATCTGCACCGGCCGTTGAACATCGCGCCGGATCGGCTGCGCCAGGTGCTGTGCTGGCGCGAACAGCGCCATGTCGGGCAGCAGCTGACGCTGTCCTACGAGCGCAAGCTGATCATGCTGGAGGAGACGGAGCTGACGCGGGGGCTGGTTGGCCAGTATGTCGACACCTACGCCTTCGCCGATGGCCGTCTGGAGGTGCGATGGAAGGGGGTGGCCTTGTCTTATCGGGCCTTCGACAAGGACCAGCGGGTCACCCAGGCCGACGTTGTGGAGAACAAGCGGCTGAGTGCGGTGCTGGCCCAGGTGAAGGAGATGCAGGAGAGCCGACCTCCACCTCGGGTGAAGACCAACAGCGAGAAGAACGGCTACCGCAAGACAGGCCGGCGCAAGCGGCAGGGCGGACCACCCGACAGTGCCTGCGCGGCCGACTGACCGCAGGTGTTTGCCCCCGACTTGAAGACCCGATGCGGCCGGCATTTCTGGCAGCAGGATGATGGCTCGGCGATCGTCGCCGCCGTCAAGCCCTGCGCCTGCGGCGCACCGCAAAGCGGCGATGGGGCTTGACCGCGCCGCCGAGCCGATCCCAAACGCATCCATGCCAGATATGCCGAAAAAGGCCGGCCCCCCCCCGACACACCGTCAAGCCTAAGCCTGACCTACTGGCAGTCCTACTTTGCGCAAACCACTGACATTTCTATCCGGTTGCAACGTTTTATGCCATGAAATCATGATCTGAAATACTGGTTTGCTGGCCTGGACTCTTGCCGCAGCCCGGTTTTCCGCTACCGCTTTTTCGTGTGAGCAAAATGGCAGTCTCCCGCAAAGCGGCAATTTCGGTCAAATACGGCGGAGCGCAAAGATCCGCTGAAGTCACCGTCTGAAATCGCACTCCCCTTCTTGCGATTTCCTGCAGGTGGTCACCCGTTCTTGCCGGATATACCCCGACTTATCGAATTGTTGATGTGCGTTCATTCCTCACATTCGGGGGGAGAGGCCGTTCGGTCTGGGAAATATTGCCGCTGCCGCCGGCGGCCATGATGGAGGATCATCCTTGCGCGACGTACTGATTGCGGACGACAGCCTCGACGATCTCGACCTGCTGCTCGACCGTTGCCGGTCCGACGTCCGGATCATCCGGGTGATGGCAGACGAGGATGGCGGGGAGGCCCTGGCCAACGCACTGAGCAACGCCCTTTCCGACCGGCCGGCCGCCATCCATCTGCTGGCCCATGGCGAACCGGGCGCGGTCCGGCTGGGTGCCGGCCGGCTGGACGTCGCGGCGCTGTCCGGCCGCAAGGCAGAGGGGCGCGATTGGCCGCAGGCGCCGGGGACCGAGATCCTGATCCATGCCTGCGACGTCGGCGCCGACGGCGGCCGCTTCGCCGCGGCGCTCGCCCAGGCGACCGGCGCCCGTGTCGCCGCCGCCAGCCATCCGGTCGGCCATCCGTCGCTGGGCGCCTCCTGGGACCTCGACGTGACCACCGGGCCGGTCGCCGCGTCCCTGCCCGTCTCCGACACCGGCGCCTGGGTCCACCGTCTGGCCTACAGCGGCACGGCCACCGACGGCGACGACACGCTGATCGGCGACAATGGCGGCAACACCATCAACGGCGGGGACGGCAACGACAGCATCGTCGGCGGCACCGGCAACGACAGCCTGCGCGGCGGGACGGGCGACGACACGCTGGTCGGCGGCGGCAACAGCGGCCAGTCGGCCGGCGACACGCTGAACGGCGGGCTGGGCGGCGACCATTATGTCGGCGGCAACGGCTTCACCATCGTCACCTACGAGAATGCCACCACCGGCATCACGCTGGACCTGACCAACGGCGCCAACAACACCGGCGAGGCGGCCGGCGACACCTTCGTCGACATCCAGCGCTGGGTCGGGTCGGAGCATGACGACAGCCTGACCGCCGGCGACAGCGCGGTGTGGTTCTGGGGCCATGGCGGCAACGACGTCGAATATGGCGGGGCCGGCAACGACACGCTGGAGGCCGGCGACGGCAACGACACCATCTTCGGCGGCGGCGGCACCGACCTGATGTATGGCCGCGCCGACAATGACGAGCTTCATGGCGGCATCGGCAACGACACGGTGGCCGGCGGCGGCGGCGCCGACCTGCTCTATGGCGATGCCGGCAACGACCTGATGAAGGGCGACTGGGAACGCGACACCATCCATGGCGGCGACGGCGACGACACCATCCTGGCCGGCATCGTCAGCTCGGGCAGCTATGCCCAGACCCAGGCCGACACCCTCTATGGCGAGGGCGGCAACGACCGCTACATCGTGGTCAGCCAGTATGATGCCGGCACCGTCAGCTTCGATGGCGGCGAGGGCACCGACACGCTGGAGCTGCGGTCGGACAACCTGACCAGCTACAACGGCTACGACCTGGAATATTACACCGACGTCGCCTCGCCGAAGATCGACATCAGCGGCATGACGCTGACCAGCGTCGAGACGCTGGCCCTGACCGGCAGCCAGCATCACACCGTGACGATGACGGCGGCCCAGGCCAACGGCTTTTCCAACATCACCGGTGCCGTGGTCGGCGACCGTCTGCTGATCAAGGACGTTGACCTTTCCGCCATGCAGGTCGAGACGGCCGCCGGCTCCACCACCCTGCGGGTCGGCAGCAATCTGGCGGTGACCCTGGACGGCAGCTTCGAGGCCAGCCAGTTCCAGGTCGGCAGCGACGGTGGCGTCACCATCGTTCAGGCCGCCATTTCGCCTCCCCCTCCCCCTCCTCCTCCGCCCGTCACGCAGCCGGATCCCACTCCGGACCCGACGCCGGTCCCCACACCGGATCCCGTCCCCGATCCGACGCCGGTCCCCACTCCGGATCCGACTCCCGTTCCGCCCGCAGATCCCGCCTCGACCCCGGCCGGCGGCGGGCAGTCGGGCGGATTCAACGCGCTCGCCTACATCGCCTCCTACCCGGACCTGATCGCCGCCTTCGGCACCAACACCGAAGCTGCGACCCAGCATTACCAGCAATATGGACAGGCGGAGGGGCGGACGGTCACCTTCGACCCGCTGGCCTACACCGCCTCCTACCCCGACCTGATCGCCGCCTTCGGCACCGACACCGACGCCGCGGCCCGGCATTACATCGAGTTCGGCTACAGCGAGGGGCGGCACCCCAACTTCGACGGGCTGGACTACATCGCCTCCTATCCGGACCTGATCGCCGCCTTCGGCACCGACGCCAACGCCGGCACCCGCCACTTCATCGAGCATGGCTCGGCCGAGGGACGCAGCGTCACCTTCGATGGCTACAACTATCTGGCGGCCAACCGGGACGTCGCCCTCGCCTATGGCCTCAGCTCCGACGCCGCGGCCACCCATTACATCCAATTTGGCCTGTCGGAAGGCCGGCCGGCCCAGGGCTTCGACGCGCTGCGCTACATCGCCAGCAACCCGGACCTGATCCAGGCCTTCGGTCCCGACGTCCAGGCGGCGGAAATCCACTATGTCCAGTTCGGCTACAGCGAGGGCCGGTCGCTGACCTCCTTCGACCCGGCGGCCTATCTGGCGAGCCATCCGGAGATCGCCACGGAATTCGGCACCAGCGACGCCGCGGTCGAGCTGGCCTACATCAAGCGCAGCACCTCCACCGAAACGGCGGCGATGCCCGCCTTCGCCGCCATGACGCCCATCGCCGTCACCATGCTGGCGGCGGAGATGACCGGGTCGGAGACGCTGGGGATCGACGGCGGCTTCCACGACGCCTCGTCCTCCGGCACGGCGTCGGGCCTGCTGGCGGCGGGCGACGGCGGGCTGTCCACCCGGCAGTGGACGGAGCTTCCCGCGTAGAACTAAAACTCCTCCCCCTAAAATCCCTCCCACCTGCCCGCCGGCAGCCTATGGCAGCCGCCGTCCCAGTCGCTTGGCTCGCGCGAACGCCTCATGCCCCGCAGGCGGACGGCCGGCTCAAATCAGCCCCGGCCGTCCGCCAGCTCATCGATCCAGGCGAACTGTCGCGGCAGGCAGACGGTGCGCAGATCGTGGTTGGCCCGGATAAAGGCGCGGGCCTCGGCGCCCAGCCGGTCGCGTGCCGTCCGGTCCGCCAGCAGATCGGCCACGCTGTCGGCCAATCCGCGATGGTCGAAGACATCCGTCAGCCGCCCCGTCCTGTCATGCTCGATGACCTCGCGAACCGGAGCGGTATTGCCGGCGACCACGGCGGCACCCGCGCTCATCGCCTCCATCACGCTCCAACTCAGCACGAAGGGGTAGGACAGGTAGACGTGGACGGAGGAAAGCTGGAGCAGCGAAACGAAATGTTCGTAGGGAATGTTGCCCAGGAAGAACACCCGTGACCAGTCGGCGTCCGGAATGGAGCCGCGGACCTCCTCGATGAAGATGTCCCGCCAGGTTCCCGATGGCGGCGGGGCCCCATAGGCGGCGCCGGCCCCGCCGACGATCAGCACATGGGCGCGGGGGCGCCGGGCCAGCAGGCGCGGCAGGGCGCGCATGAAGCTGTGATACCCCCGATAGGGCTCCAGGGTCCGGTTGACGAAGGTTACCACCTCGTCCGTTCGCGTCAGCTGGAGGGTGCCGTTCAGGATGGCCTTGGCGTCGGGGTTCGGGGCCACCGCCTCGGTGTCGATGCCGTCATGCACCACGGTGATGCGGTCGCGGAAGAGACGGGGAAAACCATCGGCCTGCCAGCGGGTGGGAGACAGTCCGGCGTCGGCGGTCTCGAACTGCAGCAGGTTTGCGGCATTCTTCAGGCGCAGGCGGCACGAATCGCCGGCATCGGGCGCCGGGAATTCGGGATCGAAGCCGACATCCGCGCCCTCCGTCCGGTAATAGTATTCGCAATAGATGCCCAGCCGGGCTTGCGGCCAGACCTCCTTCACGAACAGGCTGTCGCCCCAGCCGGGATGAGCGACGATCACGTCGGGGGCATAGCCCTCCGCCTTCATCGTCAGCGCCCGTTGGAACAGCGCCTCGCCATGGATCGCGTTGGTTTCGAATTCCGCGGCCCAGGGATGGACGCCAAAGGTCGGCGTCCGTGACGGCGCGTAGGGGATGACGGTGATCCCACTCCAGCCGGACGGCACCTCCATCGTCCGACTCAGGGCATGGACCGTGTGCCCGCGCCGTACCAGGCTGGGCGCCAGAGCCTTGAACTGGCCGGGAAAGGCGGGATGGATGAACAGGATCTTCATGGAGGGCGTCACGGTACGGCGGAAGCGGCTGCGGAGGGGGCGATCATGCCACGGCGCCACGGAAAAGCGCCTTTGGAATTTCCCGTTATCGGTGTGAACTGCGCGAAGAAGCGACCTCTTGCGCTTGAAATATGGCCAGGTTTCGCACTTTCCGATCCGGCTTCCGAAAGCCGCCTTGCGATCATCGTCAAGCCGGCGGAGTGTTGGCGGCGACCGGCGCCCGGCGCATATGGAGCGCGGTCAGGAAGCCGGCTGCCGCCGCGGTTCCGCCCAGCAGGAAGACGCTGCCGTAGCCGGCCCGGTCGGCGAGCAGCCCGGCCACCGGGCCGGTCAGGCCATAGGCCAGATCCTGGAAGGCCGCGAAGGCGCCGAGCGCCGTCGCCCGCAGATGCGGCTCCACCAGATGCACCACCTCCCGGCCCATGGCGGGAAAGACCAGGGAGCAGCCGAGCCCGGTCAGGAAGGCGCCGGCCAGGGCCAGGGCGGGATCGCCGGCGCTCCAGACCAGCAGCTGGCCGACCGCCTCGACCGCCAGCGACCCCATCGCCACCGGCAGGCCGCCGATGCGGTCGGGAAGATGGCCGAAGGCGAAGCGCACCAGGACGAAGCCGACCCCGAAGGCGGTCAGGCCGAGCCCGGCGAAGGGCCAGGATTCATGGACGAAGTGCAGCGAGAAGAAGGCGCCGATGGCGGCGAAGCCGATGCCCTGCAGGCTGACGACGGCGCCGTGCAGCCAAATCCGGCCGAGCACGGCACGGAAGGGCGGGCGCTTCGCACCCGGATGCGCCGCGACCCCCGCCATCGGCCGGATCGCCAGCAGCCCGAGCGCCGGCAGCAGGGCGCCGACCGCCATGGTGCCGGCAAAGCCGATGGCGTCGAGCAGCAGAAGACCCAGCGGACCGCCCGCCGCGAAGGCGCCGTAGAGCGCCGCGCCGACCAGGGCCAGCACCTTGCCCGACCGCTGCGGGCCGACGATGCCGATCCCCCAGGCGATCACGCCGACCCCGACGAGGCTCTCGCCCAGCCCGATCAGCAGGCGCCCCAGCACAAGGATGCAGAAGGCCGTCCAGGGCAGCTGCGTCAGCAGCCCGGCGGCAAGCGAGACCAGCCCGCCGGCGATGTAGAGCGCCAGTCCGCGCGCCACCGCCGGCTTGGCTCCGCCGCCGTCCACGAAATTGCCGGCGAAGCTGCGGGTGAGGATGGTGGCGAGAAAGGCGCTGCCGACGCCCAGCCCCGCCCAGACATTGCCCAACCCCAGGGTCCCGGTCACGAACAGCGGCGTGACGGGAAGGGAAATGGCGACGCAGAGGTAGGAGACGAAAAGGATGGCGGCCAGGATGAACAGGCGGCCCTGCGCTGGATCGCGTGCCGGGGCGCGTGTCGGCTGGGGACTCATGGGTGTGCTCCACACTGGTCCGCGGTCGACAGGCATTCGAACATCCGAACGCACTCCGACCGCGAGGATCGTTGAGTGCGTTGATTGACGTTGAACGCTTACGGCCAGTGCGACTGACAACGCTCAGACAGCTAACCGATCCGGGGACCTGAGACAACCACGAAGACAGTCGGGGAAATCGCTGCCGCTTCCATGGGGGGTGGCCGTCGGCGGCCTTGCCTCAGCGGCCCTTGCGCTCGGCCTTCGCCATGGAGGGCAGCGCCACGTCGATCAGCAGCCGGTGGCCGCGGTCCTTGTCCGGGGCCAGGGTGGAAACGGCGAGCAGCCGGACGGCATCCCCCTTGGCGTCGCCCTCCTCGTCGCTGAACAGCAGGCGGGTGCCGGTGCCGCTCCGCTCCGCCCGGTAGGCGAGCGTCGTCGCCGGAAGACGGCCGGACGGGGCGGCCTGCCACAGCGTGCCGGGAAGCATCACCTCCAGCCGGCCGTCGGGGCGGCGCACCGGCGTTTCGAAGCGCGGGTCCTGGTCGAGGTCGAGCACGACGCGCAGCCCGTCGCCGCCGTTGGCGGTGCGGATGCGCTCCACATGGCGGGGCGCCGCGGAGGCCGCCACGGTCTGGACAGCGGGCGGGCGGGCGGGCGCGTCGGGGGCCGGCTTGACGCCGGGACGCAGGATTTCCACCGCCGGCTCCGTCCGCAGGGCGGGGGCGCCGTCCTGCGGCTCGGGCTTTGCCGCCGGAATTGGGGGAGCCGGGATGGGGGCTGCGGCCGGCTGTGCCGACGGCTGTGCGGGGGCGGGCTGTGTGGGGGCGGCTTGCGCGGACGCCGGCTTGGCCGTTTCCCCGACCTGTTCCGCAAAACCGCCGCGGCGGCCCTCTGCGCGGCCCTGCCGGACATAATGGGCATAGCCGCTGGAGAGCTGCCCGTTGCGGACGGCGGCGGCGACGTCGGGGTTGGCGGCCAGATAGGCCCGTTCCCGCCAGCCCTTCGGCGGCGCCAGGGTGGTGTCGACTTCCGCGGAACGGCGCCAGTTGGACAGCAGCGACGGCATCGATCCCTGCAGCCCCAGCCCCTCCACCGCCAGCGACAGCCACAGGGGCGTCAGCAGCAGGAGCAGAAGGCGCAGGAGCTGGGGGATCGGCGACAAGGCGGGTCGTGTCCGGCGAAGGGGGAAACGGCACCGGTCCCGGCGGTCCGGCTGTGCTGCATGCCTACTCCCAAGCGCCGCACCGGGTCCAGGAAAAGCGGTCGGAGAGAAAGCGCGCCAAGCCGTCCGGCCAACCCCGTTTGAACACCAACGATGCGGGGTACCCCATCGTTCGGGTGGCCGCGGGATGGCGCGATGCTCACCTTCGGTTGGCCGCAGCCGTTCGGCGCCACCCCTTAGAGTTTCGGAACCGGGAAGCCTTCATGGAACAGATGCGAGACGGATCGCCGGCCGATCCGGCGCGGGACCCCTCCTCCCCTCCCCCTGGCCCTCCTCCCCCTGGCGCCCAAACCGGCCCCAACCCCGGCTCCAATCCCGGCTCCAATCCAGGAGGCCCCCGTCTCGATCCCGGCATCGCCGGGCTGGTGTCGGCGCTGCGCATGCTGGGCATCCCGGCCGATTACGACGGCGTGCGCCATGCCTGCGGCGGCGAATCCCCCGACCTGACCGGGCTGGTCCGCCAGGCCCACCGGCTGGGCGCCAAGGCCCGCGTGGTGAAGACCAAATGGGAGCGGCTGGAACGCACGCCGCTGCCGGCGCTGGTCCCCGGCCCCGACGGCGGCTTCCTGGTGCTGGCCAAGGCCGGCAACGACCGCGTGCTGGTGCATGACGCCGCGACCAACCAGACCCGCATCCTCGACCGCGAGGGCTTCGAGCCCCTGTGGAGCGGCCGGCTGCTCTGCCTGGGCCGCAAGGGCGCGATGGGCATGGGCCAGCCGCGCTTCGACGCCCGCTGGTTCGGCGCGGTCGCCTGGAAATACCGCGGCATCCTGGGCGAGGTGCTGCTGGCCTCCTTCTTCATCCAGCTGTTCGCGCTGGTGACGCCGCTGTTCTTCCAGGTGGTGGTCGACAAGGTGGTGGTGCACCGCAGCCTGGGCACGCTGGACGTGCTGATGGCCGGCATGCTGGCGGTCATCCTGTTCGAGGCGGTGCTGGGCGGCCTGCGCACCTACACCTTCGCCCACACCGCCAACCGGCTGGACGTGGAGTTGGGGGCCAAGCTGTACCAGCGGCTGCTGTCGCTCCCCATGGGCTATTTCGCGGCGCGCCGGGTCGGCGACAGCGTCGCCCGCGTGCGCGAGCTGGAGACGATCCGCAACTTCATGACCAGCTCCACCATCACGCTGGTGCTGGATCTGCTGTTCACCGTGGTCTTCCTGGGCGTGATGCTGCTGTACAGCCCGATGCTGACGGCGATCGTCGCGGCCTCCTTCCCCGTCTATATCGTCATCAGCCTGGTGGCGACGCCGATCCTGCGCCGCCGGCTGGACGAGAAGTTCGCCCGCGGCGCCGAGAACCACAGCTTCCTGGTCGAGACGGTGTCGAGCATCGAGACGGTCAAGGCCATGGCGGTCGAGCCGCGCATGCAGCGCCGCTGGGAGGACCAGCTGTCCGGCTATGTCCGCGCCGGCTTCCGCGCCGGCAACCTGAACAACGTCGCCAGCCAGTCGGTGCAGTTCGTCTCCAAGATCTCGACCATGCTGGTTCTGTGGCTGGGGGCGAAGCTGGTGATCGAGGGCAGCCTGACGGTGGGCGAGCTGGTGGCCTTCAACATGTTCGCCGGCCGCGTCGTCCAGCCGGTGCTGCGCATCGCCCAGCTGTGGCAGGATTTCCAGCAGGTGCGGCTGTCGATGCACCGCATCGGCGACATCCTGAACACCGCGCCCGAGCCGCTGCAGAGCCCCGGCCGCGCCGCCATGCCGGCGATCAAGGGCGACCTGACCTTCGACCACGTCACCTTCCGCTACCGCCATGACGGGCCGGAGACGCTGAGCGACGTGTCGCTGCACGTCCCGGCGGGGCAGGTGGTCGGCATCGTCGGCACGTCGGGCTCGGGCAAGAGCACGCTGGCCAAGCTGCTGCAGCGCTTCCATGTGCCGGAGCGCGGGCGGGTGATGGTCGACGGCACCGACCTCTCCACCGCCGACGCGGTGTGGCTGCGCCGGCAGATCGGCGTCGTGCTGCAGGACAACGTCCTGTTCTCAGGATCCATCCGCGAGAACATCGCGCTGACCGATCCGACCATGGAGATGGGCCGCGTCGTCGCCGCGGCGAAGCTGGCCGGCGCCCACGACTTCATCGTCGAGCTGCCCGACGGCTACGACACCGTGGTGGGGGAGCGCGGCGCCAGCCTGTCGGGCGGGCAGCGGCAGCGCATCGCCATCGCCCGCGCGCTGGTCACCAACCCGCGCATCCTGATCTTCGACGAGGCGACCTCGGCGCTCGACCATGAGTCCGAGCGGATCATCCAGGCCAACATGCGCCGCATCTGCGCCGGCCGCACCGTGCTGATCATCGCCCACCGCCTGTCCACCGTCGCCATCGCCGACCGCATCGTCACGGTGGAGCGCGGGCGCATCGTCGAGGACGGCGCGCCGGACGAGCTTCTGCGCCGCGGCGGCCGTTACGCCACGCTGTTCCGCGGCCAGATGGGGCAGCTGCCGGGCGGGAACCCGCCGCCGACGGACGGGCTGATCGAACAGCGGGCCGCGGGCTAAAGAGGGATGAACGCCATGAGCAAGACGACCGCCGCGGTGAAGACCACTCCCTCCGCGCCCACCCCTCCCGCTTCCACGCCGGGCGTCAAGCCGCCGGCCAACGCGCCCGGCACTCCCGGCGGCCCGCGTCGGCCCACCAAACTCCAGGGCCGTCCGCAGAAGCGCCGCCGCGACGAGATGGATTTCCTGCCCGACGCGCTGGAGATCCTGGAACGGCCGCCCTCCCCCACCGCGCGCATCTTCACCGGGGTCATCATGCTGGCCTTCACCGCCGCCTGTGCCTGGGCGTGGTTCGGCCATGTCGACGTGGTGGCGGTGGCGCAGGGCCGCGTGGTGCCGAGCGGCCGGACCAAGACCATCCAGCCGATGCAGACCGGCGTCGTCCGCGCCATCGACGTGGAGGACGGCCAGCTGGTCAAGGCCGGCCAGACCCTGATCGAGCTGGACCCGACCGAGGCCGCCGCCGACCGCGACCGCATCCGCTCCGACCTGTCGGCTGCGCAGGCCGAGGCGGCGCGGCTGCGCGCGGCGCTGGAGGTGGTGAACGGCAAGCCCGACGCCGTCTTCGCCGCCCCGGCCGGCCTGTCGCCCGAACTGGCGCGGATGCAGAGCCAGCTCCTCGCCAGCCAGATCGCCGAGCAGCGCGCCAAGCTGGCCGCACTCGACCGCGAGCAGGCCCGGCGCGAGGCCGACCGCGCCACCGTGGCGCAGACCATCGCCAAGCTGAACGCCACCCTGCCGCTGATCCGCGAGCGGGCCGAGGCGCTGTACGACCTGTCGAAGCGCGGCACCTCGTCCCGCTTCCAGTATCTGCAGCTCCAGCAGGATCTGGTCGGGCAGGAACAGGAGCTTCTGGTCCAGAAGATCAAGCTGACGGAGGCCGACGCCTCCATCGCCGCCACCGCCGAGCAGCGCCGCCAGACCGAGGCCGAGTTCCGCCGCCAGCTCTACACCAACCTCGCCGAGGCCGAGCGCAAGGCCGCCTCGCTGGGGCAGGAGCTGGCCAAGGCGGAGCAGCAGGTCGATCTGTTGCGGCTGACCGCGCCGGTGGACGGCTATGTCCAGCAGCTGGCCGTGCACACGGTGGGCGGCGTGGTGACCACCGCCCAGCCGCTGATGGTCATCGTGCCGGAGGACAGCCGGCTGGAGGTCGAGGCCTTCATCCCCAACAAGGACATCGGCTTCGTCCAGACCGGTCAGGTGGCGGAGGTGAAGGTTGAGGCCTTCTCCTTCACCAAATACGGCCTGATCCCCGGCCGCGTTGCCTCGCTGTCTGGCGACGCCGTGCAACAGCAGCAGCAGGCCGACAAGGGGACGGACAAGAATGGCGCCAAGGCGCCGGAGGCGGGATCGGTCTATGCCGCCCGCATCGCGCTGGACCGCGACACGCTGGAGGTCGACGGGAAGGAGACACGGCTGCAGCCGGGCATGACGGTCAGCGCCGAGATCAAGACCGGCCGCCGCCGCATCGCCGACTATCTGCTCTCGCCGCTGTCGCGCAGCGCCCAGGAAGCGATGCACGAGCGGTGAGATGTGCCCTCTCCCGGGGCCCCTCTCTCCCCGGGGGGGAGAGGGGATATTCTCCGGCTTCGGGCCTCGTTACGCCGCCATCCCATGCGCCATGTCATGCGCGTCGTACCAGGCGTGCAGGCCGTGGGCGGCGTCCTCGAAGGTCGGCAGGGTTTCCGGCATCCAGGGTGTCGTGACCTCGACCGTCCCGTGCGCCGCCGCGTTGGCCGACACGGTATGGCCCAGCAGGTCACTCGCCTGAAGCTCGGCCACCTGCGCCTGAGAAGTGAACAGGCTCTTGTCGGCGGCGACCACCAGCGTGCCGTTCCACCACATGCCGCTCTGGCCCTTGACCACGTCGCGCCCGTCGAGCGCGCCCTTGTCGTAGGTCACCGCGGCATCGGTGGCGGCATAGCGGTGGCCGTTGACGCTGACGCTGTCGACCAACAGGTTGCGGTCCTGGCCGCCGGCGAAGCCGTCATTGTCGTACTGGACCTGCACCTTGTGGGCGCTGCCGGCCGACACGGTGGCGGTGAAGGCGTAGCTCTTGGCCGCGGTGCCCACCGTGGCGCCGCCGACCGCATGGCCGTCGACCAGCAGGGTGAAATGGGCGTTCACCCCGGCCGCCGCCGTGCCCTTGGCGTTGACCAGGATGGCGGCGCTGGTGGTGGCGGGGGCGCCGGTTCCGGGCACCGTCGGCGTCGTCGTCGTGCCGTAGAGCTGGCCGATCTTCGTCAGCAGCGCCTGGGTGTTGAGGTCGGTGTAGCCGGTGCCGGCGATCGGCGTCCCGGTCTGGTGGGCCAGCGACAGGAACTCGTCCTGGGTCAGGGCGCTGCCGCGCAGCGCGATCGCCTCCTGCTGGGCGAGCGCCACCGCGGCGGTCACCGCCGGCGCGGCGAAGGACGAGCCGTTGCCCATCAGCGTCCGCCCGGCCAGATCGGTCAGCCGGATGTCGGTGCCGTCGGCGCAGAGGTCGGTGATCCCCGGATTGCGCTGGGCCCAGCCCGGCATGGTGCCGTCGCCGCCCGACGCGCTGACGCAGATCGTGTTGTGGTCGGCGGCGAAATAGGAGACGTCGGTCGCCGTCCCGTTCTGCCCGGCATTGCCGGCGGCGGCCGACACCAGCACCCGCTTGGCGGCGAGGCCGGCCAGCTCGTCCGACAGGATGGTGGTGATCTCCGACGTGGCGGAACCGCCGGCCAGCGACAGGTTGACGCCGACGATGTTGTAGTCCGACGCATGGGCCACGACCCATTGCAGCGCCTGCTCGATCGCCGACCCCGACGCGGTGGTGGAGGCGTCCGGCATCACCTTCAGCGCGATGATGCCGAGGTCCGGCGCCTGCGACAGGATGCTGGAGGTCACCAGGGCGCCGTGGGTGTCGGCGTTGGGGTTGCGCGCGTCGGCGTCGTTGTCGGCGTAGTCGTGCTGATAGACCACGTGCGAGGCGGTCTCCCAGGTCGGCGACCAGCCGCTGTCGATGACGACGACCGTCTCGCCCCTGCCGGTATAGGTGCTGTTCGCCATGCTGTCGGTCCCCGTCCTGCTGCCGTCGATAAGATGCGGGGCGGAGTATGAGGGCTGGCGGTGTGGCCTTCGGATGATAAGGACGGGGCGGATTGTGGGCGCGCCACCCCTTATGCGCCGTCGCATAAGGGGGCGCGCATGAGGGGGGTCAGGTGAGGTCGTCCAGATCCATGCGCAGGGCCTCTGCGATGCGCTTCAGGGCATCCACCGAGCCGTTCCGCGCTCCGGCCTCGATCTGCGAGACGTAGGACTGCTTGAGGCCGGCTGCCTCGGCAAGCTGGGTCTGTGTCAGGCCGCGGTGGTCGCGGAACACCTTGACCGGATGCTCCCCCTCCAGCAGCCGCGCCGCGACCTTGTCGGGGAAGGTTTCGGGGGAGGCATCCCGATAGGCGTCGTATGCCTGGATCGCCGCGGCTTCGTCGTCGGCCTCCAGAGGGCATCGCGACATTTGTTCGGCAGACAACGCTAAGGTCGAACGCACCGGGAACAGCGATGGATGATTGCCCAGCCTGATGCTGGTCAGGAGGTGTATGGCGGCCTCTGGAGGCCCGCCAAGCTCATCTCCCGGTAAACGGTGGATCTCCCCAACCCCAGTTGCCTGGCGGCTTCGGTCGGCGACAGGCCAGCTTCCACCAGTTTCAGTGCCGCTTTGATCTTGTCCATGTCCACCGGCTCGCGACCTGGGCGTTTGCCGCGGGCCCGGGCGGCCGCGATGCCGTCCTTCGTGCGCTCGGCGATCAGCCGCCGTTCGAAATGCGCAATCGCGCCGAAGACGTGGAACACCAGTTCGCCGGCCGCCGAAGTGGTGTCGATCCTCTCCTCCAGGCTGAGCAGGCCGATCCCGCGCTCCTTCAGCATGGCCACCGTCGCCAGCAACTCAGCGAGCGATCGGCCGAGCCGGTCGAGGCGGACAATGGCCAGCGTGTCGCCACGGCGCGCATAGGCGAGCAACGCCTCCAACCCTGGCCGGTCCTTCGCCTTGCCCGAGCACACGTCGGTGAAGACCTTCAAGGCGCCGGCCTGCTCCAGCCGCAACCGTTGACCGGCGACATCCTGGTCGCCGGTCGAGACCCGTGCGTAGCCCAGCATGTCGCCCATGCCCGTCCCCCAACCGGCCGTTCTGTGGACGGTCGCGCCGAATCCGACCGGACTGCCACGCCGCCGTCCACAAAATACGTCCCGTTAATCCCTGCTGTCCACAGTCCCCGCCGACGTTTTCTGGACAGGGGAAGACCACGTGGCACGACGCCAATTGCTGACGGAGGAGGAGCGCCGGCTGTTGTTCGGCCTGCCCACGGATCGGGACGCCTTGGCCCGCCATTACACCTTCACCCGGACGGATTTGGATCTCATCGCCATCCGGCGCGGTGACGCCAACCGCTTGGGCTTTGCCGTGCAACTGGCGCTCCTGCGCCATCCCGGATTGCCTCTGGCCCACATCGTCGAGCCGATCGACGCCGTCGTTGGCTGGGTGGCCGAACACCTCGAATTGCCGGCGATCATGTTCGCCGAGTACGCGCACCGGCCTCGGACGATGACCGGTCATGCTCGCGATGCCGCCGTCGCGCTCGGGCTGCGGTTTCCACGCGAGGCCGACCTGCCCGACCTGATCGAGGCCGCGGCGCAGGCGGCCTGGATTTCCGACGAGGGATTGCCGATCGTGACCGGGACCATCGCCGCGCTCCGGTCCGCGAAGATCGTCCTGCCGGCCCCGGCGGTGATCGAGCGCGCCGCCCTGGCGGGCCGTGCCCGCGCCAGAAAGCGGGCGGCGGATGCCCTGGTGGCCGATCTCACGGACGAGCAGCGGGACAAGCTCGACAAACTGCTGGCCGTTGATCCAGCAACCGGGATCACGTCGCTTGCCTGGCTGAAAACCATTCCCACGGCGCCGAAAGCGGATCACGTCCGCAACGTGATCGACAAACTCCACGTCGTTCGCGGCATCGGAATCGGTGCCGAGGCGCAGGCGCGTGTCCATGAAACCCGCTTCCGCCAGTTTGCCCGCGAGGGCATGGCCTCGCCCACCTACCTGATCGAGCGCTGCGCGCCGAACCGGCAGCGCGCGACGCTGGTGGCGCTGCTGATCGACCTGGAGAACCGGCTCACCGACGCCGCGCTCGATATGGCCGACAAGCTGATCGGCGGTGCGTTCACGCGTGCAAAGAACAGCAAGGAGAAGACCTGCGTCGCGAAGACGAAGGATGTCGGCCGATTGATGCGCCTGTTCCACCGCACCATCGAGGCGCTCAGCCTGGCCCAGGAAAGCGACGGGGACGCCCTCGCCCTCGTCAACGAGGCGGTGGGCTGGCCGCAGTTGCTGCGCGTGCGCGGCGAGGTGGCCAGCCTCGCCGAGCTCGCGGAAGAGGACCCGCTGGTCCGCGCCGCCGACCGGTACGTCACCATCCGGAAGTTCGCCCCGGTGCTCCTCGAAGCGCTCACGTTCAAGGCCGCCCGGTGCAAGGATCCGATCCTGGCGGCGGTCGAGTTGCTCAAGGAGCTCAACCGATCCGGCAAGCGCGACATCCCGGCGGACGCGCCGATGCCGTTTCGCAAGGAGTGGCGGCGGCTCGTCGCCAAGGACGGCAAGCCCAACCGGCGGCTCTACGAGACAGCGGTGCTCGCCACCCTGCGCAACAAACTGCGTTCGGGCGACGTGTGGGTGGAGCGGTCGTCCAACTACCGCCGCTTCGACAGCTATCTGCTGCCCGCGGCGGCGGCGGCCCCGATCGCGGCGGAGCTGAAACTTCCTGCGACGGCCGATGAGTGGCTGGCAGCACGGGGGCGCAACCTCGACGAGCGGCTGAAGCGCTTTGCCCAGCGCCTGCGCGACGGCCAACTCGAAGGCGTCGAATTGCGCGACGAGCGGCTGCACATCGCGGCGCTGAAGGCAATCGCGCCGCCGGAAGCGGACGTCCTCGCCGACCGGCTCGACGCCCTTCTGCCGCGCGTGCGCATCACCGAATTGCTGCATGAGGTCAACCAGGCGACCGGCTTCGCGGCGGCGTTCACGAACCTGCGGACCGGCGAGCCCTGCGACAACGAGAACGCGCTGCTCGCTGCCATCCTGGCCGACGGCACCAACCTGGGCCTGACGCGCATGGCCGAGGCCAGTCAGGGCGTGACCCGCGACCAGCTGATCTGGACCGCCGACGCCTACATCCGTCCGGAAACCTACCAGGCGGCCCTGGCCCGGATCATCGACGCTCACCATCGGCTGCCCATGGCCGCCGTCTGGGGTGGCGGCACGACGTCCTCGTCGGACGGCCAGTTCTTCCGCTCCGGCAAGCGCGGCAACGTCGCCGGCGAGGTGAACGCCCGCTACGGCGGCAGCCCCGGCTTCAGCTTCTACACCCACGTCTCGGATCAGCACGGTCCGTTCCATGTCCGGGTCATTTCGGCGGCGACGCACGAGGCACCCTTCGTTCTGGATGGTCTGCTCCACCACGGCACCGGCCTTTCCATCGACACCCACTACGTGGACACGGGCGGCGCCTCGGATCACATGTTCAGTGTGGCGGCCATGCTCGGCTTCCGCTTCTGTCCCCGCCTGCGCGACTTTCCCGAACGCCGCTTGGCCAGCATCGAGCCGCCAAGCTGCTATCCGGACCTGCAGCCGCTGCTGGGCCGGCGGATCAAGGTGGACATCATCCGCGACCATTGGACCGACGTGGTGCGTCTGGTCGCGTCGCTGAAGGCCGGCACCGTGGCGCCCTCGACCATGTTGAAGAAGCTGGCCGCCTACGAGCGGCAGAACCAACTCGATCTGGCGCTCCAGGAACTGGGCCGCATCGAGCGCACACTCTTCATGATCGATTGGTTGGAAACGCCCGAACTCAGGAGGAGCTGTCACATCGGACTGAACAAAGGGGAGCAGCGTCACGCCCTGGCCCAGGCGATCTGCACCTTCAAGCAGGGCCGGATCGCCGACCGCGGGTCCGAGGCCCAGCAGTACCGCGCCTCGGGACTGAACCTGCTCATCGCTGCGATCGTCCACTGGAACTCGACCTACATGGCTGACGCGGTGGCTCACCTGCGCATGATCGGCGAGACCGTGCCCGACGACCTGCTCGTCCACACCTCGCCGGTCGGCTGGGAGCACATCAGCCTGTCCGGTGATTTCCTGTGGGACCGGGCGGCAGCCATACCGATGGGAAGGCGGCCGCTCAACCTGGGACGTCGCCGCCATGCCGCCTGAGATCTGTGTTCTTGCTCTGTTCGAGCTTGGCGTTGTTTACCGAACAAATGTCGCGATGTCCTCCTCCAGCAGGCGCTCATACTCGGCAATGGGCAGCACGGCGAAGGCGGCCTTGCCGTTGCCGTCGCGGATGATCTGTGCCGGGCTGATCATGGATATTCCTCAACGCAGGCGGTTCCCGTGGCGTAGCGGCAGTATCGCTTTTCGCACTGCCTCTTCCAACGACGCTGAGAAGACTTGCGGCTATGAGGGAGCATAAGTCTGGCCCTCACCACCTGCCGCTCCACCATTTGGTGCATGGGGCTTTATTCAATCCTCTGGATTGGCTGGAGGGAAAATGCGCCGCGCTGCCCGGTACGTTCACGCACCGGCGCCGGCTTGGCCCTTGATGTAGCGCTTCAGCGCCTCAAACGGCGTGCCGACAACGGACATCACGCAGTACGAGCGCGACCAGAGTGCGGGCTTGCTGTCCCAGCGCTTCACCTCGTCCGGGAACTCCGCCCGTAAGCGGCGGCTCGTCCCAGTCTTCAGCGCGTTCACGAACTCAGACAAAGCGGTGGTCGGCGGCAGCGTGACGAGCAGGGGCACATGGTCCAGTTCGTCATTGCACTCCAGCATCCGCCCGCCCCAGGCGTTGCACCGCTCCCCGGCGGGCTCGCCAAAGGGTGTCAGCATGTCCACCGTCAGCACACGGCGACGGTATTTCGTCACCAGAACGAGATGGTCGTTCAGGCTGTAGACGCTGTGGTGCGCGTCTTTGACTAGAACAACCAAAACTTGCCATTTCCGCGGAACTAATTATAATATCAGAATGAAAATGCCAGTGCGCAAGGTCACTTACCGCCTCTATCCGTCGCGGACTCAATCTGTGGCCTTGAGCGCTGCCTTACGTCTGCACCAACAGCTGTACAACGCTGCCCTGGAGCAGCGGATCGACGCCTACCGTCGCCGTGGCGTGTCGCTGACCTATGCCGACCAGTGCCACGACCTGACCGCCCTGCGTCAGGAGTGTCCGGAGTTCGCGACGCTTAACTGCTCCTCGCAACAGGTCACGCTGCGCCGGCTCGACAAGGCCTTCAAGGCGTTCTTCGAGCGCGTGAAAACCAAGGGTGCGGCGGCGGGCTTTCCGCGTTTCAAGAGTTTGGCCCGCTTCCCCGGCTTTGGCTTTAAGTCGCACGGCGACGGCTGGCGCTTTACGCCCGGCGTGGAGTGGCGCCATGGCAAGCTGCGCCTCCAGGGCATCGGCACGATCAAGGCGCGCGGACAGGCCCGCCAGGGCGGCATCATCAAGGCGAGCGAACTGCTGCACCGTGACGGCGCCTGGCATCTGTCGCTGACCCTGGAGTGCCCCGACATCATCCGCGCGTCCGGGACTGAGGCGGTCGCCTTCGACTGGGGCACGGAGACCTTTGCCACGCTGGCCATCGGCGAAGCGGACGCGCCCATGATGGAGACGGTCGAGAACCCGCGATGGTACCGCCACGAGCAGCAGCGCATCACCGACCTTCAGCAGGCGGTCAGTCGCAAGCGCCAGGGTTCGAACCGGCGCCGCAAGGCCGCACGCCGACTGGCGAAGGCGCGCGCCCGCACCGCACGGCGCCGTCTTGACTGGCAGCACAAGCTGTCGTCCGACCTTGTCAAGCGGTTCGCCCTGATCGCGACGGAACAGCTGTCGGTCGCCGCCATGACCCGATCCGCCGCCGGAAGCGTGGACGCCCCCGGCAAGCGGGTTGCTCAGAAAGCGGGGCTGAACCGGGAGATCCTCGACACGGCTCCCTCTCAATTCTTGTCGCTGATGCGGTACAAAGTGCAGGAAACTGGCACCGCACGCCTGATCGAAGCGCCGACACGCCGGCTGAAGCCGTCACAGACCTGTCCATGCTGCGGCACGGTCCGAAAGAAGGCTCTCAGCGAGCGTGTGCACAGGTGCGACGTGTGCGGGACGACCTTGCCCCGTGACTTCGCGTCGGCATGGGTTGTCTTGAGGTACGCTCATGGCGGTCTCAAGGCGAAGGGGTCGGAACGGCCCGATGCGGAGTAATGCCCGCGAAGCCACCTCCATTCGCGGAATGGGGGCGGTAGTTCATCTGTAGAGGGACGGTCAGGCAAGACGGAGCAGTGCTGTGCGAGGGGTGTGGATGAGGGTGCCGGTCGATTATCGCTGGGGGTTCGCCGCCCTGGTGTTCCTGCCGTCCGCCGGAGCCGCCCAATCTCCCGCTGCCCCTCCCCCCGCCCTTTTCCCCGGGGCGCCGGTGCTGGAGTTGCCGGTGCGCTGCCGGATCGGGGCGGAGTGCTTCGTCCAGAACTATGTCGATGCCGATCCGGGACCGGGGATGCAGGACTTCGCCTGCGGGCGGCTGACCTATGACGGGCACAAGGGGACCGATTTCCGGCTGCCCGATCTGGAGGCGATGCGGCGCGGGGTGGCGGTGGTGGCCGCGGCACCCGGCACGGTCACCCGCGTGCGCGACGGCATGGAGGATGTCAGCATCCGGCAGAGCGGCGGCGCGCCGGCCGGGCGCGAGGCCGGCAACGCGGTGGTGGTCGATCACGGCAACGGCTGGGAGACCCAGTACAGCCACCTGAAGCGCGGCAGCATCGAGGTCAGGCCGGGAGACCGGGTGGAGGCCGGCACGCCGCTGGCCGAGGTCGGGCTGTCCGGCAACACCGAATTCCCCCATGTTGATTTCGGCATCCGCCACGACGGCCATACCCTCGACCCCTATACCGGCAAGGAGGCGGGAACCGGAGAGGCGCCGGCCTGCGCCGTTGACCAGGGTGCCGCCGATCAGGACACGGCTGCGATGCCGGCGGGCACGCTGTGGAGCGACGCGGCGCGCCGGAAACTCGCCTACCGGCCGAGCGCCCTGCTCGGTGCCGGGCTGGCGCCCGAGGCGCCGAAGGCGGAGGTGGCGCGGGACGGCGGCTATGGCGGCAAGCCCCTGCCCGCCGACGCGCCGACGCTGGGGGTGTGGGCGGAGCTGATGGGCGGGCGGAAGGGCGACCGGGTGACGTTGGAGGTGACCGGCCCCGACGGCCGCCGCCTGTCCCGCAACGAGGGCGCGGTGCCGCGTCCGCTGGCCGTGCTGTTCTTCGGCACCGAGGTGAAGAAGCCCGTTCCCGGCTCCTGGCCGTCCGGCCCCTACCGGGTGACGGTGACGCTGCGCCATGGCGACGAGACGGTGTTCCGGGAGGAGCGGCGGGTCGAGCTGCGCTGACCGGGTTGAACGGCAGGCGTTCAAAACAACGCGGAGGACTGGGCAAGTGACAATTGCCATGCCTTGAGCATTTGTCACGAAATGAACACGGAACACATCACGAAAGTGTACATCCGAAAGGATGAGCCTGCCTCTTTATTAAGTACTTCTGCCGTGTGATTGCCCGGTATCGGCAAGGCAATCCGGCAATGACAGACACTCAGCAGGCTTTCTACGTCGCGACCAACGGCAACGATTCCTGGTCGGGGCGTTTGGCGGCACCCAATGCCGACGGCACCGACGGTCCTTTCGCCACGCTGGAACGCGCGCAAAGCGCGATGCGGGCGACCGGCATCCGCGACACCTATGTGCGCGGCGGCACCTATGCCATGGCGCGCACGGTCACGCTGACCGGGGCCGACAATGGCGTGCGCATCATGGCCTATCCGGGCGAGACGCCGGTCTTCAGCGGCGGCGAGCGGGTCGGCGGCTTCACCGCCATCGGCGGCGGGCTCTATGCCGCGCCGACCTCTGCCACCGGTCTCGACCTCTTCATCGGCGGGGTGCGGCAGAAGGTGGCGCAGACCGGCGACTGGAACGCCGGCGACGCCAAGTCCGGCTGGTCGGTGCTGGAGGCGGCGGCCGGCGGCGCCAGCAAGACCAGCCTGCGCATCGGGGCCGGCGACGGGGCGATGGCGGCGGTGCTGGCCGCCGGCGTCCAGCCCGGCATGATGGTCCAGACCTTCGACACCGAGCGGCTGTCCGACAACATCGTCGGCGTCGCCTCCGCCGATGCCGGCAGCCGGACCGTCAACTTCACGCAAGGGGTGAAATACGCCCTGCGCAGCGGCGGCACCTACCGCCTGCTGAACGACGACGCCTTCCTCCGCGACGCCGGCGAGTTCGCCTGGCAGGCCGAGACCGGTCGGCTGGTGGTGAAGCCGCAGGACCCCGGCACCCTGCTGAGCCAGGGTGCGGTGGTGGCGCGGCTGGGCACGCTCTTGTCGCTGAACGGGGCGAGCGGCGTCACCCTGCAGGGGCTGACCTTCGCCGACACCACATGGGACGGCTCGGCCCTGACGCTGACCAACGCATCGGGCAACAGCATCGCCGGCAACCGCTTCGTCGATGCCGGCACGGCGATGACGCTGACCGGATCGTCCGGCAACGTGATCGAGGCCAACCGGCTGGAGCATCTGGGGGCGAGCGGCATCAAGGTCGGCTACGGCAGCAACGGCAACCGCATCAGCGCCAACAGCATCAATGGCATCGGCGAGGTGCTGAAGGACGTCGCCGGCATCCAGCTCTACGGCACCAGCGGCACGCTGATCTCCGGCAACGACATCCGCAACAGCCCGCGCTACGGCATCTCGATCAAGAACTGGGACGGCGCCACCGTCAACACCGACACGGTGGTGGAATACAACCGCATCTACGACACGATGACCGAGACCGCCGACGGCGGCGCCATCGAGATGCTGGGCCGTTCCAACGTCGACACCCGCACGACCATCCGCGGCAACGACATCCGCAACGTCGGCGGGCTGGCGACCGACGGGTCGGGCTGGCTCGACCGCCACAAGAGCTTCGGCATCTATCTGGACGACATGGCCAACGGCGTCGCCGTCCGGGACAACTTCATCCAGAACACCGGCTGGGCCAGCGTCTTCATCCATGGCGGCGATTCCAACAGCGTCACCAACAACTTCGCCACCCTGTCCAACCCGCGCGAACGCTTCATCCGGCTGGAATGGGTGCCGAGCGCCGGCAACATCGGGCTGCTCGCCAACAACAGCGTCACCGGCAACGTCATCTCCTCCTCGACGGGCGTTGATTACTGGGAGTTTTGGACCCCCGGTTCCTACACCGTCACCAACAACCTGCTGCAGGGCGTGCGTGGGCTGACCGGCGGCGACACGGTGTCGTCGGGGCTGTTCACCAACCCGGCGGCCGGCGATTTCCGGCTCGGCAGCGGGGCCGGTGCGGGAATGGGAATCCATGACCTGGACTGGGCGCGGATGGGGTCGGCGCCGCTGACGGTGCCGGGGATCCCCAGCCCCGGCGCAGGCGGCGGCGGTGGAGGCGGTTCGGGAAGCGGGACCAGCGGGACCAGCCCGGCGACCGGCACCTCCGCCACCTCGTCCGGGCAGGCCTTTTCGCCGCTGGCCTACATCGCCTCCTACGCCGACCTGTCGGCGGCCTTCGGCACCGATGCCGCCGCCGGTGCGGCGCATTACGCCGCCATGGGCCGGGCGGAGGGGCGGACGGTGACCTTCGATCCGCTGGCCTACATCGCCTCCTACGGCGATCTCGCCAACGCCTTCGGCACCAACGGCGATGCCGGTGCGGCGCATTACATCACCATGGGCCGGGCGGAGGGCCGGACGGTGAGCTTCGACCCGCTGGCCTATGCCGCCTCCTACGGCGACCTCGCCGCCGCCTTCGGCACCGACCGGACGAGCGCCGAGATCCACTACATCACCATGGGCCGGGCGGAAGGGCGGACGGTGAGCTTCGACCCGCTGGCCTATCTCGCCTCCTACGGCGATCTCGCCGCCGCCTTTGGCACCGACCGGACGAGTGCCGAGATCCACTACATCACCATGGGCCGGGCGGAGGGCCGGACGGTCACCTTCGATCCCACGGCCTATCTGGCCGCCAACAGCGACCTTGCCGCCGCCTTCGGCACCGACACCACCCGGGCCGAGCTGCATTACCTGACCAACGGCCGGACCGAAGGACGGACGACCGGCTTCAACGCGTCGGCCTATCTGGCGGCGAATGCCGACGTGGCGGCGGCGACCGGCGGCGACCTGACGGCGGCGATGCGGCACTACATCGTCTTCGGCAGGCTGGAAGGCCGGGCGCTGAGCCCCGCCGGCTCCGCACCCCGCGCGGCGGCGATGGTTCCCGACAGTGGCATGCTGGCCGCCGCCGGGATGGGGTGAGCACGGTATTTAGCGTCGCAAGCTCCGGCGTTCAGGCTGAAGATAAGCGCGAAGGCGATACTTGGTCACGAAGACCAAGTTGACGTGCATCGCAAAAACACAGGTGGCGCTCACGTCGGAAGTCGCTTCCATCGGTCATAGGCCACTGTCATGATGCTGCTCATGATCGAACGGAAAGCCGTCCTGTTCCGCCTCTATCCGACGTCCGAGCAAGCCGCTCAGATGGCGCAGATCGCAGGGGCGTGCCGGTTCGTCTACAACCTCGCCTTGGAGCAGCGTCGGGACTGGTACCGTCCCGGCCGAAGGTTCAATTTTGCCAGCCAATGCCGTGAGGTCACGCTGTTGCGGGCCGAGGTGGCGTGGCTGAAGGCGGTGCCGGTCCACACCTTGCAACAGGCGTTGCGCGATCTCGACCGGGCTTATCAGAACTGGTGGGCCGGCCGGGCCAAGGCACCGACCCCGCGCCGGAAGGGGCTGAACGACAGCTTCCGCTTCCCCGACCCCATCTCGCTGGTGGTCGAGCGCACGGGCGTCTCATCCGGGCGAATGAAATTGCCTAAGCTGGGTTGGGTTCGCCTGCGCGGCTGGACGGCGCTGCCGGGTGCCATTTGCACCATCACGGTGTCCCGCCGGGCCGGGCACTGGTTCGCCGCCGTCCAGTGCGAGCGCGAGGTGGTCGAGCCAGCCCCGTCCATCCTGCCGCCGGTTGGGATCGACCTCGGCGTGGCGGTGTTCGCCGCGCTCAGCGATGGCACCAGCATCGCCCCAGCCAACCACGGCAAGACGGCGCTGAAGGCCCTGCGTAAGGCCCAACGCGCTCTGGCGCGTAAGACGCGGGGGTCGGCCAACCGGCGCAAGGCGGTGCGGCGGGTTGCCAAACTTCAAAAGCGGGTGGCCGACGCTCGCAAGGACTTTCTCCACAAGCACAGCACGATCATCGCCAAGAACCACGGCCTGGTCGTTGTGGAGGCGTTGCCGGTGCGGAGCATGTCCGCATCGGCGAAGGGCACGGCTGCGGAGCCGGGCTGCCGGGTTCGGCAGAAAGCCGGACTGAACCGGGCCATCCTCGATCAGGGATGGGGTCTGTTCCGCACCATGCTGGCCTACAAGCTGGCGGATCGTGGCGGAAAGCTGGTGGAGGTGCCCGCCGCCTACACCAGCCAGACTTGCGCCTGTTGTGGCCATGTCGATGCGGCCAACCGGCCGAGCCAACCGGTCTTCGTGTGCGGGCGCTGCGGTCACAGGGCCAATGCCGACACCAACGCGGCGATCAATATCCTACGGCGCGCGGACAGCGCGTTGACGCCTGTGGAGGGGCACCGCGCCAAGCGGCCCGATGAAGCAGGAACCAGCCGGAGGGCCGCATGATGTGCCTCTCCGGAGCCTCCGCCCGTCAGAGCGGAGAGGACGTCAGCGGGTGACAAGCCGGGCGTGAGCCGTTACAACGGCCCGTTCGGCGCCGCTGTCCCGCGGCACCCGGATTTCCATGCGGGGATGATGGCCCAGGCTCTTCTCGACACCCCCTTCGTCCAATCGGCGAAGCCCGGCTCCGACTCCGGCTCCGACTCCGGCCCCGGCCCCGGTCCGGACAAGGCCGGTCCGGGGAAGCCGTCCGGACGGCGGTGGCCGCTGCTGGTCAAGCTGGCGGTGACGGTCGTGGTGCTGGGCGCGCTCGCCGCCGGGGCCGACTGGGCCGGCATCGCCGCGCGCCTGTCGGCCGCCGATCCGTGGCTGTTCGCCGCCGGCTTCGCCGTGAAGGCGCTGACCCTGCCCTTCGCCTCGCAACGGTGGCGGGCGGTCGGCCGCGCCGCCGGCTTCTCCCTGACCCGCTGGACCGCCTTCCGCCTGCAGATGGCCAGCGGTTTCGTCGGCCAGATCCTGCCGGGATCGGTCGGCGCCGACCTGCTGCGCGGCTGGTTCACCTGGCGGCTCGGCCACCCGGCCGGGCCGGTGATGCTGGCCCTGCTGGTCGACCGGCTGATGGCGCTCTTGGGGGTGGTGCTGATCGGGCTGGTCGGGCTGCCGCATCTGGCCGCGGTGGCGCCGCCCGCCGTCGCCGGCACCGTGCTGGCCGGGGCGCTGGTCCTGGCCGTCGCCATGGGGCTGCTGCTGCTCGCCGGGCGCATCCCGCGCGACCGGCTGCCGATCCCGAAGCGGCTGCGCGACGGGGCGCTGGGGCGGACCCTGTGGGGGGCGGTGGCGCAGCTGCGCGCCATGGCCGGCAACCCGGCCGCCTGGGCGGCGTTGGGCCACAGCATCGGCGTCCATCTCGCCACCATCACCGCCACCATCCTGTTCGCCCGCTCGGTCGGCCTGCCGCTCGGCTGGCTGGACGGGCTGGCCATCGTGCCGGCCGCCATCGTCGCCGCCGCCTTGCCCGTCTCGCTCGGCGGCTGGGGCGTGCGCGAGGGGGCGATGGTCGCCGGTTTCGCGCTGCTCGGCTTCGATGCCGACGCGGCCCTTCTGGTCTCGCTGCTGATCGGACTGTCGATCGCCGTCCTGTCGTTGCCCGGCGGCCTGTTCTGGCTGCTGCTGCGCAGCGAGACCGCCGCCCGGACGGCTGTCACGACGTCTGATGACGGACCCGACGCCTTTCCCACGGATTTCTCCCGATGACCGATCAGCCGACTTCGACGCTTTCCCGGAGCGCTTCCATGGATGCCGCCACGCCGGACACCGCCGCCGCGACCACCGCAGCCGTCGAGACGCGCGGCCTCTCCCCGCGCCAGCAGCGCATCCGGTCGCTGTTCGACGCCATGGCCCCCCTGCGCGACCGCTGGGCCGAGCGCAACCGCGCCTTCCATGACGCCGACCGCGCCTATCTGCGCTTCCTGATTCCGGAAGGGGCGACGGTGCTGGAGATCGGCTGCGGCGTCGGCGACACGCTGGCGGCCTTGAAGCCGGCGCGCGGCGTCGGCATCGACCTCAGCCCGGCGACCATCGCCGTGGCGAAGGCCCGCCATCCGCAGCTGGAGCTGATCGCCGCCGACGCCGAGGATCCGGCGACCATCGACGCCGTGGAGGGGCCGTTCAGCCACATCCTGCTGTCGGGCACCATCGGCTTCCTCGACGACATCGAGGAGACGCTGCGCCTGCTGCGCCGGGTCGCTACGCCGAAGACCCGCATCATCGTCAGCTATCACTCCCGCGTCTGGGAGCCGATCCTGTGGGCGGCGGAGAAGCTGGGGATGCGCATGCCGCAGGGCCAGCAGAACTGGCTGTCGACCAGCGACATCGTCAACCTGCTGGATTTGGCCGGCTGGGAGCCGGTGCGCCGCGAATGGCGCCAGCTGATCCCGAAGCGGCTGTTCGGGCTGGGCACGCTGGTCAACCGCTACGTCGCTCCGCTGCCCGGCATCCGCCGGCTGTGCGTGCGCAACTATGTCGTCGCCCGGCCGCAGCCCACCGTGGATGAGGTGACGGTCGACGGCAAGCCGGCCTCGGTCACCATCCTGATCCCCTGCCGCAACGAGCGCGGCAACATCGAGAACGCCATCCGCCGCCTGCCCCGCTTCGCCCCCGACATCGAGGTGATCTATGTCGAGGGCAACAGCCAGGACAACACCTACGAGGAGTGCCTGCGCGTCCGCGACGCCTATCCCGACTGGGACATCAAGGTGATGAAGCAGCCCGGCAAGGGCAAGGGCGACGCGGTGCGCGCCGGATTCGCGGTGGCGCGCGGCGACATCCTGATCATCCTCGACGCCGACCTGACGGTGCCGCCGGAGACGATGGGGAAATTCTATCAGGCGATGGTGTCGGGGCGCGGCGAGTTCGTGAACGGCACCCGGCTGGTCTATCCGATGGCGCCGGAGGCGATGCGCTTCCTGAACTTCCTGGCCAACCGGGCCTTCGCGCGCATCTTCTCCTTCCTGCTGAACCAGCGCTTCACCGACACGCTGTGCGGCACCAAGGTTCTGTGGCGCCAGGATTACGAGACCATCGTCGCCAACCGCCATTACTTCGGCGATTTCGACCCCTTCGGCGATTTCGACCTGATCTTCGGCGCCGCCAAGCAGAACCTGAAGATCGTCGAGGTGCCGGTGCGCTACGCCGACCGCAGCTATGGTGAGACCCAGATCTCCCGTTTCACCCACGGCTGGCTCTTGGCCCGCATGGTGGTGTTCGCCTGGAAGAAGCTGAAGGCGTTTTAAGACCTCACACCGGTTCCGCGGCGGCGAGCGGCAGGAAGGCCTGATAGCCGTCGCGCTGTTCGGTCAGGCTCAGCAGCAGGTCGTTCAGGCTGTCGCGGGCGAAGGTGTCGGTGGTCGAGGCCATCCGGCGGCGGACGACGGCGATGAACTCCTCCAGCACTTCCAGATGCAGGGTGGCGGAGGCGAGGACGTCCTGGGCGATGGGGGCGGTCATGATGGCGGTCTTTCGCGGAAGAGGGGCGGCGATGGGGGCGGAGCTGCCGGCGCGGACTGGAGCGGTCGGGTCAGGCGGCGAGCGCGTTGGCGGTCGGGGCGGCGGCGAGCACGGCGCGGTAGGTCTCGCGCTGCTCGGTCAGACCGGCCAGCAGGTCGGTCAGGCTGTCGCGGGTGAAATCGCTGGTGGCACCGTCCAGCTTCGACTGGGCGATCGCGATGAATTCGTCGACCACATCCAGGTGCAGGGAAGCAGAGGAGAAGACGTTGATGGCGCAATCGGTCTTGGACATGGTGGCGATCCCTGTATTCGTGGTGGAGGCTTCTGCCCGTTCTGATGAGCTTATTGAGCCATCCGGCCAGTTAACGAGGTGTTAAGATCACCGATTGGTTCTAGGTCGATTGATGATTACCACTTCCAAGAAAACATCATTCGGGTAGTTTTGCGTCGGTATTACTTCTTTCGATAAGGCATGAAAAAAGCGCGGCCGGGTCACCGGCCGCGCTTCTTGTCGTTTCAACTCAGGTCCGGCCAGACCGGCCCTATCAGACCGCCCCCATCAAACGGCCTGGGGCAGCCCGTGGATGTAGCCGACGCCGCCGCTGCGGCGGTTGCGGTAGGCGTCGTCGATCAGGGCGGCGAGGCTGTCCTTCACCTTGTCGTGCAGGCCCTTCTCCCAGTCGCCGGGGTGCTGGAAGTTGCTCATGACGTAGGAGAAGCCGTTGACGTCGTCGACCGCCTGCAGGCCGGTCGATTCCGCACCCGCCGGGCAGGACAGGATGCGGGCCAGTTTCTTGCTGTCGACGTTGTAGGCCCACAGGAAGTTGTTGACGTGGTTGCCGCTGTCCTCGCCGATGAACAGCGTGCGCAGCTTCTCGGAGAACTTCAGGTTGTCCGGGTTGGCGATCAGGTCGGCGTCGGCGGTGTTGCCGAGCGCGTCCGGCGTGGCGAGGTCGCGGCCGACCAGGGCGGGGACCGGGCTGAAATGCACCGGCACCCACTCGCTGTCGATGGCGGCGCCGGCGAGGTCGGTCTGGCTCGCCTTCATCGGCAGCTGATAGACGGCGCCGGCGTTGATCGCCTTCACCTTGATGCCGCTCTTGCCGTCGCTCATCGACTTGTAGATGTAGGACACCGCCATGTAGGCGGTCTTGTCCTTGGCGTTGACGGTGACGCCTTCCAGCTTCGACAGGGCCAGCGTGGCACCGACGGTCGGGGCGTAGCGGTGGGTTTCCAGGAAGGCGGCGGCCTTTTCCATGCCCGGCTTGAACTTGACCCACTGGGTCTTGCCGTTGAAGCCGATGGCGGTGAAGGACGGGTCCTTCGGATCCTCCTTCTTCACCTCGACGATGTCGGCGGCCTTCAGGCTGTCGGCCAGCGTCTCGATCTCGGCGCTGGTGGCGTGGCCCAGCTTGACCCACGTCAGGGCGAAGGCGCCGCCCTTGTCGATGTCCTTGCCCTCTTCCTGCTCCATCTTGGCGGCATAGAGGGTGCCGGCGGACAGGTCCTTGGCCTGATCGGCGATGAACATGAACAGGCCGCCGTTGGTGGTGTCGTCACCCATCAGCACGGTGCGCTCGTCCGGCATCACCTGCACCAGCTCGTGCGAGATGCGGCCCAGGCAATAGTGCTTCCTGATGGTGCCGGTGCCGTCGGGGTGGACCGTCACTTCCGGCAGGTGGCCGTAGTGATAGGGGTTGGCCTTGGTCTCGTCGCCGAACAGGTTCTTGCTGTAGGCGCGGAACTGGTCGTCGAGCGCCGCCGCGTCCGGCTCGTACTCCTCGCTCGACAGGTGGGTGTTCCAGGGCGACAGGCTGGCGCCGCAGGTGATCCACAGGCCGTGCGCCGGGCTGGTGTCGACATTGTGGTACTGCACCAGCTTCAGCGCGCCGGATTCCTTGTTCTGGTCCAGCGTCAGGACGGCGATCGGCGACGGCAGCTTGCCGTACATCGAGGCGTCCTTGGAATCGCGGGAGGCGTATTCGAACTGGACGACGGCGAACAGGGTGTTGCCGGTCACGCCCGCCACCTTGGCGCCGGGGATCGGGGCCAGCAGGTTGCAGCCGTCCGGGCAGTCGGAGAAGAACGGCGCCGGAGTCGCCATCGAGGTATCGAGGATCGGCTTGCCGTTGATGTCGGTATAGCCGCCGGCCAGGATGGTGCCGCCCTTGCCGTCCGGCACTTGATCGCCGGTGATGAACAGCGGCTGGTAGCCGAGCGCGAAGCTCTGCTTGGAGCCGTCGGCCCAGGTCACGACCATGCTGGATTCGACCGTGGTCTTCGCCTGCGCGGCGGCGGTGGTCGGAGCGGCCATGCCGACGAACTCGACGGCGACCGGCGTGCCCTTGGCGGCGGCTGCTTCGGCGCCCGAGGCGAACAGCAGCTCCCCGGCGCCGATGCCGGCGACCGGCAGCAGCGGCAGGCCGGCAAGGGCGCGGAGCACCGAACGGCGCGACGTTTCAGGCAATTGGACGGACAAATCGGTCATGACTGGTGTCTCCCGAACCCTCATCAGGGCAAGCGGCTGGCATGAGCGGAACCGCCGGGCTATTGGAGCCCGTTCGGTGCCGGCTTGATCTTGGCGAGCGTCGGGAAGCTACCGCGGGGATGTTACAGTTTGACGGTCGGTTCCCCGTTCGATGGCGGGGGAACCGCCGCCGGTCAGCGCGCGCTGAGCATGCAGGTGCGGTCGGACGGCATGGGCAGGACCACCGGCTTGCCGTCGGCCCCGGTGCCGCGCACCTCGCGTCCGCCGGCTTTCCCGCTGGATGCCGGCAGATCGACGATCTCCGGGTCGGTCACTTGGCCCGCGACGCTCCATTGCCGGGTCTGCGGGTCCTGGCAGCGCAGTTCGTACCGGCCCTTCATCGGCTCGGCGGCGGCCGGGAGGGCGGCCAGTGTCAGGAAGGCCATCAGGGCCATTGGGGCGAAGCGGGTCATCGGGCTTTTCCTCAACCGGCTGTGTCTGGGGTATGGGGGCGGGACAGCACCCGTGCGATGTCGGCCTGCCAGACCATGCTGACCAGCGCGATCTGGGTCAGCAGATGCATCTCGCCGCGGCCGATGGCCTCCAGCAGCTCCGCCCTTGTCAGGAACAGGATCTCGGTGTCTTCCAGGTCGTCGGCGATCGGGTCGGCGACCCGGCGGCAGCCGGTGGCGTGGAACATGTGCGACCAGGCCCCGCCCTGGTTGGCGTTGACGATGTAGGCGCCGAGGTCGGTCCAGCTCTCCGCCGCCATCCCGGTCTCCTCCATCAGCTCGCGCCTGGCCGCGGCCAGCGGCTCCTCGCCAGGCGACAGGTGGCCGCCGGGGAAGACCAGCCCGACCTTGCGTGGGCCGTGGCGGTACTGGCGGTAGGTGACGATCCGCCCGTCCGCCGTCTCGGCGAAGATGCAGGCGAAGGAGGGCTGGTCGAACTGGTAGTAATCGTCGATCCGCCGTCCGTCCGGCAGCTCCACCGTCTCCACCCGCACCTTCAGGAAGGGATCGGCGTCGAGCAGCTCGCGGCTGCCCAGCACGGTCCAGGGGCGATGCAGGCGGTAGGGGCGGTGTCCGGGCATGGAATGGCCTGTTCTGGGACGGGGGCGATCACCACAGCCGCGTGACGATGCCGTCGAAGACCGCGTCGGCGGAGACCAGCGGCAGCTTGTAATGCATCGACGTGGCCGCCAACAGACGGTCAAAAGGATCACGGTGGGTCCAGTCCATCATGCCGGCGATCAGGCAGACCGCGGGATCGAAGCCGGCCACCAGCCCGCCCTGTTCGGTCAGCAGGGCATCCAGCCGTTCCACGAAGGGTGCCATCTCCGGCCATTTGCCGAGCCGGACCTTCTGGGCGATCTCAAAGAAGGTGATCGGGCTGACGAGCACCATGTCGGCGGCGGCGATGGCGGCAACGGCCGGTTTCGACAGGCGGGCATCGCCGGACAGGCTCCAGGCCCAGGCATGGGTGTCGAGGAGGACCGCCGTCATGGAACCCTGACGCCCTCCCCTTCCCAGGCGTCGAGATCGGCCTCGTCCATCGGTTCGAAGAAGTCCGGCCCGGTGCCGAGCCTGTCCTTCAGCAGGCCGATGGTGAAGGACCCGCGGGAAACCGGGACCAGCCGCACGACCGGCTTGCTTCCCTTGGCGATGACCACCTCCTCGCCGCGCAGAGCCGCCTCGATCAGCTTGGACAGGTTGGTCTTGGCCGCATGAATGGTGAACTGCCGCATCCGGCCCCTCCATCTTTCTCAAGGATCATAGGCGTCGCCCCCATATTGGTCAACTTGACTAACCTCATGGCGTGACGGAGAACTTCCGGGGTGCGGTTGATAATCTTCAGTTGCAGGGCGACGTCCGGGCAAGCGAGAGAAGATTTTGCAGAAAAACATGGAAACTATTCTCTAATAGCGTGTGTCGAATGAATCAAAGTGTGACAGATTTTTCCCAAGCACCCATTTCTATTGAGCAGGCTCGGCAATAGTGCTTATCGGTCCATGCACAATTGCGGTCAAAGTCCATGCGCACCGACTCCTGCTCCCCGATCCCGCGCCTGATCCACCAGACCTGGAAGACACGCGACCTTCCGCCGGAATTCCAGGCGCTGCAGCGCAGCTGGATCGAGCGCAATCCCGGATTCGAATACCGGTTCTGGACCGACGGGGACATCGGGCGCTTCATCGCCGAGGAGCATTCGGCGCTGCTGCCGGTCTTCCACGGCTATGCCGATCCCATCGCGCGGATCGATCTGGCGCGCTACCTGATCCTGCGCCGCTTCGGCGGGGTCTATGCCGACCTCGATTTCGAATGCCTGCGTCCGATCGACGGGCTGCTGGAGGGGCGGAGCTTCGTCGTCGGGCTGGAACCGGAGGAGCATGGCGGGCTGGCGAAGGCGGTGGAGCGCGGGCTGCCCCGCATCCTGTGCCCGTCCTTCCTGGCGTCGGTGCCCGGCCATCCCTTCTGGGACCATCTGCTGGACCGGCTGGTCGAGGCGCGGTCCTGCGCCGACGTGCTGGACGCCACCGGCCCCTTCCTGCTGACCCGCGCCCATGCTTCCTATGAAGGGGCCCGGCACGAGGATGGCGCCGCCGCGGTGACGGTGCTGCCGCCGGAGCTGCTCTATCCCGTGACCAAGGAGGACTGCTGGAGCGGCCGCCTGTTCGATCCCGTCTTCTGGGAACAGGCGACCCGCCGGGCCTATGCCGTCCATTATTGGGAGGGCACCTGGTTCCGCGACACCGCCGGGCTCGGTGCCGGATTGGGTGCCGCATTGCCGCGGCAGGTCGCGGCGGTGGTGACCGACGGCCGGCCGGAGGGCGCCCGCTCGCCCATGAAGGCGGAGGGGGCGAAGGCGGAAGGGTTGCCGCTCATCTCCTGCCTGATGGTCACCAGAGGGCGGAGGGCGCTGCTGGAGTTCGCCATCGACGGCTTCGCGCGCCAGACCTATCCCAACCGGGAGCTGGTCATCGTCTGCGACAGCCCGGCCTTGCCGCAGGACGACCCGCTGGAGCGCGCCATCCGCGCCGCCGGGTGCCCGAACATCCGTCTGATCCGGGTGAATGCGGCCGGGCGGGAGGGAGGCGCGACGCTGGGCGAGCTGCGCAACATCGCCGTCGACCATGCGGCCGGCCGTTATGTCTGCCAATGGGACGACGACGACCTCTACGACCCCTGCCGGCTGCAGATGCAGCAGCGGGTTCTGGCCGCCGCCGGTGCCCAGGCCTGCCTGCTCGGCCGCTGGATGATCTGGTGGCCGGCCGAGGACCGGCTGGCGGTGTCCTGCGAACGCGACTGGGAAGGCTCGCTTCTGTGCGAGAAGGCGGTGATGCCCCGCTATCCGGCCCTTCGCCGCGGCGAGGACACGCCGGTGGTCGAGCAGCTGCGCCGCAGCGCCCGCGTCGTGCGGATGGACCTGCCGCGGCTCTACACCTACGTCGTCCATGGCGCAAACACCTTCGGCGCTCCTCATTTCGAAGTCCATTGGCAGATCGCCACCGCCCGCTTCGGCGGCGACCGTTGCCGGGCCGTGCTGGAGGAGATGGGCAAGCGCCTGCCGGTGGAGGCTTACCGCAGGACGGCGCTGCGCAATGCAGGGGACATGGGGGCCGGTCCGGCCGGAGCGGGCATCGAGGTCGAAGTCGCCGGGCATCTGGGGGCCGCGACCGGGTTGGGGAGTGCCGTGCGTGGGACGGTGGCCGCGCTGCGGGCGTCGGGGCTGCCGGTGACGGTGATCGACATGCCGCTCGACGAGACCCACCCTGTTGCGATGCCCGCCGCCCCGTCGGCGGGATCGAAGAGTGCCGCCGGCGCCTTCGCGGTGACGCTGATCCACACCAATCCGGACGCCCTGCGCCAGTCGCTGAACGCCTCCCGGCCGGATCCCCGCCTTGATCGCGGGCGGCTGTCCGGCCGCTTCACCATCGGCTATTGGGCCTGGGAGGCGTCGTCGGGGCTCCCCGACCCCTGGCGGGATTGCCTGCCGCTGGTCGACGAGATCTGGGTGCCCAGCAGCTTCACCGCCGCTACGGTGGCTCCTCATGTCCCGGTGCCGGTGATCGCCATGCCCCATGCCGTGGCGGCCCCGCAGGCCCCGCCCGCGTTCGACCGGCGGGCGTTCGGAATTCCCGACGGCACGGTCTGCTTCCTGACCCTGTTCGACGCGACCAGCAACGTCACGCGCAAGAACCCGGCCGGCCTGATCCGCGCCTATTGCACCGCCTTTCCCGACGCCACATCCGACACCCTGCTGATCGTCAAGGCGAAGAAGCTGACGGACGGCGAATGCCGCACGCTGGAGGCGTTGGCCGGCGGCCGGCCGGACATCCGCATCGTCAACGAACCCTGGACGGCGGAGCGGACCGCCGCCCTGATGGCGGCCTGCGACGCCTATGTCTCCCTGCACCGGGCGGAAGGCTTCGGGTTGGCCGTTGCCGAGGCGATGGCCTGCGGCAAGCCCGTCATCGCCACCGCCTATTCCGGCACCATGGACATCACCACCCCGGACACGGCCTATCTGGTGCCCTGCCACACCGTCATGCTGGAGGCGGACGACGGCTATTACCGGCGCGGCACCGTCTGGGCCGAGCCCGATCTGGAGGCGGCGGCCCGGCTGATGCGCCGGGTGGTGTCCCATCCCGACGAGGCCCGTGCGGTGGGCGCGCGCGCCGCCGACCGGATGCGGACCCGGTTCAGCCCGCAGGCGGTCGGTGGCCGGATGCGCGACCGCCTGTCGGTCCTGATGGCGTCGCGCCTGTGCCCGCCGGTCCGGCCTCCGCTTCCTCCCGCGGTCCCAACCCAGGAGGCCGGGCGCGGGGGAGGTGGCTCGGGATGGGGGACGGAGCGCGTGCTGGTTCTGACCCCGGTGAAGGACGCCGTCGCCCATCTGCCGCGCTACCTGGACCTGCTCGGCCGGCTCGACCATGACCCGTCCCGCCTGTCGCTGGGCTTCCTGGAGGGGGACAGCCGCGACGGCACGCATGACTGGCTGGCGGCAAGGCTGCCGGAACTGCGGCAACGCTACCGCCGGGTGACGCTGCTGCGCCACGATTGCGGATTCCGGCCCGGGGGGCCGCGCTGGGCGCCGGACATCCAGCGGCGGCGGCGGGAGCTGCTGGCGCGCTCGCGCAACCGGCTGCTGTCCGGTGCGCTGGGGGATGAGGAGTGGGTTTTGTGGCTCGACGTCGATTTGGTCGACTATCCGCCGGCCCTGCCGGCCCGGCTGCTCGCCGCCGGGCGCGATATCGTCGTTCCCCACTGCGTCCTGCCCGACGGGCGGACCTTCGACCTCAACAGCTTCCGGCTGACGGGAGAGGAAGACCCGCGCCATCTGGCCGACGGCGTCTTCCAGCCGCCGTGCGGTGTCGGCCGGCTCTATCTGGATGCCTTCGCCGGCGAGGGCATCGTGCCGCTCGACGGGGTGGGCGGCACGGCGCTGCTGGTGCGGGCGGACCTTCACCGCGAGGGGCTGTGTTTCCCTCCCTACAGCCATCGCGGCTACATCGAGACCGAAGGGCTGGCGATGATGGCCAAGGATATGGGCGTGACCGCTTGGGGCCTGCCGGACCTGCGCATCGTCCACGCCGATCACTGACAGCGACCAATGACAGCGACCACTGACGGGCGAAGCACCATGCCGACCACCGGAACCCCCAACACCGACAGCCCGGAAATTGCCGCCAGCATCGTCATCTGCACCCATCGGCGCCCCGAACTGCTCGGCGCCTGCCTGGACAGCCTGATCGGGCAGCGGGTGGGCGGCTCTCCGGGTGCTGCGCATGAAATCCTCGTGATCGACAATTCCCCGCTGGCGGAGGGGCGTCCGGTCGTCGAGCGCCGGCAGGCCGCCTTCGCCCTGCGGGGCGTTCCGCTGCGCCATATCGTGGAGGAGCGTCCGGGCGTCGGCTTCGCCCGCAACCGCGGCGTGGCCGAGGCGGCGGCAGCCCTGATCGCCTTCATCGACGACGACGAGCGGGCCTGCGACGGCTGGTTGGAGCGCTTGCTGGAGCCCTTCGACCGGCTGGGCGACGCCGTCGACATCGTCGCGGGCGAGGTCGAACCGGATTTCGGCGCGCTGTCCAGGCCCGACTGGCTGGCCGACGACATGCTGCATTTCTTCTCGTGCCGCTGGGGCTGGGACAGCGAACCCCGCTTCCTGCGCGAGAAGGAATGGTTCGGTGAAGGGAACTGCGCCTTCCGCAAGCGGCTGATGGCGGGCCGTGCCTTCCCGACCGACCTCGGCCGCAAGGGGGACGGGCTGCTGACGAACGAAGGCATCATCTTCATGGAGATGCGCAGCGCCGGAGCCGCCACCTACTATGTGCCGGACGCCACGGTGTCCCACTTCATCCATCCCGACCGGCTGAACCGCCGCTGGCTGATGCGGCGGATGTTCTATCAGGGGGTTTCCAACCGCCTGACGCAACGGCGATACGAGCTGGAGGAACAGCGTTGGGACTTCAACGTCAATCTGGCCAAGCTGGCCTCCCTCGATATTGAAAGCCTGGACGGAGAAAGCCTGCGGGCGATGATCCGGCTCTATTACCAGCTCGGCTACGCCTCGGCTCACGCCATGAACTGAAGCCGCCGGACGGCCGGAGCCATTCCTCCGTTACGGCGCCAGGTCGATCTGGTTCACGAAGGGGTCCAGCCCGTCCGGCACCTCGGCGCAGCGGCGGTCGAGCGGCGGGACGGTGGGGCCGTGGGGGCTGCGGTTGACGTTGTACTGGGCCGTCAGCAGCAGGCGCCGGCCGTGCCGCGGCAGGGCCCCCTTGTGGACGCCGTAGGTGTCGCCCAGGAAGCGGCTGCCGGCCGCGCCGGTCATCGTCACCGTGCTGGCGGTGCCGAAGGCGGCCTCCACCTGCGCGTCGGTCAGGGCGCGGCCGGTGGAGAGCAGGCGGCTGCGGTGGCTGCCCTTGACGAAGATGTGCGGACCGCCGTCCTCGTCCACGTCGGTCAGGTAGAAGAAGAGCTTGAAGCCGCCCAGACTGTCGAGGTCGCGGTGGTGGCGTTGGGTCCCCTTGGCCGCCTCCCCCCGCCGAAGCTTTCGCCGCCCCAAGACCACCAGCAGCCGATGTTGTCGAGGATCGGCTTGCAGCCGAGATACAGCTCCGCCGTCTGCAGCACCTGTGGGTCGTTGAAGAGAGCCAGCACTTAACATCTTCCCCACGGCTGAAGCCGGAGGATTTCCAAGAGTAACCTAAGCCACTCTTTTCAGTTTGCGCTTCACCGGACGCCCAACGGCACTCCTCGGCGCGGGCTGTGTTCCAACCCTTAGGATGTTGCGGGCGGCGTTTGTGTCGGCGTTCGCCGTGTGCCCACACTGTCCACAATGAAACGTCGCTTGGCTCTCGCGACTGGACTTGTCGATGGTTCCGCAGACTGAACAGGCCTGCGATGTGTAAGCCGGGTTGACCTTGTGCAACGCGCCACCGCGCTCCGCGAGCTTGTAGGACAGAAAGCACTCGAACTGATACCAACCGTTGTTCAGGATCGCCCGGTTCAGACCGGCCTTCTGCCGGACCTTCCGGCCCGGCTCGGCCGTGGTGCCTTTGGCCGATGCCGTCATGGTCCCGATCTTCAGGTCTTCCAGCACGACCATGCCGAAGCGGTCGGCGATCTCGCGCGAGCGTTCGTGGTTCCAGTGCAAGCGCAAGCGCGCGGCCTTCGCCTTCGTGCGGGCAAGCGCCCTGTGGGCGGCGTTGCGGCGGTTCGAGCCGCGTGTCTTCTTCGCCAGAGCGCGGGCCTGTTTCCGGGCGCGCTGGTCCAGCACGTTCAACCGCTCCTTTGGAAGGTCCCGGAACGTCCCGTCCGACAGGGCCAGCGTGTGGACCACGCCACGGTCGATGCCAACCGCGGGGTCGAAGGTGGCCGGCGTGTCGTGCTCAACCTCGACGCTGAACACTACATGCCAGCCCAGCGCATCTCGCGTCACCGTCACGTTTTTGACCGTGCCGGGAATGTCGCGCGTCAGACGGACCTTCACCTCGCCGATCTTCGGCAGCGTTACCGCCGCCCACTTCGCGTTCAGCTTGCGCCAGGGACAGTCGCGTCCGTTGAAGCGGAAGGCGTCGTTCAGTGCGCGCTTGCGCGGGGTCGGATGGTTGGCGCGACCGGCGAAGAAGTTGGCGAATGCTTTGTCCAGATCGCGGAGTGCCTGTTGTTGGCAGATGATCGAGACAGCGGCGATCCAGTCGAACTCCGCGCGCAACAGCGTCAGCTCCCGGCACTGCGAGGCATAGGAGATGTTGTAGCCGGTGTTCGCCTTGACCTGCCGCCACCAGTCGCGGCGCTGCTCCAGGGCGAGATTGTAAACGAGGCGGCACACCCCAGCGTACTGGCCGAACAGACTTTCCTGTTCGTCCGTCGCGTACAGCCGGAATTTGTAGCCTCGGTTCAGCACGTCCTAAGCCTTCGTCTGGTTCTCGATGTACTGCTTGATGACGGCCAGAGGAGCGCTGCCGACCGTGCAGACGAAATAGGGCCGACCCGACGCCGGGCAACGGCCTGCGGAAACGCTCGCAGGTGATGGTCGACAAGGTCCAGACGATCGCCCGCGCCAAGATCGGCGAGGCGTTCGGACGGTTGGAGGATGAAAGCATGCTCACGGTCAACCGGGCGTTCCTCCTCTGGATCGGGCTGGCCTGAGCAGACTCGTCGTTTGCAGACTCGTTGCTATTTTTCAAAGAGGGAGAAGGAAATCCGATGGCGATGACCGGTGCCGAACATCGCGTGCTGTACCGCGACCCGCGGTTCTATGCGTCCTTCCCGTCGCTGACCCCGGTGGGAGATGGGTCGGTGCTGCTGGCTTTCCGGCGCGCGCGCGACCATCGCTGGCTGCGCGGAGCGGAATACCGGACGGCGGAGGCCGGGTTCAACCATGTCGACCATCTCGATTCCCGCTCGCAGACCGTGCTGCTGCGGCTCGGCCCCGATGCGGAGCCGCTGGGCGAGGAGATGTCCCTGCCGCCCGACCCGCAGGCGGCCGACCAGGACGCCAGCCTGCTCACCCTGCGGGACGGCCGCATCCTGCTGACCGGCTTCCGCTGGTATCCGGTGCCGTCGTCGCAAGGGGAGGCGCTGCGCGCGCTGGGAATCGGGCTGACCGGCAATCCGCAGAAGACCGGCGACCTCTACATCTTCTGGGGCGGCTACAGCCGGCACAGCGACGGCGGCGGGCGCAGCTGGACCCCCCATCGCGACCTGCCCCCCCTGCCCGGCCATCCCGACATCGTGCCGGGCCAGCGGCCCTTTTACGGCGGCGCGGTGCGCGGCCGGGCGGTGGAGGCGCCGGACGGCACCATCCTGCAGACCGGCTACACCCACCATCCCTCCACCGGCACCTATGCCAGCCATCTCTTCGCCTCCACCGACCGGGGGGAGAGCTGGGAGCACCGGGCGATCATCGCCATCGATCCCGAGGCCAAGGCCGGATTCTGCGAGACGGCGCTGCATCTGGACGCCGACGGCGTGCTGCATGCCTTCCACCGCACCACCGGGCTGGACGACCATCTGGCGACCTCGCGCTCCACCGATCTCGGCCACAGCTGGGAGCCGTGGCGGCGCCAGGCGGTGGTCGGCCATCCCTATGACGCCTGCCCGCTGCCGGACGGCCGGATTCTGCTGGTCGGCGGCTACCGCCATGCGCCCTACGGCGTGCGCGCCCGCCTCTACGACCCGCGCCGCCAGCAGCCCGGTGAGGTGCCGGAGCTGGTGCTGCGCGACGACGGGCCGGCGCCGGATCTCGGCTATCCCTGGGCGGCGGTGCTGCCGGACGGCCGCGCCATGGTCGCCTATTACATCTGCGACGCCACCGGCTCTCGCGGCATCGAGGCGACGCTGTTCCGGCCGTGACGGGAGGAAGCGCCTGCGACCTGCTGTGCCCTGGACCGGGCTGCGGGGCGCGGGCTACCCTTCCTCCCCATGGAACGCCCCCTCCCCTTCATCGCCGCCAAGGCCGTCCCCGGCATCGCCCCTGCCGCCTACCACGACCCGGAGATCTTCCGGGCGGAGGAGGAGCGGGTCTTCCGCCAATCCTGGGTCTTCGCCGGCTTCACCGACGAGCTTGCCCGGCCCAACGACTATCTGACCCGCCGGATCGGCGGGCTGGACGTGCTGGTGCAGAATTTCGACGGGGAACTGCGGGGATTCCGCAACGTCTGCACCCACCGCTTCGCCATGATCCACCGGGCGCCGCGCGGCAACGGCATGCTGCGCTGCGGCTATCACGGCTGGACCTTCGACCGCGACGGCGTGCCCTACGGCATTCCCGGCAACGAGGCGAATTTCGGTCTCGACCGCGAGGGCCGCTGCGGCCGTGCCCTGATGCCGGTGGCGGTCGGGGTGTGCGGGCGCTTCGTCTTCCTGCGGGTGGCGGCGGAGGGATTGGACCTCGGCGAGTGGCTCGGCGTCTATGCCGACGTGCTGCGCCATGCCTCGGAAATCTTCGTCCGTTCCTTCGACGAGCGGTCGATGGAGTGGGCGGCCAACTGGAAGATGGGGGTGGAGAGCGTGCTGGAGGTCTACCACGCCGACCTCACCCACCCGACGACCTTCCGTAAGCTGGTGAAGGGCGACTGGCGCTGCGACTATGACGGCGCCCATTCCCGCGGCGTGACCGGCGTGTCGGACAAGAGTGCCCGCTGGTGGGACGGCGTGTCGGAGCGGCTGGGCTTTCGCCCCAGTCCGCTTCTGCGCGAGTACGACCACCTGCACATCTTCCCCAACCTGGAGATCGGCTTCACCCGCGGCGCAGTGATGAGCGTCCAGACCTATGATCCGCTCGGTCCCGACCGCTGCGCGCTGAATCTCCGCCTGTTCCTGGCCGACCCGGACGGCGCCCCTGGGGGAGATGCTGGAAAGGGCGGCCCCGCCGCCCGCCGCCTGATCGAGGAGGGGGCGCGCGACCTCAACGTCGCCCTGCTGCGCGAGGACCAGGAGGCGTCGGAGCTGGCCTTCCGCGGCTGCAGGCAGACGGAGCGCCCCGCCCTGCTCGGCCTGAACGAGGAGCGCATCCAGCAGTTCCACGCGGTGTGGCGGGGGATGGTGGGGGGCTGAGGCCTGCTCTTGCGGTGACGATCTTCTCCAGGAAGCCATCTTCAGGAAGCCACCGGCCAAGTCGCGTGCGGCCTGGCCGATGATCCGCGTGCGTTCACATGATCGCCTCTGGTATCAGGATCATGCCGCACGGATGGCGGTCAGGAACTGTTCCACCTCTCCGCGCAACCGGTCAGCCTCATGCGACAGTTGGCCGGCCGCATCGAGCACGTCGCCGGCGGCGGAACCGGTCTCGGTGGCGGCGTGGCTGACGTCGGCAATGTTCTTCGTCACCGCTTGGGTGCCGACCGCCGCCTGCTGGACATTCCGGGAGATCTCGCTGGTCGCGGCACCCTGCTCCTCGATGGCGGCGGCAATGGTGGTGGCGATTTCACTCATCGTCGCGATGGTCTGCCCGATGCCAGTGATCGATGCCGCGGCGTTGCTGGTTGCCGTCTGCATCGAAGCGATCTGAGCGGCGATCTCCTCCGTCGCCTTGGCGGTCTGGGTGGCGAGGTTCTTCACCTCGCTTGCCACCACGGCAAAGCCCTTGCCCATTTCGCCGGCTCTCGCTGCCTCGATCGTGGCGTTCAGCGCCAGCAGGTTGGTCTGGGTGGCAATGCCGTTGATCATCTGAACGATCTCGCCGATGCGGTGCGCCTGTTCGACCAAACCGTTGACATGCTCGGTCGTCTGTTGCGCCTCTGCGACCGCCTGATCGGCGATGGCGGTGGAGCGCGACACCTGTCCGCTGATTTCGGCAATCGAGGCGGTCAGTTCCTCCGTTGCGGTGGCGACGGTCTGCACGTTGCTGGACGCTTGTTCGGCCGCGGCTGCGGTTGCGGCAGCCTGCCGGTTGGTGTAGGTCGCGGTGTTCGTCATGGCCTGGGCCGTGGACTCCAGCGCCCCGGCGGAGGTCGATACGGTGTGCAGAATGCCGGACACTGTCCTGTCGAAGCTGTGCACGAGTGTCTCCACCATTCCAGCCCGACGCTCCTTGGCCCGACGCTCATCGGCCTGCGCGGTTTCCAGACGATCGCGCTCCTGGGCATGCTCCTTGAAGACGAGGAGCGCGCCGGCAAGCCTGCCGATCTCATCGCCACGGCCGCGATACGGAACTTCGCCGGAGAGGTCACCATCGGCGACCTGCAGCATTGCCTTGGAAATCTCATGAATGGGGACGGCAACCCGGCGGCGGACAATGAGTGTACCGGCGATACCGAGCGCCAGGGCCAGCACCAGCAACGTCCCATTGATCGCCAGTGCCGTGATCTCCTCGCTCTGATGCTGCGCCGCGCGAATGGCGATGGCATCGAGTGTGGCGTTGGCCACGGCATCGAGACCGCTCATCGAACGGTCGGCCAGCTCGTTCACATCCTCCAGGCGCATCGGCGGCTCCTGGCCGGCGGTAGCCGCGGCCAGGACCGTCTCCCGGACTTTCAGATAATCGGATACGTAGCTGCGCTCGGCCGCGGCAATCGCCGCCTTGACGGCGTCAGGAGTCGTGGGGCGCTGAGCCGCCTCGCGCACCACGCGCCACGCCGCATCGAACTGGCCACGGACAAGAGCCATCCGGGAGCCGTCCTCCGCGGAGACTTTCTTCTGGAGCATCGCGCCGTCGAACAGCACACGCAGCGGTGTTGCCGCTTCACGGGCCGCCACGGCCGCGTCCTTCACGCCGATCAGTTCGGAGAACAGGGGGTCGAGCGCGCGCATCGGTTCCAAGAGGGTCGTCGACGATTGGGCGAGCAGGTCAATGGCTTCCGTCGAACCGCCCATCCACTCGTCGACCAAATCCTTGCGGCGTTGGGCGACGGCGAGCTTCAATGCCGCGTCCACCTCGTTGCGCAACGAATCGAGCCGGGCAATAGCGTTGCGCACTTCGGTCGTGCCCAGGCCGGAGGCGCACTCCACCGCACCACAGACGGTGGCGACGGCCTCGGCGGCGACGGTCGAGGACTGCCGCAGGCCCGCCAGTTTCGCCACCATCAGCGGTTCTGACCCCGGTGGCTGCAACAGCAAGCGCCGCACTCCACCACGCTCGGAACGGATCGCCTGCATCGCCGAGAAGATGGTCCGCGACGCCTCGGCCACGGTTTGAACGCTTCGGCTGCTCGACAGCGTGCGCAACGATGACACGGTATCCATGCTAACAACCAGCACTGGAAATGCGACGCCGCCGCCAAATAGCATCAACAACGTCGCAGTTATGCTTAGACTATGTAGACGCTTCATTGTAGGATCCCCATGTCTTCGCAGGAGTGAATATCCTTTCATTTCTTTGTGACATAAACGGAAATCACTGTCCAACATATCCATGTATTCTATACATTCTCTTAATTATTCTGCCAGCAACTTTTATGCACGCTAAGCAATAAACAAAAGCCCTTCTGGCACACTTGTTTCACGAACACAGCAGACTGGCGCTGCTCGGTGCAGCCCAATCTGACGCCATCGACGTCGATGGAACCGCGGCGGACGGACATTCCTCGGGATTTCATCGCAGGCTCTGTCCAGAAGCTTTGCCGAACGGCAGCTCTCTGGAATGAAGCAGTCATTCACCGAGTGATCCGAGCGCTGGCGAAGGGGGGCCACGGCACCGTCGGTCCCGGGCTTGGAGCCAGTCCAAGCCGACCAGCGTGCGCTCGAGGTGGTCGACTATGATGCGCAAGCACGGCCGCACAGGTCTCGGCTCGGCAAAAGATCAGGCCGGCCACTCAACGCTTCTGGCCGACCAATGCCGCGAGACCGTCGCCATGCTGACATTGAACGCCGTCGGCCACCGAGCGTTCCCGGCTTCGTCGCTTGGCGTGCGGCTTTGAACAGAGTCTGTGATGAGGCTCCTCACCGCCACTCCCGCCCGTCCATGTCCTGGTAGATGCGGAAGCGCTCGCGCACCGTCAGCCAGTCCTCGGCCAGCATCTCGAAGATGTGCAGGTCGATCTCCTGCCCGTCCTTCACCACCTGGCGCCTCAGCACGCCGACCGGGCGGTAGCCGATCATCGGCTGGCCCTTCAGCAGGCGGGGGCTGTTGGTGCCCAGGATGTGGTTCACCACCTTGCGCAGCCCCATGGCGAAGAAGACGTGGTTCAGCATATAGGCGAAGTTCAGCGGGGCCGCCCCCATCCGCCCCGCCCGCTCGCCCATCAGCACGCCGAAGGTGGCGATCCGCCACTCCGGCTCGGTCACGGTGATGGAGACATGGCCGGCCGGCACGCCGTCGACGCAGAGGATGCGGTGGACATAGTCGTCGCGCTCTTTGCTGCGCCGCAGCCACGCCTTCTGCCGCTCCACGTCGTAGGGCACGCGGCTCAGCATCTGGCCGGCGATGTCGGGGCGGGTGCGCCAGTCGAGTAGCAGCTGGGCGTGCTCCTCCGTCGGCTCGATGAAGGTCAGGGAGCCGCTCATGCCAGGGCTCCCGATCCCGTCCGATTGGCCCGTCCGATTGGGATGGCGCATGGCGGACCTCAGGCGGTGCGGCCGCCGTCCACCGTGACGATGGACCCGGTCATCCAGCGGCTGGTGTCGGCGAGCAGATAGGCGATCATGTGGGCGATGTCGTCGGGATGGCCGAAGCCCAGCGGCTGCAGCGTGCGCAGATGCTCGTACTGTTCGGCGGTCAGCTTCTGCTTGCCGCGCTCGATCAGCTCGGTCTCGACGATGGAGGGAACCACGCAGTTGACGCGGATGCCGTCGCTCAGCAGCTCCACCGCCAGCCCCTTGGTGGCGGCGATGATGCCGCCCTTGCTGGCGGCATAGACGACGTTGCCCGGCGAGGCCGCCGTCGCCGCGGTGGAGGAGATCAGCGCCATCGCCGCCCGGTCGGCATGGCAGCCCTTCTGCCGCAGCCCACGGGCGAGCGCGAGCGCGCTGCCCAGGTTGGCCCGCATCACCTCGTCGAAGAAGGCGGCGGAGAAGATGCGGATCGGCCGCAGGGTCTGGATGCCGGCGCAGTGCGCGATGCCGTCGAAGGGCGAATCGTCGGCGCACAGCCCCTTCATCCAGCCCGGCACGGCCTCGAGATCCGACAGGTCGAAGGGGGCGATGGCGTGGTCTTCCCCCTCGAGTTTATCGGCGGTTTGGGCCAGCCGTTCCTCGTCGCGGCCGTTCAGCACCAGCCTTGCGCCGAGCTTCGCCAGCACCACCGCCGTCGCCCGGCCGATCCCGGCCGACGCCCCGGTCACCAGGATGCGGCGGCCGGTCAGGTCCATGGGGTTGTAGGCGGCCGGGGTGCAGGCGGTCATGGCAGGGAAATCCAGGTTGGTGGCGTATCGGGACGCGGACCATAGCACGACGGCCGGCCGACATCAGCGCGTCCGGGACTGCGGCCTTTTGGTGCGGGGCGCCACGCCCGTTTCCCAATTGGCAGCAACGGCGTCGCCGCTGTCAGCACATTGGGAAACACCCCATTGCAATGGTATCTTATTGTAGCCGGCTCGCATATATGCTCCATAGAAATGGAATGTTTCTGTGAAGCAAGCGGCCATGGGCGACAGTGCAAGCCTGATCGTTCAGCTCCATCATCACGGTGTCTGGCACGATGCCGCCGACTTGGCGGTCAGTGATGTCCAGGCTGGCATCCGCTCGCCCACCCGGCTTGAATACGACCCTTTCTATTTCATCGCCTTCGGCAATGCGGAGTTTGCCGAAGGCCGGCCGGTGGCTGACTGGCGGGCGGTGTCGGTGCGCGACCGCGTCGATATGGCGGCGCATCGCCGGGACCATTGGCCGCCCTTCCTGCTCGACCTGCTGCCCCAGGGCCATGCCCGCCGCCGTCTGGCGGCCGAGATGGGGTTCGGTCCCGATGACGAAGGCTTCGCCTTTCCGCTCCTGCTGCGCGGGGCGGGAAGCCCCATCGGCAATGTCCGCGTCAAGCAGGCTTTTGAGGCCGAGCGGGAGCGTCTGGGCGGTGAAACGGTGGCTGGCGTGACGCTGGACGAGGTCTTCGACCGCTCCCCCGCTTTCCAGGACATGGCTGGCCGCTTCGCCCTGATCGCTTCGGGGTCGAGCGGCGTCCAGGGCGAATGGCCGAAGCTGCTGCTGACGCGCAAGGACGACGGGCTGTGGTATCCCGACTCCGTGGTCGGGGATGACGAGGCCCGCGACCACATCATCGTCAAAATGTCGCGGGCGAAGGGACCGGAGGACCGCCTGATTCTCGCCTGCGAGGCGCCCTATCTGGAGATCGCCCGCGGCTTCGGCCTGCGGGTCGGCCGGCCGTTGATCCACCGCGGCGATACGTTGGCGATCCCCCGCTTCGACCGCGCCGTGTCGGCGGAGGGCGTGACGCGGTTGGGCCAGGAAAGCTTGGTGTCCGCGGCCGGGGTCGCCGCCTTCGGCCACCAGGCAACGCATGAGGCCTATATCGCCGTGCTCCACGCCGTCTGCACCGAGCCGGCCGGGGAGATCGTCGAGTATGTGCTGCGCGACCTGCTGAACCGAGCCATGGGCGACACCGACAATCATGGCCGCAACACCGCCCTGCAGAAGCGTCCTGACGGCTGGATCGGCCTGACCCCGCGCTTCGACTTCGCGCCGATGGTGCTGGACCCGGGGGTCATCGCGCCGTCGACCCGCTGGGAGTGCCTGCGCGGTGGCGGCTTCCCCATCCGGTTCGAGCGGATTTGCGAGGCCGTCACCGCCGTCACCGGGGACGACGGGTTGGGCCGGCGGCTGGCCGGGGCGCTGTCGGCGAAGGCCGATGCGGTCGCCGCCCTGCCGGAGACGGCGCGCGCCCATGGAGTGCCGGAACCGGTGATCGCCCGCGCCTTCGCCGCCTGCGGCGAGCTTGCCGCCGCACTCGCGGCCCTGCCGGCAAGCGGTTTTGGAAAAGGCCGGGCCGATGCCGCGCCGTAGGCCGTCCAGCCGCGAGGCGCTGCTGGAGGCGCGCCATGCCCTGCTGCGGGCGGCGGAGGGAGGCGAACTGGCATGGGCCGAGGGGGTGCGGGCCATGCGCCGCTGCTTCGGCATGACCCAGGCGGAGTTCGGGCGGAGCTTCGGCCTCACCACCCGGCAGGTCTCGCAGCTGGAGACCGGGGCCGCCAACCCGACGGTGGCGACGCTGGAACGGCTGTCCCGGCCCTTCGGGCTGACCGTCGGCCTGATCCCGGAGCCTGCCATCCCGGAGCCTCCCGCGAAGGATCCGGAGCGGTGACCATAGGACCGTGTGCCGCAATCAATCTTCCGGAAACCAATCCGGCGTCACTGTGCGCTATGGTGCGGGCCATGGTGCCGGACACCAACCCAGACAAGCGCCCCCGCCGGGCCCTTGAACACGCGAAGGACAGGACAGAATGAAAGCCATCATCGACGGCATCCGGATCGCCGGCCTGCGCGCGGTGGTGCCGCCCCAGCGCCATTCCTTCGTCGAGGATCCCGGCATGTTCACGGTGGAGGAGGCGAAGAAGCTGGCCGCCACCATCGGCGTCCAGGAACGCCGCGTGCTGCCGCCACCCTATTGCGCGTCGGACCTCTGTATCGCCGCGGCGGAAGGGCTGATGCAGCAGCTGGACTGGGACCCGGCGACGGTGGAGGTGCTGGTCTTCGTCTCCCAGGACGCCGACTATGTGCTGCCGGCGACCGCCTGCATCATGCAGCACCGGCTCGGGCTGCCGACCAGTGCCGCGGCCTTCGACGTGCCGCTGGGCTGCTCGGGCTATGTCTACGGCCTGTGGATCGCGGCGAAGCTGCTGGGCGGATCCTCGGCCAAACGGGCGCTGGTGCTGTGCGGCGACAACCCGACCCGCCACCTGCACCCCGAAGACCGCGCCACCCTGCCCTTGTTCGGCGATGCCGGATCGGCGACGGCGCTGGAGGTCGACGCCGCGGCCCCGCCGATTCCGGTGGTGATCGGCACCGACGGCGCCGGCGCGCCGCACATCTTCGTCAAGGCCGGCGGCAAGCGCCACAGCCTGATCCCGCCGGTCGGCACCGCCGGCCGGATCGCCGGCGAGGAAGCCGCCGCCCAGCTGGAGCGCGACTCCCGCCTGACCCTGAACGGGGCGGAGGTGTTCTCCTTCACCCTGCGTGCCGTGCCGCCGCTCTTGCGCGAGGCGATGGAGCATGCCGGCACCGACGTCGAGGGCATCGACCGCTTCGTCCTGCACCAGGCCAACGCCTTCATGCTGGAGCATCTGCGCAAGCGCATCAAGGCGCCGGCCGACAGGTTCGTCATCGACATGCAGGGCTTCGGCAACACCAGCTCCGCCTCCATCCCGCTGGCGATCTGCCACAGCATGGGGACACAGCTGGCGGCCGGGCCGGTGAAGACGCTGATGGCCGGCTTCGGCGTGGGCTGGTCCTGGGGGGCGATGGTGGCGGAGCTGGGGCCGATGCCGGAGCCGCGGGTGGTCGATCTGCCGGAAGGCTATCCGGTGCTGGCGGTGGGATAGGTCCAGCCCGACCTGGTTGATTCCATGATGCGTCTCGCGCTTCTCGACCCTCAAGGCTCCAGTCGGGATCTGGCCCGGACCCTGGCCCGTGCCCTCGCCGCGGCCGGAGGCGAGGTCGTCCTTTGCCGGACGACGGACGAGGTCTGTGCGGCCGATCCCGATCTCGCGATCGCCGCGTCCCCCTGTCCCGGCAAGCTGACCCAACATCCGACAATCGCCTTTCTGGAAACGGAACCGGCCGGGCTGCGGCAGGATTGGAGCCTCCTCAAGAAGGTCCTGTCCTGCGACGGCTGGCTGGTCGCCCGGCCGGAAACCGGGATCTTCCTGTCCGATCTGCTTTCTCCGACCGACAAGACTGCGGCTGTTGCGGTGGCGCCGTCCGATGATGGGGCGGCGATCCTCCAGGGACTGGCGGAGTTGGCCGGGAGGATCGTCCCGGCAGGCGGCATGCCGGAGAACGAACGCGTCGACTACATCATGCGGATCGGCGGACGGCGGGCCGCTTTCGTCAGGCGAGCCCTGGAGTCCCTGGCCGCCCAGTCCGCCGGCCGGATCGGCGTGATCCTCGTCAGGCACGGGCCAGTTGCCGGTCTCGACGGCGTCCTGCAGGATCTGCGTCCATCGCTGGCACGGCTGGACATCATCGACACCGCCCCGGGAGCCCTGCGCAGCACCTGCCTGTGGGCCGGGCTGGAGAACGTCCAGGCTCCCGTCTTCGGCATCCTGGACGACGACGACCGGCTGCACCCCGACCATGTGGCCAGCCTGCTTCCCCTGCTGAGGAGAGGGCGCGAAGCCCTTGCCTATTCGGGTGCGATCCGGGTCCTGGAAGCCTCCCCGGAGGAGCCGGATGACGGGGCGGAAACCGGCCTGGAACGGCGCAGCCTGTATTACCTGGACCCGCCGCAGATGGACCGCCTCTATACCGGACGCTGGCTGCTGGCATCGAACAGCTTTCTTGCCCGCAGCGAATTGCGGGCGGAGGCCGGTCCCGACCCCCTGCTGGCGATCAGCGAAGACGCCTATCTGCTGCGGCGGTTCGGACGGGTCACGGACTTCCGTCCGTCCTGGCGGCCGACCGCGGAGTTCTATTGGCGCGCGGACCGCACCGACAACACCGCCTTCGATCAGCGGCATCGCGACGTATCCCTGCAACGTCTGGCGGACCGGGAGCGGCTGGACCCGCGGGTCCGCCGCCGCCAGTCCCATGCGGCGGCGGACCATGACGAGGATGTCCCGGTCTGGGGAGAGCTCGGCAAGACACGGCTGCCGAAACTGGCGGCGGCGGCCGACTTCGCCGCCCTGCCGTCCCACCGTCCCCTGTTCGTGTATGGCGCCGGCCGGGGTGGACAGCTGGTGGTTCGGGAACTGGAAAAATTCCCCCACCTGCGCATCGCCGCTGTTCTCGACAGCGTCCGATCCGGGGACTTCCTCGGCCATCCGTTACTGCGGCCGGCGGACGTTCCGGCGGAGCATCGGGCGCAATCCGTTCTGGTGATCGCAAGCCAGCATGTGAGCGAGATCGACGCGGTCGCCGAAGGCTACGGCTTCCGTGACCGGCGCGATGCTTTCCCCTACATCCGAACCTATATCGACTTGCAGGTCTGGCCCAAGGAGCCGTAGCGGCGCCTGCGGCATCCGGCCGGTTCAATGCGACGCGATGTAGGGATAGGCGTTGCGTATGTCGAGATCGGGGATGCCGCTCAGCGACCGCAGGATTTCCGAGACGAACTGGCTGGCGATCAGGACCACCGCATGCCGCAGGAGAGCCGGTTCCAGATCCTGCGGACGGTGGAGCGGCAGGCCCCATGCCTCGCCGCTGCGGTTGCTGTCCAGGAACCCCCGCAGCGTCAACTCCTCCCACTTCAGCAGTTCCAGGTGAACCAGCCGGCCGCCACGTGACGCCCCGTAGATGTAAATGGGCTTGTCCTGCGGCAGCTTGCGGAAATCGGCCGGCGTTTCCAGCCGGGGCAGCCGTTCGGCCATCGCCGGGTTCAGGTCGGAAAGGCCGGTGGCGGGCAGAAGCCTTTCCGGCATGCCTTCCGTCTCCGGCGGGGCAAGGCGGGTCAGACGGCCGAGCCGCTCCCATTCCTCGGTTTCCGGCTTGGGAGGAAGGCACGCCGTCACCTGGAAGGACGGCGCGATCCTCGCCCTTCGGCACAGCCGCTTTGCCACAAACTCCGCGGCGAGCAGGGTCAGCCCCGGGTCCCGAAGATCCTCCTCCTGCAGAAGGCCGCGGTGGGCCAGCAGCGCGCCGGGGGCGGCTTCCTCTTCGGCGCTCCGCTTCCATCGGACGGCCGGAGCGAGGCAGCGCAGGAGGCGCATTTCCCCCTGGCTCAACCCTGCCGCTTCCGGCTCCGGTGTCCGGCGCCCGGCCAGAGCGCCGGCCAGGATGAGAGAGGCGCCGCTGCGGCGGGCGGTCGCCAGGAGCGTCGAGAGGTGCCGGCGATCCCACAGGCATCCGGGCTCCGGCATGGCGAACCAGTCTTCCGACAAGCCTGCCAGGGCCTCGGCCAGGGCCGCTCCGTCCGGCTCCCCCGGCAGGCGGCGGATGCGGCGGAAACGGGTGGCGTCGATCCGCGCCGGCGCCGCCGGCCCCAGGATGGTCAGCGACAGCGCCCCGTGCGTTTGGGCGGATATGCCGGCAAGCGTCCTGGCCACCGCCTCTTCCCGGCCGGAGGGGGCGGACAGGATGACCTCAACTCCCTCGGCCACTCCCGCGGCATCAGCGTCGAGGTGCCTGCCGCCGGACGGGGGGTGTGTTTCGGCCGGCGTTCCAGCGGCCGTCTCAAGCGCCGAAAGGATCGCGGGAATGCCGTCCAGCAGCACATCCAGGCTGAAGCGCGTCCGGAAAATCTCCTGCGCCGCCGCCGCCATCTCGCGGCCCCGGGCGGGGTTGCCGCGGGCGAAGGCGACCGCCTCCGCGATCCGGTCGGCGAGTTCCTCCTCCCCGTTCCCCGTATCCACGTAGAGAAGGGTGTCGCCGAACGCCTCCGCCAGGAACGGGTGGCGGTCGGCGACGGCCAGGCAGCCGGCCGCCGCCAGTTCGAACACCCGCATGTTCGGCACCGCCCAGGCGCAATGTCCCGGCATGTGAAGGCAGAGGCCGAGCCCTTCGGCCGCCGCGGCATCGATGACAGAGCGGCCGTTGAAGGGCAGCGCCCCGGCATAGGCCGCACCCAGATGGTCCCAGCGCTCCGCCGGGCCATGCACCGCGATCAGACCCTTGGCGGCAAGCGCCCCGAAGGTGCCGCGGTAGCGGGCGCGGTCCCAGTTGGAGCCGACATAGAACAGCCGGCTGCCGGAATGGAGCGCCGGCGGATGAAGCCGTGCGCCGGAACTGCTGCAATGGAACGGCGCAACGGGCGGCATGCGCGGCGTTTCGAAGAAGATGTCGCGCAGATAGCGCTCCAGCCTGGGGCCGGAGACCAGAAAGCCGTCATGGCTCATCTCGTGCCGTTCTGACGCGGGATGTCCTTCGTAGAAGGAGACCGGGTTCCAGAAGCAGGCCAGCCAGGGATGCAGGGTCAGCTTCGGCCTTTGTTGGGGATGAAGGTTGAGGACCACGTCGGGAGCGGCCTCCTCCACCTCCCCGGACGTATGCACGGCGATGGCGGACCACCCCCGCGCCGCGGCGGCCAGGCGGATCCGCTCGGTGATCTCCTTCTCCGCGGTGGGCGATTGGGAACCGAACGGATTGTAGATCGCGATGCGCATGTCGGCCCTCAAGCGACGGTGGCAGGCGAAGCGGCATCCTGCATGAAGTCCAGGAAGGCGCGTGCCGCCGCCCGGCGGAGAGCCTCATAGGCGCCGGATGCCGCCTGTACGGCGTGCCGGTCCGGATGGTCGGGCAGGGTCGGCAGGACCGCCGCCAGCACGGCGGCCAGATCGGCCGGATCTCCGGTGCGGAAAAGGGGGCTGGCCGAAGGCAGCTGTTCCCGGTGGACCGCCAGGTCGGAGGCGACGATCGGGCATCCCAGCGCCAGGGCATCCTCCACGACGGTGCTCCAGCCTTCGAAGCGGGACGGCTGGACGATGCAGGTCGCCATCTGCGTCAGCGCCATGACCTCCTCGTGCGGAACCACGCCCAGATGGCGGATGCGGTCGCCGATCCCCAGGCTTCCGGCTTCCGCGAACAGGCGGTCGTAATATCCCGACGCCCGGTGGTCCTTGGCGTTGCCGGTGCAGACGAGGTCGATGTCCATTCCCCGCGCCCGCAGAAGGGCCAGGGCGCGGAAGGCCGTGCCATGGTCCTTGTGTGTCCAGAACTGGTTGGGGATGAACAGGAAGCGGGACGGCAGCGCATGACGGGCACGGACCTCGGCCAGCAAGCCTTCGGACTGCGGCCGCACCAGGCTGCGGAAGGGCCAGACCCGGGGCTGCGCGGCATGGTCAGGATAGAAGCGCAGGAAATCGTCCAGGGCTGCGCGGCTGCTCAGCATCAGCGGCCCGCGCCGCGCCGCGGCTTCGGCGAAGCCGCGGTCCCGGCTCGCCACCTCTTCCGGGGTGAAGAACTCGGGCAGGTGCTTGTGCTGGAAATCGGGCAGCCAGAGCCAGTGCTTTTCGGTGAGGGTATAACCGCTGCCGATCATCATCGGATAGATGGCATCCGCCCGCTGCGCCAGCGTCCGGCGCCGCTGTTCGGGTGGGATCGCGCTCAGGGCGGCGGCGGTCGCCGCGTCCCGGCTGTGGACGATGACGCCGCCGGGACCGATGGCCGCCGCCACGCCGGCCCGTTCCCACTGCGCCATCACCTCCCGCGGCCAGTCTCCGCCCAGGTCGTCGAACACCACCAGTTCGGGCCGCTCGTCCTCCGGCAGGTCCGACAGCAGAGCGATGACGGCCCGGACATAGTTGAGGCCGCCGAGCCAATAGCTGAACCCGGCATAGAAGGGAATGACCAGCATCGGTCGTGACTGCGGCATGTTCAGCCTCCCACTTGCAGGCATGCGGCCGGGGATGGGCCTGCAGCCAGGCCTTTCAGCCAAGTCGCGTAGGCCGTCAGCCCCCGGTCCAGGGTTGTGGAGGGCATCCAGTCCAGGACCGGCAGGGCGGCGCATTGATGGCGGGGATCATGGCTTCTGACCTCGCCCGTGAAGACGACCGGAACCTCCGTTCCCAGCGCGGCCTGCAGAGTGGCGATGGCCGTGGCGATGGATGTCGGGGTTCCGCTTCCGCCATTGACGATGCTCAAGCCCGCGCATTGCCGGTCATGCAGGGCAAGGATCAGGGCGACCGCATCGGACACCGACAGGAAATCCCGCGTCTCGTCGCCCGTTCCCGCCAGTTCGAGCCTTGTGGCGCCTTGCAGAAGGCGGTTGCCCAATTCCCAGAACAGCTGCTTGCGCAGTCCGGCGCCGTAGAGCGAGAAGAAGCGGATCACGCTGAAGCGGATGCCGTACCGCTCCGCCCCCTGGCGGCAGACCGTCTCGGCCAGAAGCTTGTGCCAGCCATATTGGCTGACCGGGGCGGGCGGCGTGTCGGTGGGGATCGGCCCGGCCGGCTGTCGGCCGTAAAGTGCGGCGCTGGAAGGATAGACAACGTGAGTGTCGCTCAGCCCCGCACGGCCGAGCGCATGCACGAGTTCGCCGGTGGTCTGGACCGTGCGCCTGAAGTCCAGCTCCGGCTCCTGTTCGGCGCGCCCGACATGGCTTCCGCCGGCGGCATGGACCACCAGGGCCGGGCGGCCATGGCGGCGGACCGCATCGATCACGACGCCCTCCGTGATGTCCCCCGCCACGGCATCGGCCAGGCAGCCGGTTCCCGTCGTGAGCCCGGCCAGGGAGGGCGATGCCGCCCGATGCCCGAACGCGACCACCCGCCACCCCCGGGAAACCAGCGCCTCGGCGACGGCGGTGCCGAGAAAGCCCCCGACCCCCGTGACCCATGCGATACCGGACTGCATGGTCCGGGGCCTCAGAAGCGGCGCAGGGCGAAACTGACGCCGTAACCGAGGCCGCGGAAGCTCCAGCTCGAGAAACAGGGGTTGTCGGCCACCGTCCGGTTCCAGACATCCAGAAGCTCGGGGTGGGTCGGATGGTCGATGTCGTCGAATACGACGGCGCCGCCGACGGCCAGATAAGGCAGCACATCCAGCAAATCCTGCCGGGCTCCCTCGGCGCTGTGGTCGCCGTCCACGGTGATCAGGTCGAAACGCTGTTCCGGATTCCTGGCGAAGAATTCCGGCAGGGTCTTGTGCGAGTCACCGTTCACGAAGGTCAGCGGTCCCTGGTGACCGACGCGCTCCAGCTCGCCGCGGACGAAGTCCGGTCCCGGATTCTCGATGCCGGCATAGCCGGCCTGCCACATGTCGAAGCCGAACAGATGGCAGGAGGGCGCGCGCGAGGCGACGGCGCACAGGCTGCGCCCCCTGCGCACGCCGATCTCCAGGTAGGAGCGCGGCTTCAGGACATCGGACAGCCCCAGAAGCACCGTGATGATGTCCGCATAGCGCCAGCCGGGGCCGAAGCGGCGGGCTCCCTCGCGCATGAAGGCGGATACATAGTCCGTGTAGGGGTCGGGCGTGATCCGCTCCATCAGGGCGAGCGCCTCGTCCCGCAACGCCGGCTCCAGGAAACGCGCCCCCAGGTCATCGGCCGAGATCAGCAGGGGCGGGTACCAGGACGGCCCGCCGGCGCCATCCCCGGCTCCGGTGCCCGGGAACGCCGTGCTCGGGTTGGCCTTCGCTGCGTCGCTCTGCAATTGGATGTCCTCGTCGTCCTGAATTCGGGAGCGCGCCTACCCCCATGGCGCCATTCTACCAACAACGCCCGGCGAAGCCACCCAATAGAACGGGCGCCCCTCCCGCGCCCGTTCATAGACGCCGCAGGAGTCCGTCCAGCGCCGCCGCCCGCGCGCCCGGCGAAAGCCGCCGGACCAGGGCCTTTCGCCCGGCCTCCGCGATGGCCCTCCGCCCTTCCTCGTCCGCCAGATGGCGGTAGACTGCGTCGATCAGTCCTTGCGCGCCGAAATAGGTCGCCACCTCGGTTCCGGGCTCCAGCACGCCCCGCAGCCAATCCCCCTGGTCGATCAGAAGCATGGCGCCGGCCGCAAGGGCGGCCAGCATGTCCCGCGTCGGGCCGGCGGGGTCGGAATCCTCCCGGCAATGGATGGCGATGCGGCTGCGCGCCAGCAGATCCATCGGGTCGGCATCCTCCAGGTGCATGGCGATGCCGGCGGCGAGATCGGGCGGCGGCGGGGCGGTCAGCGCATAGCCGATGGTGAACTCCCCGCGCAGGCCGAGAGGCGCCTTGGCGAGTTCGACGAGCCTCTTGCTGCGGACCGCCGTTCCCTTGCCGATCCGCCCGGCGAAGACGACGTCCAGCGCCGGCGCGGCCGGTCGGGCGGGCGTATAGGGGGCGGCGCCCGGGAACCAGGCCTCCGCCCTGCCCGCCCCGGCGGCTGTCGCCGCGGCACGGACGGCGGGGTCGGGAGACAGGATCAGGTCGAAACCGCCGAGCAGGGTCACGTCGTCCGGCAGATGCTCGGCATAGCCGGCCAGCAGGCGCGCCCCGCGGCGATCGGCCGGGAGGACGTCCAGCCTCGCCGCATCCTCCACGAACAGCAGGTCGCAGGCGGAATCCCGGTCTTCGGCGATTTCATCCCTCCGGACGCCATGCCCCAGTTCCCGCAAGGCGGCCAGGGTGGCGGCCAGCGGAGGGAGCCATCCGGACGCTCGGTCATTCCGTTCTGCTGGCAAAGCCGGGTATGATAGGTTACCGCTTTCGGCTGCGGGGGCCTGGAACACCTTGATTTTCATCGGCGCGGTCCTGTCGGAGTAGGAATGAAGAGCGATCGGAAGATGTTCAGGCGTTCTCCGCGGCGGCGGGGCTGACGGAATGTGCGGAATCGTCGGGATCGTTTCGCCGGTCGATCCAATCGATCCGGTTGAGTTCGACCGCTTTACGGATGCCCTCGCCCACCGTGGCCCCGATGGCCGGGGAACGTTTATCTCCTCCTCTGTCGGTCTCGGGCATCGCCGGCTGTCCATTCTCGATCTGAGTGCCGATGGCACCAACCCGCTGCCGTTCGGCGGTGCCGACGGGCGCCGGTACTGGATCACGTATAACGGTGAAGTTTTCAACTTCATTGAACTGCGGGCGGAACTGGAGGCGTTCGGCTGGACCTTCCGGACCGAGACCGACACCGAGGTGGTCGGCGCCGCCTATGCCCAGTGGGGCGAGGACGCCCTGCTGCGCTTCAACGGCATGTGGGCCTTGGCCATCTGGGATACGGTGGAGCGGCGGCTGTTCCTGGCCCGCGACCGGTTCGGCATCAAGCCGCTCTATTACGCCGTGCTGCCCGGCCGCGTGGCCTTCGCCTCCGAACTGAAGGCGTTCCTGGCCCTGGCGGGAATGGAGCGCCGCTTCGACCGGGACATGGCGGGGCTGACGCTCGAAAACCCTTATGCCTTCGAAGGCTCGAGCGACAGGACGCTGATGGCGGGGGTGCGCAAGCTGCAGGGCGGCTGCCGGCTGGTGGTGACGGCGGACGGACGGCTCGACCTGTCCCGCTGGTGGGAAACCCGCGACCATCTTCCCCAGGTGCCGGATCGCTACGAGGAGCAGGTCGAGGCATTCCGCTCCCTGTTCCTGGACGCTGTGCGGCTGCGGCTGCGCAGCGACGTGCCGGTCGGCCTCAGCCTGAGCGGGGGCATGGATTCAAGCGCCATCGCCGGCACCATGGCGTGGCATCGCCGTCACGAGGCCGCGGTGGAGCGTGAGGCCGGAACCCCGCCCAGGGCCTTCATCGCTTCCTTCCCCAATGCGGTGAACGACGAGACGCCCCATGCCGATACGGTCGTCCGGCATGCCGGCTTCCAGGCGCATCACTGGAATTTCGACCCCGCGGCCGCACTCGACCATGTGCTGGACAGCGTCTGGGCGGTCGATGAGGTCTATGGTGGCCTGAATGTGCCGATCTGGGCGAATTACCAAGCCATGCGGCGGTTCGGCGTGACCGTTTCCGTGGACGGGCACGGCGGCGACGAGGTGCTGTGCGGCTATCCCTGGTACTTCGACCAGCCTCTGTGTGGGCTCAACGACAAGCTCTATGACGACGTTCACCATACCCTTCTGCCGTCGATCCTGCGCAATTACGACCGTTGTTCCATGGCCCACGGGGTGGAGGTGCGGATGCCCTTCATGGACTGGCGCCTGATCACTTTCACCATGGCGTTGCCGCCGCAGGCTAAGCTGGGCAAGGGGTACACCAAGCGCATTCTGCGGGACGCCATGGCCGGGTTCATGCCGGACACAATCCGGCTGCGGCGCCAGAAGATCGGGTTCAACAGCCCGCTGGCCGAATGGCTGAATTCGGGTCTGGGGGAGCTGTACCGGCAGGTGATGGCACATCCCTTGTGGATGGAGGCTCCCTGGTGGGACGGACCGGCGGAGCGAGATCGCATCATGGCAAAGTGCAGTGCTCGAAATTGGAGCATGAGCGATTGGAAGGATGCGCTGGAAAGCTGGACCCGGATCAATCTCGTTCTCTGGTATATGCTGTTCATCGAGGGACGCCCGGTGACGGCCCCGTTCTGCGCGTCCTGAACTGGTTCCTTCCATGCGCATCCTGCAAATCGCGACCTACTACGAAACCTATCTGCGCGAGTTCCACCGCGTCCGCCCCCACCTGCAGGAGCGCTCCTATGCGGAGCAGCTGGGCTGCCTGCTCGACGATTCCTTCGGGGCCGGCCATCTGATCGCGCCGCATCTGGCGGCGCGCGGGCACGAGGCCGAGTTGATCGTCGCCAACTGGGTCAGCGGCCAGGCTCGATGGGCGCGGGAGAACGGGCTTTTCCCTCCCTCCGGCGCAGCGGAGGCGATCGCCCTGTGCGTCGAGCAGGTGAACCGCTTCGATCCGGACGTCCTTTACCTGCTGGACCCCATTACGCTGGACGCCGGTTTCGTCGCGGCGCTGAAGCGGCGCCCCCGCCTCGTTCTCGGCTGGCGGCAGGCGAACATTCCCGATGGCACGGACTGGACCGGGTTCGACCTGATGCTGTCCGCCGACCCGGTCTGCCGGAAGCGGGCTTGCGAACTGGGAGCCAGGTCCACTGCACTGTATCGCCCCGGCTTCCCGGACTGGATCCTTCCCCGCCTGTCGCCCCGCAATCCGGAGGTCGACGTCGTGTTCGTCGGGAACGTCACGCCGGAGCACTCGGCGCGCCTTGCGCTGCTGGAAGCCGTAGCGCGCGGGGCGGAGCAGGGCCGCTACACGGCGGCCTTCCATCTGGGAAACCACAGCGGATCGGACCTGCCGCCGGCGATCGCCCGGATCAGCCGTCCGCCGGCCTGGGGAACGGCTCTCTACCAGGCGACCCGAAGCGGGCGCATCGGGCTGAACATCCATATCGACATCACCGGGGCCGCCATGAACATGCGCATCCTGGAGACCGCCGGATGCGGAACGCTGCTGCTGACCGAAGCGGACCCGGAACTGGCGTCCTTGCTGGCGCCCGGTCTGGAGGTGGCCGCCTACGACAGGGGCGAGGATTTGCCGGAGCGGATCGAAGCCCTGCTGGCCGACCGGGTCGGGCTGGAGGCGATGGCGTCCCGGGGGCAGGCACGGGTTCTTAAGGACCACTCCATGGCCGCGCGGGCGGAATGGTTCGAGCGTATTGTCCTGGAGCATTCATGACTGCGGACCGGAAGCCCCAAGGGCTGGAAAGCGACGACATCCTGGCCGGCCGTTATCCGGAGGTGACCTTCGGCATCAACGTACAGCTGATCGGGATGGACAGCATGCGGATCGGCGCCGGCAGCCTTGTCGGCGACGATTGCTGGCTGAATGTCTGCGTGCGGGACGGCCAGCCGCGCCTCGTGATCGGAGAGAAGGTCTGTGTCGGCCGCCATTCCGTCCTGTCGACGGCGGAGCGGCTCGAGATCGGAAGCTTCTGCCTGTTCGCTCCGCGCGTCTATCTGGCGGATGTCGACCATGCCTATGAGCGGCTCGACCTGCCGGTGGTGGAGCAGGGACTGCTGAGCCACGGCAAGCTGACGGTCGAGGAGAATTGCTGGATGGGGATCAATGCCACCGTCATCGGCGGCATCACGGTCGGGCGCGGCAGCGTGGTGGCTGCCAACAGCGTCGTGCTGGACACGGTTCCACCCTTCAGCGTCGTCGCCGGATCGCCGGCCAGGATCGTGCGGATGTACGACCCCCTGCTGAAGCAATGGCGCAAGATCGCAGGAAGCGAGGATTTGCGGGCCATGGAGACGATCCGCCGGGATCACCCGCTGCCCGACCGGGAGAGCTATCTGAAGACGCTGCGCTCGAACAGCCGGATCACCGAGATCATTCCAGCCGCTGCGGGGAGAGGCATGCATATGCCGTGACCGCCTCCCGCGGGTCACCGCATCACGGGATGTATGGCGCAAAGGCGTCGGCATGAACAGGCCGCCGGTTTCCCAAGAAAACGCTTCCGACATGAACGCGGAGTTTCTTATTAAATTCTTAATTCAGGCTCCTGTCCTTATAAAACATGAGGCATTTTGTCATTAATCGGCTTCGCTGAAGTATGTTACGTTCGTCCGTCATCGCCACTGCCTGATTGGTCATCAAATGTTTTCAACGCAATTCAAAAATACCACCGCGGAAGAAATCGCGGCGGCCATTGAAACCGATGGCTATTTCTCATGCGAAGGAGCGTTGACGCCGGAGGCGATCGACAGGATTTTCGACGAGATCGGGCCGCTCGAACTGCAGATAAACAGCAACAGGCTGACGCCCGTCGTGAATGGCCTTCAGACCTACTTCAACCAGTATCTTGCCGCTTCCCGCACGGCATTCGATCTGGTGACCGATGAGCGGAATATTGCTCTTTGCGACATGCTTCTGGGCGACGGCCATCGCATCGGTTCCAAGCGCATCTATACGACGCGGGCCGGCCACCGGATGCAATGGCACACCGACAACAAGAACTTGAAGTCCACCAAGCAGGACATGGCCGGCCTGATCTTCATCTACTACCTGACGGAGCCGAATGGCGGCGAGTTCCAGTTCATCCGGGGTTCCCATCGCTGGAGCATGGACATCGCGTCTTCCGACCTGACGGACGAGTATGTCGAGAAGAACCACGCCAAGGACATCGTCAGCTTCGCCGTTCCGCGTGGCAGCGTCATCATCTACAACACCTACGGCGTCCATCGCGCCCGTCCGATCACGGCGCGGGGGATGTCCCGCACCTCCCTGTTCTTCCAGGTGAACAAGAACCCGGAAGATGCCGAGCGCATGTATCTGGACGCGTCCATGCTCGGCGGGATCGACGAGCGCACGGCCTGGTTTCTTGGGATCGGACAGCCTGCGACCTTCGAGTCCTGGCCCTTCACCTCGCCGCAGACGCTGACCATCCGCGAGCACGCCATGCTGCACAACCTGATGCAGGACATCATGGCGAAGATCGGCCAGCGGGCGGATGCGGAGGAGCGGATGGCCATGCTCGAAGACCTCGCCGCACAGTTCCGCGAAAAGTCCCGGTAAAGGAAACGGAAGAATGCCCAGTCTGGAATGGATGAGACAGGAATTCGACTACGGCTACAGCAGCGGAAACGTGCTGGCCGACCCTCCGGATCCTCACAGGCTGAAAGAAGAGGCGATGATCGGCGGTTCGTACCGCCGCGTCTTTCTCGACATCGTGGCGCCGCTGTTGCGTCCCGACATGACCGTCCTCGAACTGGGGCCGGGCGGGGGATCCTGGACCCGCGCCCTGCTGGAGCATCTGCCGGAGGGACGGCTGCACACCGTCGATTTCCAGGACATCGGCCGCTGGATCGACATCCCGTCCTATAATGGCCGGCTGATCCACCATCAGGTGCAGGACAATGAATTCACCAGCGTGTCCGACGGCAGTTTCGATTTCTTCTTCACCTGGGGCGTAATCTGCCATTGGGCGCAGGGGGACATCGAGCACATCCTGCGCCGTGTGAACCCCAAGATGAAGCCGGGTGCGCAGGCCGTGCTGAATTACGCGGCTTGGGAGAAGCTGGACCGCTATGGCTGGGAGCGCGGAGGCGTTCCGGTCTCCTTCCAATCCCTGCCCGACGAAGAGATGTGGTGGCCGCGCAACAGCGTCGCCGAGATGTCGGACCTGTGCCGGCGCGCGGGCTGGACGGTTCTTGCCGCCGACCTGAATGCGGTGGAGCGCGACGGGGTTGTCCATCTAAGGGCCGATTGACTCATCTCGCAATAAACAACAATCTTCGGCATGTCCAGACACGTCTCACCATCGACTTGAGGGGCAGCGCTCCCTACCGTCTGAGCTCGATCATCGTCGAGGCCTGGAAGCGGTGGGAGCGCATGATGGCCTTGGCTTAACCGCCGATGTCGCGAGCCTGATGAACGCTCAGATGGACCGGCGCCGGAACACCAGGACTTGGGGACGCAGGTAAGGAGACCATTTGGTCGGCTTTCCGCGGGATCCTTGTGCGGACCAGAACCGGTCGACTGTCTCCTGGGGACAGCTCCCCAGGAGGGCGTCGAACGCCTGTGTGCGGGCAGATGTCTCGGCATCGGGTGGGGCTTCGGCGTAGCTGCACAGACAATCGCCGTCGTAGCCCGCCGGCACGACGGCCAGCAGTTCAAAACCCGCGATCTCGATCGCTTCGACATAGTGACGGGCCGGAAAGGGCCACTCGTATAAGCCGAAGCGTTGAGACAGCGGATGGGTCTTCAGCTGTTGGTAAAGCTCCTGGCTCGTATCGGCATACCACTCCCGAACGGCGAACCAGATGGCTCCGTCGATCAGCTTCTGGCGCAATGTCGCCGCGACGAACGAGATGTTCGGGAAGTGATGGATGCAGTTCCGGGTGACCAGCAGACCATAGCGGGCCACGTCCGCGTGCCAAGCGGACAGATCGTTCCAGAGCGTCAGGGTGTCGGGGCAATGCGCCCGCAGATGGCCCGTCCCTGTCACCATCTCGCCATTCGGTTCCAGCAGGGCAACATTGAGACCCCCGTCTTTCGCCAGGGCTTCGGCGAGAAAGCCCGGCCCCCCGCCGACCTCCACCACGCCCATCGTCAGGTCGACGTTGAGAATGGACATCAGACGCCGGATCGCTGTCATCTCGCGGCTTTTGCGGAAGCGGGCGAAGGCGCCGGCGCGGTCCGCCTCCAGATAGCAGCTTTCCAGAATGAAGCGGGCTGCTGAATCCTGTGCGGCGTCTTCCTGCAACTGGAGAATTGCTTGCTCGTAGGTGGCTGGGTCCTCTCGCAGACGGAGAAGGTCGAGCTGGTCGGCTTGATCCACGCGCATGCTCCTGGTCAAGAGGCGGTGTTGGGGGTCGGCTGGTAAAGCGCCCAGAATTCCTCGCCCTCGGTCGCATGGTCGATGCGCTGCAATCCGTGGCGCACCATCAGCCGGTCCAGGGAAAGGAGCGTCAGCACTTGGCAATGATGCGGGACGATGTAAGCCCACCAGTCCGTCCCATCGCGCTTTGCCGAAGGGTGGTCGCCATCTGGAGTGGCAACCATCAAGTACCCGTCGGGCCGCAGATGGGCCAGCAGAGCCTCGACAAAGCCATCCAAATCCCAGATGTGCTCGATGACATGGCTGACGTAAAGAACGTCGAACGGCTCCAGCTTGGCCCTATTCGTTAAGGGTTCGTCCACCCAGATGAGGTGCGGGTATCGGGTTTGTCCCTCAACCAGGAAGGCCGGATTGGTTTCGCAGGCATGAACAACCGTATGAGGACGCTGTGCAGCCAGCAATGCGGCAAAAGTTCCTACATTGGCGCCGACGTCCATAAATCGGCTCTCTTGCTTCAGCAAGGGAGTGACACGGTTTAAGTGCTGCCGATATCTCGCTTCGACTGGCGACAGTGTTTCGTTCACAGCAATGCGACGGCACACGTCTTCCGTTACCAAAAAGTGAGATTGGTCGAACCAATGGCGAATGGTTTCCGATCGGTAGATCGGGTGAGATTCAACATAACTGACAAGATCTTTATAGGTTTCCTTCACGAAAAATGCTCTGCACTCTCTGCAAGAAACGACATCAAACACCGCACCTTGATGCTCCTTTTTTACAATCCTGCGGTAATTTTCTTCTGATGTTCCCCATTTAAATTTATGGACTTTGAAGTATGGCAAAGAAAAAGAATATGATATTTGCAGAGACTTACAGCATGGGCAAGAATTATGGTCAGTCCGGCTCATGTCCTTCGGTTCCTGATGAACACTCATATCCCTTAGTAATTGATTATACAATCCCCTCTCGGCCTGGAATATTTCTGAATATACGAATATCTTTTCCTCAATGCTGTCTTTGGCACGCATCGTGGATCTCATGTATTCTTCTATCATAGGGCGACCCCTTCTATTCACTTGATTCGCTCTTTCGGGGAGTATATACCTATGAAGATGTGAATTCCACGGCAACAGACCCGTGCTTGTTCGCAAGCCTTAGGGTCAGCAAAGGGTTGAGACACTTCCATGCCTCTCGACTACTCAAAGCTTAGCGGTCAGCAGCTTATCTCAATACTCACCAGCCCATTCGCAGAGGTTTGCTATAGCTTTGAGGGAGAGGATCGTCTTCTTCTTAGGATCTTCCAGGATCAGGAGACTGGATTTTATATCGATGTAGGGGCACATCATCCTTTTTTTGGCTCGAACACTTGTATCTTCCATTTCCGGGGCTGGCGCGGGATCAACATCGATGCCACCCCCGGGAGCATGGAGCCCTTCCGTCGTCATCGGCCGCAGGACGTCAATCTGGAATGCCTGGTCGGCACAGGCACGGAACCGGTCCCCTTCGTCATGTTCAACGAACCAGCCTTGAACAGTGCGAAACCCGGCCGTTCGGCGGAGTTGCCTGCCCATTACAGCGTTGCCGAAACCCTGACGCTGACACCCCGGCGCTTGGACGACATCCTGGATGCCCATCTGCCCGCGGGGACGGCGGTCGACATCCTGTCCGTCGATGCCGAAGGCTGCGACCTGGATGTGCTGCAGTCGAATGACTTCCATCGCTACCGGCCCCGCTGCATCGTCGTGGAGGATCTGGGGTTCCGCCTGGATGCCCCGGCCAAAAGCCCGGTTTTCCGGTTCCTGCAGGAGCAGGGCTATCGACTGCACAGCAAGTTGGATGTGTCCCAGATCTGGTGCGACATGCACAACGGACCGCGCTAACCCTCGCATCAGGGCGAGATCTTCATGAAGGCCAGAAGGTGGCTCGGAACCGGGTGGCCGATCGCTTCCAGCAGGCGGGCCAGGGCCGGAGCCGCCCAGGGCCGCCAGATCAGGCTCTTCGGCAGGATCGCCGCGTAAGGCGCGACCAGTCGCCCAATGGCGTTCAGCGCGGTGGAGTGCTGGCCGGCCGCTTCATAGACAATGGCCTCGTCGACGGTCAGCCAGAAATCGTTTGGCCGCTCGCGCAGAGCGCGATTGAGGATCGCGAGGGCGGCGTCTGCTTGTCCGCGCGAAGCCTCAACCAGAGCAAAGCGTGGAACGATGTCGAAATGGCCGGGCGCCACGGCCAACGCCTGGTTCAGGCTGTCCGTAGCCTTGTCCACAGCCCCCTGACCCAGCTGAACCAAGGCAAGCTGTTGATAGAAATAGGCATTCTTCGGAGCGCACCGCACCGTTTCGCGGGCAGCGGCCTCGGCCGCAGCCCAATGTCCGCGCGCCAGTTCCGCGGAACTCAGCATGTACCATGATGCATGCAGATCCGGAACGAGCCGCACGGCGGCGTTCAGGGGAGCCAGAGCGCGCTCCAGGTCCGTGTTTCCGAACAGAAGGCTGCCGGTCCGGCTTTGCCGCTCGCCCACGGTCTCCGGTTGCCGCACCTGCTGGAGGTCGGCCTGCGCATAGAGCCGCCGGGCCTCCTCGTCGCGTCCGATGTCCAGAAGGGCTGCCGCCTTCCACAGATCGAGGTCGACGCTGCCGGCGAAGCGCAGTACGGCCTCCTCGATCCGGGCGATTTCCTGTTCGGGCGTGGGATCGGAGAGGGAGGACACCCAATGGATGGCCTGATGCTCACGATAGGCGGGGTCGATGCGCACCCCTTCCTTGTCCAGAGCATCGGCATCGTCCGGGCGCCCCTGCCCGCGCAGCAGGTCCGACAGTTCGATGCGGGCGGCATGATCCTCGGGATAGCAGTCCACCGCCCGCGCCAGGGCGGCGGCGGCCTCCGGCAGCGCGTTCTGGCGCCGCAAGGCCCGTCCCATCTCCAGATGGTAGAGCGAGAAGGTGCTGGCCTTGATGTTCCTGCGCCAAGTCTCTATGGCCTCGGCGGACAAGGCCGGCTGTTTCACTTCCTTGCGCTCTTGCGGGCTGCCTTGCATATTCCGACCTTGAACAGAGAATCTTGCGACGCAGCGACCGTACAGAACCGGAGACTGCCTGGGTACTGCCCGGCAAAACAATGCATAAGCAAAGTTAAGCAGGCGAAAATCTGACGGCCGCTACATTGCAGCAGGCTACCGCAAGATACACTGCCGGCACGGGCCTTTCCAGCCGCCCGGGAATGGCGTGTTCGAAGCGGAGGCTCCCCTCACCCCACGATCTTCCACGACCCGTCGGGCTGGCGGCAGGCGGTACCGAAGGCCTGTTCGGTGCGGCCGCCGACGACGATGGTCTGCTGGAACTCGCGGCAATAGGCGCCGGAGCCGTCATAGCCGTCCTTGACCGGCACGATGACGCCCTGGTTGCCGGACTGCGGGTTGTTCCAGGTGATCCGCTGGCCGATGGGGGCGCTGTAGGCCTGGGCCGCGGCACGGTCGGCATAGGCCTGGTCGGCACGGTCGAGCGAGGCACCGAGTTCGCGCCCGGCGAAGGCGCCCAGGAGCGTGCCGATGCCGACCGCCACCAGCTTGCCCGAGCCGCCGCCGAAGCGCGAGCCGATCAGGCCGCCGGCGACGGCGCCGCCGACGGTGCCGAACCCCTCCTTGGTGCCCATCGAACCGGTCTGGCAGCCGGCCAGCGTGGTCGACAGCGCAAGCACGGCGACGGCAGCGATACGGGAAAAACGGGTGTGGGCACGCATCAGAGGACTCTCTTCATTCCGAGGGTTGTCGTCCTCTGGTTATAGCGCAGGCTTCGCCGTTTGTGCAGCCGCCCTCTCCGGCGACCGAACGCCCTTCCCTTACGCGTGTGTTTATGACCTATTTTACACGTATATTGAACGGACCCGTATCGGGAGGGTGCATGACCGCCGACGCATCGTATGCTTTGAACCGATTGTCCGACGCAGCGATCAATACCGATCCTTTCCCCCATCTGCTCGTATCGGATTTCCTGCCCGCCGATCTCTACGCCCGCGCCTGCGCCCAATGGCCGGACCCCGCAGCCTTCGGTGTCTTTCAGACCGACGAGCTGCCGTCGCGTCATCAGGTCCAGTTGACCGACCGTTGGCTGGCCCAATGCGGCGGTGAGCGGGCGCTGACATGGCGTGCAGTGCGCGACTGCCTGTTCAACCCCGATGTCGTCGCGCTGATGGCCGAGCGCTTTCCGCAGGTTCGCGACAAGCTGGCCTGGGTCGATGCACCGCCGGTGCTGAACGTCCGCATCATCGAGGACCACACCAGCCACGCCATGTTGCCGCACACGGACATCGAGGCGACACTGTTCTCGATGCTGCTCTACATGCCGGCGGACGGCGCCTTGTCAAATCCGCAAGCACCGCAATTGGGCACGGCGCTGTACCGTCCTCGCGATCCTGATTTTCGCGGACGGGGAATGGACCGATACCCGCGCGCCGATTTCGACTTGGTGGCCCAGGCTCCTTACCGGCCCAACCATCTGCTGGCCTATGCGCCGTCCGACCGCTCGTTCCATGGAGTGGAACCGGTTGCCGCCCCCTGCGAGCGGCGGCTGCTGATTGCCTTCGCGGTGATGGAAACCCGGCATCCGTCACAACGCGGCGCGCGATGAGGAGCATCCGTCCGGGTCAAATCTCCAGCTTGTCGATCGCCTCGGCCCAGGCATGGGCGCCTTGGATCGGATGCAGGTGGTGGTCGCCGGGGGTGGGGCTGCGGTAGGCGTCGGCGATCACGCCTGTTCCAACGTCCAGGACACGCGCCAGAATGTCGGTATAGAGGAGGTTCCGCCGGGCCGCTTCCGCCGCAAGCAGCTGGTTGTAGCGTATCGTCAGGTCGGTGCGTTCGCGCAGGCTTGCGGTCACCGCGTGACGGGCACGCGCCACCGCCCCATGGCGATGGCCATCCGGGATGGTGGGAGGAACGGCTCCGGTCACCACGATCCGGCTGTAGCCGGCGTCGATCAGCGTATCGAGGAAATTTGCATAAGCGGCTATGGAGGCCGCCAATTGCGCCTCCACCGGCTCGCCAAGGGTCTGGGCCCGCCACCAGATGACGAATCCGCAATCGACCTCGCCAAGCTGGATGACCGGAACGACGCCCGGCAGAACAGGCAGCAATGCCTTTTGGAAATGGACGATGGCCTGGGTCTGGCTTTCCGGATTGCGCAGGCCGACAGCGGTAGCGCCGGGGACGATCAGGAACCGGGACCGGCGGCGGAACAGACCGAAGGTGGCCGCGATCTCGAAGGACTGGACATGGCTGTCGCCGACGAAATACCAACTGTGCATCGCCTGTCCCTGTCCGTCTCGCAGATCAACATACCAGTGTTCGGGGGCATCGCAACGGTTGAGCCCGTCACGGCCGGAGCTGCGGCATGCCCATGCCGCATCCCCCTGAATGGCCGTCCTGGAAACCTTTGGGTAAGAAAACGCTTCCGCTCCGCCGGTCGGTGGCCAGAAGCGAGATCCTTGCTTTACCGATGCATCCCAGGCTATTCATTTCCGATACTTGCGCTACCGGAAAGGTCGTGGCCGATGGCCGGATTTGAAGGATCTCTGCCGCTGCTCGGTGGGCTGTCGATGCGCCCTCCCCGGCCGTCGGACGATGATTTCCTGCTGGGCCTGTTCATGGACGCCCGTCCCTGGCTCGCCCAGGCCCACCACGACCGCGATTTCATCCGCACCCTTTACGAGCAGCAGTACAGCGCCATGCGGATCGGGCAGGAAACCCGCTACCCGCAGCATCTGGATTTCGTGGTGGAGAAGACCGGTCAGGCGGTGGGCCGGATCGTCATGGATCTGGGACGCTGGGATTGGCGCGTGGCCGAGGTGGAGATCCACAAGCTGGCCCGCGGCAAGGGCATCGGCACCAACCTGCTGCGCAGCCTGCAAGGCTCGGCGATGCAGCTTCGCCTGCCCATGACCCTGTCGGTGAGCGAGACCGACACACGGGTCCACTGGTTCTATCACCGGCTGGGATTCGACATGCTGGTGCAGGCCCCGCCGATGCTGGAACTGATCTGGTTGCCGCCCGGCCATCCGGGCATCCAGCATCTGCCGCCGCAGATCCTTCCGCCCCAGATGCGGCAGGGCGTGCCGGCCACTGCGCAGAAGGTCGGCCTCTGAGCCGGCCCCTGAAATGGGAACCGCCGCTTCCGCAGGACGGGAACGGCGGTCCGCAAAGGCTGATCGCGGTGACCGATCGCGGCGCGGCGGTCAGTTCAGGACGAGTTCGAAGCAGGCGCGCGCCGGGTCGCGCGGAATCGACCGGACGACGAAGAACGGCCCCATCGCCCCCTCGGTCGGGTGATCGATCAGGAAATTGCCGTTCCCCACCCCGCTCTCTCCCGGCGTTTCGAACGTCAAGGCGAAGGATGTCCGCTTCGCCCAGCGGGGGGTGAACTCCGGCCGTTCGAGGACCAGGGTCAGTTCGACCTCGGCGATCGGGGACCGGTCCTCCGGCGCCAGGAATCGGAAGGCCTGGCCGACATGGGGGGTGAAGCGTTCGGCGGACAGCGTGCTGTAATCGGCGGTCATGGCGGGCGTTCCGGGGACAGGGTGGCGTTCCGCGGCTCTTGCGGATCGGAAAACGCCCCGGCCCGCGGAACGCGGAACCGGGGCGCCAGCCTATCGTCAGTCGCGGGTCGGGAAAAGACCCATGGTGACGATGTACATGGTGACGGCCAGATAGGGCTGCAGGTTCGTGAACGCAGCCGGCGCCGCCTGACCGCCGCCCGGCGACACGTTGACCGTGCCGCCGGCGCCGGTGACGGTGACGGTGCCGGTGGCGGTGCCGGTCAGGTTCGCACCGCTGCCGGGGGTGGTGGTGTAGGGGCCTTCGGTCTGCCAATCGGTGAAGTTGGCGGCGTCGCTGACCTTGACGCCGCCGAGATAGTTGGTGCCGGCTGCCGGCGTCGGCAGATTGGCCTGCGCCGTTGAAATCGGGATCGACACGGTGGCGTTGATGGTGGAGGTGGAGGAGCCGCCGCCCGGCGTGAAGGTGGCGTTGTGCGTGTGCAGCGGCAGGTTGGCCAAGCTGAGCGTGCTGGCCGCCGCACCGCCGCTGGAAGCGACGGCCACGTTCACGTTGCCCAGATAGGGGCTGAGGCCGGATCCCATGAGGACGCGACCGCGCAGGTCCGGCATCTTGAAGTTCGGGCTGGTGCCGCCGTACATGGTGCCGATGATCGCGAACAGCGCCTGATTCTGCCCCTGGGGCAGGTCCTGGCCCCAACACTGGACGGTGCCCTGCGGTGCGAAGGCGCCGGCGAACGGGAAGATCAGGCCGAGATAAGCTTCCATGACGAAACCTCCGATGTGATTATGGCTGATTGAAGCGGACAATGACGCGCCGCCGTGAAACGGGACGCGGGCCGAAGGCTGAACGCTGTGGAAAATATATGCAGATATTCTCCTAAAGAGATATAAGACCAAAAATATTCAGATTAAATTTATAGGTTGACTTTTTTTATCCCTTTTTGCGTGCGCGCGTTGCGCTGCCAAGAGAATGACGGAGACGTCTCCGGCCCGGCTGGCCGCCACCTCTCTCACCATCACCTCCACGAAGGCTGGGACCCGGAAAGCTCCGCAGATCGGTAATTGAGCGGGCTGGATCCGGCCTCTTGCGCCGGCAAAGCCGGCACTGACGGCATCACGCGGATCGAAGATCCGTTGAAGGCCTTCGCGGATGAAGGGTGGGAAAGGCGGCAGCGGGGTAGACCCTGGCAGGATGGGCAAGGAACCGGACGGCCAAGTCAGCGCCCACGGCTGTCCGCGGGAATGCTGATGGGCACGTTGCCATTACAGCCAACCGTCAGTCGCGGGCCGTCAGTCGCGGGTCGGATAATAGCCAAGGGTGACGATGTACATGGTGAGCGCCAGATAGGGCTGCACGTTGGTGAAGGGCATCGGCACCGCCTGACCGCCGCCCGGCGACACGGTGACCGTGCCGCCGGCGCCGGACACCGTGACGGTGCCGGTGGCGGTGCCGGTCAGGTTCGCACCGCTGCCGGGGGTGGTGGTGTAGGGGCCTTCGGTCTGCCAATCGGTGAAGTTGGCGGCGTCGCTGACCTTGACGCCGCCGAGATAGTTGGTGCCGGCCGCCGGCGTCGGCAGATTGGCCTGCGCCGTTGAAATCGGGATCGACACGGTGGCGTTGATGGTGGAGGTGGAGGAGCCGCCGCCCGGCGTGAAGGTGGCGTTGTGCGTGTGCAGTGGCAGGTTGGCCAGGTTGAGCGTGCTGGTCGCCGCACCACCGGAACTGCCGGGATTGAGGGTCGTGTTCAAAAACGGGCTGGCACCGGCGCCGACGAGGATGCGGCCGCGCAGGTCCGGCAGATTGAAAGTGGTTCGGGCATCACCGCCATACATGTTGTAGACGATCGAAAACAACGCCTGGTTCTGCTGTATGGCCATTTGCTGACCCTGGCATTGCGCGGTTCCCTGCGGTGCGAAGGCGCCGGCAAATGGGAAGATCAGGCCGATATAGGCGTCCATGGGGAAATCTCCGAACCGATTGATGCCAATTGAAGCGAGCGGCGACGAGCACCCACCGGTTGGAACGGAGGCTCCCGCGCTGGAACGGTAGAGAAAATAAAGGAATATACCCTAATCGCGATAGTTCATCCGTAATTTCTGAATAAAAAGTTACTTTTCTATCTATGCAAACCAAGAGGCGGCATGTTTATGCAGGGGCGCCATACCACAGTATGCAGTCTCGGCTGTCTGCTTCATGACTTAAGCTGGTTGTCATGACAAAGCTGAAACTTTTGAAACAATAATCAGCGAAGTACTGCAAAATGAAGCGCGCATCTTGTCATGCAGGGATGCGAATCGGGCAAAAATGAGTCAAGGATTCTGCAACCGTGAGGTTTCCGATCGTTGTACGGAGACGTGACGAAGTGGTATCGTCCCTGCAATCTCATACTTATGGATAACCGCTTCCGGTGTAGCGGGGAATGTCGGGGAGAAGGGCTATGGCGCGCAAGTACGGTGCGAAGGGCGTTGGCGGAAACGGCGGCGCCGGCAAGACGCGCAAACCGTCCTCCTCCATGTTCGCAATGGCGCTGGAACCGCGCTTCATGTTCGACGCCGCCGGCGTGGCGACGGCAGCCGATCCCACGGCCACGGTTCAACCGGACATCCACACCGACACGGCGGCGACCGACCACGATGCAACGAAGACGGCCATCGCGGATGTGGTGGCACTCGCCGTCTCCGCTCCAGTGGCCGATGCGGTGCCGTCTCCGCAGATCTTTCGTGACGCCGAACCGTTGGCGAACGGTGGGCGCAAGGAAGCGGTGTTCATCGACCGGAACGTTGCCGGCTGGCAATCCCTGGCGGAAGGGGCGAAGGCCGGGGTCGAGGTCGTGCTGCTCGACACCTCCCAGGACGGCTTGTCGCAGATGGCACGATGGGCGGAGACGCATCATGGATACGACGCCATCCACATCGTGAGTCACGGCAACGAAGGCTATGTGAATCTCGGAACGCTGACGCTGGACAGCCAGTCGGTGCAGCAGAGGGGAGCCGATTTGGCGGCAGTGGGAGCGGCGCTCACCTCGGACGGGGATCTCCTTCTTTACGGATGCCAAGTCGCGGGCGGCAGGGGGGACGCCTTTCTCTCCGCCATGGCGGACGCGACACATGCGGATGTCGCGGCCTCGACCAACAGCACAGGTCCAATACAGCAGGGCGGCGACTGGGCGCTGGAAAAGGCAAGCGGCAGCATCGAAGCTTCGAATCCGTTCACCAGTGATGCAACGGCATCCTTTTCCACATTGCTGACGGCGCCATTAAAAGGTACCGTCATGGAGTTTGGATCATCTAATTTTACTGTAGCTAGTCCAGCGAATAATGTTAGCGCAATTGATATTTCTGCCGACGGAGGCGCTGGCGCTACTAAGAGCGGACTCAACCTGTCCGTCGTCAGCAGTGGAACTAATGCAATTACTTATACTATCAACAATTCTACTCAAACCGGCATGAGCGGAACCGGAGATGCATCTCTTTATATTGGAGGCGGAACTGGACTTATAAGCAGTTTGACTTTTACAAGCAACGATGGAAGTGCATTCGGGCTTTCCTCTTTTGATTTTGCTTTTGATCTTCCATCAACCACTTCCCAAGTAATTACTGTCACTTTTACAGCCACAAAATCCGGCGGCGGGACTGCCACATTTTCCGGAAGCTACGCGGAGCAATTGAAGCAATCTACAGACTTCACATCCCTAGCAGAGTTCAAAGACATTACAAGCTTTACTATTTCTTATGACTCAAGCATTGTGAAAATGGAGCTTGATAAGCTACTTCTTGCTACGGTCGCTACAGGACCAACCAACACCGCTCCCGTCCTTGATGCCAGCAAGACTCCCGTCCTAAGCGGCGAGAACCAGTCTGCTGCGGTGAACACGCCTAGCGGGGCCGTCGGCACGCTGGTGTCGTCGCTGATCGACAGCGGCGGTGCATTGAGCAACGTAACCGATGCCGACAGCAGCGCCTCCACCGGCATCGCCCTGACCGCCGTCGATGCGTCCAACGGCAGCTGGTACTACACCACCGACGGCGGCAGCAACTGGAGTTCGGTCGGCGCCGTCACGAACACCAGCGCCCTGCTTTTGAAGGCAGACGCCAATACCCGCCTGTTCTTCAAGGCCAACAGCGGCTATGCCGGCACGGTCGGCAACGCCGTCACCTTCCGCGCCTGGGACCAGACCAGCGGCACCGCCGGCAGCACGGCCGACACCAGCACCAACGGCGGCGCCACCGCTTTTTCCACCGACACCGACACCGCGAACATCACCGTTACCGACGATGTCACGCCGACGGTCACCAGCGTCACGTCCAGCACCGCAGACGGCACCTATGGCGTCGGCAGCACCGTGTCGGTCCAGGTGACCTTCTCCGAAAACGTGACGGTCACCGGCACGCCGCGGCTGACGCTGGAAACCGGCACCACCGACCGGACGATCGATTACGTCAGCGGGACGGGCACCAACACGCTGACCTTCACCTATACGGTGCAGGCCGGCGACACGTCGTCCGACCTGGATTACCAGTCCACCTCCGCCCTGGTGCTGAACGGCGGGACGATCAAGGACGCGGCCGGCAACGACGCGACGCTGACCCTGCCGGCGACCGGCAGCGGATCGTCGCTGGGCGGTTCCAAGGCCATCGTCATCGACACCGCTCCCTCCATCACCTCCGCCACCTACAACGCCGGCACCAACACGCTGGTGGTGACCGGCACCAACATCGGCAACGGCGACAGCATCGACGTCACCAAGCTCACCCTGACCGGCGAGGGCGGCAACACCTACACGCTGACCAGCGATTCCTCGGTCACCTCCACTCCCAGCTCCAACAGCTTCACCATCACGCTGGGGTCGACCGACCAGGCCTATGTGGAAGGGCTGCTGAACAAGGACGGCGGCAGTTCGCAGGGGACGACCACCTATAATCTGGCGGCGGCGACGGGCTGGGACAGCACGCTGTCGGCGGCGGCGGACAGCGCCGGCAACGGCATCACCGTGTCCAACACGCAGAAGCCGGCGATCACCTCCGTCACCTACAACGCGACGACCGGCGTGCTGACGGTGACCGGCACCAATCTGGTCCACCAGCCGGGGGCGACGAACGACATCGACCTGTCGAAGCTGACCATCACCGGCCAGGGCGGGGCGGGCAGCGCCGTCGCCCTGAGCGGCGCGGTGGAGATCACCAGCGCCACCGGATTCTCCGTCACGCTGAGCGGGGGGACCAAGACCAGCATCGATGGTCTGCTGAACAAGGACGGCACCAGCGCCACCGACGCCACCAGCTACAAGATCGCCTCGGCCGACGACTGGAACGGCACGATCTATGGCGACATCTCCGATTCCACCGGCGTCGGGATCACCGTGTCGGGCCACAACGCCAACCCGGTGATCGGCAGCCTGACCGGGGACAGCGTCGCCTGGGCCGGCGAAGGCAACACGGTGCTGCTGGATTCCGGCACCGACGCCACCGTTTCGGATGCGGAGAACGGCGCGGCCAGCTGGAGCGGCAGCGTGCTGACCGTCCAGCGTTCCGTTTCCGGCACCGCGGTGCCGCTGTCGTCGGACGTTTTCTCGTTCAACAGCAACGCCACCTTCTCCGAAAGCGGCGGCAACCTGCTGGATACCGGCAATGCCAACGCCGTCTTCGGCACCGTCAGCAACACCGGCGGCACCCTGACCGTCACCTTCAACGGCAGCGCCACCGCGACGCTGATCCAGACGGTGATGCGGAACATCCTGTACCGGAACGACACGCCGACCGGCGACACCGTCATCCGCTACAGCATGACCGACGGGCACGACGGCAGCACCACCGCCGACGTGACGGTGACCAGCGACACCATCTATGTCACCAACACCGCCGACGCCGCCGGCACCGGCGTGGCGGACGGCATCGCTCTGCGCGAGGCCGTGGCCATCGCCCTGGCCGACACCACCGGCACCCAGACGATCAAGTTCGCCTCCTCGCTGGCCAGCGGCAGCATCACGCTGGGCTCCGACCTGGCGGTGACGGAGAACCTGACCTTCGACGCCGATGCGGCCAGCGGCCTGACCATAACCGGCAGCACCATCACCGTGTCGTCGGGCGTCACGCTGACGCTGACCAACGGCACCGGCGACACGCTGGCCGTCGCCAGCAAGATCACCGGCGCCGGCGCCATCGCCAAGACCGGTACCGGCACCGCGACGCTGACCGGCGGCAACGACTATAGCGGCGCCACCACCATCAGCGCCGGCACGCTGACGGTCGCCGACGGCATCGGCGACGGCAGCGCCGTGACGGTGTCGGCGGGCGCCACGCTGAACCTGTCGGGGGCGGAGACCATCGGGTCGCTGGCAGGATCCGGCAGCGTCACGCTGGGCGGCAACACGCTGAGCGTCGGCGGCGCCAACACCAGCACGAGCTTCGACGGCATCATCAGCGGCACCGGCGGCGTCACCAAGACCGGCGCCGGCACCCTGACCCTGACCGGCACCAACAGCTACGCCGGCGCCACCACCGTCAGCGCCGGCACCCTGGCACTGAACAGCAGCGCCGGTACCGCGCTCGCCGACAGCAGCGCGGTTTCGGTGGCGTCGGGCGCCACGCTGAGCCTCACTTCGGCGACCGAGACCATCGGCAACCTGTCGGGCAGCGGCACCCTGGCGCTGGGCGCCAACGCGCTGACCCTCAGCCTGACGAGCAACCAGACCTTCAGCGGTGCCATCACCGGCACCTCGGCGTCCAGCCTGACGCTGAGCGCCAATAGCGGCGCCACGACTCTGACTCTGTCCGGCACCTCCAACAGCAGCGGCTTCGCCGGCGGTATCACCCTCACCTCCGGCACGTTGCTGGTTTCCAGCGACAGCAACCTGGGCACCGGCACCCTGACGCTGGACGGCGGCACGCTGCGGCTGAGCGGCGCCGTCGGCACCATCGACAATGCCATCTCCATCGGCAGCAACACCGGCACGATCAGCGTCGCCCCCAGCGGCAGCGCCACCATCTCCGGCCTCATCAGCGGGTCGGGCACCCTGACCAAGGCCGCCGGCGGCGACCTGGCCCTGTCCGGCAACAACAGCGGCTTCAGCGGCGCCTTCACCATCAACGCCGGTACGGTGACGATCAACCACGCCAACGCGCTGGGCAGCACCACCGGCGGCACCACGGTGGCGGACGGCGCCGCACTGGCCCTGTCGGGCAACATCACCGTCGCCGAGAACCTGACCCTGTCGGGCAGCGGCGTTTCGTCGGGCGGCGCGCTGATCAGCGCCAGCGGCACCAACACGGTCAGCGGCACCGTCACGCTGAACGCCGACGCCACCGTCACCACCACCAGCGCCCTGACCATCAGCGGCGTGGTCAGCGGCGCCAACGCCCTGACCAAAGCGGGCAGCGGCAGCCTGACCCTGTCGGGCAACAACAGCTACACCGGCGCCACCACCATCAGCGCCGGCACGCTGGTCGCCGGCCACGCCAACGCGCTGGGCACCACCGCCGGCAGCACCACGGTGGACAGCGGCGCCACCCTGGCGGTCGCCAGCGGCGTCACGCTGGCGGAGAACCTCACCGTCTCCGGCACCGGCGTGTCGTCGGCCGGCGCCCTGCAGGTGACCAGCGGCAGCGCCACCGTCAGCGGCACCGTCGCCATGGGTGCCGACAGCACCATCGGCGTGTCGGGCACCGGCCTGACCCTGTCGGGCGTGGTCAGCGGTTCCTATGCCCTGACCAAGGCCGGCAGCGGAATGCTGACCCTGTCGGGCGACAACAGCTATACCGAGGCCACCACCGTCGGCGCCGGCGTCCTGTACATCACCCACGCCAACGCGCTGGGCAGCACCGCCGCCGGCACCACCGTCGCCAGCGGCGCCACCCTGCGCATCGGCACCGGCCTGACCATCGCCGAGAACCTGACGATCAGCGGCATCGGCGTGTCGTCCGGGATCGGCGCGGTGAAGGTCAACGGCGGAACGGCCACCATCACCGGCACCGTCACCTTGGGGGCGAACGCCGACATCGGCTCCTACAACAGCGGCGATACGCTGACGATCAGCGGCACCGTGTCCGGCGCCTACAACCTGACCAAGGTCGGCGCCGGCACGGTGGTGCTGAGCGGAACCAACGGCTACACCGGCACCACCACCGTCAGCGCCGGCACCCTGTCGATCACCGGTTCCGGCAACATCGGCAGCGCCGGCATCACGCTGAACGGCGGCACGCTGGACGTGACCGGCAGCGCCGTCACGCTGGCCAACGCCATCGCGCTGGGGAGCGGCCACGGCACCGTCAGCGTCGGCTCCGGCAACGCGCTCACCCTGTCGGGCGCCATCAGCGGATCCTACAACCTGACCAAGTCGGGCGCCGGCACGCTGACCCTGTCCGGCACCGGCACCGGCACCTACACCGGCACCACCACGGTCGGCGCCGGCACGATGGTCGTCACCGGCACCCTGAACGGCGCTTCGGCCGGAGCGGTCACGGTGGGCAACGGCGGCACGCTGGCAGGCACGGGCACCGTCAACGGTGGTCTGACCGTGCAGTCCGGCGGCACGCTGTCGCCGGGCATCGCCGGCACCAACAACGGCGTCGGCACCCTGACCGTCAACGGCGGCCTGACCATCCAGTCGGGCGGCACGCTGGCGGTCGATCTGGCCAGCACCAGCAACTACGACCAGGTGGCGGTCACCGGGGCGGTCGACGTCGGCAGCGCCACCCTGACCACTGGCGGCGCCTATGTCCCGGCCAAGACGGCGAACGGCGACAGCTTCGTCATCATCGCCAACGACGGCAGCGATGCCGTCACCGGCACCTTCACCGGGCTGGCGTCGGGCGCCACGCTGAGCCTCAACAGCGGGTCGATCACCGTCAGCTATGCCGCCGGCAGCAACAGCAACGACGTCGTGCTGACCGGGCCGGTCAACCAGGCCCCGACACTGGCCGGCACCTTCACCACCGCCGGCACCGTCGACGACAACGCCACCACCACGCCCTTCGGCAGCGTAACGGTGGGCGACACCGACGACAGCACCGGCAGCTTCACCGTCACCATCGCCTACACCGCGGCCAACGGCACGCTGTCCAGCGCCGGCGGCGGGCTGACCGGCACGGCCGGCAACTACACACTGACCGCCACCACGCCGGGCGACCTGCAGACCCTGCTGCAGGCGCTGGTCTTCACCCCCACCAACAACCAGGTGGCGCCCGGCAGCACGGTGCAGACCACCTTCACCCTGACCGCCAGCGACGGCACGAGCAGCAGCAGCGCCAACAGCAGCACGGTGGTCACCGCCAGTTCGATCAACGACGCGCCGACCGACATCGCCCTGTCGAACAGCTCCGTCACCATCTTCGACGGCACCAACGCGGTGGTCGGCACCCTGTCCGCCACCGATGCCGACACCGGCCAGACCCTGACCTACACGCTGGTCAGCGGCACGGGCGACACCGACAACGCGCTGTTCACCATATCCGGCACCGCGCTGCTCGCGAACAACGCCGCCACCCTGACCGGCGGGCAGAGCTATTCCGTCCGCGTGCAGGTCGGCGACGGCACCGCCACCTCTGAGAAGACGTTCAGCATCAGCGTGACGAACGATCTGGTGGTCGACGTCACCGCCATCGACAGCAGCGCGCCGGCCGGCACCTACACCGCCGACAAGGCCGATGGCGGCGGCCTGGACCTGCGGGAGGCGATCACCCTCGCCAACGCCGTCTCGGGCAACGTCACCATCCGCTTCGCCGGGACGTTGGCCGGCACCATCACGCTGCCCAGCACCCTGACAGTGCGGAGCGGCGTGACGCTGGAGATGGACAGCGACACCGACAGCCGGGGGATCACCATCACTGGCAACGGCTTCACGCTGGGCAACAGCTTCGGCGTCAGCGTCAGTGAGGGCGACACGCTGACCATCAACTCGACCCTGGCCGACAACGGCACCAGCGATGCGGCGGCCTTGACCAAGAGCGGCAGCGGCACGCTGGTGCTGGGCGGCACCAACAACACCGCCAGCGGCGACACCGGCATCAACAGCATCACCGTCAACGCCGGCATGCTGCAGGTGGCGGGCGACGCCAATCTCGGCACCGGTACGCTGACAATGAGCGGCGGCAGCCTGACCGTCACCGGCGCCACCACCATCGACAACGCCATCACCCTGTCGTCCGACGCCTCCGTCACCAACGCCAACGCCGTCACCCTGTCCGGCGCCATCACCGGCAGCGGCGGCCTGACCAAGCTCGACTCCGGTAAGCTGACGCTGAGCAGTGCCGGCAACAGCTACTCCGGCGGCACCACGCTGCGCGGCGAGGTGGAACTGGGTACGACCGGCACCATCGGCAGCGGCACCATCACGCTGAACAGCGGCACGCTGACCACCACAGCGACCAGCCAGACCCTGACCAACGCCATCGTCATGACCGGCAGCGGCACGGTGAAGACCACCAACGCCCTAACCCTCTCCGGCACCCTCAGCGGCACCGGCGCCCTGACCAAGGCCGGCACCGGCACGCTGACCCTGTCGGGCAGCAACAGCCACAGCGGGTCGATCACCAGCAGCGCCGGCACCCTGACGGCGGCGGGCGGCAGCGCCATCGGCGACGGCAGCGCCGTAACGGTGAACTCCGGCGCCATCCTGACCCTCGCGGCGGCCGAGACCATTGGATCGCTCACCGGCTCCGGCACGGTGACGCTCGGCAGCCACACGCTGACTGTCGGCCTGTCCAGCGGCACCGCCACCTTCTCCGGTGCCATCACCGGCACCGGCGGCCTGACCAAGATCGGGGCCGGCACGCTGACCCTGTCGGGCAACAGCAGCTACTCCGGTGCGACCACCCTGTCGGGCGGCGGATTGACGGTGTCGGGCGGTTCGGCGATCGGCGACGACAGCGCGGTGACGGTCGGCGCCGGCACCACCTTGACCTTGTCGAGCGACGAGACCATCGGCTCGCTCGCCGGTGCCGGTTCGGTGGCGCTGGGCGCCAACACGCTGACCACCGGGATCAACAACAACTCCACCACCTTCTCCGGCACCATCAGCGGCAGCGGCACGCTGTCCCTCGACGGCACCGGCACCCTGACGCTGTCGGGAAGCAACAGCAGCGGCTTCACCGGCACCACGACGGTGCGGGGCAGCGGCACGCTGAGCGTGGCCGGCGATGCCAACCTGGGCAGCGGCACCGTGACGCTGAACGGCGGCACGCTGACGGTGACCGGGGCGGGCACCATCGACAACGCTTTCGACACCGGGGTCAACGGCGCCACCATCAACACCGCCGGCGCCGTCACCCTGTCGGGCGCCATCGGCGGCAACGACGGCCTGACCAAGACCGGAACCGGCACGCTGACCCTGTCGGGCACCAGCAGCTACAGCGGCCCCACCACCGTGTCGGCGGGCACGCTGCTGGTGACGGGGGCGCTCGACGGCACCATGGGCGTGACGGTGGCCTCCGGCGCCACGCTGGGCGGCACCGGCAGCCTCTTCACCAGCGGTTCGTCCAACACGCTGACGGTGGCCTCCGGCGCCACGCTGGCGCCCGGCGTCGCCGGCACCAACAGCGGCATCGGCGCGCTGACCGTCAACGGCAATTTGGCGATGAGCGGCACCCTGGCGGTGGAGATCGCCGGCACCGGCTCGCCCGGCACCACCTACGACCAGGTGATCGTCAGCGGCGGCGTCACGCTGGCCAGCGGATCCAGCGCCCTCACCGTAGCGCGCGTCAACGGCTTCAATGCCGTCAACGCCGCCACCTACACGATCATCAACCAAACCGGCGCCGGGGCGGTCTCCAACACGCTGTCCGGGCTGGCGCAGGGCGCCACGCTGACCAGCAACGGCGACCTCTACACGGTCGACTATGTCGGCGGCACCGGCAACGACTTGGTGCTGAACGCCATCGTCAACCCGACCGTCTCGTCGGTCACCTCCACCACCGCCGACGGCACCTACAAGGCCGGCAGCACCGTCACCATCACCGTCACCTTCAGCCGAGCGGTGACGGTCACCGGCACGCCGCTGCTGGCGCTGGGCCTGACCGGCCGCAGCGCCACCTACAGCGGCGGGTCGGGGACGACGACGCTGACCTTCACCTACACGGTGCAGGACGGCGACAGCTCGACCGACCTCGACTATGCCTCGACAAGCGCCCTGACGCTGAACGGCGGCAGCATCGCCGACAGCTCCACCAGCCTGGACGCGATCCTGACCCTGGCCACGCCGGGGGCGGCCAATTCGCTGGGGGCCAACAAGGCGATCGTCATCGACACCGCGGCGCCGACCATCAGCTCCGTCTCGGCGGTGAACGGCACCTACCGGGCCGGCGAGACCATCGACGTCACCGTCACCTTCAACGAGGCGGTGACCGTCACCGGCACGCCGACCTTCGGGATCACGCTCGACAACGGCACGGTGGTGCAGGCGACCTACCTGTCGGGGTCGGGCGGCACCGCGCTGATCTTCCGCTACACCGTCGGCAGCAATCTGATCGACGCCGACGGCATCGGCATCGGCGGCTCGATCAGCGGCGGCAGCATCGCCGATCTGGTCGGCAACAGCGCCGTCCGCACGCTGAACGGCATCGCCAGCATGACCGGCGTGCGCATCGACAGCGTCCATCCCACCGTCACCACCGTCACCGCCAGCACCGAGAACGGCACCTACACCACCGGCGATACCATCTCGATCCAGGTGACCTTCAGCGAGGCGGTGACCGTTAACGGCACGCCGACGCTGGCGCTGAACACCGGCCGCACCGCCAGCTACAGCAGCGGGGCCGGCACCAGCACGCTGACCTTCACCTACACGGTGCAGGCCGGCGACACCGTGGCCGACCTGGACGCCAGCGGCACGTCGGCGCTGACGGGATCGATCACCGACATCGCCGGCAACGCCGGCATCCTGACCCTGGCGACGCCGGGCGACCTGCGGTCGCTGGGGCTGAACAAGGACATCGCCATCGACACCACGGCGCCGTCGATCCGCAGCGTCATCGTCCCCACCGACGGCACCTACGGCGTCGGCAAGACGATGAGCTTCTACATCCAGGCAAGCGAGGTGCTGATCGTCAACGGCTCCCCGACGATCACGCTGGACATCGGCGGCCAGACCCGCCAGGCGGCCTACAACCCGGCAGCCAGCAGCGGGTCGATCCTGCGCTTCGACTATGTGGTGCAGGCGGGCGACAGCGACGCCGACGGCATCGCCGTCACCGGCCTGAACCTGAACGGAGGCAGCATCACCGACAAGGCCCGCATCCCGCTGCCCTCGACGCTGACCGGCGTGCCGGGCCTGCAGAACGTCCTGGTCGACACCGTTGCGCCGGACACTCCCTCGGTCCCGGTGCTGGCGCCCGGACAGGACACCGGCGTCTCCGCCACCGACGGGGTGACCAACCTCAGCCGCCCGACGCTGGGCGGCACGGCGGAAGCTGGGGCCACCGTCACCATCCTGGTCGACGGCGTGGCGGTCGGCACCACCATCGCCGGGTCCGACGGCAGCTGGAGCTTCACGCCCACCACCCCGCTGGCCGACGGCACCCATGCCATCACCAGCCGGGCGACCGACAGGGCCGGCAACAGCAGCGGCACCTCGGCGGCGCTGACCCTGACCATCGACGCCACGGCGCCGGTGCTGTCGATCCCGACGGTTGCCGGCGGCATCGACAACACGGCCAACGTCACCTCCGCCACCCGCCCGACCCTGACCGGCACCGCCGATCCGAACAGCACGGTCGCCGTCATCGTCGACGGTGTGGCCGTCGGCACGGCCACGGCCGGCAGCGACGGGCGCTGGAGCTTCGCCGTCACCACCCCGCTGGCCGACGGCACCCACAGCGTCGTCACCACCGCCACCGACAACGCCGGCAACATCGGCCGGTCGGGCACGCTGAGCCTGACGGTCGACACCCGGGCCCCGACGGTGTCGACCGGCGGGACCGGTCCGACGCTGAGCGCCGGCGGGACGGCGACGCTGGGATCCGCGGTTTCGCTGTCGGACGCCAGCTCGCTGAACCGGGTGACGGTTACCCTGACCGACGCCCGCAACGGCGACGAGCTGGTGATCGGCACCCTGCCGGCCGGCATCACCGCGACCCGCGACGGCACCAGCATCGTGCTGACCGGCACGGCATCGGCGGCCGACTATCAGGCGGCGGTGCGGGCGATCGGGCTGAGGTCGAGCGCCGGCGATCCGAGCTTTGCCGGTGCCGCGACCAGCCGGTCGATCAGCATCCAGGCCCGCGATCTTGCCGGCAACAGCTCGGCCGCGACGACGGTGACGGTCGCGGTGGCCCGCGCCACGACCACGACCATCCCGGCAACCACCACGCCCATCACCACCAGCGGCAACGGTCCGTCGCAGTCCAGCAGCGCAGGAACCGGCTCTTCGTCGAACGGCCCGTCCTCCAACGGCGCGTCGGGCGGCCCCGGCACCAACGGGTCCGGACCGACCCTGCCAGGCAGCAGCGGCGCCAACAACGGCGGCGGCCCCCCCGGCAGTGCGTCCAGCACGGATGCCGGCCGTTCGGTGACGCTGAACAACATCGGCGGCAGCTCGTCCAGCACGGATGCCGGCCGCTCGGTGACGCTGAACAGCATCGGCGGCAGCTCGTCCAGCACCGACGCCGGCCGCTCGGTGACGCTGAACAGCATCGGCGGCGGTTCGTCCAACGCCGGCAGCGGATTGGGCGGTGGCCTGGGCGGCAGCGGTCTGGGTGGCACCGGCCTGGGCGGCAATGGTTTGGGCGGAAACGGTTTGGGGAGCGGCCTCGGCACCGGCGGCACGGGTGGCGCGACGCGCAACACCACCGGCAGCCAGACCGGCCAGGGCACTCCCGGCCAGACCGGCATCCAGGGCAACGGCCTGAACAACGGTCAGGGTCAGGGGCAAGGGCAGGGCCTTGGTCAGGATCGGGGCAACGGTCTCGGCACCGGACAGGGCCGTGGTCCGGCGACCGGACAGCCGGGGACCCAGGGCTCGCGGGGCCAGCAAGGACAGGGACAGGGCGAGCAGCAGGGCCAGCCCCAGCAGGACCAGGGCGCTCCCCAGGATGGCGGCGGCGCCCCGGCGGACGGTGCCGGCCGGACGGCGGACCGCGGGGCGGACAACCGCGCCGAGATCATGCCGGCCTCTCCCGGCTTCGCCCGTCAGGTCGCCCGCGCCCATGGCGGCCCGGCCGGTGCCGCAGACCTGCTGGCGGCGCTCGCCAGCCACATCCTGCCCGACAGCTGGGCCGCCTGACGGCGGCCCTTTCCCACCGCCCTTCTTCCTCCAGCGTCGCTTTCCTCTCCCAATTTTTTCCGCCGAACGGAATTGCTCCCACCATGAAGACTTCGACCGCTCACCTCCGCCGCCGCCTGCTTTCTTCGGTGGTTCCCGTCGCCGTCCTGACGGCATCCCTGCTGGCCGCGGGCTGCGCGGTCAAACCCGAGCCGCTGACGGCCGAGGAAAATCTGGCGCGCGTGCGTAAGGATCTGAGCGTCGTCCTGGCTCCGCAGGAACCGCTGACCAAGGCGGTCTCGATGGACGAGGCGATGGCCCGCGCCATCAAGTACAACCTCGACGAACGCGTGAAGCTGATGGAGGTGGCGGTCGCCACCGATCAGCTGGATCTGTCGCGCTATGACATGCTGCCGCGCGTGGTGGCCGCCGCCGGCTATGTCGGGCGCAACAACGACGCCGGGTCGGAGAGCCTGAACCTCGCCACCGGCCGGCGGACGGGCGAAAGCACCACCGCCACCGACAAGCACCGCCGCACCGCCGACCTCGCCTTCACCTGGAACGTGCTGGATTTCGGCGTCAGCTATCTGCGGGCGCGGCAGAACGCCAATCTGGTGCTGATCGCCGACGAACGCCGCCGCCGCGTCGTCCAGGGCATCATGCAGGACGTGCGCACCGCCTATTGGCGCGCCGTGGCCGCCGAACGGCTGCTGAAGCGGCTGGAGCCGCTGGAAAAGCGGGTGGAGGGGGCGCGGCGCGATGCCCGCAAGCTGGAGGCGATGCGCATCCAGGCCCCGCTGCAGGCGTTGAACTACACCCGCAGCCTGGTCGAGACCCTGCGCCAGCTGCAGTCGCTGCGCCGCGAGCTGGTGGCGGCGAAGTCGCAGCTGGGTGCGCTGATGGGCCTGCCGCCAGGCGAGCCGTTCGAGATCGAGATGCCGGCGGCCAGCGTCATGCAGGCGCCGCCCAAGCTGGACATCGGCACCGGGGCGCTGGAGACCTACGCCCTGCTGAACCGGCCGGAGCTGCTGGAGGAAAGCTACAACCAGCGCATTTCCGCCGACGAGACCTGGCGGTCGCTGCTGAAGCTGCTGCCGGGCATCGACGTCAACGCCGCCCTGCGCTACGACAGCAACAGCTTCCTGCTGAACCAGCGCTGGGCCGATTACGGCGCGCGGATCAGCTGGAACCTGATCAACCTTGTTTCCGCCCCCGCCACCAAGTCCTACGCCGAGGCGCAGGAGGAGCTGGTCGCCTTCCGCCGCCAGGCGCTGAGCATGGCGGTGCTGAGCCAGGTGCATGTGGCGGTGCTGCAGTTCCGCGAACTGAAGCAGGAATTCGCCCTGACCGCCGAGCAGGCCGACCTCGACACCCGGATCCGCGCCCAGTACGCCAACAGCGGCGAGGCCGGACAGGTGGGCGAGCTGGGCGTGATCCAGTCGGAGGTGACGGCGCTGCTGTCCGACCTGCGCCGCGATCTGGTGCTGGCCGACCTGCACAACGCCTATGCCCGGGTCATGGTGTCGGCCGGCGTCGATCCGCTGCCCGAGACGATGGCCGCCAACGATCTGCCGACCCTGACCCAGGCGGTGGGCAAGGGCCTGTCCTCCTGGCAGGAGCGCGCCAACAATGTCCTGCGCGTGAAGGATCTGATGGCCGAGCCCAAGGCCGCCGCCAAGGACAGCAAGACCCAAGCGGCCACGCCGGAGCCCGTGAGGCCGGACGCTCCCAAACAGGAACCGGCCCTGCAGGCGGTTCCGGTCGCGGCCGCTCCGGTGCCCGAGCCCACTCCGGCGGCCCCCGCCCCGGCCGATCCGGCTCCGGCCGCCACGCCGTTCGTGCTGGCCTCCGCGGCTCCGACGCCCGTTCCCGCTCCGGTTCCTATGGCCGCTCCGGCACCCGCGCCGGCGGAGAATCCGGCTCCAATCGCCGCTCCGGTTGCGACGGCATCCTTCTCTCCCGTCATCCAGGCCGATCTCGGGGCTTACGCAAGCCACAGGCTTGCCGCGCGCGAATGGGGTATGATCACCGGACGCCTAGGAACGGAGGGCAACGGGGTCGGCGCCCTGTATGCCACCACCCGGCGCAGTCAGGACGGCAAGATCATCGTCCAGCTGCGCGCAGGCGGCTTCGCCGACCGCGCCGCGGCCGAGCGGTTCTGCCATCGTGTGAAGGATAGTCAGCGGGAATGCACCGTTCGCACCCTTTCGGCCCAAGAGCAGCAGTCCGACAGCCAGCCGGTCGACCGGCTGGCGTCGCTGTGATCCGTCCCGGTGCCGCGGCCAAGGCCACCGCCCAGGCCGCCGCGCTGTTGGGGGTGCTGCTGGGTGGGGGCCTCGCCTCCACCCCGGCGGCGGCCCAGGACGTCTCGCAGGGGCAGGTCCGCGCCCTGATCGAGGCCAAACGGCACGCCGTCCTCTCCTCCGAGATCCCGGGCCGCATCGCGCGGATGAGCGTCGATGCCGGCCAGGGCTTCAAGGCCGGCGATCTGCTGGTCGCCTTCGACTGCGCCAGCTATCAGGCGGAGCTTGACGGCGCCCGCGCCCAACTGAACGCGGCGGAGGTGACGGCGCGGGTCAACCGGCGCCTGAACAGCCTGCGCTCCATCGGCGAGGCGGAGGTGCAACTGGCCGAGGCCAAGGCCCAGGTCGCCCGCGCCGAGGCCCGCAAGGCGGAGGTGCAGACCCGGCGCTGCGACATCAAAGCGCCCTTCGACGGCCGGGTGGTCGAACGCCGCATCCAGGAGCATGAGTCGGTTGCCGCCGGCGCGCCGCTGCTGGAGATCCTGTCCGACCGCGACCTGAAGGTGGAGCTGATCGTCCCATCCTCGTGGCTGGTGTGGCTGAAGCCTGGGCAGCGTTTCGACCTGCGCGTCGACGAAACCGGAGCCACCTTGCCCGGCGAGGTGGTGCTGCCCGGTGCCAAGGTCGATTCGACCAGCCAGTCGGTGGTGGTGACCGCCAAGCTGACCGGCGAGATCGCCCATGCCGGCCTGATCGCCGGCATGAGCGGCACCGCCATCTTCCCCGAACCGGCGCTGTCGTCGCTGCCGGCCGGGAGCCAGGGGGGCAGTTCCAGGCCTGGAGCCGCAAAGCCATGAGTGCTGCCATGGGCCAACCCCCGCCCCAGCAGACGGCTCCGCCACAAGGGAGCGCGCAAGGGGTGTCGCAGGGGGCAGCCCAGCCTGTCAACGGCCTGCTGATGCTGCTGGAGCTGCAGCGGCAGGCCTGGCGGCAGGCGACGGCGCCGGAGCTGCGCTATCACATCGTCAACCAGACCCGTCGGCTGATCGCCTATCGGCAGGCGGCCGTCCTGACGGTGGGGGAGCGGGGACGGGCATCGCTGGAGGCGGTGTCGAACATCGCGGTGCTGGAGCCGAACGCCCCCTTCGCCCAATGGCTGGAGGAGGCGGTGCACGCCGTCGCCACGGGCGAACACGCCAACGGCGTCCATGTCGTCGATCCCGCCACCCTGCCCGCCTCCGTGCGCAACGCCTGGGGCGAATGGGGGCCGGCGCAGGTGCTGTGGTGTCCGCTGCGCAAGCCGGAAACCCCGCGGGAGTCCATGCCGGGCGCCCAGGCGGATGTCCAGGCGAAGGGCAAGGCCGTTCCGCCGCCGGCCGGCCTGTGGCTTGGCCGTGACGAGCCCTGGACCGATGGCGAAATCCTGCTGCTGAGCCATCTGACCGAAGGCTACGGCCATGCCTGGTGGGCCCTGTCGGGCAGGCGGGCGAAGGGCCGAGGGCTGCGGCGCGCCCTGCTGCCACTGCTGGTCCTGCTGATGATCGCCGGCGCGCTCGCCATCCCGGTGCCGATGTCGACGCTGGCCCCGGCTGAAATCCAGACCAGCAACCCGGTGATCGTCGCCGCCCCGCTGGACGGCGTGATCGAGCGCTTCCATGTGCAGCCGAACCAGACGGTGGCGGCCGGCCAGCCCTTGTTCAGCTTCGAGTCCACCGTCCTGCGCAGCCGTTTCGAGGTGGCACGCAAAGGCCTGACCCAGGCCGAGGCGGAGCTGCTGACCGCCTCGCAGGCCGCCTTCACCGATCCGCAGACCAAGGCCCGCGTCGCCCAGCTCCGCGCCCAGGTGGAACTGCGCCGCGCCGAGATGGCGCTTGCCCGCGACCTGCTGGACCGGGTGACGGTGAAGGCCGACCGCGCCGGCATCGCCGTCTTCACCGACGTCAATGACTGGCTGGGCAAGCCGGTGTCGGTGGGCGAGCGCGTGCTGACCTTGGCCGACCCGCAGGCACCGGAGATCGACATCATGGTGCCGGTCGGCGACGCCCTGGTTCTGGAGCCGGGCTCCCCGGTGGAGCTGTTCCTGAACGTCGACCCGCTGCATCCCCTGCAGGCGCGGCTGACCCATGCCAGCTACGAAGCCGGCCTGTCGGCCGCCGGCGTGCTGTCCTACCGCGTCAAGGCGGCCCTGGATGCAGGGGAACCTCCGCCGCGCATCGGCCTGCGCGGCACCGCCAAGATCCTGGGCGACCGCGTACCGCTGGCGCTCTACCTGTTCCGCCGCCCGCTGGCCCTGCTGCGCCAGTCATTGGGGATTTGAGACGCAATCCAAGCCGGTCCCGCCACCTCCCCAAGGCAATCGAGGACGCCCCTTGTCCATCGCCCTCACCCCCTCCGCCGGTCCCTCCGCCAGCCTCCGCGCCGTCGGCACCGCCCCCGCCGATCCGCTGGCCTCCCTGCGGCTGCCGGGGTTGCGCGACGATCTGGCCCTGCTGCCGGCGCCGGCGGGACAGGACGGGGCGCCGGGCTGGACCATCCACGATCCGGTGCGCAACCGCTATTTCCGCATCGGGCCGGAGGCCTTCGCGCTGATCGCCCACTGGCACCACGCCAACCCGCGCGCCATCGCCGCGGCGGTGGCGGAGGAGAGCCTGTTCGAGCCGGCGGTCGAGGACGTCATGGGCTTCTACCAGTTCCTGGCCGGGAACAACCTGACCGTCACCGCCGACACCGCCTTTCTGGCGCGCCAGGCGGCGGCGCGGAAGACCGGCTGGTTCTGGTGGCTGGTCCACAACTACCTGTTCTTCCGCATCCCGCTGGTGCGGCCAGACCGCTTCCTGTCGGCGACGCTCGGGCTGGTGGCGCCGCTCTACAGCCGGGCCTGGATGGTCCTGGTGCTGCTGACCGCCGTCCTGGCCGGGCTCTTGGTGGCGCGGCAATGGGACACGTTCCTGCACACCTTCCAGCATTTCTTTTCGCCCGAAGGGCTGGCGCTCTACGGCGTCACACTGCTGGGCACCAAGATCTGCCACGAGCTGGGCCATGCCTACACCGCCAAGCGCTTCGGCTGCCGGGTGCCGACCATGGGGGTGGCCTTCCTGGTGATGTGGCCGGTGCTCTACACCGACACCACCGACGCCTGGCGGCTGGTGTCCCGCCGGCAGCGTCTGGCGGTGGGAGCGGCCGGCATGGTGACCGAACTGACGATCGCCGTCTTCGCCACACTGGCCTGGAGCTTCCTGCCCGACGGGCCGCTGCGCAGCGCCGCCTATTTCCTGGCGACGGTCAGCTGGGTCACTACCCTGGCGATCAACCTCAGCCCCTTCATGCGCTTCGACGGCTATTACCTGCTGTCCGACGCGCTGGACGTGCCGAACCTGCAGGAGCGCGCCTTCGCCATGGCGCGCTGGCAGCTGCGGGAGTGGCTGTTCGGCCTGGGCATGGACCCGCCGGAGGAGATGCCGGCGGGGCGCCGCCGCATCCTGCTGGTCTATTCCTATGTCACCTGGGTCTACCGGCTGATGCTGTTCCTCGGCATCGCGCTGTTGGTCTATCACGTCGCCATCAAGGTTTTGGGCATCCTGTTGTTCGCCATCGAGATCGGCTGGTTCGTCGCCCGTCCCTTCGTGGCCGAGGCCAAGGCCTGGTGGGGCTTGCGCGACCGCTTCCGCGTGAACCTGCGCACCGGGCTGACGCTGGCCGGGCTGTCGGCGGCGGTCGGGCTGACCCTGCTGCCGGTGACCAGCACCGTGTCGGTGCCGGTGGTCTGGCGGGCGTCGGGTTTTGCCACCGTCTACGCCCCCTTTCCCGCCCGGCTGGAGGAGGCGCTGGTCGTCCGCGGCCAGAGCGTGATGGAGGGGGAGCCGCTGTTCCGCCTGATGGCCCCCGACCTGGAGGGCAAGCTGCGCCAGACCGAACTGCGCATCGACTGGATGCAGGAGCAGATCGCTCGCCAGACCGCCAGCCGCGAACAGCTCGACCGCGTGCGGGCGATGGAGGAGGATCTGGCCGCCGCCCTGGCCGAGCGGCAGGGACTGCTCGACAGCCGCGAGCGGCTGGTGGTGCGGGCCCCCCTGTCGGGCACCGTGCGCGACATGGAGGACGCCCTGACGCCCGGGCGCTGGATCGGGCCGAAGCTGCCGCTGGCGATCGTGGTGGCGCCGGGCAGCGGCGAACTGGTCGGCTATGTCGGCGAGGGCGATTTCGATCGGCTGAGCCCAGGGGCGGGGGCCGAGTTCCATCCCGACGACCCGCTGGCCCCCCGGCGCGCGGCGACGGTGCGCGCGGTCGATCCGGTCGCCGTCTCGGTGCTGGACGTGCCGGCGCTGGCCTCGGTCAATGGCGGCCCGGTGGCGGTGGAGGGGCAGGCGGGGGGCCAACCCGGCCAGTCTCATGGCGGCACCGGCCGCAGCGCGCTCGCCCCGGTGGAGGCGGTCTATCGCATCACCCTGGACGTCGAGCCGGCGGCCATGGGTCCAGGCGCCTCCGGCAATGCGCAGGACGGGCCGGAGCGCGTCACCCGCGGCATCGTCCGCGTGGCGGGCGAAGCCCGCAGCTTCGCCGAACGCTTCTGGCGCATCGCCGCGTCGGTGCTGATCCGCGAGACGGGGTTCTAACCGTTCAAAGGCTCAGGTCCGTAACCACAGTGAAGATGGCGGACCTGAGTTTCTCATGAACGATTCAAATCGAGGCGTTCAACCATACAAAGGCATCAGGGCTTTACCATCAGCCACTTCCTGTGATGGATCACAGGGTTCCGATCGATCAGCTCACCAAACTCGGTCACGGCCCGGATCACGCCCGGTGCGTCTTCGTGGTAATCGTCGCCAATCATGACGCCGCCAACCCGAAGCAGCGGCCAATATGCTTCGATATCCGCCTTAGCCTCTTGGTAGCTGTGGCCGCCGTCGATGTAGATGACGTCAGCCTTGATCCCAAGCGCCTTGAGGAAAACGGCCGCCCCGCTGGAACTGATGGGAAACGGGGTGATGATGTCGCTCACGCCCTTCAGAACGACGTTGGCCAAGAACTGATAATAGATGGTGGGGTATCCATTTTTGAGGCCCAGCGAGTGGAAGCCCCAATATCCATTCGGCGTTTTATCGGCCCACATCTCACTTGAACCCAACCAAGTGTCGACACAGACGATTTCAGCGTTGTCGACGCCGTATTCCTTGCAAAGACCTGCCATATGAACAGCACTTGCACCCTTCCAGGTGCCGACCTCAATGAGGAGACTGGGCTTTATCTGTGAAATGACATGCCTAAAGATCGGGTGGCTTTCGGTGCGATCGCTAAAGGTATAGGCGTTTACGTCAAATCCCTCATATGGGGACTGTTCGAAAATCCTGTTCCTGATCTGCATGAATGCCCCCAGCTGATTTTTTTTGACCATATACTCCAATGACTTGGATGGCAATCTGCCGTCCGCGCAAACATCCGGGCCCGAGACCACACGCCAAGGTATAACCAGCCAGAAATTCTATGGTGACGCCGCTTGGCTCTCGTCGCGTCGATGCCGATTTTAAAGATGGGGTTTTCGAAAATTCCCCTGCCTCAAATCTTTTAGCCCTAGGCCTCTGGCTCTAGAATCTCCCGATAGCTGAAGCGTTGATCTATCAATTCCATGCCCATAGAGTGCTCCTGGTTTTCAGTGGTGGATCAGGAAGAACATGGCTCTTCAGAAATTCGATATCGTTTCTGCAAATGGAATGAAGTTCTTTTTGCAGCTGGACCCGCAGGATATGGCGCAGCGTGACGTCATCGCCCATTTCCTCAGCGGCCAGATGTACGAGCACGAAACGTCTCTGCTGTTCCTGAAAGCTTTGCGTTCTGGCGATACCGCCGTCAATGTTGGTGGCAACGCCGGTTATTTCACCATGCTTGCTGCAACCTTGGTCGGTACCCAGGGGTGCGTGGTCACCGCCGAAGCCAACCCCACCCTTGCGGCACTGATCCGCAACAGCGCCGCGCTGAACGACATCTCGCATCTTTCCATCGAAACCGTGGCGATCAGCGATCGCAATGGAGAGATCGTTTTCGGATCGAACGGGTCCAATGACAGCAACGGCGGCGTCGTGCCCGAGAAGGCGCCGGGAGAGGCGCTGGAAAGCAACGAGTCCATCACGCAGTTCGTCGCCCGCGCCGAGACGCTCGACAGTCTGGCGGGCCGGCACGGCCTTGAGCGCATCCGCCTGCTGAAGATCGACACCGAGGGACATGAACTGAATGTCCTGAAGGGTGCCGAAGGGCTTCTCCGCGAAAAGAGGATCGACTTCATCGCCGCCGAGTTGAACCTCCCCGGCTTGACACGGAACCGCACGACCCAGCATGAGTTGAGGGCGTTCATGGTGGGGCATGGCTATCACATGTTCCTGCTCGACCATAACGGAGCCCTGCCCCGCCTCGTGCCCCCCGGAACCGAGGTCAGGCAGACCTACACCTGCAACGTCCTGTTCTCCCGCATCGAGACGATCGCCGGGGTTTGGGACAGCGTGGCAAACGAACCCGCCGCCGTCCACATCGCCCAACGCTGAACCCGGCCCTCCTTACCCGATCCTGACCACCAGCAGCCCGTCATTCGCCACAGCGAGCCCGGCCGATTGCGAGCAGACATAGCCGATCGGGTTGGGACGGGACACGTTGCGGCCATAGGTGGTGAAATGGATCAGCGCCTGCTGCTGGTCGGTGCCGAAACTTGCGGCCAGATTGTCAACCGGCTTCCAATTTCCAGCCGGCATCGGCTTGCAATTTCCAGCCACGCTTGCGGTTGCAGAACCTGTTGTCCAGGGAGTCCACGGGAGGGTCCCGCGCGCGCCGCGGAGTGCCCTCATGGCTGACGCAGCGGCGCGTGTGGGAGGGGCCTGTGGGCCCCCCTGGGCAACGGACGGGGGGAGGGCTTTGGATCAGGAGCGGTTCTTGAACCGCCAGCTCTCGTTGCCGGTTTCCAGGATGTCGCAGTGATGCGTCAGCCGGTCGAGCAAAGCGGTGGTCATCTTGGCGTCGCCAGCGAACACCGTTGGCCATTCAGCGAAGCTCAAGTTGGTGGTGATCAACACCGAGGTCCGCGAGTACAACTGGCTGAGCGCGTGGAACAGCAGTTGGCCGCCACTCTGTGAGAACGGCAGGTAGCCGAGTTCGTCCAGCACCACGAGATCAACGCGGGTCAACTGGTCAGCGAGCTTGCCCGCCTGCCCGATCCGGGCTTCGGCCTCCAGCCGGTTCACCAGGTCGATGACGTTGAAGAACCGGGCACGGGCGCCGCGGCGCACGCAGTTGGCCGTAATGGCGATGCACATGTGCGTCTTGCCGGTCCCGGTTCCCCCGATGAACACGGCGTTGCGCTGGGTTTCCAGAAAGCCGCCATCGTGCAGGTCGCGCACCAGCCCCTCGTTGAGGGGACTGGCGGTGAAGTCGAACTCGGCCAGCGTCTTGGCCAGGGGCAGCTTGGCGGCGCCGAGCTGGTAACGGATCGAGCGCGCCTGCTTCTCCGCCCGCTCCGCCGCCAGCAGATCGCCCAGGATCTGCTGGACGGTGCGCTGCCGCTTCAGCCCGTCGCTCATCACCTCGTCGTAGGCGGCACGCATGCCGGCCAAGCTGAGCTCGGCCATCAGCGCCATCAGCTCATGCCGTTCCATGGCAGCCCTCCCGCACCGCGCGCAGGCGGTCGTAGCGCCCGCAGTCGGCGGCCGGCTCGATGGACAGCGTCAACGCCGTCGGCACCGCCATGGCCGGTGCCGGTGTGACGTCGTGGCGCCGGGCGAGGATGTTCAGGATCACGTCCCGGCTGTGCGTACCGCTCGCCAGTGCCTCGCGGCAGGCGACCTCCACCGCCTCCAGGCCATCGGTGAGGATGGCGGCGAGCACGCCAACGAACTGCCGGTCAGCGTCGTCGCCGCGGCCCAGGCGGGTCCGCACCGTCGCCAGGGCTGGCGGCAAATCCCAGTCCCGGAACGGCGCCCCGTTGCGCAGCGCCCCCGGCTTGCGGACGAGAACCGGCAGGTAGTGCAGCGGATTGTACCGCGTGTGGCCGTGCCCGAAAGCTCGTGGGTGCTCGGCGACGATCGCGCCGTTGAACCACACCACGATCCGTGTCGCGTAGGCGCGGACCTGCACCGGCTTGCCGGCGGCGATCGCGGCCACGCTGTAGCGGTTGCGGTCAAAGTGGATCAGGCAGGTTTTCGAGACGCTGAGCGTGGCCTCGTGGAAGCCGTCGAAAGGATCGCTCACGGTGATCAACGCCGGCCGCTCCGCCTGGAACACCTCCCACACCGTCCGGCTCCTATCCTCTGGATGCGGCGTCTGTTGGGCCCAGACGATCACCTCGTCGTGCAGGCGGTCGTTCACCTCTTCCAGCGTCTTGGCGCGCAGGCGCGGCGTGAACAGCCGCTGGCGCAAGGTGCCGACCTGGTTCTCGACCTGGCCCTTTTCCCAGCCCGAAGCCGGGGTGCAGGCCACCGGCTCGACCAGGTAATGCGAGCACATCTGGGCGAAGCGGCGGTTGAAGCGGCGCTCTTTGCCGACAAATACGGCGTCCACCGCCGTCTTCATGTTGTCGTAGATGCCGCGCTCGCACAGGCCGCCGTAGAAGGCCGCGGCACGGGCGTGGGCGTCGAACACCATCTCCTGGGTCTGGCGCGGGTAGACCGCCACGAACGGCATGCGGCTGTGGCACAGGCGGGCATGGGCCACCTGCACCTTGGTCGTCACGCCGTCCAGGATGATCCACTCTTCCGCCCAGTCGAACTGGTACGCCTCGGCCGGGGCAAAGGTGAGCGGAACGTAGGCGTTCACCGGCCCACTCGGCGGCTGGCGCTGCTTGAAGCGCTTGATGTAGCGCCGCACCGTGTCGTAGCCGCCCTGGAACCCGGCATCCTTCAGCCGTCCGAAGAGCCCCAGATAATCGAGCCGGTCACGCACCGGCCGCCGCTCGTTCTCCGTGATCAGCCGTTCCAGCTCCTCCTGGAACCCGGCCAACTTCGGAAGCGGCTGGTGCTGGCGTTCGTAGCGCGGCGCCGTCTCGCCCGAGCGCAGGTATTTCGTCACCGTCTCCCGCGACACCTTCAGCGACCGGGCAATGGCCCGGATGCTTTTCCCCTTCGCGTGCTCGCGTCGTATCCGTGCGATCGTCTCCACCGTCAACATCCCTGTCCGCCACCCTGTCGTCCAAACCCAGGGTGGTAGTCTGCCAGATCAGGGGTGGCTGGTTATTGGACGCCGATCACCCCTGAAACTGGCCCAGTGTTGCAGGCCGATGCACAGCCAGATCGGGTGGTGGCCAGATAGCCCAGGCTGTCGAAGGTGATGCTGCGCCCTTCCCGTCGGCCCTTGGTCAGGTAGTGGCGGGCCGCCGCCGCCGGGTCCAGACCGAAGGCGTCGAAGCGGGTGGACCGCCCCCGCGGCCTGAGCGTCAGGTGAGGGCGGGTGGCGGCGACGGTGTCGGTGCCGAAGGCGGTCACCAGATCCGGGCTGGCTGCCAGACCAGGAGAGCGGATCGAAGGCTGCGACTGCCGCCCCCCGCCCGGCCGAAGCACAGGGAATACGCGCAGGCAGCCGTGCGCGTCTTTCATTTCCCAATCGAAAGGGAAGGAAAACCCGAACTTTTCTCAACGCCGGGATTCTGGGCAGCTTGGCCAGTCGGTCCCGGCCGATCATTCCCAGCCCGTTATCCCTTCATCTTGAGATTGATTTTGGAGACCGGGAAATGCCGCCTGTGGACATAGATGGCCTGATCGGGCCTCAGGATGCCTCTCCACTCGCCATAGACATAGATGTCTTCGGTTTCGATGCCGTAGCGGCTGACCAAGACGGAATAGATGCTCTGGTCGTGTCGATGGTGCTTGTGGTCACCGAAAACGGCGCTCTTGATGCAGGCGTAGAGGAACCCCTCGTCCACATAACGCTGGAAACGTCCGTTGGCTTTGTAGCCTTGGATCCCTGCCCATATCTGATTTGCGTTTCTTTCCTTTTCGGACGCCCCCATGATTCTGAAACAGAGATCGTGCGTCCAATCCTTGTTCTTGTGGAAATCGCTGACGATGAAGATGTGGTTCCGTTTGATCTTCTCGTAAATGTCCTTGATGCACCTGACCAGCATCGCTCCGGAGTCCAAATACAAGACGTTGTCTCCGTACGACGCCGCATCCTTGATGACGAAGGACTTCCAAGCGAACTGCTTGGGCGTCAAGAATTCGGGGTAAATGTCGAAGACCCAAGCCGGGAATTCGACAACTTGGACCTTGTGGCACCTGTTCAGAAAATCCACCTGTTCGCCCGAAAGACCAAGATTGTAGACGAGGATCCTGTCGATGATGGAATCGCTCGTCCCATGGGCAGTGCTGATCAGAAGGAGACAGGATTCGTAATAGGCGGAGTTGCAGCACGTAACGAGGACATTCGACATCTTCACCACTGCCAAAATTCAAGAATTCTGTCTGTAGAAATTTAGTCGACACTATCAGAATCCTTTCGGGATCAGCAACCCCGCTAAGAGCGCATAACAAAACGGGATTTGGGCTGTTGGGAGGGGCATGGCTGGACCTCTCGTCTCCGACGCCCTGTGGGCGCTGATTGAACCGCTGCTCCCTCCGGAGCCGCCCAAGCCGAAGGGCGGGCGACCCCGGCTGGACAACCGCGCGGCGCTGACCGGCATCCTGTTTGTACTGCGCTCCGGCATTCCCTGGGAATTGCTGCCGGTGGAGATGGGCTGCGGCTCAGGCATGACATGCTGGCGCCGGCTGCACGAATGGCACCAAGCCGGTGTCTGGGAACGCCTGCACCGTGTCCTCTTGGATCGGCTGGGCTATGCCAACGCCATCAACTGGGAGCGAGCCGCCGTGGACAGCGCCGCGGTCCCGGCAAAAAGCAACCGTGTCGCCAAATGGCGGGACATGAACCGGCCGTGCTCCGGGTCAAGGCTCACGCTGGCGCGTGCCCGCCCTTCGGGCGGCGGTGGCCTTGACCCGTCCGCGCGTCCGGTTCCTTTGGCTTGGCATACGGTCGGCGCCGGGCGCCGACCATCGGCAGCTTAGGTGGGCGCCTCCTTCCAGGGCTGATTGTGGGCGAGCATGGCATTGAGGCGAACGATCAGCTTGCGCATACAGGCCGTCAGAGCAACTTTAGGCGGCTTTCCCCTGGCAACCATCTGCGAATAGAAGCGGGCCAGAACGCCCTTTGACCGACCTGTGGTCGCTTGCAAAGCGGCCATGTATAGGACCCGGCGCACGTCCGACCGACCGCCGGCAATCCGGCGTTTCCCGTGCCGCTGACCGCTATCATCAGGATAAGGAGCGACGCCGAGCAGGGCGGCAGCTTGACGGCCCGAGATCCGCCCCAACTCGGGCAGCAGCGTGGCAACGGCGACAGCGGTGATGGGACCGACACCAGGAGCGGACGCCAACACCTGTACACTCTGTGCCAGACCGCTATGCGCCTGGACGCGTTGCGCAATCTGGGCGTCAAGATCGGCAATGGCCACCCGCAAGGCCTCCACGGCCGGATAGACAAGTGCTCTGGCCTCGTCTGGAAGCCGAACCAAAGCTTTTTCGATATCGGCCCGCTTATCGACAAGAAGGCGCCGCGTCCGGACCAGATCGGCTACAGCTTCGCGTTCCGGTTCAACTGGTTGAGGCGGAAGGCTATGCAGCTGAGCTGTGAATTCTGCGATCATCGCGGCATCGATAGCATCGGTCTTTGCCCGCTGTCCGACTGCCTTGGCAAAATGGCGGACCCGCGCTGGATCGAGCACATGAACGCTTGCTCCGGCCGCTCTGAGCTCATTGCGGAGCGGTCGTTCATACCCACCAGTGGCTTCAAGCCCGACGATCCTCACATCGTGCGCCCCAAACCACGCGATCAACTCCTGCCGCCCCTCCGGATGGTTTCCTCCGTGCCATCGGGCTCCACCAGGAAACACGGCAGCATCAAGACAGGCTTTGCCCACATCGACACCGCCAAAGGCGTGGATCTGTGTCATCCTTGTCTTCCTTCCTTGTGGTACGGGCTGACGAGCCCATGCAACCGTTCGGACTTCAAGGAAGGCTGGTCGCCCACATGCTTTTTGCCGGCCTTTTCGCCTGGGGGGCATCGGGGTCGACCAACCCGGACGGCCGTAGCCAGCGTGCCGTCCGGGTTCCATTCTAACGGCTTCACAAGACACAAGGGGGGCGAAGCGACCGGGCCGAACCCGACGGACCGTAGCAAGCCGGGTTCCAAGCGCCACATCCTCGTTGATGCCAACGGCATCCCGCTGGCCGTGAGGATTTCTCCAGCCAACCGGCATGACAGCAAGTTGTTGGAGGAAGTCGTCGATGCCGTGCCGGCGATCCGGCAATGCGCGGGTCGCCCACGACGACGCCCAACCAAGTTGCACGCCGACAAGGGCTATGATTTCGCCTTCTGCCGGTGGGCGTTGCGACGGCGGGCCATCATTCCGCGCATCGCCCGCCGCGGCATCGAGAACAGCGAGCGCCTGGGCCGACACCGTTGGGTCGTCGAGCGTACCTTGGCCTGGTTTGCCCGCTTCCGCCGCCTCGCCGTTCGATACGAGCGGCGCGCCGACATCTTCACCGCCTTCCACCAAATCGCCGCCAGCCTCATCTGCTGGCGCTTCGTCCAGAGATGGTTCTGTTAGGCGCTCTAAGCTGCTGGCGGTGGCATAATCACGCCCGAAGTCCGCCTCAACGGCGGCTCCGAGCATCTCGGAGCGCGAAAAAGCGCTCCATTCTGACAAAAACGGGCGTCGGAAACGCCATTTCCAAGCCTCAGCAGAGGCAAAAAGCCGGAATATGTTCGTTTTTCCGCGACCTGCTAAAAACGTTCTTGCAGGGTACAAAATTCGAAGTAGCATTGGCTGTCCCGTACTACGCTTTGTGGTTCCGGTTCTTGCCTTCAGCCCTGAGAGTTCCGATGTCCTTGCTAGATAGAGCTTCAAAATTTATGCAAGATTACGAGTGCGGCGCTTATTTTAAAAGGCTCACAAACAATCCAGAGCCTCACAGCTTCAGGAAACCGCCTGTAATTTATTATCATAAAATTTTCAGCAGCAGCTCTCCGGTTGTTACAATTGTAACACCCGCATTTGAGCAGGAGGATAATATATGTAAAAATATTTCTGCAATCATAAAAAATTGCACCATGCCTTTTGATTGGATATTTATAGACGATGGGTCAACCGATGAAACGTTAAAGGTGGTAAGCTGCCTATTGAGAGAATGCAGATCACCTCATTTGTGCGAGGCGGTTGTACTTTCAAATTCAACACCAATATTTGAAACCGCCTGCGACAATATGGGATTCTACATTTCTCGCACTGAAATAATTATTGAGGTGCAGGCGGACATATTCATAGAAGAGCCAATGTTTGCCGAGATGGCAATATCCGTATCTCTAAGCCATCTTCGACCTTCAGCAATTTCCGGGCGTTGCGGACACATCCTTGGATGGGTCGCCCCCTCTCTGCAACTGCCTGATAAATACAGAAATATGGTGCAAGGGGTCGGTTTGATTGGAGAAAAGATTGAAGACTTACAGCTAGTTTCTGCCATCAAAGGGAAAATTTTCCGCTGTGAAACGGTAAACAGAGGCCCCTGGATTCTGCGGCGGTCGGATCTCGAGTCCGTTGGTTTTCTTGATGAGAGAAATTACTTCCTCGGCAATGACGACCACGATTTTCATGTCCGCCTCTACAAGAAGACAGGAAGACTTCCTGTTTATTTACCAATGACGATCAATTCTCCTATATCTATAGGATCAACGCGCAAGAAAAAAGAGGGAATCAATTTAGAGATTTTTAGCCTTCTTAAAAATACGAGAAAAATAAGCGGTGAGCTCATCAGTTTTATGCAGAACTATGAGCCATTTCAGTTCCCTGAAGCCATTTCTGTTTCCATCTCATAGAGCCGGTTTTATGATCGTTTCAATGGCAGGCTCGTCGAAATAGCAGGCTTGCCATGACGCGCTGTGTCATGCCGCCGGAGACGGCGATCCGGGTTTCATAGCCTTGAACCAAACGTCTCCAGCGGGTTCAGCCATCCGAAGGTCTGCTCAATAGCCTAATCGCAAATGACAAGTTTTGCCTGACGCGCACGGAACAGCTTCAGCTGAACTGACCGCGTGCATGGGGTAGGCTGCGGGAGGCTTGTGAACAAGCATGCGTGAGAGTGAACAGTGAGTTGATGGCGATACGGTTCGAACCGAGGATCAGAAAAACCCAGGCGATTCAATGCGTTTCGAACAAAAACCTTTGATTGCGACCTGATTCGCGGATCTCGTCATGGGCTGCAGTCAATAGTGCCGCACTTCTATAGTGCTAGACATATGCCCGCACCCAACCACTCTGCTATTGTTCATTTTTCTTCTTGCCCAGAGGCAGTCGTCCACGCATGAATCACATCACGCTTTCAACGCCAACACTTTTCAGATGGCCTCTTTCCCCTTCCGCGCGTCCAACTCCTCAAACACCGCCTCGATGCGGTCAACGGAGCGGGCGACGGTGAAGTCGCGGGCCCGGTCGCGGCCGGACAGCGCCATGCGTGACCAAGCGGCGCGGTCCTTGACCAGACGGCGCAGGCAGCCGGCGAGCGCCTGATGGTCCTCCGCCGGGAACAGCAGCCCGTCGACGCCGTCGCGCAGCACCTCGCCGCTACCGCCGGTGCCGCTGCCGACCACGGTCAGGCCGGCGGCCATCGCCTCCACCTGCGAGATGCCGAAGGGTTCCTGGAAGACGCTGGGGAAGACCAGCACGTTGCAGCGGGCGAACAGCTCGGACAGGCCTCGGCGGTCGAGGAAGCCGGTGAAGCGCACCTTGCCGGCCATGCCGTTGCGCTCCACGAAGTCGCGGCAGCGGGCCATCAGATCGGCGTCCGGCGCCTCCCCGGCGAAGGTACAGTCGAAGTCGACGCCCTCGCGGTGCAGGAGCCCCAGCGCGTTGACCAGCGTCTGCGGTCCCTTGTAGGTGACGAACAGGCTGGCGAAGGCGATGCGCAGCCGGTCGGTCGAGGGCATCACCGCGCGGTGGAAGTGATCGACGCGGGCGCCGGGATAGATCACCGTGGCGGGCAGGCCGTAGCCGCCGGCGGCCAGCCGCTCCGCCACCCAGCCGCTGGCCGGCCCGGCACGGTAGAGCGGCGAGCGGGGGGCCGCTTCCAGCGCGTAGCCGGGATGCTGGTTGCCCAGGCAATGCAGCACCGGCACGCCCATCTGCCGGGTCAGCGGATCGAGGAACCCGGTCCCCAGCAGGTCGAGGTTGCCAACCAGACAGGCGTCGGCACGGAAGTCGCGGGCGGTCTCCAGCACGCGGCGGATGTTGGCGCGGATCAGCGCGGCGCAGTGGGCCGGGTCGTCGTGGACGGCGGCGCGCCCGTCCTTCCAGGTGCCGTAGAGGGTGAGCCGGCGGTCGACATGCGCCTCGATGTCCTCGGTCCCGGCCATGCCCGGCCGGGCGAGGTCGGGCACGTCGGCGGTCAGCACCTTCACCGTATGGCCGCGGCGGATCAACTCGGCCGAGAACTCCCACAGCTTGCGGCCGTAGCCGCCGAACTCCTGCGGCGGGAACAGGTTGGTAACCACCAGGATGCGCCGCGGCAGCCCGGTCGAGGGAGCCGTCGCCTGCCGGAACAGGCTGCGGTAGCGCTCCAGCCCCGGATGGCCGCCGGTTGCGGCGGCGAGCGCGGCGGCGTCCAAGTCCGGAGCGGGATCCGCCGTTCCGGCAAGCCGGGCGGCGCGCCGGGCCTCGCCGAGATAGATGGATGCCTCCAGCGGGCGTCCGCCCACCGCATACAGGCGGGCCAGCCCGGCGAGTGCATCCGGCTGCTGGCGGTCCAACCCGACGGCGCCGAGCAGGAAGCGCTCCGCCAGGGCATTCTCGCGGAGGCGGGCGGTCAGCCGGGCGACGGCGACCATCTGCTCGGCGGTCCGCAGCATCGGCTCCAGCGCCGCGAGGCGGGCATGCCGCAGTTCCGGCGCCAGCCCCGCCGCCAGCTCCGGATCGGACAGCGAGCGCACGGCACAGCGCAGGGCGTCGGCACACTGGAACAGGATGCCGCCGGGTTCGGTCGGCACGAACCCCCAGCCAGCCAGATGGGCGGCTGCCGCGGCCTGATCGCGCGCCGATAGGGTGGGGCAGAGGACGAAGGCGCCGGGCAGCCGGGCCATCCGGCGGTCGGTCTCGGCCTTATCAGGCCAGGGCAGCAGCGTCACCGCATCATCCCGTACCCGGTCGGGGGATGGCGGCAGCGGCAGGGGAACCGGCCTGGCGGCATCGAGGTCGGCGGCATCGTCCGGCGCGGCGCCTGGGGCAGAGAAGGCCACCCGCGGCAGGTCGCGGGCCATGAGGCGCAGGTCGGCGGCGAAGCCGTCATCCTTCCCATCCTGCCCGGCCGCATGGACGGTCAGCCGTGAGGAGGTCAGCTGCAACCGCTGCAGCGCCTCGTAGGCGGCGAGGCGGCGGCGGAAGGCCGTCCCCTGGGGCGGCAGGGCCCCCAGCCCGCGCCGCTCCCCGCGCACCTCCAGCGCCGGGTCGACACGGTCGTCGAACACCGCGGCGAGGAACTGGGCGCGCTTGACCTGTGGGCTGTGGAATTCCAGCAGATGCGCTTGGCCTGCCCGGCGGATCGCCATCGCCTGATCCGGGTGGTCGAGGTAATGGCGCGCCAGCTCCACCAGCTCGCCCGGCGAGCGGTAGGTCGCAAGGTGGCGGCCAGGGGTGAAGCAGCGCTCCAGTCCGGCCTCTTCCGACAGCGCGTCGGTCAGCAGGAAACCACCGGCGCCCAGTGCTTCGAAGACCCGCAAATTGAGGTCGCCGTTCAGCGAGACGTTCAGCGTGACCTGCGAAGCGGCGTAGATGTCGGCCGCCGTTTCCGGTGCCGCCCGCATCGCCGTCAGCGGCAGCCCGGCCGCCACCAGCCGGTCCATCATATGGCGCCGCCAGGGGTGGAAGGCGCCGATCTGACCGACAAAGGTGAGCGGACGCTCGGAAGCCGTGGGAATGTCGCGCCGGCGCAGCGCGTAGTCCACCGCCGGGATCCAGTAGACACGGTCGAACCCCGCCTCGAGGAAGGCATGGGCATGCTGGCGGGTGTGGTCGAGCACCACCGCGTCGAAGCTCTCCACCGCGCCATAGGTCAGCAGCGTGCGCAGGGGGCTGGCGAAATGATGGGTGTCGCCGACCAGCAGCACCTTGGTGCCCGGCAGGCGGTCCAGCCCGCGGGGAAGGTTGCGCCGGGTGGCGTCGGCCTTGACGACGATCAGATCCGGACGCTGGTGCGCCGGCAGGCGAGCGACGACAGACGGCAGATCGAACTCGCCGGCCGGGGTGTTCAGCGAGGTGAAGCCGTCGCCGGTCTCCACCGTCGGACAGTCGGGTCCGCAGAACACCTCCCGCTGCGAGAACAACGGACGGCGGTAATGGTCGGGCGTGGCCAGGCAGCAGAACAGCGTCCGGGGGGTGTCGGCTGCCGGCTGCGTGGGGACGGACGGGGCTTGTGGATGCGGCGGCATGCGGGAGGCTCAAGCACGAATTGGGGCGCGGCGGGCGCGATGCCCCGCCGCGCCATGGACCGGGATCAGGACGTCGGCGTCCCCACCCAACCAGGAACGGCGCTCGCGCTGACCAGCGGACGGCGGAAGCTGCCGGCAGCGATCTCCGCACGGATCTGGTCGGGGGTCATCGACACGACCCGTTCGTATTCGGCGGTGTTGTGGGCGTACCAGGGGTTCTCCGTGACCGAATTGGTCGACCGCGCATGGCTGAGATGGAGGAGCGGCCCCAGCGTGCGCTCCACCCGCTCGCCCAGCAGTTCGAGACGCCGGTAAAGCTCGAAATCCTCCCAGCCCCAGGACACGAATTTCTCGTTGAAACCGCCGAGCCGGTCGAACACCCAACGGCCGAAGAAGACCGAGCCGCTGTAGGAGTTCTTGTAGAGCATCTCGTTGCGCGGATCGAACAGGTCGATCTGGTTCACCGACAACGTCCGCTCCACACCGGGGACGAAGTCGGGGCCGACATCGAAGAACAGGCCGTTGAACGGACACGCAAGCGCCACGCCGTCATGCACGGCCCGCTGGGCCAGCACATACTGGGTCGGCTCCACCAGCACGTCGGTGTCCTGCCCGACGACGATCGGCGTGGTCGCGGCGGCCGCCATGATGTTCAGCTGCTTGCCCCGGTGGGTGTAGGGGCTGTCGTTGCTGGTCAGGTGGATATAGCCGTAGTCGGCGGAGGACAGCCCCAGCTCGGCCATGATGCCGGGCACATCCTGGCGCTCCGGATTGTCCTCGCAGATCAGGATGTTGGTGTCGAGATGGCGTCGCAGATAGGTGACGAGGATACGCAGATTGCGCCTGCGGTCCGGGGATTCGATCCGGCAGGGCACCATAAAGGTGACATCGCGCAAGTCCAGCCTTTCGCCGCGGCGCAGCGGCTGGCGCAGGGACTGATGGTGGGCGGCGAGCAACACCGCGTGGTCGAGCTGTGCCGCCAGCCCTTCGTCCTTCGGCGCCAGCGATACCGCGGCTTCGTAATAATCGACCGCAGCGCCCCAGCGGCCGGTCCACTGCATCAGTTCGCCCAGCCGGGCATGGGGCTGCGGACGGTCGGGCCATTTGGCCAGCACCTTGCGGTATGTGGCCGCCGCCGCCGCCAGCTTGCCCTGCATCTGCTGGGCGTAGCCGAGGTTGGACATCGCCTCCGGCTGATCAGGCACCGCCGCCAGAATGCTCTCGTAGACGGCCTCGGCCTCGGCCAGGCGCCCAGCGTGATGGTGGTCGATGGCAATACGGAAGGCTTCTTCAAGGGTCGGCATGAAAGCTCCGTTGGGGCAAGCCGTCTGGGCGCAGAGAGGACGGCCGCTTACTTACCGCACCCGCAATCATGATGCACGGCCGAAGACACAGGCGCTGGAGATCGAATCAGCCGATCATAGGGCGTCCAGATCGCGCAGCAACCCGATCAGACGGCGGGCGGCGCAATGCCAGCCGAAATTCTCCAGCAGATGCGCGCGGGCCGAGCGTCGGGTACCGTCGGGATCGTCGATGACCGCGCGCAGCAGCCGGGCGGCCTCCTCCTCGTCGGGGGTCCACCACTCCCGGCCGCGATAGTCGTCCAGGGCGGGGGTGACGCGGCTGGGGATCATATGGGCGATCCGGCCGTCCAGATAGGCGCGGTAGGCGCTGTGGTCGGGAGCCAGCAAGGTCAGCCCCATGGCGCCGGCCTGCGCCATCGGCAGGTCCCAGCCCTCGCCGTGCGACATGCTCCAGTAATGGGTGGCGGCGGCGTGGAGCGATGTTATGACGGTGTCCGGCAGCTTGCCCTCGATCAGGAAGAGGGGGGCCGCCTGGGCCGGCGTCCGGCCGGTCTCCGCCGCCAGCCGGGCCAGCAGGTCGCGGAGGCCGCCGGACGCCCCGTCGCCCTTGCCCGGCTTCAGCAGCAGGGCGGCGTCCTCCTCCGCCCGCGTCGTGCGCAGCCACACCCGCAGCAGCCCTTCCAGGTTCTTGCGGCTGTTGAGGTCGGAGATGTTGAGGATGCGGACCCGGTAATCGGCCAGCCGGCGCCCCGTTGAATCGAAAATGCCGATGGGCGCCGCCTGGCCGGGCTCCAGCGGCTCCACCCCCTCCGGGCAGATGTGGATGCGGTCGGCGGGATGGCCGGCAGCGAGCCATGCCTGGCGCGAGGAGTCGGTGGCGACGATCACATGGTCGTGGCGCCGGCTGTGCGCCGCCCACAGGGGCGGGATGTCGAGAGCCTCGAACACCGTGTAGTTGATCGTCTTCAGGTTTGGCACCGCCTCGACCAACACCGGCGTGGTGAAGCTCAGCACCGCCTTGGCCCGCACCGGCCGGTCGAGCGTGTGCAGGAGCGGGTCGATCTGGTCGTCGGGCAGGTTGTCGACGTCGTCATGGTTCAGGTCGACCAGCCGGACGCGCACCCCGGCATCGACCAGATGGCGGACGAACTGGCGGACCTTGTGGGCATAGCCGCTGTTGTCGCGGAAGGCGCCGCGGACGACCAGCCCCGGCGGCAGCGACGGGTCGGCGGCGTCCCGGGCGATTTCGCGGGCGGTGGCGATGCGCTCCAGCGACCGGCGCAGGCGGGACGCGAACGCGCCGCCGGCCTCCAGGGTGGCAGCGCGGCGCAGGAGCCGCTCCGCCTCGTCCAGCCGGCCGCGGGCGAGCGCCTCGCGCCCCAGGCGGATCAGCGTCACGCCGCAGTCGGGGTCCAGTTCCAGCTTGCGGCGGAAATGCGCGGCCGCCTCGTCCAGCCGTCCCAAATCCTGCAAGGCGCTCCCCTGGTTGGAGAGGGCGGGCGCCAGCATGGGCGCCAGCAGGAGCGAGCGCGCCATCAGCGCCACCCCCTCCGCCTCACGCCCGGCACGGCGCATCTGCAGCCCCAGCAGATGCAGGGAATGCGGCTCGGCCGGCTCCACCGCCAGGATGACGCGGTAGAGCGCCGCCGCGCGCTCCGGCCGGCCGCCGTTGTGAAGGGCGACGGCCTTGGTCAGGATGTCGTGGATCGAGGGCATGGTCTGACTGGAAAAGCCGGCAAAGGAACGGGGTGTCGTTGCAGGCGTCAATCGAGGGGAACCTCCGGCGTCTTGCCGGGATCGCGCACCGGGTTGCGCATTGGGTTCTTGGGATCGAACAGGCCAAGGCGCTGCAGCGTCTGGGCGAAGCCTTCGGTCAGCATGGTGATGCGGTCGCTGATCTCGGCGATCTCACGGGCGGAAATGACGGGAGCGTCGGCCGAGATGCGGCCGTGGGCGCGGTAGTTCAGGCGGATGGCGACATCGTCGGTCTCGCCCTGGATCCAGGATCCGTGCAGGATCTTGTTGCGCTCCCGCCCCAGCTCCAGGGCCTCGTCGCAGCGGGTGACCAGGGCCTTGGCCTCCTCAGGCGGAAGCCGCAGGCCGGCGATGGCCTTCAGCGCGTCGAAGCGCGCCTTGACCTGCATGTTGGAGGCGATGGGCAGGAAGTCGGTATGATCGGTGCCGAGAAGGCGCGAGATGCACAGCGAAACCATGTCTTCCAATTGCGCCCAGGACACGGCGATCATGCCGATCGCGCAGTACATCTTCACGCTAAGGGGGCCCAGCCGGACCGTCCGCGTCGTCATAGGCCACCCTTGCATTCCAGTCCCCGCCGTCCGGGGATCGACCGAAAATAAGCGTTCCACCCGGTGCGGGAAAGCGGTCATTGCGTGGCCCGCAGTTGACAGAGCCGGGTGTTCCGTAGGATGCACTTTGCGCCGTCCGGTGGGAGCCGCCCACCGGCACCCTCCCCTCCTCCCGTCCGTCCCCTCTCCGCCACACGCACCAAGGTGTCACGCCCATGGACTCCCAGGCCTCCGCCCCGTCGCTGCACGGCTGCCTCGCCTCCGCCATCGATGTGCTGCGGCGCACCATGGACAGCCTGGATCCGGCGCGGGTCGAGGCGGCGGTGGATGCCGTCGCCACGGCACTCGGCGCCAACAGGGCGCTGCTGGTCTGCGGCAACGGCGGTTCGGCGTCCGACGCCATGCATATCACCGGCGAGCTGGTCGGCCGCTTCCTGAAGGAGCGGCGCGGGCTGAAGGCGATCTGCCTCAGCTCCAACCCGGCGGTGCTGACCGCCTGGAGCAACGATTATTCCTACGACACCGTCTTCTCGCGCCAGACCGAGGCCTACGGCGAACCGGGCGGCGTCATCCTCGGCATCTCCACCAGCGGCAATTCGCGCAACGTGATCGCCGCCTTCGAGGTCGCCAAGCAGATGGGCATGACCACCATCGCCATGACCGGCGAGGGCGGCGGCAAGATGGCGGAGTTGAGCGACATCCTGCTGGACGTGCCGTCGCGCTCCACCCCGCTGATCCAGCAGGTCCACATCTGCCTCTACCATTACCTGTGCGAACAGGTCGAAGCCCGTCTCGCCTGAACGCATCCCCCAAACGCATCCCCTGACGTCTCCATGGCCCCGCCCATCCCCGTTCCCGTTCCGGAAGCGCTGAAGCGCCAAGCCCTGGAGGCTCTCGGCGCCGGGCGCCTGGATGAGGCGGAGGCGCTCTATCGCCGGATGCTGGCGCAGGACGGCACGGCTGCCGACCTGTGGAACAATTTCGGTGTCGTCCTGGCCGACCTGCGGCGGCCGGAGGACTCGGCGGCGGCCCTGAGGATCGCCCTGGCCCTGCGCCCGAACTACGACAGGCCGTGGATCGGGCGGGGCAGCGCCGCCTATGGCGCCAACCGGCTGGACGAGGCCGTCCGGTCCTGGAGCCGGGCCATCACCCTCAATCCGCGGCAGGATGCCGGCATCTGGTTCAATCTGGGCGTCGCCCACCAGATTCGCGGCGAGGCCGAGGCCGCCGCCCCCTGCTTCGAGCAGGCCGAGCGGCTGGCGCCCGCCGATCCGCTGATCGCCAGCCAGCGGCTGCTGTGCCTGAACTACCTGGATCTGTCCGGCGAGCGCCTGCTGGACGAACACCGGCGCTTCGACGAGCGGTTCGGCCGGCAGGACGGCAGGCACTTGCCGGCGGCTCCGCACGCCAACCGTCCCGATCCGGAGAGGCGGCTGCGCATCGGCTACCTGTCGGTGGAGTTCCGCGAGCATCTCGGCGCCTATTTCCTGACGCCCCTGTTCGAGCGGGCCGACCGCGACCGCTTCGAGATCGTCTGCTATTCGATCCTGCCGGACACGCATGCCGATGCCTACACCGCCCGGTTCAAGGCGCAGGCCGACGGCTGGCGCACCGTGGGCCATCTGGACGACGAGGCGTTGGCGGCGCAGATCCGCGCCGACGGCATCGACATCCTGGTCGACCTCGCCGGCCATTCCGGGCTGAACCGGCTGCCGATGCTGGCGCGGCGCCCGGCGCCGGTGCAGGTGACGTGGCTGGGCTATCCCAACGGCACCGGCATGGCCTCGGTCGATTACCGCATCGTCGATCCGGTCAGCGACCCGATCGGCCCCACCGACGGCCATGCGGTGGAAACGCTGGTCCGGCTGCCCGCCCCCTTCCTGTGCTTCCGCCCCCCGGCCGCCGCCCCGCCGGTGGTGCCGCTGCCGGCCGGCGCGACCGGGGCCGTCACCTTCGGGTCCTTCAACAAGCTATCGAAGATCACCGACGGCACCGTGGCGCTGTGGGCCGAGGTTCTGCGGCGGGTGCCGGACTCCCGCCTGCTGCTGAAGGACCGGCCACTGTCCGATGCCGGCACCGCCGCCGGGCTGCGGGCGCGCTTCGCCGCCGCCGGCATCGACCCGGCCCGGCTCGACCTCGTCGGCTTCATCAAGGACGCCGCCGGGCATCTGGCCGCCTACAACCGCATCGACATCGCGCTGGACCCGCATCCCTACAACGGCACCATCACCACCTGCGACACGCTGTGGATGGGGGCGCCGCTGGTGACGCTGGCGGGCGGGCGCCACGCCGCCCGCGTCGGCGCCAGCCTGATGACCGCCATCGGCCTGCCCGAGCTGGTCGCCGCCACCCCCGACCGCTACGCGGCCATCGCCGCGGAACTGGCCGGCGACCTCACCCGCCTGATGCGGCTGCGCATGGGCATGCGCGAGCGGGTACGGGCATCGGCGCTGTGCGACGAGCCGCGCTTCATGCGCAACCTGGAAACCGCCTACCGGCTGATGTGGCGGCGCTGGTGCGATCAGCGGCGGTCGGAGGGCTGAACGGAAAGCGGCTGATCCGCCTCTGCGGCGAAACCTGCGGCGGGATCAGGGGGGTCGGCCAAATGGCGGGCCGGCTCCATGCTTTCATGCAGCAACCGCAGGATGACGACCCTGGTCGATCCATCCGATGGACGTTCGACGGCATAATACAGGAAATGGGAGGCGGCACCCCGCCGGCCCGCTGCCGTTTCGAGATGGAAGGCCCGAAGCCCCGGAACGACGGCCCCCCGGTCCCGGGAGCCACCACGGCCAGGATCCTCAGCGACCATTGTCACCGCCTTCGCGATCAGGCGCTTGTAGGCTTCGCGCTGGTGCGTTCCGAACCGCTCCAGTGTTTCCCTCAACACCGTCCTGAAATCCTGCTTTGCCGCGTCGGTGACACGATAAGCCGGCATCACCTCACCCGTCTATCCGGTCGAGGATGTCGTCTATGGGCCGGTCGTCCAGGCGGCCCTCCCTCCAGTCGTCGAAACCGACCATGACCGCCCGCCGAAGCATCTCCAGCTTTTCCTGCTCTGCAGCCTTTTCCCGATGCAGCAAGCGCAGCGCATCCCGGACGACCTCGCTTTGCGATGCATATTCTCCGCTGGCAACCTGACGCTCGACAAAACTGGCAAGGGTTTCGGGGAGGCTGACGTTCATGGTGGGCATGGACATTCTCCAGCGTGTCACCGATACGTTGGAAAGGTTGGCAATTTTTGTCAACACAACGTGTTTTTCTGCCAAAGCCCGCCTCCGCCCTTTCAACCTTCGTCGGCAGCCATCCCCGCAATCGGCCAGGCGAAGTCGCCCATCCGCTCCTTCGCCGGCCCCTGGAAATGCAGGAAGGTGAAGGGGACCGGCGGGCCGCCGTCGGTGCGGGCGCAGACCGGAATGCCGTCGGCGCCGAAACAGATGTCCTTCAACCCGTCGCGCATCGCGAAGCGGCCGTTGGCGTCCCGAATGTTGTGGTCGAAGCCCTGGTCGATCAGGCTTCCCTGCTCCAGGAAGCGGTCGTCACCAACGGCGATCTCCATCAGCAGATGCATGTCGCTGACATGCGGTCGGCCGCCGATGCGGAAACGGTCGGCCAGGGCATGCAGCCGCGGCTTGTCGGCGAAGATCCCGACGAAGCGGTCGCAGAGGAATCCCAGCGCCTCCGGCCCCTCGAAGCAGTTGGCCCAACTCCAATTCCCGGCGATGCGGCCGGCGAAGGGAGCGGCGAAATGTTCCGCCGGGCGGTAGAGCATGATGTCGCTGTCGAAGACGCAGAAGCGGCCGAGCCCGTGGCGGACGGCGAACTCATGCGCGAAGAACCAGCGGCCGTAGCACATCGCCTCGTATCCCTCGCCATTGACCGAGAGATGCTCGTACACCGCCCTGAAGCGGGGGTATGAGCTGGTGTGGAGGCGGATGTCGGTCTGATGGACCGGAAAGGGCAGGTCGCGGATCTCGTCGGTCAGCAGGATCACCGGACTGTCCGGCGCAGCCAGCACCGCCTGCCTCAGAGCGATGTCCAGCACGTCCTTGTGGCCGATATGGACGAACAGGATGGGAATGCCGGGCTTGTCGGGCAGCGTATCGGGCATGGGAGGAGAGGGCCGCTTCGTCTCGCGATAAGGGGATGCATGGTAGCCGCCCGCGGCGGCGGGCGGAACCGGCCTGTCCTGCGTCCGGCGCACCTTCCGTCCTTGCCCCTTGCTTGACAAGCCCGCCCTCCGGCTTCTACCGATAGCGCCGTCTTCCCCGCCACCACACCGGACCGCCGCGATGAGCGAAGCGCCGCCCTCTTCCCCCGCCCCCGACGCCGCCTCCGCGGTGCACAGCGGGTCGGCCGACCGCTTCGGCTACGAGTGGGGCCGCTATGCCGAGCTGAAGGACATCTACGAGGAGCAGTTCCGCCGCTGGACGCCCTTCATGAAGCCGGAAGACTGGCGCGGCCTGACCTTCGTCGACGTCGGCTGCGGCATGGGGCGCAACAGCCATTGGCCGATGAGCTATGGTGCGACCGGCGGGCTGGCCATCGACATCGACGAGCGCAGCCTCGCCTCCGCCCGCACCACGCTGGCGCCGCATCCGGCGATGGAGGTTCGCCGCCAGAGCGCCTATGAGCTGAACGAGGTGGAGCGCTTCGACCTCGCCTTCTCCATCGGCGTCATCCACCATCTGGCCCATCCGGAGACGGCGCTCGCCAACATGGTGCGCGCGGTGAAGCCGGGCGGGCGGGTGATGATCTGGGTCTATGGCCGCGAGAACAACGGCTGGATCGTCCGCTTCGCCGACCCGCTGCGCAAGGCGCTGTTCAGCCGCCTGCCGATCGGGCTGGTGCATGCGCTGTCGCTGCCGCCGACCGCGATCCTGTGGCTGGCCCTGCGGCTGGGGCTGGACCGGCTGGAATATTTTCGCCTGATCCGCCGCTTCGATTTCGCCCATCTGCGCTCCATCGTCTTCGACCAGATGCTGCCGAAGATCGCCAACTACTGGCGCCGCGACGAGGTGGAGGCGCTGATGACGGGTGCCGGTCTGGAAGACGTGCGGCTTGCCTGGGTCAACGAGATCTCCTGGGCGGCGATCGGAACGAAGACCCACGACTGATCGCTTCGATCGGGTTTCCATCCAACTGGCACCGCTTCAATTTGCGTCCCCCCCGCGCGTCACGCCGCCCCCCTTGCCCGCCCGTATCATCCGTTCTCATGGGCGCGCGCGGCCAGCCGCCGCGGCCGATTCTTCCGACGCTTTTCGGCCACGCGGATCGCGGCTGCGGCACGCTCGGCCGCCCCTGGCGCCGCATCTGGGCGCTCGGCGTCCGGCAGACCCCAATAGTCGAAGTTGCCGGTCATCACCGCAACGACACGGCGCATCTCGGTTCGGACCAGATCGCCGGCCTCGCGCGCGGCCTCGCGGTGCTCTGGCGCACACAGGCCGGCGTCGACGGCCCGGGTCAGCGCGCGGGTGCTGCGGTCGAGGCTGGTTGCGATGGCCCGCAGCTCACGGAACACCGCGCGCAGCGCCTCCACCTCCGCCGGGTTCCACTGCGGCCGGCCCATCAGGTGCACCAGGGCCAGCGAGCGCAGCCAGCTCGCCGGGCTGGTGCCGTGCGCCCGGGCTGCCTCGGCCAAGGCCGCGCGCTCGGCGTCCTTGAAGCGGACACCGACCTGCCGGCCGGCTCCGCCCCCCTTAGGCGCGGCCGGCGTCTGACCGTCCATCGCCTGGAGGATGAGTCGCCGCAGCGCGGCAGAGGCCCCCCCATCGGTCCGCCGCGCCCAAGCCTGGAACCGCTCGGCCAGAGCGGCGTCGACATAGCCTCCGACCATCTTCTGTCCGGGCTTTGGCGGCATCACGCCAGCCCCGTTTCAAACCTGCTCCCACCAAACATATCCTGCCCTCCTTCCCCTTCCTCCATGGTCCCGATGCCCCCCCCCAAGACCCGCTTGCGTTTGCACCGTGCAAAGCCTCCCCTGACACACTTGGATTCGGCATTGGCCGGTCACTCGACGCGGACGATGCGCAGGTCGGCGGCGTTCACCTCGGCAATGCCGCTGGCGTAGGCCACCAGCACCAGTCCGGCCCCGCCCGCCCGCCGGTCGACGATCAGGCGGCCCTCCGCCCCGTCTCTCGCCGTCACATGGAACACCGGCGGCTGCACCGGCTCGGTCGCCGCTGGGCCTGGGGCTGCCATCGGCTGCGGTTTGCCCTCGCCCTGCCCGGCCCCCTCCTGGATGTCGGGTTTTGCACGGTGCAAACCCCCGCCATCCGCACGAAGCTCGACCGAATCGGTCGTCGGTGCGGTTGCAGGGTCATGGACCGGGGCCGCGGGTGCTGGCACCGGCCGATCCAGAACGAGGCTGCCGGTCGGCCGGCCGGTGATGCCGCCGACGATCCGGCGGGCCTCGGTGACGGTGAGGACCACGTCCGCCTCCGGCAGAGCCGCCAGCACCGCGTCGGGGGTCTTGCGCCATTGCCGGTAGAGGTCGTAGAGCGCCCGCATGTCGGCCTGGTCGATGCGCGCCCGCAGTTCGGGCGGGAAATTGCCGGCCTGCCGGAACGCCGACACCTCATAGGCTTTGAGCGCGCAGATCGTGGCGATCTCTTTGCCGGTGTGCCCGTCCGCCGCCAAGCGCGCAATGGCGGCGACGAGATCGCTGTTGGACAGGGACGCGCGGTGCTGGTTCTCGATCACCTGCGCTGCGAAGTCACCGTCCCTCTCCCGCCGGATCACCGCCGGTACCTCCGCCAGCCCGGCCAGCCGGGCGGCGCGCAGTCGCCGCGCCCCGAAGGCCAGCCGGTGGCGCCCGTCCACCGCCGGCCGCACCACCACCGGCTGCACCAGCCCGTGCGCCCGGATGGACGCGGCCAACAGCGCCAGCCCCTCCTCCTCGAAAAGGGTGCGCGGCTGGCCGGGGTCCTCGTCGATGTCGGCGAGCGGCAGGTGCAGCACCTCGCCCTGCCCGTCTCCTGCCGCCGCCCGCAAGGCGGCGAAGCTGGCCGCGGCGAAGGCGGCGCGCGGGTTGGCCGGCGCGCTCATGGCCGGAGCTCCATCCGCTCGGCCACGGTGGCGAGCACACCGCGAATCTCCGAGGCCGCCTCGCGCGCCGCACTGCCCGGCATCGCCCACACCGGGGCGCGGTCGCTGGCGGCGCGGGCATAGGCGTCGCGCTTGGCCAGCAGGCCCGGAAACAGCAGCTGACCCAGTTCGGCGGCCAAGCTCTCGAACAGCACGCGCTCGCGCCGGCTCTTGCGGTCGAAGATCGAGGGCAGCAGCCCGAGGAACAGGGGCTCGGGCCGACCATAATGCCGCGCCACGCCCTTGATCGCGCGCAACAGCTCGGCCACCCCCTGGATCGAATAGTCGTTGATGCCGACCGGCGCCAGCACCGCGTCGGCCGCCAGGAGCGCGCCGAAGGTGCGGTTGGTCAGCGCCGGCGGGGTGTCGATCACGCACACGTCGTAATCGGCCGCCATCGCGGCAAGGCTGTCGCGGAAGGTGGCGATGCAGGCGCGCTCCCCCCCTTCCACCCCCAGCAGGTCGCGGGTCGAGCGGGTGACGGTCAGGCGGCCGGCCTCCGGCACCCGGGTCGGGCGGACGAACAGCTCGACGCTGTCGACCCGCCCGAGATGCGCGCCCAGCGTGGCGGTCAGGTTGGCCTGCTGGTCGAGGTCGATCACCAGCGTGCGGAAGCGCTCGGCCAGGTACCAGCCGGCGTGGGCGGTGAGGCTGGTCTTGCCGACCCCGCCCTTCTCGTTCATCACGGCCAATGTTTTCATCGGACCTCCTCGAAGGGGTTCGCCCTGCCGCACCGCCCCGCTGCCGGGAGCGCGCGGATGGGTTTTTGCAAAATCGCTTTCATCGTCGGCGAACTGTCGCCTCCCCTGGACCGACTACAAAGGCGACAGCCATTCGCGCCACCTTTGCGCGAAAGAGCCACGGATTGGCGGCCGGCGCCCGCTTTTTGTCCCAACTTCTCGTTTGTTAACCCAGCAATCATTTTCCCGTGAAGGGTGCATCTCTCACAGATCATCCTCGAAGGTGTTTTTATAAAATCACTACGATCTATTCAGCGCAGCCGCTCGCCCGGCCTGCCAAGGGAGGCCCACGGAATGACGAGGTGCCTATCCGCAATGCCCACTCGCTCCCGCTCCGCTTGCGCTGGTAAGACAACAGCGGCAGGCGGGACAGGCCCCGGCGCCGGCCGGTGGCAGCCGGCCGATCGGGCCGCACCGCCCTGCCGGCGGGCAATCGGGCGGAACGGCGGGGGCGGGGCTTGGCAAGCGGGCTGCAGGAAGGGGAGATCAGGCAGGCCCTGCAGGAGGGCGGCCACATCCGCAATGTTCTCATCGTCTCCAAATGCATCGGCGGCGTGGTCGAGCATCTGGCTTATCTGCGGGCGAGCTGGCGGCGCGATTTCCTGCCCTTGCGCACCTGGAACGACCGCGGCGACCGCACCTACCGCGACCTCGACCGGTTGCTCACCCTCATCCGCGCCGACTTCGGCTTTTGCGGCTGCATTCCGGTCTACATCGCCGGCGACCCCGAACTCGCCCGCTACAAGGCGCTCGCCCAGGAACTGCCGGTCGCCGGGCCGCTGCCGCCCCACTGCGACATCGATCTCCAGCGGCCCGAAGCGGCACCGCCGGGCTAGCGCTCTTTTCGCCCCTGCGGGCCGGGGAGGACGGCGATGACCCTCTCCCTGGCGCTCTTCGCCCAGCTGGCCGCCGCTTGCGGCCCTTGGGTGCATGTCGACACGCTGGCCGCCGTCGCCCAGGCCGAAAGCGGCCTCGATCCGCTGGCGATCGGCGACGCCACCGCCGGCCGCGCATACAGCCCCCACAGCCCCGCCGCTGCGGTGGCCGAGGCAAACGCGCTATTGCGCCGCGGCCATTCCCTCGACCTGGGCCTGATGCAGCTGAACAGCGCCACTCTGGCCCGGCTCGGCCTCGGCGTGGCCGACGCTTTCGATCCCTGCCGCAACATCGCCGCCGGCGCGCGGGTGCTGGCCGGCGGGTTCGCTCCCCGGGGCGGCGAGGATGGCCAGCAGGCGCTGGTGCGGGCGCTGTCGCGCTACAACACCGGCTCACCCGAACGCGGCGTCGCCAACGGCTACGTCGCCCGCGTCCAGGCCGCGGCGGCCACCGTGGTGCCGGCGATCCGGCTGGAGGGGACGGCGCGTCCCGATTCCGACCGGACACCACCCCCGCCTCCCGCGGCCGCCGCCCTGCCGGAGCCGCCGGCCTGGGACGTCTATGCGCGGGCCCGCCGCGACCGCGCGCTCAGACCACCGCCGCCGCCGCTGTCGGCCGCACCCCCTCCGCACCCGCCGGCCCCGGAGGCCCGCCCCTGACGCCAGCCGGACCCGGCGTTCCGACAAGCCCCGATTCCCCGTTTCGAGGAGGCGTTCGTCCATGGTCAACTCCCGCTCTCTGCCCGTCCGGCACCCGGCCTCTGACGGTGCCGCCGTGCCCGCTCCCCTCCGCGTCCGCGCCGGCCGCACCATATGCCCCCGCCTGACGGCGCTCGGCGTCGGCGTGCTGGTCTTGCTGGCCGCGGCCCCCGCCTTTGCCCAGGCGGCCGGTGGCGGCGGCGACCTCACCACCTTCCTACAGAACGTCGTCAACATCCTCACCGGCACCGCCGGCCGCCTGATCGCGGTGATCGCCATCTGCATCGTCGGCATCGGTGCCTTGATGGGAGCGCTCAGCCTGCGCACCGCCGGCGGCGTGCTCTTGGGCGTCATGCTGATCTTCTCCTCCGCCTGGATCGTCACCCAGATTGTCGGGGCCTGACATGGACGCCCAAGATCTCGCCGAGGACCCGCTGTTCCTCGCCTGCACCCGGCCGGCGATGTGGCGCGGCGTGCCCTTGGAGGCGGTGGCGGTCAACGCCATGGCCACCGGCATCGTCTTCGTGCTGGCCGGCAACCCGGCCTACCTGCTGATCGGCGTCGTCCTCCACCATGCCCTGCGCGCCCTGGTGGCCCGCGACGCCCATCTGTTCGGCACGCTGCGGCTGTGGGCCGACACCAAGGCGCGCGCCCGCAACACCAGGCTTTGGGGCGGCTCCTCGGTCAGCCCGCTGCCGCTCGGTCCCGCCCGCAGCGCCCGGGAGGTCCGCATCCATGCCTGACACCGCGCTGTGGGCGCGCGAGCGCGAACCCGACACCTATGTGCCCTATCTCGGCCACGCCGCCCCCGGCACGCTGCTGCTCGACGACGGCGCGCTGCTCGCCATGATCGAGCTCGGCGGCGCCGGCTTCGAGACGGCGGCGGCCGACGAGGTCAACGCCCGCCACAGCCGGCGCAACCTGCTGCTGCGCAACATCGCGTCAGACCGCCTGGTGCTGGCCACCCACACCGTCCGCACGCTGGACGACGGCGCCGGCTATCCCACAGCCCCGTGCGCGACCGTCTTCGCCCGCGACCTCGACGCCGCCTACCGGGCACGCCTGCTGGTGGGCCGGCTGTTCTGCAACCGGCTGTTCCTCTCGGTGCTGCTGCGCCCGCCCGGGGCCGGCGAGCGCCGCCGGTTGGCCGGCCTGTTCGCCCGGCGCCGGCGCGGCGACCTCGCCCGCCCGGCCGCTCCGACGGCTCTGGAGGCGCTCGACGCCGCCGTCGCCACCCTCCTCGCCGAGCTCGACGACCATGCCCCGCGGCGTCTGGGCTTGCGCGAGCAAAACGGCGTGCTGTTCTCCGAGCCGGCCGAGGCCTTGCGCCTGATCCTGACCGGTCAGACGTTCCCGGTGCCGCTGGTCGACGGCCATCTCGGCGGGGCGATCTACACCGACCGCGTCATCGTCGGTCGCGAGGCGATCGAAATCCGCGGCCCCGGCGGCTCCAGCTATGCCGCCGCCTTCGGCCTGCGCGAATATCCCGCCACCAGCTGGCCCGGCATGTTCGATGCAGTGTTGGCCGCCCCCTACCGCTGCGTGCTGACCCAGAGCTTCGGCTTTCTGCCCAAGCAGGCGGCCCAGGCCGTGCTGACCCGCAAGCAGAACCAGATGGTGACGGCGCAAGACAAGGCGGCCAGCCAAACGGCGGCGCTCAGCGAAGCGGCCGATCTCCTGGCCTCCAACGCCTTCGTCATGGGCGACCACCATTTGAGCCTGGTCACCTTCGCCGGCAGCCTGGAAGGCCTGCGCGCGGTCGCCGCCCGTGCCCGGCGCGACCTAGCCGAGAGCGGGGCGGTGGTGGCGCGCGAGGATCTGGCGCTGGAGGCGGCCTACTGGGCCCAGCTGCCGGGAAACTTGCGGCTGCGCACCCGCCCGGGGGCAGTCAGCTCGCGCAACTTCGCCGCCATGGCCAGCCTGCACAATTACCCGGCCGGGGCGGCGCAGGGCCATTGGGGCGAGCCGCTGACCCTGCTGCGCACCACCGGCGGCACCGCCTACCGCTTCCACCTGCACGCCCCCACCGGGACGGTGAGCGACCTCGGCAACGTCTTCATCGCCGGGCCGGCCGGCTCGGGAAAGACGACGCTGATGCTGTTCCTGGCGGCACTCGCCGGGCGCCAGGGGGCGCAGGTGGTGTTCGTCGACAAGGACCGTGGCGGCGAGATCCTGGCCCGCGCGGTCGGCGGCACCTACCTTGTCCTGCCGGCCGGCGCCCCCTCGGGTCTGGCGCCGCTGAAGGCGCTGTCGAACCGCCCGGCCGATCTGGCCTTTTTGAAGCGCCTGATCACCGGGCTGGTCACCGACCCGGGCGGCAGCCTGGCGCCGGAGGACGAACGGCGGCTCGAGCTGGGGCTCGGCTGCTTGATGGCACTGCCGCCGGACGCCCGCTCGCTGGGCGAGCTGCGCGCCTTTCTCGGCCAGGCCGACCCTATGGGCCCCGGTGCCCGGCTGGAGCGCTGGTGCCGCGGCGGCGCGCTCGGCTGGGTGCTCGACAACGAGGCCGACGCCCTGGCGCTTGATGTCCCCTTCCTGGGGGTTGACGTCACCGCGCTGCTCGACGACCCGCTCGCCCGCGGCCCGGTGCTGGCCTGCCTGTTCCACCGCATCGAAGGGCTGCTCGACGGCCGGCGGCTGGTGCTGGTGATCGACGAGTTCTGGAAGGCGCTGCTCGACCCCGGCTTCCGCGAACTGGTGAACGACAAGCTGAAGACCATCCGCAAGCTGAACGGGCTGGTGGTGCTCGGCACCCAGTCGCCGGCCGATGCGCTGAAAAGCCCGATTGCGCATTCGATCATCGAGCAGTGCCCGACGCAGATCCTGATGCCGAACCCGCGCGCCGACGCCGCCGACTACCGCGACGGGCTGAAGCTGACCGAGCCGGAGTTCCGCGCGGTGCGCGAGGACCTCACCGTCGGCGGCCGGCGCTTCCTGCTGAAGCAGGGCACGGCGTCGGTCGCTTGCGCGCTCGATCTCGGCGGGCTCGACGATCTGGTGGCGGTGCTGTCGGCGCGTGCCGGCACGGTGCGGCTGATGGAGCGGCTGATCGCCGAGCATGGCGCGGCCCCCGACGCCTGGCTGCCGCAGTTCCGCCGGCAGTGGCGCAGCGCCCTCACATGACACCGCCCTCACCAAGGATGGAGATCCGGTGATGACCAGACGCCTTGCGCTCCCGACCGTGGCACTCGCCGCAGCGCTGATCCCGCTGGCCCCTGCCCCGCCCGCCCGTGCTCAGCTGGCGGTGATCGATCCGGCCAACCTCGCCCAGGCGGTCCAGCAGGTGCAGCAGATGGCCCAGCAGCTGCAGATGATGCAGCAGCAGTACCAGCAGCTCCAGCAGACCTACCAGGCGGTCGCCCATGCGCCGTCCGACGCGCTGACCGACCTCGGCCGCCAGCTCAACGTCGAGGCGTTGCGCAACGCCCTGCCGGCGCAAAGCGGCGAGCTGGGCGCGGTGATGACCGGCACCTCGCTCGGGCCGGGCGGCTTCGGCAGTGCCGCCCAAGGCCATCTGGAGCGCAACCGCGTCTATGCCCCATCCGGCAGCGACTTCCAGGCCGGGGAGATGGAGCGCAACGCCACCAGCATCGCCGGCGCGCAGGCGATGGCGAGCGGGCTCTATCAGTCGGCGGCCAGCCGGATCGCCGCCTTGCAGGCGATCGAGGGCCAGCTCGCCAGCGCCGGCGATGCCAAGGCGGTGGCCGACCTCGCCGCCCGCATCAACGCCGAGCAGGCCTACATCCAGGCCCAGCAGGTGCAGGCGGAATCGCTGGTGCTGTGGCAGCAGGCGCAGATGCGCAACCAGGACCAGCGCGAACAGGAACGGCGCCGGCAGTCGATCGACGCGCTGATCGACCAGGCCAAGGCGCGGGGAGGCTGAGTGATGACCAGGACACCATCCCTCCGGTGGACCCTGTCCGCCCTTCTCGCCCTGGCGCTCGCTGCCGGGCCGGCGGCGGCGCAAGGTTCCCCGGCCGCAGGGCCGCGCACCGTGAGCTGGTACGCCGACCACCCGCAGGCCCGCGCGCAAGTCCAGCTCGCCTGCTTCGACGATCCCGGCCGGCTGGGGCGCGACCCCGACTGCGTCAACGCCCAGCAGGCCAGCGTCGAGGTGGCGCTGCGCGAGGCGCGGTCGCGCACCGGAACCATGGATCCCAACGATCCGGCCTTCTGGTCCAGTGACCCAGAAAATAGGCTGAGCCAACTTATGATGTGCCGCCGGAACCCGAACCTTGACCATTGTGATGCCGCCAAACGCTCGCTGCTGATCGAAGCTGGCAAGATTCAGAGGTGATCTTCAATGGGCGACATCCAATGGCAGATTTTTGCCTACATCGTCTCCCAAGTGGAGACCCCGCTCATAAGCACCGTTGCCGAGGTGCTCAACGCTTTCCTCAGCTTCGTGGCAATGCCGTTGCGGGTGGCATTGGTGCTGTACATCGCTCTCACCGGCCTGCTCGTCTTGCGCGGCGAGATGACTGAAGCCGGCGCCGCCCTGTTCGGCCGCATTCTCAAGATGATTCTGGTCGTCTGGGTCATCACAGGAGCCGGGGTCTATCAGCAGTACGTCTATGATTTCTTCTTTACTATGCTACCGAAAGCGCTTGCGGATGCGATGACATCGTCAGGCGCCGTCAACGTCGTGAAAGCCGATACCTTCGATCAGGTCTGGCTGCGGGCTTGGCGGGCCGGTCTTGAGGTGTGGCGCACGCTGGGCTGGAGCGACATCGCCGAGAAGGCCGTCGTGGTGCTGTTCTGGGCTGCCGCCATCCTGTCCACCGGCTTCTGCTTCGCCATCTGGCTGATCTCACGGGTGATCCTGGCGCTCTACGTCGCGCTGGGGCCGCTGCTCGTCCCGCTGGTGCTGTTCGCCGCCACCCGCGCCATCTTCGAGCGCTGGATCGGCTCGCTGATCTCCTGCGTCATCCTGCAGGTCACCACCATCGTGCTGCTCTTCATTGTGCTCGCAGTCGAGCAAAGGGTTGTGGGCACCATCGCGGTTATGGGTTCTGTCGACCCGATGGTGATGCTGCAGGTGCTGCTCGCCGGGATGATCTTCTTCGCCGTCGCCGCCTATGTCGCCTTCCAGCTGCCGGCCTTCGCCGCCTCGCTGTCCGGCGGCTTGGCCTTCCACACCGGCGCCCTCGCCCGCGCCGCCCAGGGGGCGGTCGGCACCACCGGCCACAGCCGGGTCGACGCCCAGGGCGACAGCCACCGGGTCGGCCGCTCCGGGGCGCTCGGCGCGCTGCACCTCGCCGGCTCGGCCGGCTGGAGGGCCGCCGCGGGCGCCGGCCGGCCGGCCCACGCTCCGCTCCGCCCGCCGGCCGGCGGGTCCCTCTCCGACCGCGCCACGCCGCTCTGAGCCCCCCTTGTCCGCACCCGCACGCCCAAGCCACCGGCGCCGTGCCCAAGCCTTGAGGAGCCGCCGCATCATGATGAAGCGCCTCGCCTGCGCCCTCCTTCTCGCTCTTAGCGCCTGTGCCGGCCAGCCGGGAGCCCCCGAGCCCTCAGGCCCCTACCGCGCGCTCAACCCTGGTCGCTGGACGCCCGCTGCCGGCGACCTGCAGCCCGCCCTGCCGGGGGAGGCTGCCCGATGACCGCCCCACCTCCCGCCGACGCCTTCCTCGCCCGCCCGGTCGCCGCCGATCCGGCGCTGCTCGACGCCTATTTCGCCCGGGTCGCCAGCTACGAGGCCGACCGCCTGCGCAGCCACCGGCGCACCGCCCGCATGGGCATCGCGGTCGGCGCCGCCGGCGCTCTGGTCGGGCTGGCCGGGGCGCTCGCCGTCGCCGCGCTGACCCCGCTGAAAAGCGTGGTGCCGCTGGTCTTCCGCGTCGACAACACCACCGGGGCGGTGGAGCGCGTCTACGACCTGCAGGGCGGCCCGCTGCAGGCCACCGAGGCCGAGCAGCGCTATTTCCTCTGGCAGTATGTCCGCCTGCGCCAGGGCTACAGCGCCGCCGAGGCGCCCGCCAACTTCGAGGCGGTGGCCCTCTTGTCGGCGCCGCCGGTCCAGGCCGAGTATGCCGCCGAGTTCCGCGGCTCCAACCCGGCGAGCCCGCAGGTGCTGCTGGGGCGCGACGGCACGGCGACGCTGCGCTGGGTTTCCACCAGCTTTCTCGGCCCCCATCTGGCCCAGCTCCGCTTCGTCCAGCACGAGCGCAAGGGCGATGTCGCGCTGCCGGTCAAGCGCATGGTCGCCACCATCGGCTTCGACATCGTGCCGGGTCCGGTCAGCGCCTCGGCCATCAACGTCAATCCGCTCGGCTTCGTCGTCACCAGTTACCGCGCCGACATGGAGGCCACGCCATGATCCCGCTCCGCCCCACCACCGCGGCCGCCGGCCTGTTGCTCGGCGCGCTCCTCGCCGCCGGCGCCGCCCGCGCCGAACAGGCGCCCAAGCCCGGCGGCTTCGACCCGCGGGTCCAGTTCGTCGCCTACAACCCGCTCAACGTCGTGCGCATCGTCGGCTCCCCCACCAACTCCACGCAGATCACCTTCGGGCCGGCTGAGGAGATCACCCAGGTCGCCATCGGCGACGCCGAGGCCTGGCTGGCCCAGCCGGCCGCCAACATGCTGTTCCTCAAGCCCACCGAGCGGCGCGCCGCCACCAACGCCCAGGTCGTCACCCGGCGCCCCGACGGCAGCTTGCGCTCCTACCAGCTGCGCCTCGTCGCCGAGCAGGGCGGGGAGGGCACCGATAGCACCATGTACGCCGTCCATTTCCGCTACCCGCAGGACGAGCGCGCCGAGCGGGCCGCCCGCCGGGCCCAGGCGGCGGAGCGGGCGCGGGAGCGGGACGCGCAGGTTCGGCTCGCCGCCGCCTGGGCCGAGGGCCCGCGCAACTGGCGCTACGTCGCCCAGGGCTCGGCAACCCTGGAGCCGGCCGAGGTCAGCGACAACGGCCGCCAGACCGCGTTTCGCTTTCCCGGCAGCCGGCGCGTCCCGGTGATCTACGCGGTGGCCCCGGACGGCGCCGAGGCGATCGTCCCCGCCACCATGGCCGGTGACACCGCCGTCGTCCAGACCACCGCCCGGGCCTTCCTGCTGCGCGACGGGCGGGAGGTCCTGCGCATCGTCAACCGCGGCTTCGACCCGGCCGGCCGCGATCCCGGCACCGGCACCGGCATGCCCGGCCTCACCCGCAGCGTCAGGAGCGCCGGGCCATGACCGACGATCCCACCTCCCCGCCGCCCGGCGGCGCGCTTGCCGGCGAGCGCCACGTCTCCGAAGTTGCCGGCCGCGCCCCCGCCGTTGGCCGCAAGGCCGGCATCGGCGCGCTCCTCGCCGGCACGGTGCTGGCCTGCGGCGCCATCCTGCTGACCGCGGAGAAGCCCAACCTGAAACCGCAGGACGGCCCGCCGCAGGTGGCACGCCCGGCCATCCGCTACGAACCTCCGCCGCCATTGCCTGTGCAGCCGGCGGCGCTGGCGGTTCCGCCGCTGCCGCCACCGCCGCTGCCCCCAACGCTGCCCGAACCGCCACCGGCGCTCGCCCCGGCCCGGACGGCGCCGCAGCACCCGCCGCGCCTGCTCGTCTACACAGCCAGCGGAACCGGGGCCGGCCCCGCCACTCCGGGAGGCCCAAACGGCACCGTGCCGCTGGCCGGTGTTTCCGGCCCGCCCGGCAGCGGGCAACCGGCCGCGGGCGCGTTGGCCACGCGCCTGCAGCCGACCCGGCTGAGCGGCGTCGCGGCTGGCGTGCTGAGGAACCAACCTTATCTGCTCACCACCGGCACCGTCATCCCCTGCATCCTGCAGACCGCCATGGACTCCACCCTGCCCGGCTTCGTCACCTGCGTCGTGCCGCAGGACGTGCTCGGCAAGACCGGGCTGACCCTGCTCGACCGCGGCACCAGGGTGGTCGGCGAGTTCCGCGGCGGCGTCCGCCAGGGGGTGGAGCGGATGTTCGTCGTCTGGACGCGCGCCGAGACGCCGCAGGGCGTGGTGATCGCGCTCGACAGCCCGGCCACCGACCCGCTCGGGCGCTCGGGCCTCGACGGCGAGGTCGACCGCCATTTCTGGCAGCGCTTCGGCGGGGCGCTGCTGCTGTCCTTCGTCGACGGCGCCATCCAGGCCGGCGTGGCCGCGGCGTCGAAGGAGGGCACCACCACCATCAACACCGGCCGGACCCAGTCGGTGATCGCCGAGAGCCTGCGCGGCAGCATCGACCTGCCGCCCACCCTGATCAAGAACCCGGGCGAGCTGGTCAGCGTCTTCGTCGCCCGCGACCTCGACTTCTCCAGCGTCTACCGCCTCCAGCCGGCCGGAGGCCCGCCATGACGCGCCCTGCCATACGCCTTGGCACGCGCCCCGGCGAGACCACCTTGCGCCTGCTGCTGGAGCCGCTCACCGCCCTGCTCGCCGACAAGGAGGTCACCGAGCTGGTGGTCAACCGGCCGGGCGAGGCCGGGGTGGAGCGGGCGGGCGTCTGGTCCTGGCACGCGCTGCCGGATCTCGGCTTCGAGCGGCTCGACGCCATCGCCACGCTGTGCGCCGCCCTGTCGCAGCAGGATGTCGGGCCGCAGCAGCCGCTGTGCGCCTCGGTGCTGCCGGACGGCGAGCGGGTGCAGATCGCCCGCCCGCCGGCGGTCGCCGCCGGCACGCTCAGCCTGACCATCCGCCGGCCGTCCCGCAGCACGCCCACCGTCGCCGCGCTGGCCGCCGGCGGCCTCTTCGCCCGCACCCGGCCCTCCTCCCGCCAGCCCTCCCCCGCCGACGCCCGGCTGAGGGCGCTGCACCGGGCGCAGGACTGGCAGCGCTTTTTCCCGCTGGCGGTCCAAACGAAGAAGACGGTGGTGGTCACCGGCGACACCGGCTCGGGCAAGACCACCGTCGCCAAGGCGCTGATCGGCGCCATTCCGCCCGACGAGCGGCTCATCACCATCGAGGACACCGCCGAATTCATCGGCCTGCCCCAGCGCAACCGCGTGGCGCTCTTCTACAGCAAGGGCGGCCAGGGCGTGGCGCCGGTCGGGCCGGAGGCGCTGATCGAGGCGGCCTTGCGCATGCGCCCCGACCGCATCCTGATGCAGGAGCTGCGCGACGGCGCCGCCTTCACCTTCCTGCGGGCACTGGCCGCCGGCCATCCCGGCGGCATCACCACCTGCCATGCCGGCAGCGCCGCCGGGGCGTTTGACGCGCTGCGGCTGATGGTCAAGCAGAACGAGGCCGGCCGCCACATCGCCGACGCCGACCTGCACGCGCTGTTGCGCCGGCACATCGACGTCATCGCCCAATGCCGGCGCGACGCCGACGGCTTCGCCATCGAGGAGGTCTTCTTCGACCCCGCGGCCGGCGCCCCTCCCGGGGATGCCCCCGCGGACGCCGTGTCCATACGCGCCGCCGGCTGAGGAGGGCCTTTGCGAAGGATGGACGGCTTCACCGACTGGCCGGCCGCCGCCAAGGCGCTGGCCGCCCTGGTGGCGGTGCTGGCGCTGGCGCTGCTGTGGTCGGCCGTCGCCTCGCTGGTTTTCCTCGCCGGCACCGGCCTGCTCACCGCCGACACGCTGCCCCTGGCGCAGTTCTGGCTCTATCTCCAGCATTACGGCCTGCACCACCCGGTGGCCGGTCCCTGGCTGCGGCTGGCGGCGGCGGTGGCCACCGCGGTGCCGGTGCTGCTCCTGCTCGGCCGGCTGGCGCGCGGCGGCTGGCCGCGCCGCAGCCGGCCGCTGCACGGCGAGACGCGCTGGGCCGGGCGGCGGGCGCTGGTGCGGGCCGGCTTTTACGCACGCGGCGGCGGGCTGTTCGTCGGGCGCGACCGCCAGGGCCGGGCCTTGCGTTTCGGCGGACCCGAGCATGTCGTCTGCTATGCGCCGACGCGCTCGGGAAAAGGGGTGGGGCTGGTGATCCCCAACGCCCTGCTCTACGAGGCCTCCCTGGTCTGCCTCGACGTGAAGAAGGAGACCTGGGCGGCAACCGCCGGCATCCGGGCTGCGGCCGGGCAGCGGGTGGTGCTGTTCGATCCGCTCGCCCCGGACGGGCGCACCGCGCGCTACAACCCCTTCAGCTATGTGCGCCGCGCCAGCATCGACGCGTTCGAGGACATCCAGCGCATCGCCCAGATGGTCTTCCCCCATGCCGGCGGCGACCAGCAGTTCTGGACCGACGCCGCGCGCTCGGCCTTCACCGGGGCGGCCGGCTTCCTGGCGGAAACGCCGGAGCTGCCCTTGACCTTCGGCGAGGTGCTGCGGCTCCTGTCCAGCGTCGACGGCGCGCGCTCGATGATCGAGCGCATCGAGTCCCGGCGCCGGCGGGGCCGGCCCTACACCGAAGCGACGGTGAAGGCGCTGGAGGATTACCTGAAGGGCTCGCCCGACCTGGTGAACTCGATCCGCAAGACGATCACCGCCCGGCTGTCCTTGTGGTTCAACCCGCGCATCGACGCCGCCACCGCCGAGAGCGACTTCGACCTGCGGGCGCTGCGCTCCTCGCTGCACGCCGTCTACATCGGCGTCACGCCCGACAACATCGCCCGGCTGCGCCCCTTGCTGGCGCTGTTCTTCCAGCAGCTGATCGACCTCACCGTGCGCACGCTGCCCCAGCACGAGCCGGCGGCGCGCCACCAGGTGCTGCTGCTCCTGGACGAGTTCCCGCTGCTGGGGCCGATGCCGATGCTGGCCGACGCCTTCGCCTATGTCGCCGGCTACAACATGCGCCTCATGCTGATCCTGCAGAGCAAGGCGCAGCTGCGCGACCGCGACCTCTACGGCCCCGACAAGGCGGCGGCCATCCTCGACAATTGCGGGCTGGAGGTGGTGTTCGGCACCAAGGATCTGAAACTCTGCGAGGAGCTGAGCGCCCGGCTCGGCTACGACACGGTGGAGGGCAGCTCGAAGAGCGGCCCGCGCTACTGGCGGCTGTTCCGCCGCGACCGGCTGACCCGGACGGAGACGGACCAGCGCCGGGCGCTGCTGCTGCCGCAGGAGATCGCCCGGCTGAAACCGCGCGACGCCATCCTGCTGCGCCCCGGGATGGAGCCGATCCGGGCGCGGCGCATCCGCCACTTCGAGGACCCCACCTTCACCCGTCTGCTCCGCCCGGCCCCGGGGGTGCCGGCGATCGACGTTCCGGTGCGCCTCGACCAGGGCAAGGGCTTCGAGCCCATCGCCGCCGAGGCCGAAGCCGAAACCGCCCCCCCGCCGCCGGCGCGGCCGGTCCGGCGGCGGGCGGCGCGGCCGAAGGGGAAGCCTCGGACGACGAAGGCCGCCGACCAGGCCGGCGGCGACGACACCGCGGCGTCCGGCACGGACGGCCGTCCCCCGCCCCCGGCCGGCCGGGCCGCGTCACGGCCCCCCTATGAGCCGGAGCTGCGGCCGCACCAGGCGGACGGGCTGATCGCGGCCATCCTCGGCACCGAGGTCGACCTCGGTGCCTACGGGGTGGAGGACGCCAAGGCGGTGGTGGCGGCCATTATCGACGCCGTGCCGACCGTCGAAAGCCGCGGCCGCGGCGCTGCCGGCGGACCGCCGGATGCCGCCGGCACGTCTCCACCACAAAAGAGGTGAGCCGTGACAACTCCGCCCGCTGAAGCAGGCGGCTTCTGAGGCAAGCTACGCCGCAACCGGCACGCTTAGCGCCCCAAGGCCGTCTCCCGGCCCCAGTTGTGAGACTGCCCTCTGCAGGATGACCTTTGCCGCCGGAAAGCCCTATTGACCCCGTCCTCTAGCCCGGAGCGTCACCCGCAGGGCCGAGACAGGACCGGGCTTGGTGCCGGCGGACGGCAGCGGCGCCGTTGCCCCGGTGCTGGCTCGGGGAGGAGGCGCGGCAGCGGCGACGAGTAGCACCGGAGAACGGTAGCGAGCCGCCTGACGCTTTCCAAGCTCCGGGATCCTACGGTCTCCGATACATCACCGGGAGGAAAATCCCTCGTCGCCTGCCATGCCCCCCGCAAGGTGCGGTGCCTCCCGCGGCAGCATTGGTGCCTCGCTGCCGGGATCCAAGCCCTGCCCGTCGCCTGCACCGCCGACGCCTTGACGAGACTCGGCGTCATTGCCGCCCTGTGGGGGCAGGACAGCATGATCCGCGAGCCTGGAGCGCCCCGGCATTCCAGCCGACGTCGAGGCGCTGCCGGCGGGTGGTGTTGGAGGGGGAATGCGGGTCATGGCTGGCTGGTCAGACCATCATCTGCCCGGCAGGCGAAGCAGGGAGTCCGGCATCACCGGCGGAAAGCGCGGCTTCCCAGATGCGGCCAAGCTCAAAGAGACTGTCGCATTGAAGTTTTTTCATGATTCGCGATCGATGGATTTCAACCGTCTTTGGGCTGATGTTCATATCGAAAGCGATGGTCTTGTTATTTTTCCCATCGGCGAGACCGCCCAGGACGTCAGCTTCTCGGGGCGTCAGTCGAGCCAGCCGCTTGACTGCATCCCGCCGTCTGTTCTCAACACCAATACCGCACGTTTGCAGCAGCAGTGCGACAGGGGAGGATGGTGTGCCTGCCTTGGCCGCCAAGGTGTCGAACCGCTTCGAAACGTAGGCGTCCATCGCATCCAGAGCATGCGCCAGCGCAGGCGATATGTCCTCGGATAACGGAGGGTCTGACATCGATATGGACTTACGATGAGGCATGATACGGGACTTTCCACGGTCGATTTTTACGGGCTTTTCCAGCCTCTGTTGGGGGCGCAGACGCTGATTTCGAGAACGGAAGGCGCTCGGATATCCGCAACAGCCAGGCATTGTTCAGTCTGCTGTTCGGAGACCAGACGCTATCGCGTCACCATCGTCTCTTGGCTGCTCCACACAGCGGCTTCCCACGCGCGCCCGAGCGCGAAGAGGCCGGAGCATCCCAGCTTCTCCATGATGCGGGCCCGGTGACACTCCACCGTCTTGGCGCTGATGCCGAGATCAGCTGCGATGGCCCTGGAGCTTTTGCCGGCGACCAGACGCACCAGCACGTCGACCTCGCGCGCCGTCAGCTGGGCGAGGCGCGCCACCATGTCCCGCCCGCGGAACTGAGAGGCTTTGCCGTTGGCCGTCAGCGCCGCGGCGAAGCCGGGCGGCGGGCGGTCAGGCTGATCGCCGACCACGCGCCTGCGCGCCGCCTGCACCAACGGGGTGAGGGCGGTTCCGATCGTCAGCTCGCCCAAGCCAGCGGTGATGCTGCCGCCGCACCGCTGCTCGAGCATCGTCGCCCGCGATTCGCAGCGCTCGGCGTCCTCCAACAGCATGGAGACGGTCGCGGCCGAGGCGCGATTGACCATCGCCAGCGCGTCGGCGCGATCATCGGCTGCCCGCTGGCGAAGCTGGTCGACGGACAAATGATCGATATACGGCAATTGGGCGTCGGGCATGCTCTTGCCCTTGCACCCGCCGACTACAGCGGTATGCTCATGGTTGATCATCGTTGCTTCCTACGGCTACGGGTGATCGTCCGGGTTGGGTAACCGACTTGGGGCAGGGCGTCCGCTTGTGTCACCAAGTGGACGCCCATCAGCCGCGATCAGGCGGCCTGGATTTCGGCAATCAGCGTCGGCATCACGAGGCAATTCGCAGCCGAGCGGAAGCCGCCACGATCCGAACGGTAGTCGGCTGGCAGATCGACGCCTTGCTTCGCAAAGGCAGCGCGCGTGTTCTCCCAGGTCGCGTCGAACTCTGGGGTGCCGTAGGCGCGCGGATCGTGGGCCAGAACCCGACCGGCCCCGAGGATTGCAGCGCTGATCCGCAGCAGACCGGTGGTATCGCTCACCAATTCGTGCAGTGCCTTATCCGCACCTTCAGTCATCGCATGAGCACGGCCAGTATCTTCGGTGGCGTGCAGCAGCACCAGCAGGTCAGACCAACTGGCTTCAACCTCAGCCTGGGAGATGCCCTTGTCGATCATTGCTTGCTTATACGAGGAAAAATCAGTGTTAGCGACACGGATACCCATGAAATTCTCCTCAGAGCTTACGCCCACCTTGGGCGCGGGTGACTGCGGCGATGCCGGTAACTAGGCTAGCGATACCCGGCAAATCGACCACAGAAGAGTGTTTCTCAACGAGCCTCTTCTTGGCTCGGTCGATGTATCGGTATGCAGAATGCATTGATAGTTGTCGGCTTCCGGCATATTCAGCCAGCGTTTGGCCGGACCCCACTCCGGCCATGACTTCCGATTCGGCCGCCGACAAGCCAAAGGCTTCACGCAAGGCTGTGCACACCTCCCCCATGTCCTCACCGAACCGTGCGGCGGCTAAAATCGCAGTGCCCGGCGTAGTGCCTGCGCTGACCGCCAGTACGAGCGGATCGCCGGAGCGGCGCCGGATCGGGGCGTAGGCGCGCGGCACCAAACCGTCGGCAACATGACCAAGGGCTTGGTGCAAAACCATGTTGTCGAGTTGATCGGTTGCAGAAAGAAGAGTTCCGGTTAGATTGACCAACCCATCCTGTGCATCGAGTACATCGTGAAAGCTAACGTTGGCGTGCAGCAGCGCGCCGTTGCGATCGACTAGAGCAACGGCTAACCCCAAACTGTCGAGAACCCCTTCAAGTGCTCGAATTTCCCGACGCAGGCGGATGGCTCGCGTAACTCCCAGATTGGCTTCTGGTCCTTGGAAATAATGCTCGAGTCCTGCAGATGTCATGTTTAGACGGGCCTGTATTGAGGTTCCGTCTTCGCATCGGTAATGCGATACCAGCATTTTTCCCCATGGATAGCTGTTGACGAAATCCATGTTTGCAGAATTTTGGCGTGCACCTATAGCACGCCGAAGCCAGAGCTCTGGGTCTTTCTTCGCAACTGAATTTCCATTCATTCCTTTTTCCAGAAGCGACCAAAAAAGAGAAGAGTAGGTATCTGATCGCTTATACTCGCAGCAAGGCATAATTTTCCGCTGCTCAATATTGACGAAAATCACATGATCATCTTTGTTAAAGACAATCACAGACCCACCTGCATCATCGGCAGCGCGAGCCACTTCGGATATCGGCGCGGGCAGATCATGCAAACTGGCAAGTTCGGACATAGCGGGCTCACAATCTTCGAACTGGGGTAGAGTAACATAGCGCTCACAGATAAAGTGCAAAATTTTGCACAACTGCATACATAGGAAAAGCATACAAGGCACATACTCCGTTATTCATCAAATTTTTATTTTAGTATTTTCCTGGATCATCAACAATAAATCATGGAATTTTTTAAATATACCTTCCTATCCCTGAAAACTCCTTACATCTTCTGAGATAACACTCTCACCGTCAGGCCATTTACAGAAAAATGTTATTCGCTGATCCTTCATTCTTTCGACCTCTGGCCGGACGTGGTCTTTCCTAACGAAAGTATTCGAACGCAACTTCTAACGCGAATTCTGTAATATTTCACACTTGAAACGGGTGCTAAAATGCGTGACAACAATCTCGATTGCTGGCCAGAGGCAGCACTGATAGGGGTTGAACATCTCTCACACCCTGCCGACTCGGAGCGAAATGCTTCCCTCCCCCGTCCAAGCCGCCCTGTGGGCGCTCGCTTCCGCCATCACCTTCTCCGCCAGTTCCGCGGCGGCAAAACTCCTCGGCACCAAGCTGCCAACTGCCGAGCTGGCGTTCTTCCGGGCCGCCACCGGCGCCGTGGTGTTGGTCGTGGTCTGGCGGCTCGTTGCCGATCTCGGCAAGGCGAAGGATCCAGTCGGCTATGGGCTCCGGTGCGGCCTGGGGGTGCTGGCCCTCTACGCCTTCATGTACGCCCTCGGTGCGGCACCGCTGGCCCTGGTGTTCCTGATCTTCTTCAGCCGCGCGCTGATGCTGCCGGTCGCCGCCCGGCTGATGCTGGGCGAGCGGTCCAGACCGATCGTGTGGGTCGCTGTGGTGGTTGGGTTCGCCGGCGCGGCCTTGCCGCTGGTACCGGCCCTTCAGGAGCCTCAGCAGGCGTTGGGCGTGCTGGCGGCCCTGGTGGCGGCAGTCGCCACCGCGGGCTCCCAGACAGCCGTCCGCCGGCTGACGGAGGCCGGGAACGCCCCCAGCATGGTCGTGCTGATCTACTCGGCCGCGTCGGTGCTGGGCACCCTGCCGGCCGCTCTGCCGAGTTGGGTGACGCCACCGACGGCGGACTGGCCGGTGCTGGCGGCCCTCGGTCTGTTCGGCGTCGCGGCGCAATACACCGCGGCGAAGGCGTTCAGCCGGGCCACCGTCGGCTTCCTGGCACCGCTGGACTTCCTGGCGGTCCCGGCCGCTGCCGGCCTAGGCTGGCTGCTGTTCGGCGAGGTGCCGAGCCTGCTGACCGGGATTGGCGCAGTGATCGTCCTGGGTGCCGCCGCTGTCGTGGTGATGGGATCGGCACAAACCCGCCAGTTCCGCCGGCCGGTTGAGCAACTCGCGAAAGTGTGACACGGCGGTTATCCGCAGGACCCTGGTGAGCGGCGCCTCGCCGCGCCCCTCGTCGATCTGGGACACCAGATCGGCCATGGTGAGCCTGCGGTACTGAGCCACATCCTCCAGGGCTACCCAGAAGCCCCGTTCCATCCGCAGGCTGGTGCGTCTGCCATTGATGATCATGACTCGGCGTATCATCGGATTTCCCCTCAAAGTCGATACATGCGTTGGTAGTCACTCCTTATAGATGCATCTATGAAATAATTCACTCGCATCGATGGTGTTGAGGCGGCCGTGCGCCGCGTACGCCGTAATTTCCGGGCGGCTATGATGCAGGGCGCTGTTCCATCAAGCGCTTCCGGCAATACCAGCCGGTGGTCACGCCGACACGGACCTTCGCACCGGGTGAGGCCTACCAGCCAGCTCGAGCTCACCGTTCAGCGGATCAGGCGCACGCGCGGCTGATCATAGGAGGAGCTTGCCTCCCGGACGGGGCTGGACCGCTCCTGCGCCAGCGGCATCGTGCGCGACCGGACCATCACCATCCTGAAGGAACTGGCCGACGCACCCGCGGTGCCGCCGGAAGCGCTGTTGGACACGGACGCTCCGCTGCCCGGCAGGCAATGGACCGATCCCGCTTCCGACGATGCCGAAACTCTTCTGAGAGGAGATGGCCGCGGACTGCGGCTGCCCGGCGGCGCCCCGCGCCGCCGGGAAATTTTTTCAGGCTTTCTGCGGGTCTGACGCGCTTGCCATGCCGGTGGCGAGCCCCTCCGGATGGGGCGGGGGCTCGCCGGTGCACATCACTGCTGGGTGGGGGCCGGCCGATAGGCGACGTCGTCGGGCTCCAGCAGCCGATGCTCGGCAAGGCACCAGACGCGCAGTCCCTGGCGCAGGCCGGCGGCGGCGAGGTGGCGTGACCCGGCGTCCTCGCGGTCGGCGACCAGCACCATCCGCCCCTCGCCGGTCAGGGCGGCGCGAACCATGGCGTCGTTGCGCTCGAAGCCGGCCGCCTTGCCGCCCGCCTGCCAGCGCGGGGCATGGACGACGCAGGGCACGCCGTGCTCCAGCGCCCACTGTGCCGCCAGCGTCTGCACCCCGCGGCGGTTGCCGGTGCGCAGCACCAGCGTGTCGGGGTGCTGCGCCAGCGCGCGGTCGAGCGCGGCGGTCAGGGCCGCCTCGTCGGTGGTCTCGCCGCCCATGACCAGCAGCTGGTAGCCCCCGGCCACCCGGCGCTCGTCGGCCGCGCGGCGGGCGGCGCGGGCCTCCTGCCAGTCGCAGGCGACGACGCGGGCGGCGGTGACCTGCGGCACCGCCTGGTTGAAGGAGGAGCGGTGGGCATAGACGTCGCCGGTGACGCGGGCATAGGCGGTGGCGGCGCCGATGGCGGCGGCGCGGGCGAGGTCGCGCATCGCCTCGGCCTGGGCCAGCTGATGCTGCAGGCGCTCCAGGCGCAGGCTGCCGATCTCGGAGGCGGGCTGCAGCCCCTCCTCGTCGAGCTGCTGGCGCAAGGACAGGGCGAGGCGGTCGATGCGCTGGTCGGCCAACTCCAACTGCCGGTAGAGGGCATGGCAGAGCGCGCCGAGGATGCCGGAAGCCGGCAGCAGGGCGCGGTCGGGGTCGAGCTGGCCGTCGAGGTCCTGGCCGAACACGGCACCATGGTCGAGGAAGGGCTGGGCGATGGCCTGCACGGCCTCCTCGGCCTGAAGGCGGACATCGTCTTCGCTCCAGTCCGCGTCGGAGGCGGGCAGAACCGGACGCATGGCCTGGGCGATGGTGGGAAGGCGGGCGCGCTCCTCCTCCTCGCGCGCCCGGGCGCGGGCGGCGCGGTAGGCCTGCACCGGGTCGGGGCTGACGGGGGCGGTGTGCGGATGCGCCATGGTCGGACGGGTGGCGTCGGTGCTATGCATAGATGTCGTCCCTTGTTGGCTTCAACGGTTGGAAGGGATGGCCGGGCGCGGGGAGGTACGAACTCCCTGCGCCCATCTTTTTGTGGAGACGGAGAAGACTTTGAAATGCTGGTCTCTCCGCCGCCCTCACAAGACCTATTATGCCAGACGCGCCAAACAAAACAATGGCGCAGAGGATCTATTGATCTATCTCTATTTGTGGTTTCCAATTACTTACAATAACCAATCAATGAAGCGCGCGAATTTTCAAGAAATGATTCGGTGAGAAATCAGTTCATCTCCCCCTTTTCTTTACCTGATATCCCTTTGTTCGACTGGAAAGGACCATCCCTCCGTTCCGACCTGGGTCCCGCAGGGCGGCGCGCGCAAGGGGCGGTCAAGGAGGCCCGACGGGCACCGCGGAAGCGGCGCGCGCCAGCGCGTCCTTGACGGCCCAGAGCACGGCGCCAGACTGGTCCCCACGGGCGGAGGATGACAGGCGGGGGCTGCCGCAGGCCGGCGGCGTGGCGCCTCTCAGGCGGCCCTGCCCTCCAGCTCCGCCCACGGCTTGCTGTCGATCAGCCGCGCCACCCGCTCCTGGCGGGCGTGCACCGTCGCCATGCGGTTGCCGCCGCGGGTGGCGTCGTGGGTCGCCCAATGGGTGAGCGTGTTGAACAGCGCCCACAGCGTGTCGTCCTCGCGGCCGCCGACCCAGGCGGTGGTCAGCTGGCCGACCAGGGCGTCGCTGGCTCCGGGCAGGGCGCGCAGCACCCGCACCGCCCGGTCGGTGTCCACCCGCACCGCCGCCCAGCGGATCCAGCGCGCCGTTTCGGCGACATAGAGCGCGCAGGCTGCCACCATGCCGCGGGCGAGCGCCTCCATGTCGAGCCCGGCGGAATGGCGGGCCTTGGCGGCGGCGACGTCGCGGCCGATCACCGTGGTGTTGGCGCAGACGAAGCGGTAGCCGCCGCCGCGCCAGGACACCGCCAGGCTGCCGTCGTAGCTGTTGAAGCCGACGATGCGCAACGCGGTGACGTCGCCCGGCCGGACCTCGACGCTGTGGGCGGGCAACACATATTGGCGGAACAGCCGGCGGCCGTCGTGGGTGAGGTCGGTCGCCACCAGCATGCCGGTGGTGTCGAGCCCGCCAGCGCGCAGGGCGGTGTCGAAGGCAGCGGTGGCGGCCTCGTGCGGCACCAGCTTGTAGCCGTCCTGCCAGCAATGCAGCACCGCTCCGGTATCGGGGCGCACCAGGGCGCGCCAGCCCTCGATCGTCCGTCCGGCGGCACTCATCGGCACCAGCGCGACCGGGAAGAAGGCCGGGGCGGTGTGGTTGGCGGGAACGAAGCCGTAGCGCTCCATCTGCTCGCAAGTGCCCATGGCGAAAGCCTCCTGTGGGAAGTGGGGTGAGGGACGGGGTGCCCGGACGCTCCAGGCACCCCCGCGTCTCGTCGCGTCCTGACTGGCTGACCGGCTTTGTCACTCCGCGGCGATGGCAAGCGGCACCGTGCCGGGGTCCTCACCGGCGGCATCGGCGGGAAGGGCGGTGCCGGGCGGCAGCCAGGACGCCGCCGCCGCGCGCCCTGCTTCCAGGGTGCCGCGGGAGGCCGACACCGCGCCACCCGTGAGGTCGGACCAGTCGGCGGAATCGCCGCCGGCATGCTCCAGACAGCGTCCGACCCGCTCGGCCATCTCTGCCTTGCGCAGCCGGCAGATGGCCTGGGCGAAGCCCGGTGCGATGGCCTGGGCGGCCTCCTCGATCAGCGCCTTGGGCAGGCGCTCCAGGACGGCCGGACCGGGACGCCAGTCGGCCGCCACCGAGGCGCCGAGTTCGCGCGCCACCTCCAGGCCGATGCCGGCCTCGCCGTGGCCGAGATGGCAGCGCCGCGCCACCAGGACGGCGAACAGGCCGGACAGGTCGACCGCCGGATCGCCGAGGGCCGCCCACAACGCCGGCGGATCGGCGGCGTAGTCACCCGCCTCCAACCCGAGCCGGCCGGCCCAGTCCGTCCACGCCTCCTCCACCCGCCGCCAGGCCTGGCTGGCGTGGTGCTCGCGCGCCCCAGTGGGAAAGTGGTGTGCTGCCCCGAACAGGCCGCAGGGTCCGGCCCCAGGGGCCAGCAGGGCGAAGCAGGCCAGCCGCAGCGCCATGGCGGGGACCTCCAGAACGGCCGCCTGCAGGCTCGCCGTGCGCACCGCGCCCAGCTCCTCGCGTACCGCCGCCGACAGCTTCGGCTCCTCTGGCGTCTCCGCCGCCGCGCCGCCGGCCGGCGGGTCCTCCCAGGGCGGCACCTTCCAGGGCGGCAGGTCGTCCTCATCCGCCGGGGACGGTTCGGGCTCGCGGCGGCACAACCCCTCCACCCACTGCACCGCTCCGTCCGGCGCCAGCACCGCCACCACACCGCAGGCGCTGCGGTCATACTCCGGCTCGATGGCATCCAGCCGCTCCTCCAAGAGGGCGCGCTCCGCCGCGGTGAGGTCCGGGCGCTCCAGCTCCCTCTTAAGGCGGGTGAGGAGCGCCTGCTGCTCCGGCGTCAGGCTCGGCACCGCATGGCTGAAGGCGCCGCGCCAGCTCCAGGCCTGGGGACCGTCCTGCACCTCGACGAAGGCCCAGCCGTCCCGCCGCCGCTCGGCCTCGTCCTCGAGCGCCGCCCGCTGGCAGGCGAGGAACAGCGCCGGGTCGTCGACCAGGCCGCCGTCGGCGCCGTCGAACAGGTCGCGGGTCAGCGTGCCGCCGGCCGCGGCGTAGGCGTCCAGCACGCCCGGCAGCGCATGGCCGGCCGGCAGCCGCGCCCGGCGCAGCGCCTCGCGCACATAGCGGGCGGCGTCCACCGGCGGGCACTCGAGCACGCGCGCCAGCAGCTCCTCCTGGCGGGCGTGCGAGGCCGACAGGGTCAGCGCCTCGGCGACGGCCAGCGCCACGCGGCCCTCGCGTAAGCCCTCCAGCACGGCGGGACTGAGGGCGGCCAGCGCCAGCCGCTGGCGGACGTAGCGCACCGGCCGGCCGAAGCGCGCGGCCAGCGCCGCCGGGTCGGCGCCGTCCCCGACCAGCCGGGCGAAGGCCAGCGCCTCGTCGGCGGCGCAAGGGGCGACGCGCTGCAGGTTCTCCGCCAGGCTGAGTTCGCGCGCCTCGGCCTCGCCGGCGCGGCGGCGCACCGCGGCGAGCCGGGTGGTGTCGGGCCATTTGCCCTCGGCGACCAGCGCGCGGGCGGCCAGGGTGCGCCGGGCGCCGGCGACGACCGCAAAGCCGTCGCCGTCGGGTGCTCGGGTGACGACGATCGGCTGCAACTGGCCATGCACCAGGAGCGAGGCCTTCAGCTCCTCCAGGCCGGCGCTGCGGTGGGAGGTGCGCATGTTGGTCTCGGCCAGCCGCAGCCGGCCAAGCGGAATGGCGATGGTTTTCATCGGATCGAATCCTCGGATGTGGGCACGCGGCAGGACGACCCCGCCGGCGCGCCGGGGATGGGGAAAGGCTCAAGGCGCGCAAGGCGGCCTATGCGGCGGCCGGCGATGTGTCAGACGGCCGTTCGGTGATCGGGGGGATGTGCATGGTCGGGATCCTCCGGTTCGCCTGCGTCCGTGCAGGCCGTCCCAATCCCTCTGGTGTCCTGACTGGCGTCTTCTCCCCTGGCGGGATCGTGCGAGCGGATGCCAAAGCCGGCTGGACCGCCGTGCAGGCAGCCGCAAGCCGATGGCTGCACCGTCCCGGCCATCATCGCTGGCCGGTGAGGCGCCGGGCGTCGTCAAGGGCGCCCCAGACGAGGCGGTGAACGATGCCGGCTCCCGGTTCGGGCGGGTGGAACAGGCTGGCGTCGGTGTGATCGAGGGCGGACCACAGCACATGCAGCCGCACCAGCAGCCCCGCGACACTGTGCGCGGGCTGACCGGCAACGCACTCCTCCAGGTCGGTCAAGGCTTCGGTGAGGCGGTCCAGCGGTTCGTCCGCGATGGGCTGGGTGCGGCACAGCACCCGGTAGGTGTCGAGCAGGACGCGGTGCTCCGCGCCCAGGTGGCGCAGCATGCGATCGTCGTCGATGTCCGGAATGGGCGGGTTCGGGGCGGTGTCGGGCATGGCCGGGGCTCCTCCGGGGGGATGGACGGTTAAGGATCCGGCCTCTGCCGGTCCGGATGCCCGCTTGGCCCATGCGTCCTGACTGCCGGACCTGTCGCATGCCATCGGTCTCGCGGTCCGAAAGTCCCAGCTCGGAGGGGATGGCCACGCACTCTGGATGCCGACGCGCTCCGGATACGGCCGACCGATGACGACCTCACGGCACAGGCACGGGGAACGACACGCTCTTCGGAAGCCGGACGGTCTGGCTGCGATTGGACTGCACCAAGGTCGTGCGGACCGTCATGGATCATCTTCTGCGCATATCCCGCCATACGGGGGGGCATCAATGACCGGAACCCCAGCTCCAAAGCCGAGGACGCCCGCACGCGGCGCATTCGGAGAGGAACCGGGGTCATTGGATGGTGGGGTTGGACAAGGCTCCGGCGGAAGGCTAGGTGATGCACCCGGCAGCATCGGCCAGGGCCACTCTTCGCGGGCACAGACCATGAGCGACGACGATGTCTGGCGGCTTCCGCCAACCCAGCACGGCCGCGACATCCGGCTCGGGCGGGATCGCGCCCCGCCGTCCCTGCCTTCCGGCGCCAAGGCCCGGCCTGGAGGGGGCGCGACCAAAACGCCGGAAGCGGTGGTTAAGCTGACCGGCCGCGCCCGCGGCGTTGCCGGCCATCTGCTCGCCCAGTTCGACTACATCACCCGCAACGGCACCCTCCCCGCCGAAACCCATGACGGCGAGCGCATCACCGAACGCGCACGGCTGCTCGCCCTCCACGACGACTGGCTGCTGGCCAACGCCGTGGACGGCCGGGGCCGGGATGCGGCGAACGCCGCTCAGAGCGTCGCCCTGACGCTGTCGATGCCGCCCGGCACCCCGCCCGACCGGGTCGAGGCCGCGGCCCGCCGGTGGGCGCACGACACCTTCGCCGGCACCCATGACTGGGTCATGGTCCGCCACGACGACACAGAGCACCCGCACGTCCACATCGCGGTCCGCGCGGTCGGTGCAGACGGCCGGCGGCTGGCGCCCGGTCCCGCCGACCTCCAGCGCTGGCGCGAGCGGTTCGCGCGTGAACTGCGGCGCCTCGGCGTGGAAGCCGAGGCCACACCCCGCGTCGCCCGCGGCCGGCTGCGCCACGCCAATCCCCCGACCGCCCATGAGGCGCGTCAGCACGATGCAGAACCACACGCAGCCGATACCGGCGCCAACGCACCGCTGGCCGAGGAGAGCCGTGATCGTGGAGGGCAGCGGGGGCTCGCCACCGTCCCGCGAAACACGCAAGACGGTGAGCGTGGATCTGTGCCCCGCTTTCCCACCCCGTCTGGTGACACGCACAGGCTGGGTGGCCCCGAGCCCACCCGGTCCCGTCCACGGGGCCGGGGTTGACCCTGGGGTTGGCGCCGCAAGCCTGATCCGCCGTTTCGACGTCACCCACCTGCGGCTCCACCGTCTTCGACCAGATGTTGGCGAAGATCGCCAACCACTGGCGCCGCGACGAGGGGGAGGCGCTGATGACGGGCGCCGGGCTGGAAGACGTGCGGCTCGCCTGGGTCGACGAGATCTCCTGGGCGGCGATCGGCCGGAGGCCGCGGGGATAAGGTCCCGGAAGCCGCGGGGGCTAGATCAAAGACGTGAGAGAGGCAGCCCTTTATTGCTGACGGCCGGGGTCTTGGGTTAAGAAGCCGCGGTTCCGTGCGACAATCGATCCGCGCCGCCGGTCATTTGCATGGCCGGCGTTTGGGGCCAAGCGTTGGGGGTTGCCATTTCCGAGTTCTCGCCGGCCTTCGTCCAGGCCTACAACACCGGTGCGGCGCTGTTCCAGGCCGGCCGCTTCGACGAGGCGGCCACCATCTACCGCCGCCTGATCGACGAAAGCCCGGACATCGCGGCGGCGCATGCCGCCAACCTCCATGGCGCCCTGGGCCTGTGCCTGCGCGCCGCCGGCCGGCCGGACGAGGCGATGGAGCCGCTGCGCCAAGCGCTGCGGCTGAAGCCCGATTATCCGGACGTGCTGAACGCGCTGGGCGGCATCCTGCTCGACCGCCGCCACATCGAGCATGCGCTGATCGCCTTCCGCGAACTGGTGAAGCTGAGGCCCGACTATCCGGGCGCGCTGCTGACGCTGGGCAACCTGTTCATGTTCACCAGCGACGGGGAGAGGGCGCGCGCCGTCTACCGGCTGGCGCTGGTCGTCGAACCGGACGCGGCCGTCAACTACAACAATTTGGGTGCGGTCAGCCTCAGCCTCGGCCATCTGGCGGAGGCGGCGCTGAACTACCGCCGCGCGCTCGCCATCGATGTCGGCAAGCCGGAATACCGCAAGAATCTCGGCACCTGCCTGCTGATGGCCGGCGACTACGCCAACGGCACCGTCGCCTATGAGGGCCGGCTGGAGCAGGGGGTCTGGCGCAAGCGCAACATGCCGGGCGTCCTGTGGCAGGGCCAGCCGCTGGCGGGCAAGACCCTGCTGGTGCATTTCGAGCAGGGGCTGGGCGATTCCTTCCAGTACATCCGCTATGCCGGCGTGCTGAAGCGCATGGGCGCGCGGGTGCTCTACGAATGCCAGCCGGCGCTGAAGCGCGTGCTGTCGACCGCCCCCGACCTGGACGGGCTGTTCGCCTTCGGCGAGCCGCTGCCGCCCTACGACTATCAAATCTCGCTGATGAGCCTGATGCACCGGCTGGGCACCACGCCGGACAACGTTCCCGGCGGCGTGCCCTATATCCGGGCCGAATCGCAGTTGGAGGCCGGCTGGGCGGAGCGGCTGGACCGGCTGGAGGGCGGCAGCCGCCCGGCCTTGCGCATCGGCATCAACTGGCACGGCAACGAGACCGGCAAGTCGATCCCGCTGGAGTGTTTCGAGGCGATGGGCCGGTTGCCCGGCATCCGGCTCTACAGCCTGCAGAAGGTGTCGGGCCTCGACCATCTGGAGCGGCTGCGCGACCGGGTGGCGGTGACGGAGCTGGGGGCCGATTTCGACGCCGGGCCGGACGCCTTCCTCGACACCGCGGCGGTGATGGCCAACCTGGACCTGATCGTCACCTGCGACACCTCGGTCTGCCATCTGGCCGGCGCCATGGGGCGGCCGACCTGGGTGGTGCTGAAATGGTTCGCCGACTGGCGCTGGATGCGCGACCGGCTCGACAGCCCCTGGTACCCGACCATGCGCCTGTTCCGCCAGGCCAGCCCCAACGACTGGGCCGAGGTGATGGCCAGGGTAACGGCCGAAGTGGCGGCCCGGATAACGCCCCAGATGGCGGTCAAGACCGGGGAGGCACGGCGATGACGCTGAACGAAGCGCTGCGGCTGGCGCTGGACCATTTCCGGGCCGGCCGCGCGGCCGAGGCGGAGCAGCTGTGCCGGGCGATCTTGAACGCCGTTCCCGGCCAGGGCGAGGTGACCCAGCTGCTGGGCACGGTGGTGATGATGCAGAACCGCCCGCAGGAGGCGGAGACCATCCTGCGCCAGTCGATCGCCGCCCGGCCCGACCTGCCCGACAGCCACGGCAATCTCGGCACCGTGCTGCAGTCGCTGGGCCGCATGGGCGAGGCATTGGCCGCGCACGACCGCTGCGTCCAGCTGACGCCCGCCACGCCGGAAGGCTACGTCAACCGCGGTTCGACCCGATTGGCGCTCGGCGACCGCAACGGTGCGGCGACCGACTTCGCCCGCGCGCTGCGGCTGCGGCCGATCGACACGCTCGCCGCCACCAATCTCGGCGTGGCGCTGCGCGAGGGGCAGCGGATGGCCGAGGCGCTCCGCGCCCTGACCCGGGCGCTGGTCGTCGAGCCCGGCAACGGCGAAGCGATGCTCGGCTACGCCCACGCCCTGCGCGAGCTGGGCCGCCTGGGCGAGGCCGAGACCGCCTATGCCCGGGCGGTGATGCTGACGCCGGCCAAGACCGAAGCGCTGTGCTACCACCTCTACCTCAAGCAGACGCTGTGCGCCTGGGACGAGTACGACGGCTTGTGCGCGCGGGTGACGGAGACCATCGACCGCGACGCCGGCGTCGTCATCCCGCTGGCCACCCTGTCGATCGACACCACGCCGGCCCAGCAGGACCGCTCCGCCCGCCTCTTTTACGACCGGCTGGTCAAGCGCGCCTCCTCCCCGCCGATGCCGGCGCGGCCCGAAGGCCGACCCGGCGGGCGCTTGCGCATCGCCTATGTCTCGGCAGATTTCCACGAGCACGCCACCGCCTATCTGGCGGCCGAGCTGTTCGAGCTGCACGACCGCGACCGCTTCGAGGTGCTGGCCTATTCCTACGGCCCCGACGACGGCAGCGCGATGCGCCAGCGGCTGGTGAAGGCTTTCGACCGCTTCCGCGACATCCGCAGCGTGCCGCTGGATGCCGTCGCCCGCTGCATGGCCGACGACGGCGTCGATATCATGATCGACCTGAAGGGCTATACCAAGCAGACCAGGCTCGACCTGCTGTCGCGCCGGCTGGCGCCGGTCGAGGTCAGTTACCTGGGCTATCCCGGCACCATCGGCTGTCCGCACATGGACTATGTGATCGGCGACCGCTTCGTCACCCCGCCGGAGCACCAGCCCTTCTATGCCGAGCGGCTGGCGATCCTGCCCGACGCCTACCAGATCAACGACCGCCGCCGCCCGCTTCCCGACAAGGTGCCGTCGCGCGGCGACTGCGGCCTGCCGGAGGACGGCGTCGTCTTTGCCGCCTTCAACACCGCCTACAAGATCAGCCCGGCCATGTTCGCCCTGTGGATGCGCATCCTGAAGCGCGTGCCGGGATCGGTGCTGTGGCTGTTCGAGGCCAACCCGCTGGCGGCCGGCAACCTGAAGGCCGCGGCATCGGCCCAGGGCGTCGACCCGGCCCGGCTGGTCTTCGCCCCGCCCCGCCCGCTGTCCGACCACATCGCCCGCTACCGCGTCGCCGACCTGGCGCTCGACACCCTGCCCTACACCGGCCACACCACCACCAGCGACGCGCTGTGGGCCGGCTGTCCGGTGGTGACCTGCCTGGGCGGAACCTTCGCGTCCAGGGTGGCGGCGAGCCTGCTGAGTGCGGCCGGCCTGCCCGACACCATCACCCGCTCGCTGGCCGAGTATGAGGATCTGGCGGTGGCGCTCGCCGGCGATCCGGAGCGGCGCGCGGGCTTGCGCAAGCGGCTGGAGGAGGGGCGGATGACGGCGCCGCTGTTCGACAGCCACCGCTTCACCCGCAACCTGGAACGCGCCTATCGGGTCATGTGGTCGCTGCACAAGGCCGGCAAGCCGCCGCAGGGATTCATCCTGCCGGCAAGCTAAGAGGCGATTTCCAGAACCCTCATCCGATGATCACCCGTCCAGAAACCCGCTGATCTTCTGTCGGTTTCCTGTGCCTTTGGCACAGAGAGGCGGGCATGGGACCGACTGTTGCGGACTTGGTGGCGGGGATCATCGACCAGATTGAGGATCGGCCTGTCGGCGTTGGTCGTCCACCGCTTCCCACCACAGAGGTCGTTGCAACACTTCACTTCTTCCTGCGTGAAGGCGTCCAATGGCGCGAACTCCGATGCGCTCCAGCATTCTCTCTCAGGAGGCCCATACGTGCAGATAACCATGCACTGTGCTGCGCGGTGGCAGGTCCTTGGGTAGGTGACGCCATTGGCAGCCCGTCTCCAGAATACAGCACGTCGTTCAGCATCGCCCGAAGATCGACGCTGCGGTGCCGGCTACCGCGCCGAGCCGGGGGGATCAGCGGCTCGATGATCCGCCACTCCCATCGCTCAGGTCACTCGGGTAGCGCAGCCCGCTGAGATCATGACGCTCGCGTTTCTCCAGCGTCCACATCCTTGCCTCCGTCCGAGCCTTTGAATCACAACCGATTCATTCGATGCAACTTTTTCTCAGACGGGCTCTGATCACCAGACACCTCCAATGTCCAGATTGCCCGGGTATATCAGGCGTTCAGCCAACCCAGCGAGTAATTGCAAAATATCCGCCAATTTATTCTATGCCGTCAAAATTCTTTCTATTTCATCACGATCAGAAGCGCTAATAGTTCTGTCATCTCGCGATGAAACCAAGCAGTATTGTTTAACAATAACTTCTGGGACACCGTTGATTGTAACATCGGAAAAGGAATGGTATTTACTATCTGAATAGAAACTAAATGCTCCCATTAGATTAAATTCAGAGAAATAATCTCCCCATATATGTTTCCATACCTCATTAATTTCATAATTATGAAAATTATGAAAGTGATCTCTGAGGTCAATATACATTTGCCTTGGATATGTAAGAGGGAATCTTCTCATAAACTCGTAGTCAACTTGCCGACCAACAAACTTAGAGGTTATGGTCTGCCAGGGAACGTTATGCCTAGCTCCGTAAAAGTAATTATACGGCGCCATTAGCATTAATGGCCTTCCTTCTAAGAAAAGATCTGACGGATTTGTTTCTCTTACAAAGATACAGTCGCTATCAATGTGGCAAATATAATCATATTTGCAATATTTATCAGCATTAAGTTTTGTAATTTGCTGCCCTATAAAGTCATTGCTCAGATGATTGCACAAAATCGGACTATCAAATCCTGTGGATTTTGTGACAGCGGAAACGAGATCGATAGAATTTTCAGGGCAAGCAACCGTTACACCTGAAAATCCTGAGCAAAATTTCCTAATAGATCTCAGAGTAAACTCCAAACGCTCACAATCCTTATAATATGTTCTGATGAATATTCCGCAATCCATGATTTATCCTTTGATTTTTCACATCCCAGGATTCGAGCAATTGACGAATCCTTTCGATGCCCTTAGCTTGTTTAGCACACCTCCATTCACTATAGCACGTTCAACTAGCGTCCAGGAATACATAAAAAGTGATTTTTGTATTCAAGCTATTTTACTAAATCGCTTTCCCGCAGCAATCTTGATCTAGGCCTGTTGGCAAAGGGGTAGCGGGTTGAGAGAGTGTTCCTCATTTGTGCCGGATGGGACGTTACGATCTGACTAATGCACAATAGGAGCAGCTGGAGCCGCACCTTCCTCCCGAAAAACCTCGTACTGGACGGCCGAACCACTCTCACCGGCGGATGATCAACGGCACGCTGTGGATCGCCCGCAGCGGAGCGCCATTGCGGAATTTATCAGAGCGTTACGGGACGTTCGGCACGGTGTCGAGCCGGTTCTACCGCTGGCGCCGCGCCGGCATCTGGCAGCGCATCCTGGAAGCCTTGCAGGCCCGTGCCGACCACCAGGGCCGGGTGGGCTCGAGCCTGCACTTCGTGAACAGCACCGTGGTCCGCACTCATCAGCGCGCGGCTGGCGCCCAGAAGGCCAGCGGCGAAAAGGGGGATCGACAACGAGGTGCTGGGCCGCTCGCGCGGCGGCTTCTCGACCAAGATCCACATCCGCGCTGAGGGCCTCCCGACGACGTGGCGACGCTTCAAGCGCTCGTGGCTGGGCTGTCGGCGCAGCTGGCCGAGCGCGAGCAGGCGGTGACGGCGCGTGACCGCATCATCGAGACGCTGAAGGGCCAGTTGGCGGCGCTGCGCCGACGCACCTTCGGCCAGAGTTCGGAGAAGCTGGGCCGGGCCGCCGATCAGCTCGAACTGCAGATCGAGGATCTGGAACAGCATCAGGCGGAGCGGGCCGCTGCGGCCGCCCCCTCGGCGCCGGCGGCTCAGCCCGCCGAGCGGGTTCACCCGATCCGCAAGCCGTGGCCCTGGGGCGGAAGAACTGGCTGTTCGCCGGTTCGGGCGGCGGGGGCGAGGCCGCGGCCGTGTTCTACACGCTCATCGAAACTGCCAAGGGCAACGGCCACAACCCCCGCCTCTGGCTGACCCGCGTCCTGGAGGCCATCGGGCGCGACCGCGACCTCACCGACTTCGATGCGCTCCTGCCCTGGGCTTATGGTGCCGGAGCCTGAAGGGCTTTCCGCGGCCGCTTACCGACAGCAAGGCGTTCGCCACGCTGATGGGGACTGGCTGGATCAGGCAGCTGGGCCGCGGGCGACCGCGCCTCAAGCCCGACCGGCTGGCCGCCTACAAGGCCTACAGCAGTGTCAGTGCCGGCTGGATACTGGCCCATCCGCATTCCCGGTGCAGGGTAGCAACCTGAGCGTGGGCATTCAGGCAGCCTCAATTATGCGATGACGCAGCAGATCGAAGCCGCCTTCATCATGCGCTTGATCGTCTTCAGCCTGCTGATCTGCCCCTCCACCGGCCCGGTGCTCCACGGCAGAGACAGAGCCGCCCGTACCGCAGCGAGATCGCGCTGCAAACCATTGGCAAAGTCCGCCAAGGGGGTGCCGTCCGCCGTCAACAGCCAGTTGTCCAGCTCTCTGGTTCGTTGCCCCCGGACCATTGCTCGAAAGGCGCGGGCCACCGTGATCGCTTGCGCCAGTTCCGGCTGTAAAGGCCGAACGAAGTTTGGCCCATCCGCGTTCTCGGTGCAGGGTAGCAGCCTATGCGTGGGCATTCAGGCACCCTCAAGCACGCGATGACGCAGCAGATCGAAGCCGCCGCGACCGTTCATCATGCGCTTGATCGTCTTCAGCCTGCTGATCTGCCCCTCCACCGGCCCAGTGCTCCACGGCAGAGACAGAGCCGCCCGAACCGCAGCAAGATCGCGCTTCAAGCCATTGGCAAAGCCCGCCAAGGGAGTGCTCTCCGCCTTCAACAGCCAGTTGTCCAACTCTCCGGCTCGTTGTCCTCGGACCATCGCCCGAAAGGCACGGGCCACGGTGATGGTTCGTCCCAGTTCTGGTGATCGGGCAATCAGGGCCGAGACGAAGGCCTGTTCGGTTGGGTCAATCTCTTGGGCGTCGGCAATCACCAACCATGCCGCCCGCCGGCGCGACGGTGTCGGCCATGATGCCGATGCCATGGACGCTGCGCTTCGTACAGACTGTCGCAGAGGCCGTGCCCAATCCCGAACCAGTGTCCGCTGACCGGTGAAGCCGCGGGATTTGATCTCCCGCCAGAGTTGAGCGGCGTTGTGGCAGCCGTCATCCCAGCATTGCCGCAGGTGATCAAGGAACGGATCAAGCCGGCTCCCCTTGGTCGGTTGACGCCATGCCGGCGACCGCCCGGACCGCAGCCACAGCCGTACTGTCTTGCGGTCGAGGAGGAGCGTTTCAGCGATGCGCGTTTGCGACCACCCGCGGGCTTTCAGCCCGACGACTTCTTCGAAGCGGGCATGACGGGCGGCATGATGGGCAGCGCTCCGCTCCTCTCGCCGGGTTGGTGGACTGGAAACCTCATCCGACTGCGTCAGGTGTAGTTGCTGCTCAGTTTCTTCCGCCGGAGCGACAGCCAGCTTGGCGGCGGCCCGAAGGTCGCGATGATGACCGGTGAGGGCCTCCCGCAGGGCATCGGTCACATTCTGTAGGAGGTGCCAGCGATCCGCGACCTGGATGGCGGTGGGCGCGCCTTGGCGGACGCCATCGGCGTAGGCGCCGGCACGGTCACGGGCGACGATCTCGACGCCAGGATGGGCTTTCAGCCATGCGGCAACGGTGTCGGCCTGACGGTCGGGCAGGATGCTGGACCTTACCGCCAGTGCGAGGTGATTCGCGATGGGGGACTACTTAGAGGTCGCTCCTCCCCAAAGGCGGTTTCAGTTAGGGCGAAATCATTGACGTAGCCGAGCTTTTGCATCCAGCCGCCATGTCGGTTCCAAAGGGCATGCAAATCCTCTGCTGTCCATTCAGCCAGATTGGCTTGATCCGAGGCGCTACGGAAAAAAGTCGGCAATAATTCGTGTTGACTCTCGAATGGGTTGTGCCATGCGGCAACAGCCGGCTTTCCCAAGAAGTCCGACATCAACGAGATGACATGTTCCGGTTTATTTAAAATCTCTTCATAACGCAGAAACAGCGTATGCGGTCTGTCAAGCGGATTCCATGCATCTAGGTTTCTGCTCCAGCTCCCTCCAAAGGACATGCCGTCGATCAGCTGCTGCATATTAAAATCGGCAGGGGTAAGGGGATGTGATTTAAAATAGTGAAATTGCGAAATTATTGCGGACCTCGGATCCCGAACAACATAAATAGCAGGGCTATCATCTTGCGGAGGACCATGAGTCTTGACTATATTCATTGCTGTTTCCTCGTAAGCACGAGAATAGAAATCATACCAAGAATCTTCATACCCCTTGTGGCCCACGCTTAAGCTTACATCCTTTCTAACCCCTAAATCATACTTATCATTATATTCTGAATAAGTCTCTATCATAAAAACTTTATTCAGAATAGTTCTGGTCAATGTATTTCCAGATCTTGGGTATGAAGAAAGCCAAACTATCATAAACCCTCCAGTTAATCTAGAATTACTAAACATCCACGTTCTGTATTCCACTTTCCAATGTCCGATATTAAAATCGAACACTGAAGTTGCTTTGCATCCCGATCCAGAACAAATCAGTCACTCGACTGACTGCAGATATGGCATCTGATTTTATCACTATTGAAGATGCCTGACGATGCACTGTTACACTGAGGCATCGATCTAAGCCAGAACTTCCAATCGAAGCGGTGCAGAACTCGGCGTGCTAACGCCAGGCCGTGTTGGCAAAGTTCAGAGCTATAGAAGGAGCGCCGCGATGGTGATTATGGCAAGATAGTTGGCGGCTCGCTTCTCATACCGGGTGGCGATCCGTTGGAACTGTCTCAACCGATTGATCAGACGCTCGACGCGATTGCGTTCCCGATAGGCGTCGCGGTCGAAAGCCGGGTCGGGCCGTTCATTGCTCTTGGTCGGGATCACCGGCGTGATGCTCCGCCGTCGCAGGGCGAAGCGGATGACGCCGCTGCTGTGTAAAGGCCGAATGAAGTTTGGCCCATCCGCATTCCCGGTGCATCCCCGATGCAGATCGACGCGAGGGTGAGTACATAAGGGCAACGTTTTTCCCTCCAGAGCACCGGTTTCCTTGTCCAAATCACTGCTTTCGTTGCTCCCAGCCGGCCTTGTCGTCGACCGGGTTTCCGCTGACGCTGATCGGGTGGCCATCGTGGCCCACATGCGGGCCACAAGGGCGACCTGTCCGCTGTGCCGTCGCCCCTCCGCACGCGTCCACAGTCGGTACTCCCGACATCTGGGCGACCTGCCGTGGCAGGGCCGGATTGGCGAACTCCATCTGCAGGTTCGCCGCTTCCGGTGTGCAGCGGCGGACTGTCCCCGCCGCATCTTCGCCGAGCCGCTGCCCACGGTGGCGGCCCCTCGGGTCCGGCGTACCCGGCGGCTTGCCGAAGCGCATCGCGCCATTGCGCTGAGTGCCGGCGGAAATCCCGGCGCCCGGCTGTCCCCCCGGCTCGCCATGCCGGTCAGTGGCGACACACTGCTGCGCCTGATCCGCGCGGTGCCCGTGGTGCCGGTCTCGACACCTCGGATCATCGGGATCGATGACTGGGCCTGGCGCCGGGGCAAGCGTTACGGCACCATCGTTGTCGATCTCGAGCGCAACCGCCCCATCGACCTTCTGCCCGACCGTCAGGCCGACACCGTTGCCGCATGGCTGAAAGCCCATCCTGGCGTCGAGATCGTCGCCCGTGACCGTGCCGGCGCCACAACTGGACACCTTGAAAAACTGTAGCGTGTTCGGCGTTCTGGTGATTCCCTTGTTTTGAAGGCGGGGGGGAAGCATGGCTGGTCAAGCTGGGCTGTTCGATCTTCAGGATCACAATGCGGAGTTGAGCAAGAGCGGCGATCCGCTGGAGCGTCTGTTGTCGGTTGTGGACTTCGAAGTGTTCCGCCCGACGCTTGACGCGGCCTTGGGGCGCAAGGATCGTTCCCGGGGCGGTCGGCCGCCGCTGGACGCGGTGATGATGTTCAAGATCCTGGTACTCCAGGCGCTGTACGGTCTGTCGGACGAGCAGGCGGAGTATCAGGTGCGCGACCGGCTGTCGTTCATGCGGTTCCTCGGTCTGGGGCTGGGCGACCGGGTTCCGAACCGCACGACGATCTGGCTGTTCCGCGAGGCGTTGGTGACGGCTGGGGCGATGGAGGGGCTGTTCGCCCGCTTCGACGCGGACCTGAAGGAGCGCGGCTACTTCGCGCTGGGCGGCCAGATCGTCGACGCCTCCATCGTGGAAGCGCCCAGGCAGCGGCTGACCCGGAAGGAGAAGCGACAAATCCGTGACGGGGAAGACCTGCCCTGGCCACCGGCCAAGGCGCGACAGAAGGACACGCAAGCGCGCTGGACGGTGAAGCGGGGACGGGTCAAGGTGAAGCCGGGACCGACGCTCGACGGTTCCGAGGCGCGCATGGTGGAAGGGCTGCTGATCCCGGCGTTCGGCTACAAGTCGCACATCAACATCGACCGCCGGTTCCGCTTGATCCGGCGCTTCCTCGTCACCGACGCAGCACGGCATGACGGCGCGCAGTTGCCGGGCCTGCTCAATCCGGACGCCTTCGACAGCCGGGTGTGGGCGGACAGCGCCTACCGCTCGAAGGCCAACGAAGCGGCCATCGCGGCGGCGGGCCCGCAGCATGGTGCATTTCCGCAAGCCCAAGGGGCGGCCGATGCCGGAGCCGCACCAACGCGCCAACCGCGCCCGCTCGGCGGTGCGATCCGCCGTAGAGCATGTCTTCGCCGACCAGAAGCAGCGCATGGCGCTGTTCATCCGCACCATCGGCCTTGGGCGCGCCACGGTGAAGATCGGCATCGCCAACCTCGCCTACAATTTCCGACGCCTGATCTGGCTCGAGGGTCGAACTGTGCCCGTATAGCGCCAAAACCCCTGCATATTTCCACATTTCCAGCCAAAATCAGGACATCACCCCCCGAAAAGCCCTGGTTTCCTACCGGCGTGACCCTCGCGGAAGCCTCAACAGGCCCTCAAAGCCGGTTTATCAAGGTGGTCCTTTGGCAACTCGGCCGTTGGCACCAGGAGCAGTGGGAGTGCCGGCGACGGCGAGGTAGCTGTGCCTACTTCGAGGACTGCTCCTACGGCCGTTTTGCTTACAACGCACGGATCATAATGATAATGCTCGAGAACCCAGGCCAACCACGCAACCGGAACTTACTGTTGCTAGATAACAGGGTTTTGAGGAATAATCAGGGCAATCACAGCATTGGAATAGCATACTAAAAAACTTGGTTCTGCACAATCGAAGGAGAAGAGTCATGAAATTTGTTGTGTCAGTATGGAATGAATTTGGTGATGAGAACGACTTTGAAAGAGCGGTTCCGCTCAAATTCAATGGGAAAAGAAAATTAAATATTGGAATCAACAATGAGATACACTTAGTTTTTATGAGCGGATTTGATAAGCTTTCAGATGATTATGTATATAGCCTTAGAGAGCTTGGCTATATTATATACAATGTTCAAAATATATCAGAATTGTATCTAAATCATTTTAAGAATTTGTCTCGTGCTTATAAGGATTGGGGCGGGATAAAATTCTTTGGATGCATGAGATTTTTGGTAATTGAAGATTTATTTAAAGGAGAAGACTTAATTCTATTTGATGCAGACATGGTACTGAACACCACTTTAGATGAGATTTCTGAAATATACTCTGGGAAACAAAGCTTCCTGGGAACATCTTCATGCTTTGGCTCTATACCGTCCAAAAGTAAATTTTTCGATATCTTTAGAGAACATATTCTGCTCCTAGAGAAGGATCCAGAAGACTATGTAAGGAATGTCATAGGAATGGAAAGCGCTAGTAGTTATTTAGATCCCCACAAATCAGGAGGAACAGATCAAGCTTTTATAAAGCACTTAATTGAAAAAGGTCTTATTGATCAGGTAAATGTTGAAGAAACTCTAAAAAATCTTGGTTATATTGGATTTCCTAACTGGTTATTACTTAATAATGATGATGGAAATCAATGGGAGTACAAAAGATGTGATGGAGTTGATTATCTAAGTGAGAAAAAAGTATTGATATCACACATGAGCCACGATACTTGCCAAGTGGCTGGTCAGTACATACTTCTGAAAGAAGGATTTGGAGTAAATAATTTTGAAAAAATGGGTGGAATACCTCTTCCATATGGACACTATTTTGAAAACGAGGACAGGGAAAGAAATTACAATTTTTTGGCAATAATAAGAGAGTTTTGTAGAATTAACAAAGATTGCTTTGATATTGACCGCTATCCATTTTCTAGAGGAAATATAGTTCAGTATTTTTACAGTAAAAATGATTTTACTGGTCTTTTTAACGATAAATCTTGGCATAAAAAAGGAGTGTTTTTATAATCCGGAGCGATTATCTAGTGATTGCTCACGGGCTGGCTGAGCCCCCCCACGCGCATTGGGGGTGGCTGGCGATCGTGTTGTTGCGCGGTGACTCGGGATATTAGAGCGCCTTGCTCTGTCGAAAGCCTCATGCGGAAATACCAAGCAGAACAAGGCGGTTGACGTTGTAGGCGACATCTCTGAGCAATGCTTGAGACCGTTGCGTGAGGTCGGTGCGGGCGGATAGGGCCTCGCCCCACCTCCGCTTTGCAACCGACATGACGGTTTCGACTTTCCAGCGCTGCCGGTAAGCACGCTTGCTGGCAGCATCCCCTGGGTCATTGAGTAGGCGGTGCATCTCCTGTCGGTATGGGGTGGTTGCGATGACCTGATCGAGCGCCGCTTCTTCGCCGGGATGAGGGAGTGGACACCCAACGTCTCGCGGCAGAAGCGATGATTGGCCTCGCTGTCGTACCCAGCGTCCGCGATCACCTCGTCGAAGGCCATCACGGCAGAGGCGTCAGTCGTCAGCGGGACCAGATCGGGCAAATCGCCCGCTGGCCCGGGACGGACACGTTGCGCCAAGAGCATTTGGACACCTTGAAAAACTGTAGCGTGTTCGGCGTTCTGGTGATTCCCTTGTTTTGAAGGCGGGGGGAGCATGGCTGGTCAATCTGGGCTGTTCGATCTTCAGGATCACAATGCGGGGTTGAGCAAGAGCGGCGATCCGCTGGAGCGTCTGTTGTCGGTTGTAGACTTCGAAGTGTTCCGCCCGACGCTTGACGCGGCCTTGGGGCGCAAGGATCGTTCCCGGGGCGGTCGGCCGCCGCTGGACGCGGTGATGATGTTCAAGATCCTGGTACTCCAGGCGCTGTACGGTCTGTCGGACGAGCAGGCGGAGTATCAGGTGCGCGACCGGCTGTCGTTCATGCGGTTCCTCGGTCTGGGGCTGGGCGACCGGGTTCCGAACCGCACGACGATCTGGCTGTTCCGCGAGGCGTTGGTGACGGCTGGGGCGATGGAGGGGCTGTTCGCCCGCTTCGACGCGGACCTGAAGGAGCGCGGCTACTTCGCGCTGGGCGGCCAGATCGTCGACGCCTCCATCGTGGAAGCGCCCAGGCAGCGGCTGACCCGGAAGGAGAAGCGACAAATCCGTGACGGGGAAGACCTGCCCTGGCCACCGGCCAAGGCGCGACAGAAGGACACGCAAGCGCGCTGGACGGTGAAGCGGGGACGGGTCAAGGTGAAGCCGGGACCGACGCTCGACGGTTCCGAGGCGCGCATGGTGGAAGGGCTGCTGATCCCGGCGTTCGGCTACAAGTCGCACATCAACATCGACCGCCGGTTCCGCTTGATCCGGCGCTTCCTCGTCACCGACGCAGCACGGCATGACGGCGCGCAGTTGCCGGGCCTGCTCAATCCGGACGCCTTCGACAGCCGGGTGTGGGCGGACAGCGCCTACCGCTCGAAGGCCAACGAAGCGGCCATCGCGGCGGCGGGCCCGCAGCATGGTGCATTTCCGCAAGCCCAAGGGGCGGCCGATGCCGGAGCCGCACCAACGCGCCAACCGCGCCCGCTCGGCGGTGCGATCCGCCGTAGAGCATGTCTTCGCCGACCAGAAGCAGCGCATGGCGCTGTTCATCCGCACCATCGGCCTTGGGCGCGCCACGGTGAAGATCGGCATCGCCAACCTCGCCTACAATTTCCGACGCCTGATCTGGCTCGAGGGTCGAACTGTGCCCGTATAGCGCCAAAACCCCTGCATATTTCCACATTTCCAGCCAAAATCAGGACATCACCCCCCGAAAAGCCCTGGTTTCCTACCGGCGTGACCCTCGCGGAAGCCTCAACAGGCCCTCAAAGCCGGTTTATCAAGGTGGTCCTTTGTCTCGGCCCTGATCGCCCGTTCGCCGGACTTGGCGCAAGCGATCACGGTGGCCCGCGCCTTTCGAGCAATGGTCCGGGGGCAACGAACCAGAGAGCTGGGCAACTGACTGTTGACGGCGGACGGCACCCCCTTGGCGGACTTTGCCAATGGTTTGCAGCGCGATCTCGCTGCGGTACGGGCGGCTCTGTCTCTGCCGTGGAGCACCGGGCCGGTGGAGGGGCAGATCAGCAGGCTGAAGACGATCAAGCGCATGATGAAGGCGGCTTCGATCTGCTGCGTCATCGCATAATTGAGGCTGCCTGAATGCCCACGCTCAGGTTGCTACCCTGCACCGGGAATGCGGATGGGCCAGTATCCAGCCGGCACTGACAGTCGCGCCCTATGTGCTCGATGGGGCGGTCAACGGCGTCATCTTCCGCGCCTATATCGAGCAGGTCCTGGCGCCAACACTGAAGGCCGGCGATATCCTGCTCCTCGACAATCTGCCCAGCCACAAGGTCTCTGGGGTGCGCGAAGCAATCGAGGCGCAGGGCGCGGAGATCCTTTACCTGCCGCCCTACAGCCCCGACCTCAATCCCATCGAGCAGGCTTTCGCCAAGCTCAAGACACTCCTGCGAAAAGCTGCCGAGCGCTCCCGCGACGGTCTCTGGACCGCCATCGGACGTATCATCGACCTGTACAAGCCTGAAGAGTGCAAAAACCTCTTCAAAAATGCCGGATATGCAACCTGATCGGAAATCGCTCTAATCACAATGCACGCAGGGAATAGGCAAAAAACCAATCTTGGCTATCCACGCGAGCAATTATAACATAAGAGTTTTCATCGGATCTGGCCAACTAGAAAATCCATTCTCAGAAATTTTATATTCAAATGTTTCTTGATTGCGGACCGCATGACCATCTCGGCATTTCTCTAAGAACGCTAGAGTTAGCATATTACAGGCAGCCAGCAAGTTATCTTCATTATTGCTATCTTTTCTCTTTTCATGTATAGTGAGTATTATTTTGCAAAAATACTCCACATAAACCTTGTTAAATTTTCCTTCTTTTGACAAGAATTTCTTGGCCTTTCTTGAAACAAGGTCAATGAAATGCCATCCGAAATATCTATATAAATCGGGAGACCAATTTAGCATATGGCTTTTGTGAGACGCAAAATTTGTGTCAATAACACTCATTTTTTTTCCTGAGAGCAGGAGAGATATTGGAACCCAGTAGTCCCACCAAGGCGCACCAATGAGAAACTCTGTTTCCATTATATCCTCAATGCACTCCCTATTTATAAAAAAAACATCGAATCCTTGTTCAAATTTTGTTTTTAAACCCATATCTTCATTTATTTCCAATCTTCTGACGCTGATAAAATTATTCTCATCTACTGTTCCAATTTTCGTCAACTCATTATTTTCTGAGTTAGACAAAATTATATCGGAATTAATTAATCCAACAACAGGTCCTCCAAAATCTTTGGCATTTCGAAGAACAGAGTCCAACTTAATTAGATCTTTCTTATAGATTTTGGGTTCGTTTGTATGAATAAAGCGAACATTTGGAAATGCCGATACCCAATCGCCAAGCTCTGATTTGTGATTAACAGAAAATATATTGAATCCAGAATATTCCCAGGATTTTACAGACTCAACTTGTCTTTTGATGTTTCCATTATAAATAGATGTGAATATAGAAATTTTACTATCTCTTTCGCTATTGTGGTTTTCATTTGCTCCAAAATGAGAATTATTTGTTGAAATTCCTTTTACATTTTTCAAGGAAGAAGAAAAATCATCCTTAGCGTAGTTAATATAAGCCAACATATAGCTAATTCTATTAATAGATGGCTTTTCCAAAAAATTTGCGGCAACATCAATATTTCCCGCTTTTACTGCAGAGAGTACGCGATCATAATCAGAAATACTATCATCTCCAGACAATATTTCTGCACATTTAAATTCAAAATCTCCTTCTATAAATTTTCCATAATACGACAATATTCTTCCTTTAAGTAAATACGCTTCAGCATATTCTTTAGTGATCGATGTCGTACGATCACAGCTTATTACGGCATTGAATACATCATTCTGCGCATGCTGAATTTTTGCTCGAAGCATGTAATATTCCGACCTGCTAGGATCAATAGATATGGCGCAATTTACCCACTTTAATGCCGCCCTAAATTCACAATTCATGAAAAACGTCAATGAATTCCTGTAGTAATATTCAGATGAAGATCTGTATCGGTATTGTATTCTTGAGAATAACATTTTAGTGTATTCGTACATTCCCTCCATAACCATCTTGTCGTGAAGATCGTAAATATCTTTAGATTCTGAAAATATTTCAACATATATATCGATTATTAGCTTTACGCCTCGGAAATCGCCCATTTTGTTAACTTCAGACAAAGCTTCAAAAAACACACTTCTATTTCCTTTGCTAAGCACATATGATCTATAAATAAAATTCCCAGCCTCTTCATAAGAAAACATTTTAATAGAGGAAAGAAAAGCGATATAATAAGCTTTATACGAGTGCGTATCTATTGAGGCACAAACCTGCGCAAATTTTTTAGAAGAATAGAAATCTTTTAAAGCATAGCTATTGCAACTAGCTGCCATAAAAATACTATAGTCAGAATGATTAAAAGCCATTGACCTTTTTAAGAAAATCCTTGATTTATTGTGCTCTTCTCTTTGGGAAAGAGAAGATACAAGTTGAGCTATTACACCAAGGTTTCCCGGTTCCAGGGCAATAGCTTTCTCTATCATACGAAGAGACTTATCGCATTCTCCATTTTTAAGAAGAATGTTGCTTAGCAGTGTGAATGCTTTCCAATCATACAAATTTTTAGACAAAATTTCGGTTAGGTAAGAGATTCCGTATTTATCACCAAAGTTACTAATTATTACTAGAGCATTCCTAAAGCTATCGTCGTTGGTAACATGATTTAATTTCATACTTTGTTCTATGTCTCTTTTGCTGATTTTTTCTTTAATATCGTAATAAGAATTGCTCATTTTCTTCCTCTACTTAGTAACTAAAGTGGTTTCTGTATTCTATTGAGGACGCTAAAGAATTTTCTCTATCCCTGCGTTCTGATTGGAAAACTCATGGTGTTGATTTCACTTTTATGTCTTGAGGGGACGAAGGTATGTATTGTTTCAGAATTATAGTAAATAAATGGTTTTCCTCTTCTAAAACAGAGTTCTAATAGATACTTGAAAATGAGAGCATGTCGGACTCGACCATCTCGCGGACCAGATCGCGGAAGGCGGTGGTGTGGGTCCAGCCCAGCTTCTCGCGCGCCTTGCTGGGATCGCCCAGCAGCAGGTCGACCTCGGTCGGGCGGAAATAGCGCGGGTCGATGCGCACCACCACCTTGCCGGTCTTCTGGCACAGGCCTTCCTCGTCGACGCCTTCGCCGCGCCACTCGATGCCGCGGCCGACATGACCGAAGGCGAGCTCGACGAACTCGCGCACGCTGTGGGTCTCGCCGGTGGCCAGCACGTAATCGTCGGCCTCGTCCTGCTGCAGGATGCGCCACATGCCCTCGACATAGTCGCGCGCATGGCCCCAGTCGCGCTTGGCGTCCAGGTTGCCCAGATACAGGCAGTCCTGGCGGCCCTGTTCGATGCTGGCCACTGCCCGGGTGATCTTGCGGGTGACGAAGGTCTCGCCGCGGGTCGGGCCTTCATGGTTGAACAGGATGCCGTTGCTGGCATGCATGCCGTAGGCCTCGCGGTAGTTCACCGTGATCCAATAGGCGTACAGCTTGGCGGCGGCATAGGGGCTGCGCGGGTAGAACGGCGTGGTCTCGCGCTGGGGCGTCTCCTGCACCTTGCCGTACAGCTCCGAGGTGGAGGCCTGATAGAAGCGCGCGGTCTTCTCCAGCCCCAGGATGCGGATCGCCTCCAACAGGCGCAGCGTGCCGATACCGTCGGCGTTGGCGGTGTATTCCGGCGTCTCGAAGCTCACATGCACGTGGCTCTGGGCCGCCAGATTGTAGATCTCGGTCGGCTGGATCTGTTGGACCAGCCGGATCAGGTTGGTGCTGTCGGTCAGATCGCCGTAATGCATGAAGAAGCGCACGTCCTCCTCATGCGGGTCGCGGTAGAGATGCTCCACGCGCCCCGTGTTGAAGGAGGACGACCGGCGCTTGACGCCGTGGACGATATAGCCCTTCCCCAGCAGAAGCTCGGCAAGATACGCGCCATCCTGGCCGGTGGCGCCGGTGATGAGGGCAACTTTGCGCAAAGGACCACCTAATTCTAGGAAATCAAAAAACCTATTGGGTGAGGTTTTCCCCCATTAGATTCGATAATCAGAGGGAGATTATAAACGGGATATTCGTATTTTCACTAATTTTATAATTTCTTTTTTGTAACATTCAATATTTGCCTATGTTGCATTGTTGCGACATTATATAGTTCGTCGCATAAACGCTGCGCAAGGGCAGCTACTTCCCCGGCTTCCTGGAGCCGCGCCGCATGGCCGAGAAGGCGCTGACCGCCGTGATCCAGGAAGCCTACATCCACGGCATTTCGACGCGCTCGGTGGATGATCTGGTGAAGGCGCTCGGCATGAGCGGCATCTCCAAGAGCTAGCAGGTCGCGGAAAAACGAACATATTCCGGCTTTTTGCCTCTGCTGAGGCTTGGAAATGGCGTTTCTGGCGCCCGTTTTTGTCAGAATGGAGCGCTTTTTCGCGCTCCGAGACGCCCGGAGCCGCCGTTGAGGCGGACTTCGGGCGTGATTATGCCACCGCCAGCAGCTTAGGCAGCCGGATCAGGTTGTAGGCGGTAGCGGTCAGGGTGAACATCCAACCGACGCGGGCCGTGCCGCGATGACGCGTTTTGCGCAAACCAGCTCCCTTGATCCAGCCGAACAGCTCCTCAATCCGTTTGCGGATGCGCAAGGACACGGCATAGCCAGGGTGGCGGGTGGTCCGGCCGTCGATCGCCGAGCGGCGATTGCTCGTGTTCTGCGCGACGTGCGCAGCGGCGCCCAACTCGCGCATGTTCGCCACGAAATCCTTGGTGTCGTAAGCCTTGTCGGCGCCCACCGTAATGCGGTGACGGCCGGGGATCGCCTCGACCATGGAAACCGCCGCCTCGCGTTCGGCCAAGCCGGTGGCTGCCGTCAGCCGGACATCCACCACCAGGGCGTTCCGGTTCTCCATCAGGGCGTGGCCCATGAAGGCCAGCTTCGCCGGCTGCCCGTTGCCCTTGCGGTACAGCCGCGCCTCGGGATCGCTGGTCGAGGCATGGGTTTCGTTGGACCGCTTCTCACCGTGGAAGTCGCGGTCGCCGTTGCGTCCCGGCCCCGGCGGCTCACCGCTGCCGTCCTTGGGCCGGAAGCTCTTCACCGACGCCCCGTTCGCCATCGGGCTTGAACCGGTGGCGCCTCGATGGCTCACCGATCAGCGTCCCATCCACCGAGAAGTGCTCGTCCGACAGCAGCGCCTTGACCCGGGGTTGACCCAGCACGGTGGCCAGGAACTTGGCCGCCACATCGCCGGCCAGCAGGCGCTCACGGTTCTTGGTGAACACGGTAACGTCCCACACCGGGGTGTCCATCGACAAGCCGACGAACCAGCGAAACAGCAGGTTGTAGTCGAGCTGTTCCATCAGTTGGCGTTCCGAGCGCACCGAGTAGAAGGCCTGGAGCAGAAGCGTCCGCAGCAGCTTCTCCGGCGGGATCGACGGTCGACCGATCTTCGAGTACAGCCCCTCGAACGCCGGCGACATCACCTCCAGCGCTTCATCAACGATGGCCCGGATCGGTCGTAGAGGATGGCTCGCCGGAACACGGGCCTCTCAGCTCACATAGCTGAACAGACCCTCGCTGTGTTCGTCCGATCCCCGCATCGTCCCCTCTCCGGCCGCAGTCTCTTCAACCGGAGAGAATCACGACCGGTAGGCCGGGCATAGCCTTTTTCCGCACCCTGCTAGGTCAGCCGGCTGTGCGAGGAGATCGACGAGCGGGTGAAGACCTTCCTGGAGCGTCCCATCGACGGCGATTGGCCGTACCTGTGGATCGACGCCACCTACGTGAAGGTTCGCCAGAACGGGCGCATCGTCTCGGTCGTCGTGACCATCGCGGTGGCCGTGAACACCGACGGTCGGCGCGAGGTGCTGGGCATGGACATCGGCGCCTCGGAAGCCGAGACCTTCTGGATCGAGTTCCTGCGCAAGCTCAAGCGCCGCGGCTTGGCCGGGGTGAAGCTGGTGATCTCCGACGCCCATGAAGGCATCAAGGCCGCCGTGTCCAAGGTGTTCCGCGCCACGTGGCAGCGCTGTCGGGTGAAATCCTCGATAAACTCAGCCGTTTGCCTGCACCTTCTGAATGGGTCAGTGCACTAGCATTTCTTCATTAGCGTCTCAGCATATTGCTGTGCTCTAAATGAGCGTCTGAAAGCAAGGCCGAGGTAATCAATCCAGCCTATCAATCTCCCGGTCCCTGCTCTCTGACCAAAATCGAAATCGCGTCACCACTGAAGCCTTTCAGCAAGGAGGTGCCGCGATTTGACGTACTCTCCAAAAAGAAAAATTTTCCGATTACTCATTTTGGAGTAGCAAGCACATCGAACTGAGGGCTACAGACAACGTCTGTATCTTCATGTATAGGACACCATTTATATCCGAATTTATCCAACCAATCAAAAATTATTTCTGGAGAACATTCAAACCTTGACAAGTGCCCTCTATTTATTTCTATAACAATCTTCGGCTTACACCTTGATATGGTCCTACTAGCCCCAGACAAAACTTTTAACTCCGCTCCCTCAACGTCAATTTTAATAAGATCAACTTTATCGATTTCTAGGTCGTCTATTGGAAAACCACTTATGCCGCCAGATCCCTCTACAATAAAACTAGCGCCCCTATTATCAAGAAGATTAATTGACACTTCTTTTCTTTGATCCAGAGCTGCAGCGCAAAAAAATGTCGGGCGATCACCACAATTCCTTATAAGGCATTCATAAGCTTCTGGTTGAGGCTCAAATGCGTAGACTGTTCCTTCGTCTCCAACAGCTTCTAAGTAAGCAATTGTATGGTCTCCAATATTGGCCCCAACATCAATTACAACATCCCCTGTTTTGATAAGAGAAATAATATGAGGAAGCAGATAACCGTCAGAATCTATACGCCCACGCTCCTCTGCCCATTTTGATATATGTGTATCCCCCTCTATAACCCAACCACCAAAGCTTGTCTGCTTAATTGCCATTTCTATGCTCCAAGATTAGTTTCACTTAATTTTTCCAAAAATGATAATGGATTGCAAATCCTTTTGAGCGTTGATGCCAAAATTGTGGAAAACCTCAATCTACTCGATTGCAATCCCCTCAACGAACCTGAGTTCTCTTCCAGTCCTCCATGATGAGTTGGGCCTTGTGGCGGTCCTCACTGGTCAGCTGGCCGCCCAGACCATGGGCCTTGGCTTCCAGCCCGTCGCGCTCGGGTCCGGGCTGGGTCCCGGCGGCGGCCATGATGGTCCAGACATAGGCCTGGATCGGATTGTAGGCCTTGCTGGCCTGGTCGGCATAGAGCGCGCCGAGGTTGCTCATGGCACCGGTGTGACCCTGTGCCGCGGCCTTGCGCAGCCAGTCCACCCCTTCCACCAGTTCGGGCCGTCCGCCCCAGCCATGGATCAGCATCAGGCCCAGATTGACCTGGGCGCCGACATTGCCCTGCATCGCCGCCTTGCGGTACCAGACCGCCGCCTCGGCATAGTCGGGGGCGCCGGCCAGCCCGTTGGAATGGATCAGGCCAAGGTTGAACTGGGCGTTGACGTTGCCCCTCTCGGCCGACAGGCGGCACCATTTCAGGGTTTCGCTGTAATCCTTCGGCACGCCATGGCCTCGGGCATAGAGCAGGCCCAGATTGACCTGCGCCACCGGATGACCCTGCTCCGCCGCCTGACGATAGAACTCCGCCGCGCGGACCGGGTCGGCCTCCACCCCGGTGCCGTGCTCGTAAATGACGGCGAGCGCCAGCTGGGAGTTGGCAAAGCCCTGTTCGGCGGCACGGCCGTACCAGGAGACCGCCTGGGCGATGTCGCGCTCCACCCCCTGACCGTTGGCGTAGAAGGAGGCGAGTGCATGCTGGGCCATCGCATAGCCGTTCTCGGCCGAACGCCGATACCAGTCGGCGGCGGCGGCATGGTCCTGCGGCACCCCCTGCCCGAAGGCATGGAGCAGGCCCATGTGGTGCTGCGCCTCGGCATGGCCGGCTTCGGCAGCCAGCCGGTACCAGTGCAGGGCCTGGGCGATGTCCGGCGCGATCCCCAGCCCGTTGGGATAGAGCAGGGTCAGGTTCGCCTCGGCCGTCGGCGGGCTGGCCTTGGACACGGTCTTGTACCAGCGCACCGGCAGGGCGCTGTCCTGCGCCGCGCCTTCGCCGTTGGCGTAGCACAGGGCGAGCGAGAACTGCGCCTCGGTGTGGCCCTGCTCGGCCGCCTTGCGGAACCAATGGGCGGCGTCGCCGAAATCGCGGATCACCCCCTGGCCGCGGGCATAGAGCTGGCCCATGCGGTACTGCGCCTCGGCATGACCGCGTTCGGCCAGCGGCATCCAGTTGGCGACGGCGCCGGCATAATCCTCCGCCTCGAAGGCGGCCACGCCGTTCTGGAAATCCGGCTTGCGGGTCCCGGCGGTTTTGTTTCGCTTCAGCAGTTTGCCGAACACAATCAGGGCTCCCGCAGGCTTTCGTCGACCCCGCGCAGAATGGGGCGCAGGAAATAGGTGATGATCCGGCGTTCGCCGACCTTGATGTCGGCCGTCAGCGGCATGCCGGGGATCAGGCGGAAGTTGGACGGCACATTGTCCAGCGTGGTGGTCAAGAGCTTGATCCGCGCCCGGTAGAAGAGGACGCCGTTCGCGTTGTCCTTGCTGGAGAAGGAATCCTCGCTGATCGTCGACACCTCGCCGTCAAGCGAGCCGTGCTGCATGTAGGGATAGGCGTCGAGCTTCACCCGCACCTTGTCGCCGACCTGGACGAAGGCGAGGTCGCGGGCGTCGATGTTGGCCTCGACCTCCAGGGGCGCGCCGACCGGCACCAGGGTGAAGAGCGGTTCGGCCTCCTTGGCGATGGAGCCGGGGGCGGCCTTGGGCGAGACCTCCAGCACGATGGCGTCGGTGGGCGCGTCGAGCTGGACCAGCGACTGGCGCTTGCGCGCCTTGGTCAGCTGCTCGCGCAGGGCCTCGCGCTCGTTGCGCTGGGTGGTCAGCTCCTCGATGATCTTGCCGTTCCATTGCTGGACGAAGACATCGCGCTCGGCCAAGAGCGCCTGGAGATCGTGGCGGTTGCCCTGCAGCTCGTTCTGGTTCAAGACCAGGTTGCGCTCGATGTCGATGCGGTCGCTGGTGGCCTGCAGCAGGTTCAGCTTGCTGCCGACCTGGGTCGCCAGCAGCGAGGAGCGCATGTTCTCGATCTCGCGCACCACCTTCAGCCGCTCGTTCAGATGGACGCGGTCCATCTCGTACTTGGTGACGTTGGACTGCAGCCGCGCCAGCTTCTCCTCGTAATTCAGCATCTGCGACTGATACTGCGCCTGCCGCTCGCGCCACAGCGACTGCTGCAGCGTGCCGTAGCCGTACCGGTCGCTGCCGCCCACGAAGAGTTTGCCGTCATGCTCGGCTTCCAGCCGGGCGATCATGGCGTCGGCGTTGGCGAGACGGGATTCCAGCTGCAGGACGTCGGCCTGAGTGAAGGTCGGGTCCAGCGTCGCCAGCGCCTGCCCCTTGTGCACGACATCGCCCTCATGGACGAGGACCTGCTTGATCGCCGCCATTTCCAGCGGCTGGACCATCACGTTGGCCTCGGTCGAGACGATCTTGCCTTGGGAGGCGACGATCTTGTCGAGAAAGGACAAGGACGCCCAGGTGATCAGACCGATGACGAACAGCCCCAGCAGATGCAGCGTGACGCGGGCCAGGAAGGGATCGGGGGCGTTCTGGATCGCCTCCGTATCCTTCTGGAAGGCGCCGATCGCCGCTTTCCCCCGTGCCTTGGCGCGCTTGTCGAGCGGGGAGTCCGGTGTCCGAGGAGCGGCATCGTTGGCAGGGACGCGCGTCGTCTCAATTTTCGCAAGCTTCTGTGCGGTCACGGGACGCGCTCCTAGATGTGCCGGTTCTGCTGGTGCCAGAGATGCTGGTAGATGTCGCAGCGCTCCAGCAGTTCGTCATGGCGGCCGCTGTCCACCACCTTGCCGCGGTCCATCACCAGGATGGTGTCGGACGGCACCAGCGACGACAGGCGGTGCGAGATGATGATCATGGTCCGGCCGCGGGCGATGTTCATCAGGTTGGCCTGGACGATCGCCTCGCTCTCGGCGTCGAGCGCCGAAGTCGCCTCGTCCATGATCAGGATCTTCGGATTGGTCAGGAGCGCGCGCGCAATGGCCAGACGCTGGCGCTGACCGCCGGACAGGTTGGACGAGCCTTCCTCCAGCATCGTGTCCAGGCCCTTGGGCAGCCGTTCCACGAATTCGTCGGCACCGGCCAGATGGATGACCTTCAGGATCTCCTCGGTCGTCGCCCCCGGCTTGGCTGCCGAGACGTTCTCGCGGATGGTGCCGGTGAACAGGAAATTGTCCTGCAGCACGACGCCGATCGAGGCGCGCAGATGGTCGAGATCGTATTCGCGCAAGTCACGGCCGTCGATGCGGATCAGGCCTTCCTGCGCCCGGTGCAGCCCCTGCAACAGCCTGGTCACCGTGGTCTTGCCCGAGCCGGAGCGGCCCATGACGCCGAGGATGGTGCCTTCGGACGCGGTGAAGGACACCCCGTCGAGCGCCGGCGGCGACGAGGGGCTGTAGCGGAAGCGGACCTCCTGGAACTCCACCGTGCCGCGCAAGGGCGTGCGCAGGCCGCGGCCGGTGCGGCCCTCTTCCGGCGCGTGGTTCATGATCGTGCCCAGCATCTGGACCGAGATCGACACCTCCTGGAACTGCTGCACCAGCTGGGCCATCTGCAGCAGCGGCTGGGTGACGCGGCCGGCCAGGATATAAAAGGCGATGAGCGCGCCCATCATCATGTCGCCGTTCAGCGCCAGATAGGTGCCCAGCCCGAGCAGGCAGGCCATCATCAGCTGGTTGAGCGGCTGGGCGATGGTCTGGCCGATGATCATGATGCGGCCGACGTCGAAACGCTGTTCGGCGGCGCGGGCGACGCGGTGGTCCCATTCCAGCTTCTGGCGGCCATCGAGCGCCAGCGACTTCACCGTGCGCATGCCATGGATGTTCTCGATCAGGAAGGACTGCTGGCGCACCTCGGCCTGATAGAGATCCTTCAGCCGGCCTTTGATCAGCGGGATCATGATGCCGATGTTGATCGCCATCAACACCGAGAAGGCCAGCACCAGGACGGTCAGCGGCACGCTGTACATGAACATGATCGGCAGGAAGATGACCAGCGACACCGTGTCCAGCAGCGTCATGAAGAGCTGACCGGTGAGGAAGTTGCGGATGCGCTCCGCCTGCTGGGCGTTCTTGACGATCTCGCCCGACGACACCCGCTCGAAATAATGCATCGGCAGGCCGACGAGCTTGTTGAAGACCTGGACGTTCATCTTCGCGTCGATCTTCTTCGTCGCGTAGAGCATCAGGTACTGGCGCAGATAGGAGAAGGCTGCTTCGAACAGGATGACGCCGACCATGCCGACCATCAGCACGCCCAGAGTGCCCAGGCTGCGGTGGACCAGCACGCGGTCGACCACCAGCTGGAAGAAGATCGGCACGGCGAGCGCGAACAGGCTCATCAGGATCGCCGCGATGCCGATGTCGCGGAAGATGCGCTTGTGGCGCAGGATCTCCACCAGGAACCACTTCAGGCCGAAAGGCTGCTCGGCGTCGGTCAGGCCGTAGTCGCGCTTGAGCAGAACGATCTCGCCGGCCCAGGCCTGGTTCAGGCGGATGCGGTCGACCGGCAGGATCAGCTCCTGGCCGGCAAGCGGGTCCTGCAGGATGGCGACGTCGGTGTCGCCCTGCTTGCCGAAGCCGACCACCACCATCGAATTGCCGTTGCGCAGGCGCAGGATGGCGGGAAAAGCGTCCTGGAGCTTGCCCAGATCGTCCCAGTCCAGCGTCGTCGCCTCGGCCTTCAGGCCGATCGACTTGGCGACGCGCAGCAGGCGCGCGGTGTCCAGCTCCTCGTTCCCGATGACGTTGCTGTGCTGAAGCCGCTCGGCCGAGACGTCAAGTCCACGCTGACGCGCGACGACGGCCAGGGAATGCAGCCCGGTGTGGGCGCAGGGGACTTCCGCAGCAAGGGTCATGGGAACCGCCGTGAAAAATGTGAAATGCGTCGCGAAAGCAAGGTCTTCATACCGTTCGGTCACCCGGTCTCGATCGACCATGCGCTCCTTGGAATCCGGGGGCGCGACGAAACGCGCTGAGTCCGCCACTTGCGGACGATGAATACCCACGCGCTTCCGTTGAGATAGCAGAAGAGGCACAACAGCAGCAAGCCATCTGTCCCACTGCCCATCCCCCGTCCATCATATGTCCCCAGCCCATGTGTCTGTTTCGGCACATCCGGGCGCGGGCCCGGCGACGGACGAGAAGCCGCTTGCGAACACTGTACGGTCATTGCTATCGACCGGCAGGACGGTTCTTTGCCGACAGAGACTTAACACCAGGCGGTCAGCCCGATGAAAAAGCCTTTACGCAAGCAGGCCAAGGCCAGGCGCCCGGCCTCTCCGGCCCTCTCCCCGCGCGGCACGGTGCCGGCGGCGGCGGCAGAGGCGGCGGACGCCGGCTTCGCCCGCGCGCTGACCCTGCACCGGGAGGGCCGGACGGCGGAGGCCGAGGCCGGCTACCGCGCCGTGCTGGCCGCCGATCCGGGCCACCCGAACGCCAACAACAACCTCGCCATCATCCTGCGCGCCCGCGGCGACTGGGAGGAGGCGCTCAGCTGCTATCGCCGGGCGCTTGCCCGCAACGCCACCGACCCCTTCGTCCACAGCAACCACGGCTGCCTGCTGCTGGACCTGGGCCGGGCGGCGGAGGCGGAGGAGGCGCTGCGCACCGCCGTCCGGCTGAAGCCGGACTATGCCGAGGCCCATTTCAACCTCGCCAACATCCTGCGCAATCGCGGCGACCGCGAGGGCGCACGCGCCGCCTACGGCGAGGCACTGCGCCTGAAGCCCGACATGGCGTCCGCGCTGTGCAACCTGGGCGACCTGCACAAGGGGGCGGTGGAACTCAGCAAGGCGGTGGACTGTTTCGTCGCCGCGCTGAAGGCGGACCCGAAATCGGCCGAGGCCTGGAACAATCTGGGCGAGACGCTGAAGGAGATGGGCCGCATCGATGAGGCGATCACCGTCTTCCAGAAGGGGCTGGAGGCGCATCCCGCCCACGCCCTGATGCACTCCAACCTGCTTCTGGCCCTGCACTACACCCCCGCCGTCCCGCCCGAGACCATCTTCAAGGCCCATGCGGTGTGGGCGCAGCGCCATGCCGACCCGCTGCTGCCGGCCGGCAAGCGCCACGCCAACCCGCGTGATCCCGCACGCCGCCTGCGCGTCGGCTATGTCTCGCCGGATTTCTGCGCCCATTCGGTGGCCTTCTTCGCCGAGCCGCTGATCCGCGAGCATGACCGCAAGCGGTTCGAGGTGGTCTGCTACCACGCGGCCGCACGCTCCGACATGGTCACCGAACGGCTGAAGGGGCTGGCCGACGGCTGGCGCTCGCTGGTCGGGGTGGACGATGCCCGCGCCGCCGCCCTGATCGAGCAGGACGGCATCGACATCCTGGTCGATCTGACCGGCCACACCGCCAACAACCGCCTGACCCTGTTCGCCCGCAAGCCCGCCCCGGTGCAGGCGACGTGGCTGGGCTATCCCGACACCACCGGCATGCGCGCCATCGATTGGCGCTTCAGCGACGCCGTCGCCGAACCGCCGGGCGAGGCCGACCGGCTGAGCGCCGAGCGCATCGTCCGGCTGCCGCACGGCTTCCACAGCTACCGCCCGCCGGTGGACGTCGCCCCGCCGGCCGAACCGCCTCTGCTCGCCAACGGCCATGTCACCTTCGGGTCCTTCAACAACACCTCCAAGGTGACGGGGGAGGTGGTGCGCGTCTGGTCGGAGATCCTGAAGCGGGTGCCGAACTCGCGCCTGATCGTCAAGAGCGCCCAGATGGGCGACGAGGAGACCCGTCGGCGCTATCTGAACACCTTCGTCCAGTTCGGCGTCGATGCCGGCCGCATCGAGCTGCTGGCCCGCATCGACGCCGCCGACGGGCATCTGCGTGCCTACGACCGCATCGACATCGGGCTCGACCCCTTCCCCTACAACGGCACCACCACCACCTGCGAGGCGCTGTGGATGGGCGTGCCGGTGGTGACGGTGACAGGCGTCAACCATGTCGCCCGCGTCGGCGCCAGCCTGCTGACCCATTGCGGGCTGAGCGAGCTGGTGGCCTCCGACGAGGCGGGCTACATCGCCACCGCGGTCGCGCTTGCCGGCGATCTCGAGCGGCTCGCCGGGTTGCGCCGGACCATGCGCGACCGGCTGAACGCCGCCCCGCTGACCGACTACAAGGGCTTCGCCCGTGGGGTCGAGGCGGCCTACCGCGCCATGTGGCAGGACTGGGTGGCCAAAGGGTGAGGAGCGGGACGGCAGTGAACCGAAAGGCTGGGGAGGGGCCAGGGGCAGTCGATGCCGATACCGCCGCCGCCGGTCTGGCACTGCCGGATGACGACGGCCGGCTGATCCTGGTGAAGGAGTTGCACGGGCATTCCGGCTGCCATCTGCTGCTGCTGCGCGAGCGCGATTGTGATGCCTACCGCGTGCGCAAGATCTCCGGCTCCGCCGGCTACGACGCCCGGCTGCGCGACCAGCGGCACAAGCAGGGCGAGATGGCGGTCTTGGGCCTGCCCTGCCCGGCGGTGCTGAAGGACGGGCTGCTGGAGGGCGGCGACTTGGCCGGGCGCTATTGCTTCGATATGGAGTATGTGCGAGGGCAGAACCTGGGGGAGGTGCTGGAGCATGGCGACAGCGCCCTGTTCGACACGGTTGCCCGCTCGCTTGCCGCCACGTTGCGCGGGCTGGCGGCGACCGCGTCCGGCTGCCTGCCGGCCAGCCTGTTCCTGGACAAGATCGCCGCCGTCGCCGCCGCCGTCCCGCCCTGCCTGGAGGGCGGGAACGACCCGGACGGGATGCTGGAGGCGATCGGCGGGACCGCCGCTCGCCTCGCCGCCCATGACTGGAGCGGCATCCCTGCCTCCCAGGGGCACGGCGACATGACGGTGGAAAACGTGCTGCGGCGTCCGGACGGCGGGCTCTGCTTTATCGACTTCCTCGACGGGCCGCTGAACTCCTGCTGGCTCGATGTCGCCAAGCTGCACCAGGACCTGCGCGGCCACTGGTTCCTACGCAACCTGCCGGACGAACAGTGGTCCGGCCCGCGCGGCCGTGGCCTCCGCATCGCCGCCGCCAAGTTGGCAGCACTGCTGCACGGCCACACCCACCCCCTCTGGCCCGATTTGCGCGAACGGCTGCCGGTGCTGACCCAGTTCCAGCTTTTCCGTATTGTGCCCTACTGCCGGTCGGACGAAGTCCTCGCCTTCGTTCTCCGGCGCATCCGAGACATCGACAAGGACGCGACCTTCCCATGAGCGGATACACCATCCTTCTCCCGGCCGCCGGACGGTCGAGCCGTTATCCCAACATGCGACCGAAATGGATGCTGTCGACGCCCGACGGCACGCTGATGCTGCGCCGGGCGCTGGACTCGCTGGAAGGCGTCGTCCGCAGCCGGGTGGTCGTCGGTATCCTGCGCGAGCATGAGGAGCGCTATGCCGCCACCGCCGGGATCCGCCGGGCGCTGGGCGAGGAGGTCGAGATCGTCGTCTTCGACGAGGTGACGCGCGGTCCGGCCGAAACCGCTTACGAGATGATCCGGCGCGCCAAGGTCGAGGGACCGGTCATCATCAAGGATTCCGACAGCTGGTTCTCGCTGCCGGCCGCGCCGGAAGGCAGCAACTTCGTCTGCATCGCCGATCTTCGGCGCAACCCCGGCGTCACCAACGTCGCCGGCAAAAGCTTCGTCTCACTGAACGAACAGGGCATCGTCGTCAACATTTGGGAGAAGTCGGTCGAGTCCAACTTCATCAGCGTCGGCGGTTATGTCTGGAACTCGGCCAGGCAATATTGCGACATCTTCGATGCGCTGATGCGCAACGACCGCAACAGCGAGATTTTCATCTCGCACTTGATCTCCCAGGCGGTTTTGGACGGTTCGGTGTTCCTGGGAGTGGAGGTGGAAGGGCTGGTTGATGCCGGCACCCTGCGGGAATGGACTGACCTGCAACGGCGCATGCGCACCTTCTTCCTCGACTTTGACGGGGTGGTGGTCAGGAACAAGGGGCAGTATTTCCCACCCTACTGGACCGATCCCGACGAGCCGATCGCCGAAAACGTGGAATCCCTGCGCCGCCTCCAGGCCGGAGGGGCTCAGTTCGTCTTCGTCACCGCCCGCCCGGAAGAGCTGCGCGCCAAGGTCGAGGCGGTGCTGCGCGACGCCGGGCTGGCTTGGCACGCGCTGGTGATGGGATGCCATCACGGCCCACGGGTGCTGGTCAACGACTTCGCCCCGTCCAACCCCTACCCGTCCGCCGAGGCGGTGAACATCCCCCGCAATGTCGGGCGCCTGTCCGATTTCATCGCCGGAGCCTGACGCCCGGACCGGAGGAGCAGGATGAGCGCACTTCACATCGCCTTCTGCGGACAAATCCGCACGCCGCAGCTGTTCGAGCTGTCGCTGCGCCAAGTCGTCGGCCTGATCGAGCGCGGTCAGGCCGCAGGCGCGACGATCGCCACCTGGCACAGTGAGGTCGAGGCCCACGCATCGCTGCTCGAGCGGTTCCGCCATCCGGGCATTCAGGTGGTCGGGCTGAACCCGCCGTCCGGCGTGACGGTGCCGCACAGCTATTTCCACCAGATGACGCTGCTGTACGGCGCCCTGCGTGTCCTGCCCGCCAACGCGCTGGTTCTGAAGACCCGGCCGGACATCCTGTTCGATCTGGACGCCCTGCCGGCTCTCGCCCAACGCCTGATGGATGCGCCGCCGCCGTCGCGCGATCCCTTCGTCTTCGAACGCCGGGTCTGGGTGCCGCAGTTCGAAGCGACCTCCCCCTTCTACGTGAACGACCTGCTGTTCCTGGCGACCCGCCACGACGCCATGCAGCTGTGCAACTTCGACATGTCGTTCGAACTGAACAACTTCTTCCTGGACCGGCCGGACCAGCGCCTGCCCGGCATCCCATCCTCCGCTGAAATCCGGCGCTATTGTTACCCGTTTTCCCGCCATTTCCCCCTGCTGGAGGAATATGGCGACGTCCTGCACATGACCTATGGCGGACAGCCCAACCGCGTCGGCGTGATCCGCTACAATATATCCAGTCCCTTATACTGGCAGTATGTGGCACTCTACCTCTGGATTCTGCAAAATTATTTCCTGATTGGGCGTCCATATTACAGCGGCAGGGTCACGCTGGTCCGTGAAGAGAGCCTGTCCGGCCAAAATTTTTCTATTTCCGGGGTCGATCACTATATCGACATGGTCGACCCTACGGTCTTCCTCGACAATTACAGGCGCCGATGCGACGGGTTCGGACTGCTCTACTGCGGCAGCCAGGAGTGGATCGACGCCATCTTCTCCGGGGCGATGGCTGATCCGTCGGCTCGTACCCTGATCCTGGATAAGGTCGAGGCGGCGCGGGCGTTCAGCCCCTCTCCGCAACGGCGGGAGCTGTTCCGCAGCTACCGCGCCGGCCTGATCGCCGTAACCGGGTTGGAGGCGGCGCTGGGCTGATGGAAGGGCTCGGTTATGCCACCTGCCTGCTGAACCATGCCGGGTCGCTGCCCAAGCCGATCCAGGCCGGGACGCAATCCACGCCGGCCACGTCCCCAACCTGCCGTTCAGCACGCCGGACGCCGTCGCCGCTGGCTGGCCGAAGGAGCAGGTGTAAATTCTGATGCCCTGAGCGAAGGCCTTGGCGGTTAGAGCCCCCGCAGGGCGCCGCGGTCGACGTTTTCCAGGAACCAGCGGTAGGTGGTGGCGAAGCCGTCGCGCAAGGCGGTGGGGGCGGTCCAGCCCATCTCCGTCATCCGGCTGACGTCCATCAGCTTGCGCGGGCTGCCGTCCGGCTTGGAGGTGTCGTAGCGGAATTCGCCGTCATAGCCGACGACGTCGCGGATCAACTCGGCCAGTTCGCGGATCGACACCTCGATGCCGGTGCCGACATTGACGTGCGGCTCGTCCGAATACTGCCGGGCCAGGAAGACCAGACCGTCGGCCAGATCGTCGGCGAACAGGAATTCGCGCTTGGGTGCGCCCGTCCCCCACAGCTCGACGACGGGCTGGCCTTCGACCTTGGCGCGGTGGATCTTGGCCAGCAGCGCCGCGGCGACATGGCCCCCCTGCAGGTCGAAATTGTCGTTCAGGCCGTAGAGGTTGGTCGGCATCGCCGAGATGAAGTCGCAGCCATACTGGCGCCGGTAGGCCTGGCACATCTTGATGCCGGCGATCTTGGCGATGGCGTACCACTCGTTGGTCGGCTCCAGCGGGCCGGTCAGCAGGGAATCCTCGCGCATCGGCTGCTCGGCCAGCCGGGGATAGATGCAGGACGATCCTAAGAAGACCAGCTTCTTCGCGCCGGTCCGGTAGGCGCCGTGGATGATGTTGGTCTCGATCGCCAGATTGTCGTAGAGGAACTCGGCCGGCCGGGTGGAATTGGCGAGGATGCCGCCGACGGTGGCGGCGGCGACGAAGACCAGATCCGGCTTGGCCTCGGCCATCCAGTCCTCGACCTCCGCCTGGCGGCGCAAATCGACGCGGTCGCGGCCGACGGTGATCAGGTCGCACGGTTCACGCTCCAGCCGGCGGACGATGGCCGCCCCCGCCATGCCGCGATGCCCGGCCACCCAGACCCGTTTGCCCTCCAGGGAGAAAAGCGATTCCGTCCGCACCCTTGCGCCCCATGCCGCTATGAAAAGCCGTGTGGTGTCGTAGCATCGGGCGGACAGGGAATCCAGTCCGCTCCGCCCGACTTGACAAGCGCCGGCCCGGCGCGGGATCGTCCGCCCGCTTGGGCGGCCGGACCTGCACCCGGAAACTTGCGCCCGGAACTGGGGTTTCCATCATGATTCCGAACTTGGCTTTCACCTGGCAGCTCACGGAGGTCCACGGCTGGGGGCTGGTGGGTGTCCACACCGCCCTCTACCTCGCCGACCAGGGCCGGCCGCCGCTGCTGCTCGAAAAGCCGCTGATGGGCACCCTGCGCCCGGAGAACCGCGCCAAGCTGCAGTCGCTGGAGGCCCCTTATCAGCAGGTCACCGCCATGGCCGACAACGCCAAAGGGCACATGCTGCTGGTGAAGGAGTTCGACGTCCTGCACGCGCTGGGCAACGGCTTCACCGCCGGCGCCCCGTCGGGGCGCTTCCGCGGCCGGCGCAACATCGGCGTCATCGCCTATGAGGACACCCGCTTCACGCCCGAGGTGATGGCCCGCGCCCGCCAGTACGACCGCATCGTCGTGCATTCGACCTACAACAAGCAGCTTCTGGAGATCTGGGGCTTCGACAATGTCGGCCTCGCCTTCCAGGGCATCGATCCGACCGAGATGGTGGAGGCCGCCCCGAGCGGCCAATTCGGCGACCGCTTCGTCATCTTCTCCGGCGGCAAGCTGGAATTCCGCAAGGGGCAGGACATCGTGCTGGCCGCCTTCCGGTACTTCCGTCAGCGCCACCCGGACGCCCTGCTGGTCACCGCCTGGCAGAATGCCTGGCCGGAGGTCGGCATGACCATGGCGGAATCGCCGCTGGCGGCGAAGCCGCCGCGGGTCCTGCCCAACAACATGATCGACGTGAAGAGCTGGGCGATGGAGAACGGCGCCGACGAGGAGGGCTTCGTCGACCTGGGATTCCTTGGCCGCCACCAGATCGCCAGCGTGCTGGCCGACTGCCATGCCGCCGTCTTCCCCAACCGCTGCGAGGGGGCGACCAACCTCGTCGCCATGGAGGCGATGGCCTGCGGCGTTCCGGTGGTGCTGTCCAACAACACCGGCCACCGCGACCTGCTGAAGAGCCCGATCCAGGGCGGCGACCTGTGCCTGACGCTGGACCGGCAGGTTCCGGTCGCCGACCGCGACGGCAGCCGCTTCGGCTGGGGCGAATCCTCGGTCGACGAGCTGGTCGAGGCGCTGGAGCGGCTCTACGCCGACCGTGCCGCCGCCAAGGCCCGCGCGGCCCGCGCCAAGGCCTTCATCCGCAGCGAACGCACCTGGCGCGCCTTCGCCGAGGCGTTCGTCGACGCCACGCAGTGAGGCCGGGGGAGACGGAGGAAGTCCGGGCATGCCCGCCACCCTGATCCTGCTGTGCCAGCCGGAGGATGCGCGCCATCTCGCCGCCATCCTCGCCGGCGCCAACCGCGACCTGACCGTCGTCACGGCGGCCGACCGTCCCCAGCTGGAAGCCGCAATGGCGGGCTGCGGGCGGGTCGACCGCCTCGTCGCCTTCCGCACCAACTGCGTGGTGCCGGCGGAGCTGCTGCGGCGGGTGTCCGGCCCCTCCTACAACTTCCATCCCGCTCCGCCCGCCTATCCCGGCCGCCACCCCTTCGCCTTCGCGCTCTATGACGGGGCGACGCGGTACGGGGTCACCGCCCACGAGATGGTCGAGCGGGTGGATGCCGGCCCGATCGTCGGTGCGTTCGGCTTCGCTTTGCCCGCCGATCCCGACCCGGTCTGGCTGATCGACCAGACCCATACGGCGCTGGTCCAGCTGTTCGTGATGCTGGCGCCGCAGCTGGCGGCGACCGACCGGCCGCTGCCCCGCGCGGAGCTTGCCTGGGACCAGAGCCGCCGCTGCACGGCCAAGGCGCTGGACGCGCTGCGCACCCTGCCGCCGGACATCGGCGCGGAAGAGCTGGACCGCCGCATCCGGGCATTGCGCAGCGTCAGGCACGAAGGCATCCGCCCCTGCCTGACCCTGCACGGTCGCCGTTTCGTTCTGGACGAGGATTAGCCCCCCACCCCATCCAGCGCGTCGAGCAGGCGGCCCGCGGCGGCATCCCAGGTGAAGCTGTCCATCAGGTGGCGGGCGGCGTCGCGGCGCTCGCCCTCGGGATCGCGGATGACGCGGGAGAGGATGTCGGCTGCGGCGTCCTCGTCCGGGTGCCACCAGTCCAGCCCGTGGAAGGGCGGATAATAGTCGCTGCTGTAGGGCATCAGCGCCGGGCCGGTGGCGCAGGGAATCAGATGGGCGATACGGTCGTCCAGATAGGCGGTATAGGCGCTGTGCCGGGGGGCGATCAGGCCGGCGCCGAGGCAGCCCGCCCGGGTGATCGGCAGATCCCAGCCCTCGCCATGCGACAGGCTGAGATAGTGGGTCGCCACGGCATAGAGGCCGGCGATCCCCGCCTCGTCATAGCGCTCGGTCAGCAGGACGATGGGCGCCGCCTCCTCCAGCTGCCGGCCGACGGCGCGCATCCCCTGCTCGACCAGCCGGCGCATTTCGCCGGCCAGCGACGCCCCGCCCTTCCCCACCTTCAAGATCAGGACCGCGTCATCGTCGGCGCGGGTGGCGCGCAGCCAGACCCGCAGCAGTCCGCCCAGGTTCTTGCGCGCGACGAAGTCGGAGATGTTGAGAACCCGTACCCGGTAGTCCATCACTTCCCGCCCGCGGGGACCGATGATGGGCAGCGGCTGTGCCGCCGCATCGGCGGGATTGGGGGCGATGCCGGGCGGACAGACGCGGATGCGGTCTTCCGGATGGCCGGCGGCGATCCAGGCCAGCCGCGAGGAGTCGGTCGGCACGACGACCAGATCGTGACCGCGGCTGCAGGCGGCCCAGGAGGGGGGGATGCGCGGCCCCTCGAACATGGTGTAGTTGACCGTCGGCAAACCGGGAACCGGTTCGACCAGCGGCGGGGTCAGCACGGTGAGCGCCAGCCGCGCCCGCACCGGGGTACCGAGCCGCCGGGCCGCCGCCTGCAGGATCGGATCGGCAAAGGCAGGGCGCCAGCTTTCCTCGCCCTTCAGCCCGGCCAGCCGCAGCGTCGTTCCCCGTTCCATCAGGCTGCGCACGAAATGCTGGGCGAAGTCGCCGTAGCCCGACAGCACGGAGAAGGGCGCCCGCACCAGAAGCCCTTCGGGGGCATGCGGCCGGCGGGCCTCCTCGGCAAGCCGCCGGTAGAGCCGGGCACGGGCCAGCGTGGCGGCGGCCTCCCCCTCGGCCATGGTTCCCCCGGCCGTGGTTTCGCCATTCGCCGACAGGACCTCTTCCGCCAGCTCCGGCCGGCCGAGAGACAGCCAGGCGGAGGCCAGATGGTTGCGGGCATCGCCATGGTCGGGCTGCTGCGCCAGGGCTTCGGTCAGCACCTCGACCGCATCGGCGTGGGCGCCGCTCGACAGAAGCGCCACCGCCAGCAAAACCTTCTGGTCGGGGTTCCCGGGAAGAAGCCGGGTGGCGATGCGCAGGTGGCGCACGGCCCCGTCATAGTCGCCAAGGCTGTGCAGCAGACCGCCCAACCGGTTCTGCACCTCCGCGTCGTCGGGCGTCAGCATGCAGAGGGCGCGGAACTGGGCGGCGGCCTCCCGCCGGGCACCGCGTTCCTGCATCACCACGGCCAGATTGATGCGGGCCTGCGCGAACAGCGGGTCATGCGCCAGCAGTTGCCTCAGCCGCTGCTCCGCCTCCTCCAGCCGGCCGGCCTGGAACAGGATGACGCCTGCCAGGTTCAGGGCGTTGCAATCGGCGGGATCGGTGCGCAGCGCCTGCTCCGCCAGGGTCAGCGCCTCCCCGCCATGTCCGGCCTTGTACAGTTCGATGGCACGGGCGGTGTCTTGTTCCATGGCGTGGCCTTGACCGGAAATGGTGGGGAGAGGCGCTGGGACAAAGGAAATGGGGCAAAGAAAACGGCGCCTTGCCGGTCCTTCGGCGGTTTCGGCGGGATAGCACAGGCAGATTTGGCCGGTCAATCGGCCCCGGGGCCGGCGTTGGGGCCGGCCCCTCAGCGGCCTTTCTGGAAGGAGATTTCCGGATGCAGGGTCACCTGCCGCCAGCCGTCGCCCGCGGCATCGGCACAGATTTCGGCCAGACGGTTGAACATGTTGTGGCCGTTCAGGACGGCGGCGCGCTGCCGTGCCAGCAGGGCCGAGACGTCGGTGTCCCTGTGCATTTCCATGAAATCCATGATGCGCCGGTATGACGCTTCCGGATCACGGATGTCGATCCCGCAGAAGGTCGATGGGTCGAACGCTTCTCTGATCTTCGTGCATCCATGATAGATGGGAATGGACCAGCCGAGATAAGCATCGGAAAGCTTTTCCGTCCAGTAATGGTCGCTTTGATAATTCTCTATGCACAGATGGAATTTGTACGGAGCGATGGCGGACCATTTGTTGGCGACCTCGCAGTAGCCCCGTCCGTACAGATGCAGCGTGTCCCCCATCAGGGCCTTCAACCGCCGCAGGAAGTCCGCGCGGGCGAGATGCCCCTGGGTGAGCGCCTTGTCGGACACGATGGCGGAAACGGCGAAGGCCTTGTCCATCCCCGTCACACCGGACAGCAGATCGTAATCGATGGGTCCCGATCCCGGCCAGGCCTCCGGGCCGAACAGCCCGATGTGCCAGGGCAGCGGAACCTGGGACAGCAGGACGCGGGGATGGACCAGATCCTCGTGCGCGGTGACGACCAGATCGAACTGGTCGAGATAGCCACGGCTGTAGCGGGACAGGGACGGCGGCTCTCCGGTCGCCAGGACGAGCTTTCCCGGCCGGCAGGTCACCGTCCTGGGACGATCCAGATCCTCGTAGACCACCACCCAGTCCGACTGCCCGCCCTCCCGGTTGGCGACGAACTGGTGGTTCCCCCAGCGTCCGGTGCCGCCGGGGGTCTGCCGCAGCCAGGGCTGGTCCCACCACTTGTACAGCAGATTGACGGTGATCGGTTCGGACGGCGCCCTCTTCGGCTCCGCCCGGACGCGCAGGGGCGCGTTCAGGATGCGCTGCCGGCTCTCGATCTCGGCCAGTTCGACCCGTGCCTCCTCGTCGCCGGGCAGAAGACGGGCAATCTCGCCGTAGCAGCCCTTCGCCTCGTCCAGCCGGTTGAGGCGTTTCGACAGCGCCGCGACGAAACGCAGCAGCACCGGCTGGCCGGGAAGCAGGACCATCGCCCGGCGCGCAAGGCGAAGCGCCTGCCCGTCCCGCCGGGCGCCTTCCAGCCCCTGGGCCAGGATGAACCACTGGTTGGCATCCGCCGGATCGACGGACAGGCGGTGGACGCACTGTCTCAGCAGGGTCTCGAACTGGCCGGGGGCGGTGAACTGAAGGCGCTGACGCATCGATCGGCCTGACTTTCGGGAGGTCGTCGCCTCCGCCTGTCGCGGCGGAGGGGAAGGGTCCGGGGAAGAGGGGCCAATCTCGGACAGTCCGCCAGCCTTTTCAACATGAAGCACCGCCCTGTCCGCTCCTTATGCCCGCCTCTTCCACCGCCCCTCCGCCCCTCGGATGGAGAGGCTATGAAACCGGCGGGCAGGCGGCCTATAACTCGCGAACCGCGCCCGGGGGTGCCGTCCGCCACCCGTTGTCCTTCCGAAGAGGCCTTTCGACCCATGAAGCTCCTCATCATCGACTCCCGTGTCTCGAAGGCGAGCGACGCCTACAGCGAAACGGAAGGAATGGGTGGGATCGCCTCGTCGCTGATCTACCTGTCCGACTGCCTCGCGGCCGAGGGGCATGAGGTCCTGCTCGCCATCGCCGGCGAACCGGGCAGGCGGCGAAGCGGGGTCAGGGTCGCCGACTGCACCAAGGTCACCGCCGCGGAACTGGACGGGATCGAGGCGGTCATCGTCAGCAACAACGCCGACAACGCGACCGCGGTGAAGCGGTTCCTCCCCTCCGTGCCCGTCTTCCTGTGGGTCCACATCCAGCACGACGTGTGGTTCCACGACCTGAAATGCCTGGCCCATTATCTGGACACCGACCACGCGCGCTCCGCCGACGGCATCGTGTTCGTCAGCGAATGGCAGAAGCGGGTCTTCCTGGAGAAGTTCAAGGGCACCATCCCGGCCGAGCGGTGCCATGTGATCCGCAACGCCTGCAACCCCTTCGTCCTGCGGCCGCGCGACGACGAGGCGGCGCTGTTCGAGGCCAAACGGGCGGCGCTGGAGGTGGCCTATGTCTCGGCGCCGACACGCGGGCTGGAAACGCTGCTGAAACTGTGGCCGGCGGTGCGGGCCGAATGCCCGGCCGCGACGCTGGCCGTCTATTCCGGGCAGTCGATCTACGGCGTCGCGCCGGCGGACGACCCCATCCACCGCCTGCTCAGCGGCATAACCATGGAGGGCGTCGATTATCGCGGTCCACTGTCCCATGCCCGGCTGACCGAGCGGCTGCTGGACACCGCCGTCGTCGCCTACCCCACCGCGTTCGAGGAGACCTCCGGCATCGCTCCCATCGAGGCGCTCGCCGCCGGCTGCAGCCTGGTGTGCACGGACCGCGGTGCGTTGCCGGAAAGCACGGCCGGCTTCGCCACCATGGTTCCCTACGGCGAGGAAGGCGGCGTCTTCGAGCGGGCCTTCACCGACGCCCTGACCGCCAAGATCAGGCAGTGGCGCGACGGCGACGGCACGGATCTCCGCGCCTCGCTCCGGCACCAGCGGCAGGCGATCACCGCCAACTACCGCTGGGAGAACCGTGCTCTGGAATGGAAGTCGCTGATCGCCCTTTACCGGACGGGGCGCTGACCGGGCCGCGTTCCGGCGGCCGGAACGCGGGGGCCCTGGTCAGTCCCGCAGGGCATCGGGGTCGCTGCTTACGGCAAGGCGGAACGCCTCCACATCGCCGCCGAATATAAGGCGGGCGAACCTGCGGATTTTGTCGTTGGGCCAGGACCACCAGCGTATCGACAGAAGAAAGTCGGCATCGGCGTCCGGCACCCGTTTACGGACGACCCTTGCCGGGTTGCCGACCGCCACGCCGTAGGGCGGGACGTTCCGGGACACGACGGCGCGCGCACCGATGATGGCTCCATCGCCCACCGTGACGCCGGAGAGTATGGATGCCCCTTCTCCGATCCATACGTCATTGCCGATGACGACGGGACCTTTGCTGGACGTGCTGTTCGGTCCGGCAAGTTCAGGCATCCACTCCGCCAGCATTTCTGCCGGGTAGGTCGAGACACCATCCATGGCATGCATGCCGCCAAAATAAATACGCACCCCATCTGCGATCGAGCAGAATTTCCCGATCTCGATCTTTCCCGGCTCTCCATAGGTAACGAGTTCAAGAGGATCGGAAAAATACGTGAACGATCCGATGGAAACCACGCAAGGGCTTTCATTCACGTTGAAGCTGTAGCGGCTATCCTGATCTGTACATTTGTGATTGAACTTGATGTACATGAGATGAATACCCGGCCATTGCAGAAGACGTGAAGCTTTTCGGATCGGCCATAAGCCAAACGGCATCATGGCCGGATGCCTGTGTGGTTCTGCCTGTGTGGCTCTCAGCGCTTCCGCGCCGCGAAGATGATCGGCGTTTCCCAGTGCAGGCGGCGCGCCAGCCAGATCGCCGGCTCCAGCAGGCCGGAGCGGTGGACGAAGGTGACGATGCGCTTGGCGACCGACAGCGCCGCCCAGTCGCCGAAGCCCAGCGTGCGCAGCCGCTGTTCGAAGACACCCCAGCCCCAGTCCAGCACCTCCAGCCGGCCGGGATGGCGGCGGAGCCAGCGGTCGAACCAGGGGCGGTCGATCAGGTTGAGGGTGTCCACATAGGACGGGTCGCGGCCGAACAGCCGGACATAGAGCTTCGCCAGCCCGGCCGGCATCCGCGGCAGCCACAGGATGCCGTAATGCCCCTCCCACCAGGAGCCGTAGTTCGGCACGACGACCAGCAGCAGCCCGCCCGGCTTCAGCACGCGCAGCGCCTCGTCCAGCACCGCCGCCGGGTCGCCGACATGCTCCAGCACATTGGAGGAATAGACGATGTCGAAGCTGGCATCCGCGAAGGGAATCGCCTCGCCGGTGGCGTCCTGCACCGCGTCGGCCGGCAGGCCGTAATGGTCGATCAGCCGGCGGCAGACGTCGAGCGTGGAGCTGTATTCGCCCATGCTGGGCTCGATGCCGTGGATGTCGAGCCCATGGGCGGTGCGCCCGCGCACCACGGTCATGCCGCAGCCGGAGCCCACCTCCAGGATGCGGGCCTTGTCCGCATCGACGCCGGCGGCCGCGGCGGTTCGCCGCAGCTCCGCCACCTGCTCGTCGGCGCGCGCCTCCGACAGCATGTCGCGCACGACGTCGGCAACCGGGACGCGGGTGACGCCGCCGATGAAGCCGCTGTCGATGTAGCCGTGGGACAGCAGCCGGCCCAGCTCCTCCCAGTCGGGAGGAAGCGTCCGATCCTCCTGCCCCGCCGCCGCCTCAGGCATTCTTCGTCGCCCGGATCACGAAGATCGTGGCGCTCTTCATCCGGCCCAGGCGGTCCTGGATGCACTCCGCCTTGAAGCCGTTGCGCTCGAACAGCGCGACGATCTCCTCGATCGAATAGAAGGTCTTGTAGGGCGGATAGTACCAGTCCTCGACCTGGGCCTGGATCGACACGTTGTCGGCGCGGCGGTTGATCTCCTGCCCCTTGAGGGCGCAGGCGACCTTGGTCAGTCCGGTGAAGAAGCCGCCGACCAGCTTGCGTCGGGCCGGCGTGTCCATGTAGGCGCGGCAGAAATGGCGCACGCCCTCATGCACCGGCGACAGCCAGGTCTTCAGGTAAAGGCCGAGATAGACGGTGCCGCCCGGCTTGGTGACGGCCATCAGGTTGCGCATCACCTTCATCGGATCGGGTGCCATCATCGCCACGCCCCAGCACCAGACCAGATCGAACGGCCCGAGGTTCGTGTCCAGTTCCTGCAGATCCTGGTGGTGGAACGCGATGTTGTCGCGGCCGAAGCGCTGGGCCTGCTGGCGCGCGGTGGCGAGGCTGTCCGACGACACGTCGACCGACACCACCTGCTCGGCCATCTCCGACAGGATGACCGAGCAGATGCCGTGGCCGCAGCCGGCATCCAGCGCCCGGCCGAGCTGCCGCTCGGTCAGCGTCTCCAGCATGTACTTCTTGGTCTCGTCGTAGATCGGCACGAAACGGGGCCAGAAGTCGTCGTAGAATTCCTTGGTCGCGAGATCCATGGGGCTGCCCTCCCGCCCTTTCGAGGGCGTCCTTCGGTCGTGATGGTGGTGGTCTTTAAGGGGTGCCGGACGGCGCCGTCCAGGGGGAATAGGGCCTGATCCGCCGCGCCGCCGCATCGGGCTCGACGAACAGGCGGGCGTTGCGGTTCAAAAGCGCCGCCAGCTGGCTGTAGCCGCTCTGGGCGCTGACGCCCAGAACGTCGGCGTTCATCAGCACATGGAAGTCCTGCAGGAACTCCAGCCCGGTCCAGGGCTGCGCCACGTCGGTCAGCGAGACCGGCGCGAACGCCGCGAAGTCGGCGATGGTCGCCGGATCGTCGGTGGCGATGTAGAGCACCGGCCGGTCCAGCGTCGGCCACAGTGCCTTCAGCCAGTCGACGTACCAGGCGGTTTCGGTGATGGTGTAGCGGAACCAGACGAAGTCGCCGCGACGGATGTGCAGCGCCACCACCGTGTTGCCGCGCGCTTTCAGCGCCTGCATCACCGGATCGACATGGGGCAGCCACTCGGGCCGCGGCCGCAGCCAGGACTGCACCCGCTCGCGCCATTCCTCACGGTGATCGAACAGGAACAGGGGCGAGAGGATGTCGACGTCCGGACGCGGGTCGTCGCGCCGCCCGGTCACCAGATCGTTCAGGATGCGCCGGGCGAAATGCATCGGCTTCAGCCCGCCCGAGGGCCGGGGATCGTCGAGGTCGAAGTAATAGCCGCCGACCCAGTCCGGCGTCTCCAGCCGGTAGCCGAATTTCTCGGCGTAGAGCCGCAGCAGCACATATTCCAGCACATTGTGGGCGAAGCGCCCATGGGTGGCCAGCGTGGAGGAGCAGATGCGCGGGGCGGCGGGGTCGGGGTTGGCCGGCCGCTCCAGCCGCCTGCCCTGCCGGGCCAGGACCTGTTGCAGTCCGGCGATCGACTTCACGGTGAAGAAGCGGCTGCCATGGCCATGGATGCCGGCCAGAACCTCCACCGCGCGGTCGACCTCGCCGGCCGCCAGCCAGCTTTCGGCGACGGCGGTCAGGCACTCGATGCGGAAGGTGTTGGGGTCGGCGGCATGCGGATAGCGGTAGTCGGCGAAGAAGCGCCGGGCCTCATCAAACCGCCCCTGGCGCACCAGCAGGGCCGACAGCATGTCGATGGCGCCGGGCACGTCGCTGCCCGGCCTGGTCAGCGCCAGCCGCAGCACCTGCTCCGCCTCGGCCTCGCGGCCAAGATCGGTCAGCACGTCGGCCAGCCGGGTCAGCGCCAGGGCGACGCCGGCGCGCGCGGCACCGGCATAGCTGTCGACCGCCGCATCGGCCAGCCCCGCGGCATGCTGGGCATTGCCCTGGTTGTAAAGCGTGTTGCCCTGCCCCGGCCGGATCAGGAGTCCGCGGCGGAAGCAGGTCAAGGCATCGGACGGATCGCCCAGCTCGAGCCGGATGTTCCCGAGATTCGCCTGGGCGTCGGCAAAGTCCGGCTGCAGGATGAGCGCGTTGCGCTGGCTTGCCTGCGCCGCCTCCACAGCCCCATTCTGGCGCAGCGCGATTCCGAGGTCGTGATAGGCATCGGCACGGCCGGGGGTCAGCCGCAGCACGCGGCGAAAAGCCACGGCGGCGGTCTCCCAGTCGCGCGGACCGCCGCGCCCGCCCAGCAGGAAGGCAAGCGCCGAATACGCGCCCTCCAGCCCCGGATCGATCAGGATCGCCCGGCGGTGGGCGGCGGCGGCGGCATCGACCTGCCCCAGCTCGGACAGGGTGCTGCCGAGATTGCAGGAGGCGTCCGCCATATCCGGCGCGATGCCGAGAGCGGCGCGGATCAGCTCGAGCGCCTTCTCCCGGCGTCCCTGGCGCCGCTCGATCAGTCCCAGCAGATGCAGGGCGTGGGCATTGCGCGGGTCGACCTCCAGAATGCGCAGATAGACCCCGCGCGCCTCGTCCAGGCGGCCGGCGCGCTGAAATCCAACGGCGATCTGCAATGCTTCGGCAACGGTAGCCATGACGATCCGTGCTGTGCGCGGCCCCCGGCCCCGGCCCCGCAGTCGCACCCGACCGAGGGCCGCCGGGGATGGCCGGCCCGTTCGGCGCGCACCCTATCGTTCCGCGATAGCCGCTTCAACTCCGTTCGTGCCGCGCCGGGGCTTCTCCACCCCCCCGAGAATGCGTCCTGCCGGAGGCTTCACTGCCCCCGTGCCTTCTCTGGGACCAGGACGCAACGCCCCTTGCCTTGCCCGGATCCTTTGAGGATAGTGCCCGATCATCAACGCTGTACAGATCAAGGGTCGGTCCTTTGCGCAAAGTTGCCCTCATCACCGGCGCCACCGGCCAGGATGGCGCGTATCTTGCCGAGCTTCTGCTGGGGAAGGGCTATATCGTCCATGGCGTCAAGCGCCGGTCCTCGTCCTTCAACACAGGGCGCGTGGAGCATCTCTACCGCGACCCACATGAGGAGGACGTGCGCTTCTTCATGCATTACGGCGACCTGACCGACAGCACCAACCTGATCCGGCTGGTCCAGCAGATCCAGCCGACCGAGATCTACAATCTGGCGGCCCAGAGCCACGTGCATGTGAGCTTCGAGACGCCGGAATACACCGCCAACGCCGACGGCATCGGCACGCTGCGCCTCTTGGAGGCGATCCGTATCCTGGGCCTGGAGAAGACCGCGCGCTTCTATCAGGCCTCCACCTCGGAGCTGTACGGCAAGGTGCAGGAGACGCCGCAGCGCGAGACCACGCCGTTCTACCCACGCAGCCCCTATGCCGCGGCCAAGCTGTACGCCTACTGGATCACGGTGAACTACCGCGAGGCCTACGGCATGCACGCCAGCAACGGCATCCTGTTCAACCATGAAGGCCCGACCCGCGGCGAGACCTTCGTCACCCGCAAGATCACCCGGGCGGTGGCCAGCATCGAACAGGGCCGCCAGGACTGCCTGTATCTGGGCAACCTGGACGCCAAGCGCGACTGGGGCCATGCGCGGGACTATGTCGAGGGGATGTGGCGCATCCTGCAGCAGGACGAGGCCGACGATTACGTGCTGGCCACCGGCGAGACCCACAGCGTGCGCGAGTTCGTCGAGCTGGCCTTCGGCCATGTCGGCCGCGGCATCGAGTGGCGCGGCGAGGGCGTCGACGAGGAAGGCGTCTGCCAGAAGACCGGCAAGGTGGTGGTGCGCATCGACCCGCGCTATTTCCGCCCGACCGAGGTCGACCTGCTGCTGGGCGATCCCAGCAAGGCGCGCGAGAAGCTGGGCTGGACCCACACCACCGCCTTCCGCGATCTGGTCCGCGAGATGGTCGAGTCCGACATGCGTCTGCTGGCCGACGGCGACGATCATCGCTGACACAAGCCATCCGATCTCTCAAGAGACCTTATCAAGGCGCCGTCCCATGACCGAGAACGCAACCTTGGCGGCGTGCAAGCCCCTGGTTTCAGCCATGGGGACGGCGCCGCCTTCGACGAAGGCGAAATGTGTTCACCAATCGTTCCAGGCAGAGTACGCTGCCCTCATGCGCGCCGCCACCCCCTCTTTCATCGCCGAGTTCCCGCTGCGCACCAGCGCAGCCGACGAACGCGTGCTGGAGGTGCGTTTGGAAGCGGCACGACACATCTACAACGCCTGCCTGGATGAGACGCTGAAGCGCCTTGCCCTGATGCGCCAGTCCAAAGACTGGCAGGCCGCCTGTCGCCTGGCCAGGAGCAAGGAACGCACCGCGCTGTTCAAGGCAGTGATGCTGCGCTTCTGCTTCTCGTCGGCGTCTGTCCAGAAACACGCCGAGGCGTGCCGGAACGCTTGCTGGATCGGCCAGCACCTCGGCAGCCACGACACGCAGACCACCTCCTTGCGCGCCTTCAAGGCGGTGCAGATGCACGCCTTCGGCAAGCGGGGGCGCCCCCGCTTCAAGGGCAAGAACCGGCTTTCCTCGGTCGAGGGCAAGGGCGACGCGGTGATCCGCCTGCGTTGGCAGGATGAAAAAGCCGTCGTGCTGTGGAACGGCCTCGTCCTGCCGCTCCTGCGCGATCCGCACGACCGCGACGGTTGGCAAAAGCAGGCGTTGGCGTGCCGGACCAAGTACGTCCGCGTCCTGCGCCGCAGCGTGCGCGGCAAGACGCGCTGGTATGCCCAATTGGTTCAGGAAGGGCTGGCACCACGCAAGGAGCGGCTGCCGGTCGGTGCTGGCATCGTCGGCCTGGACCTCGGGCCAAGCACCATCGCCGCCGTGTCGGACACGGATGCCACGCTGGAGCCGTTCTGCCCAGGCGTGGCCGACAGGGACCGGGCGATCCGCCGTCTCCAGCGCGCCATGGACCGGTCCCGCCGCGCCACCAACCCCGACGCCTTCAATGCGGATGGCACGTACCGCCGGGGTGCGCGCATCACAGTGCGCTCGCGCCGCTACCGCGTCCTGGCGGCCAAGAAGGCCGAGGTGGAACGGTGTCTGGCGGCCGAGCGCAAGCGAGCGCAGGGCGAACTCGTCAATCGTGTGCTGGCCCACGGCAACCTCATCAAGATGGAGAAGGTGAGTTACCGGAGTTTCCAGAGGAATTTCGGCCGGAGCGTAAAGCGTCGCGCGCCGTCCCTGTTCGTCTCGACGCTGAAGCGCAAGGCTGCGAGTGCCGGTGCTTCGGTGGTGGAGTTCGCAACGCGGACGACGCGGCTGTCGCAGGTCAGCCACGATACGGGTGAATACATGAAGAAGCCGCTGTCCCAGCGGTGGCACGTGTTCGCCGATGGCAGCCGGGTGCAGCGTGATCTGTACTCGGCGTGGCTCGCGCGCTTTGTCGAACAGGACAGGCTCGACGCATCCCAGTGCGCGTTGCATTGGGCGGCTGCGGAACCGCTGCTGAAACGGGCGGCGTCGGGCTTCACCCAATCTGCGAGCGGGGCGGGCTTTGCCGGTCCCCACGTCCGCCCTGGCAACAGGGGTGGCGTCGGAGCGGATCGTCCGTTGCAGGAGGATGGCCGCCGGACCGAGGCTGCGGATGCTGTAGCGCAAGCGAGAGCCGCAGAGAGGTCCGGCGCAGGCACCTCCAGAACCGCTTGGCTGTAGCCATGGGGAGGTTCAGCATTGGAGGAATGACCCGAAGCGAACCGAAGACCGCGCTGATCTTCGGCGTTTCGGGCCAGGACGGCGCCTATCTCTCGCAACTCCTGCTGGGCAAGGGCTATACGGTCCACGGCACCTCGCGCGACCGGGAGATGTCGAGCTTCGCCAACCTGCGGCGGCTCGGCATCTTCGGCCGGGTGGTCCTGCATTCGGCCGTGCTGACCGACTTCCGCAGCGTGGTCGAGGTGATCGCCCGCGTCCGCCCGGCCGAGATCTACAACCTCGCCAGCCAGGCCTCGGTCGGCCTGTCCTTCGACCAGCCGGTCGAGACGCTGAACAGCACCATCTCCAGCACCATCAACATCCTGGAGGCGATCCGCTTCCTGGGCTTGGACACCCGCTTCTACAGCGCCTGCTCCAGCGAATGCTTCGGCAACACCCAGGCGCCGGCGGACGAGACCACCCCCTTCCACCCCCGCAGCCCCTACGGCGTCGGCAAGGCCGCCGCCTTCTGGGCGGTCGCCAACTACCGCGAGGCCTACGGCCTGTTCGCCTGCTCCGGCATCCTGTTCAACCATGAATCGCCGCTGCGCCCGACCCGCTACGTCACGCAGAAGATCATCCGCGGCGCCGCCGACATCGCCGAGGGCAAGGCCGAGGTGCTGGAACTGGGGACGCTGTCGATCGCCCGCGACTGGGGCTGGGCTCCGGAATATGTCGACGCCATGGCCCGCATGCTGACCCTGGACGAGCCGCAGGATTTCGTGATCGCCACCGGCGAGGCGAGCCGGCTGGAGGATTTCGTCGCCCAGGCCTTCTCCTGTTTCGGGCTGGACTGGCGCCGCCATGTCGTCAGCAATCCGGACCTGCTGCGCCCGTCGGACATCGCGTTCAGCGTCGGCAACTCCGCCAAGGCGGAACGGCTGCTGGGATGGCGCGCCGAGCGGCGGATGGCCGACGTGGTCAGCGGACTGGCCGACGCCGAAATGGCGCGCCGGTCCGCCGATTGAGCGTGCGGAAAGCCCGGCCACCGGCCTCCCCCCCTGCGGAACAGCCTTTTCGGAGAGAACCCGTCCCATGTCGGCCAGGAGCAAGCTCGTCATCAACATCGAGGTGGACGACCGCACCGTCCTGTTTCCGGACGGCAAGTTCCTGTCCCACATCGCCCTGCATGAAGGCGAAACCTCGGAGGGTGACGGCGCGGTGCGGCTGGAAGGCGTCTTCCTGTTCAACGAAAGCCGGCTGGGGCCGGAGATCGCCTGCCTGGCAGTGGAGGACGCCCGCGAGTTCGCCCGGTCGATCCTGGACGCCGTGTTCCAGGGCCGCACCCAGCATGTCCTGTCGGAAGCCGCCAAGGTCGCGGTGGTCTTCAACCCGAACGGCTTCGTCCTGCGCTTCGGCGAAGGGGCGGTCCTGCGCGAGCTGTTCATCGGCTCTCCCGCCATCGTCCGGCTGGCCCAGGGTGTCCTGCGGATGGCCGACCGCCTGTCGGCGCTGCCCGCGCACTGACCCTCATCCCCAGCCGGCCGAACGGCTTGGCCGCGTTGCGGTCAGGCCGTCTCCTGGAAGAAGCGCTCGATCGCCCGGATCGACGTGTCGTCGTCGAACAGGACGCCGCATCGTTCGAGGATGCGCTGCCGGACCTGGGCGCGCAGCAGCGGATCGGTGCCGAGCCGGACTGCCCGGTCGACATAATCGGCCGGATCGCTCGCCACGCAGTCGTCGAGCCCCATCAGCTTGTAGAAGCCCAAGGTGTGGCGCCCGCGCATGAAGGCGCCGGGCCAGGTCACCACCGGCGTGCCAAAGGCCAGGGCCTCCAGGCTTGTCTTACCGCCGCTGTAATGGAACGGGTCGAGCATGACATCGGCATCGGCGGTCAAGGCGATGAAATCCGCCGCCGCCAGCCCCGGCAGCAGGCGGATGCGGCCGGCCACATCGGGCCCCTTGGCGGCCAGCCGCCGCACCAACGCGGCGCCTTGGCCGCGCGGATCGACGAAGACGAGGATGCCGTCACGGTCCCGCCGCAAGATGGCGATCAGCGCCTCGTCATAGTCGGGGTGAATCTTGAACAGGCTCTGCGGACAGAGATAGAGCCGGCTCGCGGCAGGCAAGCCGAAATCGATGCGGGTCTTGCGCGGCTCGTCCAGATGCGGGCGCCGGTAGCGGACGGTCGGGCCGGGCAGACGGATCAGGCGTTCGCTGTAATGGGCCTCGCCATCCTCCGGCTCCATCGCGTCGCAGCTCAAAAAGCAGTCCAAGGTGGGAATGCCCGTGGTGTCCGGGTGCCCCCAGGTCAGGCATTGCAGCGGCGCCAGCCGGGAAAAGGCAAGGAAGTAGGTGAAGGGCGACATGCCGATGTCGGTGTAGTAGAGGACATCCAGCCGCGTCTCGGCGATGATCCGCCTTGCGGCATCGAGATCGCCCGGAATGTCGACGGCCCGGTCGGCCACCATACGCAGATGGCGTCGCAGGTTGTCGTCCGGCCCCGGCGTGAGGAACAGCACCACCTCGAAGCGCTCGCGCGACAGCCGCTCGATCAGCCCTTCGTTCAGCATGCCGATGGTGTGATTGTGGAAATAATCGGAGATGAAGCCGACGCGCAGCCGCCGTCCGGCCCTGTCCTCCGCCCTGGCGGGCTCCCAGCAATGTGCGGCGGTGTAGAGCAAGGAGGGGCAAGCCTCCCGGTACAAGGCGGCCAGTTCACTGTTCAAGGCGCGATCATCGAGCCCATGATAGGACAGGAAAAAAGAGGTGACGCCGATCTCGCGCATCGGGTCGGCGATGCGCAGCCCGTGCTCGCGCGCCTGCCGCAGCACCTCGGCGCAGTGGGAGCGGCTTTCCTCGATTTCGGCCACTGAGCGGGGAATGACCGGCAAGCTCAGCGCTTCGCGCACCAACAGCCCGTCCCCTCCGCCCAGCCGCCAAGCCCGGCGGTAGGCCCGCCGCGCCTCGTCCAGCCGGCCGTCGCGCTGGGCCACGATGGCAAGCTTGCGGTAGGCCTCCGCCATTCCGGGTTCCAGTGCCAGCCGGTGCTTGAAGGGAACGAGCGCTTGTTGGTTTCGGCCAAGGTCGCCCAGGCAGCTTCCCAGCCCGTCGAGCAACCGGGAATTAGCCGGCCGCAGTTGCAAGGCGCGATGGAATGCCGCCGCCGCATCGCCTCTGCGGCCAAGGGACAGGAGCAGGATGGCCCGGTTCACCGCATAGACCGGCTGGCTTGGGTCGAGAAGCATGGCCGCGCCGATGTGGCCCAGCCCCTCCTCGCCTTGGCCGGACGCGCACAAGGCGGTGCCGAGGATGTGCCGGGCAACGGCATGATCGGGCGCCAACCGCAGCACTGCCCGCGCGTGCACCGCCGCCTCGACGAAGTGCCCGGCGGCATGAAGCTGCTGGGCCTGGGTGAAAGCATTCTGGATCGAGGTCATCGGGAGCCGGAGCAGAGTGGAGGCGAAACCGGGTCGCCGTCACCTGTGCGGCCCCATGGCCGACCTTAGAGCCTGTCGGATGCTTATTGAAGCATCCGTCGCACAAAGAGAAAGGGGCGCCCTTGCGGGCGCCCCTCCCTTTACCGTGGTACTTGGGCTCACACCCCCAGCCATCAACCGAGGTTGATGTCCGTGAGCGAGAGCGTCCCAGTGCCGTTGTACACGCCGAGCAGGCGAACCTCGGTGGTGGCCACCTGGCCGTCGCCGTTGGTATCGACCACCTGGTACAGGCCGCTGCTGGTGCCGTTGTTGGCCAGAACCAGCGTGCTCGCACCGGCCGACGAGTTCGTCAGCGTACCCAGAGCCGTGCGGAAGTTGGCGAGGCCAGCATCCGTCAGGCTGCCGCTGACGACCGACGTCAGGCTGACCAGTTCATTGGTCATGCTCACGCCGTTGGTCGCAGCAGACGCCGTCGACAGCGAGGCATCGCCGTTCTTGTCCGCCGTGGTCCGGGCCGTACCGGTCAGCTCCACCTTGTCGGTGCCCGACTGGAAGTTCGAGACCGAGACGAAGCCGGTGTTCGCACCCAGCGACGCGATGTCGCTGAAGGACGAGTACACCACCGTATCGGTGCCGCTGCCGGAGAGGGTCAGGCTGTCGCCCGTACCACCCAGGAAGCGGATCGAACCGCTGCTCACCGTGATCGAGTCGGTGCCGGCACCGCCGATCAGCGTCTCGATGCCCGAAACCACCGTCATCGTCACACCGGTGTCACCCAGGGTGATGACGTCGCTGCCGGTACCGCCGGTCAGCGTCTCGATGCCACGCAGCAGAACGGTGTTGCCGCCATCGCCGAGGGTGACGCTATCAGTGCCGGCGCCGCCGACCATGATCTCGATCCCGCTCTCGGCCCGCATGGTGACGCCGGTGTCGCCCAGGATCACCAGGTCGCTGCCCGCACCACCGATCATGGTGTCGATGCCGCGGGTGATGACGGTGTTGCCCGCCGAACCCAGCGTCACGACATCCGAACCGGTGCCGCCGACCAGGAACTCGACGCCCGAAGCCGTCATCGTCACGCCGGCCGAACCGGTGAAGACGATGTCGGTGTTCGCACCGCCGGTCAGGGTGTCGATGCCCGTCACGGTGATGGTGTTCGCCGTGTCGCCCAGAGTGATGACGTCGGTGCTGACGCCGCCAATCAGGGTTTCGACGCCACGGGTCAGCAGGGTCGTGCCCGAGGTGCCGATGGTCACCACGTCGGTGGCAGCGCCGCCAACGAGGATCTCGATCCCCGAACCCAGCGTCATCGTCACGCCGGTGTCGCCCAGGAACACCAGATCGCTGCCCGCGCCGCCCGACAAGGTGTCGATGCCGCGGGTGATGATGGTGTTGCCCGAGGAGCCCAGGGTCACGACATCCGAACCGGTGCCGCCGACCAGGAACTCGACGCCCGAAGCCGTCATCGTCACACCGGCCGTGCTGGTGAAGACGATGTCGGTGTTCGCACCGCCGGTCAGGGTCTCGATGCCCGTCACGGTGATGGTGTTCACCGTGTCACCCAGAGTGATGACGTCGGTGCCGACGCCGCCGATCAGGGTCTCGATGCCGCGGGTCAGCAGGGTCGTGCCCGAGGTGCCGATGGTCACCACGTCGGTGGCAGCGCCGCCAACGAGGATCTCCAGGTTCGCACCCAGGGTCAGCGTGTTGCCGGTGTCACCCAGGATCACCAGGTCGGAACCCGCACCGCCGATCAGCGTCTCGATGCCGCGGATGGTGGTGGTGTTGCCGGCCGTGCCCAGGGTCAGGACGTCGGTGCCGGCAGAGCCGATCACGTAGTCCGCACCCGAGACCATGAGGGTCGAACCAGCCGTGCTGGTGAAGATCACCTCCAGGCCCGTGCCGCCGATCAGCGTCTCGATGTTGGTCGCCACCAGCGTGCCGCCGGCCGTGCCGATGGTCACCACGTCGGTGCCCACGCCACCGGTCAGCGTCTCGATGCCGCTCACCAGCAGGGTGTTGCCCGCCGTGCCCAGCGTGACGATGTCGGAGGCCAAACCGCCGACCAGCGTCTCGATCCCGCCGACGAGCAGCGAGTTGGCCGTGTCGCCCAGCGTGATGACGTCGGTGCCAGCAGAGCCCGTCAGCGTCTCGATGCCGCGCAGCAGCACCGTGTTGCCGGCCGTGCCCAGCGTGACGACATCCACACCCGTGCCGCCGACCAGGATTTCGAGAGCCGACGCCAGCAGCGTCGAACCGCCCGAACCCAGGAACACGAGGTCGGAACCCGTGCCGCCCGTGATGGTCTCCAGCGCGTTGGCAACCAGGGTGTTGCCCACGGTGCCCAGCGTGACGACGTCGGTGCCCACGCCACCGGTCAGGGTCTCCAGACCCGAAACCAGCAGGGTGCTGCCCGCCGTGCCCAGCGAGATCAGGTCGAGGCCTGCGCCGCCGGCCAGAGTCTCGATGCCCGAAGCCAGCATGGTGGTGCCGGTGTCGCCAATGGTGACGACGTCGGTGCCGACGGAGCCGGTCAGGGTCTCCAGGCCACGCAGGATCAGGGTGTTGCCGGCGGTGCCCAGCGTGACGACGTCCGAAGCCGTGCCGCCGACCAGGATCTCGATGCCCGAGGCCAGGACGGTGCTGCCGGCCGAACCCAGGAAGATCACGTCGGTGCCCGAACCGCCGGTGACCGTCTCCAGCAGGTTGGCGAGCAGCGTGCTGCCGGCCGTGCCGATGGTGATCAGGTCGGTGCCCACGCCACCGGTCAGGGTCTCCAGACCCGAAACCAGCAGGGTGTTGCCGCCCGTGCCCAGCGTGACGACGTCGTTGCCCGTGCCGCCATTCAGCGTCTCGATCAGCGTCACCGCGAGGGTGCTGCCGGCCGAGCCCAGCGTGACGACATCGGAGAGCGTGCTACCGGTCAGGGTCTCCAGACCCGAAACCAGCAGGGTGCCGCCCGTCGTGCCGATGGTGATGGCATCGGTGGCAGCGCCGCCGATGATCGTCTCGAACAGCGAGACCGTCGCGGTGTTGGCCGTGTCGCCCAGCGTCAGGACGTCGGTGCCGACGTTACCGGTCAGCGACTCGATGCCACGCAGCAGCACCGTGTTGCCGGCCGTGCCCAGCGTGACGACGTCGGTGCCCACGCCACCGATCAGGATGTCGATGCCCGACACCAGGACCGTCGAGCCGCCCGAACCCAGGTAGACCAGCTCCGAACCCGTGCCGCCGGTGATCGTCTCCAGCAGGTTGGCAAGCAGCGTGCCGCCAGCCGAACCGATGGTGACGACGTCGGTGCCCACGCCACCGGTCAGGGTCTCCAGACCCGAAACCAGCAGGGTGTTGCCCGCCGTGCCCAGCGTGATGGCGTCGGTCGCAGCGCCGCCAGCCAGCGTCTCGATGCCCGAAACCACCATGGTGGTGCCGGTATCGCCGATGGTGATGACGTCGGTGCCAGCCGCACCCGTCAGGCTCTCCAGGCCACGGACGATGACCGTGTTGCCCGCAGTGCCCAGCGTGACCGTATCGCTGCCCGCACCGCCGATCAGGAACTCCAGACCGGAAGCCAGGACCGTGTTGCCGGCCGAGCCGAGGAAGACGAGGTCGGTGCCGGCGGCACCCGTGATCGTCTCGATGCCCGAGGCCAGCAGGGTGCCGCCCACGGTGCTGAGCGTGACGACGTCGGTGCCCACGCCACCGGTCAGGGTCTCCAGCAGCGACACCAGGACGGTGTTGCCGGCGGTGCCCAGACGGACGACATCGTTGCCGACCTGACCGGTCAGCGTCTCGATACCGGACACCAGGATGGTGTTGCCGAGGACCGAGCCGATGGTGATGACGTCGGTGCCGGCGCCACCGGTCAGCGTCTCGACGGCCGAGACGAACAGGGTGTTGCCGCCGGTGCCGATGGTGATGGCATCGGTGGCAGCGCCGCCGATGATCGTCTCGAACAGCGAAACCGTCGCGGTGTTGCCGGTGTCGCCCAGCGTCAGGACGTCGGTGCCGACGTTACCGGTCAGATCCTCGATGCCGCGCAGCAGCACCGTGTTGCCGGCCGTGCCCAGCGTGACGACGTCGGTGCCCACGCCACCGATCAGGATGTCGATGCCCGACACCAGGACCGTCGAACCGGACGTACCGAGGTAGACCAGCTCCGAACCCGTGCCGCCGGTGATCGTCTCCAGCAGGTTGGCAAGCAGCGTGCCGCCAGCCGAACCGATGGTGACGACGTCGGTGCCCACGCCACCGGTCAGGGTCTCCAGACCCGAAACCAGCAGGGTGTTGCCCGCCGTGCCCAGCGTGATGGCGTCGGTCGCAGCGCCGCCAGCCAGCGTCTCGATGCCCGAAACCACCATGGTGGTGCCGGTATCGCCGATGGTGATGACGTCGGTGCCAGCCGCACCCGTCAGGCTCTCCAGGCCACGGACGATGACCGTGTTGCCCGCAGTGCCCAGCGTGACCGTATCGCTGCCCGCACCGCCGATCAGGAACTCCAGACCGGAAGCCAGGACCGTGTTGCCGGCCGAGCCGAGGAAGACGAGGTCGGTGCCGGCGGCACCCGTGATCGTCTCGATGCCCGAGGCCAGCAGGGTGCCGCCCACGGTGCTGAGCGTGACGACGTCGGTGCCGACGTTACCGGTCAGGGTCTCCAGACCCGAAACCAGCAGGGTGCTGCCCGCCGTGCCCAGCGTGACGGCGTCGGTCGCCGCGCCGCCGGTGATCGTCTCCAGCAGGCTGGCGAGGACGGTGTTGCCGGCCGAACCCAGGGTGATGACGTCGGTGCCCACGCCACCGGTCAGGGTCTCCAGACCCGAAACCAGCAGGGTGCTGCCCGCGGTGCCCAGCGTGACGACGTCGGAAGCCGTACCGCCCGTGAGGGTCTCGAGGCCGCTGACGGTCAGCGTGTTGGCGGTGTCGCCCAGCGTGACGACGTCGGTACCGACGCCACCGGTCAGAACCTCGATGCCGCGCAGCAGCACCGTGTTGCCGGCCGTGCCCAGCGTGACAACGTCGGTGCCGACACCGCCGACCAGGATCTCAAGGCCGGAAGCCAGGACCGTGTTGCCCGCGGTGCCGAGGTAGACGAGGTCGGAACCGGTACCGCCGGTGATCGTCTCCAGCAGGCTGGCGAGGACGGTGTTGCCGGCCGAACCCAGGGTGACGAGGTCGGTGCCGACACCGCCGGTCAGGGTCTCGACCAGGGTGACGCGCAGGGTGTTGCCCGCGGTGCCCAGCGTGACGACGTCGGTCGACGCACCACCCGTCAGGGTCTCGATGCCGCCGACGGTCAGCGTGTTGGCGGTGTCGCCCAGCGTGACGACGTCGGTGCCGACGCCACCGGTCAGGCTCTCCAGACCACGGACGATCAGCGTGTTGCCGGCCGTGCCCAGGGTGACGATGTCGGAAGCCGTATCACCGACCAGGATCTCGACGCCCGAAACCAGGACCGTGTTGCCCGTGGTGCCGAGGTAGACGAGGTCGGAACCGCTGCCGCCGGTGATCGTCTCCAGCAGGTTGGTGAGGACGGTGTTGCCGGCCGAACCCAGGGTGACGAGGTCGGTGCCGACACCGCCGGTCAGGGTCTCGACCAGGGTGACCAGCAGGGTGTTGCCCGCGGTGCCCAGCGTGACGACGTCGGTGGCCGTACCGCCCGTGAGGGTCTCGATGCCGCCGACGGTCAGCGTGTTGACGGTGTTGCCCAGCGTGACGACGTCGGTGCCGACGCCACCGGTCAGGAACTCCAGACCACGGACGGTCAGCGTGTTGCCGGCCGTGCCCAGCGTGACCACGTCGGTGGCGGTGCCGCCAACCAGGATCTCAAGGTTGGAAGCCAGGACCGTGTTGCCGGCCGAGCCCAGCGTGACGACATCGGTGCCAGCGCCGCCGGTCAGGGTCTCGAGCGCGCCGGCGAGGATCGTGTTGCCGGTCGTGCCCAGCGTCACGACGTCGGAGGTCGTGCTGCCGGTGATCGTGTCGATGGCGTTGATCAGCAGGGTGCTGCCGGTCGTGCCCAGCGTGACCACGTCGAGGGCGGTCGTGCCGGTCAGGGTCTCGATCGCGCCGACCGTGACGGTGTTGCCGCCGGTGCCCAGCGTGACGACGTCGGTGCCGACACCGCCGGTGATCGTGTCGATGGCGTTGATCAGCAGGGTGCTGCCGGTCGTGCCCAGCGTGACCACGTCGAGGGCGGTTGTGCCGGTCAGGGTCTCGATCGCACCGACCGTGATGGTGCTGCCGCCGGAGGTCAGGATGATCGCATCGGTGCCGATACCGCCCGTCAGGGCCTCGATACCGCCGATCAGCAGGGTGTTGCCCACGCTGTCGAGCGTGATGACGTCGGTGCCAACACCGCCCGTCAGGGTTTCCAGAGCCGAAACCAGCAGGGTGTTGCCGGCCGTGCCCAGGGTGACGATGTCGGTGCCACCCTGACCGAACAGCGTCTCAAGGCCGCTGGCCAGAATGGTGTTGCCGGACGTGCCCAGCGCAACGGCGTCGGTGGCCGTGCTGCCAATGATCGTGTCGATCGCGTTGATCAGCAAGGTGCTGCCGGTCGTGCCCAGCGTGACCACGTCGAGGGCGGTCGTGCCGGTCAGGGTCTCGATCGCGCCGACCGTGATGGTGCTGCCGCCGGTGGCCAGGGTGATGACGTCGGTGCCCACGCCGCCGGTGACGGCTTCGATGCCGCTGATCAGCAGGGTGTTGCCGGCCGTGCCCAGGGTGACGACATCGGTGCCGACGCCGCCGGTGATCGTCTCGATCGACGAAACCAGCAGGCTATTGCCCGCGGTGCCCAGGATGACGACGTCGGTGCCCACGCCGCCGGTGATCGTCTCAAGCAGGTTCACCAGCATGGTGGCACTGGACGAGCCGACCGTGATCACGTCGGTGCCCACGCCGCCGGTGATCGTCTCAAGCAGGTTCACCAGCATGGTGGCACCGGACGTGCCGACCGTGATCACGTCGGTGCCCACGCCGCCGGTGATCGTCTCAAGCAGGTTCACCAGCATGGTGGCACCGGACGTGCCGATCGACACCACGTCGGTGGTGTTGCTGCCCACCAGGGTTTCCAGCAGCGAAACCTGGAGGGTAGAACCGGCAGTCAAGGTGATGAAATCGGTGCCGGTGCTGCCGATCAGGGTCTCAAGCGTCGAGATAGACACCGTGTTACCGGCAGTCCCGAGCGTGATGACATCGGTACCAACGTTACCGATAATTGTATCGAACTGCCCCAATGTTAGGGTTGAACCCGTAGTTACGCCTACGGTGTAGGGTCCAGCCATTAGTAATCCCCTTCAGGTTTGGTTCGCCGGCGGATGAACCATTCTAAGGTGTGCGTCACACTGCCTGCAGGCAGACAGACTCAGTCCTAGCGCGGACTAACACACCATGCCCTTGTTATCCGAAGGAATGCGCCTATGGCAATCCGTTTCTACCGAAGTGGGTAGGCCGTAGTGGCCGATGCCGCGCGCACCTCTGGAAGGGGTGGCCAAACGGTGAGGCCACCTTTCTCCAAGCCTTTGCAATGCCTTGGAAAATGAGCAGTATGGCGAAATCGCCACAGGCTGCGCGAAGTTGGTGGCACCCACTATTCAGTTGGTGTTCAGGCTGGAGCTTGGCCGCAGGAAGGAGGCAGCACCCTCGAATCGAGTGAAAGACCACGAAGACTTGTGCGACTTGCACAACTTCGTCACCGATGACCGGCCAAGCCCTGGCTTCGATGCCGACCGCCCCGTTGTTACAAGTTGATAACACAACCTGTATTTCGTTTGTCGCCGCAGCGAGGATGCGCGTGCGCGGCGAGGATGCGCTTGGAGAATTCGGGAACAGCCGCTATTCCCTTGCGGCGACAGGCGCCGCCGGACAGCCACCACACATGACATCCAAGGGCCAGGGACGACCGATCGAGCATGGCGACCATTCAGGATGCGCTCGCCGCAGCGGTGCGGCATCATCAGAGCGGCCAGCTGGCCGCGGCAGCGCGGATCTACCGCCGTATTCTGGAGATCGCGCCCGACCAGCCCGACGCCCTGCATCTGCTGGGACTGGTCGCCCGGCGCGCCGGCCAGTGGGCGGCAGCGCTCCGCCTGATCGCCCGCGCCCTGCGGATCGATCCGGCCATGGCGGAAACGCGGCTGAACCTGGGCAACCTGCTGCGCGACCGGGGGCATGCGGCCGGGGCGGTGGCGACCTATGCCCGCGCCATCGCCCTGCGCCCGGACTTCACCGCCGCCTATGAGAATCTGGGTGGGTTGCAGCGCGGGCTGGCCCGTCTGGCCGATGCCGAACACGCTTGCCGCCGGGCGGTCAAGCTCGCCCCCGCCGGGGTGGAGGGCCATGCCGGGCTGGCCAACGTCCTGCAGGAACGCGACGCCCTGCCGGATGCCGTTGCCGCCTATGCCCGCGCCCTCGCCCTCGACCCCGCCCACATGGCGGTCTGCAACAACCTGGGCATCGCGTTGCGCGGGCTGGACAAGGCGGGATCCGGAGCGGAAGCGGCCGCGGCGTGGCACCGCCGCGCCGTGGCGCTCGACCCGTATTTCGCCGCCGGCTACAGCAGCCTGGGCCTGGCCCTGCAGGAACAGGGACGGCTGGAGGAGGCGGCGGGCGCCCATGCCCGCGCCGTCGCCGTCGATCCGGGCTTCGCCGGCGCCTACGCCAACCATGGCAACGCCCGGCTGAACCAGAACCGGCCGGATGAGGCCATTGCCGGTTTCCGCCGCGCCGTCGCCATCGACCCGGCCAGCCCGGATGCGCGCCGCAACCTCGGCATGACCCTGCTGGTCGCCGGCCGGTTCGAGGAGGGGTGGCAGGAATATGAGTGGCGACTGCGCTGCAAGGATGCCCCCACCCACGCCGTCATGCCCAAACCGCGCTGGGCGGGCGAGCCGCTGGACGGCCGCCGCATCCTGCTGCACGGCGAACAGGGGCTGGGCGACGCCCTGCAGTTCTGCCGCTACGTCCCCCTGGTGGCGGCCCGCGGCGGCCGGGTGATCCTGGGCCTGCCGGCAGCGCTGGAGCGGGTGATGGCCGGCCTGCCGGGCGTGGAGCGCTTCGTCAGCGGCCAGCTTCCCACCGACGCCTTCGACCTGCATCTGCCGATGCTGAGCCTGGGCGAGGTGTTCGGCACCCAGATGGACACCATCCCGCACCGCGTCCCCTACCTGACGGCGGAGCCCGATCTGGCGGCGCGCTGGAGCGAGCGGCTGAAGGGGTTGGACGGCCTGAAGGTCGGCATCGTCTGGGCCGGATCGCCGACCCACGGCAACGACAAGAACCGCTCCATTGGCCTCGCCCCCTTCGCGCGGCTGGCCTCAATTCCCGGCGTCAGCCTCGTCTCCATCCAGAAGGGGCCGACCGAGGGGCAGGCCGCCGACCCGCCCGGCGGCTTCCCCCTGCTGAACCTGTCGCCCGACATCAAGGACTTCGCCGACACCGCCGCCATCATCGCCGGGCTCGATCTGGTGGTCTGCGTCGACACCTCCGTCGCCCATCTCGCCGGCGCGCTCGGCGTCCCGGTCTGGGTGATGGTCCCCTTCGCCCCCGACTGGCGCTGGATGCTCGACCGCGACGACAGCCCCTGGTATCCGACCATGCGCCTGTTCCGGCAGGACCGGCCCGGCTCCTGGGACGACGCCTTGCACCGGCTGGAGCAGGCCCTGCGCAGCCATGCCGCTCATTCCACCCACACCCGGACAGGACCTTCCGACATGCCGATCCTGGCGCCCGTCTCCTGGGGCGAACTGCTGGACAAGATCACCATCCTCGACATCAAGGCGGAGCGCATCGCCGACGCCGACAAGCTGGCCAATGTCCGGCGCGAGCGCGAGGCGCTGGTCGCCGTGGCGGCGCAGGCCGACACCGCGCGGCCGGAGGTGGCGACGCTGATCGACGACCTGCGCGCGGTCAACACCACCCTGTGGGAGGTCGAGGACGAGATCCGCGACTGCGAGCGCGCGAAGGATTTCGGCCCGCGCTTCGTCGAGCTGGCCCGGCAGGTCTACCACACCAACGACCGCCGCGCAGCGCTGAAGCGCGATCTGAACCAGCTGCTCGGTTCCGAGCTGGTCGAGGAAAAATCCTACCAGGCCTATTGAGACTCGACAGCCCTCCTCCCCTCCAACCGAAGGGTCCTGTTCCATGACCGCCGCCGAAACCGCCACCGGGACCGTCAGCCTTCCGACCGAGCAGAGCGCCCCGGATCGTCTCGCCGTGGAACAGCGCCTGTCGCAGGTTCTGGAGCTGTGCCGGACCGGCCGGCCGGAGGAGGCGGAGGGGCCCTATCGCACACTGTGCGGCAACCCGCCGCGCGATGCCGCCGGGCTGCTGTCGATGGCCGAAGCCGCCCGCATCCTGGCCCGGCCGGCCGACGCCGTGGCCTGGGCCGAGGCGGCGGTGCGGGCGCAAGCCGACAGGGCAGACGGCTGGAGCGTGCTTGCCCTGGCATTCATCGCCGCCGGCCGTGCCGACGACGGCTATGCCGCGGCGGCCGAGGCTCTGCGGCGGACGGGGACTTGGAAGCCGGGGAGCGGGGAGCCGGGGGCCGGAACGGCGGCCATCCAGGCCCACCGCGCCCAGGCGCTCGCCCGGCTGCGCCGCGGCCAGCTGGCCGAAGCGGCGGCGGCCTGCGACACGGCGCTGCGCCTTGCCGACGCGGTCGCGCAAGCCCCCCAGGCCGTGCGTCAGGCGCGGGCCGAGACGCTGGGCACCCTGGCGCTGGTCCGCATGCTGGAAGGCCGGGCGGAGGAGGCCGAGGCGCTGTTCCGCCGGGCGCTCTCCCACCGGCCGGTCCTGCCGGAGATCCTGGGCAACCACGCCTCGCTGCTGGCGCGGCTGGGCCGCGACGGAGAAGCGCTGGAACAGGCCGAGCAGGCGATGGCGCTGCGCCCGCGGCTGACGGGAACCCTTCACCTGATCGGTACCCTGCACCACCGCGCCGGCCAACTGGAAGCGGCCATCGCCGCCTTTCACCGGGTGCTGGCGGTCGATCCCGGCCACCTCGATGCCCGGCTGCGGCTGGCCGACAGCCTGCGCGTCGCCGGCCATTGGCAGGAGGCGGCCACCGTCTGCCGCGACGGGCTGGCCCGCATCGCCAACCCGGACGATCCCAACCGCACGCCGCTGCTGGCCAATCTGGGCGCCGCCCTGCAGACCGGCGGCGATGCCGCGGGCGCGCTGGAGGCTTACCGCGAGGCGCTGCGCCTCTCTCCCGACCTGCCGGAGGTCCATAACAACCTCGCCCGCCTGCATCAGGAGACCGGCAACCCCGATGCCGCCATCGAAGAGCTGCGCCGCGCCACCGCCGGCCGTCCGGCCAGCCAGCCGCTGCCCCTGGCGCTGCGCCACGCCCTGTTGTCGCTGCTGATCGCCGCCGGCCGCACCGCAGAGGCGGAGGCCGAGGCCTTCGGCATCGCCCGCACGGCACCGGAGGACGCGGAGCTGTGCTTCGGCATCGCAGCCCTGTTCCTGCAGGGTGGATGGCGCGACCAGGCCCTGCCCTATGTCCGCAAGGCGATCCGTCTCGCCCCCGACATGCCGCGCAACTGGATCGCCTTTGTCGAGGCGCTGCGCGACGCCACGCCGCCGCAGCCCGACACGGGGCTGGACGAAGGATTGCGCGCCGACCTGCTGGCCGCGCTCGGCCGGCCGGAAGTGGAGAGCGCCGGGCTGACGCGCGCCATCGCCGGCGTGCTGCTGGCCTCGCCCGTCATCAGGACCCTGGCCGCCCTGCCGGAGGATGCCGGCCCCGCGCTGGACGATGCCAGCCGGACCCTGCTGGCCGACGGGTCGCTCGCCGGGCTGGCGGAGGATGTGCTGCTGCTGGCCCATCTGCGCGCCGCACCGGTCTGCGATCCCACCCTGGAACGGGCGCTGACCCGGCTGCGCCGGGTGCTGCTGCTGGCGCTGACCGGCCCCGGCCTGCCCGACCGGCCGTCCTGGCGCGCCCTATGCGCCGCCATCGCCGAACAGGGATTCCTCAACGAATACGTCTTCGCCGAGACCGACGGCGAGTTCCAGGTCCTGGCGGTGCTGCTCCGCGCGGCGGAAGCGGCACTGGCGAGCGGCGAACAGCCGCCGGCGGTGCTGGTCGCCCTGCTCGGCGCCTACCGGCCGCTCTACCGCTGGGAACGGGCGGAAGCCTTGCAGGCCCTGTCCTGGCCGGAGGAGATCGCCCGGCTGCTGGAGCGGCAGGTCGCCGAGCCGCTGGCCGAGGCGGCGATCCAGGCGGAGCTGCCGGCGCTGACGCCGATCAGCCACCCGGTGTCGGTCGGCGTGCGCGCCCAATATGAGGAGAACCCCTATCCCCGCTGGATGACCACCGGCCTGCTGCCGGAACCGGTGCCGCTGCCCCGTTTCCTGCACGCGCTTTTCCCGCATGCCGCCCTGCCCGCCTCCCCCGCCTGGCCCTCCGCTTGGGAAGCGCCGGGCTGGGAGGCGCCGGAGGTGCTGGTCGCCGGCTGCGGCACCGGGCGCGAGGCGGTGTGGGCCGCCTCCACCTTGAAGAACGCAAAGGTGCTGGCGGTCGACCTCAGCCGCCGCAGCCTCGCCTACGCCACGCGGCAGAGCCGGCGGCTGGGGCTGAAATCCATCGAGTTCGCCCAGGCCGACCTGCTGGAGCTGGGGACGCTGGACCGCCGCTTCGACGTGATCCACAGCGTCGGCGTGCTGCACCACATGGAAGACCCGATGGCGGGGTTGCGGGTGCTGCGCGGGCTGCTGCGCCCGCATGGCGTGATGGAGGTGGGCTTTTACAGTGCCGCTGCCCGCCGGCCGGTTCTGGCCGCCCGCCAGTTCATCGCGGAGCGCGGCCACCCGCCGACCCTGGACGGCATCCGCCACGTCCGCCGCGACATCCAGGATCTGCCGGACGGCCATCCGGCGCGCGCCGTCGTCCATTCCCCGGACTTCTACGGCACCAGCGCCTGCCGCGACCTGCTGATGCATGTCCATGAGCTGCACGTCACCCTGCCCTGGCTGGCCGGTGCGCTCGAAGCGTTGGGCCTGGAGTTCCTGGGCTTCCGCCTGGCCGATCCGGCGGTGGCCGCACTCTACCGCAAGCGCTTCCCCGAAGACCCGGCGATGACCTCGCTCGGGCGCTGGGACCGGCTGGAGGCGGAGCATCCGATGATCTTCGGCGGGCTGTACCAGGCCTGGGTGCGCGGATAAGCACGCGTCCGGCTTTGAATTCCACCGCCGTGAGACCGATCGCTTCCAGAGTCCGACCTGTCTCATATCGTTTTTTACAGCGTCGTGCGTTTAATATGAAGCGCACGACGCTGTAGCTTTATGTTTGTCGATCAGATTCACGCTCCAAATCGATTCCGATTTTACGCGATCCGATCTAAAAGAGGTGCGGCATGGATGAAGAGATCGGTCTTCTCCGGTACAATTCGATCCCTCTCCTGTGCGATCATATCCTGGATTGCACAAAGGAATATTATGAGCAGTTTGGAGTCCTGCCCCTCCACTCGAACCCGCCTTTCCGTCCTCACGAAGTGAAGGCGGGGGATACCGTCTTCGTGAAGACGGATCTTCTGCCGTTCTTCGAGAGCAACGTCCTGCGCCTGATCGACAATCCCTTCGTTCTGGTCACCGGCGTGAGCGACATCACGCCAGACGCCCACCGCCATCTGCTCGACGACCCCAGGATACGGGAATGGTGGGGCTGCAATCTGCCGAAATGGTCATCGTCCGTTCATCAGCTTCCGATCGGATTCACCGAGAAGCAGCGGCCCTATGGCCGGCAATCCCTGATCCTCGACCATGCGGGCGGATTGCCCTGGAATGATCGCCCCATCGAGATCCTATGCACCTTCCTGTCCAAGACATCGGTGGACAGAAGCGAACTCCCCAGCGATGGCGTGTTCATCTGCGAGAACCGGATGGATTATCGTTACTATCTGGCTCTCATGGGAATGTCCAAGTTCGTTCTCTGTCCCCAGGGCAACGGGGTGGACACGATCCGTGTGTGGGAGAGTCTGGCAACGGGCGCCATTCCGATCGTCACCTCGGGCATCCTGGATCCGCTCTACCAGGATTGCGGATGCGCCGTGATTCCCGACTGGTCCCGGATACGGACCGCCACGGAAATCCGCGGTGGAGAGGACAGGCGCCAGAGAACGATGGAAGGATTCGCCAAGCGCGATGGCATCCTGTTCCTGGCCCATTGGCGCGACAGGATGAAACGTCTCAAGACGCTCTGATCCCGATCCGCCTCCGAACAAAATACGATAAGTATTGCACACCCATGGAGATGTTGATGCTTCACTTTTTCTGGTCACCATACATCTTCAGGGAAGACTCTTATAGCAAGTACGAAGCGAACAATGCCGAAATCTGCAAGTATGCGCGCAAGGTTCTTGGGAAACACACCGACGTCCATCTGGACAGCTTCACCGCTTCCAGGGTGACCCGCAATCCGTCCGATATACTTCTTGGGCACACCACCTTCGATCCGGTCGGGGGGTTGAGCGACGATTGGGTCCGTGACAACGCCCTAGCGCCCGGCGAACCCTGCCACCCCAACACCTACCTCATGGTGCCGATCCTGCCCGTGCAGATCGCCGAGCACAAGAAATGGTCCCCTTTCGTCGACAGCCAGTTCGACGCCGCCCGGCTGATCTTCGGCATCTGCGGCGATTACTGGTACGAGCAGATCCAGGCGCTGCCGACCGATACGCCGATCGGCCGGATCAAGCACAAGCTGGTCCGCATCGACATGGGGTGCGAAGCCCGCCTGTTCGGAGCGCCGCGCCGCTACAGCCCGGAAAGCATGAACGGCCTGCTGCATCTGAGCGACCTCCAGCCGCACAAGGGGTTCGACATGCTGCTGGACAGCATCGACCCGGCCCTGATGCGGCTGCATCTGGGCAGCGGCAGCCTGCGCAACCACGCCAACCAGCGGGTCCGCATCCGCGACAAGGAGGTCATCTCGCTGGGCTGGATGGACAACAGCAATCCGCAGGTGGACCGCTTCGTCAAGGAGCAATGCGCCTTCTACATCCACACCAGTTCCCTGGACGCACAGGCCACCGCGATCCTGGAGAATTGCGCGCGCGGACTGGTGCCCATCGTCACTCCGGAAAGCGGCTTCCGCTCCCCCCATGCGATCTATCTCACCCAGGATCCCGCCAGAAACCGTGAGATCATCCTTGCGGCGATGGCGATGAGCCCGGCGGAATACGAGGCACGCAGCACCGGCGTGGTCGAACAGATCCTGACGAATCACGCTTGGGAAACCGTCTTCGGCACGGTATGGGAAACCATCCAGGCCGACATACGGCACCGGCATACGGCGTGAGCAGTCCCACGATGACCACAGTCCCCACCAGTGCCTGCCGGCTGTGCGGCGGCAGCGCGATCCGTGTCTTCGAGACGGTGCTTCTCGGCCGGCATCAGGTCGGCTATTGGGAATGCACCCAATGCGGTTCCCTGCAGACCGATCCTCCCCATTGGCTGGACGACGCCTATACGCCGGACTGCATGATGCAGGACGTCGGCATCGTGCAGCGCAGCATCCTGCTGTCGCTCACGGTCCCGCCCCTGCTGGAGCAACTCGGCGTCGGGGCGGGAACCCCGTGCCTGGATTGGGGCGGAGGCAACGGCCTGTTCACCCGCATGATGCGGGATCGGGGCTTCGCCTTCTTCCTGCACGACAAATACGTCGACAATCATTATGCGCTGGGGTTTGCGCGCAAGGACACGGAAACCTCGGTGTTTCCGGTCACCACGGCGTTCGAGGTGCTGGAACATCTGCCGAATCCGGCCGAGGACCTCGACGGCATTTTCGCCGCGGACTCCGACATCATCATCACCACGACCCAGCTTTACCGCGGGGAGGGGCCGGACTGGTTCTACCTGTCCCCCGACAACGGCCAGCACGTCTTCTTCTATTCGCTGCGTGCCCTCGACATGGTGGCGCAACGCCATGGCATGCGGCTGCACAGCAACGGCCAGACCCATGTCTTCTACCGGGAGCAGCCCAGGCATCTGCGCTATTCGCCGGACCGGATCCATGCGATGGGCAAGGCGCTCTCCGATCCGGCGGGATTGCTGGACAGCGGCCTTCGCGGATTGCAGAGCCATGTCCGGCAGGCCCCCTATCAGCATGTCGCCACCGACGCGCAGGCCGTGCTGGAGCGTTTGCGCTCCACCCGTCCCGCAGCCGCGCCGGCCCGGGATCGCCTGCGCTTCCAAATCCGCCGCTCCCCGGCCAAGCCGCGGGTGATGATCGACTCCGTCTTCTTCCAGCTTCAGCGCACCGGCATCGCCCGCGTCTGGCACAGCCTGCTGAAGGAGTGGAGCGGCACCGACTTCGCCGAGCGGCTTCTGGTCCTGGACCGCAACGGCTGGGCACCGCGGGTGCCGGGCATCGCCTACCGGATGATCGAGCCGCACGACTATGCCGATCCGCAGCGCCAGCGGCGGCTGATCGAGCAGTGCGGCCTGGAGGAGAAGGCCGGGGTCTTCATCTCGACCTACTACACCGCGCCGCTCACCATCCCGTCGGTGATGATGGTGTACGACATGATCCCGGAGATGCTGAACATGAACCTGGCACAGCCGATGTGGGCCGAAAAGCGGGCCGCCATCGCCTATGCCCGACGCTATATCTGCATTTCCGAAAGCACCCGCAGCGATCTGGAGCGCCTGCACACGGAAGCGGCGGGGCGGACCAGCCTTGCCTATCCGGGCGTCGATTCCTCCTTCCGCGTCCTGCCGGACACCGACCGGCAGGCCTTGCGGGCCGAGGTGCGCTGTCCCAACGGCTTCTTCCTGCTGGTGGGCGGCCTGCACGAGCACAAGAACGGCGTGGCCCTGGTGCATGCCTTGGCACGGATGCCGCCGGAAGAACGCCTGCCCGTCCTGTGCTCCAGCCGCCACGCGTCGCCGGATCAGCTGAACGGCCTGCCGGAGGGAGTCGAGGTCCGGCTGGTGCGGGCGGAGGACGATGCGCTGGTCCGCCTGTACAATGCGGCGACCGCCCTGGTGTTCCCGTCCTTCTACGAAGGCTTCGGGCTGCCGCTGATCGAAGCGATGGCCTGCGGGTGCCCGGTCGTCGCCTCCGACCTGCCGGTGCTGCGCGAGGTGGGCGCCGAGGCGGCGCTCTACATCGACCCGCGGTCCCCGGACAGCATCGTCCCCGCCCTGCGCGCCGTCCGCCAGCCCGCGACACGAAACGCCCTGATCCAGGCCGGCTTCGACCGGAGCAGGCGCTTCACCTGGCAGGGGATGGCCGCCGCGGTTCGCGAGGTTCTGGAACAGGAGGCGGACCGGGCGGAGGCCTGAACCGCCTCACTGCCACCAGGCGTGATCGTCGGTGATCTCGGGCTCGGGGATGTGGATGTCGCTGCCCGGCGGCAGGGCGATGAGGTTGACGGCGCCGACCCCGCCGAACAGGTCGGTGGGGTTGCCGGCGAAGTTGCCGGGATGGAACAGGCGGGCGGTGTGCCACCAGACCCGGTAGCCCATCGACCGGATCAGCCCGATCAGGGCGGGCGAGCGGTCGCGCCGGTCGTTCTCCACATACAGCACCGGCCGGTGGCGCGCGATCAGTTTGGAGGCCCCGCGCAGCACCGCCTCCTCCATGCCCTCCACGTCGGCCTTCAGCAGGCGGCAGGACGGCAGGTCCAGGCTGTCCAGCGTCACCAGCGGAACCAGTTCGCCATAGTCCCAGCCGCCGAGACCGAGGGCGCCGAAATTGTTGGAACGGCTCGGGTCGAGCGTCGGCACCCGGATGGCGCCGGCCTCGCCACCCACCACCATGCGCCGCGCCCGCACATTGGTAACGCCGTTCAGGGCCAGATTGGCGCAGAGAAGGTTGAACAGCATCTCCTGCGGTTCGAAGGCGATGACGGAGCCGGACGACCCGACCATGCGGGCCAGCGGCAGGGTCTGGGCGCCGATGTTGGCCCCGACCTCGACCACGACGTCACCCGGACGCACGACCGAGCGGAACAGGGCCACCTCATGCTCGGCATATTCGCCGTAGAGATCGAGGGAGCGGCCGACATAGCGGTCGTTGCGGTTGTAGACCATCAAGCCGTGACGGCACGGCCGCATGCGGTTGAAGCCGCCTTCCAGATCCACTGGCCCACCGATCATCCGCCTGCTCCCATCCGGCCCGACCGGAACGGCCGCACCCCACGGCCTCTGCTGTAACCAAAGCAGGAATTGGAAGCCACGACTTTCCGCCCGCGCACCCTGTCGCCGCTCTCCGGCAGTCCGGGTTCGGCATTTCGCCATGGCACCCGGCCGGGGGAGGCGCTACACCTAGCCCCCGTCGCCACCTTCGGCAGTCCCCTCGGGAGAGCAGCCCCATGTGCGGTTTCGCCGGCTTCGCCGGACCCGGCGGCGAGCGCGACCTCGCCGTCATGACCAGCATCATCCGCCACCGCGGCCCCGACGACGACGGCGTCTATGCCGATCATGGCAGTGCCGATCACAGCGGCGCCTTGCCGGTCCATCTGGGCTTCCGCCGCCTCGCCATCATCGACATCGAGGGCGGCCACCAGCCGATGGCGACGGCGGAGGGCGATCTGGTCATCGTCTACAACGGCGAGATCTACAACGCGCCTGAGCTGCGCCGCGCGCTGGAGCAGGCCGGCCACCGCTTCCGAACCGACCATTCCGACACCGAGGTGCTGCTGCACGGCTACCGGGAATGGGGCCTGGACATGCTGGAGCGGCTGAACGGCATGTTCGCCTTCTGCCTCTACGACCGCCGCCAGGGCCGGCTGGTGTTCGGCCGCGACCGCTTCGGCAAGAAGCCGCTGTTCTATGCCGAGACGCCGGACGGGCTGGTTTTCGCGTCGGAGGCCACCGCCGTCCTGTCGCACCCGTCGGTGCCGGACGGGCTGGACCGCACCGCGCTGGTCAAGTATTTCGCCTACGGCTTCATCCCGGCGCCGCTGACCGCCCATGCCGCGGTGCGCAAGCTGCCGGGCGGTTGCAGCATGGTCTACGACCTGACCAGCCGCCGGCTGTCGGTCAGCCGCTACTGGGAATACCGCATGGTGGTGGACGACCAGCCGCCGGGCGGCCCCGATGAGTGGGCGGAGGAGCTGCGCGAGCTGCTGGACCGCGCGGTGGAGCGCCGGATGCTGAGCGACGTGCCGGTCGGCTTCTTCCTGTCCGGCGGCATCGACAGCGCCGCCATCGTGGCGCTCGCGGCCCGCCACCGCGACCCGGCGTCGATGAAGACCTTCACCATCGGCTTCGACGAGCCGAGCTTCGACGAGAGCGGCTATGCCGCCGACGCGGCGCGCCATTACGGCACCGACCATGCCTGCCGCACGCTGAACCTCGACACCGCGGCGGGGATGCTGCCGGAACTGCTGGGCCGGCTGGACGACCCGATCGCCGATCCGTCGATCCTGCCGACGCACCTGCTGTCGCGCTTCGCCCGCGAACGGGTGACGGTGGCGCTGACCGGCGACGGCGGCGACGAGCTGTTCGCCGGCTACGACACCTTCGACGCGCTCAAGCCCGCGCGGCTCTACCACCATGCCGTCCCCCGCCCGCTGCACCGGCTGGCGGAAGCGGTGGCCCACCGGCTGCCGCGCTCGGACCGCAACATGAGCTTCGACTTCAAGCTGCGCCGGGCGCTGCGCGGGCTGGGGCACCGGCCGGCGCACTGGATGCCGGCCTGGCTGGGACCGGCCTCTGTGGAGGAGGTGTCGCGGCTGTTCGGCACCGACCTCTCCGCCGACGATCTCTATGACGAGGCCGACGCCCTGTGGCGGTCGGGCGCCAGCCGGAACGACGTCGACCGCTCCATCGAGTTCTACGGCCGCTTCTATCTGGGCGAGAATTTGCTGATCAAGGCCGACCGCGCCAGCATGTTCTGTTCGCTGGAGACGCGCTCGCCCTTCCTCGACCGCGACCTCGTCGCCTTCGTCAGCCGGCTGCCGGCCGGCGTGAAGCTGCAGCCGAACGGCATCCGGGGCGGGACGCGGAAATGGATCCTGAAGAAGGCGATGGCGCCGCTGCTGCCGCCGGCGATCCTGTCGCGGCCCAAGAAGGGCTTCGGCATCCCCTTGAGCCGCTGGCTGCGCCACCTGCCCCAGCCGCCGCTGGAGACCGCGGCGCGCATCGGGGTGGACGGCGCCTGGCTGGCGGCGCGCTGGGACGAGCACCGCAGCGGGCAGGCCGACCACCGCGGCCTGCTGTGGGCCTGGACCGCACTCGCCACCGCGCTGGACCGCCCGGCCCAGACCCCGGCACCGATGGAAAACGCAGCATGAGTTTAGACAGTCTGGATCGTCCGCTTCCTCAGACGCATGGGGGAGCGGACATGCATGCCGCTGCCCGCGCCGGTTCCCGCGCCTCGTCGTTCGCCCGCATCCTGGTCCGGCTTCTGCTGGGGCTGGGGACGCTGATCGTCGTCTATCAGTTCGGCCGGAACATGCAGGCGAGCAGCGGCCTGCCCTATTGGGACGACTGGGGCTATTTCTTCGGCACCGCCCAGGGCGTGCAGCAGCCGCTGACCTTCCATTCGATCTTCGCCAAGGACAGCGACCATGTCGCGCCCTTCTTCAAGCTGCTGACCCACGGGCTGTGGCATGCCATCGGCGTCGATTTCATCGCCTTCCGGCTGGTCGGCTGGCTGGCCTTCGCCGCGATGCTGGCCACTTACGCGCTGGTCCTGCTGCGGGACTGCATGCGGTCGGCCTCAGATGCGGTGCCGGTGGTGGCGGCCGGACTGTTCCTGACCGGCACGCTGAACAACGAGTATTTCTATTACCAGCACATGGGGCTGGCCCAGCCGATCTTCTTCACCTGCCTGTTCCTGTTCCTCCACACGCTGGCCCGCGGGCGGCTGGTGCTTGCCACGCTGTTCCTGCTGGCCTTCGGCTCCACCGGAGTGTTCGGCGCCAGCTATGCGCTGGGAGCGGCGGGGGTCGGGGCGGTGCTGGCCCTGCGCCGAAAGGCAGGCTGGCGGGAAAGGCTGACGGAGGGCCGCACGCTGCTGGCGGTCGGCGGCGGGCTGCTGCTGACGGTGGCGATGCTATGGATGACCTTCCACGGCTCCTACGCCAACCACACCGGCCAGCCGCTGGTGCTGCCCTGGCATCGGGAGTTCTGGGCCTTCCTGTTCGGCGCCTTCGCCACCGCCGCCGGCCTGCCGGTGGAGACAGTGGGAGCGCCGCCGTCCCTGGCGGTGGGGGCCGTGGCGTTCGCGCTCTGCCTGATCCCGGCGGTGCTGCTGCCCTTCGGCCGGGCGGGCGTCGAGCGGCGGCACGCCGTCTTCTGCATCGCCTCGCTGATTGCAGGGGCGGTGATCGTCACCATGACCACCGCCCTGGGCCGGGCCGGGCTGTGCGGCGACGGCATCGCCGCCGCGATGCGTTGCGGCACCATCCCGCGCTATGCCTATCCGGTCCTGCTGGCCTTCCCGGCGGCGGTCGCCGGCTGGACGGTGCTGATGGCCGGCCGGGCAGGGGTCGGGAGAATGAACCGGGGAACCGCCGCCGGGCTGCTTCTGGCCGCCCTGCTCGTCCTCGGCCACAGCGTCGGCGGCTCCCTGCTGCGGCATTGGAAAGTCGCTGATCTCAACCGCATGGTGGCGGAACGCGACAGCGAGGCGCAACGCTGCATCGCCAGCCACCTGCAGGCCATCAGGACAGCGGACGGGCTGGACTGGCAGCAGCCGCTGGTCTGCCCGTCCAGCTCGCCGCGCAACATCGCCCCCTTCCTGCACGCGGCCTACGACCTGAAGGCCGACTTCCTGGCCCCGACCCTGAACGATGCGGCCAACCGGCCGGAGCGCCCGATCCTGCAGACCCTTCTGCGCAACGGGACGCTCGATGACGGGACCGGTGTCCTGCGGCTGAGCATGGCGGTGCGGACGGCCGAGACGGGGGACGGGGTGAACGGCTCCCTCGACCGGATCGAGCGGATTCCCAACGGTCCGCTCGCCCTGGCGGGATGGGCCGCCGACATGACCGTGCCGGCGCCGGCGGCTTTCGTCCTGGCGGCGGTCGGCGACCGCATCGTCGCCACCGGCTCCACCGGCAGTGCGCGGTCCGACGTCGTCAACGCCTTCCACGAGGAGCGGCTCCTCAACAGCGGCTTCATCCTGCCGCTGCCGGCCGAGGTCGCCGGCCAGCGGGTCCGGCTGTTCGTCATGGCCCATTCCGGCGCCTTGAAGGAACTGACGCCCCCCGGCGGTGTGGTGGCGGCGCCCTGACGCGAGACGGCGACGCGAAAAGGCCCCGCACCGGGAAGGGTGCGGGGCCTTTTTTCTGATCGGGACCGTCAGTCGCGGATGCTGCGGTCCACGGGCGGCGGTTCGTCGAAATTCAGCATGGTCTTGATCGAATAGTGGCTCTTGCCCTGGCTCTCGAAATAGATGCGGACCAGCAGCTCGGCCAGCAGCCCCATCAGGATGCACATCACCCCGGTGACCAGCCCCATCGTCACCAGAAGCGGCAGCGGCGTCAGGATGAAGGAGATGCCGTCGACCAGCTTCAGATAGATCGCATAGATGCCGGCCAGCACCGACAGCCCCATGAACATCAGGCCGGCGAAGCCGAAGATGTAGATCGGCTTGGTCTCGTACTGGGTCAGGAACTTCACGACGACGAGGTCGAGGACGACCTTCAGCACCCGCTCCAGCCCGTATTTCGACTGGCCGTGGCGGCGCGGGTGGTGGCGCACCGGCATCTCGGTCAGCCTGGCGCCCTGCCAGCGGGCGTAGATCGGCACGAAGCGGTGCATCTCGCCATAGAGCCGGTAGCCCTGCAGCATCTGCCGCCGGTAGGCCTTCAGCGTGCAGCCATAGTCGTTCAGCTTCACGCCGGAGATGGTGGAGATCAGCTTGTTGGCCATCTTGCTCGGCAGCGTGCGCAGCAGGAAGCCGTCCTGCCGGTCGGCGCGCCAGCCCGACACCACGTCATACCCCTCGTCCAGCTTGGCGAGCAGGCCTGCGATGTCCTGCGGGTCGTTCTGCAGGTCGCCGTCCATCGGCACGATGACGTCGCCGCGGGCATGATCGATGCCGGCCATCATCGCCGCGGTCTGGCCGACGTTGCGGCGGAAGTTGATGACGCGGATGCGGCTGTCCGACGCCACGCGCTGCAATTCCGCCTCCGTCCCGTCGGTGGAGCCGTCATTGACGAAGATGACCTCGAAGCTCCGCCCCAGCCCGTCGAGCGCCGGGATCAGCCGGCCGCACAGGGGGGCGATGTTGTCCTCCTCGTTGTAGACCGGGATCAGGACCGAGACGGAAACCGTGCCGGTGTCCATGGCGGCGGATCCGGGGGTGAGCAGGAGGGTCATCGAACGGGTCCGGAGGCTGCGGGTCATCTATCGTGGGCGATGCCGGGCCATGGTATGGCCGCTGGGTCCAGCAAGCGCAACGGATAATTGGATCACGGGCCAGGGACGGGCGCTCGATCGACGGCCATGACATCGGCGATGCCGTTGTCCCTGCTGTGTCTTGCCAAGGCCCATGCCACTGTGGGATGACGTGCGGACAAACGGCGGGGCATGCGGGAAGCCGGGCGGATGCCCGTCGGCGGCCGCCTGCCGGCAGGCCGTTCAGCCCGACATGCTCCCCGACCGGAACCGGCCCACCCCCGATGAAACTCTCCCTCGTCATCCCTTGCACCCATCGGGACGTCGTCCTGGTTCCGGATCTGCTGGAAGCCTATGCGAGCGGCACCGAACTGCCGGATCAGGTCATCGTATCGATCAGCAACGCGCACATGGCGGACGAGGCGGTCCTGGCGCGGGTCGCCGCCATCGGCGTCACCCGCTTCCCCGAGATCCTCATCCTCAAGCACCACCGGCGCATGTTCCACGGGCCGAACCGCCAAGCCGCCTCGGAACGGGCGATCCATGAGCTGATCTGCTATCAGGACGCCGACGACACCCCGCATCCGCAGCGCATCCAGATCGTCAAGCGCCTGTTCCAGCAGTACGACATCATGCACCTGAACCACACCTGCTGCTTTGCAGGGGGGGAGTTTTATCAGGTCCATGGCGCTCTCCAGTTCATGATCTGGCACCAGAGCGCCATCGCCGAAGGCTGCTTCCCGCAGGGCCGGCTGCGTGACTGCGTCCAGGTGCAGCAGTCCTACGGCGCCTTCACCGAACGCCCCGTCCATGCCGGGCAGCCGGTGATCCGGAGAGAGGTGCTGAAGCAGGTGCGCTGGAAGGATTGGGGGGAGCTGGCCTTCGGCATCTCCGAGGATTACGAGTTCAGCATGGAGTGCGTCTATGTCTGGCGCAAATCGATGATCGTCGACATCCCGCTGATCCGCTACACCCCCTTCGCAGGCCGCGAGACGGTGGAGGAGATGCTGGGGCTCGTCCCGGACGGCGCGTCCTCCACGGCCCCATCCTCCCAGCCCTGACCGGGGCGGACGGCTTCAGCCGGAGCGGCAGTTCCTGTTCAAAGGGAACTGCCGATCCTCAGCAACTCGTCATTGTCCCACGGGGCATAGGCCGTCATGTAGGCCAAAGAGGGATCGTTGATCAGTTCCTCGGGAAGGCCAAGGGCTTCGACAAGATCCGATCTGACGCAGATCGCGTTGCCGGTGTGGCAAACCACCGTATACCCTTTTTCCTTCGCAAGATCGGCAACGGCCATGAAGCTTGAGCCGGATGCTTCTCCGCCATGGACATATCGTTCCGGGGGCGGCAGGTAGCTGTTCACCTCGATGATGACGATTTTCGGCGAGTATTCCTTGATGGATGCCCAAACCTGATAATCGCTGCTGTCGATGTCGATGCTCAGGATATCGAAGTCCTTCGGCATGGAGGTCGCGCCGAGGATGTCGTCGACCCGCTTTCCCGGAACATCCGGAGAGACGAAAGCGAGAACAGGCAGAACCTTTTGGTCGGGCAGCTTCGAACAGGTGGTGACGAGATCCTTGTATTTCTCGGCATCCCCCTCGATATAGACGCCGCTCCAGCCGGCCTCCGCCAGAGAGTATGTGTTGCTGAGATGAATGCCATCCCAGGCGCCGAACTCGCAGAAACTGCCTGAGGATATCCGCAGCCTCAGAAGAATTTCGGCGATGATACCGTCCTCTCCATTCTGGCTGTATTTATTTCTTGCATAGGAATTGAGTGGAGATTTTGCTTTACGCAAAGCCTGCTTATCATTGGCGATATTGAGTATTCTTTTCGCCTCATCATACCACGGATACGCGTATATGATATTTTCGCACATCTCCGCAGCAATGTCATACCGCCCGACAGCGATGGCGCCATTGGCGATCTTCACCGCATCGTCCACTGTGATCTGGCCCATTCTTCCTGATCCTCTCCATGATCACGACCCACGACATCCCGTGTCCGGTGTAGCGGGAAAGGATCGTGATCGCATCCCTCCTGAACGCCCCCCAGAACGGCCGATCAATCCGGCGAGCGACCGGCAGCCTCGTCCACACAGGCCCGCCGCTCCCGCAGGACCGTCAGGTCGATGACCGCGCCCAGCAGGGCCACCATCACCTGGAAGGCGAGGATGCCGAAGCCCAGCGCCAGCGACTGGGCATGCGGCACGCCGACCAGATCGAGCAGGCCGACCAGCGACGCCTCGCGCAGGCCGATGCCGGCGACGGTGACCGGCATCAGCACGATCACCGACATCAGCCCGATCACCGCGCTCCACACCGAAAAGGGCTGGTCGATGCCGACCGCCAGCCCCAGCGCCTGGCTGCCGGTGACCGCCGCCACCTGCACCGCGATCCCGCCGGCGACCGACAGCAAGGCCCGCCCCGGCCGGCGCGTCTGGTCGCGCCAGGCCTCCAGGAAGCGGCGCAGCGGACCGAGCAGCAGGGCCTCACGCTTCGGTCCGGCACGCCAGCCGAGCAGGGCCAGCAGCAGGGCGCGGGCCGGCGCCCAGGCCAGCAGAACGGTCGCCGCGACCAGACCGGCCAGCACCAGCCCCACCCCGACCAGCAGCCCGTCGCCGAAGCGCGCCGATTGCATCGACAGCCCGCCGCCGGTCAGCAGCAGCAGCCCGGCGATCCCCGTCACCTTGTCGAAGGCCACGGCCGAGACGATGCGGCCGCCGCCGATTTCTCCCTGGCCCTGCCCGTGCCCCTGCCCCCGCCCTTCGTCGCGGCTGAGCCGGTAGGCCTTCACCGCCTCCCCCGCCAGCTGGCCCGGCAGCACCAGCGCATAGAGCTGCGCCACCAGCGTGTAGGCGAGCAGCCGCCCCGCCCGCAGCTCCGGCAGCAGCACCCGCAGCTTCAGCGCGTTCAGCACATGCATCAGGAAGAACAGCAGGCCGGCGAGCGCCATCAGCCCCGGCGACGCCACCGCCAGCACCCGCCCGACCTCCGCCACATCGACCCGCCACAGCAGCAGGGCGACCAGCAGCGCGCTGACCAGGGCTTTCAGGCCGGGACGCATTTAAAGACGCCTTTTCATGAAGTCATGAAGTGATGTGGTGTTTCCCCCTCTTCCAGAAGAGGGAGAGGGAGGCTTTTCACGACCCCGGCCGGCGGGCCAGCACGTAGATGTAGTCGCCGTGCGACCAGGAATTCAGGCGGAAGATGTGGTACAGCGCCTCGGCAAGGAAGCGCCGGCCGGGGCCGTAGTCACCCTCGGTGCCCTGGCCGCTGGCGGCGCCCAGCACGTTGCGGTAGAGCGGCGAGAAGAAGGGGAAGCCCCACTCCACCACCCGCTCGATCTCCAGCCCGACCGACTGGATCTTGGCCTGCAACTCGCCGCGGGCATAGTTGCGGTGGTGGCCGACCGTGCGCTCGAAATCGCGCATCCGGCCCTGCAGGGTGGAGACCAGCAGGTAGCGGCCGGTCATGGCGGCGAGGTTGCGCAGCGCCGCGACGTCATCCTCGATATGCTCGACGACATCGGTGCAGACCACCAGGTCGAAGCGGCGGTCGAGATGGCCGGCGGCGACGTCGAGCAGGCCGAACTCGGCGTTCGGCGCGCGGCGGCGGGCGACGTCGATCGCCTTGGCGGCGAAATCAAGACCGGTGTAGCTGGCCTGCGGCTTCAGCGGCATCAGCGTGGCGAGCAGCGAACCCTGGCCGCAGCCGACGTCAGCCAAGCTGTCGTAGTTCAGCGGGCGCACCATCTCGGTGACGATGCGGCGCAGATGCCGGCCGGTCGGGCCGTATTTGCGCATGTCGTTCCAGCGCCGCTCCCAGCTGTCGTCGTAATCGACGCCGCCGGGATGGTCTGCCGCCGCCGCGGGAAGGGGGGTGTGGGTGGCGGACTTGAATGCGTCGTCGCTCATGCGGGCCTCCGGCGCAGGATGAATTCGTTGCAGCCCGTCGGCACGCGCGGCGGACGGACCTCCAGCATGTCGAAGCCGAGCGCGTCCATCCGCGCCCGCACCTCGTCGGCACTGGCATATTCGTAGGGGTAGCCGCCGAGCCAGTCGGTCACGTCCACCCAGAACTCCATGCCGCGCTCCTTGCGCAGCGGGTTGGAGCCGGTGATCGCCCAGGTCGCCAGGAACATCAGCGAGCCCAGCGTCCAGTCCCAGAATTTCCGAAGGAAGCCCGGCGACAGATTGTAGACGATCTTGATCAGGGTCCAGATCGGCGAGGTCCAGTGGCGGTTGTAGAGCGCCAGCACGAAGGTGCCACCCGGTGCCACCAGCGGGGCCACCGTCTCAATCGCCGGCCACATCGATCCGGTGTGATGCAGCGAGCCCCAGGCATAGACCACGTCGAAGCGGCCGAGCGAGCCGACGAAGCCGCTGTCCAGTGCCGAGCCGCGGCGGAACTCGATGCGCTCGGCCAGTTCGGGCGCGAAGCGGCCCAGGTTGCGGCGGGCGACCTCGACCCCGGTGGGGTTGACGTCGAAGCCCAGCGCGCGGGCGACGCCCAGCTTGCCGGCGGCGATGGTGAACAGGCCGGAGCCGGAGCCGACGTCGCAGAAGCTGGCGCCCTTCAGCCGGTCGGTCCCGACCAGCCCCTTCAGGCTGTCGATGGCCGCCACCAGCCGCGGCTCGTCCAGCACGGTGCGCGAGTAATGGTCCCAGTTCTCGCCGAAATTGAAGGCCAGGGCGGGTGTCCCGGCCGGGGTTCCGCCCCCGCCTTCCGCCGTCTTCACCGGTTCCGCCACGCTGTCCGATCCCTTGCTGTCCAAGCCCACTCTGCCGCGCCGCCATACGCTCCCGAAAGCCGCCGGATGTCAACAGGACGTCAAGCGGGAGGCGTGGCGGCATGTATCCTTGGACGGGCGGAGAGCGGTGGGCAAGATGAACACGGATGTCACGGATTTAGACACGGATGTCACGGATATGGCGTTGCGAGGCGGCGTCTTCATGAAGGAGCGGGGGCGCCGCCAAGATCAAAAAAAATCCGTGAAATCCGTGTGTTCATCCGTGACATCCGTGGAGATCTTGTCAGACACCCCTGAACGTCGCAGGAATCCAAACGCCTCACTCCGCCTGCGCCGACCGGACCCGTCCCGCCGCGGTGCGACCGGCGAGCGCCAGATCGCGGTAGGCGGTGGCGACGGCGCGCCAGGAGAAATGATCGACCACCCGTTGCCGGCCGCCCTCGCCCAGGCGGCGGCGCAGGGCCGGATCTTCGGCCAGACGGGCGATGGCGGCGGCAAGCGCCGGCGTGTCGTCGGCGTCAAGCATCAGGCCGGTCTCCTCCTCCACCACCAGATCGCGGTTGCCGGCGATGCGGGTCGCCACCACGGGCAGGCCGGCGGCCATCGCCTCCAGAACCACGTTGGGCATGCCCTCGTCGCGCGACGGGAAGACGAAGGCGTCGGCGGCGCGGTAGGCGGCCGGCAGCTCGTCACGCCCCAGCCAGCCGCAAAACGCGATGCGCTCCGACAGCCCGAGCCGGGCGGCCTGCGCCTCCAGCTCCGGCCGGGCAGGGCCATCGCCGACGATGGTGAGGCCGATGCGCTCGCGCAGAGCCGGCGACAGGCTGGCGAGCGCCTCGAACAGCACGTCCAACCCCTTCTGCCGCACCACCCGGCCGACGAACAGCAAGGACAGGCGGTCGCCGTCACCCGCCGCATCGGCGGGCGAGAAACGGGCGGCATCGACGCCGTTGGGGATGATGGCGATGGGCTGGTCGGGAGCGAAGCGGCGGGCGAGGTCGGCCAGCCCCTTGCTGTTGGCGACGACGGCGGAGGAGCGGCGCCACAGCCAGCCGATCACCGGGCCGGCCAGCCGGTGATAGAGCGAGATGCCGTCATACTGGAAGCCCGGCACGTCGCCGCCGCGCAGGCTGACGACATAGGGCACGCCGGACAGCGCCTTCACCATCCAGGCCGCCGGGCCGCAGGGCAGGCCGAAATAGGCGATGGTGGCGTCCGGGCGCCAGCGGGCGGCGATCCAGGGCGCCATCACCAGCGAACTGGCGAGGAAGGCCAGCATCTCCACCACCGAACTGCGGTCGCGGCGGCGGCGCAGGGTGGGGATGCGGCGGATCTCCACCCCGTCGGCCCGCCGTTCCATCCGCGACAGATCGCCGAAGGCGGAGGTCAGCACCAGCACCTGTTCGCCCAAGGCGGCCAGCTCGCGCGCGGTGTTGTCGGTGGCGTTGGCCGCCCCGCCGCCCAGCGGCGGAAATTCGTAATTGATCAGCAGAAGCCGTGCCATGCCGCGCGCCATATTCCCCGTTCGACGAGCGCCATTGATGGGCGGTGAGCGGCGGCGATGCAAGCGGTCAGCCAACTCCACTTGCCGGCCCCACCTGTCATCACGCTGGCCGCCCCACCTCCATCCGGCCGGTGCCGGTCCTTTGCAGCATCGGCCATCTCTGCTACTGATCGCGCCGGTTTCCGATGCTGTCCGAAACCAGTTCCTCAACCGGGGCGATGCGGTCCTTCATGAACATCCAGCAAGCCTTCGCCACGGCTCTCGGGTTCCAGCAGAGCGGCCAGGCCGGGGAGGCCGACCGGCTGTATGGCGAGATCGTCGCCGCCGATCCGCAGTTCGCCCCCGCCGTCAACAATCTGGGGCTGCTGCGTGCGGATGCCGGCCGCGATTGGGAAGCGGTGGCGCTGTTCCGCCGCGCCCTGAGCCTGACGCCGCACTCGCTGAACGGCTGGATCAACCTGGGGGCGCTGCTGGTCCGTCTCGGCCGGCCGGAGGAGGGGGTCAGGGCCTACCGCGCCGCGATCCGGCTGAAATCCGATCAGCCGGCCCTGCTCAACGAGCTGGGCGTCCAGTTGGAACGGCTGAAGCGGCCGGAGGAAGCCTGCGACGCCTTCGGCCGCGCCGTCGTCCTGGCGCCCGACGATGCGGAGATCGCCAACAACCACGGCGCCATGCTGCGCATGGACCACCGGGTGGACGAGGCGGCGGCACGCTTCCGCCGCGCCATCGTGCTGGATCCTCGCTATGCCGGGGCCTACAGCAACCTGGGCTCCGCGGTAAAGGACAAGGGCATCTTCTGGGAGGCGCTGCTGGCTTTCCGGCGGGCGACCCGGCTGGACCCGGATTTCGCCGGCGCCCATTGGAACGAATCCCTGGTCCGGCTGCTGCTGGGCGACTTCGTCAAGGGCTGGCGGGGCTATGAATGGCGCTGGAAGCATGGCCGGCTGCCCTCGCCGCAGCGCAGCTTCGAGAGGCCGCGCTGGGACGGCTCGCCGCTGAAGGGCCGGCGGCTGCTGGTCTATTGGGAGCAGGGCTTCGGCGACGTGCTGCAGTTCGTGCGCTACCTGCCGCTGCTGGCTCAAGCGGCCGGCGGGCAGCCGGTCTATCTGGAATGTCAGCGGGCATTGCTGCCGGTGCTGCGCAGCCTGCCCGGCACCATCGCGGTGGAGACCGGCGGGCCGCTGCCCGACTTCGACGTCCAGATCCCGGTGCTGAGCCTGCCGGCGCTGTTCGGCACCCGACTGGAAACCGTGCCGTCCCGCGTTCCTTACCTGTCGGCGGAGCCCGATCTGGCGGCGCGCTGGGGCGAGCGGCTGGCAGGCTTGAGCGGTCTGAAGGTCGGCATCGTCTGGGCCGGATCGCCGACCCACGGCAACGACCGCAACCGCTCCATTGGCCTCGCCCCCTTCGCGCGGCTGGCCTCAATTCCCGGCGTCAGCCTCGTCTCCATCCAGAAGGGGCCGACCGAGGGGCAGGCCGCCGACCCGCCCGGCGGCTTCCCCCTGCTGAACCTGTCGCCCGACATCAAGGACTTCGCCGACACCGCCGCCATCATCGCCGGCCTCGACCTCGTCGTCTGCGTCGACACCTCCGTCGCCCATCTCGCCGGCGCCCTCGGCGTCCCGGTCTGGGTGATGGTCCCCTTCGCCCCCGACTGGCGCTGGATGCTCGACCGCGACGACAGCCCCTGGTATCCGACCATGCGCCTGTTCCGGCAGGACCGGCCCGGCTCCTGGGACGACGCCATGGACCGCCTGGAGCGCGCCTTGCGTGAGCGCGCTGCCGGATAAGGATCAGAGCGCGGCGTAGGGGCCGTCGCGGTGGACCAACACCAGATCGACCTGCCACATCCGCTCGTCACCGGGGCGATAGAGGGGATCGACGATGTCCCAGACCTGGAAACCGTAGGGCGCCATGGCGTCGATGATGCGGGCCAGCCGCGCGTCCTCGCCGGCCAACGTCGCCTCGATCACGAAGACGCTGGCCGGCTCCATCAGGGTGGCGGCGCCGGCCAGCACCTCCAGCTCCAGCCCGTCGACATCGATCTTGACCAGCAGGGGGTGGGCATAGCCACGCTCGGCGCACAGCCCGTCCAGCGAGACGGCCAGCACCTCGCGCAGGCTGCGCAACGCATGGTCCGGCTCCACCCGATGGTCCGCCGCGACGACGGAGGAATAGAGCCGGTCGTCGGACACCGCCAGCCGGCTGGTGCCGCCCTGCCGCGCAACGGCGGCGATGCGGTATTCGGCGCTGCGCAGCTCCGCGCACAGCCGTTGCAGCGCCGGTTCGTTCTCCACCACCGGCTCGATCAGCACATGGTGGGCGTCGGGGAAGACCTCGTAGAGCGGCGGCGTGCCGGTCTGGGCCCCGACATCGATCACCGTGGCGGGTCGGAAGCCCCGGCCGCGCAGCAGGGCCAGCGTCTTGTGCTTGCTTTGGCGGACCATCGTCCGCTGGGACCGGATCAGCCCCAGCAGCGTCGCCGCCATCGGGTGGCCCGGGCTGACGCGCAGGATGGCTTGGTAGAACTCCTCCGCCCGCTCCAGATCGCCGGACAGATGGACGTCGAAGGCGATCTTAAGGCCGTCGGCGATGCTCACGGCTCACACTCCGGTCACGGTCCCACCGTCGCTTCGGCGGTGCGAATATAAAAGTGCCACGCCGGAGCGACCGGCGTGGCACAGTTTCGGCTGGAACCCTTTCCCGGGTCCATACAGACATTTGATGATATTCAGCGAGCTGTTCAAGCGCGTTCTCCTCGAACGGCCATGTTTTGGCTTGGCATCGCCTTAATATTTTCGCAGGACGGTTGCGGACCCGTATTCAGAGCATCGGCCATCCTCCCGGGATGGCGCATTCGGGCTCCGCAGACCGCGACTCGGGGAGGAGACGGCAGGGATGCGCCGGCAGCTTGTCAGGGACGGGGCGTCATGGGATGAAACCCGCCCCAGCCTGCGAGGCCGATCCCGATGCCCCCTGTCCCTCCCTCCACCGCATTCGCCGACCTGCAGGCGGCCCGCGACGCCGAACGGGCGGGCGAGCGCGAGACCGCCATGGCGCTCTACCGCCGGGTTCTGGAGCTTGGTGGCGAGGCCGAAGCGGCGGCGGCGCATGACGCGCTCGCCAGGATTCTGGTGGGGCAGGACATGGCGGAGGCGGCCGGCCATGCGCTCGCCTCCTGGCGGCTGGCGCCGGCCGATCCGACCCGACGCTCCAACCTGTGGCAACTGCTGACCCATCTGGGCGATGCCGGCGACGTCGCCCGCTTCCAGGGCCGCGAGGATTGCGTCGGGCTGGTGGCGCTGGGCAACGCGCTGCGCCGCGACGGCCAGGGGCTGCGCGCCGAACGCGCCTACCGCCGGGCGCTGGATCTCTATCCGGAGGTCTCCTTCACGCTGAGCCGGCTGGCCTGCCTGTGCGCCGAACAGCATCGGCTGGAGGAGGCCGACGCCCTGTTCCTCCAGGCGGCGGAACGCCATGGCGGACGCGATGCCGTCACCCGCACCGCTCCCGCCTTTCTTGCCTGCCTGCGCGAGGGACCACCGGCCGCCGGCATCCGCGCCACGCTCGCCGAAGGAAAGGCAAGCGCCGACCGGCCGCTGGTGGTCTACGCATCCTGCGACGCGGTCTATGCCCGCAAGTTCCTGCCGACCATGGTGCGGTCGATCGTCGAGGACAGCGGCCTGGACTGCGCCATCGCCCTGCACCTGATCAACCCGGACGCGGAGGCCGAGGCGACGGTGGCGTCCCTGGCCGCCGCCCACGGCGCCGGGCGCTTCATCGTCCTGCGCGAGACCATCGACCTGACGCCACTGGACGACAACGCCAAGACCTATTACGCCTGCAGCCGTTTCCTGGTGCTGCCCGACCTGCTGGCCCGCTGGAAGCGGCCGATCTTGATGCTGGACGTCGATCTGCTGGCGGTCCGCGACCTGAACCCGCTGCTGGCGACCTCCGCCCAGTCGGATTTGGGCATGATGAGCCATGCGCTGAAGCGGCTGGACATCTGGAGCCTGCTCTACGCCGACGTGTTGCACATCCGGCCGACCACGGGGGCTTGGCGCTTCCTCGACCTCGCCCGGCGCTACATCCGCCATTTCCTCGACCGCGGCATGCCGGTCTGGTTCCTCGACCAGGCCGCACTCGCCGCCGTGCATCTGGCCGGCTTCACGACGGAGGCGGCGCCGCGCCTGACCGTCTATCCGGCCGACATCCACAGCAGCACGGTGATGGTCGATGGCGAGGGCCGCTACTGGACCGACGACAGCGCCTATTTCTATTCGGTCCGCGCCACCGGCGGCGGCCAGCATGCGGTGGACCGGCTGAAGCGCCGGGCCGGCACCACCGCCGACCTGAAGCAGGGGTGATTTCGGCCGGCCTTACCGGATCCAGCCCATCGTCCGGAAGCGGTCGAGATTGTCGCGCACCAGCCGGGGATGGCGGTCGACCGGCACGACCTCATACTCCTCGCGGGCGCCGGGCGCGCCTTCGGGAATGGCGCTGCCGCCGTCGAGGAAGCTGGCGACGCCGGCCATGTTGCCTTCACCGAAGGACTGGGCGTGCTCCTGGTGAGCGTAGGCGTTCAGCTTGGCGGCGAAACGCTTCAGATCGCCCATCCAGCTGAAATGCCAGCCGGCGTCGCGGATGAGGTGGCCGATGTCCTGCTTGGCGAGGTAGCGCACGGCATTGGGGCCGGTCTGCCGGATGAAGCGGAACGGAGCGGCCCCGGCGGCACGCCAGTTGCGGGCGAAGCGGTAATTCAGCCGGTAGAAGAACAGGTCGAGTTCGGCGGTGAAGACGGTGTCGAAGGCCGGTCCGCCGCCGCGCAGGCGTTCCACCACCTCGCGCCGCAGGATCTCGTCGACGTCGGAGACGATGACCATGTCTTCGTCGCGGCAGCCATCCAGCCCGCGCAGGATGGCGTCGCGCTGGTAGGCCTCCCGCTGCCAGGAGAAGGTGCCGACGAGTTCGTCCACCACCACGTAGCGGACCTTGTCCATATAGGGCCGGAACCGCTCATGATGGTCGCCGAAGGTCAGCGCCTTGGGTTCGCCGGAATGGGTATGGGTCGCTTCCACCACGACGAAGCGCTCGACCACGTCGTAGAGTTCGGCCATCCGGATTTCCAGGATCTCGGCCTCGTTGAAGAAGGTGCAGCAGTCGAAGATTCGCCGGGATGCCGGTTCCGCCGGAACTGCCGGTGCCGCTTCGGCGAAGGGGTTGCCGCCGGACGGCGGATGAACGGGGTTGCGGCCGAGCGCCGTCGCATAGCCGACGAGGGCGCGCAGGCCGAGCAGGGTGGTCCAGCGCTGCGTGCGGGTCCAGTTGTCGATGCCGGGGGCCTCCAGCAGGCGCTCCATCGTCGCGGACAGGCTGTCGAAGGAGGCCCGCGCGGCGCCCTGCGCCGCCATGTCGTAGACGTAGGCATAGGCGAAGCCCTTCAGGCTTTCCAGCAACGCCTCGATGACGAGATACTGCTGCGCCTGCGCCCTGCGCTCCAGCCCGGCCGGGCTGTTCCACAGATCGAAGGCCTGGCTGTGGGCCTCCAGTGCCTCGCGGTAGCACTGCCGTTCCTGGCGCAGCGCTCCCAGCCAGTGCAAGGTGGCGGAGGCCGCCTGACGCAGAACCTCCGCCCTGCCGGCCTCCCGCCAGTTCATCGCTTGAAGCGCCGTCGCCCGGCAACGGGCAAGGGCCGCCGTCTGGCCGGGTGGGCACAACCGGTCCAGCAGGCCGAGCAGAGGGCCGGTCGGACGATCGCGCACCAGCAGGTCCGCAAGAGCGCGGATGCCCTCCTGCAGGGCGGTGTCGCGCAGGCGGTCGGCCTGTTCCGTCGCAGGGGCGAGCAGCAGTCCCCGGGCGATCGCCATGGCCGCGGCCGCTCCGTTGCCATCGGTGCCGCGTTCGAGCTGTCCGGCGACCAGAAGCGCCTCGGGGTTCGCCGGATCGAGGGCCAGCACCTGACGGCAGGCGCGCCGGGCATCGCCGTTGCGTCCGGCATTCGCATCCTCCGCAGCCCGCCGAAGCATCATGGCGACCAGGGCGTCGCGGTTGGCGCGAAGGGGATCGCGCGGCGCTCCATGGTCCGCGAGAAGAGTGAAGCACCAGGCCGCGAGCCCCAACTGGCCCTTTGCGTAGGCCTCGTTCCCCTTCGTGAAGACAGCGGTCAGCACCGCCTTCGACAGGGCGACAGCATCGGCGTTCGCCGGGTCGCGCCCCAGGATGCGACGCAGCCCTTCGATTGCGTGCCATGCGCGCCCCGCTTCGGCATCGGCACGGGCCTGGTGAAGGCTGGGGGCTGTCATGGGACTGGTCCTGGCGATGGGGTGGATGGAGGGATCGGAAACGGCGGCGCGGCTTCGCCTGCCGCTCCCGCCGGTGATGTCCGCAGCGCCGGACCGGGCCGCCGGATGGGGTGCGTATGCCATGACGGAGCCGGGGCTGACAAGCGTGGGGCGGACGGGCCGCCACCGTTCCGGCTGCTCCCATCACCACATCCTATGTTTTATTATCATGATTTCATGCTTCTTCTTCATGACGTGAAACCACTTCCCTCTTTCCTGATCTTGCGTGTAAATCCGCGAAGCTCCCGCTCGGGTCAGCCCGCTTTCCATCCTCTGCTACCGGGAACCACCGCATGGCTCGGATCATCAGTTTCGCCTCCACCAAGGGCGGCGTCGGCAAGACCAGTCTGGTCATGGCGCTCACCTCCGAACTGCGCCGGCGCGAGGCGAGCGTGCTTCTGCTCGACTGCGACCCCAACCGGCATCTGGCCGAATGGGCGCGGCGGCGCAACGATGCCGGCGTGCGGGTGCTGGACGAGATCACGGAATCGAACGTCCGCCAGACGGTGCAGGAGAATGCGCCGAGCTTCGACTACACGCTGATCGACCTTGCCGGCTTCGGCAACCTGACCATGCTCTACGCCTTCTCGGTCAGCGACGGGGTGCTGATCCCGACCCAGCAATCCTTCATGGACGTGAAGGAGACGGTGCGCACCTTCAAGGTGGTGGCGGACTCCGTCGGCGTGCTGAAGCACACGCCGGCCTCCAGCGTGGTGATCGTCCGCACCCAGGCGGCCATCGAATCCCGCGTCGACCGCCATGCCCGCGGCCTGCTGGACGAGCATGGCGTCCCGGCCTTCCGCACCGAACTGATCGAGCGCTCGCTCCTGAAGGAGATGACCTACACCGGCCACGGACCGGGCGAGGTCAATCCCGACAGCAACGCCGACCTGAACGTCCGCGCCCTAACCGACGAGTTCGTCGCCTTCCTGGAAGCCTCCCCGGCCAACCCGCTGATCCCGCGGGGGTGAGGGGACGGGATTGGTATTCAAGCATGTCAGGGAAGCCGGCCCAGCGAGCGGAGATTGAAAATATGCCATGAACCGTTATCATGATTTTATGAAATCATTTAATCCTCATGCGGCCAGCGGCCCGTGGTTGTCCAGCGGGTTGATCCCCGTTCGAGAAAGGGTTGGAACCGCAGCTGGGTTATAAAGCGGCATGGGGCCGAAGCGACGTATGGCCGGATAGCCAAGCGCCGTCTTCGGGCACATGATACAGACCGCAATGGCGAGCCCGCCGCTCCGACGGGTCTGGCACTGAAGCGATTGTCAAAGAGATCCTGACTGCAACGGCCTGTTACAAGATTTCTCCTATGACATTATGGAATTGCACCCTCTACCATCCATCGATCCAATATGATATTTTTCTCAACCATTGCTCAAGCTTCAACGCTCATCCTGAGGAAAGGCCATCCTTCTAAATGTCGAAGAACACTGGTTTCTACGAAGCCTTAAATAGCGTCGGCATTCTCAATTCGGGAAGCATGGAGCAGACTGGCGAAAAATACTTCCTGGAACGTTATTTGCCGATCCGGCAAAATCCCGTTGTTTTCGATGTGGGAGCATGCGACGGCGGCTATTCATCCGCCGTGCACAGCATTAGCCCTTCCGCCCGCCTGTTTGCCTTCGAGCCGCATCCGAGTTCTTTCGAACGTCTGAAGTCCATTCTGGCTGGAACCGGCGCCACTCTGATTCCGAGCGCGCTAGGCGACGAAAACGGAACGACACGCTTCTACGATTACGCTGATCAGGATGGCACTTCGCACGCAACCCTATACAAAGACATCATCCACCAGATCCACAAGGGCACATCAAAGGCGATTGATGTTTCAATCCGTAGGCTTGACGATCTGCTGCCCCAGTTAGGAGTGGAGCATATCGATTTCTTGAAGATCGATACCGAAGGGCACGAACTGTCCGTACTTCGTGGTGCGACCAAGGCCATTGCCGACGGCCGAATCGATGCCATTCAATTCGAATTCAATGAAACCCACGTCATCTCGCGGACTTTCTTCAAAGATTTTTGGGACTTTCTTCCCGACTATCTATTCATGCGCCTGCTCCCCAACGGCGTGATCAAAATCACGGATTACAATCCGAATTTCTGCGAAATCTTTGCATTCCAGAATATCGTTTGCGTCCGCAAGGAGGTTTACGCCAGATACTTCCGCTAAGGACGGCGGCAGGCGGAGCAGGAGCATAAAGCACAGCTGCTCTTCAAATCTGTGCGCGCGCCGTCATCCAACGGCGCCGCCACTGGTGCTCGGTACAAAGACAGTTTTGTTGTCCGGCCGACGTCAATCACCTGCCCTGCCGCAGGTGGATCGGTCAGTCACAGCGCAAGAGCGCCGCATGGCGTTTTGCGGATCGAACAGCCCAATCGGCTTTGATGAGGTCGAACTTTCCCGGGTAAAAGGCGGTCGTGCCCCAAGCGGGTGCCACTCACGACAAAACACCAAAAGCATCTCAAGCAATTGCTCTTCAGTTCCGCCGTCCACGAGCCGGCTGCGGAACTCGCTCAATCCGAGGCACCAAAGCCGGGACGACACAATCCTGGTCATAATGACAACACATTTTAATGATTTATGTTCATTATTTACATTCATGATTAAAATCGTGCACTTGCCTCTTGTCACGGTCCCGTGGAGGCCATGCCAGCCTTCAGGTCATGCCTGAGTTCGGGCATCAGCAATGCGTCCCTTTGACCGAGGCAGGCAAGGTCAGTTCCTTGCCAAAGGTACAGTTGGCGGCATGCCTCATCCCCATGAGCGATCACGCACGCTACCATTTTTCATGATTTTATTTCATGTCTCTATACGCTGCCATAACTTCTTTCTCCGCCCCCCCCTGTGTTTCCCGCGCCACGCCGGCCGGCTTTCCGTCATGGCACGCATCGCACCCGCCACATGTCGCAAAGACAGGACAGCAAGTCATGATATTGCTTCATGGCTTATCCAGCCGGCCCATGCCGGTGCCGCCCTGACCGGAGTGCCCATGTCGACCGAAAGCCCCGCCAAGCCCCCCCTGAAGCCTGCGGCCAAGCCGGCCCGTCCTCCGCTGGGCGGGATCGGGATCGGCGGGCTGGGGGCGGGCGACGTCGACCCGATCCGCCAATACGGGTTGAGCAAGGGTTTCCTGCCGACCGAGACGGAGCCGTCCGCAGCATTCGCCCCTTCTCATCCGCAGGCCCCCACTCCGCAGCCCCAGCCGGCGCCGGCCCCCACCATCGTCCGTCCGGCGCCGACCCGGCCGTGGCAGGCGATGCTGCCGGACTATCTGGTGGAGGAGCTGCGGCAGGCCGCCGCACGCGAAGGCACCGCCCAGAAGGTGATCGTGCTGAAGGCCCTGCGGCAGGCCGGCTTCCGGATCGACGACATCGACCTGCAGGACCTGCGGCGGCGCTGAGCCCGCCCCAAGAAGCGCACAAGCGCGGCCGAAGGCACGGTTTGACTCTCCTTGAGGAGCCGTCTATGCCCTAACCGCGCTCTGCCCCTGCTCCAAACCGACTGCAGACCACCAGCGACGACGAGAGATGAAGGCAAACATCACCCAGGCGGCCCCGGCGCCATCCTCCCCGGCAGCCTTGCCCCTTCAGGCCTCGCCCCGTCCGGTGTCTGCCGTCCCGACCCCCGCCCCGACCCCGACCCCGGCCCCGGCCCCGCCTCCCGCCCAGCCCCAGGGTTCCCACGGCCTCAGCATCGACATGCTGGAACGGATGCTGGAACAGCAGCCCAACGACCCCAACGTGTGGAGCGCGCTGGGCGCCCTGCTGCGGCAGGCCGGCAAGCCGGAGGCGGCGATCGCCTGCCAGCGGCGCGCGCTGGAGATCGACCAGCGCCATGTCGGCGCCTGGACCAATCTGGGCAACGTGCTGGGCGATGTGGAGCGTTATGACGAGGCCATCGCCGCGCAGGAGCATGCGGTGGTGCTGTCGGGCGGCAACGCCAATTTGCTGTCCAATCTGGTGGTGGCGCTGCGCCACGGCTGCCGGTTCGGCCGCGCGCTGGAAATCCTGGACGTCGCCCTGCGCGCCCGGCCCAACGACCCGCAGCTGCTGTGGGACCGCGCCCTGACGCTGCTGCAGGTCGGCCGCTATGCCGAGGGTTTCCGCGACTACGACTCCCGCCTGTCGCTGCCCGTCTATCAGAACCGCATCGCCGAAGGGCCGATGTGGGACGGCGGGCCGCTCGACGGCAAGACCATCCTGCTGACCACCGAACAGGGCTTCGGCGACGTGCTGCTGACCGCGCGTTATGTGCCGATGGTCAAGGCGCGCGGCGGCCGGGTCCTGCTGGAATGCCATCCGGAACTGCAGCGCCTGCTGTCCGGGCTGGAGGGTATCGACGGCTTCGTGCGCGCCGGCACCGCCTACCCGGCCTACGACGTCCATTGCCCGCTGATGAGCCTGCCGCACCGGCTGGGCACGACCATCGAGACGGTGCCGCCGCCCACCCGCCTGACCGTCCCGGCCGAAGCGCGCGAGAAGGCCGCCCGGCTGGTGCCCGGCAATGACGGCACGATCAAGGTCGGCATCATCTGGTCCGGCCGCGTCACCTTCAAGGACAACGCGCGCCGCGCCACCACGCTGAACCGCTTCCTGCGCTTCCTCGACGTGCCGAAGGTGCGGCTCTACAGCATCCAGAAGGGACCGCCGGAGGCGGAGCTGGAAACGCTCGGCACCTCGACCCTCATCACGCCGCTGGGGCCGCATTTCAACGACTTCGCCGACACCGCGGCGGTGCTGGAACGGCTCGATCTGGTGATCATGACCGACAGCTCGGTCGCGCATCTGGCCGGCTCTCTCGGCCGCCCGGTGTGGAACCTGCTGCAGTTCATGCCCTACTGGGTCTATGGCGATAAGGGAGAGACCACCCCCTGGTACCCGTCGATGCGCCTGTTCCGCCAGACCACGCCCGGCGACTGGGACAGCGTCTTCGCCGCCGCCGAGCAGGCCCTGCGTCAGGTGGTGGCGCTCAGGAGCTGAAGACGGACGCCCGTCAGGTCACAAGGCTCGTCCCGTGCGCTCACCGGTCATGGGGGAGGCCATCCCGATGGACCGCAACGCCTTGGCCACCTCGACCAGCACGCCGATCCAATCTCCGGGAATGGCTTGGCGGAACAGCCGTAAATTTGGGTACCAGGGGGTTGAGGGTCCGGTTACCCCCCAGAACCATGCCGGCACGAACGGCAGCAGCACCCAAGCCGGAACCCCCAGCCCGCCGGCGATGTGCGCCGTGGTGTTGTCGATGGTGATGACCAGATCCATGGCGGCCACCAGAGCCGCGAAGCCGTCGATGTCGCTGGAGGGGTCGATGCTCGTCTCATGGAAAAGGCCGGCAAAGCGCCGCTCCTGATCGTTGATGCCGTATTGCAGGCTGATGAGGCGTCCTCCGGCCGCCGCCAACCCCGGAGCGAGAGCCGTTGCGAGTTGCTCCAGCGCAAGCGAACGGCTTTCACTGGCAACCGAGCGCCAGGAAAGACCAACGCACAGCCGCGCATCGCCGTGGCGGGCGCGCAAGGCGGCAACCCTGTGCGGATCTGCGGCCAGATAAGGCCGCTGTCGGACGAAATCCTCCGGCCTGCGCCGCAGATGGCGCGGCAAGTCACTGACCGGGACTTGCGCCACGCTGTCCGCCACCAGCGCAGGCGCCGCCATGGCAGACGGGCTATCCGCTCTCGCCACCACCTCCGTCCCAGGCAAAGAGCGCCGCAACAAGGGGACGAGACGGGGGTCGCATGCAAGACGGCAGGCGATGCCGGCCTCGGTCAGGTCCGGAATCAGGCTGGCGAACAGGATTTCATCTCCCACCCCCGGTTGCCCCACCACCAACAGCCGGCCGGCCGGTATGGCCGCCCCCGACCAGTGCGGCAGGCTACCCCCCACTTCCGGCGGCGCACCGGTCTGCCAGCGGGTTGCCAGATCGTCCCATCCGCCGGTCATGTCTCCCAGCAAAAGCCGGGCGACTCCCCGGTTCACCCGCAGCCCGGAATTGTCCGGCTCGATTTGCAGAGCCCGGTCGTACAGGGCGATCCCCCCCTGCGGCCTGCCCTGATGCACCCGCGCATTGGCGACAAGCGCATAGCCCTGGACCGAGTTGGGCGCCAGAACGATCACCCCGCCGCCATGCCGCTCCACATCGGACAGCCGCCCCTGCGCCATCGCCACCAGTGCGCTGTCGAGCACGGCTTCCATCGCATCGGGGGCCAGGCGGCGCCCGCGCGCCAAAGACAACTCGGCAACCTCGTGACACCCCTGGGCGTGCAGGACGGCGCCGCGATTGATGTACGCCATCGCCAATTCCGGCACGAGCAAGGCAACCATCCGGAATGCCGCCTCGGCTTGCGTCAAGGCGCCTTTCCGGTACAAGAGCATCCCGCGCCGGAAAGCGACGTGCGCCATCAGCGGATCACAGCGCAACGCCATCCCATAGGCCGCGACCGCGCCGGCCTCATCGCCCTGGTCTGCCAGCAGGGCCGCACACTCGGCAAAGGCGGAGGCATCGGCAGGGCATAAGGCGATGAGGCGTCTCAGGCAAGCCAGCCCGGCCTTACGATCACCGGCCGCTGTCACGGCCTTGCCCAGCAAGCGCCACCCATCGGTGTTCACAGGGTCGGCACGCAGGACGAGGCGATACAGCGCCATCGCCTCGTTCAGACGCCCGGCGGTATGATGGTCCGCCGCCAGACGCAGAACGTCACCGGTCGTCGCCATAAATCTGCTGTTCCAATGCCGTTGTGCAGCCCGATGCGCATCCATAATGCGGCACGGAGAGGCTGACCAGGGCAATTCACCATTTGGACAGCCGCACCACGTGAGCATCGGTCCATGCGGTCGAGCAGGGCACGGGACGACTGATGATCTGGCGACCAGGGCCGGCGATCATGCCCCCCGGTCCATCACCTACCGTTTTCCCCAGCCCGGCCATAGCGGGCCAGCAGCGGGTCCTGCCGTTTCAGGATGCGCTCCAGGTTGGCGAGCGCATCGTCCACCCCCTCGGCCGGCTCCACCCAGCGGTCGGGCTCCGGCGACATCGGGGGCGCTTCCTTTGGCGATGCCGCCGGACGGGGCAGGGAAGCGGCACGCGGCGCCACCTCCCCCAGCATCGGTGCCAGATCCTCCGCCACAAAGGTGCGGTGGCTGCGCCGCCGGGTGATCTCCACCGCGATCTCCAGGCGCGGCAACTCCTCCAGCAGGTCGGTGGCCGCACTGGTGGCACAGCGCAGCCGCGCTGCCAGACGGGCCGGGCCGATCACCTCTTCGGCCGCCACCGCGTCGACAGCGCGGCGGATGCGGGCGTCGCTGCGCCGGTCGCCCACACGCCGGCGCCAGCTGCGCCAGCAGTGGAGCAGGGCGATGAGCCGGTCATCCCCCTCCTCCGCCTGCCGAGCCATGCCGTCGAGAAAGGCAAGTAGCCAACCCCCCTGGGGCTCTGCGCGGCGAATTGCTCCCACCCCATTCAAGCAGGGTAGCGGCAGCGGCGTCATTCCCTGAGCGGCGAGGAAGTGGGAAACCGCAAGGCAAGCGCCGCTGCGGTCGCCGCCAGCTTCCAGGTGGGCAAAGAAGCCAATGCCGCAAGCGATCAGCGCTGCCGAGCCTACTGCGGCGTGGGCCTCGTCCATCTGCGCATGCGCGTCATCTGTGCCGGTCGGGGCGAGAGCGGCTGTCGCTTTCTCCTGAAAATTTTCTCTTGGTTTGACGTGCATCATCTAGACGAATCAACGGCTTGGGCGAAATTCTTGCGGCTCAGAAATTTCTTGCAGCCGAACGCTTTCATGGCCCAGCAGTCAACACTCGGCAAACCCAGCTCTAGCCCGTTTGACGGTCGGAACGGTCGAGATTTCCCTGAGCGGTTCCGGAACCTGCCCGCCGCTGGTCGAATCGCCCAAGGATATGCTGCCGCTTCCGGAGCCGGTGTCACTGCGTCATCCGCACAGACCGCAGCTTTCGCCCCGCGCTCGTGTCTTCATCAAATGTCTTCATCAAATGTCTTCATCAACGGGATGACCAGCCGGTTCGCCGCTCGGGATCGCGCCGCTCGTGGAAGCGGCGAGCCGGAATTCCGATGAATTCTAGAGGCTTCGAACGATCCCGTCGCAATAGTCGATGAATGCCCGGACCTTGGCCGGCGGATGCTGGCGCGAGGGATGGTAAACGAAAAGCGGGAAGCGCTCGCCGTGCCAATCGGGGAACAGATCGATCAGCGCGCCCGACGTCAGCCGCGCACCGACACCCCATCCGATCACCTGCGCGATGCCGGTGCCTGCCAGACACTCCTCCAACAGCGATTTGGGATCGGTGAAGGTCAGCGGTCCTGTCGTCGGCACCTCGATCGCTTCGGTGCCGCGGATGAACTCCCAACCGAAGGGGCGTCCCGAGGAAGGGTCGATGAACTGCAGGCAGCGATGCCCGGTGAGGTCCGATGGATGCGCGGGCTTGCCGTACCGGCCGAGATAGGCGGGTGACGCCACGGTGAGGATCGGCGCCTCGACCAGCAGGCGCGAAATCAAGCTTGCCCCGCGCGGCTGACCGAACCGGATGGCGAGATCGATGCCGTCCGCCACCAGATCGCCGAAATGGTCGCGCGTCACAAACTCGACGCTCAGCTCAGGGTGGCGCTCGCAGAACGGGCCGAGCCGTCCGGCAAGCACCAGCGGCAGGAAGAAGGGGTCGATATCGACCCGCAGACGCCCCCGCACCGCCGAAGCGGCGCCGGAGGCCGATGCCGCGGCGTCCTCGATGGCATCGAGATGAGGTTTCGCCTCCTCATAGAAGCGCCGGCCTTCGTCGGTCAGCGTGACTGACCGCGTCGTGCGATCGAGCAGGCGAACGCCCAGCCGTGCTTCAAGCCGGCTGATCGACCGGCTGACCCCGGAATCGGTGAGCCCGATCAGTTCAGCGGCTTTGACGAAGCTGCCCGCTTCGACCACAGCTGTCAGCACGCTGACCCCGGACAGGATCCGTCCATCAAAGGGCATGCGACGCCTCTTCTTATCCTTATCTGATTTTCTGTCAGGAATGATCTGACACAATCTCACTTAATTCAAGAGTGGTTCCGGGCGATATCGCTTGCGAGGCATCAAGGCCCCAAGCCACGAAAGGACCGGATCATGACGCAGAGCAATTCCCGCACGCTTTTCAAAGGCGGCACGATCATCACCATGGACAGGGCGACGGCCGCGCCGCCGGTGGGCGACGTGCTGGTCGAGGGAGACCGGATCGCCGCCATCGGGGCGAACCTGTCCGCCGCGGACGCCCAGGTCATCGACGCCGCCGGCAGCATCGTCATGCCCGGCCTGATCGACGCCCACCACCACATGTGGCTCGGCGTGATGCGGCGGATGATGCCGGATGTCGATGATCTCTTCGCCTATATCGACGTCGTCGCCGAGACGCTGGGGGCTCATTACCGACCGCTGGACATGTATCTGAGCACCAAGCTGACGGCACTCGCCTGCCTCGATGCCGGCATCACCACGGTCATCGATGCCTGTCACAGTTCGCGCAGCCCGGAACATACCGACGCGGCGCTGGACGCACTCGACGACAGCGGTATCCGCGCCCTCCACATGGTCGGGGCCGCGATGGACAAGGGGGCAACGGGCGCGCATATCCCCGCCGATCTGAAGCGTCTGGCCGACAATTGGAACCAGGGCGACGGGCTGGTGCGGGTGGGGCTGTTCGGCCAGTTCAACATCGACTGGTGGCGGGCTGCCCGCGCGCTCGACATGCGCATCCTCACCGAATTCATCGGCGATCTGGCGACGCTGGGACCGGCGTTCGACGAACCCGGCCTGCTGGGCAGCCACAATATCTTCAATCACTGCACGCGTCTGCCGGAGGAAACCTGGAAGCGCCTTGCCGCCGCCGGCGTCAACGTGACGGTCAATCCGCGGTCCGACGCTCTCTTCGGCTTCGACGACGAGGGCTTCGCCTGGCAGCAGGCGGTCGACCACGGACTGGCGCCCGCGCTCGGCATCGATCTCGACACCGCCTTCGGCAGCGACCTGTTCGGCGAGATGCATGCGCTGTTCGGCCAGCAGCGCTCGGCCATGCGCTATCGCCGGTTCCGTGGCGAGGAGACCGCGCCCGCACCGATCTCCGTCGAGGCCGTGCTCCAGTCCGCCACTGTCAACGGCGCGCGTGCTGCCGGCCTTGAGGATCGGATCGGCAGGTTGGCGGTCGGCTGTCAGGCCGACATCGTCATGGTGCGCACCGACGACGTCGCCGTCTTCCCCGTCACCGACGCGGTCGGGACCATCGTCCAGGCGGTCGAACGCTCCAACGTCGACACGGTCATGGTGGCGGGCGGCATCCGCAAGCGCGGCGGCACGCTCGTCGGCGTCGATCTGCCGAAGCTGCAGGCGGAAGTGAACGGCTCGCTCGGCCACCTGCTCCAGGCCAGCGGCTATCGGCCGGGGCGCTCCGGCACGGGCACAAAGGCAGCCTGATCGAGCGGGGACGCCGCCTCCCTTGTGGGCGGCATCTCCTTCCACATCTGCGAACCCTCACGGAGGATGGCATGTCGGCAACTGCCGTCAAGGATGCGGGCCGGCCCGATGCCGTACCGCAATTCCTTTCCCGCCCTGCGCCGGGCATCATCGCAGCACTGTTCTGCGGCTATCTCGCCGTCGGGCTGCCGCTGCCGGTGCTCCCGCTCTTCATCCACGACAAGCTGGGCTTCAGCACCTTGATCGTCGGGCTGGCGATCGGCATCCAGTTCCTGGCGACCGTGCTGACGCGCGGCTATGCCGGCCGTGTCACCGACCAGCATGGCGGCAAGCGCTCGGCGTTGCAGGGTGCCGCGATCAGCGCATTCGCCGGCCTGCTCTATCTCGTCGCGTTGCTGCCGGGGCTTTCACCCGGGCTAAGCCTGGCGCTCCTGGTGGGGGGCCGACTGGCGGCCGGTCTTGGCGAAAGCCAGTTCGTCACCGGCTGCGTCTCCTGGTCGATCGCCTCGGTCGGACCGCAGCGGGCCGGCATGTCGATGTCCTGGACCGGCATCGCCATGTTCGCCGCGCTCGCCATCGGTGCACCGGTCGGCATGCTGCTTTACCAGGGCTATGGTCTCGAGGTGGCGATGGTCGCCTGCATCGTCGCGCCGCTCACCGCCGTCGCCATAGCAATGCGCGAGACCTCCTATGCCACGCCCGCCGGTCCCCGGCTGCCCTTCCACAAGGTGGTCGGCCAGATCTGGCGCGAGGGAGTCGGCCTGATGCTGCAGGGGGTCGGCCTGTCGGGACTGACGGCCTTCGCCTCGCTCTATTTCGCGGCACGTCACTGGAACAGCGCCGGTCTGGTCATGACCGCCTTCGGCGTCGGTTTCATCGCGGTGCGCGTCGTTTTCGGCAGCCTGCCCGACAAGATGGGCGGCTATCGCGTCGCGCTGTGGTCGCTCGTGATCGAGGCCGTCGGACAGGCGATAATCTGGTCGGCGCCGACCGATGTCATGGCGCTCGCCGGTGCCCTGGTGACGGGTCTCGGCTGCGCCCTGGTCTTTCCGGCGCTCGGCGTGGAAGCCTTGAAGCGGGTGCCGCCCGCCAATCGCGGCAGCGCCATGGGCGCCTTCGTCGCATTCCTCGACATCGCCTATGGCATTTCGGGGCCGGCGGCGGGCGTGATCGCCGGGCAGTTCGGCTATGCCGCCGTGTATCTGTTCGGCGCGGCCTGCGCATTGGCCGGCGCGGCCCTGACCATCACCGCGCATGGCCCACAATCCTGAACATTCCCCATCGGAAGGAGAAAACTCCATGTCCCGCATCTTTATTTCCGGCTCATCGACCGGGCTCGGCCTCATGGCAGCCGGGTTGCTCACCGGAAAGGGCCATCAGGTCGTCCTGCATGCCCGCAACGCCGACCGGGCCGAGGATGCCCGCAAAGCCTTGCCACGGGCCGAGGCGGTCGTGGTCGGCGACGTTTCGACCATCGCCGGCACCAAGGAGGTCGCCGCCCAGGTCAATGCGCTCGGCAGGTTCGATGCCGTCATCCACAATGCCGCCGTCGGCTATCGCGAGGCGCATCAATCGACGGCCGACGGTCTGCCGCACGTCTTCGCGATCAACACGCTGTCGGCCTACATCCTGACGGCGCTGATCGACCGTCCGAAGCGGCTCGTCTATCTGTCGTCGGGCATGCACCATCGTGTCGACGCCAATCTCGACGACATCCTGTGGAAGAAGCGCCGCTGGAACGGCTCGGAAGCTTACGCCGAGAGCAAGCTGCACGACGCGATGCTGGCCTTCGCCATCGCCCGCCGCTGGCCGGAGGTTTTCAGCAATTCCCTGGAGCCAGGGTGGGTACCGACCAGGATGGGCGGCCCCGGCGCGCCCGACGACATGGATCAGGCGCATCTGACCCAAGCATGGCTTGCCGCAGGTGACGATCCCAGGGCGGATGTCACGGGAGACTATTTCTATCACATGAAACGCATGCCCCCCAACCCGCAGGCGCTGGATCCCGATCTTCAGGATCGGCTGACCGCCCTCTGCGCCGAAACCTCCGGCGTCACGTTGCCGTCCTAGCACGACGGCCGGGCAGACAGCCGCTACTCCGCTCTGGTAGTGGCCATTCCGTAGCCCACTCCAATGGCGACCAGCCTACATCACTGAGGTGTATCGGAACCTGGAGCCGCACCGTCACCCGGGCCGACGTGACGGCCACCGTGGCGAGAGCCCGGTGAGGTCGATAGCTGGCAGGCTGGGTTAGGAGTGTCGGTGGGCCAGAGGGAGCGACGCTCGCCCCGCAGGCTCTGATAGGTCCGGCGCCCCGGCAGGGGTGTCGTCGAGCACACCGGTATCGGCCAGCCCCATCGCCTGCAGGTCGTCCAGATCGGGTAGGTCGGCCAAGCTCTCCAAACCGAACTGGTCGAGGAAGGCGTCGGTGGTCACGAAGGTCAGCGGGGCGCCCGGACGCGGACTCCGCGGCCCCGGCCCCACCAGCCCCCGCCGCGCGCAGGCGGCCGACGGCGTCGGCATCGACGGTGCGGCCGAGCAGGCGATCAAGGCCGCGCCGGCTCACCGGCTGGTGATAGGCGATGTTGGCGAGCAGCAGTTGTTCGTCGACGCCATCCTCACCGTTCTGGTGGTAGAGGCCGCGTTGGAAGATCAGCTCCACACTTTTCTGCGGGCGTTCCGACAGGCGGTCCACTAACGGTATCTTCTAGGGGAAGCCCAAGCCTTGAATGCTGGGGTCTCGCCGAGCCGGGTCGTCCTGCTTGGCGGCGTCATGGAGAGGCGCCTTACCGGTTTGCCTGCGATTTCCTCAGGACGCCGCGTCACGGTCCGCCGGTTCGCAGGCGCCACGGCCTGCTGGATGAGGCCTTGCCGCTCAGCGGCCGGGTGGCAGAAAGCTGAGGTCGCAGGCCCAGAGCCGCTCGCCGCCGCGGTCGGCGATGTCGCGCACCACGCCGGCCTTGGCGAGCTGCTCCACCAGCAGATGCACCCCGCGCAGCGACAGGCCGCACCGCCCCTTCAGTTCGCCCGCCACCCGGCTGATGGTGAAGGCCGGGCGGTCATGCAGCCAGTCCAGCACATCGGGCAGCCGCGAGCTGCTGCGCCGCGGCGTGGCGGCCAGCCGTGCCTCCCAGTGCTCCTGGACCAGATCGAGATGGCGCAAGCGCTCCAGCTCATGCGCCACCAGCTCGGGAATGCTGTCGAGGACCCAGCGCGTCCAGGCGCCTTCCGTCCCGGCCAGGGCGAGCCGGTAGCCGGTGACGTCGCGGGCGAGCGCCGCCGTCAGCGGTGGTCCGGCATGATGCAACCGGCAGGCCCCGCGGACCAGGTCGGGGGCGGCAAGCCACACCACCACACTCCACCACGAGGTCGGCGGCCGTTCCGCCGCAACCGCGGCCCGCAAGGCAGCGCTCTCGGCATCATCGTCCGGACCGCGGCGCTGCGGCGCTCCCGGGTCGGGCCGCAGCGCCAGGGCGCGGATCGCCGCGGCAGCCCCGAGCAGGCCGGGCGCGGCCGCCAGGGCCTCCGCCACCGCCTCCAGCGCCGGACCGGCATCGGCGGCGCGGGCCGCGCCGAGGCCGACCGGACGGCCGCCCTGGGCAACACTCCAGCGCCGGTGCAACTCGTCCAGCCAGGGGTGGGTCCAGGGCGTCAGCGGCGGCGGGGTAGTACCGGCCGCATCGCCTTCCACGTCGTCCAGTTCTTCGCCGCCCCCGAGGTCGACCGCTTCCAGGGCGGCAATCGAGGCGCGCACCGCGGCCACGACGTCCCCCGACTCCTCCTCCCTGTCCGGGGTCGCCGCGGACCGGACGGTCGCGCATTCCGGCGGCAGGGCGGCAGTCAGACCGGCCGGCAGCTGGGCGAACAGCGGCACCAGCAGGGCGGCGCGGGCGGCCTCGCCCCGGGCATGCTCCGGGGCGGCGAGGGCGCGTTGGAAGTCGTGGGCGTCGAGGCGGTGGCCGTCGAGGCGGATCACCGCAGCGGCCGCACGGCGGGCGGCATCGGCGGCGAGGCGCCGGCGCCGCGCCGGATCGGCGAGCGCCTGGTCGAGGCGGCCGAGCGCACGTTCGGCGGCGAGCAGGGCGGGAAGAAGGGAGAGGAGGATCATCGCGGCTCCGGAAAAGCCGCGCCAGGATAGCCGGTTGCAGCGATCATTGCTAACTGCACCGACATCGCACATCCAGAATACCGGGTATCGATAACGTCCTGATAATGACAGTTATCAGGGCGTTATCGTTGCGATAGACCCCGGCACTTGTCAGTTTTCCGGGATCGGTGGACACGTTCCGTCCCTCAGACCCTCCCGGCACCCCCTTCAGGACCGCATTTCCGCCCCGGCTGAATGAGATGCCCGCAATTTGTGCGAAAAGTCCGCCCTGCGTGCTTCCGCGGCTGCTTCATCCCATCAAAAACAAGCGAACAATCCTGAGCGGTGCGGTCACTGTCCCAGTGCGACCTGCTCCCATGACAGCCTTGATCACAGGGCACAAGGCGAGGGAGCGGTTTGGCGTCTTGTCGCGTGGCATCGGCCGGCTGCGGATGTAAGCGGCAGGAGCAATGCACCCCAGCCCGACCGGTCCCACTCCGGCGAGCACCTGTAAAGGAAATGGACTGCTCTGAAACGGTCGTTTACTCATATGCCCTGAAACTTTACAAAGGCGTTTCCGTCCCCGTCCTGCCTGGACTCCGCCATGGCGCTCATCGGCTACGCCCGCGTCTCGACCGACGATCAGACCACCGCCGCCCAGATCGATGCGCTGCGCGCCGCCGGCTGCGCCACGATCTTCGAGGAGAAGGCCTCCGGCGCCTCGCGCGCCCGGCCCGAGCTGGCACGCACCCTGGCCGGCCTGACCAGGGGCGACACGCTGGTGATCTGGAAGCTCGACCGGCTCGGCCGCTCGCTGGCCCACCTGCTGGAGGTGATCGAGGATCTGCGCGGCCGCGGCTGCCATTTCCGCTGCCTCACCAGCCCGATCGACACCGCAAGCCCGCACGGCACGCTGGTGCTGCAGATGCTGGGCGCGGTGGCCGAGTACGAACGCTCGCTGATCCGCGAGCGGACGAAGGCCGGGCTGAAGGCGGCCAAGGCGCGGGGCCGGGTCGGCGGCAATCCCAAGCTGAAGCAGGGCGACACGGCGATGGCGCGGCGTCTGGCCGAACGGCAGCGCCAGCTCTACCTGCTGGAATTGACCCGCACGGCGGAGGAATGGCTGCCCACCGTGCGGCGGCTCCGGCTGGCCCACTCCCCGGCCCGCTCCTGGGCGGCGGTGACGCGGGCGGTGAACGCCAGGCTGCCGCCGGGCCGGCATTGGACCGCCGAGCGGCTGCGCCGCGCCGTCCGCGCCTTCGTCGAGGAAGGGCTGGCGGAAAGGGCACTGCTCGACAAGGCGCCTGCGGTGCGCGGGGACGACCGGCTGATGGTGCTGGTCGCCGGCATCGCCCGGGCGAACCCGACGCTGTCGCTGCGGGCCATCGGCGCCCAGCTGGAGGCGATGCGGGAGACCACGCCGCGCGGCGGGCACAGTTGGGCGGCGGCCTCGGTCAAGAACCTGCTGGACCGTGCCCGCGCCCAGGGGCTGCTTCCCGCCGGCCCGGCAAGCCCCGCCGCTCCGGCCGACGCCTCAAGCGCCGGCCTCCCGGAAACAGTCCGGCCGCCGCGGCGAACCAGGGGATAAACCACGGGTGGGGCCGGAGGCCGGGAGTTTGTCGTTGCGTCCGGCACCGGCGCCGCTTAGATGCCGGGAATGTCCGCCCGTCCCGGGAGGCCCCAACAGCCGCGCTCCGCCATGTCCCTGCCCCCCATTCCCCTCCTTCCCAGACGGAAGGACACGGACGACCGGCAGTCCGAACATCCCGGGTCCGCGCATCCCGCTCCGGAGGGCCGTCACGGCGGCTGGTTGCGCAGCCGCCTGTTCCTGCTCCGCGCCCTGGCCAGCCGGAATGTCCGCGACAATGATTTCGCCATCGTCGCCCTCGGGGTGCTTGCCGCGGCGCTGATCGCCGGCGGGGTCGCCTTGCTCCAGAAAGCCGTCGGGCTGCTGCATTCGGTGCTCTTCGATCTTCCGCGCGGCGCCCATCTGAGCGCGGGGGTGGCCATCGGCCCCTGGCAGCCGCTGGTCATCCCGATGGTCGGCGGGCTGGCGCTGGGCATTTTCGGCAGCTTCGCCCGGCGCCTGCGGGCGAAGGACATCGTCGACCCCATCGAGGCGAATGCGCTCTACGGCGGCACGATGTCCCTGCTCGACAGCCTTCGGCTGGCCGCCTCCACGCTGATGTCCAACGCCTTCGGCGCCTCGGTCGGCATGGAGGCGGCCTACACCCAGGTCGGAGCGGGCGTCACCTCCACGGCCGGGCAGGCCTTCAAGCTTCGCCGCGCCGACCTGCGGATCCTGGTCGGCTGCGGCGCCGCCGCCGCCATCGCCGCCGCGTTCAACGCCCCGCTCGCCGGGGCCTTCTATGCCTTCGAACTGGTGATCGGCAGCTATACGCTCGCCGCCCTGGCGCCGGTCAGCCTGTCCGCCATCACCGCCGGCATCATCATCCGCTGGACCAGCGGCCACGACACCATCTTCGCCGTCTACGACCCCGTCAGCGTGGGGCCGAGCGACTATCCCTTCTTCGTCCTGGTCGGCATCGGCGCCGCCATCCTCGGCATCGCCACGATGAAGGCGGTGACGCTGGCGGAGCGCCTGTTCCGGGCGGCGCATGTCCCCGGCTGGCTCAGGCCGGCCGTCGGGGGGCTGCTGGTCGGGGCCATCGCCATGCTCTACCCGCAGGTGCTGGGCAGCGGCCACGGCGCGATCCAGCACAACATCGTCCTCGGCTATGACGGGATCGTCCTGGCGGGCCTGCTGGTCGCCAAGGTCGTCGCCTCGTCCATCTCCCTCGGCGCGGGCTTCCGCGGCGGGCTGTTCAGCTCCTCGCTGTTCCTGGGCAGCCTGTACGGCAGCCTCTTCGTGAAGATCGCCGGCTGGCTGCTGCCCGACGTCGGCATCCACTATACCGCCTTCATCCTGGTCGGGATGGGGTCGGTCGCCGCCGCCATCGTCGGCGCCCCGCTCACCATGGTCATGCTGGTCCAGGAGGCCACCGCCGACTTTCCCGTCACCCTCGGCGTGCTCACCAGCGTGGCCGTCGCGACGATGATCGTGCGCCGGATGTTCGGCCACTCCTTCGCCACCTGGCGTTTCCACCTGCGCGGCCTGCCCATCCACGGCGCGCACGACATCGGCTGGATCGAAAACCTGACGGTGGGACGGATGATGCGCCGCGACGCCAAGAGCGTTCCCGCCTCCATGAAACTGGCCGACCTGCGCCGCATGTTTCCGCTGGGCAGCGCCAAGCAGGTGTTCGTGCTCGACGAACGCGGCGCCTATGCCGGCATCGTCATGCTTTCCACCGTGCATGATCCGACCCTGCAGGAGGACATGGAGCAGCGCACCGCCGGTGATCTCGCCCGCTCGGCGGATGCCGTCCTTCTGCCGGGACAGAATGTGCGCAGCGCTCTCAAGCTCTTCACCGACACGGAGGAGGAGAGCCTTCCGGTCGTGGAGAGCGCGACGACGAAGCGGCTGGTCGGCTATCTGACGGAAGCCTACGCGCTGCGCCGCTACAACCAGGAACTGGAACGCAAGCGCGCCGAGGAGCTGGGAGAACGGCACCTCTTCGGCTGATCGGTGGGCCGACCGGCCGGCTGATCTGTGGGCATCCTCCGTCCCCCCTGTTCTTCTGCCACGTCCCCCTCTCCGAACGCGCGAAGCCGTGCCTGCCGGCGGCGGATTTATGCTCGTGTCCATACCGGCGTCCACCGGCCTTCGGCAACCTTGGCAGCAGTGGGAGGTTGGCATGAGTATGATAAGGCGCAGCTCCGCCGAGTTTCTCGGGACATTCTGGCTGGTCTTCGGTGGCTGCGGCAGTGCCGTGCTCGCCGCCGCCTTTCCGCAGGTCGGGATCGGGCTGCTCGGCGTCTCCCTCGCCTTCGGCCTCACCGTCCTGACCATGGCCTATTCCATCGGCCACATCTCCGGCTGCCACCTGAACCCGGCGGTGACCGTCGGGCTGTGGGCGGGCGGACGGTTCCCGGCCAAGGACATCCTGCCCTACGTGCTGGCCCAGCTGGTCGGCGCCTTCGCGGCCGCCCTGGTCCTGTATGTCATCGCCACCGGCAAGGCCGACTACAGCCTGGCCGTCAACGGCCTCGCCGCCAACGGGTACGAGGCGCATTCGCCCGGCCAGTACGGCATCACCTCGGCCCTGGTGATCGAGCTGGTGCTGACCTTCTTCTTCGTGCTGGTGATCCTGGGCTCCACCGACCGCCGGGCGCCGGCCGGCTTCGCGCCGCTGGCCATCGGCATGGCGCTCGTCCTCATCCACCTGATCAGCATCCCGGTGACCAACACGTCGGTGAACCCGGCGCGCAGCACCGGTCCGGCGCTGGTGGTCGGCGGATGGGCGCTGCAGCAGCTCTGGCTGTTCTGGATCGCCCCGCTGGCCGGCGGACTGGCGGGCGGACTGGCCTACCGCGCGCTTGCCGAGGAGGCACCGGCGAAGCCCGCCATCACCGGGCAGGCGGAAAGCTCCTCCACCTGATCCTGACGCGATCGAGGGACCGGTTCGCAGGGACCGGTTCGCAGGGACCGGTCCCGGATGGCACGCCCCGGCCCCCTTATGGCTCCGCAGATGTCGCAACGCCCCGCCGCCGTCCACCATTTGGCGCATGGGGGCTCCCTTCAATCCTCTGGATTGGCTGGAGGGGAAATGCGCCGCGCTACCCGGTACGTTCACGCACCGGCGCCGGCTTGGCCCTTGATGTAGCACTTCAGCGCCTCAAACGGCGTGCCGACAACGGACATCACGCAGTACGAGCGCGACCAGAACGCGAGCTTGCTGTCCCAGCGGTTCACCTCGTCCGGGAACTCCGCCCGTAAGCGGCGGCTCGTCCCAGTCTTCAGCGCGTTCACGAACTCAGACAAAGCGGTGGTCGGCGGCAGCGTGACGAGCAGGGGCACATGGTCCAGTTCGTCATTGCACTCCAGCATCCGCCCGCCCCAGGCGTTGCACCGCTCCCCGGCGGGCTCGCCAAAGGGTGTCAGCATGTCCACCGTCAGCACACGGCGACGGTATTTCGTCACCAGAACAAGATGGTCGTTCAGGCTGTAGATGCGGTAGTTCTCGTCTTTGACTAAAACAACCAAAACTTGCTATTTCCGCGGAACTACTTATAATATCGGCATGAAAATGCCAGTGCGCAAGGTCACTTACCGCCTCTATCCGTCGCGGACTCAATCCGTGGCCTTGAGCGCTGCCTTGCGTCTGCACCAACAGCTGTACAACGCTGCCCTGGAGCAGCGGATCGACGCCTACCGTCGCCGTGGCGTGTCGCTGACCTATGCCGACCAGTGCCACGACCTGACCGCCCTGCGTCAGGAGTGTCCGGAGTTCGCGACGCTTAACTGCTCCTCGCAACAGGTCACGCTGCGCCGGCTCGACAAGGCCTTCAAGGCGTTCTTCGAGCGCGTGAAAACCAAGGGTGCGGCGGCGGGCTTTCCGCGTTTCAAGAGTTTGGCCCGCTTCCCCGGCTTTGGCTTTAAGTCGCACGGCGACGGCTGGCGCTTTACGCCCGGCGTGGAGTGGCGCCATGGCAAGCTGCGCCTCCAGGGCGTCGGCACGATCAAGGCGCGCGGACAGGCCCGCCAGGGTGGCCTCATCAAGGCGAGCGAACTGCTGCACCGTGACGGCGCCTGGCATCTGTCGCTGACCCTGGAGTGCCCCGACATCACCCGCTCGTCCGGGACTGAGGCGGTCGCCTTCGACTGGGGTACGGAGACCTTCGCCACGCTGGCCGTCGGCGAAGAGGACGCACCCACGATGGAGACAGTCGAGAACCCGCGATGGTACCGTCATGAGCAGCAGCGCATCACCGACCTTCAGCAGGCGGTCAGTCGCAAGCGCCAGGGTTCGAACCGGCGCCGCAAGGCCGCACGCCGACTGGCGAAGGCGCGCGCCCGCACCGCACGTCGCCGTCTCGACTGGCAGCACAAGCTGTCGTCCGACCTCGTCAAGCGATTCGCCCTGATCGCGATGGAACAGCTGTCGGTCGCCGCCATGACCCGATCCGCCGCTGGAACCGTGGACGCACCCGGCAAGCGGGTTGCTCAGAAAGCGGGGCTGAACCGGGAGATCCTCGACACGGCTCCCTCTCAGTTCTTGTCGCTGGTGCGGTACAAAGTGCAGGAAACTGGCACCGCACGCCTGATCGAAGCGCCGACACGCCGGCTGAAGCCATCACAGACCTGTCCATGCTGCGGCACGGTCCGAAAGAAGGCCCTCAGCGAGCGTGTGCACAGATGTGACGTGTGCGGGACGACCTTGCCCCGTGACTTCGCGTCGGCATGGGTTGTCTTGAGGTACGCTCATGGCGTTCTCAAGGCGAACGGGTCGGAACGGCCCGATGCGGAGTAATGCCCGCGAAACCACCTCCATTCGCGGAATGGGGGCGGTAGTTCATTGTTATTCAGGCAGGACAGACGGCGCAGAAGGCGTATCCATGCGGCAGTTCGACCCCGATTCCAACCCGATGACCGAGGCCGATTACGGCATCGTGCTGGGCCTGTTCATCGGCATCTATCTCGGCCTCCTGGTGGTGTCGGCGCTTCCCTGAGCCTCATTGCCCTAACCATTACGACCCCTCCGGCAGCATCAGACAGCGGTTGACCAGGTTCATCAGCTCGCTCTGGCGGGTGGTTCCGGTCTTGGCGAAGATGCTGCGCAACTGGCTGCGCACGGTGCTGATCGCCACGCCGCGGCGGTCGCCGATCTCGGCCGGGGTCAGGTCGGCCAGCAGGTCGATGACCAGGGCGGCCTCCACCGGCGTCAGGCCGAACAGGCCGCCCAGCCGCACCCCCAGCCCCGGCGCCACGGCGGCCGGATCGACGATGTAGACCACCGCCCGGATGCGGGCGCCGTCTCCTCCCCCGCCGCCGGCATCGCCGAACGGCCCCGCCGCCTCGGGCGACAGCGGCAGAACGGTCAGCAGATAGGGCGCCCGGCCGGACGGGCGCGACACCCGGAGGTCGGCCGCCTCGCCCCGGCGCGCTGCGGCGGTCCTGGCGCCGGCCGACACCGCCGCCTCCAGCGCATGGGCAAGCCGACGCGCCTCGGACGCCTGTTCGGCCTGCAGGCGCCCCTGCTGAAGCCGCAGCCCGTCCCGCGCGTCGGCCATCGCCTGTCCGGCCCGGTTCAGGCAGAGGATCCGTCCGGCGGCGTCGAGCAGCGCGACCCCCATCGGCAGGCGGTCGATCATCCGGCCGCTCCACAGGACCTCCTCCTCCCGGCCGTCCTGGCGTGACAGCAGCCTGACGCGCAGCCGGATCGCCCGCTGAAGATGCGGAGCGCAGCCCTGCAGGAGCCGCACCGTCTCGTCGGGGAAGGGAGAAGTGTCGGCCGGGCGGAACAGGCTCAGCACCGGCTGCATCGGCGTCAACTCGCCGCCGTCGGACAGGGAAACGGAACACAACCGCCCCATTCCCTGCTCCTCCAACATCTCGTTGAAGATCATCGAACGGCGCAGTTCCGCCTCCGGCACCAGTTCCTCTCCACGGCGAACCACGCAGCGGCTCAGCAGGCCGCGCGCCGCCGCCGCATTGGCCCAAAGGTCGCGATGGCGGAAATGGGTCATGTAATCGCCAAGCAATGCGTCTGAGATGTTGTGGCGGGCCCACAGCGCCGCAGTCCGGCTGTCGTGATGGGGGGCGGTGGTGAACAGGAAGCCGTGCGTCGCATCGGTCAAGCCGCAGAGCCGTTCCAGGATGGCGGCCCAGCGCTCCGGAAAGGTCACCGCGTCGTAGATGTCCTCGATCAGCGAGTCCGCAGCTTGCGCCATGGGGGAAATCCTCCGCTCGACAACAATTCCCCGTAGGCAATCGCCCACGCTCAAGACCAACTGGTTGCGTATGACCATCGGCCGAGTGTTTCGTCCGTCATGTGAAGGATGCGGTCGCTGGGATTTTCCTCAAAAGTTGTTGGATCACCCCTGCCGGAAACAGGAGCCATCGAAGCGGAGCAAGGCCCCCATGACGGACGACTGCGGAATGGACGACGCCATCCTGCCGGCGGTCTGCCGGCCGGTCCTGTGCAGGATCGGGGACCGGGTGCGCTGGGCACTGGTCGCCGACCGCAATCCGCTGCTGCGCGAAGGGCTGCGGCTTTATCTGGAAACGCTGGGGTGGCGGGTCGTGGCGGGCGGCACGATGGACGAAGGGCTGGCGCTGCTGGCGCGGGGTCCCCTGGTTCCCGACCTGATCGTGGTGGGGGAGACGGGTCCGGAGCGCCGGGGAGCTTGCGGGCCGTGGCCCTCGGCCTTCGACCGGCTGGCGGCGATGCGCGGTGCCGTGCGCCCCGTCCTGCTGTCGATTGCCGCGGCGAATCACGACTTGACGGTCCGGGCCCGCGACCGCGGCTTGGAGGCCATCCACATCGACATGCCGCCGCTGAACCTGGAGGAACTGCTGCTGAGCTGCGTCCGCCGGATCGAACGGGGCGAGGGTGCGGGGGTGAGATGACGGCGTGGGATGAAGATATATTTTCATGAAACCATATCATCTTATCGATGCGTGATCTGCTTTGTTGACGGGGCATGAATTGGTTCTGTGACGAGATGCTGGGCCGGCTCGCCCGCCTGCTGCGGGCTGCCGGCCACGACACCGCCCTGGCACCGGCCGGCACAGCCGACCGTGCGCTGCTCGACCGGGCGCGGGCGGAAGGGCGCATCCTGCTGACCCGCGACCGCCGGCTGGCAGAGACCGCCGGCCGACACGGATGCCTGCTGCGCGGCCAGTCGGTGGAGGAGCAGGCCCGCTCGCTGACCGCCGCCTACCCGGTCGATTGGCTGCAGGCCCCCTTCACCCGCTGCCTGATCGACAACTGCCTGCTGCGCCCGGCGCCGCCGGACAGGCTGGCGGAGGTTCCGCCGGGCGCCTGCGGCCTGACCGCTCCGTTCGGCAGTGCCTCCAACGGAAGTACTTTGACGAGTTGCCCCTGCTGCGGCCGGCTCTATTGGCCGGGCAGCCATGTCCGCCGCCTGACCGGCACCCTCCGGCGGCTGGCGCAGGCTGAAAGGCCGCATCCGGGTTGAGCATCCGGGTTGACAACGGCGGCTCCTGGGCGGCTTTTCAACCGGACCGAACCGCAAGTTTGCCACCGCGAGAAAGACGGTCCGTCTCCATCATGCCCGCCTCCATCATGCCCGCCTCCATCATGTCCGACGAGTCACACCCGGCCCCAAACGCCGATCGCCGCAGAGCCGCCTTCTTCGACCGCGACGGCGTGCTGAACGAGGACATCGGCTTCGCCCACCGCCCCGACCAGATCACCTGGATGCCGGGGGCGAGGGAGGCGGTGAAGCGGCTGAACGACGCCGGCTTCCTGGTCTTCGTCGTCACCAACCAGGCCGGCGTCGCCCGCGGCCTCTACGGCGAGGAGCATGTGCGGACCCTGCATCGCTGGATGCAGCAGGAACTGCAGGCCGTCGGCGCCCATGTCGACGCCTTCTACCATTGCCCACACCATCCCGAGCATGGCGAGCCGCCCTATCGGACCGACTGTGCCTGCCGCAAGCCGGAGCCCGGAATGCTGCTGCAGGCGATGGCCGAGTGGCCGGTGGAACCGAAGGGCAGCTTCCTGATCGGCGACCGCGACACCGACCTGCAGGCGGCGCAGCGGGCGGGCATCGAAGGCACGCTCTACCGCGGCGGCGACCTCGACGCCGTCGTCGCCGGGATCCTGACGCGCTCCACGGAGGACGTGACGGAACGTGTCAATGCGAATGAGACAGCTGGGATTTGAGTTCAAGCTCGGGATCGGGACCCACCCCAAGGGGTGGGACGGAAGGGCCTTGTGCGACCTGAGCTCGCCGGCATCCTGAAAGCGGACGGACGCGGCGACCAGCTTGCTGGCGCCTCCGATCACGCAAGTGTCCCGAGCTTGAACTGAAATCCCGTCTGTTTCATTCGCGTTGACACGTACCGTCATGTGCTTCTGGGGATGATGACCTTGGCATTTCTCCAACACCTTCGGCTCGCTGCAGCACCGGAGCGGGGGAAAAAGGCGCAGCAACGGACCGCCACCGCAACCGGCGCTGCCCGCCGTATGCCGAGCCATTCTCGCGCATATTCATCAGACCGCGCCGATCCGATGTCCCTGTTGTCGGTGCTGGCTCGGGCTGCGTCCCGCGAGGTGGTGTACGAGCTGTGGGTAAGCGGCCCGCCGAAGCGCCCCCAAAAGCTGGCGTAGGCGGGCCGCTTATCCACAGCGGGGCGGTCATCGAAGATCTCCGGTAGGTTCGGGTTGCAACACCTTGAACGCTGCTGGAGAGAACCTCGATGACCATGGACAGAATGGCGCTTCACGAGCTTCTGGAGAAGGGCTCGGATACGGATCTTCTGCGCGAAATGATCGGCTACGTCGCGCAGAGCTTGATGAACCTGGAGGTGGACAGCCTGTGCGGCGCCGAGCATGGCGAACGCACAGCCGAGCGCGTCAACCAGCGCAACGGCTACCGGGAGCGGGCCTGGGATACCCGGGCCGGAACCATCCCCTTGCAGATCCCCAAGCTGCGCAAGGGCTCCTATTTCCCTGGCTTTCTCGAGCCGCGCCGGACAGCGGAGAAGGCGCTCACGGCGGTCATTCAGGAAGCCTACATCCAGGGCGTCTCGACGCGCAGTGTCGATGAGCTGGTCAAGGCCATGGGGATGACCGGCATCTCCAAGAGCCAGGTCAGCCGCTTGTGCGCTGACATCGACGAGCGGGTGCAGTCCTTCCTGAACCGACCACTGGAGGGTGACTGGCCCTACCTGTGGATCGACGCCACCTACGTGAAGGTGCGCGAAGCCGGGCGCATCGTCTCGGTGGCGGTGATAATCGCGGTGGCCGTGAACACCGATGGGCGGCGCGAGGTGCTGGGCATGGACATCGGGCCTTCCGAGGCTGAGGTGTTCTGGACCAAGTTCCTGCGCGCGCTGATGCGGCGCGGCCTGCGCGGCGTGAAGCTGGTCATCTCGGACGCGCATGAGGGCCTCAAGGCGGCCGCCGCGAAGGTGTTCGGGGCGGCGTGGCAGAGGTGCCGGATCCATTTTTATCGCAATGCGATGGCACACGTGGCTGCACCGCAACGCACGATGGTGGCAGCGGCGATCCGCACGGCTTTCGCCCAGGAGACCGCCAAGGCCGCCCACCGGCAATGGCGCCAAGTCGCCGATAGCCTGCGCGAGCGCTTCCCCAAGCTTGCCACGCTGATGGACGAGGCCGAACACGACGTCCTCGCCTACATGGACTTCCATCCCGACCATTGGACCAAGATCAGCTCGACCAATCCCCTCGAGCGCGTCAACGGCGAGGTCAAGCGGCGCACCGACGTCGTCGTCATATTCCCCAATGAAGCGGCGATCTTCCGACTGGGAGGGGCCATCCTGCTGGAGCAAAATGATGAGTGGGCGGCCAGCCGCCGCTACATGAGCTTGGAGACCATGACGCCGTTGGGGCATACTGACGTCTCCAGGTTGTCCGCTGTGGCAACCTGATCCGGCCCAACCTGCCGGAGAGCGATGACAAACCACTTCGCTCGTACACCACGTGCCGGGGCACGATCCTGGCTCGTCCCGCACAGGCGTCAATAGAACTGCCAAAGCAGTGCTAGCTTGGCGTTATTTGGCGAACACTGATCATGCTGCCCTCAAGATCCACCAAGACGGAGTAAGATTACCTGCTTCCAGCTCCCCATACGCGTACGAAGTCCACTTCCATAGAAAGGTGGTCGGGGGTTGATGCGCTTGAGCGCCGCCACGGTGGGAACATGTCACCGTCCATTGCGTAGTTCAGCCTAATTCCCATAGGCACGTTGAACCACGCGGCGTCTTCACCTTCAATTGAGCCCGCCGGCTGCCCGTCCAACAGTAGAGTGATGCGACATGGACTCCAGTCAATGCTGTAGCTCCGCCACTCTTCTGGGTCAAGAGTCGAGGAGAGGAGGCGGATCTCCCGGCCGTTTCCTAGATAATCGCGAAGATGTAAAGTCGCCTCCCATGGGCGGCCGTCGGCATGCCCGGAGACCTCAAAGAGGTCGATTTCGGCACCGCTTTTCTCTGCCCGTCTGCGTCCGTCGGCAACGTAAAGCCAAATCGCCGGGAACATGCCGCGACCGGTACCGACAAGCCTCGCTCGCACCTCAACGCGACCGTAGAGGAACGAAAAGCGGTCCTTGTCCGTGATCAGGATTCCACCGCTCCATTTGGGGGATGGCACGATGCCGCGCGACGCAAGGTCGCGGGCCAGGTCTGCCGGCGTGCGAAATGCCGATATCTTTAGTACGCCATTCGCGACCTCGAATGGACTGTAGGACGGGTGTTCATTTGGGTTGACGTTCCAAGATGAACCGCCAAAATCAACATACCCGGTGAGAGGGTCCTGCCAAAAATCGTTGGCTCGCCACTTGCCTGCCTGTCTCTGAGTAGTAAAATCAAGCGGCGTATCGAACTCCTCGGCAAAGAGAAGGGGACCTAGCCTAGGAGACGGCCCTGGGCACACTCCGCCAGTTGCCGGGTGAAGTGGTAGGAGAATAAAAATTGCCAAAGCTGCGAATGCTCTGGCGAGAAATGCGGTGAATTCGGCGTGGCCGTGTTGGCGTCCCATCGTTCAGGTGCGCTCCACGGCTATGCGCCGCGATTTCATCCCTTCGACCAAAGATGTCGGCACAAGCAGGCGGACGGTGCTTCGAACTATCCCTGCCCAGGCTTGCCAGCGCCACGCCCGCTCCGGAAAGTAGCGGAGTTGGACACGCAGCCGCGCCCGCCTCTGAGCGTTGATTCCGGCCCGCGAGAGTCCCGTACGGCACAGGCGGAAATCGACCAGGATCTCGGGAAGATTGGCTAAGTCGAAACGGGCAGCCAAGCGACAGAAGAGATCGTAGTCCTCCGCCGTGCGGAGCCGTTCATCCCATAAGCCGACCTCGCGCAGAGCGTCGACACGGAACATTACGCTTGAGTTCACGATCGGGCTGTCGAAGCAGAGATCTCGGCGGACCGTCTCTGGGTCGGAGGAAGGATAAAGCACACGCCGCACGACGGCTAGAGTGTGCTCGTCAACCGCGTTTGCCCAGGATCCGACTGCGGCAACACACGAGTGAGTATTCAGATATGCGGCCTGCTTTTCGAAACGTTCCGGGTGCGCGATATCATCAGCATCAAGGACCGCGGCGTAGCGGTAGCCTTCCGCGAGAATATGTCGGAGCGCGCGGTTACGGGTAGCGGAGACACCCAGGTTGCAGTGGTTGCGGATCACCTCCACCCAATCTGGCACGCACCCAAATGCGTTGCGCAGCACCATCTCTGCCGGGGTTCCGCTGGCATCGTCAACTACAAAAAGATGCACGGGAACTGTGCTCGCGAGAACGCTTGCTACGGCGTCTGGCAGGGTGCCGTCGGCGTTATAAGCGGCCATGATTACCGCTATGTCGGGAGTCTTAACCATGTTCCGTCTCACAGATTCGTGGGGCATTTAGCGTCGTTCGGGTGAGCGACGGCGGTAGCCAGACGGGCAGTCCGCGCTGCGGCTGGTCCTAGAACGCGACCGGAATGCTCTGCGGTCGACCGGAGCTGAGTCGGCAGGCCGGACCGGCCGGGAAAGTGCACGCCGAGCGTAAGAACGGCGACGACCATCAGCGCCCAGAGCGCGCCGGTTCCTTGCAGGAGAGAGGATTCTAAAGCGTTATGGCCGATGCCAAAGGCGAGTAGTGCCATCGCAAGCAGGACCACATCTTGAGACTCGGACGTCAATGCGCCTGGACGGTAGCTCCAAATGCCAATGAAGGGGCGGAAGAGCGCCGCAACGCTCAGAGCAAGCCCCACTGTGCCCACGGAAACCATCACATCAAGGAAGCCGTTGTGCGCCTCGGTGTAGCGCGCGACTTGTTCGGAGGCTTCCCTCAAAGCCGGTGCCTTGTCCCCGACCGCCCAGAACGATCCATATCCGAACCCGGTTAACGGTGCTTCCATCGTCTTGCGCCAGACAAAGCTCCAGATCTCTGTCCGCCCGGTGAAGGTCACATCTCCAAAGGTTCCGCTCAGGACCACTGTCGCCGCATACACCGCTGGCGCCATCCCAACCGCTACGGCCACCAGCACCAATGCAAAGAGCCCTCGGTCAAAACCACGGCGCAATCCGGCGAGAAACACGGGGATCAGAGCCGCGGCCGCGGCAAACATGCCGAGACTGGTCCGCGATCCTGTCAGCACCAGAGCGGCGCCCCAAGCAAGACCACCGGCTACCAGCCAGCTGTTTCGCCGGGAAAGCCCGACAGACAGCCAAATCAGGGACGACACAGCGCAGGCGTACCCAGCGACATTCTTCTGTGGGTGCAATCCTTCGAGATGGCCTTCGTGGTCGAACGCCAAACCCGGCACGAAAAGTGCTCCCAGCAGGTTGGCTGCCATCACCCCGCCGGTGACCCCTAACAGTACACCCACCAAGCTGCGCGGCGACAGCGAAGCGCATAATAAGGCAAGTGCCCCGACTAGGCCGCCCGCGAGCACCCGGCGCGCTGCCAGATCAGGGACCGGCGACCACAGCACGCTGACAGCACACCACATTGCAAGAATAACAAGAAAAGGGTTCGAAGAAAGGATTGGCCCAAGCCGGCGTGCGCGGACGAGCAGGAGAGGGACGGCTAGAGCGAAGAGGCCGCTTATTAGCACTTGGCGCAGACCGTCGACCGCTCCAGACTTGTCGATCGACTCCGTGGACTCGGCTCCGAACGGTGTGCTTCCTACCATAAGGACGGCAAGAAAAGCGAAGCACACCACAGTCGCGAAGGGATCGCGCCGAGGTGACTGCAAGGCATCGTTCTGCATGGTGCGCTCACACCTTGTAATACCGTTTTAGCGCACGGTGGTAAGCCGCAGCGTCACCGCGTTCATAGTGGGGGAGATCGCGCACGTTGGCGCGCGTGACCACAACTCCAGAGACCCGACCGCCGAAGTCTTGAACACGGTCAATGCTGCTACGCACCAACTCGCGATCCGTTCGATTCCAGCGCACTAGGAAGACGGTCTCGTCGGCAAGGCGCAGCACGTTCAGAGTCTCGGACGCTGCGGCGACGGGTGCCGTGTCGACGATCACCAAGTCATAGCAACGACGAAGTGCAGTGTAGACATCAGCGAGCCGCTCGGAGGACGCGACCAGCACGCCCGCCGCTTCAGATGTCATAGATCCAGAGAGTAGGACATCAATTCCGCACGAAGCGGTCACCACCGCATCCACCGGATCTATCCCCCTGCACAAGCACTCCGAGAGCCCGGAATGCGAGTTAGCAAGACGGACGATTCTGTGCAGGTCGGGCTTACGCAGGTCAGCGTCCACAACAACAGCGCGCCGTCCAAGCGCGGCCATGATGATGGCGAGGTCCACCGCTGTTGAAGTCTTAGCTTCGCCAGAAAGCGAGGATGCCACGGCAACGACGCGGCCGGACACAGGGCCGTCTACGCGCAGCATCAGCGTGAGCGCAAGCCGGCGCAGTCCTTCGGCATAGACTGGATCCCGCTCGATGACATCGGTACCGGCCCGCCGGGCGCGCCCAGAGATAGCTGGCATAATAGCCATCGGAGTCACAGTTGCCACCTCTGCAACATCAGAGGCGCTACGGATCGAGGTACAGGTGCGGTCGCGCAGAAAGGCCACCATGAAGGCCAGTGCGGCTCCAAGTGCGCCCCCCCCGGCTGTCAATAGCCTGGTGCGTGGAAAGGACGGCACGCTTGGGGGCTCAGCCGTCGAAATGACGCGAGCGGGCAACTGTCCGAGGCTCATCCCGGCCACCACCTCCTTGGAGCGCGTCAGGAAATTCTCATAAAGCGTCCGCATGGCGCTAGTGCGCCGCTCCAAAGCGTTGATTTCAACAGCAGCCTGAGGATCGTATGCGATCTCCTGCGCGGCACGTAGCGCTTCTTCGGCTTGAACCCGCCAACGTGAGGCGCTTGCTGCCGCCAAGCGGGCTGAGGCGGCAATCCGCGTTATCTCGGCTGCTTGAGATGCCCGATTGGCTTCGAGCTGACGCAGGATACCCTGGCGGTCCGGATGGCGCTCGCCCAGGCGAGTAGCCATGTCCGCCGCTTGTCTCTTGAGTGATTGTTCCTGATCGCGTAGGCGGGCCATCGCCTCCGATGCGACTACACTCGGGTGTTCGGCCGCGCCACTAGGTGTAGCTGCCAAATTCTCGAGCTGGGTGGCTTGGTCCAGAGCCATTGCCTCGCGAGCTTGTGCCTGAACAAGCTGACGAACGAGAGCATCAATGCGCCGTGCCGCCGTGTCGTCGCCGAGCGTCCGGACTAGGCCAGCACGCGCACGGTAAGTTTGGAGTTCACGATCGGCTGTAGCGACCTGCTCTTGGAGTTCATTGACCTGCTTGGACAGCCAACGTGCAGCGTTTTCTGAAGCTTTGCGTTTTGCGGCGACCTCGGCTTCAGCGTAGAGCGCAACGAGGCGGTTAGCAATCCGCGCAGCCTTGTCTGGATCGTGTGAAGATACAGAAACCCGAACCACTTTGGAACGCCCCACCGGCTCGACCGCGATGCGCTGAGCAAGAGTCGTATGAACACTTTGCGAGGGAGAGGACAGCCCTTGGACGGGTCCAGCGCCAATGAGTTCGCGCAGCGCGCTGGAAACGGCCCATGCAGCCTGCGTCAAAGAAGCTGGCTCCCGAAGTAGCGAGTTGAACTCTGGGTCACGCTCAAGCGTCAGGTCGGCAGCGAGCGTCGCCAGCAGATCTCGGGAATGGAGCACGGCAACCTTCGAAGCGAAGGCCTCCGGGTCTATTTCCGCTTCATCCGGAACCCCAGGAAGGACACGAACGGCCGTTTCGGGTTCTAAGACAATTTCAGTTGAAGCCGTGTAAAGGGGCTGCACCGCCCCTGCCCACAAGCCAGCCAGCAAGGCCCCGACGACAGCGGAAACCGCGATCATAACCCGAGCGCGCCACGCCAATCTCCAGAGGCGCCGCACGTGCCAAAATAGATCTTCGCCGCCGTCGGGAGAGCCGCGCCCAGTCCCTTGGACGCACGCTTGTAGGATTGGCCCCCGTGTGCCGAATGCGTCGGTCATGGTCTCAATCTCCTTGCGCTGCGTCGAGTTGGTCTGCTTGCAGGCATTCCGTTGCAGGCAGCGTGCGCAGTCGCAACCACCCGGAAATAGTAAAAGCCAGCGCCGCGGCGGCCCCTGCACCGGCAATTCCAGCAACGGGCACGAGAATTGTGAGGAATGTTGCTGACATCACTGCGGTCGCTAGGTTGCACATGGCCATTGCTGCATCGAGTCCTGCGGTGTATTGCGCCATTGCCCCGAAGTCAGACAGGGTCCGTACAACCGTGCCGGCCATGACTGCCCAGAAGATGGTGGAGATGTTGGTATTGACGGGAAGCACACCGGCGAGTGGCGCTCCCACCTGGAATGCAAGGCCGATTGCCGTGGAGATCGCCACAGCCGCCACAGCCGTACGGTTGGCAAACGATCTAGCCAACCTTCGGTGCGAAGCTGCGCCGCCGATCCGCCACGCGCGGATAAGCCTCGGACGCTGGATCTGCATCACACCCATAGTGACCAGGGTGTTAGCTGCGTTTGCCACGGACCAGAACAAGAAATACGTGCCCGCGGCCTCAATCCCAAGGAATAGCGAAACAAGGTAGCGGTCCAGGTAAAGCCCAGACACTGCCGCCAGGTCAGCAGCATAGAGAAGCCGAGCGCGCCACAGGGCGTCCGTGATTGTGGAACGCCGCAGCGCAGTCCTGGCGGCCGAACGCCAGAGCCAACGCCTTGTCACTGCAGCGAAGATCGCAACGCCGGCGAACCCGCCACAAGCCCATAAAACGAGCACCCATTCCAAAGAGCGAAACTGGGGAAAAGCGACCGCAACCGCTAAGTAGATGATCACCCAAGCCGCCGAGCGCACGAACATCGCAACGTTGGCGAGGAGGGGGCGCGAACGGTTGCTGAGGACATGGAAGATATCATTGTTGATGTGCTCTAAGAAGGTGACAGCCACCGCCAAACACAACCAGTCCGGCGCCGCTCCAGCCGCACAGAACCCTATGCCAACGACCAGAATTGCGGTGTAGCCGATCCCAGCGATTCCCCAAGCCCGGCACATGGCGCCAGCCACCGTTCCGCCGTCTTGCGCTTCTGCGTCGCGGGCGATTAGGTGTGTCAATCCTAGCCCTAAGAGCACAGGCCCGACAGCGGCCCCCCCCGCAACTAGGCCGTATGCTCCTAAGGCCTCTAGGTCGAGATAGCGCGCGAGGAACATGACAAGCAGCAGCCGGCACCCCATTGCTGCGCCTCGTGTCACCGCTATGAAACTTGCGGCGGCGGATGATCGATGGTCCCAGGAGGCGGTCACTGGACCTCCTCCGCTGCAGCCCCACCGACGGTACGAACACGCACCATACGCGGGGCTGCAAGAAGGCGCGTGTAGAGGTCGTTAGTTGCGGCTATGCAGGCGTCAGCCGAGTAATTCGCTGCCACATGCGCCTTGGCGTGTGCGCCGAGCTCAAGCCAACGTTTGCGGGGCGTCCTCGCAAGCAGATCGGCCAGAACATTTGGGTCGTCGGCTTCGAACAAAAGGCCCGTTTTACCGTCGATAACAAGTTCAGGGAGACCTCCCACCGCACGAGCAAGCACCGGGCATCCGTACGACATGGCCTCGGCGGCGGACAGCCCAAAAGCTTCCCAACGCGATGGAACGACCACCACGTCGGCGTTGGCTAGGTAAGAACGGATTTGCTCGGCGTTGAGCCAGCCTGTCAAAGTGACATTCGGCAGTGTCGGCGGAGTCCACCGCGGATCATCCGCGGCCCCGATCGCGATTAGGCGGACGGGGGCATGCTCTAGCCGCTCCATCGCCGAAAATAGCAAATCTGTGCCTTTAGCGTTGTCGAATCGACCTACATAGAGGACATCAACCCAATCTGGACCCGAACGATCAAACGGCAACCATGGTGCCGTATCCGCAGGGATCGGCACACCGTTGGGAATAACGGCTAGTTTTCCGGCTGAAAGCCCAGCGCGGAGGCCGACTGCTTGTTCATTGCGGCTAACACAAATAATTGCGTCGCATAAGGATTCAAGAACCCGCTCTGCAGCCTCGTAGGCGATTTGACGCACGCGATCAACCTTCATAATGAACGGCCAACCGTGGGGACAGTAGACCACCTTAGGGTGCCGGATTGGCCGCATGCACGCGAGAACCACCCGTCCCACAGCGCCAGCGAATGTGCTGTGCAGGTGGACCACGTCAGGGTCTTCTCTCCACACCGTCACGGCAAGCCGCACGGCAAAGCGGAATAGAGAGGAGGGGTTTCGCCCCGATCGTCGGAAGGTCTCGACCCGCACACTGAGCCCCCGCATCTCATCAATCTGCTCCTCAGGGACAAGGAGGACGGCGTTGTTTTCGCAGTATATCTTTAACTGTGATGTAAGGAGGCGGAGTACTGTTGCCACCCCCCCTTTTACTGTTTCTGCCGCATGTAGGACTTTCACAGCAGGTGTGTCTGGGGAAGGAGGGTTGGGGAGAACCGATCTTGGCAGGCTCCCCGGAGCTTTAGTGCCCGGCATTTGATCGCAAAGAAGGGGAACTTGCACAGCCGCCACCTGTTGTTGTTAGGGACTGCTCTCAGGCGTGCTAATAAAGTTACTTAGGCAATCCTCTGCCTCCAAACAGCAAGATGGCGGGCTGACCTAAAAACCTGAGGTTTCCTCGGTTTAAGTAAGCTGTTTCATTGAATCGGTATCAATGGCGGTGAAGAAGCCCAATGAATTTTTCTCAGTCCACCCTTCCGGTTCAAACTAGATATCGATCGGAGGCAGGTGGGTTACGGTCGAGTAGAAGTCACTACACGAAAGTAATCTTCAACTTTTATGGACTATGTCATGACGACATTCCTTGGCGTAAGGACAATTTTCTGGCCTTGCGCCGGTGCTTACGTGCTTGGCATGGATACAGCTTCGGATACGAGCACCGCTGCGAAGCGACGTTTTGAAGAGTACGTGTGTGCCCTAGGGGCGGTGGTCGGTAACGATGCACGCTGCCGTGGCCTGACGTATGGCCCGATAATCACGGTAAGAATGGCGACAATCAGGGGCTCTTCCGCACGCCCAATGATATAAAATCTAAGATTGATTTTATTTACGGGCAGCGCTGTTACACAGCGGCCAGAACCCGGCTTCGCAACAGGTCGTGCTTTGCTCGACCGCAAATTTGCCACTTCAGCTCTTTCAGCCGGTTGATCTGCCCTTCAACCGGGCTGGTGCTCCATGGTTCGGTGATGGCGGCGCGCACCGCCGCCTCGTCCCGCATCAAGCCGTCCGCAAAGGATCGTGCCCCGGCACGTGGTGTACGAGCGAAGTGGTTTGTCATCGCTCTCCGGCAGGTTGGGCCGGATCAGGTTGCCACAGCGGACAACCTGGAGACGTCAGTATGCCCCAACGGCGTCATGGTCTCCAAGCTCATGTAGCGGCGGCTGGCCGCCCACTCATCATTTTGCTCCAGCAGGATGGCCCCTCCCAGTCGGAAGATCGCCGCTTCATTGGGGAATATGACGACGACGTCGGTGCGCCGCTTGACCTCGCCGTTGACGCGCTCGAGGGGATTGGTCGAGCTGATCTTGGTCCAATGGTCGGGATGGAAGTCCATGTAGGCGAGGACGTCGTGTTCGGCCTCGTCCATCAGCGTGGCAAGCTTGGGGAAGCGCTCGCGCAGGCTATCGGCGACTTGGCGCCATTGCCGGTGGGCGGCCTTGGCGGTCTCCTGGGCGAAAGCCGTGCGGATCGCCGCTGCCACCATCGCGCGTTGCGGTGCAGCCACGTGTGCCATCGCATTGCGATAAAAATGGATCCGGCACCTCTGCCACGCCGCCCCGAACACCTTCGCGGCGGCCGCCTTGAGGCCCTCATGCGCGTCCGAGATGACCAGCTTCACGCCGCGCAGGCCGCGCCGCATCAGCGCGCGCAGGAACTTGGTCCAGAACACCTCAGCCTCGGAAGGCCCGATGTCCATGCCCAGCACCTCGCGCCGCCCATCGGTGTTCACGGCCACCGCGATTATCACCGCCACCGAGACGATGCGCCCGGCTTCGCGCACCTTCACGTAGGTGGCGTCGATCCACAGGTAGGGCCAGTCACCCTCCAGTGGTCGGTTCAGGAAGGACTGCACCCGCTCGTCGATGTCAGCGCACAAGCGGCTGACCTGGCTCTTGGAGATGCCGGTCATCCCCATGGCCTTGACCAGCTCATCGACACTGCGCGTCGAGACGCCCTGGATGTAGGCTTCCTGAATGACCGCCGTGAGCGCCTTCTCCGCTGTCCGGCGCGGCTCGAGAAAGCCAGGGAAATAGGAGCCCTTGCGCAGCTTGGGGATCTGCAAGGGGATGGTTCCGGCCCGGGTATCCCAGGCCCGCTCCCGGTAGCCGTTGCGCTGGTTGACGCGCTCGGCTGTGCGTTCGCCATGCTCGGCGCCGCACAGGCTGTCCACCTCCAGGTTCATCAAGCTCTGCGCGACGTAGCCGATCATTTCGCGCAGAAGATCCGTATCCGAGCCCTTCTCCAGAAGCTCGTGAAGCGCCATTCTGTCCATGGTCATCGAGGTTCTCTCCAGCAGCGTTCAAGGTGTTGCAACCCGAACCTACCGGAGATCTTCGATGACCGCCCCGCTGTGGATAAGCGGCCCGCCTACGCCAGCTTTTGGGGGCGCTTCGGCGGGCCGCTTACCCACAGCTCGTACACCACCTCGCGGGACGCAGCCCCGCAAAGGCGCGCAGGGCACTGTCGCGTGCGGTCGTGATCCAGACATTGAACCCATCGGCGCGGTGCTCCGAGAGCAAGGCCGTGAAGGCCTTGGTCAAGTCCGCCGCCCGAATGAGGTCCGGAGCGGCGGTGGCGAGACCGGCCACGAAAGTCGTTTCCTCCGGCTTGAGTTGCTCGGCCGACTGGGTCAGCAGCTATGCGCAGCGCCGGCCCGACGGCAGCTTCCAAGCGGCGGTGATCGTCGCCTCCGTAACGGTCGTAGTGACGGGCTCACGGGCCGGGTTGCGGGTGTGCTGTCTGCACGCCCAGCGGAAGAGGGTCTGAACGCTGGCGGTGCAGCCTTGCTCCTTCAGTTCCTGATGAAGTTGAGCGGCGCTGTGACATCCCTCCCGCCAACGACGTTCCAAGTATGCCTGAAACTGTCGAGAACCGTTCGCCCATGGGGACGCACATGGTCCGGTGCGCCATCGGCGGCTAGCCAGAGCGTTCGACGGAGCGGCGGCTCATCCCCAACACCGGGGCAATCAGCTTGGGCGGCACCCCTTGATCGCGCAGACGCCGGATTTCCGCAATGCGCTCCTCGCGGTGGTGCCGGTTGGCCTGCCGGGTCCGCTCCAGCTTTGTCCCGGAAACCGCCGGCTCGTCTGGTGGTGCGGCCCTTTCGGCCGTCCCAGCGACCCTGCGGGCCGCGTGCCGGATCGCGCGGCGATGCCGATTGGCCACCGAGCGCAGAGCGTCGCCAAGGTTGCACCACAGATGCCACCGGTCACAGACCTGCCGCGCCTGTGGAGCGCCCCGCCGGATGCCGTCGGCGAAGACGCCGGCCCGATCGCCGGCGACCACCTCAACGGCGGGATGGTGGCGTAGCCGCGCGGCCACACTGTCCGCCTAGCGGTCCGGGGAGCAGATCCAGCACCCGGTTGCGTTCCAAATCGACGAGGATGGTGCCGCAACGCAGGCCGCGTCGCCACGCCCATTCGTTCACGCCAACCACGCGAGGCGGCGGATACGCTGCGGTCGGAGTGGCCCGGATCAGGCGCAGCAGCGTGTCGCCGCTAACCGGCATGCCGAGACGGCGTGCCAGGTGCGATCCGGGCTCGCCTCTAGCAGCTAGGCCGATGTCCCGTTGCGCCCGGACCAGACGGGGCGTGCGTCGGGCCTTGGGCAGGGCAACATCCGGCAGGCGTTCGGTGAAGATACGGTGCCGGCACGTGATGACCGGACAGCGGAACCGACGTGTAGTTTGCCCTGCCAGGGCAGATCAGCGAGACGGCGCAAGTAGGTGCTGTGAACACGAGCGGACATGTGGCCGCACAACGGGCAAACGGACTTGCTTGCCGTTGGCTTGCCGACGAGAACAATGCGATCCACCGTTGGAAGAAACTGAAAAATGGTGAGACCGGCCGGAAGAACAGCGTGGGGATCGATGAGCAACGGCTACTCGGAAGCTGGAGAGTGCGACATCCGTCTATATGAGCATGCTGTGATGAGATAGCATCTCTATCCGCAGCACGGGAAGTGAACTTAGCCGCGGCATGATGGTGTTGTCCGCAACCCTATCAGCCATTAGATGTTTTGCACCAAAAGTGCGGAAGAGCCCCTGATTGTCACGCTTTCCATTCTGATTGTCGCGCCATAGGCGGGCACAGGGAATGGGGCCGGGAGACGGCCTTCGGTCACCAAGCCAGTGGACTGCCGCGTGGCTCGACCGAGAAGCCGTCGCCTTTGGGTGATGGAGTTCTCATGTCTTCGCAGATGCTATCGCCGTCGGAAGCATCTTCCGGCCCCGCCGGGTCACCCGAGCCGCTGGATGGCGACAGGGAACCTGACCACCAGGAGCAGGGCACCCCAGCTTCGTCCGGTCTCGATCACGTCGCCGCCTCCACGGGCCCCCCACGCGGATGATCGTCGGCTCGCTCCAGGGGCTTGGCGATGTTGGAAGGGGAATGGTGCGTGCTCATGCCGCCGATCCTATCCCTCGGAGCGGATATTTCAACGCACAGGCCCGGGATGTCCGGGATCACCCGAACGGGAGGGGCCCAGTGCCGGTGGTCGCGGGGCAGGGCCGCCATGGGTAGGATCGGCGATCCTTCGGAATAAACCTCCCGCGTCCTTTTTTTACCCCCACAATCAGTCGTAGGTTTTGTTGCTCTTTCAAACAGCTTTTCCAAGAAACGCCTTTGAACATCACCCGGAGGTTCCCATGCGGTTCCCGGTGCTCGACGGCTGGCGTGGCCTGTGCGCGTTATGCGTGGCCCTGTACCATTTGCACAGCATCGATCATTTCCACAGGCTCGACTTCGTGCGCGGCAGCTATCTTTTTGTCGATTTCTTCTTTGTTTTGAGCGGCTTCGTCATCGTCCACGCCTATTCCGGCCGCATCGGCGGCGGGCAGGAGGCCGGGACCTTCCTGGTCCGGCGGTTCGGCCGGGTCTGGCCGCTGCATGCGGCGGTGCTGCTGGCCTTCGTGGCGCTGGAATGCGTGAAGGCGGTCTCCGGACCGGCCGGCGGCCATGCCGGAACCGCCGCCTTCACCGGGACCTATGCGCCCTCGGCCCTGGTCAGCAACCTCGCCCTGGTCCATGCGCTGGGGGTGGAGGATCAATGGACCTGGAACATCCCGAGCTGGTCGATCAGCGCGGAGTTCTTCGTCTACATCACCTTCGCCATCCTCTGCCTGACGGTGCGCCGGCCCGGCGTGCTGGCCGTGGCGATGGGCATGCTCGCCGTCGCCGGCGCCCTGGTGGTGATGCGCTTTTCCGCCAACCACATCGACACCAGCATCGACTACGGCTATTTCCGCTGCCTCTACGGCTTCTTCACCGGCTGCCTCGTCTACCGGCTGTATCGGGCGGCGGCCGGCTGGCAACCGCCCCGCCTTGCCGGCGGGCTGGCCGAGGCGGGGGCGCTGCTGGCGGTGGTGGCCTTCGTCTCGGCCGCGGGGGGCAACGCCCTGTCGCTGGCGGCGCCGCTGCTGTTCGGGCTGGTGGTGTGGGTGTTCGCCTTCGAAGCCGGGCCGGTCTCCCGCCTGCTGGCGACCTCGCCCTTCCAACGGCTGGGCGCCTGGTCCTACTCGATCTACATGGCGCATGCCCTGATGATCGCCGTGCTGCAGAAAGGTGCGACGGTGATGCAGGGGGTCCTCGGCCGGCCGCTGGTTGTCGAGCGCAAGGTGGAGGGCGCCAGCGACCGGCTGCTCTCCTTCGGCGACGCCTGGGTGATGGATCTGGTGAGCGGCGGCTACCTGCTGGCGGTGGTCGCCCTGTCGGCCCTGACCTACCGCTTCATCGAGCTGCCTGGGCAGGCGATGGTCAACGGCATGCTGGTCCGGTCGCGCAAAGCCGCGCCGGCCAACCCGCCGGCCAACCCACCGATGGTCGAGGCGGCCTGAACGCCGCCCCCGGCCATCGGCACCGGCGCATCGGGCCCGTCAATGCCGGGCGAAAACCTGCGGTCCGCCGGCGCCGCCGAACAGCATGACCTGATAGGGCTGGCCGACGCCCATGTCCATGCCGGGGGCATCCTGCGGCATGCCGGGGACCGCCAGCCCGCGGGCCTGCGGCCGTTCGGCCAGCAGCAGCCGCACGTCGTCGGCCGGCACATGGCCCTCCAGCACATAGCCGCCGACCCGCGCCGTGTGGCAGGAGGCGAGGTCGTCCGGCACGCCGGCGATGCGCTTCATCGGCGTCACGTCGTCGACGGTGTGGACGGTGACCTCGAAACCGGCGGCGCGCATATGCCGCACCCAGCCTTCGCAGCATTCGCAGCTCGCGGCCTTCCAGACCTCCACCGCGGCCCCTCCGGCGGGAACGGCGGCGCGGACCAGGCCCGGCAGCCCCATCGACCCGAGGCCGAGCGCCAGAACGGCCGCCAAGGCTCCTTGCGCCGCCCCCCGCATCATCGTCCGCCGCGTCATGCTCATGGAGTTTCTCCTAACGAAGTCAGTTCTCCGGTCCGAACACTCAAGCACGGACGGACAGAAGGCGCAGGGCGTTGGCGGTGACCAGCACGGTGGCGCCGGTGTCCGCCAGGATCGCGGGCCACAGCCCGGTGACGCCCAACACGGTGGTGAGCAGGAAGACAGCCTTCAAGCCCAAAGCCAATGCGATGTTTTGCCGTATGTTGGCCATGGTGCGGCGTGACAACGCCACCATCGCCGCCACGTCGCCGACCCGGCCGTGCAGGATGGCGGCGTCGGCCGTCTCCAGCGCCACGTCGGTGCCGCCGCCCATCGCGATGCCGACATCGGCGGCGGCGAGCGCCGGGGCGTCGTTGATGCCGTCGCCGACCTTCGCCACCCGCTGCCCGCCGGCCTGGAGGCCGCGGACGATGCGCAGCTTGTCGTCCGGCAGCAGTTCGGCATGCGCCGTCATGCCCAGCATCCCGGCGACCGCCCCGGCGGTCCGGGCATTGTCGCCGGTCACCATCAGCGAGCGGATGCCGGCACGGTCCAGCGCCGCGATCCCGCTGCGGGCGTCGGGGCGCGGCTCGTCGCGCATGGCGATCAGACCGGCGGCGATGCCGTCCACCAGCAGGACGGAGACCGTCTTGCCGGCCTCGGCGAAGGCGGTTGCCTGCTCCGCCTGCGCGGCGTCCAGGGCGGCGGCCTGGGGCGACAGCAGCGCCACCTCGCGGCCATCCACCCGGCCGGTCAGGCCGGCGCCGGGCAGGGCGGTGACCCCGTCGGCAGCCGGCGGGGCGATGCCGCGTTCGGCCGCCGCTGCCAGGATGGCGCGGGCCAGCGGGTGGCTCGACCCGGCTTCCAGCGCCGCGGCGTCTGCCAGCAGTTCCGCCTCGCTTCCCCGCAAGGAAACCAGATCGGTGACGCGGGGCCTGCCCTCCGTCAGGGTGCCGGTCTTGTCGAAGGCGACGGTGGTGATGCGGCCCAACGCCTCCAGCACTGCGCCGCCCTTCAGCAGCAGCCCGCGCCGGGCGCCGTTCGACAGGCCGGCGGCGATGGCCGCCGGGGTGGAGATCACCAGCGCGCAGGGGCAGCCGATCAGCAGGACCGCCAGGGCACGGTAGATCCAGTCCGTCCAGACGCCGCCGAAGGCCAGCGGCGGCACCAGGGCGACCAGGGCCGCCACCCCGACGATGCCCGGCGTGTAGAAGCGGGCGAAGCGGTCGATCAGCCGTTCGGTCGGGGCCTTGCCCGCCTGTGCCTCCTCCACCAGCCGGACGATGCGGGCGACGGTGTTGTCGCGCGCCGCGGCGGTGACGCGGACGCGCAGCGCGCCGTCGGCGTTGATGGTGCCGGCGAAGACCGCATCGCCCTCGCGTTTAAGCTTCGGCACGCTTTCGCCGGTGACGGGGGATTCGTCGACGGCGCTGCGGCCGGACAGCACGATGCCGTCGGCCGCCACCCGGTCTCCCGGCCGCACCAGGATGACGGAGCCGACGGCCAGCCCGGCGGCGGGAACGGCCTGCGGAGCGCCGCCGTCGCGTTCCAGCAGCGCGGTGTCGGGGACCAGCGCGGTCAGGCCGCGGATGCCGGCCCGCGCCCGGCCGGCGGCCACCCCCTCCAGCAACTCGCCGATCAGGAAGAGGACCAGGACGGTCGCCGCCTCCTCCACCGCGCCGATCAGCAGCGCGCCGATGGCGGCGACCGTCATCAGCATCTCGATGGAGAAGGGGGTTCCGGCCCGTGCCGCCGCCAGGGCGCGGCGCGCCACCGGAACCAGCCCGACCAGCAACGCCAGCGGGAAGGCCCAGGGCTCCGCCGCCGGCACCAGCAGGCCGAGGACCGTCGCGGCGGCCAGAGCCGCACCGGCCGCCATGGTCAGCCGGGCCTTGCCCCCGCGCCACCAGGGCGCCTCATCCGCATCGCCGTGGGAGTGAGAATGGGAATGGGAGTGCGAGTGGGCGGCGTCGGACCCGCAGCAGCCCCCGCCGCAAGCCGCAGCCGGGCCGTCCGCGACCGGATCGGCGGGGATGGCGCCATAGCCGAGCGCGGCCAGCGGACGGACCACCGCGTCGGCGTCGAGCATGTCCTCATGGGAGACGGCCACCGTGCCGGCGGGCACCGACACCCGCACCTCGCGGACCCCCGGCACCCGGCGCAGCGCCGTCTCGATCTTGGCGGCGCAGGATCCACAATCCATGCCGGAAACCCGGTAGCGGCTGGTGCGCAGGGCGTCGCCGGTCTGCGTCCCGGACTGGGAATCGGAAAGGGATCCGTGCATGGGAAAGGCTCCTCGATCATGGCCGGTTGCCGGCAGCTCCCGCAAAGCCTAGATCCTCCAGCGACTGGAGGATCAAGAGGGAAATGCCGACCATGTCCAGCCTGACCATCGGCGCGCTCGCCAAGCGGACCGGCGTGAAGATCCCGACCATCCGCTATTACGAGAGCATCGGCCTGCTGCCGGAGGCGCCGCGCACCGGCAGCAACCGGCGCAGCTACGACGACGGGGCGGTCAACCGCCTGCGCTTCATCCGCCATGCCCGCGAGCTGGGCTTCGAGGTGGAGGCGATCCGCCAGCTGCTGACCATGGCCGACGATCCGGGCCGGCCCTGCCGCGAGGCCGACCGGCTGGCCCGCACCCATCTGGCCGAGATCGAATCCCGGATCGCCCGGCTGGAGGCCCTGCGCGACGAGGTGCGACGGATGGTCGAGGGCTGCGCCCAGGACCAGGTGCGCAGCTGCCATGTGATCGAGGTTCTGGCCGACCACGCCCACTGCCTGCACGACCGGCATTGACGGAACAGCCCCCTCCGGGACGAAGCGCCGCAGCGGACAAGCGGGCCCTATGACCTGCAGCCGGTTGCCCGGGGGGCGGCGGCGTCTATAGTCACGCCTATGTAGTGTCGAAACCTTCCGTGCTTCTGGACGGCGAACGCCACTTGGCCCGTTGCGCTTGGGCCGTCACGGGAGGAAGCGGATCGTCATGGCGACAGGATCGGGGATGGATGCGGGCGCGGCGGTGAGGACGGAACGGGTACGGACTTCATGCTGCGGCTTCTGAGAACCAGCCGTCCGCTCCAGCGCATCGGGGCGCTCGGCGTGGCCGTGCTGGCGGTGCTGTGCGGCGGCACCGCGATCGTCCTGAACCGGCTGCATGACGAAACGCTGGCCGAGGCCACGCTGGGCCTGCGCACGCTCAACGCCTCGCTGGCCGAGCAGACGGCCCGCACCATCGAAGGGATCGACCTGACCGTCGGCGGGGTCGCCGAGCAGATCCCGCTTGAGAACCGGCGCAGCCTCGAGGCCTTCAAGCGGCTTCGCTTCGAGCGGCAGGTTCATGAAATCCTGAAGGCCAAGGCGTCCAGCCTGCCGCAGTTGGAGGCGCTGAGCCTGGTCGCCGCCGACGGCAGTCTGGTCAATTTCACCCGCCAGTTCCCGGCGCCGACGCTCGACCTGTCCCGGCGCGACTATGTCCTGGCGTTCAAGGACGGCGATCCCCGACAGGCCTATCTCAGCCGGCCGACGAAGAGCATGGTCACCGGGGAATGGACGCTCTACATCGCGCGGCGCGTGAACGATGCGAATGGCGGGATGGTCGGGGTGGTCGTCGGGGCCATCCGCCTGTCCTATTTCGAAGAGTTCTACCGCAGCCTCCACGTGGTTCCGGGCAGCGGCTTCAGCCTGTGGTGGCGCGACGGCATGCTGCTGGCACGCTTCCCGCCGGTGCCGGACAAGATCGGAACCCTCGCCGCCGACTCCGCCATCGACAGCCAGATCGCCCTGTCCGGCACCGCCAACGCCACCCTGCAGCGCTCGATCGACGGCAAGGACCGCATCCTGTCCATCCAGCTCCTGCGCAACTACCCCTTGGTTGTCAGGGTCAGCCGGACGCGGGAAGAGGTCCTGGCCCGCTGGCGGAGCCAGGCCGTCTTCATCGCCGGTGCCGGGTTGGTCAGCATGGTGGCGCTCGCCCTGATGCTGTGGGCGATGGCGCGCCAGTTCCTGGCCTACGAGACCGCCAACCGCGCGCTCGGCGAGCGCCGGCAGGCGGTCAAGGCCCGCGACGAGGCGGAGGAGCATGTCCGCCAGTTGCAGAAGATGGAGGCGCTGGGCCAGCTGACCGGCGGGGTGGCCCACGACTTCAACAACCTGCTGCAGGCGGTGCGCTCCAGCCTGCACATGCTGGAGGCCGGCGGCGAACTCCGCGGGAAGGAAAGCCGCCGGGCGCTGGAGGTGGCAAGCCAGGCGGTCGACCGCGGCGCCACCCTGACCCAGCACCTGCTGGCCTTCGCCCGCCGCCAGCGGCTGGCCCCGGCGCCGGTCGACCTCGGCGCCCAGGTGGCGGGGATGGCGACGCTGCTGGAACGCACGCTGGGTGACGCCATCCGCATCCGCATCGACCGCGACGACGCCGTGCCGCCGGCCCTGGTCGATCCCCACCAGTTCGACATCGCCCTGCTGAACCTCGCCATCAACGCCCGCGACGCCATGCCGGACGGCGGCAGCCTGACCATCGCCGTCACCAGCCTGTCGGTGGGAGCGGGAAAGGACAGGGGCACGGGGACGGGCGACGGGATCTCTCCGGCCCTGGCCCCCTCTCTGGCACCGGGCGGCTATGTCGCCGTGACCGTGCGCGACAGCGGCACCGGGATGCCGCCGGAGGTGCTGGCGCGGGCCTGCGACCCCTTCTTCACCACCAAGCCGGTCGGCCAGGGCAGCGGGCTGGGGCTGAGCATGGTGCATGGCCTGACGGCGCAGTCCGGCGGCGGCATGCGCCTGGAAAGCCATCCCGGTCTCGGCACCGCGGTGACGCTGTACCTGCCCCACGCCCCGGTTCCGGTGGACGGCGGGTCCGACGCACCCGCCGGGACCGCCGCCGGAAACCAGCCGCTGTCCGTGCCAGCCGCCGCCCCGTCCCCCGCCCCAGCCCCGTCGGCCCCCGCCCCGTCGGCCAATGTGCGCGTGCTGCTGGTCGAGGACGACGCCCTGGTCCGCATGGCGAACGCCGCGGTGCTGGACGAGGCCGGCATCCTGGTGTCGGAGGCTTCCAGCGGCGAGGAGGCCCTGGCTCTGCTGGAGGCGGACGAGGGGATCGGCGTCCTGGTCACCGACTTCGCCATGCCCGGCATGACCGGCGCCGACCTGACCCGCCTCGTCCGCCGTCACCGCCCCGGCCTGCCGGTCCTGATCGTCACCGGCTATGCCGAGAAGGCGGTGCTGCAGGATCTGGGGCGCGAGCCCGGCATCCGCATCCTGTCCAAGCCGATCCCGCCGGCGGCGCTGATCGGGCACATCATGGCGGCGCTTTAGAAAGCACCGTGCGTCAGCCGCCCCGCACCGGGAAGCAGCCACGTCCGGCCGTCTTCAGGGCGCTGCAGGCCGCGTCGGCGGTCGCGGCGGGAAATCCGGTCAGGCGGGCCTTGTAGAGACCGCCGGAACGGATCACCGCGGGACTGGCGCCGGCGGCGAGGCTTCCCAGACGCTTGGCCGTGTCGCGGGCGCTGCGCACCGCGGCGGCATGGCTGGCGAAGGCGCCGACCTGGATGGACCAGGAGCCGCCGGCCGATTTTCTGGCAGCGGCTTCCGTGGCGGCCGGCTTCACCGAAGGAACGGCGACGCTCACCGCCGTGCTGCGTTCGGCGGTCGAGGCGCTGTTCTTGGTGATCACCAGATCCGGCTGCACCGGCGCCGGCCGGGACGGGCTGGTCCGGCGCTTGAAGCCGGCATCCAGCAGGTCGGCGACGCGGTCGTCGCGGGCGGCGGCGCTGTGCCCGCCCAGCACCACCGCGATCAGGCGGCGGCCGTCCCGCACCGCCGAGGCGGCAAGATTGAAGCCGGACGCGGCGATGTAGCCGGTCTTGATGCCGTCCATGCCGGGATAGCGCGCCATCAGACGGTTGTGGCCATAGACCGTATCGCCCTGCCAGTCGAAGCTGCGGCGCTTGAAATAGGCGTAATATTTGGCATGGCTGCGGATCAGCGCCCGGGACAGGATCGCCATGTCGCGCGCCGTCGTCCGCTGCAGCCGGTCGGGGAGGCCCGAGGCGTTGCGGAACACCGTGTGGCGCATGCCGAGCCGGCGGGCGCGCGCCGTCATCTTTTTGGCGAAGGCCGGCTCATTGCCGCCCAGCGCCTCGCCCAGCACCACCGCAACGTCGTTGGCCGAGCGGGTGACCAGCGCCAGGATCGCCTGCTCCACCGTGATGGTGCTGCCGGGCGCCAGCCACAGCCGCGACGGCGGCATCGAGGCGGCATGCCGCGACACCACGAGCCTCTGGTTCAGCCGCAGCGCGCCGCGGTCCAGCGCCTCGAAGGTCAGCATCAGCGTCATCATCTTGGTCAGCGAGGCCGGGTAGGTCAGCCGGTCGGCATTGTGCGCCCGCAGGACCTTGCCGCTGTGCGCGTCCATCAGGATCTCCGCGGCGACCGGCGTCCAGGCCTTCTTGGCCGACCTCCTGGCCGAGGCCGGCAGGGGCGCCAGCAGGACCGCGACAATGGTCAGGGAGAGCAGCAGCAGCGTCGAAACGCGGGCGAGCAGGGGCATCGTCTCTGGTCCGGCGGTTGGTGCAGCCCCGCTGCGGCGCGGGCGCTGTCGGCGTTGCGGGTTCCCCCTTATTCAAGACGGGAGAGGGCGGGGCGGCTGCCGGGCGGCGTCATCCGTCGGACAGGATCGAACGGACCATGGCGCGGAAGGCATCGACCGCCACCGGCTTGGCCAGCATGCGCATGTTGCGGCCAAGCCCATCCTCGCCATCGCCGGCCCTGTCGTCCAGGGCCTGGAAGGCATAACCGGTCAGGAACAGCACTTTCAGATCGGGATAATGCGCCTGCGCCGCCTCCGCCAGCTGGCGGCCGTTGAGGCCGGGCAGCCCGACGTCGGTCACCAGCAGGTCGACCGGCGGCTTCGCTTCCGGCCCTGCCGCGGCCTCGCTCAGACGGGCGAGCGCCGCGGGGCCGTCGGCGGCCTCCTGCACGGTGTAGCCGTCGCCCTCCAGCACCTCCACCAGCAGCATGCGGACCAGTTCCTCGTCCTCCACCACCAGCACCGTGCCCCGCCCGGCCCGGCCGGTGGGCGGGGCGGGGACGGCGGTGGGGGCAGGGGCGGGCTCTGACTGCGCGGCGGCGTCCTGGTCGCGCGGCAGGTGGAGATGCACCGCGGTGCCGCGGCCGACCGCGCTGTCGATGCGGACGAAGCCGCCGGACTGGCGGGCGAAGCCGTAGAGCTGGCTCAGCCCCAGCCCGGTGCCCTGGCCGATCGGCTTGGTGGTGAAGAAGGGTTCGAAGACGCGGGCGAGCACGTCGGGCGGCATGCCGGTGCCGCTGTCGCGCACGGTCAGCACGGCATAGTCGCCGGGCTCCAGCCCCGGTTCGTTGGCGAGATCGGCCGGCCGCAGGCTGGCATTGGCGGTCTCCACCGTCACCGATCCGCCGGCCGGCATGGCGTCGCGGGCGTTGATGACCAGGTTGAGCAGGGCGCTTTCGATCTGGTTCACATCGGCATGGACGGGCCACAGCGGCTCCGCCAGCCGGCGCTCCAGCCGGATCTCCTCGCCCACCGAGCGGCCCAGCAGGTCCCACAGCCCGATCACCAGCAGGTTGAGGTCGGTGCGCTCCGGCTTCAGCGGCTGGCGCCGGGCGAAGGCCAGCAGGCGCCGGGTCAGGCCGGCAGCCCGGTCCACGGCGGCGCGGGCGGTTGCCGAGAAGGGGGCGATGTCGGTGCGGCCGGCCGAGAGGCGCTGCTCGATCAGTTCCAGGCTGCTGCTGATGGCCTGCAGCAGATTGTTGAAGTCGTGGGCCACCCCGCCGGTCAGCTGGCCGACCGCCTCCATCTTCTGCGCCTGGGCCAGGGCCTCGCGCGCCTCGTCCAGCGCTTCCTGGGCCTTGCGGCGTTCGGTGATGTCGCGGGTGATCTTGGCGAAGCCGCGCAAAGTCCCGGTCTCGTCGCGGATGGGATCGATGACGACGCTGGCCCAGAAGCGGGTGCCGTCCTTGCGCAGGCGCCAGCCCTCCGCCTCGAACTTGCCCTCCGACAGGGCGGTGGCGAGCGCGCGCTGCGGCACGCCGGCGGCGCGGTCCTCCGGCGTGTAGAAGCTGGAGAAGTGGCGGCCGATGATCTCGTCGGCGGCATAACCCTTCATCCGGGCCGCCCCCGGATTCCAGCTGCGGATGACGCCGGTGGGGTCGAGCATGAAGATGGCGTAGTCGACCACGCTCTGGACCAGCAGGCGGAACTGCCGTTCGCCGGAGATGGGCTCCCAGGCGGGCGCGACACGTTCGTCCTTCATAACAACGACTTTCCGGAACAAAGGAGGAAGCAAACTTCCCAATGATCCGCGCTCGATGCCGACAGGGTCAATAACCCAATACGAATATCCAGGTATAGGTGCTATCGCCTTGACGCAAATTACTCTAGAAGGTTTGTGTCTCTGGCGATTTCATGGACGCCTCATGGCGTTCGGCTGACCTCACCACGGCCGACGGCTTGCCCCCGAAATAGGGGTTGGTCAGACGCGGGTCGGCGGGGGCACCCCGGCTCCCGGTTCTGCCCGAGCGGAATGCTCGGACACGTCGCTCCCCGAACCCGCGCACGAGTTCGGCAAGGACCGCCGCCTTCCCCTGGAACAGCCAACCGTTGGGGCGCGCACGGCGCGCTTCGATGTTGGCCGCCGCATTGAGGTCGGCGTGCAACTCATGGCCACACCAGAGACACACGAAGGTCTTCTGGTCGCGGCGGTTCCGTTTGTCCACGTAGCCGCAACACGAGCAAGTCTGCGACGTGTACGCGGCGTTCACCTCGGAGGATGTGATTCCAAACCGTTCCTCCAGATCGCGGAGTTTGTCCTGGATGACCTTGCGCCCGCAGTTGCGCAGGATCGCGTTCAGACGCCGCGACAGGTCGGAGTGGCGGAAGTCCAGCCGCTCCAGCACCAGCTCCGCGGGCTTGTCCTGCTCAACGAGCCGGTTCAGCACACGGCCGACTTCGGTGCGCAGGAAGCCGCGTACGTCTTCCACCAGCGCCTGATAGCGACGGCTGTCGCGCGGCTTGCGTCCGGCACGCTGCTGGCTGGCCGCGATCATCGAGAGCAGCGCGTCGTAGCGCTTGAGACGATTCAGCCATCCTTGGCCGAGCAACTGGCCCTCACTGGTCGCGAACAGCGTGGACAACCCGAAGTCCAAGGCGAGGACGCCGCTGCCCCGGTAGTCGGCCCGGCTTCTGGCGCAGGCCTCTCCCATGTCAGTGATGACGCCGAAGGTCAGGTGGCCGTCACGCTCGTTGATCTGGATGCCATTGGTGATCCTGCCAGGGCGCTCAGCATGGTAGGTGTAGGTGAGCAGCGGGACGGCGATCTTCCGGCCCTTTGCCAGCGTGGAGAGGGTCACCCACCAACCGACCGCGCCGCTCTGCGTCGCCGTCACAGGCCGGGCGATGCTGCCCGCGCGGTGGTCGAGGCGCATGGAGAGGCGTGACAGGTCGGGCTTGCGGTGCGGCGCCATGCAGTGGCGCATGATGGTGCGCGCCAGCCGCCGGACGGCGTCTGGGATGGCCTCGCCGGTGTCCTTCATCACCACGGCGCCGCACCGGAACCACGCGCCCAGGACGTTGATGGTGTGCAGCATGTGCTTGGTGGCGGGCGGCAGCGTGCTGCGGTTCACCGTGTCACGGAACTCGTTGGCGCGGTTGCTGATCCAGCCCTGCAGTTGTCCGACGACCTGCCAGCGGGCCATCTGGACGCGGTTGGCCGCGCCGATGACGGCGGCGAAGGTGACCTTGTCCTCATCAAAGTTCTTGTCGAAGCGGCCTGTCTCGAAGAACAGCCGCCACTGCTCCCGGCCCAGCAGGACCGCGCCCCGGCGGTAGGCCCGCAGCAGCGCCAACACTGCCGTCTCTTTGGCTGCCGTCAGGTTCGATGGCAGCAGGTCGGTGCGATGAACGGGCGGATGATCGTACTTCCTTCGGGGCATCGTAGAACTCCCGTCAGGACGCTATAAAGCAGCGTTGGTTTCAGATCGAGCCATCCATTACGGATTGGTGTCGGCCTTATCCAAACAGAGGGCAGCTTTCCTCGGACTTAATTGATCTTCGGCCCGAGACACTGGCGTAGGATTTTCCATCATCCAAAGAACGTCATAGCAGAAGGTGCGGGGCGGCGGACCGCCCCGCAGGTTCCCTTTTGGCCAGGGCTCAGCGCGGAGCCAGCACCATGACCATCATACGACCTTCGACCCGGGGCATCTGCTCGACCTTGGCGATGTCCTGGAGCTGGTCGCGCACGCGGACGAGCACGTTCAGACCGAGATCCTGGTGCGCCATCTCGCGACCGCGGAAGCGCATGGTCATCTTGACCTTGTCGCCTTCCTCGATGAAGCGGACGGCGGAGCGCATCTTCACGTCATAGTCGTGATCGTCGATGTTCGGCCGAAGCTTGATTTCCTTCAGCTCGATGATCTTCTGCTTCTTCCGCGCCTCGTTGGCCTTCTTCTGCTCCTCGAAACGGAACTTGCCGTAATCGAGGATCTTGCAGACGGGCGGATCCGCCTGGGGCGCCACTTCGACGAGGTCGAGGTCGGCATCCGCGGCGGCTTCCAGCGCTTGGCGGAGCGGCACCACGCCGACCATCTCGCCGTCGGCGCCGACGAGGCGGACCATACGGGCGGTGATTTCACGGTTGAGGCGCGGGCCTTCGCGGACGGGGTCCGCGTCGTAGAGCTTGGCTATGGTGATCTCCTGTGGTCGTGGATGGGTAGAAAGGGACGAGCCCGGGCCGAGAGACTCAGCCCAGGATGTCGAGCACAATCTGCCGCACTTCGCTCCGGGTCAAGCCGGACGGCTCCGGATTGGAGCGGAAATCGGCCTTTTTGCCCTCGACTGCGGCGAATTGGCCTGCCGAAAGGCGGGTGGCGGCCAGCTGGGCCGGCGCAAGCGCGGGCTGGGCGGCGAAATGGCCGGCGGTCTGCGAAAGGGCGGAAACGATCTGGGTCGTCATGAAAATCCTCCAGGCCGGATGGGCAGACCGATGGATTCGGTGCCGGCCGGCTCTTCGTTGTGCGTGTCATCGTGAAACGGGAACCAAAGCCGCGCACTGCGCCGCAAGAGGCTCCGATAAAGCGGAACAGCCCCGGTACGGGCATGTTCCAAAAGGCCGGCGTCCCCGGAAAAGGCTCCCTCCCGCCGGGACGGGAAAGGTGGGGAACGCACCGCGCGGGCGGTTTCACCCAGACGGTTTTCGGCCTTTTCCGAGATGGGGAGCCGGCCAGGATTTTCAAGCCGTTCCACACCGGTTCTCCGCCTTGCCGCGGGCTCCGCAGGGAACGTGGGAAGCCCCTGATGGTTTCGTCTCCACCGGCCCGTCGGGCCGGCCAGTGACGATGGAGGGTGGCGATGCGGTGGCAGGGCGGACGGGAAAGCGAGAATGTCGAGGACCGCCGCGGGCAAGGCGGCTTCAGTGGGGGCGGCCTTGGTGGCGGCTTCGGCGGCAGGGGCGGCGGCATCCGCATCGGCAAGGGCGGGCTGGGCATCGGCGGGGTCGTCGTGGTGCTGCTGGTGTCGATGGTGCTGGGGGTCGACCCGTCGGTGCTGCTGGGCGGCGGCGAGCAGGCGGACCGGGGCACGGCCGGGCGGACGCAGATCGGCGAGGCCGCCCCACGCAGCCAGGCCGACGACGAGCTGAAGCGCTTCGTCTCCGTCGTGCTGGCCGACACCGAGGACACTTGGCAGGGCCTGTTCCAGCAGATGGGGCGCCAGTACCAGGACCCGACGCTGGTGCTGTTCACCGGCACGGTGGCGTCGGGCTGCGGCCGGGCGCAGGCGGCGATGGGGCCCTTCTACTGCCCGATGGACCGGAAGCTCTACATCGACCTCGGCTTCTACCGCGAGCTGCGCGACCGCTTCCAGGCGCCCGGCGACTTCGCCCAGGCCTATGTCATCGCCCATGAGGTCGGCCACCATGTGCAGAACCTGCTGGGCATCTCCGACAAGGTGCAGGCGGCCCAGCAGCGGGCGGGTGGGCAGGCCGAGGCCAACGCCCTGTCGGTGCGGCTGGAGCTGCAGGCCGACTGCTTCGCCGGCATCTGGGGCAACCACGCCAACCGCGACCGCCGGATGCTGGAACCCGGCGACGTCGAGGAGGCGCTGACCGCCGCCAGTGCCATCGGCGACGACCGCCTGCAGCGTCAGGCGCGCGGCACCGTCAGCCCCGACAGCTTCACCCACGGCAGCTCCGCCCAGCGCGTCCGCTGGTTCCGCACCGGCCTGGAAAGCGGCCGGCTGGAGGCCTGCGACACCTTCGGGACGGACCGGCTGTGAGGGAGAACCGCAGGCCGGCGGGGAGTTGAGGCGACGGGCAAGATCAAAACGGATTGCACGGATGTCCGGACCGGCACCGTGCCGGCTGTCCGGGAGCAGCACCGAAGCGGAGAAGCATTCGTGAAATCCGTGGCTAAATCCCGTGTCGATCTTGTCCTCCGTTGCGCGGTCGATCGGGGCTATGATCCACGCACCCCACGGTTCTATCGCAGTCACCGACAGGTGCATCATGAGCCATCCCGCCACCGACACTCTGCCGCCCATCCATCCCGGCGAGTTCCTGCACGACGAGTTGGAGGCGCTGGGCCTGAGCGCCCGGCGCTTTGCCGAGCATATTGGCGTGCCGCCCAACGCGGTGACCGAGATCATGAATGGCGAGCGCCGGATCACCGCTCCGATGGCGTTGAGGCTGGGCAAGGCCTTCGGAACCGACGCCCGCTATTGGACCAACCTGCAAAGCATCTTCGAAACCAAGGTCGCGCGGGCGGAGATCGGCGATGCACTCGACCCGATCTGAGCGAGGCTGCTTAGCCCCCAACCACCCCACGCATGAGCCGCAGATAGTCGAGCACGCGGGCGGTGCGCCAGTCGGGATCGGCCCAGCAGCCGGCCTCCCGCGCGCGGCGGCAGGCGGCGACCGCTTCCAGCCGGGGCTGGTCGGTCAGCGGGCGCAGGTCGGCGGGAATGGCGGCCAGACAGGCGGCGAGATCCGCGGGCGGAGCGGGGCCGGTCTCCAGCCAGCGTTCGGCATCCCGGAAGCGGTCACGGCACATCAGCGCGATCATGTAGTCGCAGGCCGATTGCAGGCCGGGCGCCAGCCGGCCGGGGCTGACCGACAGGACCGGCAGCAGGGGCGCCAGCGTCGGCGCTAGATGGTTGGCGTAGAGCGTCGCCCCCCAATAGCGCTCCGCCGTCTGCCGGAAATGGTCGAGATCGCGCACCGGCACCAGGCCGGAGGCCTCGATGGGCAGGATCTCCACCTTCGGCTTGGTGACCACCACCGTGTCGTTCGAGACGTCGACATAGAGCGCGCCGACCTGCAGCGCGTTCTGGAAATACTGGTCGCGCAGGACGCCCCAGACGCTTTGCAGCACGCCGCCCTCTTCGACGAAGGCGCGCAGCGCGCGCTCCACCGGGCCGGCCGGCTGGGCCAGACGCTGGAAGAGGCGGGCGAAGAGGTCGCGGGTGATCTCCTCGCAGCGGCCATAGGGATAGGGCTTGCCGCCGGCCGGCGGCAGGCCGGCGAGCGCCCGGTCGCTCTCCTCGCGTAGCGCCATGAAATAGCCGTGGAGCGCACCCCCGTCGCCACCCAGGTGGCGGGCGGTCAGCGCCGACTGGCGGTCGTCCACCGGGGCGGTCTGCTGGGGCAGGAGGGGCGGGGAGGGCGGCGTCATGGCGGGCGGGGTCCGTCGTTTTCAGGGAAGTTGGCACCCTTCGCCGTCCCGGCGCCAGAGTTTCCGATCTCCGGCACCCACGCGGGACCCGGGGGTTGCGCAAAGCCGCGCCGGCCGTCACACATTGGCTGCCGCAGGCGGAACAGCCGTCCGAGCGGCCCAGTCCTTCAGAGCATCGATACGGAACGGCATGATGAGCACAGCGGACACCGCACCCGGTATCCAGACCCTCGACCTCGGGTCTCTGGAAAGCGCCTATCGCGGCCGCAGCGCGCGGGTGGCGGTGGTCGGGCTCGGCTATGTCGGGCTGCCGCTGGCCCTGGCGCTGACCGGAGCCGGCTTCGCGGTCACCGGCTTCGACATCGACCCGGCCAAGGCGGCGGCGCTGAACGGCGGGCGCTCCTACATCCGGCAGATCGCCGACGGGCGCGTCGCCGAGGCGGTGGCGACCGGGCGGTTCCGGGCGACGACCGATGCCGGCGAGTTCGCCGCCTGCGACGCCGTGATCGTCTGCGTGCCCACCCCGCTGTCGCCGCAGCGCGAGCCGGATCTGAGCTTCGTCGAGGCCTCCACCCGGCTGATCCGCGACCGGCTGCGGCCGGGGCAGCTGGTGGTTCTGGAATCGACGACCTGGCCCGGCACCACCGACGAGGTGATGCGGCCGATCCTGGAGGAGACCGGGCTGCTCAGCGGGCGCGACTTCTTCCTGGCCTATTCGCCCGAGCGCGAGGATCCCGGCAACATCAGCTTCACCACCAGCACCATCCCCAAGGTGGTGGGCGGCGACGACGAGGGCGCGCGGCGGCTGGCGGTGGCGCTCTACGAGCAGGTGGTGCCGCAGGTGGTGCCGGTGTCGGGCACGCGGGCGGCGGAGGCGACCAAGCTGACCGAGAACATCTTCCGCTCCGTCAACATCGCCCTGGTGAACGAGCTGAAGATCGTCTTCGAGCCGATGGGCATCGACATCTGGGAGGTGATCGAGGCGGCGAAGACCAAGCCCTTCGGCTTCATGCCCTTCTATCCCGGCCCCGGGCTGGGCGGCCACTGCATCCCGATCGACCCCTTCTATCTGACCTGGAAGGCGCGCGAGTACCAGATCTCCACCCGCTTCATCGAGCTGGCGGGCGAGGTCAACACGATGATGCCGCGCCATGTGGTCGACCGGCTGGCCCTGGCGCTCGACCGCCGCGCCGGCATCGGGCTGAGCCGGGCGCGCATCCTGCTGGTCGGCATGGCCTACAAGAAGAACGTCGACGACAGCCGGGAATCGCCGGGGCTGCGGCTGATGGAGATGCTGCTGGAGCGCGGGGCGGCGGTCGAGTACCACGACCCCTTCATCCCCGTTCTGCCGGTCACCCGCGAGCATGCGGCGCTTGCCGGCCGGACCTCCATCGACTGGACGGCGGAGACGCTGGCGGGCTTCGACGCGGCGGTGATCGTCACCGACCATGACGGCATCGACTATCACAGCCTCGCCGCCCATTGCCCGCTGGTGGTCGACACCCGCAACGCCATGCGCGCCGTGGAGGGCTTCGCCGACCGCGTCGTGAAAGCCTGACGACGGGGCTGGGTGGCCGGCGTTTGGAACAGCGTGGAACAGGTTGGGCGCCGCTGTTCCAAACCCCGGGCTGACGCCGGTGGGTGGAACAGTGTGGAACACACCGCGTGGTGCTGTTCCATCCGCCGGCCATGCTGCCTGATGCACGACCTCCTGGCGTCGGGGAGCGGGGGGCTGGGGGGCGGGCATGGCGTCGGCTCCGCAAGAGTGAAACCGACGCCATTTTATAGGAATTAAGTCCCGGGCGGTGGCGTTAAGTTCAACGCCATGCCACCCGGCACCGCCGGGATCACAGCTCCTCTTCGCCGCCGAAATCGCCCCAGCCGCTGTCCTCGACCGCCTGTTCGGCATGGTCGGTGGCGGCGGTCGCCGCGTCGGTGGCCGCACCGGCCGCCTCGGCAGCCACGGCTTCACCGCCGGAGAGCATGCTGGAGAGCGCGCTGCCGATCAGCATGCCGCCGGCCACGCCGGCCGCCGTCTGCATGGCGCCGGCCATGAAGCCGCCGCCGGCCCGCGGCTGCTGGGCATAGCCGGCGACGCGGGGATCGCCATAGGCGGGAGCGCCGGGGGCGGCGGCCGGACGGCCCCAGGGCGACCCCGGCGGCATGGCCGCCTGGGCGGCGGCGGGATGCTGGTACTGCGGCTGGGGAGCCGGCCTACCACCGCCGAACAGGCTGCCGAACAGGCCGCCACCGCCGGACTGGGCCGGAGCGGCGGGGCGCTCGCGCAGCTGGCGCTCCAGCTCCTCGTTGCGGCCCTGGGAGGCGGCGAGCGCCTGCTCCATCATCACGATGGCCTGGGCCATCAGATAGGGGGCGGCCGGCTGGCGGGCGATGCGCTCGCGGATCAGCGCCTCGGCCTCGGGATCGCGCGGGCCGGATTGCGCCTCGGCCTGATGCAGCTTGGCGAACAGGTCGTCGATGATCTGGCGTTCGGTCTGGTCCATGGCGATGCTCGTCTTCATCAAAAGGTTGGGAAGGAATCGGAGGAAGAAGTCCCGGCACCGACGCCCCGCGGGGGCGCAAGAAGGCTGGCGCCGGCCTGCATCCGCAAGATGGGTCAAGATGGGATTAGATCTGGGTAAGGGGGGGACATGCCTCGTTCCGGTGCGGAGCTGTCGGTGTTTTATGGTCCCTCCAAGTGCGCTGAACCTCCCCATGGCTGACGCCGGGGGTTCTGGGGGTGTCTGAGCTGGACCTCTCCGCGGCTCTCGCTTGCGCTACAGCATCCGCGGCCTCGGTCCAGCGACCCTCCCCCTGCAACGGACGATCCGCTCCGACGCCCTTGCGGACGGTGGGAAGGGCAAAGCCCACCCCGATCGCAGATTGGTTGAAGCCCAACGCCGCCCGTCTCAGCAGCGGTTCCGCAGCCACCCAATGCAATGCGCATTGGGATGCGTCGAGCCTGTCCTGTTCGACGAAGCGCGCCAACCACGCCGAGTACAAATCGCGCTGCACCCGGCTGCCATCGGCGAACACATGCCACCGCTGGGACAGCGGCTTTTTCACGTACTCGCCCGTGTCGTGGCTGACCTGCGACAGCCGCGTCGTCCGCGTTGCAAACTCGACCACTGAAGCACCGGCACTCGCAGCCTTGCGCTTCAGCGTCGAGACGAACAGGGACGGCGCGCGACGCTTCACGCTCCGGCCGAAATTCCTCTGGAAACTCCGGTAACTCACTTTCTCCATCTTGATGGTGTCGCCCTGCGCCAGCACACGATTGGCGAGTTCGCCCTGCGCGCGCTTGCGCTCGGCCGCCAGACACCGTTCCACCTCGGCCTTCTTGGCCGCCAGGACGCGGTAGCGGCGCGAACGCACTGTGATGCGCGCACCCCGGCGGTACGTGCCATCCGCATTGAAGGCGTCGGGGTTGGTGGCGCGGCGGGACCGGTCCATGGCGCGCTGGAGACGGCGGATCGCCCGATCCATGTCGGCCACGCCTGGGCAGAACGGCTCCAGCGTGGCATCCGTGTCCGACACGGCGGCGATGGTGCTTGGCCCGAGATCCAGGCCGACGATGCCCGCGCCAACCGGCAGGCGGTCCTTGCGCGGCACCAACCCCTCCTGCACCAGTTGGGCGTACCAGCGCGTCTTGCCACGCACGTTACGGCGCAGGACACGGACGTACTTGGTCCGGCACGACAACGCCTGCTCCTGCCAACCATCGCGGTCGCGCGGATCGCGCAGGAGCGGCAGGACGAGGCCGTCCCACAGCACGACAGGCTTTTCGTCCTGCCAACGCAGGCGAATCACCGCGTCACCTTTACCCTCGACCGAGTGCAGGCGGGTCTTGCCCTTGAAGCGGGGGCGCCCCCGCTTGCCGAAAGCGTGCATCTGCACCGCTTTGAAGGCGCGCAAGGACGTGGTCTGCGTGTCGTGGCTGCCAAGGTGCAGGCCAATCCAGCAGGCATCCCGGCACAGCTCGGCGTGTTTCTGGACAGACGCCGACGAGAACCCGAAGCGCAACATCACCGCCTTGAACAACGCGGTGCGCTCCTTGCTCTTGGGCCGGCTACAGGCGGCCTGCCAGTCCTTGGACTGGCGCATCAGGGCAAGGCGCTTCAGCGCCTCATCCAGGCAGGCGTTGTAGATATGCCGCGCCGCCTCAAGACGCACCGCCAGTACACGCTCGTCCGCCGCGTTGGTGCGCAGCGGGAACTCGGCGATGAAGGACGGGGTGGCGGCGCACATGGGTGGGACGCTCCTCTGGTTGTCAATGACCTGCGTAATGACGACAAGCGGCGCGACTTCCATAGTCAAAGCCATGGACTTGCGTGCTGCCAAGGTCGTGCTCTTGGTCACGCCCGTCGGCGCAAAAGCAGGTGAAGAGATCCGACATCGCGACCACGTCTAAGTCGCCAGAGGGGCCCGGATCCAGGTGATGAGCACGTGGCCCCGTCCCGCTTTCCTGTCAAGACGGCACCCCCAACAATTTGCGACGCGATGAGGAGCGGAACCGGAGCGGGACTTGTACCGGCAATTCCCCCCACCCTATAAAGGGCGATGGCAACGGTGCAGGAAGCCCTGGTCGCGGCGCTGGATCATCAGGAGGCCGGGCGCTTCGCCAAGGCCGACCTGCTGTATCGCCGCATCCTCGCGGCGTCCCCCGGCCATCCCCATGCGCTTCACCTCTGGGGCATCCTGGCGGCGCTGACCGGACGGCCGGAGGAGGCGATGGACCGGATCCGCCGCGCCATCGCCGCCGCTCCCGACATCGCCGATTTCCACGTCAACCTGGCGCGGGTCGAGGCCGCGCTGAACCGGCCGGACCACGCCGCCCGTCTCTACGCCACCGCCGTCGTCCTGCAGCCGGAGGCGGTGGAGACGCGCTTCCAGCTGGCCGGGCTGCTGCAGGATCTGGGGCGGCCGGACGAGGCGGAGGAGCAGTATGACGCCCTGCTGACGGTGGCGCCGCTCCACGCCAGCATCCACCTGAACCGCGCGCTGCTGCGCGAGGCGCAGGGGCGGTTCGCCGGGGCGCGGGACGGCTTCCGCGCGGCGCTGGTGCTGGAGCCGGCGCATGCCAAGGCGCTGCTGCGGCTCGCCGCGACGGAGCGGGAGCTGGGGCGGGGCGGGGCCGCCCTGGCCACCCAGCGCCGGGCGATGACCATCCTGGACGATCCGGCGAAGGCCGGGCTGTTCCCGCCCCTCGCCACCCTGTTGGCGGATGAGGGGCTGCCCGAGCGGGCCGTGCAGGCCATGCGCATCGCCGTGGCGCTCACCCCCGGCGATCCGGCCTTGTGGAACGAGCTTGCCAACCGGCTGAAGGGGCTGGGACGGCTTGCGGAGTCGGTGGCCGCCTATGGCCGCGGGCTGGGCCTGCTGCCGGGGAACCCGGTGCTGCTGAACAACCGCGCCGACGGCTGGCTGAAGCTGGGCCGGCTGGAGCCGGCGGAAGCGGACGCGCGGGCCGCCGTCGCCGCGAACCCCGGCTTCGCCGGCGGCTGGAACACGCTGGGCTCCGTCCTGATGGCGCGGGGCAGGGCCGGCGAGGCGCTGGGCGCCTTCGAACAGGCGGTCAACGCCGATGGCGACGCCCCCCAGGCGCGTTTCAACCGCTCCATCGCCCTGCTGACGCTCGGCCGGCTGGCGGAGGGGTGGGACGACTATGAGCTGGGCTGGGCCGTGCCGTCCGGCCGCTTTCCGCGGGCGGAGTTCCCCCAGCCGCTCTGGGACGGCAGGCCGCTGGGCGACGGCAGACTGCTGGTGTGGGGCGAGCAGGGGCTGGGCGACGAGGTGATGTTCGCCAGCCTGATCCCGCAGCTGGCCGGGGAGGGGGTGCGGGTGGTGCTGGACTGCGACGCGCGGCTGGCCCCGCTGCTGTCCCGTGGCCTGCCGGGCGTCACCGTGGTGGCCCGCCGCGAACCGCCGGACGAACGGCTGACCGCGCCGGATGTCGTGGCGCAGATCCCGGCCGGCAGCCTGCCGCGCCTGATGCGCCGCCGGATCGAGGACTTCGCCGGCCGCCAGCCCGCCTTCCTGAAGGCCGATCCCGGCCGGGTGGCGGAGCTGCGGCGGCGTCTTGAGGATGGCCGGGGAGACGGGCGCCGGCTGATCGGGGTGTCCTGGAGCAGCAAGAATGCCGCCGTCGGGCATCTGCGCTCCATCCCGCTCGCCCGGCTGGCGAAAGCGCTGGAGCGGCCCGACGTGGGGCTGGTCAGCCTGCAATATGGCGACGTCGCCGCGGAGGCCGCCGCCGCCGGCGTCACCGATCCGGGGCTGGATGCCTGGGGCGACATCGACGGGCTGGCGGCGCTGATCGCCGCCATGGATCTGGTGGTGTCGGTCGACAATTCGACCGTCCATCTCGCCGGCGGGCTCGGGCGCCCGGCCTGGGCGCTGCTTCCCCACAGCGCCGAATGGCGCTGGATGCAGGGGCGCCACGACACGGTCTGGTATCCGTCGGTCCGGCTGTTCCGGCAGACCGCGCCGGGCGACTGGGACGGCGTGCTGCGGGAACTGGGCGAGGCGATGCGGGAGGGCTGAAGGGGTGGGCCGAAGGCACGATTTTGCCCCCGCCATTCGGCTTGCCTTTTGCTTTCAAAAGAACATATTGCGAACATCTTCAAGGGAGAGGGAAGCCTCCACGGTGGATGACGCGCTGCTCGACAAGCTCGAAATTCTCGCCGACGCGGCGAAGTACGACGCCTCCTGCGCGTCGTCGGGGGCGAAGCGGCGGACGGGCGGGCCGGACGGCATCGGCTCGACCACCGGGGCGGGCATCTGCCATGCCTATACGCCGGACGGGCGCTGCGTCTCGCTGCTCAAGATCCTGCTGACCAACTACTGCCTGTTCGACTGCGCCTACTGCATCAACCGCCGGTCCTCCAACGTGCGCCGCGCGCGGTTCAGCGTCGACGAGGTGGTGCGGCTGACGCTGGGCTTCTACAAGCGCAACTGCATCGAGGGGCTGTTCCTGTCCTCCGGCATCATCCGCTCGCCCGACCACACGATGGAGCAGCTGATGCTGGTGGCGCGCACGCTGCGGCGCGACCATGGCTTCGCCGGCTACATCCACCTGAAGACGATCCCGGAGGCCAGCCCCTGGCTGATCGAGCAGGCCGGGCTGTGGGCCGACCGGCTGTCGATCAACCTGGAACTGGCGTCCGACCGCAGTTTGAAGGAGTTCGCGCCGGAGAAGGACGGCACCGCGATCAAGGCGGTGATGGGGCAGGTCGGCGAACGCATCACGGAGGCCAAGGAGGAAAAACGCCGCTTCTCCCCCGCCGGGCAGAGCACCCAGATGATCGTCGGCGCCGACGCCTCCACCGACCTGTCGGTGCTGGAGACCAGCGACACGCTCTATCGCCGCTATGGGCTGCGCCGGGTCTATTATTCGGCCTTCAGCCCGATCCCGGAGGCCAGCTCCGCCCTGCCGGCCAAGCCGCCGCCGCTGCAGCGCGAGAACCGGCTGTACCAGGCCGACTGGCTGCTGCGCTATTACGGCTTCACGGTGGAGGAGATCGCCGCCGGGGGCGAGGGCGGGATGCTGGATCTGGGCATCGACCCCAAGCTGGCCTGGGCGCTGAAGAACCGCGAGCGCTTCCCGGTCGACGTCAACAGCGCCGACCGCGAGATGCTGCTGCGCGTGCCGGGGCTGGGGGCGCGGGCGGTGGACAAGATCGTCGAGGCGCGGCGCCACACCACCTTGCGGCTGGAGGATGTGGCGCGGCTGTCGTCGGGGCTGAAGCGGGCGCGCGCCTTCCTGATCGCCGCCGACCACCATCCGGGCGGGCTGACCGACCGCGCTGACCTGCGGCAGCGGCTGGTGGCGCCGCCCAAGCAGCTCAGCCTGTTCTGAACATGCATCGTGTGGACCTGAAGGACGGCGCCGACCTCGACGGCTTCCGCCGCGCGCTGCGCGGGCTGGTCGCGCTCGGCGTCGAACCGGGCGAGGTGGTGTGGAGCGTCGGGGCGACGCCGTCGCTGTTCGGGGATGACGCAACTCTGCCGGCGGATGCGCCGCCGGTGTCGCTGCCGCGGCCGGTGGGGGCGCTGATCGAGAACGTGGTCTGCCACCGCGATCCGGAACGCTACGCCCTGCTGCACCGGCTGGTGTGGCGGGTGCTGCGGGGGGAGCGCGACATGCTCGACCACCATGCCGACCCGCTGGTCCACCGGCTGGCGCTGCTCGACAAGGCGGTGCGGCGCGACCTGCACAAGATGCACGCCTTCCTGCGCTTCCATGAGGTGCGCGACCCCGATGGAACGGAACGCTACGTCGCGTGGTTCGAGCCGGACCATTTCATCGTCGAGGCCACCGCCCCCTTCTTCGTCGAGCGCTTCGAGAGTCTGGTCTGGACCATCCTGACGCCGGTGGGCTCGCTGCACTGGGACCGGCGCTCGCTGACCGTCGGGCCGGCGGCTTTGAGGCCGGAAGGGCTCGACCGCGACGACCGCTTCGCCGAGGGCTGGCAGCGCTATTACGAGAGCACCTTCAACCCGGCGCGGGTGAACCCCACGGCGATGCGGGCGGAGATGCCGCGGAAATACTGGGCCAACCTGCCGGAAGCCGCCGCCATCCCGGCCATGATCCGCTCCGCGCCCGCGCGGGTGCAGGCGATGATCGAGGCGGAGGCCGCCGCCCCCCGCCGCCGCAACCCGGACAAGGCCGTCGCCGCCATGGCCCGGCAGGAGCCGGTGACGCTGGCCGAGCTGAACCGCATCATCCTGGCGGCGGATCCCCTGGTGCCGGGGGCGACCCAGGCGGTGCCGGGCGAGGGGCCGGAGGGGGCCGCCATCGCCATCGTCGGCGAACAGCCGGGCGACCAGGAGGACCTGGAGGGCCGCCCCTTCGTCGGCCCGGCCGGCCAGTTGCTGACCCGCGCGCTGGAGGAGGCCGGGATCGAGCGCAGCGCCGCCTACCTGACCAACGCGGTGAAGCATTTCAAGTTCGTCGCCCGCGGCAAGCGCCGCCTGCACCAGTCGCCGACCGCCGGCGAGGTGAAGCATTACCGCTGGTGGCTGATGAAGGAGCTGTCCTTCGTCCGCCCGCGCCTGGTGGTGACGCTGGGCGCCACGGCGGCGCTCGCGCTGACCGGGCGCAGCGTGGTCGGTCCTGCGGGAACGCGGGCCGATGGGGTTCGGCGACTGGGGAAGGCTTCGTCACCGTCCACCCGTCCTACCTGCTGCGCCTGCCGGCCGGCAAGGGGGCGGAAGCAGGCCTATCGCGACTTCGTCGCCGACCTGCGGCGGGCGCGGGAGGGTGGTGGAAGGGGCGGGTTGACGGCCTCAACGGGTATGATCGAGTATTCCATGAGGAGCAGTCATGACCGAGATCGAACGTCCTGACCATCACCTTGGCGGACTGCCCTGCCGCGCCAGGAATTCGCGTCGCTGAAGGCGGATATTAACCGAGGCATGACCGATCTGGCCGAGAGACGCCTGACGGACTTCGATGCCGAACGGATCGCCGAACGGGGGGAAAGCATTATCCGCCCGCTCCCGCTCCACCCTGACCGAGGCGACCGTCAGTGAACGGCACCCCCCTCACCCCGCTCCGGGAACGCCCGAGCAGTCCGTCGCGCGTGGCGGGGCAGACGCCCGCGTTCGGTGATCAGGCCGGTCACCAGCCGGGCCGGGGTGACGTCGAAGGCGTAATTGGCGACCGGGCTGCCCGGGGGTGACGCGCACCGTCTCGATCCGGCCGTCGGCGGTGCGGCCGGTCAGCTCACTCACCTCGCGGCCGTCGCGCTCCTCGATGGGGATCTCCCGCACGCCGTCGCCGATGGTCCAGTCGATGGTCGGCGACGGCAGCCCGACATAGAAGGGCACGCCGTTGTCGTGTGCGGCCAACGCCTTCAGATAGGTGCCGATCTTGTTGCAGACGTCGCCGGTCGCGGTGGTGCGGTCGGTGCCGACGATGCACAGATCGACCTTGCCATGCTGCATCAGGTGGCCGCCGACATTGTCGGCGATGACGGTGTGGGGACGCCGTGATGCTTCAGCTCCCAGGCGGTTAGGCTGGCGCCCTGGTTGCGCGGCCGCGTCTCGTCCACCCAGACATGCAGCGGGATGCCCTGCTCGAAGGCGGCATAGACGGGGGCGAGCGCCGTGCCCCAATCGACGGTGGCGAGCCAGCCGGCGTTGCAGTGGGTCAGCACGTTGACCGGCTCGCCCGCCCCCTTGCGCGCGGCCGCGGCGCGGATCAGGGCGGCGCCGTGCAGGCCGATGGAGCGGTTGATCCCGACATCCTCGTCGGCGATGGCCGCGGCCTCCGCCTCGGCGGCCCCGACGCGCCGGGCCTCCGGCAGCGGGCCAGCAGGGCGCGCATGCGTTCCAGCGCCCAGCGCAGGTTGACGGCGGTCGGACGGGTCGCCAGCAGGGTGGCGCAGGCATGCTCCAGCCCGCGGTCGGGGCGTCGGCGCGCAGGGACGCCATAGGCCGCCGCCGCACCGATCAGCGGCGCGCCGCGCACCAGCATGGCGCGGATGGCGTGGGCGGCCTCCTCCAGGCTGGTCAGGCGGACGACGGCGAAGTCGTGCGGAAGCCGGGTCTGGTCGATGATGGCGACGGCCCCCTCGCCGTCCGGCCAGATGGTGCGATAGGCCGTCCCGTCGATCCGCATGACATGACACTCCATTTGAAGCCGGCCCAAAACCGGCCTGGATCCACAACAGGATGGGCGAGGGTAGGGGTGAATGGACCCGCATCAATCTGCTTGTGGCCGCTTGTGGAGGAAGTCCGCTGTTCTCCCGGTCTGCCCGGAATAGTCGCACCGGCTTCAGCGGGGAGAGCAGGGCATGAGCGGTGATGCGGTTGGCGAAACGGTTGGCAGTGCGGTTCTGGGCGTGATCGGCGGCAGCGGCCTGTACGACATCGACGGGCTGGAGAACACCCGCTGGGTCAAGGTGACCACGCCCTTCGGCGACCCGTCCGACGAGCTGCTGACCGGCGAGCTGGCGGAGCAGAAGCTGGTCTTCCTGCCGCGCCACGGCCGCGGCCACCGCATCCCGCCGGAGCTGAATTTCCGCGCCAACATCCACGCGCTGAAACAGCTGGGCGTGACCGAGATCCTGTCGGTGTCGGCGGTCGGCTCGCTGAAGGAGCATCTGCCGCCGGGCACCTTCGTGGTCATCGACCAGTTCATCGACCGTACCTTCGCCCGCGACAAGACCTTCTTCGGCAGCGGGCTGGTCGCCCATGTGGCGCTGGGCCATCCGGTCTGCGGCCGGCTGGGCGACCTGATCGAACAGGCGCTGGTCGAGCTGGACATCCCGCACCAGCGGCGCGGCACCTACATGGTGATGGAGGGGCCGCAATTCTCCACCGTCGCCGAATCCAACCTCTACCGCAGCTGGGGCTGCGATCGGCATGACAACATGCCGGAGGCCAAGCTCGCCCGCGAGGCGGAGATGTGCTACGCGACCGTCGCCATGGTCACCGATTA
>NZ_FXAK01000005.1:0-125000 GCF_900177515.1 Azospirillum oryzae
CAGACCCGCACCGGCACCTCGTACACATAGATCGCCTTCAGGAAGCGGCCGGCCGCCGGAGCGGCCGTCCCCTCCTCATCCGGTGTCGCGACCGGCTTCACATCGTCGAGAGGAGCCATGACGTAATCCTCCTCGGTTGCCGGTCAGCGCACGGTGACGCGGGCCAGTTCGGCGCCGTCCGGCGCCATGACGTGGGTGGAGCAGGCAAGGCACGGGTCGAAGCTGTGCAGGGTGCGCAGGATCTCCACCGGCTCGTCCGGGCGGGCCATCGGCGTGTTCAGCAGCGAGGCCTCGAACGCCCCGATGTTGCCCTTGGGATCGCGCGGACTCCCGTTCCAGGTCGTCGGCACGACGCACTGGTAGTTGTCGATCTTGCCGTCCTTGATCTTGATCCAGTGGCCGAGACCGCCGCGCGGGGCGGCGACGGTGCCGACGCCCTTGGCCTCCTTCGGCCAGGTCTTCGGGTCCCACTTCTCGACATTGGCGGTGGCGGTGTCGCCGGCCTTGATGTTGGCGATCAGGGCGTTCCAATCGTCCATCATCATGGTGCAGCAATACTGGCATTCCAGCGCACGGGCCAGCGTACGGCCGATTGTGGTCGGCAGCGCCTGCTGCGGCGTGAAATTCGTGCCGGCCAGCTTGTTGAAGGCGCCCAGCGATTCGGTGATCTGGTCCTTCACGTAACCGACGCCCTGGGCATAGGCCAGGATGTAGCGGGGCAGGGGGCCGACCTCCACCGCATGACCGCGCCAGCGCGGCGCCTTGATCCAGGAGTACTTGGCGGCCTCGTCCAGCTCCTTGATGTCGGTGCGGGTGCCCTTGGTGTTGGCGCCGAGTTCGAACTTGGCTTGGGTCACGCCGTCCCACGGGTGCAGGCCCTTGCTCTCGTCCTCATAATGGTACCAGCTGTGGGCGACGAACTCCTGCACCTGGGCCGGGTCGCGCGGGTCGATGGGATGGACCTCGTTCCAGTTGCCGTTCAGGATGACGCCGCCCGGCAGCTGGCAGGTCGAATGGTCGTACGGCACCTTTTCGTAATCGCCGTAGTCCATGACGTTGGTCGCCGCCAGCCCGCCGCCATAGAGCCAGTCCTTGTAGAAGCTGGCGATGGCGAGCACGTCCGGCAGATAGACGTTTTCGACGAAGGCCGTGGCCTCCTGGATGCGGGCGCGGATGAAGTTCAGCCGCTCCATGTTCAGCGGCGCGCCCGACGACCCGGTACCATCCATGTTGATGGCGCAGGGAACGCCGCCGACCATGTAGTTCGGGTGCGGGTTCTTGCCGCCCAGGATGGTGTGGATCTTGACGATGTCCTTCTGGAGGTCGAGCGCCTCCAGGTAATGGGTCACCGCCATCAGGTCGGCTTCCGGCGACAGCTTGTAGGCCGGGTTGTCCCAATAGCCGTTCTTGAAGATGCCGAGTTGGCCGCTTTCCACGAACTTCTTCAGGCGTGTCTGGACATCGCGGAAATAGCCGGGGCTGGACTTGGCATGGCGCGGCGACACCGCCTGCTGCAGAGCCGAGGTCGCCTGCGGATCGGCCTTCAGCGCGTTGACCGGGTTGACCCAGTCTAGCGCGTGCAGGTGATAGAAATGGACGATGTGGTCATGGACCTGCAGCGTCTTCGCCATGATCTCGCGGATCAGGTGGGCGTTCTTCGGGATGCGGATCTGCAGCGCATCCTCCACCGCGCGGACCGAGGTCAGCGCGTGGCAGCCGGTGCAGACGCCGCAGATGCGCTCGACGAAGGCCCAGGCGTCACGCGGGTCGCGGCCCTTCAGGATGACTTCAAGGCCACGCCACATCGTGCCGGTCGACACCGCGTTGCGGATGACGTTGTTGCTGTCGACATTCACCTCGCAGCGCATGTGGCCTTCGATGCGGGTGACCGGATCGACGACGATGCGCTTGCCGCCGTTGTCGAGCGAGAAGCCGTTCGGGGTCTGGACGATGCCCATGGTCAGACGTCTCCCTTGTGCTGTGCGCGCTTCAGGGCGCTGACCGCCGCGTGGGCGGCGATGATGCTGCCGACGCCGATGGCGGCGGTGGTGCCGATCTCGTCGGCGTTGGCCTCGATCCCGAACTGGAGGATATCGGACTGGCGGGCGTACCAGGACCCCTTGTCCCAGAAGCCGTCCTCCGAGCAGCCGATGCAGCCGTGGCCGGACTGGATGGGGAAGCTGGTGCCCTCGTTCCAGCGGACGGTGGAGCAGGCGTTGTAGGTGGTCGGGCCCTTGCAGCCGACCTTGTAGAGGCAATAGCCCTTGCGCGCGCCCTCGTCGTCGAAGGACTCCACGAACTGGCCTGCGTCGAAATGCGGGCGTCGATAGCATTTGTCGTGGATGCGCTGGCTGTAGAACATCTTCGGCCGGCCCTGACGGTCCAGTTCCGGGATGCGGTCGAAGGTCAGCATGTAGGTGATGACGCCGGTCATCACTTCGGCGATCGGCGGGCAGCCGGGCACCTTGATGATCGGCTTGTCGGTGATGACCTCATGCACCGGGGTGGCGCGGGTCGGGTTAGGGCGCGCCGCCTGGACGCAGCCGAAGGAGGCGCAGGAACCCCAGGAGATGATCGCCTTGGCATCCTTGGCGACCTTGCGCAGCTGGTCGGTGAAGGGCTTGCCGCCGACGATGCAGGACATGCCGTCCTGGTTCAGCGGCGGATTGCCCTCCACCGCCAGGATGTAGTTGCCCTTGTACTTCTCCATCACCTCGTCGAGGATCGCCTCGGCCTGATGGCCGGCCGACGCCATCAGCGTGTCGTCGTAATCCAGCGAGATCATCGACAGCACCACGTCCTTCACCAGCGGGTGCGCCGAGCGGATGAAGGATTCGGAGCAGCAGGTGCATTCCAGCCCGTGCAGCCACAGCACCGGGGTGCGCGGCTTGGTTTCCATGGCGTGGACGATCTGCGGCACCAGTTCCGGCCCCAGCCCGAGGGCCGCGGCGGTGAGCGAACAGTATTTCAGGAACGAACGGCGTGTGATCCCCTGCCGCCGCATCACCTCGTAGAAGGTTTCCAGCGTTGCCATCGGTTTGTTTTCTCCCGTCGGGCGGCACCGGCGTGCGAGGGTCCGGTGCGCTTCTCTGTCGGGCATAGGCAACAATCGTGCCGTAGTACGAACATTGGGCAAACCAACGGTCACAAAGGGACAGGGGCCTTTGCCGCTGGCAACTCCCCGGCCGAAACGACGGCCGGGGTGGAAGGAGAGTTGCCGGTGGGGTCAGGCCGTCCGGCTTTCCTCTTCCGGCCGGCCGATCAGGCGGTGGATCGCGTAACCGATCGCCACGCCGGCCGCATGCAGCCCGGCGGTGCTGGCGAGGAAGCCGGCGGCATAGCCCAGAGCCGCGGCGTCGGCCGGCATCTCCGCCCCATGGGCGAAGCCGTGGAACAGGCCGAAGCCGGCGGCGAAGACGACGCCGATCAGGCCGTTGCGCGACATCGGCATGACGCACAGCAGGGCCAGTACGACGGTGGAGGCATAGATGGTCGGCTCGACCAGCGGCAGCTCGCCGCCGGTCAGCGCGAACAGTCCGCCAGCCAGCATGGCGGCCAGAAACGCCCCCGGTACCGCCAGCACGGCGCGCCCGCCGATGGTGGCGCCATAGACGCCGACGGTGACCATGGCGATCAGGTGGTCGAGCCCGCCCAGCGGGTGCGCGGCGCCGTCGAGGAAGCCGGCCCCGGCGAGATGGCCGGGATGGGCGACAGCAGGGGTGGCGGCAAGCGCGATGGCCGCAGAGAGGATGGCAAGGCGAGTGATCTTCGACATATCGAACGGCTCCTCGGGGGTCTTGTGGTTTTGGTGATTGGGAAAGCGCGGCATCAATGCCGCTGCGCCGGCCCGCGCTCGATGCCGTAGCGTTCCAGCTTGGCGCGCAGGCCCATGCGCGACAGGCCCAGCTCGTCGGCGGCCTTGCTCTTGTTCCAGCGGCAGCGGACCAGCGTCTCCATCAGGATGCCGGCCTCCACCCGCTCGATCCGCGATTTCAGCGGCCCGCCCTGGCCGATCAGGTCGAGCGGCGGCAGCGGACCGTCCTCAGGCGAGGCCGGGCGGGTGTTCAGCGCCGCGCCGCGCAGCACAGGGTCGGACAGCAGGTCGGCACCCAGCGTGTCGCCCTCGCACAGCACCAGCATGCGCATGATCTCGTTCTGCAGCTCACGCACGTTGCCGGGCCAGCCATAGGCTTCCAGGCAGGCCATGGTGTCGGGGGCGAAGCCGGCAACAGGCTTGCCATGGGCGGCCGACAGCCGGTCGAGGATGTGACGGGCCAGCACCGGGATGTCGTCGGGCCGGTCACGCAGCGGCGGCATGGTCAGCGTCATGGTGCTGAGCCGGTAATAGAGATCCTCGCGGAAACGGCCGGCCTTCACCTCGGCGGTCAGGTCGCGGTGGGTGGCGGCGACGACGCGGACATCGACACGCCGCGTCTCGTTCGACCCCACCGGCCGGATCTCGCCCTCCTGCAGGAAGCGCAGAAGCCGGACCTGGAAGGCCGGGCTGATGTCGCCGATCTCGTCGAGGAAGATGGTGCCGCCGTCCGCCTGCTCCAGCAGCCCGACGCGGCTGGAGTGGGCACCGGTGAAGGCGCCCTTTTTATGCCCGAACAGTTCGCTTTCCAACAGTTCGTCCGGGATGGCGCCGCAATTCTCGCAGTAGAAGGGCTGGTCGGAGCGCGGGCTGCCGTAATGGATGGCGCGGGCCAGCAGTTCCTTGCCGGTGCCGGTCTCGCCCAACACCAGGACCGGGACGTTGAAGCCCGCCACCCGCTCCGCCTGACGGCAGACCTCCTCCACCGGGCTGCCCTCGGCACGGATCAGGCCGTCGAAGCGGTAGGACTGGCGCACCCGCTCCCGCTTGGTCGCCACGCGGGTTTCGGCCAGCGGCGGCAGCAGCTTCAACTCGCTGGTCAGCCGGTCATGCTCGCGCTGCAACTGGTACATCTTCGCCGCATTGCGGGCCGTCAGCAGCAGATGGTCGGGGTGCCATGGCTTGGTGATGAACTGGTGGATGCCGGCGGTGTTGATGGCGCCGATGATGTCCTCGGGGTCGATGTAGCCGGTGATGACGATGCGCACCACCTCGGGCCAGCGTTCGCGCACCTGGGTCAGGAACTCCACGCCGCTGACCTCCGGCATCCGCTGGTCGGAGAAGACCACCTGGATCCATTCGGTTTCCAGCAGGCGCAGGGCGTCTTCCGCCGACAGGGCGGTGAAGACCTCGAACTCCTCGTCCAGCAGGCGGGCGATGACCTCGACGGAGCGCGGCTCGTCATCCACCACCAGGATGCCGGGGCGGGCGGTGTCGGTCATCGCGCGGACTCCTTTTTCATTCGACCTCGAGATCCTTGATCGTCATCTCGGTGCCGCCGTTGGGATGCAGCCGGCTGCCGCCGCAGTGTGGGCAGGGCGACAGCCGGTCGTCCAGATCCACCGTGTCGTTGCAGTCGAAGCACCAGCCGCGGCCCGGCACCTCCAGCACCACCAGCTCCGCCCCGTCGGCCAGGGAACCGCGCGTCACCACGTCGAAGCCGAAGCGCAGCGCCCCCACCTCCACCCCGGCGAAGCGGCCGATCTCCAGCCGGACCTTGGTCACGCGGCTGAAGCCGTTCGCCCGCCCGGCCTCCTCCATCGCCTGGAGCAGGCTTTCGCAGAGCGCCATCTCATGCATCGGCAGCCTCTGCAGACCCCATGCCGAGCAGCACTCGGCGCGACGGGCGAACCGGTTCGACCGGGGCCGGAGCGGGTTCGGGCGACGGGGCGAGTTCCTCCTCGCGCCGGCGGCGGATCTCGGCGGTCTGGGCGCCGTCTTCGCGGATGGAGGGATCGAAGAGGGAGACCAGAGCCGCCGAGGCCGTTTCGGTCGCCTGGAGCATGGAGGCGAACTCGAACATCGGCGAGAACAGCGAGCAGGCCTTGTAGGCGCCGACGCCCTTGCGGTTGGCATGGACGAACTCGTAGCGGCCGGACGGGAACTCGATCAGTTCCTTGGCCCCCGGCACCAGACCCGACCAGTCGTCGCCCTCGCCCGGCAGCAGGACGATGTTGAGGAACCAGGGCGTGACCAGCGCGCCCAGCCAGCGTTCGCCATGGCGGCGGAAGCCCACGGCCTTCACCGCCAGCGCGTCGTTGACGATGGGCAGGCCGCGCATCTGCGCGGTGTGGATCTCGCAGAAAGCGGCTTCCAGCCGTGCGATGGACCCGGTCGGCAGGGCAGGGCCGGCATCGACCGAGGGAACGGTCGCCGCCGCTTCGGCCGTCACCGGCTCGCCGTCCAGCGCCATGAACTGGTCGCGGGCGCCGTCGCAGACCGGGCAGCGCCAATGGTCGGGCAGGGCGGCGAAGCCCGTGCCGGGCGGCACCTGCCAATGCTCGCATCCTTCCGCCGGGTCGTAGACATGCCAGCAGATCTTGCATTCCATCCGCGTCGCCGCACCAATGCGCGTGGCGTCGCCGAGATAGGAGCCTTCGAAACGGGAAGCGGCGGCGCTCATCGCACCCGCTCCAGATCGGTCGCCAGCGCGTCGAGGATTTCGGCCAGCCGTTCGGCGCTGTCGGCAATGTCCTCCGCCGCGGCGCAGACCACCGCCGGCACGTCGACGATCTCCACCGTGTCGAGGATCAGCGTATCGACCGAGTTGTAATAGCGCACCCACCACACGTTCGGCGTCGCGGTGGCGGTGACGCGGCAATTGCCGTAGCCGCGCGACAGGATGGTGGTGGCGCCCACGCCCAACCTTTGCTCGATGAAGGCCAAATCCTCCGGCGTGTGGGGCAGCAGGCTGAAATTCACCGCGTGGGGTGCGTCGCCGCGGCGCCAGGCGGCGCTGCGGTCGAGCAGTTCGGTCAGGATCGGCAGGCCGTTCATTAGCCCGGCCGGCGCCGGCCCGGCTGCCACTGGCGTCACGGCGGTGAAGGCGCGGTTCAGCGCCACCCGCGGGAAAGCGCCGACCAGCAGGCTTTCGCGCACGGCACCGTCACCGAAGCCACGCACGCGCCATACCCCGGCCAGCGACGCCTCCTGAATCTCCAGCCGGTCGCCGGCCCGCTCCATCTTGACTGCGACTTCGCCCTCACCCAGCGCCTCGTCGACCAGGGCCAGCACCGGGGCGTCGAGATCATCGACCGGGATGCGGATTTCCTCGCCGGCGGTCCAGTTGACCAGCCCCTCGTGGATGCGGGTCAGCACGGCACGGGCGGCGGCGGCGCGGGCGGGATCGGCGACCTCCGGCAGGTGCGGTTCATAGACGCGCATGCCCGACGGCATCGGCAAATATTCCAGCCCTTCCTCGGTCGCGTCGGGCTGGCTGCCGGGGCCGAAGCCGACCGGCGGATGGGTCATGCCGAACAGGGAACTCATGCCGCACCGCCTTCCGAAGCGCCTTCCAGAATCTCACCGATCCGCTGCAGGTAATCGTCCCAGTCGCGCACGCGGGGTATGCTGCCCAGCAGCCGGTCGCCGCGCAGGAAGACCAGCGCCGGCAGGCTCATCATGCCGGTCAGCGCCAGGATCGCCCGCTCCGCCGCTTCGCCGGCCACCGCCGGGGTCAGGCGCGGGTGCAGGGCGCGGACCAGTTCCGGCAGGATGACGGCGACGTCGGCGGTCTCGGCATTGCCCTTGCCATGGCCGGGCAGGAAGACCACCCAATCCTTGCCCGGCCAATCCTTGCCCAAATCGTCCAGCCAGGGCCGGTCGTCGGCATGGTCGAGCCGCAGATAACCATGCACGTCGGTCAGCAGATCGACCAGCGGCGGCAAGGGCAGCCGCGGCTTGGCGGGAAGGGTGGCAAGGTCGGTCATGGGCGTCAGGCCTCCGTCAGGCCGGCCGCGCGGGCCGCCTCCAGGTGGGGGGGAAGGGTCGGTTCGCGGTCGGTCAGATCGGCGAAGGCGCTGTCGAGCCGTTCCCCGTCCAGCGCCGCGGCCATCGCGGCAAGGGCGTCCAGGATTTGGGCGGCCTCCTCCGGGTCCAGCAGGCGGCGCGCCGCGCCGAGGAAGCCGAGCACCCAGTCACCGGGACCGGCATCGGGGACCAGCGACAGGTCGATGAGCGAGCCATCCTCCGTCCGTCCGGCGACGCCGTCGACGCCGGTCAGGCGGAGGGGAATGCCGATGCACATGGCCGGGCGCTCCCCTCAGGTCTCGGTGGCGGACAGCGCCGCCAGAATGCGGGGATCGCCGATGCGGCAGGCGTCCTCGGCACTCGGGCGCCCACCCTCGTAGGCGTCGCGAGCGATGGCCGGGGCGGCAATGTCGGCGGCAGCGTCACGGGGCGTGCCCTCCACGCCGAACTCGTCGCGCAGAAGGGTCAGGATGACCTCAATGGTCGGGACGACCTGCGCAGCGACGGTGTCGGTCAGGCCGCCGCCGTAATCCTCCAGGCATTCCGGCTGGACGCCGACCAAAACCAGTTTCTGCGGGCAGCGGCCAAGGAACATGGCGCTCGCCAGCACCTCCTGGAAGCCGGTCTGGTGAAGGCTCATCTTCTTGGCGCCCAGGAAGGCCGGCACGTCTTCGCCATGGAAGACCCGGCGGGTGCCGGGCGGCAGGCCGTAGTCGATGGCATCGACCACGATCAGCGCGTCGGCATTTTCCAGATGCGGCAGAAGGTACAGACCTTGGGTCCCGCCATCCATCAGGGTGACGCTGTCGGGAAAGCGCCAATCGGCCGCCAGACGCTCCACCGTGCGGACACCGAAGCCTTCGTCGGCCCACAGGATATTGCCGATGCCCAACACTAGGATCCGCGCCGTTCCGCGACTGCTTTCGTCTCCCGCCAAATCCATTCCCGTGCCCCGGCCTCTGTCCGATGGAGCGGCGCCCTGCCGCCGATCCTTCGTTCGTACAAGTTCCATGCCAGGATTGATGGTTCGGTCAGGTCATTGATCGGATTGCACATTTTCGCATCCATCGCTCGATATAGCAGCGATTGTGGACATCAACATTACAGCATGCGCGGAAAGTGGCAAGTTTGTTGCCAGTCTGGCTGCGCAGTTGCCGCAGAGAGTGGATTGGATTGTTCGCGCTGGGCGAACGGTGAAAACGGGATCCGTGCGTTTATCCTGGGTCCGCGCAGGATTAGATCTCTTCCAGCAGGACGGGGCATCTCCTGTCCAATGGAGGTTCAAATGGCACGCATGGTTTCACTTCTGATGTTCGTCGGCGTCATGTCCTACGCGGCGTTCATCGCTTCCTGACCGCTCCCTTGAGCCAGAACTTGAGAATTATCAGCCAATGGTCTGTTCGGATTAGGTTTTCAGTGAACCGTACAGACCATCTAAGGCGCGGCGACACCGAGTTTCCGCCACCAGATCAACGCGTTAGCTGAGCTTTGGCGTGGCACTGGCACGGTAGGAAATGGCGCAACACGTAACAACGGAATCAAATGCTTAGCGACCGATTTCGAAACGGCCGCCCAAGCATCTACGTCGCTTTTACTTCGATCCACTCGGCGCCTCGGACGTCCCGGTACAGGGCCGTCATGTCGGCGGATTTGTGTCCAAGCAGCGACTGCGCATTGATCCCCTGCTCGTGATACAGCCGGGCGGCCAGCGAGCGGATCTCGTGGAAGCTCGGCGGCGTGCTGCCGTCAGCCCAGGTCCGGCCGGTCTTGTCGCGCGCCTCGGCGAACCACATGCTGATCGTGTGCGGGCGGATGCCGTCACCCGGCTTCGCCCGGCCGGCAAAGCCGCTGTGGTGGATGAAGCGCGGGCTCAGCACCTTGTCCCGGCATCGGGCGATCACCTCGCCGACGGACCAGTTGACGGCCTGCAGGCGCAGGTCGAGCGGGATGCAGATGCGCATGCCGTGCCTCTCGGTCTTCTTCGGGATGATCCAGAGCTTGCCGTCGCGGACGTCGCGCGGCCCCATGGTGGCGAGGTCCTCGCGCCGCTGGCCGGTGACGAGCGCCAGCTCCATCACCCTGGCCAGCCACGGCGCATAGTCCTTCACCGCGACGGCATGGATGGCGCGGAAGTCGTCCAGGGTCAGGCGGGCGCGCTGCACCTCCGCCGGCGCCACCTTCGTGTCGGTGACCGGGTTGAGCGTCACCCACCCCTTCGACTTGGCGACGGTGAACAGGTCCAGCAGGAAGGCGCGGACCGACTGCGCCATCCGCAGCTTGCCGCGCTCCTCCCAGGTGGTGAGATAGTCGGCGATGTCGCGGGTGGTGATGGCGTCCATGCGGCGTTCGCCCAGCGCTGCCCTGAGATGCCGGATCCGCTGCGACAGATGCTCGTGGGTGGCCTTCTTGATCCGGCCGGCTTCCTTGCGGCTGTCGACGATGCCGGAATAGAGGTCGCAGAACGCGCCGACGCTGTTGTTGGGGCCGGTGTTCAGCCGATCGACCAGCCGGCGCTTGTTCTGCAGCCCCTCGACCACGAGGTTCGCCTCAATGGCCTGTTCAACGGCGCTGCGCCGGTCGCGACCGAGGCCATGCTCCTTGCCGGTCTGCGGATCGCGCCACGAGTAATAGCCGGAGCGCTCGTACAGGTTCGCGGGCAGGCTCCGGGTCTGCCGGCTACGCCGTCTTCCCAAGACCGCGCTCCTTCATGATTCTGTCGGCCAACGATCCACGGCGCGGTGCGGCCTGGGCAGCCTGCGGAGCGATGGGCTTGGTGGGGTCGATGTAGCGGGCGGTGGCCAGGACATAGTAGGAGCGCCCATGGAGCTGGGGCGCCGGGAAGATACGGCTCTCCCGCGCCCAGCGGCGAAGGGTCGCAATGTGGGGCGGGTGGGCGCCGAACACCGTTGCGGCCCATTCCTCCAGCGTCAGCAGCTTGTCCATCCTCAGCCTCCCAGCTCCACGATTTCCCGATCTCCGGTCATCCAGCCCGTCTGCTTGTCCCGGTCGGTCAGCGGGCGCGGCGGAACCGACTGCACCGCGTGGGCGGCGACTTCCGACCAGTTCATGTTGTTGGAGGCCCAGTCGATGGCCTCGTCCGGATACTCCTCGAATAGCGGCAAGGTATCCTCGGCAAGGGACCGCTGGGCATCGCCGCCGAACTCGTCCGCATAATGGGCGGCTCGGCTGCGAGCGATGATCTCCAGGGGCACGTCCCACTGGCTGCCGTCGGGCATGGTGATGCGCAGGGCCTTGGGCATGGATCACCTCACCAGCAGGGGCTGCACCAGCCCGTCGCGATAGACCAAGTCGAGAGGCACGTCGCCGGTCGGCTCGTCGCCATCCCAGCCCTGGGGCCAAGTCTCGGCGGCGATCAGTTCGCGGATGCGGGTCTCTTCCTCCGCGTTCAGCAGGTCGACAGTTGGGCGACCGAGACCGGCGGCGGCGTCGTTGCACCGGCGCTGAATGTCGAGCACCCGCTCCAACGCCATCCGCCGGCCGTCCAGCGTGACCGGCCCCATGCGCTGCTTGTTCTTGCCGGCGGCGATGTTGCCAGTCTCGTCCATCCCAGTCTTGCGGAGCCGCCACTTCGGCTTGCGCAGTTCGCGATAGACGAGCGGCTTCAAGTCGGCCAGCGGCCGGAGATAGGACCAGCGCGGAGAGCGCAGCACCGTCTCCAGCGCTAGATCGCGGCTGGCCAGCGGGCAGCCGATGCAGCCGGTCCGGGCATTCACCTCCTCGGCCTCGTCCCCGCCATAGGCGTCCGCCACGTCGGCCGTTGCCCAGCCCAGCGCCGGGGCTTCGAACATCAACCAATCCCAAACCTGACAGACTCTCCAGTGCAGGATCGGCGCGAGGGTGGCGATGCGGCCGCGGATGCCGGCGGCGTCGGGCAGCACCTCCTGGTACCAGCCCTGGCCGCATTCGGCGCCGTCCTTGCCGCAGCTGACGGCGATGCGGGCGTCGCGCGCGGCGGACTCGCCGATCCGGACTCCCGTGATCATCAGCACGGTCGAAGGCTGCCAGCTGATCCGCTCAATCATCCTGCCGGCTTGCCAGCCGTTCCCAGCGCCACGCGCTTTCGCTTCCAAGGCACGGAAAAGCGCCTCATTGCCATCCATGTCGAGTTGATGGAGCTTGTCAGCCAGCACCGCCTGCATCGGCTCCACCTTGATCTGGCGCGTGCACCAGCGGAAGGAGTTGGAGGGCGGCGGCACGCCCCGGCCCAGCATGTAGACCATCATGCGCAGGTCCATCGGCGCCACGGCGACCCTGACGTCGACGCCGCGGGCTCGCAGTTGCTCCATGATCCGCGAAGCGGCGAAGGCCAGCGGGATCAGCTCCATGCGGGTGTCGGCGTAGCAGACCGTCAGCGACTTCGGCGCCGGCACCCGGCCGGTCTCGATCAGGTGCATGATGAGGGTCAGCGTGGCGGTGGAGTCTTTGCCGCCGCTGTAGGCGATGGCCCAGTGCTCGTGCTGCGGACCATAGGCCTGGAGGCTCTGGACGGTGAGGTCGATGGCCTCGGGCAGAGTGGTCCGCATGTCCTCGAAGAGAGTGGGTTGCGCGCGGCTCATGAACGCGGCTCCCACCGGATCATCACCCCGCTGAAGTCCGTCAGTGCCTCATGCTCGGCAGCCCAAAAGGCGCACAGGTCCGGCCAATCCGAGAAACCGTCGAAGCGGGCGAACAGGTCGAGCCCGGCCGCGTCAGTGATCCCCGGCTCGTCTCCGATCTCCACAGCCGGCGACGGGCCGAGCATGAGGCGGATCGGCAGCACGCTGGTGCAGACCGCCCGGCCCAGCAAATGGCACGAACGAGTGCGCATGCCGGTGTAAAGCTGCAGCTCTTCGCCCGGCCGTGCATGGCGCTTCCGGTCCGCACGGACAGTCTGGCGCTTCATGCCGTCGACCAGCGGACCCGGCTGAAGGCCGGCGATGATCGGCGCGGCGAAGCGCTTCTTGAAGCTGTAGGCGACCATGGTTCACTCCGCGGCCTTTGCCGCTTGATCGAAGTCGTCGCGGTAAGCGGCGCTGAACTCGAAGCGGAAATACGCCTCGGATCTGCAGATGCCGCGCACCAGTTCGGTGTTGAGGCCCTTGCGGCTGCCGAGCCGCCGGGCGCAGCGACGGACGAAGGGGGCGTACCAGTGCCGCAGCACCTCGACGCCGCGCGGATCGAGGAGCACGGCCTCGCGCCCCTCGGTCACCATCCGCCACCCTTCGACCAGGCTGTTCATCGGCTGGCGGCCAGCTGGTCGAAGAACTCGTCTTGATCCAGGCCGGCCATCTCGGCGGCGAGCGCAAAGGTCGCGCCGTCCGGCAGATCGAGAGCGTCGGCAGCCTCCAGGGCCTCGCGGGCGCTGAGGCCCGCCTCCTTTCGGCCGATGGTGGCGCGCCGCTCCTGGCGGCGCTGGTAGCTGCGGCTGCGGCGGGCCATCACGCGGCCTCCTTCCGGTTCTTCTCGGCCATCACCTCGGTCAGCGGCCGGGCGATGCCGCCGTCGATCCAGTAAGCCCGGCCCATGCCGCGCGCCTCCAGGTCCGGAACCACGTCGGGAGCGCTGAAGGTCATGCCGATCAGCGCGTCCATGCCGGTGCCGCGGAGCATCTTCAGCAGCCCGCCGCGGCCCTTCTGGTCGAGCACGTCGGCGCCATCGAGGATCACCAGCGCGCAGCCCTGCACCTGGGCGAGAGCGACCTGCAGGGTGGCGTAGACCCGAAACTGATCGGAGGACAGCTGCGGCCCCAGCCCGGCCAACTGCTCGTAGGGACGGCCGCCATAGGTGACGCCCATGTCCGGCTCGATCCGGACATCGCCCCAGCCGGCCGCCTCGCACAAGCTGCGCAGCGGACCGCCGTTGAAGGTGTCCAGCACCTTCACCAGCTTGGCCTGCCGCAGGCCGCCCGGCGCCATGATCGCCTGCATAGCGAGGTTCACCGCCAGCAGGCTGGCGACCCGCTCGGCATCCTCCTTCGCCTTCAGCGCGCGGTGGCGCGCCTCGGCAGTGGAGACGCGAGCGCGGAGGGTCTCGACGTCGTCGCCCGGCTGGCCGCCGGACGCCTTCTTCCGCAGCTCGGCCAACTGCCGCTCCGCCTGCTGCGCCGCCTGATAGGCGCGCTGCGCCTCGGTCGCTTTCCGCTCGGCGGTGTCCCGCTCACCCTTCAGCCGGGACAGCTTGCCGTCGGCCGTCGCGATGGCATCGCGCCGCTTCTTCAGTTCGTCGTCGCCGATCTGCTCGGCCTGCACGAGCTTCTGGTCGGCGCCCATGTTGTGGGACAACTGGAGGGCGGCGTTGCAGCAGGGGCAGGTGAGGCCCTTCGCCTGGGCCGCCGGCGGCAGGGCGTCCCGCTCCCGCTGGGCGGTGCCGTAGGCCGAGTTCGCCTTGGTCGCGACCATTTGCGCCTCGATCGACTGTTCCTTTAGTTCGTCGATGTCGGCGCACGCGGCGGTCAGCCGGTCCAGTTCCGCCTGTCCGACGGCCGCCGCGGCGACGGCGCGCTCCAGCTTCTGTTGCGCCTCGCCGACCTCGGCCTGCAGGTCGTCCAGCGAGGCATCGGCGAGGTCGTCGGTCCAGCCCTCCGGCCGCCACGTCCGCACCTTCTCGGTGCCGAACCGCTGGCCAGTCGCCTGCTCCCACTGCCCCTTCAGCTTGGTGCCCTTGTCCGCAACCTCGGTGGCCTTGGCGTCCCAGCCCTTGCCTTCGATGTCGGTCCAGACCTGGGCGGCGATGGCCTCGCTGATCGAGGCGTCGGTGCAGGCGGCGACGAAGTCGGCGCGGTCGGGCGCCGTCTTCAGCAGCTCGGCCAGCAGCTTCGCGCGGTCCTTGGCGGACAGGTCGAGCAGGCTGGCCAAGCCGGCGGCGATGGGCGTCACCTTCGGCGGCTGGCCGGTGGTGTTGCCCTCGCACTTTGGCCAAGCGGCGCCGGCGGTCCAGTCGGTGCCCTGCACCGCGGCGGTGGCAGTGCTGGCGCCGGCCCGCACCAGCGCCTTGGCGTCCTTCTTCGGCAGGCCGAACTGCAGCTGGCCGGTCATGGCGGCGGCGGTCGCCTTCAGCACGCTCGACTTGCCCTGTGCGTTCTTGCCGGTGACCAGCACCAGCCCTCCGGCGAGGAGATCGGCGCGCTCGACCACCTGGAAATCACGGATCCTGATCTGCATGGGGAAATCCTCCGATGGGCTGGCGGTCAGGTGGCGGTGAACAGTTCGTCGTCTTCAGCCGGCGGCGGTGCCTGCTTGCGGCTGGCTTTCGCGGCGGCCGGCTTCTCCTGGCGGGGCGGCTCATGAACCTCACCAGTTTCCGGATCGTGTCCGGCCTCGACCAGCGCCTCTTCGCGCCCTTCGCTCACGGGCTCCATCGCCTCTTCGGGCCGGTGGTCGATTGCCGCCGAGACATCGTCGATGCGCACGTCGATGGGCCGCCCTCCTTCGTCGGTGAACGCCGCGTAGTTCACCCCACCCGTGTCGCTCATGGCGTCGAGCTGGACGGCATTGGCGAATTCGATCGACATCGGCAGGGCCTTCGACAGCCGGCGGATCATGGTCTTTGCCGCCATCTCGTGTTCGTGGGCTACCCAGGGCGACGAGTCGAACGAGCGCATTTTCCACCCGCTCTGGCTCGGATTCCGCTCCGCTTCTTGCTTGGCCGAGAGCGCGGCCTGATAGCCCTGGGAGTTGTCGCGGATACGCAGGACACGGGCGTAGGGCAGGGCCTCGAAAGCTTGCCCATCCTTCAGGCTGGCGTGTGCATAAGCCCAGAGCGGCGGACGGCCCTGATTGTCGCCGATTGGGACATGCCGCAGGTGCATGTTGCTGCCGTACTCGAAGCTGAACTCGTCAGCCGGCATGTCCCCATACGCGCCGTAGACAACATCGGCGTGGATTGAGACGAGATTGCCGGAGCGGCGCGCCAGGTCGATAAAACCGCGGTAGCCGATGATCAGGTTGACGTCGACCCGCTCGGTCACCCACTGATTGCCCTGCTTCCTCCTCTTCTCGAACGGGATTAGGTAGGCGTGGCCCAGCGGCGTGTTCGGCTCCAGCCCGAAGGATGCGCAAGCCATCATCGAGCCGAGCAGCGTCATGGGTTCGCATTCGGCCAGCTTCGGGGTTTTGTAGACCGCCTGCGCCATGACGCGGAGCATGCGTTCCGGGTTCAGGTGGCGCGGCACGAGCTGCTGGAAACGCTGAACCGTCTTCGGAGACTGGAGCAGGTCCTGAATGCGGGACGGCTCCTGACCGGTCGGGTGGACCAGCGGCGGGCGGCGTTGCGCGGTGGCGGGGGTTCCGGCCATGGTATGGTTCACTCCTTGGGAATGTCGTTCAGGCGCGCGAAGGCGCCGTGATGCTTGAGAGCGGCGGCGTTGTAGGCGCGGGCCGCTGCCTCTTCAGTTTCAAAGCTGCCGAGATGGAGGTGCTCACCGTTGGCTTTGATCTGGGCGACCCATTTCTTGCCGTCCCAGCGTCTGTGGACGCCCTTGAACCTGCTACCGCCGTGGAATTTCGGCTTGTTCGCGTTTTGCTCCGACATGGACGCAAGGCGCAGATTCTTGCGCTGATTGTCGAGGATGATGCCGTTAGCGTGATCGACGGTCGCTGTATCAGGGGCCAATAGGATCAGGCGGTGCATCAGCACTTTCATGCCGCCGCGACGCCCCCACAAATCGCACATCGCGTACCCGTCGGCGTTCCGGTACCAGCTCCTCTGGCTGATCCAGTGGAAGTCCTGATCGTCGACCAACGCGGCACCGCCTCCAGCCAAGGGCACTTCCCTACTCATCGGCGGAATGCTCCCGGCAAAACGCAGTGCCCCACGCCCCACACCATTTCTGACTGCAGAGTTTGGAAGAGGGGTTGGCGACGAACGCCCACGGGTCGCCCGGCAACAGGTGCCGCTCCGGATCGCCGTGGCGGAAGGTGGTCAGGTCGCCCTCGATGTGGCGCAGCACGTTGACCGCGGCCGTCTCGGCGGCGGCGACGTCGTAGGGGTGGACCTCCGCGTCAGGCTGCGCCTTCTTCAGCGGCACGCGCTGAATCCAGTCGACACAGGCTTCCGTCACATCGATCCCGTTGGAGCGTGCGAGCAGGCTGTAGGAGCCGATCTGCGGCTTGTGGCAGCCCATCGTCTTGCCGCCCTTCAGGTCGCGGATGCGGCCGGGCTCTCGGGCGATGACGTCGGACTGGCCGGACAGGATGATGTCGGGCGTGACCTGCGCCTCCAGCCGCTCCTCCACGATCAGGGGCTGAACGTCGGGGGCGATCTGGTGCCGGTAGACCAGCACCATGCGCCGGGCCTGCTGCTCGGCCTCGTTCAGTGCCGGCGTCTCGCGGTCATAGGTGATGCCCGGCTCGGCGGCGCGGCGCAGCTCCTCGATGGCGGCATCGGTCGCGACGTCGACCGGCGGCAGGCTGCCGGTGGCGGCCTTCTCCTTCAGGATCAGCGCGGCGGCGGCATGCACCCCGGTGCCGACGGCGGCGCCGACGTTGGAGGGCAGGTCGCGCAATTCGAAGCCGGCGGCTTCAATCTCGCGGAGGAACAGCTTGGCGGCGGCGCGGCGCGGGCAATCGGGATAGCCGGACAGCGAGGAGGAGCGGACGACGGTGGGCGCGCGGGAGGGGGCGTTCATCAGATCGCCTCCGACAGGTCAGCGGTGGCCCTGGCCGGGACCGACGGTGCACTGCGCTCCTGGATGGCGAACCACACCGCCTTCACGCCCATGACGTCGATCATCGCGTTGTGGGCGCCCGACAGCGGCTTGCCGGTGAAGAACTCGTAGGCCTCGCGGAGGTTGGCGCTCTTGTGGTGATTCCGACCGGCCGCCTTCATCTTCTCGGTCGGCGGCAGCTTCAGGATCGGCGTGGACAGCACCTGGGTGCATTTCGCCGGGCCTGCCTTCCATTCTTCCGGATCGCAGATGCCGGCGAAGCGCTTGAATCCGATCCGCAGGATGCGAGCGTCGAAGCTCTCGTTGTGGGCGATGCGCACGGAGGCACGGCGCCAGAGGGCTTCGAATGCGGACAGCGCCACCAGCTCCGGCACTCCGCCGGCCTCGGCCCGTTCCATGGTGATGCCGGTCAGCTCCTGCAGCTCCGGCGGGATGGTCCAGCCATCGGGGCGGACCAGCAGGTCGAGGCTGGCGAGCTTGTTGCCGGCTTCATCGGTCAGGAGGGCCGCGATCTGGGTGATGTGCGGCTGGTGCGCGGCATCTGAAGGAGCCTTGAAATCGGGCAGACCAGTGGTCTCGGTGTCGTAGAAGAGCAGCGTCTTCATTGTGCGGGCGTCTCCTGGGTCCAGCGCGTCTCATGCGCGCCGACGATCGCTTCGAGTTCGGCCTGTTCGGCCAGGGTGAGGCGGGCCAGCACGCCGACCATCAGCTCGGCGAGGCGGTTGTGTTGGGCGGCGGAATCGGAGGAGATGCCGGTGATCAGCAGCACGCGGCCATGCAGGTGGATCAGGGTGCCGAGGGCGGTCTGGTCCGACGGGGTGATGGTGTAAGGGCCGGCCATGTCAGGCGGCCCGCTCGGCTTGCAGCCCCTGGTCGCCACCGCGCCAGAGGCGCTTCGGGTCGTCGGGCGCGCTGATGCCGTGGGACCGCAAGGCGGCATGCACCATCGTCTGGTCCTGGCGGGCCAGTCCGTCGCGGTCGGTGAAGCTCCAGTCGATCAGGCTGCGGATCGTGGCGACAGCGCGGATGGGCTGCCCCTCGGTGTCGGCGTCGCCGATCATCGCGCCGGTGGGGAGGTGGGTCAGCACCCAGCGGCGGGTGGCCTTGTCGCGATGGACGCCGAACCACAGCCGGACGGAGCCGGTGACGTTCTGCAGGCCCTGGCTGGTGCGGATCCCGAAGGTGGCGGTCGACCAGTCGTCCCGGCCGATGACGGTGGCGTTGAGGGCGTTTGCCATGGTCATGCTCCCAGCATGTCGACGAGGTCGAGTTGTGGTGCCTTGGCCCGACGGGTGCGGGCGGCGTTCTCCCGGTGCAGCGGCGCGTCGTAGGTCAGGTGACACCGCTGGCACATGGCGGCGTGGTTGCTGCCATCGTCGGGGTTGTTGGTCGGGTCGTGGTCGAGGTGGGCGACCGTCAGGACCACCTTGCTTCGGGTGACCGGATGCGGCTGACCGTTGACGGCGATCTGGCAGAACTCGCACCGGTCCTGCGCCCGGTCCTTGCGGATGCGGAGGCTGATGGCCTTCCAGTCCTTCGGATAGAGAGCGCGCTTTTCAGGGCTGATCGGCATAACGATCACTCCGCAGCGGCCGGCACGTGCCGGCGGGTTTCGAAATCGAGAAGCTCCGACACGGCGGCCTGCCAGGAGGCGAAGGCCTGGACGAGCGTCCGGAGCTGGTAGGGCTGGAGGCTCCCGTCGCGCAGCCGCAGCAGGGCGGCGTCGAGCGCCTGCTCGTAGAGCTTGGCCGTCACGTCACGCCGGGTCCGGAGGTCCAGCAGCTGCAGCGCATCGGCGCCGTGCTCCAGGGCGTAGACCGAGCGCCGGAACTGCCGGTCGGTCAGGCCGCGGGCGTGCAGGTCGTCCAGCTGGGCGGTGGTGACGTGGCGGGGCATCAGCGCACCCGTCGGCGGCGGTTGTCCCATTCGGCGCCGCCAGCCAGCGTCTGGTGACGCTCCCTAAGCGCCGCAACGTCGTTCAGGTAGATGTCAACCACCGCGTCGGCCGCCTCCATCAGGCAGTCCGCCGTCCCCTTCGGCATGGGGATTGCGCACCAGAACCCGCGCTGGATGATGTGTCGGTCGTTCGTTTCGAGGCTCGACCTGATCGGGGGCTTGATGACCGTCATGCCGGCACCACGCGGTCGAGCGGCACGCGGCCGGCGCCCATGACGAACACGAAGGCCTCGGAGCCGACCATGTGCGCCCGGCTGGCGGTGCGGGTGACGAGCGGGCGACCGATGCCGGGGCGGAAGGTCACGTCGGCGCCGGTATCGACGCAGAGGTTCCACAGGTCCACGAGGCGGCGATTGGTGGAGAGCGAGGGGCGGGGCATGGAGGTCTCCATCATCGGTGGCGTCTGTGCGCCGAATGGGGGGAGAGGCGCCGGCTTCCATCCTCCGCGCCGGTGCCGGCCACATGCTCGCCACTGGTTCCGCCCTGGGCGGGGTCCCGGCTCGCTGACACGCCGCGGCGCCTCTCTACGGCCCCAAGCCCCACCCATCGCTGGGTAAGGGGCTGGTGGGGGGATGCCGGTCTCCGGCCAAGGTCGCCGGCATCCAAACTCCTGACCTGTGAGACGTCCTTTCATCGGTTGGTGGTTGGGGTGCCGGGATGACGCTCCCGGCCGGCGGCTCTGCTGGTGACGGGGTCGAGCGACCCGGCGTCCAAGGTGTTGCGCTGTTGCTTGCCCCGTGACGGCACTACGGATATCGCCGCTCCTCGTCAGGCTCACGCTGGGACGGGACGCCTTCCCGCTGCCTCAGAAGGTCGTGGGTTGGGCGATGCCGCGGATCAGGCTCATGAAGCCCTTCTGCAGGTCGGTCTTGCCGGTGGCGACCCAGCGACCGTCGATGCCGGGCGTCGCGGCGATCTTGTCCACCAGGACGCCGACCTCTTCTGCCTTGGCCTTCGCCTCGTTCATCAGCGCGATCTCTTCCGCCGACAGGTCCCGGTATCCCTTGATGTGCTTGTGCTGGTTGTCCACGGATCGTCTCCAGGGTTTCGGGGCGAGAGGCCCGGCTCGACTGGGGGCAGTCGCGCGGGGATGGGGGATGCGCTGCCGGACCTCTCACGGCCTCAAGCCGGCTGGGATCACCCATGCCGGCCAGTGTTCTGGGTTGGCGGAGCGTCACCCTGCCGTCAGGTCCAGGCGCTTGCCGTGCCAGCGGTCGGCGATCTGCCGCCAGAAGCTGGCCTCGCGCTCGTCGCCCTCGGTCGCCGCCTGCTCTGCGGTGCGCTGGGCAAAGCCGAGGTGCTGGTCGACGCCGGCCAAGCCGTCGGCGGTCAGGGTCTCGGTGACGATCAGGCGGGAGGGGGCGGACATGAGAGGATCCGGAAAGGTGCCGCCGGGCCCCTGGGGGAGCGCCCGGCGGCGAGGTGGGAGGAACGCCCGGATGGGCAGGGGGACGCGCAGGGCGCGAAACTCAGGCAGCCACCGGATAGGCCACAGCCTCGGCCGCGCCGATCAGCTCGCCGACCGTGGCGTGCGGCTTGCCGTCAAGGCTCCAGCTGGTCGGGCTGGCGTCGAAGGACTGGACGCCCTGATCGGTGGAGCGGCGCGGACGGCCGACATACTGGACCCGGCCAGGACCGAGAACGCGGACGGCCCACAGCGCCGGCATGTCGACGGGCGTGGCGCGGTCCATGGACCGGTAGACCGGGGGAGGGCAGTTGAAGGGGTTGGAGGGCATCGGCGGGCTCCGGCGGGGTGGTGTGCAAAGAACCTTGCACCGAAATGCAAATTCAGGTCAACGAACTTTTTGCACCGGAATGCAAATACCTCAAAAAAGAGGTAGTGCCATAATCGGGTTGCGCTGAACGGTTGGCGTTCGCGCTCGGATTGGGGCGTGCGATGACAAAGGTCTTCTGGTTGGTTTCCGCTATAGCGACGGTTATCGCGGGGTTCACGCTGTTCATTGGCGTGTCGAAGGCGAATGGAGCGCCTCAAGAGGCTGCTGCGGCGGCTGTCGCTGTCGGGATCGCGATCATCCCCTACGTCTAGGCGCGTGCATGGGAAGGCATGTCGGGCACCAAATGAACCCGTATCTCTACGCAATGGCGGTGCTGAGCCTGGCTGGCGGCGCCGCTCACGCAGAGACGCCTTCGTGGCCGGTCGCGAAGCTACCGAGATACGAGGCCGCCCGCGACACCGTCGTCTGCAACGGGTGGGGCTGGGTCGAGGCCGGGAAACGATCTTGGTACGGCCCGCCGCTCAGTCCGCAGGAAGAGGCGGACGTAAAGGCGCGAGGCGGCTGCATTTGGACTCCGAAAGGAACCAAACTGGAACTGGCCTATCTGGATGGGCTTTATGCGACTGTCTGCGTTGAGATCAGGGGTGGGTCTGGAAGGACTGCCTGGGTATCACATGCGTGCGGCCAAACTATGATGGTCGATATCAGGTCGACTCAATGACCGACAGCCCCCCACCCTCGTGGCCGCCCTGGAACTGCTGGTCGAGCAGCTGATCCTTGGGGACGGCGCCACCGAGATGGTGTTTGCGGCCGCCGTGCCCTTGCTCCATCAGTTCTAAACGTTTACTTTTGAGGACATGAATGGCGAACCCGAAGCCTCCTCCCCCGCCACCACCGCCGCCACCGCCACCACCACCGCGGCGCGAACCCCCACCTATGATCAGGAGGGACAACGGGGGGATGGTGTCGCCGCGCGTTCCGCCGCCGACGAAGCCGCCTCCGGGCAGGTGAGTAGCAAGGTTCTGGAGATCGATTTCACCACGCACGTCAGCATGCGTTATCACGCAAAGCGGCGTGCGTGGTTCGATATGCTGCACCGGATGTCGATGGTCGTCGCCGCGATAGGCGGCAGCGCTGCACTTGCTAGTTTGGCCGGGGATCAGTCGACTGCCGCCAAGTGGATCACGTTGGCAGTAGCCATCGCCGGCGCATTCGACATTGCCTTCGGACCTTCGGAGCGCGCCAGGAAAGCCGACGCGCTTTATAAGCAGTTCTGTGATTTGGCAGCCGATATTGCGAGTTGCCCTAGCCCTACTGAGGAAGATGCGCGGAAGTGGCTTGCACGGCGGCTAAAGATCGAGGCTGAAGAGCCTGCGATCATCGACACGCTGAATGTGATCTGCCACAACACCGAAGCCGAGGCACGCGGTTATGGTCCTGAGACCTGCTATCACGTCAGCTTAATCCAGCAAATTTTTTCCCATATATGCACGCTCCCTCCCTACAAGTTTGAGCCCAGGAAATCACCCTAAGGGTATGGTCGCAGTCTACAGCCCGCCCGCCATCCGGCCGGCGGGCTTTCCTTTGCCCATGCCAAAGTGACGCGACGTCACCTGCGGCGGGGTGTCGCATGTTGCAAGTCGCGCTTTTTGCAAACTGCACCGAAACCGCCTCAAACTGAGGCAGGCTTTGCATTTTGCACCGGAAACGTCATAACCGGGTATGCAACCGTTACAATCAAGCAACGGACGTGCCGCTACCATTGCGGTCGTTCGTGCGCTAATGTGGTGCCGTTCGCCGTACCCCGAAGGGGGTGGGCGGAGATGGGGACGGCAATCCCCAGAGCACGAGAGGGCTAGTCTCGTCGTAGCAACCGCGCCCCGAACGTTTACGGGTTCACAGCGCACACGTCCGCCCGATGCCGCGCACGGCACCGGACGTTATTGCACGAGACGAGCCAATGATCTCCAACAAGCATGCTGGGGTATGCCCCAATTGCGCAGAGCGCAACAAAACCCAGGGCGATAAGGAACATGCTCTGGCGGGCAACCTTCCCGACCTGTTGACACCCTTTTAAATCGGGCAGTTTGGAGACAAGCGGCAACGCAATAGCAAGCGCTGCGAGAACTCTTTTGAGAATTTCGCGCCCGAGGCTATTGAGGATATGTTCCTAACATGTTCTCATTTCGGGGCGCGGAAAGTGGTCGAAAGGCGAGGGCAGATTATGGTGGGCCTTGGGATGGGCGACGAGCTGTCTGACAGGCAACGGCGAGCACTGCGAATTTTGGAGCAGCTGAGCGTCTCGGAGGCTGAGGCTTGGTTCAGCCGTTTGGAGAAGGGGGTTTCGTCTTCCGGATCATTGCCTCAAGGCGCGCTTCAAGAGCTGCTTCAAGAGCGTCTAGTTCCTCGTCCTGGCGATCCTCTGGATACCTAGCAAGCAAAGCAAGCAACCTTTGCTGCCGTGGCGTGAGATCGTTCGAAGCGGATTCTGTTTCGTCTTTAAGCTCGGCCACTGAGACCTCACGCCCCAGCAGTTTTGAGGCCCCTACTGCGAGCTTGAAGTAAGTTTCGTCATCAAGCCTCTTGTTCCCCGTGCCATTGATCAATGGGTTGATGGTATTGGGCGCGAGATTGGACGCTGTGGCCCATGCGTTGACGCTACGGATCGCACCGCTGCTTTTGGCTGCAGTGAAGAAAGCGACCAGAGCTTTTTTCAGCCTGTCGCGCTCGCGTTGCTCCTCGGTCATGAGGCCATTGTACGCATTCCGGCGCAAGGACGGACTGCATTCCGATGCAAACTCCTCGCTTGCTAAGTTTGCACCGAAATGCAAACATGCTGCATGACTTCCGACGATCTGATGCACCGCCTGCGCTCCTACTTCCGCTCCCGCGGCATGAATGCCCGGCAGGTAGCAGACGCGGCTGATGTCAACTGGCGTACCGCTAACCGGCTGCTGGTCGGGGATATGAACCTCACGCTCGATAGCGTCAGGAAATTTGAGGCGGTTGTGCCTAAGGACTTTGAGGCGCCGCTTGACGCTTCGATGCCCTCCTCTCCATGCGCAAGCGAGGCCGCCTGATGCCCATGCACCAGTGCGCCCTCTGCCACCTGACCGATGAAACCCGCGCCGTGGCCGGCCCGCGCGCACCGCTTCCCTGCGCCTGCAACAAGGCGCTGATCCAGCCGGCCTCTGTGTCCGCCCCGGCCACGCGCCGCGGCGCCAATGCCTTCGCCGCCCTGGCGGAGACCCAGGACCACTACACGGTCCACGTCCCCCTCCCGGTCCCCGCCAGAAGCTGACCCCCACACGCACGAAAGCCGGCCGCAAGCACCACCCCGCGCCGGCTTTCGAACTAAGGAGAACCGTAAGTGTTGAGCCACGATTCCTGCACACAGAATTACATCGCTGACGTTGCGAGCGTCCATGGCGCGAACGGCCAGCTTGCCGCCTCTACCATTCGGCAGAACGGCGACACCCGTACCACTTCCGCGCTGATCATCGGCGAGATCGAGCGTTTCGCCCTGATCGACGCCCTGACCCGCGCCGAAGGCCAGTGCGGCATCAAGCTGGCGATGGAGGGTCGCGGCGCCACCGCGGTTGTCACTGCCACCTTCCGCCTGCCGCTCGGTGCCGTGAACCTCGTCGACGCGGCGACGCTGGCCGCCCTGGTCGATGCGGTCGAGGTCACGGAACGCCCGGTTGGCCCTCGCGCGCAGCAGACGGTCGAGCATGCCGCGATGTCGATCCGGGCCGCACAGCGTCCGGCAGCCCTGAACAAGCTGACGTCGCGGGAGATGTCGGTGTTCCGCGCCATGGCAGGCGGCGGCACCAACAAGCAGATCGCAGCCGATCTGAACCTCTCCATCGATACCGTGAAGATCCACTTGCGCGCGGTCTTCCGGAAGATCGGCGTCAGCAACCGGTCGCAGGCCTGCGTCCTGGCTTCTCAGCTGCTGCTGGAGGCCTAAGCCATGCTGCATCTCTCAAAGCTCCACAGCGAACAGCTCGCCCACGCGGGCGGCCATGGTCACCAGTTCCTCGCGGACCGGCGCGTTCAGGCCGGCCAGCCGGAGCAGCATGTGGACGACGCCGTATGCGGTGTCGCCGTCGGGATCGAGGCTGCCCTGTGCTGGCTCGCGCCGCTGCTCGGCTGGGCTCGCCGCGGGGAGCGTCGGCACCTCGCCACCTTCGCCGGCGGCGCTCTGCTGCTGGCGGTCGTCGCCTCCGTCGCCGGGAGGGCCTGAACGATGTTGGCTCTGAACAATCATAGCGAACAAAATGGCGATGATACGCGCGTCGGTGGAGCCAAAAAGGTGTGGCGCCGCCTGACAATCGCCGGACGGAAAATTGCCGTTGCCCGCCGCGACGCCGCGCAGAAGCTGGCCCGCGAGCTGCGCGACTACTTCAAGGCCAAGCACGGACGGAAAACGTCCGCCTGCATCGCCGACGACTATGCCGTCACCGATCGGCAGGCCCGCCGCTGGCTCGCCAAGGGCCCGACCTTCGACGGCTTCGCCCTGATGCTGGAGCGCGAGCGCGACCGCCTCCTGCACTGGCTGGCCGTCGCCTATTCCGAACGCCGCCGCCGCTTCCGCTGGCGCCGCGGCGCGAAGGAGGCCTGAAGCCATGGGCGCGCTGACCTCCTCCGAAATCGAGACGATCCGCTGGCACGCCGCCAAGGGCGTGAAGCCCGGCACCATCGCCCAGTGGTATGGGCTCAAGGCGCTGGAGGTGCGCGCCATCCTCGAGACGGCGCCGTCCGGGGCGCCTGCGGCTGACGAGGACCAGCCGCGCAGTGCCGGAACCGCAACCGCTGAGCCGGAAGAAACGGGGCATCGTCCGCAAGGGTCCGATGAAGCGCCGCCGTTGCGGGAGGTCGATGGCACGCAACCGTCGGCGAACCATTCAGGCCAATCGGACCGCCCCATCCTTTTCTTCGAAGCCGTCAAGCGCGTGATCCATCGCCAGCCGGCCGCTCTCTTCGCTGGCGTCCAACCGGAGCCGGTCGACCGCCGCACCTTGCGCCGGAAGATGATCCGCTCCGGCTTCGCCGCCGCGCCGGCCAAGACCTGCCAGTGGATCGAAGGCAACCCGACGCCGGACGATTCCTGCAAGTGCCTCGCGCCGTCGGCGCCGGGTGTCTCGTACTGCCCCGACCATGCGGCCCGTGCCTACCGGGTGCTGCCGCGCGGCGTGGCTGCCGCTTTCCCCTTCATTTCCCCCACCCCGTAAGGAGCCATTATGGCAAGAGGTCGTCGTTCATCCGGCAAGGCGAGCAAGGCGGAACAACTCCGCGAGCGCGCCAAGGGCCTGCAGTCTCACCAGTTCTTCGACTTCCTGGACGAGGTCTCGACCAAGCGCCAGGACCTCGCCGACGCCAACACCGAGCATGCGTCCGCCTGGAAGAAGGCCGACGCGCTGGGCATCCACCCTCGCGCCGCCAAGCAGATCGCGCGCCTCGACAAGATGGACGCGGTGAAGCGGGCGGACGAGCTGCGCAGCTTCGACCAGATGCGTCGCTGGATGGCGGAGCGCTGGGGCGGTCAGCCGGACATCTTCGAACAGGACGCCACGCCGCTGGAGGAGGCCATCGAGCGCACCTCCAGCACCGGCGACGAGCCGCAGGCCCTGGGCGATGTCGTCCGCCAGATGGTGGAGGATGCCGGCGAGGATGCCGGTCCGAAGCCGCTCTACGATGTCGCCTCGCCGCCCGATCTGCCCGGCCAGCAGGCCGAGGCCAGTGGTGCCCCGGAAGCCGACTGGGGCGATGACGGCGCCGAAGAGGTCAACCCCGAACTGGACAACGCCGGCTACACCTTCGCCAACGGCCGCACCGCCGGTCGGCAGGGGCACGGGGCGGAGATGAACCCGCATCCGGTGACTTCGCCCTCCCATGCGATCTGGGAGCGTGGCCGCGTCCAGGGCGCCAAGGATGGCGACGGCGACGACGATCTGCTGGAGGCGGTCAGTGACGATCCGCCGGCCGAGGAGGAGCCGAAGACGCGTGGCCGGCGCCGTTCCCGTGGCACCGACGCGGCAAGCGCCGCGGCCGTGCACTGAGGGCGGGCGGATGGCCGGCGGCGTCCTCGCCCTCGACCTCGCCACCCACACCGGGTGGGCATTGGGGCGGCTGCCACGGCAGCCGCTTCTCCCAATGGAGGCACGAATCCAGAAACCGGCCAAGCCGCTGTCCGGCTGGATCCGGTTCGGTCGGCCCGGCTGCACGGTCGGTGAGTTCGCTGACGCGGCCGAGGCCTGGGGCCGCGCCTTCCTGACCGAACACCAGCCGTCGGGCCTGATCTACGAAAAGCCGATCCTGCCCGCCGACACCAATCCTGACACGGTGCTGAAGCTGAACGGCTTGGCGACGATCATGCTGATGCTAGCGCACCGCTTCAGCATCCGCTGGGTACGCACCGCCCAGCCTTCCACTGTCAAGAAATCATTCTGCGGCCACGGTGGCCCCGGCAAGGACGGAGTGCAGGCCGAGTGCATGGCGCGCGGGTGGAAGTTCGCCACCGACGACGAAGCCGACGCTCTGGCCCTCCTGGATTACGCCGGCCACCTCGCCGCCAAGGAAAGGGCAGGCCGATGAGCGCCATTGTTTCCGGGCAGCATTCTCTTTTCACCGACGCGGGGCCAAAGCGGCCGACGCTGCGTCCCTACCAGGAGCGCGGCGTCGCCGAAATCCTGGCCTGCCTGCAGCGCCGTGTGGATCCGCTCTATGCGCTGCCGACGGCCGGCGGCAAGACGACGATCTTCACCGCGGTGACCGAGGTGGTGGTCGGGCAGGGCTGGGAGGTCTGGATCATTGTCCACCGCCGGGAGCTGCTGCGCCAAGCCAGCGAGCGCCTGCTGGCGATGGGCATTTCCCATGGGCTGATCGCTCCGGGCGAGCCAATGACCAAGGATCCGGTACAGGTCGCGAGCGTCGACACGCTGCTGGCCCGGCTGGACAGCTTGCGCAACCGCCTCACCAAGGTGCGCCTCGCCATCATCGACGAGGCGCATCACGTCGTCGCGTCGAAGTGGCAGCGCGTGCTGGAGGCGATGATCAACGCCCTGCGCCTGGGCGTCACCGCCACTCCCTTCCGCTATGACGGCAAGGGGCTGGGGGAGCATTTCCGGCAGGCGATCGAGGGGCCTAGCGTCGCTGAGCTGATCCGCGACGGCTATCTCGCCAAGCCCGCCATCTTCGCCCCGCCGGCGAACCTGGACCTGTCGAAGGTGAAGAAGCGGGGAGGGGACTATGTGGCGGCCGACCTCGCTAAGGCGGTCGACACCGACGAGCTGACCCTTCCGGCGGTCCGTCACTATGCCCGCATCTGCGGCGGTGTACCGGCGGTGGTGTTCTGCGCCGGGGTGGAGCATGCCCGCCATGTCGCCCAGCAGTTCCAGGCCGGCGGCTGGGCCGCAGCTTCCATCGACGGCGAGATGACCACGGCCGAGCGGGACCGGGCGATCCGGTCGCTCGCCACCGGCCGGCTGTCGGTGCTGACCAGCTGCGACATCATCAGCGAAGGCACCGACCTGCCGATTGTCGGCGCGGCCATCCTGCTGCGTCCGACGGAATCGACCGGGCTCTACCTCCAGCAGGTCGGTCGCGTGCTGCGCACCTATCCGGGCAAGACCGAGGCCATCATCATCGACCAGGTCGGCAACGTCGCCAAGCACGGCATGCCGGACGAGCGGCGGCTGTGGTCGCTGGACGGTGGCTTGAAGGGGCTGGAGCGCGCGGTGACGGCGACGCGCCGCTGCCGCTACTGCCACTTCGTCTGCGCCAAGGGCCCGACCCATTGCCCGCACTGCACCAGGGCCTACCCCAAGCCGCCGGTGGCCGCGGTGCCGGAGGTGGCGCTCGCCACCATGCCCGGGATCGCCGGCCTGTCCGCCGAGCGGATCGCCACGATGAAGTACAAGGACATCCTGCCGCTCGCCGAGACGGAGGAGGACCTGCACCGGGTCGCTGCGATCAAGGGCTACAAGCGCAGCTGGGTTCAGCGGGTTCTGCAGGAGCGCGCCGCCATCACCGCCCGCGGCTACATGATGCGGAGGTACGCATGACCGCCGCCCCCTGGCCCTTCGGCGCCCTGATCCCGTTGCGCTATGGCGTGATCCTGGCAGACCCTGCTTGGCTGTTCGCCCTGCGCAGCCCGAAGGGCGAGGCCAAGTCCCCGCAGGCTCATTACCGCTGCATGCCGCTCGCCAACATCCAGGCCCTGCCGGTGTCGCAACTGGCCGCACCGGACTGCGTCTGCATCATGTGGGCGACGGCACCGATGCTGCCGCAGGCGATCGACACGCTGGTCGCCTGGGGCTTCACCTTCAAATCCGCCGGCGCCTGGGCAAAGCAGTCGCCGACCGGCGCCAGCTGGGGCTTCGGGCCCGGCTACATCTACCGCTCCGCCGCTGAATTTTGGCTGCTCGGCACCATCGGCCGGCCGGCCCTCCGCTCCCGCTCCATCCGAAACCTGATCGTCGCCCCGCGCCGCGAGCACAGCCGCAAGCCCGTCCAGATGCATGCCGACATCGAGGCCATGTTCGACGGCCCCTATGTCGAGCTGTTCGCACGGTCGCAGCGGCCGGGCTGGGATTGCTGGGGCAACGAGACCACGAAATTCGAGGCCGCAGCATGACCATCGCCCCCGGCCTCGAGGAGGCTGCCCGCGTGGCCCGATCCCGTGCCCGCCTGATCCGCTCCACCACCAAGGGCGGCAGCGCCATCGCCATCGGTCTGGAAGACTTGGCCCAGGAGTTGGACGGCATGGCCCGCCGCGCCCAGGCCCGCACCACCAAACCTGACCTCCTTACCAGCCCGGCAGCCGCGCCGGCCCAAGCGGCGGAGTAGCAACCATGGCCCGCATCCGTTCCACACACCCAGGCCAATGGACCGACGAAGAGTTCGTCGAGTGCCAGCCGCTCGCCCGCCTGCTGGCCCTCGCCCTGCGCAACGAGGCCGATGACCAGGGCGTCTTCGAGTGGAAGCCGACTACCCTGAAGATGCGGCTGATGCCGGCGGACAACGTCGACGTCGGCGCGCTGCTGGCCGAGCTGGAAGCTCACCGCCTTGTCGTCAAGTTCGAGGTGGCCGGCAAGGTCTACGGTGCCATCCGCAACTTCGTCCAGTACCAGCGGGTGAAGAAGCCGAGCAAGGTCCACCCGCTGCCGGCCGAGTTGCGGAAATGGGTGCGCATGGACCTCTGGCCGAAGGGGAAGGGTTCCGAACCGGACGCCGACCAAGAAGAAGACGGTTCCGAACCGGAGGCCACACCAAAGGCGGCGAGTTCCGAACCTCGCACCCCGTCAAAGGCGCGGAGTTCCGAACAGAAGGCGGTTCAAGGCGACAGCGGTTCTCCATCGGTGCCGCACCAGTTCGGAACCGGTGGGGAAATCGCGCCGCAGAGGAAGGAGGAAGGAGGTAGGAGGGAAGAGGAAGGAAGATCCAGAATCGGAGAATCCTCGGCTGGCGGCAGGCCTCCCGCGGGCGCGCACGAAGCCGGCCGGCCGGCCGATGGTCTGGACGATGGGATTTCCGCCGTCCGCCAGGGCGTCGCCGACGGCTTCGAGCGCTGGTTCGACCTGCCGGACCGCCCGCTCAGCCCCGCCGACGGCGAACTGTTCGCCGACTGGATCGCCGCCGGTACCGAGCGGGGCCTGTCGCCCGCCGACACCGCCGCCGCCGTGGTCGAGGAGGTTCAGCGCCAGTTCCGCCAGCTCGCCGGCAAGGACGCCGGCCCACCCCGCAGCCTGCGCGCCGTGCTGGACCGGGACGTCCGTGCCGCCATCGCCAACGCTCGGCCGGGCAGCAAGCCCAAGCCGCTGCCGGAGGTGCCGGAGCCCTACGCCGGGCAGTTCGACCGCGTAACCTTCGCGAACTGGATCGCTCCGTGCCAGATCGCCGTCGCCGATGGCGTGGCCAAGGTCTCCGCCCCGAACAGCCTGATCCGGGAGCGGGTGGCGGGACAGTTCGCCGGATCGCTCAAGGCCGCGCTGGGCGTCGATGACATCGAAATCTCCATCGCAGCAGGGCAGGGGAGGAACGCAGCATGACCACCGCAACCCTGACCATGCCCGAAGACACCGCCGCCATGGCCCGGACGATCCGCCGCCTGCAGGCCCGGAACATCGTGCTGGAGGCGGAGGTCGAGCGGCTGAAGGCTGCCCTGGCTGCCAAGGAACCGAAGCGCCCGAGCCGTGCCGGCCTGACGCCCAAGCAGCGCGCCTTGCTGGATTTCATCGCCCGGTACCAGCGCGAACGCCGCGGCGTGTCGCCCAGCTTCGACGAGATGGCCCACGCCATCGGCCTCGCCAGCAAGTCCGGCGTGCACCGGCTGATCGAGGGGCTTGTCGCTCGCGGTGCCCTGGAGCGCCTGCCGCACCAAGCCCGCGCTCTGCGGGTCGTCGCCATCCCGAGCCACGGAGACGCGAATGGCTGACCAGTTCTCGGACTGCGAGTGGATGGCCGTGGTGGTCAAGCCCGGCAAGAACGAGGAGGTGCACAAGCGCTTCGAGGATCAGGGCTATCGGTCCTTCCTGCCGCTGTGCCTGCGGGAACGCACCCACGCCCGCAAGACGGAGACGGTCGTGCGCCCGCTGTTCGACCGGTACCAGTTCGTTGGCTACGACACCGAGCAGCCGTTCGGCCCGATCCTGAACACCATCGGCGTGAGCTTCCTGGTCAGGGGCGCCGACCTGATGCCGCTGCGCGTCTCGCCCCTGATCCTGCGTCGGGTCAAGGCGCGCTGCGATGCCGACGGCGGCATGGTCGACCTGCGGCAGCGGGAGCCGGAGCCGGAGCCCGAGGGCGAAAGCGAGCCACGCCCCGTGGTGACTTGGGAGCCGGAGCAGGCCCTGCGGGTGATCGACGGGCCGTTCCGCGACTTCGCCGCCGTGTTCTTGCAGGCGGACAGGCGGGGCCAGATGGCGCTGGTCATGGTCGAGCTGTTCGGCCGCACCAGCCGCGTCGAGATGCCGGTGAGGAACCTTCGGCCGATCGCCTCAGACCGCCGGAGTGTGGCGTGATGGGGGTAAATTTAACCATTTCGAAAGGATTAGCGGACATACCATGCCCGCACATGGTGCCTGAGGCGTCCTCGCTTCACCCGGCACTGCGGCAGCTATAGAAGCACCGCCCTCAATCGCCCGCCCTGGCATCCGCCTCGGCGGGTTTTTCTATGCCTGGAGCCAAGCCGTGGCTGAACCCTCGCCCGATCTCACCGTTGCCGCGTCGGGCCTGATCGGCCCCGCCTTATCCGCCCTCGTGGGGGTACTCATGCGCCATTCGCAACTGGTCCAACGCGGGGAGCGGCGCTTCCTGTCGCCCTTCCTGCTGCTGGAAATCCCGACCGTCGCCGGCATGGGCATCGTGGGCGGTGGCGTCGGCAGCTACCTCGAGCTTGCCCCGTCCGTGACATGGGCTGTCGCAGCGGTACTGGGCTGGCTCGGACCGCAGGCCCTGGCGCTGCTGGTGCGTGCGGTCGCCCAGAGGGCCGGTGTGAAGATCGACCCAGACAAGGCGGCCCCGTGATGCAGACCCGGCAGAGCAAGCCCCTCTCCCAGTCCATCGCCGACGCCGCCGACCTGATCGACTGCGTCGCCCAGCGTGAGGCCTACCGTCGCGCCACCGAGCTGATCGGGCCGGGCCTGGAGCGCATCACCGGCCGCATGCCCGCCGGAGCGATGGACGGCTGGACCGCCCCGGTCACGGAACCGGCCTGATGTTCGCCATCAACGTCCAGGCCAACCTGAAGCCGCTGATGGCGGGCCTGGACGATCTGGCGAAGAAGCAAATCCCCTTCGCCACGGCCCGCGCCCTGACCGCCGTGGCGAAGAAGGTCCAGGCAGCCCAGACCGACGCCATCGCCGACGTCTTCGACCGGCCAACGCTGTTCACCCAGCGCTCGGTGGGCGTGAAGGCGGCGAAGAAATCGGACCTGACGGCCACGGTGTTCGTGAAGGACATCGCCGCGAAGTACCTGGAGCCCTTCGAGCTTGGGGGCAAGCATCACCTGCCGGCCTCCAAGCGGGGCGGCACGCTGCTCAACCCCAAGGCCATCCCGCTGAACCAGTACGGCAACCTGCCCAAGGGCAAGCTCCGCCGCCTGATGGGCAAGCCGGACGTCTTCGTCGGCACCGTGGCCTTCAAGAGCGGGCAGACCATCAGCGGCATCTGGCAGCGCCCGCCGGCCGGTCAGCGCAGGGCGGACTACAAGCGGGGGTACCGCACCGAGTACGGCACCAAGGGCAAGCTCGGCTCCGTCGACGGCGTGAAGACCGGGCTGAAGCTGCTGGTTCGGTTCGGCGACGCGCTGCCCGTCCAGCAGCGCCTGGGCTACCGGGAGCGGGCCAAGGACGTGGTGCAGGCCTCCCTGCAGGCGGAGTTCACCAAGGCCATGGGCGAGGCCCTGGCCACAGCAACGAGGCGGTGATGGCGAAGATTGAAGCCCGAGCGACTTTGCACGTTGAGGTGCCGTTCACGCTCAACGAGAGCGAGGCAGCGGCATTGGAAGCCCTGGCCGGCTATGGCACGGACGCGTTCCTGAAGGTCTTCTACAAGCAAATGGGGGAGGCGTACCTCCGCCCCCACGAAGCTGGCTTGCGCTCGCTGTTCGAAGGGGCTCGGACGCACATGCCCGACATATTGGAGCGGGCACGAAGGGCTCGGGATACCTTCGCTGGCCGCGACATCGTCCGGCGTAATCAGCGTCGCGATCCAGTCGCCGAAGGTCAGGTGACTGCCAGCCCCGAGGTGCCTGCAGGATCGCTTGTGATGCCCGTCACGGTGGAGCAGGGGGTGGATGCTCCGGCCAGCCACAGAGGCCCACCGCCGCCGCCTCCGGTCTCCCTGGGGTGAGGGGGCGGAGGGGGGTACCCCCCCCTCAATGGGTCCTTCCTGGGGGGGCGGCAAACGCGGGCATTGCGCACCCCGGGCTTTCGGGCTCGCTCAGAAAAAATATCGCGTTACACGCTCCGACGTTGAGCGAAGAAAGCGAGTGATTTCAGTGCTTTCAGCTTCCGACGGTGTAACAACCAAGGCGAAGCGCGTTACACAGCCCCGCTGCATCGGCAAAGCCGAGCTTGCCGTGGCGCTGGGGTGGACGCGGCCGAAGCTGGATCGGCGGCTGGACTCTGACGCGAGCTTCCCGGTCGTGGCCCGCGGCACCCGTGCCGGCGGATGGCAGTTCGACCTCGCCGCCGTCCGGGCCTACCTCGACGGCAAGCCGGTACCGAAGGTCTCCGCCCCGGCGCCGGCACCCAAGCGGTCGGCCCGCAAGCCGGTCGCCGCCGAGCCCACTCCGACGGTTCTGCCGCCGGGGCCGGAGAAGCCGGCCGGCCCGGTCAAGCACCTGGGCGAGGAGACGGCCAAGCAGCGCAAGGACAACGCCCAGGCCGCCATGCTCGAGGACGAGCTGGCGCAGAAGCGTGGGCAGCTGGTCGAGGTGGAGGAGTTGCGCACGGTGCTCGCCACCATGCTTGCTCGGCTGTCCAAGGGGATCGACGGCATCCCTGTGCTGATGATCAAGCGGCTCGGGCTGTCGGACGACACGCTGCCGGTCCTGCGCGAGATCGTTGACGACCTGCGGAAGCAGATGGTGCTGGACCTGCGACGGGTGCTGTCCGATGGGGAGTGATTACGCGTCCGCCCGCACCCTCGCCGTGGAGGCGCTGGAGGCGCTGCTCCCGCCAGAGCGGCAGACGGTGGCGGAGTATGCCGAACAAAAGCGCATCCTCTCCAACGAGGGCGGCGGCTATGTCGGCAAGTGGCGCAACGATCAGGTGCCCTACGTCGTCGAGCCTATGGAGTGCCTGACCTCGCTGGACTACCAGACCATCGCGGTGGTCGGGCCGGGCCAGTCGGCCAAGACCACCATCGCCGAGAACTGGCTGCTGCATTCGGTGGCGACCGATCCGGCGGACCTGCTGTGGTTCATGCAGACCGACGACGCGGTCGAGGCCTACGTCAAGCAGCGCATCAACCCGATGATCGCGACGCACGATGCGATGCGCCAGCGACTGGGGAAGCGCGCGATCGACGACAGCCTCCACTTCAAGAACTTCCGCACCATGCGGGCGGAGTTCCTGCCGGCGACCAAGCGGACGCTGATCAACAAGTCGGCGCCGCGCATCGTCGGCGACGAGATCGACGCCTATGCCGCCAACCTCGGCGACGTGAAGGCGCTGTTCGACGTCCGCCGCCAGACCTTCGGCCGGCAGTCCAAGCTGCTGGCGGTCAGCCACCCCGACAAGGCGAAGGGGATGAACCCGGACCGGGACTGGACCGCCGGGATCATGGCGATGTACGCCGACAGCGACCGGCGGGTCTGGTACTGGCAATGCCCGGACTGTGGCGCCTGGTCGTCGCCGTGCCCCATCGCCGCCCGCGTGATGGTGCTGGACTACCCGGCCGAGGGGACGCTCGATCAGGTCCAGGCCGAAGCCCGGCTGGTCTGCCCGGTGAATAACTGCCGCATCGAGGACAGCGAGCGCCGCAAGATGAACCTCACCGGGCGCTGGGTCGGGATGGGGCAGTCGATCTCCGAGCATGGCGTAATCACGGGCGAGCTGGTGCGGCGCACCACCGCCGGGTTCTGGATCACCGGGCTGATGAGCCCGTTCGTTCTGGGCGGCATCGGTGCCCTTGCCCGCGCCAAGGCCAAGGCGGAGCGGGAATACGAGGTCTCCGGCGAGGACGAGACGCTGCGCCAGGTCGTGGTGAAGCAGTTCGGACAGCCCTACGCCCCGCCGCGCACCATCGGCGTGCTGTTGGGCAGTGACATCGCAGACCGGGCTGAAGTGGACCTCCAGCTGGGCATGGTGCCCGAGGGGGTGCGATTCCTCACAGCGTTCTGGGACGTCCAGATCGCGCACTTCGACGTTCTGGTCCGCGGCTGGGGCGTGAAGGGCGAGAGTTGGGTAATCGACCGGTTCCGCGTCGGCGGCGACCCGGCCACCAGCCCGGACGACTGGGATCAGATGCTTGAGGCGGTGGTGCTGAAAAGCTATCCGCTCGCCGACGGCTCCGGCCGGCGGATGTCGATCCGGGCCGTCGGCTATGACTCGGGCGGCCAGCCCGGCGTGAGCCAGCAGGCCTATGACGCCTGGACCCGGTGGCGCAAACGCAAGCTCACGAAGCTGCTGGGCAACATCGCCGGGCGCGACGTCTACACCGTCATCCCCACCAAGGGGGCGAGCGGACTGATGGCGCCGCGCCTCAGCGTGACCTACCCGGACACCTCCGGGTCGGGGAAGAAGTTCGCCTCCAACGGCACGGTACCGGTGGCGGTCTTCAACCCGAACAGCTTCAAGGACGATCTGAACGGCCAGCTGCAGAAGGCGGACGGCGGACCCTGGGCGGTCCACTTCCCCTCGGCGCTGCGGGCGAAAGCGCCGCCCCATCCCTGGTTCGAGCAGCTGGTCGCCGAGACCCGGCTGCCCAACGGACGCTGGGAGAAGCAGAGCCGGTCGGCCCGCAACGAGGCGCTGGACACCATGGTCGGCAACCATGTGCTGGCGCATCTGCACGGGCTCAACCGCATCAACTGGGAACGCCCGCCGAACTGGGCGGCTCCCTGGGACGACAACTCGCTGGTGTTCATGCCGCAACAGGATGCCCCGGCGTCGGCAACCCCGGCCGCGCCGGCGGCAGGCAAGACCCGACTGATCAACCGCTTGGCCTGAAGGTTCCGACATGACCCCGACCACCATCCTCGACGGGATGACGGATGCCGACCTGCGCGCGGCGCTCGCCACCGCGCAGAAGGCACTGATCGACCTGACCGTCGGCGCCAAGCCGGTGTCTGTCGCCTACACCCAGGGGAACGGCTCCCGGTCGGTCACCTACAGCAAGGCCGAGATCCCGCAGATCAACGCGCTGATTCTCGCCATCCAGGCCAAGCTCGGCATCTCGTCGGGCCGCCGCCCCATCCGCTTCCGGTTCTGACCCATGAACGCAGTCACGATCCTCGGCCCGGACGGCAACCCGCTTCCGGCAGCGCCCCGACGCGCGGCTGCCCTGGCCGGCGGCGGCAACACGCCCTATGACGCGGCCGACATCTACGGCCAGCACATGGAGGCGTGGCGCCCCTTCCTGTGGTCGCCGGATACCGAACTCAACACCTACCGCGACCGGATCGTGTCGCGGGTGCGGGACCTCGTCCGCAACGACGGCTGGGCGTCGGGGGCGATCACCCGCATCCTCGACAACGCCATCGGCGGCAGCTTCCGTCCGATCAGCAAGCCGGACTACCGCGCGCTCGCGATGTACTCCGGCAACAGCGCCTTCGACGCCAAATGGGCCGACGAGTTCGGCCGGGCGGTCGAGGCGCATTGGCGTGTGTGGGCGGACGATCCCGGCCGCTACTGCGATGCCGGACGCCGCATGACCGCCACCCAGATGCTGCGCATGGGCTTCCGGCACTGGATCGTGGACGGCGACGCCCTGGCCATCCTGCCGTACCTGCCGGAGCGGGTCGGGGTGGGGCGGGCGCGCTTTGCGACCACAGTCCAGCTGATCAACCCGGACCGCCTGTCCAACCCGCAGATGCAGTTCGACCAGCAGAGCCTGCGCGGCGGCGTCGAGATCGACCAGCACGGCGCGGCTGTCGCCTACTGGATCCGCAAAGCCCATCAGGCGGACTGGTACGACGCAGCGAACAGCGTCTCCTGGGAGCGGGTGCCGCGCGAGACCGCCTGGGGGCGGCCCATCGTCGTCCACCACTTCGACAACGAGCAGGCCGGCCAGCACCGCGGTGGGGCGGGCGTCCTGACGCCCGTGGTGCAGCGTCTGAAGATGCTGATCAAGTATGACGGCACCGAACTGGATGCGGCGATCATCAACGCGATCTTCGCCGCCTACATCCAGTCGCCCTTCGACCCGTCGCTGGTCGGCGCAGCGCTGGGCGAGAGTGACCTGAGCGCCTATCAGGATGAGCGGGCAGCCTTCCATAAGGAGCGTCGCACCGAACTGAACGGCGCCCGCATGCCGATCATGTTTCCCGGCGAGGACATCAAGACGGTCACCGCCGCGCGCCCGACCAGCAACTTCGCCGACTTCGAGGCGGCGGTTCTGCGGAACGCGGCGGCCGGCATCGGTATCAGCGCCCAGCAGCTCTCCAACGACTGGTCGGACGTCAACTATTCCAGCGCTCGCGCAGCCCTGCTGGAGGCCTGGAAGACGCTGACCCGCCGCCGCTCCGACTTCGCCGTCGGCTTTGCCTCGCCGATCTACGCAGCGTGGCTGGAGGAGGTGATGGAAACCGGCGACGTGCCGCTGCCGTCCGGCGTGGTGCCCGAATACATCGAGTGCCGCGGCTCCTATAGCCGGTGCCGCTGGATGGGCCCCGGGCGTGGCTGGGTCGATCCGGTCGCCGAGAAGCAGGGCGCGGTGCTCGGCATGGATGCCGGCCTCAGCACCCTGGAGGAAGAGTGCGCCGAGCAGGGTCTGGACTGGGAGGACGTGCTGCAGCAGCGCAAGATCGAGGTCGAGCGCTTCCGCGAGTACGGCCTGGAGGTCCCGTCCTGGGCCGGCATGAACATCCCGGCCGGGCAGTCCGCCCAGCCGCCGAAGAAGCCGGAGGCGGAATGAGCCAGATTTTCGAAGTCGCCCGCCGGCTGTCCAACCGACCGTTGGCGCTGGTGCAGGGTGAGGCCGACCTGCTGGCCGCCGCCCTGCGCGGGGATGCTCCGGCGCCGGAGGCATTCGGCTATGGGCGGTCGGCGGAGCGGGATCGGCAGTATGGCCTGATCGACGGCGTCGCCATCATCCCGGTCAAGGGCGTCCTGTTTCAGGGCGGCTGGGGCTGGTCCTGGGCCACCGGCTACGACTGGATCAGGCAAGGCTTCCTGACGGCGGTGGCCGACCCGGAAGTCCGCGCCATCGTGCTGGACGTCGACAGCCCCGGCGGCGAGGTGGCCGGCTGCTTCGATCTGGTGGACACGATCTATGCGGCGCGCGGCACGAAGCCACTGGCAGCCATCCTTTCGGAGAGTGCCTATTCTGCGGCTTATGCCCTGGCTTCCGCCGTCGATCCTGGCCGGGTGTACGTCCCCCGCACCGGCGGCACCGGCTCCATCGGCGTGATCTGGATGCACGTCGATTGGTCTGCGGCGCTCGCCGAGCATGGCATCAAGGTGACCTTCATCACCTACGGCGACTGCAAGGCGGACGGCCATCCGGAAATCCCGCTGTCGAAGGAGGCGCGCAAGCGCTTCCAGGCGGACGTGGACATGATGGGCGACCTGTTCGTCGAGACGGTCGCCCGCAATCGGAACCTCCCGGCCGCGAAGGTCCGGGGAACCCAAGCCGCAACCTTCCTCGGGCAGCAGGGCGTCGACCTTGGCCTCGCGGATGCGGTGATGGCGCCTGACGCCGCCTTCCTGGCCCTGCTCGACGAGCTGGGCTGAACCACAGCACACACCGGAGACTGATTATGAAGCACTCGCCTTTCGCGGGCGCGGCGGCGTCGTTCGCCCATCTGCTGGGCCGCCGTCCCTCGGGCAAGCGCGCCGAGGAGACCGACCGCAAGGACAAGGATTCCAAGCGCGCCGAAGAGGGCGACGAGGACGAGAAGGCCGAGGACGACGAGAACGAGGAGAAGGCGGAGGATGATGACACCGACGCCAAGGCCGAGGACTCGGAGGACGAAGAGAAGGCCGAGGACGACAAGGACGAGGAAAAGGCGCAGGCGGGCAAGCCCAAGGGCAAGACCTACGCCGCCGGCCGCGCCGACGAGCGCAAGCGCTGCGCCGCCATCTTCGCCAGCGAGCACGCCGCCGGCCTGCCGCACGTCGCCGCCCAGCTGGCCTTCACCACCAGCCTGAGCGCCAGCGAGGCCATCGCCGTGATGGCCGGCGTCGCCATCACCAACCCGCCCCAGGGCAAGCGTGGCGGGCTGGCCGACCGCATGGCCACCACGGCGATCCCGAACGTCGGGGACGACGGCGGCAAGAAGGCCGACGCCTCCACCCCCGCCGGCATGGCCGCGAAGATGACCGCGGTCTACGACCGCCTGACCGGCACGAAGAAGTGAGGAGCGATCCCCAATGACCACCTACAGCAGCAGCCCCTTCCAGCCGGGCGTGACGTCGGACGTCTTCACGCCCGACCAGCTCATTGCCGGTCGCTTCCCGCTGGTGACCGACACCGTGACCCTGGTGTCCGGCCAGAACCTCGCGCGCGGCGCCGTGCTCGGCAAGATCACCGCATCGGGCAAGTACACGCTGAGCCTGTCGGCGTCGAGCGATGGCAGCCAGGTGCCCTCCGCCATCCTGGCCGACGCCGTGGACGCCAGCGGCGGCGACAAGCTGGCCGGCGTCTATCTGGCGGGCGAGTTCAACACCAACGCCCTGACCATCGGCACCGGCCACACCGCCGCGTCCATCAAGGACACGCTGCGCGACGCCGGCATCTACCTCAAGACGGCCGTCTCGGCCGCCGACCCGTCCTGATCGGAGGCATTCCCTATGGACATCTTTTCGACTGCCGTCCTGGCTCAGGTCGTTCCGAACCTGAAGATCAGCCAGAACTGGCTGCTGGATCGCTTCTTCCCGAACATCGTGACCTTCGACACCGAAGAGGTCGCCATCGACGTCGACGTCGGCAAGCGCCGCATGTCGCCGTTCGTGTCGCCGCTGGTCGAGGGCAAGCTGGTCGAGGGCCGGAAGTACCAGACCAACAAGTTCAAGCCGGCCTACATCAAGGACAAGCGCGCGCCCGACCTGCGCCGCCCGGTCCGCCGCCAGATCGGCGAGCGCATCGGCGGCGAGCTGAGCGGCGAAGAGCGCATGATGGCCAACCTCATGTTCGAGATGGCCGACCAGATCGACATGCTGAACCGACGCCTGGAGTGGATGGCGTCGTCCGCGCTGACCACCGGCACGGTGACCATCACCGGCGACGGCTTCCCGACCACCGTCGTCGATTTCGGCCGCGACGCCTCCCTCACGGTGGCGCTGGGCTCGGGCGCCAAGTGGACGGCCGCCAACATCGGCACCCCCAACAGCCCGGGCTCGGTCTCGCCGACTTCGGACCTCACCACCTGGGCTGCCCAGGTCCTGAAGAAGTCGGGCGCCGTGGTGACGGACGCCGTCTTCACCAACTCGTCCTGGCAGGCCTTCCTGAAGGACCCGGTGCTGAAGAACGCCAACTGGTACCCGGCGACGCAGGGCAACAGCGTCGAGCTTGGCACCCAGGTCCAGCGCGGCGCCGTCTACATGGGTCGTTGGGGGCAGTTCAACCTCTGGCTCTACAACGACTGGTATGTCGACGACAACAACGTCGAGCAGCCGATGCTGCCGGACGGCTCGGTCACCCTGTCCGGCCCGGACATGCAGGGCACCCGCGCCTTCGGCATGATCATGGATCCGGACTTCAACTATGGGCCGCTGGCCTATGCCCCGAAGTCCTGGGTGGAGAAGGACCCGGCGCAGCGTCTGGTGATGATCCAGTCCGCGCCGATCGTCATTCCCAGCCGTGTCAACGCCTGCATGTTCGTGCAGGTGCTGTAAATGGCGGGCGAGAAGCAGGCGGCCGAGAAGGCCGCCGCCCCGGCGCTGGTCACGATCGCCGTGGCTCAGCGCCGGACCATCCAGCTGCCCGGCAAGGACGAGCAGGGCGAGCCGGTGACCCTGTCCTATGGGCCGGGCCAGACGGTCGAGGTGGAGGAGGGGGAAGCCAAGCGCCTGCGCGCTCTCGGCTTCGCCGAGCCGGAGGCCGAGGACGCCGACGAGGAGCCGGCCACCGTGATCAACGCGGGGGGCTGACGCATGGCCCTGGACTGGGACGCCCTGACGCACGCCGCCGTGTCGGACGCCTTCGCCGAGCCGGTGCTCTTCCAGCCGGCCGGGGGCGAGCCCTTCGCCGTCTCCGGCGTCTTCGACGAGGCCTATGCCGAGGTTGAGGTGCTGGATGGCGCGCCGGTGTCGTCGGTGTTCCCGGTCCTGGGCGTGCGGCTTTCGCAGTTCGGGGATAGCCCGCCGGAAGCCGGTGACCGCCTCACCATCGTCCGGACCGGCACCACCTACGTGGTCAACAACGTCAACCCGGATGGCCATGGCTGGGCCACTCTGCCGCTGAATTGGGTGTCGGGATGACGGTGCTCCATTCGGAGGTGCTGCGCGGGCTGGTGGTGACCGCCCTGCGCAACGCCAACACGCTCGCTGCCGACCGGGTGTTCGCCCCGCGCGACTGGCCGGTCAACAGCAAGGACATGCCCTGCCTGCTGGTGGCGGACGAGCGGGAGGAAAGCCGGAGCCGCGGCGCCGTCGGCTTCCCGGCCCTCCACACCACGGCCATCATCACGGTGGACGGTCGGGTCGAGGGGGTGGACGAGGTCGCGGTCAAGGCGGATCTCGCCACCCTGCGCAGCCAGATCAAGACGGCGGTGCTGACCTCCTACGAGATCGTGCGCCAGGTGGAGCAAATCGCCGCGGTGCGCAGCCAAGTCGCCGTGTCGGCGGAGACGAAGAAGCACGTCGGCGAGCTACGGATGGAGTTCGCCTTCTCCTATCCGGAGGACTTCGAGCCGGTGGTGACGGACGAGCTGCAGGGCGTGGACGTCCACGTCGACATGATCGCCCCCTTCGACGCCACCGGCACTTACCCCGACCCGCCGTTCCCCGACGCCGTCCAGCCGGCGCCGCGCACCTCCGGCCCTGACGGCCGCGACGAAGGCCGCCTGACCTTCGATTTCCCATAGGAGCCACGCCCGTGCTCGTGAAGCCCGCTCCGGGCCTGCTGATCCGCGACCCGGACCTGAAGGACTTCCTGCCCGCCGAGGGCCGGGACGTCCCCGAAACCCCGTACTGGACCCGCCTGCTGCACGTCTATGGCGACGTCGTGCCGGCTAACCCGCCCGCGGCCACGCCGCCCAACGCCGAGGAGGCATAACCGATGGTCGCCTTCAAGCAGATCCCCCAGAACCTGCGCGTGCCGCTGTTCTATGCGGAGGTCGACAATTCCAAGGCCAACAGCGCTCAGCAGACCATGCGGACGCTGATCGTCGGCCAGATCACCAGCAGCGGCGCGGCCACGGCCAACCTGCCCGTCATCTGCCCCAGCCTGGGCGAGGCGCAGTCGCTGGCCGGTCTCGGCTCGCAGCTGGCCCTGATGTACGAGGCCTACCGCGCCGCCGACAGCTTCGGCGAGGTCTGGCTGCTGCCGCTGGCCGACGATGCCGGCGCCACGGCTGCCACCGGCACCATCACCTTCACCGGCGCCCCCACCGCCAACGGGACGCTGTCCCTCTATGTCGGCGGCGTGCTGGTGGCGCAGCCGGTGGTGTCCGGCCAGGCGGTGGCGGCCATCGCCACGGCGCTTGCCGCGACCATCACCGCGCTGCCGTCCCTGCCGGTGACGGCGACCGCCAACACGGGCGTGGTGACCCTGACGGCCAAGAACAAGGGCCCCTGCGGCAACGAGGTGGACCTGCGGCTGAACTACCGCGGCTCGCCCAGCGGCGAAGCGACCCCGGCCGGCCTGACCGTCGCCATTTCCGCCATGGCGGGCGGCGCCACCCCGCCGACGCTGACGTCCGGCTTCGCCGCCCTCGCGGACGAGCCATACGACTTCATCGTCTTCCCCTACACCGACGCGACCAGCCTGGACGCGCTGAAGACGCTGCTGAACGACAGCACCGGTCGCTGGAGCTGGGCGCGGCAGATTTACGGCCACGGATTCGCCGCCCACCGCGGCACCATCGGGGCGCTGACCACCTTCGGCGTTAGCCGCAACGACCAGCACGTCTCGATCCTGGGGTTCTACGACAGCCCGACCCCGGCCTGGATCGTGGCGGCGGATTTCGCCGGCACCTCGGCCGTGAGCCTGCGCGCCGACCCCGGCACGCCGCTCCAGACGCTGGCGCTGACGACCATGCTGGCGCCGCCGATCGCGTCGCGCTTCGACCTGTCGAGCCGCAACACGCTGCTGTGGGACGGCATCAGCACCTTCAACGTCGGGGCTGACGGCACCTGCCGGCTGGAGAACGTCATCACGACCTACCAGAAGAACGGCTTCGGCGCCGCCGACGACAGCTATCTGGAGATCGAGACGATGTTCCTGCTGGCCTATGTGCTGCGGGAACTGAAGTCGGTGGTGACCTCCAAGTATGCCCGCGTGAAGCTGGCAGCCGACGGCACCCGCTTCGGTCCGGCGGCGAACGTGGTCACGCCCGCCATCATCAAGGCCGACCTGATCGCCAAGTACCGCGAGCTGGAATATGCCGGCTACGTCCAGAACGGCGACGCCTTCAAGGCCGGGTTGGTGGTCGAGAAGAACCGCACCAACCCGAACCGGGTCGACGTTTTGTGGCCAGGGGTGCTCATCAATCAGCTGCGCATCTTCGCGCTGCTGGCCCAGTTCCGCCTGTCGTAAAGGAGACGCCTCATGGCCGACACCACCCGGCGCCTTGCTGGCGTCTGCTATCTCACGGTCGACGGCACCACCTACATGCTGTCCGCCGACCTCGCCTATTCCCCGTCCACCGTCCGGCGCGAGACCATCACCGGCATGGACGGGATCCACGGCTATAAGGAGACGCCGGTCGCCGGCTACATCTCCGGCACCCTGCGCGACGCCGGCAGCCTCAGCGTCGCCGCCTTCAACGCTATGACCAACGTCACCGTGGTGGCCGAGCTGGCCAACGGCAAGGTGGTCTCCGCCCGAAACGCCTGGACAGTCGATGTTCAGGAGGTGAAGGCGGCGGAGGGCACCTTCGACGTCAAGTTCGAGTCCGCCCAGGTCGAGGAGGCTTAAGCGATGGACAAAGGGACCCAGACCCAGCCGGACGAGCTGGTGATCCCCCTGCGCAAGTCGGTGGAATTCACCGGCCAAGTCTACACCGAGATGAACCTGCGGGAGCCCACGCTGGGCGAGGTGGCGACCGCTGAAAAGGCTGGTGGCGGCATTGCGTCCGACACCGTGCTGATCGCTCTCGTCTCCGGCATCCCCAAGCCGGCGGTGGAAAAGATCGGCTACCGCGATGCCAAAAAAGCGCGGGATTACCTCATGGGTTTTATCTGACTTGGCCCGGCAACTGGCGAGACGTCATTGCCGAGGTCACCAAGTTCTACCACTGGGGGCCGCGCGACGCTTGGTCGCTGACCTGGGCTGAACTGGCGTGGTGGAACGATCAGGCCATCCGCATGATCAAGCAGGACTGACACCATGACGAACTACCCGGCCTCTCAAGCCTTCCGCATTCTGATCGGCGCGAAGGACGAAGCCTCCTCCACGATCGACAACGTCGGTTCCCGTCTTGGACGGGTGCCGGGCGTGGTCGATAAGATCCGCTCGGCTTTCGACAAGCTCAGCGATGCGGAGGGGCTGGAGAAGGCCAGCAAAGGCGTCTGGGGCCTCGCCAGCGTCGCGATGGATGCGGCGCGCAACTTCGGCATGCTGAACGGTGCGATGGGGCTGGCCTTCGGAGCCACCTCCATCGCCGGTCAGGCGGCGCTCGCCAGCTACTGGGGCAAGAACGCGGTGGCCGCCAGCAATGCCGCTCAGGGCATTGGCATCGCTGCGGGGCGGCTGCGCACCCTGGAAGGGGCTGCGGGCTTGGCCGGCCTGTCCACCGACGCCATGACCAGCAGCCTGGGCGGGCTGGCAACCACCCTTCAGGACGCCGCTTTCGGCCGCAACAACGAGGCGGCGGCGATGCTCAGCACCCTGGGCATCACGGCCAAGCGGACGGCCAGCGGCGCGTGGGACCTGGAGCGAGCGATGGGCGATATCGCCGACGCCATTGCCAAGCAAACCAACCCGCAGACCCAGGCGAAGATTGCTCAGATGTTCGGGGTGGAGGCGCTTCTCCCCATGCTCCGCAAGGGGCGGGCGGGATTTCAGGCATATGTCAAAGACATCGAGCGGCTGGCAAGCGTCAGCGAGGAAACCCAGAAGCGCTCGGAAGAGCTGGGGATCTCGCTCAACCGACTAGAGGCGGCGGCCTCCGGCGTCGGCATCGCTCTGGAGGCGCGCCTCAACACGCGGTTTGGCAGCCTCATCAACTGGATGACGGAAGCCACTGCTGAGAACAAGGAAGGCATCGCCACCTGGATTGAGCTTTCGTCCCATATCATGGCGGCTCGCGGTGCCCTTGGCCTGTTTGCGAAGCTCGCAGGCGAAGGATCGATCTGGGCGAGGTTGAGCGGCTTGGCAGCGGGGCCATGGGGGCTCCTGGCGGCAGGGGCTTATGCCGCCTATGCCACGGCGCCGGAGCAGAACAAGCAGGTGGTGATCCGCAAGGAAACGCCCGAGGAGAAGAAGGCGGCGGAGGAGTCGTGGTGGCCGTCCTGGCTGCCGTGGGTCAGCATCAACAAAGACAAGAGCCCCGATGCGAGTCCCAGCCCGAACGCCGCCGACAATCAGCCGCCGAGCTGGTGGCAATCCTGGCTGCCGAACATGGGCGTCGTATGGAAGGGGCAGGGTGCCGTCGACAAGGCGGCTTCCGGTGGCGCGGCCACGCCATCAGCAGTCGGCGCTGGGGTCCGGCGCTGGGACCCGCAGATCGAGGCGATGGCGGCCAAGTATGGCGTCTCCCCGGACTTCGTCCGCCGGATCATGCAGCAGGAGAGCGGCGGCCGGACCCATGACAAGAACGGCAACCCGCTGACCAGTTCCGCCGGCGCCATCGGCCCGATGCAGGTCATGCCCGGCACCTACGCCGAGATGGCGCGCCGCTACGGCATCAAGGGCGGCATCACCGACCCGGATGCCAATATCGAGGCGGGCGTCGCCTACCTGTCGGAGCAGATGAAGCGGTTCGGCGACGAGAAAGCGGCAGCCGCCGCCTACAACGCCGGCCCTGGTCGGGTGCAGAAGAACATCAACAGCGGCAAGCCCCTGCCGTCCGAGACCCAGAACTATGTCGCCTCCATCGCCGCGATGCAGCGCCAGCAGCCCCAGGCGGCGGCTGGCGGCGGCGAGCAGAAGGTCAACGTCACCGTCACCCTCGGCGGCAACGTGCCCGAAGGCACCACCGCCACCGCCCAGACCGGCGCCGGCACCGCCGTGCCCGCTCGCATCGAATATGCGATGCCCAGCTTTGCGAGGCCCTGATGTCGTTCAACAGCGCCTATCGGAACCTGTCCAACGGCATCTCGACGGTCGCGTCTGCGGCCGAGCGGCTGGGCGTCGATCTGGCCGGCTTCGGCAGCGGGGGCGGTCCCTGGTACAGCCAGCTGCAGCGCGCCAGCTTTCGGGGGGTGCCTTTCGGCGTGCTGTCCTCCGACAGCCAGTTCGGCCGGCGGGTCGCCATCCACGAATACCCGTATCGTGACAGCGTGTGGGTGGAGGACCTGGGCCGGGCGCCGCGCCGCATCAGCCTGATCGGCTTCCTGGTGGAGGACTCGGCCGTCTATGGCGGCGGCTCCGTCCTCACCCAGCGCGATCAGCTGCAGCGCGCCTGCGAAGGGGAGGGGGAGGGCGAACTGGTCCACCCGACCCTCGGCCGGAAATCGGTGGCGCTGCTCCGCTTCCGCATCGCCGAGCGCTTCGATCTGGGCCGGGTGTTCGAGGTCGCCTTCCAGTTCGTCGAGGCCGGACGGCTGCTCTACCCGGGCAGCACCGCCGACCGCGCGTCGGAGATCGCCGGCATCGCGGACGCGCTGGGCCTCTCCGCCGTCGTCGACTTCGTGTCGACGGTTGGCGAGCTTCTGCGCGAGGGCGGGGCGGCGCTACGCCAGATCATCAGCGTGGTGTCCTACTATGTGCGGATGGTCGAGAGGTTCGTGAACGACGCGACCAACCTCTACAACGCCATCCGTGACCTTCCCGGCGAGTTCGGCCGCTTCTTCCGGCCGAGCAACAGCCGGTCCGGCACCACGCTGGCGGCGATGAAGACCTCCACCGCGGCGGCGCGCGGCGGGGTCTCGCTGGCGGCGATCAAGGTCACCGACACCGCGGCGGTCACCGGCACCGAGACGGTCAGCGCCACGGCCGACGCCATCACCGGCCATGTCTCGGCCGCCGCCTCGGCCATGCCGACGCCGGCCGACCGTCTCCGCCTGCTGGCGCCGCTGGCGTCCGATGCCAGCGTCACCGTCGGATCCGGCATCCATGTGGCGGCACTCTACCGGCGCGCGGCCATCGCTGAAATGGCGCGGGCTGCTGCGGCATGGGAGCCGGGGTCCTACGACGAGGCGGTTCTGGTGCGCGATCGTCTCCGCGACGTCATCGATGCGGAGATCGTGCGCTCCGGCGATGCCGGCCAGGACGACACCTATCTGGCCCTGCGCAAGCTGCGGGCGGCGGTGGTTGCCGACCTGACCGAGCGGGGTGCTGATCTGGCCCGGCTGGTACCGGTCGCTTCCGCCACCTCGCTGCCGGCCCTGGTGCTGGCGCAGCGGCTCTATCAGGACCCGACCCGGTCCGACGAGCTGGTGCAGGCCGCCAACCCCATCCATCCCGCCTTCATGCCCACTAGCTTCCGGGCGCTCGCGGAGTAACCGACCATGGACGACCTGACGCTGATCACCGGCAAGCGCAAGCTGTCGGGCTGGCAGGCTGTGCGCGTCACCCGCGGCATCGAGCGGATGCCCAGCGACTTCGACATCGAGTTCACCGAGCGCTTCCCCGGCGAGGCGGAGTCCGTCGTCGTGAAGCCGGGTGACGAGTGCCAGGTGCTGATCGGCAACGATCTGGTGATCACCGGTTATGTCGATCGGTTCCTGCCCACGGTCGACCGGCACCGCCACAGCCTGCGGGTGACCGGCCGGAGCAAGAGCCAGGACTTGGTTGATTGCTCCGCCGAATGGCCCAGCAACCAGATCAGCTCCTCAGACGTTCTGAGCATATCCAAGAAGCTGGCTCAGCCATACGGCATCGGCGTCACAGCGCTGAGCGATGTTGGCGAGCCCATCCCGCAGTTCAACCTGATCTGGGGCGAGACGCCATATCAGATCATCGAGCGCATGGCCCGGTTCCGCGCGCTTCTCGTCTACGACGCTCCGGACGGCAGTATCATTCTTGCGCGGGCGGGAACGGAGACGCACCGGACCGGATTCGAGCAGGGCATCAACATTGAGCGGGCGACAGCGCTGTTCGGCATGGACTTGCGCTTCAGCGATTACGTCGTCCGGTCTTTGTCCATAAGCCCTGCGGGCGACGCTGCGGGCTACAACGTGACAAGCGACATCCAGGCAACTGCGAAGGATGCCGAGGTTCCGCGGCACCGCCTGCGCCAAATCATCGCTGAGACTGGGATCGTCGCCTTCAAGTTGTCGGAGCAGCGTGGCCAGTGGGAAGCCGCGCGGCGTGCTGGGCGCTCCTACTGTGTTCAGATCACAACGTCCACATGGCGCGACGGCGACGGCATGCTGTGGACGCCCAACCGCTTGGTGAACATCAAGATCCCGGCTCTCAAGATCGCCGAGGCGAACTGGCTGATCGCCGATGTCACGTTCCGTCGGGACACCGCGGGAACCCACGCCGACCTGACGTTGATGCCGCCTCAGGCGTTCCTGCCGCAGCCGTTTGTCTGGCAGCCAACCATTTCCGACGTCGTACCGGGGCAGCAGCAATGATGGAAAGTGCGATCAGTGCAATTGAGCGTCTCTACGCGAGGCTGCTCATGGCTATCGGCCGCGGCAGCATCACCCTTGTGGACGACGCTGGCGGCGTGCAGCTCCTGCAGGTCCAGCTTGGCAAGGACGAGATCCGCGACAGAACGCCAAGGCTCGCCGAATACGGGCTGACCTCAGTCCCGCCGGTCGGCTCGGAAGCCATCGTGATTTTTGTGGGGGGCGACCGCTCCATGGGTGTGGCCATTGCCACCGGGAACGAGGATGCCCGGCCCAAGGTGTTGGCGGCCGGCGAGGTCGCCATCTACGACGATCAGGGGCAGATGGTCCACATCACCCGCGCCGGCATCATCATCAAGGGTGCCGGCAAGCCGGTGACGATCCAGGACACGCCCAAGGTCCGCATGGTCACCGACCGCCTGGAGGTCACCGGCGACATCATCGACCGCTGCGACAGCCAGACCCGCACGATGAAGGGCATGCGCGACGTCTACAACACCCACACCCATAGCGGCGTGCAGACAGGCAGCGGCTCCACCAGCGTCCCGAATCAACTGGAATAGCCCATGGCCGACATCACCATCATCTGGTCGCCGGTCGATGGCCGCGGCGATTGGACCTTTGCGCCCGGCGGCGACCTCGATACCGGCGACGACTTGGCCAACGCCATCCTGCTGTCGCTCTTCACCGACCGGCCGGCCAACAAGGACGACATCATCCCCGACGGCACCACCGACCGGCGCGGCTGGTGGGGCGACCATGAATTGGGATCGCGCCTCTGGCTGCTGGAGCGGGCCAAGCAGACCACCGAGACGCTGCAGCGGGCCAAGGACTACATCACCGAGGCCCTGCAATGGCTGATCGATGACGGCGCCGTCGCCCGCTTCGACATCTTCGTCGAGTGGAGCCGCCGCTCGACGCTGGGCGCCCGCGTGACTGCCTACCGGACCGACGGCCGCACCGTCGCACTCACCTACGCCTGGGCTTGGCAGGGAGCCTGACATGCCGTTCCTTCGACCGACACTCTCCGAGCTGCGCGCGCAGGTCGCGCAGGACGTTACCGCCTCCGTGGGTGCCGAGACCGGCCTGTTGCGCCGGGCGGTGCTGCGGGTGCTGTCCGATATTCAGGCCGCCATGGCCCACCTGCATTACGGCTATCTGGACTGGATCGCCCGGCAGTCGGTGCCCTTCACCTGCACCGACGAGTTTCTGGAGGGCTGGGGGGCGCTGAAGGGCGTGACCCGCAAGCCGGCGACAGCGGCCTCCGGATCCGTCGTCATGCGCGGCACGGCCGGGACGGTGATCCCCGCCGGCACGGCCATGGTCCGGGCTGCCGACGGCGTCGCCTACACCTCCGCCGAGGCGGTCGCCATCGGGCTGGGCGGCACGGCATCAGTGCCGGTGATCGCGGCCGAGGCAGGCGCGGCTGGCAATGCCGTGGCCGGGGCGATCATGGCCCTCAGCGCCGCGGTGGCCGGTGTGCAGTCGTCCGGCGTCGCTGGTGTGCTGACCGGCGGCGCTGATGTCGAGACCGACGACGAGCTGCGCACCCGAATGCTGGGCGCCTACCAGCGCTCCGCCATGGGCGGTGCGGCCGACGACTATGTCACCTGGGCGCTGGAGGTGGCCGGTGTCACCCGCGCCTGGTGCCGCCGCAACGGAGCCGGCATCGGCACCGTGATCGTCTACATCATGCTGGACGAAGCCAACGCCGCGAACGACGGGTTCCCGATCGGCGACAACGGCGTGTCGGGCTATGAGCCCCGCGCCACCCCGGCGACTGGCGACCAGCGGACGGTGGCCGATTACCTATGGGACCTTGCCCCGGTGACGGCCCTGGTCTATGTCGCCGGCCCGACGCCGCAGCCGGTCAACTTCACCATCGCCGGGGTATCGGCGGGCCTGCGCGACAAGGTCGAGGCGGCGCTGGTCGAGCAACTGCGCAAGGACGCCAGCCCTGGCGGCGCGGTCAGCATCGCCGCGCTGTGGGACGCGGTGCGCTCCACCGGCGCCAGCGGATTCGACATCGACGCGCCGCTCGACGACCTCACCGCAGCGCCCGGCTATCTGGTGACCGTCGGCACCATCACCTGGAGCTGACGCCATGCCCGCACCGATCTTCCGGCGCGCCGACTTCCGGGCGGCGCTGCAAGCCCTGCTGCCCACCGGTCGGGTCTGGTCGCGCGAGGCCGACACCGCCCAGGCGAAGGTGCTGGACGGGTTGGCTGGCGTCTACGAGCGGCAGTCGACCGACGCGACCAGCTTGTTGGCCGAGGCCTTCCCGGCGACCACCAGCGCGCTCCTGACCGAATGGGAGGACTCGCTCGGCCTGCCGGACGAATGCACCGGGCCGGCTGAGACGCTGGACGCGCGGCGCCTGCGCGTCGTCCAGAAGCTGACTTCCACCGGCGGGCAGAACCGGCCCTACTTTCTGGGGCTGGCGAAGGGGCTGGGGTTCCCGGATGCCTTCATCGAGGAGTTCCTGCCGTTCACGGCGATCTCCCCCTGCGCTGCGCCGCTGACGCAAGACTGGCAAAGCGTCTGGCGCCTGACGACCAACACCGACGCCGGTGTGCTGGACTTCACCGTCAACAGCTCTTGCTCCGACCCCATCAAGGCGTGGGGCAGCGCGGTGCTGGAATGCATCATCCGCCGGGCGGCTCCGGCACACACCTCCGTTCTCTTCGCCTACGTCGACAGCTGGGACTGGATGATCGTGGGCACGGATGAGGACTGGGGATTGATCACCGATCCGGCGGCGGACGCCGAGGACTGGGGAGTTCTTTCATGACCACCAAAGTAAAGCGCGTCCAGGTGCTGGGCGGTGCCAAGGCTGCCCTGTCCAGCTTCATCGGCCGGCCTCGCGAAATCATCGTCGACACGACCGAAAGCACGCTGACGGTCCATGACGGCGGGACGCCCGGCGGGCGGCGCATGCTGCCGGAGGATGGGGATGCCTCGCAGGCGGTTGCTGGCGGACGCGTGCTACAGGATGTTGCTGGCGCGGTTGCTGGGCTTGATGTTGGGTCCAGCACTGAGGTTGCCCTCAAGCCCGGAGCGACGCTCAAGGCCGAGAAAGTCGCAGGCGGAGACGCTACATCAGTTCCTGCATCCACCACGAGCTTGGTGTCAAAAACTGCATCCGCCTCCTGGGTGATGTCCGACTACGTGATCACGATGTCCGGCGTTGCGTCCTATGCCGACGTTGGCGCCACTCGATCTGTCGCCAGAGCATTCGGCGCGGCGAACGGATACGCCAATCACACTGCGGACACCCTGATCAGGGCGGGCGAGTTCCAGACACTTCGCGGGACCGGCACTCAGCAGACGACGCAAGGCGGGACTTGGGGTGTCGAGATCGGCGTCCATTCGCAAGTCGCGGGCGACGGCTCATCCAAGAACATCGGCGCCTATATCGCCAGCAGCCATACCGGATGGCTGACGTCCGGCACCAAAGCCGACTGCGGCATCAAGGTTTGCGGCGAAGATGGCTGGTATTACTACGAGCGCTTCCATGATGAGGCGGATGCGCTCAAGTGGTGCGTCAAGAACAACGGCGACCTCTACACGGCGGGCGCAATTGGCGTTGGCACGACGAGCCCGCAGACTTTCGCAGGATACGGAACCGTCTGTGTGAATGGCACGACAGGCTCATTCTACGATGTCAACGTCAACGGATCGAACAAGCTCCGCATTCAGGCAACCAGCGGCGGCACCTACCTTGATAGCGCAGGGTCTGTCGGTAGTATCGACTTCCGTTCAAGCGGTGGCGCCAACACCAACGCCCGGCTTTTCGACAGTGGGGCCGTCGCTTTCCCGCGCGTCGGCACCACGGCATCAGCGGCCAACGCATATCTCGACAACTCGGCCGGCAACAGCCTGCTGCGGTCCACGTCAAGCGGGGTCTACAAGACCGATGTCGAGACGCTTGATCCGCAGTATGCCGATGCGGTCCTGTCACTGCGCCCGGTCTGGTATCGCTCGCTGGCCGATGCCGACCGCAAGGACTGGAGCTGGTACGGGCTGATAGCCGAAGAGGTGGCCGCCATTGAGCCGCGGCTCGTGCATTACCGCCAGCTGACCAAAACGGTGACGCGCACGGTAGCTGTCGCGGTGCCGGTTCTCGAAGATTATGAGGACATGGAGCCGGCGGTTGAGGTGATCGACGGCAAGGCCGTTCATCGACTGGTCCCGGTCACCAAGCAGCGTCAGGCAGTCGATGTCTTCCCGCTGGTAGATGAGGCCGGCGATCCGGTGCTGGAGACGCTCCGCGCGGAGGTCAGGGATACTGACGGCAATGTACTGGAACCGGCCATTGTTAGGCAGGCCGTTCATGTCGTGCCGCGCGTCGCTACCGAACAGCGCGAGGTGACGGAGGAAGTGCCGGACCTTGATTCTGCGCCGATCCCAGACGGCGTGCAGTACGAGCGCCTGACGGTCATGCTGCTGGATATTGCGCGTCGCCTCACTGACCGCATCACGGCTCTTGAGGCGCAACTCGCCGCGCTGCGGCCGGCGGCTGAATAACCCCAACTCCTGAGAGGTACCATCGTGCAACGCATCGCTACCGCCACCCGCGCCCCCGATCTCTGGGGCGTCGGCAAAGCCGGCTTCAAGGAAGGCGACGTCCTGACCGGCGACCCGGCCACGTCGCTCAGCGCCGCCTGGTTCAACAACACCCAGGAAGAGATCTGCAACGTCATCGAGGGCGCCGGGCTGACGCTCAACGCCGATGACCGCACCCAGCTCCGGCAGGCCATCCAGGCGCTGGTCTCCGCCGCCGCTGGTGCGTCCGCAGTGCCGGCCGGCGCCGTCGCTCACTTCGCCCGCAGCACCGTCCCGACCGGATGGCTGGAGGCCAACGGCGCCGCGGTCAGCCGCACCACCTACGCCGCCCTGTTCGCCGCCATCGGCACCACCTTCGGTGCCGGCAACGGCACAACCACCTTCAACTTGCCCGATCTGCGCGGCGAGTTCATCCGTGGCTACGACAACGGCCGCGGGGTGGACAGCGGGCGCGGCTTTGGCACTTTCCAGGGGGACGAACTGCGCAGCCACAGCCACTCGGTGACACTGCCAATTGATGCCGACGGCGCGAGCGGCACCGACGACGAATCCATTTCCACCCTCGGCGGCTCGCAGACCTACGGCACCAGCAACACGGGCGGCAACGAGACCCGCCCCCGCAACGTCGCGCTGCTGGCCTGCATCAAAACCTGACGCCGCGACAACACTCCAATCCCCTGACCGACCGGGCGCCCATGAGGCGCCTTTTCCATGTCTGGAGGTCCGATGCTCTCCACCATTCTCTGGGTGGCGCTCGCCGCCCTGTTCCTGGCCTGCGCCTATCGCGAGCGGGGTCAGGGTCATTCCTGGCTTGGCACCACCGGGGCGCGGGTGCTCTTCTGGGCGCTGCCAGTCGGTGCCACCGTCTACGCCATTCCCCCAAGCGCGCCGGATGGGACCGGCATCTGGACGGCGGTGCTGGCAGGCGCCATGGCCTACCTCGGCCTGCTGCTCCCGCACGGTGCCGGCCAGAACCTCACCGAAACGCCCGGCGACTATCCGGCCAGCTGGACCGCCCACCTCCCCCTAACCGAGAAGCTGGGCTATCTGGCGGCCGTCGGCATTGCCCGCATGGCCCTGATCGCGCTCCCGCTGATCCCCGCCCACCCGCTCGCCCTGTGGCTGCCGCTGACCGGCCTTGCAATGCCGCTGGCCTACCTGATCGGCGCCAAGCTCCCGGCGCTACCCTGGCGCCTGACCCGGCCGACCGAATGGGGCGAGTTCCTGACCGGGGCCAGCGTCGGCGCTGCCCTCGCCCTCGTCCTGCTGGCGTGAGGCGCCCATGCCCGACGATTCCCCCGGCCCGGCGCAGCAGCTCGCCGACGACCTGCTCGTTCGGCATAACGGCGACGCTCACGCCGCCCTTGCCGATCTGGCCCTCCTCTATCTCGTCGCCCGTCACGGCTGGTGCGCCGGCTTCGACCGCGCGCCACCCTCGCAAGGATCCCGCTCATGACCATCAAGCCCGTGTGCGCGGCGGCTGTCGCGCTGGTGAAGCATTTCGAGGGGCTGTATCTCGACGCCTATCTCTGTCCGGCCGGCGTGCCGACGATTGGGTATGGCCACACCGGTCCCGATGTCCGTCTCGGCATGGCCATCACGGAGGCGCAGGCCGAGCAGCTGCTGGCGGCCGACCTGGCCGAGGCCGCGGCGGTGGTCGACAAGTATGTCCGCGTTCCTCTGCCGGAGAACCCGCGCGGGGCGCTCGCCTCGTTCGTCTTCAACCTGGGGGGTGGGGCGTTCGCCTCGTCCACGTTGCTGCGGCTCCTGAACCTTGGTGACACCGCCGGCGCTGCCGAGCAGTTCGGCCGGTGGACCAAGGCGCGCGTCGGCGGGAAGCTGGTCGACCTGCCGGGCCTCGTTGCCCGCCGGGCGGCCGAGGAGGCGCTGTTCATCTCCGGCGCTTGGAAGCCGACCCCCAGTCCGTCGCCGCAGCCGCAGGCGGTCATTGCCCCGGCCGGCGATGATTCCGACCGCATCCGCCGCATCCAGGTCATCGTCGGGGTGAAGACGGACGGACATTATGGACCGCTGACCAAGGCCGCGGTGGTGCTGTGGCAGGCGGCGCACTTCCTGAAGGCCGATGGCGTCGTCGGGCCGGTGACCGCCAAGGCGATGGGGCTGTAGGGGCCAAGTCGGTTTTCCCGCCCACGATCTTGGTCCGAAAAATCGACGCATCCAGAAAAGTCAACCAGCCGCCCGGCCCCCGCCGAGGCGGCTTTTCTCATGCCTGAAAGGAGGCACCATGCCCGATTGGTTTCTTCAGGCACTTGGCTACGCGACGCTGTATGCGCTCGTCGTCAAGGCCGTCCTGGCGTGTACCCCGACCCCGCCGGCGGACCGCTGGTATGGGAAGGTCTACCGCGTTCTCGAATGGTCCGTGCTGGTCATCGGCCGCGTGAAAGAAGGGGCCGGCCGATGACGGCTATCCTGTCCATACTCGCAACCAGGGCCGGCGGCATCGCTGCCCTAGTGCTGGTGGCCCTGCTGACCGTCACCGCCGGCGGGCTTGGCCTGTCCCTCTGGCTGACCCGCTCCGACCTCGCCGACGAGCGGCTGCGCGCCAACACGCTGGAGAGTGCGGTGAAGCTGCAGAACGACGAGGTGATGGATTGGCAGGCCAAGGCCGCCGCCGCGAAGTCCTCTGCCGATGCCCGTGCGCTTGCGACGCTCAAGCCCCGCACGAAGCCCGACCTCAAGACCGTCGAGGAACTGAACGCATGGTTCGCTTCATCGCCCTGATCGCCGCTGCCCTGCTGGCCGGCTGCACCTCCGAGATGCCTGTGGTCAAGGTGCCGGTAGTGGAGCGCGCCGCCCCTCCGGCTGAACTGGTGGCGGCCATCGTGCCGCCTTCCCAGGCCTTCACGCTGCCCGGCGCGGCGTCGGTCGCGTGCGTGGACCCCGGCGGCCGGGATGCCTTGGTCGGCTATGTCGACCAGCTGCGCCAGAGGGTGCAGGCGTGGGAGGCATGGGCGGCGCCGTGATGGCGCTGTCGGTCGCTACGGCTTATCTGCCGGACCAGCCGGCGTGCTGTGATGGCCCGCGCCCGGCCCGAAGGTGATCTGGTAGCCGCTGCGCCGGAGTTGCGCGATCCAGTCCCGGGCGATGATCTCGCGCATCGTCGCGTCGGCCCGGCGGTTGGTGAGGCTGCCGCTGTGCTTGGTGAGGACGACCTGCGCATCGATCAGCAGATGCTCGTCCGGCACCGCCTGACCCTCGCGCGATCCTATGCCGGGCCGCAGCACCTCGGCGGCGCGCTGAGCGAGATAGCGCCAGCCCTCCCGGAGTGACGGGGTAATCTTCGGCCAAGTGTCGCCGGCTTCCGACATGTGGATGGCGGTTCGCTCGATCAGCGGGTCTGGTTCGTCGCGCATTTTGTTCTCCATGCGTTCACATTGATGAGAACAATGAAGGGACGCAGATGTCAACGCGCTGCCGAATGAATTTCGGAAAATCTTCGAACGCCAGAGACTAACGCATTGAAATGACAGCGTTATTTTTCAATGCACCGTACAGACCATGCAGGGGTCGAAGGACCGGACGATGTGCTGCACCGACAGCGGCGTGCGCTCTTCCTCCTGCACCGGGGCGCCGACCAGGGCCTGCTCCAGCGGACCGGGCACCCCGTCGAGGTCGCGGGGTGAGAAGTTCCAAGTGGTCGGGGCGATGATCTGATAGCCGGCGATGCGTCCGCGCTCCACCCGCAACCAGTGCCCCAACGCTCCCCGCGCCGCTTCCGTCAATCCGACCGCCTGGGCGCTGTCCGGCATCTCCGCCGCCGCGCACCAGGGGGCGGCAGGATTGATGGCGCGCAGCCAGCTTTCCATCACGTCGGTGGTGCGGGCCAGTTCCAGCAGGCGGGCGACCACACGACTGCGCACCGATCCGCCATCCTGCGCCACCAGCGCTCGGATCAGCGGATGGCCGTCCACCAGCTGCCGGGCGATCGCGCCGGTCTCATAGGGCAGTCCGGCCAGCCGCGGCGCCTTGCACCAGCTGTAGCCGGTCTCGTCCATCCCGTCCGGCACGGTCGAGCCGGCAAAGGGCGGGTGAGGGCGGTCCTGCCCGGCCATGCGGCTGAAACGGTGATGCTCCGCTACTTGGCCCGGATCGAAGGGAGCATCCTGCCCATTGGCAAAGGTGCCGCGGCGGTAGAGATGCCCGCCCTCTATGCCGGCATAGGCGCCGTGACTGAGGAAGCGGCCATAGGCGCGGCCGAGATGCGCGAGATCCAGATCCTCCGCGATCTCCAGGAACAGGCGGAAGTCGCCGGCGGGGCCGGACCGCCGCCAGCGCTCCAGATCCTCCGGCGCGCCAAGCGCCAGCACGCGCTCCAGCGGCGCGCCGAACAGGCTGTCTTCCAAAAAGCGCCGGAAACTGCGGACGGTGGCAAGCAGTCGCACCCGGTCGCGCGCATCCACCGCGCGGGTGACGCCGCCGGGCTGGAGCGTCAGGGTGTGCGGCCACTTGCCGCCCAGGATGCCCAGCACATGGAACAACTCCGCCCGAGCCGCAGTGCCGCTACGCACGGCACTGCCCTGCGCGGCCTTGAAACGCGCCTCCGCCCGCTCGAACCAAGGCCGGCCTTCATAGGCGGGCCGGGCGAAGTCGGGCATGAAGAACAGGTGAAAATGGGTCAGATGGTCGGCGACATTCTCCGTGGCCGTCATCAGGTTGGTGGCGAGCAGGCCGTTGTGCGGCACCTCCAGCCCCATCACGCCAGCCAGCGCCAGTGCCGCTGCATGGCTTTGCGAGACGGAGCATATGCCGCAGATGCGCGGCGCCACGACCAGCGCGTCCATCGGGTCGCGCCCCTCCAAAATGCGCTCGAACCCGCGGAATAGAGGCGAATTCACATAGGCAGCAGAGACACTTGCACCGGAAATCTCAAGTCGAACCTCAAGGTCGCCTTCCACGCGATTGAAAGGTCCGACGATCAGGCGGCGTTTGGGCTGTTCGCTCACCGGGTCAGCCTTTCCGGGTGGGGCGGACGGTGGGGGCGACGACGATACGGTCGGCGGCGGCGTTGCGGCGCACCCGCTCCGGCGTCGCCGCCTTGGCGAGCGATGCCAGTGCCACGAACCACGCCTTCGGCATGTCGGTGGGCAGGCCGATGGGGATGCCGGCGAATTTCGGCGTCTGCTGGAACGGGTGCCCCGGCTCCTCGAATCCCGGCGCGGTGCAGTTGATGCAGGCATAGCCGCCGCGGGTGCAGGACCCTTCGCCGTTCCACAGGCGGGTGTTGCAGTCGGCATGGGCCTGGGTGCCGAGACAGCCCATATGCTCCATCAGGCAGCCGAGGTCGGACGGCTTTTCCGCGCTGGCCTTGTACTCGTAATACTCGTTACGCGGGCAGCCATGGTGGACCAGATGGTCGGCGTAGAAGCGCGGGCGCTGGTAGACGTCCAGATCCCTGGCGGCGAGCGCATCCTCGGCCAGCAGCATCAGCGTCTCGGTCACCCAGTTCGGATGGGTCGGGCAGCCGGCGACATTGACCACCGGCAGACCGCCCCGCGCCCGGAACTCGGCGCCCAGGGCGCCGCCGCGTTGCGTGCCTTCATACTGCAGGCCGCAGGCGTCGGCGATGTTTTCGCCCCCCGCCGTGATGCCACCAAATGCCGCACAGGTGCCGACCGCGACCACGGTGCCGGCGACGGCGGCCAGATCGCGCGCCCAATCAATGGTCGGCCGCCCGGTTCCTGCCAGCACATGGAAGCGCCCGGTGCCGTTCGGCCCGCGCAGCAGCGATCCCTCCACGCACAGCACGTCCAGCGGCTCGATCCCGGAGAGGATGCGCTCGAACAGGTCCACCGCCTCGGCCCCGCTTTCCTCCGACAGGCTTGGGTGCCAGAGCAGGCGGATGCCGGCCGTCTCCAGCAGCGTCATCAGGTCCGGGGATTCGGCGCAGAGCAGCGACATGGTGCAGCCGCCGCAGCCGCCCGATTGCAGCCACAGCACCGACAGCGGACCCGTCCTCATCTTGCGGCTCCTTCCCGACCCCCGGGGTCGCGCCCAGCGGCTGGCAGGGTGAGGGTGAACAGCGCCCCGCCATCGGGATGGTTCGCGGCGGCCAGATCGCCGCCATGGTCGCGCACCAGCTGGTAGCTGATCGACAGGCCGAGCCCGGTGCCCTTGCCGACCGGTTTGGTGGTGAAGAAGGGGTCGAAAACGCGGCCGACGATCGCGTCGGGAATGCCGTGGCCGGTGTCTCGGATGGTGACGACGACCGTCCCCGCCTCCTCCCGGCCATGCAGTTCCAGCCGCTTGACCGCGGCGCCGGCCATGGCGTCGATGGCGTTCTGGACCAGATTCATGGCGACCTGATGCAGGTGTCCGGGATGGCCGGCAATGTCCAGCGTGTCGGGCAGGTCGAAGACGACGGTCAGGTCCGGCATCTGCGCCTTGGCGACCCAGGTGACGGCGGAGCGCAGAAGTCCCGTCAGATCAAAGCGTTCCGAAGCGTGCTTCTGTTCCGACGAGAAGCGGCGAAGCTCCGCCACGATGTCGCGCACCCGCTCCGTCCCCTCCAGCATGCCGTCCAGCGTCGCCGCGGCGTCGGCGCGGGCGCGGTCGATGCGCAGCTCCTTGCGCAGGGAGGCCAGTTCCGCCGGCGTGGCGCCCTCATGCACGCGGTCGAGATAGGCGGTCATGCGGTCGACATAGCGGCGCATGGCATGGGCGTTGCCATAGACGAAGGAGATCGGGTTGTTCAACTCATGCGCCACGCCGGCGACCAGCCGGCCGAGCGAGGCCATCTTCTCCGAATGGACGAGCTGCTGCTGTGTCTGCTTCAGCCATTCATGGGCGGCGGCGAGGTCGCGGTAGGCGCGGCGCAACTCTCCCACCGGCCGGCCGACCAGAACCAGCCCGATGGCATGGCCGCGCTGGTCATAGCGCACCGTGCTGTTGACCGCGACGGGGAAGGGGCCGGCTGGCCCGCGGAGCGACAGCTCCACATCGCTGACCTCCTCGCGCTGAAGGGCGGCGCTGCACAGGCGGGCGAAGGCGGGATGGAAGGCGGGGTCGAGGAAATCGCGCAACGGCCGCCCGGTCAGGTCACGCCCGGCACAGCCCAAAGCCCGCTCGGCCGCCGGGTTGGTCTGCTCGATCCGGCCGTCGCGGTCGCAGGCGATCAGAACGTCGGTCATGGAGCCGAGGACGCTGGCGATGAAGGCCTGCGCCTCCTCCAGTTCGGCGTTCTTGCGCTCAAGCTCCACCTGCTGCGTCACGAGATTGGCATAGGTCTCGTCCATCTTCCGGATCACTTCGATCCAGGCGCTCTCGGCGTCGGCATCGGGCGTCATGCCGGGCATGGAAAATGGCTGCGACAGCGGGGCGGTCATGGCGCGCAGATTAGCACGCCGCAACAGCCATGGTGTGGACGATTTCAGGCGGACCAGATCGACCACAGGCCGGCAAGGCCGCTCAGCACCAGCACGTAGAGCGCGAAGTCGAACAGCGGCGCGTGCCAGACCCAGCCATAGGCGCCGATGGCGCGCAGCCCCCGGCGCAGCAGCGCCGATACCGCCCAGGCCACCACGGCCATGATCAGCAGCGGCGGCAGGAACAGGCCGTAGACGTCGATTTCACCGATCATGCGCGTGCCCTTTCCTGATGCAGCGGCTCAAGGGTCGAAGGTGGCGCCTCCAGGGTTGCATCCGGGAACAGGCTGCGGCGCAATGCGGCCAGCGCCACCACCGCACGGTCGCGCTCGGGGCAGGGTGGGGCGGCGTCGATGGCCGACAGCAGGTCGTCCATGCTGTCCAGCAGCCCGGCCGGCGCCGGATCGGGCCGCTTGGCGGACAGGGCGCGGAAATGGTCGGTGATGCCGCGCAGCAGGCGCTCCAGAGCAGCCCCGCCGGCAATGTCCAGAACCGGGCGTGCCCGTTGAAGCTCCACCACGTTCAGCCCAACCCGCAGGTCGCGTACGGCGTCGATGGCGTCGACATCCACCGACCCGCCCGCCTGCGCCAGCCGGGCCGACAGCAGCCCGACCCGGTCCAGCATGCGGCTTTCGAAGCCGTCATTCGCCGGTACCCCGCGCATCCGCGCCAGATCGGCGATCTCGCGCCAGCCGATGTGCAGCAGGCGCCGCGCGCTCCAGGCCGCCCCGACCGACCGGCACATGCGGGTGACCAGCATCGCGGTGACGATGCCGACGATCTGCCCGGTGCTGCTGTTCAGGAAGGAGGCGAAATCGCCGTTGCCGGTGTCGAGCAGGCTGAGCGAGCCGCCGACGCCGAAGATCAGCGCCATCGCCTTGCCCATCGTCGCCGGCCGGGCGACGAAGATGCCCAGCGTCACCAGAGTCGGCGCCAGGCACAGCACCAGCATGGGGAAGCTGTCGAAGGACGGCAGAACCACCAGCAGGTAAAAGGCCGACAGCGGGATGGACGCCAGCGTGTAGACCAGGAACAGGCGGATGCCGGGAACTGGATCGTCGAAGGATGCGAAGAAGCAGGTGAACACCGCCACCATCATCGCCGCTGCCGAGCCAGACGACCAGCCGGTCAGGATCCAGAAGGCGCAGACGGTGGTGATGCCCAGCAGGGCTGCCGCCGCCGACCACGCCGCCATCCCCTTGTCCAGGTGGAAGACGCCGCGCGATCGCTTGCGGGCCAGCGGGTCGAGATGGTCGGGCAGGTCGTGGTCGCCGGTCGCGATGTGCACCCGCAGGTCCCGGCAGTCGCGATGGATCTCCACCAGCGACCGCAGGCGCCGGATGAAGCTGAAGCGTGTCGCCGCCTGCCAGCCGGCCGAAGCCCGCCCAGCCTCCTCCGCCTCCAGCCGGTCGAGCCAGCCGATCAGCCGTCCGGCCTCCGCCGGATCGGCATCGGCGCCGGCGGCGATCCAGCCGCGCGTCGCCGCCAGAACCGGGGCCACATCGGCGGGCAGTTCGCCCTGCGGGCCGCGCAGCGCGATCAGCCGGTCCTGCACTGCGGTCAAAACCGGCAGCAGATAGACCATCCGGTCCTGCAAGGCCCGCATCGGCCGGGTCATCCAGCGCAGGTCGGAGGTGTCATAGGGCAGGTGGGTGGTCATCACCCGCAATTCGGTCAGGTCGGTCGCCATCTTGTGGCGGTCGCGCAGGCGGGCGTCCATTCCGGCGCCGTCCAGCGCGTCCAGCGTCCAGCGCTCCGCATCGCGCAGGGCGGCGTCGAGCTTGCCGAGCAGAACCGGTCCCATGCCGCGCGGCAGGATCACGCTGTGGATGACGGTGGCGCAGACGATGCCGAGGATGATCTCCTCCACCCGGGCCAGCCCGGTGTCGAAGATCGCCTCCGGATTGGCGACGCCGGGAAAGACGATCAGCCCGACGGTGTAACCCGCCAGCATGAAGGCGTAGCTGCGCGGCGTGCGGTCCAGCAGCGAGACGAACAAACAGCCGCCGACCCAAAGCCCGACCGCCAGCGACAGCAGTTCCGGCGCATTGACCAGTTCCACCGTCAGGACGATGGCGGCGATGCTGCCGACCACCGTGCCGGCGACGCGATAGACCGCCTTCGACCGCACGGTGCCCGACAGCGGGCTCGACACCACATAGGCGGTCAGCATCGCCCAGAAGGGGCGCGGCAGCCCCATGCCGAACGCGATGTAGAGCGCCAGCATGGAGGCGGCGAAGGACTTCAGCGAAAAGACCAGCTCGTCGAGGGTGGGGGCTTTGGGCATCGGCGCGCGCTCACTGCCCGGCCGGCAGTTGGGCGACCCTCGGCGTGCCGTCGGGCGCGCCCACAACCGAAACAGTCGCGGTGCGCCCGGCAACCAGTTGGAACGACTCCGGCACCTCGTCCAGGGCGATGCGCACGGGGATGCGCTGGGCCAGCCGCACCCAGTTGAAGGTCGGGTTGACGTTGGCGACCAGCCCGGTGCCCTCCGCCCGGTCGCGATCGACGATGGCGCGGGCGATGCTGTCGACCCGCCCGCGCAGTTCGGTGCCCACGCCCATGATCCGGACCGACACGGGGGCGCCGACATGGATGCGCGGCAGCTTGGTCTCTTCGAAATAGCCCGTGACATAGAAGGAATTGCTGTCGATCAGCGCCACCACCGCCTGCCCGGCGGCGACATAATTGCCGGCCTTCATCTGCAGGTTGGTGACATAGCCGTCGACGGTCGCCCTCACCTCCGTACGGGCGAGGTTGAAGCGGGCGAGGTCGAGCGCGGCCTCTGCCTGCTTGCTCGCGGCGGCGGCCTTGGCCATCGCCGACATCACCTCCTGGCGCTGGGCGGTGGAGACGACATTGTTGCCCAGCTGCTCGTACCGGTGCGCCTCGGCGGTGCGATAGGCCAGCTCGGCCTTGGCGCTGTCGAGGTTGGCCTGCGCCTGCTCCTCCGCCAGCCGGTAGCGGCCGGGATCGACGACGAACAGCACCTCGCCCTTGTGGACCAGCTGGTTGTCGGTCACGCGCACGTCGGTCACCAGCCCGGCGACGTCGGAGGAGATCTGGACGATGTCGGCGCGGACGCGGCCGTCGCGGGTCCAGGGCTCGTTCATGTAGTAATCCCACAGCCACAAGCCTGCGCCGACCGCCGCCACGGTCACAAGCAGGGTCACGGCGATCCGGGCCACCGCCCGGAAGGAAGGAAGAAATGTCACGGTCTGGGTTCCTCGATCACCGCACCGGCGCGGACGGAGGCGCAACGCGGCCGTTCCCGGCCGAGGCGCTGCTCCGCAAACACGCCACGGTCAGGTCTGTTCACGCTTGGCGTTGGCCTCGATGATGGAAAGCACGCGATAGCAGGCCTCCACGTCGGCCTCCGTCGCCTCTGCCATCAAGCGCTGGCGGACGTCGTTCAACGCGTCGTTCACCTGAACCAACAGATGACGGCCGGCGTCGGTCATGTGCAGGGTCTTCGCCCGGCGGTCGCAGGCATCCTCGCGCCGTTCCAGCAGCCCGGCCGTTTCCAGCCCGTCAAGCAGACGGACGAGCGACGGGCCTTCCACCGCCATCTCCTCCGCCAGTTCGCGCTGCCGCAGCCCGTCGCCAAGTTCGGCCAACAGCATCAGGGGCGCGATGGCCGAGGTGGAAAACCCGCTGTCCGCCAGCACCTTGTTCGCCGCCCGCCGCCACAGATGGGAGGCGCGGAACAGGTGCAGGCCGAAATTAGGGGGAAGGCGCAGAGGCTTATCTTGTAGCATCCCTATTTAATAGGTTTTCTATCTAATTTTGGCAAGAGGACAGGGTGCGCCTGCGGCCACGCTCGCCGCATGGCTGGATTGCTGCGGTGCGGAAGGCTTTAATTTCCATAACGGAAGTTATGTGTCTGGAAGCTGTAGGCGCAAAGCTAAAATGTCAGTCCAGCGCAACATAGAAGTGTCAGTCTTCCATCCGGTTTTCGACGGCTGGGAGGCTGGCGATGGGCTGGATCACGATGAGCGAACGGGACTTGCAACGGGTCGAGGTTCTCGGCGAGGTGCTGAGCGGTCGCCGTGGGATCGGATCGGCGGCGTCGGTTCTGGCTTTGAGCGAGCGTCAGGTGTGGCGGCTTCTGGCGCGCTACAAGGCCGGTGGCGGCGGTGCTTTGGTTCACCGGGGGCGCGGCCGTCCATCGAACCGGCGGCTTGGCGATGATGTGCGGGAGCGGGCGCTGGAGTTGGTTCGCAGCCGGTATGGCGATTTCGGCCCGACCCTGGCGGCGGAACTGCTGCGGGACAAGCATGGGCTGACGGTCTCGCGCGAGACGTTGCGCCAGTGGATGACGGACGCTGGTCTGTGGTTGTCGCGTCGGCAGCGCCGGCAGTTCCACCCTCCCCGGCTGCGCCGCGAGCGGTTCGGCGAGTTGATCCAGATCGACGGCAGCGAGCACCGCTGGTTCGAGGATCGCGCCGATCCCTGCACGCTTCTGGTGTTCATCGACGATGCGACAGGCCAGTTGATGCAGCTTCGCTTCGCTCAATCGGAGAGCGCCTTTTCCTACTTCGAGGCGCTGGAGGGCTATCTGAACGCCCATGGCCGGCCGTTGGCCTTCTACTCGGACAAAGCCACGGTGTTCCGGGTTCCACAGCGCGAGGCGAAGGGTGGCCAGGGCATGACGCAGTTCGGCCGGGCCTTGGCGGAATTGAACATCGAGATCCTGTGTGCCAACTCCAGCCAAGCCAAAGGGCGGGTCGAGCGGGTGAACCGGACGCTGCAGGACCGGCTGGTGAAGGAGTTGCGGCTGGCCGGCATCACCGGCATCGAGGCGGGCAACGCCTTCCTGCCCGGCTTCGTCGAGCGCTTCAACGCCCGCTTTGCCCTGCCCCCTTCCCGGCCGGACGATCTGCACCGGCCGTTGAACATCGCGCCGGATCGGCTGCGCCAGGTGCTGTGCTGGCGCGAACAGCGCCATGTCGGGCAGCAGCTGACGCTGTCCTACGAGCGCAAGCTGATCATGCTGGAGGAGACGGAGCTGACGCGGGGGCTGGTTGGCCAGTATGTCGACACCTACGCCTTCGCCGATGGCCGTCTGGAGGTGCGATGGAAGGGGGTGGCCTTGTCTTATCGGGCCTTCGACAAGGACCAGCGGGTCACCCAGGCCGACGTTGTGGAGAACAAGCGGCTGAGTGCGGTGCTGGCCCAGGTGAAGGAGATGCAGGAGAGCCGACCTCCACCTCGGGTGAAGACCAACAGCGAGAAGACCGGCTACCGCAAGACAGGCCGGCGCAAGCGGCAGGGCGGACCACCCGACAGTGCCTGCGCGGCCGACTGACCGCAGGTGTTTGCCCCCGACTTGAAGACCCGATGCGGCCGGCATTTCTGGCAGCAGGATGATGGCTCGGCGATCGTCGCCGCCGTCAAGCCCTGCGCCTGCGGCGCACCGCAAAGCGGCGATGGGGCTTGACCGCGCCGCCGAGCCGATCCCAAACGCATCCATGCCAGATATGCCGAAAAAGGCCGCCCCCCCGACACACCGTCAAGCCTAAGCCTGACCTACTGACATTCCTACTTTGCGCAAACCACTGACATTTCTATCCGGTTGCAACAGAAGCGCCTCTGCAAAGTCGGAATGTCAGTGCCGGTGCCGCGAACCTTCCCCCGCCGCCACCCGTCGGCTATCGTCGCGGACTTTCCCCTCCCCGCACTCGGAGACGGCACGACATGACCCGCAACATCGACCGGCTGCTCGACGTGATGGCGCGGCTGCGGAATCCCGACGGCGGGTGTCCGTGGGATCTGGAGCAGACCTATCGCTCCATCGCGCCGCACACGATCGAAGAGGCCTATGAGGTCGCCGACGCCATCGAGAAGGACGACAAGGTCGCCCTGCGCGAGGAGTTGGGCGATCTGCTGTTCCAGGTCGTCTATTACAGCCAGATGGCGCGCGAGGAAGGGCTGTTCGATTTCGACGAGGTGGCCGGCGTCATCACCGACAAGATGATCCGCCGTCACCCCCACGTCTTCGGACCGGAAGAGGTGAAGTCGTCGGACCAGCAGACCTCGCGCTGGGAGGACCACAAGGCGGCCGAGCGCGCGGCGAAGGCGGCCGAGGAAGGCCGGGCCCCGTCGGCTCTGGAGGGCGTGATCGCCGGGCTGCCGGCGCTGACCCGGGCGCTGAAGCTGCAGAACCGCGCGGCGCATGTCGGCTTCGACTGGACCGATGCACGCGACATCCTCGACAAGATCGAGGAAGAGGTGCGGGAATTGCGGGCGGAAATGGACGCCGGCTCGGCGCAGGAACGGGTGGCGGACGAGTTGGGCGACCTGCTGTTCGCGCTGGTCAATCTCGCCCGCCGGCTGAAGGTGGAGCCGGAAGCGGCGCTTCGTGGCACCAACGTCAAGTTCGAACGCCGCTTCCACCGCATCGAGGCGCTGCTGTCCGCCGTGGGGCGCAAGCCGCAGGACGCGACGCTGGACGAGATGGAAGCCTTGTGGCAGCAGGCCAAGCGCGAGGAGCGCGGCGAGGCCTGACGGCTCAATAGCCCCAACGGTCGAAGGCGAAGGCCCACTGACGGCGCACCGCGCTGCGGGCCGGGTCCTCCAGATCGTGGCGGGCGCGGCGGTAGCCGCGCACGTCGGCGAGGTAGCGCTCGACCCGTGGCCGCACCGGTTCGAACGGGCCGAGACCGAGCCCGTCATAGACCTCGCCCAGCGTCTCCAGCGGATCCGCGACGAAGCGGTCATAACGGATTTCCACCAGTCGGCCGGGCGGCAGCAGCGCCCGGTCGCGGTCGAACCGCGCCATCATCGCCGGGTAGAGGTCCAGCACCAGACCGTCGACCGCCCGCGGATCGTAGGATTGCAGCGAGAACTCCCGCAGCAGGGTCAGCAGCATGCGGCGGGTGGAACTGAAGACCTCGTAAGGGTCGCGGTGGATGTGGACGAAGACCGCGTCGGGGCGCAATGCCAGCAACTCCGCCAGTTTTGACGTGTGGGCCGGATTCTTGATTATCAGGCGCCGGCCGCCGCAATAGATCTCCATCTTGGTCAGGTAGAGGTCCATCCGGCGGCGCCACAGGTCGATCGCCTCGGAGCGGCAATCCTCGAACAGCACGCCCCGGCGGAAGGCGCGGTGCAGACGCTTGGGGAAGAAGATGCCGTGGTAGTAGGACAGCGGCTGCATCAGGGCCAGGGCCAGTTCGTCCTCCTGCGGGGAGGTGGGATCGACCGGCATGGCGTCGATGATGCGGTCGGGCGGGAGCCATTCCTCCAACCGGGAGCGCCAGAAGGAACTCAGGCCCAGAAAGCCCCAGGGCAGGCCGACCGCCAGCGGATCGGGGGCGGCGAAGCGCGGATCCTGGGCCAGCAGGTTCAGCAGATGGGTGGTGCCGCTGCGCCAGTGGCCGAGGATGAACAGCGGCGGCGGCCCGGCAGCCCTGCCCTGCCCCGCCAGCCGCTTCACCCGCCGCTGCTCCAGCAGGTCGAGCGGCGCGCGGATCGCGGCAGCCCCCAACGCGGTGGCGATGCGGTGCAGGTGCAGCGGCCCGACCCCGCCGCCTTGGCGCAGAACGGCCGCCAGCGTGGCGGCGTCGGCCCCGGCCAGCGGATGGAAGATGCGGTGGCCGTTGCGGCGCAGCCAGGGGGTCATGGCGCCTCCGGTCCCGGCCCGGCCGGATAGGCCCGGCCCCGCCATTCCGCCGGCTTTCCATTGCGGGCGCGCAGCAGCGCAACCCATTGGATCGCCAGCATCATGAGGATGCCGACCGGGTGCAGCAGGGCGCCGACGACGCTCTGGCGGAAGCGGACGGCCAGCAGCAGGCGGAAGATCACCCCGGCCGCCGCGGCCAGACCGGCCAGGACAACCGCCGCCATGGGCAGCGGGTGCAGAGCCGCCCAGCCCAGCAGTATCCAGGGCAACACATGGCCGCCGAACAGCAGCAGGGTCCAGACCGGCAGGGCGGCCGGGGTCGCCATCCCCTCCGTCGCGTTCTTGGAGAAGCCGGAACACAGCTCGCGCCAGCCGCGATACATCCGGCAGCGGGCAAGGCCGGTGGCATCGAACAGGTCGGTGCCCTGCCCGGCCCGGCGGAAGGCCCGCGGCAAAGTCACCCCATCATGCAGCGAGGCGGCGATGGCGGCATGGCCGCCGGCCTTCAGATAAGCCTCCCGCCGCACCGCGATCAACTGGCCGCAGGCGGCGCCGAACCGCGGGTCGGTGGAGCGCCGCATCCCCGCCATCGGCAGGTAGCCCAGCAACAGGAGATGGATCAGCGGGATCACCAGCGCCTCGGCCAGCGTCCCGGTCTCCTCGCGCGGAAAGCCGCTGACCAGACCGTTCCCGCCCGACAGCAGGGCGCCGCTGACCAAGCGGGCGGCGGCGGGAGACAACCGTACGTCAGCATCCTGGAACAGCAGCACCGGATGGCGCGCCAGACCGGAGAGCACCTGACAGGCATGCTGCTTGCCCGACCAACCCGGCGGCAGCGGCGGTGCGGGCTCCAGCCGGACGCGCGGGTCGCGGGCGGCGATGCCGCGGACGATCTCCGCCGTGCGGTCGGTGGATTGATCGTCGAGCACCACGACCTCCACCTCGACGCCGCGGCTGAGCAAGGCGGCATCGACTGCATCGGCGATGCCGGCCTCCTCGTTGCGGGCGGGGATCAGGATGCTGACGGCGGTGCCCAATGGCGGGGCAGCGGTCGGACGGCGATAGAGATACAGGTTGAGGATCCCCTGCCCCAGCGGCAGCAGTGCCAGAACCAGCGACAAGCCGGCGATCAGGTCGATGAGGATCATGGCCGCTTCACCTCCCGCCGCTGCACCTGCCTTTGCCCATCGTTGTGCGCCGCCGAGAAGGCTTGCCCGCCGGCCCAGGCGCGGGTGCGGCGCCACAGGTCGTAAATGCCCCCGATCCCCACCGTTCCCTCCATCAGCGTCAGGAAACGCGACGGGTCGCGGCTTTGCGCGTCTTGCGCCAGTTGGTCCATCACCGTCTCCAGCCGCCCTTCCAGATCCGCCGCGATCTCCTGCACCGGAAGATCCTTGATGCAGGCGGCATCGATCGGCTCGCCGAAGCGGAGCAGAGCCTCCGGCGTGCGTTCGTCCCAGAACGGGTATTCGACCGCCAGCGGCACGACCAAGGCCGAGGGTGCGCGGCGGACCAGATGGGCGATTCCCGGCCGCAGGGTCACCGGGCGGCGTCGCGGATCGGTGAAGGCGCCCTCCGCCGTGATCCACAGCATCGCGCGCGGATCGGCCAGGATATGCTCGGCGGTGCGCAGGAAGGTGACGGCCCCGGCGCGGCCGGGCTCCAGCCCGAACAGGCCGATCCGGCGCATGAAGCGGTAGCGGCGCAGCATCTCCGCGTCGATCGGCCCGAAGCCCGGCCGGCCGCGGAACCGGGTGGTCCCCATCACGATCAGCAGGGCGGGGTCCCACCAGGACGGGTGGTTGAGATAGACGATGACCGGCCGGCCCGGCGGCAGCACCGGCCAGCCCGGCCGCGCCAGCCGCACCGCATGGAAGCTGCGCCGCAAGCGCCGGGCCATCACTCCGCCGAAGAACCAGCAGAGCAGCCGCGACCGTAACGCAACCGGATCGTCGGTCATCCTTTCCGCCATGCCTCCCGCCGCCTTCCGTCAGGCCACGGCGCGGGGGGCGTCCGCCCCGGCGGCGCGCAGATCCTGATCCAGGCTGTCGGCGGCGATCCAGCCCGACATCAGCACCATCGGCATGCCCGGCCCCGGATGGGCGGCCCCACCGGCCAGATACAGCCCCTCCACATCGCGCGAGCGGTTGCCGGGCTTGAAGGCGCCCATGAAGCGGCCGTGGCTCGCCAAGCCGTAGATGGCGCCGTTCAGCACATTGTAGCGGTCGTGGATGTCCTGCGGCGTCAGCACATGTTCGACGCGGATGCGATCCTCCAGGTCGGCCATGCCGGCGGTGCGCTTCAGCTTGTCGAACACCACCCGGCGATAGGCCGGCAGCATGCGGTTCCAGTCATGGCGCGGGCGCAGGTAGGGGGTGTGGACCAGCACATACAGCGCCTCGCCACCCTTTGGGGCGACGCCGGGTTCGGTGCGGGCGGGGGCGGCGATGTAGCAGGTCGGGTCGGGCGCCGGTTCCCCCTGACGATAGATCCAATCGAATTCCTCCTCCGGATCGCGGGAGAAGACGAAGTCATGGTGCAGCAGGTGATCGTAGGCGCGGTCCAGCCCCAGATAGAACACCACGCCGGAACAGGCCGGTTCGTAGCTGCGGCGCTTGGAGAACCGCTTGGCCGGCTGCCCGCCGACCAACTCCTGATAGGTCCGGACGGAATCCATGTTCGACACCGCGGCGGAGACCGCGATGCGCTCGCCGCTGTCGGTCTCGACCGCCACCACGCGTCCACGCTCCACATCCAGACGCCGGACACCGGTGTTGGTGCGGATGTCGACGCCGAGCCGCCGCGCCACCCGTTCCAGCGCCGCCGGAACGGCGCGGGTGCCGCCCATCGGATACCAGACGCCGTCGTTGGTCTGCATATGGGCGATGGCGCACAGAACCGCCGGCGAGCCGTAGGGGGAGGAGCCGACATACTGGGTGAAATGGTCCAGCATCTGCGCGGCCCGCGCATCCGGCACATGGTTGCGGATGGTGCCGGCCACCGTGCTGCCCATCCGCAGGGCCAGCACGTCGGACAGGGTGCTGGCGTTGAAGCTGTTGCGGAAGTTCAGCGTGTCGCCGAGGTCCTCCACCGACTTCCAGAAGAAGAAGCGTTCGGAGATGCCGTGCAGCCGTTCCGACATCGCCTGGAAGCGGCGATAGCCCTCCCCCACCCCGCTTCCGGGTGCCAGCCGGTCCAGTTCGGCCGCCATGGTCCCGACATTCTCCGACAGGTCCAGCACGGTGCCGTCGTCGAAGAAGCAGCGCCATTGCGGCTCCAGCCGGACCATCTCCAACTCGCGGTCGAGGTCGCAGCCGGCCTCTTCCAGGATGCGGCGCAGGACGCGCGGCACCGTCAGGATGGTCGGCCCCATGTCGAAGCGGAAGCCGCTATCCTCCAGCACCGCCGCCTTGCCGCCGACCCAGGCGTTCTTTTCCAGCAGCGTCACCGTGTGTCCGCGCGCCGCCAGCACCACCGCCGCCGCCAGCCCGCCCAGGCCCCCGCCGATCACCGCGATCCGATCCGTCATGCCATCCCCCCTGCAACGGCCTGCCGCAGCATGCCGGACAAACCCATGGTCTTTGTGCGCCAGGGCGTCGGCAGGCCCAGTTCCTGGGCCAGCAGCCGCGCCGTGATGCGTGCGCCTTCGAAGATGACCGGCAACCCGCTGCCAGGATGGGTGCCGCCGCCCACCAGATAGACGCCGTCCAGATCCTCGAACCGGTTGCGCGGCCGGCGGTGCAGCATCTGGTCCAGGCTGTGCGCCAGATTGAAGGTGGCGCCGCGATGCACCGCGAACCGGCTTTCCCAATCGGCCGGCGTCACCACCCGCTCCACCCGGATGCGGCGTTCCAGATCGCCGAGCCCGAAGCCGGCCATCCGGTCGAGCACCAGCCGGCGGTAGTGCGGTGCTTCCGCCTTCCAGTCGATATGGCCGCGCTGGTGGCCGACCGGCACCAGGATGTAGAGCGTGCTGCCGCCGGGCGGCGCCATCGCCGGATCGGTGACGCAGGCGTTCTGGACGTAAATCGACGGGCGGCGCGGCAGTTCCCGGCACTCCTCGATCTCGGCGAGGTTGCGGGCGTAGTCCTCCGCCAGATAAACGGTGTGGTGGTCCAGCCCGTCCACCCTGCCCTCGATCCCGAGATAGAGCATGAAGGTGGAGCAGGAGAATTTCTTGGTAGCGAGGCGGGCGTCGCTCCAGCGCCGGCGCAGGTCGTCGGGCACCAGCGTCGTCATCGCCCGCGCGAAGTCGGCGTTGATGACCAGCGCGTCGGCCGGATAGTCGCCGGCCTCCGTCCGCACGCCGACGGCGCGGCGGCCCTGGAACTTGATATGGCGCACCGTCTCGTTCAGCCGCACGGTAACGCCCAGGCTTTCCGCCACCCGGCGCATCGCCTCCATCACCGCTTCCGTGCCGCCACGGGGGTGGAAGATGCCGTGTTCGTGCTCCAGGAAGGACAGGATGGTGAACAGGCTGGGACAGCGGAAGGGCGACATGCCCAGATATTTGCTCTGGAACGAGAAGGCGAGGCGGATGCGCGGGTCCTGGAAATAGCGGGACAGGTCGCGGTCCACCGACCGGTGTGGCGACAGCCGGCCCAGCGCCTTCAGCATCGGCAGCGAGGCCAGGGCCCAGGGGCTGGAGAAATCGGATTCCAGGACCGGGCGGAAGCGCTCCATCTTCGCCCGGTTGTCGGCCAGGAAGCGCGGCAGCCCTTCGGCGTCGCGCGGACTGAGCTTGGCGATCTCCGCCATCAGCGCCTTCATCTGGGCCTGGACGCGCAACTCGCCGCCGCCTTCGAACACCAGGCGATAGAGCGGGTCGAGGCGGATCAGGTCGACCTCGTCCGACAGGCGCCGGCCACAGGCCTCGAAGATCTCCTCCAGGATGCGGGGGTAAAGGAAGAAGGTGGGGCCGCTGTCGAAGCGGTATCCGTCCATCGAGAACCCGGCCGACCGTCCGCCGATGCGGTCCTGCCGTTCCAACACCGTCACCTTCGCACCCGTAAGCGCCAGGAGCATCGCGGATGCCAATCCGCCCGGTCCTGCGCCGATGATCACGACTTGTCGTTCCATCCGCTTGCCAAACGCTCCTGCGCTGCCGAACTCTGTCGTGATGGTTACGAAGCTGGGTCGAAAATGGATCGCAACAACAGCCCCTCTCCTGATGTCGTAACCCTTTCGGGAATAAATGAAAAATCCCAGAAATTGTTTTATTCGGCGGCGTGGAGCGCCAAGGACATTTCACTACGACTTTCGGTTATTCGCGGACTTCGCCACCGTATTGCGGCCGATGCCGAAAGGCTTGTCCGATCACTGGAAGCACGACCGGGCCGAAGTGCCGCGGAGAGCGTCAGTGCCGAGATCCTGCCGCTGGCGGAGGCCTGCCGGTTCCTGGAACGCGAGGCGGCCGGCCTGCTGGCGCCGAAGCGGCTGGGCCGGCGCGGTCGCCCGGTCTGGCTGTTCGGGGTGGAGGCGGAGGTGCGGCGGGAGCCGGTCGGCACGGTGCTGATCGTCGGGCCGTCAAACTACCCGCTGCTGCTGCCGGGCGTGCAGGCGATCCAGGCGCTGGTCGCCGGCAACCGGGTGCTGGTCAAGCCGGCGCCGGGATGCGGCGCGCCGATGCTCCTGCTGGCGGAATGGCTGGAGGAAGCCGGTCTGCCGCCGGGATTGTTCCGGGTGCTGGACGACTCCGCCGGGGCGGTGGCCGAGGCCATTGATGAGGGCATCGACAAGCTGGTGCTGACCGGGTCGGCGGACACGGGGCGTGCGGTGGCGGAACGGCTGGCGCGGCATCTGGTGCCCTCAACGATGGAGCTGTCGGGCAACGACGCCGTCTTCGTTCTGAAGGGCGCTGAGGTCGGGCAGGTCGCCCGCGCGCTGGCCTTCGGGCTGAGGCTCAACGGCTCCGCCACCTGCATCGCGCCGCGGCGGGTCTTCGTTCCGCACGAGATGGCCGCAGGTCTGGAGGACGCCCTCATCCGTCAGGTCGCCGCGATCCCGCCGGTTCCGGTGTCCTTGCCGATCAGACGGCGGCTCGCCGCCCTTGCGCGCGATGCGGTGGCGGAGGGGGCGCGTGCGCTGGGGAGTGTGCCGAAGGACGAAGACGCCGCGATGACGCCGCTGATCCTCACCGACGCCCGGCCCGGCATGGCGTTGCTGCATGAGGAAATTTTCGCCCCGGTCCTGTCGCTGGTGCCGGTGCGGGACATGGAGGAGGCGCTGGAGGCGGCGGCGCGCAGCCCTTACGCGCTGGGAGCGTCGGTCTTCGGGCCGGTGGCGCCGGCGCGGGAATTGGCGGCGCGGATCGATGCCGGGACGGTGACGATCAACGACCTCATCGTGCCGACCGCCGACCCGCGCCTGCCCTTCGGCGGACGGCATGCCAGCGGCTGGGGCGTCACCCGTGGCGCCGAAGGACTGCTGGAGATGACGCAGGTGAAGACCGTCTCGATCCGCAAGGGGCGGCTGCGCCCGCATTTCGACGCTCCGCGCGAGGGCGACGAGGCGCTGATGCTGGCGGCACTGCGCCTGTTCCATGGCGGCCCCGGCACCCGAACCGAGGCGATCCGGCGGATGGTGCGGGCGGTGCGTGGACGGGCCCGTGATTGACAAGAAACGCCATGAAAAGCGATGGATGACCTGATGTTCGCCCTGATTCTTGCCGTTCTGATCGGTGTCGTCTCCGGCTCGCGCACGCTGCTCGCCCCGGCCGCGGTCAGTTGGGCCGCCTATAGCGGCTGGCTCGACGTGTCGGGAAGCTGGCTGTTCTTCCTGGGGCACCCGGTGTCGCCCTGGGTCTTCACCGCGATGGCGGTGGCGGAGCTGATCGTCGACAAGCTGCCGACCACCCCCAGCCGCAAGCTGCCCTTCCCCTTCGCCAGCCGCGTTGCCGGCGGCGCCATCGCCGGGGCCGCCATCGGGGCGAATGCCGGGTTCTGGGTCGGCGGTCTGATCGCCGGCGGCATCGGCGCCGTCATCGGGACGCTCGTCGGCTACGCCGCGCGCATGCGGATGGCCGCCGCGTTCGGCCGCGACCGCCCCGCCGCCCTGCTGGAAGATGCGGTGGCGCTGGCCGCGGCCGTCCTGATCGTCGCGGCGGCGTGAGGGATCACTATCCCTCGACACCCTCCAACCGGCCGGACAGTCCCGCATCCAGCCCGGCATAGCCGCTGCGGACACGTGCTTCCAGCATGGCTGTCTCCGGCAGAAGCCGGGTCATGAAGAAGCGGGCCAAGCCGATGCGCGCATCGAGGAATGCCGGGTCGTAGCCGTCCGGACGGCGGGCTGCGGCACCGGCGGTCAGTCCCCACATCCAGCCATAGGCGACCAGCGCGGTCAGCCGCAGCAGGTCGGTCGCGCCAGCCGCCCCGTCGCGCGGATCCCGCCCCTCCTGCCGCAACCAGCCGGCCAAGCCGCGCAGCCGGTCGGCAGCGCTCCGCAATGGCTCCGCCAAATCGGCGGTCGCCGGATCGTCGGCCAGCGTCGCCGCGGCATCCTCCACCGCGTCCAGCATCCGCCTCAGCGGCCGGCCGCCATGCAGGGCCAGCTTGCGCTGCACGAGGTCGAGCGCCTGTACGCCGTTGGTGCCCTCATAGATCTGCGTCGCCCGCACGTCGCGGACCAGCTGCTCGACGCCATTGTCGCGGATATAGCCGTGGCCGCCCATCACCTGCTGGGCCAGCACCGCCGCCTCGAAGCCGAAGTCGGTGCCGGCGGCCTTCACCACCGGGGTCAACAGCGCCGCCCAATCCTCCGCCTCCTCCGCCAGTGACGGATCCTTGGCCGCAAGGTCGAGCCACAGCGCCACCCATCCGGCGAGCGCCCGGCCGGCATCGGTCAGCACGCGGGCTGTCAGAACCATCCGCCGCACGTCGGGATGATGCAGGATCGGGTCGCCTTCACCGCCACCGGGCGCCCTGCCCTGCACACGGCTGCGGGCATAGGCCAGGGCCGCCTGCGCCGCGCGCTCCCCCACGCCGATGCCCTGGATGCCGACGAACAGCCGTTCGTGGTTCATCATCGTGAACATGGCGGCGAGCCCCCGATGAGGCTCCCCCACCATCCAGCCGACGGCCCCGTCATAGGACACCACGCAGGTGGGCGAGGCATGCAGCCCCATCTTGCGTTCGACCGACAGCACTGACCAGCCGTTGCGGGTCCCGTCAGGCAGGCGCTTCGGCACCACGAACAGGCTGATGCCGCGGGTGCCTGGCGGTGCGTCGGGCAGGCGGGCCAGCACCAGATGCACAAGGTTGCCGGTCAGGTCATGGTCGGCCGAGGAGATGAACATCTTCTGCCCGGCCAGCCGGTAGGTGCCATCGCCCGCCGCTTCCGCCCGCGTGCGCAGCAGCCCCAAATCGGTGCCGGCCTGCGGTTCGGTCAGCGCCATGGCGCCGGTCCAGTCGCCGGCCAGCATCGGCGGCAGACAGCGCTCCTTCACCGCCGCGTCGCCATGGGCGGCGAGCGCCCGGATAGCGCCCTGGGTCAGGCCGGGGGTGATGCTGAAGGCGAGGTTCGCCGCGCACACCATCTCCGTCACCAGCGTGTCGAGCAGCGCCGGCATCCCCTGCCCGCCATAGGCCGGATCGCCCGACAGCCCGTTCCAACCGCCCTCGCGCCAATGGCGCCACGCCTCATTGAAGCCGGCGGGCATGCGCACGCCGTCCCCCTCGACCCGCGCGCCCTCCTCGTCGCCCGCGCGGTCGAGCGGCAGCAGCACGTCCACCGCCAGCCGCCCGGCCTGGGCCAGCACCGCGTCGAACAGGTCGGGCGTCGCATCCTCCCAACCTGCTGCGGCAAGCGCGTCCGGAGCCTTCAGCACCTCGTTGACGAGGAAGCGGACGGAGTTCAGCGGCGGTTCATAGGCGCTCATGCCGCGGTCTCGCCATAGGCGCGGCGGAGTTCGCGCTTCAGCAGCTTGCCGGCGGTGTTGCGCGGCAGGCTTTCGACGAAATGCACCTGCTTGGGCAGCTTGAACGGAGCCAGATGGCCGCGGCAATGGGCGATCAGCCCTTCCGCATCCACGCTCTGGCCGCTGCGCAGGACGACGAAGGCTGTCACCGCCTCGATCCATTTCGGATCGGGCAGAGCCACGACCGCCACCTCGGCGACGGCGGGATGGGTGTAGATCGCCTCCTCCACCTCGCGGCTGGCGACCACCACGCCGCCGGTGTTGATGACGTCCTTGATGCGGTCGACGATGTAGAGATAGCCGGCCTCATCCAGATAGCCGACGTCTCCCGAATGGAACCAGCCGCCCTGAAACGCCTCCTCCGTCTCTCGCTCTTTGCCCCAATAGCCGACCATCAGCTGGGGGGAGCGGTGGACGATCTCGCCATGGGTGCCCGGCGGCACGTCGTTCATGTCCAGATCGACCACCCGCGTTTCGACATTCAGCACCGGTCGGCCGGCGGAGGCGGGGCGCTCCTCATGCTCCTCCGGCGCGAGCACGGTGGCGAGCGGACCGATCTCGCTCTGGCCGTAGCAGTTGAAGGCGCGCGCGTTGGGCAGGCGCCGGCGAAGCTCCTGCAGCACCGGAACCGGCATGATCGAGGCGCCGTAATAGAGCTTTTCCAGCGATCCCAGATCATGCGCGTCGAAATCGGCATGGCGCAGCAGCCCGACCCAGACGGTGGGCGGCGCGAAGAAGGAGGTGATGCGGTGCGCCTCGATCAGTTCCAGGCATTGCTTAAGCGCCGGGGCCTGGATCAGCAGGGTGGTGGCGCCGACCATCAGTTGCGGTATCAGGAAGACGTGCATCTGCGCCGAATGGTAGAGCGGCAGCGCCGCAAGCGCCCGGTCGCTTTCAGCAAAGCGGCAGTCGTGGATGGCGCTTTCATACTCCGCCAGCAGGCTGCCGTGGGTCATCATCGCGCCCTTCGGCGCCGCCGTGGTGCCGGAGGTGTAGAGAAGCTGAACCACCGTGTCGGCATCCACCACCACCTCGATGTCCGCCGACGCGCCCGCATCCTGCGCGATGGCCAACACGTCCAGCTCGCCGGTGCCGGCGGCCAGCGTCCCGATCCAGTCCAGCCGCGCGGCCTCACCGGCATCGGCCAGGGGGGCGGCCAGATCGGCGTCGTGCAGCACCATCCGCGCGCCGGACTGGGTCAGGATGTAGGACAGCTCCTCCCCCGTCAGGGCGTAGTTGACCGGCACATGGATGAAGCCGCCGACCGCGCAGCCCAGCCACGCCACGACATAGGCGTCGGAATTGCGCCCGAAGGCAGCCACCCGGTCCCCCCGCTTCAGTCCCATGTCCGTGAACCGCCGGGCCACCCGCTTCGCGGCGGTGTGCAGGTCGATGAAGCTCCACTCCCGCCCTTCATAGCGGAGCGCGATGCGGCCGCCATGCCGCCGCGCTGCCCGCGCCAGAGCGCCGCCGATGCTGATGCCGCGCGCCGCGGCGATCGCGTTGTTCGCAATGTCCATAGGCATGCGTGTCCTCCCGGTATTCTTCATTTTTACTGGCAGGAACCAAAGTTACTTGAAAGTAGGATCGGAAACAAGTTTGCTTAGCGAACGGACAAACGCTGCCCCTGGACATGGGCACCGGCAAGTGGGAAAGCGATGGGCCGGAATGTCCGGGGAATGGTTTTGGGAAATGAGCGAAGGGAGCCTGCGCCGAATGTCGGACTCGCCGTGGAAGACCGCCGCCGACCGCCGCAGCGAGCGCGAGGAAAAGCGGATCGCCGTGTTGCGAACCGCGGCGCAGGCGTTCAACGAGCTTGGCTATCACGCAACCTCGCTGGACGATATCGCCCGGCGTCTGAACGTCACCAAGCCGACAATCTATTATTACGTGAAGAACAAGGAGGAGATCCTGTTCGAATGCGTGCGGATCGGGCTGGAACTGCTCGACAACGCATCAAGCGAAGTGATCGGCCATGGCGGCAGCGCCCATGACGAGCTGGTGGCGGTCATGACCACCTATGTCGGCATCGTCACCATGGATTTCGGCATGTGCGTGATCCGCGTCGGCGAGGAGCCGCTGACCGAGGAGAGCCGCCGAACCCTGCGCGGCCTGAAGCGCCGCATCGACCTGAAGTTCCGCAGGCTGATCGAGCGCGGCATCGCAGAGGGCAGCATCGCCCCCTGCGATCCGAAGATCGCCGCCTTCACCCTGTCGGGCGCGCTCAGCTGGGTCGCGCGCTGGTATCGTCCGGACGGCGACCTGGATCCGACGGAGATCTCCCGCCAGTCCATCGCCCTGCTGCTGAACGGCCTGCGCCCGCGCCGGGAATGATTCGACGACGGAGCCTGAGCCTCGTGCTTCAGCCCGGTTTGCCGGATTTGGTTTCGGGCCGCATCTTCGCCGGATTGGTCGGGTTGTGGGCGCCTTCTGCGTCCTGCTGGACGTTGTATTTGCTGTGGCTCCCACCCTTGGGCTTGTCGCTGTTGCGATCGGTGGGCGGCCCCTGGTCGCCATGCGGCTGGCTGGTGTCGCCGCCGGTTCGGCGGGTGGTCTCGTCGGCCATTGCATCCTCCTTCCAGATGATGGATGACCGCTCAACCGGTGCGAGGCGGTGAACGTTCCCGGTCGTGATGATAGGCCGGAAGCGTGTGGGTTCATAAGCTGCCGCCCGTCTATGATCGGCCGCTGAACTCTTTCGTACGCATATCAGGGTATGAAGAAAAAGGGGGCATCCACCGCCGTTTGCTGGCAATCCGGAACTGCCGCGCTTGCGTACAACGATCCTCGAGAGGCACCTAAACCGAGGATCGTCCAAAACATGACCGTCGAGCTGACAGATGCGCAGGTGAAGCGACTTGCCACCTTCTCCATCACCGAGGACGATCTCGCCCGGCTGCGGGGCAACCGCGAATTTGCGGAGCGGCGGCTTCCCTCGCTGCTCGACGATTGGCACCGGCATTTCGATGCGTGGCCGGAGATCCAGGCGGCCCTGAAGCAGCCCGACGTGCACGCCGCCCGTTTGGATCACTGGACGCGGGCCGCATCCGGCCGGATCGATGCCGGCTTCGCGGAATCCGCGAAGCGGCTCGCCACGCTGTTCTACAGGAACGGCGTTCCGGCTTACGCGGTGTCGATCTGCCATTACATCGTCAGTTCCAACATTGCCCGCGAGCTTGGCCTGACCGGCGGCGACGATGGTCTGGCGGCCAACCTGTTCGGGGCCGCCGCCCGCCGCACCCGCTCCGCCCAACTGGAGACGTTGAACAAGATCGCGTGGTTCGACATGGAACTGCTTCTCGAGACCTATCGCGAGGCGGAGGAGGAGAGCAAGCGTGCCACGCTCGACCGGCTCGCCGGCACTTTCGAGGACAGTGTGAAAGGCATCGTGGAGGGCACGGTCGCCGCCTCCAACCAGATGCAGGCCCATGCCCAGCGCATGTCGGAAATCGCCACCAGCACCAGCCGCCGCTCTTCCGACGTGGCGTCGGAAACCGAGGTCACCTCGGCCAGCATGCAGACGGTGGCCGCGGCGACCGAGCAACTCTCGATCTCCATCTCCGACATCAGCCGTCACGTCACGGAATCGTCCCGCATCTCCTCCTCCGCCGTCGACGAGGCGGAGCGGACGAAGAGCACCGTCAGCGGGCTGGTCGAGGAGGCCAAGCGCATCGGCGACGTGGTCAAGCTGATCAGCAACATCGCCAGCCAGACCAACCTCCTGGCGCTGAACGCCACCATCGAGGCGGCGCGGGCCGGCGAGGCGGGCAAGGGCTTCGCCGTCGTCGCCAACGAGGTGAAGCACCTCGCCAACCAGACCGCCAAGGCGACGGAGGACATCTCCAGCCAGATCGCCGGGATGCAGAGCGCCGCCGGCAATGCCGCCGAGGCAATCCACGCGGTCGGCCGCACCATCACCCACATCAACGAGATCGTCACCACCGTCGCCGCCACGGTGGAACAGCAGACCGCTGCGACCCAGGAAATCACCCGGAACGTGCAGGAGGTGGCGGTCGGCACCCGCCGGGTCACCGAATCCATCGGTCAGGTGACGCAATCCTCGTCGGAGACCGGCGGCATCGCCCAGGAGGTACTGGCCGCCGCCGGCCTGCTGCACCGGCAGGCGGATGACCTGAACCGCGGCGTCGGCGATTTCCTGACCCGCATCCGCACCGCGCGCTGATCGGCGCACCCGCCGCGCATGGCTGCCGCGCCCGTTCATCTGCTGGACGGGCATGGCCGGCGGCAGGCAGCATGCCTGGGGTGCAAATCATTCGTACAGGTAAGAGTTCGTGGTCGGGACAAGGGACGGGGCGGAAGGGGGCTGGCCGAAGCTCCGCGCGCGGACAATGGCGCAATGGGCGGGGCTGCTCGCCCTGTCGGCCGCGGTGACGTTGGGATTGGAGGCGGTCGGGCTGCCGGCGGCCTGGCTGATCGGGCCGATGATCGGCGCCATCGCGCTGGGTGTCGGCGGGGCGTCCATCCGGGTGCCGCCGTCGGGCTTCACCATGGCGCAGGCGATCATCGGCTGCCTCGTCGCCCACGCCGTCACTTCGTCGATCCTGCTGTCCATCGCGCGGAACTGGCCGCTGATGCTGGGAACCGTCGGGCTGACGGTGGTGGTCAGCGGCATCGTCGGCTGGCTGTTCGTCCGCTACGGCAGCCTGCCCGGCACCACCGCCGCCTGGGGCGTATCGCCGGGCGCCGCCGCCGCCATGGTCGCCATGGCTGGGGAGTACGGGGCCGACGCCCGGCTGGTGGCGGTGATGCAGTATCTGCGCGTGGTTCTGGTGGTGCTCAGCGCCTCGCTGGTCACGCACGCGCTGACCGCCGCCCCGGACGGCGGCGCCCTGCCGGTGGCGCCGGTGGAGGCGCTGGACCTGCGCGGGCTGGCGGCGACGCTGCTGGTCGCCGGGCTGGGCGGCTGGATCGGCCAACGGTTCCGCATCCCCTCCGGCGCGCTCCTGGTGCCGATGGTGCTGGGGGCGCTGGTCCAGGCGGGCGCCGGGGTGACCCTGCAGCTGCCGCATCTGCTGCTGACCGTCACCTACACCGTCATCGGCTGGAGCATCGGCCTGCGCTTCACCCGCGAGGTGCTGCGTCACGCGATGCGCGCCGTGCCGCAGATGCTGCTGTCGACCGGGCTGATGATCGCGCTGTGCAGCCTGTCGGCCTGGGTGCTGGTCACCCTGCTGCCGACCGACCCGCTGACCGCCTTCCTCGCCACCAGCCCGGGCGGGCTCGATTCCGTGGTGGTGATCGCGCTGGGCACTGGGGTCGATCTGCCGCTCGTGCTGGCGCTGCAGACCTTGCGGCTGTTCGTGGTGGTGCTGTCGGGGCCGCCGCTGGCCCGGCTGATCGCCCGTTACGCCTGAAACCTGCGGAGGCCGGTGTCTTCGAGCGCACCCAGCTCGGCTTCGATGGCGGCGGCCAGATCCTCGATGCGATAGGGCTTCGCCAGAACGCGGAAGCCGTCCATGCCGCCGACACCCTCGGCATAGCCGGTGGTCAGCACCACCGGCAAGCCGGAGCGCAGCTTTTGCGCCTCCCGCGCCAGTTCCACGCCGTTGATGGGACCCGGCATCACCACGTCGGTGCAGAGCAGGTCCGCCGCCTCCCCGTTGCGCAGGCGATCCAGCGCCTCGCGCCCGGTCGCGGCATGGGCGACGGCATAGCCCATGTCGGCCAGCGCCGCACTGACCACCGGCGCCACCACCAGATCGTCCTCCACCAGCAGGATGCGGACGCCCTGTCCGGGAGAGGGCATCCGCTCGGCGGCGATGCCGGGCTGGGCGACGTCCTGCTGCGCACGCGGAAGCAGCAGGGTGACGACCGTCCCCTTCCCCGGCCGGCTCTCCACCAACGCCGTGCCGCCCGACTGGCGGGCGAAGCCATAGACCTGCGACAGGCCAAGCCCGGTTCCCTTGCCCACCTCCTTGGTGGTGAAGAAGGGCTCGAAGACCCGGGCGGCGATGTCGGGCGGCATGCCGGTCCCGGTGTCGGACACGCGGACGCGGACGAAGTCGCCCGACAGCCCGTCCGGCGTGCGCTCTTCGAAGGTCACGTTCGCCGCGGAGACGATCAGCCGTCCTCCGCCCGGCATGGCGTCGCGCGCATTGACCGCGAGGTTGAGCACGGCGAGTTCGAACTGGACCGGATCGGCATCGGCCCCCCACAGGCCGGGCGCCAGCTCCATCGACACATGGATGTCGGCGCGCAAGGCGCGTTCCAGCAGGCCGTTCATGCCCAGCAGGCGGTTGCGCAGGTCGAACGGCTCGGGGCGCAGGCTCTGCTTGCGGGCGAAGGCCATCAACTGCTGGACCAGACGCGCGCCACGGTCCACCGCCTGCCGCCCGGCGTCGAGCAACTGCGGAATGCCGGGCTGCCCGCCGGCGCGCCGGCCGATCATCTGCAGACAGCCGGACACCGCCTGCAGCAGGTTGTTGAAGTCATGGGCGATGCCGCCGGTCAACTGCCCGATGGCTTCCATCTTCTGGCTCTGGCGCAGCAGGTCGCGGGCATGCTCCAACTCGGCATCGCGTTCCCGTTCCGCGGTGACGTCGCGCGCGACACAGTAGAGATATCCCTCCGCCGGGACCGCGGTCCAGGACAGCCAGCGATAGCCGCCGTCCTTGCAGCGGAACCGGTTCTCGAACCGCAGCGTGGTCTCGCCCTGCGCCAGCCGCATCAATTCCGCCGCCGTGCGGCTGTGGTCGTCGGGATGCTCCATCCATTGGGTGCGGCGGCCGACAATCTCCTCCTCTTCCCAGCCGAGCGTGCGGGTCCAGGCCGGATTGACACTGAGAATCGCGCCGGTCCGGTCGGCCACGCACAGCAGGTCCTGCGACACCGTCCAGATGCGGTCGCGCTCGCGGGTGCGCTGTGTAACGCGCTCTTCCAGATCGCCGTTTAGGCGGCGAAGCGCGATCTCGGCCCGCTTCAGGTCGGTGATGTCGTGCAGGGTTCCGACCAGCCGGGCAGGCCGGCCATCGGCATCGGATTCGATGCTGGCCCGACGGGCGATCCAGCGCTCCTCCCCGCTGTCGGCGCGGCGGATCCTGTATTCCGCGAACAGTTGCGGCGTCTCGTCGATGCTACGCAAGGTATCGGCCGCCACCCAGAGATCGTCGGCATGAACCAGATCGCGGAACTGCGAAGACGGCGCCGATTTCATGGGCGGCAGACCCCAGAGGGCGAAGAACATGTCCGACCCCTCGATCCGCTCCGTGGCGAGATCCAGTTCGAAGCCCCCGACCTGACCGGCCTCCTGGGTACGGCGAAGGCGGGCTTCGCTCCGTTGCGTCGCCTGCATCGCCTTCACGCGATCCGTCGTCTCGATGACGGTACACAGCACGCCGGCCACCCGTCCGGATTCGTCCGGCACCGGGCTGTAGAACAGGTCGCACCACACCTCCTCCGGCGGGCCGTTGCGCTCCAGCATGAAGAGATGCCCGGTGTGCGTCTGCACCTCTCCCCGGAAGCCCTTTTCCAAAATCCGGCGGTTCCAGTCCCAGATTTCCGGCCATATGCCCGGTACGGTGCCGCCCAGCGCCTGCGGATGCTTGCCGCCGGCGATCAGGGCGTATCCGTCATTGTAGATCATCCGGTGTTCCGGACCCCACATCAGCACCATCGGGATCGGAGAATGGACGATCAGGTCGACGATCGTTCTCAGGCTGCCGGGCCAACTCTCGATAGGTCCGAGGCATGTGTTAGACCAGTCGAAATCGGCAATGAGGGATCCGACGACGCCGTCCCGCAGCGACAAATGTTGTCCGGCGCCGATGTCGCTGGGGGGCAAGGCTTGTCTCCGTCAGGGCGTCCCGATGCGACGTCTTATGTTAGATACGTTTTTCGGCTATTCCGTTCAATCGGCCGCTTGGCTAGGCCGATGGCCTGCCGGGACCCTGCAGAGACGTTGCGCCCCCGTGACCGGTGGACGTATCCTTGTTGCCCTTTCATGCCCGATTCCGGAGTGCCGCGGCAATGACCGACCGTCCCCACCGTCCCGAAACCATCGCTGCCGGCGCCCTGGGCTTCGAGGACGCGGCCAGCGGCGCGGTCATCCCGCCGATCCACCCGTCCACCACCTATGTCCGCGATCCCGACAACGGCTATGGGCGCGGGCGGGTCTATGCCCGCGCCGACAACCCCACCTTCGACATTCCCGCGCGAACGATCACCGAACTGGAAAAGGGCGCCGACACGCTGTTGTTCGCTTCCGGCATGGCGGCGGCGACCGCCGTTTTCCAGGCGTTGGATCCGGGCGATCATGTGCTGGTGCCCGACGTCATGTACTGGGCTTTCCGCAACTGGGTGCACGGCCCCGCCACCCGCTGGGGACTGAAGGTCGAGGGGGTGGACACCAGCGACACCGACGCGGTGCGTGCCGCGCTCCGTCCCGGCCAGACGCGGCTGGTCTGGGTGGAGACGCCGGCCAACCCGCTGTGGACCGTCACCGACATCGCCGCCGTCGCCGAACTGGCGCACGAGGCCGGGGCCTGGCTGGCGGTGGACAGCACGGTCGCCACGCCGGTGCTGACCCGGCCGATCGAGCTGGGCGCCGACATCGTCATGCATTCGGCGACCAAATACCTGAACGGCCATTCGGACGTCGTCGCCGGCACCCTGACCGCCGCCCGCAAGGACGAGTTCTGGGGCCGCATCAAGGCGGTGCAGACCCAGCAGGGCGGCATTCTCGGCAGCTTCGAGGCGTGGCTTCTGCAGCGCGGCCTGCGCACCCTGTTCGCCCGCGTCCGCTGGCAGAGCGCCGCCGCCATGACCCTGGCGGAGCGGCTGACCGCCCATCCGCGGGTGGCGGAGGTGCTCTATCCCGGCCTGCCCGGCTTCCACGGTCACGGCATCGCCTCCCGCCAGATGACCGGCGGCTATGGCGGCATGCTGTCGATCCGGGTGAAGGGCGGCACCCAGGCCGCCATCGACACCGCCGCCCGCGTCGGCATCTGGCGCCGCGCCACCTCGCTCGGCGGCGTCGAGAGCCTGATCGAGCATCGCGCCAGCATCGAAGGCCCGACCTCCCCGGTGCCGGGCGACCTGCTGCGCCTGTCGGTCGGCCTGGAGTCGCCCGACGACCTTTACGACGACCTGGATCAGGCGCTCGGCCGGGCATTCAGCCAGGGCTGAGCGGCGGGACAAATCGACGCGGCACCGGCGGCATGCGCTTTTACGAGTACCCCCAACGCGGATAGGGCTTGACAGTGAGAATGATTCGCGACGTTATTCGCTGAGAATAAGTCGCACTTGCTGTCATTACCGACCACCGACGTTCGAGGAGACCTCCATGTCGAAGCGCGCCGCCGGCTTCGCCGCCGTAGCCGTCGTTGCCCTGCTGCCGTTCGCCGCCCAGGCGGCCGGACCGGCCTACAAGGACGTGGCGAAGAATTACGCCGACATCGCCCATGCCGCCTATCAGGACGCCACCAACGGCGCAAAGGCGCTGAAGAAGGCGGTGGAGGCCCTGGTCGCCAACCCGACCGAGGATAATCTGGCGAAGGCGCGCGAGGCCTGGAAGGCCGCCCGTGTTCCGTACATGCAGACGGAAGCCTTCCGCTTCGGCAACCCGATCGTCGACGAGTGGGAAGGCAAGGTGAATGCTTGGCCGCTGGACGAGGGCCTGATCGACTATGTCGACGAGGGCTATGCCGGCGGCGAGAGCAACCCCTACGCCAAGGCGAACGTCATCGCCAACCCGAAGATCACGGCCGGCGGCAAGACCATCGACGCCACCAAGATCACCAAGGAACTGCTGGCCGACAAGCTGCACGAGGCCGGCAAGGTCGAGGCGAACGTCGCCACCGGCTATCACGCCATCGAATTCCTGCTGTGGGGCCAGGACCTGCACGGCACCGGTCCGGGCGCGGGCGAGCGCAAGGCCACCGATTATGCCAAGGGCAAGGACTGCACCAACGGCCACTGCGACCGCCGTGCGCAGTACCTGAAGGTCGCCACCCAGATGCTGGTCGACGACCTGTCCGAGATGACGGCCGATTGGGCCGCCAAGGGCAAGGCCCGCGTCTCCATCGCCAAGGCGCCGGAGGGCGAGGGCGTCGCCCGCATGCTGACCGGCCTCGGCTCGCTGAGCTACGGCGAACTGGCCGGCGAGCGCATGAAGCTCGGCCTGATGCTGCACGACCCGGAGGAGGAGCATGACTGCTTCTCCGACAACACCCACAACTCGCACTATTACGACGAAGTCGGCATGGTGAACGTCTACAACGGCAGCTACAAGCGCACCGACGGCAAGACCGTGTCGGGCGCCTCGCTGTCGCAGCTGGTCGCCGCCAAGTCCGCCGACGCCGACGCCGCGGTGAAGGCCGCCATGGGCAACACCATGAAGGCGATGCAGGCGATCAAGGACACCGCCGACAGCGGCAAGATGGCCTACGACCAGATGATCGCCGCCGACAACGACGAGGGCAACAAGCTGGTCGCCACCGCCGTCGACCGTCTGGTCGACCAGAAGAAGGCGCTGGAAGGCGCGGTCTCCGCGCTGGGCGTCTCGGTCAGCGTCCAGGGGTCCGACAGCCTCGACGACCCGTCGAAGGTCGGCAAGTAAGCCTAAACCGCTAAGTACGCCTATCCCGGCTCCGGTCCCGCGCCGTCCCGCGCATGACCGAACCACCCGCGCTTCCCTTCCGGGCCGATCCGGCGGGGGACGGAAGCGGGACCGGAGCCGATTTTTTCTGCCTGAAGTTTTCCGGACCGCCGTCATGCCGCATCGTCTCGCCGTTCCGCTGTCCCGCCGCGCCCTCCTGCGTGCCGGAGGTGCCGCCGTCGCGGCGACGGCGCTCGGCGGAACCGGTCTTGCGGCTCCCGATGCCGGCGCGCTGAAGCCCGGCCTTGCCGGCCCGGCCCCCGTCTCGTCGGCCGGCGATCTGGTCGAGGTCGAGCTGGTCGCCAGACAGCGGATGCAGCGCATCCTGCCCAAACCGGCCGAGCCGTCGCCGCTCATCACCTATGCCGACCAATTCCCCGGCCCGATCATCCGCATGCGCAAGGGCCAGCGGCTGCGCGCCACCCTGGTGAACGAGCTGGACGAGCACACCTCGGTCCATTGGCACGGTATCCGCCTGCCGAACCTGGAAGACGGCGTGCCCTATCTGACCCAGCCGCCGACCAAGCCGGGCGAGCGCCATGTCTACGAGTTCACCCCGCCGGATGCCGGGTCCTTCTTCTTCCATCCCCATTGCAACACGGTGGAACTGCTGGGCCGCGGCCTTGCCGGCGTCCTGATCGTCGAGGAGCCGGACGCGCCGGAATTCGACGCCGACCTCGTCTGTCTGATCAAGGACTGGCATTTGGACAAGACCGGCAAGTTCGGCGCCTTCCTCACCGACCGCGGCGCCTCGCGCGCCGGCACCTTCGGCAGCGTGTCCACCATCAACGGCGCCATCGATCCGGTGATCGAGGTTCCCACCAACGGCGACATCCGCGCCCGCCTCTACAACATCGACAACACCCGCGTCGTCGACCTGCGGGTGGAGGGGGCGGAGGCCTGGATCATCGCCGTCGACGGCAACCCGCTGCCACCCCGCCCGCTGGACGGCTGGCCGATGGGGCCGGCGATGCGCATCGACGTGCTGTTCCGGGCGCCTGCCAAGGCTGGCCAGACCCTGCGGCTGACCAACGTCTATTCGGCCGAGCCGCGGCCGCTCGCCACCTTCCGCGCCGTCGGGCCCGCCCGGCCGAACAAGCGCTTCAAGCCGCGCGCCCTGCCCGCCTCCGCCATTCCGGAGCCGGACCTGAAGGACGCGCCGATCATCCCGATGGCCTTCTCCGCCACTGCGGTGGCGCAGAGCTTCGCCCCGGATGTGCTGGCCGGCCTGCCCTATGCCGACGCGCTGTGCCTGTCGGCGAAGACCTTCTGGGCGATCAACCAGCAGAGCTGGCCGGAGGGCGGGCACGAGCACCTGCCGCCGCCGCTGGTCACGCTGGAGAAGGGCCGCAGCTATATCTTCGAGCTGGCCAACCTGACGCCGCACCTGCACCCGATTCACATCCACGGCTACACCTTCAAGGTGCTGTCCTCCGACGGCCGCAAGGTGGTGCCCCACCATGCCGACACGGTCCTGCTGGAACCGAAGGAACGGCTGCGCGTGGCGATCAAGGCCGACAATCCGGGCGACTGGATGTTCCACTGCCACATCATCGAACACCAGGACACCGGCATGATGGGATACATCCGCGTTGCTTGAATCACGACTTACGCACTTGAAATCCCCTCTCCCCCCCGGGGAGAGGGTCAGGGTGAGGAGGCAGCATGGGCGCCAGCCCATGCCAGGGGATTGCCAAGGGGCAGAATGCCCCTTGGCGGCGCGCAACAGCGCGCCGGCCCCCTCACCCTTCCCACCGCTTCGCGGCGGGCCCCTTCCCTCTCCCCGGGGGGGAGAGGGTATGTCGCTTCGCGTCGCCCTGACTGCCCTGCTCCTCCTCTTCGCCCCCACCGCCCAGGCCGCCGACAGCCTCGACAACCGCATCGGCGAGGCGCTGTTCCGCCGCATGTGGGTGGCGGCGCCCACCGCGACACAGGCGGCGGACGGCCTGGGGCCGCTCTACAATGCCCGCTCCTGCGCCACCTGCCATCCGCGCGCCGGCGGCGGCCGGCCGCCCGATCCGGCGGTGGAAGGCGACCAGGGCGTGGGCTATGCGATCAAGCTGAACAGCGATCCGGTCTATGGCCGGCAGATCCAGTCCAATGCCACCCTCGGACAGGTGATCGAAGGCCGCCCCCGCGTCACCTACCGCGAGGAGGAGGTGCGCTTTCCCGATGGCGAGACCATCCGCCTGCGCCACCCGACGCCGGTCGTCGAGGATCTCGGCTATGGCCCGCTGGCCGTGGCGACGGTGATGTCCGCCCGCGTGCCGCCGCGCGTCCACGGCATGGGCCTGCTGGACCGCATCCCGGCCGAGGCCATCGAGGCCGAGGCGCAACGGCAGCAAGCGTCCGGCGGTCCCGTCTCCGGGCGGGTGAACCATGTGACGGTGGACGGCAAGCGTCAGGTCGGCCGGTTCGGCTGGAAGGCGATGCACCCCACCCTGGACCATCAGGATGCGGAGGCCTTCAGCCTCGACATCGGCATGTCGACGCCGGCCTATCGCGAGCCCTGGGGCGACTGCACCCTGGCGCAGACCGCCTGCCGCGAGGCGCCCCACGGCGATTCCAAGCAGTTCGAGGGACTGGAAATCCCCAGCACGGTCATCGGCCTTATCGACGGCTACCTGCGCGATCTGCCGCCCGACGGCAGTCTGGAGGCGCCGAAGGACAAGGCGGGGACCACGCTGTTTGCCGACACCGGCTGTGCCGCCTGCCACCGTCCATCCTGGCGCACGGCGGAGGACCCCGATCATCCGACCCTTTCCAACCGCGAGATCTTCCCGCACAGCGACATGCTTCTCCACGACCTCGGCCCGGCGTTGGGGGACGAGTTGCCGATGGGTGAGGCGCGCGGGTCGGACTGGCGCACCACGCCGCTGTGGGGTTTGAACCGGCTGGCGGCCAAGGACGGGCAGCTGTCGCTCCTGCATGACGGGCGCGCCCGCAGCGTCACCGAGGCGATCCTGTGGCATGGCGGTGAGGCGGAGAGGGCGAAGGACCGCTTCATGTCGCTACCGGGCGAAGAGCGGAAACGGCTGGTGCGTTACGTGCTGGGTTTGTAAAGGAAGGGCGGGGGCTTCGATCCACACCAACGGCAGAATCAACGGCAGAAGGGATTTGATCGTATGCGACGCCGCATAGTGCTTGGACTGATGTCGGCCGCCGCCGCCGTGGCGGCTCTGCTGCCGCGGACGCCGGCCTTCGCCGCCCGCCAGTCCGACAAGGACGCCGCCTTCCTGGGCGGCATGGTCCGCACCCATGCCCTGCCGCGCTTCGACGCGCTGGTTGCCGCCGCCAATGCATATGTCGACACGCTCGACCGTTTCGCCGCCGGCCCCACCGCTGCCGGTTTGGAGGAGGCGCGCACGGCCCATACCAAGGTCACCGATGCCTGGGCGTCCGTGCAGCATCTGCGGCCGGGTCCCCTCACCATGAACCTGCGGGCCGACCGCATGTCCTTCTGGCCGGAGCGGCCGGGCGTGGTCCAGCGCCAGATCGGCCAGATCCTGCGCGACCATGACCCCAAGCTGCTGCAGCCGGGCGCGCTCGCCCGCCAGAGCGCGGCGGTTCAGGGGCTGACCGTGCTGGAACGGCTGCTGTTCGACGAGGGCGTCACCGCCGACAATTTCACCGGCAGCGACGCCAAGAAATACCGCGGGCAGCTGGCCGTCGCCGCCGCCCGCAACATCGCCGCCATCGCGACCGAAGCGCGCGACGGCTGGAAGGAATTGGAGGCGCCGCTCGCCGCCGGACAGCCGACCGTTCTCGGCCCGACCGCCTCGGAAGCGGTCAACACGCTCTATTCCGCCGCCATCACCGCCATGCAGGTGGTGATCGACCAGAAGCTGATGGCGCCGCTCGGCGGCAGCATCGAGGACGCCAAGCCGTTGGTGGTGGAGGCGCTGCGCAGCGGCCGGTCGCTCCGCAACATCGCGCTGAATCTGGAAGGGCTGCGCGCCCTGCTGATGGGCGAGCATGGCGGGCCGGGCTTCGTCTCGCTGCTGCCGGCCAACGACGACGGCGCAACCGCCAAGCAGGCGATCGACGAGAGCTTCGCCGCCGCCATCGGCGCGGTGGAAGCGATCCCCGGCCCGCTCGACAAGGCGGTGACCGACCCCGCCGCCCGCAAGAAGACCGAAAGCGCGCTGCGGCTGGTCAAGGCGGCGCGGGTGGAGATGCTGGGCACATTGGCCCCGCTGCTGGACATCACGCTGGGCTTCAACGAACTGGACGGAGACTGACCATGGCGATGGACCGCAGGAACATCCTGGGCATGGTCGCCGGGCCGGTTTTCGGTGGGCGCGCCATCGGCGGGCGCATCGTCGGCGGGCTGCTGGCCGTGCTGACCGGCAAGGCCCATGCGGCGGATGCGGGCACGCTCTACCTCAACGCCTACGCCACCGCCGGGGCGGAGCCGAGCTTCGGCGTCGCGGCGCTGGACCGCAGCGGCAAGGTGCTGTTCACCACCGCCACGCCCGGCCGCGCCCACGCCATCATGCCGCGTCCGGGTGCGGCCGAAGCTGTCGTCTTTGCCCGCCGCCCCGGTCGCTGGTTCCAGACCCTGTCGCTGGCCGACGGCACCCCCGGCCCGGTGGTGCGGGCGCCCGACGACCGCCGCTTCACCGGCCATGGCGACTATTCCGCCGATGGCCGCATCCTCTATGTCGCCGAGGACGACGTCCCGCGCGAGGAGGGCGCCATCGGCGTCTATGACGCCACCGACGGCTATCGCCGGATCGGCGTCATCCCGACCCATGGGCTCGGTCCGCACGAGTTGATCCTGATGCGCGACGGCACGACGCTGACGGTCGCCAATGGCGGCGTCATCACCCACCCCGACACCGGCCGGGCCAAGCTGAACCTCGACAGCATGGACAGCTCGCTGACCTATGTGGAGGCGGCGACCGGCAAGCTGCTCGACAAGGTCCGCCTGCCGGAGGAGCATGCCAATCTCGGCATCCGGCACATCGCCCTGCTGGACGACGGCGGGGTTGCCTTCGGCGTGCAGGACGAGCGTCCCATCGGCATGCTGCAGCCTCTGACCGGCGCTCATCGTCCCGGCAGCGGCGCCGTTCGCCTGTTCGACGCGCCGGAGGATGTGCTGTCGCGCATGCAGGGCTACATCGGCAGCGTCGCGTCAGACGGCAGGACGGTGGCCGCCAGTTCGCCGATGGGCGGAGTCATCGGGCTTTGGAACGCGGCGGACGGGGCGTGGCTGGGCTCCACCGCACTGGCCGACGGCTGCGGCCTGGCTCCGAACGGCGAGGGCTATCTGGCGACCAGCGGGCTGGGCGTGATCGAGCCGGTGTCCGTCAGCGCCGAAGCGGGACCGGAGCGCAAGGCGCCGGCCTTTCGCTGGGACAACCACCTGACGCGGCGGGTGGCGTGAAGGGCTGAGTTAGACCCCCACCGATCCTCCCCCGCTGGGCGGGGGAGGGACTGCCGCTGCCTTTCCGAACAAGCACGTGCCCCCTTCCCCGCCCAGCTCTCACACAGATCTTCGCTTTGTACTGACGCGACAGGCGGACCGGAGGTCCGCTGAGAGCGGGAGTACCAAACTCAACATGCAAGGGTTGAGGAGGGGGCGCCTGCAACCACACACCCCTTGAAAACCTTGAACCGTTCCGCATGCGTTCCCATATCTGGGAGGTTCCGAAACAACGGAGTCTCCCAGATCAGCGCCGCCCCGTCCGGGCGCGGCCGGAGGACGTCATGCCCTATTTCCCGACGATTGAACTGACCCCGCAGGTGAAGATGCTGCTGGCGCGCGGGGCGCTGACGCTGAACCCCGGCCAGTGGGTGCGGGGCGAGAAGGGGCGCGGGCGGTTCCTGCGCACCGATCCGCGCACCGGGACCACCTATGTCAGCTGGCTGCGGCCGGGCGACGATTGGGAAACCGCGTCTCAGCGCTTCCATCGCGCCTGCCGCAAGGGCTACATCGGCAAGTATCGCGGCCTGTACGAGTTCGACAAGGCCAACCGCGCCGCCGAGATCCCGCCCCGGCGCAAGAAGCTCCCGACGCCCGTCCAGATGCCACTGTTCGGCTACAAGGCGAAGGATGCCGTCCACGCCTGACCGAGGCTGAGCCCGCCATCGTTGGCGGGCGCCAGCCGCGGCAGCAATGCCTCCACCCCGGCGACGCGGAAGCCGGCGACCAGTTCCTCCGCCAGCACCGCGTTCATCAGGCAGCCGCCGGACAGCACCACGCGGCCCAGGTCATGGGCACGCAACGCCGGCAACGTCCAGTCGACCAATGCCGCCGCCAGTGTGCCGTGGAACAGGTCCGCTCCCTCCGCCGCGTCCGCAACGGTCAGCAGGCGGTCCAGCAGCGGCGTCAGGTCCAGTTCGCCTCCCTCTATCCGCCAAGCGCCCTCGGCCACACGAGGCCGGCGCACAAGCGATTCCAGCGCCATCGGCGCCTCGCCCTCGAACCCCGCCACGGCGCGGACGCCCAGCAAGCCGCAGGCGGCGTCGAACCAGCGCCCGCAGGAACTGGTCGCCGGCGCGTTGATGCCGCGTTCGATCATCCGCCGCACGCCTTCGGCCGGGCCATGGTCGCCGAAACGGGAAACGATCTCGTCGGCGCGGCCCATGCGGACCAGAGCCGCGGCGGCCATCCGCCAGGGCTGGCGTGCGGCCACATCGCCGCCGGGCTGGGCGAGCGGAGCGAGGCTGCCGAGCCGCTCGGCCCGCAGCCCGTCGACCAGCAGCATCTCGCCCCCCCAGGACCCGCCGCCCTCTCCCAGCCCGAAACCGTCGAGCGCAAGGCCCAGCGCCGGCCCGTCGATGCGGTGTTCGACCATGACGGCGGCGACATGAGCATGGTGGTGCTGGACGGCGACGGCGGGCAGGCCGGTCGCCTCGGCGAAGCGGGTGGACTGGAAATCCGGGTGCTTGTCATGGGCGACCGCCACCGGCTCCACGCCCAGGATGTGCAGCAGATGGGCGACCGTCTCCTCCAGGAAGCCCAGCGTCGCGGCATTGTCGAGGTCGCCGATGTGCTGGGACAGGAAGGCCTCGTCGCCGCGGGTTACGCAGACCGTCGCCTTCAGATGACCACCGACCGCCAGGATCGGCGGCACGGGGCGGGCAAGCCGGATCGGCTCCGGTACATGGCCGCGGCCACGGCGCAGGAAGGCGGGCGCGCCGGCCAGCTTGCGCACCACACTGTCGTCGGCGCGGATGACGATGTCGCGGTCATGATCGACGATCAGGTCGGCGATGCCGTCCAATCTCTGCCGCGCCTCCCCGTTGCCGATGGCCAGCGGTTCGCCGCCGGGATTGGCGGAGGTCATGACCAGCGTCAGATCCTGCGGCTCGCCCAGCCAGCCGGTGCCGTTCGGCCGCCCGGCCGCCTCGTGGAACAGCAGGTAATGCAGCGGCGTGTAGGGCAGCATCACGCCCAGCCATGCCAGGCCGGGGGCGATGTCGGGCGCCAGTTCCGGCGCGTCGTCCGGCCGCCGCAGCAGGACGATGGGGCGCGCCACCCCCTTCAGCACTGCGCGTTCGTCGGCATCCATGCGGACATGGCGGGCGGCGGACTCCGCATTGGCGACCATCAGGGCAAAGGGCTTGCCGTTGCGCTGCTTGACCCGGCGCAGCCGCTCCACCGCGTCAGCCCGCGTGGCGTCGCAGGCAAGATGGAAACCGCCCAGCCCCTTGATGGCAACGATCTTGCCATCCCGCAGGGCGGCGAGGATGTCCTCCGGCGGGTGCGACAGCCGGGGACCGCAGGTCGGGCACGCCGTCGGCTGGGCATGGAACCGGCGGTCGGCCGGATCCTGGTACTCCGCCAAGCAGTCCGGGCAGAGCGGGAAGCCGGCCATCGCGGTCTGCGGCCGGTCATAGGGGAGTTGCCGCGTAATGGTGTAGCGCGGGCCGCAATGGGTGCAGTTCAGGAAGGCGTAGCGATAGCGGCGATCGCCCGGGTCGAACAACTCGGCGAGGCAGGCCGGGCAAACCGTGGCGTCCGGCCCGATGCCGGTTGCGACGGCGCCTGCGGACTCGCTGTGGTGGATGGTGAAGGAGCCCTCGCCGGGGACGCAGGCGACGGTCTCGCAATCCACGGTGTCGATGCGGGCCAGCGGCGGCGCCTCCGCCGTCAGGGCGGTGACGAGGTCGGCGGTGGCGGTGCCCTGCACTTCCAACAGCACACCCTGCGGGTCGTTCAGAACCCAACCGGTCAGGTCGAACCGCCGGGCAAGCGCATGCACATGCGGGCGGAATCCCACTCCCTGCACCCGTCCACGCACGCGGATGCGCAGCCGGCTCACGACACCAGTCATCGGCTTTCCCAATTGGCTTTCGGCTGCGCCGACCCCCCTCATCCTAACCTTCTCCCCGCCTTTCGGCGAAGCTTGGTTTCGCCTGTCGGCGGCGCCAGCAAGCTGACGCCGGGGGGAGAAGGGATTTCGCAACAATCAGTGGCCGTCCCGGTTAACAGGGGGACATGCGCAACCGGAACGGAGACGCCGTCATGAGCGCAAGCAAGCACGACAAGACCGACAAGCCCACCGATGCCGACCTGAAGAACAACCCGCAGATCGGCGGGACCAAGGGCGCCCGCGCCGCCGGGATGTCGGCGGACGACATGGATCTGGCCCAGGGCGAAAGCACCTTCGAGGGCGACGTCGAAAACCAGACCAACAACAAGGGCGGGGTCGACAAGCCATTCCGCGACACCGCCCCGCTGAAGCCGCGTCAGGCTTAGCGGAACGGTCTTTCGAAACCGGCAGGGGGCGGCGCTCGCAGGGGCGCCGCCCCTTCCGATTCCCGTCTCAATTATGTCTAGCCAGGATCGGCAGGGTTGCCGCGCCTGCGGCAATCTGTTACGTCATGCACCATGCTGCACCGCGTCACGCCGCCTTGACGGCCTGCTCACCGCATTGACCTGAAGCCCGACGGCCCCTTTCCGGGCCGGCCGCCGCTTCGCAGCCGTTCCATTCTTCGAATTCCAATTCCCGCGATGCGACCCGCCACCCGGCCCAATGCCGGATCGCGGCGTCAGCCGTCATCGCGCGCCTCAAGCTTGCGAGACCCATGACCATCGATCTGCAACGGCTCCGCCAGGAGTGGTTCGGCAACACGCGCGGCGACCTGCTGTCCGGGCTTGTCGTCGCCCTTGCCCTGATTCCGGAGGCCATCGCCTTCTCCATCATCGCCGGCGTCGATCCGAAGATCGGGCTTTACGCCTCCTTCGCCATCGCCATGACCATCGCCATCGTCGGCGGCCGGCCGGGCATGATCTCCGCCGCCACGGCCGCCACCGCCGTGCTGATGGTCACGCTGGTCAAGGACCATGGCCTGCAATATCTGCTGGCCGCCACCGTTCTGGCCGGCGTGCTGCAGATTGGCGCCGGGTTCCTGCGGCTCGGCGCGCTGATGCGCTTCGTGTCGAAATCGGTGATGACCGGCTTTGTCAACGCGCTCGCCATCCTGATCTTTATGGCCCAGTTGCCGGAACTGGTGGGCGTGCCAAGCGTCACCTATGCGCTGGTCGCGGCCGGGCTGGCGATCATCTACCTGCTGCCGCGCCTGACCAAGGTGGTGCCGTCCGCCCTGGTCAGCATCCTGGTGCTGACCGCGGTCACCATCGGCTTCGGCATCGATGTCCGCACCGTCGGCGATATGGGCGAGCTGCCAAGCACACTGCCCGTCTTCCTGCTGCCCGACATTCCGCTGACGCTGGAGACGCTGCGCATCATCCTGCCCTATTCCGCCGGCATCGCCGTGGTCGGGCTGCTGGAATCGCTGATGACCGCGGCCATCGTCGACGACATGACCGACACCGGCAGCGACAAGAATCGCGAATGCGTCGGCCAGGGCGTCGCCAACATGGTTTCCGGCTTCATTGGCGGCATGGCCGGCTGCGCGATGATCGGCCAGTCGGTCATCAACGTGAAGTCGGGCGGCCGGGGGCGGCTGTCGACCTTCTGCGCCGGGCTGTTCCTGCTGTTCCTGATCGTCGTGCTCGGCGACTGGGTGAAGCGCATCCCGATGGCCGCCCTGGTGGCGGTGATGATCATGGTGTCGGTCGGCACCTTCAACTGGCGGTCTCTGCAGACGCTGGTCACCCACCCACGCAGTTCCAGCGCGGTCATGCTGGCGACGGTGGCCGGCGTGGTCTTCACCCACAATCTTGCGGTCGGCGTGCTGATCGGCGTTCTGCTGTCCGGCATCTTCTTCGCCGGCAAGGTCGCCCGGCTGTTCCGCGTCACCTCCACCCTGTCAGAGGACGGACGCACCCGAACCTATCTGGTGGAAGGGCAGCTGTTCTTCGCCTCGGCCGACGATTTCTCCGCCGCCTTCGATGTGCGGGAAAAGCTGGACGCCGTCGTCATCGACGTGTCCCGCGCCCATATCTGGGACATCTCCAGCGTCGCGGCGCTCGACAATGTCGTGCTGAAGTTCCGCCGAGCCGGGGCGGAGGTGCGGCTGGTCGGACTGAACGCCGCCAGCGAAACCATCGTCGACCGGCTGGCGGTCCACGACAAGCCGGGGGCGGAAGAACGGGCGCTGGCCCACTGATCGGAACGCCATTGGTTGCCGTTCCCACTTTGCTGTTCTCGCACAGGTGCGCCCGCGCTTCCGAAAGGCGATAGCCTTTTGAGGATGCGGGCGCCCGCGCAATGTCGACGCCTTCCTGGTGTTGTTGGAAGGGATGGCAATACCGTCCCACCCGACGGCAGCATGCAGGAGGCAGGATGTCACCCGATCCGCGGCTGTTGTCGATCGCAACGGCGCTACCGCCCCACCGGTTCGAACAGGCGGAGACTCTGACGGTCGCACGATCGGTGTTCGCCCATCGCCTGCGCGATTTCGACCGGTTGGCTCCCGTCTTCGCCAACACCGGCATCCGCACCCGCCACGCCGCCTGCCCGCTCGACTGGTATCTGGAGCCGCATGGCTGGGCCGAGCGCGCCGCCGTGTTCGAACGGGTGGCGCTGGACCTGTTGGAAGCGGCGGCGGCCCGGGCGCTGTCCGCCGCCGGCCTGCGTCCTGCCGATGTCGACGCCATCGTTTGCGCCACCACCACCGGCATCGCCACCCCCAGCCTGGAGGCGCTGCTGCTCGATCGCATGGGCTTTCGGCCCGACACGGTGCGGCTTCCGGTCTTCGGCTTGGGCTGCGCCGGCGGTGCGCTGGGGCTGGCGCGGGCCGGCATGATGGCGCGTGCCATGCCCGGCCGAACCGTGCTGTTCCTGGTGGTGGAACTTTGCACCCTATCGCACCGGCCGGAAGAGGCCACCCCCACCAATGTCGTGGCCAGCGCCTTGTTCGCCGACGGTGCCGCCGCCGCACTCCTGCGGACCTCGGTGGCCGGTGGCGACGCCCCCGGACCACGCTTCATCGACAGCGCCGAGCACACTTGGCCCGGTACGCGGCGGATCATGGGCTGGCGCATCGAGGACGAGGGCTTCGGCGTTGTCTTCAGCCAGGACATCCCCCGCCTGATCCGTGAAAGGCTCCCCGCGGTGATCGACGGCTTCCTGACCGGCCGCGGCATGGCGCGCGCCGATCTGGCCGGGGTGATCTGCCACACCGGCGGCGCCAAGGTCCTGCAGGCGCTGACGGAGGTGCTGGATCCCGCCATCGCCGGCATGGAGGAGTCCTGGGCGGTGCTGGGCGACTGCGGCAACATGTCGGCCGCCAGCGTGATGTTCGTTCTGGACCGGCGGATGCGCAGCGGGGCGACCGGGCCGCATCTGATGCTGGCGCTCGGCCCCGGCTTCACCGCCGGCCTCACCCTGCTGGATCTGTGACCATGGACGCACTCGGCTGGCCGCAGATCATCCTGCTGGCGGTGGCGGCGCAACGGCTGCTGGAACTGGTGATCGCCCGCCGCAACACCGCCCGCCTGCTGGCCGACGGCGCGCGGGAGGTCGGGGCGGCGCATTACCCGCTGTTCGTCGCGCTCCATGCCGGTTGGCTGCTCGCGCTGTTCCTGATGGTGCCGGCCGACACGCCGGTGAATGGCTGGCTACTGGCGCTGTTCCTGCTGCTCCAGGCCGGGCGGGTCTGGGTTATCGCGACGCTCGGCCGTTTCTGGACGACGCGGATCATCACGCTGGACGGCGCGCCGCTGGTCCGCCGCGGCCCCTTCCGCTGGGTCCGCCACCCCAATTACCTCGTGGTGGCGGGGGAACTTGCCGTGCTGCCGCTGGTGTTCGGCGAGGTCTGGATCGCGCTCGCCGCCACGCTGCTGAACATTCCGCTGACCCTGCACCGCATCCGGGTGGAAGAAGGGGCACTGAGGGGGCGTGACGGAACCGGGACCGGTGCCGCGAGTTGGACAGGATGGAGCGGCAGACGTCCAACCCCCCGGCCAACCCCCGACCGCTTCTGAGGCGCAATAAGAACAGGACCCTCACCATGCACCCGAGCAACGGCCTCCCCAAATCCCCTGTCGTCTGCATCACCGGCGCATCCGCCGGTGTCGGCCGCGCCACCGCGCTGGCCTTCGCCGCATACCGCCACGCCTCCATCGGCCTGATCGCCCGCTCGTCCGACGCGCTGCAGGAGGTGAAGGCGGAGGTCGAACGGCTGGGCGGACGGGCGCTGGTCCTGCCGCTGGACGTCGCCGATCCGGATGCGCTGGATGCCGCCGCCGACCGGGTGGAGGAGGCTTTCGGCCCCATCGACGTCTGGGTCAACGTGGCGATGGTGACCGTCTTCGGCCCGGTCCATGCCGTGACGCCGAAGGAATTGAAGCGGGTGACCGAGGTGACCTATCTCGGTTCGGCTTTCGGCATCCAGACGGCCTTGCGCCGGATGCGGCCACGCAATGCCGGAACGATCCTGCAAGTTGGCTCGGCGCTGGCCTACCGGTCGATTCCGCTGCAGTCGGCCTATTGTGCGGCCAAGCATGCGATCACCGGCTTCATCGACAGCCTGCATTCCGAACTGATCCACGAGGACAGTGGCGTCAGGCTGACCACCGTGCATCTGCCGGCGGTCAACACGCCCCAGTTCGATTGGGCACGCAGCCACATGCCCCGACGCGCGCGGCCGATGGGCACCATCTTCCAGCCGGAGGACATCGCCCGCGCCATCCTGCACGCCGCCGAAAATCCCCGCCGCGAATATTGGCTGGGCTGGTCGGCGATGCAGGCGATCCTGGGCAACTTCCTGGCACCGGCCTTCGCCGACCGCTACCTCGCCAACAACGCGGTGGACGGCCAGATGACGGAGGAGCACGAGACGCCCGGTCGGCCAGACAACCTGTTCCATCCCGTCGACGGGATGCACCGCACCCGCGGGCGCTTCGGGCTGCCGCACAACACATTGCGGCTGAAGGCACCCAGCGCCGCCGCCCGCGGCGTCGCGGTGGCCGCCGGCTTCCTGCTGGCGGGCGGGCTGGGATTCGCCATGAGCCGGATGACCCCGCGCCTGCGCTAGGCGGCGGTGCAGCGATGCGGCGAAGGCCGGCCGTAGCGATCCGTGGGCCGGCCATTTTCATGAAGAAACAGTCCGTCGGCGACATTGGTGGAATACGAACAGTCCGCCCGAAACGCTATTGCCAACCGGCACCATGCATACTACCATACCAGTGACTGAACAAGCTGGTCATCGGCCATCCCCGCCCCTGCTGGACCGCCCCTTGACCCGGGGCGTTCGCCGGTGTCCCGGCGGCGGGCCGAACATGCACCAGTCGAATGCCGGCCGTAGGTCGCCGGCGGTCCATATTGCTGGGAGGAAAAGCATGTCTGTCATGGCGAACGCCGTGCGTACGGCGCTGTTCGGCGCGGTGGTGTCCCTGGTCTCGTTCGGCGCCTCGGCGGCCGACTACACGCTCAGCGTCAACACGGCCCTGTCGCAGCAGGACCCGCTCTACAAGGGCCTGGAAGAGTTCAAGGCCAATGTGGAGAAGCGGTCGGCCGGCAAGATGGCCGTCCGCCTGTTCCCCGCCTCGCAGCTGGGCAAGGACGAGGATCTGCTGGAACAGGCCCGCGCCGGCGCCCCCGTCGCGGTGGTGGTGGACGGCGGCCGGCTCGCCGTGTTCGTCAAGGAGTTCGGCGTGCTGGGCGCGCCCTACATCGCCCAGGGCTATGGCGGGATCCGCAAGGTCGTGACATCGCCGATGTTCGAGGAGTGGGTGCAGAAGCTGCGCAAGGCGTCCGGCCATCAGGTGCTGTCCTTCAACTGGTGGCAGGGCGAGCGCCACATGCTGACCAACAAGCCGGTGAAGGTTCCGGCCGACCTGAACGGCGTCCGCGTCCGCACGCCGGGCGCGCCGGTGTGGATGGAGACCATCCGCGCCATGGGCGCCACCCCGACGCCGCTGCCCTGGTCGGAGGTCTACACCGCCATGCAGCAGCAGGTGATCGACGGCGCCGAGGCGCAGGACCCCGCCATCTACGGCTCGCGTCTGTACGAGGTCGCCAAGTATCTGACCAAGACCGGCCACATCAACCTGATCACCGGCATCGTCACCAGCGCCGCCTGGTTCGACAGCCTGCCCAAGGACATGCAGACCATCCTGCGCGAGGAGTCGCTGAAGGCCGGCGACGATGCGTCCAAGGCGACCGAGGCGTCGCTCGCGGACTTCGAAAAGCAGATGACCGAGAAGGGCATGCAGGTCGTCGACGTCGACGTCGCACCCTTCCGCGAGGCCACCGCGCCCGTCTATGACAAGCTCGGCTATGGCGAACTGCACAAGCAGGTCGACGCGCTGCTGAAGCAGTGACCGGCCGGCCTTTCCCGTCGTGACCGGGGCGGGGCCGCCTTGCCGGGCCGCCCCGCTCCCCTCCCGCAACCGACGCCCGCAGCCATCTGCCCCACCGGCGCACCGACGCGGGCCGGACCGGAGCACCCCCTTGCGATGAAATCCCTATACGTCAAGGCGGAGACGGTGCTGGCGACCACGCTGCTCGCCGTCATCGTCCTGCTGGTCTTCGTGGCCGGCATCAGCCGCTGGTTCGGCTATCCCCTGGTCTGGTCGGTGGACGTCGCGCAGTTGCTGTTCGCCTGGGCCAGCTTCCTGGGCGCCGACCTCGCGCTGCGCAAGCATGCCCATATCGGCATCGACTATCTCGTTAAGCGCCTGCCGCCGCGCGTGCGCGCCATCCTGGACATCCTGCTGGCGCTGCTGGTGCTGGCCTTCCTGCTGACGATGGCGGTCAAGGGCTATCAGCTGACCATGCTCAACCTGGAGCGCCAGTTCGGCGACAGCGGCATCAGCTATGCCTTCGTCACCTCGGCGGTGCCGGTCGGCTGCCTGCTGCTGTCCTTCACCCTGCTGGGGCAGACGATGGCCGCCATCGGCCGGCTTCGCCGCACCCCGCGCCCGATCTTCAACACGCCGTCGGAAGTCCCGGCGGCGGAGGAGGTGATGCCGTGATCCTGCTCGCCCTCACCTTCTTCGTCCTGATGGCGCTGGGTGTTCCCATCGCCTTCGCCATCGGCATGGCCGGCTTCACCTTCTTCCTGACCAACGGCATCATCCCGGTGTCGATCGGGGTGCAGCAGGTCGCCACCGCCTCCCAGAGCTTCCCGCTGCTGGCCGTCCCCTTCTTCGTGCTGGCCGGCCACATGATGAACCGGACCGGCATCACCCACCGCCTGATCGCCTGTTCCAACGTGCTTGTGTCGTGGATGTCCGGCGGGCTGGCGCAGGTCTGCATCGTGCTGTCCACCCTGATGGGCGGCGTGTCGGGCTCCGCAGTCGCCGACGCGGCGATGGAGGCGCGCATCCTGGGCCCGGACCTGATCCGCAGCGGCTATTCGAAGGGCTTCACCTCGGCCGTCATCGCGGTGGGATCGCTCATCACCGCGACCATCCCGCCCAGCCTGGGCCTGATCCTGTACGGCTTCGTCGGCAACGTTTCCATCGGCCGGCTGTTCCTGGCCGGCATCGTTCCCGGCTTCCTGATGATGGCCGTGCTGATGGTCACCGTCTGGTGGATCGCGCGCCGCCGCGGCTACGGCGCCGCCACCACCCAGCGGCCGACCGGCAAGGCGATGTGGGAGGCGGTGGTCCACGCCAAATGGGCGCTGCTGTTCCCGGTGGCCCTGCTGGTCGCCATCCGCGGCGGCCTGTTCACCCCGTCGGAGGTCGGCGCCTTCGCCGTCATCTATGCCGGCGTCATCGGCTTCTTCGTGCACAAGGAACTGACTCTGCGCGACATGGCCGACGCGCTGGTGGAGGCGGTGACGGACACCGGCCTGATCCTGCTCATCATCCTGTTCTCCGGCATGGTCGGCTACGCCATCGTCTTCGAACAGGCGCCGCAGAGCATCGCCGCCGCCATGACCGGCCTGACGCGGGAGCCGGCGCTGGTCGTCACCCTGATCCTGATCTTCCTGTTCGTCGCCGGCCTGTTCATCGAAAGCACGGTGCTGGTCCTGCTGCTGACACCGATCTTCCTGCCGATCGTCCAGCCGCTGGGCGTCGATCCGGTGCATTTCGGCATCCTGATGATGACCATCGTCACGCTTGGCTCGATGACCCCGCCGGTGGGGGTGGCGATGTACACGGTTTGCAGCCTGCTGGACTGCCCGGTCGAAGAATACATCGTCGAATCCATCCCCTTTGTCCTGGCTGTGGTGGGTCTGGTCGCGGTGATGCTGCTGTGGCCCGGCCTGGTGCTGTTCGTGCCGAATGCGCTGATGTGAGCGCACCGGTGAATGTCACAGCGGGGCGGTCGGGATTCCGACTTGCAGCATTCGCGAAAGCTCCTATATGCTGCGTCGTACGCCAACAACAGAAAGGAGGTGATCTCGTGTCTCATTGTCCGTCTCACTCGTCGTCGAGCGCCAAGGCCGAGGTCTCTTTCTTCGCGGAAGGGATTTGGGTCCGCTAAGGACTGCGCCGTGGTGTCGACGACACACGGATTGACAATGGAAGGGCTGCCGGAAACGGCGGCCCTTCTTTGTTTTTCGCACATCTGCACCTGCTCCGCCGCCCATTGACGCCGATGGGCGGCCCGGTCACGCTGCTCCGCGTCGGGAGAAGACGAGGGATGACGATGCGCGGCGAGCTGGGGCCGGTGGACTGATGGCCGAACCGGAAGGCGACGACCGGCCTTCGCCCGACGCGCTGCTGGAAGAAGCCAACCGCGAGCGGCGCGGGCGGCTGAAGATCTTCCTCGGTGCGGCTCCCGGCGTCGGCAAGACCTATGCGATGCTGGAGGATGCCCGCGCCAGAATTCGCGACGGCACCGACGTGGTCATCGGCGTGGTCGAGACGCATGGGCGACGCGACACCGAAGCTCTCCTGGACGGGCTGGACGTGCTGCCGCGGCGGCGAATCGACTATCGCGGGCGGCCGTTCCAGGAAATGGACCTGGACGCCATCCTGGCCCGCCGGCCGAAACTGGTGCTGGTGGACGAACTCGCCCACACCAACATCCCCGGCAGCCGCCACGTCAAGCGCTGGCAGGATGTGGACGAGATCCTCGACGCCGGGATCGACGTCTTCTCGACGCTGAACGTCCAGCATCTGGAAAGCCTGAACGACGTCGTCGAGCGCATCGCCGGGATCAAGGTGCGCGAGACCCTGCCCGACGGTGTCCTGCAGCGGGCCGACGAGATCGCACTGATCGACCTGCCGCCGCAGGAACTCATCCGGCGCCTGCAGGAGGGCAAGGTCTATGTGCCCGAACAGGCCAAGCGCGCGGCCGACCATTTCTTCTCCCCCGGCACGCTGACGGCGTTGCGCGAGATGGCGCTGCGGCAGGCTGCGGAGCGGGTGGACGCGCAGATGCTGCGCTATATGCGCGCCCACGCCATCGCCGGCCCTTGGCCGACGCGCGAGCGCATCCTGGTGTGCATCGGCGACGGACCGCAGGCCCTGCGGCTGGTGCGTACCGCCAAGCGGGCGGCGGAACGGCGGGATGCGCCCTGGGTGGCGCTGTATGTCGAGACGCACCGCGACCATGCGTTGTCGGAAGAGGACAAGGACTGCATCGCCCAGGCGCTGCGGCTGGCCGAACAGCTGGGCGGCGAGACGGCCGTGGTCCAGGGCGAGCGGGCGGCGGCGGAGATCCTGGCCTTCGCCCGTGCCCGCAACGTCAGCCAGATCATCGTCGGCCGCGCCCACCCAAAGAGCCGGCTGCGCGCGCTGCACCAGTCGGTGACTACCGACCTGCTGGCCCGCAACGAGAATTTCGACGTCATGGTGGTGGCCGGCGAGGACGAGCGGCCGGCGCGCAGCCTCGACACCAGGGCGCCCTCCCCCGCCTTCGACTGGCTGGCCTACATTGTCGCGACGCTGACCGTCGCGGCGGCGACGGCGGTCGGGCTGCTGATCGACGTCTGGCTGCCGCTGCCCAACATCTCGGTCGCCTATCTGATCGGCGTGCTGCTGGTGGCGATCCGCCACGGGCTGGCGCCGTCGATCTATGCGTCGGTGCTGAGCTTCCTCGCCTTCAACTTCCTGTTCACCGAGCCGAAATACACCTTCGCCATCACCGACGTGCAGAACATCATGACGGTGTTCTTCTTCCTGGTGGCGGCGGTCATCACCTCCAACCTCGCCGCCCGCGTCCGCGCCCAGGTGGAGGCGACGCGGCTCAGCGCCCGGCGCACCGCCAACCTCTACGACTTCAACCGCCGCATCTCGGCGGCGGTCGGGCTGGACGACGTTCTGTGGGCGGTGGTGCATCACGTCGCCGCGACCATGAACGGCCGCTCGCTGGTGCTGCTGCCGCGCGACGGCCGGCTGGAGGTCGCCGCCGGCTATCCGCCCGAGGACACGCTGGACGAGAAGTCGATGGCGGCGGCGCGCTGGTCGTGGGAGAACGGCAAGACCGCCGGCCGCGGCTCCACCACCCTGCCCGCCGCCGACTGGCTGTTCCTGCCGCTGCGCACCGGGCGGGGGCCGATGGGAGTGCTGGGCGTCCAGATGACGGAGGGGCAGCAGTTGCTGTCGCCGGAACAGGGGCGGCTGCTCGACACGCTGGCCGATCAGGCGGCGATCGCCATCGAGCGGACGGCGCTGGTCGCCGACATCGAGACGGCGCGCGTCGCCGCGGAGACGGAGCGGCTGCGCTCTGCCCTGCTGTCCTCGCTGTCCCACGACCTGCGCACGCCGTTGGTCTCCATCCTTGGCGCGTCGTCCAGCCTGACCAGCTTTGGCGAGGCGCTGGCCCCGGCCGAGCGGACGGAGCTGGTGCAGACCATCCAGGAGGAAGCGGAGCGGCTGAACCGCTTCGTGCAGAACCTGCTGGACATGACGCGGATCGGCTCGGGCACGCTGAAGCCGCGCACCGACTGGGTCGATCTGGCCGACGTGATCGCAGCGGCGCTGGGCCGGGCCAAACGGATGCTGGAGGGCCGCCCGGTGCGGCTGGAACTGGAGCCGGGGCTGCCGTTGCTGCGGCTCGACCCCGTGCTGGCCGGGCAGGTCTTCTTCAACCTGATCGACAACGCCTGCAAATATTCGCCCAACGGCAGCCCCATCGTCATTCGGGCGCGGCGCAGCGGCGGCGAGGCGCTGATCGAGCTGTGCGACCAGGGGCCGGGCATTCCGGAGGCCGACCGCGAGCGCATCTTCGACATGTTCTACCGGGTGGAGGCGGGCGACGCGCAGACGGCGGGCACCGGCCTTGGCCTTGCCATCTGCCGTGGTATCGTGGAGGCGCATGGCGGCAGCATCCGGGCGCTGCCCGGCCGCCATGGCCCCGGCACCTGCATCGCCATCCTGCTGCCGGTTCCGGCCGGGCCGGAGATCGCCGGGATGGAAGGAGACGGCACGCGTGGCGAATAATCCGGCGGCCAAAATTCTAGTGGTCGATGACGAGCCGCAAATCCGCAAGTTCCTGCGCATCAGCCTGTCGGCCAACGGCTATGAGGTGGTGGAGGCGGAGAGCGGCCGCGACGGTGTCGAGGCCTGCGCGCGGCATCGACCCGATCTGGTGATCCTCGACCTCGGCCTGCCCGACCTCGACGGGCAGGAGGTCATCAGCGCGGTGCGCCAGACCTCGCCGGTGCCGATCATCGTGCTGTCGGTGCGCGCCCAGGAGTACGACAAGGTGGAGGCGCTGGACCGCGGCGCCATCGACTATGTGGTCAAGCCCTTCGGCGTCGGCGAACTGATGGCCCGCGTGCGCGCCGTCCTGCGCCAGCGCCCGGCCGACGCGGAACCGGCGACCACCGTCACCGCCGGCGCCGTCGTCATCGACCTCGCCCGCCGGGTGGTCGGGCGCAACGGCGCGGAGGTCCACCTGTCGCGCAAGGAGTATGAGCTTCTGGCGATGCTGGCCCGCCACGCCGACCACGTCCTGACCCACGCCGAACTGCTGCGCGAGGTCTGGGGGCCGGCGCATGTCCACGACACCGCCTATCTGCGGGTCTATGTGAAGCAGCTCCGCCAGAAGCTGGAGGCGGACCCCAACCTGCCGACGCTGATCGTGACGGAGCCGGGGGTGGGATACCGGTTCAGGACGGGGGTGGAGTGAGGCAGGTCAGCGTCAATGTCGCCGCATCCTCCGCTCCGACCCGCGCCCCAAACTCCGATACGCCGCCACGGCCACCACCGCCGCGCCGGCCATCAGCATGGGCGAGACCCAGGCGGGTGGCGGGGTGTAGAAGCCGCCAACCACTCCCCGCCCCCGCTCCACCGGACGGAACAGGTTGCCGTCGCTGTGCGGAGCGGGTGGCTGGCGGTCGAAATGGCGGTGTGCGCCGTAACCGGCGATCTTCTCCACAAGACGCGGTGCCACCGCATAGCCCAGGCGTGACAGCGGGGCCAATGCCCCGACCATGGCACGCGCCCTCGGACGGCGGGCGACCGACACCATCGTTTCCGCCACATCGTTGGGATCGTCGTAGATCGGGCCTTCCGGCGACAACTCATGTCCGGTGTAGTTGGCGCCATGCATCATGCCCGGCGTGTCGGTGAAGGACGGGTAGACGCCGCAGACATGCAGGTCCGGGCTGTCCACCAGTTCCGCCCGCAGGCTGTCCAGCATACCGTCCAGCCCGAACTTGCTGGCCGAATAGGCCGCGGCATAGGGCGCCGGGGCGAAGGCCCCGATCGAAACGGTGGCGATGAAGGTGCCATGCCCCTGGCGGCGGAACAGCGGAATCACGGCATGGGCGCCGTAGAGCGGTCCCAGCAGGTTGGTTTCGATCACCCGGCGATGGGCCTCGACCGGCGTCTCTTCAAATCGGCCGACGGCGCCGACGCCGGCATTGGCGATCCAGATGTCGATGGAACCGTATTCCTCCACCGTGCGGTCGGCCAGACGCTTCACCGCGTCGGCATCGGTGACGTCGGTGGGGAGGACGACGGCGCTGGCGCCGAGGCCGCGGCATTCCTCCGCCACCTCCTCCAGCAGTTCCTCGCGGCGGGCGGCCAGCGCTAGGCGGGCGCCTTCCCGTGCGAAGGCCAGGGCGGTGGCCCGCCCGATTCCGCTCGACGCTCCGGCCACCACCACGACGGCCCCGTTCAGGTCCCGCATTCTCCAATCCTCCGGCTGACGCTGTATCGACAGTTTCAACAGGAGGGGATGGACGGTGTTGCGGGTCCGTCGGTCAGCGCTTCTTTCCGCCGCCTTTTCCACCGCCATGCGGCAGATAGCTTTCGACGAGGTCCTTGGCGGTGTCCTTCAGCATGTCCCACACCTCCGGATCGCCCTTGGCCAGTGTCGCCATCATCGCGGCGGCGTTCTTCAGCGTGATGTGCGGCGGCAGCGGCGGCACGTTGGGATCGGTGTAGGCCTCGACCAGAACCGGGCCGCGGGTCGCCAGCGCCTCGTCCCACACCTTGTCGAGGTCTTCCGGCTTGTCGACGAACAACCCCTTGAAGCCCAGCATTTCGGCATAGCGGGCATAGGGGACGTCGGGAAGCTCCTGCGACGCCTCGAACTTCGGATTGCCGGCCTGGGCCCGCATCTCCCAGGTGACCTGATTGAGGTCGCGGTTGTTCAGGACCAGCACGATGAAACGCGGGTCGCTCCACTGCTTCCAGTATTTCGACAGGGTGATGAGGGCGTTCATGCCGTTCATCTGCATGGCGCCGTCGCCGACGATGGCCAGCACCGGGCGGTCGGGATGGGCGAACTTGGCGGCCAGCGCATAGGGCATGCCCGGCCCCATGGTGGCGAGGCCGCCGCACAGGCTGGCCTTCATGCCCCGCCGGATCTTGATGTCGCGGGCGTACCAGTTGGTGCCGGACCCGGTATCGCAGGCGATCACCACGTCGTCGGGCAGCTTAGGCGACAGCTCCCAGAAGACGCGCTGCGGGTTGAGCGGCGTGGCGTCGTTCATGGCGCGGGCTTCCAGCACCTTCCACCACTCGGCGACACCGGCCTCGATCCCCTCGCGCCAGGAACGGTCCTGCTTGCGCTGGAGCAACGGGATCAGCTCGCGCAGGGTGCCGGCGCTGTCGCCGACCAGATTGACCTCCATCGGGTAGCGGATGCTGAGCATCTTCGGGTCGATGTCGATCTGCACGCCGCGCGCCTGCCCCTCCTTGGGCAGGAACTCCGAATAGGGGAAGCCGGAGCCGATCATCAGCAGCGTGTCGCAGTTCACCATCATCTCGTAGCTGGGCCGGGTACCGAGCAGGCCGATGGAACCGGTGACGAAGGGCAGGTCGTCGGGCAGAGCCGCCTTGCCGAGCAGCGCCTTGGCGACGCCGGCGCCGAGGATGTCGGCCACCTCGATCACCTCGTCGGTGGCGTTCAGCGCCCCGGCGCCGACCAGGATCGCCACCTTGGAACCGGCGTTCAGCACGTCGGCGGCGCGGCGCAGGTTGGCCTCCGCCGGGCGGACGACGGGGGCGGAATAGCCGACGCCGGAATGGATCGTGCCATGGGCGCGCGGCGGCGTCTCCACCGCGTCCATCTCCTGGAGGTCGTTGGGCAGGATGATGCAGGTCACCGTCCGCTCGGCCTTGGCGATGCGCACCGCGCGGTCCACCAGATGCCGCACCTGGGCGGGGGTGGAGGCCATGTGGACATATTCGCCGGCCACGTCCTTGAACAGCGAGACGAGGTCGACCTCCTGCTGGTAATGGCCGCCGAGTGCGGTCAGCGCCTGCTGGCCGACGATGGCCAGCACCGGCTGGTGGTCGAGCTTGGCATCATAGAGGCCGTTCAGCAAATGGATGGCGCCGGGGCCGGAGGTTGCGAGGCAGACGCCCAGCTCGCCGGTGTATTTGGCATGCGCGGTCGCCATGAAGGCAGCCAGTTCCTCATGGCGGGCCTGGACGAAATCGAATTGGTCGCCGGTGCGGGCGAGCGCCCCGACCAGCCCGTTGATGCCGTCGCCGGGATAGCCGAAGACCCGCTTCACACCCCATTCCGAGAGCCGCTGCCAGAAGAAATCGCTGACGTTCGGAGCCATTGTCGCCTCTCTTGTCTCTGGTCGTGTTTCACCGCCGTGTCTGTTTCAACTGTGCTCCGCCCCTTCGGTTCGCCCGAAGCGCTCGATTTTTTTTGCAGCCCTGCCCCCTCATGCGGTGGGTCAGGCGGAGGCGGCGAGCCGCTCCAGCTTCGCCGGGATTCCCTGGCGCACCGCAGTCCCGGCAATGGGATCGACCCACACCGACGCCCCGGCGCGGGACGGGTCGGCGATGCCGAGGTCGTTCAGGTTGATGCCGGCCCCGATCTCCGGCACCGAGGGCTGGCTGTGCCCGCCGATCAGGTGCGGTCGGGCACCGTATTCACGATGGCCGAAGCCATGCTCCACCGCCAGCACGCCGCGCATCACGCCATGGCGGACGATGGCGGTGGCCTCCCGCATCCCGCCCGGCGTGGCGATGCGGATGCGGTCGCCGGTCTCGATGCCCAGGCGGCGGGCGTCCTCTGCGTTGATGCCGACCGGATTGTCCGGATGCAGGTGGCGCAGCCGGCCGGCGGCGATGGTGTAGGCGCTGACCAGCACCGATTTGGAGCTGACCAGCTTGAAGGGCCACTCCTCTGGCGTGTGGTGCTTATGGACCGGGCTGCCGTCGGCGAAGACCGGTTCCATCCAGGTGGCGGTGCCGGTCCAGCGCCGGCCGGTGATGCTGCTCTTCGCCGTTCCCACCGCCTCGTTGTAGACCTGCAGCGGCTTGAGGAACTTGTGGGCCGCCTTGTCGCCCTCGAAGCCTTCGGCCTGGTTCTGGTAGCGGCCGCCGCGGGCCAGGATATAGGCGACCTTGCGCCACTCCTCCGGCTTCAGCGTGGCTCGCAGCGCCGGCATCACCCGCTCGACGCCGGACAGCGCGATATCGCGGTCGTCGGCGTCGGCGACTGGCTGCTTGCCGAGCCACGCGATGTTGGCGCCGCCGCGCAGATACCAGTCCTCTGGCCGGTCGAGCGGGTAGAGCTTCCCGTCCATGTCGGCGATGGCGTCGGCACCGAAGCCGGGCAGGCCCAGCCGCTTGGCCAGAGCGATCAGAAAGGTCTCCATCTGCACATGCAGCCCGTCGGGCAGCGTCTGCGTGCGCGGCTCCACCACCGGCCAGCGCGCGGTGCTGGTCTTGGTCGGCACGCCGCCCCAGGGCGACGCCCAGCCCCAGGTCTCGTACAGCACGGTGTCGGGGACGATGTAGTCGGCGAAGGCGGACGATTCGTTGATGAACGGGTCGATGGAGACGATCAGCGGCAGCGTCTTGGGGTCCTTCATCGCCGCCTCCGCCGCCGCACGCACACCGGGGATGCCGTAGACCGGGTTGCTGTTCCACAGGAACAGGGCCTTCAGGCGATAGGGATAGCCGTCGGCAAGACCGCTGGTCAGATATTCGGTGGTCAGCTGCGGCGCGGCCGGATACCAGGGGGCCTTGGCCGGATAGGGCTTGCCGGCTGCCTTGTTGCGGGCGAACTCGCTGGATTTCTCGTAAGGGACCGGACGGTTGATCGCGGTACCGGACGGCTTCACCGCACCGGGGAAGCTGGCCAGCTTGTAGCGCGGGCCGTCCTGCTCGTCCGGGAAACGGCCACCGCCGAAGATGCTGCCGCCCTTCCAGTTCAGGTTTCCGATCAGCGTGTTCAGGGTGACGACGCCGAAGGCGTTGTAGAAGCCGTTGCCGGCCATCATGCCGCCATGGGCGTTGGCGACCGCCTTCTTGCCATGGCTGGTGAATTCGCGCGCCAGTCCGGCGATGATGTCGGCGGGGATGCCGCAGGCTTCGGCATAGCCGCGCAGGTCCAGCCGCATCGCCTCCTCGCGCAGCAGGGTCAGGCTGGTCTTGACCGAGATGTCGCCGGTCGGCGTCGCCACCGCGCCGTCATGGAACAGGACGGCCGGGCCACCCAGCGCGTCATGCGCCACCGGCTTGCCCGCCGGGTCGAGCACGACGAAGGCGTCCTTCTCTCCATACCGCTCCTTCTCGTCAAGCTCGATCCAGCCCATGTCGGAGGCGCGCAGCATCCGCCCGTCGCGCAGGTGGCCCTGCTGCCGGATCACCAGATGGGTGGCATTGCACCAGCCGGCCTCGCCCGCCGCAGTAGCGGCCTTGGCGTTCGGTTGGGACAGATAACGGCTGTCGATGCGGTCGTTCTCGAACATCCAGCGCATCATGCCCATCACCAGCGCGCCGTCGGTGCCGGGGCGGATCGGAATCCAGTTCGACCGCTCCCCCGCCGCCCGGTTGTCGGCGTTGGTCAGCACCGGATCGACCACCACGTAATTCAGCACGCCGTCGGTGCGGCCCTTGGCGACCAGCATGGCCTGCCGCTTGAACGGGTTGCCGGCGTTGGAGGGGGCGGTGCCGATGAACAGCACGAATTCGGCATTCTGCAGGTCGGGCTTGGCGTGCGGCATCGCCTTCAGATCGCCGAACGCCGCGCCGGAGCCGGAGCGATAGGCGCCGCCGCAATAGGCGCCATGGCCGGCAAAATTGATGGTGCCGAGCGCCTGGTTGAAGAAGCGCCGCACGAAGGGCTCCCGTCCGTCATTGACGGAGGCGAGCAGCGCCACCTGATTGACCTTCGGCCCCAGTTCGGGAGAGGCAGGGTCGATCGGCGTCTTCAGGTCGCGCAAGGTCCGCAGCCCCTCCACCGGCCCCTCGCCGAACAGGTCGCCGCCCTCGGCGATCTCCTCCACCAGCTTGTCGAAGGCAATCGGCTCCCAACGGCCGGAGCCGCGCGGGCCGACGCGTTTCATCGGCGTGGTGATGCGGAAGGGGGAGGTCAGCATCTCCAGCGCCGCATTGCCGCGCCCGCAGGCGGTGGAGCGGCCCTGCAGCCCCTTCTCGTCCAGCCGCGATAGCGAGCGGAAGCTCTCCTCGATCGGTGTCGCATAGGGGAGGAACGGGTCGGTGGACAGCGGGCTGTAGGGATTGCCGGCCACCCGCAGCACGCGGTTCCGCTCCACATCCACCCGCACCCGGACGCCGCACAGCGTGGTGCAGCCCAGGCAGGCGACGTTGGCGACGATCTGTCCCGGCGTCGGCTCCACGGCGCCGGTCGCCGGGTCGATGCGGAATTCAGGCTTCGGCGCATTGCCGCTGATGGAGTCGTCTGGCCGCTCGCCGGCCCAGGCGCCCTTGACCAGCTTGCGGCCGGTCTCCGAAAAGCCACCGGCGAAGGCGGCCAGCGCGCCGCCCGCGGCGGTGGAGGTCAGGATGTGGCGACGGGTGATGGACATGGTGGACACTCCGGTCTTCGCGAGCGGGGCTCAAGCGCGGATTGAATTGGTCGAGCCGGCTATTCGGCGGCGGTCAGGCGCCCGCCGGGATGGCCGGATGCGTTGGCCGGACGGCCGGCGGCAGGGGTAGACGAAACCGGCAGCAGCGCCGTCATCAGGATCAGCAGGAACAGCCACAGCCCCGCGGTGCCGACGATGCCCATCAGCCCGTCCGGGCCGGCTGGCAGCGCGTATTCGTAGAAGCCCGCCCCGGTCTTCGGCACCGACTGGCCGCCGATGAACACGGTCCAGCGAAACATCCAGGCGCTGTGCACGGCAATCAGTCCGGTCAGCAGCCCGGTTCCCGCCGGCCGGGCGACGGCAATCACGAAGGGCACCACCGTCGCGGCCACCGCCCAGACGGCGGTCACCCGCCACGCCTCCGACCCGGCCACGCTGTCCAGCGCCGCCGCATGCCCTGCATCCAGCTCCGACAGACCGAGCGCCAGCCACAGCCCGCCGCACAGCATCACCGCGGCCAGCACGGCGGCGAGCAGCCGGTTGCCCAGCACCTCCACCCCACGGTCGGCGGTGCCGACGACGCGGTTGAGGATCAGCACCAGCCCGACGGCGCCGGCCAGCGCGGTGGTCAGGAACTGCACCGGCAGGAAGGGCGTGTGCCACAGCGGCCGGGCCTTGACCACCGCCACCTCGACGCCGGTATAGAGCGCCACCAGCGCCGCCCCGGCCAGCACGAACACCCCGGCGGCCCGGATCAGCCGGTCGTCGCGGCCACCGCCCAGCGCCGCCAGCCGGTACAGCCCGGCCAGCCGGCTGTCGACCCGGCCATGCGCCTGCAATTCCTCGCGCAGGCAGGCCCAGCCATAGACCAGCAGGCCGCCGATGTAGAGCGGGATGAACAGCGATCCCCACCACATCCAGGAGGTCGGCCGGAACACCACGTAGAAGTGCCAGAAGCGGCCGGGCTGGTGCAGGTCGGACAGAAGCGCCACCGGCGCCGCCAGTCCGCAGGTCAGCGCCACAATCAGGGCGAGCCGCCCCAGCGGGCGCCAGCCGTCACGGGCGAAGGCGTAGCCGGGCAGGCTGAGCAGCAGGCCGCCGACGGACAGGCCGATCAGGAAGAAATACTGCACGGCCCAGGGAAGCCACGCGACCTCGCGGGTCACGTTGATGACTTCGACGATGTGCGTGTCCATCATGCATGCTCCTTCTCGGCATGCGGCGCCGGCCGCCACAGGGTCGGCGTGCCGTCCACCTTGCCCTGCATCTTCGGATCGAGACCGATGTAGAAGACCCGCGGCTGGGTCCCCATCTCCGGCTTCAGCACCTTCGGGGTCTGCTCGCGCACCAGTTTCGACACCGTGCTGTCGGGATCCTTCAGGTCACCGAAGATGCGGGCGCCGCCGACGCAGGTCTCGACGCAGGCGGGCAGCAGCCCGGCTTCCACGCGATGGACGCAGAAGGTGCATTTGTCGGCGGTCTGGGTTTCGTGATTGATGAAGCGGGCGTCGTAGGGACAGGCCTGGACGCAATAGGCGCAGCCGACGCACACGGAATTGTCGACGACCACGATGCCGTCCCGCCGCTGATAGGTGGCGCCGGTCGGGCAGACCGGGATGCAGGGCGGATCCTCGCAATGGTTGCACAGGCGCGGCAGCATGTAGGAGCCGGCCCGGCCCTGCTCCGTCACCTCGTAGGTGGAGACGATGGTGCGGAAACTGTTTTCCGGAACGTCGTTCTCCATGATGCAGGCGACGGTGCAGGCTTGGCAGCCGACGCATTTGCGCACATCGACCACCATGGCCCAGCGGTGCGCCGCGTCACCGGACGCCGAAACGGCGTCAGCATCTCTCGGTACTGCCGCCAGCGTGGCGGCGCCGACGGTCGCGGCCCCGGCGCCCAGGCAGAAGTTGCGTCGTGATCGGTCCATGGCAGGCTCTCCCGGCGGCACCCATTCCCGGCCCGCAAAGCATGCGGGCCGATCTCAGGGCCAAGGATAGCCAGGGGCATGGCGGCGCCCCATTGCGGTGTTCCCCACACTTTTTAGGGTTTTCCCCCGCGACGCCAAGCCGCAGGCCGTTATTCCGCCTCCAGCAAAAGCCGGGTCAGGTCAGCGACCGATGCGACCTCCAGCTTGTCCATCACATTGTGGCGGTGGACCTCCACCGTCTTCATCGACAGGTTGATCTCCGCGGCGATGACCTTGTTGGGCTTTCCGGCGACCACCAGCGCCGCCACCTGCCGCTCGCGCGGGGTCAGCCGGCCGATCAGCGCGCGGACGGCACGCTTGCGCTCCGCCGCCTCCCAGGCGCGCCGCGACTTCTCCAGCGCCTCATGCACGCGGTCGAGCAAGAGTTGGTCGTTGAAGGGCTTCTCGATGAAATCGACGGCCCCCGCCCGCAGCGCCCGCACCGCCATCGGCACGTCGGCATGGCCGGTGACCACCACCACGGAGAGCAGCGACCCAGCCCGCGCCAGCGTGTCCTGCAGTTCCAGCCCGCTCATGCCCGGCATGCGCACATCGGTAACGAGGCAGCCCGGCCGGTCGGGCTTCAGCGCCCGCAGGAACTCCTCCGCCGAGGCGAAGCCCTGCACCTCCAACCCCAGCGAGCCGATCAGCCAGCCCAGCGAATGGCGCATCGCCGGATCGTCGTCCACCACATAGACCGTGCGCGGCGGGGCGGAACTTTCCGCATCATGACTCATGGGTCGGGTTCTCCTGTACCGCCGGCAGAACGAAGCGAATCTCCACGCCCCCGCCGGGATTGTCTGCGGCCCACAGATGGCCGCCATGAGATTCCAGGATGGTCCGGCAGATCGACAGGCCCAGGCCCATCCCCTCCGGCTTGGTGGTGAAGAAGGGGTCGAACAGCCGCTCCCGCGCCTCGGCACTCAGGCCATGGCCGCGGTCGGCGACCATCACCCTGACCCGCCCCTCGCCGTCCAGACCGGTGCGCACTGTGATCCCGTCGGCCGGCAAACAGCCCTCCATCGCGTCCAGCCCGTTCTTCATCAGGTTGAGGACAACCTGCTCGATCTGCACCGCGTCGGCCGCCACCCGCGGCAGCCCGTCGGCCAGATCGAGCGTGACCGCGATGCCGGCGCTGCGCGCCCGGTCGGCGCACAGGGCGGCGGCGGCGCGGACGGCGTCGTTGATGTCGACCGGCTCGATCTGTGGCGCCCGCTTGCGGACGAAGTTGCGGATGCGGGCGATGATGTGGGCGGCGCGGTCGGCCTGATCGGCGATGGCGCGGGTGGCGTCCGCCAGTTCGGCGGGCCGGCCGGTGCCGGCCTCCAGCCGGCGGGTGCAGCCGCGCGCGTAGTTGGCGATGGCGCCCAGCGGCTGGTTCAGCTCATGGGCGAGGTTGCTGGCCATTTCCCCCAGGATCGACAGGCGGGCGACATGGTCGATCTCGCGCTGGCGCTCGCGGGCATTCTCCTCGGCACGGCGGCGCTCCGCCATCTCGCGGACGAGGTCGCGGTTGGCGGCACGCAGTTCAGCGGTGCGGACCTTGATGAGATGCTCCACCCGCAGCGAATGGATTGTCCACCACAAGAGCGCCAAGGCCGCCAGGGCCAGCCAATGCCAGTTCTCTCGCGCCAGATCGACCAGCGAGACGTCGCGCAACGAGCGGTAGGGGCCGATGCGCAGCGAGCGGAACAGGGCATGGACCGGCTGGTAGTCGCGCGGCACCGCCCAGCCCTGGTAACCGCCGGCCTTTGCTGCGGGATGGTCCGGCGGCATCTGGAACAGGGCGACCACCGCCTGTTTCGCCAGTTCCTCCGGCGTCCCGGCGAGACGGGCCAGCGGCCAGTCGGGGTAAAGATCGGTGGAATGGGCGCAGGCGAAATCGGGCGCGCTCCGGGAGCCAAGGACGCGGAAGTCCGCCGGGTCGATCCGCCCCTCCGCCGCCAGTTCCTCCAGCACGCAGGCCCGCAGCACGCCGGCATCCGCCGTCCCGTCGCGCACGGCGAAGGCGACGCGGTCCACCGGGAAGCCGGAAAAGCGCAAATCCTTCAGGTCGCGGAAGGGATCGACGCCGGCATCCAGCAATTCCCCCCAGGCAACCTGGAAACCGCCGAAGGCGTCGGGATCGATGGCCATCAGGGTCCGCCCGCGAAGGTCGCGCAGATCCTTCAGGTCGCGGCGGTCGGCACGCACGATGATTGCCGAGCCGATGGCGTTGCCGGAGGACCGCCCGGACTGCAGGGTGGCGATGCGGGTGACGCCGTACCGCGCCTCCAGATCGACATAGTTGCCGGTGTTGGTCAGGATCAGGTCCACCGTCCGGTTCTGCACGGCGGCATCCATCCCGGCGAGGTCGAGCGCCACCATCTCCGCCCCACGGCCGGGGAAATGGTCGCCGAGATAGCGGATCGTCGGTTCCCACACCGCCGCCGCATGCTCCTCCCCCCGATAGGCGAGCACGCCGACCCGGACCGGCGGGTCGGCAGCCAATCCGTGCGACGACAGCAGCAGCAGGAAAGCGAACAGCAGGCGGACGACCATGGCGGCTGATCTTGCGAGGGGGTTCAGCCCTTTAGCGCGTCCACCGCCCCGGCACAAGGCGGCGCGCCGTCACGGCGGCATCGGAAATCGGCGAGACTCATTCCATTCCGCGCGGTTGGGTGTCGGTAACGCCCTGCCTTCGCCACTGTCCGGACCGCATCAGCGCAATGTCGCCGAACGAACTCCGCTTCGAGCATTTCCGCGAAATATATCTGAGCGAGCGCACGCGGCGCGAGGCGATCCGCGGCAGCATCGGAACGCCGGTGGCGGCGATTTCCTTCTCCGTTTTCTCGCTCGGCAATCTGGCCGCCCGCTTCGACGCGACGCGACTGGAGGAGCCGGTATCGCTGTTCATCGCCGCCGCCGCCTGCGCCGGCGTCCTCGCGATGCTCGGCGCCGTGTACCACGTGGTCATGGTGGAATGGCTGTTCATTCATCACGAACCGCCACCCCTGCCCCGGTTGGTCGAGGCGGAGAACGCCATCCGCACCGAGCGCGGGGAGGAGGCGGTGGTGCCCGGCCTGATGGACATGATGGCCGCCAGCTACGCCATCGCCTTCGAACAGTATCTGTGGGGCAACACAATGAGCGCCCGCAGCCGGACGCGGGCGCTGCGCCTGGTCCTGCTGTCGCTGGTCTTTTTCGCGCTGGGTTTCCTGGCTCTGCCTTTCCAGAAGATGGGCTGAACCGAGGAGGGTAGAAACCGGATGAAATGGCTCGAACGCTTTCTCGTCCGCCGTCCGCGATCCGCCGAATGCGGATCGGTCCCCGCCTGGGCGAGGTCAAGGTTGAGGAATGCCTGCCGGTCGCTGTCCGAAGAGGAGGCCAATATGCAGCGGCTGCTCCACCTGCCGGTGCGCCCGTCCCTGACACTGGCCGACGAGGAGCTGGGCGTGCTGATCGATGCCGAGGGGCGCCGTTCGATCGAAGGGGATGACGCGGGCAATCAATAGAATGCCCCCTTCCCCGAAGGGAGGAGGGCATGTGGACGTGCAGGATCAGGAAGCGGGCATTTCGCCGGTGACCCAGTAATCCACGCGCTGCTTGTGCTTGGCGATGTAGTCGTCGATCGCCTTCTCATAAGAGCTGTTGTCGGCCTCCAGCATGATCGCCTGCAGCTCGTCCAGCGGCAGATACATACGCGTCAGGAACTCGGCCACCTTCGGATAGTCCTGGTAGAAGCTCTTGCGGGCCATCACATGGACGCGCTCCAGCCCGCCCAGCACGCCTTCCGGATCCTCCAGATAGCGCAGCTTCCACTTGGCAAACATCCAGTGCGGGCTCCAGGCGGTCACGACGATCCATTCGTCGCGCCGGATGGCGCGGCCGAGGGCCGCCGTCATCGCCGCACCGCTGGCCGACACCAGATTGTAGTCCTTCAGCCCGTACGTCTCGACCGCCTTCTCGGATGCCTGCATCAGGCCGGCACCGGGGTCGATGCCCTGGATCTTGTTGTCCAGCTTCTTGCGCACCTCCGGCTTCGCCAGATCGGCGATGGTGCGGACCTGATCGGCCGGGACATAGTCCGGAACCGCCCAGCCCAGGCGGGCACGGGTGTAGAGGATGCCGAGCGGCACGATGTCGTCGCCGACCTTCTCAAGGTAGGAACCGTGCGTCGTCGGCAGCCAGGACATCATCATGAAATCCAGGTCGCCCTTGCTGAGGCCCTGATACTGCAGGCCGATGTCGGCCAGCACCAGTTCGACCGGCTGGTGCAGCCGGTCCTCGATCAGGCGCTTGGCGAGCTTGGTCACCGCCTCGGCATCGGACCAGGCGGTCCAGCCGATGCGAACCGGCTCCTTCTTGTCGGCGGCCAGAACGGGCGACGCCAGCGTGGCGGTCCCGACAACCGCGGCAGCGGCGACCGCCAGCATTTTCAGAAACGTACGTCGCATAAGGCTTGTCCTTTTTGGTGTCTTCTTCTTGCTTGGGTCGGGCGACCGGAGGTCAGCCCGCTTCAATGGCTCCATCCGCAAGGCTGGATTTCTCGGCGCCGGCCTTCCGTCGTGCCGCCAGGGCGGACCAGGAGAGGCGGGATTTCCGATCCTCGGGCTTGCGGTTGCCGAAACTCTGGGTGATGCGGTCGAGCAGCACGGCGAGGATCACCACCGCCAGCCCGCCTTCGAAGCCCTGGCCGATGTCGAGCCGCTGGATGCCGCGCAGCACCTCGTTGCCGAGACCGCCCGCGCCGATCATCGACGCGATGACCACCATCGACAGCGACAGCATGATCGTCTGGTTGATGCCGGCCATGATCGACGGCAGGGCCGTCGGCATCTGCACCCTGACCAGAAGCTGGCGCGGCGTACAGCCGAAGGCGAGGCCGGCCTCCACCAGCTCGTGCGGCACCTGCCGGATGCCCAGGCTGGTCAGGCGCACGACCGGCGGCATGGAGAAGATGATCGTCGCGATGGTGCCGGGGACGCGACCGAGCCCGAACAGCATCGCCGCCGGGATCAGGTAGACGAAGGCCGGCATCGTCTGCATCAGGTCGAGCACGGGTCGTACCACCGCTTCGATCCGGTCGTTGCGCGCCGACCAGATGCCCACCGGGATGCCCAGAATCAGCGCCACAGTGGTCGCGGTCAGCACCAGCGCCAGCGTGTCGACCATCTGGTTCCACATGCCGAGCCCGGCGACGACAAGCAGCGACAGCGCCGCGAACAGCCCGAACCGCCAGCCGACCCGCCACAGCCCGATCAGCACCACCAGCCCGGCCAGCACCACGCCGGGCAGCGACGTCAGCGCCGTCTGCACCCCGTCGGCAACTGCGCCGATCGCCACGTCGATGCCGTCGAACAGCCACTGCGCATGGTCCAGCAGGAACAGAACGACCGCTTCGGCCCAATCGCCGAAAGGAAGCTTGAAATCCATGGGTCAGCGGCTCCGTCCAAGAGTTTCGAGATAGGCGGTCTTGGAGATCGCCCCGACATAGGCGCCCTGCCCGTTCACCACCGGCAGCGGGCAGGCGCTGGACGCCACGCGCGGCAGAACCTCCTCCATCGGCAGATCGTCGGTGATCGGTTCGATCCCCGGCAGCAGCGCGTCGTCCAGGGTGGTCGAGCCGTTGCCGCGCTCGATGGCCGACATCAGGCTCTCCACCGACACCACACCGTGGAATCGGCGGCGCGCGTCCTGGACATAGCCGAACTCGCGGTCACGCTCGCGCAGCTGCCGCACGGCGGCGCGTGGGCCGTCGCCGGTATGCCGGGTCAGCGTCACCTGATCGCGCCGTGCGATGTCGCCGGCCGTCAGGATCTTGGTGACGTCGATGTTGCGGAAGAAGGAGCGGACATAGTCGTTGGCCGGCTGCTTCAGGATCTCGTCCGGCCGCCCGACCTGCACGATCCGGCCGCCTTCCATGATCGCCAGCCGGTTGCCGATGCGGATGGCCTCGTCGAGATCGTGGCTGATGAAGACGATGGTGCGCTGCCGTTCGGCCTGAAGCCGCAGCAACTCGTCCTGCATTTCCGAACGGATCAGCGGATCCAGCGCGGAAAAGGCTTCGTCCATCAACAGGACCGACGGCTCGTTGGCAAGGGCGCGGGCCAGTCCGACACGCTGTTGCATGCCGCCGGACAACTGGTTCGGCCAGCTCTCGGCATAGGCGCCGAGGCCGACCGCCTCCAGCGCGGCCTGCGCCTTTTCGCGTCGGGTCCGCAGATCCTGGCCGGCGATCTCCAGTCCGAAGGCGGCGTTCTGCCAGACGCGCATGTGCGGCATCAGGGCGAAGGACTGGAACACCATGCCGAGGTCGCGGCGGCGCAGATCGGTCAGTTCCGCCCGCGACAGCTTGGTGATGTCGCGCCCATCGATCAGGACTTCACCGACGGTGGGGTCGATCAGCCGGTTGAGCATGCGGACCAGCGTGGACTTGCCGGAACCGGAGAGGCCCATCACGACGAAGATTTCGCCGGCCTCGATCTCCAGACTGGCGTCCTGCACGCCGACGGACTGGCCCGTCCGTTTGAAAATCTCCTCTTTGGAATGACCGGCCTTTAACAGATCGAGGGCCTGTCGGGGGTGGTTTCCAAAGATCTTCGTAACGCCTTTTACGGCGATTTTTGCGGTCATGCGCTGATGCCTCCGGTTTGGCAAGACGCGAACGGCACCGGACCCTGTCGGGGCCGGTTCTGGGATGCAGCCTTCGTGGAAGCAGGAGCGTGCCGCGGATCGGAGGGCACGCGAGAGGGATTTCAGTCCGCAGCCGGTTTCGGCACCCTGCGGCGGGACAACTAGCCCATCGCAGTTACGGCGAACATCATACCCACAGAACGATTGTATTTACCGCACTGACTCAGAATACAGAAGGCTTACTGACAAATACAAAGAACTATTCCTATGACTTGATCATATTTTTATCTCCACATGCTGCGCCACCATAACGCATTATCAGGGTTCCGAGCTTACCGCTCACTCAGCACCGTGAGGTTGATCACCAAACGGCGGAGCCAAGGCTAACAACATCTATCTTGGATTTGAAGCCCTTTTTGCCACAGCCGGATTTCCTCCCTGTCTGATAGGGAAGAAACGCGGTATTTTAAGATTTTTTTCCTTTTGGTGAATCTGCAACGAACCACCCTTCAACGTAGCCGTCTACAGACCAAAAATTCCGGCCGGGATGCTGTGTGAAATTCGGCATCCGTGAGCGATGGGCATTGGCTTCAACGCCGCCGTAATCGGGAGGATTCCTGCTGTTCGACACAGCCTTGAGAGAATGGGGCCGCGCTGCTGATCCTCCCGGCCAACACCGGCTCAAACAAAGCGAGCGAACGCCGCGAAGGCGATCGTCTTCCCAATCGATTTGGGAAAATGATCTTCCGGCACGGCAGTGACTCCGACTCCTTCTGCGCATGCAAAATGTAGATACCGCCGGCTTCCGAATGCACGAAATGATGCGGAGGGCAGGCGCTCGATGCCGGTACCGGACCGCTCGTGTCGGGCATTGCTGCCCCGGATGAGCGTACTGACTGCGGCAAGAAGGCGCTCAGCGGCGCGCTGATGCCATCGCAGGTGTTTGACCCGGATGGAGATGCCACAGAACACGGGCGCGATCAGCCTCGCCCTGAGCAGCACAGACACCGCGCCGGAAATCAGTGAGGCGATGTTCGGCATTGCACTGGCCATCGGCTTGGCTGGTCGGACGCGGCGTG
>NZ_FXAK01000005.1:132500-600000 GCF_900177515.1 Azospirillum oryzae
GGTCACCGTGTGGTGATACTGGTCGATCGCCTTCACATGCGAGATGTCGTCCTTCAGCCGTTCGGTGTCGAAGGTCTGGACGACCAGCCCGGCATGGGGCTTCAGGCCCGAGGGGATGTCGCCGTTTGAGAAGTTGAAGCTGGTCTTGCTGGCGCCGCTGGAGTTCGCCTTCAGCACATGCCAGCCGCTGATCGCGGCATGATCCGGATCGAAATCGCCGGTCTGTGCCGCATGCTGGCGGACGCCGCCGATGCTGACGTCCAGGCCGTTGGCGGAGGAGAGCTTGGCGGAATAAAGCCCCTTGCCCTCGTAGGTGAAGCCGGTCACCCGCTCCCCACCGCTCAGCACCGGCGTCTCGCTCTTGTAGGCGAGGAAGCTGTGGCCGTCGTCGTGGGAGTCGAGAGTCAACGTCTTGTTCAGGCGATAGGTGCCGCCACGAACATAGGTGGTGTCGATGTCGCTCGCCCGCATTGCGTCCCGCGCCTTCTCGAGGCTGGCGAAGGGACCGTCGGTGCCGGCGGCGTTGGGAGCGGCGAGCCGCCCGGACCAGCTGTCATTGCCCTTGGTGGACACGAAAAATGCGGTCTGGTCGGTGGTCGTCATAAGTCATTCCTCCGTTCTGATGGAGGCATAAGTCAATTTTTTAGTTAAAAATTTATTTACAGCTTAATTACCTCTGAAGTACAGGTTCGGACTGCAAGTTCGGTATCTTGTATCATGATACCGTATCCAGGATTGGTAGAGTTGTTGTCCCATTTTGTTTGCGAAACCGGAATATGAACCACGATTTCGAATTCCAGCGGTCGACTCGCGCATTGCGGGTAGGATCGGATGCAAACGCGGTTCCGGCATTTGCGGTAATGTTACAGGTCATCGCCGCACTGGCCATTTTCTGGAATTTTATGATAAGCTTGCCACCGCCGGGGTCTTGTTCTTGGTCATATAGCGGTGCCGCGCCCAGTTCAGCGTCAGGGCCGCCCTCCCCCGGCTACAGGACGTGAAAGGGACCTGTCTTGAGCGAAGAGTTGAAGAACGTCACCGCGACGAACGTCACCGCTACGGTAAAGTGGTTCAAGCCGGAAAAGGGTTTTGGGTTCGTCCGCCTCGCCGATGGCTCCGGAGAGGCTTTCTTGCACGCTTCGGTCCTGGCCGCCGCCTCCCTGCCCAACCCGGTCGAGGGCACGACGGTCGTCTGCGATCTGGCCCAGGGCGCCAAGGGACCTCAGGTCGTCGCCATTCACTCCGCCACGCCGCCGGAAACCCCGCCGGCCCCGCGTGCCCGCAACCAGCGCCCGCCGCGCGCCACCGCTTCGGCCGCCCAGCCGATGGGCCAGCCCCCCGGCATGGGGGCGCAGCCCGACGATAACGGCGAGGGCTTTGCCCGTCCGCCGAAGCCGCCGCGCGAACGGCGCGAGCGTCAGGCCGAGCCGGCCGGCCCGGCCACGATGGCCTATGGCACGGTGCGCTGGTACAATCTGGACAGCCAGTCCGGCCTGATCGAGCCGTGGGAAGATGGCGCGACCGTCTATTTCGACCGTGCGACCCTGCGCCAGTCCGGTCTGGACATCGTCGCCGACGGCGAGGACGTCCGCTATCTGGCCGTCGGGTCGGAGGATGCGCCGGTCGCCCAGCGGGTCGAGCTGATCTGATGAAGCCATTGCCGAAAGCCGCGCGGAGGCCTTCGTCGGCCAGCCGCGCGGCTTTCGCCGTGCGCAGAGTCAGAATCGCGTCGAGAGCGTGAAGAAGGCGCGCGGGGCGCGGTCCTGCGTGCTGAACGGCGTGGTGATGAAGGGCTTGGCCAGTTCCACGCCGGCGTCGATGCGCCGGAACACGCCGAAGCGCAGGCCGACGCCGGCCGAGGCGAGGGACCGGCGGCCATGGCGCGTGCCGCCCTCGTAGTTGTAGACCGCACCATAATCGCCGAAGCCGTAGGCGACCGCGTAATCCAACCCCTCCTCCTGGATCGGCAGGATGTACTGCAGTTCGGCCCGGCCGGCGAATCCGCTGTCGCCGGTGATCTCCGACGGGTCGAAGGCACGGCCATACTGCTTGCCGCCGAGGCCGTATTCCTCCGACGACAGCAACTGGTCGGGGCTGTATTGCGCCTCACCGGACAGGGCGAGGACCAGCGATTCTGTCAGCGGCTGGTTGCGCTGGGCCGAGACCAGCAGCTTGCGGAAATCGCTGCGCCCGCCGCTGCGGGTCAGGTTGGCGCTGCCGGATTCCGTGGCGTTCAGGATATCCAGCCCCTTGGACAGTTCGGCCGTCAGCAGGTTCGACCCGCCCCAGCCGTCGGCGAAGTCGTAAGCGACGTTGGCGGCGACGATGCGCAGCCGGTCCTGCGACAGCTTGTCGCCTAGCGCGTCGGTGCGGCTGTCGCGGACGATGAAGCTGAGGCCGGCGCGCAGCGTCTCCGTCCGGCTGCGGATGAAGGGATGCGCCACCGCGATGCGGCCGGAGGTGGTCAGGCTGTAGAGGTCGAGCGGCCGGACGCTGTCGCCGGGCTGCGACCAGGACCGGCGGACGCCATACTCCACCGTCGTGCCTTCGGCATCGATTGGCACCAGCTGTCCGACATCGAAAAAGCGCAGTTCGCGGATCTGCGGGGTGACGATGCCCTGGGCGGTGGTGCGCTCGAACAGGCCGAGCTGATCCTCGACGCTGGCGACGCCGGTCACCTGGAACGGACCGATCGAGCGGGTGCCGCGGTTGTCGAGCGACAGGAAGCCGTTGAAGGGCGTGCGCTCCAGCGCCAGCGTCAGACGCGAGGCGCCGGGGGTGTCCGGCGACGCCTCCAGAACCGTCTTGACCGCGACGCCGGGCAAGTCGTCGGCCAGCAGGACGTAACGCTCCATGTCCGCCATGCGCAACGGGCGGGAGGCCTTGATCTTCTCCCCCATCCGCCGCAGCAGGCCGAGCCGGTCGGTCGCCTCACCCTGGACCACCACCTCGTCGACATAGCCCTCCACCACCTGCAGGCGGACGACGCCGTCACGGATGCGCTGGGCCGGCACCACCGCCTGGGACAGCACATAGCCGTCGTTGCGGTAGCGCGCGGTGATGGCGTCTCGGATGGCGTAGAGGTCGGTCAGGGTGATCGGCTTGCCCAGTTTGTCGCGCCACAGGGCGGACAGGCTGTCGCTGTCATAGACGCTGTTGCCGTCGATGCGGATTTCACTCAGCGTCAGGGTGATGCGCTCGGCATCGCGGGGAGGCGGCGCCTTTTCCGGCGCCGGCATCTCGATCTCCGGCTTGGATTGCGGCACGGCCGGCCGTTCGAAACGCTGTTCCAGCCGGTTGGGGTCGAGCGAGGGCGGCAAAACCGGTGACAAAGCCGGCGGCACCGACTGGGCCAGCGCCGGCAGCGGGGCCGCGACTCCGGCCAGCAGCAGGGCGGACAGGCGGGCGAGCCGATGCAGGCGTCGGGGCATGGAAGTGGGCATGGCGGTTCGCGACACGGCTTTTCGTCGTCCGGCTATTTGTCGGTGAGGGCGGTGACGCCGGCCCAGTCCGGCTCGGGTGCCAGGCCGACGCGCTTTTCCGCCTTGTGCAGCATCGCCAGGGCGGCGCCGTCGGCGGCGACCAGGGCGCGGAAGCCGGCGGCGGCGGCCTCGAACCGGCCGGCGCGCCAGTGGTCGAGGGCGGTCGCATAGGCGGCACGCTGGGCGCGCTCTTCCGGATCGGCGCGGCGGGCGTCGGACAGCGGTTCGAACACCTCGACCGGTTCGCTGCGGCCGACGACCTGCACGATGTCGAGCGCGCGGAAGGCATCCGGGTCGCCATGGTGGCGCATGGTCTCGCCGCTGACCATCAGGACGGTGTTGTAGTATTTGTTGGCACCTTCCAGCCGCGAGGCCAGATTCACCGTGTCGCCCATCACCGTATAGTTGAAGCGGCGCGGCGAGCCGATGTTGCCGATCAGCGCCGGGCCGGTGGCAATGCCGATGCGGTTGGAACCGCGCCCGCTGGCCGTCGCCAGCAGGGTCGGGTCGTCCGCCATTGCCTGACGCATCGCCAGAGCCGCCGCCACCGCGGCGCGGGCGTGATTGTCGATGGCATAGGGGGCGCCGAACACCGCCAGCACGGCGTCGCCGATGTATTTGTCGACGAAGCCGCCATGCGCCTCGATGATGTCGGTCATCACCGTGAAATAGCGGTTCAGCACGGCGACCAGGGCTTCCGGCTCCATCCCCTCCGACATCTTGGTGAAGCCGGCGATGTCGCAGAACAGGATCGACAGGTCGCGCTCCTCGCCGCCCAGGCTGGGCGACTGGCCCGACGCGATCATGTCGTCGATCAGCGATCCCGGCAGATAGAGCTTGAAGGCGTTGCGGATGTGCCTCTGGTCGCGATCCAGCACGGCGAAGCGCAGACCCAGCGCCAGTGGAAAGACCAGCAGCGCCGCCAGCGCCGCCTGCAGATAGGGCAGCACCAGCCCGCCCTGGAAGGCCTCCACCGCCACGCCGCTCCACCCCGCCAGCAGCAGGAGCAGACCGGCCGCGGCCACCGCCGGCCGGGTCGCCAGCGTCACCAGCGCGGCCAACCCGGCCAGCAGCAGGACCAGGGCCGCGGCGGCCGGCCGGCCGGCCTCCGCCAGCGCGTCATGCGCGATCAGGTTGGAGATGGCGGCGGCGTGGATGTAGACGCCGGGGATGCTGTCGCGGGTGCGGCCGGCGACATACAGCTCGCTCATCACCGGCAGGGCGCAGCGTTCGGGAAGATTCATTCCCTCCGGCTTGGTGACCCAGCGGTTGGAGGAGAGCTTGCGGTCCTCCACGTCCAGCACGGTGCCGACCATCACCGCCTTGCCCTTGAAGTGGCTGGCGAAAAAATCGGTCTTGCCGGCCTCGGCGCAGGCATACAGGTCGGCCAGCGAATAGGTCGGGATGGCGCCGGGCGCGGTGACGTGGTTGACCAGCAGCCGGTTGCCCTCCCCGCCCGGAATCCGGTAGCCGGCGAGCGTGGCGGAGCCGTCGGCCCCCCGCTCCAGCGGCGCCTTCAGCGCGCGGGACGCCACCTCCACCGCCATGCCCGGCTCGGCCTTCGGCTTGCCGTCGGGACCGGCCACGGTCAGTGTCAGCGGCACGCGGCGCAGCACGCCGTCGGCATCCTCGACCAGATTGACCGAGCGGACATTGTTGACGCCGGCGGCGATCATATAACCGCGGTAGGGCATCAGCGGATCGCTCTGATGCTGCACCTTGGCCAGCACCAGCCGCCCCTCCTTGCCGCCGCGGCGCAGGGTCAGCAGGTAGTCGCGCTCGAATCCGGGGATCAGCGTCTCGACCGAGGTCGGGTGGACGAGGTCGAGGCCGATGGCCGCCGCCCCGCCGTCCAGCATGGCGCCGAGCACGGTGCCCAGCCGCGGCCCCCACAGCGCCTGCGGCGTGCCGGCGAAGGGTGGGCGGCGATAGGTCTCCTCGTCGATGCCGACCACCACCACCGGCGATGGATCGGGCGCCGGCCGGGAGCCATGCAGCCGCTCCCGCAGCCAATAGAGGCTGTCGATCGACGGCCCCTGCAGCGAGGACGAGGCGACCAGCACCAGAAGCGATGCCACGACCGGCGCCACCGCGCCGAGCAGGACCAGCCGGACGCGCCGGGGCAGCCTCATCCTCGTCAACGGTCGTGCCCGCCGCTCAGAAGCGGATCAGGCGGCCGAGCGCCGGACCGCCGCCGGCCGCGGCCTTCTCGTCGATCTTCACGATGTAGGACTTCTGCCCGGCGGAAACCTTGTAGAGGCCGCCCGGCTCCAGCCCGCTGCCCTTCTTGGCGGTGTCCAGCGTGGTGCCGGGGACATTGACGGTGGTCAGCGCGATGCCCTGCACGTCCAGCCGGTCGATGGTGACGGGGCCGGGGGCCGACAGGATCAGCACCGGATGGGTCTTGAACAGGGTCAGGTCCGGCTTCGGCAGCGGCGCCTTCATGCCCGGCAGGGCAATGGGCGCGCTGCGGAAGACGGTCACCCCCGCCTTGCCCGCCTCGTTGGAGGCCAGCAGCAGCTTGCCGCCGTCGCAGGGCAGCGTGTGGCGGTCGATGCTGCCGCCCTCGACCGCCGACTCGCGGGCGCCGACCGTCACCGAGCCGCCGGTGATCGTCTCGTTCACGCAGGATTCCAGATAGCTCAGCGTCAGCGTCTGGCCGGCCTTCAGCGCCAAGGTGCGGCCGGCCGCCAGGTAATCCATCGGCTGCACGCCGTCGACGCCGTCGGACACATCCTCAACCAATGCGGTGGGAGATCCTGCGGCCGGCGCCGGATCGGCGGCGAGCGCCAGCGGCGAGGCGGCCAGCAGAAGCAGGGATCCCGCGGCGATGGAACGGAGGGGCATCTGGAACGCGACGGACATGAAAAACGGCCTCCCGGTCAGTGCAGGGGGACGTACCCCATGCGGACGGTTTCAATACGGCTGCGTACCCTTTAGCGAAGTTACCGAGTTACTTCAAATCCAATACGTCGCCGGCCGGCAAGGTCACGGGCGGCCCGCCAGTAAAGCCGGGGCGCTCCGCCGACACAGGATTGTCAAGGAAGTGAAATAAACCCGCCACACCGACGTCATGACCACAGGCTAATATACACGTCCCGCGCGTGGCGGCCCTGCGGGCTGCGGCGGACGGACCGGACATCATTGGAGCGTCGCGACCGAACATGGGCACCGAACACATCGTCCGCTCCTTCGCGCAGGAATTGCAACGTCTGTCCAACCTCGTCACCCAGATGGGCGGCGTGGCGGAGGCGCAGGTGGAGGCCGCGGTGAAGGCGGTGACCCGCCGCGACGTCGGGCTTGCTTCGCAGGTGATGCAGGCGGACGCCCGGCTCGACGCCTACGAACGCGACATCGACGCGGAGGCGGTGCGGCTGCTGGCCCTGCGCCAGCCGATGGCGCAGGACCTGCGCGAGATCGTCTCCGCCCTGAAGGTCTCCGCCGACCTGGAGCGGATCGGCGACTATGCCGCCAACATCGCCAAGCGGTCGCTGGCGCTGGCCCAGGTGCCCGTGGTGCGGCCGGCCGCCGGCATCCCGCGCATGGGCCGGCTGGTCGAGGCGATCCTGAAGGAGGTGCTCGACGCCTACATCGAGCGCGACGTCGACAAGGCCATCGCCGCCTGGGAACGCGACGAGGAGCTGGACGACCTCTACACCAGCCTGTTCCGCGAGGTCCTGACCTATATGATGGAGGATCCGCGCAACATCACGCCCTGCACGCATCTGCTGTTCATGGCGAAGAACCTGGAGCGCATCGGCGACCATGCCACCAACATCGCCGAGATCATACATTTCCTGGTGGTCGGCTCGCCGCTGACCGTGCTGCGCCCGAAGAACGACGGCAGCAGCTTCGCCGTGGTGTCGCCGCTTGCGACCGACACCGACCTGCCGCTCCCTCCCGACGAGGACGCCGGCCCGGCCGATGCCGGCTGAGTCCTGATGGCGATAATAGCCCTCTCCCGGGGCTCTCAGCGGATCTACGATCCGCCTGACGCCGTCAGCACAAACGAAGTTTGTGCGAGAGGCGGGAGAGGGAGACACCGGCAATCCCCCGCTTTTCTCCCCATCCCCCTGCGACGGATCCGCCCGCGCAGGGGAGATACCGTCCCCTTGCGGGGCTTTTCCGTTTGCATGCGGCGCGGGTGTCGGGTATTAGCCCGCCCCGTGTGCCCGACATTCGCCGCGGCATCCCTGTCCCTGCCTGCAACGAGACACGCTGGTCATGCCCGCCGACGCACTGAGCTCCGCCCTGCTTCCCGCCGGACTGCACGACGTGCTGCCGTCCGAAGCGGCGCATGAGGCGGCGGCCGTCGAACGCCTGCTGGCGGAATTCGCCGCGCAGGGCTATCGCCGCGTCGATCCGCCCCTGGTGGAGTTCGAGGAGAACCTGCTCTCCGGCCCCGGCGCCGCGATGGCCAAGCAGACCTTCCGGCTGATGGACCCGCATTCGCAGCGGATGATGGCGGTCCGCGCCGACATCACCCCGCAGATCGCCCGCATCGCCACCACCCGCCTGAAGAATGAGGCCCGGCCGTTGCGCCTGTGCTACGCCGGGCAGGTGCTGCGGGTGAAGGGATCGCAGTTGCGCCCCGAACGCCAGTTCACCCAGGTCGGCGTCGAGCTGATCGGCGCCCTGGAGGCGGAGGCGGATGCCGAGGTGGTTCTGCTGGCCGTCCAGGCGCTGGGCGCCATCGGCGTGCCGCACCTGTCGGTCGACCTCTGCGTGCCGACCATGGTCTCGCGCATCTGCGCCGGCCTCGGCCTGGGCGAGGAGGAAATCCGCCAGCTGCGCGCCGCGCTGGACCGCAAGGACTCCGCCGCGGTCGCGGCCGTCGGCGGCCCGGCGGCAAAGCTGCTCGAAACGCTGATGGACGCGTCGGGTCCCGCCGACCGCGCCATGCAGGCGCTGGCTGCCCTGCCGCTGCCGGAAGGCGCCGAGAAGGACCGTCGCCGGCTGACCGACACGCTGGCCCTGCTGCGCGCGGCGATGCCCGACCTGACGGTGACCATCGATCTGGTGGAACATCGCGGCTTCGAATACCAGACCGGCCTCAGCTTCACCCTATTCTCCCGCGCGGCGGGGGAACTGGGCCAGGGCGGTCGCTACCGCGCCGGCGCCCAGGGCGAAGCCAAGGGCGATGGCCGCGGGGAGCCGGCGACCGGCTTCACGCTCTACATGGACACGCTTCTGCGCGCGGTTCCGGCGGCCAAAGCCCCCGGCCGGGTGTATGTGCCGCATGGCAGCGGTTGGGAGACGGCGCGCAGGCTGCGGGCCGACGGATGGGTGACGGTCGCTGGGCTTGCTCCGGTGGCCGATACGGCCGCGGAAGCCAGACGGCTCCAGTGCGGCCATTGGCTGGCCGGCGGGGACGTCAAGCCGGTCGGGTGACCCTGGGTTCAAGGGACTTGAGTTCAAGCGAGTTGAGTTCAGGGTGAACGGACCCCCACGCCGCGCGGATGGTGCCCTGCGGTGGATCGGGTGGTCGAGCGGTTCCTTTTGAAGTTTTGCGGAGACGAGAGATGGCCAACGTTGCGGTGGTCGGCGCCCAGTGGGGCGACGAGGGCAAGGGCAAGATCGTCGACTGGCTGTCCAGCCGGGCCGATGTGGTGGTGCGCTTCCAGGGCGGTCACAACGCCGGCCACACGCTGGTGATCAACGGCGTCGAATACAAGCTGAGCCTGCTGCCGTCCGGCGTGGTGCGCCAGAGCAAGCTGTCGGTCATCGGCAACGGCGTCGTCTTCGACCCGTGGGCCTTCATCCGCGAAGTCAACGCGATCAAGGAAAAGGGCGTTTCCGTCACCCCGGAAAACCTGATCGTCGCCGAGAACGTGCCGCTGATCCTGCCGGTGCACAGCGCGCTGGACAAGGCGCGGGAAGAGGCCAAGGGCGCCGGCAAGATCGGCACCACCGGCCGCGGCATCGGCCCGGCCTATGAGGACAAGGTCGCCCGCCGCGCCATCCGCCTGTGCGACCTGACCGACGACGCCGTGCTGGTGGAGAAGGTCGACGCCCTGCTCGCCCACCACAACGCGCTGTTCCGCGCGCTGGGCGCGCCGGAGATGACCCCGGCCGACATCCTGGATCCCCTGCGCGAGATCGCGCCGCAGGTCCTGCCCTACGCCGCCGTGGTCTGGAAGCAGCTGGACGAGCTGCGCCGCGCCGGCAAGCGCATCCTGTTCGAAGGCGCCCAGGGCACGATGCTGGACATCGACCACGGCACCTATCCCTACGTCACCTCCTCCAACACGGTGGCCGGCAACGCGGCCGCCGGCAGCGGCATGGGCCCGCGCGCCGTCGGCTATGTGCTGGGCATCTGCAAGGCCTACACCACCCGCGTCGGCTCCGGCCCCTTCCCGACCGAGCTGCTGGACGACATCGGCGAACTGATCGGCCAGAAGGGCAAGGAGTTCGGCGTGGTCACCGGCCGCAAGCGCCGCTGCGGCTGGTTCGACGCCGTCATGGTCCGCCAGGCGGTCAAGACCGGCGGCATCGACGGCATCGCCCTGACCAAGCTGGACGTGCTGGACGGCTTCGACGAGATCAAGGTCTGCGTCGGCTACAAGCTGGACGGCAAGGAGATCGACTATTACCCGTCGAACGCCGGTTCCCAGGCCCGCGTCGAGCCGATCTACGAGACCTTCGAAGGCTGGAAGGACACCACCCGCGGCGCCCGTTCCTGGGCCGAGCTGCCGGCCCAGGCCGTCAAGTATGTCCGACACATCGAGGAGCTGATCCAGGCCCCGGTCGCCCTGCTGTCGACCAGCCCGGAACGCGACGACACCATCCTGATGACGGACCCCTTCGCCGACTGACACGGCGGGGTTCTGCCAAGCAAAAAGGGCCGGCGCTTCGCCGGCCCTTTTTCGTTTCTGCGACCTCAAACCGATCGCGTCAGCCCGCCATCGACCCGGAGGTTCTGGCCGGTGATGTAGCCGGCGCCCGGCGAGGCCAGGAAGGCCACCGTCGCCGCGATCTCGTCGCTGCTGCCATAGCGCTGCATCGGCACGCTCTGGCGCCGTTCCTCCGTCGCGGGCAGGCTGTCGATCCAGCCCGGCAGGACGTTGTTCATCCGCACATTGTCCGCCGCATACTGGTCGGCGAAGATCTTGGTGTAGGCGGCCAGCCCAGCCCGCGCGACGGCGGAGGTCGGGAACATCGCGCTCGGCTCGAACGCCCAGGCGGTGGAGATGTTGACGATGGAGCCGCCCTTCTGCGCCACCATGATCGGCGCCACCAGCCGGACCGCCCGCACGACGTTGAGGAAATAGACCTCGATCCCGCGGTGCCAGTCCTCGTCGCTGATCTCCAGCAGGGCCCCGCGCGGTCCATGGCCGGCGCTGTTGACCAGGGCGTCGATGCGGCCCCAACGCTGCATGGCGGCATCGACCAGCCGCTTCAGGTCGTCGTTGGACTGGTTCGACCCGGTGACCCCGATGCCGCCCAACTCCGCGGCAAGCGCCTCGCCCTTGCCGGAGGAGGACAGGATCGCGACCTTGAACCCGTCGGCCGCCAGCCGGCGCGCCGAGGCCGCCCCCATGCCGCTGCCCCCGGCCGTGACGACGGCCACCTTCTCTTCAGACATGCCGATCCCTCCCAAACCAATGGTTCGGCCAACCATAAGGGGGGCCGCCTGCCGCCTCAAATGCGATTTTAGCGGAGCGGAAGGCAGGGTCGGGAGACGGTCAGATGTCGAAGTTGGCGGCGATGCTGCCGGTGGACTGGCGGTGGCGCAGGGCGTCGGCCAGCGTCCGGTTGTCCAGCACGGAGGCGGTGGCGTCGCGGACCTGCAGCATCAGCCAGCGGACCGAGCAGGTCTCCGTATCGATGCAGTCCTCGCATGGCTTGAAGGAGCCCTTGCTGGCGCAGGGAAGCGGGGCGAGATGTCCGTCGATCAGGCGAATCACCTCGCCGAAGGTGATCTGGGCGGCCGGGCGGGCCAACCGGTAGCCGCCGCTCTTGCCGCGCTTGGCGAACAGGATGCCTTCCTTGCGCAGCTCGACCAGGATCGCTTCCAGGAATTTGCGCGGGATGTTTTCCCTCTCGGCGATGTCGGCGATCAGGATCAGGTCGCCGGTGTCCTTCTCCGCCAGCATGATGAGGGCACGCAACGCATATTTGGCTTTCTGCGACAGCATTCCGGCGGAATCCGTTTTATTGCGGCGACGGCGGTTGGTCCGCCCCGATCTAAAGCTTCGGAGGTTAACATTTCGTACCGGCGCGGTATTCCACCCAAAGGCGTGTTCCCGCCGGACGCCCGGACCTTAGCCAGTTTCTCCGACCAATGCGACCGGCTTTGCGCGAATGGTTTGCGGCATCCGCTGCTGGCGCGCTAAGGTCCCTCTGCCCATAGGGTCATTTAGCCATTTTTCCCGCAGAGCCGAAGGTCAGGACATGCAGTACGCCATCGTTCCGGTCACCCCGTTCCAGCAGAACTGCACGGTGCTCTGGTGCCCCGAGACGATGAAGGGCGCCGCCATCGATCCCGGCGGTGACCTGGACCGCATCCTGGCCGCGGTGAAGGCGAAGGGCGTGACCCTGGAGAAGGTGCTGGTCACCCACGGCCACATCGACCATGCCGGCGCGGTCGCCGATCTGGCCGACAAGCTGTCTCTGCCGATCGAGGGGCCGCACCGCGACGACCAGTTCTGGATCGACGGCATGCCGATGCAGAGCCAGATGTTCGGCTTCCCTCCCGTCCGCTCCTTCACGCCCGACCGCTGGCTGGAGGAGGGCGACACGGTGACCGTCGGTAATCAGACGCTGGAGGTCCGCCACTGCCCCGGCCACACCCCCGGCCATGTCGTGTTCGTCCACCGGCCGTCGAAGCTGGCCATCGTCGGCGACGTTCTGTTCCAGGGCTCGATCGGCCGCACCGACTTCCCCAAGGGCAACTACGGCGATCTGATCGCCTCGATCCGCGACAAGCTGCTCCCCTACGGCGACGACATCGCCTTCATCCCCGGCCACGGCCCGATGTCGAATTTCGGGGAAGAGCGGCTTTACAATCCGTTCTTGAACGACTGAACGCCACGCGCCCTCAATCCACCCTCTCAATCCACTGCCGGCTCGTCGCCCAGCAGCAGGTCGATGCGGCGGCGTAGGCTGATCAGTTCGCGGCGCTGCATGTCGTCGACATAGGCGCGGTGCTCGCGCGGGTCGCCCAGCCGGGCGGTCGCGCGGCGCAGCGCGTCGAGGAAGCGGCCGACCGCCGACATGGTGCGCAGCGACGGTTCCTTGGCGGCGTCCTTGCGGCTGCGGGCGGCCTGGACGGTGCCGTCGCCGGCCTTCACCTGCTCCCACAGCGCCATCTGCTCGTCCAGATCCTTGATCCAGGCGATCTCGATCAGGGTGGAGCGGGATACGTCATGATGGGCGGCGGCATATTCCTGCTTGATCGTCTCCGGCAGGCTGTTCAGCCGCAGGGTGTGGCTGACGTTGCTCTGGCTCTTGCCGATGATGCGGCCGAGCTGTTCCTGGGTGTAGCCGAAACGGTCGATCAGGCGGGACAGCGCCTCCGCCAGTTCCAGCGCGTCCAGATCGACGCGCTGCACATTCTCCACCAGCGTCAGCTCGTCCGGATTGCCGGAGGTGACCAGCGCGTAGATGGTCGCCAGCCCCAGCATCTCGTGCGCCCGCAGCCGCCGTTCGCCGGCGACCAGCCGATGGCCGCCCACGACCTCCTGCACCAGGATCGGCTGCTTCAGCCCGTAATGCGCAATCGAGTCGGCCAGACTCTGCATCTCCTGCGGGTCGAAATGGCGGCGCGGCATGCCCGGATTGCGCATCACCCGTGCGACGTCGAGTTCCAACAGCCGGGGCGGCTTGCCCGTATCGTCGAACAGATCCGAATGATCGGGTGCGAGCGTCGGCATGTCCTGTTTCGGTCCCCTGGTCCCCTGTCCGTCCGGCGTCCTTCCGGTTCCGCAACGGTGCCCGGCGGTCACGGCCCTGTCAACGGTGCAGTGGAAGAAAAGGAGAACATTGCCACTGCGGTTCGCCGGAGCGGGCATTGACCGATCCTCTCCTACCCTTTCGCCTAGCCCATAGGGTGAATGTCCAATCGAAATACTGGGTGAAAAGGAATCGTCACGGCGTCGTCACCGTTTTGTTAAACGATCATTCAAAATCCATTCAGCTGGCGCAATGAAACGTAACTCAGTAGAAAGGGTTTAAGCAGAGCCGAGGAATTGATCCGGCGTCTGTTGGGAGGTCGGTCGATGTCACTTGCTGAACGCAAGCTTTTTGTCGAGCGCTGGATTCGCTCACCCCTGAAGGTCGCGTCGGTAACTCCAAGCGGACCTGAACTGTGCCGGGCCATGGCGAAGGCCGCCCAGTGCGATCCCGGTCGCCGCGTCGTGGAACTGGGGCCGGGCACCGGTCCGGTCACCTCCGCGCTGCTGGCCAACGGCGTCACTCCCGACAATCTGCTGATGGTGGAACTCGACCCCGCCTTCGCCGACCATCTGTCGATCCTGCACCCCAACGCCGCGGTGGTGCGCGGCGACGCCACGCGGGTCCACCGCATCGTCCAGGCCCATGGCTGGGAGACCTGCGACGCGGTGGTGTCGGGTCTGCCGCTGATCGCCATGCCGCTGTCGGTCCAGGCCCGGATCGTGCGCGGCGCCTTTTCCGTGCTGGCGCAGGACGGCGTTTTCGTGCAATTCACCTATGGTCCCTTCGCCCCGGTCAATCCGGAATTGATCCGGCGGCTGCGGTTGAAGCCGCGGCGCCATGCCTGGATCGCCCGGAACCTGCCGCCGGCGTCGGTGTGGACCTTCCGCCGGCTGCCCTGACGACGAGTCATTTTGACCGCTGACACTGTATTCGACGAAGCGCGCGCCCTGATCGACGCGCGCCGTTACCGCCCCGCTCTGCGCCTGCTGCGTGGCGCTGCCCTCCCCCACGGGCTGGCCAACGGACTTGAGCAACTCCATTTGCTCGGTCTGGCCCATCTCGGCCATCGCGACGCCCCGGCGGCCATCGCCTGCCTGCGCCGCGTCCTGGCCGACCGGCCGGACGATTCGGAGCTGCTGTCCTCCCTGGCCCGGGCCCATCAGGCCGACAACGCCCCCTTTCCCGCCGTCCGCTGGTTCGAGCGCGCGGCCCGTGTCACGCCCGGCGACGCGGCACTCACCGCGTCCCTGGCCGGTGCCCTGCGCCGCGACGCCCGCTATGCCGACGCGCTCGCCCTGGCCCGGACGGCGATCCGCAATGGCGACCACTCGCCCGACATCCGCTATGAGGCGGCGATGGCCGCGGCCTATCTCGGCGAGGATGCGGAGTCGCTGGCCCATTTCGACGCTCTGCTCGCCGACGATCCCGAACATGCCGCCGCGTGGTTCGGCAGCCATGCCCAGGCCCTGCACCACCATGGCGCCGAGGATGCCCTGCGCCGCCTGCACCGTGCCACCCGCTGCGGCGGCGCCAACGGCAAATATTGGGGCTATCTCGCCGCCACCCTGCGGCTGCTTGGCAGCACCGCGGAGGCCGATGCCGTCGAGGCTGCGGAGATCGGCGACAACCCGAAGCGCCGCCCGCTTCCCGATGGCGCCAGGGCGCTGCTGCCGAAGCTGTCCTCCGATTTCCATCTGTTCGGCAACAGCGGCCGGTTGCTGCGCCACGCGCTGGCCAGCGCCGCCACGTCCGGCCTGGTGCTGGAGTTCGGCGTGCGGCGTGGCACCTCGCTCGACCACATCGCCGACGCGGCCGGCCAGGAGGTCCACGGCTTCGATTCGTTCGAGGGCCTGCCGGAGGGCTGGGTCAACTCCCCCCGCGGCGTGCTGACCACCGGCAGTCAGCTGCCGCCGGTGCGCGATAACGCCCGCCTGCATGTGGGGTGGTTCGAGGACAGCCTGCCGCCGTTCCTCGCCGCCCATCCGGGACCGGTGCGCTTCGTCAATGTCGACAGCGACATCTACGCCTCGGCCCGCACCGTGCTGACCGCGCTTGCGGATCGTGTCCGGCCGGGAACCGTCATCGTCTTCGACGAATATATCGGCAACCGCAGCTGGCGCGACGACGAGTACCGGGCGTTCCAGGAATTCGCTGCGGAGAATGCGGTGCGGTACGAGTATTTCGCGGCCAGCCCCTACACCAAGCAGGTGGCGGTGCGGGTGCTGGGGATCGGAACCTGAGCAAGGGCTGCGGCAGAGGGGACGATGCCCCTCCGCCGCAAATACCAAACTTACCCCGCTGCCTTCACCTGACGGCGACGCGCGTGCAGGACCGGCTCGGTGTAGCCGTTCGGCTGGACGCGGCCCTTGAACACCAAGTCACACGCCGCCTGGAAGGCGATGCTGCCGTCGAAGTTGCCGGCCATCGGCTTGTACAGCGGGTCGCCGGCATTCTGCTTGTCGACGACGGCGGCCATGCGCTTCATGACCTCCATCACCTGGGCCTCGGTGCAGATGCCGTGGTGCAGCCAGTTGGCGATGTGCTGGCTGGAGATGCGCAGGGTGGCACGGTCTTCCATCAGCCCGACATCGTGGATGTCCGGCACCTTGGAGCAGCCGACGCCCTGGTCGATCCAGCGCACCACATAGCCGAGGATGCCCTGGGCGTTGTTCTCCAGCTCCTGCCGGATCTCGTCCTCCGACCAGTTGGGGCGGTCGGCGAGCGGGATGGTCAGGATGTCGGACAGGGCGGCGGCCTGACGCTTGGCCAGCTGGTCCTGTACCTCGGCCACGTTCACGGCGTGATAGTGGGTGGCGTGCAGGGTGGCGGCGGTCGGCGACGGCACCCAGGCGGTGTTGGCGCCGGCCTTCGGGTGGCCGATCTTGGCGACCAGCATGTCGGCCATCAGGTCCGGCATCGCCCACATGCCCTTGCCGATCTGGGCGCGGCCCTTCAGCCCGGCGCGCAGCCCGACGTCGACATTGTTGTCCTCATAGGCCGAGATCCACTTGGTGGCCTTCATCGCCGCCTTGCGGACGACCGGGCCGGCCTCCATCGAGGTGTGGATCTCGTCGCCGGTGCGGTCCAGGAAGCCGGTGTTGATGAACACCACACGGTCCTTGGCGGCGCGGATGCACTCCTTGAGGTTGACGCTGGTGCGGCGCTCCTCGTCCATGATGCCGACCTTGAGGGTGTTGCGGGCCATGCCCAGCAGATCCTCGACGCGGCCGAACAGCTCGTCGGCGAAGGCGACCTCTTCCGGCCCGTGCATCTTCGGCTTGACGATGTAGACCGAGCCGGCGCGGCTGTTGCGCAGGGCGCCGTTGCCCTTCAGATCGTGCAGCGCGATCAGCGAGGTGAAGACGCCGTCCAGGATGCCTTCCGGCGCCTCGCTGCCGTCGGACAGCTTGACCATGTCGATGGTCATCAGATGGCCGACGTTGCGGACCAGCAGCAGGCTGCGGCCATGCAGGGTGACGCTGCCGGTCGGCGTGGTATAGACGCGGTCGGGGTTCAGCTTGCGGACGACGGTCTTATCGCCCTTGGGGAAGCTGGCCTCCAGCGTGCCCTTCATCAGGCCCAGCCAGTTGCGGTAGGCGACGACCTTGTCCTCCGCATCCACGGCGGCGACCGAATCCTCGCAGTCCTGGATGGTCGACAGCGCCGCTTCCAGCACCACGTCGGCAACGCCGGCCGCGTCGTCCTTGCCGATTACGCTGTTGCGGTCGATGCGGATTTCGATGTGGGTGCCGTTCTGGACCAGCAGCACGGCCGATGGCGCCGCCGCCTCGCCCTGCCAGCCGACGAAGGCGGCCTTGTCCTTCAGGCCGGTCTTGCCGCCGCTCTTCAGCGTCACCGCCAGCGTGTCGCCCTCGACCGCATAGCCGGTGGCGTCGGCATGGCTGCCTTCGGCCAGCGGAACGCTGTCGTCCAGGAACTTGCGGGCCCAGGCGATCACCTGCGCGCCGCGGGCGGCGTCATAACCGCCGGGCGCCGGGGTGCCCGGAATGGCGTCGGTGCCGTACAGCGCATCGTACAGGCTGCCCCAGCGCGCGTTGGCGGCGTTCAGGGCATAACGGGCGTTGGTGATCGGCACCACCAGCTGCGGGCCGGCGAGATAGGCGATTTCCGGATCGACATTGCCGGTGCCGACGGTGAAGTCATCGCCCTCCGGCACCAGATAGCCGATCTCGCGCAGGAAGGACTCGTATTCGGACTGGTCGAAGACCTTGCCGCGGCGGGCGGTATGCCACGCGTCGATCTGTTCCTGCAGGCTGTCGCGCTTGTCCAGCAGAGCCTTGTTGCGCGGCGCCAGCTCGTGCAGGAGCTGGTCGAGGCCGGTCCAGAGACGGTCGGCGTCGACACCGGTCCCCGGCAGCGCCTCGTCATTGATGAAGTCGTACAGCGGTTGGGCGATTTCGAGGCCGCCACGGCGGATCCAGTTGCTCATCTCGTTGCGTGTCCCATTCTCTTGCGCTCGGTTCGCAGACTCCTCTCCGGGAGTCTTGGTTCATCGGTTATCGCGTCTTCCGATTGACCCGGTCAACACAATGTCGCACCGCAGCGTATGGAGAAATGGTAGCAGGCGGCCTATCCCGGTCAGCCGCGCTCAGGCCAGCAGATTCAGCGCCGCGGCCGGCTGGACGCCCGAATCGGCGGCCCCCGAATCGGCAGCCCCCGAATCGGCAGCCGGTGGCAGGACCGGCATCTCCGCGCTCTCCGCATCGCCGCCGGCGAGCAATCCGGCCACACCAAGCTCCTTGCTGGACCCGAACGCCGCGGCGCGCAGGCCGTTGACCTCCTTCTGTGCCGCCTCCACCATCTTGTCGTCGGCCTTGAAGCCTTCCCGCCGCTCGCGCCGCCGCTTTTCGGATTCGTCCAGCAGGTTGGCGGCCTTCGCCTCGCCGATGATGCGCTTGGAGGTGGCGAGCACCCCCTCCACCCGCTGACCGAAGGCGTCGGCCTCGCGATAGCGCGACATCTTCATGGCGTTGTCGGCCATCAGCTGCTGGATCATCGCGCTGCGGCCGCCGGTACCGGTCGTCGCGGCGGAGGCCGGGTCGACCCCGACCAGTCCGCCCTCGCCTAAGCCGGACAAAACATCCTCCACCAGCCGTGCGATGTCGTCGGGCAGCGCGCCGTCCTGGGCCGTCACTCCAGCGGCCGAATTCGCCGCCGCTCCGGCATCCGCTGCCATCAGGTCGGCGGCACTCTCCGCCGAAGCTCCGTCACCCGTCGAAATGCCAATGGTCAGCGTCACCTCGGTCTGCTGCAGGGTCAGGCTGATGCTGCTGCGGGTGATCGTCGTCTCCGACGACAGCATCGATCCGCCGGTGGCGGCACCGGCATCGCCCGGAAGCCCCATCTCCGCCGCGGCCTTGATGCCGGCACCATATTCCTTGGCGGCGCGCCCGGCCTCACGCGCCAGCAGCGCCGCCTCCCGCGCCAGGGCGGCCAGCTTCTGCGGATCGCCCTGGGCGAAGCGCATCGCCAGTTTCAACTGCTCGATCTTGCGTTCCACCTGCTCCAGCCGGGCGGCGGCAGCCTCCTTGGGTCCGCCGACGCGCCGGGCCTCCTCCAGCGCCGCCCGGGCGGAGGCGTGGTCGCTCTGCCATTTGGCGGAGGGCTGCATCAGCGTCTGCGCCCGCTCCGCCTTCTGGGCGAGCTGCCCCTGGGCGTCCTTCGCCTGAAGGTCTTTTTCCCACGGCTTCTTCGCCTGCTGCAGCCGAAAAAGTCCGGCCTGTCCGTCGGCCACCACGCTGAAAACGCTCATGCCGCCACCCTCCGGTCGGGCCGCACCAGGAAATTCCCGGCAAAGTTTAGCACATTGGTGGTGACTGTCCATTTCGCGCAGCGCGTGCGTGGAACCCCGAAGGCTTGGCTGGTGTTTCCCTTCCCGACACCCGATTCCGCAACGGACGGTTTGATACCGCTGGCGCGGAGCCGCGGAATACCGGAATCCCCGAGGAGGAAAGACAAGATGCCGAACCGCGACATGACCGGCACCGGCGGATCGAACCCGGCCGGCTCCACCACCGGAAGTTCGACTGCCGGCAGCTCCACCAACGGCAACACGATGTCGGGCGGACGCAGCGGCGTCGAGGATATCAAGAAGACCGTCAACCGCGCCGCCGATGACGCGATGTCCACGGGGCGGGAGACGCTGGGCAATGCCCAGGGCCGCATCCGCTCGCTGCTGGAACAGCAGACCGGGCGCGCCGCCGACCAGCTGGGCGGGGTCGCCAACGCCCTGCACAAGGCCGCCGAGCAGTTGAACGAGGAGAATGGCGGCGTGGTCGCCGATTACGCCGAGCAGGCGGCCAGCCGCGTCGAGCGGGTCGCCGACATGCTGCGCGACGCCAATGTCGACGACATCGTCGGCGAGGTCGAGGGCTTCGCCCGTCGCCAGCCCGAGGTGTTCATCGGCGCCGCCTTCGCCGTCGGCTTCCTGGCCGCGCGCTTCATCAAAAGCTCCGGCGAACGGCGGATGCACCGCGCCTCGACGTCGCTGCGCGGGAACACCCACCCGTCGCAGTCCGTGCGCACCGCGCGCGGTTCGGCCTACGACACCGGCCGCGACATGAACCGCGACACCGGCCGCAGCTCCGGCCCCAGCCGCGGCATGGCCGGGGGCATCGGCGAATCCGTCAGCCGCTCCACCCCGTCGCGCAGCGCCGACACCCCGACCACCGGGTCCTCCGGCGTCAACACCGGCAACCTGGCCGGCCGCATGGAGTCGGAGCGTGCGTCGGATCGGCTGGGTGAGCCGAATCCGTCGGCCGGCCGCATCGGCATGCCGCTGTCCACCGCCCCGGCCTCCGTCACCGGCCGCGGCGCCGGATCGTCGGCAGACACCGCGCTCGGCTCCAGCACGGTCGGCACCCCCGGCGGCACCGCGGGCACGACCGGCAGCGCCGGCAGCACCATGAACTCCGGCACCACGGGTGTCGGCGGGACCGGCACCGGCAACACCACCGGCACCAGCGGAACCCAGGGCGGGGCCGCCGGGACCACCTCCTCCACCTCCAAGCCGCAGGGACAGCGTCCATGAGCGCCGCCGAGAACCGCTATGACGAGCCGCGGGATCCGCGGCAGGACCGGCCGCTCGCCGGCCTGTTCGCCGATCTCGCCCGCGAATCCGCCAACCTTGCCCGATCCGAGATCGCGTTGGCGAAGGCCGAGCTGACCGACAAGGCCACCGAGGCCGCCGGCGGCGTGGCTTTCATCGCCGTCGGCGGTCTGGTCGCCTTCGCCGGCGTCCTGGTCCTGCTTGCCTCCGCGGTTCTCGGCCTGTCCAACGTCCTGGCCCCGTGGCTGTCCGCGCTGATCGTCGGCGTGGTGGTTCTGGTGGTCGGCGGCATCCTGGCCTATGTCGGCAAGAACCGGCTGAGCCCCGCCAACCTCCGCCCCCGCCGCACGATCAACACGCTGGACGAGGACAAGCGCTGGGCGAAATCCCAGCTTGCCCGCTGAGGGGCCGGCCGATGGCGGACGATGATCGTCAATCGAAGGACCTCGACGCCCTGGAGGGCGACATCCGCGCCAGCCGCGCGCGCATCGGCGGCACCGTCGAGGCGCTGCGCGACCGCAGTTCCCGTCTGCGCGACAGACTGACGCGGTGGTCTCCCCAATCCCTGATGGAGAATTCCATGAAGCACACCTATTCGCCGTCGCAGCAATCCGACCGCTATGAGAGCGGCCAGACCGTTCATTACCGGCAGTCGCAGTCCCGCTCGTCGGGCTCGGTGATGGACAGCATGACCAGCAATCCGATCCCGCTGGCCCTGGTCGGCATCGGGCTGGGTTGGCTGGCGCTGTCCAGCACGGGCTACGACCGCCGCATCGCCCGGTCCAGCACCGTCCGCAACGCCCGCCACCGCATGGGCGACGCCGTGGACTATGCCCGCGAGTCGCTGAGCGGCGCCACCGACAGCGTCCGCAACGCCGCAAGCTCCGCCTATGACAGCGCGTCAGGTGCGGTCGGCTCCGCCTACGACAGCGCCTCGGACAAGGTCAGCGGCATGATGGGCGGGTCGGACAACGACCACCCGTCGGGTCGCGGCGATATCCGGGGCGACATCCACGGCCAGCGGCAGTCGCAGTCCTATGCCAGCCGCGGCATCTCGCGCCTGTCCTCCATGGCGCCGTCTACCGACCATCTGCGCCACCGCGCGCACGACATGTCGACCGGCTTCTGGGACCTCGTGGAGGACCATCCCATCGTCGCCGGCGCCATGGGCGTGGCGCTAGGTGCTGCCATCGGCGCCGCCCTGCCGGGCACCCGCTATGAGAAGCAATGGGTCGGCGAGTATGCCGACGAGGCGACCGAGCGCGCCAAATCCATCGCCATGGACGCGCTGGACCGCGGCACCCGCGCCGCCCAGGCCGCCGCAGAGACGGTGGTCGATTCGGTGAAGGAAGACCTGCACGACGTCGTGTCGGACGCCACCGACGCCGCCCGCGCGGAAGTGAAGAAGCCGGGTTAACCTCCACCCCGAGCTTCGCCGGACCAACCCCGCGCCGCCACCGGCGCGGGGTTTTCCGCATTTGGGGGCTGCGCTATCCCGCGACAAACCGTCGCACCGCCATGGGAAAGCTGTGGCATCGCTGTAGCGTGGTGGCGGGAGCGGCGCTATAACCAAGCTGAGTTGACGGGTATTGCCGGCGCATCAGCCATGCAAAGCCGCCAAACCGGCAGAAACCCTGCACTTTAATCGACAAACGCCCCTTGCCCCCCGGAGCAATCAGGACTAAATTGGTCCTGTATTCGAAACCGGGGTGAAACGGGGTGCGGGCATGATCCGGCTGAGCAAGCTGACCGACTATGCCATCGTCGTGTTGAGCGAGATGGCGCGCCAGGTCGGCACGGTCCACACCGTCGCCCATCTGGCCGACCGCACCGGCGTTCCCGCCCCCACCGTCGCCAAGCTGATGAAGGCGATGACGCCGGCGGGGCTCACCACCTCGCAGCGCGGCGCTGCCGGCGGTTATGCGCTGAGCCGGGCGGCCGATGCAATCTCCATCGCGGAAATCATCACGGCGCTCGACGGTCCCATCGCGCTGACCGCCTGCGTCGACGGTGCCGACAGCCAGTGCGGGGTGGAGCAACTTTGCCCCATGCGCGGCGGTTGGGAAAAGGTGAACCGCGCCATCCGCGGCGCGCTGGAGGAGGTGACGCTGGCCGACATGATGGCCCCCATCACCTTCCCGGCCCCGGCAGCCGCAACGACTTCCACAGCCGCCCAGCCGGCCCGCCCTGCGCACTGAACGGCGCGCACCGAACCGCATTCTTGAGAAGGACGAGGCAAAGCCATGGCCGCCCAACCGGAAACCGTCGAGCAGGTCCGCGCCGTCACGGAGCAGAAGTACAAGTACGGCTTCACGACCGACATCGAATCCGACGTCGCGCCGAAGGGCCTCAACGAGGATATCGTCCGCTTCATCTCCGCCAAGAAGGAGGAGCCGGAGTGGCTGCTGGAATGGCGCCTGAAGGCTTTCCGCGTCTGGCAGACGATGGAGGAGCCGCAATGGGCCGCCGTCAGCTTCCCGCCCATCGACTATCAGGACGCGCATTATTATGCCGCGCCGAAGAAGAAGGCCGGCCCGAAGTCGCTGGATGAGGTCGATCCGGAACTGCTGAAGACCTACGAGAAGCTGGGCATCCCGCTGCGTGAGCAGGAGATCCTGGCCGGCGTCGAAGGGTCGGAGGGCAAGAGCCCGGCCATCGCCGTCGACGCCGTGTTCGACAGCGTGTCGGTCGCCACCACCTTCAAGGCGAAGCTGGAGGAGATGGGCATCATCTTCTGCGCGATCTCCGAAGCGGTGCAGAAGCACCCGGACCTCGTGAAGAAGTATCTCGGCTCCGTGGTGCCCTACACCGACAACTACTATGCGACGCTGAACTGCGCGGTCTTCACCGACGGCAGCTTCGTCTACATCCCCAAGGGCGTGCGCTGCCCGATGGAGCTGTCGACCTATTTCCGCATCAACCAGGCCAACACCGGCCAGTTCGAGCGGACACTGATCATCGCCGACGAGGGCGCCTACGTCAGCTATCTGGAAGGCTGCACCGCACCCCAGCGCGACGAGAACCAACTGCACGCCGCCGTGGTCGAGCTGGTGGCGCTGGACGATGCGACCATCAAGTACTCGACGGTCCAGAACTGGTATCCGGGCAACGCCGAAGGCGTCGGCGGCATCTACAACTTCGTCACCAAGCGTGGCGCCTGCCGCGGCAAGAACTCCAAGATTTCCTGGACGCAGGTGGAAACCGGCTCCGCGATCACCTGGAAGTATCCGAGCTGCATCCTGCAGGGCGACAATTCGGTGGGCGAGTTCTATTCGGTCGCCATCACCAACAACTTCCAGCAGGCCGACACCGGAACCAAGATGATCCACATCGGCAAGAACACCCGCTCGACCATCGTGTCGAAGGGCATCTCTGCCGGCAAGGCGCAGCAGACCTACCGCGGCTTGGTGAAGATCCTGCCCAGAGCGGAGGGTGCGCGCAACCACACCCAGTGCGACAGCCTGCTGATCGGCGACAAGTGCGGCGCCCACACGGTCCCCTACATCGAAAGCCGCAACCGATCCGCCCGCATCGAGCACGAGGCGACGACGGCCAAGATCAGCGAGGACCAGCTGTTCTACTGCCGCCAGCGCGGCATCTCGGAAGAGGACGCGGTGTCCCTGATCGTCAACGGCTTCTGCAAGGAGGTCCTGAAGGAACTCCCGATGGAATTCGCCGTGGAGGCGCAGAAACTGGTGGGCATCAGCCTGGAAGGCAGCGTGGGCTGAGGCCCCCGCCCACCAGAGGAAAACCGACAGAACGTGAAGACCGGACGGCGTGCCGGCGGCCTGAAGAAGACAACGAGGCGAAGACGATGATCGAAATCAAGAACCTGCACGCCACCGTGGACGGCAAGGAAATCCTCAAGGGCGTCGACCTGACCATCCGCCCGGGCGAGGTCCATGCCATCATGGGGCCGAACGGCGCCGGCAAGAGCACCCTGTCCTACGTCCTCGCCGGCCGCGACGGCTATGAGGTCACGGAGGGTTCGGTCACCTATTACGGCAAGGACCTGCTGGCGATGGAGCCGGAGGAGCGGGCTGCCGAGGGCGTCTTCCTGGCCTTCCAGTATCCGGTGGAAATCCCCGGCGTCGGCAACACCACCTTCCTGAAGACCGCGATCAACGCCATCCGCAAGCATCGCGGCGAGAAGGAGCTGGACGCCATGCAGTTCCTGAAGCTGATCCGCGAGAAGACCAAGGCGCTGGGCATGAGCGACGAGATGCTGAAGCGCGCGGTCAATGTCGGCTTCTCCGGCGGCGAGAAGAAGCGCAACGAGACGCTGCAGATGGCGGTGCTGGAACCGAAATTCGCCATCCTCGACGAAACCGACAGCGGCCTCGACATCGACGCGCTGAAGATCGTGGCCGAGGGCGTCAATGCCCTGCGCTCGCCGGACCGCTCGATGCTGGTCATCACCCATTACCAGCGCCTGCTCGACTACATCGTTCCCGACTATGTCCATGTGCTGGCCGCCGGCCGCATCGTGAAGTCGGGCGGCAAGGAACTGGCGCTGGAGCTGGAAAAGAACGGCTACCGCGACTTCGGCGCGAGCGAGGCTGCCTGATGTCGGCAAACAACTCCCCACTTCACCCGATGACCTACTCGACGCGGGGCGCCGATCCGGCGACGGCGCCGGCCTTCCTGGCGCCGCTCGACCAGATGGGCTCCGGCCTGCCCGGCAGCGGCCTGTCCTGGCTGACCGAGCTGCGCGCCGCGGGGCGTGAGCGCTTCGCCGCCGTCGGCCTGCCGACGATCAAGAACGAGAGCTGGCGCTACACCAACCTGCGCGACCTCGCCAAGCTGACCTTCCAGCCGGCCGCCCCTGCCGCCGCCGCGATCGACCTGCTGCCGACCGTCCGGACCGAGGGGCAGGACGGCCCGCGCATGGTCTTCGTCGACGGCCGCTTCCGCGCCGACCTGTCGTCGGTCGACGGGCTGCCGCCGCGTGTCGATCTGCTGAGCCTCGACGCCGCGCTGAGCACCCATTCCGGCCTGCTGGCCGATCATCTCGGCCGCCTCGCCGCGGCGGATGACCGTCCGCTGGTGGCGCTGAACAGCGCCTATCTCGTGGATGGCGCGGTCCTGCACGTGCCGGCCAACGTCCAGGTCGACCGTCCCATCGAGCTGGTCTTCGTCTCCGTCGGCTCGGAATTGCAGGCGACCACCTGCCATCCGCGCATGCTGCTGATCGCGGAGGCCGGGTCGAAGGCGGTGGTGGTCGAACACCATGTCGGCCGCGGCGCCGGCACCACGCTGTCGAACCACGTGACCGAGGTGTTCGTCGGCGAAGGCGCCACGCTGCACCATTACAAGTCGCAGCGCGAGGGCGCCGGCGCCATCCACCTGTCGCACATCGCGGCGACGGTGGCGACCGGCGGCTGCTACGACAACTTCATCCTGACGACGGGCGCCAAGCTGTCGCGAAACGAGGTGGTCAGCCGCCTCGACGGGACCGAGGCGCGGACGCATGTCAGCGGCGGCTATCTGGTCCGCGGCACCCAGCATGCCGACACCACCACGCTGATCGTCCACGCCCAGCCCAACGGCACCAGCCGCGAGGTCTACAAGGGCGTCATCGACGATACCGCCCGCGCGGTGTTCCAGGGCAAGATCACCGTCTGCCCGGACGCGCAGAAGACCGACGGCTATCAGCTGAACCGCGCCCTGCTGCTGTCCGACGGGGCCGAGATCGACAGCAAGCCGGAACTGGAAATCCATGCCGACGACGTGAAGTGCAGCCACGGCTGCACCGCGGGCGAGCTGGATGACGACGCGCTGTTTTACCTGCGCGCCCGCGGCATCGACCGCGACACCGCCCAGGGCCTGCTGATCGGCGCATTCCTGTCGGAATCCCTGGAGGAGATCGCCGAGGAGTCGATCCGCGACGCCTTCCAGGGGATCATCGCCGGCTGGCTGGAGGAGCAGAAGTAACCATGTCCGATGCCATCCTGAACCAAGCCTACGACGTGCAGCGGGTGCGGGAGGATTTCCCCATCCTCGCCCGCAGCGTCCACGCCAGGAAGGGAAAGCCCGGCAAGCCGCTGGTCTATCTGGACAGCGGGGCATCCGCCCAGAAGCCGCGTCAGGTCATCCAGGCCATGACCCGCTTCCTGGAGGAGGACTATTCCAACATCCACCGCGGCGTTCACTTCCTGTCGCAGACCGCCACCGACCAGTTCGAAGCGGTACGCACCAAGGTCGCGCGCTTCCTGAACGCGCCGAACGACCGCTGCATCGTCTTCACCCGCAGTTCGACCGAGGCGATCAACCTCGTGGCCAGCAGCTATGGCCGCACCTTCCTGAACGAAGGCGACGAAGTCATCCTGTCGATCATGGAGCATCACGCGAACATCGTTCCGTGGCAGCTGCTCCAGGCCGAGAAGAAGATCGTCATCAAGGTCGTGCCCTGCGACGAGGACGGCGTCCTCGACATGGACGCCTACAAGGATCTGCTGTCCGACCGCACGAAGCTGGTGGCGATCACCCACTGCTCCAACGTGCTGGGCACCGTCACTCCGGCCAAGGCCATCGCCAGGCTGGCGCATGAGCGCGGCGTGCCCGTCCTGTTCGACGGCAGCCAGGCGGTGGTGCACGGCACGGTGGACGTCCAGGACATCGACGCCGACTTCTACGTCTTCACTGCGCACAAGCTCTATGGCCCGACCGGTCTCGGCGTGCTCTACGGCAAGTACGACCTCTTGAAGAAGATGCCCCCCTACCAGGGCGGCGGCGATATGATCGAGAGCGTCAGCTTCGAAGGCACCACCTTCAAGGCGCCCCCCTCGCGCTTCGAGGCCGGCACCCCGCCGATCACCGAGGTCATCGGGCTGGGCGCCGCCATCGACTATGTCGAGGCCCTCGGCCGCGACGCCATCGCCGCGCACGAGCACGACCTGCTGCAATACGCCACGCAGCAACTGTCGCAGATCGACGGTCTGCGCATCGTCGGCACCGCGCCGGGCAAGGGGCCGATCATCTCCTTCGCGCTGGAGGGCGTGCACCCGCACGATGTCGGCACCATCGTCGACCAGTATGGCGTCGCCGTGCGCGTCGGCCGCCATTGCGCCGAGCCGCTGGCCGAGCGCTTCGACGTCGGACCGACCGTCCGCGCGTCTTTCGGCCTGTACAACACCCGGGAGGAAGCCGACGCCCTGGTCCACTCCCTCCAGGCGGTCAAGGAGTTCTTCGGAGCATGATGGACGATCTGCGCGAGCTGTATCAGGAAGTGATCCTGGACCACGGCAAGAATCCCCGCAACTTCCGCCATCCCGACGACGCCAATCGCGAGGCGAAGGGCGAGAACCCGATGTGCGGCGACCGCTTCATGGTCTATCTGACCCTGAAGGACGGGGTGGTGGACGATGTGGCCTTCCAGGGCCGCGGCTGCGCCATCTCCACCGCCAGCGCCTCGATGATGACGGAGCTGGTGCGCGGCAAGACGGCGGCCGAGGCGGAGAAACTCTTCCACGCCTTCCACGAGCTGTGCACCCAGGACGAGCCCGACATCCCCGAGGGTGTCGACGACGAGACCATGGAAAAGCTGATGGTGATGTCCGGCGTGCGCCAGTTCCCGGTGCGGGTGAAGTGCGCGACCCTGGCATGGCACGCGATGAACGCCGCGCTCCACGGCGAGGCTGCGGCCTCCAGCGACCAGTATTGAGGGAAGGGGGATCGAAATGCCCGATGAAACCCTGACGCAGCGCCCCATTGCTCCGAACCCGGCGGAAGCCGAGGCGCAGATGAAGGCCGACGCGGCGAGCGAGGCTTCCGAGTCCAAGGACTTCGCGCCGATGCCCAAGCCGCCCGAGGGCTATGACCCGAGAGAGGAGATCATGGATCGCGTCGTGGCGGCCATCAAGACCTGCTATGACCCCGAAATCCCGGTCGATATCTGGGAATTGGGCCTGATCTACCGTGTGGACATGGATGGCCAGCGCAATGTCGAGATTGATATGACGCTGACCAGCCCCATGTGTCCGGTGGCCGGCGAACTGCCCGAGCAGGTCCGCCAAGCCGTGCTGGGCGTCGAGGACGTCAACGAGGTCAAGATCGAGCTGGTGTGGGAGCCCCCGTGGCACCAGGGCATGATGTCCGAGGAAGCCCGCCTGCAACTGGATATGTTCTGAGCCGTATTAGGAGACCATCACCATGGCCCGCCCCCTGCCCAAGGCGCTCACCATCACCGACGCCGCCGCGGAGCGCGTCAAGGCGCTGATGTCCAAGGCCACCGACAACATGGTCGGCCTGCGCATCGGCGTGAAGGCGCGCGGCTGCTCCGGCCTCAGCTACGACGTTCAGTATGCCAAGGAGAAGATGAAGTTCGACGAGGTGGTGGAGGACAAGGGCGTCACCATCCTGATCGACCCGGCCGCTGTCATGTTCCTGATCGGCAGCGAGATGGACTATGTCGACGACAAGTTCCAGACCGGCTTCGTCTTCAAGAACCCCAACGAAAAGGGCCGCTGCGGCTGCGGCGAGAGCTTCCACGTGTGATCTAAAATAGCCCTCTCCCGCCCCCCGGGAGAGGGAGAATCCCGCCCCACCTCACGACATCGGATTCGCCGGCTTCGGCATCTCCGGCAGCGGGATGAACTCGCCATTGTCCAAATCCGGCAGCTTCATCCGGCCAGCCCGCCAGTCGGCTTTGGCCTGCTCGATGCGCTCCTTCGATGAGGACACGAAGTTCCAGTCGATGAAGCGCTGCCCCAGCGGCTCGCCGCCGATGGCCATGACCATGGACGGCGTGACGGCGGTCAACTGCGCCGGCTGGCCGGGAGCGAAGACAATCATCCGTCCGGCCTCCACGCGCTGACCCTCGGCCTCCACGCTTCCCGCCACCACATAGGCCGCCCGTTCCCATCCGTCCTCCGGCAGCATCACGCTGGCGCTGGGGGCGAGATCCCAATGGATGTAGAACAGCGGCGAATGGGTCTTCACCCCGGCCTTGGCGCCGAAGGCATCGCCCGCCACCAGCCGGCCGCGCACGCCGCCCTCCTCGAAGACCGGCAGGTCGCCGGTGCCGTAATGGGTGAAGGCCGGATCGGTTTCCTCGTCCGCCTCGGGCAGGGCGACCCAGGCCTGGATGCCGTGCATCCGCCCGCCTTCCTGCCGGGCTCGCTCGAAGCGTTCGGAATGGGTGATGCCGCGCCCGGCGGTCATCCAGTTCACCTCCCCCGGCCGGATCGCCTGTTCGGAGCCGACGCTGTCGCGGTGCATGATCTCGCCCTCGAACAGGTAGGTGACGGTCGACAGCCCGATGTGCGGGTGGGGGCGCACGTCGACATCGCGCGGCAGGCCCGGCTCGAAATCGACCGGCCCCATATGGTCGAAGAAGACGAAGGGGCCGACCATCCGCCGCTGAACGAAGGGCAGAATCCGCCCCACCTCGAATCCGCCGAGGCTCTTTCGGCGCTGCTCGATCACCAGCTCCAGCATGGGTCTTCCTCCCGACGATCGGTGTTTCGTGTTCAGGCGTTCGGATCGCGCGGTACGGTCTGGATCACCTCGAACCCCTCGAATTCCGGCGGCCCGACATACAGCGGCTTGCGGGCGCCGGCATTGCCATGGGCGTTGCGGAAGGCCTCCGACCGCGTCCAGTCCTGAAAAGCGGCTTCCGAGTCCCACACGGTGTGGGAGGAATAGAGCCGGTACTCCTCGCGGTCCGGGCCGCGCAGCATGTGGAACTCGACGAAGCCCGGCACCTTGTGCAGATGGACCTCGCGATTCAGCCAAACCTCCTCGAACTCCTGTTCGGACCCGTGGCGGACCTTGAAACGGTTCATCGCGATGAACATGCGGCTTCCCTTCCCGATTGGTCTACTGGCCCGACCCGTTCGAGGATAAGGGCGGAAGCCCCGACCGGCAATCAGCCTGTCGCCGCTCCCCCATATGGCCGACCGGCACAGGACCAGCGACATGCGGCCACCACCGGAGAAACGCGTTTAATCGTTATCTTACAGTCGTCTACAGAGGGTTTTCTCTGTCGCGTCCACGTACCTTCACCGGCTGGGCTAAAATGCGCTCCCCCTCCCCCACCCGGAAGGCCTCCCGCATGCACCACATCCGCCAAGACCCGACCTCCCGATCCGGGCGGATGGAACATTGAACAGTCGCGGCGGGGATGTTTCACGCTGTTTCAAACCTTCGCAAAGGCTGGAAGCGACGGAGCATGGACTGCCAATACCGTTAAGCTCTAATATACGCAAAAGGGGTATAAGCACCGTGAGGCGGGCGACCGACCAAGCGGCCAGGGGGGAAGGAATGACTTCAACAGGTCCAGCGGACACGGGGGCGCTGCAGGGTCGCACGAAGCCGCCCGACGCCATTGCAACGCTCATCATCCTCTCCATTCCTTTCCTGCTGGTCCTGGAAGCCGCCCGCCTTCCCGGTGCGATGGAAATCGCGCATTACCTGCCGCTGCACAGCTTCTTCGAAACCTTCGCCATCGCCGTCGCCGCCCTGATCTTCGCCATCGGCTGGCATTCCCATACGTCCGATACCCCGCCCGCCTTGCTGGCCCTGTCCGCCGGCTTTCTCGGGGTGGCGCTGCTCGATTTCGGTCATCTGCTGTCCTATGCGGGAATGCCCGATTTCGTGACGCCCTCGGGGCCGGAGAAGGCGATCGCCTTCTGGCTCGGCGCCCGGGCGATGGCGGCGGTTTCCCTGCTGATGGCGGCCACCCTGCCCTGGCGCCCGGGGTCGGCGGCGCTGCGCTATCCGCTGATCGGCGGGGTGCTGCTGGCGACCGCCGCGGCGTTCGTCGCCATCCTGTGGTACCCGCACCTGCTGCCGCGAACCTATCTGCCCGGCGAAGGGCTGACGCCGCTGAAGGTGGCGGCCGAATATGCGTTGGTTCTTTTCTATGCCGGCGCCGCTCTGATTTTCCACCGCCGCCGGCGCGAGGCGCAGACGCTGGACGTCCCTCGCCTTGTCATCGCCGCCGTCGCCATCGCAATCAGCGAGATGTGCTTTACGCTCTATCTCACCGTCTACGACCTCGCCAATGTGGCCGGACACATCTACAAGGTCATCGGCTACTGGTACCTGTATCGGGCCGTCTTCGTCACCGCCGTGCATCATCCCTACGACGCCCTGCACAGGTCCCAGCGCGACCTGTGGCGGGAGAAGGAGCAGGCGCGCGTCACGCTGCTGTCGATCGGCGACGGGCTGATCGCCACCGACACCGCCGGCCGCGTTTCCCTGATGAACCCGGTGGCGGAACGCCTGACCGGCTGGACGGTGGCCGAAGCGGTCGGCCGCCCGGTAAGCGAAGTCTTCGACATCGAGAATGCCGAGACCCGGCAACGGGTGCCGGTGCCGGTCCAGCAGGTGCTGGAGAACGGCGAAATGGTCGGCCTCGCCAACCACACGGTGCTGGTGGCGCGCGGCGGCGTCCGCAGCCACATCGCCGACATGGCCTCGCCGATCCGCGACCGCGACGGCGCGCTGCATGGCGTCGTCATGGTCTTCCAGGACGTGACCGAGACCTATGCCAGCCGCGAAGCGCTGAAGGACAGCCTGTCTTTGAACACCGGCATCCTGGAGAGCGCCGCCTGCGGCATCATCGCCACCACGCTGGACGGCGTCGTCCGCGTCTTCAACCGCGAGGCGGAGCGCATCTTCGGCTACCCGGCCGAGGAGATGGTCGGCACCACCGACCTGCCGCGGCTGTATGACCGGGACGAGCTGCGCGCCCATGCCGACGTCCTCTCCGTGGAACTCGGCCGGCCGGTGCGGGCGGGTTTCGATGCGCTGGTCACCCGCACCCGCGACAGCGGCCAGCCCGAGCCCGGCGAATGGACCGGACTGCGCAGGGACGGCGCCCGCATTTCCGTTTCCACCCTGACCAGCATGCTGCGCGACAGCGGCGGCTCGGTGCGCGGCTACCTGACCGTGGTGATGGACGTCACCGAGCGGAAGCGGACGGAGCGGCAGATCGAGAATCTCGCCTTCTACGACCCGCTGACCAACCTGCCGAACCGCCGCCTGCTGCTGGAGCATCTGGACGGCCATCTGCGGGCGGCGCGCCAGACCGGCCGCTATGGCGCGTTGATGTTCCTAGACCTCGACGACTTCAAGGGGCTGAACGACGCCCGCGGCCACATCGTCGGCGACATGCTGCTGCGCGAGTTGGCGGCGCGGCTGAACGCCACCCTGCGCAAGGGCGATCTGGTCAGCCGGCTTAGCGGCGACGAGTTCGTCATCCTGCTGCCCGACCTGGGGGCTGCGGAGGAGGAGGCGGCGGAGATCGCCCGGCGGGTGGCGGAAAAGCTGCGGCTGGCGGTGGCCCAGCCCTTCCAGCTCGACCGTTGCGAACACAGCATCTTCGCCAGCATCGGCCTGACAATCTTCCCCAAGACGCCGGACGAGTCGGTGGAGGATCTGCTGAAACAGGCGGACACCGCCATGTATGCCGCCAAGGACGGCGGGCGGAACACCATCCGCGACTATGACCCCGCCATGCTGGCGGATGCCCAGGCCCGTCTGCTGCTGCAGCAGGATCTGCGCAAGGCGGTCGATGCCGGGGAATTCACCCTGTTCCTGCAGCCCCAGACCCGGGCCGACGGCACGCTGGTGGCGGCGGAGGCGCTGATCCGCTGGCAGCATCCGCAGCGCGGCTTCGTCGCCCCCGGCGCCTTCATCGCGGTGGCGGAGGAGTCCGGCCTGATCCTGCCGCTGGGCGACTGGATTCTGATGGAGGCCTGCCATGTGCTGCGCCGTCTGGCCGATTCCGGCAGCGACTGCCACCTGTCGGTCAACATCAGCCCGCGCCAGTTCCGTCAGCAGACTTTCTGCGCCGGCGTCATCGCCGCCCTGCGCGCCACCCGCACCGATCCGCGCCGCCTGACACTGGAGATTACCGAGGGCATCGCCGTCGGCGACTGCGCCGACACCGTCGCCAAGATGTCGGAACTGGCGGCCTTCGGGATTTCCTTCTCGCTGGACGATTTCGGCACTGGCTTCTCGTCGCTGTCCTATCTGAAGCGGCTGCCGGTGGGAGAGATCAAGATCGACCGCTCCTTCGTCCAGGATGTCGACCGCAACAGCCACAATGCCGTGCTGGTGGAAACGATGCTGTCGATCTCCAGCCGTCTCGGCCTGAAGGCGGTGGCGGAGGGGGTGGAGACCGCGGCCGAGCGGGACTTCCTGGAAGACCGCGGCTGCACGATCTTCCAGGGCTACTATTTCGACCGGCCGATGCCGGTCGAAGACTTCATCCGCAAATACGTGAAAACACCGGAACTCGCAGGCAAAGAAGAGCCGGCCCATGCCTGAGGCCGGGCCGGCTCTTGGCCATCGTTACTTCTGGGCGATCATCTTGGGCTGACCGTTGCTCCAGACATACATGACGTAGTTCGGCTTGACGATGTCGCCCTTCTTGTCGAATTCGATCGAACCGACGACGGTGTCGAAGCTGTTGGCATGCAGGGTCTTCGCCAGCTTGCCGCCGTCGGTGCCGCCGGACTTCTGCAGCCCCTGGGCGATGACCTGGACCGCGGCATAGCTGTAGAAGGCGAAGTTGCCCGGTTCCGGCAGGCCGGCCTTCTTGAAGGAGGCAATCAGCTCCTGCGCCTTGGGATCGCTGGCCGCCGACGGGCTGTCGGTGTAGAGCGTGCCCTCGCCCGCCGGACCGGTGATCGACCAGTATTCCTGGTTGTTCAGGCCGTCGCCGGCGATGAACTGCGGCTTCAGCCCCTGTTCCTGCGCCTGACGGACGATCAGGCCCAGTTCCGGATGGTAGCCGCCGTAATAGACGGCATCGATGTTCTTGTCCTTCAGGCTGGTGATCAGCGCCGAGAAGTCCTTCTCGCCGGCCGTGACCGAACCGCGATAGGCCACCTTCCCGCCGGCCTTCTCCAGCGTCTCCACCACGACGTCGGCCAGCCCCTTGCCATAGGCCTGCTTGTCGTCCAGCACGGCGATGTTCTTGCCCTTGAAGTTCTGGGCCAGATAGTTGCCGGCGACCACGCCCTGCTGGTCGTCACGGCCGCAGACGCGGAAGATGGTCGGATAGCCCTTGGCGGTCAGCAGCGGGTTCGTGGCGGTCGGGCTGACCATCACCACGCCTTCCTCCTGGTAGACGTCGGCCGCCGGAATGCTGGCGCCGGAGCAGAGATGGCCGACCACGGCCGTGACCTGATCGCGCACGAACTGGTTGGCGACGGCCACCGCCTGCCGCGGATCGCAGGCGTCGTCGCCCACCTTCAGCACCAGCTTCTGGCCCAGCACGCCACCCTTGGCGTTGATGTCCGCGACCGCCTGCTTGGCGCCATACACCGACTGCTCACCCAGTGCTGCCACCGGACCCGTGGTCGCCGTGCCGAGTCCGATCACGATGTCGGCCTGCGCCGTGCCGAAGCCGGCCAGCAGCGCCGTCGCGCTGACGAAGGAAAGGACGGTGAGACGCATGGTTGGTTCTCCCAGGATTGCTGTTTTGTAAGGGACCATGTCCGCCGGTCCCGGCATGTTTCCTTTTCTGACCGATACGACAGGATTTTGAAAGCGCGATCATGGGTTTCGTAGCGCTCCGAACCGAGCCGCGACCGTTCGTCGCCGTTAGAATTGTCCCACTATTTGGCACCAAACAAAATTATTTGACACACTACGGCACATACGCCAGCATCGGAGAAATCAATGGTGGTCAAACAAACCATGAGCGCGGCGATGGCAGCGATGGAGCAGGAGGCTGACGCCGGAAAGACCCAGGGGACCGGGACACAGACCCTGCTGCGCGGACTTGCGCTGCTGGAATGTGTGGCGGCCGGCATCGGCGACGTGAAGGGGATCGCAGCACGGCTCGGCACCCCGCGTAGCACCACCAACCGTATGCTCTCCAGTCTGGTGGCGGAGGGGTATCTCCACCACATCCCCTACAAGGGCTATCTGCTGGGGCCAAAGCTGATCCAACTCGGCATGAAGGCGCTTGAGCAGCGCCCGTTGGTCGCCATCGCCCGCCCGCATATCGAGGCCCTGGCCGAGACCACCGGCGACACCGTCCATCTCGGCGTCGAGGAGAATGGCGAGGTGTTCTACCTCGACAAGATTCCCGGCACCCGCGGGCTGGAAATGCGGTCCCGCACCGGACAGCGCATGCCGCTCGCCTCCACTGGATTGGGCAAGGCGCTGATGCTGGGGATGCCGCCGGCGCGCTGGCAGGCGCTCCATGCGCTGACCTGTCCGGCAGAGCCGCCGGCCGGCCGGCCGCGTCCGGCCGACTGGCCGGTGTTCCAGGAACAGTTGACCCGCTACGTCGCCCAGGGTTGGGCGATGGATTTGGAAGAGAACGAACTCGGCATCCGCTGCGTCGCCGCTCCGGTACGCGACGGACGGAATCTGGTGGTGGCGGCGGTCAGCGTCGCCAGCGCCGTTCCCTACATGCCCGAAGACCGCATGACGACGCTGGGACCGCTGGTCCGCGCGACGGCCGAGGCAATTTCCAAGGATCTGGGATGGACCGCACCGTGACCTCCGCTGCCGGAACGACTCCCGACCGCCCTGTGCTGATCGCACTGGATTGGGGCACGTCGAGCTTGCGCGGTTTCCTGCTGGATAGTTCCGCCCGCATACTGACCGAGCGGTCGAGCGGGCATGGCATCCAGAACCTGCCGCAGCCCGGCGCCGCGGGCTTCGATGCCGCATTGACCGGACTTTGCGGCGACTGGCTGGACGCCCATCCTGCTCTGCCGGTGGTCGCCGGCGGCATGGTCGGCAGCGCCCAGGGCTGGGTCGAGGCCCCCTATGTCACCACGCCGGCCGACGCGACGACGCTGGCCGACAAGGCGGCGCGTGTCGAGACGGCGGCCGGCCGCCGGATCCTGATCGCGCCGGGCGTCCTGCACGATCCCGACGGCGGCGTTTCCGCCAAGTCGATTCCCGACGTGATGCGAGGCGAAGAGATCCAGATCGCCGGCGCGCTGGCCGGGAATGCTGATTGGGCACGCAATGCCTGTGTCGCGATGCCCGGCACCCATTCCAAATGGGTCCGGGTCGCCGACGGCCGCATCGCAGGCTTCTCCTCCTACATGACGGGCGAGCTGTTCGCGGTCCTGAAAACCCACTCGCTGTTGGGCCGCCTTATGCCGGCCGGGGTCGACGCGACGCCGGAAGATGAGGAGGAGGCTTTCTCCATCGGCATCCGGGCCGCGCAATCGGCCGGGCCGGGCGACCTGCCGCACCAGCTGTTCGCCACCCGCACGCTGGGGCTGACCAAACGTCTGCCGCCGGAAGCGCTGTCGCACTACCTGTCGGGCCTGCTGATCGGTCACGAGTTGCGGTCGGGACTTGCTCTACTGGCGGAGATGCCGGCCGGCACGCCGCTGCTGCTGATCGGCGATCCGGCACTTTGCCGCCGCTACAGCCGCGGCCTTGCCGCCTTCGGCACCACGCCTGCCGCACAGCTTGGCAATACCGCACCCCGCGGCCTGTTCCAGTTCGCCGCCGCAGCCGGCCTTCTGCCCTCCGCGTCCGCGACGCCCTCCAGCATCAAGAGCGCATAATGACAGAGCTTTCGCTTACCGCCCGCGTCGATGCGGCCTTCGCCGCCCTGCCGCTGGTCGCGATCCTGCGCGGCCTCACCCCGGCGGAGGCTGTGCCTGCGGCCAACGCGCTCTATGACGCCGGCTTTCGGCTGGTCGAGGTGCCGCTGAACTCCCCCGACCCGTTCGACAGCATCGAGGCCATTCGCCGTGCCCTGCCGCAGGATGCGCTGGTCGGGGCCGGGACGGTCCTGGCGCTGGATCAGGTCGACCGGCTGGCCGCCATCGGCGCCGATCTGGTGGTGATGCCGCATGCGGACACCGCGATCATCCGCGCCGCCAAGTCGCGGTCGATGATCTGCGTGCCCGGCGTCGCCACGGCGACGGAGGCTTTCGCGGCGCTCGCCGCCGGTGCCGATGCGCTGAAGCTGTTTCCCGCGGAGCAGATCACCCCGCCGGTGGTGAAGGCGTTGCGCGCGGTGGTTCCGCACAGCGTGCGGCTGCTCCCCGTCGGCGGCATCACGCCCGATACCATGCAGCCCTACCGCGCGGCGGGTGCGGCCGGCTTCGGCCTCGGCTCCGCCCTCTACAGCCCCGGCCTGCCGGTGGCGGATCTGGCCGCCCGAGCAGCCCGCTTCGCCCAGGCTTGGGCGGAGGGGACCGCCCCCCGCTGACCTCGCTTTCGATTTTCACCATCCAACGACCGGCGCACACGCCGGCGCACCACAGAGGGAATCCCATGAAGGTCACCAATCGCCTTTCCCGCCGTGCACTGACGGTCGGCTTGTCCGCAAGCGCGCTGATCGCCGGCGCCGCGACCCTGCCCGGCGCGGCCTTCGCCGCCGACTATCCGACGAAGCCCATCGAGCTGATCGTCCCCTACGCCGCCGGCGGTGGCACCGACCTCGTCGCCCGTGCCTTCGCCGACGCGGCGAAGAAGCACCTGCCGCAGCCGATCGGTGTGGTCAACAAGACCGGCGGCGGCGGTGCCGTCGGCCTCACCGAGATCATGGCCGCCCGCCCCGACGGCTATAAGATCGGCATGGGCACGGTGGAGATCACCCTGCTGCCGCATATGGGCGTCGCCCGCTTCACCGTGGACGACTTCACCCCCATCGCCCGCCTGAACGCGGAGCCTAGCGCGATCACCGTCAAGGCCGATGCGCCCTGGAAGACCTTCGAGGAGTTCCTGGACAACGCCAAGGCCAATCCCGGCAAGGTGCGCATCGGCAATTCCGGAACCGGCGCCATCTGGCACCTCGCGGCCGAAGCACTCGCGGACAGGACCGGCACGACCTTCAACCATGTGCCCTTCGACGGCGCCAACCCGGCCGTGACCTCGCTGCTGGGCGGCCATATCGAGGCGGTGTCGGTCAGCCCGGCCGAGGTGTCGAGCCAGCTCGCCGCCGGCCAGCTGCGCATGTTGGCGGTCATGGCCGACCAGCGCCAGAAGGCCTTCCCAGACGTACCGACGCTGAAGGAGAAGGGCATCGACCTGTCCGTCGCCACCTGGCGCGGCATCGTCGTTCCGAAGAAGACCCCGGCTGCAGTGGTCGAAACCCTGCGCACGGCCAGCAAGGCCGCGGCGGAGGACCAGAGCTTCCGCGACCAGCTCGCCAAGATGAACCTGACCTGGGCCTATGCCGACGGTCCCGAGTTCGGTCAGGTCATGCAGAAGGACAATGCCTTCTTCAAGGGCATGATGACCAAGCTGGGCATGGCGAAGTAACGCCTGACCGAACAGACCCCGGCGGTCTGCCGCCGGGGTCGCCTTGTCGGTTGAGGAGACCGGACCATGAGCAACCCGCCCGCCGGGAGCGAACGCCCCGGCTCCAGCGACGATTTCGGCAACGCCATCCCGTTGACGACGAAGATCGCGAATCTGGTGATCGCCGTCGTGCTGATCGCGATCGCCGCGTCGGCCATCGCCGCAACCTCTGATTTTCCGAAAAGCATGCTTGCCGCCGATGTCGGCGCCGCGCGCTTCCCGATCATTCATTCCGGCGCGCTGATCCTGCTGTGCCTGATCCTGATCGCCAACACGCTGCGCGCCCCCACCGCTCCCGCCGCGGATGGGCAGGCGCGGGTCGGCATTGCCGGCTATGCCGGTGTCGCGCTGGGCATGCTGGCGACCGCCGCCTGCATCGCCGCGATGGAGCATGTCGGCTATGGCCCAGCCACCGCCGTCTACATGGCCGTCATCATGGCGCTGATGGGACAGCGCAGCCCGGTGTGGAATCCGGTGCTCGCCGTCGGGGTGACCGCGCTGGTCTACGGCGTCTTCCATTACATGCTGCAGGTGCCGCTGCCGGTGGGGAGCCTGTTCGAATGACCCCCGTTCCCCACTCCGTCGCCACCCCCTGCCCGGTGGGAGACAGCCGCCATGCATGAACTCGACCTTCTGATGGGCGGCTTCGCCACGCTGGCCTCCAACCCGCTGGCATTGCTGCTCGCCCTCGTCGGCGTGGCGCTGGGCATCGTCATCGGCGCCCTGCCCGGCCTTACCGCCACCATGGGCGTCGCCATCCTGCTGCCCTTCACCTTCGGCATGGACCCGGTGTCCGGCCTGCTGATGATTTCCGGCGTCTTCTTCGGGGGCGTCTATGGCGGGTCGGTGACGGCGATCCTGCTGCGCATCCCCGGCACCCCCGCGGCGGCGGCCACGGCGATGGATGGGTTCGAGCTGACCAGGAAAGGCATGGCCGGCGTGGCTCTCGGCACGGCGACGCTGTCCTCCTTCCTGGGCGGAACCGCCAGCATCATCGTGCTGATCTTCATGGCGCCGATCCTGGCCGGCTTTGCCCTTGAGTTCAGTGCGCCGGAAAGCTTCGCGCTGGCCGTCTTCGGATTGAGCATCATCGCCAGCATCTCCGGCCGTTCGGTCATCAAGGGACTGATCGCCGGCTTCCTGGGGCTGCTGATCGCCACGGTCGGCATGGACCCGATGGACGGATTTCCCCGCTTCACCGGCGGCTATACCGAGCTGTTCAACGTCCCCTTCATCCCGGTGATGATCGGGCTGTTCGCCGCGGCCGAAGCCTTCAAGACGCTGGAGGACCCGAAGGTCCGCCTGGGCATGGCGGCGGCGCTGGGCCGCATCCTGCCGGATTGGCCGACCTATCGCCGCATGCTGGGTACGGTGGCGCGCTCCTCCGGCCTCGGAATTGTGATCGGCATCATTCCGGGCGCCGGCGCCGACATCGCCGCCTATGTCGCCTATAACGAGGCCAAGCGGTTCAGCCGGACGCCGGAGAATTACGGCAAGGGCGAACTGGCCGGTGTCGCCGCGTGCGAAGCCGGTGCCAACGGCTGCACCGGCGGCGCGCTGCTGACCATGCTGACGCTGGGCATTCCGGGCGACGCGGTGACCGCGGTTATGCTGGGTGCGCTGACGCTGCAGGGGCTGCAGCCGGGACCCCTGCTGTTGAAGGACCATGCGGACCTGGTCTTCACCCTGTTCGCCGGCATGCTGTTCTGCTACGTCGCCATGCTGGTCATCGGTTTGGGATCGCTGCGCTTCATGGGCCGGGTCCTGCAGATGCCGAAGTCGGTGCTGACGCCGGTGATCCTGGTCCTGTGCATCGTCGGCACCTATGCCATCAACAACAGCCTGTTCGACATCGGGATCATGCTGGCGGCGGGTGTCGCCGGGTACTTCATGCAGAAGTGGGACTTCCCGGCCTCTCCGGTGGTGCTGGCCCTGATCATGGGACCGATGGCGGAGGCCAATTTCCGCCGGGCGCTGTCGCTGTCGGGCGGAAGCTACGACTTCCTCTATACCCGTCCGATCACGGTGGTGCTGCTGTCGGTCGCCATCCTGACCCTGCTGCTGCCGCTGGTGAAGCGCTGGCGCGCACACCGGATGGAAAGCCGGCGGCCCGGCGCCACCAGTCCCCAGAACCAAGCCTGATGATAAGGAACCTGTCTATGTTCAACGATCTGAACGGCCGCCGCGTCCTCATCACCGGCTCGACCCAGGGGATCGGTCTGGCCGCGGCCCAGGCATTCGCCCGCTGCGGCGCCAAGGTCGGCATCAACGGCCGCAAGGCGCCGGCCGATCTCGGCCCCACCCTGGCCGCGATGGAGCAGGCGGGCGGCGAAGCCGCCTTCTTCCCCGGCGACCTGAGCGACAGCGCCGCCTGCAAAGCGGTGGTGGACGCCTTCGTCGAGCGGTTCGGCGGGATCGACGTTCTGATCAACAATGCCGGCGGGCTGGTCGCCCGCAAGCCGCTGGAGGAGATCGACGACGAATTCTTCGACGCGGTGACCGACCTGAACGCCCGTTCCGCCCTGATGACCACCAAGCACGCCCTGCCCCATTTGCGGCAATCGGCCAAGGACAGCGGGCAGACCGCATCGGTGATCCTGGTCGGGTCGGTCGCCGGATACACCGGCGGCGGGCCGGGTGCCGGGCTGTATGGGGCGGCCAAGGCGTGGCTGCACAACATCCAGAAGAACTGGGTCGCCTTCCACACCAAGGAGGGCATCCGCTTCAACACCGTGTCGCCCGGCACCTTCGACACCGCCTTCCACGCCGACAAGGACGAGGCAGCCAAGGCCCGCGTGTCCACCGGCATCCCGATGGGCCGCTTCGGCAAGCCGGAGGAATGCGCCCCGACCTTTCTGTTCTTCGCCTCCCACGCCTGCTCGGGCTATATCACCGGGCAGATTCTGGACGTGAACGGCGGCCAGTTCATGCCGTAAAGCGCCGGGCCGGCAGAGGACTGCAGGACAAGCACCGCTCCACGCTGTTGTCGGATGACACGGGCAGGAGATGGACGACCATGGCCACGCAGATTCCCTTGTCGGAGGACAGCAGCGCGATCGATCCGGCACTCGACGCGCTGCGCAACGACCATACGCACGAGATCGCGCCTGACATCGCCTATCGGCGGCTCGGCATCGTCAATGTGGTGTTCTGGGGGCCGCCGCGAGCCGGCGACCGCGAATGGGTGCTGATCGACACCGGACTGATCGGCACCAAGGGCTTCATCCGCAGCGCGGCGGCGGAGCGGTTCGGCCGCGATTCCCGCCCCGCCGCCATCGTCATGACCCACGGCCATTTCGACCATGTCGGGACCTTGGAGGATCTGGCGGAAGAGTGGGATGCCCCGGTCTACGCCCACCCGCTGGAACACCCCTATCTGAACGGCCGCGCCGCCTACCCGCCCGGCGATCCGTCGGTCGGCGGGGGCGCGATGGCGGCGCTGGCGCGTCTCTACCCGCGCAAGCCGGTGGATGTCGGATCTCGCCTGCGTGCCCTGCCGGAGGATGGATCGGTGCCGGTCATGCCGGGCTGGCGCTGGGTTCACACGCCGGGGCACAGCGTCGGCCATGTCTCCTTCTGGCGGGAGCAGGACCGCTCGATGATCGTCGGCGACGCCTTCGTCACCACGGGGCAGGAGTCGGCATATGCCGTCGCGGTGCAGCGGGCGGAAATGCACGGACCGCCCATGTACTTCACGGTCGAGTGGGACAAGGCCAAGGATTCGGTCGCTCGGTTGGCGGCCCTTGAACCGGAGTTGGTCATCACCGGTCATGGCGAACCGATGCACGGAGCGGAGATGCGGGCCGCCCTGCACCGGCTGGCGGACGAGTTCGATAGCATCGCCGTTCCGCGGCAAGGCATCTATCTGGAAAAGCCGGCACGGGCGGAAGACCGCAGCGCCTATCGCATGGCCTGAACCTCTTGAGCGAAGCAAAAACCCCCGCCGGAGCGATCCGGCGGGGGTTTCGTCATTCACCGCTGCGTCCGGCTATCAGGCCGGGACGGCGACCTTGTCCGCGACTTCCTGAAAGGCCGGGATCTGGTCGAAGTTCATGTAGCGGTAGATGTCGGCGGCGGCCTGGTTCACCACGCCGACCTGGGCCAGATACTCCTCGTTGGTCGGGATCTTGCCCAGCAGCGCCGCGACGGCGGCCAGTTCGGCCGACGACAGGTAGACGCGGGTGTCGATGCCCAGACGGTTCGGGAAGTTGCGGGTCGACGTCGAGATGGCGGTCGAGCCCTTGCGGACCTGCGCCTGATTGCCCATGCACAGCGAGCAGCCCGGCATCTCCATGCGGGCGCCGGCCTTGCCGAGGGTGGCGTAATAGCCTTCCTCGGTCAGCATCATCGCGTCCATCTTCGTCGGCGGGGCGATCCACAGGCGGGTCGGGATGTCCGACTTGCCGTTCAGGATCTTCCCCGCGGCGCGGAAGTGGCCGATGTTGGTCATGCAGGAGCCGATGAACACCTCGTCGATCTTGTCGCCGGCAACCTCCGACAGCGTCTTCACGTCGTCCGGATCGTTCGGGCAGGCCAGGATCGGTTCCTTGATGTCGGCCAGATCGATCTCGATCACCGCGGCATACTCGGCATCGGCGTCGGGCTTCAGCAACTGCGGATCGGCGATCCACGCCTCCATCGCCTTGATGCGTCGCTCCAGGGTGCGCGCGTCGGCGTACCCGTTGGCGATCATCCACTTCATCAGCGTGATGTTGGAGGTCATGTACTCGATGATCGGCTCCTTGTTCAGGAGCACGGTGCAGCCCGCCGCCGACCGCTCGGCCGAGGCGTCGGTCAGTTCGAACGCCTGCTCGACCTTCAGATCCGGCAGACCTTCGATCTCCAGCACGCGGCCGGAGAAGATATTCTTCTTGCCCTTCTTCTCGACGGTCAGCAGGCCGGCCTTGATCGCATAGAGCGGGATGGCGTTGACGAGGTCACGCAGGGTGACGCCCGGCTGCATCTCGCCCTTGAAGCGGACCAGCACCGATTCCGGCATGTCCAGCGGCATGACGCCGGTGGCGGCGGCGAAGGCGACCAGACCGGAACCGGCCGGGAAGCTGATGCCGATCGGGAAGCGGGTGTGGCTGTCGCCGCCGGTGCCGACGGTGTCCGGCAGCAGCAGGCGGTTCAGCCAGGAGTGGATGACGCCGTCGCCCGGACGCAGCGCCACGCCGCCGCGGGTGGAGATGAAGTCCGGCAGCTCGTGGTGCATCTTCACGTCCACCAGCTTCGGATAAGCGGCGGTGTGGCAGAAGGACTGCATCACAAGGTCGGCCGAGAAGCCCAGGCAGGCCAGGTCCTTCAGCTCGTCGCGGGTCATCGGGCCGGTGGTGTCCTGCGACCCGACCGTGGTCATCTTCGGCTCGCAATAGGTGCCCGGACGGACGCCCTTGCCTTCCGGCAGGCCACAGGCGCGGCCGACCATCTTCTGGGCCAGCGTGAAGCCCTTGCCGGTGTCGGCCGGGGCGGCAGGCTGGCGGAACAGGGTCGACGGAGCCAGCCCCAGCGCCTCGCGGGCGCGGGCGGTCAGGCCGCGGCCGATGATCAGCGGGATGCGGCCGCCGGCGCGCACCTCGTCGAAGATCACCTCGGACTTCACGGTGAACTCGGCGATGACCTCGCCGTTCTTCAGGGCCTTGCCCTCATAGGGGCGCAGCTCGATGACGTCGCCCATCTCCATCTGGTTGACGTCCAACTCGATGGGCAGCGCGCCGGCGTCTTCCATGGTGTTGTAGAAGATCGGGGCGATCTTGGTGCCCAGGCAGACGCCACCGAAACGCTTGTTCGGGACGAACGGGATGTCCTCGCCCGTGAACCACAGCACCGAGTTGGTGGCGGACTTGCGCGAGGAGCCGGTGCCGACCACGTCGCCGACATAGGCGATCAGGTTGCCCTTCTGCTTCAGCGCTTCCAGCTGCTTGGTCGGACCGCGCTGGCCCGGCTCGTCGGCCTCGATGCCCGGACGCGGGTTCTTCAGCATGGCGAGCGCGTGCAGCGGGATGTCCGGACGGCTCCAGGCGTCGGGGGCCGGCGACAGGTCGTCGGTGTTGGTCTCGCCCGACACCTTGAAGACGGTCAGCGTCATCGACGCCGGGACTTCCGGACGCGAGGTGAACCACTCCGCATCGGCCCAGGACTGCAGCACCGCCTTGGCGTTGGCGTTGCCCTTGTCGGCCAGTTCCTTGACGTCGTGGAAGAAGTCGAAGACCAGCAGGGTCTTCTTCAGGCCTTCCGCGGCGGCGGCGCCGCATTCGGCGTCCGACAGCAGGTCGATCAGCGGCTGGACGTTGAAGCCGCCGAGCATGGTGCCCAGCAGTTCGGTGGCCTTGACCTTGGAGATCAGCGGCGAGCTGTCGTTGCCCTTGGCGACGGCGGCCAGGAAGCCGGCCTTGACGCGGGCGGCGTCATCGACGCCGGCCGGAACGCGGTGGGTGATGAGGTCGAGGAGGAAGGCCTCCTCGCCCGCCGGCGGGGCCTTCAGCAGGTCGATCAGCTCCGACGTCTGCTTCGCGGTGAGGGGCAGGGCCGGGATTCCGAGGGCGGCGCGTTCGGCCGCGTGCTGGCGATAGGCTTCGAGCACGGCAGGGTTCCTCATAAATGAAAGGCCGGCCCTTGGATGGGAACCGTGAGACGGCCCGCTTGAACTCAGGTCGGGTTTATATGCCCGCTTAAATGAAAGCGCAAGGGGGCGCCCCGCTTACGTGAAGCGGGCAGGATGAAGCAGCCATTCTTTTTGCATTGGTATTACCGGCGCTTGGTATGACCACTTTGCCAACCCCGCTTTACTTCAGCGCGGCGGCTTGCTCCGGCGTCAGCAGGACGATGCCGTCCTCGTCGGCGAACAGGATGTCGCCGGGCCGGACGGCGGCGCCCGGCAGTTCGACCGGCACATCCACCAGCCCCTGGTCGCGGCGGGTGGAGGCGCGCGGGATCGGCGCCAGCGCCTTGATGCCGAGCGGCAGGGTCGCCAGTTCCGCCACGTCGCGGACGCAGCCCCAGATCACCACCCCGGCCCAGCCGTTCCTGACGGCCGAGGCGGCGATCATGTCGCCCATCAGGGCACAGCGCAGGCTGCCGGCGCCATCGACCACCAGGACGCGGCCGGCGCCGGGGGTGGCCAGCAGTTCCTTCACGCGGGAATTGTCCTCCAGGCACTTCACGGTGACGACCTCGCCTGCGAAGCGGGTGACGGCGCCGAAATCGCGGAAGCCCGGCAGGACGTAGCGGGCGTCGTCCTTGAACCGGTCGAACAGGTCGCAGGTCGGGGTGAAGGCGGTGGCGGTCTGATCGGTGCTCATCTGATCGGTGCTCATCTGATCGGCGCTCATGGGGGCTTGCTCCGCAGCGTGAACGGTGCAGGGACTTTCTCCCGTCACCTCTTGCGCCAAAGGCGGGCGGGAGGCAAGGGCGGCGCGCCGCGACGGCGGCAGGTCGGCGAACATGACGCAGGAGGCTTGCCGAACGTGCAGTCGACGCCCCGGCGGCCGGCGCCCATATTTCCGGAAAGACGAATAGAAACCGTGGTGTCCTCCATGAACACGCCGAAGATTGCCGCCGCAACCGCGGCCGGTGGGCTGACCCTTCTGGTCTCGGCCTGCGCCTCCGTCATCTCGCCCCCGCCGGTGGCGCAGCCCGACCCGGCGGTGCTGAGCACGCTCGAGCGCTACTCCGCGGGCGAGTGCAACCCGCAGACCGCGGCGGTGCTGACGGGGATGCATATTCCGGCCGGCGATATCCGCGGCCTGAGCTACGGCCTCTACCGCGACGAGTTCCGTGACGCCATCGTCCGCTGGGACGCCTGGGTCTATCTGAAGGACCAGCCCGGCTCCCTGGTGGTCACGTTGGACGAGGATTGCCGGCCGATCCAGGTCTACGCCCGCGGCGGGGCGACGCTGCCGGGCAGCCGGTGAACCTGCCACTCGATAGGGTGGACGGCCGGACGGATGGAACAGCGTGGAACAGGATCCCAGCTGTCGTTCCATGTTGCAACACCCCGCCCTTCCGATAAGAAGAGCATCGGGTGGATGGAACGTCGTGAAACATGATCCCTGCTGCTGTTCCATCTGGCCGGCCTCCGCATGCGGGTGGGAACTGCCGGATTTTATAGGACTTCCGTCCTTTTTGGCGCATTTGTTAAAAGGGACGCTGACTGCGACCCTACGCTATGAACCTCTGACCTGTCTTAACTATCGCCGGCCCGTGCCGACACCGTTTCAGACACATGCGCGTCCACGGCGCGGTCGTGGCGCTTCAGCCGTTCCTGCAACGTGTCGCCCATGCGCAGGGCCACGGCGATCGACAGGATATCGCCCAGCACCAGATGGGCGATGCGGACGGTCATCGGCGAATGGATGTCGAAATCGTCGGCGATGTCGGCGACGAGGCTGACGGTCGCCATCTCCGCCAGCGGCGAGCCGGAGCGGGTCAGCGCCACCACGTCGGCGCCGGCCTTGCGGGCGTTCCGCACGGCATCCAGGATGTCGCGGGTGCGGCCGGTGCTGGAGACCGCGACCACGGCGTCGCCCTTCGCCAGCGTCAGGGCGGAGGCGAAATAGACGTGGGAGTCGGTGTAGGCGACCGTCGGCATGCCCAGCCGGAAGAACTTGCGCTGGATATCCTCCGCCACCGTGCCGGAATTGCCGGAGCCGTAGAATTCGATCCGCCGTGCCGCGGCCAGAACATCGGCGGCGCGGTCCACCGCCTCGGCCGGCAGGTTGTTGCGCACCTGCATGAGCGTGGCGATGGTGCGGTCGAACAGCTTGCCGGCCAGCACCGCGCCCGGCACCGTCCCAGCCCCCACGCCGTCGGACTCCAGTTCCAAACCCGCGGACAGGTCCTGGTGCAGGAAGGGCATGCCGCCGGCGATGTCCTGCGCCAGCTTGATCTTGAACTCCCGGAAGCCGCGGCAGCCGAGCGCCGCGCAGAAGCGCGCCACCGTCGGCTCGCTCACCCCGACCCGGTCGGCCAGTTCGGCCATCGACAGGTTGATGACGTCGCCCGGATGGGCCATCGCATAGTCGGCCAGCTTGCGTTCCGATGGCCGGATCTGGTCGCGGACGGCGGCGATTCTCGCCAGCATTTGGGGGCTCTCCCTTCTGATTGTGGGTCAGCCTAGCACATGTAGCAAAGCTACATATACAGCGCTGCGAACGACCGATTAAGTCGCCCGGAGAAGACGTCCTTTCCGAGCCTTTCCAAGCTGCTGAACCTTGCCCTGCGACAAAATGTCGAGCCGGTTCGCCTTGTCGGGAAGCCCGTCCGGGGGTATGTAGTAAAACTACAGAGCGGGCGCAAACCACGGCATCCATCCATGGCATCTGCCGCCACCGGCCCGGGCTGAAAATATGACGTGTATCAACGAATCCGGCGCCCATCGCGCCTATGTTTCCAATCGCCCCGCCGGTTCGCGGGCACCACGAGACTGCCGACACGGCCTACGATCCGCGCCGACGTCTGAATCTCTGAGGAGTCATCATGGACACCCTGCTGATGGACGGACTTGCCCAGACAACGGAGCAGCAGTCCGCCGCCGACCCCTGGCGCGGCTTCGCCCCGGGCGTCTGGCGCCGCTCGGTCGACGTCCGCGATTTCATCCAGCGCAACCTGTGCCCTTATGAAGGCGACGCAGGCTTCGTCGCTGGCCCCACCGCCCGCACCACCGCGCTGTTCGCCAAGGTCACCGACCTGCTGAAGCAGGAACGCGCCGCCAAGGGCGGCGTTCTGGACGCCGACACCGAAGTCTTCGCCTCCATCACCTCGCACGCCGCCGGCTACATCGACCGGGAACTGGAAGTGATCGTCGGCCTGCAGACCGACAAGCCGCTGAAGCGCGCGATCATGCCGTTCGGCGGCTGGCGCATGGTCAAGACGGGGCTCGAGGCCTACGGCTACACCCCATCGCCGAAGCTGGAAGAGATCTTCCCGGCCCTGCGCAAGACGCACAATGACGGCGTGTTCGATGTCTACACGCCCGAGATGCTGCGCTGCCGCAAGTCCGGCGTCATCACCGGCCTGCCCGACGCCTATGGCCGCGGCCGCATCATCGGCGACTATCGCCGGCTGGCTCTCTACGGCGCCGATTTCCTGATCAAGGACAAGAAGGCCCAGCTCGCCTCGCTGGAGGTGAGCCGCATCGACGAGGACGTCCTGCGCCTGCGCGAGGAGATCTCCGAGCAGATCCGCGCGCTGAAGGAGCTGGTCCAGATGGCCGCCTCCTACGGCTTCGACGTCAGGCGTCCGGCCGCCACCGCGCGGGAAGCGGTGCAGTGGACCTATCTGGCCTATCTGGCCGCGGTGAAGGAAGCCAATGGTGCTGCGATGTCGCTGGGCCGGGTGTCCAGCTTCCTCGACATCTACATCGAGCGCGACCTCAGCGCCGGCGTCATCACCGAGGCGGAAGCCCAGGAGATGATCGACCATTTCGTGATGAAGCTGCGCATGGTCCGCTTCCTGCGCACGCCGGAATACGACCAGCTGTTCTCGGGCGACCCGACCTGGGTTACGGAATGCCTGGGCGGCATGGGGCTGGACGGCCGGACGCTGGTCACCAAGACCAACTTCCGCATGCTGCAGACCCTGCACAACCTGGGTCCGGCGCCGGAACCGAACCTGACGGTCCTGTGGTCGGAGAAGCTGCCGGACGGCTTCAAGCGCTTCTGCGCCGACACCTCGATCAAGACCTGCTCGGTCCAGTACGAGAACGACGACCTGATGCGCGGCTATTGGGGCGACGATTACGGCATCGCCTGCTGCGTGTCGGCGATGCGCATCGGCAAGCAGATGCAGTTCTTCGGTGCCCGCGCCAACCTGGCCAAGACGCTGATGTACGCCATCAACGGCGGCAAGGACGAGGTTTCGGGCGAGCAGATCGGCCCGGCCTTCGCCCCGATCACCGGCGACGTGCTGGACTATGACGAGGTCATGGCCCGCTTCGAGCCGATGATGGAGTGGCTGGCCAAGGTCTACATGAACGCGCTGAACGCCATCCACTACATGCACGACAAGTACATGTACGAGCGGATGGAGATGGCGCTGCACGACCGCGACATCCTGCGCACCATGGCCTGCGGCATCGCCGGCCTGAGCGTGGTGGCGGACAGCCTGTCGGCGATCAAGCACGCCAAGGTGAAGGTCATCCGCGACGCCAACGGCCTCGCCACCGATTTCGAGATCGAGGGCGATTACCCGGCTTTCGGCAACAACGACGCCCGCGTGGACGACATCGCGGTGTGGGCGGTCGAGCGCTTCATGACGGCACTGCGCAAGCAGAAGCCCTACCGGAACGCGATTCCGACGCAGTCGGTGCTGACGATCACGTCGAACGTCGTCTACGGCAAGAAGACCGGCAACACGCCGGACGGCCGCAAGGCCGGCCAGCCCTTCGCGCCGGGTGCCAACCCGATGCACGGGCGGGACAAGAAGGGCGCCATCGCGTCGATGGCCAGCGTGGCGAAGCTGCCCTATGCGCATGCGCAGGACGGCATCAGCTACACCTTCACCATCGTCCCCGGCGCGCTGGGTCGCACGGAAGACGAGCGGGTGAGCAATCTGGTCGGCATGCTGGACGGCTATGCCCACCAGGGCGGTCACCACATCAACGTCAACGTCTTCGACCGTGAGACGCTGCTGCACGCCATGGACCATCCGGAGCTGTATCCGCAGCTGACCATCCGGGTGTCCGGTTACGCGGTGAACTTCATCAAGCTGACGCGCGAGCAGCAGCTGGACGTCATCAGCCGGACGTTCCACGACAAGCATTGAGGACCGTCCGGACAGTTCGTCCAACGGCCAGGAACTCCGATCCGTCATCCCCGCCTTATCGGCGGGGGTGGCGAATTCGGAACGCGGTCCCCTGTGGACGACAGATTCTCAAACGGATGTTCTGCAATGACAAACGCCTACCCCCCGATCCGCCCCCCGAACGGCCTGGGGCCGGTTTCCGGCTGGATCCATTCGGTCGAGACCGGCGGCACGGTGGATGGGCCGGGGATCCGCTATGTGCTGTTCATGTCCGGCTGTCCGCTGCGCTGCCTCTACTGCCACAATCCCGACACCCAGCACATGCATGACGGGACGCGGACGACCTCGACCGAAGTCCTCGAAGACATCGCTCTCTACGCGGAATTCCTGAAACGTGCCCATGGCGGGCTGACACTGAGCGGCGGCGAGCCGCTGGTGCAGCCGGAATTCGCCGCCGCCATCCTGCGCGGGGCGAAGGCGCTGGGCATGCACACCGCACTCGACACCTCCGGCTTCCTCGGCAACCATGCCGACGATCATCTGCTGGAGGACGTCGATCTCGTCCTTCTCGACATCAAAGCCTTTTCCGAAAAGACCTACCGCCACCTGACCGGCGTTCCGCTGCGCCCGACGCTGGAGTTCGCCGAACGGCTGGCCGGGATGAACAAGCGCATCTGGCTGCGCTATGTGCTGGTCCCCAACCTGACCGACGACGCGGCAGAGATCGACGGGCTGGCCGAGTTCGTCGCCGGGCTGGGCGTGGTCGACCGGGTCGACGTGCTGCCCTTCCACAAGATGGGCGAGCACAAATGGAAGGCCTTGGGGCGCAAATACATGCTGACCGACACCGAACCGCCCTCCCGCGCGCTGGTGGAGCGGGTGCGGGGACAGTTCCAGGCGCGGGGGCTGCGGGCGGACTGAACCCGCAGCCCGGTCCCGGAGTTACGCCGGACGGATCGCCTGGGCGAAGGTGAAGAGCATGGCCGGATCGACCGCCTTCTTCACCTGGGCCAGCTTGGCGAGATTCTCGCCGTAATAGGCCCGCTGCCAGTCAGCCAGCGACGGATCGGGGAAGTTCTGGAAGGCTCCCTGCGCCTTGGTGCGGCGGTTGACGTCGTCGTAGAAGCGCTGCTGCCATTCCAGCGCCTGCTCGATCAGCAGGGCGGAATCGGTCGGCCGCCACCAGTTGGCCTCCACCGAGAACAGCCAGTCATAGCCGCGGTGGACATAGGCGGTCTCCGTCGGGCCGACGCGGTTGATGGCGCCGCCGACCTGGAAGAACTTGAAGGATACCGGCATCGAGGTGGCGGGCATCTTCGCCGCCCAGTCGAACATCGCGGCAATCGCCTCGTCGCCGATGTCCGCCGCCTTCATGTAGCTGGATTTTTCCTGATAGTAGTAGGGGAAGGTCGTTTCAGTCAGGAAGTCCTGACCCGTCCAGTAAGGAACATTTTCCTCGATCTGCGACTGGCTCCTGTCGATCAGTTCCCAGGTGGATTTGAAGATATCCTTCAGCGTCAGATTGGATTTGTGCAGCTGGCCGAGGATCGACAGCTTGAGCGGCGTGCCGGCGCAGCGCTCCTGCCAGCTGGGGATGGTGACGCTGATCTTGCTGCCGAACTCGTCGGGTGCCGCCGCCAGTTCGCTCAGCAGGAGCTTCAGAACCTTCGGCAGCTCCTTGGTCCAGACCAGATTGAACACCGTCACCGGCTCTGCCGGGCGCGTTTCCAGGGTAAAGGAGGTGTTGATGCCGAAATTCCCGCCGGCACCGCCGCGGCAGGCCCAATAGAGCGCGGATTCGGTGGCGGCATCGGCCTTGACGTGGCTGCCGTCGGCCGTCACCAGTTCCGTCGCCCGCAGCAGGTCGGACGCCATGCCGAACTTGCGCATGTTGAAGCCGATGCCGCCGCCCAGCAGGAAGCCGGCGGCGCCGACGGAATCGCAGCGCCCGTGCGTGATGGTGCGGCCCAGCCGCTCCATCTGCTTGTAGACGTAGGAATTCAGCGTCCCGCCCAGCACCCGGACCAGCCCGTCGGAGCCCGCCACCGGCTTCGCCCCGGCCATCAGCGTCATGTCGATCAGCAGGCCGGGCGTGGTGGAGAAACCGGCATAATTGTGGCCGCCGGAGCGGACGGCGAAGGGCATGGCCTGCTCCTTCACCCATTTGATGCAGGCCTGGACGTCGGTCGCGCTGGCGCAGCGGGCGATACCGGCCGGCAGGGTGGCGCCGTAGCGCAGGTTGTTGGGGCGGCAGACATCGGCGAAGAAGGGATCCTCGGGGCGCAGAACCCCGCCCTTCACCGCCTTCGCCAGATCGGACCAGGCCGACGGCGGCGGGCAAAGCGCCCCGCCCGCCTCCGCCGCCAGCGCGGAGCCCGGCATCAGCCGGACCGCGGCGACCGCACCGGCGAAACGGCCGGCGCCGACAAGGAAATTGCGGCGGGATGACTGCAGTCCGAAAGCCATGAGCCTGTCCACCCTGGGTCAGCGGTTGTGTTTGTTGATGGTTATTATCCGAATGATAACAACCATCGTCAACCAAACACGCCCATGGGGTGAAGCTGCTTCCCCTACCCGTTCTTGAGGGGACGGGTGCTGCCGCGGATCACCAGCTCGCAATCCAGGTTGTGGTGCTTCGGCGTCACGCGGACCCCGTCCAATGCCGCCAGGATCTGGGTGGCGCTGAGGCGGCCGATCTCGCGCTGGGGCGGGCGGACGGTGGTCAGCGGTGGCGGGCAGGAGTTGCTGAAGGGCAGATCGCCGAAGCCCACCACCGCCAGATCGTCGGGCACGCGCAGGTCGCGGCGGGTCACCTCGAACAGCACGCCCAGCGCCAGCGCGTCGTTGGAGCAGACCACGCCGTCGATGTCGGGATGGCGGGTCAGGATCTCGTCGATCAGCCAGCGGCCGACCTCCGTCGTCGCGGCGTCGGGGACGGTGAAGTCGATGGGATCGTGCAGGCCGCGGCGCATCACCTCCGCCTCATAGCCGTCGGTGCGGCTGCGCACGCGCAGATCCTGGCTGGCGGCGGCGCCGATATAGGCGACCTTGCGGCTGCCCTGGTCGTAGAGGTGGCTGGTCTGCATGCGGCCGACCTCGAAATGCGAGAAGCCGACGCTGATGTTGACCGCCTCGCCGGGATGGCCGGGCATGTCCCACATCTCCACCACCGGCACGCCGCAGGAGGCCAGCATGGCGCGGGTCCGTTCGGTGTGGTGGAAGCCGGTCACCACCATCGCCGCCGGCGACCAGGCGAGAAAGGCGCGGATCAGGCTTTCCTCCTCCTCCGGGCTGAACTCGCTGACGCCCAGCAGGGTCTGGTAATGCGCCGCCTGAAACATGCCCTGCAGCGTGTTGTAGGTCTCGGCGAAGAAGGAGTTGAGGATCGACGGCAGGATGACGCCGACAGTGCGGCTGCGCGCGGCGGCGAGGCTGCCGGCGACCAGATTGGGCACATAACCCATCTCGTCGATCACCCGCGCGATGCGTTCGGCGAGGTGGCGCGACACCGATTCCGGCCGGCGGAGATAGAGCGAGACGGTGCTGGGCGACACGTCGGCGGCGGCGGCCACGTCGGTCATCGTCACCCGCTGGGTGCCGCGGCGCGTCCGCTTCCTGGTTTCGGTCGTCTGCATCGTCGGTCTTCCTCACGCATCAGGTGGCCTTGCCCATCAGGGGCGGCCGGTCAGTGCCGCGTCGGCGGATCGGCGAGCGCAAGGACGGCCAGGGCCCCGATCGCGTCGTGGACGAGTTGATAGGCGGCCTCGATCCGGCAGAGCGCACGGTCGCATTCGTCGTCATCGTCGCGCGTCTCCTGCCGGACGGCCCGGAACAGGCTCAGCGCTTCGCGGCCGATGATCCTATGACAAGCCTGCAGACCGCAATCCTCTTGCAGTGCGAGCGGGATATGCAGCAGGCGATGGCGCAGCACCGCCGCATCGAGTTCCAGTTCGGCGATACGCCGGGTCAGATGGGGTGTCATCGATGTCATGCCCAGCGGGGCGCATCCCATCGGACACGCCCCGCTTCATAAGACAGTCGCCGGATCAGCCGGCGACCAGTTCCGCCATGGCGGCCTTCATGCCCTTCGCCTCGATGGCGGCGAGGCTGTCGGCCACGCGCGCGGCAAGGCCGGGGATGGCGGTCAGGTCCTCCTTCCACAGGCGGGCGTCGGACAGGACGGCGGCGACCAGGGCCTTCGGGTCACCGGCGTTGGCGGCCCAGGCGGCGCTCATGGCGGCGATCACCTCGGCATTGTCGCTGATCGGGTAGGACCCGGCCTCGCGCGAGCCGGTATAGGCGCCGTCGGCCTGCCGGCCGCGGTAGAAGCGCAGCAGCGCCGCCAGCGAGAAGGACAGCCCGGCAGGGGCCGAGCCGTTGCGGGCGACCGCGTCCTTCAGGCTGGGCAGGACGCGCACCTGCCACTTCGACACGGAGTTCAGCGTGATCGAGATCAGCTCGTGCCGGATATAGGGGTTGCCGAAGCGCTCCATGATGGTGCGGGCGTAATCCTGGCGCTCCGCCTCCGGCAGCGGGACGTAGGGGACGATCTCCTCGAACATGACTTTGTTCAGGTAGGCCGAGACGGTCGGGTCGTCCATCATCGACTTGACGGTGTCGAGACCGGCGCAATAGGCGGCCAGGGCGCTGGCGGTGTGGGCGCCGTTCAGGATGCGGACCTTGCGGGTGCGGTAGGGCTGCAGATCGTCGGTCCACACCACGTTGAGCCCGGCCTTGTGCAGCGGCAGCTCGTCCGCCAGATGGGCCGGGCCCTCGATCACCCAGACATGGAAGGGTTCGGCGGCAACTGTCAGCTTGTCCTCGTAGCGCCACTTGGCGGAGAGGGCGGCGGCCTCGTCCTTCGGATAGCCGGGGACGATGCGGTCGACCAGCGTGTTCAGGAAATGGTTGTGAGTTTCCACCCAGTCCGCGAAGCCGGCTTCCAGGCCCCAGCGCTTGGCGTGGGCGAGCACGATGCGCTTCAGGTTGGCGCCGTTGGCCTCGATCAACTCGCAGGGCAGGAAGACAAGTCCGCTGTCGGCCGTACCGCCCAGCGCCCGATAGCGGGCGTGGAGCAGGGCCGCGACCTTGGCCGGGAAGCTGTCCGGGCAGGCGCCGGGGGCATAGGCCTCCTCGCGGTCGGCGATGCCGGCCTCCGTGGTGTTGGAGACGAAGAAGCGGAGCGCCGGGGAGGTCGCCAGTTCGACCATCCGCGCCCAGTCGGCGTAGGGGTTCAGCGCCTCCGACACGCAGGAGACGACGCGGCGGGATTCGACCTCGCGCCCATTCTCGATTCCGCGCAGCAGGACGGTGTAGAGGTTGTCCTGCGCCTTCAGCAGGGGGGCGATGCCCTGGTCGAGCGGCTGGGCGATGGCGACGCCGGCCTTGGTGAGCCCCTGGCCATTGGCGACATCGACCATCCAATCGACGAAACCGCGCAGGAAATTACCGTCGCCGACCTGAAGGATGGTCACGGGCAAGGTCGGAGCGCCATCGGTGTGTGCGACGTCGAACGCGCCGCCGGCAAGCTGGTCACGGGTCAGGGAACGCATGACTGGGCATCCTTACGGGAGCTGAAGATCGGGGCCCGGTGCGTTGACGGCAGGCACGGGCGATGGAGTAAATATACTAATATATTAATGGGTGGGGCAAGGGGAAATGGGTGCGGCATTGTGGTTGGGGGAGTGGGATTCTTGCGGGGTTAGACCCCCACCTATCCTCCCCCGCTGGGCGGGGGAGGGACTGCCGCCGCCCTCCCCCTTAAGCACTTGTCCCCTCCCCCGCCCAGCGGGGGAGGGTTAGGGTGGGGGTCTAACGCCTCCCCTACTCCTTGAACCCCGCCATATGTTCGAACAGGTGGCGCTTGCGGCGGATCTCCGCTTCGGCCTCATCGAGCAGCGCGTGGTAGCGCTGGGGATTGGCGCGCTCCACCGCGCTGAAGCGGGATTCGCCGGCCATGAAGGCGGCGAGACCGGCGGAGGGGGCGCCGCTGTCCAGTTGCAGGGCGGTCTTGCCGTCGGCCAGCCGACGCGGGTCGCGGCGGTAGAGCGACCAGTGGCCGCTCTCCACCGCCAGCTTCTGGTGCTCCAGCCCGTGCGACAGCTCGTAGCCATGGGCGACGCAATGGCTGTAGGCCAGGACCAGCGACGGGCCGTGGTAGGATTCGGCCTCCATCAGGGCGTTCAGCGTGTGGCTGTCGCGGGCGCCAAAGGCGGTGCGGGCGACATAGACATGGTCGTAGGCCATCGCCATCAGCCCCAGATCCTTCTTGGCCGCCGACCGGCCGGCGGTGGCGAACTTGGCCGAGGCGCCGATCGGGGTGGCCTTGGACTGCTGGCCACCGGTGTTGGAATAGACCTCCGTGTCCATCACCAGGATGTTCACGTCACGGCCCGAGGCCAGTGCGTGGTCGAGACCGCCATAGCCGATGTCGTAGGCCCAGCCATCGCCGCCGACGATCCACACGCATTTGCGGACCAGATAGTCGGCCAATTGCTCCAACCGGCGGGCGAGCGGGTCCTTCAGCGGCGCGAGCTGCGTCATCAGGGTCGCGACGCGGGTCCGCTGGGCGGCGATCCCGGCGGCGTCATGCTGATCCGCTTCCAGAAGCTCGGTCACCAGACCGGGTTCCAACTGGGCGGACAGCAGGGCCAGTGTGTCGCGCGCCTGTTCGGCCATGCCGTCGATGGCGATGCGCAGGCCGAGGCCGAATTCCGCATTGTCCTCGAACAGCGAGTTTGCCCAGGCCGGGCCGTGGCCGCTGGCGTCGGTGGTGTAGGGCGTGGTCGGCAGGTTGCCGCCATAGATCGAGGAGCAGCCGGTGGCGTTCGCCATCACCATGCGATCGCCGAACAGCTGGGTCAGCATCTTGATGTAAGGCGTCTCGCCGCAGCCGGCGCAGGCGCCGGAGAACTCGAACAGCGGTTCCAGTAGCTGGCTGTGCTTGACGGTGACCGGCACCGACTCGCGCGGGATGGCGGGCAGGCTGCGGAAGAAGTCGAAGGCCTCCTGCTGGCCGGCCAGCGCCTGGACCGGGCGCATCTCCAGCGCCTTGCGGCCGGAACCATCTTTCTCTTCCGCAGGACAGACGGCGACGCACAGCGTGCAGCCGGTGCAGTCGGCGGGAGACGCCTGCAGGCGGTAACGGCCGCCGGGGAACTCGCGGCCCTTGTAGGGGATGGTCTCGAAGCCGGCGGGTGCGTCGGCCAGCGCCGATTCCGGCACCACGGTGGCGCGGATGGCGGCATGCGGGCAGACCAGCACGCACTTGTTGCACTCGATGCAGAGGTCGGCGTTCCAGCCCGGCGCCTCCGCCGCGATGTTGCGGTGCTCATATTTGGAGGTGCCGGTCGGCCATGTGCCGTCCACCGGGAAGGCGGACACCGGCAGCCGGTCGCCATGACCAGCGATCATCATCGCGGTGACGCGCTTGACGAAATCGGGAGCCGTTTCGGGTACCGGGGCCGGGCGGTCGTGGTCGGCGGTGACGTGGTCGGGCACGGGAACGGCGCGCAGATGGGTCAGCGCCTGATCGACGGCGGCGACGTTGCGCGCCACCACCTCCTCGCCACGGCGGGCATAGGTCTTGGCGATGGCCGTCTTGATTTCGGCGATGGCGTCCTCGACGGGCATCACGCCGGACAGCTTGAAGAAGCAGGTCTGCATGATGGTGTTGACGCGGCGGCCCAGCCCGACCTCCCGCGCCACCGCGCCGGCATCGATGGCGTGCAGCGACAGCTTGCGCTCGATGCAGAGGCGCTGCACCTCGGCCGGCAGGGCGTCCCACACCTGTTGCGGCGTGCCGGGGGCGTTCAGCAGGATGGTGGCGCCGGGGGCGGCCATCTCCACCACCTCCACCCGCTCCATCAGCGGCAGGTGGTGGCAGGCGACGAACTGGGCCTGACCGATCAGATAGGGCGCGCGGATCGGGTCCCTGGAGAAGCGCAGGTGCGAGACGGTGGTCGAACCGGACTTGCGGCTGTCATAGACGAAATAGGCCTGGGCGTGGCCGCCGGTTCGGGACTGGATGATCTTGAGCGAGTTCTTGTTGGCGCCCACCGTGCCGTCGGCGCCGAGGCCGAAGAAGACGGCGCGGGACACGCCCGGCTCCTCCACGCCCCAGGCCGCATCCCAGGGGATCGAGTGGTGGGTGACGTCGTCGGTGATGCCGATGGTGAAGCGGCGCTTCGGACGGTCGCGGCCCAGTTCGTCGAACACCGCCTTCGCCATGGCGGGGGTGAATTCCTTCGATGACAGGCCGTAGCGGCCGGCAATCACCATGGGGTCGATGGCGGAGGCATCGGCATTCGATTGGGCGGCGCGGGCCTCGGCCAAGGCGGCGACCACGTCGAGATAGAGCGGGTCGGCGACGGCCCCCGGCTCCTTGGTGCGGTCGAGCACGGCGATGCGGCGCACCGTCGGCGGCAGGGCGGCGACGAAGTCGGCAATCGCGAAGGGGCGGAACAGGCGGACGGTCAGGCAGCCGACACGCTCCCCCTCCCCCACCAGCCGGTCGACCGTGCCGTTGCAGGTCTCGGCGCCGGAACCCATGACGACGACCACCCGTTCCGCCTGCGGATGGCCGTGATAGTCGAACAGGCGGTAGGCGCGGCCGGTGCGGGCGGCGAGCCGGTCCATCATCTCCTGCACGATGGCCGGACAGGCCTCGTACCAGGGGTTGGCGGCCTCGCGGGCCTGGAAGAAGACGTCGGGATTCTGTGCCGTGCCACGGACGACCGGATGATCGGGCGTCAGGCCGCGGCGACGATGGGCATCGACGCAGGCATCGTCGATCAGGGCGCGCAGATCCTCGTCGGCCAAGGGCTCGACGCAGTTGAATTCATGCGAGGTGCGGAAGCCGTCGAAGAAATGCAGGAAGGGCACACGCGCCCGCAAGGTGGCGGCATGGGCGACCAGAGCCAGATCCTGCGCCTCCTGCACATTGGCCGAGGCCAGCATGGCGAAGCCGGTCTGGCGGCAGGCCATCACGTCGGAATGGTCGCCGAAGATCGACAGCGCGTGCGTCGCCAGCGTGCGCGCCGCCACATGCATGCAGAAGGGCGTCAGCTCTCCGGCGATCTTGTACATGTTGGGGATCATCAGCAGCAGGCCCTGCGACGCGGTGAAGGTCGTCGCCAGCGCGCCCGCCTGCAACGCGCCGTGGACCGCACCGGCGGCACCGCCCTCCGACTGCATCTCCACCACCTGGGGCACGGCGCCCCACAGGTTGGGACGACGCGCCGAGGACCATTCGTCGGCGAACTCCCCCATCGGCGAGCTGGGCGTGATCGGATAGATCGCGATGACGTCGCTGGCGCGGTAGGCCACCGAGGCCGCCGCCTCGTTGCCGTCCATGATGCGGATGGCGGCGGCCGGCCGGGGCGAGACGGTGGAGGTTGGGCTCTGGGTCATGCCGGAAAAATCCTCTCTGCTGGCGACGGTCGTCTCCATGGCCGCGTCTTCGATGACGGGACGGCTTTTTGAAAGCCGGCGGAAAACGGCAATCGACCAGGGAGAATGGTCCATCCGGAGCGGGCCGGACACATTGACCCGCGTCAGTCGAACCGGGAAATTCCGGGCAACGCCGTTCTGCGCTGCACAAGCGTCTGATATATTACTTTTGCAAGGAAGAGCCCACTTTGTCGCAGCGCAGCATTCGGTGGATGCCGAGCATTGCCGCGGGATTGCAGTCGGACGTTGGGGTGAAACCCGCCGCAGGGGGCGGCGCAAGGCGGAGGCAGTCCGTTGATCCAAGTCATTTATCGGGACCGGTCGTTGTGGCTTCCTACATGTGGATGCTCCGGGCCGATCGGCTTGGCCTTGAGAATCCGAACAGAACAGCAAACGCTTCAACCCGTAAATACAATGCACCGCAGCAGAGAAGTGTCGGTCGGCAACCGGTAGATTTATGCTGCGACTGCGAATAAATCAGCGCACCGCACCATCCTGCTGCGACATTTTCGCAAGGGCAGAAGGCGGCCCCGGAAAACCACTTGAACCCCACACTGATATATTAATATAACTCCACCAGCGATGCTCCCGCCCCTCTTGAAACGAAGCGGAAGCGACCCAGTCGCCCGGCACCGAACACCCGCCGGCAAGGCATCCCCGCCCGAGGATCGCCGCCTGAGGGCCCGTACGTGCGCACCGGCGCCTGCCGTGGCAGGCATGTGAGGAAAACATGAACAAGATCCGTGGTTTGCGGTGGCAAATCCTTGCCCTGATGATGCTGGGCACCGTGGTCAACTACATCGACCGCAACACGCTGGGCATCCTGGCGCCGACGCTGAAGGAACAGCTCCACTTCACGACCGAGCAGTATTCCTTCATCGTCAGCGCCTTCCAGCTCTGCTACAGCCTGATGCAGCCGGTCGCCGGCTATATCACCGATCTGGTCGGGCTGAAGCTCGGCTACGCGATGTTCGCCTTCGTCTGGGGCGCCGCCGCCGCCGCTCATGCGCTGGCCGGCAGCTGGCAGTCGATGGCCTTCTTCCGCGGCCTGCTGGGCGTCAGCGAGGCGGCGGCAATGCCGTCGGGGGTGAAGACCTCCACCCTATGGTTCCCGGCCAAGGAACGCTCCATCGCCACGGGCTGGTTCAACACCGGCAGTTCGATCGGCGCGATGATCGCCCCACCCTTCGTCATCTGGCTGTCGCTGACCTATGGCTGGCAGGAAGCCTTCCTCGTCACCGGCCTGCTGGGCGTCGGCATGTCGGCCCTGTGGTACACGCTGTACCGCAACCCGGAGAACCATCCGCGCCTGACCAGGGAAGAGCACGACTATATCCTGGAAGGCCAGGCGCATGTCGAGCTGCCGAAGCCGTCGGTGAAGCGCGTGCTGGGCAAGGGCAAGTTCTGGAGCATCGCCGCCGCCCGTTTCCTGACCGAGCCGGCGTGGCAGACCTTCAGCTTCTGGATCCCGCTGTACATGGTCTCCACCCGCGGCATGGACATCAAGCAGTTCGCCCTGTTTGCCTGGCTGCCCTTCCTGGCCGGTGACATCGGCTGCATCCTCAGCGGTTACCTGTCGCCCTTCTTCGTCAAGCGCTTCAAGATGTCGCTGGTCAACTCCCGCATCGCCGGCGTCGGCGTGGGTGCGGTGTGCATGGTCGGCCCGGCCCTGATCAGCTTCGCCGCCAGCCCGATCACCGCGATCTTCCTGTTCTCGCTCGGCGCCTTCGCCCACCAGATGCTGTCCAGCCTGCTCTATGCCCTGGTCACCGACACCTTCGAGAAGCAGGACGTCGCCACGGCGACCGGTTTCGGCGGCATGGCCGGCTATATGGGCGGCATGATCTTCTCGCTGATCATCGGCCAGCTGGCCACCACCATCGGGTACGAGCCGCTGTTCGCCTGCCTGACGGTGTTCGATCTGGCCGCCTTCGCCATCATCGCCCTGGTGCTGGGCCAGCGCGGCGGCAAGCCCGCCGCCGCCATGCCGAACGCCACGGCCGGCGCCGACTGACGGTTCATCCGGTCCCGCCTTTCAGGTTCGATGCGATCGGGACGCCTTCCGGCACAGCGCCGGAGGGCGTCTTGCGTATGCCTGGGGCGATGGACAGAAAAGCCGACTGCGATGCGGCGAAGCCGCTTGCCATGCGGATGAGATATTAGTATATTAGAACCGTACCGCTGGATGCGCCGTGGGTTGACCCGGCACAACTTGTTGGACGTTCCTCTCGGACTTCAGAGCCGCCGGTGTTGCCGACGGCTCTTTTTTTGTCCGGATGCCGCTCAGTTGAACAGGAAGGACTGGCTGTCGATCTCGAACGCAGGCGCGGCGTGGTCCGGCTGGGCGGAGACGGCAGCAGCGGCGGCGACCGACAGCAGCGAGGCCAGCGCGAAGGCCGAAGCGATCAGGGCGCGGGCGATCGTGTGACGCGCGGCGGGCTTGTGGGAGGACATGCGACGGCTCCTTGTCTGGAATTACGATGCCTGGGATTGCGATGATCGGGCGTCGGGGAGCGGCGGCGGCGTCATCGGCAAACCCATGCTGCCACCGTCACGCCCCTGGGAAACGCGCCGATCCCACATGTCCTTCATGATCATGTTGCACTGCACCATAGCGCTGTGACTGTGCATGATGCAGACTGCGGAAGTTGATCGCAGCGCTCCGAAGGATTCCGCAAGCAGGAAATAGGCCCGTTACTTGACCCCGTTCGCTCTTTTACTGAGCCAGTCCGCGACGCCCGCCGACCTCGTCCAGATGAGTCAGCATGTCGGCCGGATCCTCATAGACGCGCAATGCGCCTGAGCGCTCAAGTTCCTCCCGGCCATAGCCGCCGGACAACAGGCCGATGCCCAGCGCGCGCGCCCGCTTGGCGGCGATCATGTCCCAGATGCTGTCGCCGACCACGAAAGCGCTGGCGATGTCGACGCCGATGCGCGCGGCGGCGGCCAGGAACAGGTCGGGGTCGGGCTTGGCATACTCGACCTCGTCGCGGGTGACGACCGCCGCGCGCTCGGGATCGACGCCCAGCTTTTCCAGCGCCGGCCGCGCCGTTTCCATCCGGCCGCTGGTGGCGATGGCCCAGGGAATGTTCAGTTCCGTCAGCGTGTCCAGCAGGTCACGCGCGCCGGGCAGCGGGACGACGCCGGAGGCCAGCCGCTTGTAGGCCTGCGTATGGCGGTGGCGCAGCCGGTCGAGCAACTCCTGGTCGATGGCGAGACCGGTTTCGCGCAGCAGCATGTTGGTGAACAGCCCACCGCTCATACCGATCTTGCGGTGGATGCGCCAGACCGACAGGGCGATGCCCTCCTCGTCCAGCGCCTCCTTCCAAGCCAGCACATGCTGGTACACGGTATCGGTCAGCGTGCCGTCCAGGTCGAACAGGAAGGCGTTTGTCACGTGGGGATAGCCGGTCATGTGCCTGGTCCGCAGGTTGTGGAGGCGGGTCGAATTCGACAGGACCAGACGTGGGGCCGGCCGGCGCGTTTCGCCAAGGATTTGCGGAGGACGGCGATGGATTTTCCTCAAAGATAATCCACGCGAACTTTCACCATAGTTTCACCACGCGCACGCGAAGACTGGCGCTTCCGCTGGCGCGTTGACTTCGCTACAGTCCACGCCCAAGCTTGCCGCCGGTATGTTCGGCGCGATGCCGGTAGGGAGAGAATAGCGTGTCGGAAAGGCCGGAGCATGGCGACGCTTGGTCAACGGACGACGACCTGATCACATTGCTGGATCAGGTCAGCCGGCTTGTCTATGGCATCAGCTTCACCGAGGGGCTTTTCCCGGCGCAATGGGTGGCGCTGCGCTATTTCCATGACGCGCCGGAGCCGGCGCGCACCCTGACCGCATTGGCGCGGTTCCAGCGAATCCATCTGGCGCCGGTGTCGCGCACCGTCTCCACCCTGGTGGACAAGGGGCTGCTGGCCCGCCGTCAGCATCCCGGGTTCAAGCGCGGCTGGCTGTTCGACCTGACGGACGAGGGGCGGGCCCTGCTGGACCGCGATCCCCTGCGCCAGTCGCTGACCCCGCCGCTGGCCGCCATGGCTGAGGATGAACGGGCGATACTGGGCCGCCTGATGAAGCGGATCATCACCCATGTGCAGGCGGGCACCACCACCGCAGAGGACGGTGCGCCGGCCGCCTGATCCAACCGGCGCACCGACACACCTTCTCATCCGGTCAGAACGTCAGCCTTTCGATGTTCTGCAGCACCAGCTGGTGATGGTTCTGGTCCTCCAGCGTGACGGTCGTCTCCTGGTTGAAGGTCAGGCCGTGGCCCGACGGGTCCATGGTGTAGGCGTGCCCGTCCAACTGCTGCAGCCAGTTGGCGCCGGCATTGGCGACGAAGGCGCCGACCTCCACCACGTCGGTCCAGCCCACCCCGCCGTCGATGGTCAGGTTGCCGTCGCGCGGGGCGAAGATGAACAGGTCGTCGCCGGCGCCGCCGGACATGCTGGTCGTGCCGCTTCCGGCATGCAGGATGTCGGCACCGCTGCTGCCGGTCATCGTCGCATCGGCCGAAACCAGCACCTGCACCGCCAGCGGATCGCTGGACAGTCCCTGACCGTCGCTGACCGTCACCTCCAGCGTCCGGGCGCCGCCGCCATTGGGGCTGAGCGCCAGATGCTGGAGGATGTCGGTATAGGTCGCGGTGGAGGCGCTGCCCGACAAGGACAGCTGGTGATTGCCGTCGTCCCAGCTGACCTCGATCCCGGTGCCCGACACCGTCCGGCGGCCGGTCGACGGATCGGTGTCGATGGTCAGGCTGTCGAGGTTCAGCGCATCGCCGGTCTGCGATCCGGCGGCGATGCGGATCGACATGCCGGACATGACGCTGCTGTCCACATCGGTGATCGTCGCGTCGGCGGCAACGGCAGGATGGTCGGTGGCGTCCGCGGCGATGACGGTGGTGGCATGGGCGGCGGCGAGGGTCGGCTTGTCGTTCACCGGATCGACCGTGACGCTGAGCGTCTGCGTCACCGCCGCGGTGTCGGTTCCGTCTTTGGCGGTCACGGTGACCGACAGATCGACCGTGCCATGCGCGTTGGCCGGCGGGGTGTAGGTCAGGCCGGCCAGATCCGACGCGGCGAGGGACCAGCTGCCGTCGCCGTTGTGGGTGCCGTGGTTCAGGCTGGCGCCGTCGGGCATTCCGGTGATCCGCACCGTCAGCGTCTCCGACCCGTCGCTGTCGGTGGAGGCGGCGGTGATCGTCAGCGCGATCGCCGTGTCCTCGTTTCCGTGCACGGCGGGGGTGGTCAGCGTCGGGGTGTCGGCGACCGGGGTCACCGTCACCGCCAGCGACTTGTTGACGGTCGCCGGCGTGGCGGTGCCGTCCGTCGAAGTGGCGGTGACCGACAGGGTGAAGCTGCTGCCGCTGTCGTGGGCCGGCGTGATCGCCAGCCCGGCCAGTTGGGCCGGCGTCAGCGTGATCGAGCCGTTGACGATGGTCAGCGTATCGCCTGCCGTGTTCGACAGGGTGGCGCCGGCCGGGATGTCGGCGATGGTGACGCTCAGCGTCTCCGACGCGTCGGTCAGGGCCGGAGTGATCGACAGGGCGACCGTGCCGCCCTCCGCCACCGATGCCGGATCGACCTGCAGGGTCGGCGCGTCGGACAGGGCGCGGACGGTGACCGGCAGCTGCGCCACGACGGAGGCCGGGGCGGCCGTGCCGTCGGTCGAGGTCGCGGTGATGGTCAGGGTGAAGTCACCGTCGTCGTTCAGCGGCGGCGTGATCGTCAGGCCGGCAAGCTGGGCCGGGGTCAGCGTCCAGGTCCCGTCGGCGTTGTGCGTTCCGGCGCTGAGCGTCGCACCGGCCGGAGCGCCGGCGATGGTGATGCTCAGCAGCTCCGAACTGTCGGTCAGGGCCGAGGTGATGGTCAGCGGGATCGCCGCATCCTCGTCGCCCGTCGCCGCGGCCACGGTCAGGGTCGGAGCGTCGGACACCGGGTTGACCGTCACCGGCAGGGTGGAGGTCACCGTGACCGGGGCGGCGCTGCCGTCCCTGGCGGTGGCGGTGACGGTCAGAGTGAAATCATGGTCGTCGTTCGACGGCGGCGTGATCGCCAGACCGGCAAGCTGGCCGGGGTTGAGCGTGATGGAGCCGCCGGAAACGGTCAGCACGTCTCCCGCCGTGTTGGACAGATGAGCGCCGGCCGGAATACCGGCGATGGTGACCGTCAGCGTCTCCGATCCGTCCAGGTCGGTCAGGGCGGGGGTGATCGTCAGCGCGATGGCGGTGTCCTCGTCACCGGTCACCGCCGGCGTGCTGAGGGTCGGCGTATCGGTCACCGGAGTCACCGTGACGGGCAGCGTCGCGCTGGTGCTGACCGGCGTGGCGGTGCCGTCGGTGGCGGTCGCCGTGACGGTCAGGGTGAAGTTGTCGCCCTTGTTGGGCGGCGGCGTGATCGCCAGGCCGGTCCATTGCCCGGCCGTCAGCGTGATCGACCCGCCCGTGACCGTCAGCACGTCGCCCGCCGCGTTGGACAGGTGGGCACCGTCGGGAATGCCGGCGATGGTGACGGTCAGTGTCTCCGACCCGTCGAGATCGGTCAGCGCCGGGGTGATCGCCAGCGTGATCGCCGTATCCTCGTTGCCGCCGGCGGCGGTGACGGACAGGGTGGGCATGTCCGACACGGCGTTCAGGGTGATCGGCACGGTGACGACCCTGGTCGCCGTGCTGCCATTGGATTCGATGCTGACGGCGGTGACGGTCAGGCTGATCGGCGCATCGCTGTTGGCCGGCGGCGTCAGGCTCAGGCCGTTGAGTTGGGCCGGAGTCAGGGTCCAACTGCCGTCGGCGTTGTGGGTGCCGGCAGACAGCGTCGCACCCGTCGGCACGCCGGTGATGGTCAGCAGCCCAAGCCGCTCCGAACCGTCGGTGTCGGCCAGCGCCACCGCGAGGTTCAGCGGCACGGCGGTATCCTCGGTGCCGGTGATCGGCGCCCAGGTCAGGATCGGCTGGTCGGCGACCGGATCGACGCTGACCCGGAACAGCTGGCTGGTGGTCGCGGTGGCTCCGGTCGAAGTCTCCGTCGTGGTGGCGGTCAGGGTCAGGTTGAAGTCGGTGCCGGCATTGGCCGGCGGCTGAAGCTTGAGGCCCGACAGCTGGGCGGCGGTCAGGCTGACCGAGCCGGCGGTCGGCGTCAGAATGTTGCCGTTCGCATCCACCAGCAGCGCGCCGGCCGGCAGGCCGGACAGGGTGACGGCCATCGTCTCCGACCCGTCGGTGTCGACCAGCGCCGCCGTCAGGTTCAGCGCGATCAGCGCATCCTCGCTGCCGGACGCGTTGGCGACGATGACGGTGGGCGCGTCGGTGACCGCCGTCACATTCACATGGATGTTGGCGGTCGTGCTGGCCGTATCCTTGTTGGAGCTTTCCAGGCTGGTGGCGGTCAGCGTCAGATCCATGCCGCCGGAATAGTTGCGCGGCGGCGTGACGGTCAGGCCCGACAGCTCCGACGGCTTCAGGGTCCAGGACCCGTCGCCGTTGTTGGAGCCGTGGTTCAGAACCGCGCCCTCGGGCAGGCCCGACAGGATGACCGCCATCGTCTCCGACCCGTCTGTGTCGACGAGGCTGGCCGACACGTCCAGCGCGATGGGCGTGTCTTCCGCGCCGGTCGCGTCATGGACGGTGACGGCGGGCGCGTCGGCGGCGGCCGTGTAGGTGACGGACAGCGTCTTGGTCGACCAGGCGGGCGTGGCGGAGCCGTCCTGGGCGGCCGCTTCGACCGTCAGGGTCACCGTGCCGGCATAGTTGGCCGGCGGCGTCAGCGTCAGCGCCGCGCGATCCTGCGCGGACAGGCCGGTGAGATCATAGACCCCGTTGCCGAGCGAGGTGCCGGCCGACAGGGTGAAGCCGGCCGGGACCGTGACCCTCAGCGCGGTGATCACCTCGCCTGTGCCGACCAGATCGGTGACGGCGGCGGAGATGGACAGGCTGGCGGCGTGATCCTCCTGCGCGGTGACGGAGCTGGCGCTGATGGCCGGGGCGTCGCTGACCGGCGCCACCTCGACCGCCAGCGTCTTCGTCGTGGTCGCCCGGTCGGCGTTGCTGATTTCGCGCGCGACCGCGGTGACCGTCAGCTGGAAGGTCCCGCTGGCGTCGTGCGGCGGAGTGAACTTCAGCCCGGACAGCTGGTCGGGGGTCAGCACCCACTTCCCGGTGGCGGAGTCCAGATAGCCGGCCGACAGCGAGGCACCGGACGGCACCCCTTCGATGACGATGCTGGCCAGTACCTCCGACCCGTCGGTGTCGGCCAGCGCGGCGGTGATGTCCAGCGCAATGGCCGTGTCCTCGTTGCCGGAGGCGGCCTGCACGGTCAGCAGCGGACTGTCGGCGACGGCGGTGACGGTCACCGCCTGGGTCAGGCTGGTGTGGGCGTTGGTTCCCGAAACCACATCGAGCCCGAGCGTGAAATCGGCGTCGCTGTTGGAGGGTGGCGTCAGCGACAGCCCCGTCAGCTGGGCCTTGGTCAGCGTGATCGAGCCGTTGACGATGGTCAACGTGTCGCCGGCCGTGTTGGTCAGGACGGCTCCCGTCGGAATGCCCGACAGAGTGACGGTCGACACGTCCTGCCAGTTCGCCAAGCCGGCACTCAGGCCGAGCGCGACCGAAGTATCCTCGGCGGTGGTTACGGCCACCGGCCGATCGCTGCCGACGCTGGGGTCCAGCGGCGGCGGCGGCGGCGGGGGTGGCGGGGGCGGGCTGGTGCCGCCGCCATTGTTCCCCCCGTTCGAGCCGCCCGGATCGGTGGAACCGCCGCCGGTCGAAGTGGTCGAAGTGGTCCAGCTCAGCACGAAGCTGTCGGACACGCTGGTGTTGCGGTCGCCCTCGCTCTCGATGCTGTAGGGATTGACCGTCAGGGTGACGCTGGCCGTGTCGACGGTGCCCGACACGCTGTGGGTGATTCCGGCGGCGTGCGCGTCCTTGACGGTCAGCTTCAGGCCGCCCTCGTCCAGCGCCTTGGCATATTCCTCGGCGGTCAGCGTCCAGGTGCCGTTGCCGTTGTCGAGGCCGCGTGACAGCACTGTGCCCTTCGGCACGCCGGAGATGGTGACCGCCAGCTTTTCCGAACCGTCGGTGTCCTGCAGGAAGGCGTTCAGGTCGAGAACGAGACCGTCCGGTACGCCGGCGACCGTCCGGTCGTCGACATGGTAGGCCACTGCCGAACCGTCGGCGGCATGCGACACCGGCGCATCGGCCACCGCTGTGACGGTGACGGTCGGGGTGTAGGTCTTGGTCAGGCTGTCGGTGCCGTCTACCGCCGTCACCTTGACGGTGATGGTGAAGTCGTCGGCGTTGTTGGCCGGCACGTTCAGCCGCAGATTGCCGAGCTTGGCCGGATCGACGGTCCAGCTGCCGTCATGGTTGTCGGTCAGCGCGCCGGCGTCCGTGCTGGTCAGGGTGACCCAGGCCGGCAGGCCGGAGATGACGATGGAGGAGATGTGCTCCGACCCGTCGCTGTCGCCGGTCAGGGCGGAGATGGTCAGCGGGATGCCGCCGACGGCGTCCTCCAGACCGCTGGCGCCGATGGAGACGACCGGCTCGTCCGTCTTGGGGTCGACGGTGACGGTCAGGTCGCGGGTGTCCTTCAGCGTGCCGCCGGAGGTCACGCCGTTCACCGTGATGATCGGCGCGCCGTTGCTGTCGGTGGTGATGACGTCCACCTTCAGCGTGATCGTGCCGGCGAAGTCCTGCTTGGTCGTCAGGGTCAGTTCGTTGCGGTACGCCACATCGACCGACCAGCGGCCGTTGCCGAGATAGACCAGCCCGCTCTCGTGCCCCGCCGCCAGCGACAGCCAGGAACCGGCCGGCAGGTTGCTGACGACCAGCGATAGGCGTTCCGACCCGTCATTGTCGACCATCACCAGATCGCCGAGCCGGAGGTTGATCGCCGTGTCCTCGTTGCCGCGGGCGGTGAGCGTGCCGTTCGGCGTCACCACGTCCGCCACGCCCTGCACATCGACATGGACGGTCATCGCCGCCGCATCGGCGATGGAGCTGTTGGAGCTTTCCGTCGCCCGCGCGGTGAAGGTCAGGTCGAAGCCGGTGTTGGAGTTGGCCGGCGGGGTGATGGTCAGGCCGGTCAGGTCGGCCTGGGTCAGCACCCACTTGCCGAGGCCCGCGTCGTAATGGCCGTGGTTCAGCGTCGCCCCGGCCGGCACGCCGCCGACCAGGATGCTGAGGCTTTCCGAACCGTCGCGATCGGTCAGGGCGGCGACCACCGACAGCGGGATGGCGGTGTCCTCGCGCCCCACCGCGTCGGAGGCCGACAGCACCGGCGTGTCGGCGACCGCGTTGACGGTCACCGCCAGCGACTGCTGCGCCGAGGTGGCGGTGGTCGTCCCCTCCACCGAGGTGGCGGTGATCTTCAGCGTCACCGTGCCGGAATAGTTCAGCGGCGGCGTGAAGCTGAGGCCGTTCAACTGGCCCGGAGTCAGGGTCCAGCTGCCGTCGGCATTGTGGGTGCCGGCGGACAGCGTCGCCCCCTCCGGCACGCCGGTGATGGTGATGTGGTCCAGCGTCTCCCCGGTCACGTCGGACAGGTGGGCGTCGATGGTCAGCGGGATGGCGCTGTCCTCGTTGCCGGTGGCCGCGGTGGGGATGACGATGGGGGCGTCGGCGACGCCGGTCACGGTCACCGACAGGGTCGCCGGCGCCGACACGGCGGTCGAGCCGTTCTCCCGCTCCACCGAGGTTGCGGTGACGCTGAGGGTGATGGTGCCGGAGAAGTCGTGCGGCGGCGTCAGGCGCAGGTTCGGCAGATCGGCCGCATCCACCTTCCAGGTCTTGCTGCCGTCGCTCTGGGTGCTGAGAACGCTGCCGAAATTCAGACTGGCATTGGCCGGAACGCCGGAGATGGTGACGTAGCCGATGCTCTCCGACCCGTCGGTGTCGGTCAGGGCCGGGGTGATCGTCAGCGCGACGGAGCTGTCCTCGTCGGTCGCGGCGGCGGCGGCGGTTACCGTCGGCGCATCGGCCACCGCATCGACGGTGATGGTGCCGGTCGCCGTCTGGGTGCCGCGCGCCGTCCCGGCGCTGGTGCTGTCGATGGTTCCGACCGTCAGCGTGTAATTGAGATCGGCGTCGGAGTTGTGGGCGGTGACGACCGTCAGGCCCTGGACCGTCCAGGTCCCCGCCGTGCCGCCGGCCGTCAGGGCCGTGGTCGGGATGGTCCAGCTGTAGTTGCCGGAGGCATCGGGACCGCTGCGGGTCAGTTCCACGCCGTTCACGTACAGCTTGGCGCCGGCCGCGTCCTGCTGCGAGGCGGCCATGGTCAGGGTGACGCTCTCCACCCGTTCCGGGCTGGCGGCGTCGACGTCGCTCAGCGTGATGGTCGGGGCGAGCGCGATGCCGCCGGCCGCGTCCTCGTCGCCGCGCGCCGTCAGCGTGGAGAGCGTGATGGCGTCGGCCTGCGGGGTGACCTGGATCGTCTGGGTGGCGGTGGAGGTGCCGCCATAGGCGTCCGTCACCGTGAAGGAGAAGGTCTCGGTTCCGCTGAAATCGGCGTCCGGGGTGTAGGTGAAGGTGCCGTCGGCATTCACCACAAGCGTGCCGTGGGCCAGGCGCACCGGCTGGCCGTTGTCGCCGGGACCCTTGAAGGTCAGCGTGTCGTCGGTGCGACCGTTGAGCGTGTCCTGGTCGGTGGCGCCCAACCGGCCGTTGACCGCAAGATCCTCGCGGGTGGAGGTGCTGTCCGCCGTCGCGGTGGGGGCGTAGTTCAGCGCCGTGCGGACATCGACCGGCTGGCCGTCGACATAGAGTTCCAGCTTCTCGAAATCAGCCACCTTGATGCCGAGCGCGCTCAGGGTGGCGGCCTTCGAAACGTCGGCGTTGTTGGTCGCGGCGTTGGGATCGGCGGCGGCGGCCTCGATCCGGTTGCGCAGGGTGCGGAGGTCGGCCAGGATCGATGCGTTCGACAGCTGCGAACCGGTCAGCATCACCCGGAAGGTGTCGATACCGGCATCGCCATCCTGCAGTTCCGGGCTGGACGAGGTGCCGCCGTCGGTGCCGACGGTGAAGATCGACAGATCGTCGCCGGCCCCGCCATGGATGGTGTCCCTGCCTGCCCCGCCGGTGATGGTGTCGTTGCCGCCGCCGCCGAGCAGTTCGTTGCCGCCGCTGTTGCCGGTGATGACGTCGTTGAAAGCCGAGCCGGTGACATTCTCCAGATTCCGCAGGACATCGTTGCCCTCGCCGGTGCCGACCCCGGTCGCGAGGTTCGCGTTCACCGAGGTGGCCGAGTCCGCATAGGTGACGGTGTCGTTGCCGGTCCCGCCGTCGATGGTGTCGTTGCCAAGGCCGCCGGCCAGCAGATCGTTGTCGGCGCCGCCGTCCAGGCTGTCGTCGCCTGCCCCGCCGAACAGCGTGTCGTTGCCGGCGCCGCCGACGATGGTGTCGTTGCCGTCGCCGCCCTCCAGGCTGTCGTTGCCCTTCGGCGTGTTGGTGAACTGGATGGTCAGGGTCTTGGTGGCGCTGTCGGCGGTGCTTCCGTTCTCCCGCTCTTCCGAGGTGGTGACCACGGTCAGGGTGATGGGGGTGTTGCTGTCCCCCTCCTTGGCGGTCAGGGTCAGGCCGGACAGCTGGGCCTGGGTCAGCGTCCAGGTCCCGTCGGCATTGCGGGTGCCGGCGCTGAGCGTCGCATTGGCCGGAACGCCGGAGATCGTCACCCTGGAGATCGACTCCGATCCGTCGACGTCCGTCACGGCGGGGGTGATGGTCAGGGCGGTGGTGAAGGTGCCGGTGCCGTCGCCGTAGATCACGTCGTCGCCGGCGCCGCCCCGGATGGTGTCGTTGCCGGCGCCGCCCGACAGCGTGTCGTTGCCGGCGGTGCCGGTCAGCGTGTTGTTCTGGCCGGTCGCGAGGTCGTAGGTGACCGGCGTCACGTCGAGCGTCGGCGTGTCGGCCACCGCCACCACGGTGACGGCCAGCGTCGCCTGCACGGAGACCGGGGAAAGCCCGCGGTCGGTGGCCGTGGCGGTGACGGTCAGCGTGAAGTCGACGTCGCTGTCGTGCGGCGGCGTGATGGTGAGGCCGGACAGTTGCGCCTGGGTCAGCGTCCAGGTGCCGTCGGCGTTGTGCGTGCCGGCGCTGAGCGTGGCGCCGGTGGGAACGCCCGCGATGACGATGCTCAGGCTTTCCGAACCGTCCAGATCGGTCAGGGCGGACCGGATGTCCAGCGCGATTGCCGTGTCTTCGTTGCCGCTCGCGGCGGTGACGGTCAGCGTCGGGGTGTCGGTCACCGGATCGACGGTGACGCGGAGGGTCTGGCTCTTGGTCGCTTCGGCGGCGACGCCGTCCTTGGCGACGGCGGTCACCGTCAGGTCGAAATCGACGTCGCTGTTCGACGGCGGCGTGATGGTCAGGCCGGCAAGCTGATCCTTGCTCAGCGTGATCGAGCCGTTGGTGACCGTCAGCGTGCCGTTCAGCGTGTTGGAGAGCGTGGCGCCGGAGGGAATGCCGGTGATCCGGATGCTCAGTGTTTCAGAGCCGTCCAGATCGGTCAGGGCCGGGCTGATCGCCAGCGCGATGGCGGTGTCTTCATTGCCCTGCGCGGCGGTGACGGTCAGCGTCGGGGTGTCGCTCACCGGATCGACGGTGACGTGCAGGGTCTCGCTCTTGGTTGCCTCGGTGGCGACGCCGTCCTTGGCTATGGCGGTGACGGTGAGGTCGAAATCGGCGTCGCTGTTCGACGGCGGCGTAATGGTCAGGCCGGCAAGCTGGGCCGGAGTCAGGGTCCACGTCCCGTCGGCATTGTGGGTGCCGGCGCTGAGAACCGCACCGGTGGGAACGCCCGCGATGACGATGCTCAAGGCTTCCGAACCGTCGGTGTCGGTCAGCGCCGGGTTGATCGTCAGCGCGATGGCGGTGTCTTCGTTGCCGCGGGCGCTGGTGACGGAGAGCGTCGGCATGTCGGTCACCGGATCGACAGTGACGCGCAGGGTTTCGCTCTTGGTCGCCTCGGCGGCGACGCCGTCCTTGGCTACGGCGGTGACGGTAAGAGTGAAGTCCACATCGCTGTTCGACGGCGGCGTGATCGTCAACCCGGACAGCTGGGCCGGGGTGAGCGTCCAGGTGCCGTCGGCATTGTGGGTGCCGGCGCTCAGCGTCGCGCCGGTGGGAACGCCGGAGATGACGATGCTCAGCGCTTCCGAACCGTCAGTGTCGGTCAGGGCCGGGCTGATCGACAGCGCAATGGCGGTGTCTTCATTGCCCTGGGCGGCGGAGACGCTCAGCGTCGGCGTATCCGACACCGGATTGACGGTCACCGGCAGCGTCTGGGTCACCGACACCGCATCGGCGCTGCCGTCCTTGGCCGTTGCGGTGACGGTCAGGGTGAAGTCGCCGTCGCTGTTCGACGGCGGGGTGACGGTCAGGCCGGCAAGCTGATCCTTGGTCAGCGTGATCGTGCCATTGGTAACCGTCAGCGTACCGTTCAGCGTATTGGCGAGCGTGGCGCCGGAAGGGATGCCGCTGATGGTGATGCTCAGCGTTTCGGAGCCGTCGGTGTCGGTCAGCGCCGGGTTGATCGCCAGGGCGATGGCGGTGTCTTCGTTACCCTGCGCAGCAGTGACGGTCAGCGTCGGGGTGTCGGTCACCGGATCGACGGTGACGTGCAGCGTCTCGCTCTTGGTCGCCTCGGTGGCGACGCCGTCCTTGGCTATGGCGGTGACGGTGAGGGTGAAGTCCACGTCGCTGTTCGACGGCGGGGTGATCGTCAGGCCGGCGAGCTGGGCCTTGGTCAGCGTGATCGAGCCGTTGGTGACCGTCAGCACGTCGCCCGCCGTGTTTCCAAGCGTGGCGCCGGTGGGGATGCCGGTGATCCGGATGCTCAGCGTCTCCGAACCGTCGGTATCGGTCAGCGCCGGGTTGATCGTCAGCGCAATGGCGGTGTCTTCGTTGCCGCGAGCATCGGTGACGGTCAGCGTCGGCATGTCGGTCACCGGATCGACGGTGACGCGCAGGGTCTCGCTCTTGGTGGCCTCGACGGCGACGCCATCCTTGGCGATGGCGGTGACGGTCAGATCGAAATCGACGTCGCTGTTCGACGGCGGGGTGATGGTCAGCCCGGACAGCTGGGCCGGAGTCAGGGTCCAGGTGCCGTCGGCATTGTGGGTGCCGGCGCTGAGGATCGCTCCTGTGGGAACGCCGGAGATGACGATGCTCAAGGCTTCCGAACCGTCGGTGTCGGTCAGCGCCGGGTTGATCGTCAGGGCGATGGCGGTGTCTTCGTTGCCGCGAGCGCTGGTGACGGTCAGCGTCGGCGTGTCCGTCACGGGATCGACAGTGACGCGCAGGGTCTCGCTCTTGGTGGCCTCGGTGGCGACACCATCCTTGGCAATGGCTGTGACGGTCAGGTCGAAATCGACATCGCTGTTCGACGGTGGGGTGATCGTCAGGCCGGACAGCTGCTCCTTGGTCAGAGTCCAGGTGCCGTCGGCATTGTGGGTGCCGGCGCTGAGCGTCGCCCCGGTCGGAACGCCGGAGATCACGATGCTCAGCGCTTCCGAGCCGTCGGTGTCGGTCAGCGCCGGGTTGATCGTCAGCGCGATGGCGGTGTCTTCGTTGCCTCGGGCGCTGGTGACGGTGAGCGTCGGGGTGTCGGTCACCGGATCGACGGTGACGCGCAGGGTCTCGCTCTTGGTCGCTTCGACGGCAACACCGTCCTTGGCGATGGCGGTGACGGTCAGGTCGAAATCGACGTCGCTGTTCGACGGCGGGGTGATCGTCAGGCCGGACAGCTGATCCTTGCTCAGCGTGATCGAGCCGTTGGTGACCGTCAGCACGTCTCCCGCCGTGTTGCCGAGAGTGGCACCGGCGGGGATGCCGCCGATGACGATGCTCAGCGTCTCGGAACCGTCGGTGTCGGTGAGGGCCGGGTTGATCGTCAGCGCGATGGCGGTGTCTTCGTTGCCGCGGGCGCTGGTGACGGAGAGCGTCGGCATGTCGGTCACCGGATCGACGGTAACGCGCAGGGTCTCGCTCTTGGTCGCCTCGGCGGCGACGCCGTCCTTGGCGACGGCGGTCACCGTCAGGTCGAAATCGACGTCGCTGTTCGACGGCGGCGTGATCGTCAGGCCGGACAGCTGGGCCGGAGTCAAAGTCCAGGTGCCGTCGGCATTGTGGGTGCCGGCGCTGAGCGTCGCGCCGGTCGGAACACCGGCGATGACGATGCTCAGCGATTCCGAGCCGTCTGTGTCGGTCAGCGCCGGGCTGATCGTCAGCGCGATGGCGGTGTCTTCATTGCCCTGGGCGGCGGAAACGGTGAGCGTCGGGGTGTCCGACACCGGGTTGACGGTCACCGGCAGCGTCTGGGTCACCGATACCGGGTCGGCAGTGCCGTCCTTGGCCGTGGCGGTGACGGTCAGGGTGAAGTCGCCGTCGCTGTTCGTCGGCGGCGTGACGGTCAGGCCGGCAAGCTGATCCTTGGTCAGCGTGATCGTGCCATTGGTAACCGTCAGCGTACCGTTCAGCGTATTGGCGAGCGTGGCGCCGGTGGGGATGCCGCTGATGGTGATGCTCAGCGTTTCGGAGCCGTCCACATCGGTCAGCGCCGGGTTGATCGCCAGCGCGATGGCGGTGTCTTCGTTGCCGCTCGCGGCAGTGACGGTCAGGGTCGGGGTGTCGGTCACCGGATCGACGGTGACGCGCAGGGTCTCGCTCTTGGTCGCCTCGGTGGCGACACCGTCCTTGGCGATGGCGGTGACGGTGAGGGTGAAGTCCACGTCACTGTTCGACGGCGGGGTGATCGTCAGGCCGGCGAGTTGGGCCGGGGTCAGGGTCCAGGTACCGTCGGCATTGTGGGTACCGGCGCTGAGCGTCGCCCCGGCCGGAACGCCGGCGATGGAGATCGTCAGCGCCTCCGACCCGTCGGTATCGGTCAGGGCCGGGCTGATGGTCAGCGGGATGGCGGTGTCTTCGTTGCCCTGGGCATCGCTGACGGTGAGGGTCGGCGTATCCGACACCGGATTGACGGTGACCAGCAGGGGGGCGCTGGTGCTCGCCGTTGAGGCATCGCCGTCCTTGGACGTGGCCGTGACGGTGAGGGTGAAGTCCTCGTCGCTGTTCTGCGGCGGGGTGATCTTCAGACCGGCCAGTTGGGCCGGCGTCAGGGTGATCGAGCCGCCGGAGATGGTCAGCGCCTCGCCGGCCGTGTTGGTCAGAACCGCCCCGTTCGGAATCCCGGCAATGGTGATGCTCAGGGTTTCCGATCCATCCGTGTCCGTCAGGGCCGGATCGATCGTCAGGGCGATCGCCGTGTCCTCGTCGCCGGCCGCCGCCTGGACGGTGAGCGTCGGTGTGTCCGACACCGGAGCGACGGCCACGGCAAGCGTCTGGGTCACCGACACCGGGTCGGCGGTGCCGTCCTTGGCCGTGGCGGTGACGGTCAGGGTGAAGTCCACGTCGCTGTTCTGCGGCGGCGTGATGGTCAGGCCGGACAGCTGGGCCGGGGTCAGCGTCCAGGTCCCGTCGGCATTGCGGGTGCCGGCGCTGAGCGTCGCGCCGCCCGGCATGCCGCTGATGGTGATGCTCAGCGATTCCGAGCCGTCGAGGTCGGTCAGGGCCGGGCTGATCGTCAGCGGAATGGCGGTGTCTTCGTTGCCGGACGCGGCGCCGACCGTCAACGTCGGCGTGTCGGTCACCGGAGTCACCGTGACCGTCAGCGGCATGCTGGTGCTGGCCGGAGCGGCGGTGCCGTCCCGGCTGGTCGCGGTGACGGTCAGGGTGAAGTCGGCGTCGCTGTTCAGCGGCGGCGTGATTGCCAGTCCGGCCAGCTGGGCCGGCGTCAGGGTGATCGAGCCGCCGGAGATGGTCAGCGTCTCTCCGGCCGCGTTGGTCAGCACCGCCCCGTCCGGGATGCCGCCGATGGTGACGCTCAGCGTCTCCGATCCGTCGGTGTCGGTCAGGGCCGGGCTGATGGAAAGCGGGATCGCCGTATCCTCCGCCCCCGTCACCGCCGCGACGCTGAGCGTCGGCGTGTCGGAGACCGGATTGACGGTGACCGGCAGCGTCGCGGTGACGCTGTTGGGGGTGGCGCTGCCGTCGGTGCTGGTGGCGGTCACGGTCAGGGAGAAGCTGTCGCCGCTGTCGGGCGGCGGCGTCAGCGTCAGGCCGGGAAGCTGCGAGGAGGTCAGCACGATGCTGCCGTTCACCACCGTCAGCACCGCGCCGGACCCGTCGCGCAGCACCGCACCGTCCGGGATGCCCGACAGGGTGACGGTCAACACCTCCGTCCCGCCGGTGTCGGTCAGGGCGGCGGCGATGTTGAGGGCGATGGCCGTGTCCTCGTCGCCCGACACGCCGTTCACCGTCAGGCTGGGCGTGTCGGACACCGCTGCCGGCGTGGCCGCGGCGGTAAGGTCGGGCGTGGCGGCGGCATCCAGGAAGGTGACGGGATCGGCAGTGGGGACGGTCCCGTCGTCGATCACCTGCTCCGGCGTCTCGGGCACGGGAATGTCCGGCAGCGCGACGGCGAGTTCGTTGTAGGTGGTCGTCGTGCGTGCGTTGGACAGCAGCTCCGCCCGCTCCACCGAGGTGCCTGCGGCCTCGCGGCTCTCCCCCTCCGACGGGCCCGAGCCTTCGGGGCCGGCCGGACCCGAGCCGCGGGTGCCTTCGGTGCGCAGGACATCGCCGTTCAGCAGCAGCGCGTTCACCGCCCGGTCGGTGGCGACCGCAACCGACTCGCCAACGACTTCGCCGGTCTGCACCGCACCGCCGACCATCAGATCCTCGGCGCCGCGATAGTCGGTCTGGACATAGCCCAGCGTGTCGTCGGGCCGCTGCAGTTGGACGCTGCTCGCCTCATGGATGACGCCGCCCAGCCGGGTGCCGTCGACCTGCTGCAGGAGGGTCAGATCGTCCAGGATCTGACGATCGTCGACCGCCGGGACATTGCCTTGAACCGCTTCCTCAGCCATCGGACCGCTCCATAAGAGGGATGCGAACTCGCACCACGCCACTCGTCACGACCCTAGGTTCTAGCGCTCTGACTTGCTTGTGATAAGAAACTTCCTGTGATGAGTTTCAACATCTTAGACGGTGAAGCATCCCCCGCGCGCCCCTTGCGGCGGCGATGCGACGTCGAAGGAACCCATTGAAATCACTTTGTTTCTTTCCCCTTTCACGCAGCATCGAAAGGGGTGGGCGCAACACCTTTTGTCACTCGGTTGCCTTTTGTTGCTATTCGCGGATTTACCTATCACTAGCAATTATGGTGTTGATTAGCGCCCGGTTAACTCCGTGAACAGGTTGGTCGTCTTGCAGTCCGCAGCCCCGTCCACCATCCGTACCGCACCGCGCACCGCCACGGCCAATGCGTCCTCCGGCAACGACCGGGCGGCCGAAAAGGCTGCCCGGCGCCTGCTGTCCGGCATGCTGGGGCCGCGCCGCGACCGGGCGATGCTGGTTCTGGCATCCTTCGCGCTGAACATCTTCGCGCTGGCGCTGCCGGTGACGCTGCTGCACGTCTACGACCGCATCCTGCCGAACGAGTCCTACGGCACCATGCTTCTGCTGGGCATCGGCTGCGGGGCGGCGGCGGTGATGGAGGCGATCCTGCGCGTCGCGCGCTCGGCGCTGACCACCTGGATGGGTGCCAGGATCGAGCATCGGTCGAGCGCGTCGCTGATCGACCGGCTGATGCACATGCCGCTGAACGCCTTTTCCCAACAGGGGATCGGCACCCATTTCGAGGTCTACCGCGCCATCAAGATGGTGCGGGAATTCTACTCGGGCCAGGCGCTGCAGTCGGCCATCGACATCCCCTTCGCCGTTCTCTACCTGGGGCTGATCGCCCTGCTGGCCGGCTGGCTGGCGGTGATCCCGGTGGCGGTGCTGGCGCTGTTCCTGATCGTCGGCGCCGTGCTGGGACGGCGGATGCGCCGGGCGCTGGAAAGCCGCCACACGCTGGAGGAACGGCGCCTGAACTTCATCAGCGAGGTCCTGGCCGGCGTCCATACCGTGAAGGGGCTGGGGGCCGAGGCCGGTCTGCTGCGCCGCCATGAACGCCTGCAGCAGGGCTGCAGCGAGGAGGATTTCACCGTCGCCCGGCTCAGCGGCTCCGCCTCCGTCGTCGCCGCCACGCTGGCGCAGGCGACGATGATGCTGGTGGTGATCCTGGGCAGCGTGTCGGTGATCGACGGCGCGATGACCACCGGCGTGCTGACCGCCTGCTCGATGCTGGCCGGACGCTGCGTTCAGCCGGTGCAGGCCTTGTTCGACCGCTGGGTCCGCTACCAGTCGGTGTCGCTGGCCCTGCGCCGCATCGGCCATGTCCTGCTGGAGGTCGGAGTCGACGGTGCCGCGGCGCCGCAAGGGGACGGCAAGTCCGGCAGCGAGGTCGGCATGGCGCTGGCCCCCGGCTCCATCGAGATGGACAAGGTCCGCTTCGCCTATGACCGTGGACCGGAGATCCTGAGCGACCTGTCGCTGAGCGTCGGGCCGGGCGAGTTCCTGGGCGTGGTGGCGACCAACAGTTCGGGCAAGACCACGCTGCTGCGCCTGATCCTGGGCGTTCTGCGGCCGGATTCGGGCGAGGTGCGGGTCGGCGTGCGCGCCACAAGCGAGGCCGATGCCATGATCGGCATCGGCGGCGTCGTCTATGTCGGCGAGCATCCGGAGCTGTTCAAAGGCACCATCCTGCAGAACCTGACCCTGTTCGACCCCGGCCGGGCCGATCTGGCGATGGAGGTCTGCCGCCGCCTCGGCCTCGACCGCCGCATCGCCAGCCTGCCGCAGGGCTATGAGACCATCGTCGGCGACGCCTCGCAGGAGGCGCTGCCGCGCGGCGCCCGCCAGTTGATCTGCCTTGCCCGCGCGCTGGTGCGCGAACCGGCGGTGCTGCTGCTGGACGAGCCGAACTCCTCCCTCGATGTCGAGTCCGACAAGGCCTTCCGCCGCGCGCTGGACGAGCTGCGCGGCAGCGTCACCATCCTGCTGGTCACCAGCCGTCCGTCGCTGCTGTCGCTGGCCGACCGGGTGGTGCAGATCGTCGACGGCCGTGCCGTCACCCGCAACCCGGATGCCGGAAGCGCTGGCGGCCAGCCGGTCCTCGTCGCCGCCGCCGCGGCCACGGCGGACGAGGCGGAGGCCAAGGCCGATGCGGAACCGATCCGTGCCGCCCACGACGACGGCGACATCCTGCGCCGCCGCCTGGCCGAAGCGTCGGCGGTCGGTGCCTGCATGGTCCCGCTGCTGGACGCGCTGGGCTGGCGCGGCGCGCCGCAGACGCTGGCCGAGGCCCTGCCCCACTTCTCCGAGGTGCAGACGGTGGAGGAGCTGTGCGACGTGCTCCAGCGCCTGCATTTCGAGGGGCGCAGCCTGCGCTTCGACCTCGGCCGGCCGGAGCCGTCGCTGCTGCCCTGCCTTTTCCAAGCCCGCGACGGCGGCATCTACACGCTGCTGTCCGCCGATGCCGACGGCGTCACCGCCTTCAGCGGCCGGTCGCGCGAGACGGTGATGCTGAATTTCGGCAAGGGCACCGCCTATGTCTTCACGCCCCTGGAGGCGGCGGCCGGCGCCGGCAACCAGAACTGGGTCGGCACCGTCATCCATGCCTATCTGCCGCTGCTGTGGGCGGTGCTGGGGCTGAGCGCGGTCATCAACCTGCTGTCCGTCGCCGCGCCGCTCTTCACCATGGCGATCTACGACAAGGTCATCGGCACCGGATCCTTCGACACGCTGGCGACCATCGCCGTCGGCGCGTTCCTGGTGATCGCCGGCGACTTCGCCCTGCGCCAGATCCGCGGCCGCGCGCTGGCCCATGCCGGCTCGCGCATCGCCCGCAGCATCAGCAACGCCACCATCGAGCGCATCCTGATGCTGCCGGTCGGATTGAGCGAGCGCGCCGCCATCGGCACGCAGATCGCCCGGGTGAAGGACCTGGAATCGATCCGCGACTTCATCAGCCAGGGGCAGGTTGCGGCCCTGTTCGACGTGCCCTTCGCCCTGTTCTACCTGGGGGTGATGGCGTTGCTGGGCGGACCGCTGGCGCTGGTGCCCCTGGGCGCTGTGCTGGTGACCGCAGCCATCGGCGCCGCCGTCCACCCGATGGTGCGCGCCCGCACCGGCACCACCGCGCGCGCCGATACCGAGCGGCAGGAATTCTTCGTCGAGATGGTCGCCAAGATGCCGGCGCTGCGCGCCATCGGCGGGCTGGCCCATTGGCGCGACCGCTACGACCGGCTGTCCGCCCGCACCGCGCGGTCGGGCCACACCGCCGCCAACCTGTCGGCGACCCATGCGGCGCTGGCGGGGCTGGTGGTGCCGGTCGCCGGGCTCGCCACCGTCGGCGTCGGCGCCATGCAGGTCTTCGCCGGTTCCATGACGCCGGGCGCGCTGATGGCGTCGATGATGCTGCTGTGGCGGGTGATGGTGCCGCTGCAGACCGCCGTCTCCATGTTGCCGCGCATCGAGCAGCTGCGCGCCAACGCCCGCCAGATCAACGGCCTGATGAGCATCCGGCCGGAGCGCGAGCCGCGCTGCGCCACCCTGCAGCCGCGCAAGCTGAAGGGGGAGGTCTCCTTCTCCCGCGTGTCGTTGCGATACCGCAACGATGCCGATCCGGCGCTGGTCGGCGTGAGCTTCACCGTCAAGCCGGGACAAATCGTCGCCATCGTCGGGTCGGACGGTGCCGGCAAGTCGTCGCTGCTGAAGGTGATGCTGGGGCTCTACGCGCCGCAGGCCGGCAATGTGCGGATCGACGGCGTCGACATCCGCCAGATGGACCCGGTCGATTTGCGCAAGTCCATCGGCTATGTGCCGCAGGCCAGCTCGCTGTTCTACGGCACCATCGCCCAGAATCTGCGCTTCGCCGACCAGACCGCCGACGAGGCCGAGCTGCGCTGGGCGCTGTCGCTGGCCGGCGCGCTGGACGAGGTGGAGGCGCTGCCGCGCGGGCTGGACACCCGCATCGGCGACAACCAGTCGCTGCGCCTGTCGCCCAGCCTGACGCAGAAGATCTGCCTGGCCCGCGCCTATATCCGCCGCCCCCGCATCCTGCTGCTGGACGAGCCGGCCAGCCGGCTGGATTTCGAGGGCGACAAGGCCCTGCACGCGGCGCTGGCCGCGCTGCGCGGCCACAGCACCATCTTCCTGGTCACCCACCGGCCGAGCCACCTGACGCTGGCCGACACGGTGCTGACCATGGATGCCGGCATGATCGCACCCGCCAACCCGGCCGGCGGCCTGCCCGGTCCCCGGCCGGTTGGTCCGGGTGGCGGCGGCAGCAGCGTCGCCAACGGCATCGCCGGGGCACTGCTTGGCGGGATCGGGCTGCAGCGCCCGCCCGGCGTCGCCGCCACGCCGCAGCGCTGACCCGTTTCGCTCCTTCCTTTCCGCTTTCAATGTGAACCGCAGATGGCCGCTTCAGACCTCGCCCGCCCCACCGGCAAATCGCTCAGCGCCGACGATGCGACGCTGTCGCTGGTCCGTGCGACCATCGTCGTGCTGGTCCTGCTGCTGGCCGCCTTGCTGACCTGGGCCACGCTGATGCCGGTCAAGGAGGCCGTCGTCACCGCCGGACAGGTGGTGCCGTCCGGCAACTCCCAGGTCGTCCAGCATCTGGAGGGCGGCATCGTGTCGGCCATCCTGGTCAAGGAGGGCGATCTGGTCGAGGCCGGCCAGCCGCTGATCGTCTTCGACCCCAAGCAGGTCCAGGCCGAGCGCGAGCAGATGAACGCCCGCCTGCTGACGCTGGAGCTGCGGGCGGAGCGGCTGCGCGCCTTCGCCGCCGGGCGGGAGCCGGACTTCACCCGCGCCGCCGGCCCCGGTACGCCGCAGGCGGAGGCCCAGAAGGAGACGCAGATCGCCGACCAGCGCCTGATCTACGACACCCAGCGCAAGGCCCGCGACACCGCCATCGCCGTGCTGCAGGCCCAGGTGTCGCAGCGCGAGGCCGAACTGGCTCTGTACGAAGGGCAGCTCGCCAACATCAAGGACCAGATCACCTTCATCACCGGATCGGTCGACATCCGCAACAGGCTGGAGTCCATGGGGCTGTCGTCGAAATTGCAGTCGCTGGAAACCCAGCGCGAGCAGTCGCGGCTGATGGGCGAGCAGCGGCGGATCGAGGGCCAGATCATCGCCACCCAGCAGGCGATCACCGAGGCCGGCAACCGCATCCTCGACCAGTCGGCCAAGCTGTCGCAGGACGCCGTGACCGAGATGGGCACCGTCACCGCCGAGATCGCCCAGCTGCGCGAGGCCCGCGCCAAGCTGGACGACCGCGCCGAGCGGCTGACCGTGCCGTCGCCGGTGCGCGGGCTGGTGCAGGATCTGCGGGTCAACACCATCGGCGCCGTGGTGCCGGAGGGCGGCGTCCTGATGCAGATCGTCCCGGTCGACCACGAGATGACGGTCGAGGCGCATGTCACCCCGCGCGACGTCGGCCACCTCCAGGTCGGGCAGGAGGCGACGGTCAAGGTGCTGACCTACGACTTCGCCCGCTACGGCGCCATCACCGGCACGTTGCAGCGCATCTCCGCCTCCACCTTCCTGGACGAGCAGAAACGCCCCTACTACAAGGCGGTCGTGGCGCTCAGCCGCAACCATGTCGGCCGCGACGACGTCGAGCACCCGGTCCTGCCCGGCATGACCACCCAGGTGGAGTTGCCCACCGGCGAGCGGTCGCTGCTGGAATATCTGCTGAAGCCGATCTACTTCGCCCTGTCCGACAGCTTCAACGAACGGTGAGAAGTCCCCTCTCCCCCGCTCACGCGCAAACTACGTTTGCGCTGACGCGACAGGCGGACCTCCGGTCCGCCGAAAGCGGGGAGAGGGAGATTGGCCCCCTCCCCCCGGAAACACGAAAGGCCGCCGGTCCTGGAGAGGACGGGCGGCCCATGAAATGTATAAGCGGTCAGTAAGCGCCGAGCGACCGGGCGGCAGCGGCGAATTCCTCGGCCAGCCAGCCTTCGCGTTCGATCAGGTGGCCCATCAGGCGTTTCAGCGCCGCCTCGCACACCGCGGCGCGCTCGCCATCGGGCAGGCTCGCCACGGCCAGACGGGCGACGAAGTCGTCAACGACCTGTTCGGCCTTCCGGGTGTCGACTTCGGTCATGACGGGGAACAACCTGGGGTTCGTGTCGGCGAGTTTCTGCGGAATCATCGGGGCGCCTTGATGCTGGACGCGTGGCCTTCCCGAATAATGGGTCTACGACCGTCGGGTGTGAAGGAGCGATTTAGCGCTTAAATGAAATAAATTTAGGCCGCATTTGATACATCTCGTTTCATGTGCCGCCGACCGGTGGCGAAAAGCCGCAAACCGCGGGCATTCTACAGCCCCGACACAGCTCGACAGAATATGTCACGACATACCAGTAGCAATCATTGGTGCCAGTACCTAAAATTGCCGCGACTCAGCAGCGCCCGTGAACGCCATGGCCGGCCGCCCCAACCGCAGCGCCTCCCTTCAGACCGTGCCGCTCCACGCGGTGGAACCGGATCCGGCAGCCGTCAGCCTCGACAAGGTCAAGGCGATCCTGGCCCCGCTGGACCGGGCGCAGAAGTCCAAGCTGTTCGAACTGGTGCAGGCCGGCCATCTGGAAGACGACCAGATGACGGTGGAGGTCGGCCGCCTGATCGTCGCCATGCTGAACGGCCCGCGCACCGAACATGCCCGACGCATCTGGACCGGCTGGTTCGACCCGGTGATGCTGCGCACCGATGCGCTGATGCTGGCGGAAAGCCGGCCGCCGGGCTGCATGCATGTGGTCGACGCCAGCGCCTGGTGGTTCGCCCTGCTGCCGCATCTGCGCGACCTTGCCGGGCGGGTCCAGTCCGACATCGCCGACCGGGCGAGCGAACATCCGCTGGATGCCGTCCTCGCCTCCCCCGCCGCGGCGGGGTGGGCGGAGGAGCTTCGCGTGAGTTCGCTGGAGATCCTGCGCCGGCGCGGCGCGGCCGGGCCGCTGCTGGCGACCGCCAATGCGGAGCGGATCACCCTGCTGCGCAAGCGCGGGCTGACCGGGGTGGCGCCGCTGTCGTTCGGCGATCTGGCGATGCTGGACTCCATGCTGGAGCATGCCCCGCTGTGGAAGGGCGCCATCCGCCCGCGCGACACCATCGGCGTCCTGCACATGGTGTCGGAGATGGCGGAGCGCGGCGCGGCCACGGGCGGTGGTGCGGAGGGCGCGATGCACTACGCGCTCGCCCTGATCAACGGATCGCGCGATCCCGACCAGGCGCTGGCGCTCCACGGCCTGTCGCCCAACCCGGCCCTGGTCGAGGCGGCGGTCGGTCATGTGCAGTTCGCCTGGCAATGCCTGCGCCAGAAGCTGGAGGACCTGCATCTCGGCCGCCCCGCCCCGCCGCAGCTGACCGCCGGCGAGACGGTGGACCGGCTGCAGGAGCGCGCCTTCCGCTGGTATGACGCGCTGCAGGGCTTCGGCGTCGAGCGCGGCGGGCGCAACTGGGCGGCGGTGTCCGCCGCCGTCGGCCGGGTGACCGGGCTGGTGGAGGGAGAGGTGGTGCCGGTGCTGAGCCACCGCCTGCTGACGCTGAACGCCAGCAGTTCGGCCCGGCCGCTGATCGACCCGGTGCGCTTCATCAACGGCTTCAACCACCGGCTTCGCCGCCGCGGCATCGCCGCCTCGACCAACCCCTGGCTGACGGCGATCGGCGAGCATCTGGCCGGCCTGTTCCGGCAGATCGGTGCCTATGGCCGCGAGGATGCGCTGTCGGCCATGGCCGAACTGTGCGAACTGGCGGAAGAGACCGGCTATCCCATCGAGGTGACGGCCATCGACAAGACGCTGCTGGCCATCGCCGAGCGGGCGCTGCGCGACGGCCGCGAACTGAACGCCGCGGAAAACAGGCTGATCGAGCGCGTCGTCACCGTCGCGACCGAGGAACGCCGCCGCTGCCGCTGGTGGGTGTCGGGCGAACTGGTCAGCCTGCTGGACGCCGCCCAGCAGCGCGGCATCGGCCCGACACCGCAATAGACGAGCCCGTTCAGGACTGCAGCTTGATCCCGGCCTTCATGGTGGCCAGCGCCAGCTGGGTGCGGTTGCGCACGCCCAGCCGCTGCATCACCGTGCGCAGATGCACCTTGATGGTGCCCTCCAGCACGCCGAGCGCGCGGGCGATCTCCTTGTTGGACTGGCCTTCCAGCAGGAGGCGCAGCACCTCGCGCTGGCGCTCGGTCAGGCTGCTGACGGCGTCGTTTTCGCTACGCGCCTGGGCGGGGGCAGAAGCCAGCGCAATCCGGACCCGCTGCCCATCGGGCGGTGTGGGCGGCGCCGGGGCGAAGATGCCGCCCTCCAGCACGATGGGCAGCGCCTGGTCAAGCACCGCCCCTTCACAGCCCTTGTTGACGAAGCCGCGGGCACCGGCACGGATGCAGGAAGCGATGACGTTGCCGTCGGTCGCCCCGGAGACGACGATCAGCGGCACGTCGCCGGCGGCATCCAGCATGTCGGTCAGGCCGCTGTGCTCGTCGCTGTCGCCCATCTGCAGGTCGTAGAGGATGGCGGTGAGGTCCCGTTCCGACCGTGCCTTGCGCATGGCCTCGGCCAGCGATCCCGCCTCCACGATCACGACGTCCGGATAGCGCTGCCGCAGGGCCAGGGACAGGCCATAGCGGACCAGCGCATGATCGTCGACGATCAGGAACTTGAGGGGATCGTCGGACGATGTCCGGCGGTCAGACACCATGTTCAGCTCTGCGGAACCATGGGCGTGCTGCGCGTGATGATCCACGTTTGTTCCTCTTCATCGATCAAAGGCACCAACTCCCGCCTGCTAAGCGGGGCGAAAGCAAAACTCTAGTTCCAAGCCACCGCCGCGATGAACCTTCCCATGCGGATATCCATGGGGTGCATGGGGATGAGAGGTCAGCGAACCGAAGGTGGCAAAGCGGCTGTTGTGCGCATTATCCTTTCCTGCAACATCAACCTCTGCGGTTTCCCCCGAACCTGCGCCGTCGGGCGGGCCTATCAGGCAAGCGGCACCGTGACAGAAAAGACGGAGCCCCGGCCCGGCCAGGACCGCAAGCCGACCTCGTGGTCGAGCTGGCGGGCCAGCCGCGCGACGATGGCGAGGCCAAGGCCGACCCCGCGCCGCTGGTCGCGGTTGCGGCTGTCGAGCTGCCGGAACTCCTCGAAAATGACGGTCTGGCTGCGCTCGTCGATGCCGGGTCCGGTGTCCCACACCTCGATCCGCAGGCTGCTGCGCCCCTTTCCGTCGCGGCAGCGGCGGCTGCCCAGCAGGATCGAGCCGGAGTTGGTGTATTTCAGCGCATTCGCAAGGAGGTTCCGCAGAATTCGCTCCAGAAGCTGCGCGTCGCTGAACACCTCCGCGCTGCAGGGCATGACGCGGAAGCGCAGCCCGCGCATCTCCGCCTGGATCGTGAACTCACCCTGGATCGCCTCCAGCATGTCGCGCATCGACAGCGGCTCGATCATCGGTTCCAATGCCCCGGCGTCCAGCCGCGCGGTGTCCAGCATGCCGTCCAGCAAGGTGCGGATCGACAGGTGCGCGGCCAGAAGTCCGCCCAGTATCGGTTGCTCCCCGTCACCCAGCCGGTGGCGCAGCACGTCCAGGAATAGCCCCATCGACATCACCGGCTGGCGCAGGTCATGGCTGGCCGAGCCGAGAAGCTGCAGCTTGTCGGCATCGGCGGCGCGCAGACGCGTCAGTTCTTCGTTGGAGCGTGCGAGGTGGGCGTTGGCCTCCTCCACCTGCTCCAGCGAGAGGCGCAGTTCCTCGTCCATTGCGCGCAGTTCTTCCAGGGAGGCCTGAAGTTCGGTGTCGGACCGGTCGAATTCCCTGGTCCGGCTGTCCAGCGCGTTTTCCCGCAGCGACAGCCTTTCCTGTACCGCTTCCAACTGCGACAGCGTTTCGCGGTATCGTCCGTTTGCGGTGAACAGTTCCTTGCGCAGCTGCGCAATGGTCTCGTCCGCCTCCTGCTGGCGCCGCTCCAGATCCTCGACCAGCGTCTGCGCCTGCTCAAGCTCGTCGTAAAGCCGCTGGACCGCGGAGGGAGAGCAGTCCTCCTTCAGGTCGCCGGCCACGCAGATGAAATGCTCGGTCTCGCCGCTGGGGCCGATCAGCGGGGTGATGACCAGGGTGCACAGATATTCGCTGCCGTCCTTGCGCCGATTGACCAGGGTGCCGCGCGCGTGTTCCCCATCCAGCAGATCCTGCTTGATGGCGGCGGCCACCGCCTTGTCGGTGCGGGGGCACTGCATGAAACGGGGGGACCGGCCGATCACCTCGTCGGCACGATAGCCGGTCAGACGGGTGAAGGCTCGGTTGACATAGCGGATGGTCGGACCCGGAGCGGCGAGGTTCCGGTCGGTGACGATGACGGCGACATCCAGCCGATCCCACATCGGCTGGACGATCAGCGGCTTTGCCTTAATGTCTTTCAGTCCATGCACGTCCGACATGCCAACGCAGTCCTTTTTCGAGGCCAGGCGGTCCACGCTGCATGAAGCCGGGTCATTACACCGGCGCTCAGTTCATCATATCAACTGTCGCGACACCATGCCGTTACGGCCATATATCTTCAGATCAGTGTGGCCGGTTCTGCCATGCCGCCGGCGCCGCAGAGGGAGCCGCGGCGCCGGTCGCCGATTACCGCGATACCGGCTCCGCCCGGCTGTCGTCGATACCGATGCGCTGCCGCTTCGCGACGTCGTGGGAGATCACCACCAGGATCGGCGGATCCTCCTGCCCGAAATACTGCATGCACATCTCGACCTGTCGCGGCGGCTTGTTGCTGCTCTCGATGGTCGTCTCGACGACGATCTCCGCCTTCTCGCCCGACAGCAGCGGGGCGACAAGCCGGGTGAAGGCGCCGGCATCGATCTCCGGCATCAGGTCATGCAGGGCGATCTGGCGGAGGAAATCCAGCGAATAGCCCAGCTTCTCCTCCGCCCCCTTGTTGACCAGATGGAAATGGAAGGTGGTGGGATCGAGGAAATAGACCTCGTTCAGGGATTGCCCGACGATGCGGCCGAGATAGCGGATGAAGGCGTCGGACCGCCGACGCTCGGTCACGTCCTCCACGATCAGGATGACGCCGCGCGGCTGCCGGCTGTCATAGAGCAGCGGCGACAGGCGGATGCGGCAGTCGATCCGGCGACCGCGCCGGTCCATCGCCTCGATCTCCGTCGCTTCGGCCGGCATCTGCGTCGTCAGCGCGTCGTGCAGGGCGTCGCGCAACCGCTGCACCGGCAGGCCGATGTCGAGGTTAAGGAAGGACTGGCCGGTCACCTCCTCGTTGCGCAGCCCCCAGACATTCTCGCACCAGCGGTTCCAGGACTGGACCAGCAGGTTGTCGTCCAGCACGACGATGCCGGCGTCGATGCTGCGCAGGACGGATTCGGAATAGCGCCGGTACTCGCCCGCCTCGTCGCTCTGGCGCCGCATCTCCTCGTTGGTGACCTCAAGCTCCTCGTTGGTCGAGCGCAGCTCCTCGTTCATGGTCTCCAGTTCCTCGTTGGTGGACTGGAGTTCCTCGTTGGTCGTCTCCAACTCCTCGTTGGTCGACTGCAGCTCCTCGTTGGTGGTTTCCAGCTCCTCGTTGGAGGATTGGAGTTCCTCGATGGTGGTCTCCAGGCTTTCCTGCGCGACCTCGACCTCCTGCTGCAGCATGAAGACGCGGCTGGTGTCCTGGAAACTCAACAGCGTGCCGAAGGGCTTGCCGTCGCGGCCGAACAGGGGCGAAACCTCGATGGTCAGGCGCATCGCCTCGCCGCCCGCCCGATTGAAAGGCTGATGGTCGATGCGGACCATGCGTCCGGTGTTGCGCACCTCCTCGATCTGGCTGCGCAACTCCGTCGGACGATAGGAAATCGTCAGATCCTGGAAGGGGCGGCCGATGTCCGGTTCCTCGATGTCGAACAGGCGGCGGGCCAGCAGGTTGGCGAAGATCAGTTGGCCGTCGGAGCCGACCGCCATGTAGGCCGCGGAACTGCCGTCGACGATGCTTTCCAGCAGGCGGGTGTGCTGGCTGTTCCGTCCGTTGGGCAGGTCGGCCGCCAGCGTCAGGCTGCCGCCGGCTGTGCGGCGCCATTCCTGCGGAACCTTGGTGAAGATGCGGCTTTTCAGGTCCACCGCATCGAACATGCGCGACCGTGCCAGCTGGGTTTCCGCCTTGCCGAGGAACAGGACCCCTTCGTTGACCAGTGCATAGTGCAGGCGCGGCAGGACGATGGCCTGGGTGTCCGCCTCCAGATAGATCAGCAGGTTGCGGCAGACCAGCAGGTCGATGCGCGAGATCGGCGCGTCGCTGACCACATTGTGCCGGCCGAAGATCACGCATTTGCGCAGTTCGCGCTGGAAGACGTAATGGTTGCCGGTGCGCTCGAAATAGCGCTCCAGCAGCGGTTGCGGCACCGATTCCACATCGCGCGGGGCATAGGTGGCATGGCGCGCGGTGTTCAGCGCGTCTTCGTCGAGATCGGTCGCGTAAATCTTGACCCGCCGGCAGAAATCCGTGCTGCCGAGATGCTCGGCGAACAGCATCGCCAGCGAATAGGGTTCCTCCCCCGAGGCGCAGCCGACGCTCCAGATCCGGATCTGCGCCTTGTCACCCTTGCGTTCGATGATCTGGGGAACGACCTCACGGCGCAGCACCTCCCACGCCTCCTTGTCGCGGAAGAAGGAGGTGACGTTGATCAGGACGGTGTTCAGCAGGTCGATGAATTCCTGCGGATGGGCCTCCAGGAAACCATGATAGGCGTTGAAGCTGTCGCAGCCCACCTCCTCCATCCGGCGCCGGATCCGGCGTTCCAGGCTGGTCCGCTTGTAGCCGCGGAAGTCGATGCCGCGACTTTCCTGTATGTGGCGGATCAGATTGGAAAAGTCGCTGTCCGGATTATCGTTGCTGCTGGTCATCATATCTATCTTCGCCGTGTCGGGCGGAGCATAGACGGCAATCTACAGTTTGCTCAAGCGGAGTGACGTCGTAGATCCCAGATCCAGATCCGTTTGGATCGAAGTGGAAATTCTTGACTCAGCATTGCGACGCAACAGGCGGCTGGCTGTTCATGATCCATGGACAAGCGCGACATACTGGTGATCGGTGCATCGGCCGGCGGACTTGCGGCCCTGACCCGACTGTTCGGCGGCATGCCGGAGGATTGCATGCCGACCGTGTTCGTCGTCCTGCACATCTCGCCCAGCGCCAGGAGCATGCTGCCGCGCCTGCTCAACCGCGTCGAGTGGCTGACCGCTTTCCATCCAACCGACGGCGAACCGATCCGCCCCGGCCATATCCATCTGGCACCGCCCGACCATCACCTGCTCGTCCACCGCGACCGCGTGCTGGTGCGCCGGGGCCCGCGGGAGAACCGCACCCGTCCTGCCGTCGACCCGCTGTTCCGCTCCGCCGGGATCGCCTTCGGCAGCCGGGTCGTCGGTGTGGTGCTGACGGGGATGCTCGACGACGGAACGTCCGGGCTGCGCGCCATCCATCGTTGCGGCGGCGTCTGCATCGTCCAGGACCCGGAGGAGGCGGAGTGGCCGGGCATGCCGGAAAGCGCCATCGCCCGTGCGCCGATCGACCATGTGCTGCCTGTCGATGCCATGCCGGCGCTGCTGTGCCGGCTGGCGGCGGAGCCGGCGCCACCCGGCCCGCCGGTGCCCTTCGACATCGCCGAAGAGGCTCACATCGCGGAACAGGAGTTCACGACCGTGTCCGACGATACCCAGGCGATCGGCAGCCCGACCACCCTGTCCTGCCCGGAATGCGGCGGCGGACTGTCGGAAATCCGGGACGGCCCTGCCCTGCGATTCCGCTGTCAGGTCGGCCATGCCTTCAGCCCCGACAGCATGGAGGAGGCGCAGGCCGAATCGATGGAAAAGGCCCTTTGGGTCGCGCTGCGCACCCATGAGGACCGGGTGGAGCTGTTCAACCGCATGACCCGCCACGCCCGTGAGCGCAATCAACTTAACCTGGCCGCGCAATGGGAATCGCAGATGCAGGAGGCGCGAAGGAACGCCGATCTGCTGCGTCAGGTCCTGTCCAAGCCGGAGGTCAAGAGGGCCAACGAGCAGAAGAAGGGTTGACCGGGATTCGGGTAGGACCGGAACCAGATCGCGTCCGCGGGGTTGGACTGAAGACCAGCGCAGATGGTTTCCCCAAAGACATGCCCCAATCGCAGCGAGAGACGCATCCCATGAGCATCGACGGACTGTCGGACGACGACGACACCCCGCACTACGACGGCCCGGCCGGCGGCTGGGGGTCGGTCAGATCGATGGCCCGCATCATGGGCGAGGAACGGCCATCCGCCGCCGTGCTCGACACGCTGCGCCGGCAGAACAAGCCCGGCGGCTTCATGTGCGTGTCCTGCGCCTGGGCCAAGCCGGCCAAGCCCCACACCTTCGAGTTCTGCGAGAACGGCGCCAAGGCGACGATCTGGGAGCTGACCAGCCGGCGCTGCACCCCCGATTTCTTCGCCGAACACACGGTCACGGAGTTGAGGGGCTGGAAGGACTACGATTTGGAACAGCAGGGGCGGCTGACCCACCCCATGCGTTACGACCGGGCGAGCGACCGCTATTTGCCCTGCGCGTGGGAGGAGGCCTTCGCCGCCATCGGGACGGAGTTGCGCGCCATCGCCCCGGAACAGGCGGTGTTCTATTCGTCGGGCCGCGCCAGCCTGGAAACCTCCTATCTCTACGCGCTGTTCGCGCGGCTCTATGGGCACAACAATTTGCCCGACAGCTCCAACATGTGCCACGAGACCACCTCGGTCGGGCTGAAGAAGGTCATCGGCTCGCCGGTCGGCACCTGTGTTCTTGACGATTTCGACAGTTGCAACGCCATCTTCTTCTTCGGCCAGAACACCGGGTCGAACAGCCCCCGCCTGCTCCACCCGCTGCAGGAGGCGGTGAAGCGCGGGGCGAAGATCGTCACCTTCAACCCCGTGCGGGAAAAGGGGCTGGAGAGCTTCCGCAACCCGCAAAGCCCGCTGGAGATGCTGACCGGCAAGGATACGCAGATCTCCACCCTGTATTTCCAGCTGAAGGCCGGCGGCGACATCGCCGCGATCACCGGCCTGATCAAGCATGTGCTGGCGGCGGAGGAGGAACGGCAGCGGGAGGGCAGGCATGTCCTCGACCAGGACTTCATCGCCCAGCACACCGCCGGCTTCGAAGAGATGAAGGCGCGGGTGGACGCCATCGGCTGGGAAGAGATCGAGGAGGAATCCGGCCTGACCCGCGCGGAGCTGAAGCAGGCCGCCGACATCTATGTCGAGGCCGACCGCTCCATCGCCATGTATGGCATGGGCCTGACCCAGCAGGTGCACGGGTCGGAGACTCTCGGGGCGCTGGTCAATTTGTGGCTGCTGAAGGGCAACATCGGCCGCGACGGCGCCGGCATCTCGCCGGTGCGTGGCCACTCCAACGTCCAGGGCCAGCGCACCGTCGGCATCTCCGAAAAGCCGGAGCTGGTGCCGCTCGACCGGCTGGCCGAACAGTTCGGCTTCGAGCCGCCGCGCAAGGAGGGGCTGACCACCGTCACGGCCTGCGAGAAGATCCTGTCGGGCGAGGTGAAGGCCTTCATCGGGCTGGGCGGCAACTTCGTCCGCGCGATCCCCGAGCGCGAGCGGATGGAGGCGGCCTGGACGCGCATGCGCCTGACCGTGCAGATCGCCACCAAGCTGAACCGCAGCCACCTGATCAACGGCGAGGTCGCCTATCTGCTGCCCTGCCTCGGCCGGTCGGAAGAGGACATGCAGGAGAGCGGCGCGCAGGCGGTGACGATGGAGGACAGCCTGAGCTGCATCCACGGCTCGCTCGGCAACAACACGCCGGCCAGTCCGCATCTGAAATCGGAGGTCGCCATCGTCGCCGGCATGGCCAAGGCGACCCTGCCGCCGAATCCGAAGGTGACGTGGGACGCGTGGGTGGCCGATTACGGCCGCATCCGCGCCCTGATCGAGGAGACCTATCCCGACCAGTTCCACCGCTTCAACGAGCGGGTCTTCACCCCCGGCGGCTTCTACCGCGGCAACCCGGCGCGCGAGCGGATCTGGAAGACCGAGTCCGGCAAGGCCCACTTCACCCCGCCGGCCCACCTGCGCGCCATCGGCTTCGAGGATGCGCCGGGCCGCTGGCGGCTGATGACGATGCGGTCCAACGACCAGTTCAACACGACGATCTACGGCTATTCCGACCGGATGCGCGGCATCGAGGGCACCCGCGACGTGCTGCTGATGAACCCGCTGGACATCGCCGCGGCCGGCTTGCAGGAGGGCCAGGTGGTGGGGCTGGCGAGCGACGCCGGCGACGATGTCGACCGCCGGGTGGGCGGGCTGACGGTGACGCCCTTCCACCTGCCGCGCGGCTGCGTCGGGGCCTACTACCCGGAGATGAACCCGCTGATTCCGCTGTGGTATCACGACGAGGCGTCGAAGACGCCTGCGGCGAAGGGGGTGCCGGTGAGGATTGTGGCGTAGATCCCCTCTCCCCCCCCGGGGAGAGGGTTAGGGTGAGGGGGACGCGAAGCGAGGATTCTCAAGGATCCCATACTTCGCGCTCCCCACCAAATCCACCCTATGCATCCCCCTCACCCCGACCCTCTCCCCGGGGGGGAGAGGGGGATTTCCTCACCCCTCAGTGCGCCTCTTCCCAATTGTCCCCAATCCCGGCTTCCGCCACCAGCGGAACGCCGAGATGGGCGGCCCCCTCCATCACTTCCCGCACGATCCGCGCCGCGTCCTCGGCCTCCGCTTCCGGCACCTCGAACAGCAGTTCGTCGTGCACTTGCAGCAGCATCCGCGCGTTGCTGCCCGCGGCGGCCAGCGCGCCCGGCATGCGGTTCATCGCGCGCTTCATGATGTCGGCGGCGGTGCCTTGAATCGGGGCGTTGATCGCCTGACGTTCGGCGAAGGCGCGGCGGGCGGCGTTCTTTTCCTGGATGCCGGGCATGTAGCAGCGGCGGCCGAACAGGGTCACCACATAGCCGTGCTGGCGGGCGAAGGTCTTGGTCGCCTCCATCCACACCTTCAACTCGTGGAAGCGCTCCAGATAGGTCTTGATGAAGGTGTTGGCCTCGCCGGGAGCGATGCCGAGCTGGCGGCCCAGGCCGAAGCCGGAGATGCCGTAGATGATGCCGAAGTTGATCGCCTTGGCCTTGCGGCGGATGTCGGGCGTCATCTGCTCCAGCGGGATGCCGAAGACCTGGGCGGCGGTGGCGGCGTGAATGTCCAGCCCGTCGCGGAAGGCGTCCTTCAGCGCCTGGATGTTCGCCATCTCCGCCACCAGACGCAGCTCGATCTGCGAATAATCGACGCTCAGCAGCTTATGGCCGGGTGAGGCGACGAAGGCGCGACGGATCTTCTTGCCCTCCTCCGTCCGCACCGGGATGTTCTGCAGGTTGGGGTCGGTGGAGGACAGGCGGCCGGTGTTGGTCGCCGCCAGCGCGAAGGCGGTGTGGACGCGGCCGGTGACGGGAGAGATCTTCTCCTGCAACGCGTCGGTGTAGGTGCTTTTCAGCTTGGCGAGCTGGCGCCAGTCGAGCACGCGCTGGGCGATGGTGTGGCCCTGCTCCGCCAGCTCCTCCAGCACGCTGCTGTCGGTGGAATAGGCGCCGGTCTTGCCCTTCTTGCCGGTGCCGAGCTTCAGCGTGTCGAACAGGATTTCGCCCAGTTGCTTGGGCGAGCCGATGTTGAAGGTCTGGCCGGCGAGCAGGTGGACATCCTTCTCGATCTCGGCGAGGCGGACGGACAGGCTCTGCGACAGGTCGGACAGCGCCTTCTTGTCGATGTGCACGCCCGCCCGCTCCATGTCCGCCACCACCGGGACCAGCGGGCGGTCCAGCGTCTCGTACACGGTGACCATGCGGTCGTCGACCAACCGCGGCTTCAGCAGAGTCCACAGGCGCAGCGTGATGTCGGCATCCTCGGCGGCATAGGCCAGCGCCTTGTCCAGCGGCACGCGGTCGAAGGTGATCTGGTTCTTGCCGGTGCCGCAGACCTCCTTGAAGGGAATCGGCGTGTAGGCGAGGTGCAGTTCCGCCAGTTCGTCCATGCCGTGGCCGTGGGACCCGCCCTCCAGCACATAGGAGATCAGCATGCTGTCGTCGATCGGCGAGACCTTGATGCCGTTGCGGGCGAACAGCTGGTGGTCGAACTTGAAGTTGTGGCCGACTTTCAGGACCGACGGATCCTCCAGCACGTCCTTCAGGATCGCCATCGCCTCGGCCGTGGGGATCTGCTTGGGCGGCGGCGGGGCGTCGAAGTCCAGCTGCCCGGCGGCGGCGGTCGAGGCGCCATGGGCGAGCGGGATGTAGCAGGCGATGCCCGGCTCGGTGGACAGCGAGACGCCGACCAGCATGGCGGTGGCCGGGGTCAGGCTGTCGGTCTCGGTGTCGACCGCCAGCACGCCGGTCTCGCGCGCCTGCTCGACCCAGCGGCGCAGCGTGTCGGCGTCCTGCACCAGCTCGTATCGCACCTCCGGCACATTCAGCACCGTCTTGCGGGCCGGGCGGTCATCCGTGGCCGGGCTTTCGGCGGGCGCCGGAGAGGTCGTGGCGGGGGTGGCTGCCGAATGGGAGGACGCGGGCGCGCCGCCGGCCCCGTCGGCGATGCGGCCGTCCTTCTGCATCTCCATCTCGACGCGGGAGACGATGCTGCGGAAGCCCTGGGCGCGCAGGAAGTCGATCAGCTTCTGGTGGTCGGGCTCGCGCACCCGCAACTCGTCCAGCGGCTTGGGCGGCGGCACATTCTCGTCCAGCAGGACCAGACGGCGGGAGATGCGGGCCTGCTCGGCGAACTCGATCAGCTTCTGGCGGCGGGCCGGCTGCTTGATCTTCTCGGCATTGGCCAGCAGGGCTTCCAGGTCGCCATATTCGGTGATCAGCTGGGCGGCGGTCTTCACGCCGATGCCGGGCACGCCGGGGACATTGTCGACGCTGTCGCCGGCCAGCGCCTGGACGTCCACCACCTTCTCCGGCGGGACGCCGAACTTCTCGAACACCTCGTCGGGCCCGATGGCCTTGTTCTTCATCGGGTCGAACATGCCGACGCCGGGGCGGACCAGCTGCATCAGGTCCTTGTCCGACGACACGATGGTCACCGGACGCCCGGCCTCCTGCGCCAGACGGGCGTAGGTGGCGATCAGGTCGTCGGCCTCGAAGCCCTCCAGCTCCAGGCAGGGCAGGCAGAAGGCCTCCGTCGCCTCGCGGATCAGGGCGAACTGGGGCTTCAACTCCTCCGGCGGTTCCGGACGGTGCGCCTTGTAGTCGGGGTAGAACTCGTTGCGGAAATTCAGGCGCTTGCTGTCGAAGACCACCGCCACCGCTTCCGCCTTGGCGTCGGCCAGCAGCTTCAGCAGCATGTTGGAGAAGCCCAGCACCGCGTTGACCGGCGTGCCGTCCGGCCGCGTCAGCATCGGCAGCGCGTGGAAGGCGCGGAAGATGAAGCCCGACCCGTCGACCAGATACAGGCCGCTGCCGTCGCCGCCGGTGGTGGCCTTGGCTTCGGTCGCGGTGTTCTCGGAGGCGGTGGCGTCAGTCATGGTGGTCTCTCGTCCCTTCCTTGCGGGCGCTACCATCGCCGAAGGAGGGCCGGGAGTCGAGTGCCGAGACCGGGGTAGAACGCCCTCAGCCGGCGCTGTCCTCCACCGCGCTGCTCACCACCGGGCCGATGAAGGCATAGCCGACGCCGTGCACGGCCTGGACCGGCAGGGCACAGCCGCTGCGCTCCTCCACCTTGATGCGCAGGCGGCGGACCAGCGAGTCGATGGAGCGGCTGTAGGGGTCCCAGTCGCGGCCCGTCAGCGCCAGGGAGATGTCCTGGCGGCTCACCGCCTCGCCGGGCGCGGTCACCAGCAGGGAAAGGAACTTGTACTCCGTCGCGGTCAGCGGCACGGCGGCGCCGGTCGGCGGCTGGATGCGCCATTCGATGTCGTCGAACAGCCACGCCTTGCGCAGGTCCGCGCCCGGTGCGCCGGCGGGGGCGGCGGGAGAGGGCTGGACCTGTTCCGCGGCGGGCGGCGACTCGGCACCCTTCTGCATCCGGCGCATCAGCGCCTTGATCTGCGCCTCCACCTCGCGGAAATCGACCGGCTTGACCAGATAGACGTCGGCGCCAAGCTCCAGCCCGATGACGCGGTCGATCAGGCTGGACCGCGCCGTCAGCATGATGATGGCGGCGGGCGAGCCGGCGCGGACCCGGCGGGCGACCGAAAAACCGTCCTCGTCCGGCAGGTTGATGTCGAGCACGATCACATCGGCCGGGCCCGCCTCCAGCAGCCGGTCCAGTTCCGCACCGCGCGACGCCCCCCGCACCTCGAAGCCGCAACGGTCGAGATATTCGACAAGATCGTCACGAAGGTCGGCTTCGTCCTCGACCACAATGATCCGGGCCACGACGCCTCACGCCCCCATTCACATTCGTATGAGGTTATCTTAAACGCCTGGGCGGGTTACGCAAACCCTATCAGACGAATGGAATAAACGAGGCCGCGCAATATCGGTTCCAACGCCTTACCTATTGGGTAGGTAGCGGTCGCCGACCGTGGCGGCATAGCGCGCAACCCACTCCCGGTCGATGGCGTCGACGCGGCCCTTCGCCTTCAGCTCGGCAAAGCAGCGGTCGAAGTCGGCGCGCAGCGACTCGTCGCGGAAGACCATGCTGTAGGACGTCGGCGGGAAGATGGCGGTGAACTGCACCGGCTGGGCCGGATCGAACGGCAGTCCGCCGGCCGATTTCGCCTTTTCCTGAAGCTGGCGGTTGTACTCGGCGAAGATCAGGCCGTCGGCCAGCACCGCGTCCACCCGACCGGCGAACAGCAGGTTGGAATGCACCATCTGGTCGGCGCGCTCGCGGAAATCGCCGAAGCTGGGAATTGCGGCGCGCAGGCCCGGCAGCACGTCCGGCGCGCCGGAAAAGGTGATGACCCGCTTGCCCGCCAGATCGGCCAGCGACCGCACGCTCAGGCCGCTGCTTTTCAGCACCGAGGCGCCGTTCTGGTAAAAGATGTAGGGGACGGAACGGGACCCCGGCATCTCCATTCCCGACGGCACGGTGGTGACGGCATCCACCTGCCCGCCCGCCTGAACGCCGTCGCGGTAATCGTTCCAATGGCGGCCGAACGGGACAACCTTGAAGTGCGCCTCGTGCCCGCAGGCGGCCAGGGTTTCCTTGATGATGGACGCCTCGCGCCCGGTGCCGTCGGCGGTCATCATCGGCGGCAATTCCGGCGCCAGGATCGTCACCGGGCGGGCCGCCGCCGGCAGCGCCGCGGAGACGATGCCGATGAATAGGGCAAGGCGGGCCGCAACGTTCCCCGCAGCGGCGAATGCACGAACACCGAACGCCATCCTTCGCACTCCGTCCTTGCCAAGCTCGGATCAAGTCCGCCGCAACCGCCGCGACCAGCCCGGAGGCTGGCAGTCCCGGAAAGTAGCATGGGCGACGGCGCGTCCGTCCACGGAAAATCCCACGTCCGGCAAAGGCTTCAGCGACTTGAACGGTGCGTATGTCACAGTTCGTCGCAATTGGTTGGGATTGGTCGCCGGCCGTTGCCGGTCGCTCCCATTTTGTCGGCCGCTCCGACAATGAACACCCCTTCTGCCAAATGTTATTTCAGGACTGAGTAAATCGATCGTGCTATGGATAGGCTCATCGGCCACTCGCATGATGTCCGCCGGCTGGCTCGATGACTGTCGGCACGTTGCACGCGAGGGTGGATTTACTGATGGAAATGGGACTACCGCACCCCCGAACCTCCGGGCCGGGGGTGACATGAAACCCGCCATGAACGCAAAGGCCCCGATCGGCCGGGTCAGGAGGATGTGGATGAGCGTCACGGGATGGGACGACACCGAATCCTATACGCTTCGCGGCGCCGGCCCCCGCGGATCGGGTGACGGGGTCGCCCGTGCCGGCGGATCGTCCCTGCTGACCCGCGTCATTCTGATGATCGTCGGCTCCACCTTGCTGGTCGGGCTCATCGCCATGGGCGTGTCGTCCGTGCTGGTCGGCCGGCAGCAGCGCGACGCGCTGACCCACCGCGCGACGCTGGTCGGCACGCTGCAGGCCTCGGCCATGGGGCAGGCGGTTTGGGAGTTCGATACCCGCGCGGTCGAGGCGATGATCCGCGGCCTGATGGCCGAGGATCCGGCGGTGCGCAGCGTCAAGGTGTGGGCGGCGACCGGCGGGCGCGGCGGACATGGCGAACCGCTGGTGGAGCTGGACCGGCCGGCCGGCCGCGCCGAACTGGCGACCGTCGAACGCAAGATCCACATGTCCGACAGCAGCGGCGAGCGCACGATGGTCGGCCTGCTGCGCATGACCTATTCGCTGGAGGAGGCGGAAAGCGCCACCCTGACGGCGCTGGCACCGATGGCCGGTCTGGTCTTCTTCTCGCTGCTGGCGGTCATCGGCATGATCAGCGTGCTGCTGAACCGGCTGGTTCTGGCGCCGCTCGCCCGGCTGACCCGGTCGGCCGGGGCCATCGCCGCCGGCGACTACCGCGTGCGCCTGCGCAACAGCCGCTCCGACGAGATCGGCCAGCTGACGGTCGCCTTCAACCACATGGCGGAAACCGTCCACGACTATACCGAGCGGCTGGAGCAGCGCGTCGCCGAACGGACGGAGGAGCTGCGCCAGTCCAACGAGCAGCTGGCGGTCGTCAACCGGCAGGTGATGGACAGCATCCAGTACGCCAGCCTTCTGCAGTCTGCCATCCTGCCCGACGAGCGCGAGATGGCGCGGCGGCTGGAGGGCCTGTGCGTGCTGTGGCGGCCGCGCGACGTGGTGGGCGGCGACTTCCACATCTTCCGCGAGCTGGAGGACGGCCGCTTCCTGATCGGCGTCGCCGACTGTTCCGGCCATGGCGTGCCGGGCGCCTTCATGACGATGACGGTGTCGGCCATCCTCGACCATGTGCTGTCGGAAACGCCGGACAGCGATCCGGCGGCGATCCTGGGCGGGCTGAATCGCATGGTGCGCGCGGCGCTGGCCCGCGGGCGCGACAACCCGCGCTTCGACAACGGGCTGGACATCGGGCTGTGCCTGGTGCGGCCGGACCAGGGCGACCTGCTGTTCGCCGGCGGCCGGATCGGCCTGCACATCGTCGATCCCGGCGCGGACGAAGTCGGCGAGGTCAAGGGCGACGCGCAGAGTCTCGGCTATCGCCGCTCCGACATCGGCCACCGCTTCACCACCCACCGGGTGGAGCTGGCGCCGGGCCGCAGCTTCTACCTGACCACCGACGGCTTCCTCGATCAGGCCGGCGGCGCCCGCGGCTTCGGCTTCGGCAACCGCCGCTTCAGCACCATGCTGCTGGAGCACGCGACGATCCCGATGGCGGAGCGCCGGGCGGCGTTCGCGCAGGCCCTGGCCGAACATCAGGGCGAGCGGGCCCAGCGCGACGACATCACGCTGGTCGGCTTCACCGTTTCCCCGACCAATTCGGCGTCGGCCATGGTAACGCTTGCCGACGCATCCTCATCCCACCCCGTCCACCCGTAAGGCAGGTCGTCAAGGAACGATGAAAGGCAACGAACTCTTCAACCTGCAGGAGCTGCTGTCGCGGCAGAAGCTGCTGATCTGCTTCAGCGGCCCCTTCAGCCACAGCGTCATCGAGGAGCTGGGCAAGGCGGTCCGCAACCATCTTGAAAATGAGCGGATCGAGAAGTCGGCGATCATGGACGTCTTCTCCGTCTATGTGGAGCAGGCGCAGAATGTCCGCAACTACACGGCATCCCGCGAAGCGCTGGGCCGGCCGATCCCGGCCAACAGCGGCATCGTCGTGATCGGCAAGGAGGGCGACCACTATGTCGTCAGCTCCGGCAATCTGGTGGAGGCGGACGACGTCCCCGGCCTGTCGGCGATGCTGGAGAAGCTGCGCGGGCTGGACAAGGCCGGCCTCAAGGCGGTCTACAAGGAACAGTCGCGCAAGCCGCGCGAACCGGGCGCCAGCGGCGCCGGACTGGGGCTGATCGACATGGCGCGAAAGGCCACCCGGCCGCTGGAATACTCGCTGCGCGCGGTCGACGACGCCTATTTCTTCTTCAGCCTTGAAGTCCAGCTATAAGAAATCACGGAACACGCATAATGGACAGTTTGCGGATCGAGGCAACCTCCTGCTCGCCCCTGATCGATTTCGATCCGGCGGCCGGGCTGCTGCGCATCGAAGGCGAATCCTATCCGGAAAATTCCTTCGATTTCTACGCGCCGGTGTTCGGCTGGCTGGAGGAGTATCTGAAGGCCCCCGCCCCGGCGGTGGTGCTGGACATCGGGCTGAGCTATCTCAACACCAGCAGCATCAAATGCATGATCGACGTGCTGGAGATGCTGGACGGCGCCCACCAGAACGGGCAGACGGTGTCGGTGCGCTGGCATTACGACAGCGACAACGACCGCGCGCTCGACATGGCCGAGGAATTCGCCGAGGACGTGTCGCTGCCTTTCGAAATTCTGGCGCACTGATCGCGCACTGAGCACCCGGGATGACGATGCGGTCGCAGGAACAGGAGCTTCGTCAGTGGGTTCAGCGGCTGGCCGAGGATCCGGCCAATGCCGACAACCCGCTGCTGGCGGAATTCCAGACTTTGGCGGAACGGCACGGCAAGCTTTTGCGCCAGTTCCGCAAGATCGCCAAGATCAGCGACCGCCTCCAGACCGAGACCAAGGAGATGGCGCTGCAGCAGCGCCAGTTCGTGCTGATGGTCAGCCACGAATTCCGCACGCCGCTGGCGATCATCGACAGCGCCTCGCAGATGCTGGAGCTTGAGCCGAAGCTGCCGGTTTCGGCGATGCCGCGGGTGGGCAAGATCCGCAACGCGGTCCAGCGGATGCTGCACCTGATCGAACGCTGCCTGACCAACGACCGGCTGGGCACCGCGGCGGCGCGGCCGATGGCCTTCGACCTCGCGGCGATGCTGACCGCGCTGGTGGGCGAGGTGGGAGCGTCGGCCTGCGGCCACCGGGTCGAGCTGCATGGCGCCGACCGTCCTCTCCCGATCCCCGGCGACCGCGACCTTTTGGCGATTGTGTTTTCCAACCTGCTGGAGAACGCTGTCAAATACTCGCCGAACGGGGGGACGATCCGTGTCGACCTTTCGGCCGGTGAGGGCCAGGTCACGGTGGGGATCACCGACGAGGGAATCGGCGTCAATGCGGCCGACGCGGCGCGGCTGTTCGACAAGTATTTCCGCGCGTCGAACGCCGCCGGAACGACCGGTGCCGGACTGGGGCTCCACCTTGCCCGCTGCATCGTGGACACCCACGGCGGCGGCATCTCGATGACGAGCGAGTTGGGACGGGGATCGGCCTTCACCGTCCGTCTGCCGGTGCCGCGGGCCGAGGTCCGGGCGAACGCGGCGGCTCCGGTGGCGGAGGAGACGTCGTGACCGGCGATCCCAAATCCGCCGGCGCCGGGCTTGAGGGCGCGAAAGTGATGGGTTTGCCCAGACGCTGGGCCTTGCGGCGGGGAACGGTGGGCATGATGCTGCAGGAACAGAAAATCCAGGACTGGCTCGCCCGCCTTGCGGAGAACCCGGATTATGCCGCCCATCCGCTGATGAGGGAATTCCGCGCCCTCGCCGACGAGCATCTGAAGCTGATGCGGCAGCTGACCAAGATCGCCAAGATCAGCGACCGCATGCAGACCGACACCCGCCAGATGGCGCGGGCGCTGCACGCCGCCTCGCAGACCGATCCGCTGACCGAACTGCCGAACCGCCGCCAGATGATCGAACGGCTGGAGGCGGAGCTGTGCCGTGTCGGCCGCAACGGCGGCGGCTTCGCGCTGATCATGCTGGACATCGACCATTTCAAGGACGTGAACGACGCCTTCGGCCATGCCGCCGGCGACCATGTTCTGGTTGAAGCCGCCGGCCTGCTGCGGCGGAACCTGCGCGGGCACGACCTGTGCGCCCGCTGGGGCGGCGAGGAGTTCCTGATCCTGCTGCCCGACACCGATCAGGTCCAGGCCGAAGCTGTGGCGGAAAAGCTGCGGGACATCATCGCCCGCCATCCCATCGCGCATCAGGAGCACGACATCGCCGTGACCCTGAGCCTGGGCGTCGCCGCCTACCGCGAGGGGCGGACGGCCGATGCCTGCATCCAGGCGGCCGACGATGCGCTGTACATCGCCAAACGCGCCGGACGGAACAGGTGGGCCGCGGCGGCCTGACTAAGGCTGCGGAGACGTTGCCTCGGGAGCCGGGGCCGCAACCACGCCGATGTTCAATTCCTCCAACTGCGCCAGGGCGCCGGCCATGTCGGTGGCGACCAGATTGGCGTCGGTCTCAGCACTGGCGCGCTCAGGGACCTCGGCTTCCGGATGGGCGCTCCACAGGCAGAGCAGGATCGGCACGCGCGGGCCGAAATGCAGGCGCAGACGGCGCAGCATCCGCCGGCAGTGACCGAGGGCCGAGGGATTGAGGGAGGACAGCACCACCGCATCCACGCCCGTGGTGCCCAGGCTGGCGATGGCGCGGGACGACGCCTTCTCGCACGGGATGACGTCGGCCTGGATGCCGCGGCCGGTCAGCAGATAGGCGAGAACCCCGGCCGCCGCTTCATCCAGATTGTTGCGCGCAGCGACGCAGAGAACGCGCCGCGCCGGGTCGGCGGCGACCGTCTCCGTCAACTCGTCCAGCAGGCTCGCCATGCCCTCCGCCACCGCCTGCCGTCCATCCGGATTCAGGCGGCCGCGCTGGCGGTCCTGCTCGGCCAGCGACAGGGCGGGAAGCAGCAGGCCGTCGGCCAGTTCGACCGGGCTGCAGGCGCCGAGCCGCTCCTCGGCAAGCTCCGTCGCCTCGGTGGGGTCGCGGGCGAGCAGGCGCTGGTACACCTTCGCCTCGTCGGGCAGGACGGGGCGGTCGCCCAGCATAACCTCCAGGAAATGCAGCTGCGGCACATGGCGGCCCAGCACGACGAGGCACACCGTCAGCGGCGTCGCCAGCAGCAGCCCGACGGGTCCCCACAGCGTCGTCCACACCACCGCCGCGACGATGATGGCAAGGGACGACAAGCCGGTCGCTGTGCCGTAGAGCCAGGGCTCCACCACATTGTTGGAGAACAGCTCCACCGCCACGAACAGGGCGACGCACAGCAGCGGCAGGGTCCAGCCGGTGTCGACCGCGAAGGACAGCAGGATCGGAAAGGCCGACGCGATCACCGGCCCCAGGAACGGGATGAAGCGCAGAACCGTCGCCATCAATCCCCACAGCAGCGGATTCGGCACGCCAAGCAGCCACAGCCCGATGCCGATCGGCAGACCGTAGGTGACGTTCACCACCACCTGCATCAGCAGATAGCGGCTGACCCGCTCGCCGGCGTCGTTCATCGCTTCCGTCGTGCGGCTGAGGTCGCCGGAGCCGACCAGACGGATCAGGCGGTCGCGCAGATCCTCCCGCTGCAGCAGCATGAAGATGGTGAAGACCAGCACCATGCCGGCGGTGGCGATGGGCGTCATCGCCGGGCCGAGAACCCGGCTGGCGAGATCGAACACGCCGGTGTCGGACTGGTCGATGCGCACCGGCACGGGTTCGCGGCGCGGCGGGGTGGCGGAGCCGGCCTGCGGAGACGTGGGCCCGGCGGTGGAGCCCTGCTGCTCCTTCGGCGCGTTGCCGGTTGCGTTCTCCAGCTCCTGCTTGAGATCGCGGAAGGCCTCCGTCGCCTGCTGGATGGCACCGCGGTCGCCGGTCGTCGCGGTGGCGCTGCGCAGGGATTCGATCTTGGTGTGGATGTTGCGCTGGTAGGTCGGCAGATTGTCGGCGAGATCGCCGAGCTGGCTGCCAACGACCGCGCCGAAGCCGATGACGGCGAGGAACAGCAGGACCACCACCGCCAGCACCGACGGCACCCGGCCGAGACGCCAGCGCTCCAGCCGGCTGACGATGGGCGTCAACACGAAGCCGAGAAGGATCGCCAGGGCGATCGGCATCAGGATGTCCGCCGCCACATACAGCGTCACCACGATCAGCGTGATGATGAGCAGGATGGTCTGGATGGAGACGGGCGGAGCGGCCTTCGTCACCGCGATGGGGCGTGCCTGCAGCCGGCGGGCGGTGTCCTCGGCCATGATCGTCGGGCTTTCCGGATGGGAGAATGCCCGACAGGAACACCGGCGGCACCCGCACGTTCCCTCGCCCGCCGCGTGGAGGCGGGCGCCCGCAATGCATCAAGGAAGCGGCTGCTGTTGCGTGATGCAGTGGATGCCGCCGCCGCCGCGCACAATGTCGAGGGCTGCGATCTGCACCACCTCGCGGTCGGGGAAGGCCTTGCGGACGACGCGGTAGGCCTCGTCGTCGGCCGGATCCTCGAAGGCCGGCATGACGATGCCGCCGTTGGCGATGTAGAGGTTGGTGTAGGACAGGGTCAGGCGCACGCCGTTCACGTCGCGGCGGGCCGGCTGCTGGATCGGGATGACCTCCAGTTCGCGGCCCTTCGCGTCGCGGGCGCGCTTCAGCCGGTCGAGATTGTCCTGAAAGATCTTGAAGTTGGGATCGCCGGGATCGTCGGTGGTGATCGCCATCACCACGCCGGGGCGGACGAACAGCGCGATCTCGTCGATGTGGCCGTCGGTCTCGTCGTCCTGATAGCCCTGCCCCAGCCAGATCACCGTCTCGACGCCGAGATGGTCCTTCATCTGCTGCTCGATCTCCTCCCGCGACAGGCCGGGATTGCGGTTGGGGTTGAGCAGGCATTGTTCGGTGGTGATCAGCGTCCCCTCCCCGTCGACATGGAAGGAGCCGCCTTCCATCACCAGGGGCGCGGAAAAGCAGGGGAGCTTGAGGTGGTCGAGGATCAGGCGGCCGACCTGCTGGTCCTTCTCGCAGCCGTCGTAATTGCCGCCCCAGGCGTTGAAGCCCCAATGGACGCCGGCCAGCCCGCCCTTGCCGTCGACGACGAAGCTGGGGCCGGTGTCGCGGATCCAGGAATCGCTGATCGGCAGCGGCAGGATCTGGATGCCGGCACCGCAGGCGAGCGATGCCTCCGCCACATCCGCCGGGTCGCACACCATCGTTACCGGCTCGAAGCGGGAGATGGCCTGCGCGACCTCGGCGTAGGCGTCGCACGCCGCGTCGAAGGCACCCTCCGGCCAGGTTTCCGGCCGGCACGGCCACGCCATCCAGCAGCCGCTGTGGGGCGCCCATTCGCCGGGCATGTGGAAGCCTTGGCCCGTCGGCATCGGGGCGTTCGGTGTCGTCATGCGTCGATCCCCCTACCCGTTTTTAAAAGTCCCTGCCCGTCGCGGCGGCCGCGTGTTTCAAACCGCGAGCCTCAGAACCGCAAGACCCAAACCGCCAGACTGGGACATTTTCCGTCCCGGTCCACCCTAACCACGGGAGCGCGCATTTGGCAATCGCGTCCACGGCAGCGGGCACTTGGCCTTATGGCAGAGGAACTTTTGAACGGACGCGACATCGGGTCGCGTCGGCATGCCGGGAGGGGGGCCGGCATGAAGGCCGTCGGCGGCCGATCAGGCGCCGGACGGCGGGCGCAGGGCGCGGCGGGCGGTGACCGTACGGGTGGTCGAATAAGCACTGGAAACGGGACTGAAGAATCCGAGTCTCAACAAGGGGAACCACAGGAGCGCGCGCATGGCACGGCCTCTTTCGCTGTTGCAGATGGCTTCAACATAGCAAAAGAAGCGGGCAATTGCCATCCATGGCGGCAGAATTCTCCCCTGCGCGGATGGATGGGGTGCTGGGATCGTTTGCGGACCGGCCGGACTATGGCGTCCGGCCGGTCTCCAGACTTCGGTCAACCGTTCTGGATCGCCATCTGTTCGTCGCGTTTGCGCTGGCGTTCCTGGCGGGCCATGACGATGCTGGCGACGAAGATGCCGGTCGCCACCACCAGCACCATCAGGGTGGCCAGCGCATTGATCTGCGGGCTGATGCCGAACTTCACGCTGGAGAAGATCACCATCGGCAGCGTCGTCGATCCGGGGCCGGAGACGAAGCTCGCCACCACCACGTCGTCCAGCGACAGGGTGAAGGCCAAGAGCCAGCCGGCGACCAGCGCCGGGGCGATCAGCGGCAGGGTGATGACGAAGAACACCTTGGCCGGGCGGGCGCCCAGATCCATCGCCGCCTCCTCCAGGCTGCCGTCCATGCCGGCCAGCCGCGACTGGATGACCACCGCGACATAGGACATGGTGAAGGTGGTGTGGGCGATGGTGATGGTGGTGACGCCGCGCCCGTCGGGCCAGCCCACCCACTGCTCCATCGCCACGAACAGCAGCAGCAGCGACAGGCCGGTGATGACCTCCGGCATGACCAGCGGCGCGGTGATCATGCCGCCGAACAGCGTCCGGCCGCGGAACCGGCCGAACCGGGTCAGCGCCAGCCCGGCGCAGGTGCCCAGCAGCACCGCCAGCGTCGCCGACACCGCCGCCACCTGGAAGGATAGCAGGGCGGCGTCCAGCAGCGTGTCGTTGTGGATCAGCTCGCCATACCATTTGGTCGAGAAGCCGGCCCACACCGTCACCAGCCGCGACTCGTTGAAGCTGAAGACGATCAGCAGCGCGATGGGGACATAGAGGAAGGCATAGCCGAACAGCAGCGCCCAGGACAGGAAGCCGAACCGTTTCATCGCCCGGCCTCCGCCTGTTTGCCCTGCACATGCTGGAAGATCATGATCGGCACCACCAGGACCAGAAGCAGGGCGATGGCGACGGCCGACGCCACCGGCCAGTCGCGGTTGGCGAAGAACTCGTTCCACAGCACGCGGCCGATCATCAGCGTGTCGGGGCCGCCCAGCAGCTCCGGCGTCACGAACTCGCCCACCGCTGGGATGAAGACCAGCAGCGAGCCGGCGACGATGCCCGGCAGCGACAGCGGCAGCGTGATCTGCAGGAAGGACTTGAAGGGGCGGGAGCCGAGATCGGCCGCCGCCTCCAGCAGGCTGGGGTCCATCTTCTCCAGGGTGGAATAGAGCGGCAGGACCATGAAGGGCAGGTAGCAGTAGGTCATGCCGATGTAGACCGCCCAGTCGGAATAGAGGATCTCCACCGGCCCGCTGGTGATGCCCGCCCATTCCAGCAGGTTGCTGATGACGCCGTTGCCCTTGAGGATGCCGATCCAGGCATAGATGCGGATCAGGAAGCTGGTCCAGAAGGGCAGGATCACCAGCATCATCAGCGGCCCGCGCCGCGCCGGATCGGCCTTGGCGATGGCGTAGGCCATGGGATAGCCGATCAGCAGGCAGAACAGCGTGGTGACCGCCGCGATCTTCAGCGAGTTCAGGTAGGCGAGGATGTAGAGGTCGTCCCCGCCCAACCGGAAGTAATTGCTGATGTTCAGCAGGATCTGCAGCTTCGAGGTGCCGGCATCCTCGTCGGTCAGCCACTCCACCAGCGAGGAATAGGGCGGCTGGGCGATGATCGATTCGGAAAAACTGATGCCGAAGACGATCAGGAATGGCACCAGGAAGAACAGCATCAGCCACAGATAGGGGACGGCGACGACCACGCCGCGGCCCCACAGCCCGATCCGGCTGAGGCCAGAAACGAGGAGGGAGACGACCGCCCTCATTGGGTCAGCACCACGCCGGCGAAGGGACGCCATGTCAGGGTCACCTCGTCCTCCCAGGTGATCGGCATTTCGGTGCGGCGGGTGACGTTGGGGGCGGTGACCCGGACCGTCTTGCCGGTCGGCAACTGCACCAGATAGATCGACACGTCGCCGAGATAGGCGATCTCACGCACGATGCCGGTGGTCCGGTTGCGGCCATCCCCTTCCGCGACCGGATCCTTGGACAGGGCGATCTTCTCCGGCCGGATGGCGACCGAGACGGGGGAGCCGGCCGGCGCCGGGGTGGCGTGGGCGATCAGCAGCTCGCAGCCCGCCTCCTCCGACGCGACGACGACCTGATCGCCGTCGGTCGATACCACCCGGCCGTCGAACATGTTGATCGAGCCGATGAACTCCGCGACGAAACGGGTGTGCGGGTATTCGTAGATCTCGGTCGGCGTGCCCACCTGCGCAATGACGCCGTGGTTCATCACGGCGATGCGCGAGGACATGGTCATCGCCTCTTCCTGGTCGTGGGTGACGACGATGAAGGTGACGCCCAGCTTTTCCTGGATGTTGACCAGTTCGAACTGCGTGCGTTCGCGCAGCTTCTTGTCGAGCGCGCCCAGCGGCTCGTCCAGCAGCAACAGCTTCGGCCGCTTGACCAGCGAGCGGGCGAGCGCCACGCGCTGGCGCTGGCCGCCCGACAGCTGGTGCGGACGGCGCTTGCCGAAGGCCGACAGCTGGACCATTCCCAGCATCTCCGCCACGCGGTCGCGGATCTCCGCCTTCGCCACCCCGTCCTGTTTCAGGCCGAAGGCGACGTTCTGCTCCACCGTCATGTGCGGGAACAGGGCGTAGGACTGGAACATCATGTTGACCGGCCGCTCATAGGGCGGGATGCCGGCCATATCGACGCCGTCGATGAAGATCTTGCCTTCGGTCGGCTGCTCGAACCCCGCCAGCATGCGCAGCAGCGTGGTCTTGCCGGAGCCCGACCCGCCGAGCAGGGCGAAGAACTCGTTGCGGTAGATCGACAGGCTGACCTCGTCCACCGCGACGAAGTCGCCGAAGGTCTTCGTCACCTTCTCGATTCGGACATACGGCGTCTGGCCCGCGTCCTGCCACGGTTCCAGACGGGTGGGTTTGCGAATCGGCTGACCGGCCATCCAGGTTCCTCTTTCATGACGACGCCCCGGCCGCTCCCCATCGCTGGGGACCGGCCGGGGCGGGTCGGTGCTTCACGGTAAGTGGCTTACTTGCCGGTCTTGACCTTGGTCCACACGCGGGTGCGGGCGCGGTCGGTGGTCTGCTTGATCTGCTTCAGCGAGAACAGCTTCAGCTTGCTGTCGGCCGGCAGGAAGATACCCGGGTTCGACTTGATGTCGTCGGCGACCATCGGCAGCGAGGCCGGCACCGCGTTGGCGTAGCTGACCTTGTTGGAGATGTTGGCCATGTTGGCCGGGTCGAGCACGAAGTTGATGAAGTCGTACGCACCCTGCTTGTTCGGCGCATCGGCCGGAACCGCCAGCGTGTCCCACCAGACCTGCACGCCTTCCTTCGGCGTGATGTATTCGACCTTGGCGCTCTTCGCCTCGGCGGCGCGGGCGGCGCCCTGGATGGCGTCGCCGTTGTAGGCCATCACGACGCAGGCGTCGCCGCCGGCCAGGATGTTGATGTTCTCGCCGGTGACGAAACGCTTGATGTAGGGGCGGACCGCCATCAGCGTCTTTTCGACCTTCTCCAGATCCTCCTTCTTCTCGGAGTTCGGATCGAGGCCGAGGTAGTTCAGCACCGACGGGATGACGTCGATGGCCGAATCCATCACGGTGATGCCGCAGGCCGAAACCTTCTTCGCCACTTCCGGCTTGAAGATCAGGTCCCAGCTGTCGAGCGGGACGTCGGGGGCGACGGCCTTGATCTTTTCCGGGATGATGGCGATGCCGACGGTGCCGCCGAGATAGGGCACGGCGTACTTGTTGCCGGGGTCGGAATTCTCCAGCAGCTTCAGGACCTTCGGGTCGACGTTCTTGTAGTTGGGGATCTTCGACTTGTCGAGCGGCCCCACCACCTTGGCCTGGATCAGGCGGGAGAGGGTCGGCTCCGCGGTCGGCACGATCACGTCATAGCCGGACTTGCCGACGAGCACCTTCTGCTCCAGCAGTTCCAGGCTGTCGTACAGGTCGACCTTCGTCTCAGCGCCCGTGGCCTTGGTGAAGTCGTCGAGGGTCGTCTCACCCAGATAGTCGTTCCAGATGTAGATGTTGACCGGCTTCTTGGCCTGGGCCATCGCCGGGCCGGCGATGGCAATCGCCGCGACCGCGCCGATGAGGCTGAGAGCGAGTTTTTTCATGATTTGCCCCGACCTGTTCGTGAGTGTTGCGGGCGCCGCCACATCCCAACGGCATACCCGGCTCGCGGGCGCTATTGCACCCACGGCCGGGCATATTGTCAACGGTTTGGGTCGAGGTCGGGAGCCGGTTTCCGGGCGGCGGCCCTACGCCCGAAGCCGTGCCCGATCAACCGGCTATCCGGGGAGAGGTGCCACGGATTGCTTAGCCGCCGATTGCTTAGCCGCCCGGGCTTCGTCCAGCAGGCGCTGGGTCTCGCGGATCAGGGCGCGGCGACGCGCGCTGTCGATCTCGTGCTGCGCCGCCGCCGCCGCGACGTCGGCCCCGCAATGGGGGCAACCGGTCTCGTGCGGCCAGATATACTGGTTGCAGCCGCGGCAGAGCGTCAGGCTGGGCGGCACCACGCCGCCTTCGGGGGAGCGTTCATAGGCGTGGCGATGCACCGTCGCCGGGTCGCGCTCCGGCAGGCCGGGGGAGTCGGCGCCGGGGATCGGTTCCTGGATCAGGGCGAATTCGCCGATGGCGAAGGCCTCGTTCGGCGCGTCCTTGATCTTCACCACCCGCTCGCGCAGGCCATGCCTGGCGAGGTCGAGCACCCGGTAATGGCAGTAGGGATTGTTGCCCCGCTTACCAAGCAGAGACTCGGAGGTCCAGGTGCAGCCGGCGCGGCAGATGTCGGCGTAATAGCAGGTGCGGCAATAGCCCCACAGCTCGTCCACCGAGCGCAGACGGCCGAACTGCATCCGGTCTGCATGGCGCCAGATGTCCTCCACGCTCATCTCGCGGATGTTCCCGGCGGCATAGAGGGAGGTCGCCAGCGATGGGCAGCCCTTCAGGGTGCCGTCCGCCTCGATGCCGATGCCGATCTGCCCGGCGGCGCAGCCGGACCAATGCATCCGGTCGTCGCCCAGGCCGCGCCAGATATGCTCGTAGGGGCCGTAATAGCCGACATTGTTGCCGACCACCATCAGCAGCCCGCGGTCCAGCCCCTCGCGGTAGAGGCGGGCCAGCAGCGGCATGACGTCGAGCAGGCGGTGGGGCTGCAGCAGCAGGTCCGGGTTGTCGACGGCATTGCCCATGGCGACGGTGAACTGGATCTGCCAGTGGGTGGCGCCGGCCTCGATGATCCGGTCCATCAGCTCCGGCAGATGGTCGGGGGTTTCGGGGCCGATCTGGGTGTTGACCGACACCGCCAGCCCGCGCTCCTTGGCGCGGCGCAGGGCGCTGATCGCCTGATCGTAGGAGCCGGGAACGCCGCGCACCCGGTCGTGCAGGTCGGGCAGCCCGTCGATCGAGATGCCGATGGCCTGGAGCCCGGCCTCCACCGCATCGTCCAGCCGGCGGTCGGTCAGATTGCGGGCGCCGGTCTGCACGGCGGTCCTGATGCCGTGGCTGCGGCAGCGCCGGATGATCTCCACCCAGTCCTTGCGCAGATAGGCCTCGCCGCCGATCAGCGAAATCTCGCGGGTGCCGAGTGCGGCCAGACGGTCGACGAGGTCCAGCGCCTCATCGGTGCTCAGCTCGTCCGGCCGCGGCCGGCCGGCGCGCGATCCGCAATGCTGGCATTTCAGGTTGCAGGCAAGCGTGGTTTCCCAGACCACCAGGACCGGGACCAGCTTGCGGAAATCGTCGTCGTAGCAATAGCGCGCCGGCACGGATGCCGGCTGATCCGGGGAGCGGGCCGAAAGGTCGGGGCTGGGAAGCGGCTGGTCCATGGTTCCGGAATCTTCCTCGCAATGGCATTGGCTCTGAATATCGGCGGCTCTGAATATCGGCGGCGCGCCGCCGGGGTGCGGGCTGCCATGGGCACCGCACCCCGGCCGCAGCACCCCGGCCGAAGCCGATCAGCCCTTCGCCTCGGCCTTGGCGATCTCGACCTTCAGGAGCTGCAGCAGGCCCGAAACGTCGCCGTAGGCGGCGAGGTGCTGCTCGGCCTCGGCCGCGACCTGCTTCATCGTCGACAGATCGCCGCCGGCGATGGCTTCGGTCATGGTGGCCATGTACATCGGACGGGGATGGGGAACGTGCGCGTTGGACATCTGTCTGTTCCTCGGTTTCGAATGGTGGGGAGGTTGGAAATCGGTCGATTGAAAATCCGGGTCAGAGACCGGCTTCGGCCTTGGCGATCTCGACCTTCAGCAGGTTGAGGACGCCGGCCACGTCACCATGTTCGGCGAGATGCTGCTCGGCGGCCGCGGCCACCTCCTTCATCTTCGCCAGATCGCCGCTGACGATGGCGTCGGAAATCGCCACGCCATAAGGCTTGATGGAGCGCATGGGTGCTTCGGACATGTGGAGACTGCTCCGCGGGAAAAATGGAAAGGCGACTGCGCGCCCGATCAGCCGTTCGCCTCGGCTTTCGCGATCTCGACCTTCAGCATCTGGAGCATCGAGCCGACGTCGCCATGCTGGGCGAGGTGCGTCTCGGCCGCCGCGGCGACCTCCTTCATCTTGGACAGGTCGCCGCTGGCGATCGCCTCGGTCATGGCGCCGCCGTAGAGCACACGATTGGAACCGGTGGACATCCGATGATCTCCTTCAAGACATGATTGGCAAGACATGATTGGAGAAATGCGCTTTGCATGCGCAGCTTGATGCCGATGTTTAGAACTGACGAAATTCCTGAATGAACGAACGGCAGCTGAAAATCGGCAAATATATGAACCGTCGCAGAACGGCATGTAGAAATCTAAGAGCTATCGATTATCAGTTTTCATGCTATCGTATGAATACTGCGCCTCATTTCCAGAAAGCTATATCCATGCTCTGGTAGAGGTCAATTGTTAAAATGTTATTTTTAATTTTGTTTTTGAAAGAATGCTTTTGTAACTGATTGTCCAGCATCAGCGAGTATGCGGTTCAAGCTCCGCCCGGTGCCGATCCACGGGAAATCACCCACACCGAATGCAAAAGAAAAGGGACGCCGCACCATCCGTACGGCGTCCCTGCTTCGGCGCAAGACTGTGCCAGAGGACCGGCTTCGGCCTTGGCGATTTCGATCTTCCAGATTTAGGCGGCAGGAGGGAGGCCGGTCGCGACCGCATGGGGCGAAAATCCCATACGTTGTATGTCGCGACCGGCAAAGAGAGCCCTCTTCCCAGGCAACGGCCAGCCGGTCGGCGCCCAGCCCCCCTGTCGTTGAAATTGCATGCGCTGGTATTTTCGCTCGCGAATATGCGGTCAGTTATATCCACTCGCTTATTCCGGTCAATACGGGAATCGTGACATTTGATTTTAGGATCGAAAGATTCTGTGCCGAATTTTGTTTCCATAAAGGGGTATTCACCAAGACACCGGCAGTCGCAGAACCGCAGTGTTTGTGCAGCGCAAAAAGAAGGCGCTGCGACTGCTGCCGCGGCGCCTTCATCATCTCCAACCGGTGGCGGCCGGGACCTTGGGTGCGGGTTCTCGCTGGGAACTTCAGCTCTGCGCGGTCAGCACGACGCCCAGGACCACCAGCAGGGTGCCGATGACGCGGGTCAGGCTCATGGTCTCGCCCAGCAGCAGGACGCCGAGCGCCAGCGTGACCAGGAAGCCCAACCCGACGAAGGGATAGGCCATGGTGACCTCGACCTTCGCCAGCACCGCCAGCCACACCACCATGCCAAGCCCATAGCAGGCGAGCCCGGTCAGGATGTGCGGCGTGGCGACGACCGACAGGGCGATCTGCCCGGCCTCCCCCCGCGCCAGGGCGGTCGACACCGCCGGGCTGGACATGCCGATCTTCAGCGAGATCTGGGCGATGGCGGACAGAGTGACGCTCAGCAGGATCAATCCGACGACGGCGATGGGCATGGGGACTCCCGGCTATAGGCAGAATGGTGGAGGACGGCGGCTCAGGTCCGGCCGAAGAGAAGGGCGGCGCCGCAGACCGCGCCGATGGCGAGGCTCCACTTGTCGCGGGCGGCGAACACCACCGGGTCGTCATGCATCAGCCCGCGGTGGGTCTGCAGCCACACCCGCCCGATCCAGAAGAGCAGAAGCGGGCAGATGATCCACAGCGCCTGCGGCTGGTCATAGACGCGCCCGACCTCCGGACTGTTGATGTAGAGCGCCATCACCAGCACCGAGAGGAAGCCGGCCGACACGCCGATGGATTGCAGGACCGGCATGTCGGCGGTCACATAGCCGCGCCCCTCCGCCTGCTCCAGCCCGAGCTTATGCATGCTGTCCATTTCGGAATAGCGCTTCACCATGGCGAGGCTGAGGAACAGGAACATGGAGAAGGCCAGCAGCCAGAAGGACGGGACGATGGCCGTCGCGGTGGCGCCACCCAGCACGCGCAGCGAATAGAGCCCGGCCAGCAGCATCACGTCCCAGATCACCCGGTTCTTGGCGAACAGGTTGTAGAACAGCGACGAGGCGGCGTAGGTCGCCAGCGCCGCCAGGAACAGCGGCGGCAGGGCCACCAGCGACAGGACGAGGCTGGCCAGCAGCAGGCCGGGGATCAGCGTCAGGCCGAGGTCGAGCGGCAAGTCGCCGGCGGCGAAGGGGCGGCGGCGCTTGCGCGGGTGGCGGCGGTCGGCCGGCAGGTCGAGCAGGTCGTTCAGCACATAGATGCTCGACGCGCACAGCCCGAAGGCGAGGAAGGCCGCCGCCGCCTGCAGCGTCGGGCCGACCTCGCCCAGCTTCTGGCCGGCCAGCAGAGGCACGAAGACAAGCAGGTTCTTCAGCCACTGGTGCAGACGCAGCGCCTTGATCATCAGCAGCAGGCGCGGACGGCGCGGCGTGGTGATCGCCTCCAGCGGGCAGAGGGTGGCGGCATGGCGCAGCACGGCGGCCGGCGCATCCACCGCGATGCCGCGGCGGGCACCGCGCCAGATCGCATAATCGGCCTCGTCGTTGCCCATATAGTCGAAGACGCCGGACGGCACCTGCGCGCGGATCGCCTCGTACTTGCGCTCGCTCTTCAGGTTCACGCCGTCGTTGCTGGCCAGCACCTGATCGAACAGGCCGAGATGGCGGGCAATGGCGTCGGCATAGCGGTGGTGGGCGGCGGTGGCCAGCACCAGCCGGCGCCCGCGCTTGCGCTCGGCCGCCAGCCGCTCCAGGACGGCGGGGTTGTAGACGAGGCCGGCCGGGTCGATGTCGACGCGCCGGGCCAGTTCCGCCTTCAGCCGCGCCTTGCCGCCGGCCAGCCAGACCGGCACGAGCAGCGCCGCCCAGGGTTGGGCCTTGATCAGACCGAACAGCGATTCATAGAGAAGGTCGGTCTTCAGCAGCGTGCCGTCGAGATCGACGAACAGCGGCGGTTCCTCCGCGGCGGGCGGCGGGACCGGCCTTTCGGCCGCGGCGGCGCGGGGAAGCGCCACGGTGGTCGCGGTCAGGCCGGGAGCGCCCGCATGCGGTGCGTGGTCCCTGCGGTCGCCGGCCTCCGCCCCGCCCCAGACCAGGGTGGCGCGGTCGTGCCGGCCGGCCAGCACGACCGTCAGCCCCAGTAGCATCAGGGTGGCGAAGAACAGGTAGGATTGCAGGACGTTCAGCGCGGTGTCGGCCAGCGCGTTGACCGGCCAGAACAGCAGGTTGCCGGCCAGGAAATAGGCAGCGGCCAGCAGCGCCGCCGCTCCGGCCGGACGCCGCAGGCCGGGCTCCAGCAGGATCAGGAAGGCCAGCGCGAAGGCCGGCAGCAGGATGCCGTAATGATGCACCCAGGCGACCGGCGAGCCGACGGTGAAGCAGATGCCGGCGACGACGAAGGGCAGGATCCGCTCGGCCCCGCGGTCGCGCCGGCGCCACAGCAGGCCGAGGGCGACGAAGGCGAGGCCGGAAATCTGGGTGGCGATGTGGACCGCCGGATGGTAGGGAGCGAAGGCCTCCGCCGACCAGTCGAGGTTGTTGCCGTTGTGCAGCAGGCGGTTGACCAGCCCGTTGACGGTCTGGTTGACGTGATAGCTCTCGCCATGGCGGCCGATGAACAGCAGCACGTCGAGGTAATCGATCATCGGGGCGAAGCCGTAGAACAGGGTCGCCAGCGCAACGCCCGGCACCACCACGGCCGCCCAGCCCGCCGCCATCCGCCAGTCGGCGCGCAGGACCGCCCAGACGAGAAACAGCGACATCTGCGGCTTCATCAGCGTCGATGCGCCGAGGAGGGCGCCGCACAGGGCCCGCCGGTCCCGCAACAGGGCGATGCAGGCGAAGACGAAGGCGGCGTTCAGCCAGACCTGCACCTGCCCCAGCGAGAAGGCCTTCAGCACCGGGTAGAAACACAGGGTGGCGACGAAGCCGAAACCGCCGAGCAGCACCTGGGTCATGCGGTCATCGCGGGCACCCGGCACCCGCAACCGGGCGGCCATCTCCAGCACCAGGATCGCCATGCCGGCCGCGGTCGCCAGCACGAACAGCAGGTTGACCCGCTCGAATGCCACGAGGTTCAGCACCCCCAGCGCCTTCATCGCCTCCAGCGGCAGCAGCGAGGTCACCGGATATTGGAACTTGATGTGCTGCTGGAAGAACACCCCCTCATAGACATTCTCGCCGGGCCGCTCGTGCAGCCAGTTGAGCGCCGCGATCATCGGATCCCAGCTGTCGACCGGAATCAGGTCCTGGTTTTCCAGCACGAACAGGTTCTGGATGTCGGTCAGGTTGCTGGCATGGCCGCCGCGGTGCAGAGCCAGCCCGAGCAGCCCCGTCGTCAGCACGATGAACAACGACGCCAGGATGATGCTGCGCTGGACCCAGCCAACGCTGTGGAGGCCGGTCCGAAGGGACGGGATCGCTGGTTGCATGCTCATGCTTGGCCATCCATCGGTTGCCCATCGATTGTGTGGAGACAGTGCCCGTGTGCCGGTCCGGCCGCTCGCCTGGATTATCCGAAAAGGCAATCGAAGGCGCAGGCCGGCGGCAGGGGTCGCCGTCTCCGCGAAAAACGGTTACGTGTGTTGACTATTTTCAAAGGAGATAACAAAGTGCAGCGATGCCGAAACGCCACGCGGCGCCCGCATCTCCTTCCACCTCCTCTGACCGGATCGAAAATACACTGCGGCTTTGCTTCGAAAGTCTTCGATTTCGTGTTCCGGCGGCCATAAGCGGATTAACGCCAGCTTTGAAATTTAAGGCTGTGCCGACACGGCCGGTCAGCGCGGTCGTGGCATGGGACGACGGCCGGCGATCGATTGGGGTGGGACTGCGGGCCGGTCGGAGTAGGACGGGCGGCGATTAACGCCACACGGCCGGATTTCGTGGCCGAACTTGCGAAATTCCGTGGCGGATCGGCGCACGAACGGGGTGTCGGCCAGCGCGATCCGCTGAGCGCCGGGCAAGCGCCGGACTGCCGGACCCCACGCAGGAATCGGGAACCAAATGCGTAAAAGGGCGGCCGACGGATGTCTCCGCGGGCCGCCACTTTGTTCGCCAACCTATGATTTCAGACGTTCAGCAGCAGGTTTTCCCGTTCCCACGAGCTGATGACGCGGTTGTAGGCCTCATATTCCGCCTCCTTCACGCAGGCGACGGCGTCGATGAAGCGTTCGCCGAGGATTTCCTTCAGCGGCTTGCACGCGTTGAACTTGGTCAGCGCCTCCGACTGGTGGCGCGGCAGGGTGAAGGCGAGACGGTAGGCGGAGCCCTTGATCGGGTCGTTCGGCTCCAGCCCCTGGATCATGCCGATATAGCCGCAGGCCAGCGACGCGGCGATGGCGAGATAGGGGTTGGCGTCGGCCCCGGCCACCCGGTTCTCCACCCGGCGGGCGTCGGGCTGGGAGACGGGGACGCGCAGGCCGGTGGTGCGGTTGTCGCGGCCCCAATGCACGTTGATCGGCGCGTCGGAATTGGGGACCAGCCGGCGGTAGCTGTTGACGTTGGGCGCCAGCAGCGGCATCGCATAGGGCAGGTATTTCTGCAGCCCGGCGATGTGCGACATGAACAGGGCGCTGTCGGTGCCGTCGGGGTTGGCGAACAGGTTGCGGCCGCTGTCGGTGTCCACCACCGATTGGTGAATGTGCATGGCGCTGCCGGGTTCGCCCTGCATCGGCTTCGCCATGAAGGTGGCGTAGACCTGATGGCGGATCGCCGCCTCGCGCGCCGTACGCTTGAACAGGAAGGCTTGGTCGGCCAGTTCCAGCGCGTCGCCGTGGTTGAAGTTGATCTCGATCTGGGCGGCGCCGGCCTCGTGGGTCAGCGTGTCGATGTCGATGTCCTGCTTCTCGCAGAAATCATAGACCGCCTCGAAGATCGGATCGAACTCGTTTACGGCGTCGATGCCGAAGGCCTGCCGCCCGCTTTCCATCCGGCCGTTGCGCCCGACCGGCGGTACCAGCGGATAGTCGGGGTCCTTGTTGACCTGGACCAGGAAGAATTCCAGCTCCGGCGCCACCAGCGGCTTCCAGCCGCGCTCCTCGTACAGCGACAGCACGCGCTTCAGGACATGGCGGGGCGAGACGTCGACCGGCTTGCCGTCGGCATAGACGCAGTCGGTGATGACCTGGGCCGTCGGCTCGTTGTACCAGGGAACGAAGCGGATCGTGCGTTCGTCCGGGATCATGTAGATGTCGGAATTCTCGTCCGAGGTGATGTCCTCGTCATCGGGGAATTCACCGGTCACGGTCTGGACGAAGATCGCCTCGGGCAGGCGCAGGCCACGGTCGCGCAGGATGCGGAGGAACTTCTCGGCGGGGACGATCTTTCCCCGCGCGATGCCCGACATGTCGGGCACCAGGCATTCGACTTCGGTAATGCGGTTTTTCTTGATGAAGTCTTCCATAAAACCCATGGGTATGGCGGACCGCTCCGGGCGATGGGCAGCCCCCTCCGTGCTGTGAACGACAGCGACACTATGACGCCGTTCCGGCGGACCGCGCCAGAGGGTTCCGCATGATGCTTTGGTGAAACATCCGCCTTTCCGTTGACCTCCCCCATCGGCTGGGACTTAACTGCCGCCATGCCGAAAGCCACATACCTGAACAGCTGGTACGCGGCCTCCGCCGCTCCCCGTGCCGACCGCCCGACCCTTGAAGGGGAGGTCGCCTGCGACGTCTGCATCGTCGGCGGCGGCTACACCGGCCTGACCGCGGCGCTGGAACTGGCGGAGCGCGGCTTCGACGTCGTCCTGCTGGAGGCAGAGCGCTGCGGCTGGGGGGCGTCGGGCCGCAACGGCGGGCAGATCATCACCGGCTACAACAAGCCGATGGCGGCCATCGAAGGCTGGATGGGCAAGGAGGATGCCCGCCGCCTGTGGGAGTTCGGCGAGGAGGCCAAGGCCCAGCTGACCGAGCGGGTGGAGCGCCACGCCATCGCCTGCGACCTGACCTGGGGCTTCGCCTATGCCGCGCTGAAGCCGCGCCACATGCAGGACGTGGCGGCGCTGGAACGCGAAATGCGCGACGACTACGGCTATGGCCGGGTGCATCGGCTGGACCGCGCCGGCATCCGCGCCCATGTCGGCAGCGAGGCCTATATCGGCGGCCTGCTGGACGAGGGCAGCGGCCATCTGCACCCGCTGAACTACGCGCTTGGCCTCGCCCGCGCCGCCGATGCCGCCGGGGTGCGCATCTATGAGAACAGCCGCGTCCTCGCCATGGGCAGCGGTGCCGCGCCCTGGGTCCGCACCGAGCGCGGCCGGGTGAGGGCGAAGCACCTGATCCTCGCCGGCAACGCCTATCTCGGCGGGCTGGCTCCGGCGCTGGACCGCAAGATCATGCCGGTCGCCACCTACATGATCGCCACCGAACCGCTGGGTGAGGAACGGGCGCGCGCCCTGCTGCCGACCAACATCGCGGTGTCGGACATGAAGTTCTCGCTCGACTACTTCCGCCGCTCCGCCGACCACCGGCTGCTGTTCGGCGGCGGCGTCAGCTATTCGGGGGTGGACGCACCGGGGCTGAAACAGGCGATGCGGCTGAAGATGCTGGCGATTTATCCGGAGCTGAAGGACGTCCGCGTCGAGTATTTCTGGGGCGGGCGTGTCGCCATCACCATGAACCGCATGCCGCATCTTGGCCGGCTGTCGCCGACGACGCTGTACGCCCACGGCTATTCCGGCCATGGCGTGGCGCTGGCCGGCATGGCCGGGCGGCTGATGGCGGAAACGGTGAGCGGCACCGCCGGGCGGTTCGACGTGTTCGCCCGCATCCCCCACATGCCGTTCCCCGGCGGACGGCGATTCCGCACGCCGGCGCTGGTCCTCGCAATGATGTGGTTCCGTCTGCGCGATCTGCTGTAGGCTGCGCAAGCAATCGACTGCCCCCTCCTCCGGCCTTTGAGTCCCCTCCCCGCCCATGACCGACACCTCCAGCAGCGACGAGACCACCGCCTCCTCGGAAGCCGTCCCGGAGACGGACACCAATCCGGACGCTGCTCCCGACTCCGGCATCGCCGAAAAGGCCGCCAAGGAGAATGTTCTGGTCCAGCCGATGCGGGACACGCATTTCGATTTCCAGCACAAGGTCTTCAGCCTGCCCGGCGCCTTCTTCTGCCAGGAGCCGAACAGCAAGGAACCGGTGCTGAACATCCTGCTGGGCGACCTGAAGGCGGCGCTGGCCTTCCCCACCCTGATGGAGTCCTTCCAGATCGAGGACGGCAGCCACGACGCCCGCCTGCTGGAGATCATCGAACAGGGGCTGGCCTTCGTGAAGCAGATCCGGCCGGGCGAGGAAATTCCGGGCGAGCTGCTGGACGGCCGCGCCTCCTGGTCGGTGGAGGACAAGCACCGCATCATTGCCAAGGGCCGGCTGACCGTGCAGATCGTCTCCTCCTTCACCGGCAACGAGATCATCGTTTCCGACCAGTCGGAACTGGAACAGCTGGTCGAGGATCCGCAGACCAAGGAGAAGATGAAGGCCGCTTTCGCCAAGATCGCCGAGCGGCTGAAGCTGACCACCAACGCCGAGCAGTATCTCACCGACCGCATCGACGATCTGGCGCAGGAACTGTCCTACATCGAGGCTCTGCGCGACCGCTTCAAGCACATCCGCCGCATCGATCAGGCGATGGCGAAGCTGGCCACCATCTACCGCACCGACCGGACCTTCTGCAGCGAGCTGAACCGCATGCAGGGGCTGATTCGCAAGCCGTTGCGCGAATACGACATGATCTTCGACCAGGCCGACGCCCAGACCGGCGACATCGTCGGCGCATTGCGCAACTTCCACCCCACCATCCAGTTCATCCGCAAGATCCGCGACGATCTGCGCGCCAAGCTGCTGGAATGGGAGGAGCTGCTGCAGGGCTGGGACGAGGTCACGATGGAACGCTCGCCGAAGGTGGAGGCGTTGCAGAAGCAGACCTACCGGTTCCTGGCGAGCCGTTACATCGAAACGACGGTGTGGAAGCGGGGCAGTTGAGTTCGGGCAGATAAACGAAAAGGGCGCCGCCAACCGGCGACGCCCTTTCGATCACGTCAAACGCAAGACTTACCAGCTCTTCGCACGGGCCGCCGGCTTGCCGTTGCCATGGGCTTCACGGCGGGCATGGCCGTGGTCCGGGCGGGCGTCGCCGCGGTGGTTGTCGTTGCGGGCATAGTCCGGACGCGGACCGCGCGGGGCGTGCGGGCCCTTGGACTCGCCGTTGCGGTGCCACGGCTTGCCGCCGCCACCCGGACGGCCGTTGCGGCCGGCCGGACGGCCGGCGCCACCGGTGGTGAAGGGGCGCGTCGGCTCCAGGCCGGGCACCACATGCACCTCGAGGGTCGCCTTCGTGTAGCGCTCGATACGGACCAGGGTCTCGCGGTCGGCGCGGGCGGCGAAGGAGATCGCGACGCCCGAGGCACCGGCGCGGCCGGTGCGGCCGATGCGGTGGACATAGTCCTCCGCCGAGCGCGGCAGGTCGAAGTTGATGACGTGGGTGATGTCGCGCACGTCGATGCCGCGGGCGGCGACGTCGGTGGCGACCAGCAGGCGGACCTGGCCGGTGCGCAGACGCTGGAGCGTGCGGTTGCGCTTGGTCTGGTCCATGTCGCCGTGCAGGGCGGCGGCGGCATGGCCGGCGGCGCTCAGCTCCTCGGCCAGCGTGTCGGCATCACGCTTGGTGGCGGCGAAGATGATCGCCTTGCCGACCTCTTCCTGGGCGGCGAAATGCTGCAGCAGGCGGCGCTTGTGGTCCAGATCGTCGGCATGATGCAGACGCTGTTCCACGTTGATGGCGGTCGCCTGGCTCTCGACGGCCACGCGCTCCGGGTTGCGCAGCAGGTTGCCGGCCAGCTGCGCCATGCGGCGGTCCAGCGTGGCGGTGAACAGCAGGGTCTGGCGCGTCGGCGGGCAGCACTTGGCGATGGTCTCGACATCGTCGAGGAAGCCCATGTCCAGCATGCGGTCGGCCTCGTCGAGGATCAGCACCTCGACCTCGTCCAGCGCGATGCGGCGGCGGGCGACGTGGTCCAGCAGGCGGCCCGGGGTGGCGACGAGAACGTCGACCGGGCGCGACAGCAGGCGCAGCTGCTCGCGGTAGGGCATGCCGCCGACCACGTCCACGATGTTCAGCTTCATGAACTTCGCGTATTTGCGGGCGGCGTCGGTGACCTGCTTGGCCAGCTCGCGGGTCGGGGCCAGAACCAGCACGCGCGGGGTGGCGGCGCCGTTCAGCGGCAGCTCGGCGGTGCGGGTCAGCGCCGGCAGCATGAAGGCGGCCGTCTTGCCGGTGCCGGTTTCGGCGGTGGCGAGGATGTCGCGGCCCTGCAGCGCCGGCGGAATGGCGGCGAGCTGGACCGGGGTCGGGGTGGTGTATTCGAACGCCTCGAGGGCCTTCAGGACGAGCGGGTGCAGGCCGAGTTCGGAAAACGTCAAGTCGTAACAACCTTCTCAAAGCAACACGGCACGGCCCCGCGCGCCCCGATGGCGGGCGTGGGACATACCGGCGGACTCGCCGGGAGGAGGTCGATAGAGGGAGAGGCGTCTATCCGATGCAGCGGCCAGAGCGTCCCCAGAACATCGGGACGTTAATCCCTGGGACGTTTGCCGTTGCGCAATCACAGCGCGTCTCGCTCAAGAGACGCGCGAGCCTCCAGCGATCAAGACGCCCTACATAGGCTATTGCGCTGCACAAGACAAGCCCCATCGCAGAACGAGCCCCGCGTGCATCACTTGACCACCATGCGTTCGATGTAGATGTCGCGGATCAGGCCGGTCCCCGCCTCGCGGTTGACGGCGTCCCGGATGCGCGCCTTCAGGAAGGCGGCCGAGCCGGGGCCCGTCAGCGCTTCGCTGTCGGTTTGGCCGACGGTCTGGAACAGGCGGTCGGCGATGCGGTCCTGGTAGCGCAGAACACGGTCGGGCTCGACTTTCGGGGCCAGCACCAGCGAGACCTGCATCTCCACCGCCCGCGACGCGCCCAAGGGAACTTCCATGGCCGGCAACTGCGCCAGCCGCGGCTTCGGCCCCATCCGCGCCTCGATCCGCCGCTGTTCCAGGATGCGGTCCACCGCGATGCCGCCGCCATAGGCCAGCCCGGCCAGGGTCAGCAGCGAGATCAGGACGACGATCAGCAGGCGGGTGGGATGCGCCGGCTCCGGCTGCGGGGCATGGTGCGGCACCAACCCCTCGCGCAAGGGGGCGGGAGGCGGGGTCGGGTACGGCGTTCCGTGCAGCGTGCGATGCGTGGCCATGGTCGGCCTCATCCGGAGCGGCGGGGGCATCAGGAAGCGTAGCGCGGTGGGGGTTAAGATTCGGTGGAGGGTGGCCGTACGATGCCCCCTTCCCAACCCTCCCCCGCGATCTCCTCACCGCACGCAGTCCGCCAGCCCGTCCCGCCGCACCACCGCCATCCGCCGCTCGATCACCCCCGCCCGGCGGGCGACATAGGGACCGGGTCGCGACGGCGACCAGTTGCGCGGGTTGGGCAGCACCACGGCCAGCAGCGCCGCCTCGCGCCGGGTCAGCGCCGCCGCGGATTTGTGGAAATGATGCCGGGCCGCGGCTTCGGCGCCATAGACGCCGTCGTCCCACTCCACGATGTTCAGATAGACCTCCAGGATGCGGTGCTTGCTCCACAGGCTTTCGATCAGCAGGGTGAACCAGGCCTCCGCCCCCTTGCGGGTCCAGCTGCGGTCGGGCCAGAGAAAGGCGTTCTTGGCGGTCTGCTGGCTGATCGTGCTTCCGCCGCGCAGGCGCCTGCCCTCTTCATTGTCCTCGAAGGCGTCCTCGATGGCCGCCCAGTCGAAACCGCCATGACCGCAGAAGCCGGTGTCCTCCGACGCGATCACCGCCTCTGCCAGGGCCGGCGAGATGCGCTCCAGCGGCTCCCAGTCGCGCGACAGGCCGGCCCCGCCCAGCGCCCGGATCAGCATCAGCGGCGTGGCCGGCGGCGGCACGATCCGGTAGAGTCCCGCCCAGAGAATGGTGAAGGCCGTCAGCCCCGCCGCCCCGATCAGCGCCCAGCGCAGCAGTTTCCGCATAAGGTCCCGTCTCCGCTTGGCCTCCGGACTTCCCTCAATGGGGGTGAAGCAACGGCCCGTCAACATCCGGCACTCGCTTTGCGGCCCGCCACCGCCATATAGTGCCGCCGATGGACCTGACCGCCGACCCCACCCCGCTCCACAGCCTTGACGACGCACCCGCCATGGTGGCCGGCGCGCGCCGCGTCGTGTCGCTGACCCTCGACGGCGAGGTGGAGGAGCTGTCGCTGGCCGCCGCCGCGTCGAAGGTGCGCCGCCAGCCGCCGCTGGTCTGCCATGCCCGCGCCTTCGCCCGCCGGCTGGGGATCGACGGCTTCCCGGCCTTCGACGTGCTGGAGCTGTTCGCCTTCGTCCACCCTGCCCGCTTCTGCGTCCCAACCCCGCGCGGCATCGCCGAGGCGCTCGACCTGCCCACCCCCGACGGGCACGAGGCGGAGGCGCTGGCCCTGCAGCGCGCCGTGCGCCGCCTGCTGGGAGACCTGGGGGCCGCCGGACGGGAGGAATCCTCCGACCCGGTCGCCTTCGCCTGGGAGATGGGGCGCGCCGGCTGGCCCTGGGCGCCGGCCGTGCTGGCCGCGCTCGGCAAGCCGGACGGGCCGGAGAAGGGTGCCGCCCGCTCGGGCCTGCGCGTCTGGACCCGGATCAAGGAGTGGGAGGAGGGCGCCCCGCCGCCGCCGCCCGCGCAGAACCCGGTCGATCCGGAGGAGGCGCGCCGCCGCCTCGCCGCCATGCTGTCGGCCAATGTGCTGGGCAAGGTGGCGGAGCCACGGCCGCAGCAGGCCGATTACTCCAGCGCGGTGTCCGCCGCCTTCGCCCCGCGCCAATTGCCCGACACGCCTAACGTGGTGCTGGCAGAGGCCGGGACCGGCGTCGGCAAGACGCTGGGCTATCTGGCGCCGGCCACGGTGTGGGCGGAGAAGAATGGCGGGACGGTGTGGATTTCCACCTACACCCGCAACCTCCAGCACCAGATCGACGCCGAACTGGACCGGCTCTATGGCGATCCGGCGACCAAGGCGCGCAAGGTGGTGCTGCGCAAGGGCCGCGAGAACTATCTGTGCCTGCTGAACCTGGAAGAGGCGGTGCGCGCCATGCCCTTCCAGCCGCACAACGCCATCGGCGTCGGGCTGATGGCGCGCTGGGCGGCGGCGACGCGCGACGGCGACATGACCGGCGGCGACTTCCCCGGCTGGCTGGTCGACATCGCCGGGCGCGGCCCGACCATGGGGATGGCCGACCGCCGGGGCGAATGCATCTATTCCGCCTGCGACCATTACGCCCGCTGCTACATCGAGAAGAGCATACGCCGCGCGCGGCGCGCCGACATCGTCATCGCCAACCACGCGCTGGTGATGGTGCAGGCGGCGCTGGGCGGCGGCGAGGAGCCGACCCTGCCCAGCCGATACGTCTTCGACGAGGGGCACCATGTCTTCGACGCCGCCGACAGCGCCTTCGCCGGCCACCTGACCTGCCGCGAGACACAGGAGCTGCGGCGCTGGCTGCTGGGCGCCGAGGAGACCGGGCGCAGCCGCGCCCGCGGCCTGAAGCGCCGGCTGGAGGACATCGTCGCCGGCGACGAGGAGGCTCTGCGCCACCTCGACGACATCCTGATGGGCGCCCGCGTCCTGCCGGGCGACGGCTGGTCGGCCCGGCTGGCCGCCGACAACCCGCAGGGGCCGACCGAGCGTTTCCTGCTGCTGGCCCGCCAGCAGGTCTATGCCCGCACCGCCGGCCAGGGCGGCCCCTACAGCCTGGAGGCCGACAAGGCCTATCCGGTGGACGGGCTGCTGGAGGCGGCGGCGGAGCTGGAGCAGGCGCTGGTCCGCCTGTCCGAACCGGTGGAGGCGCTGGCCCGCCGGCTGGCGCAGCGGCTGGAGGACGAGAGCGCCGAACTCGACTCCGACCAGCGCCGCCGCATCGACGCCCTGTCGCGCAGCCTGCATCGCCGCGGCACCCTGACGGTGGAGGCGTGGCGCGCCATGCTGCGCACCCTGCCGACCGAAACACCCTCCCACTTCGTCGACTGGTTCGCGGTGGAGCGGATCGACGGCCGCGACGTCGATGTCGGGCTGTACCGCCACTGGGTCGACCCGACGGTGCCCTTCGCCGAGGCGCTGGCCGGACCCGCCCATGGGCTGGTGGTCACTTCCGCCACACTCACCGACGGCACCGGCGACATCGGCCAGGACTGGCGCGCGGCCGAGGACCGCTGCGGCGCCAGCCACCTGCCGGCCCCGGCGATCCGGGCGCAGGTCCCCTCCCCCTTCGACTACCCGAACCGCACCCGCGTCTTCGTGGTCAACGACGTGCGCAAGGACGACCTAGGGCAGGTCTCGGCGGCCTACAAGTCGCTGTTCCTGGCGGCGGGCGGCGGCGGGCTTGGCCTGTTCACCGCGATCAGCCGCCTGCGCGCGGTGCGCGACCGCATCGCCGAGCCGCTGGATCAGGTCGGCATCCCGCTCTACGCCCAACATGTCGATCCGCTCGACGTGTCCACCCTGATCGACATCTTCCGCAACGAGGAGCACGCCTGCCTGCTCGGCACCGACGCGGTGCGCGACGGGGTCGACGTGCCGGGCCGCTCGCTTCGCCTGATCGTCTTCGACCGCGTGCCCTGGCCGCGCCCCGACATCCTGCATCGCGCCCGGCGCGAGGCCTTCGGCCGCCGGCGCTACGAGGACATGATCACCCGCCTGCGCCTGAAGCAGGCCTTCGGCCGTTTGGTCCGCCGCGCCGACGACACCGGCGTGTTCGTGCTGCTCGACCCGATGATGCCGAGCCGGCTGGCCGGCGCCTTCCCGGAAGGGGTGGAGATGCGGCGCGTCGGGCTGAAGCAGGCGGTGGAGGAGACGGCGGAGTTCCTGCGGGGGTGGTGAGGCGTAAAGCTCACCCCCCAGGCGCATAAACCGCCAGCAGCCCCGACAGCGTCACCACGCTCAGCACCGTCGACACCAGGATCGCCGAGGATGTGCGCTCCACATAGGTCTGGTATTGGCTCGCGACCACGAAGGTGAGCGCGCCGGTCGGCAAGGCTGCCAGGATCACCGCGCTGCCGGTCCAGAAGGGGTCCATCGGGAACAGCGTCTGCGTCAGTACCCAGGCCAGCGCCGGATGGACCAGCAGCTTCAGCGCGCTGATCCACCCGGCCTCCGCCAGCCCGGCGGTCAGCCGTTGCGAGGCCAGGAACAGGCCGATGGCGAAGAGCGCACAGGGGCCGGCGGGGGAGCCCATCAGTTCGCAGAAGGTCGCGATCGGCCTGGGCACCGCCACGCCGGGCAGCAGCGCCGACCAGGCGAGGCCGGCGGCGGTGGACAGGATCAGCGGGTTCTTCGCCAGCGCCCGGCCGACGTCGCGCAGGGCCTTGCCCAGCCCGCCGCCGTGGCTGTTGGCGAACTCCATCCAGATCACGGCGATGCCGACCATGATGGCGCTCATGATGACGGTCGCCAGGATGGTGGGGGCGAGATGATCCGGTCCGAAGGCGGCCAGGAACAGCGGGATGCCCATGTAGCCGGTGTTGGAGAAGGCCGAGTTCAGACCCTGCATGCACTGGATCTGCGTGCGCTCCCGGTACAGCAGGCGGCCGATGATCGCACCCAGCGCATAGACCAGCAGCATCGACCCCAAAAAGGCGCCGATGAAGGGGCCGTTGAAGATTTCCGGGATCGACCGGCGTGCCGTGCCCAGGAACAGCACCGGCGGCAGCGCCATCCAATAGACGAACTTGTTCAGCGCCTCGGACGAGGCGGCGCCGAGCAGCTTCGACTTTCCGGACAGGAATCCGGCCAGAATGATGGCGAATACGGGAAATGCGACATTGAGGACGACGTTCATGGCGCGCAACAATAGGCAGACCCAACCGTCGCGTCGAGCGGCCGACCCCTCCGCGCCAAGCATGGCACCCTTGACGGCGCGAAGGCGGCGTCGGACGCCAAAGCTTGACGCCGCGCAGGCGGCGTTCGAGATTGCCGACCCGACTTGCGACCACTCCCCAGGGGAGACCGCCTCATGAGAAAGCCGACCGACGCCATGATCGACCACCACAGCGCGCTCATCTACATCATGGTCCTGGTGTCCGCCTGCGACGGCGACATGACCGACCCTGAACTGGAAGCCATCGGCGAGAATGTGCGCTACCTGCCGATCTTCAAGGATTACAGCGGCGATCAGGTGATGGCCGCGACGCGCGAATGCACCGCCATGCTGTCCGACAACGACGGGCTGGACACGGTGCTGACCATCGTCGAGCAGGCGCTGCCGGCCAAGCTGCGCGAGACCGCCTATGCGGTGGCCTGCGACATCGCCGCCGCCGATCCCACGGCCTCGCAGGAGGAACTGCGGATGCTGGAGCTGATCCGCCACCGGCTGGGGGTCGACCGGCTGTGCGCCGCCGCCATCGAACGCGGCGCCCGCGCCCGCCACATGCGCCTGTGACCGTCTTCCAATCTATTCTGAAAGCTCCGACATGACCGAAGAGACCCTCCGCCCCGACCTCGCCGGCCAGCGCATCGGCTTCATCGGGCTCGGCCTGATGGGCAAGCCGATGGCCCGCGCGCTCGCCCGTGCCGGTGCGGAGCTGGTGGTGACCAGCCGCAGCCCCGGCCCCGTCGCCGAGATGGCGGCGGAAGGCATGATCGCCGCCACCGGACCCGCCGCCGTCGCCGGGCAGGCCGGAACCGTCATCCTGATGCTGACCGACACCGCGGCGGTCGAGGCGGTGGCCGAGGCTCTGCTGCCGGTCCTGCGCCCCGGCCACCTGGTGATCGACATGGGCACCACCGCCGTCGCCGCCACCCGCACGCTGGCGGAGCGTGTCGCCGCCGTTGGGGCGGAATGGCTCGACGCGCCGGTCTCCGGCGGGACGGTGGCGGCCGAGGGGGCGATCCTGACCATCATAGCGGGCGGGACCGAGGCTGCCTTCGCCCGCGCCCTGCCGGTTCTGCAGGCGATGGGCCGCCGCATCACCCATGTCGGGGCCAGCGGTGCCGGGCAGATCGCCAAATCCGCCAATCAGGTCATCGTCGCCCTGACCATCGGCGCGGTGGCGGAGGCGCTGGCGTTGGCCAAGGCGGCCGGTGCCGATCCGGCCAAGGTGCGCGACGCCATCCGCGGCGGCTTTGCAGAATCCCGCATCCTCGACCTGCATGGCGGCCGCATGGTCAGCGGCGACTTCACCCCCGGCGGCCGCGTCACCACCCAGGTCAAGGACCTGCGGCAGGCGGAGGAGCTGGCGCAGCAGTCCGGCATCGACCTGCCGACGCTCGGCCTGTCGCTGGAGCTGTTCGAGATGCTGGTCGAACAGGGCGACGGCGGGCTGGACCATTCCGCCCTCTACCGCCTGTTCGCGCGCTGAGAGGAGCGACCCCAGCCCCGCAACCAAAGTCGTATGCGTCGATATTACCTATTGCCAAAAATAATGGTTCGAATTCACATGATTCGCAAATATTGCGATTCTGTGACTCCGTGGCTGGGGATTGGTAATGTCGTTGCGTACGATTCTGGTCGGGGTACTCGCGGCGCTCGGCCTGATGCTGGGCTTCGAGGCGTTCACCGGCATCACCACGCTGGAGACCGCCAACGAGCGGATGAAGTCGGTCTATGAGGACCGGGTGGTGCCGCTGCGCGACCTGAAGATCGTCTCCGACGCCTATGCGGTGATGATCGTCGACAGCTCCCACAAGGTCCGCGGCGGGGCGATGCCCTGGACCGACGGCGCCGCCTCCGTGCGCAAGGCGCTGGCGACGGTGCGGGAGCGCTGGCAAACCTACACCTCCACCTCGCTGACGGCGGAGGAATCCCGGATGGTGGCGGAAACGCGGGCGGCGATGGAGCGGGCCGACACCGGCGTCGCCACGCTGCTGCGCATCCTCGACAAGCAGGACAAGGCAGGGCTGGACGCGTTCGTCGCCCGCGACCTCTACCCGACCGTCGACCCGGTGACGGAGCATGTCAGCGGCCTGATCGACCTGCAGGTCCGCGTCGCCGGCAACGAGTTCGCCCAGTCCCAGAACTCCTACGAGGGCGAGCACCGAAATTCCTGGCTGCTGGTCGGCGCGGCGGCGCTGCTGCTGACGGCCGGGATCGCCATCGTCATCCGCCGGGTCATCGGGCCGGTGACGGCGATGACCGCCGCCATGGCCCGGCTGGCCGGCGGTGACGTGACGGTCATGGTCCCCGCCACCGACCGTGGCGACGAGATCGGCCGCATGGCCCGCGCCGTCGCCGTGTTCAAGGACAATGCCATCGAAAAGCAGCGGATCGAGGCCGAGCAGGAGCGGCTGAAGCAGGGCATGGAGGCCGAACGCCGCCGGATGATGACCGAACTGGCCGACCGGTTCGAACAGGCGGTGCGGGGCGTGGTCACCCAGGTCGGCGGTGCCGCCGGGCAACTGACCGCCAGCGCGCGCTCCCTGTCGTCCCTGGCGGAGCAGAGCCGGTCGCAGGCCGCGGCGGTCGCCGGCGCCAGCGAACAGACCTCCGCCAACGTGCAGACCGTCGCCGCTTCGGCCGAGGAAATGGCCGCCTCCATCGGCGAGATCACCCGGCAGGTCGGCGAGACGGCGGACGTCGCCCGTAGGGCCGCCGAACGGGCTGGCAGCACCGACGCCACCATCCGCCAGCTGGCCGACCATGCCAAGGCCATCGGCGACGTCGTGCAACTGATCAACGCCATCGCCGCCCAGACCAATTTGCTGGCCCTGAACGCCACCATCGAGGCGGCACGGGCGGGCGAGGCCGGCAAGGGATTCGCGGTGGTGGCCGGGGAGGTGAAGAACCTCGCCAACCAGACCGCCAAGGCGACCGAGGAAATCGCGAGCCAGATCGGCACCATGCAGACGGCGACCGGCGAAGCGGTGGACGCCATCGCCGAGATCGGCCGCACCATCGACGACATCAACCGCATCGCCGCCGCCGTCGCCGCCTCCATCGACCAGCAGGACGCCGCCGCGCGCGAGATCGCCCGCAACGTCCAGCAGGCCGCCGTGGGAACGGAGGAGATTTCCTCCAACATCGTGGTGGTGCGTCAGGCCGCCGACGACACCGGCACCGCGGCCCAAGACGTGCTGGGCGCGGCGCAGACGCTGTCGGCCGACGCCGACCGGCTGTCGGCGGAGGTGGAGCGCTTCATCGGGCAGGTGCGCAGCGCCTGATCGGCCGTACCGTTCCCGATCCTATTCCCGTCCGTTGCGGCAAAGGCCCGCTTTCCGCAAGTTTCTTGTCAAAACGGTTGAGGATACGCGCCGCATCGTCCATTCTCCCGGCTTTCCACAGGGCGGCAAAACACTGCCGGTCCCCTTGTCTTTACAGGTCAGGCGGCGATGACGGGCGAGCGCATCTATCTCTACGACACCACGCTGCGCGATGGGGCGCAGACCCAGGATGTGGATTTCTCGGTCGCCGACAAGATTGCGATTGCCAAGGACCTCGACCGGCTGGGCATCGACTACATCGAAGGCGGCTGGCCGGGCGCCAACCCGACCGACGACCAGTTCTTCGCCGAGGCGCCGGAGCTGACCCGCGCCACCTTCACCGCCTTCGGCATGACCCGCCGCCCCGGCCGCAGCGCCGCCAACGACCCGCAGCTGACGGCGCTGGCGCAGTCGCGCGCCAAGGCGGTGTGCATGGTCGGCAAGACCTGGGATTTCCATGTCGACGTCGCGCTGAACATCCCGCGCGAGGAGAATCTCGACCTGATCCGCGACAGCATCGCCGCGCTCCACGCCGCCAAGGGCGAGGCGCTGTTCGACGCGGAGCATTTCTTCGACGGCTATAAGCGCAACCCGGCCTATGCGATCTCCTGCATCAAGGCGGCGTACGAGGCCGGCGCGCGCTGGATCGTGCTGTGCGACACCAACGGCGGCACCCTGCCGCATGAGGTCGATGCCATCGTCCGCGAGGTGGTTGAGACGCACGGCATCCCCGGCGACACTCTGGGCATCCACTGCCACAACGACACCGAGAATGCCGTCGCCAACTCGCTGGCGGCGGTGCGGGCCGGCGCCCGCATGGTCCAGGGCACCATCAACGGGCTGGGCGAGCGCTGCGGCAACGCCAACCTCGTGTCGCTGATCCCGACGCTGATGCTGAAGCTGGGCTATGAGACCGGCATCCGGCGCGAGGACCTGCATCTCCTGACCCAGCTGAGCCGCGCCTTCGACGACCGGCTGAACCGCGCGCCCAACCGCCACGCCCCTTACGTCGGCGCCAGCGCCTTCGCGCACAAGGGCGGGCTGCATGTCTCGGCGGTGGAGAAGGACCCGTCCTCCTACGAGCATGTGGCGCCGGAGGCCATCGGCAACCGCCGCCAGATCGTCATGTCCGACCAGGCCGGCCGCTCAAACCTGATCGTGCGGCTGCGCGACATCGGCATGGCGGTGGATGCCAAGGACGAGCGGTTGGCCGGCCTGCTCGATCTGGTGAAGCAGCGCGACAGCGACGGCTATGCCTATGACACGGCGGAAGCCAGCTTCGAGCTTCTGGTCCGGCGCGAGTTGGGCGAGGTGCCGCGCTTCTTCGAGCTGCTGCGCTTCCACGTCACCGACGAGCGCCGCTACAACGCCATCGGCAAGATGGTGGTGGAGTCGGAGGCGGTGGTGCGTGTGCGCGTCGGCGACACCCTGCGGATGGAGGTGGCGGACGGCAACGGCCCGGTACATGCGCTGGACGTCGCCATGCGCAAGGCGCTGGAGCCGGTCTATCCGGCGCTGGCCAAGGTCAGCCTGTCCGACTACCGCGTCCGCATCCTGGCCGCCAAGGACGGCACCGGCGCCATGCCGCGCGTGCTGATCCGCAGCGCCCGCACCGACGGCTGTGAATGGTCGACGCTGGGGGTGTCCACCAACATCATCGAGGCCTCGATGGAGGCGCTGGTGGACAGCTACACCTACGCCCTGATGAAGGGCGACGCGACGCCGGTGTGACGCGGCACCTTCCCACCATGGCGATGTTCTGTTAGCTACAGCGGTTTCGGGGCGCTCGCATTCACGCGGGGTCGGCTCCGGTCATCAGCGCCCGTATTGCCGCGGGTCCGCTCTCGGAGGAACATCGCCATGCTCTGGCTCGCCGCCTATATCGGCAGCATTCTTGCCATCAACTACGCCTTCAGCCTGTTTCCGCACCTGGATCTGGTCTGGTCCTGCTGGGCCGGCCTGATCTTCATCCTGCGCGACATGGTACAGGTGCGCTTCGGCCACTGGGCGCTCGCCGCCATGCTGGGCGGCACCGTGCTGTCCTATCTGCTGACCGATCCGTTCGTCGCCACCGCCAGCGTCGTTGCCTTCGCGGTGTCGGAGATGATCGACTGGGCGGTCTTCACCATCACCCGCCGTCCGCTGCGCGACCGGCTGTGGATCAGCGCCGCCCTGTCGGTGCCGGTCGACACCGCCATCTTCTTCGGCATGCTGGACGTCTGGGACCCCGCCGTCTGGGCCGCCAGCTTCGCGTCGAAGCTGCTGGGCGTGTCGGCGGTCTGGCTGCTGATGCGCGCGCGCGACGGTCGGATGCCGGTCGCGGCGTAAGCATCCCCCTCGCCCCCTTCCGCTTTCCGTGGCGGGAGGGGGCAAGGAGCCTCAGGCCACCCCGCGCAATTCCTCGGCGTGGCTGAGATCGACGCTGACCAGCTGCGACACTCCGCGTTCCACCATCGTCACGCCGAACAGGCGGTCCACCCGCGCCATGGTCAGGCGGTGGTGGGTGATGATGAGGAAGCGGGTGTCGCCCTGGCGCGCGATGTCCTCCACCAGATCGCAGAAGCGGCCGACATTCGCCTCGTCCAGCGGGGCGTCGACCTCGTCCAGCACGCAGATCGGCGCCGGGTTGGAGCGGAAGACGGCGAACAGCAGCGACAGCGCCGTCAACGCCTGCTCGCCGCCCGACAGCAGCGAGAGAACCTGCAGCTTCTTGCCCGGCGGGCTGGCGTAGATCTCCAGGCCGGCATTCAGCGGATCCTCGGCGTTGACCAACTCCAGATAGGCCTTGCCGCCGCCGAACAGGCGGGTGAACAGCTCCTGGAAATCGCGGTTCACCACGTCGAAGCTGGCGACCAGACGCTCGCGCGCCTCGCGGTTCAGGCTGGAAATGCCCTGGCGCAGGCGGGCGATGGCGGCGGTCAGATCCTCGCGCTCGCCATGCAGGCCGGTGATCTGGGTCTCCAACTCCTCCGCCTCGATCTCGGCGCGCAGATTGACCGGCCCCATGTTCTCGCGCTCGCGGGTCAGCTTGTCGAGCCTGGCCTCCACCGCCGTCGCGTCGGGCATCGGTTCGGCGGGGTCGAGGTCGGCGGCGGCGCGCGTGTCCTCCGGCCGGCAATCCAGCCGTTCGGCGATGCGCTCCGTCAGAGTGCGTTCCTGCTGCTGGGCGGCCGAAACGGCGGCCTCGGCACGGGCGCGGGCCTCGCGCCCGTCGGCCAGCGCCGCTTCGGCGTCGTGCAGCGATTGTTCGGTGCCGGCCAGCCGGGACTCGGCCTCCGCCAGTGCGTCGGCGGCGCGCTTGCGATCCCGCTCGGCCAGGGCGATGCGGTCGAGAAGCTCCTGCCGCTCCGCCGCGATCCCGGCCGGGCGGCCGGACAGCGCGGCGATCTCGCCCTCCGCCTCCTCCGCGCGCTGGCGCAGTTCCGCCACACGCCCGCCGGCCCCCGCCGAGCGGGTGTCCCAGGAGGCGGTTTCGGACTGGATGGCGGCCAGACGCTGGCGCCGCGCCTGCGCCTCGCGGGTCAGGCGATCCAGCGCGTTCTGCCGTTCGGCCAGAACCGCACGGCGTTCGGCCAGCGCGGCGCGCTGGTCGTTCACCCGCTCCCGTCCTTCGCGCGGGTCGGGCAGCGACTCCAGCAGTTCCAGCGCCTCGTCCCGGCGGGCAGCGGCCTCGCGCTCGTCGGCGGCAAGCCGTTCCACCGCCTCCACCAGGGCGGCGAGGCGGGAGGATGCGGCGTCGGCCTCGCGAGCCAGCTTGGCGTGACGGTCGCGCGCGGCGTTCAGCGCGGCGAAGCCCTCGCGCACGGCGTCGCGGGCACGCCGGTCGGCCTGGGCCGCCGCCTCCACCGCCAGCTTGGCAGCGTCGAGCGCTTCGCGCGCCAACTCGACCTGTTCCTCGGCAAGCTCCAATTCGCCGCGCAGTTCGGCCAGCCGGTTGCGCTGCTTCAGCCGGATGGCGGCGGCGGTCGGGGCGCCGGCCTGCACGGTCAGCCCGTCCCAGCGCCACGCCCCGCCGTCGCGGCTGACCAGCACCTGCCCCGGCGCCAGCGTCGCCGCCAGCGCCACCCCCGCCCCGGCATCGGCGACCACCCCGATGTGGGCGAGCGCGCGGCCGGCGGCCGGCGGGCCCTGCACATGGTTCGACAGCGGTTCGGCACCAGCCGGCAGCGGCGCCACGAATTCGTAAGCAGGCAGCATACGCCAATGCACCGGCGCCGCCATGTCCAGCGGAGCGGTCAGCGCATCGCCGAGCGCGGCGGCGAGCGCCCCCTCATAGCCGGGCGACACCGTCACCGCATCGACCAGCGGCGGAAACTGCCCTCCCGCCCCGGCCTCCAGCAGTTCGGCCAAAGCCCGTTCCTCGGCGCGCAGTTTGGCGCGGGCGCTATCGGCGGCGGACAGCGCCTCGCGGGCGCGGGACTGGGCCGGCTCGGCCTCCGCCTTCGCCTGTTCGGCGGCCTCGGCGGCGTCGCGGGCCTGCTCCAGCCGCTGTTCGGCCAGTTCGACCGCCAGTTCGGCCTCCGACAGGTCGGCGCGGGCGGCGATCTCCGCCTCCAGGGCGGCGCGCTGGGCCTGCTGCTCGGCCAGCCGCTTGGCGAGGCCGGCGGCGCGGGTTTCCAGCTCGGCGGCCTGACGCTGGGTGGCGGCGCGGCGGGCCTCGTCGGTGGCGACGGCTTCGGTCAGCCGGGTCAGTTCGCGGTCGAGCGCATCGACCTGTTCGCGCGCCTCGGCCAGAGCGTCGGCCGCGGCTTCCTCCAGCATCTCCTCGTCGGCCTGCGCTTCGATCAGGCGGTCGCGTTCGGCCACCAGCCGGGCCAGCGCCTCGCCGGCGTCGGCGGCCAGCGCCTCCTCGCGGCCGAGATCGCCGGCGATCTGGCGCAGCCGGGCCTCCAGAGTGCGATGCTGGTCGGCGACGCGTTTTTCCTCGGCGTCGAGCTGTTCGCGGGCGATCACCAGCCGTTGTAGGGCGGACGCGGCCCGCGCCTCGTCCTGGCGCTTTTCGGGCAGGCCGGCGGCGGCCTCGGTGCGGCGGGCGGTCAGCTGATTGACGGCCAGCATGCGGTCGCGCACCTCGGCCTCGGCGGTGGCGAAGGCTGCATGGGCGCGGGTGCGCTCCTCCTGGGCGGCGAGCCAGCGCAGGTGCCACAGCACGGCTTCCGCCTTGCGGATCTGGTCGGAAAGATTGCGGTAGCGGGCCGCCTGCCGCGCCTGCTTCTTCAGGCTCTGCAGCTGGGTGTCCATCGCCCCGATCACGTCGTCGAGGCGGGTCAGGTTGGTCTCCGCCGCCTTCAGTCGCAATTCGGCCTCGTGTCGGCGGGAGTGCAGGCCGGTGATGCCGGCGGCCTCCTCCAGCAGGGCGCGGCGGTCCTGCGGCTTGGCGGAGATGATCTGCGCCACCTTGCCCTGGCTGACCAGCGCCGGCGAACCGGCTCCCGACGCGTTGTCGGCGAACAGCAGCTGGACGTCGCGCGCCCGCACCAGCTTGCCGTTGATGCGGTAGTCGGAGCCGGAGCCGCGCTCGATCCGGCGGGTGATCTCCAGCTCGTCATGCTCGTTGAAGCCGGCCGGCGCGGTGCGCGACCGGTTGTCGACCGCCAGCGTCACCTCGCCCAGATTGCGGGCCGGCCGGCTGGAGGTGCCGCCGAAGATGACGTCGTCCATGTCGTCGCCGCGCATGCGCTTGGCCGACGTCTCCCCCATCACCCAGCGCAGCGCCTCCACCAGATTGGACTTGCCGCAGCCGTTGGGACCGACGATGCCGGTCATGCCGGGTTCGATGACCAGATCGGTGGCATCGACGAAAGACTTGAAACCCGACAGGCGGAGACGCGTGAACTGCACTGGGGAAGAACCTTTGGTGTACTTGGGCTTTGAGCTGGGCTTTGAAGAGGTGCGGGCTTCGAATGCCCCCACCTAACCTCCCCCGCTGGGCGGGGGAGGGACTGCCGCCGCCTTTCCGAACAAGCGCCAATCCCCTCCCCCGCCCAGCGGGGGAGGGTTAGGGTGGGGGCAAAACACTGGCGCTTACTTCAACAGCTTATCGATCGCCTTGGAGAACTCCTCGAACGACTGGGCGCCTTCGATGCGGGCCTTGCCGTCGTTGAGGATGAAGGTGGGGGTGGCTTCGACCTTGTACTGGTTCTGGCCGGTCAGGCGGCTGTTCAGGATGGCGTCGGCCAGCTCCTTGCTGGCGAAGCAGGCGTCGATGGTCTCCTGGCTCATGCCGGCCAGCTTGCCGTACTGGGCCAGCGCCTTGGTCGGGTCGGCGGCGCGGCTCCAGGTCGACTGGCTCTTGAACAGCACGTCGGTCAGCGGATAGTAGCGCTCGGCCGGCGCACAGTGGGCCAGCATGCTGGCGCTGAGCGCCGCCTGGTCGAAGGGGAAGTCGCGGAAGATCAGCTTCACCTTGCCGGTGTCGATGTAGGCTTCCTTGATCTTCGGCAGGATGTCGGTGTGGAAATGGGCGCAGTGCGGGCAGGTCATCGACGAATAGTCGAGGATCGTCACCGGCGCCTTGGCGTCGCCCATGACGCGGTCGGCCATCATCTCCGACACCGGCGGCAGGGTGGCGGCGGCGCGGGCGGCCGACGAAGCCGTCACGGCGGTGCCGACGGCGGCGGTGAAGCCGATGGCCAGAAGGCCGGCCAGTCCGAAGTCCCTGCGTCCCAAAATTTTGCGGTTCACTTTGCCCTCGTTCCTACCAGATGTTGACGTATAGACAATCAGGCCCCGGCGCGTCCAGCAGGCCGGCTAGCGCGCCGCCCGCTTCGGCCGCGCCATCAGCGAGCGGCCGAAGCGTTCCAGGGTGGCGCGCAGTTCCTCGTCCTCGATGGTCGCGGTGGTGGTGGTGATGCCGATCTCCTCGTCCATCGTCAGGGCGCGCGGGCGCACCACCGGCGACGGGGTGGACGGCAGGGCGGCGTGGATCAGCTTGATCTTCGCCACCGCGCGATAACCGAAGAAGCTGTTGATGCGCTCGATGATCTGCGGTTCCAGATGCTGCAGTTCCAGCGCGATGGCGCCCATGGCGCGGATGTGCAGGGTGGCCTCCTCGCGCTTGCCGCGTGGGAAGCTGAGCTTGTCGGGGGCGGTGCGCAGAGACAGCTGGTGGCCGACGATGGACGGCCAGTCGGTGATCAGCGCGCCGAAGGCAAGCCCGCGCTTGCCCAGCACCTTTCCGGCGACCTCCGGAACGGATTGGCCGATGCGACGCGGTCCGGTCATGCTCTGCGATCACTCCTGTGCGGTCCCGGCTGAGGCACCGGTTCCGGGTCATGTGGGATGCCGGCACCCTAGCGCAAGCGTGGGCCGATGCCCAGCATCCGACCGGGCACCTGACCGGCTCCCTTCCCCAGACGCTTCCAACCCTCTATTTCTTCCCATCATGATTCCAGATTCCATCGAGGCCGCCCAGCGGCTGCTGTCCTGGTACGACCGCCACCGCCGCGACCTGCCCTGGCGCGCCAAGCCGGACGAGACCGCCGACCCCTACCGGGTCTGGCTGTCGGAGATCATGCTGCAGCAGACGACCGTCCCCGCCGCGGCCCCCTATTTCCGCAATTTCACCGAACGTTGGCCGACCGTGCGCGATCTGGCGGATGCGCCGCTGGACGATCTGCTGGTGGCCTGGGCCGGGCTCGGCTACTACGCGCGGGCGCGCAACCTGCACAAATGCGCCCGCGTGGTGGCGGATGAGCATGGCGGTCGCTTCCCGGACAACGAGGCGGCGCTGCTGGAGTTGCCGGGCATCGGCACCTACACCGCCGCCGCCATCACCGCCATCGCCTTCGGCCGCAAGGCCACCGTGGTGGACGGCAATGTCGAGCGGGTGATCGCCCGCATCTTCGCGGTGGAGGAGCCGCTGCCCAATGCCAAGCCGAGCCTGCGCCGGCTGGCCGCCACCCTGACCCCGGAGTTCCGCCCCGGCGACTATGCCCAGGCGATGATGGACCTCGGCGCCACCATCTGCACCCCGCGCAAGCCGAAATGCATGCTGTGCCCATGGGCGGATTATTGCGAGGCACGCGCCGCCGGCATCGCCGAGAGCCTGCCGCGCAAGGCCGCCAAGCCGGAGAAGCCGACCCGGCGCGGCGTCGCCTATTGGCTGCTGAACCCCGACGGCGCCGTCCTGCTGCGCCGCCGGGCGGAGGAAGGGCTGCTGGGCGGCATGGCCGAGGTGCCCTCGACATCCTGGGGACATGAGTTGCCCGGCGAGGCGGCGGTGGCGGCGCAGCAGCCCCTGCCCGCCCGCTGGCGCCGGTTGCCCGGCCTGGTCCGCCATACATTCACCCATTTTCACCTGGAGCTTGAGGTGGTCGCGGCGCAGGCCGGGACAGACTGGCGGCAGGCCGACGGCACCTGGGTGCCGATCGACCGGCTGAGCGACCATGCCCTGCCGTCGGTGATGGTGAAGGTGGTGCGCCATGCTCTTTCCAACGCGTGAGGAGGGCGTGCGGCCGCCAAAGTACCAATAAGACCGGAGTGCCGATAAGAATGCTGCGTGCCGTGATCGCCGTGATGGTCCTCCTGCTGGCGCTGTGCGGCGAGGTGCTGGCCACGCCGCCCGAGAAAACGCCCCAGAAAACGCCGGAGAAGACGGCCGGGGTGGCGCTGGTGCTGGCGCTCGACGGCTCGGCCTCCATCACCACCGGCGATCTGGAGTTCCAGTTGCAGGGCCATGCCGCCGCCTTCCGCGACCCGGCGGTGGCCGACGCGCTGGCTTCGGCCGGGACGCGGGTGACGCTGGCGGCCTATTCGGGGCCGAACAACCTGCGGGTGCTGATTCCCTGGACCCTGCTGGACAAGCCGGAGGACGCTGGGCGCTTCGCCGACCGGATCGACGCCCTGCCCCGCGGCTTCCAGGGCGACTCGACGGCGCTCGGCAGCGCCATCATCGAGGCGGCGAAGCTGTTCGACCATGGCGGCAAGGCCCCGCGGCAGGTGATCGACCTGGTTTCCAACGGCTTTTCCAACAGCGGAATCGATCCGGCCGACGCCCGCGACCGGGTGACGAAGCGCGGAATCATCGTCAACGGCCTCGCCATCCTCGACGAATTCCCCTGGCTGGAGGAGTATTTCGACGAGAGCGTGATCGGCGGGCCGGGCAGCTTCGTGAAGAGCGCCATGGACAAGGACAGCTTCGTCACCGCGCTGCGGCAGAAGCTGATCCTTGAAATGGTGGCCCTGCCGGATCACATGCCGAACCAAAGCGCTGCCACGCCTTAGGCGGCCCATAAGAATGCAAGAGGAGCGGGACGAGTGGAGCGCGTCGATTTTCTGGTGGTCGGGGCCGGCATCGCCGGGGCGTCCGCCGCCTATGAGCTGGCCGCACAGGGCCGGGTGCTGGTGCTGGAACGCGAATCGCAGCCCGGCTATCACTCGACCGGCCGTTCGGCGGCGCTCTACACCCAGACCTACGGCCCGGCGCCGATCCGTGCCCTGACGGTGGCGAGCTGGGATTTCTACACCAACCCGCCCGCCGGCTTTACCGAGCACGCGATGCTGACCCCGCGCGGCGTGATGATCATCGGGCGCGAGGACGAGATCGACCGGCTGGATGCCGAGTACGAGCAGGGCCGGCGGCTCACCCCCTCGGTGGAGCGGTACGACCGCGAACAGGTTCTGGCCCGCGCCCCCTTCCTGCGCCCGGATTATGTGGCCGGCGGGGTGTGGGAGCCGGATGCCCGCGACATCGACGTGCACGCCCTGCACCAGGGCTATCTGCGCGGGTTGAAGGCGCGCGGCGGCCGGGTGGTGACGGATGCCGAGGTGCGGGCGCTCACCCGGCAGGACGGGCTGTGGGTGGCGGAGACCGGCGCCGGCCGCTTTGCCGCACCGGTGGTGGTGAATGCCGCCGGGGCCTGGGCGGACGAACTGGCGAAGCTGGCCGGGGTCGCCACCGTCGGGCTGGTGCCGAAGCGGCGCACCGCCATCACCTTCGATCCGGTGTTCGGGGATCCCGCCGACAAGACCGGGCTGGACGGCTGGCCGATGGTGTCGGACGTCGCCGAGACCTTCTATGTGAAGCCGGATGCCGGCCGGCTGCTGGCCTCCCCCGCCGACCAGACACCGGTCGAGCCCTGCGACGTGCAGCCGGAGGACATCGACGTCGCCGTCACGGTGGAGCGGCTGGAACAAGCGTCGCGCTTCACCGTTCGGAGATTGGCCCACCGCTGGGCCGGCCTGCGCAGCTTCGTCGCCGACAAGGTGCCGGTGGTGGGGTTCGCGCCGGATGCGGAGGGGTTCTTCTGGCTGGCTGGCCAGGGCGGCTACGGCATCCAGACCGCCCCGGCCATGGGCCGGACGGCGGCGGGGCTCGCCACCGGCCGCGGCCTGCCGGAGGATGTGCGGGCGCTGGGCGTGACCGAGTCGGACCTGTCGCCGGCGAGGAAACGATAGACGGGCTTTGGCTGTCGGGCGAAGGAGGCGTGCGATGTCTGTGCGTCTGGCATCACAAGGGCGGATGGCGAGGAAGGCTCTCGGCGTTGCGGCACTCGCAGCCGCCGCGGCGCTCGGCGGCTGCGCCAACCCCGCGGCGGACGAGGCGCTGGTGGCGCAGACCGCTCTGATCGGTATGCCCAAGGCGACGCTGCTGTCCTGCGCCGGGGTGCCGGAACGGCAGGCGACCGTCGACAACCGGGAGTTCTTCACCTACCGCAGTTCCCGCATCGTCTCCTACCCCAGCACGCCACCGCTCGGCTATTATGGCGGCTGGGGATGGCCCAGCTACGGTTACGGCTATGGCTGGCCGTCTTATGGTTATGAAGTCAACAGCTTCGACTGTGAAGCAACTTTCAGTTTGAGAAACGGCGTGGTCGAGCGCGTCGTATATGGCGGCGCCAGCGGCGGGTCCACGCGACTTGGTCAATGCTATGCCATCGTCCAGAACTGCATGGCGCTGATTCCGCAGCAGACAATCAAACCAAGTCCTTGATTTCCTTGTCCATGCGACAACTCGTCACTGTTGCAAAGCTGCTGCATGAGACGTTGATCGGTTGTACACCCCCTAGTACCCTTACACGGTGTCTGGTAATAGCTCCATCGGCTGATGCCACAGAACAGCAACAACGCATTGCCTGGAGCAGACCCCATGACCATCCTGTCGCGCGCCGCCGCCGCCCTGCTGGCGACCTCGGCCCTCGTCGCCATTGCTTCCCCGTCGCTCGCTCAGGACTTCAAGGGCAAGTCGGCCGGCGACATCGTCATCCGTGCGCGCGGCCTGGCCGTGCTGCCGCAGGAAAAGGGCACCCTGAACAACAGCGCGCTGGGTGACATCGGCTCGGCCAAGGTCGGCAACGACTACATCCCCGAAGTCGACTTCTCCTACTTCTTCACCGACAACATCGCCGCCGAGCTGATCGCCGGCACCAGCCGTCACAAGGTCCGCGGCAACCTGCTGCCGGCGCTGGGCAGCGGCATCGAAGTCGGCAAGGTCTCCCTGCTGCCGCCGACCCTGACGGTGCAGTACCACTTCATGCCGAAGGAGCGCATCAGCCCGTATGTCGGCGCCGGCATCAACTACACCCTGTTCTACAACGAGGATTCGGCCAACAACCCGAACTCGGCCGGTCTGCGCATCACCGACGTCGAGTACAAGAACCGCTTCGGCTGGGCCCTGCAGGCCGGTGTCGACGTTGCCCTGACCGGCAACTGGTCGCTGAACCTCGACGTCAAGAAGATCTTCCTGAAGACCGACGTCACCGCGACCGTCAACGGCGCGCTGCCGGTCACCTCGAAGGTCACGCTGGACCCGTGGCTGGTCGGCGTCGGCGTCGGCTACCGCTTCTAAGGCCCGATTCGGGAGCAATCCCGGCAATCGGAAGGACGGCCTTCCCCATCCGGGGGAGGCCGTCTTTTTCTTTTTGCCGTCAGCCTTGCGGATTGTACGGTTATCCCCATGATTCTCCTATAGGGGTCAACGGAAGGGAGGCCGTACAGCCATGCATGTTGCAGCCGTCTTGAAGCGCAAGGGCAACCGGATCGTCTCCGCCGCGCCGGACGATACCGTGGCCGCCGTCACCCGTCTGCTGACCGAGCACCGGATCGGCGCCGTGCTGGTGACGAATGACGACGGGCTGCCGGTCGGCATCCTGTCGGAACGCGACATCGTGCGTGCCGTCGCCCGCGACGGTGCAGCCGCGCTGGATCGCCCGGCGGCCGACCTGATGACGCGGGAACTGATCACCGCCACCCCCACCGATACCGTCGCCGACATGATGGCGGTGATGACCCAGCGGCGCATCCGCCATGTGCCCATCGTCGAGTCCGGCCGGGTCGTCGGCGTGATCAGCATCGGCGACGTGGTGAAGGCCCGCATCGACGACGCCGAGTTGGAGGTCGAATCGCTGCGGGGCTATGTCGCCGGCATGGGATGAGAGCAGGGGGTGAGGCAAGCCGCGCCGCCTGAAACGCGAAAGGACCCGCCGGAGCGCTCCGGCGGGTCCTTTCATTTTGCTCGGGAAGAGCGGCGTCAGGCCGAATGCGACTGCGGGAAGGCCATCGCCGCCTGGGTGCGGTTGCGCACGCCCAGCGACTTGAAGATCGCCGTCATGTGGATCTTCACCGTTCCTTCGGACAGGCCCAACTCGTGGGCGATCTGCTTGTTCGACTTGCCTTCGCGCAGACGGTCCAGCACCTCGCGCTGACGCTGGGTCAGCAACTGCTCCAACTGCGGATCGGTCGGCGGGATCACGCCGCCCGCGCCACGCTGGTCGGGCTCCACCCCCTCGCGCAGGACCGTCGCCGGCACATAGACGCCGCCGGAGAAGATCAGGTCGAGCGCGCTCAGCATGATCTTCACGCTGGAGGATTTCGGGATGTAACCGGCGGCACCGTTCTCCAGCGCCTCCCGCACGTCGGCCTGTGCCTCCGACGCCGACACGACCACGACCTTCGCGTTCGGCTGCCGATCGCGCAGCATGCCGATGCCTGAGAAGCCGGGCCAGCCGGGCATGCGCAGGTCGGTCAGAACAAGGTCATAGGCCTCGTCCTTCGACGCCGCCATATCCAGAAGCTCGTCGAAATTGCTAGCCTCCGCAAAGGTAGCATTATCGCGAAGCTGCTCAAGCAGACGGCGAAGACCTTCCCGGAACAGGACGTGATCATCACCGATCAGGATCTTCATCGCTCAAACTCCCGAACCATGCCTGCCCCTCCGAAAGACGCCCCAAGGGCTTGAGAAAAGGAGGGGGCTGTCGCCACCCGCATATTCCCTAAAATCCAAAGGATATAGCAGGCACCGGCCGAACGTAATCTCTATTGAGATGTAACACGCAGGGACGAGAGGCGACAACCGGAAATTAACTTTTGTCACCGCTCCGACGGCCTAGCGGATAGGGGCAACACTTCCCAGGAGTGATATTTCTAAAGCGCTATGACAATTTTAGATCAATGTGCGAATGCGCCGCTGGATCTTGAAATATATAAAAAAAGCGCCGGCCGGTGCCGTTTTCGGGCACCGCACCGGCGTTGTAGTCGCACGCCCCGGAGGACGAAAGGACGCGGATCGACCGACTTGTTAGAACGCGGCCTCTTCCAGTTCCATCAGCGGCTTGGCGCCGGCGGCGATGGTGATGAACAGGCTGTTCGTCTGCGGCAGCAGCTTGGTCATATAGAAGCGGGCGGTCTTGATCTTGGCCTCATAGAAGGCGGCATTGCCCTCCCCGGCCGCGAGCTTGGCCTGCGCCTTCTCCACCATGGTCAGCCAGCTCCAGCCCAGCGCCACCAGACCGAACAGGCGCAGGTAATCGCTGGCGGCGGCACCGGCCTCCTCCGGATCCTTCAGGCCCTTCTGGGCGATCAGGGCGGTGGCCTGCTGCAGCTTGGCGAACGCCTTGGCCAGCGGCATCACGAACTCGCCCAACTCGTCCTTCTCCATCGCCGCCTCGATGTCGCGGCCGACGGGATGGAAGAAGTGGCGGAGCAGCCGGCCCATGTCCTGCGGCAGCTTGCGGCCGACGAGGTCGAGCGCCTGGATGCCGTTGGTGCCCTCGTAGATCTGGCAGATGCGGGCATCGCGGACATACTGCTCGACGCCGGTCTCCCAGATGAAACCGTGGCCGCCATGAACCTGCACGGCGATGTTGGCCGACTCGAAGCCGATGTCGGTGAACAGCGCCTTGACGATCGGCGTCATCAGCTGGACGAACTCGTCGGCGTCGCGGCGGGTCCGGGCGTCGGCGTGCTTCTCCGCCACGTCCAGGTGATAGGCGACCAGCGCGCCCAGCGCGCGGGCGCCTTCGCCGTAGGCGCGGGCCGTCAGCAGGTTCTTGCGCACGTCCGGATGGACGATGATCGGGTCGGCCGGCTTGTCCGGCGCCTTCACCCCCGACAGCGACCGGCCCTGGAGCCGCTCGCGGGCGTAGTTGACGGCGTTCTGGTAGGACACCTCGGCCAGCCCCAGCCCCTGGATGCCCACGGCCAGACGGGCCGCGTTCATCATCACGAACATGGCGCGCATGCCCTTGTGCGGCTCGCCCACCAGCCAGCCGGTGGCATCCTCGAAGTTCATCACGCAGGTGGACGACGCCTTGATGCCCATCTTGTGCTCGATGGAGCCGCAGGCGACGCCATTGCGCGCCCCCGGCGTGCCGTCTTCCTTCGGCATGAACTTCGGCACCAGGAACAGGCTGATGCCGCGCGTCCCGGCCGGCGCGTCCGGCAGGCGGGCCAGCACCAGATGCAAGATGTTCTCGGTCAGGTCATGCTCGCCGGCCGAGATGAAGATCTTGGTGCCGGTGATCTTGTAGGCACCCTCGCCGTCCGGCACCGCCTTGGTGCGGATGATGCCGAGGTCGGTGCCGCAATGCGGCTCGGTCAGGCACATGGTGCCGGACCAGGTGCCGTCGACCAGCTTGGGCAGGAAACGCTGCTTCAACTCGTCGGAGCCATACATCGCCAGCGCGTTGTAGGCGCCGAGCGACAGGCCGGGATACATGCCGAAGCTGAGGTTGGCGGAGCAGATGAACTCCTCCAGCATGATGTTGACCAGCTTCGGCAGCCCCTGCCCGCCATAGGCCGGGTCGCAGGCCAGACCCTGCCAGCCGGCGGCGATGTAGGTGTCGTACGCCTCCTTGAAGCCCTTGGGCGTGCGGACCTCGCCATTCTCGAACCGGCAGCCCTCGCCGTCGCCGGACTGGTTCAGCGGGAATAGAACCTCCTCGCACAGCTTGGCGCCTTCCTCCAGCACCTGACCGACGAGTTCCGGCGTGGCGTCCTCGTAGCCCGGCAGGGCCGACAGCTTGTCCAGGCCGACGATCTCGTCCAGGACGAAGCGCACATCCTCAAGCGGAGCCTTGTAGATCGGCATCTCTCGTTCCTCCCCCTCAGTTCCGCAGCGGCTTGCCGGTGAGCAGCATGTGCTCGATCCGGTCGATGGTGCCGCCGGTGCGCACCAGCCCCATGAACGCCTCGCGCTCCAGCCGCAGGACAAGGTCCTCGCCGACCGGCTTGGAGATGTCTGCCTCCTCGCCGCCGCTCAGCACCTCGGCCAGCGCGGCGCAGACCACCTTGTCGTGCGGCGTGACCTTGCCCTGCAAGGCGAAGCCTTCCACCGCCAGTTCCATCGCCGCCTTGGCGCTGGGACCGGGCAGGACGTAGGCCGTGGTCTTCTCCGGCGGGGTGTAGGTCTCCGCCAGTTCCAGCGCCTTGGACTTGGCGTCGGCCAGCAGGCGGTCGCGGTTCATGGTGATGCCGTCGGTGGCGCGGAAATACAGCAGCTCCTTGGCCTCGGCCGCCGACTTGGCGACGGTGGCGGTGCTGATGATCTCGAAGGCCTTGGCGATGCCGGGCATCGGGCCGCGCGGCGCCTTCGGATTGGTCTGATGGCGGGCCAGCATCTCGGTGCAGCCGCCCCAGGCCGGGATCAGGCCGACGCCGACCTCGACGAGGCCGACATAGGTCTCGGCATGGGCCTGGACATGGTCGGAATGCAGCAGGATCTCGCAGCCGCCGCCCAATGCCATGCCGCTGGGCGCCGCCACCACCGGGAAGGGGGCGTATTTCAGCGCACGGTAGGTGCGCTGGCCGCCCTCCACCATCTCCTCGATCTGCGGCCATAGGCCGATGTTCAGCGCGAACAGGGCGAGGCCCAGATTGGCGCCGACCGAGAAATTGTCGGCCTCGTTGTGGATGACCAGCGCCTTCCAATCACCCTTGCCGTCGCCGATCAGGCGCATCGCCTTCTCGTAGGCGGCCATGATGTCGGCGTCGACCGCGTTCATCTTGCTGGTGAACTCGACGCACAGCACGCCGTCGCCGATGTCCCACAGGCTGGCCGAGCCGTTCTTCCACACCGGCTTGCCGGCTGCCCGCTTGATGTCCGACAGCAGCAGCACGCCGTCCGGACGCACCACAGTGTCGTAGACGCCGGAGGTCGTCAGGTGCTGGAGCTTGCCGTCCTCCACCCGGTAGAAGGGGCGACCCGCGGCCGTCTCGACCAGCGCCGGGACCGGGATGCCTTCCGAGCGGCACAGCTCGGCGAACCACTCGGTGCCCAGCCGGTCGATCAGCTCGAACGGACCCTGCTTCCAGTTGTAGCCGAGGCGCATGCCCTCATCGACCGCCACGATGCTGTCGGCGATCTCCGGCACCAGGCTGGCGGCGTAGGCCAGAGTCTGCGCCAGGACGCGGCGGGCGAAGCGGCCGCCCTTGTCCGGGTGCTCGCACAGCTTGCGCAGGTCGCGGCCGGCGGCAGACACGCTGTCCAGCCGCGCCTTCTGCGACGGGGCGTACTCGCCGGTCTGGAGGTTGACAGACTCCTTCACCTTGCCGCCGCCGGCCTTGTTGATACGGTAAAAGCCGCCCTTGCCCTTGCGGCCGGTATAGCCCTCCGCGATCATCTTGGTGATGACCGGGTGTTCGCGCATCTGGCCGCGATAGGCGTCATTGGCCGGCAGGGTGGCCGACATACTCTTGGCGATGTGCGGCATCAGGTCCAGCCCGACGAGGTCCATCAGGCCGAAGACGCCGGTCTTGGGGATGCCCATCGGACGGCCGCCGACGGCGTCCGCCTCCTCCACCGTCAGCCCCAGATCGACCGCGGCGTTGACCGCGGCCTGGATCCAGAAGACGCCGATGCGGTTGGCGATGAAGCCCGGCGTGTCCTTGCAGTGGACCACACCCTTGCCGAGCCGGCGGTCGCAGACCTCGGCGATGGCGGCCAGCGCGTCGGCCCGGGTGTCGGCGCCGCCGACGATCTCCAGCAGCCGCATGTAGCGCGGCGGGTTGAAGAAGTGGGTGATCAGGAAGTCGCGACGGAACTGCTCGCTCTGGCCGTCCGTCAATACCGCCAGCGGGATGGTGGAGGTGTTGGACGACACCACCGAGCCCGCCTTGCGCACCGGATCGATGCGCTTGTAGAGGTCGGCCTTGATCGCCGGGTTCTCGACGATGGCCTCGACGATCCAGTCGACGTCGGCCAGCAGGTTCAGGTCATCCTCGAGATTGCCGGGCGTGATCAGCTTGGCGTTCTTGGGATGCATGAAGGGGGCCGGGTCGGTCTTCAGCATCTTCGCCACGGCACCCTTGGCGATGGCGCTGCGGTCGGCACCTTCCTTGGCCGAGCCCTCCTTCGCCGGAATGTCGAGCAGGACGCAGGGGATGCCGGCGTTGGCGAAATGGGCGGCGATGCCGGCGCCCATCACGCCCGCACCGATCACGGCGGCGCGTTCGATCTTCATGGTTTTTCCTCCCCGATCCCGTTCGTCAGACCGCTTCCAGGATGGTGGCGATGCCCTGACCGCCGCCGATGCACTGGGTGGCCAGCGCGAATTGCTTGCCTTCGCGCTTCAGCAGGGCCGCGGCCTTGCCGGTGATGCGGGCGCCGGTGGCCCCCAGCGGATGGCCGAGCGCCAGTGCGCCGCCGTCCGGGTTGATGCGGGACGGGTCGATGTCGAGATCGCGCATGCAGGCGATGGCCTGGGACGAGAAGGCCTCGTTGATCTCGATGATGTCGATGTCGTTGATCGACAGGCCGGCGCGGGCCAGCGCCTTGCGGGTGGCCGGGACCGGGCCCAGCCCCATCAGCTCCGGCGCGCAGCCGGCGACGGCGACCGAGCGGATCTTCGCCAGGATCGGCAGGCCGTTGGCGCGGGCGTATTCCTCGGTCGTCACCAGCACGGCGGCGGCGCCGTCGGTCAGCGGCGAGGAGGTGCCGGCGGTCACCGTGCCGTCGGCGATGAAGGCCGGCTTCAGGCCCGACAGCCCTTCGGCGGTGGTGCCGGGGCGGATGCAGCCGTCCTTGTCGACCAGACCGGCCGGGGTCTGGATACCGACGATCTCGTCGGCCATGCGGCCGGCGGCCTGGGCCTCCGCCGCCTTGGCGTGGGAGGCGACGGCAAGGGCTTCCTGCTCGGCACGGGAAACGGCGTATTTGCGGGCGACATTCTCCGCCGTGATGCCCATGGAGCAGTAGGCTTCCGGATAGGAGGCCTTCAGCGCCGGGTTCGGCATCGGGTTGAAGCCCATGATCGGCACGCGGGTCATCGATTCGACACCGCCGCAGATGAAGACCTCGCCGGCGCCCATCTGGATGGCGCCCGCCGCCTGATGGATCGACTGCATGGAGGAGCCGCAATAGCGGTTCACCGTGGTGGCCGCCGCGGTCTGCGGCAGCTTGGCCAGGAAAGCGATGCTGCGGGCGACGTTCAGGCCCTGCTCGCCCTCGGGGAAGGAGCAGCCGACGATCACATCCTCGATGTCATCGGTCTTCAGGCCGGTGCGCTCCACCAGCGCCGCGAAGACGCGGGCCAGCAGATCGTCGGGGCGGACCTTGGTCAGCTCGCCCTTGTGGGCGAAGGCGAAGGGCGAACGGGCATAACCGGCGATGACGACCGACTTCATGAGTGCTTCTCCTCCATGTCCTGCGTCTCCGTGATGCCGTTGCGGCGAAGATGCTCGGAGATCTGGGTGTCGATGGTGCACAGCTCCGCCAGCGTCTGTTTGACGTCGGCCAGCTGCTGTTCAAGCGCGGAAATCCGGCGGCGCGCGATCGTGCGCATGTAGCGCATCTGTTCGATCTGGGCGTCGTCGGTGTCGTAGAGGTTCAGGAAATCCTTGATCTCGGCCAGGCTGAAGCCCAGCCGCTTGCCCCGGCAGATCAGCGCCAGACGGGCGCGGTCGCGGTGGCCGTACACGCGGGCGCTGCCGATCCGCTCGGGAGACAGCAGTCCTTCATCCTCGTAATGGCGGATGGTGCGGTGGGTCAGACCGAACTCCCCGGCCAATTCGCCGATGGCAAGGCGCGGTTCACAGCCATGGCCGTCCGGCCTGCCGCCCTCCCCCGCCTCCATCGAACCCATGCTGACCGAAAGCCGATCCAAGCTGCCCACTCCCTTCCCTGACGTTTACGTAAAGGTAAAGTCGATGCCGCTTGCTGTCAACTGGCTTGTTGACCATGCGAACCAGTTCGGCGTACTGGGCGCCGCCAACGGTTTAGCCATGAACCGGTGCGGCGCGCCCGCGCAGTGACAGGATGCCACGCCCCGGCATAGGTGGCGGTTATGGCAGGCTTTGCAGCGAGCGCGCGCATCGGTCCATTTCCCCTGTCGATATGGGGATGGAATGCGGCGCCGGACAGACGGCCAGAAGGCCGCGGCGAACTTCAAGGTTTCGGGCAGATCGGGATAGGGTACGGGAGACAACCCATGTCGGCGCGCGCCATCGTATCGCTGGGCGTCTGGATACTGGCCATGGTGCTGATCGGCACGATGACCGTGGGCCTCGCACTGGCCTTCTACCTGCTGCTGACCCTGTGCTTCGCGCTGGTGGTGGCGGCCCTGACCCTGCTCGCCCGCCGGCGGGAGAGCCACCGGGGCGAGCAGAGTTACCTTTAGTCGGCCGCCTGCCTGCCGGCCGCCGTCCCGGGCGGGCGGAGGGGATCGCCCCAGCGGCTCAGCCCCGGCCGATCCGGATCGGGTTCCGGACAGCCGGCGGACGCCTGCCGGGCCTTCTTTTCCATGAAGCAGCCGCAATGGCTGCAGACCCGCGCATCGATCGGCAGGTGCAACGCCGTCGCGGCCAGCATGTGGAGCATCGATTGCGGTGCCGGACGGTAGCGGGGGCAGACGCCGCATGCCGCCAGCCGTCCCGCGGCCGTGTCGGCATCGACGATGCCGAAGCCGCTGCGTGCCCAACCCCAGAACCCCGCGACCGCAGCCGTCAGCGTGGCGCCGGCAGGCGGTGGTCCGGCAGGCTCGGCCGCCAGGGAAAACCGCTCGATCCGGGCGGCGATGTCGGCGACGGATTGCCCGGGCCGGGACAACAGGACGCGCTGCTCCGGATCGGCGAAAGCCCGGAGCAGCGCGTCGGTCGGCACATCGTGGGCAAGGCCGAGCAGGCGCGCCAGTTCACGGCATGCCTGCTCGGCCCGTTCCGCATCGGCGGGGTCGGGGAGGATGTCCTTCCCCGTCATGATACCGCCCTTACGAAGCCGTCGGCGCGGTTGGAGCGGCGCCGGCCTTCGCCTGGACCTCCTGCATGTACTGCTTGGCATCGCCAACCGTCTGCAGGGAGGATACGCGCGCCAGGATGGCCGGATGCTCCGCCGGCGGCGAAGTCTGCAGATCATGCATGGCATGAAGCTGCACGAAACCAACCTGGCTGGCCGGCATCGGTGCGTCCGCCGGCGGAGCGACAGGAGCCGGCGCGTTGGTGACGATGTTGCCGAACTCCGCCGGCTGCGGCAGCGTGGCCGGGGTGTCGGTCCGCGGCGTCGACAGCGACAGCAGCGACAGCACGTTGTTGGCCGCGGCATCGCGCTTGGTCAGCGGCTTCAGCCCATAGACCGCCTCCAGCGTCGCCGGGATGGAGGAATGGTCATAAACGCGATGGTCGACGGTGTTCTTCGGGATCAGCGGCGACACCACGACCGCCGGGACGCGGACGCCATACTGCTCGAAGGTGAAGCCGTTGACGTTCAGCCCGAATTCGGGCCCTGTGTCGCTCGGCTTGGTTTTGGGCAGCGTGTCGCCCGGCGCGACCGCGGCCGGCGGGGCGACGTGGTCGTAGAAACCGCCATGCTCGTCCCAGGTGATGATGAGCAGGCTGGTTTCCCACAGCGGCGAATTGCGGATCGCCTCGTACACCTGCTTGATCAGCGTCTCGCCGCCGGTCACCCCGTCCATGGGATGCTGCGAGGTGCCGCCGGTGTAGCTGCCGGCCCGGACATTGCCGTAATTCGGCTCGATGAAGGTGTAGAGCCAGGGGTAGTTCCCCTGCAGATCCTTGGCGAGCTTGTCCAGCGAGTTCACGTCGGAGAAGTTGACGCCGGCAAGCGCCGCGGTGATCGTGGTCAGCGCTTCATAGCCGTACAGCCGCCAGCCGAAATCGCCGCCGTTGGGCTTGGCGCTCAGCGCCTGGAAGATGGTGCCGTTCTTGAACTTCACACCTGAAAAGGTGTCCCATTTCGCCATCTGCTCATCGGTCGGGCTGGCGTCGAGGCCGTCCGAAGAGGCGGCGTGGGCGAAGAAGCGGTTGGGCCAGGTCGGGCCGGGCAGCGACGAGAACCAACGGTCGCAGACCGCGAACTCGCGGGCCAGCGTGTTCAGGATCGGCAGCTGCGACGGCGCGTAGCAGCGCATGATCATCGCCAGATCCTGGACCGGCGCCTTCCCTTCGTCGTCCGAGGTCGAGTCCGCGAAGTTGGCGACGAAGCCGCTGTTGTCGATCGCAGGATAGCTGCCGCCGGACGTGTAGCTGGCGCCATGACCGCAGAGCTGCTCCACCACGTCGGCAAATTCGTGGCCGGGATCCACCGGCAGGGTCTGGTCGGCCGGCTGGGACACCGTGTAGGCGACGCCGTTGTAGCTGTTGGACTCCTTGCCCGTCAGCCCGTCGACCGCCGTCGGCTGACCGGTGACGGCGTCGGTGCCGGTGATGCCGGAAAATCCGAGCAGATTGTCGAACGACCGGTTCTCCAGCATGAGAACGAAGACATTGGTGATGTTCGAAGCCATGGAGCGACCCTCTTGCTCGCCGTTGAACGTCGGGTGGGTGATGCCGCCGCACGGCGCCGGACGGCGGGCAGATGCGCCCGCCGGTCCGGCGCCGACCGTCGGCAGCCTCAGCTGGAGACGGAGGTCGTGCAGGAGCCGGAAATCAGCGGCATCATGAAAGTGCTGGTGGTGAACGGGAAGTAGTAGGTCATGCCGTCGTCCGCCGACTGGCACTCGCACTCCTTGGTCGGGGCCTGCAGGCTGCCTTCGGTCTGATAGACACCCTGGCTAGACCCGTCGACCACCTCGGCCCGGCAGTACCAGTAATCCATGCCGGTGCGGCCGAAACCGGTGTTGAAGCCCACTTCGAGCGGCCCGGCAAAGCCACCGGGAGCAACGGGCGTGCTGGACTGCCAGATCACCGGCGCATCGTCGCTGTAACGATGGGAAAACGAGAAAATGGCGTTTCCACCGGTGTTGTTCACGACGTACATCTTGAGAGAGCTGTTGCATGACATACTATCGCACTCATTTTGGTTTCTCGTGCCCAATGCACATATACTTGAATATCAACGTAGCTATATCGCGGTCAATTTTTCGGAGTGCACTTCTTGAGACTTTTTCTCGCGATGAGAGTCATCAGTTAGACATATTGGTGATAAGAAAGACGAATATCGTTTCAATTCGGCGATAAGATCGCATTGTTAGATACATTTCGTTTTTTGGGTCGTGTTTATCTACCATTTTATATATAATAGGTTGCATTTTTGCGACGCGGATGCGCCCACTCCGCCGTGCAGGACGAGTGCAGACGCACATCAATGCACTTATTGCTGGCTCCTGGGGGCCAAGCCGCAAAAGAAAACCCCATGATCGAGCCCGCAGGCGCAATCATGGGGTCCATGTCGGCATGTTCAGCCGGCGGACCGGGACCGATCAGGTCCCGCCCCCGGATGGCTCACTCCGGCAGCACGCGCAGCCGGGATGCGGCGGTGCGGGCGGACAGGTGGGGACGCTGCAGGTCCTGGACCTGGGCTCCGGGCACCGCGAAGTCGCCGGGGGTCACGGCGCGGACCAGATAGACCAGCCGGAAACGGGGCGCCGTCTTCGGCAGGTCGACCGCGGCGAGGAAGCGGTCGTCGCGGAACTCGACATTGCGCACCGCCGACAGCTCGCCCAGCCAGGACAGCTTGCCGAGCTGGCCGCTGTTGGCGAGGCGTACATTCTCGATCTCGAAGCCGGCCGGCAGCGGATCGCTGACCAGCACCGAATGGTCGAGCGGATCGCCGACCTCGCCCTCCAGCGTCACCACCAGCAGGTCGTTGTGGCGGATGCCGGCCGGATCGACCGGACGGCCGGCCATGTCGAACAGGCGGCGGCGGATGGTCATCCCCTGCTCCTCCGCGCCGGCCGGCTGGTCGGGCACGCCGGCGACCGACACCGTCTGCCGGACCTCGCCGCCGAGGTTGCGGATGGCGGGCGGGGCGGCCGGATCGACGGGCAGGATCTGCGGCTTGGCGTTCTCCACCGTCTGGTCGCCGATGGCGAGCTTCATCGGCGCCGCGCGGTCGATCAACGCCTTCGCGGCCAGCAGCAGCCAAGCCTGCTCCTGCGGGTTGGTGGTGCGGACGGCGGCGAAGGTCTTGGCCACCCGCTCGGCCGCCTGGAAGATGCGATCGCGGTCCACCGCGCCGCTTTCCGCCATCAACACCACCACGCCGGCCTCGTCGCGCAGGGAGGAGCCCTGGTCGCGCAGGCTGGCGGTGACCATGCGGGCGCCGGTCAGCTTGGAGAAGGCGTCGGTCGCCCCCTGCTGGTCGCCCAGCACGGCGGTCGCGGCGGCGATCTGCGCCCGGCCGAAGTCGGTCTGCAGCCGGTCCCAATAATTCTCGCGGAAATAGCGCACGGCACCGGCGTCGATCATCTTCGCCCGCGCCAGCACATAGAGCGCATAGGCGCGGCCCGGCAGGTCGGCGGTCTCGACCCAGGCGTTGTCGATGGCCTGCTTCAGCCAGTCCAGTCCCTTGCGATAGGGCTGGTCGGGGATGCGGTAGCCCGCGGCCTTGGCCCGGCCCAGCACATCGACGGCGTAGGCGGTCAGCCACGGATCCAACTCACCCTTCGGCGACCAGGCGGCGAAAGCGCCGTCGATGCGCTGGAAGGTCAGCAGCCGGTCGACGCTGCGCTGGACGCGGGCCTTGATGCGGTCCTCCGGCGCGATGCCGAGATTGGCGGCGACGTCGCTCATCGACAGCAGCGGCAGGATGCGGCTGGCGGTCTGCTCCGCCCCGCCCGGTGCCGCGCGGTCGAGCGCGAAGAGAAGGCCCGCCACGTCGAGGTCCGGCAGGGGGGCGACGACCGCACCGACCGACAGGGTTTCCGGCCGCAGGCCGGCGGTGATGTCGGCGGGAATGGTCAGGCTCTTGTCGGTCGGCAGTGCCGTGGTGTTGCGGCGCGCCACCAGCGGCGTTGCCGGACGGACGGTCACGTCCCAGCGGCGGGTGACGCGGACGCCCTCCGGACCGGTGACGTCGAGCGTGACATGGCCCGAACCGACGGCGGTGGCGGTCAGCACCCGGCCGGCGGTCGCCCGCTTGCCGCGTGCGAGCTTCGGCACGGCCAGCTCGTTGCCGGACTCCGACTGGGCCCCGGATTCCGACTGAACGATGGCGACGGCGCCCTCCGCGGTCAGGGTCATGGTGTAATCGCCGGACGGGCCGTTCAGGTTGTCGAGCGACAGCAGGACCTGTGCCGAGTCTCCGGGGGCGAGGAAGCGCGGCAGCACGGCGTCGGCGACGACCGGATCGCGCACCAGCATCTGGCTTTCGGCATGGCCGATCCGCCCCTCGCTCCAGGCGACGGCCATCAGGCGCAGGCGCCCCTGGAAATCGGGAAGATCGAAGGGAACGGAGACCTTGCCGTCGGCCCCGACGGTCTGGATGCCGGAATAGAGCGAGACCACACGTTCGGACTTGGGCGGCACCAGCCCGGCGATCTGGCGCAGGCGCGGCGTCGGCTGGGCCGGCGGACGGGCGGCGTCCAGGCTGGCCGGATCGATCAGGCGGCCATAGGAGTCGCGCAGTTCCACCCGGAGCGGACGCTTGCGCAGATAATGGCGGGCCGGATCGGGCGAGGGCTGGTCGGTCAGCTGCATCACCGATTCGTCGACGGCGGCCAGGGTGACGAAGGCCTGCTTGCCCTCCGCCACGCCGTCCACCGTGATGTCGGCGGTCATGGCGCGGCGCGGCTCCGTCTCCGCCGGGGCGGAGAGACGGACGTCGAGGGTGCGCGGAGCCTTGTCCATCGCCAGCCACGCAAGGCCGACGGCGCGGCGCGGCGGCTTCTTCGACTGCGGGTCGGAGGTGGCGAAGGCGGTCGCCAGCACATGGGCGCCGCTGGTCCAGCCCTGCCCGATCGGGATTTCCAGGAACGCGCCCTGGGTCCCGATGGCGCGGGTGACGGCATAGGAGACGCCGCGGTCGGCCACGGCGACCAGCACCTGACTGTCATAGGGCGGCTTGACGAAGACCCAGGCGCTTTCCCCGGCGCGGTAGGCCGGCATCATCACCGAGACGTCGACGGAGTCCGGCCGCTCGCCGGCGGTCGGGGTCATCCACCAGCCGGCCGCGAAGCGGAAGCTGCTGGCGACACCGGTCTTGGGATCGAACACCTCCAGCCGGTAGCGCCCGGCGGTCACCGGGGTCTCGACCGAAACGGGCGCGCCGGCCTGGGCCGACAGCGAACCGCCGGTCACCCGCTGGTCCTTCACCGTGACCTTGTAGTCCCAGCGGCCGTTCGCCTCGTACCAGGAGTAATCATACTCCTCCTCGAACAGCTCGTAGGAGAGGTCGGCGTGGTCGGTCGGCTTGCCGTCCGGGCCGACGGCGACGACGTCGAAGCCGGCGGTCGCCCCCTCCGGCACGCCGTCGCCCTCGAAGCGCGGCTTGATGCCGATGGCGAAGGGCTGGTGACGCACCGGCAGCACGAAATCGCGGCCGACCGGACGGCCGCCGAGGTCGAACAGGGTGGCGCGCACCACCGCCTCCAGCGGGCGGGTGCTGTCGGGCGGGCGCGGCAGCTTGACCTTCAGGCGGGCCGAGCCGTTGGAATCGGTGATGAAGCCCGGCAGATCGGCGCGGGCAGGCTTCACGTCCTCCTGCACCAGACCGAAATGATAGCCCGGCAGGTTGGGATAGGGGTTGGCGGCGGCGCGCAGCGTCACCGTCAGCTCGCCCGGCAGGCCGGAGGCCGGCGCGCCATAGAGATAGTGGCTGTCGAGCGCGATGTCGGCCTCGCCGTCGGAAGCCAACTCCGTCGTCGGGGAGGCGAGCGCCACGTCCAGCCGCGGCGGCACGAAATCCTCCAGCAGGAACTCGGCCTTGCCGATGGCCGGGCCGTCCGGCTCGGCATGGGCGGTGACGATCCAGTTGCCGGGATAGGCGTTCATCGGCAGGTCGATGCGGGTGGCATAGCCACCGGCCCCGCTGTCGGTCAGGCCGCGCCGCTCCACCTCGAAGCCGTCGGGGCGCAGGACGCGGATGGTCAGCTGCTTGCCGGCGGGCGGCGGGTTCAGGTCGGCGTCGCGCAGCAGCGCCGTCAGCTGCACCGTCTCGCCCGGACGGTAGATGCCGCGCTCTGTATAGAGATAGGCGTCGAGGCCGCCGGCGGCCGGGCGGACGATCGTGGCGGGCTTGTCCGGCGTGTCGGCCGGCGGGGCGCCGCCGGCGGTCAGGTCGAGAACGGCGAAGTCGCCGTCGCCGCGCGCGGCGAACAGCGCCTGCACCGGCTCCGCCCCGGCGGCGCGCAGGGCCGCGAGGTCGAAACGGCCAAGCCCGTCCTCGCCGGTCTGGACGCGGCCCAGCTCCGTGCCGTTGCGGGCGACCAGACGCAGTTCCACCCCGGCGGCCGGCGCGGCGCTCTGGACGGAGCGGGCGAAGACCACCAGCGAATCCTCGCCGAGGATGGTGTTGAGGCCGAGGTCGGAGACGACGAACCATTGGGTCGCCTTGCGGTCCCAGCCGCCCGGCTTGATCTCGTCAGCACCGGCGACGGCGACATAGACGCCGGGCTCCAGCTTGCCCAGGACAGCATCGATCGGGAAGGCGGTGGTGACGGTGCGGTTCGGCTGGTTGCCGATGCCGATCTCGCCGCGCCACACCTCCTGGCCCGATTTGTCCAGGATCTCGCCGATGTCGTAATCGGTCATCTGCTGGGTGATGCGGCCGAAATAGATCTTCTCGACCAGCGCGCGGTCGGCGATGCGCAGAACCTGCAGCTTCGCCCGGTCCAGGTTGATCGAGCGCAGCGGCAGGCCGTCCGCCCCCACGCGGGGCAGGATGTAGCCGGCGCCGCGGAAGGCGAGCGAAGGCTTGCGGTTTGGCACCTGCACCTCGCGGGTGTCGGCGGCCGGCAGACGCTTGCCGTCGGCTCCGGGAAGCCCGTCCTTCAGCGTGACGCGGTAGGTCTCGCCATGGTGCAGCCCCTCGACACAGAGGGTGCGGTCGCGGGCGATGGCGGCACCGTCCACCGCCGGCTCCACCGCCACATAATCGCGGAAGTTGACGGCGCGCGAGCGCTCCAGCCGGTCGGTGAAGGTGAAGCAGGCCTGTGGCGTATCGCGCTCCGCCACCACCTCGACACTGGAAACGCCGAAGGGCACCGGCTCGGCCGGCGGGTCGGCGGCGAGGGTCTGGGAGGCGGTGAACGTGCCGGAGCACGCGACAAGAACGGCACAGACACGCGCCAGCGCACGCAACATTCTGGACAGGCCCCAATTCCGCGGGTGGGTCCGGAAGCACGCGGCCGGGGACAGCCCTGGCGTCGGCTCGGACCTGGACAAAACCGGCGCGGAGTATGCCCAAGCGGCGGGGGTTTCGCCATGGCTTTGCGGCACCGCCGCGAAGATCGATTTGGTTGCGGGCCGGATCGGCAAGGGATTTGTGGATCAGGCCGCGAATTCCAGGGTGATCTGGCTGCCCTGGCCGGGCCGGCTGTCGATGCGGAGGCTGCCGCCATGCGCCTCGATCAGCGACTTGACGATGGGCAGGCCGAGACCGGTGCCGCGGCCGGGATGGGTGGTGAGGGCGGAGGTCTGGCCGAAGGGGATGGAGGCCTGGCGCAGTTCCTCCGCCGTCATGCCGATGCCGTTGTCGGTGACGCGGATGATGCAGCGGCCATGGACCCCGCGTCCGACGCTGACCAGCACGCGCCCGTTCTCCGGGGTGAATTTCAGGGCGTTGCCCAGCAGGTTCAGCAGCATCTGCTTCAGCGCCCGCTCGTCCGCCCGCACCAGGGCCGGGGCCGGCGGGCGGTTGATCTCCAGCCGGATCGACTTCTGTTCCGCCTGGGGGGTGACGATGCGGATGGCCCATTCGGCGGCGGCGACGGGGTCGACCTCCTCCATCAGCAGGGCGAATTTGCCGGCCTGGAGCCGCGACAGGTCGAGGATGTCGTCGATCAGCGTCAGCAGATGCCGGCCGGAGGCATGGATGTCGCCGGCATAGTCGGCATAGCGGTCGCCGGCATCGGGCCCGAACATCCGGTCCTTGATGATCTCGGAAAAGCCGATGATGGCATTCAGCGGCGTCCGCAGTTCGTGGCTGACGCGGGCCAGGAAGTCGCGGTTGACCGCCAGCGCCTCCGCCAGCCGTTCGGCATTGCGGTGCTGCACCAGCAGCAGGGCGGCGACCAGCAGGACCGAGATGCTGAGCAGGGCGGCGATGATCCGCATCTGTCCGCGGAATCCGGCGACCGCGGCGTCGATGTCCTTCACGGCGACGCCGACGACGAGGATCAGCGGATAGCCTTCCACCGGGCGGTAGGCGTAGGCGCGGCGGACGTGGTCGGCGATGCTGTCCTGCCAGAAGACGCCGGTGGGCGACCGCCGCGCCGTCTCCCACAGGGCCGAGGCGGAACCGTCGAGCCCGACCGCATTGCGCCCGTCCTTGGAGCCGCGGGCGCGAATGATCCTGTCCAGCCCGATCAGGGTCACCACCCCGTTCCGGCCGACATCGGCCTGCCGGTAGAAGCCGGACAGGTAATCGGGGTCGATGTTGGCGATCACCACCCCGGCGAAGCCGCCCGCCGCATCCTCCAGCCGGCGGGAAAGCCGCAGCAGCGGCTGGCCGGTCGCCGACCCGGCGAAGGGCGTACCGACCTTCATCAGCCCCCGCCCCTCCCCCCGGTGGAAGGCGAGCAGGCCGTCGTCGTCCAGCCGGTCGGGCGGACCGATTATTCCGCTGCGGAAGAGCTGGGCGCCGTCGGGACCGAAGACCGAGACGTGATGGATCAGGGCGGTGTCACAGAGCCCGTCGTCGACGATGCGGCGGGCACGGGCCAGCCCGCCATCGGCAAAGCGCTCGGCGAAGGAGCGGAGCGTGGTGTCGACATCATGCAGGGTGCGGCTGGTGCTGCTTTCATACGCGCGGGCCGTCGCCTCGGCATTCGCCAGCGCCTCCTGCGTCTGGGTTTCCAGCATGGAGGAGGCCATCAGGGCATAGCCGGCCCATATCCCGGCGAGCGCCAGGACGGCAGCCGTCAGGATGCCGGTCCGGAAAGAGGGAATCCGGACGGCTGGGAACCGAGGGATCGGGAGACGTGGCATGCCCTGCGCTCCGCCGTTCCACCGCTCCCCCCACCGGTGCGCTGCAGCGGGCGACGACCGGCCGGGGAAAGACCAATCATCGCGCCGACAGGTTAAAACTTGCCAAACATCCGGATAATCCGCACGGACAACTATACTGTCCGTATGGCGTTATTCGCTTACGAAGCGCTTCCGCAGCCTGCCGATGGCCTCGTCGAGCACTTCATCACGCTTGGAGAAGCAGAAGCGGACGACGTTGGTCGGCGCGTTCTCCACGAAGAAGGCGCTGACCGGGATGGCGGCGACCTTCGCCTCAGCCACCAGCCAGCGGCAGAAGGCCTGATCGTCGCCGTCGAAGCCGAAGCGGGAAATATCGGCGGCGACGAAATAGGTGCCGGCGCTGGGCAGAACGTCGAAGCCGACCGAGGCGAGGCCGGCCGACAGCCGGTCGCGCTTGGCCTGCAGCCCGGCGGCGAGCCCGGTGAAATAGCCCTCCTCCTTGCCCAGCCCGAAGGCGACGGCGGTCTGCAGGTTCGGCGGGGTGGTGAAGGTCAGGAACTGGTGCGCCTTCGCCACCGGCTGCAGCAGGTGCGGGGCGGCGGTGACATAGCCGACCTTCCAGCCGGTCAGCGAGAAGGTCTTGCCGGCCGAGCCGATCTTCAGGCAGCGGTCGCGCATGCCCGGCAGGGTCATCAGCGGGATGTGGCGGCGGCCGTCGAAGACGATGTGTTCGTACACCTCGTCGCAGACGGCCAGCGCGTCGTGGCGCTGCACGAATTCGGCGATCAGCTCCAGCTCCGCCCGGTCGAAGACCTTGGCGGCGGGGTTCAGCGGGTCGTTGATGAGGACCAGCTTGGTGCGGGGGGAGAAGGCGGCCTCCAGGTCGGCGCGGCTGAAGCTCCAGTCCGGCGCCTTCAGCGAGACGAAACGCGGCACGCCGCCGGCCAGCCGGACGATCGGCAGGTAGCTGTCGTACATCGGCTGGAACAGCACCACCTCGTCGCCCGGATTGATCAGGCCGAGCAGGCAGGCGGTCAGCGCCTCGGTCGCACCGGAGGTGACCATCGTCTCGGTCTTCCAGTCGATGTCGAGGCCATAGAAGCGGCCGGCGTGGGCGGCCAGCGCCTGACGCAGCTCGGGCGTGCCCATCATCGACGGGTACTGGTTCCACCCGTTGAGCAGCGCGTCGGCCGCGGTCTGCAGCACATCGGCCGGCCCGCGGTCGTCGGGGAACCCCTGGCCCAGGTTGATCGCGCCATGCTCCTCCGACAAGCGGGACATGACCTCGAAAATGGTGGTGCCATAGCTGGACAGCAGCGCGTTGCCCGACTTCACCGGAAGACCTCCTCATGCGAACGGACGCACAAGATGGCTGCTGCGGGGCGACCCTGTCCAGTGCCCGCTTCCGCAGGGCTGGCGGTTGTCGGCGGACCGCTGGATTGTTTGCGCTGGCACGGCGCAACGGAGACGGCCATGGTATGGCCATTGCATACTCAGGTAAGTTTCCGTCCCAAGGAGTGAAGGTCCGATGTCATTGTTCTCCCGCTGCCGCGGCGCCGCCCTGTCGGCTCTGCTCCTGTTCGGGCTGGCTGGTTCCCTGCAGGCCGCGGAGCCGATCAAGGTCAAGGTATTCGTCGGCTCGATGTTCGAGATCGGCAAGAACACCGGGGACCGCGCCGGCGAGTTCCAGCACTGGTACGAGCGCTACTGGCAAACGGCCGAGCCCATCACGGTGAAAGGCGCGCTGAACCCGGTCTACTGCAACGCCGACGGCGTGTGCGGGTCGGTGCTGGGCATGGGGAAGGTCAGCTCCTCCGCCTCGATGCAGGCGATCCTGCTGAACCCGCAGCTCGACCTGTCGCAAGCCTATTTCCTGGTCACCGGCGTGGCCGGCACCCCGCCGTCGCGCGGCACCATCGGCGAAGTGAACTGGGCGACCTGGGTGGTCGACTATGATCTGGGCCACCGCTGGGCGCCGGAAGAAGGCAAGCCGGGCGAGCCGACCTTCATGCCGCGCAAGGGCTATGAGGCGGTGCGGCTGTTCCCGATGAACCCGGCGCTGGTGTCCTGGGCCATGCGCCTGACCGCCGACACGCCGCTGAAGGACAGCGACTCCGCCCGCGCCTATCGCAAACGCTATCCGCAGGAAGCCGCGCAACGTGCTCCTTTTGTGGGCACCGGCACGCACATGACCGGCGACACCTTCTTCCACGGCCCCGGCATGTCGGCCCAGGCACAGTACATCGCAAAGCTCTATGGTGCGGACGACTACGTCATCACCGAGATGGAGGCGGCGGCGATCACGCTGGTCATCAAGCGGCTGCAGGGCTCCGACCGGGTGATGAGCCTGCGCGGCGCCGTGAATTTCGATCAGGGCAACCCGAACGAGACGACGCTCCAGCATCTTGACCCGAAACCCGGCGAGACCGCCGGCGGCTTCGCCGAGACGGTGGAGAATGTGGAACTCGTCGGGTCACGCATGGTCGACCACATCGTCGGCCATTGGGACCAGTGGAAGGACGGCGTTCCGGCCCTCCCGGCGCAGTGATCCGAGGCACCGCAAGCATCGTCCGTCTGATCCGCCCGCCCGACCGGCGCGGGCGGATCAGCCGCCGTGCATCTTGCGCAGGCGGCGGGCACGCAGCTTCTGGCGGATGCGCTCGATCGGACTGAACATGCGGGGATAACGGCGCTTCGACCGGACGAACAGGCGGCGGGCGTCGGCGGAGTTGCGCAGCACCAGCACGCCACCCAGCAGCATCACCGGCAGCCCGCCCGGACCGGGCAAGGGGGCGAGCAGCAGGCCGAGCAGGATGATGGTGCATCCGGCGCCGATCAGGGCCAGCTGACGCACGCGCGCGAAAGACAGCGTCTGGGCGGTATCGGGGGGACTCATCTGCGGTTCGCCAGGCTCCATGCTTTCCATTAGCCTGCATATGGGCCGGGAGAGGCGGGTCTAAAAGGCCCCCTCCCCTTTGCGGAGAGCGGCGATCCTCAATGCAGCGTGGGCGCCGGTTCCGACAGGGCTCTGCGAAGCCGGGTGGGGTCGAGGCGGCTGAGGGCGGCGTCGCGTTCGTCGGGCTTGGGTTCCCAGCCGAATTCGCGGATCAGCTGGTCACGGGCGGCGACGGCGCGGCGGGACAGGTGAGTGCATTTGTCTTCGGCCGCACCCTGGCGCGGCGGGCGGCAGCGGCGGTCGGCGCAGCTTTCCAGCATCAGGCGGATCATCCGCTCGCGCTTGGCGGCGTCGACATAGCCCATCTGGTCGAAATACAGCTTGGTGAAGGCCAGTTCGGTGACACGGGCATGGGTCTTGCGGTCGCCGACGATCACCGCCGCCACCATCTCCACGCAGCGGCCGGCGAAATGCGGCAGCGGGGCCGTGCCGTCGTCGGCCCGGTCCAGCAGGCTGCTCGGCAGATCGACCAGCCGGCCGGTCACGTCCTTCACCAGATAGCGGCGCCACACCGACATCTCCGCCTCCTGTCAGGCTCAAGCCCCATGGATAAGCCTACACCAGACGGAGGGAAGACGGAACCGCCCGTGAACTACACAATGTCGTGAACGGACCCGTTTTTCAGCGCGGCACCAGCGGCCAGAACAGGGCGATGGCGGCGGTGCCGATCACCACCACCATGATCGACAGCGGCAGGCCGAGCCGCCAGTAATCGCCGAAGCGGTAGCCGCCGGGGCCCATCACCAGCGTGTTGCACTGGTGCCCGATGGGGGTCAGGAAGTCGCAGCCGGCCCCAATGGCCACCGCCATGAGGAAGGCGTCGGGCCGGAGCCCGAGATGGGTGGCGAGGCTGGCGCCGATCGGCGCCATCACCAGCACGGTCGCGGCGTTGTTCAGGAAGGGCGTCACCGCCATCGCCGCCACCATGATCATGGCAAGCGAGCCGATGGGCGGCAGCCCCTGCGACGCCTCCGACAGGAAGCCGGCGATCAGCTCGGTCCCGCCGGTGGTGCGCAAGGTCTCGCTGACCGGGATCAGCGATCCCAGCAGGACCAGGATCGGCCATTCGATGGCTTCATAGGCCTCGCGCAGGCTGACCACCTTCAGCGCGGTCATCGCCACCGCCGCCCCGAAGAAGCCGATGGCGACCGGAACCATCCCGGTGGCGATCAGAAACACGGTAAGCCCCAGAACCGCCACCGCCGCCGCCCGCTTTGGCGTGCGGCCGATGCCGAGGTTGCGCTCGGCCAGCGGCAGGCAGCCCAGCTCCGCCAGCGTGTCGGCCACGGCGGCCCGGCGGCATTGCAGCACCACCAGATCGCCCGACTGCAGGCGGACGCGGCGCAGGCGCTGGCGGATCGGCCGGCCGCGCCGGCTGAGCGCCAGCAGGTTGGCGCCGAAACGCTCGCGCAGGTTCACCTCCTCGATGCTGTGGCCGATCATGGCGGAGCGCTGCTCCACCACCGCCTCGACCACGGCGATGTCGTCCTCGTTCTCGACACCGTCCTGGTCCTTGTCCTGCATCATGCGCAGGCCGGCGCGCTTGACCAGTTCGGCCAGCGCCGCGGTGTCGCCCTCCAGCACCAGGATGTCGCCGGCGAACAGCACCCAATGGCCGGACGGAACATAGCGGCGATAGTTCTCGCGCACGATGGCGGCGACGGTCACCTCGCTCTCGCCGAAATGCTCCAGCTCCGCCACGGTGCGGCCGACGAACTGCGAGCCGGCGGGCAGCCGCGCCTCCGCCGTATAATCGTCGATGTTGAAGGCCGGCCCCGCCCCCGCCGCCCTGCCCTTCGGCAGCAGACGGTAGCCGACCGACAGGAAGGCGACTCCGAACACTGCGATCACCAGCCCGACCGGCGTGAAATCGAACATGTGGAAGGGCTGGCCCGTCATCTCCGCCCGGACGCGCGAGACGATGATGTTGGGCGAGGTGCCGACCAGCGTCATCAGGCCGCCCAGCAGCGAGCCGAAGGCCATCGGCATCAGCAGCAGCGAGACCGGCGTGCCGCTGCGCCGGGCAACCTGCAGCGCGATGGGCATGAAGATGGCCAGCGCGCCGATGTTCTTGACGATGGCAGACAGCATGGTCACCGCGCCGGCCAGCATCGCCACCTGGGTCCAGACGCTGGTCATGCGCGTGGTCAGCGGGCGCATCGCCGCCTCCACCACCCCCGATCGGCCGACGGCGGCGCTGACCACCAGGGCCGAGCCGACGATGATGACGATGTCGTCGGAGAAGCCCTGGAAGGCTTCCCGGGCCGGCACGATTCCCGCCGCGACCGAAGTCAGCAGCGCCAGCATGCCGACGAGGTCGTAGCGCAGCCGGTCCCAGATCAGCAGCGCGATCACCGCGCCGATGATGCCGAAGGATAACATCTGGTCGATGGTCATGGGCAGGGACGGCGTCCTTCCTGGCCTACACGGTGGCCGGATCGGACAGGATGGATGCGGGTTTGCGTCCGGTCAGCGCGCCGATCCCGACGCCTTCCCTTCCCCGCGGCCATTGCCCGACTTGCCGGACGCCTGCCCTCCCTTCTCGGGAGAGCGGGCATCCCGCACCAGCCGGCCACACTGTGGCTGCTCATCACTGCCTGGGTCAAGGAAGGGAAGCACCCCGGCCAGCGGCGTCAGCAGCACGCCCAGCGCCACCGCCGCCGCGCCGCGCGCCGCCGACTCGGTGGGATCGACGCCGATGTCGGGGTTGCCAAGCGTCCCGCCGACCAGCACCGGGACATGGGTGGCGAAGACCTGCGGCGATTTGGCGTCGCCGACGATCCGCAGGTCCAGCGCCTCGTTGCGCAGGTTGATCCGCCCCTTGCCGGTGACCAGCGTTTCCGGCGTGTCGAGCACCAGCGCCTGGACCTGCGCGATGCCGTTCTCCACCGCCATGTTGCCGACCAGGCAGTTGAAGGGCATCGGCTCGGACCCGGAAATGGCGACTCCCAGCGTTTCCAGGATGTTGGTCTTCAGCCCCTTGACCGCGAGGCTGGTGACCCGGCCGCCGTCCACCGCGACGCCGATCTTGCCGTCGGAGGTCGCCAGCAGGTCGGCCACCGTCTTTCCGGTGCCGGCAAGCTGGATGCGCCCGGCAACCGTGCCGCCGATCTGCCCGGCCAGCGCGGTCTCGCTGAAGAAGGTCGACAGCTTCATGGCGCGGATGTCCAGGTTGGTGCGCATCGCCGGCACCTTGCGGCTGCCGTCCACCTCCACCGTTCCGGCGATCCGCCCGCCGCCGATTCCCAGCGACAGCGGATCGAAGCGAAGGTCGCCGGCGTTCAGCCGCACCCGCATGTCGAGGTCGTCGAGCGGCGCAAAGGGCGCCTCCACCCGCTTGCCGCGCAGGCGGACGTCCATGTCGGTGTTGCGCAGCTTTTCCACCGGGATCGGCGTGGCCGGAATCACCCCGCCCTTGCCGCGGGTCGGGTAGTCGTCGCTGCCGCGCGGGGAGGCGCCGACCAGACCGGCGAGATCCTGCGCCGCCAGCCGTTTGGAGGTGAGGTCGGCCTTCACCAGCGGCCGCTCGCCCCCGGTCTTGACCGACAGGTCGCCGGACAGGTCGCTCTCGCCGACCTTGCCCGCCATGCTGCGGAAGGCCCAGAGGTCGCCCTCGCGCGACAGGTGGCCTTCGATGGAATAGGCACGGGTCTTCGGAGTCGGAATCCCGACAATGGGGAAGATCTCCGCCATGTCGGGACCGCTGAGCGCCACCGACAGGTCGACGCCCTCCATTTTCACCGGTTCGGCGATGGAGCCCTCGATGTGGCCCTTGGTCTTGCCGATTGCGGCGTCGATCTTCAGCGGGTAGGGCTTCGGGTTGTCGCGCAGATACAGCAGCGAGGCGCCGGTGGCCGCCAGGGTGAAGGGCTTGCCGGCGAAACTGCCCTTGCCCTTCAGTTCGACCGTGTCGTCGTCGTTGCCGCCGGTCGCGGTGTTGATGGTGTTGTCGATGTCGATGTCGCTGGTGGGGTCGCGGTAGCGGATGGTGCCGTCGGCGATCACCAGCCGTTCGATCACCGGGAGGTCACCGCGCTTGTCGGGGGTCGCGGCCTCCTTCGCCACCTCCTTCTCCGCATTCGGCGGGCCGAAATTCCAGTTGGCCTCGCCCTTCCCGTTCTTTTCCAGGATCAGCTTCGGACCCTGGAACTTCAGCTCCGGCAGTTCCCAGTCGCCGCGCAGCAGCGGCCAGGGACGCAGCGTGGCGTCGAGAACCTCGATCTCCGCCATCGTCTTGTCCTGCGCCCAATCGGCGTTGGCAACGCGCAGACCTTCCAGATGGATGCGGATCGGGTTGCCGAGATGGACGCGCAGGTCGCCGTCGATGGCGACCTCCCGGTTCAGCGCGGACGAGGCGTGACGCGCGACGAAGCCGCGGGCGTCGTTCCAATCGAACAGCAGCACCACCGCGCCGACCGCGACGACGACGAGACCGACGAGGCCGAGCAGCCCGTAGCCGATCCATTTGAACACCGATCCCGCCCCCGCCGCCATTCCGCCGTCCCTCCGTGCTCCGTCCCTGATCCGGACAACGGATGAGGGGGCGCATCGGTGGAGGCTGGAGGCGGGGGGTACCGCGAGAGATCCAGTCCCATCGCCCGAAGGTGATATATTTCCGTTGAAGCTTATATTGGATTTAACGCAAAATTCAGCATCGCGGCGCCGTAATCAACCGACCACCCGGTTCCACCATTTTCCAGCAGCCACGGCCGCAGACACGATGCGTTCCCTGACCAATTTCGCCCCCTCCACCTTCGAGGAACGCGGTGCCGCGGTGGCCTTCACCACGCCGGTCCTGGCCCAGACCCGGGTGCGCAAGGACAGCCGCGACCAGTTGGAGGTACTTGTGCCCAACCTGTCGGAAGGGCGCGGCGTCTATGTGGTACCGTGGAAGTCGCTGCCGCTGGCCTTCCCGATGACGGTTCATGACCGGATGCTGCACGATCTGATCGCCAAGGCCGACGGCTGCTCGCCCGACGACATCCGCAAGGCGGTGCTGGAGGCGGCGCGCTGCGGGCTGGCCGGCGGCGGGGCGGTGGCGGCGGCCGAAGCGGCGCTGAGCGACGACGAGGAGCAGCGGCTGCTCATCAACTATCAGCTGATCGTCGAGGCGCTGAAGGCGGTCGGTCTGGAATCGACGGAGATCCTGCGGGTCGGCCTGACCTCCGCCGAGGGGCAGAAGCTGACCCGCGACCTGATGATGAAGGCGGCGCAGCGGCTGGCGCTGGAGCCGACCGAGCTGTATGGCCGCATCGCCGAGCTGGCGGTGCTGATGGAGTCGATCGGGCTGGCCAGCTCGCCCAAGCCGGCGCGGCTGCGGCGGCTGATGCGCGACCTGCAGGGCTTCCGCGACAGCATGACCGACTGGGCGACCGACAACGTGTCGGAGGCGGCGCCCATCGGCGGCTTCTGCGCCGAGGTGGCAGAACACACGGTCAACCATGCCCGCAACGTCATCGGCCAGCTCGACCAGGCGATGGCGTCGTTCGAGACCCTGCTGCGCCAGTGGGAGACCAAGCGGGCGCTGATCCGCAAGGCGTCGAGCCGGCTGTCCTGGCTGCTCGACGGCTGGGAATACCTGATCCTGCTGTGGAGCGACGCGCAGACCCAGGACCGCCACAGCCAGGACATGGCCGTCCACGACATCTTCCGCGTCATCCCCCTGCTGCCGAAGGACGAAGGCCGCGCCGACCAGTCGATGATGGCCGACAAGCTGATCAGCAGCCACAAGCGCTCCGTACGCGCCTATGTCGACTGGCGCAGCGGCCAACTGGACGTCGATCTGGTCATGCGGATCGAAACGATCAAAGGGAAGGCCGCCTGACCATGGAGATGAGGGATCTGGTCGCGCTGGGTGACAAGCTGCTGGACATCGACGAGGCCAAGTTCCGCCAGGTGGTCGGCCTGCTGGAGCAGATGAACGACCATCCCGACATCCAGCGCACCATCGCCGTCATCCGCCCGCGGCTGGTGGAGTTGCGGCTGAGCCGTCGCCCGACCCTGAAGCGCCTGTTCTGCGATCCGTTCGAGGACCTGTTCGAAGCACTGGGCAAGGCCGACCCGGTGCCGCTGAGCGTGATCGAGCGGTCGCTGATGAACAGCCTGTGGCCGCTGGTCGAGGCGGAGATCGGCAAGGACCGGCTGCGCGCCTACCGCCCCGCCCTGCAGGAGGGGCCGGAGCGCAAGGCGCTGTGCGAGGCGTTCTGGACCGAATGCGCGGCGGCGGTGGCGAAGATCGCCGAGGGGGCGGTGGCCGGGCATTTCAGCGAACCGCTGGACCTGCGGATGAACCCCAACCGGACGCGGGCGCTGGCCGACATCGCCGTCATCCTGTCGATCGCGCCCGAGGTGGCGGAGCTGAAGGCGGCGCTGTCGCCGAAGCCGGTGCCGAAGCTGCACGCCGACCATGTCGAGGCGATCCAGACCATCGGCCGGCGGCTGTCCCGCGTCCGGCCGGACGCGCTGAAGATCTTCGTGCTGCTGGCCGCGTCGCGGCTGACCAACCCGTCGGCGCTGCTGAGCGGGCTGTGGGACATGGATCTGGGGCAGAAATCTGCCGAGCGCGCCGCGCTGTTCATGTCGCTGAGCGGCACCGTCGTCGCCCAGATCGAGGACCGCTCGCGGGCCGGGCAGAGCGCCGAGAATGCCGACCGGATGGCGGTGGCCGATCTGGCGCTCGACCTCGTCGCCAGCCTGGACGCCACCCGCGCGGCGATGGAGCAGAGCCGCAACAAGGACTTCGACCAGCGGCTGAAGCAGGTCCGCAACTCCGTCCACGCCATGGTGAAAACCCAGGTGCTGCAGGACGCAGACGCCGGCATCGTCGCGGCCATCGGCGCGCTGGACGGCGGCGGCGGCGGTCGCGAGGGACGGGCCCAGCTGGCCCAGGCGGAGAACCACGCGCGGGCGCTGCGCAAATGCGCGACCATCGCCGATTCGCTGGGGTTGCGCGGCGAGCTGCGGGAGATGACGCAGAAGACCACCGCCTCGCTGACGGAACGGGCGCAGAAGGAACTGGCCGGCCCCGCCGGCAACGCCCGCACCGGCTACACCGCCATCCGCATGATCGAGTTGATTGCCGGGCCGGCGGAAGCGAATAAGATCATGGACGGGATCATGAACGCCGGCCGGCGGTGACATGTGCCGGCACCTTTCGGCTTAGGGGAATTGGGGATGGGATCGGGATATACCGGGTGGGAACTGCCGGCCGACGAGCGCGGGCGCCTGCTGGCCCTGGTCCCGCCGCGCTATGAACGGCTGGTCGCCGACCATGTGACCCTGCAGTTCGGCGCCGGCCCGCAGGACCCTCTGCCCACCGCCACCCTGGCCGAGGTGATCGGCTGCGCCGACGACGGCGAGGGGGTGCAGGCGCTGGTCGTCGCCATCGACGGTACCAGCGACCGGCCGGACGGCTCCACCTACCACATCACATGGTCGCTGGCGGACGGGCGGCGGCCGGTGGAGGCCAACGACGTCATCCGCGACTATGGCTGGCGCCCGCTGGATCCGCTGACGGTCAGGCTGGTGCCGCGCTTCTTCGGGGGATGAGGCGGGCGCCTCACGGCACCTCCGTCACCCCTTCGGCCACCACGCCGCGCTTCACGCGCTGTTCGCGATAGACGATGAACAGGCCGCTGCTGATGATCAGCGCCGCCCCCACCCCCATGCGGGCGGTGGGCGCGGTGCCCCAGACGGCGAGGTCGAGGATCACCGCCCACAGGATCGACACATACTGGAACGGCACCACCACCGCGGCCGGGCTGAGCTGCAGCGAGCGGTTCATCATGGCGTGGCCGGCCAGCGCCGTGACGCCCAGCAGCCCCAGCAGGACGAAGCCGAGCCAGCCCGGCGCCTCCCAGGTCCAGGGCAGCGTCACCCCGCCGATCAGCAGTCCGCCGACCATCTGGTTGCCGACCAGTGTCAGGCTGGAGGCGGAGCGCAAAACGCGGGTGGAGATCACGCCACAGGAGAAGATGAAGGCGCCCATCAGCGCCACCAGTGACGGCCACAGGTCGAACCGGCCGGTCGGGTTCAGCACGATGACGACGCCGACGAAGCCGACCAGCACCGCAACCCAGCGACGCCAGCCGACGCTTTCCCCCAGGACCAGCACCGACAGCGCGGTGACGATCAGCGGCGCCGACATGTAGATGGTCATCACGTCGGCCAAGGGCAGATAGCCGACTGCCCAATAGAAGCAGGCGACGTCCACCGTCATCAGCAGCACACGCAGGACGTGCAGCGGCAGCCGGTCGACGGCGAAGACCGCGGCGACACCTTCGCGCCAGATCATCGGCGCCAGCACCGCCAGCCCGAACAGGCTGCGGACCGCAAGTAGCATGGCGACCGGATGGTCGGCCACCAGCCATTTGCCGAGCGCGTCGTTCAGCGTGAACAGCGTCATGCCGCCCAGCATCATCAGGATGCCGAGGCGCGTGTCGGTCGCGGGGGCCGCGGTCATGGAGGGATCCGGGGTTGGTTGAGGGCGGATTTTGAAAGCCACAGGCCGTGGCCTGCAAATGAGCCGGTTGCGGGGTCGGCATATTGCGGGATTGGCGATCGAACGCAACCCCTCCGCAGATGGCGGGAGCAATGACGAATGGGTGCTGGCGCACGCCGGCCGCCGCCGCTTCGCCCCCAATCGCCGGGCAAGGAGCAACTCTCGCTCCACGGCGAAACCAAGTGCTGCCGCCACCGTGAAACAAAATGACTTTGGTTGCGAAACTTCCGGTCAAATTTATGGATCATAGATTCGAAATCTGGATATCTTTATTACTGAGAGAATTAAAAAAATGAACATTGCTCATAGATCCAATAGAAAATTAACAAACCACCTAAAGGAAACTCATATATCTGTTTTTAACAGCGCTTTAATTTTATCGGTACTATAGGTGATAAATGCCGGCAACAGAGAACTATGTTGTCATTTTAGTTTTTTCTGTTGCTGCCTTAAGATGCAAAACACCCAACGCACTCTTGCGCGTATGGGTCGGGAGAGAAAGAGACAATGTTCATCCTTGCAAATCTGTCGATCTCCAAGAAGATTTCAGGCGCATTCGCATCTATGGTTGCAATCGCCTTGGCCGTCGCTTTCTCCAGCTATTCGAAGCTTTCGTTCATCGAGACGTCGAGCGGTTGGACGACCCACACCTACGAGGTGCTCGAAGAGGTCTCCAGGATCCTGGGATCCGTGGTGAACCAGGAAACCGGCGTCCGCGGTTATCTGATCGCCGGCGACGATAAGTTCCTGGAGCCCTATCGGGAGGGCCAGCGCCGCTATGCGGAGTCCCTTGCCAAGGCGAAGCGGCTGACGGCGGACAACCCGACGCAGCAGGCACGCTTCGCCGAAGTCGATCACTTTTACCGGACGTGGTTGACCACGGTCGTCGAGAAGGAGATCGAATTGATGGCCAAGCCTGAAACCCGCGAGCAGGCGCGCGCACTGGAAGCCTCCGGCGCGGGGAAATCGGCGATAGATGGCCTACGCGGCATAATCGCGGAGATCGACAAGATGGAGCGCGATCTGCTCATCAAACGCGCCGTCGATCAAGCCGAAGCCTTCTCCACCTCCTACACCGTCAATTTTGCCGGCGGCGGAGCCATGATCATCCTCGCCATGGCGGCCGGCATCGTGCTGTCGCGCGGCATCGCCACGCCGATCCGCGGCATGACCGCCGTCATGGGACGGCTGGCCGCCGGCGACAACGGCGTGCAGATCGAGGGGCAGGAGCGTCGCGACGAGATCGGCGCCATGGCGAAGGCCGTCGAAGTGTTCAAGCGGAACGCCATCGAGAATGCCCGCCTGGAGGCCGAGCAGGAGCAATTGAAAGCGAAGGCGGAGGCGGACCGCAAGGCATCCATGGCGGCGCTGGCCCGGAGTTTCGAAGCCAGCGTCAAAGGCGTGGTGGAAAGCGTCGCCACGGCATCGGGCAACATGCAGTCGGTCGCTACGACAATGGTCGGAACGGCAGAGCAGACCAGCCATCAGGCCAGCGCCTCCGCCGCCGCCGCCGAACAGACCTCGGCCAACGTCCAGACCGTTGCCGCCGCCACCGAAGAGATGTCGGCATCCTTGCTTGAAATCTCCAAGCAGGTCAGCACCTCGTCGCAGATCTCCGCCCAGGCGGTCAAGGATGCGGAACGGACCAACGACACCGTCGCCGGTCTGGCCAACGCCGCACAGAAGATCGGCGAAGTGGTGACGCTGATCCAGAGCATCGCCGGCCAGACCAACCTGCTGGCCCTGAACGCCACCATCGAGGCGGCACGGGCGGGCGACGCCGGCAAGGGCTTCGCCGTGGTCGCTTCGGAGGTGAAGAATCTCGCCACCCAGACCGCCCGCGCGACCGACGAGATCGCAGCGCAGATCGCGACGATGCAGGCGGTGACCACCGAAGCCGTCGACGCGATCAAGGGGATCGGTGCAACGATCACGCAGATGAGCGGGATCGCCACCGCGATCGCCTCGGCGGTCGAGGAGCAGAACGCGGCGACCGGAGAAATCTCGCGCAACGTGACCCAGGCGGCCTCCGGCACCATGGAGGTCTCCACCAACGTCATTGAGGTGCAGAAGGCCGCCAGCCTCAGCGGCAGCATGGCGGGTCAGGTTCTGGACGCCGCCGGAGAGCTGTCGCGCGAAGCCAGGACGCTCAGCTCCGCGGTCGACGAGTTCCTCCGAGGCGTTCGCGCGGCCTGACGGACGCGTCGTTCCTTCTGTTCTGGGGAAAGGTCTGCCCCGTGTACGGACCTTTTCCCGCCCCACCTTTGGGTAGAGCCGCGTCGCACACCATCGAAAATGCCGCTCTACCCGATGACGGGAAGCCTGTTCGTCGCCTTCATCTCGCGCAGGGACAGGTTCGAGCGGATGCTGGCGACGCCCGGAAGCTTCCTCAGGACCTTGTCCACGAACCTGCTGTAATCGTCGAGATCGCGCGCGACGACGATCAGCAGGAAATCCGCCTCCCCGGTGGTGTTGTGGCAACCCAGCACATAGGGGCAGGCCCGGATGACCGCCTCGAACGCCGCGGTCACCTCCTCGCCATGCTGGGTGCAGACGATCTGCACGAAGGCCATCACCCCGAAGCCCAGCTTCCGGCGGTCGAGCACCGCCTGATAGCCCTTGATGACCCCGCTGTCCTCCAGACGCTTCTGGCGGCGCCAGCAGGACGCCTCGCTCAGCGCCAGCTGCTCGGCGAGCCTGGCGTTGGACAGACGGCCATCCTGCTGCAGCCGGTCCACGATCGCGGCATCCATTTTATCGAGCGCGTCCATTGCGGGGATTTCCTGCAGGAATAGGAATGATTGCGAAAGAACCCTTCATATCTCCGGACCGGCGCTTCTTCAATTGAAAGGCAATTTCAGCGTCGTCACCGTAGAATGCCGGGATAATCCAGCAGGAGAATCCCGATGAAAGCGGTGGTCTACGAGGCGTTTTCCGCACCGCCCCAAATCATGACCGTGCCCGATCCGACGCCGGAGCCGCATGGCGTCGTCGTCAAGGTGATGGCGACCGGGGTTTGCCGCAGCGACTGGCACGGCTGGGTCGGCCATGACCCCGACATCCGGCTTCCGCATGTGCCCGGTCATGAACTGGCCGGCATCATCGAGGCGGTCGGCAAGGACGTGACGAAATGGAAGGTCGGCGACCGGGTGACGGTCCCGTTCGTCGGCGGCTGCGGCGCCTGTCCCGAATGCCATTCCGGCAATCATCAGGTCTGCGACCGGCAGTTCCAGCCCGGCTTCACCCATTGGGGGTCCTTCGCGCAATATGTCGGCCTGCATCAGGCGGACATCAATCTGGTCGGGCTGCCGGAGACGATGGACTTCACCACCGCCGCCAGCCTCGGCTGCCGCTTCGTGACCTCCTTCCGCGCCGTCATCGACCAGGGCAAGGCGTCAGCGGGTCAGTGGGTGGCCGTTCACGGCTGCGGCGGAGTCGGCCTGTCGGCGATCATGATCGCCAATGCCGTGGGCGCCAATGTCGTCGCCATCGACATCTCGGAGGACAAGCTCGCCCTGGCCCGCGCGCTGGGGGCTGTCGCCACGGTGAACGCGTCGGAGGTCGGGGAGGTCGCCGAAGCGGTCATCGGGATCACGCGCGGCGGCGCCCATGTCTCGCTCGACGCGCTGGGCCATCCCACCACCTGCTTCAATTCGATCAGCAACCTGCGCAAGCGCGGCAAGCATGTGCAGGTCGGCCTGATGCTGGCTGAGAACAGCACCCCCGCCATTCCGATGAGCCGCGTCATCGCCAATGAGCTGGAAATCCTCGGCAGCCACGGCATGCAGGCTTACCGCTATGACGCGATGCTGGAGATGATGCGGTCGGGCAAGCTGGCGCCGGAGAAGCTGATCGGCCGGACGATCACGCTGGAACAGTCGATCGACGCCCTGGTCAACATGGACAGGTTCGAGGTCGCCGGCGTGACCGTGGTGACCGAGTTCTGAGGATGGGGCCGGAAAGTTGGCGCTTTCCGGCTCCCCTTACTGTGGTCAGATCACGCCCTTCTCGCGCAGGGCCGTGATGTCGGCCTCGCTCAGGCCAAGAGACTCCGCCAGCACCGTGTCGGTGTGCTGGCCCAATGTCGGCGGGGCGGTGTCGTGCACCAGCGGGGTGCCGCTGTAACGGATCGGGCTCGCCACCGTCGGCACGCTGCCCTGGGTCGGGTGCGGCAGATCCTGATGGATGTTGCGGGCCTTCACCTGCGGGTCCTCGAACACCGCGGTCAAATCGTTGATCGGGCCGCAGGGCACGCCGACCTCTTCCAGCGCGCTCAGCCAGTCGTGGCTGTCGCGGGTGCGGATCAGCTCCTCCAGCAATGCCACCAGCTCCTTGCGGTTGGCGACGCGGGCCGGGTTGGTGGCGTAGCGCTCATCCCGAGCCAGTTCGGGACGGCCGGCGACCGTGCAGAACTTGGCGAACTGTCCGTCGTTGCCGACCGCCAGGATGATGTAGCCGTCGCGGGTGGCGAAGGCCTGATAGGGCACGATGTTCGGGTGGGCGTTGCCGAGCCGCTGCGGCGCCTTGCCGCCGACCAGACAGTTCATCGCCTGGTTGGCCAGCACCGCCACCTGCACGTCGAGCAATGCCAGATCGACCTGCTGCCCCTCGCCGGTGCGGTCGCGGTGAGCCAGTGCACCCATGATGCCGATGGTCGCGTAGAGGCCGGTGAAGATGTCGGTCACCGCGACGCCGACCTTGACCGGGCCGCCGCCCGGCTCACCATCCGGCTGGCCGGTGATGCTCATCAGCCCGCCCATGCCCTGGATCATGAAGTCGTAGCCGGCGCGGTTGCGGTACGGCCCGGTCTGGCCGAAGCCGGTGATCGAGCAATAGACCAGCCGCGGGTTGACCGCCTTCAGGCTGTCATAGTCAAGGCCGTACTTGACCAGCCCGCCGACCTTGAAATTCTCGATGACGACATCGGCCTGGGCGGCAAGCTTGCGGACAAGCTCCTGGCCCTCCGGCCGTTCGAAGTCGATGGTGATGGAGCGCTTGCCGCGGTTGGTCGACAGGAAATAGGCCGACTGGTCGCCGGCCCAGGGCGGACCCCAGGCACGGGTGTCGTCGCCGGCGCCCGGCCGTTCCACCTTGATCACGTCGGCGCCGAGATCGGCCAGCGTCTGCGCCGACCACGGCCCGGCGAGAACGCGCGACAGCTCCAGCACCCGGATGTGCGACAAGGGTCCGGCCAAGGTTTGCTCCTCCTGTGATTCTTATAGCCCTCTCCCGCCCCGGGAGAGGGAGGGACCCGCCGAAGGCGGGAGGGTGAGGGGTGATCCGGACATGGATCCTATCCTTGGATCACCCCTCACCCTTCCCAAGCTTCGCTTGGGCCCCTTCCCTCTCCCGGGACGGGAGAGGGAGTCTGGTTACGCCGACACCAGTTCTTCCAGGGAACGCTCGATGATGTCCAGGCCTTCGTCGACCAGGGCGTCCGAGGCGGTCAGCGGGACCAGGATGCGGATGACGTTGGCGTAGGTGCCGCAGGACAGCAGGATCAGGCCCTTTTCCGCCGCCTTGGCGACCAGCGCCTTGGTCAGGTCGGCCGCCGGCTCCTTGGTCTCGCGGTCGGTCACCAGTTCCATGGCGACCATGGCGCCCAGGTTGCGGACGTCGCCGATCACCGACAGGCTGTTGCGCTGGGCCATGGTGCGGAAGCGGCCGGCGATGCGCTCGCCGAGAGTCTCGGCGCGCTCGATCAGCTTCTCTTCCTCGATGACGTCGATGACGGCCAGCGCGGCGGTGGTCGCCAACGGGCTGCCGGCATAGGTGCCGCCCAGGCCGCCCGGAACCGGGGCGTCCATCAGCGCCGCCTTGCCGGTCAGCGCCGACAGCGGGAAGCCGCCGGCCAGGCTCTTCGCCATGGTGACGAGGTCCGGCTCGATCCCGGCATGCTCGACGGCGAACATCTTGCCGGTGCGGGCGAAGCCGGTCTGGATCTCGTCGACGATCATGACGATGCCGTGCTTGTCGCAGACCGCGCGCAGCGCCTGCAGGAAGGACGGGCTGGCGATGTTGAAGCCGCCCTCGCCCTGCACCGGCTCGATGATGATCGCGGCGACGCGGCCCGGATCGACGTCGGACTTGAACAGGGTGTCCAGCGCCTTCAGACTCTCCGCCTCGCTGATGCCGCGATAGGCGTTGGGGAACGGCACATGGTAGATGTCGGCCGGGAAGGGACCGAAGCCGACCTTGTAGGGCACGACCTTGCCGGTCAGGCCCATGGTCAGCAGCGTGCGGCCGTGGAAGCCGCCGGAGAAGGCGACGACGGCGGCGCGGCCGGTGGCGGCGCGGGCGACCTTCACGGCGTTCTCCACCGCCTCGGCGCCGGTGGTGAAGAAGGCGGTCTTCTTCGGCGTCGGGCCGGGGACCAGCGCGTTCAGCTTCTCCGCCAGTTCGACGAAGCTGTCATAGGGCGTGACCATCGCGCAGGTGTGGGTGAAGCGCTCCAACTGCGCCTTCACCGCCTCCATCACCTTCGGGTGGCGGTGGCCGGTGTTCAGCACCGCGATGCCGCCGGCGAAGTCGATGAAGCGCTTGCCCTCGATGTCCCACATCTCGGCGTTCTCGGCGCGGTCGATGTAGAAGGGCATGCCGGCGGAAATGCCACGGGAGACGGCGGCCTCGCGACGGGCGACGAAGGACTGGTTGGTGCTCATTTTCGCTTTTCCTTTGTCTTTTCCCTTGGGGGGGTCAGGCGCCGAGGCCGACGCAGAGATATTTGACTTCCATGAAATCATCGAGGCCGTACTTGGAGCCTTCGCGGCCGATGCCGGACTCCTTGACGCCGCCGAAGGGGGCCACCTCGGTCGAGATGATGCCTTCGTTGATGCCGACGATGCCGTATTCCAGCTTTTCCGCCACGCGCCAGACGCGGCCGATGTCGCGGCTGTAGAAGTAGGCGGCAAGGCCGAACTCGGTGTCGTTCGCCATGCGGATGGCGTCCTCTTCCGTCTCGAACTTGAACAGCGGGGCGACCGGGCCGAAGATCTCCTCGCGGGCGACGCGCATCTCGGTGGTGATGCCGGTCAGGATGGTCGGCTCGAAGAAGGTGCCGCCCAGCGCGTGGCGCTTGCCGCCGAGCGCGACCTTGGCGCCCTTCTCCAGCGCGTCGCCCATCAGCTCTTCCACCTTGGCGACGGCGTCGGCGTTGATCAGCGGACCCTGGGTGACGCCCGGCTCGGCGCCGTTGCCGACCTTCAGCGCCTTGACCGCCTCGGCCAGCTTGGCGGCGAAGGCGTCATAGACGCCGGCCTGGACCAGCAGGCGGTTGGCGCAGACGCAGGTCTGGCCGGCATTGCGGTACTTCGACGCCATGGCGCCCTTGACCGCCTCGTCCAGGTCGGCGTCGTCGAAGACGATGAAGGGGGCGTTGCCGCCCAGTTCCAGCGACACCTTCTTGACCGTGCTGGCGGCCTGCCGCATCAGCAGCTTGCCGACCTCGGTCGAGCCGGTGAAGCTGACCTTGCGGACGATCGGGCTGTGGGTCAGCTCATGGCCGATGGCGACCGGATCGCGGCCCATCACGATGTTGAAGACGCCGGCGGGGAAACCGGCGCGCTCGGCCAGCTCGGCCAGGGCCAGCGCCGACAGCGGGGTGTCCTCGGCCGGCTTGACCACCACGGTGCAGCCGGCGGCCAGTGCCGGCGCGACCTTGCGGGTGATCATGGCGTTCGGGAAGTTCCACGGCGTGATCGCCGCGACGACGCCGATGGCCTCCTTCAGGACGACGATGCGCTTGTTGGCGGCGAAGCTGGGGATGACGTCGCCGTAGGCGCGCTTGCCCTCCTCCGCGAACCACTCGATGAAGGAGGCGCCGTAGATGACCTCGCCGCGCGATTCGGTCAGGGGCTTGCCCTGCTCGGCGGTCATCAGCTGGGCCAGATCCTCCTGGGCTGCGAGGATCAGGTCGTACCAGCGGCGCAGGATGGCCGCGCGCTCCTTGGCGGTCTTGGCCTTCCACGCCGGCAGGGCGGCGTTGGCGGCGTCGATCGCCTCGCGCGTCTCGGCGGCGCCCATGTCGGACACCTCGGCGATGACGGCGCCGGTGGCGGGGTTGGTGACCGGGAAGCTCTTCCCGGAATCGGCCGCGCGCCACGCACCGTTCACGTAGCCCTTGGTTCGGAGAAGGCCCTGGTCGTTCAGCGACAGCATGTTCGATCCGCCCTGGATGAGGATTGTGGAACCGTCCGGCCGCGCCCGATGGAAATATCCTTGCCGATCAAGGGTTTCCTGCACGGGGGCCTGGACCTTGGACAGAAGCCTACCATGTTTAATAAATTAAACAACCCCTGTTTAGCTGTTCATATTCTGATGACGGGGTTGCGCGGATGGGCTATTGCCTAGACGGGTGTGGAGCAGGAGTCCGGTGATGGAATTCGATGTCGGCGCCAGGTTGAAGCAGATCCGCGAACAGCACGGGCTGTCGCAGCGGGCGCTCGCCCAGCGGGCCGGAGTGACCAACGGCACGATCTCTCTGATCGAGCAGAACCGCAGCAGTCCGTCGGTGTCGTCGCTGCGCAAGGTGCTTCAGGGCATCCCGATGACCTTGGCCGAATTCTTCTCCTCCGACGATCTGCCGCCGCCCGAGCAGATTTTCTTCAAGGGCGACGAACTGATCGAATTGGCCGGCGAGCTGAAGGGCACCGTCGGCCAGGTTTCCTTCCGGCAGGTGGGCGACCTGCGCAGCCGCAACCTGCAGATCCTCCACGAACGCTACGCCCCCGGCGCCGACACCGGCCGCACCATGCTGCAACACGAATCGGAAGAAGGCGGCATCGTCATCAAGGGACAGATCGAGCTGACGGTGGGTGACCGCAAGCAGCTTCTCGGCCCCGGCGACGCCTATTTCTTCGACAGCCGCGTGCCCCATCGGTTCCGCAACATCGGCGAGGTGGAATGCGAGCTGATCAGCGCCTGCACGCCGCCGTATTTGTGAGGCCGCTGAGTTAGACCCCCACCTAACCTCCCCCGCTGAGCGGGGGAGGGACTGCCGCCACCCTCCCACATCAGCACTGGTCCCCTCCCCCGCCCAGCGGGGGAGGGTTAGGGTGGGGGTCATCAGCGACCACTTTACCCCACATTCCCCTTCAGCCGCTCGTTGCGCCGGCGCAGGATTTCCAGCGTCGACAGCATGAAGACCGAGATCACCGTCAGCACCACCGCCACCGCGGTGATGGTCGGGCTGATGTTCTCGCGGATGCCGCTGAACATCTCTCGCGGCAAGGTGCGCTGTTCAGGCCCGGCGAGGAACAGCACCGTCACCACCTCGTCGAAGCTGGTGGCGAAGGCGAACAGCGCGCCCGACGCCAGACCCGGCAGGATCAGCGGCAGGATCACCTTGCGGAAGGTCAGCAGCGGCGGCGCCCCCAGCGAGGCGGCGGCGCGGGCCAGCGTCATGTCGAAGCTCTGCAGCGTCGCCGACACGGTGATGACGACGAAGGGCGTCGCCAGCGCGGTGTGCACCAGGATCAGGCCGAGATAGTTGCCGGTCAGCCCCAGCGGCGCGAAGAAGAAATAGACGCCGACCGCGGTGATGACCACCGGAACCACCATCGGCGACAGCACGACGGCCAGGATCAGCGGCTTCCACTTGCTCTTCCACTGGGCAAGACCAAGCGAGGCGAGCGTGCCCAGCGCCATCGACAGCATCGCCGACGAAATGCCGATGATGAAGCTGTTCTTCAGCGAATTCATCCAGCGCGCCGAATTGAGGAATTCCTCGTACCAGCGCAGCGACAGGCCGGGCAGCGGATAGGTCAGGTAGGTGCTGGAGCTGAACGACAGCGGCACGATCGCCAGGATCGGCGCCATCAGGAAGATGAACACCAGCGTGGAGGCGACGATCGTGGCGATCCAGGCGATGCGCTGGCTGGCGGTTTGGGGGGCGTGGTTCGCGCTCAATTCTTCAGACCTCCCGTCGTCTGGCGGCCGAGCGCCAGCTTGCCGTAGACCAGCGCCAGCACCAACGTCGAGAGCAGCAGAACCGCACCCAGCGCCGAGGCAAGGCCCCAGTTGACCGTTTCCGTGGTGTAGAAGGCGATGAAGGACGAAATCATCTGGTCGGCGGCCCCACCGACCAGCGCCGGCGTGATGTAGTAGCCGATGGCCAGGATGAAGACGAGCAGGCAGCCGGCGCCGATGCCCGGAATGGTCTGCGGCAGGTAGATGCGCAGGAAGGCGGTCGTCGGCGGTGCGCCCAGCGAGGCGGCGGCCCGCATGTAGGCCGGCGAGATGCCGCGCATGACACTGTAGAGCGGCAGGATCATGAAGGGCAGCAGCACATGGGTCATCGCCATGTAGACGCCGAAGCGGTTGTAGATCAGCCGCATCGGCTCGTCGATGATGCCCAGCCATTCCAGGGAGCCGTTGACGATGCCCTCGCTCTGCAGGATCACGATCCAGGCGCAGGTGCGCACCAGCAGCGAGGTCCAGAAGGGCAGCAGCACGAAGATCATCAGCAGGTTCGACCGGCCGGTCGGCAGGTTCGCCAGCAGATAGGCCACCGGGAAGCCGAGGATCAGGCAGAGCGCCGTGACGCCGAAGCCGATCTCGAAGGTGCGCATGAACACCTCGCGGTAGATCGACTGGTCCGCCGGGGCGTGCACGATGGCGCCGTCGGCGTTGCGGGTCAGGTCGACCGCGGCCAGCAGGTAATAGCTGGTGACCGGGCCGCTGGCGCTCTTGATCGCGGTCCAGCTCTCGCGCTCGCCCCAAGCCGGGTTGAGGGCGATCAGCGTTTCCTTGGCGGTGCCGGGAGCCGGCTGCTCCTTCAGCTTGCGCCCGGTGGCGAGCAGCGTGGTGCGATAGCCGTTGACGATGTAGTTCAGCCGCTTGGCGGCGACGGCCAGCGTGCCGGCGTCATACGCGGCGCGGACGTCGGCGGCGAGCGCGGCGAAGGCGGCCTCGTCGGGCAGGCCCTGGCCGTTCCAATGCTCCAGCGCCGCGACGGTCTGCGGCATCGCCTGCGGCACCTCCCAGTCGTCCACCGACTTCCAGATCATGCCGGCGAGCGGCACGACGAAGGTGAACAGCAGGAAGGCCAGCAGCGGCAGCACCAGACCCAGCGCACGGAACTGCCGGGCCCGCTCGGCCCGTTTCAATCGACGCTTCAACGGCACGTCGGCGCCGGCAACGAAGGCGGCTGTCATCGGCATTGTCCTGTTGAGAAGACGCAAAAGGCGCTTGCGCACCATCCCCTCTCCCCCCCGGGGAGAGGGTCAGGGTGAGGGGGACGCAGGGCGTCCGGTCACCGAAGGGCGGGAAGTGATCCGCCAAAAAACTGAAGTGGGAAGCGCTTCCGGGCCCGATGCGTGCCGCTGTGCGTCCCCCTCACCCCGACCCTCTCCCCGCTTTCGGCGGACCGGAGGTCCGCCTGTCGCGTCAGCGCAAACGAAGTTTGCGCGTGAGCGGGGGGAGAGGGGGTAATGGGCGAGTTACAACAAAGTGCTTACTTCGCCGCCCACTTGTTGAAGCGTTCGGTCAGGCGGTCGATGTTCTCCAGCCAGAAGTCGGTGTTGATCTCGATCGCGTTCTTCATGTTGTCCGGCGCGGTCGGCAGGTCGGCCAGCACCGCCTTCGGCAGCAGCGACGGGGCCTTCTTGTTCGACGTGCCGTAGGCGATGCCTTCGGACAGCTTGGCCTGGTTCTCCGCCTTGCCGACGAAGTTCAGGAACTTGTAGGCGGCATCAACGTTCGGGCTGCCCTTCAGGATTACCCAGCTGTCGATGGTGTAGAGCGCGCCGTTCCACACCATGCCGAAGTTCTTCTTCTCGTTCTTGTTGGCGGCGTCGATGCGGCCGTTGTAGACCGAGGTCATCGCCACTTCGCCCGAGGCCAGCAGCTGCGGCGGCTGGGCGCCGGCCTTCCACCAGACGATGTCGTTCTTGATGGTGTCGAGCTTCTTGAAGGCGCGGTCGATACCGGCGTCGGTGCTCAGCACCTTGTAGACGTCGGCCGGGGCGACGCCGTCGGCCATCAGCGCGATCTCCAGCGTGGTCTTGGCGCCCTGGCGCAGGCCGCGCTTGCCCGGATACTTCTTGGTGTCGAAGAAATCGGCCCAGCTCTTCGGCGCGTCCTTCAGCTTGTCCTTGTCGTAGCCGAGAACGAAGTCATAGACGATGGCGCCGACGCCGCAGGGGTTGACCGTGGAGGGCAGATAGATGTCCTCGCCGCCGATCTTGGAATAGTTCAGCTTCTCGTACAGGCCCTCGTCGCAGCCCAGCGCCAGTTCCTCGCTCTCGACCTGCACGACGTCCCAGGTGGAGGCGCCGCCCTGGACCTTGGCGCGCAGGACGCCGACGCCGCCGTCCCAGGATTCGTCGTTCATCGGGGTGCCGGTCTCCTTGAACGGACCGAAATACACCTTCTTCTGGACGTCCTGATAGGCGCCGCCCCACGACACGACGGTGAGGTCGCGGGCGCTTGCGGCCGAAGCCAGGGCCGTGAGGGCGGTGAAGGTCGCAGCGAAACCGAGAGCCACCTTAATCTTCGACATGATTCCCCGTCCTTATTCGTCGTGGTTGTTGTTGCTGAAAGGCATCCTGGCGCCGAGGAACCACGTCCTCAGACCGGATCGAGCGCCCGGCAGTCCTCCGGGCGGAACGCGATGTAGACATCCTGGCCCGGCGCCAGACCGGCATAGGAGCCGGCCGGCAGCTTGACCATGAATTCCGGGTTGGCCGGCGTGCTCAGCACCGCCAGCGTGTGGTCGCCCAGATAGATCAGGTCGGTCAGCGTCGCCGGCAGCCGGTTCATGCTGCTGTCACCGCTGTCACCGGTTTCGATGGCGACGCGCTCCGGCCGGAGCGACAGCGAGGTGCGGTTGCCGGCGCCGCCGATGTTCACCGCCTGCGCCACCACCGAACCGCCGGCGTCCAGCGTCACCCGCGCCCAGCCCTGTTCGATATTTTCGACAACGCCGCTCAGGACATTGTTCTCGCCGATGAAGTTGGCGACGAAGCTGTTCACCGGCCGCTCGTACAGCGCATCCGGCCGGTCGATCTGCTGGACGATGCCGTCGTTGAAGACCGCGATGCGGTCGGACATCGTCAGCGCCTCCCCCTGGTCATGGGTGACGTAGACGACGGTCAGGCCCATCGTCTCGTGCAGACGCTTGATCTCCAGCTGCATATGCTCGCGCAGGCGCTTGTCCAGCGCGCCCAGCGGTTCGTCCATCAGCACCAGGGCGGGATTGAAGACCAGGGCGCGGGCGAGCGCCACGCGCTGCTGCTGGCCGCCGGAGAGCTGGCCGGGATGGCGGCTGGCGAGGTTGCCGAGCTTGATCATGTCGAGCGCGGCCTTCACCCGCTCCTTGACCTCCGCCTTCGGAACGCCGCGCACCGACAGCGGGAAGGCGACGTTTTCCTCGATCGTCAGGTGGGGGAACAGGGCGTAGTTCTGGAAGACCATACCGATGTCGCGCTTGTGCGGCGGCGTGTTCTTGATCGGCCGGTCGCCGATGAAGATGTCGCCATGGGTCGGCACCTCGAACCCGGCCAGCATCATCAGCGTGGTGGTCTTGCCCGACCCCGACGGCCCCAGCAGCGTCAGGAATTCGCCCTTGCGGATGTCGAGGTCGAGGCTTTTCACCACGAGATGCTCGCCATCGTAGGTCTTCTGCACCCCGGAAAAGCGCACCAGGGTCTCTGTCGTCGCGATCATCCCGCCGTCCATCCGTCCGCTCCCGTCACAGGCGACCTGGATCCGGGTACGCCACCCCGGCCCGGTCCGTCTTTCTGACCCTGACGGTACCACGCGTTTAAGAAAATAGACAAGAGGAATGACTATGTCGTGATCAATTCAACGCTTTGCCGAAATTTTGTGCAATTGCGAAGGCTATGCCCACGCTTAGACCGGCAGTGTGCTCCTTTCGCGTGCGATTGAGAAGACCGATGATCGAGATCGCAGACATACGGCGGCGTGAAAATCAGTGTTTGCCGCGAAAGGCGGGGCGAATCGCCGCACACGATCCGCCCCGCGACGCGACTCAGCGCTGCGCCGACTGGCTGTAGACGAAGCTGTCGAAGCCGTTCTCGGCGACGCGGAACCACAGCCGCTCCTGCTCCAGGAAGGGCTTCCAGCCGTCATAGACCTTCTTGAAGCGCGGGTTGCCGGCGGCGAGCTTGTCGTAAAATTCGAACGCCGCCTTCTCGCAGGCCTGCATCATGTCGCGCGGGAAGGGACGCAGCACGGCGCCGCCGCCGACCAGCCGCTTCAGCGCCGAGGCGTTCAGCGTGTCGTACTTGGCGATCATCCAGGCGTTGGCCTCCCAGCAGGCCTGCTCAAGGATGGTCTGGTAGGACTTCGGCAACTGTTCCCAGGCCTGCATGTTGAACATCAGCGGGATCTGGGCCGAACCCTCCCACCAGCCGGGGTAGTAATAGTATTTGGCGACCTTGTAGAAGCCCAGCTTCTCGTCGTCGTAGGGGCCGACGAACTCCGCCGCATCGATGGTGCCGCGTTCCAGCGCCGGGTAGATGTCGCCGCCGCCGAGTTGCTGCGGTACCAGCCCGAAGGGCGTCAGGATCTGGCCGACCAGACCGCCGATGCGCATCTTCAGGCCGTTCAGATCGTCCAGGCTCTTGATCTCCTTGCGGAACCAGCCGCCCATCTGGGCGCCGGTGTTACCGGCCGGGATGTGGTGGATGTTGTAATCCTTGAACACCTCCCGCATCAGTTCCAGCCCGCCGCCATGCATCATCCAGGCGATGTGCTGGCGCGTGTTCAGGCCGAAGGGCATGGCGGTGTCGAAGCAGAAGGTCGGGTCCTTGCCGACATAGAAATAGGCCGCCGACTGGCCGCACTCGACCGTGCCGTTCTGCACGGCGTCCAGCACCTGCAGCGCCGGAACGATCTCGCCGGCCGCGAAGGTGCGGATCTGGAACTTGCCGTCGGTGGCGTCGGACACCCGCCTGGCGATGAACTCCGCCGCGCCATAGATGGTGTCGAGGCTCTTGGGATAGCTCGACGCCATGCGCCACTTGATCTCCGGCTGGGAGGTCTGGGCGATGGCCGGAGCCGCGATGGTCGCGGCGGTTCCGGCGGCGGCAAGGCCGACACCGGCGCTGGAGAGAAACGCACGCCGTTTCATGATGAGGATTCTTCCCGACTGTATGGTTCGTTGGGCTGACATGATAGCGCAACCAACCGTTTGGGGAATCCCCCTTCCGCCGGGGCAGCACCGCATAATAAGAAGATTCTTGCTGCTGAAACGAAAAATCCAGCCACATCGGGCTGGATTTTCGGCGACGCAGCATTATTTGTTGTTTCGATCGCCTTTCAGGCGTTTCCTCCCTAAACTCGGGCCGCGGCTGTATAGCTAGCGGCCTTTTCTCTTTTACGCAATATGCTGAAAGTCAGCTTCGCAAACTTTTTTGGCTGACGTACGTCCGGGGCGTGCCGAACGCCGCGCAACCTTCCCTTTTACATTGTAAATGCATCGCCGCGGTTCCGCTTGACCCTTTGTAAAGGGCTGGGATGATACAGTGTCTGCACTGATCGTCTCCCATCCGGCTTGTCCGGGTTCGTTTGATAAGGATCCCGCCACGATGTCGCCCTTTGGACAGGCAAGCGGCAGGACCGCAGCGGCCCGCAGCATTCCGGTCCGCAGGCCGCGCCGGGCCATCGGCCTGCAGGTGACGGTGGCCGTCATCCTGGTGCTGCTGCTGCTCGGGTCGACGCTGGTGAAGGGGCTGGTCGTCGGCAACGGCGCCGCCGACGCCCTGGCGAAGGAGATCGGCAACTCGATGACCGGGCTGGCGCAGTCGCTCGCCCGGCAGCTCGATTCGACCATGTGGGCGCGCGCCAACCAGATCGCCGCGCTGTCGCGGATCGAAGCGCTGAAGGACCCGGCGGTGGCGCAATCGACCATCGATGAGCTGAAGCGCCGCGACCCGGCCATCGCCTGGATCGGCATGACCAATGCGGAGGGCCGGGTGGTGGCCGCCGCCAACGGGCTGCTGCTGGGGGCCGACATCTCCAGCCGGCCGGTCCATCAGGAAGGCATGAAGGGCCTGTTCGTCGGCGACGTGCACGAAGCCGTGGCTCTGCGCGGCAAGGTACAGTACCTGCAGGGCGAAACGCCGAAATTCGTCGATGTGTCCGCCCCGCTGCAGACGGCGGACGGCACCGTGGTCGGCGTGCTGGCGGCTCATTACAGCTGGGAGTGGGCCCACGCCTCGATCCGGCAGTTGATCGAGCCTTTGTCCGACCGCAAGGGGCTGACGCTCTACATCCTGTCGGCCGACGGCACCGTTCTGATCGGTCCCGATTCGGCGGTCGGCAAGCCGCTGCCGGTGCCGGCGGTGACCACCAGGCTGCATGACGGCTGGAGCAGCGGGGTCTGGCCCGACGGCGTGACCTATGTCACCGGCGTGGCCCACGGCAAGGGGCTGCACGATTACGCCGGACTGGGCTGGACCGTCGTCGCCCGCCAGCCGGCCGACATCGTCTATGCCGAAACCGACCGTTTGCGGATGACGATCATCGGGTCGGGCGCGGTGCTGGCCCTGCTGTTCAGCTGCATCGGCTGGTTCGCCGCCGGACGCATCGCCCGGCCGCTGGGCGCCATCGCCGACGCCGCCGAGCGCATCGGCAAGGGCGAGCGCGGCGTGGCGATCCCCGAGGTCGGCGGCGCGGCGGAGATCCGCCGGCTGTCGGTGGCCCTGCGGGACATGGTGGACGGTTTGACCAACAAGGACGCCGCCCTGATGCGGCTGGAGGACATCGCCTACGAGGACCGGCTGACCGCCCTGCCGAACCGGCGCTATTTCGAACAGTATGTCGAGGCGTCGACCGGCGGCGGCGGCGGATCGGCGACGGTGATGTACATCGACCTGGACGGCTTCAAGCCGGTGAACGACCGGCTGGGCCACGATGCCGGCGACGCCGTGCTGCGCCAGATCGGCGGCCGGCTGGCCAGCATCTTCCGCGACGACGACGTGGTCGCCCGGCTGGGCGGCGACGAGTTCGCCGCCGTGCTTCCCCGCCGCGCCGGGCGCCCTGCTCCCGACACCGGGGAACTGGCGTCCCGCATCATCGCCGCCGTCAACGAACCGGTGTCGTTCAACGGCGAGATGGTCCGCGTCGGCTGTTCCATCGGCATCGCCTCCTGGCCGGAGGACGACAGCGACATGGCGACGGTGATGCGCCATGCCGACGCCGCGCTCTACAAGGCCAAGCGCGACGGCCGCAACCGCGCGGTCCGCTGGGTGCGGGCGGTTGTGGGGGCGGTGGAGTAATGAGTGTCTAGCGTCCCTCCAATCCCCGCACCATCCCGTTCATGAAGCCCAGCTTCTCGATCACCGACGCGGACAGGATGAAGGGGTAGAGGTCCGGCTGGCCCATGCTGCGGTTCAGGCTGTTCACCGCGTAGGTCAGCGGCAGCCAAAGGTCGATCAGATCCTCGATCCGCCGGGCCTTGTGGGGGTTGAAGTCGACCTCCGCCTCCAGTTCCGCCCCTTCGGTGATGCGTGGGCGCACCCGCAGGCCGAAGGCGCGGGCGGTTTCCAGCGTGTCGACGATGTGCAGGTAATGCGACCAGGTCTCGGCGAAATCCTCCCACGGGTGGGCGGTGGCATAGGTGCTGACGAAGTTCGCCTGCCAGTCGGGCGGAGCACCATCGGCATAGTGCCGCTTCAGCGCCTCGCCGTAATCCTGCCGCTCGTCGCCGAACAGGGCGCGGAAGCGCTCCAGCAGCGCCGGATCGTCGCGCACCAGGCGGTCCCAGATGTAATGGCCGATCTCGTGGCGGAAATGGCCGAGCAGCGTTCGGTAGGGCTCGCCCATCTCGGTTCGGCGCTTCTCACGCTCGGCGTCGTCGGCCTCGGCGACGTTGATGGTGATCAGGCCGTTGGCATGGCCGGTCAGCACCGGCGTCACCGTGCCGTCGGGAGCGACCGTGTCGGACAGGAAATCGAAGGCCAGCCCCTCCTCCGGATTCTCGGTCCGGGTCTGCAGGGGCAGATTCAGGTTGGTCAGGGTGTAGAACAGGTGGTGCTTCGCCAGTTCCAGCTTGCGCCAGCGCGTCAGGTTCTCGGCGTCGGACAGGTCGGGAATTGTGCGGTTGTGCCGGCAGGCGGCGCAGTGGGTGTCGGCGGAGTCCGCCGGCAGCATCCAGTTGCAGGCGTCCAGTTCCGCATTCGCACAGAACTTGTAAAGCGGTTCGGTGGTGGCGAGCGCGCTCCACACGCCGTCATGGTCGGTGGGGTCGAGGGCCGACAAGGTCCCCACATCCGGCAGATAGCCAAGCCGATGGCCGCAGCGCTCGCACAGCGTGTTCTCGAAATAGAGCGGCTGGTGGCAGTTCTGGCATTCGAAGAGTTTCATGGCGGGGGATCCGGGAGAGTTCCCCTCTCCCCGGGAGGGAGAGGGGGATTGAGGGTCGGGTCAGGTCGGCTTCTTGGCGGGCGCTTCGCTCTTCGCCGGCGAAGTTGCCGCCACCGCTTCGACCTTCACCGGTTCCTTCGCCTCCACCGGTTCGGCCGGCTTCTCCTCTTCCGCGGTCTCCTCGCCGTAGGAGGTCACCGGGGTCGGGCTTTCGGCGACGCTGCGGAGCGCGCGGGTGGCGCGGCGCAGCGCGAAGGAGGTCTTGCCTTCCGGTTCCAGGGCGAGCAGCAGAAGCGACCGGCCGGTGACGATATAGCCCTCGCCGGTGTTGACGCGCGGCACCTCGTCGGGGTCGGGCAGGTTGGTGTCGACCAGACAGCGCCAGACGCTGCCGCCGGTCACCTCCGGCAGCGTGAACTCCACCACGTCATGGTGGGCATTGATGACCAGCAGCAAGGTGGAGTCCATCGCCGGGCGCTTGATGCCGCTGGCCTGCCCGCGGCCGTCCAGCAGCATGCCCAGGCAACGGGCGTTGCCGTCGTGCCAATGGCTCTCGTCCATCTCGTCGCCGGCCGGGGTCAGCCAGGTGACGTCCTTCACGTCGAACTCGGCATTGTATTCGCCGGACAGGAAACGGCCGCGGCGCAGCATGGGGAAGGACTGGCGCACCGCGACGACGCGGCGGACGAACTCGATCAGAGCCTGCCCGTCCTCGTCGATGCCGTCCCAGTTCAACCAGGCCGTCTCGTTGTCCTGGCAATAGGCGTTGTTGTTGCCGTGCTGGGTGTTGCCGAACTCGTCGCCGGCCAACAGCATCGGCGATCCCTGCGACAGGAGCAGCGTCGCCAGCATGTTGCGCTTCTGCCGTTCGCGCAGTTCCTTGATCTCGGGATCGTCGGTCGGCCCCTCCACCCCATGGTTCCAGGACAGGTTGTGCGAGTGGCCGTCGTTGTTGCCCTCTCCGTTCGCCTCGTTGTGCTTGTCGTTGTAGGAGACGAGGTCGTTCAGAGTGTAGCCGTCATGGGCGGTGATGAAGTTCACGCTGGCCCAGGGCTTGCGCCCGCGCTTGTTGAAGAGGTCGGCGGAGCCGCAGAGCCGCGGCGCCACCTCCGGCAGCTTGCCTTCGTCGCCCTTCCAGAAGGCGCGGACGGTGTCGCGGTAGCGGTCGTTCCATTCGGCCCAGCCCGGCGGGAAGTTGCCGACCTGATAGCCGCCGGGACCGCAGTCCCACGGCTCGGCGATCAGCTTGACGCTGTTCAGGATCGGGTCCTGCAGGCAGCTGTCGAGGAAGCCGCCGCCCTCGTCGAAGCCGTAGGGTTCGCGACCGAGGATGGTGGCGAGGTCGAAGCGGAAGCCGTCGACATGCATCTCCGTCGCCCAGTAGCGGAGCGAATCGGTGACCATCTGCAGGACGCGCGGGTGGCTGAGATTGACGGTGTTCCCGGTCCCCGTCTCGTTGATGTAATAGCGTTTCTGGTCCGGCAGCAGGCGGTAGTAGGAGGCGTTGTCGATGCCCTTGAAGGACAGTGTGGGCCCTCGCTCGTTGCCCTCGGCCGTGTGGTTGTAGACGACGTCGAGGATCACCTCCAACCCGGCATTGTGGAGATGGGCGACCATCTCCTTGAATTCCTTGATGGCGTTGCCCGACGCGGCATAGCGCGGTTCCGGCGCGAAAAAGCCGATGGAGTTGTAGCCCCAGTAGTTCGCCAGCCCCTTGTCGACCAGATGCTGATCCTGGACGAAGGCATGGACCGGCAGCAGCTCCACCGAGGTGACGCCGAGCGACTTGATGTAGTCGACCACCTCCTTCACCGCCATGCCGCCATAGGTGCCGCGCAGGCTGTCGGGCACCGCCGGGTGCAGCTTGGTGAAGCCCTTCACATGGGTTTCGTAGAAGATGGTGCGGTCCCAGGCGGTGCCGGGCTTGTGGTCGCGGCCCCAGGTGAAGGCCGGGTCGATCACCTTGCATTTCGGCATGAAGGGCGCGCTGTCGCGCTCGTCATAGGTCAGGTCGTCGCCCGATTCCATCACATAGCCGAAATGGGCCGGATTCCAGCGGATCTCGCCGACCAGCTCCTTGGCATAGGGGTCGAGCAGAAGCTTGTTCGGGTTGAAACGGTGGCCGTTCTCCGGCTCGTAGGGACCGTGGACGCGGTAGCCGTAGAGCAGGCCGGGACGGGCGTCCGGCAAATAGCCGTGCCAGATCTCGTTGGTGAATTCGGGAAGCTCGATACGCTCAAGCTCCTCCTCACCGCTTTCATCGAAAAGACACAGTTCGACCTTCGTCGCGTTGGCGGAGAACAGGGCGAAGTTGACGCCCAGTCCATCCCACGTCGCGCCCAGCGGAAAGGGCAATCCTTCACCGAGCCTGGTCGCTTGCCTCAGGATATTTGCCATGATCGCCCGTTTCTCCGCCTGTATCGAAAGTCACACCCGTCCCCTGAACAGTGAGGAGAGCGGGCGGAGCCTACAACCCGGCCGATGGTCGCTTGTTCCGTCCCCTCGTCAGTCATCCTTTCGGGGTAGGATGGGTTCCGTGCCGGCCGGCAGGTCGCGGCGCAGCAGGTCGGCCAAGTCGCGCAGGCCCCGGTCGCGCGGGTCGCTGGCGCGCCAGACCAGGCCGATGACGCGGCCGGGTGGGCGCGGCCCTTCGAAGGTGCGGTACTCCACCAGCCCGCCGACAGTGGCGGCGCGGCCGTCCTCCCCCTTGGCCGCCCCTTTGGCCGCCAGAATCGGCATCAGCGTGCAGCCGGCCCCCGCCGCCACCATGTGGCGCAGCGTCTCCAGCCCGGTGGCGTGGACGCCGCCGCCCCGCGCGCTGAGTCCGCAGGCGGCCAGCGCCTGATCGCGCAGGCAGTGCCCCTCCTCCAGCAGCAGAAGCTCGGCCGGGTCGAGGTCGTTCAGCGACAGGTTGGGTGCGGCACACAGGCGGTGGCCGGCGGGGTGGGCGAGCAGGAAGGGCTCGAAGAACAGCGGCTCGGCCGTCAGCCCGTCGCCCTCCACCGGCAGGGCCAGCAGCACGGCGTCGAGCCGGCCGTCGCGCAGTTCCTCCAGCAGGCTGTCGGTGCGGCCCTCCGACAGGGTCAGGGTCAGGTCGGGCCAGCGCGCGCGCAGCGGCGGCAGGATGTGGGGAAACAGGTAGGGGCCGAGCGTGTGGATCGCCGCCAGCCGCAGCCGTCCGGTCAGCGCCCCGTCCGACCCGTCAGCCAGCGCCAGCAGCCGCCGCGCCTCCTCCAGCACCACCCGGGCCTGCGCCACGATGGCCTCGCCGCGCGGGGTCAGCAGCACCTTGCGGCTGGTGCGTTCGAACAGGGCGAGGCCGAGCGACTCCTCCAGCTTGCGGATCTGGGCGCTGAGAGAGGGCTGGCTGACGGCGCAGCGTTCGGCGGCGCGGCCGAAATGGCGCAGCTCGGCGACGGCGACGACATATTCCAGGTCACGCAGGGACAGGCCGGAGAGATTCATAGACGATGCCTATTGGTGCATTTCCTTCCATGTCTTGGATATATCGTTCAAGACGCCGGATAACCAGGGGCGAGACAATGACGGCCGTAACGAGCGGCACCCGCCTTTGAAGAGGAAGACCCGGATGAGCACCCTGACCACCAGCTTCGGCCAGCCCGTTCCCGACAACCAGAATTCGCTGAGCGCCGGGCCGCGCGGTCCGCTGCTGCTGCAGGATTTCCACCTGATCGAGAAGCTGGCCCACTTCAACCGCGAACGCATTCCCGAACGCGTGGTGCATGCCAAGGGCGCAGGCGCCTACGGCACCTTCCGCGTCACCCGTGACGTGACGCACTGGACCAAGGCCGCCTTCCTGTCGTCGGTCGGCAAGGAGACCGGGGTGTTCCTGCGCTTTTCCACCGTCGGCGGCGAGAAGGGCTCCGCCGATGCCGAGCGCGACCCGCGCGGCTTCGCGGTGAAGTTCTATACGGAAGAGGGCAATTACGATCTGGTCGGCAACAACACGCCGGTCTTCTTCCTGCGCGACCCGCTGAAGTTCCCGGACTTCATCCACACCCAGAAGCGCAACCCGGCCACCAACCTGAAGGACCCCACCGCGATGTGGGACTTCTTCTCGCTGTCACCGGAGACGATGCACCAGCTGACCATCCTGTTCAGCGACCGCGGCACGCCGCGCAGCCATCGCCACATGGACGGCTTCAGCAGCCACACCTTCTCGTGGATCAACGCGGCGAACGAGCGTTTCTGGGTCAAGTACCATTTCAAGACCCGCCAGGGCATCGAGAACTTCACCGCCGAGCAGGCGACGGTGATGGGCGGCATCGACCCCGACCACGCCACCCGCGACCTGTACGCCTCGATCGAGGACGGCGACTTCCCGGCCTGGACCGTCTCGGTGCAGATCATGCCGGAGGCGGAGGCCGACGCCTACCGCATCAACCCGTTCGACCTGACCAAGGTGTGGCCGCACGCCGATTACCCGCTGATCGAGATCGGCGAGCTGGTGCTGAACCGCAATCCGGAGAACTTCTTCGCCGAGACCGAGCAGGCCGCCTTCAGCCCGGCCAGCGTGGTGCCCGGCATCTCCTTCAGCCCGGACAAGATGCTGCAGGGCCGCCTGTTCGCCTATGCCGACGCCCACCGCTACCGGCTGGGCGGCAACTACGCGCAGATCCCCGTGAACAAGCCGCAGGGCTGCCCGGTCCACAATTACCAGCGCGACGGCGCCATGCGGGTGGACGGCAATGGCGGCGGCCGGCCGAACTATGAGCCGAACAGCTTCGGCGGCCCGGCCCAGACCGGGGTCGCCAGCGAGCCGCCGCTGCGCATCAGCGGCGACGCCGCCGCCTACGACCACCGCGAGGGCAATGACGACTACGCCCAGGCCGGCGCGCTGTTCCGCCTGATCGGCACCGAGGCTCAAGCCCGCCTGATGGACAACATCGCCGGCAGCCTGGGCAAGGCCCCGCTGTTCATCCAGCAGCGCCAGTTGAAGCACTTCCTGGCCGCCGACCCGGCCTATGGCGAGGGGGTGGCCAAGCGGCTGGGCCTGACCGTGGCGCAGGCGGCCGAATGACCTGAATGCAACGTGAACGTTCCGGCCCTTCCGCGGCGTCGCGGAGGGGCCGGCCTTGAGATGCCGCGCCCGGCCCCCTGGGCAACGGCATGATTGCCGGCATCCTGCCGTGCATTTTCCCCGACAGACTTGCGGCCCTCTTTCCGGCGACCGGGGGAGGGCTTTTTTTGATGAACACTGGGCCACCACCCGCTCAAGAGGTTCTGGCAATGGTGAGTTCATAAAAAGTGATGTAAGAACGGGACATGCCCGACTACCTTCCAGACCTGATCGCCGCGACGAAGCGGCTCGCCGCGCCGGCAAGATGGGGCGCACATGATGACCAGTTCCGTGCCGTTTGCGCTCTGGACATCGACGGGGTGACGATGGAGGGGCTGTGGTTGCGCGGCCAGTGCATTCGTGAAATCACGGACCGGCGAGTGACCTTTCAACTGGAGTGGCTCGCACCGGGGTGGCGGCGCGGTGCAGTGGCAAGGTTGGACTGGCGGCCGGAATCACCCCACGGCAATAAGAATATCGGACCGGCGCATCTGCGGCTGATGGTGATCGAGGGCAGCCATCACCATCCGTTTGCGCTCAACTGGCCACTTGGCTTCCAGCGGATGTTCGGAGAGAATTTGCCGATTGCGGAGCCGCTGGCCGATGAACCGGCGTCCTTCCACGATTTGACGGATTTGGCAGGCCGGCTGTTCAACATCCAGGGCATGGAGGCATTCCCGGTGCCGCCGTGGGAACCGAGGCTTGGAAGGCTATGATCGGGGTGGACGACAAATACACAATCCTCCGCAAGATCGTGGATGAGGCGGCCCGCTCGCTGAGTGCCGTCCGCCACGATGAGGATGCGTCTTACCTGCGCACGCCGGTCATGTATCCGGGCGGCTCGATGGTCGTCATCCGCGTTGCGGCGGTCGGCGCCGGCAGCGGCCCCTCCGCCGACCGCTTCATCGTCTCCGACATGGGTCTCGGCCGCCAGGAGGCGGACCTGATGGGAGCAGCGCCCCTGTTCGCCCGCTGGGCACCCAAGGTGGCGGAGCGGGCCGGGGTGTCCTTCGACCATCGTGACTTTTTCCTGATGGAGGTTGCCCGCCCGCAGCTTGCCGGGGCGGTGGCGACTATCGCCGCCTGTTCTCAGGAGGCGGTGCAACTGACCGCGTTCAAGCTGGCGGAACGGCGACAGCAGGACGCGACGGAGCGCCTTTACGAGCGGCTGGTTACCGTCTTCTCGCGGGATCGGGTGGCGAAGGATGTCGAGGTGCTCGGCGCCTCCAACACCCCATGGCATGTCGCGACGCTGGTCAGCGCCGATGGCCATAAAGCGGTGTTCGAACCCGTCGCCAACCATCCCACCGCCATCGCTGCCGCAGTCACCAAATTCTTCGACATCGCGCAGTTGGAGAATGGTCCCGCCCGCATCGCCGTTGTCCGCAACAAGGAAGCCTTCGGCACCAAACTGGCGGTGATCGCGGGGGCCGCGAAAGTGGTCGACGAGTCGATCCCCGATGCGGCCCTGCACCGGCTGGCGGAGGCCGCCTGACCAGCCCCCTCCCCCACCCGAATGGTGTGGTCTCCGCATGGGGGCAGACAAATCCTGTCGAGCCGTCCTAAAGTCCGCCTTCAGCGCGACAGCTTCGATGACGGAATGGGACGGGACCGCGACACCGATAAATCCAGCAGCGAACGATCCACCAGCGCGCTGACCGGCAAGGGGCTCGATACCCTGCTGGCGGCGGCGGAGACGCTGCCGCATGCGCCGGAGGATGCATGGCGGCTCGACCTGCTGCGGGTGGCGCTGCGCATCGCGCGGTCCACCGAGGATCTGGCCGACCTGGAACGCGCCAACCTCGCCTTCAAGTCGCTGCCGCACCGGCTGCGCAACCCGCTGGTCGACCGCGCCGCCATGCTGGCCCGGCGCGAGGCGGAACGCGCCCAGATGACCGAGGAGCCGGAGGAGGAGCCGAAGCCCGGCGGCCTGCTGGGCGGGCTGTTCGGACGAGGCGGCGGCCGGCCCAGCCGCAAGACCGCCAAGGAACGGCTGATGCGCGAACTCGCCACCCGGCGCGACCCGGACGACGACCGCGAGAGCTGATCGCCCTTAAATCCCGGCAAGGGAAATCCCGGCATAGGCCGCGCCGGACGGCAGATACCCGGACGACCGCTTGTCCGTCCGAAGGATTGGCAGCCCCTCCCCTCCCGCGTTCCCCGGCCGCGTCGAAGGTCACAGCTGGGACGGTTTACGGCGGGCCGGGAATGTGCAAAGGTCTCTACCTCCAAATCGGGCTTATCCTAAAGTTGAACTGAACGATGACCGGGGGTTCCGTGCGTCGCCTGAAGCCGTTGCTGACCTGCGCCGCCCTGACTGCTCTGCTGAGCGCCTGCGCCAGCGGGGGAGGCTCACATCGCGTCGCGTCGCCTGAGGAGATCGACGCGCATGTCGCGGAAGCCTCCAAGCGGTTCGACATGCCGGAACTGTGGATCCGCGAGGTCATCCGCCAGGAGAGCGGCGGGCGCACCACCGTCAACGGCAAGCCCATCGTCAGCAAGGCCGGCGCCATGGGGCTGATGCAGGTGATGCCGGCGACCTACGACGAAATGCGGCGCAAGCACAATCTGGGTTCCGACCCCTTTGATCCGCATGACAACATCATCGCCGGCACCGCCTACCTGCGCGAGATGTACAACCTGTTCGGCGCGCCGGGCTTCCTCGGCGCATACAACTGCGGTCCCGGCTGTTACGGCGATTATCTGGCCGGCAAGCGCGGCCTGCCGGGCGAGACTCGGCGCTACATCGCGTCGGTCGGGCCGCGCCTGAACCGCACCCCGGCGCCCAACGGCGCCGACATCGTGCTGGTCAGCGCGCCGTCCACCGATTCGCCGCCGGATTACGGGTCTCCCTACGCCCGGCCGTCCTCCTCCTATTCCACCCCGGTCAATCCGGCGCCGTCCTACACGCCGCCGGCCAGCAGCCGCCCGGCGGCGAGCCGGCCGCCGATCGCCGTGGCGGCGCTGCCCGCTCCGGCTCCGGCACCGGCGGTGCGGGTGGTGGCGCCCGACACCTCGACGCCGGATGCGCCGGCGCCGCGTCCGGTGGCGACGATGAGCGGGGCGGCGACCGCCGGCGGCGGGGTGTGGACGGTGCAGCTCGGCGCCTTCCGCTCGCCCGACGACAGCCAGCGCGTGATCGACCGCGCCCGCAGTTCCCTGCCGGTGCTGTCGCGCTCGCAGCGGATCGTCCAGGCGGTGGATACCCAGACCGGGCCGCTCTACCGCGCCCGCCTGTCCGGCCTGTCTCAGCAGGATGCGGCCAGCGCCTGCAGCGGGCTGGTCACCATCGGCATGGCCTGTTTCGTGGTGGCGCCGGGAGCCTGAGCGCCCCCTCGCGGTCCCTCTACGGCATGGCTCGCCGAAGGATGACGTCCTTCGGTTGGTTTGCCGCCGGCCCGGCTGCGGCGCTATGCTGACGGCCGGTCGCCGGTGTGGAGCAGCAGCGCGGAGCGTCAGGATATGCGGCGGGAGAGGGGTTTGGACGAGACGGTCCGGCGCTTCCTGGACCGCAGCCTCAGCGTCAATGTCGCGACCAGCGACCATGATGGCCGTCCGCTGGTCGCGCGGGCCGTGGCGGCGCGGGTGTCGCCGGGCATATCGCCGGACGGCGAACGCCTGACCGTGCTGATCGACGGGCGCGCCAACGCCGTGCTGGTCGCCGCCGTCGCCGCGACCGGGCGGCTGGCCGTGGTCTTCACCGAACCCAGCACCCACCGGTCCATTCAGATCAAGGACGACGGCGCCACCGTGGCGGCCCCGACCGTCGACGAGTCGGCGCTGCCCGGCCCCTACATCGACGGCTTCATCGCAGAACTGGCCGGGATGGGCTTCACCGAAGCCTTCGTCCGGGCGGTGATGGCGTTCGATCCGGCCGATCTGGTGGCGCTGCATCTGGAGCCCGCCGACGTCTTCGATCAGACGCCGGGGCCGAGGGCCGGCGAGCGGATCCCGGCATGAGCGGCCCGCTTCCCCGCCCCCTGCCCCGCCCCCTGCCCCACGACGCTCTTACCCTGGACGCCATCCGGACCTGCCTGGAGGGCGTGATCCCCGGCACCATCGCCACGGCGGATGCCGTGGGGACGCCGAACGTGTCGCAGCTGTCGCAGGTCCATTACGTCGATCCCGGCCACATCGCCCTGTCCTATCAGTTCTTCAACAAGACGCGCGCCAACATCCTGGCCAATCCCGACGCGCAGCTGGAGGTGATCGATCCGGCCACCGGGGCGCAATACCGGCTGCGGCTGGCCTATCTGCGCACCGAGACCGAGGGGCCGCTGTTCGAGAGCATGAAGGCGAAGCTGTCCGGCATCGCCTCCCATGTCGGGATGGCGGAGGTGTTCCGCCTGCGCGGCGCCGACCTGTTCCGGGTGGTGGCGATCGAGGCGGTACCGGGCGGCGCCCCCCTGCCCGCTCCGGTCCGGCCGCGCAGCCTGCTGTCGGCGGTCCGACGGGCCTGCGAGGGGTTGCGCGGCGCCGCCGACCTGTCCGACCTGCTCGACCGCGCCGTCGCCGCCTTGCGCGACCTGTTCGGGGTGGAACATGCGCTGATCCTGCTGCCAGACGCCGCCAGCGGCCGGCTGTTCACCGTCGCGGCGCTGGGCTATGAGGCGTCAGGGCGCGGCAGCGGCATCGGCTGGGAGGTGGCTCCGGGCGACGGGGTGATCGGGGTGGCGGCGCGCGAGCGGGTCCCGATCCGCATCACCCACATGACCACCGACGTCGCCTACAGCATGGCGATGCGCGAGGGGACAGCGGCAGGGATCGCGCACGAGATCCCCTTCCCCGGCCTGGACCGGCCGCACAGCCAGCTGGCGGTGCCGATCCTGGCGAGTTCCGGAGCCTGCGGAGACCTGGCCGGCGTGCTGTTCGTGGAGAGCGCGCAGGAGATGCGCTTCACCTATGACGACGAGGATGCGCTGGCGACGCTGGCCGCGCAGCTGGGTGCGCTGATGCGCGGCCTGCCGCCGGCCCATGGCGCCGAGGCCGAAGAGATGCCGGCCCCGGCCGTGGCACCGCCCGCCGTCGGCACGCCAATCACCGTGCGTCATTACGCAGGCGACGACAGCGTCTTCCTCGACCATGACTACCTGATCAAGGGGGTGGCCGGCGCCATCCTGTGGAAGCTGGTGCGCGACCACACCGCGCTGGGTCGCACCGACTTCACCAACCGCGAACTGCGGCTGGCGCCCGATATCCCGCTGCCCGACTTCGCCGAGAATCTGGAAGCGCGGCTGATCCTGCTGCAGCGTCGGCTGGCCGACCGCTGCGGCTGCCTGCGCATCGAGAAGACCGGCAGGGGCCGTTTCCGCCTGCTGGTGGAAAAGCCCCTGCGGCTGGAAGAGATGCAATGAGGGAGCCGATTACCCCTCGCTGACGCGGCGGCAGCGGCGCTTCATCAGGGCCAGCGCCTCTTCCGCCCGGTCACCGGTCAAGTCGAAGCTGCGCTCGTCCAGCAGCACGCCGTCGGAGTTGTAGGCGCGCACCTGCAGGCCCTCCGGCGTCTGCTCCGCCGTCACGTCGAGGACGCCGTCGCCGGTCTCGTTGCCGGCGATGTCGAGGAAGTCGTTGACCTCGTCGAAGCTCGCCCCGACATCGTCCGGCCAGACGCCCTCGGCGGTGAAGTCCAGCAGGTCGTTCAGTCCGCCGACCGGCTCGCAGCGCTTCACCCGCGGATCGGCGGATGCTACCGCCTCGGCGAAGGCGGCCATCGACTGGCGGATGCGCTCCTGCTCGATCGGGTCGATCTCCGGCTCCTCGCCCTCGCCGGAGAATCCGAGATTCAGCGGGTCGGGCATCGCCTCGCCCTCCTGCTCGGCATCCTCCTCGATCACCAGACCGACGACGCCGACGAGACGGGTGCCGGTATCGTCGGGGGGCGCGACCAGATCCTGCTCGCGCACGAAGGCTTCCGCCGCCTCGGGCGAGTCGATCAGGCGGCGCAGCAGGGTGCGGCGGTCGGCGGCCTCGAGGTAGGACAGCGGTTCCGGATCGAGCCACAGCGGCAGCAGCCGCATGTCGGCGGCCTTTTCCAGCAGCCCGGCCGAATCGAGAGCGCGTTCGATGGCGTCGACCGACGGCGGCTCGTCCAACCGTCCCTCGACCTCCAGCGCCACCCAGAACAGGGTCGACAGCGTGGGGTCGCCATGCTCGTCGGTGCTCTGCGCCGTTTCGGAGAAGGCCTCGACCTCGTCCATGAAGTCGTAGCCTTCCTCCTCGCGCAGCTTGCCCAGCGCGGCTTCGATCACGCCCTGGCGGTTGCCGTCCAGCACCTCGTCCAGCAAGGCGCCGAAGCGTTCGTCGTTGTTGCGCCACAGCCGGACCAGCCGGTCGGCCGGGGTCCCGCTGAACTGGCCGCCCTTGCCGTTGACTCCGTCCTTCTTCGCCATGATGCGCCCGATCCTTTCTGATTCGCTCGTCCGGTCGGCGTGACCATAGGAGCGCCGTGCCGTCCTGTCGACCGCGATATGGTGACGGATTACCCGACGGATGGTGGTGCCCCACGCCACCCGCAGCAGCGACGATTGGCCCCTTCCACCCGGACGGGAAAGGGGTAGGATTCACCCACTCTCCATTCGGGTGATCCGCCATGGCCGAACGTCCGGTTTTTCCCAAAGATTTCCTGTGGGGCGCCTCCACCTCCGCCTACCAGATCGAGGGCGGGGCCGAGGCCGACGGGCGGGCGCCCAGCATCTGGGATACTTTCTGCAAGCTGAAGGGCCGGGTCGACAACGGCGAGACCGGCGACGTCGCCTGCGACCACTACCACCTGATGCCGCGGGACGTGGACCTGATGGCGGAGTTGGGGTTGCAGGCCTACCGCTTCTCCATCTCCTGGCCGCGGGTGCTGCCGCGCGGGCGGGGGGCACCGAACGGGAAGGGGCTGGATTTCTACGACCGGCTGATCGACCGGCTGCTGGAGAAGGGGATCGAGCCCTGGCTCTGCCTCTATCACTGGGACCTGCCGCAGGCCCTGCAGGATCTGGGCGGCTGGGCCACCCGCGACAGCATCGGCTGGTTCGAGGATTATGCGGCGCTGTGCGCCCGGCGCTATGGCGACCGGGTGAAGCGCTGGGCCACCTTCAACGAGTTCTCGGTCTTCACCCTGTTCGGCTGGGCCTTCGGCTGGGGGGCGCCCAGCATCGCCGACCGCGCCACTCACCTGAAGGTGATCCACCACGTCAACCTCGCCCATGGCGCCGGGGTGGATGTGCTGCGGGCGCTGGTGCCGGGGGCCTCCATCGGCGCGGTGCACAGCGTACAGCCGATGCGGCCGGAGACCGACAAGCCGGAGGACGTCGAGGCGGCGGCCCTGTTCGACGAGCATTGGAACCGCGCCTTTCCCGACGCCCAATTGCTGGCCCATTACCCGCGCCGCATCGCCGAAGCCATCGAGCCATACGTGCAGCCCGGCGACATGGCGCGCATCGCCCGGCCGGTGGACTGGTTCGGGCTGAACCACTATGCCCCGGTCTATGGCCGCCGGGACGACAGCCTGATCTGGGGCTTCGGCTTCGGGTCGCCGCCGCCGGGGATGAAGCGGACAGCCATCGACTGGCCCTATGACCCCGGCTGCTTCCGCGACACGCTGGTCGACCTGACCCGGCGCTACCGCTTGCCGATCTATGTGACGGAGAACGGCTACGGCACCAAGGCGGCGGAAACGCCCGACGCCGAGGGACGCGTGGTGGATGCGGAGCGGCTGGCCTACCTCCAGGCCTACATCGCGGCGATGGCGGAGGCGAAGGGGCTGGGGGCCGACGTGCGCGGATATTTCGTCTGGTCGCTGCTGGACAATTTCGAATGGGGCGGCGGCTATGGCACGAGGTTCGGCATCGTGCGCGTCGATTTCGAAACCCAGGCGCGGATCCCGAAGGAGTCCGCGCGCTGGTATTCGGAGCTGATCCGGAGGGGGGGTGAGTGAAAAGCCCTCTCCCGCCCCGGGAGAGGGAGGGGACCCGCGCCACAGGCGCGGGGAGGGTGAGGGGTGATCCAAGAAACCTGAAGCGTACGGCTTCGTGCCTAGCCCCTCACCCTTCCCATGCTCCGCATGGGCCCCTTCCCTCTCCCGGGACGGGAAAGGGAGATTTCCCCGAGGCGTCAGTTACTTCAAAAACGGCAGGTTCAGTCCCTGCTCCTTGGCGCACTCGATGGCAATGTCATAGCCGGCGTCGGCGTGGCGCATCACGCCGGTGGCGGGGTCGTTCCACAGCACGCGCTCGATCCGCTTGGCCGCTGCGTCGGTGCCGTCGCAGACGATGACCATGCCGGAATGCTGGGAGAAGCCCATGCCGACGCCGCCGCCATGGTGCAGGCTGACCCAGGTCGCGCCGCTGGCGGTGTTCAGCAGCGCGTTCAGCAGCGGCCAGTCCGACACGGCGTCGGTGCCGTCCTTCATCGCCTCGGTCTCGCGGTTCGGGCTGGCGACCGAGCCGCTGTCGAGATGGTCGCGGCCAATGACGATGGGGGCCTTCAACTCGCCCGACTTCACCATCTCGTTGAAGGCGAGGCCGAGGCGGTGGCGGTGCCCCAGACCGACCCAGCAGATGCGTGCCGGCAGGCCCTGGAACTGGATGCGCTTGGCCGCCATGTCGAGCCAGTTGTGCAGGTGCGGATCGTCGGGGATCAGCTCCTTCACCTTGGCGTCGGTCTTGCGGATGTCCTCCGGATCGCCGGACAGCGCGGCCCAGCGGAAGGGGCCGATGCCGCGGCAGAACAGCGGGCGGATATAGGCGGGGACGAAGCCGGGGAAGTCGAAGGCGTTCTCCAGCCCCTCCTCCTTCGCCATCTGGCGGATGTTGTTGCCGTAATCGACGGTCGGGATGCCCATGGCATGGAAGGCCAGCATCGCCTCCACCTGGACCCGCATCGACTTGCGGGATGCTGCGGCCACCGCGGCCGGCTGGCTTTCGCGGGCGCTCTCCCACTCCTCCAGCGTCCAGCCCTGCGGCAGGTAGCCGTTGACCGGGTCATGGGCGGAGGTCTGGTCGGTGACGATGTGCGGCCGGGCCTTGATGTCGGTGCCGGCACGGCGCGCCAATTCCGGGAAGACGTCGGCCGCGTTGCCGAGCAGGCCGACCGAGATCGCCTCGCCCTTCGCACAGGCTTCGTTGATCCAGGCCAGCGCCTCGTCGAGGTCGGCGGTGTGGCGGTCGAGATAGCCGGTGCGGATGCGCATCTCGATGCTGCTGGGGCGGCACTCCACCGCCAGCATGCAGGCGCCTGCCATGGTGGCGGCCAGCGGCTGCGCCCCGCCCATGCCGCCGAGGCCGCCGGTCAGGATCCACTTGCCCTTCAGGTCGCCGTTGTAATGCTGGCGCCCGGCCTCGACGAAGGTTTCGTAGGTGCCCTGCACGATGCCCTGGCTGCCGATGTAGATCCAGCTGCCGGCGGTCATCTGGCCGTACATCGCCAGACCCTTGCGGTCCAGCTCGTTGAAATGCTCCCAGGTCGCCCAGCGCGGCACGAGGTTGGAGTTGGCGATCAGCACGCGCGGTGCGTCGGCATGGGTGCGGAAAACGCCGACCGGCTTGCCCGACTGCACCAGCAGGGTCTCGTCGTCGTTGAGAGTCTTCAGTGCCGAGACGATGCGGTCGAAGCTTTCCCAGTCGCGGGCGGCGCGGCCGATGCCGCCATAGACGACCAACTCCTGCGGCCGTTCGGCGACGTCGGGGTCGAGGTTGTTCATCAGCATGCGCATCGGCGCCTCGGCGAGCCAGCTCTTGCAGCTCAGTTCGGGGCCGTGCGGGGCACGGATGACGCGCTGGTTGTCGAGGCGGGATGACATCTGGTGATGACTCCTGATGGGAGGGATGTGCTTTTCGAAGATTGGTCTGCTAATGGGGCGGCAGCTGGAAGCGCGCGCCCAGCCGGTAGCGGCTGCCGGGATGGACCAGCATCGCCACGGTCACCACCCGGCCCTTCACCCAGGTGCGGCGGGTCACGCGCAGGCAGGGTTCGGTGACGGGGATGTCCAGCAGTCCGGCGATCTCCGGTGTCGGCGACACCGCTTCGATAACGTGTTCCACCTGCGGCGAGGATTCCAGCCGGATCAGGTACTCGCCCGGAGTCTGGCGGGTGAAGTCCTGATCCAGATAATCGGGTGCCACCGCCGGGTTGACCCAGCGTTCCTCAAGCTGCACCGGCACGTCGCTTTCGCTGTGGACGACGACGGAATGGAACAGTTTCGCACCCACGGGCAGGTTGAAGCGGCGGGCCAGACCGGCATCGGCGGCAACCGCGAGCAATTGCTCCACCCGGCAGGAATGGACGTTGCCGCGCTCGGCGATCTCGTCGGCGATGCTGCGCAACTCCACCACGTCGGTGCTGGGCGGCCGTTCGGCGACGAAGGTGCCCAGCCCCTGCACGCGGGTCAGCAGCCCCTCGTCGGTCAGGTCGCGCAGCGCCCGGTGCACCGTCATCCGGCTGACCGAGAATTCCTCCAGCAGCTTGTGCTCCGACGGGATCTGGAAGCCCTCGGGCCAGTCGCCGGAGCTGATGCGGCGGCGGATGGTCTCCTTGATCTGGGCGTAACGCGGCTGGGCGGTGGAGATGACGTCGCTCATGGAGCCTCCACGCGGGGGCTGCGGACCACGCCGCCATTGACCACCGCCATGCAGGGGTTCAGGCCGATGGCGTAGGCCAGCTCCGCCGGATGCTCGATGCGCCACACCGCCAGATCGGCGCGCAGGCCGGGCGCAATGACGCCGCGGTCGGTCAGGCCCAACGCCTTCGCCGCATGGCGGGTGATGCCGGCCAGCGCCTCCGCCGGAGTCAGGCGGAAGAAGGTACAGCCCATCGACAGCATCAGCAGCAGCGAGGTGACCGGCGATGTGCCGGGGTTGTTGTCGGTGGACAGCGCCATCGGCACGCCATGGTGGCGCAGCAGCTCGATCGGCGGCAGTTTGGTCTCGCGCAGGGCATAGAAGGCGCCGGGCAGGAGCACCGCCACCGTACCGGCCTGCGCCATCGCGGCGACGCCCTCCTCGTCCAGATGTTCGATATGGTCGGCCGACAGCCCGCCGAACTCCGCCACCAGCCGGGCGCCGCCGAGGTTGCTCAGCTGTTCTGCATGCAGCTTCACCGGCAGGCCGAGCCGCTTCGCCGTCTCGAACACCCGGCGGGTCTGGTCGACCGAGAATCCGATGCCCTCGCAGAAGGCGTCCACCGCGTCGGCCAGCCCAGCTTCGGCGATGGCCGGCAACGTCTCGGTGCAGATGCGGTCGATGTAGCCATCGGGGTTGCCCTTGAATTCGGGCGGCAGGGCGTGGGCGCCGAGATAGGTCGTCCGAACCTCCACCGGGCGGACCTGGGACAGCCGGCGGGCGACGCAGAGCATGCGGGTCTCGGTCTCGGTGTCGAGGCCATAGCCGGACTTCACCTCCACCGTCGTCACGCCTTCGGCCAGCAGGCTGTCGAGCCGCGGCAGGGTGGCGGCCAGAAGCTGGTCCTCGCTGGCGGCGCGGGTGGCGGTGACGGTGGACAGGATGCCGCCGCCGGCCCGCGCGATCTCCTCATAGCTGGCGCCGTTCAGCCGCATTTCGAACTCGCGGGCGCGGTTGCCGCCATAGACGAGGTGGGTGTGGCAGTCGATCAGGCCGGGAGTCATCCAGCCGCCCTGCCCCGAATGAACCTCGGTCGCCAGCGCCTCTGGCGCATCGGTCAGGTCGGCGCGGCGGCCGACGAAGGCGATGCGGCCGTCCTTGATGCCGACCGCCGCGTCGGCGATGGCGCCGTAACCGTCCGCCTCGCTCATGGTGGCCCCGTCCATCGTGGCAACAGACAGGTCGACCCACAGGGAATCCCACGGCGCACTGGTCGGCATCGGTTCGGCTCCTTCCTACAAGTTCGTGCAGCAACCCCCTTGGCATCAGGTTGCCTATACTTGTATAGTGTTGTCTATAATAGCGAGGGCGCCCTCATGAGCAACCTGTTTTTTGCCTCGGCGCTGCTGCCGGACGGCTGGGCGGAGGATGTGCTGGTCATCACCGACCAGCGCGGCCGGATCCTCTCGGCCACGCCCGGTGCGGCCTGCCCGGCCGATGCGGAGCGCTTTGCCGGGGCGGCGGTCGCCGGAATCGCCAACCTGCATTCGCATGCCCACCAGCGCGCCATCGCCGGGATGGGCGAAAGCTCCGGCGAGGGCTCCGACAGCTTCTGGAGCTGGCGCGAGGTGATGTACCGCGCGCTCGACCGCATGGAGCCGGAGGATTTCGAGGCGGTCGCCGCCCAGCTCTATGTGGAGATGCTGAAGGCCGGCTTCACCGCCATCGCCGAATTCCATTACCTGCACCATGACCGCGACGGCCGCGCCTACGCCGACCCGGCGGAGATGAGCCACCGTGCCATCGCCGCCGCCCGAACCGCCGGGCTGCCGATCACGCTGCTGCCGGTGCTCTACAATGCGTCGGGCTTCGGCGGCACGCCGCCGACCGCAGGACAGCGGCGCTTCATCCATGACGGGGCAGGGTTCGACCGGCTAACCATGGTCCTGCGCCGCGCCTATGGCGGGTCCGACGACGTGCGGCTGGGCATCGCTCCGCATTCGCTGCGGGCCGTGCCCGACGAATTGCTGAGCGAAGCCGTCGCCGCACACCCGCAGGGCCCGATCCACATCCACATTGCCGAGCAGCGCAAGGAGGTCGAGGACTGCCTCGCCCACCATGGCCGCCGTCCGGTGGAGCATCTGCTGGAGACCCAGCCGGTCGACGGCCGCTGGTGCCTGATCCACGCCACCCACATGACGGAAGCCGAGGTAACTGGCGTCGCCGCCAGCAGTGCCGTCGCCGGCCTGTGCCTGACCACCGAGGCCAATCTCGGCGACGGCTTCTTCGCCGCCGAGTCCTACATGGGCCAGGGCGGGCGCTGGGGGATCGGCTCCGACAGTCACATCTCGGTCAGCCCGGTGGAGGAACTGCGCTGGCTGGAGTACGGCGCGCGGCTGACCAGCGAACGCCGCACCGTGCTGGCCGGCGGCCCCCGCCGCTCCACCGCCCGCCGGCTGGTGGAGGACGCCCAGGCCGGCGGCGCGCAGGCGACCGGCTTCGAGGCCGGTCGCATCGCCGCCGGTCTCCGCGCCGATATCGTCGTGCTCGACACCGACCACCCGCTGCTGGCGGCGCGCAAGGGTGACGCGCTGCTCGACGGCTGGATCTTCGCCGGCAACGCCCTCCTCGTACGGGACGTGGTGATCGCCGGACGCGCAATTGTCCGCGACCGCCGCCACCCGCGCGAGGAGGAGATCGCCGACCGCTTCAAAAAGACACTTGGGAGACTTCTGGGATGAGCGAGAGCATCACTCTGGTTCCGGGCGCGCTGTCGCTCGACACGCTGCGCAGCATCTATCGCGACCGTCCGGCCCTGACGCTCGACCCGGCGGCCTACCCGCGGATGGAGCGCTCGCGCGCCCTGATCGACCGGATCGCCGGCGGCGACGAGGCGGTCTATGGCGTCAACACCGGCTTCGGCAAGCTGGCGCACACCCACATCGCCGCGTCGGATCTGGAAACGCTCCAGCGAAACCTGATCCTGTCGCACGCCACCGGCGTCGGCGCCCCGCTGGCCGATGGCGTGGTGCGGCTGATCCTGGTCATCAAGGCGGTCAGCCTCGCCGTCGGCGCCTCCGGCGTCCGCCCGGCGCTGGTCGATGCGCTGCTGAAGCTCTATGAGGCCGATGTGCTGCCGGTGGTGCCGGGCAAGGGGTCCGTCGGCGCCTCGGGCGATCTGGCGCCGCTGGCCCATCTGTGCGGCGTGCTGCTCGGCATCGGCCATGTCCGGGTGAAGGGCGAAACCCTGCCGGCGGAGGAAGGGCTGCGCATCGCCGGCCTGCCGGTGTTCGACCTGAAGGCCAAGGAAGGCCTGGCGCTGATCAACGGCACCCAGGTGTCGACCGGTCTGGCGCTTGCCGGCCTGTTCGAGATCGAGCGCACCTTCAAGGCGGCGCTGGTCGCCGGTGCGCTGTCGGTCGACGCGGTCAAGGGCAGCCACCGTCCGTTCGACGCCCGCATCAGCGCGCTGCGCGGCCAGCCCGGCCAGATCGCCGTCGCCGCCGCCTTCCGCGACGTGCTGGCCGGCAGCGAACTGAACGCCAGCCACCAGGGCCCCGACTGCCACCGGGTGCAGGACCCCTACAGCCTGCGCTGCCAGCCGCAGGTGATGGGCGCCGTGCTCGACCAGATGCGGCAGGCGGCGCGCACGCTGGTGATCGAGGCCAACGGCGTCACCGACAACCCGCTGGTCCTTGTCGACACCGGCGAGGTGCTGTCCGGCGGCAACTTCCATGCGGAGCCGGTGGCGATGGCCGCCGATCAGCTCGCCATCGCCGCGTCGGAGATCGGTGCGCTGGCCGAGCGCCGCATCGCCATGCTGATCGACACCACAATCAGCGGCCTGCCGCCCTTCCTGGTCGCCGAGCCGGGGCTGAATTCCGGCTTCATGATCGCCCATGTCACCGCCGCCGCCCTGGCATCGGAGAACAAGACGCTTGCCCACCCCGCCAGCGTCGACAGCCTGCCGACCTCCGCCAACCAGGAGGACCATGTCAGCATGGCGACCTTCGCGGCGCGGCGGCTGGGCGACATCGCGGGCAACGTCGCCGACATCGTCGGTATAGAGCTTTTGGCCGCGATTCAGGGCCTGGAGTTCCATCGCCCGCTGAAGACCGCCGACCGGCTGGAACAGGCCATCGCCACCATCCGCACCGAGGTGCCGCGCTACGAGGTCGACCGCTACTTCGCCCCGGATCTGGCCGCCATCGGCGCCCTGGTGCGCAACGGCGCGCTTGACCATCTGATGCCGGTGGAACTGGAGACCGCATGATGACGGACACAATCTTCGATCTGGTGCAGGGAGACGGGCCGCTGGTCATCAGCATGCCCCATTGCGGCACCGAGCTTTCCCCCGGACTGGCCGAGCGCCTGACCGAGGAGGCGCTGACCCTGCGCGACACCGACTGGCACATCCCGCGCCTCTACGGCTTCGCGAAGGGTATGGGCGCGACGCTGCTCAGCGCCCGTTATTCGCGCTATGTCGTCGACCTCAACCGGGCATCGACGGGCGAGAGCCTCTATCCCGGTCAGGCCACCACCGGCCTGTGCCCCGACGTGCTGTTCGACGGCACGCCGCTCTACCGCGAAGGACAGGCGCCCGACGCCGTGGAGATTGCAGAGCGGGTGGAGGGCTATTGGCGCCCCTATCATGATGCACTGACGGCGGAGCTGGAGCGGGTGAAGGCGCGGCATGGCTTCGCCCTGCTCTTCGACGCTCACTCGATCCGCAGCCAGGTGCCGCGGCTGTTCGACGGACGGCTGCCCGACCTGAATCTGGGCACGGCGCGCGGCACCAGCGCCGATCCCGCCCTGATCGCCCGCGTCGTCGCGGCGATGGAAAGCGCTTCGGCGGCGGAGGGGTTGACCTGCGTCACCGACGGCCGCTTCGTCGGCGGCCACATCACCCGCGCCTACGGCCGGCCGGCGGACGGCGTCCACGCCATTCAGATGGAGTTGGCGCAGGACCGCTACATGGATGAGGAGGCACCACCCTTCGCCTATCTGCCCGACCGGGCTGAGCGGTTGCAGCGGGTGCTGACGGCGGTGCTGAACGCCTTCACCAGCTGGCGGCCGGCGCAGGGCTGATCCTTTTGTACCGGTTTTGGGGCGGCGCCGTTGGCCGGAGCCGTCCCAAAGCGAGTCTCACCGCTCCAATTCGTCACCCGTCTGGGGCGGCCGGTCCGGCACCCGGTCCAAAAATGACCGCAGGCCCGCACCCGTTGCGGCGCCGGCACGGGCTTTCAGGAAGAAGGCAGCCGTTTCGACCGCACCGACCTTCTCGGCCACAGCCGCAGCGATCCACTGGTTCAGTGATACGCCATCCTCGCGGGCCAGCCGGGCGGCGGCATCCTTGACGGATGCGGGCAGCTTGAGGGGATAGGTCGCCTTGCTCATATCGCTACTCCTCGCAGGAACTCCGCCGGCCTGAGAACCGGGATGCCAAACCGCGGTGCCGCACTGGCAAAGTCCCGAACATTATGGGTTACCAGCACGTCTGCCCGGCCATTGACCGCCGCCTCCAGCACCATTTCGTCGGCAGGATCGGAAAGTTGGGGCCGCCATGTGAAACGCACGTCAACCGGCTCCAGAACTGCTGCCAATTCGCTTAGCAGACCATCCAGATCCGCCTCGCTCAGTCCGTGAACCTCACACTGTTCAGGCCGCTTCAACACCGCCTCGTACTCCAGGAACAGGGCTGTGGTCACCAATGCAGTGAACTGTCGATCGGCAAGGAGGCTCAGCACCGCAAATGAGGCGCCCTGCCGACTCCGCAAGCCTGCGGTCAGAATGTTGGTGTCGAGGACAGCTCTCTTCATTCCTGTGATTATGGGTGGATCCCTTACGGAGAGCAATCCAGATGATATCCTATGGGATGTCCTGTCGAGAGTGGAGCGTCGTTCAGGCAGACAGGCTCAGGGAACCGCCGCCGCCCGCCCCGCGTTCCTCTGCGGCGCCCATGTTGCGGCGCGGAAGGCAGAGGACCGGCGTTGAGCGACATCATCGAACAGACTGCGATCGAGAATCCGGGCGGCGGCATCGGCTATGGCGGCAACCCGGTTCCCGCCATCCTTCAGCCCACCCTGACCGCCGTCGATGCACTCGACGCGCAGGTCCACGACATCGTCACCTGCGATCCCGGCCCGGTCAGCCATGCGCTGGCGACCGCGGGCCATTACGCCATAAAGCGGCATGTGCTGATCCCCGGCTTCGCCATTGCCGGCATCGTCGGGCTGTTGACCGGTCACAAGGATCTGCGGCGTGCCGGCAGCGTCGGCGTCGCCGGCCTGGTGGTGACCGCGACCGCCAGCCGCTCGATCAAGCGCTATGTGAAGCGTCGGCGCCCCGATGAATGCGCCCCGCGCCGCAAACCGGGATGGCGCATCAGCGCGCGGTCGCTGCCGTCGGGACATGCGGCAAGCGCATTTGCCGCGGCGACGGCGCTCGCCACGGTCAGCCGGACACCGGCACAAAGCCTGATGATCTACGGAACGGCGGCGGCCCTTGCCGGCGGGCGGGTGGTCAGGCACCGGCATTGGGCTTCCGACGTGTTGGCGGGCGCTCTGCTGGGGACCGCCATCACGCTGGTAGCGCGGCGTATTCTGGCGCGCTGAGCCGCTATTTCTTCGGCAGCGGCAGTGCGGCCTGCGCCGGTTTCGCCGGATCGGCCAGCCGCTTGGCGCGCTTGTTGCGGACCTCCGCCGCCTCCCCTGCCTTCAACGGCACGAAACCGTCGGGGCGCATGGCATTGCCGACGATCTGCTTGAGCAGGTCGATGTTGGTGGTCTGCACCCGGCGGCCGCGGCGGACCTGATCCAGGAACTTCTGCGACGGGGTCAGCACATAGTCGATGGCATCAATGCGCTTGCCGACCTTGGTGTATTCCTTGTCGGCGACATCGAGAATCCCCTCCTCCACCAGCGCATCGACGGCGGAGGTGACCACGCGCAGCGTGTCGCGGCGGCGCGACCACTCGTTCATGCCGCTGTTCTTGATGATCTCGTCGGCGCTGATCGAGATCGGCTTCGCCTCGTCGTCGGCGGTGTCGTATTCGATCGACAGACGGTTGTAGAGCCAGCGCGACACCGGCGACTTCAGCTTCATCAGCCAGGCGTAGGAAACCGGCTTGAACTCCAGATCGCGGATGGCGGCGGAGACCAGCGGGTTGAATTCCAGATAGGTCTCCTCGACCCCGCCATCCTCATCGACCAGATCAGGGCGCGAGCGGATCGCCAGCACCGGGAAGGCGGTGGATTCCAGCAGGTTCTGCCCGCGGCTCTTCTTGCCCGGCTCGGCGCTGCCGCCGGTGGAGATGATGATGCGCGACCGCGCCAGGATGGTCAGGGATTCGCGGATGTCCTGGATCGACAGGGTGTGGTTGACCGCCCGCAGCTCGCGCTGGATCTCGTAGAGGCTGAAGCGCATCTGCACCTTGTCGCGGTTCTCGCCGGTCAGCGACAGGCGCGAACGGTCCATGGCGAGACGGCGGACGACCTGCTCCACCACCTGCTCGCGCTCCGACGGGAAGATCTCGACTTCGACCAGATCCGGGCCGGCGCCGGGCGCGCGGTCGTCCTTCTTCGCGGTGCTGAGCCGGTCGATACGGGCGGGCTGGACGGTCAGGCGGTAGTTGCGACCGCGGAAGGCGAACTCGCGCCGCACCGACTTGATGAAGTTGTCCTTGGTGACCAGCTCGCCCTTGTCCTTGGCGGCCTTTTCCTTGTCGTTGTCGCGGGAGACGAAGACGAAGCGCGGCGCCAGATCGTAGAGCGCGATCAGGTGCGATTGCGAACGGTCTTCCAGCTCGAACAGGATGAGCTGTGCGGCGCTGGTCGGGGCCATCTTGGTCATGAACGTCTCCGAAGGTCGGGAGTAACCATGGCGCGGCGGACCCGCCGGTGCAACAGAACGCGGAGAAATTACCGCATCCGGGATGGAGCGACAGCCCGCGCATATGGTGCCGTACCCCGCGATGATGGAGCAACGGCCCGCGGTTATGGAGCGACAGCCCGCGATTGGGCCGCAAAGCGGGTCCGGCCGGGGTGCGTGACCGCGACTCCTTGAAGAATCGGGGAGAATCGGCACCGGCGGACGGCACGTGGGCCGGGCGGAACCGCGGGCTGGCGCTCCATGGGGAGCGGGAACGGATGCGAGCGGGGCCGGATTGCTCGCTATTTCCGCTGTCCGCGGTCAATCGCGGGCTGTTGCTCCAGGAATGTCCGGGATCGCGGGCTGTTGGCGGGCCTCAAATCGCGGGCAATGGCTCCAGGACCGCGGCCAAAGGCACCAGGATTCCGATTCGCGACGGAACCGCGAGCCGATGCTCCATGGTCGCGGGCAGGGGCTTTACGGTCGCGGGCTGTCGCTCACCAAGCGCGGGCAGCCACTCCATGGGATGGTCATGGAGCAGCTGCCCGCGATTCGACTCTGCCATCAACCGCTTCGAATCCTCTGGACCAACCGTGACGGCCAGACATGCGGCCGTCCATGCGTCCAATCTTGCGCGGATGGCGCAGAGGAGTATCGCCACAGATGACCGAGAGCAGCACGAACCCGAACCGCTGGGGCCGGATCCCGGCCTGGTGGCTCGACCACCCCGACCTCGACGCCGACGGCCTCGCCGTGCTGGCGGCGCTCAGCACCTACGCCGACGAGGCGGGGGTGTGCTGGCCGTCGCAGGCGACGCTGGCGGGAAAGCTGAAGCGCAGCCGGCCGACCGTCAACCGGATCCTGGGCCGGCTGGAGGCGCTCGGGCTGGTCCGCATCGAACACCGCCGCTCGGCCAATGGCGGCCGGCTGAGCTGCCGCTATCGGCTAGCGCTGATCGCCGAAAACGCGGCGGATGGGAAAGCCGGCGATGGTGCAGGGGTGGACAGCCCCGCTGACTCGGCGGCGGACTCCCCCTGTTCAGCGGCGAGTCACAAACAGCCTGAACCAGAACAGATTCCTGACACGCTCCACCGGTGTGCGGGCGAGCGGACGGCGCCGGTGGCCGAGGAGGTTCCGCAGGGCTGGATGCCGCCGACCGCTGACCGGGAGTGGGCGGCGGGACGCTTCCCCGACCTGGACGTCGACGGCCATGCCGAGCGCTTCGTCCAGCAATGCCGCGCCCATGGCTACCGCTACCGCGATCCGGCAGCGGCGTGGCGGTCGTGGCTGCTGCAGGACGCCGGGCGTATGGCGCCACAGCCCGCGGCAACGGTCCGCGGATCCGGCAACCGTGGTGCACACGCCATTTCCCGCACGTCGACACCTGCTGCGGCAACCGCCGCCAATGCGGAACAGCGCCTGTCGGCCTGGACGAGTGTTGCAGCGCGCCTGAACGCCGGGCAATCGGCCACGCCCGCCAATCCCTGGGGGATCGCATGAGCAACCTGCATCCGTTCCCGGCGGCCCCCGCCGTTCCGCCCGGCCTGCCGCTGCCCTTCGATCCGGCGATGGCCCCGGCCCTGCGCGGCCGGATGCTGCGCGAGGCTTTGCCGGAGCCACTGCAGCGGCTGCTCGACCGCGGGCAGGTCGGGCGCCACAGCCGCTTCACCGAGGACGGTTTCGCCGATGTGGTGGAAGACTGGACGCCGCCCGACGGGGTGACACCGCGCCATGCCGCGCTTGCCCGCCGGGCGCTTGCGGAGATCGATGAAACCATCCTGGCGCCGGCGCCGGCAAACCATCTGCTGGGCCGGGTGCTGGCACTGCTCAGCCATTTTCCGGCGAAGGCGACGACGCCGGAGGTGGAGCAATTGCTCGCGATGGACTGGGCGGATGATCTGGGCGAGTTCCCGGCCTGGGCGATCGATCAAGCCGCACGCCGCTGGCGCCGGACCCGCAAATGGCGGCCGAGCATTGCCGAGATCCGTGCACTGTGCGAGGAAGCCTGTGCCACCGAACGCGCTCTGGCGGAGCGGTTGCGGGCAATCGCCCTGGCTGGGGAACGGGCCGGGGAGTTGGGCGGTGGAGGCGGCGCCGTGCGACCGGTGCTGGCGTCGGCCATGCGTCGTATGCGATGATGATGCCGAATTCTGTCTTAACTCGCGCTTCTGTGGCCGGGGCGACACCCCGTACCGGCGGTGCGAAGCTAAGACATGTCTTAGATTTGCGCCGCGGGCAGGCTTTGGTAAAAGGGGCCGACAGCCGATGGCGATAAGGGACACTGCAATGAGCAACGACACGGGACACGGGCCGGTGAAGCGCTTGCTGGTCAATGGCCCGAAGGGCGGGATCGGCAAGACGACGCTGAGCCGCAACATCGCGGTGGCCGCCGCGCTTGACGGCTGCGCGGTGGCGACGCTGGATCTCGATCCGCAGCGCAGCCTGACCAAGTGGTTCGCCAAGCGTCCGGACGGCATGGCGTCCATCACCCATTTCGAAGCCGGCATGACCCCGACCGATATCCGGGCGGCGCTGGACGGCATCGCAGGCTTCGACCTGCTGGTGATCGACACGCCGCCGTCGATCGAAGACCATCCGGAGGAGTTCAAGCTGCTTGCGCTGTCCTCCGACCTGATCGTGGTCCCCACCGGACAGAGCGACGACGACCTGGATTCCGTCCGGCCCTGGATGCGCTTCGTCCGCCGCTATGGCAAGAACGCCGCCTTCGTGATGAACCGCGTTAAGCCGCGCACCCGCGGCTTCACCGAGGCGCAGCGCAAGCTGCTGGGCGACGGCCGCATCTGTCCGGTCGAGGTGCCGGATTACGAGGACATCCAGTTCACCGCCGGCCGCGGGCTCGGCCTGCTGGAGCTGAAGGGGGGCAAAGGGGCCGAGCATGTCGCCGGCGTCTGGGCCTTTGTCCGCCATGAACTGGAGCTGGCGCAATGAGCGGGTTCAAGCAGGTTTCCAAGGCCCAGGCCCGCCGCCACATCGCGGTGGACGAGCGGATCGAGCGCATGTCGGAGGCGACGGTCGATCTCGTCCGCCGCGAGGAGTTCGTCCAGGAAATCTCCACCCTCTGGCGCAGCGCACAGGAGAAGTTCCTGCTGATCGGCCGCTATCTGGTCCAGGCGCGGGCACGGCTGCCGCATGGCGAGTTCCAGGCGATGGTCGAGAACGAACTGCCTTTCGGCTATCAGGTCGCCTACCAGCTGCGCATGGTGGCGGAGGCGGTGGACAGCGGGCGTTTGCCGGGACCGAAGCTGCCGCCGAGCTATGCCACCGTCTACCAGCTCGCCACCCTCACCAGCGAGCAGCTGCGACTGGCCGACCAGCGCAACCTGATCCGACCCGACGTCACCCGGCCGGAGATCGTGCGTTTCAAGCGCGACCTGCGGAGCAAGGCCATCGACCATGTCAGCCGCCGGGAGGCGCTGGAGGCGGAGCGCGACCGGCTGCGCGAGCGGCTGGCGGTATTGGAAGCGGAACTGGCGACGCTGGCCGACGAGGATTGAGGGCAGCCGGCGATGACGGTGCGGCGTGCGATGATCCGGAACGGGGATGGGTGAGGCATGCTGGACCTGAAATCGCTGGAAACCTTCATCTGGACGATGCGGCTCGGCGGGTTCCGCCGGGCGGCCGAGCGGCTGAACACCACCCAGCCCGCCGTCTCCGCCCGGATCGCCCAGCTTCAGGACGAGCTGGGCGTCGTGCTGTTCGAGCGGGTCGGCCGGCGGGTGGCGCCGACGCCGCAGGCGATGGTCCTGCTGACCTATGCCGAGAAGATGATGGCGCTCAGGTCGGAGTTGCTGACCGCGGTGGCGGACCGCAGCGCCATCCGCGGCGTCATCCGGCTGGGCGTGGCGGAGACGGTGGTCCACACATGGCTCAGCCAGTTGATCGAACGGCTGAACGCCCTCTACCCCGCGGTGTCGCTGGAGATTGAGGTCGAAACCTCCCCAAGCATGCGCGATGCGCTTGCCCGGCACGAGCTGGACGTGGCGGTGATGCTGGCCTCCTACACCGATGTCCGGTTCAGGGCGGTCCCGGTCGGCAACTATCCCCTGGGCTGGGTGGCGAGCCCGGCGTTGCCCCTGCCGGAGGAGCCGGTGTCGCTGCGCGACCTGGCGGCCTGGCCGATCATCACCTTTTCCCGCACCACGCAGCCCTATGGCGTGATCCGCGAGATGTTTTCCTCCGTCGGATTGCAGGTGCGGATGTTCGGCAACAGCTCGCTCGCCAGCGTCGTCCGGATGGCGGTGGACGCCGTCGGCGTCAGCGTGATCCCCACCGTCATCGTCCAGCGCGAATTGGCGGAGGGGCGGCTGCGGCTGATCCGGTCGCAGGCGACCCTGCCCGGCATGACTTTCTGCGCCGCCCATTCCGCCACGGCGGAGAACCATATGGCGTCTGTGGTCGCGGATCTGGCGGCCGAGGTTGCCGCCAATTACGAGGCGACCACCGGCAACGAGGCGCCCCGCGCCGCCGAGTGACCCCGTGCGCATTAGCAAGCGATTGATCGTCGCTGTTTATCAATCCAGATCAAAACATACGATTGGACGGACCCGAGACTGTTCGTGTCATCATCCTGTCAGAGGCGCACCAAACAGCCGCAAAGGCGCGCGCCGCAAGCCACCAAGGCACTGAACAGAGGAGATTCACGATGCGGTTCGCGGCAGCGATCACCGAACCCACCCGCACGCCCGATTTCCAGGCCAACGCCAAGGGCAAGCTCCCCACCCGCCGGCAGACGATCAAGCGCATGCTGGCCGCGGCGGCCCTGCTGACCACGACCGCGCTGACCGGCATCGGCTTCGGCGCTGCGCCGGCCCAGGCCGAAGACGAGATCCGCATCGGCGTGATCTATCCGCTGACCGGCGCCGCCGCCTCCACCGGCGTGGAGCTGAAGGCCGCCGCCGAACTGGCCGCCGCCATCATCAACAAGGAAATCCCCGCCCCGCCGGGGCTGGTCGCCGGCATCGGCCTGCCGCACCTGCACGGCGCGAAGATCAAGCTGATCTTCGGCGACCACCAGGGCAACCCGCAGGTCGGCGCCACCGAAGCCGAGCGCCTGATCACCAGCGAGAAGGTCGTGGCGCTGACCGGCGCCTATTTCTCCAACGTCACCGCCACCGCCAGCCAGGTTGCCGAACGCTATGGCGTGCCGTTCCTGAACGGGGAGTCCTCGTCCGCCTCGCTGACCCAGCGCAAGTTCAAATGGTTCTTCCGCACCACGCCGCATGACGACCTGTTCGTCGGCAACTTCTTCACCTTCCTGCACGACATGGAGAAGAAGACCGGCGACAAGCTGCGCACCGTCGCGCTGTTCAACGAGAACACGCTGTGGGGCAATGAGACGACCAAGCTGCAGGTGAAGCTGGCCGAGGAGCAGGGCTTCACCATCTCCGAGAAGATCCTCTATCCGGCCAAGACGACGCAGATGACGTCCGAGGTGCAGCGGATCAAGGCCGCCGCGCCGGCGGTCATCATGCAGTCCAGCTATCTCGGCGACGCCATCCTGTCGATGAAGACCTACAAGGAGCTGGGCTTCTCGCCGAAGATGCTGCTGGCCAACGATGCCGGCTTCAACGACAGCGAGTTCCTGAAGACCATGGGCAAGGATGGCGAGTTCGTCATCAGCCGCGAGGTCTGGGCGCTCGATCAGGCGGAGCGCAATCCGTTGATCAAACAGGTCAACGACCTGATGCACCAGCGCTCCGGCGTGAACTTCAACGGCAACTCCGCCCGCGCCTTCACCGGCATCGCCGTGCTGGCCGATGCGCTGGACCGCGCCGGCTCGACCAAGCCGGACGCGATCCGCGAGGCACTTCAGAAGACCGACATCCCGGCCAGCGGTCTGATCATGCCGTGGAAGGGCGTCAAGTTCGACGCCAACGGCCAGAACGAGCTGGGCCAGGGCATCATCGTCCAGGTGCAGGGCGGCCAGTACGTGACGGTGTGGCCGTTCGACGTGGCGACCAAGCCGGTCGTCTACCCGATGCCGGCCTGGGACGGACGCTGAGCACCGCATCTTTCATCGGGCTGCTGCTTACCCTTTCCCATCCCGGAAAAGGGGGAGCCTGTCGCATCGCGACGGGTAGGGATGTGGATGCGTTCCGTCGGTCCCGCGCTTCGATCCACGACGCATCCTCAGCCCGGCGCCTCGGGCGCCACCCTTTCCAGGATGGGAAAGGGGATTTTCCCGCACAGTTCCTCCGGCCCACCCTGACCGCAAAAGGGGCGCGGCAATGACCGCAGACATTCTCATCCAAGTGCTCGTCTCGGGCCTGCTGATCGGGCTGATCTATGCCCTGGTTGCGGTGGGCCTGACGCTGATCTTCGGCGTGATGGACATCGTCAATTTCGCCCATGGCGAATTCCTGATGCTCGGCATGTATGCCAGTTTCTGGGCCTTCGCCCTCTTCGCCATCGACCCCATCGTGGCGCTTCCACTGACCGCCCTGCTGCTGTTCGCGGTTGGCGTCATCGTCTATCAGACGGTGATCCGCCGTATCCTGAAGGCCCCGATGCTGTCGCAGATCTTCGCGACCTTCGGTCTGATGATCCTGCTGCGCGGTCTGGCGCAGTTCTTCTGGAAGCCGGACCACCGGCTGATCCCGCACAGCCTGGTCAGCGGCAACATCGCGCTCGGCCCCGTCCAGTTCGGCCTGCCGCAGTTCGTGGCGGCGCTGGGGGCGGTCGGCGTCACCGGCGCCCTGTGGATGTTCCTGCACCGCACCCGGCTCGGCACCGCGCTGGAGGCCACCGCCATCGACCGTGAGGCGGCGACCCTGATGGGCATCGACGGGCAGAAGATGTTCGCCCTTGCCTGGGGCATCGGCGCCGCCTGCGCCGGTCTGGCCGGCGGCCTGATCGCCACCTTCTTCCCGATCTTTCCGGAGGTGGGATCCAACTTCATCCTGATCGCCTTCGTGGTGGTCGTGCTGGGGGGCTTCGGCAGCGTCACCGGCGCCTTCCTGGCCGGCATCATCGTCGGACTGATCGAGGTGCTGGGCGGCTTCCTGATCGGCCCGGAATACAAGACCGCCATCGTGCTGTCGCTGCTGCTGGTCGTGCTGCTGGTGCGTCCGCGCGGCCTGCTGGGGAAAGCCTGATGACGACCGGAACCAACTTCTCGCGCAAGGCAGCCGGCACCGGCGCCCTGCTGGCCCTTGCCGCCGTGCTGCCGCTGGCGATCACCGAACCGTCGCAGCAGAATTTCCTGATCCTGATCCTGATGGGTGCCCAGATGGGCGTCGCCTGGAACATCGTCGGCGGCTATGCCGGGCAGGTCTCGCTGGGGCATGCGGTGTTCTACGGCATCGGCGCCTACACCTCGACCATGCTGCTGACCACGCTTGGACTGACGCCCTGGATCGGTGCCCTGGTCGGCGGGCTGCTGGCCGCACTGTTCGCGCTCGCCATGGGCTGGCCCTGCTTCCGGCTGAAGGGGCATTATTTCGCCATGGCGACCATCGCGGTGGCGGAGATCATGCAGATCCTGGTCACCAACAGCGACTTCCTGGAGGGTGCCGTCGGCCTCTACCTGCCGATGGACCGCAGCGGCTGGACCTGGCTGATCTTCCTGTCCAAGCTGCCCTACTATTACGTCATCCTCGGCCTGCTGGTGCTGACGGTTCTGGTGTCCTGGGCGATCGAGCGCAGCCACATCGGCTATTATTTCCGCGCCATCAAGGACGAGCCGGAAGCCGCCCGCGCCCTGGGCGTCAGCCTGACCCGTTACAAGCTGATCGCGCTGTCGGTGTCAGCGTTCCTGACCGCGATGGGCGGTAGCTTCTACGCCCAGAAGGAGATGTTCATCGATCCGGGTTCGGTCCTGGCCACGACGATCTCCATCAAGATCGCGCTGATCGCCATCCTGGGCGGGGTGGGCCGGCTGATGGGGCCGGTGCTGGGCGCCGTCATCCTGATCACCATCGAGGAATACAGCCGCACCCTGTTCGGCAGCACCGGCTCCGGCACCGACATGATCATCTACGCCGCCATGATCATCCTGGTCGCCGTGTTCAGCCCGTCCGGCGTTCTGGGCCTTCTGGGCGATGTGCATCGCCACCTGGGCCGCCACCTGCCGGGCGCGAAGCCCGAGGCCGAAAAGGCCGAGAAGATGGAGGTCCGCCCGTGAACACCGCTCCCCTCCTTGCCGTGGACGGCCTGGGCAAGGCCTTCGACGGACTGATCGCCAACCGCGACATCAGCTTCATCGTTCATCATGGCGAGATCATCGGGCTGATCGGCCCGAACGGCGCCGGCAAGACCACGCTGTTCAACTGCCTCGCCGGCTTCCACACCCCCACCACCGGCCGCATCGCCTTCGAAGGGCACGACATCACCGGCTCGACCCCGGAAGCGGCGGCGGCATTGGGCATCGCCCGCACCTTCCAGATCGTCCGTGTCTTCCAGTCGATGACCGCGCTGGAGAATGTCATGGTCGGCGCCATGCTGCGCAACAAGCGGGTGGGCGAGGCCCGCGACCGGGCGGAGGAGGAGTTGGCCTTCGTCGGCCTGTCGCACCGGGCCGATACCCCGGCGTCCGACCTGACGGTGTCGGAACAGAAGCGGCTGGAGGTTGCCCGCGCGCTCGCCACCGAACCGAAGCTGATCCTGCTGGACGAGGTGATGGCCGGCTTGAACCCGACCGAGGTCCGCGAGGCCTCGGCCCTGGTCCACCGTATCCACCAGCGCGGCATCGCCAGCATCATCGTCGAACATGTGATGGAGGGCATCATGCCCATCGCCCACCGGATGCTTGTGCTGGATTATGGTGCCAAGATCGCCGACGGCACGCCGGCCGAAATCGCCGAGAACCCGGCGGTGATCGCCGCCTATCTGGGGGAGTGAGACGATGCTCCAACCGACCCTGTCCGAACCCGTCCGCCCGGTGGCCGTCGCACCCGCCGGCGAGGCGATGCTGCAGGTCCGCAACATCCAGTCCAGCTACCGCCGGGTGCCGGCCATCCGCGACGTCAGCCTGACCCTGAAGCGGGGCGAGATCGTCGCGCTGGTCGGCGGCAACGGCAACGGCAAGTCCACCACCTTGCGCGCCGTCGCCGGGCTGAACGCCCTGGACGGCGGGTCGGTGATGCTGAAGGGCCAGGACATCTCATCCGTGCCGGCCCACGAGCGGGTGAAGCGCGGGCTGGTGCTGGTGCCGGAAGGTCGCCGCCTGTTCCCGCGCCTGACGGTGGAACAGAACCTGATGCTGGGCGGCTTCACCACCAACGATGCGGCGAAACGCGAGGAAACGCTCCAATTCGCCTACGACACCTTCACCGTGCTGGGGGAACGGCGGAAGCAGCAGGCCGGCACCCTGTCCGGCGGCGAACAGCAGATGCTGGCGATGTGCCGCGGCCTGATGAGCCAGCCGGATCTGCTGATGCTGGACGAGCCGTCCTGGGGCGTCGCGCCCAAGCTGGTGACCCGCATCTTCGAGACCATCCAGCTGATCCGCCGGCGCGGCATCACCGTGCTGTTGGTCGAGCAGAACGTCCACCGTGCGCTGGAGATCGCCGACCGCGGCTATGTCATCCAGACCGGCCGCGTCGTGATGGAAGGCAGCGGCCAGGACCTGCTGGGCAACGACGAGGTGCGGCAGGCGTATCTGGGCATGTGAAGGGTGCGTGCCCACCGCTGGACCTCTGCTCCTTCTCCCCCCTGGGGAGAAGGTTGGGATGAGGGGGTCGGCGGAGCCGAAGAGATCCTCGCGATGCATCCCCCTCACCCTAACCCTCTCCCCGGGGGGGAGAGGGGATGAGCTAAACCACCAACTCCCCGGACCATCCCCATGACCAGACCCTTCCTCACCGCCGCCGCCGAACGCCTGCGCATCCGCAGCGGCGCCGTCAGCGGCCAGACCGCCGGACTCGCCCCCGGCCATGTCCAGGCCAACCTCGCCATCCTGCCGGCGGATTGGGCCGGCGACTTCCTGCGCTTCTGCCAGGCGAACCCGCGGCCCTGCCCGCTGCTGGCGGTGTCGGAGGTCGGCGATCCGCGCCTGCCGACTCTCGGCCACGACATCGACATCCGCACCGACGTGCCACGCTACCGCGTCTATCGCGACGGCGTGCTGGCGGACGGGCCGACCGACATCACCGAGCTGTGGCAGGATGATTTCGTCGCCTTCCTGATCGGCTGCTCCTTCTCCTTCGAGGAGGCGTTGCTGGCCGATGGGCTGCCGGTGCGGCACATCGCGATGAACCGCAATGTGCCGATGTACGAGACCAACATCGCCTGCACCCCTGCCGGCCGCTTCCGCGGCAACATGGTGGTGTCGATGCGGCCGATGGTGCCGAAGGACGCCATCCGTGCCATCCAGATCACCTCGCGCTTTCCGTCGGTGCATGGCGCGCCGGTGCATTTCGGTGATCCGGCCGCCATCGGCATCCGCGACATCGCCGATCCCGAACATGGCGAGGCGGTTCCGATCGAACCCGGCGAGGTGCCGGTCTTCTGGGCCTGCGGGGTGACGCCACAGGTCGCGATCCGCAATGCCCGTCCGCCGATCGCCATCACCCACAGCCCCGGCGCCATGCTGATCACCGACCTGCTGAACACGCACCTGTCGGTGCTCTGACCGCCCCTTCTCCGTCTCCCTCTCCCTTTCAAATCCCAGCAACACCGGCCGCCGCGCGGGCATTCCGCCTTGCGCGGCAACAGTGGAGGCTTGCCCGATGCCGCGTCCGTTCTCCGCCCGCCTGCTGTCCACGTCCATTCTCGCCGCCGGCCTGCTGGCCGTCGCGGCACCGGCCTCGGCCGATCAGTTGCGCATGGTGGCGCTCAGCTTCCCGCCGCTGATCTATGACGACGGCGGCAAGCCGGCCGGTATCGCCTATGACATCGTGACGGAGGCGATGAAGGCTTCCGGACATTCCGTGACGGTGGAGATCATGCCGTGGGCGCGTGCGCTCGACACGGTGCGGGAGGGCGGGGCGGATGCCATCTTCACCGCCTATAAAACGCCGGAGCGCGAGCAGTTCCTGAACTACTCCACCCAGGTGCTGGTGCCGCAGGTGGTATCGCTGTTCGTGGCGAAGGACAGCCCGGTCAGCTTCGACGGCGACCTGTCCAAGCTGGCCGACCGCAAGTTCGGCGTGGTCAACCAGATCAGCTACGGCTCCATCGTCGACGACGCGATCAAGACCGGCGTGCTGCCGGCGGTGGAGAAGTCCAACGACAGCGACAGCAACGTGAAGAAGCTGGTCTCCGGCCGCTTCGACGTGATGCCCAGCAACCGCTATGTCGCGCAGTATTTCCTGAAGCAGGCCGGCGCGCTGGACAAGGTGAAGGAACTGAGCCCGGCGGTGCAGGACATCCCCAGCTACATCGCCTTCACCAAGGCGCGCGACACCACAAAGCTGCGCGACGACTTCGACAAGGGCGTCGCGGCGATGAAGGTCAGCGGCGCCTATCAGCAGATCCTGGACAAATACGCCCGCTGACCGCAGGGCGCTTCCCCTTTCGACCAGATTTCGAGAAGCCGCCATGAGCGTGACCACTTCGTTTCCGGCACCCGTTCTGCGGCCGGCCGGGGACAGCGCCCTGATCGTCGAGTTGGGCGACGGCATCGCCCAGGACCTGAACGCCGCCGTCCACCGGCTCGACCGCCGCATCGCCGACGCCGGTCTGCCCGGCATCGTGGAAACGGTACCCACATACCGCTCGATCCTGGTGCAGTTCGACCCGGCGGTGACGGCGGCGGAGCCGCTGGGCCAAGCCCTGCTGGGGTTGGCGGCGGAGCTGACCCACGCGGCGGCGGAACCGCAATTGCGCTGGATCGTGCCGGTCTGCTTCGGCGGCGCCCACGGCGAGGATCTGGACGACGTGGCGCGCCGGTCGGGACTGAGTGCCGAGGAGGTGGTGCGGCTGCACTGCACCGCCGACTACCGCGTCTATATGCTGGGCTTCTCCCCCGGCTTCGCCTATCTCGGCGGGCTGCCGGAGGTGCTGCACCAGCCCCGGCGCGAGAACCCGCGCATGGTCACCCCGGCGGGCAGCGTCATGCAGGGCGGGGCGCAGGCGGCGATCTCCCCCATCGCCATGCCCAGCGGCTGGCACCTGCTGGGCCGCACCCCGGCGCGGACCTTCGATCTCAGGCGGGAGCCGCCCTTCCTGCTGGCGCCGGGCGACCGCATCCGCTTCACCGCCATCAGCGCCGCCGAGTTTGACCGGCTGGAGGGATTGAGCGGCTATCTGCCCGACTGCGAGACGGTGACCGCACCCGCCGCCCTGCTGCAGGGAGCCGCCGCATGACCAGCCATCTTCGCATCGTGGCCGCCGGTCCCAGTTCCACCATCCAGGACCGCGGGCGGGTCGGCTATCAGCGCTATGGCGTTTCTGTCGCCGGGGCGGCCGATCCGTTGCTGCATGCCGTCGCCAATGCCCTGGTCGGCAACCGGCCGGGGGAGGGGGCGGTTGAATTCACCCTGGCCGGCGACAGTGTGGTGGTGGAGGGCGGGCCGGTGCGCATCGCCGTCGCCGCCGATGCCGAGTTGGCCGTGGATGGTGAGCCGGTGCCGGCCTGGACCAGCCTGCGCCTGACCGACGGGCAGACCCTGCGCATCGGTGCCTTGCGAAGCGGCATGCGCGGCTATTGGGCGGTGGAGGGTGGGTTCGCCATTCAGCCGGTGCTGGGCAGTGTCGCCACCCACATACGCAGCCGTATGGGCGGGTTGGACGGCGGCGCGCTGAAGGCGGGCGACCGGCTGCCGCTGTCGTTGGATCACGCGGCGGATCGGGGGGAGCGCTGCCTGGATCCCTCTCTGCTGCCGCCGCGCGGCGGGCGGCTGCGCGTCATGCTGGGGCCGCAGCAGGATTACTTCACTCCGGCCGGGATCGGGGCCTTCCTGGAGGAGGATTACACTGTCAGCCACGAGGCCGACCGCATGGGCTGCCGGCTCGACGGCCCGGTGATCGAGCATGCCCGCGGCTTCAACATCACCTCGGATGGCATTCCCTTGGGCGCGGTGCAGGTGCCGGGCACCGGGCGGCCGATCGTGCTGCTGGCCGACCGGCAGACCACAGGCGGCTATCCCAAGATCGCCTGCGTTGTCGGGCCGGACATTGCGGTGCTGGCGCAGATGCGGCCGGGCGAGCGGCTGCGCTTCACCGCCGTCGATGCGTTGGAGGCCGGACGCATCCAGGCCCGCCACCGCGAGATGGTGGACGGCCTGCCGGCGCTTCTGCAATCGGCCGGCGGCTTCGCGCTGTACGACAGCGGCCGGCTTCTCGGCTTCAACCTGATCGGCGGCGCGGTCACCGGCTGGGACTGACCCCGCCCCCTTTCCATCACCCACAATGGAGTTCCCCTGATGCTGCAGCGTGTGGGCCGTACCCTTGCCATGCGTGTCGTCGTTCCCATCGCCCTGATGGTCACAGTCATCAGCGCGACCGGCATAGCCGCCGTCGTCACCGTCAACCGCGAGGATGCCCGCACCGCGCTGGAGGACCGGGCCGCCGTCACCGTCCGCGTCATCGCCGGCGGGCTGGCGGAGCCGCTGTGGAACGTCGATGCCGAATCCGCCGCGGCACAGTTGGCGGCGCTGTCCAACGATCCCGACTATCTCGGCAGCCGGGTGCTCGATCCGAAGGGACAGGTCTTCGCCAAAAGCGGCGACGTGTCGGACGGCGACCCGTCGGTGCTGGTCCGCCGCGCCGACATCCAACGCAAGACCGGCGCCCGCGTCGATACGCTGGGAACGGTGGAGATCCACCTGTCGCCGCGCCGGGCGGAGGTCCAGGCGCGGGAGCGGGCATGGCTGCTGGCCGGCGGAGGCATCGCGGCGCTGGTGGCGCTGTGCGGCGTGCTGTTCCTGATGGTGCGCGGCGCCACCCGGCCCATCGTCCGCCTGACCGGGGTGATGACGCGGCTGGCCGACGGCGACATCGTGGTCGATGTGCCGTCGCTCGACCGCCGTGACGAGATCGGCCGCATGGCCGCCGCCGTCCAGGTCTTCAAGGAACAGGGCGCCGCCAAGCAGCGGCTGGAAGCCGAACAGGTCGCACTGCGCCGGCAGGCCGAGGCGGAGCGGCATGCCGCCATCGCCGCGGTCGCCGATGATTTCGAACGGCGTGTCGGCAGCGTGCTGGGCGAGGTGCTGCGCACCACCGACGGCATGGGCGCCGCCACCCGCGACCTTGCCGACGTCGCCGAGCACAACGGTCAGGTCAGCCGGCAGGCCGCCGGCAACGCCGCGGCGGTGAACGCCTCGGTCGACGGTATGGCCGCCGCGGTGGACGAGCTGGTGGCGTCGATCCGCGAGATTTCCGCCCAGGCGCAGCATTCGCAATCGATCGCCGACGAGGCGTCGCGTCGGGCCTCAAAGGCCACGGAGCAGGTGGCGGGGCTGGTCCAGGCCTCCGACCGGGTGTCGGCGGTGGTGACGCTGATCCACGCCATCGCCAAGCAGACCAACCTGCTGGCGCTGAACGCCACCATCGAGGCGGCGCGCGCCGGGGAGGCCGGCAAGGGCTTCGCCGTCGTCGCCGGCGAGGTGAAGGCGCTGGCGACCCAGACCGCCAAGGCGACTGAGGACATCGAGACGCAGATCCGCGCCATTCAGGGCTCCACCGGCTCCGCCGCCGACGAGATCGTCGAGATCGCCCGCGTGGTGGAGAGCCTCAGCCAGATCAGTGCCTCCATCGCCGCGGCGGTGGAGGAGCAGAATGCGGCGACGGCGGAGATCGGCCGCGGCGTTGCTGAGGCGGCGCAGGGGGTGCGCGCCCTGCTGGGCGACGTCAACGCCACCTCCGACGTGGCTGGGCAGACCGGCGCCGCGTCCAACCAGTTGGACGGCGCCGCCGGCATGCTGGCGGAGCAGATGGGATCGATGCGCAGCGAGGTTGCCGGCTTCATCCATTCCCTGCGACAGTCGGAGGCGGCGAGAGAACGCCCGACAGCTTCGTTTGACTGACTTGAGAGAAACGCCATGCCGAGCATCGATCTGAATTGCGACATGGGGGAGGGGTACGGCGCCTGGACCATGGGCGACGACCGGGCGATGCTGGACATCGTCACCTCCGCCAACATCGCTTGCGGCTTTCATGCCGGCGATCCCACCATCATGGCCGACACCGCCCGGCTGGCGGGGGAAAAGGGGGTGCGCATCGGCGCCCATCCGGGATTCGAGGACCGTTCCGGCTTCGGCCGTCGGGTGATCCGCGGCATCACCGTGACGGAGGTCGAACGGCTGGTCGCCTATCAGGTGGGTGCGCTCCAGGCCTGTGCCGCTCTGTCGGGCCAGCGGGTGACCCATGTGAAGCCGCACGGCGCGCTCTACAACATGGCGGCGGTGGAGCCGGATCTGGCCGGCGCCATCGCCCGCGCGGTCAAAGCGGTGGACCCCGCCCTGCTGTTCGTTGTCCCACCGCTGAGCGCCATGGAGCGCGCCGGGCAGGATGTGGGGCTACGCGTGGCGCGCGAGGCCTTCGCCGACCGCACCTATGAGGATGACGGCACCTTGACGCCGCGGACGGTGGCCGGATCGGTGATCCACGACCCGGATCTGGCCGCCGCGCGGGTGGTGCGGATGGTGCTGGACGGTGCGGTGGAAAGCCGCCACGGCACCCGGCTGCCGATCGTCGCCGACACCATCTGCGTCCATGGCGACACGCCGACCGCCGTGGCGATGGCGGCGACGGTGCGCCGGGCGCTGGAAGAGGCAGGGGTGGTGGTGCGGGCGGTGGCCTGAGGCTGGCATTTGCTGAGTTAGACCCCCACCTGACCTCCCCCGCCCAGCTCTCGCACAGAGCTTTGCTTTGTGCTGACGCGGCAGGCGGACCGTAGGTCCGCTGAGAGCGGGGGAGGTCAGGTGGGGGCATTCGTAAGCCCGCACTCCACCAATCGCCCTCCCGCAATACGCGAGCCATCGCCTATCTTTGCACCGCAACATGCAAAGACCAGGTCACAGTTTTGTCAGAATTTTAGACGAACATCCCACAAAGGAGAAAGGATACACAGGGTCGTGTCGACCAAAAGGATAGTCGATCCTCGGCCAAACAGCACAGGTCTTACCCATGCAACGACGAATTTCCATGCCTATTCTGGCGGCAGTGGCGATTTTTTCGACCGGTGAGGCGTATGCTGATATTCTCTACCAAAAGGGTAGTGTTGCAGATCAGCGACATTTCTTGCAGGTCGATGTTTCGTGGGGAGAGCTGGAGATCGGGCAGACCGACAGTGCCCGCAACCGGCTGGTGGGATCGTCGATCCTGCCGACATCCTTCGGGGCTGGAAGCAACTCGGCGAAAGTGACCTACTACACCCCGCCGTTGCGGGGGTTCGAGGTGGGAGCCAGCTATACGCCGATGCCCCGCGGCAACGGCGACATGGCCGATCCGCGTGAAGCGATGCATCTGGTGGAGGCGGCGGTGCGCAAGACCATGCAACTCGGCGCCATCAGCACCCGGCTGACCGCCGGCACCAGCCGGGCGCGGGTGCGCAGCGACAGCCGGCGGCTGCCGCGCCAGACCTGGATGGTCGGCACCCAACTGGCCTGGAAGAGCGTGACCTTGAACGGCGACCTCCGCCAGCAGGAGGAGGCGGACGGTGCCTCGCTCCGCAGCCTGAACGCGGCGCTGGCCTATGGCAGCGGCGACATGACCCTGTCGCTGCGGGTGCGGCGGACGGTCCCCTATGAAGGCGTCGCCGGCGGCCAATATCTGGCCGACCTGACCTATCACATCACGCCGCGCTGGCAGGTGATGGCCGACACCGACATCGACACCAGTGCCGATTCCCTGGCCGCTGTGGTGAAGGTCGGCGCGCGGCTGCTGTTCTAGCGGCGATGGGATGGGCGGGGGATGACACCTCCATCCCCCGCCTTGACCAAGTCCTGGCCGTTCAGTTCGCCGCGAAGCAATAGAGCAGGCCGGCACCGCCGGTGCCCTTCAGCGCGTCCTGGCTGCAGCCGCCGCGCGAGGCATGCGAGGAGTTCCAGGATTTCGCCGGCGGCTCCTCGTTCAGGCCCATGCGGTCGTGGTGGCCCAGCATGGCGGCGCCCTCGGTGCCGCTCCTGCTCCAGTTGCCGCAGGTCATGTCCTGGCCGGCGGGGAAGGCGGTGCCGTCCGGCTGCGACCCGGTCAGGATGTCGTGCATGTTGGGCTGGTCGCCGCGGCCGTTGACCGTTTCACCCTTCTCGTTCAATGCGGTCTGCTTGGTCAGGGCGTTGGTCCCGTGCAGCTCTTCGACCGAGCGGGCGATTACTTCGCCCTTGGCGTTCTGCCAGGGGCCCTTGCCGATGCGGTCGCGCGCATTGACCGTCGGCTGGCCGTCGGCGGCCTGGGTGCTGAGATAGGCCCGCCACGTGCGGTTGCCGGCGCCCGCAGCCTCGGCCAGCTGCTGGCAATGCCGGTCGGCGCCGTTCAGCCCGCCGAGATCGGCTCCCTTTCCGGTGCCGACGCTGGTGACGAAGAACGTCATGGCGGAAGGACCTGTCTGCTGCGCGGCCGCAGCCCCTGGGATCGCCAGCATGAAGGCGGTCGCCGCCGCGATCCTGACGCTTGCACTGATCATGGGTTTCCTCCGTGGCTGCTTGTTTTGTGGCCGGGATGGACCTCGCTGGCAGAGCCAGTTGGATAAGGACGCTCAGGCCGGGCGATTCATTCCCCCTGCTTTCACCGAACCCAGCGCGGCGGACAGCCGGTCGGCCGCCTCGTCCACCTCCGCCGCCGTCGTGCCGCGGCCGAGGCCGAATCGCAGGCTGGCATGGGCATCCATGACGGAGAGGCCGAGCGCCAGCAGGACATGCGACGCCTCGCTCGCGCCGCTGTGGCAGGCGGAGCCGGTGGCGACGGCAAGCTCCGGCAGATCAAGCAGCCGGTCGGCGGCGTCGATGCCGGGAATGGTGACGTTCAGGCAGCCGGCCAGACCATCCGCCGCGCCATTGCGGCGGATGCCGGGCAGACGGCTCTGCAACCTTTGCCAAAGCCGGTCGCGCAGGTCGCCGATGCGCCGGGCATCCTCCTCCCGCCGTTCGTGGGCCAGCCGGCAGGCAACGCCCAACCCGACGCAGAGTGGCGTCGGCAAGGTTCCGCCGCGCAGGCCCCGCTGCTGTCCGCCGCCGGGCGAGGCCGGCACCGGCCGAAAGGGGCGGCGGACGATCAGGGCGCCGATCCCCATCGGTCCATACAGCTTGTGTCCCGACAGGCTGAGGCCGTGGATGCCGAGAGCCGCCATGTCGAGGGCGCGGGTGCCGAGGGCCTGCACCGCGTCGCTGTGCATCGTCGCGCCGTGGCGCGCCGCCACCGCCGCCAGTTCGGCCAGCGGCTGGACCGTCCCGACCTCGTTGTTGGCGGCCATCACCGAGACCAGCGCCGGTTTCGGCAGATCGCTCAGGGTGCTGTCCAAGACGGCGGGATCGACCCGGCCGCCGGAATCCACCGGCAGGACCGCCACAGCATGGCCGCGCCGCCGCAGCTCCGGCAGGCAAGCCAGAACGCTGGCATGCTCGACGCCTGAGACGACGCAGGCGCCGCCCGCCGGGACGCCGCCCAGCAGCGCCAGCGTGTTGGCCTCGGTGGCGCCGGAGGTGAAGACCACCTCGCCCGGCTGCGCGCCGACCAGCGCCGCGACCTCCACCCGCGCCTGTGCGATGGCGTCGGCGGCGCGCCAGCCGGCCGGATGGGCGGCGTGCGGGTTGCCGGCCGCTTGCGCCCGCATCCAGGGCAGCATCGCCTCCAGCACCAGCGGGTCGAGCGGCGTCGAGGCCAGATGGTCGAGATAGATCATGGCCCCAGTATCGCGCCATCGGCGGCGGAAGGGGAGGAGGGATGTCCGTCTCCCCTTCGATCGTGTCACTGCGACGGCTGGTCCGGCCGTTCCGCCGGCCGTTCCGCCGATTGCGCCGCGTTGCTGCCGCTGACGCGCCAGACCGCGTTGCCGACATCGTCGGCGACCAGCAGCGCGCCCTTGTTGTCCAGCGTGACGCCGACCGGGCGGCCCTGCGCCTTGCCGTCCTTGTCGAGGAAGCCGGCCAGCACGTCGACCGGGTCGCCCGCCGGCTTGCCGTTCTGGAAGGGCACGAAGATCACCTTGTAGCCGCTGGCGGGCTCGCGGTTCCACGATCCGTGCTGGCCGATGAAGGCGCCCTGCTGCAGGTTCGGCGGCAACTCGCCGGGCCTGGAGAAGGTGAAGCCGAGCGAGGCGGTGTGCGGACCCAGCGCGTAGTCGGGCGGGATCGCCTTGGCGACGAGGTCGGGGCGCTGCGGCTCCACCCGTTGGTCGACATGCTGGCCGTAATAGCTATAGGGCCAGCCGTAGAAGGCGCCGTCCTTCACCGAGGTCATGTAGTCGGGGACGAGGTCGCTGCCGATCTCGTCACGCTCGTTGACGGAGGTCCACAGCTCGCCGGTCACGGGGTTCCAGTCCATGCCGTTGGGATTGCGCAGGCCCGATGCGAAGATGCGGTGCGCCCCCGTCTTCAGGTCGATCTCCCAGATGGCGGCGCGGCCCTGCTCCGCCTCCATCCCGTTCTCGCCGACATTGCTGTTGGAGCCGACGGTGGCGTAGAGCTTGCTGCCGTCGCGGCTGGCGATGATGTTCTTGGTCCAATGGTGGTTGATCGGCCCGGCCGGCAGATCGACGACCTTCACCGGCTTGGCGGTGATCTTGGTGTCGCCCTCCTTGTAGGGCACCTTCACCACCGCGTCGGTGTTGGCGATGTAGAGGTCATTGCCGACCAGCGCCATGCCGAAGGGCGAATAGAGCCCCTGCAGGAAGGGTTCGCGGACATCGGCCTTGCCGTCGCCGTCGGTGTCGCGCAGCAGGGTGATGCGGTCGGCGCTGGGCGTCTTGGCGCCGGCCTTGCCCATCACCAGCCCCATCACCCAGCCCTTGATGCCCTTGCCGTCCTCCGGCTTCGGCGGAGCGTTGGTCTCCGCCACCAGGATGTCGCCGTTGGGCAGAGCCAGCAGCCAGCGCGGATGGTCCAGCCCGGTGGCGAAGGGGGTGACGCTCAATCCCTGGGCGGCGACAGGCTGTGCGCCCTGCGGCCAGCCGATGGCGTCGGCGATGTTGACCGTGGGGATCAGCGAGGAATTCGGTTCCGGCAGGGTCGGGTTGGGGCCGGTGCCGGCCGACACCGGCAGCGTCGCCTGATCGCCGCAGCCGGCGAGCGACAGGACCGCGACCGTCGCGGAAAGCATGAGGGCTGGCCGTATGGTGCTGTGCATGCGCCGAAATCCCGCGTCTGTGGGCGTGGAGGGAGTACCCACGGTCAACGGCGATGCCGGCGCGTTGGTTCCGTTACGGACGTCAGTGTGGCCGGGCGAGCGCCTGCAGTTCCGCAGCCAGGGCGGCGGCCACCCGGTTGCCGTCGCACAGCGGGCCGGTGGCCATGCGGTTGCGCAAGGTTCGGCGCAGTTCCTCGAGCCGCTGCGGGTCGGTGGCCCAGGTGACGGCGCGCTCCACATAGTCGGCCGGATCGGCGGCGATGCAGCCCTCCACCCCCGCCACGGTCAGGAAGGCCAGCGAATGGCGGCTGGAGAAGGTTTCCCCCGGCAGGGTGACGACCGGCACGCCCATCCACATCGTCTCCAGCGTCGTGGTGCTGCCGGAAAAGGGGAAGGGGTCGAGCGCCACGTCGACCGACGCGCAGTGGCGCATATGGTCCAGGCTGCTGGTGGCGCCGACCAACGTCACCCGGCCGGGGTCGATGCCGGCGGCGGCCAGCCGGCCGCGCCACAGATCGGCGGTAACGGGGCAGGACAGCGCCTTGGTCTTCATCAGCAGACGGGAGTCCGGCACCCGCTGCAGGATCGCCGCCCAGGCCGCCAGCACGCCGTCGTTCAGCTTGGTCAGGATGTTGAAGCTGCCGAAGGTCACCGGCCCGCCCGACAGGCAGGGCGGCGGCGTCAGCGGAAGCTCCGTATCGTCACCGGGCGGGTCGTAGGCGATGAAGGCGTCGGGCATGCGCAGCACCCGCTCCGCATAGAAGGTCTCCATGCCGTCGGGCACATGGTGGCGGTCGGCGACCAGCGCATCCATGGCGGCGAGCCCGGTGGTCGCCATATAGCCGGACCACGCGACCTGCACCGGCGCCGGCTTGCGCGCGAAGACGCCGGGACGGCCGCGGGCGTTGTGGCCGGCGAGGTCGATCAGCACGTCCGGCCGGTCGTGGCGGATCCGGCTCGCCACCTCGGCATCCGGCAGTCCGGCGACCGGGGTCCAGCGTGCCGCCGCCCGGCGGAAGCGGCCGGTCACGTCGTCGGACTCGGTCTGGTTGGCGTAAAGCAGCAGGCGGATGTCGTGGGCGGGCAGCGCCTCCACCGTGCGGACGGCGAACAGGCCGGCGGGGTGGCGGCGGAAGTCGCCGGACAGGATGGCCACCGTCAGCGGCCCTTTGCCGGCGGTCGCCTTTCCAGGCTTGACCCACCGCCCGCGGTGGGGGGCGCCATGGACGCGGTCCCAGTCCCGATGCGCCTCCAGCACCGCCGCCGCCGTCACCCCCGGCCGGAACAGCAGCAGATAGGCAAGGTTGGAGCGCACGTCGGCCAGCGCGGGATCGAGCGCCAGCGCCCGCCGGTTGCCCAGCTCCGCCGCGTCGAGCAGCCCCTGGCCCTGCCGCACCAGCGCGAGGTTGGCATGCGCCTCCGCCAGCGCCGGGTTCAGCGCCAGCGCCGCGCGGTAGGCGTCGGCCGCCGCGCCCAGCCGGTCGGCACGCTGCCGCACCTCGCCCAGGCGCAGCAGGCAGTCGGCCAGATCCGGACGGGCTGCCGCGGCATGGCGGGCGGCGCTCTCCGCGCTGTCGCGGTCGCCGAGCGCCAGACGGGCTGCGGCGAGGTTGGACAGGGCCGGGGCATGGTCGGGGCGCAGCGCCAGCGCGCGGGCCAATGCCGCCGCCGCCTCCTGCGGCCGGTCCAGCGCCAGCAGCAGGCTGCCGCGGTTGGCATGCGCCTCGACGAAGGTCGGATCGTCGGCCAGTGCGGCGCGATAGGCGTCGTCGGCGTCGGCCCGCTGGCCGAGGGCGGCCAGCACGTTGCCCAGGTTGAAGCGGGCACGGGCATAGCCGGGACGCCGCGCCGCCGCCTGCCGGAAGGCGGTCGCCGCCTCCTCCAGCCGGCCGAGCGCCTCCAGCGCGTTGCCCAGATTGTAGAGCGCCTGGGCGAATTCCGGCCGCAGGCGCACCGCCTGCCGGTGGGCCGCCACCGCCTCCTCCAGCCGGCCGAGGGCCTTCAGGGCGCTGCCGAGATTGTCGTGATAGTCGGCGACCCGGTGATTGTGCTGGATGGCGCCGCGGATCAGGGAGACGGCGCGGTCGGGCTGGTCCGACTGCAGATGGACGACACCCAGCAGATGGGCGGCGTCGGCATGGCCGGGCATGGCGTCGAGCACGGCATGGTAGAGGGCCGCCGCCTGGGCAAGCCGGCCAGCCTGATGATGCGCCACCGCGGCAGCCATCGCTTCCTGGATCGTCGCCATGACGACCGTCATACCGGTTGGCGTCGGCCGGTGCCAGCCCTTTCCAGGCAGGGTGTTCCAATGTGCAATGTGGATGCGGCGGGCCACCCGTATCGCCGCCGCCGGTTTTCAACACTTGACCCGGCGGGCCGGGGCGGTCAGCTTGCCGGCCTTATACAGATCTCGGCCGATCTCCATGAACCGACTGCAACGGTACCTGTTCCGCAACCTGCTGATCGCCACGCTCTATTCGACCGCCGGCCTGACGCTGACCATCTGGCTCAGCCAGTCGCTGCGCCTGATCGAGATCGTGGTCAGCGCCGGCGCGCCGATGGGCATGTTCCTGTGGCTGCTGCTGCTGACCGTGCCGACCTTCCTCGGCATCGTGCTGCCGCTGGCGCTGGTCGGCGCCATCCTGTTCACCTACAACAAGATGGCGACGGACAGCGAACTGGTGGTGATGCGGGCGGCGGGCGTCGGTCCCTTCTCGCTGTCGAAACCGGCGCTGGTGCTGGCGGTGGGGGTGATGGCCATCGTCTTCCTCCTGAACGTCTGGATCACCCCGGCCGCCCACCGCGAGCTGGTGCGGATGGAATACACGGTGCGCAGCGACTATTCGCAGCTGTTCCTGCGCGAAGGCGTGTTCAACGAGGTCGGCGACCGTTTCAGCGTCTTCCTGCGCGACCGCGACGCCGACGGCAACCTGCACAAGGTGCTGATCCATGACGGCCGCCAGCCGGACAGGCCGGTGACGATCATGGGCGACCGCGCGGTGATGCAGACCGGGCCGGAGGGCACGCGCTTCATCGTCTATGACGGCAATCGGCAGGAGTTGGACCGCAAGACCAACCGGCTGTCGCAGCTGTTCTTCGACCGCTATGCCGTGGACCTGAAGGCGGTGGCGCCCCAGGCGGCGGAGCGCTGGCCCGACGCCCGCGAACGCACGACGGCGGAGCTGATGGACGGCAACGTCCCGGCCCAGGACGACCGCATGCGCCGCGGCCTGATCGCGGAGCTGCACCACCGCTTCTCCTCGCCGCTGCTGGCGCTGACCTATGCGCTCGTGGCGCTGTCTGCGCTGCTGTCGGGCGAGTTCAACCGGCGCGGCCAGTCCTCCCGCGTCACCATCGCCGTGCTGCTGGTGATGGGGTTGCAGGCTGGGGCGCTGGGACTGACCAGCCTCGCCGGCAAGGCGACGGTCTTCGTGCCGCTGATGTACGCCATGCCGCTGGTGGCGCTGCTGCCGGCGCTGTGGGTGATGTCGCGCGGCCTCAGCCTGCGGCCCACAAGGCGGCAGGGCGCGCCGGATGGGGCCTCTTCCGGACATGATGCGGCGGCCGGGCCGGCGTCATGAGCCGCATCCTCTTCATCACCTCCAACCGGCTGGGCGACGCGGTGCTGTCGACCGGGCTGCTCGACCATCTGACCCGGACCTATCCGGGCGCGCGGCTGACCATCGCCTGCGGGCCGCTGCCGGCACCGCTGTTCCGTGCCGTGCCGGGGCTGGAGCGGCTGATCCCGCTGGCCAAGCGCTCCTACGCCCGGCATTGGCTGCGGCTGTGGCTGGAGTGCGTCGGCACGCGCTGGGATCTGGTGGTCGATCTGCGCAACTCGGCGGTCGGGCGGCTGGTGCCGGCCCGGCGCCGTGCCTTCCACGCCAAGGCCGTCCGCCCGATGCACAAGGTGGAGGAGAATGCCGCCGTGCTGGGCCTGTCGCCGCCGCCGGCCCCGCGCCTGTGGATCGACGCGGCGGCCCGCGAGCAGGCCGACGCCCTGATCCCCGCCGGCACCGGTCCCTTCCTCGCCATCGGGCCGACGGCCAACTGGCTGGGCAAGGAATGGCCGGCCGACCGCTTCGCCCGGCTGGCCCTGCGCCTGACGGGGGAGGGCGGGCCGCTGGCCGGCGCGCGGGTGGCGGTGCTGGCTGCCCCGCCGGAGCGCGAACGGGCACGGCCGGTGCTGGACGCGCTGGGATCGAAGGCCATCGACCTGACCGGCCGAACCGACCCGATGGCCGCCGCCGCCTGCCTGGAGCGGGCGGCGCTCTATGTCGGCAACGACAGCGGGCTGATGCACATCGCGGCGGCGGCGGGAGTGCCGACCGTCGGGCTGTTCGGTCCCGGCTATCCCGCCATCTACGGTCCCTGGGGGCCGCGTGGCCGGGTGGTGACCAGCAGCGTGCCGCAGGCCGACCTGCTGGCCCGCGTCGCCGCCAACCCCGACGACCGCGGCCTGATGGACGGCATCGGCGAGGAGCGGGTGGTGGAAACCGCAATTGATCTCCTTTCCGAAACGCATAGGACTTGTGACCAGTTTGCGGCACGGGCCTGCGGACCGGCCGAAGTACCCCCGTTGCGTTGACAAAGCCCGTCGGATAACCGACACTTCCGCGACGAAGCAAAGGGGCAGGTCCGCCCCACCGGATGGGTTTTCCCCCGAGGGTTTGGAATGAAGCCGACTCCCACCTACGCCAACAAGCCGACCTCGGACAATCCGCGCGACGTCGAGGCTTGGGCCCTGGCGGAAGCGGCGCGCCGTATCATCGCCGCCAGCCACGCCAAGGACGAAAAGGCCTTCCGCGAGGCTCTGCAGCTGAATCAGCGCCTGTGGACGATCTTCCAGGCGGCGATCACCGAAGAGGATTGCGGCCATCCGCCGGAGGTCCGCACGAACATCGCGGCCCTGTCGCTGCTGGTCGACCGCGAGACGACGAACCGCTTGGTCGACCTGGATTTCGGCAAGATCGACACGCTGGTCAACATCAACCGCAACGTCGCCAGCGGCCTGACCGCCCAGGGCCAGTTCATCGCCGCCCAGCAGGCGACCCAGCCGCATCCGGGCACGCCCCAGACCGCTGCTCCGCAGACCGCCGCTCCACAGGCGCCTGCCGCCCAGCCCGCTGCCACCCCGGCTCAGGGCCAGCCGCCCGCCGGCCTGCGCCCGGCCGTGCCGCCGCGCCCGATGACCACGCCCGACGCTGCGCCGGTGAACCGGGAATCGCTGCGCATTTCGATCTGAGCAGGTTCGTATCGACAGCAAAAGGCCGGCGCTCCGATGGGGCGCCGGCCTTTTTGCTTATTTCCATACTTCTGAAGCATCAGAGCCTTTTTCAGCCGTCATCCCCGCGAAGGCGGGGATCCAGGCTTCCGGCTCAAGCACTTGATGCGACTGGATTCCCGCCTTCGCGGGAATGACGGCCGAGAAGGAGGGCGGGAACCGCTCTCACTCCGTCGGAACCTCGCGCTCCAATTCCTCCAGCCAGATGCGGGCGTTGCCGTCGGACGGCGCGCGCCAGTCGCCGCGGGGCGACAGTGAGCCGCCGGCGGCCACCTTCGGGCCGTTCGGCATGGCGGAGCGCTTGAATTGGCTGAAGCCGAAGAAGCGGCGCAGGAAGACGCGCAGCCAGTCACGGATCTCGGCCAGGCTGTAGGCGCGGCGCTTCTCCAGGGGATAGCCCTCCGGCCAATCGCCCTTGGCGACGTCGCCCCAGGCATGGCGGGCCAGGAAGGCGATCTTGGACGGGCGGAAGCCGTAGCGCAGCACGTAGAACAGGTTGAAGTCCTGCAGATCATACGGCCCGACCACGGATTCGGAGCTTTGCAGCGCCTTGTCGGAGCCGGCCGGCACCAGTTCCGGCGAGATTTCCGTCTTCAGGATGGCGTCGAGCGTCTCCGACACCTCCTGCTGGAACTGGCCGGTGCGGCTGACCCAGCGGATCAAATGTTGGATCAGCGTCTTGGGCACGCCGGCATTGACGTTGTAATGGGACATCTGGTCGCCGACGCCATAGGTGCACCAGCCCAGCGCCAGTTCCGACAGATCGCCGGTGCCCAGCACGAGGCCGTTGTTGTGGTTGGCGAGGCGGAACAGGTAATCGGTGCGCAGGCCGGCCTGCACATTCTCGAAGGTCACGTCATAAACCGCCTCGCCGCGGGCGAAGGGGTGGTCCATGTCCTTCAGCATCTGGTTGGCGGCCGGCCGGATGTCGAGTTCCTTGGCCGTCACCCCCAGCGCCGTCATCAGCCGCCAGGCGTTGGACTTGGTGCCCTCGCTGGTGCCGAAACCGGGCATGGTGTAGGCGAGGATGCCCGAGCGCGGCAGGCCCAGCCGGTCCATGGCGCGGGCGGCGACGATCAGGGCGTGGGTGCTGTCCAGCCCGCCCGACACGCCGATCACCACCGTGCCGATGCCGGTGGCACGCAGCCGCTGCACCAGCCCGGCGACCTGGATGTTGTAGGCCTCGTAGCAGTCCTGCTCCAGCCGTTCGGCGGCGGCCGGAACGAAGGGCAGGCGCGGCACCACGCGCAGCAGCCCGACATCCTCCTCCGGCGCGTCGAGGCGGAAGCCGACGGTGCGGAAGCCTCCGGTCGCCTCAACGAACAGACGGCGGTTGTCGTCGAAGGTGCCCTGGCGCAGCCGTTCCTGGCGCAGCAGGTCGAGATCGACGTCGGCGACCGCCATCTGGGCGCCGTCGGGGAAGCGGTCGGTCTCCGCCAGCATCTCGCCATTCTCGAAGATCGAGGTCTGGCCGTCCCAGGCGAGGTCGGTGGTCGATTCTCCCGTGCCGGCCGACGAATAGAGATAGGCGGCGAGGCAGCGCGCCGACTGCGACTTGGCCAGCAGGCGGCGGGTGTCCGACTTGCCGATGGTGATGTTGCTGGCCGACAGGTTGGCCAGCACGGTGGCGCCGGCGAGCGCCGCCATGGTGCTGGGCGGAGCAGGCACCCACAGATCCTCGCAGATCTCGGCATGGACGACCAGACCCGGCTGGTCCTCGGCGGAGAACAGCAGGTCGGGGCCGAAGGGGGCGGTCAGGTCGCCGATGCGGATCGTCCCGCCTTCGGTGCCGGCGCCGGAGGCGAACTGGCGGCGCTCGTAGAATTCCCGATAGTTCGGCAGATGCTGCTTCGGCACCACGCCCAGCAGCTCGCCGCGTTGGATCGCCACCGCCGTGTTGTAGAGCCGCCCGTCATACAGCAGCGGCGCGCCGACCAGCAGCAGCGGCATCAGCCCGGTCGAAGCCTGGACCAGATCGAGGATCGCCTGTTCCACCGCGTCGATCAGCGGGTCCTGCATCAGCAGATCGTCGATGGCATAGCCGGACAGCGCCAGTTCGGGGAACAGGGCCACCGCCACAGCCTTGTCGTGGCAGGCCCGCGCGGCCTCCAGCACGGCGGCGGCGTTGGCCGCCGGATCGGCCGGGGTGCAGCGCGTGGTGCAGGCGGCCACCCGCGCGAATCCGTGGCGATAGATCGAGGTGAAGCTCATGACCCGTTCCTGCTGACTTGGCAATCCCGTGACGCTCCCGGATGTGGCGCCCCGGATGTGGTGCCTGGGAAGCAAACATAGCAGGAATTTCGCGCGCGTCAGGCCCTCCGTCCCGATGGGCCGCGGCTTTCCAGCCTTTCGGACGATGCATGCGGGCCGCTCGGCGCAAGATACTTCAGACACGATACATTCGTTATAAAACCAAGGTCAAATCGATACATCATCCGACGCATTCCAATTAAAATGATGCGGTTGGAGGACGAAGTCCTACGACAGCCAAGTTGACCAAACCAGATGCGGCGGATATAGCGAAGGGCTCGCTTGCACCGAGAACCGGCAGCCGACGCCAGAAGGACTTGTTTATCGCCGTGCCAACGGAATCCCCGGTCACGCAACCTGACGTGAACACAACAACGCCGCAAGAGGACGCTGCGATTGCGGCCCAGCCGGCGGAAGACGGCGTTGCGCCGGAACAGGCCTGCTGCATCGTCGGCATCGGCGCCTCGGCCGGCGGGCTGGAGGCGCTGCAGCGTTTCTTCGACGCGGTGCCGGGCGACAGCGACCTCGCCTATGTCGTGGTCCAGCACCTGTCGCCGGTGCACAAGAGCCTGATGGTCGACCTGCTCGCCAAGCATACCGAGATGGAGGTGGTGCAGGCGACCGACGGCGTGCCGGTCCAGCGCAACACCGTCTATCTGCTGCCGCCGGGCAAGCACCTGAGCATCGAGGACGGCCGCCTGCGGCTGACCACCAAGGATGCCGGCAGCGGCATGAGCCTGCCGATCGACATCTTCCTGACCGCGCTCGCCCGCGACCAGGGCTCTCGCGCCATCGGCCTGATCCTGTCGGGCACCGGGTCGGACGGCACGCGCGGCCTGATGGCAATCAAGTCGGCCGGCGGCTTCGCCGCGGTCCAGCAGCCGGAAACGGCGCAGTTCGACGGCATGCCGCGCAGCGCGCTCGCCACCGGCCAGATCGATGCCGCCCTGCCGCCGGAGGATTTGCCGGCCCGGCTGATCGAGCACGCGCGCAAGGCGCTGGCCCGCGCCCGTCCGATGCCCGCCCGCCAGCGGCGCGAGGAGGGCGACGATCCGCTGGCCCAGATCATCGCGGTCATCCGCTCCGTCACTGGCGTCGATTTCTCGCATTACAAGCTGGCGACGCTGCTGCGGCGGATCGAACGGCGCATGCAGGGTGCCGGGCTCGACTCGATGGAGGAGTATGCCGCCCTGCTGCGGCGGAACAGCGCCGAAACGGTCAATCTTTACAAGGAGATGCTGATCGGCGTCACCCGCTTCTTCCGGGACGAGGCGGCCTTCCGCGTCCTGGCTGACCGGGTGATCCCCAGCCTGCTCGCCAACCGCAGCCCGACCGACATGATCCGCGTCTGGGTCTGCGGCTGCGCCAGCGGCGAGGAGGCCTATTCCATCGCCATCCTGTTCGCCGAGGCGCAGGAACGGCTGGGCCGCAGCTTCGACGTCAAGATCTTCGCCACCGACATCGACCAGGACAGCATCGAGGTGGCGAGCCTGGGCGAATATCCCAGATCCATCGCCGAAGACGTGTCGCAGGAACGGCTCTCCCGCTTCTTCACCGCGCGTGGCGAGAGCTATGTGGTGTCGCGCGACATCCGCCGCATGGTGGTGTTCGCCGCCCACAACATCATGCGCGACCCGCCCTTCACCAAGATCGACCTGCTGAGCTGCCGCAACCTGCTGATCTATATGGACCAGCCGCTGCAGCGGAAGGTGCTCAGCCTGTTCCAGTACGCGCTGCGCCAGGGCGGCTTCCTGTTCCTCGGCACCAGCGAGACGCTGGGCGACCTGCAAGGCGATTTCCACACGGTCGACAGCCGCAACAAGGTCTTCCAGAGCCTGCGCGCCGGGTCGTTCCGGCTGTCGCGGCTGCTGGTGCCGACGGTGGCGGCCCCGTTGGCCCGCCATGCCGACGACGGCGGATCCCACGCGATGGAGGAGGGGGCCGCCATCGACGAGGCGATGGCCACGCTGATGAAGGCCTATGTGCCGCCCTGCCTGCTGGTCAACGAACAGATGACGATCATGCACGTGTTCGGCGACGCATCGTCCCTGCTGAAGGTGCCGGCGGGCGAGGCGACGCTGAATGTGCTGAAGATGCTGCCCTCCTCCGTCGCCATGGTGACGGGCACCGCGCTGAACCGTGCCTTCCGCTCCGGCGAGGAGTTCGCGCTGTCCAACATCCCGGTGAAGGACCGCGAGGGGGTGGCGGCGATCAGCCTGCGCGTCCAGCCCTATGTCGCGCGCAAGACCGGGCGCCGCTTCGCCCTGGTGGTGCTGGACCGCGCCAATATGCTGCCGCTGTCGGTGCCGGATTCCGACTTCGACCTGAATGCCGACGCCGCCGAGCGCATCCGCGGGCTGGAGCAGGAACTGCTGTCGCGCGGCGAGAATCTGCAGGCGACCATCGAGGAACTGGAAACCGCCAACGAGGAACTGCAGGCGACCAACGAAGAACTGCTGGCCTCAAACGAAGAGTTGCAGAGCACCAACGAAGAACTGCAGTCCGTCAACGAGGAGCTTTACTCCGTCAACGCCGAATACCAGGCGAAGGTGGAGGAGCTGACGGAGATCACCAACGACCTCGACAATCTGCTGCGCTCGACCGAGATCGGCACGGTGTTTCTCGACACCGACTTCGTCATCCGCCGCTTCACCCCGGCGGCGGCCGGATTCATCAACATCATCCCGCGCGACATCGGCCGGTCCATCGCGCATCTGTCGACCAACATCGACTATCCCGACTTCCTCGCCGACATCCGCAAGGTGTTCGACGGACAGGAGCCGGTGGAACGCCATGTCCGCGTCTATGACGGCCGCTGGGTGCTGACGCGGATCCTGCCTTATCTGACCGACAAGAATCAGGTCGGCGGCGTGGTGGTGACCTTCGTCGACGTGACCGACACCAAGCTGGCGGAAGAGCGGCTGCAGAATGTGCTGGACAGCCTGCCGGAGCATATCGCCGTCACCGACCGGCAGGGCCGGATCGTCATGGTGAACGCCGCCTGGCGCAGCTTCGCCCAGCGCAACGGCGCCGCTGCGGTCGAGCGTTGCGGCGTCGGCACCAACTATCTGGAGGTCTGCCTGACCCCGGAAGTAAAGGAGAAGGACGGCATCGGCCGTGCGGTGCATGACGGGCTGCGCCGCATCCTGGACGGCGAGGCCGACGATTTCACCATCGAATATCCCTGCCATTCGCCCGACGAGCAGCGCTGGTTCCTGATGCACGCCACCCGCCTGAACGACCGTGACGGCGGCATCGTCGTCAGCCACATCAACATCACCAACCGCAGGCTGATGGAATTGCAGCTCGACGGGAATGGGAACGGCGCCGCAAAGGGCGACAGGGGGGCTGAATGACCGAGGAGTCTTCCGGCCGCCTGCGCCGCCGCGCCGAAACCATCCTCAGCCGCGGAAACTTCGAAGCGGCGGACATCACCGCCACCTCGATGAAGGAACTGCTGCACGAGCTGTATGTCCATCAGGCCGAGCTGGAAATCCAGAACGAGGAACTGCGCGGCGCCCAACAGGCGCTGGAGGCGTCGCGCCTGCAATATCTCCAGCTTTTCCAGTCGGTGCCGCTCGCCTGTCTGGCGGTGAATGCCGCCGGCATCGTCGGCGAGGCCAACAGCGCCGCCGAACGGCAGTTCGGCCTGCCGATGCTGCGGCTGAAGGGCCGGCCGCTGACGCTTCTGGTCGACAGCCTCGACCATGGCCGTCTGTTCACCGCGCTCGGCCGGCTGCGCGATGGCGGCGAATGGGTCCGGCAGGAGTTCCGCTATCTCGGGCCGCAGGGCACGATCATCGACGGGCTGACCGACGCCCGCCGGGTGACGCTGGACGACAGCGACCGCGGCGACGTGCTGCTGACCATCACCGACCTGACCGAACGCAATGCCTGGCTGCGCGAGGTACAGCAGGCCCGCGACGATGCCGAGCGGGCGCGGGCCGACTATCACCATATCCTGCAGTCGGTCGGCGACGGCATCCTGGGGGTGGACGCCGACGGCCGCATCCGCTTCGTCAACGCCGCGGCGACGGCGATGACCGGCCATCTCGACCTCGACCTGATCGGCCGGCCGCCGTCGGACCTGCTGGCCGGTCCGGCGCCGGAGACGGAGACGGGGCTTCCGGGGAGCGAGGGAGACACTGCATTCGGGGGCACTGGCCAGGCCGGCGGGGCGGCCCGCGCGCTGGCCCTGTCGCTGACGGACGGCCGGCCCCGCCGCGTCGCCTGTGAAAGGCTGCGCCGCGAGGATGGCGGCACGCTGCTGGTGGAGATCTCCATCTCGCCGATGTTGGCATCGGGCAAGCGGCTGGCGCCGATGGAGGAGCGCATCCAAGGCGCCGTCGTCGCCTTCCGCGACGTCACCGCCCGGCGGACGGCGGAAGCGGCGCTGAACCTCAGCGAGCGGCGGCACCGCGTGCTGGTGCAGTCGCTGCACGACGCGCTGGCGATGACCGCCGCCGACGGCCACAACCTGCTGGCCAATGCCATGGCCGAGCGGCTGTTGGACGGCCCGGCCCGCGCGCTGCTCGACCCCACGGCGTCCGCCTATGACGCGGCGGACGCGCAACCGGTCCAGACCACCGCCGGCCGCCGCTTCATCGACGCCAACGGCAACCGCCTGCACGGGCTTCCCCCCGCGGCGGAGGCGGTGCGCAGCGGCAAACCGGTGGTGGAACGCATCATCGGCATGGTCGAGGGGGGGGAGGCGACCGCGCCCACCCGCTGGCTGCGGGTGTCGAGCCACCCCGTCGCCGATCAGGCCGGCAGGGTGGAGGCCGTGGTGTCCAGCGTCGCCGACATCACCGCGGTGAAGGCGCTGGAGCGCGACCTGAACGTGGCGCTGGACGCCCGCGAACGCTTCCTGGCGGCGGCGAGCCACGACCTGCGCCAGCCGGTGCAGGCCTTGCTGCTGCTGTCCGACCTGCTGCTGAAGGAAAGCCTTCCCGCCGGGGCGCGGCGGATGGCGGAGCAGATCCAGTCGTCTCTCGGCGGGCTGGGCGGCATGCTGGACGGGATGCTCGACATCTCCAAGCTGGAGGCCGGGCTGGTGGCCCCCAATCCGGAACCGGTCGACATCGCCGCCCTGCTGGCCCGGCTGCATGGTGAATTCTCGGCCCTCGCCGAAAAGGGCGGGCAGAGCCTGCGTCTGGTGGCCCCGTCGCTGTCGACGCGGACCGATCCGGGACTGCTCGAGCGGGTGCTGCGCAACCTGCTGACCAACGCGCTGCGCTACGCCCCCGGCGGCCGGGTGCTGCTCGGCGCCCGGCGGCGCGGCGACCGCCTGCAGATCGAGGTGTGGGACAACGGCATCGGCATCGCCGACCAGCATATCGGCCGCATCTTCCAGGACTTCTTCCAGGTGGGCAACGCCGCCCGCGACCGGCGCGAAGGTCTGGGGCTTGGGCTGAGCATCGCCCGGCGGCTGGTCACCATGCTGGGCGGCGATATCGACGTGACCTCCTCGCTCGGCCGGGGCAGCCGCTTCACGGTCAGCCTGCCGCTGACGGAGCAAAGGGCGAATGGCGGGGAACATCCGGCCGTGGGCGGAAGCGCCGGCGGCAGCCTGACCGGCGATGGCACGGACCGGCTGGTCATGCTGGTGGAGGACGACGCCGTCATCCGCATGGCGCTGGTCCTGATGCTGGAGGATTGGGGCTATCGCGTGATGGAGGCCGGCAGCGGGGCTGAGGCGGAGCAGCTTCTGGACAGCCTGATCGACGCGGGCGAACCGCCCGACCTGATCCTCGCCGACTATCGCTTGCCGGAGGGGACCACCGGGCTGATGGTGATGGACATGGTCCGCCGCCGCCTGTCGCGCGACGTTCCCGGTGTTCTGCTGACCGGCGACACTTCGGCCGACCGTCTGCGCGAAGCGGCCGGCGCGCAGTGCGCGCTGCTGCACAAGCCGATCCAGCCCGCCCGCCTGCAGGACGCGCTGGCTTCGGCGTTGGGCGGGTAGCGGTGGTGCCCTGTCATGTTGCGGGTAGTCCCCAGGCTCTTTTTCCAGTTCCGCTGATTTTGACTCACGTCAATGCCGCCCCTGCGGGAAGATACAGACTGCCCGGACAATGGATCAGGCGGTCTTCGCCGTGAAGCGGGAATAGGCCATGTCGATCAACACGGATGCCAGCTTGGCGCGGAAGCAGGTCCGCGCCCGTGCCGCCAGAGTATCGGCGGTGCTGTTCGGCGGCCTGTTCGTCGGCTTTCTGCTTCTCGTCTTCGTGTTCATCGAATATCGCCGCGCCATCGACTGGGTCGACCACACGCATAAAGTCATCTCCACGGTTGAGGATCTGCAGTCCAGCCTGTCCGATGCCGAATCCAGCCAGCGCGGCTATTTGCTGTCGCAGGACCGGGACCAGTTCGCCTCCTACGAGCAGGGGGTGGCGCGCAGCCGGGCGCTGCTGGACCGTCTTGGCGTCCTGACCGCCGACAACCCCGTCCAGCAGGACAAGGTGAAGGCCCTGCATGCGCTGACCGCCGACCGTCTCGAACGGATGGCCGAGGTTCTGCGGCAGGTGGAGGACGCCGGCCTCGGCCGGGCGTTCGACATGGCGCGGGAGGGCACGGGCGCCGGCATGATGGCCGAGATCCGGCGGACGACCGCCGCCATGCGGGCGGAGGAGAGCCAACTGCTCGCCCGGCGCAGCCGCCAGGCCACCATCCTGGAACTGCTAATGATCGGCTATGGGCTGCTGTTCGTGACGGTCGCCGGCTGGCGCGGCTACACGACGGTCCGGCGGCTGGAGCGGGATTATCAGGCGGAATGGGCGGAGGGGCAGGCGCTGGCCGCGGCGCTGCAGGAGAACCGCGTCCTGCTGGACGAGGTGAACCACCGGGTGAAGAACTCGCTGCAGATCGTCGCCAATCTGCTGCGGACCCAGGCGCTCCGCCATCGCAGCCCGGAGGTGCGGGAGGAACTGCTGGAAAGCAGCGGCCGGGTGCTGGCGATCGCCGAGGTCCATCGCCGTCTCTACGGCGAAGGGGCGGTGTACGACACGGTCGAACTGTCGGACCTGATCCGCAGCATCGCCGAGAACGCGATACCGGCCAGCGGGGGCGGCGGGGGGGCCGGCGAGCCGACGATTAGCGTGGCGGTGGGCACGCCGCTGGCGGCTCCGGTCGACACCGCGGTCCCGGTGGCGCTGATCGTCAACGAACTGCTGACCAACAGCTACAAGCACGCCTTCCCCGATGGGCGGACCGGCACCGTCCGGCTGGACATGGAGGTGGAGGGCAATGAGGTCCGCATCGACGTCGCCGACGACGGCATCGGCCTGCCCGACGAGGTCGCCAGCACCGGCGGCGGCGGCTTCGGGCTCAACACGGTCCGCAATCTGACGCGGCAGATCAGGGGGCGGCTGGAGATCGAACGTTTGACTCCGGGCACGCGCTTCCTTTTAACTTTCCCCATGAGGCCGGGAAAACCAACCCGGGCGTGACGCTTCCGTACATCGTGCAAAAATTACAAGAAAAACAATGAAGATATTGATCATAGAAGACGAATTTCTGATCGCCGAGGGCGTGGCGCTGACGCTTCAGTCCGCCGGCCACGAGGTGACGGGGATCGCGGAGGATCTGCCCTCCGCCCTCGCCCTGGCCGGGAAGGAGACCCCCGACATGGCGTTCGTCGACATCAAGCTGGCCAACGGGTCGAACGGGCTGGACGTCGCCCGCGAACTGAAGGCGATGGGGATCCCGTGCGTCTTCGCAACCGGGAATCCGCCCAGCAAGGCCCAGGCCGGCGGCGTCGGGCTGGGCTATATCGCCAAGCCCTTCTCGCCGCGCGTCCTGGTGCAGACCGCCGCCTTCGTCTCCCGGCTGCTGTCGCCCTGCGCCCCGTCGGCGGCGGCGCCCAGCGGATTCGTCACCCTCTAAGAAGCGTCGGTTTCAGAAGCCGGTGAAGCGGGTGAACGCCTCAGCCGGTTCGCGCTCGGTCGGGAAGTTGTTCTCCGGCGCCGACCAGTCGGCGAAGCCCAGCGCCATGCCGCTGGCGATGATTTCCGTGTCGGGCAGCCCCAGATGGCGGGCGGTGATGGCGTGGCGGTAGCAGAAGGCCGCCTGCGGGCAGGTCTCCAGCCCGAAGCCGCGGGCGACGATCATGACATTCTGCATGAACATGCCGAGGTCGAGCCAGGCGCCCTTGCCCATGTCGCGGTCGATGGAGAAGAACAGCCCGACCGGCGCCCCGAAGAACAGCCAGTTGCGGCCGTGCTGACGCGCCATCCGTTCCCGGTCGCCCTTGCCGATGCCGATCGAGCCGTAGAGCGCCCATCCCACAGCCCGGCGACGGCCGAGATAGGGCTCCCGCCAGTTTTCCGGGTAATAGGGATATTCCGGCACCTCCGGCTCCCCCGCCTCATGGGCGGCCAGCAGTTCCGCCGACAGGGCGGCGCGCGCCTCCCCGGCGATGGCATGGACCTTCCAGGGCTGGATGTTGGAACCGCTCGGCGCGCGGGCGGCGAGGTCGAGGATGCGCAGCACCGTCTCGCGCTCCACCGGCGTCGGCAGGAAGGCGCGGATGCTGCGCCGCCCGGCGACGGCGTCCAGGACGGAGAGGGAAACGGAGAGGGGAGGGGCGCTGCTCATCCCTCGACCTCAACCGTCGGCTCGTGCCGGACCGGGAAGTTGACGGAACGGGCGATGAAGCATTTCTCCGCGGCGTCGTGGTGCAGCGCGAGCGCCTTTTCGGCGTCCGATCCCGGCGCCAGCGTCACCCGCGGCCGCAGAACGACGGTGGTGAACTGGCCGGCGCCGTCGGCTTCCTCCTCCATCACCCCCTCGGCCTCGTCGCTGTAGGCGGTGACGGTGATCCCGGCGGTGGCGCAGAGATGCAGGTACCAGAGCTGATGGCAGGAGGACAGGGCGCCGACCAGCATCTCCTCCGGGTTCCAGCGCGCCGGATCGCCGCGGAAGGCCGGGTCGGAGGTCGCGGGAATGGCAGGCTTGGTGCCGGCGGTCAGCTCGTGGTCGCGGCTGTAGGCCTTGTAGCCCGAGGTGCCGGTGCCGAGATTGCCGGTCCAGCTCAGCCGGACGGCATAGCGGTGTTGCCTGTGCGCCATGAACTTCCTCCCTCCTACTGCATCACGATCATCAGAAGCGCCGGCAGCCCGACGAAGGCCATGGCGGTGGAGCACAGGACCATGCCGGCCACATCCTCCGGCGAATTGCCGTAGCGCAACGCCCAGAGATAGTTGAAGACCGCCACCGGCATGGAGCTTTGCACCAGCACCACGCCGCGCGTGGTCCCGGTCAGCCCCATCGCCCAGGATACCAGCAGTCCCATGGCGAAGCCGACCGCCAGCCGGAAGGCCGACATCGACAGCGCCCGCACCGCCCCCGACAGCCGCAGCTTCGACAGCGCCACCCCCAGCGAGAACAGCATCAACGGCACGGCGCAATTGCCCAGCAGCGTGGTGGTGTTGCCGATCCACAGCGGCAGCGGCAGCCCGGCCAGCTGGATCGCCACCGCCAGCGCCACCGCGTAGATCGTCGGCGTGCGCGCCATCTGCCCCAAATCGAACCGCCCGGCGGCCAGCGCCGGCCCCAGCGTGAACTGGCCGACCGCCATCACCGCATAGAACAGGACGGCAAGGCTGAGGCCGTTCTCACCGAAGGCGAACAGGCAGACCGGCAGACCCAGGTTGCCGGCGTTGGGAAAGGCCATCGCCGGTATATAGACCCGCAGCGACAGTCCGCTCGCCAGCAGCACGGGCACCGACGCCAGCGCGGTCAGCGCCATGCAGGCGGTCGCCGCCAGCGCCATCTCCCCCATCACGTCGGCCGACAGGTGCAGCCGGGTCAGGGCAGAGAAGACTAGGCAGGGCGACGACACGTTGATCGCGAAGGTGGTGATGAAGGCGCTGTCGTAGGGAAGCTTTCGGCGGGTCCAGCCATAGCCCAGCGCCGCCACCAGGAAGACCGGGGCCAGCACCGCAAAGGCGTCGGACAGAAGGGCGAAGGCGGGCATGGAGGCTGTGCGGATCCCGTGCTGCAACCGGTGGGTGGACGAATTGTCAGCCACCATGGCGGCATTCCCGCGCCGCGTCATCCCCCCAAGCCCAAGCCACCGCGCAAGGCAGCCGCGCAAAGGATCAGTTTGCGCAGGATGGCCGGGGGCATTGGCGGTAGGCCGGGGTGCGATTGTTTGCCGATCCGGCGCCGCGGTCCAAGTCGCTGCGGAGCCAACCGGAAAAGGATCATGAACATGGCAACTGCGCCGCTTACCGTCATCGCCCTGAATTGTTCATTGAAGGCGTCGGACAAGCCGTCCTCGACCGATGTGCTGCTGGGGCAGGTGCTGTCCGAACTGGCCGGCCATGGTGTTTCCGCGGCCGGCGAGGTGGTGCGGGTCGCCGGGCTGAACATCAAGCCGGGCGTGACGTCCGACGAAGGGGAGGGGGACGACTGGCCGGCGCTGCGCCGCCGCATCCTGGACGCCGACATCCTGCTGCTCGGCACGCCGATCTGGTTGGGCCAGCCCTCCTCCGTCTGCAAGCGGGTGCTGGAGCGGATGGACGCCTTCCTGGGCGAGACCGACGACCAGGGGCGGATGGTGTCCTTCGGCAAGGTCGCCGCGGTCTGCGTCGTCGGCAACGAGGACGGCGCCCACCATGTCTGCGCCGAGCTGTTCCAGGCGCTGAACGACGTCGGCTTCACGCTCGCCGCGACCGCCGGCACCTATTGGGTCGGAGAGGCGATGCAGTCGACCGACTATCGCGAGTTGAAGGAGACGCCGAAGCCGGTCGCCACCACCAATGCCATGCTGGCGCGCAATGCCGCCCATCTCGCCGGCCTGCTGAAGGGCGCGCGTTATCCGGGGGCGCCGGGCTGAGGAGCCTCGCCACATCCCCGAGTCGCGGCGCTTCGATCGGGGCGCCGCCGGCCCCCGGCGACAGGGTTCCGCGGTCGAGGGCGCACCGGATCGCGAAGCATGGCTTTTGAGCAATCTTTATCACGAGTCAGTAACGATTTGTAACGAAGCTTGAGCGATAAGGGGGCACCCACTAAGGTGGAATGGCACAATTCCGCGGATCCGCATGACAACTTCGTCCGGCGCCAAGACCGTTGTTCGCCCTCTGAACAATAAGGCGCAGCAAGCCAAACGACAGTCGAGCCTGAAGAGTCGCCGGTTCTCGCTGCGGTCGGTTCTGCTCTGGATTCTGTTGTTGCTGTCGGCGGGTTTGTTTCTTGCGCTGGCGGCCCTGCCCGTCGGAAGATTTGCCAGCGCCGCGATTTCCGCCGGCGTGGTCGCCGCGGCCTTCGTGCTGGGGCGCTTCGCCCAGCGTTTCTGGCATGCCCGCACGCTGACCGTGCTGCTGCTGGCTTTCGTCACCTTCCGCTATTTCTTCTGGCGGCTGACCGGCACGATGCCGCCGGTGGACGATCTGGTGAACTTCATCCCCGGCGTGACCCTGTTCGCGGCCGAGGCGCTGTCCTTCGTTCTGTTCCTGACCTCGCTGTTCGTCATCATCGACCCCGTCGCCCGCGAACCGTCGGCCCCGACCGGAGATCCCGCCCTCTGGCCCAGCGTCGACGTCTACATCCCCTCCTACAACGAGGAGCCGGAACTGCTGGAGACGACGCTGGCCGCCGCGGTCTGCATCGACTACCCGCGCGACAAGCTGCACGTCTATCTGCTGGACGACGGCGGCACCGACCAGAAGCTGGCCCACAGCAACCCGGAGCAGGCCGCCGCAGCGAAGGCGCGGCGCGAGACTCTGCAGGCGCTGTGCGAGCGGCTGCAGGTCACCTACATGACCCGGCCGCGCAACGAGCATGCCAAGGCCGGCAACATCAACCACGCCTTCCACAAGACGTCGGGCGACCTGCTGCTGATCCTGGACGCCGACCATGTGCCGACGGTCGGCATCCTGAAGGCGACGGTGGGTTTCTTCCAGCAGGACCCCGGCCTGTTCCTGGTCCAGACGCCGCATTTCTTCGTCAATCCCGACCCGGTCGAATACAACCTCGGCACCTTCGAGCGGATGCCGAGCGAGAACGAGATGTTCTATTACTCGATCCAGCCGGGGCTCGACCGCTGGAACGGCTCCTTCTTCTGCGGGTCCGCCGCCATCCTGCGCCGCGCGGCGCTGGAGGAGGTCGGCGGTTTCAGCGGCGACACGGTGACGGAGGATTGCGAGACCGCGCTGGAGCTGCATTCGCGCGGCTGGCGCAGCGTCTATCTGCCGCGCCCGCTGATCGCCGGGCTGCAGCCGGAAACCTTCGACAGCTTCATCGCCCAGCGCTCGCGCTGGACCCAGGGCATGATCCAGCTGTTCCTGCTGAAGAACCCGCTCTTCAAGCGCGGCCTGACCATCTCGCAGCGGCTCTGCTACACCAGCACCATGCTTTACTGGTTCTTCTGGTTCTGGCGGCCGATCTTCCTGCTGTCGCCGCTGTGCTATGCCCTGTTCGGGCTGGAGATCTACCGCATCAACCTGCCGGACTTCGCCTGCTTCGTCCTGCCGCACGTCTTCGCCGCCGCCTTCCTGTCGCAGTTCCTGCACGGCCGGATGCGCTGGCCGCTGTTCTCGGAACTGTACGAGTACCTGCAGTCCTTCCACGTCTCCCGCGCGGCGCTGGCGACGATGATCCGGCCGCGCGACCCGGTGTTCAAGGTGACCGCCAAGGGCCAGTCGGTTGACGAGGACGGCTTCTCTCCGCTGGCCACCCCCTTCATCGTCACCACGCTGCTGCTGGCTGCCGGGCTGGCCGCCTGCGCCTGGCGCTATTCGATCTTCCCGGAACACCGCGCCGCCATCGTGCCGGTGGCGGTGTGGTGTTCCTTGAGCTTCCTGCTGGCGCTGGGTGGACTTGCCGTCGTCTATGAGCGCAAGCGGGTCCGCCGGCAGGAGCGTTTCACCGTCGACCGTCCGGCGGCGCTGAAGTTCGAGGACGGGACCAGCATCGACCTGACGGTCGCCGACGTGTCGGCCGGCGGCGTCGGGCTGATCGTCGATCCGAAATGGCGCGACCTGCTGGCCCAGCCCGACCGGACGCCGGTCCTGACCATCGCCGCGACGGAGACGGAGGCGGCGACCACCACCGGCGTGCGCATCTTCCGCATCGAGATGCGCGGCGGCGAACTGGCGGTCGGTGCCGGGTTCGCCCCGCGCGACCGCCAGGACATCGTGGAGATGGCGCGCTTCGTCTTCGGCAACAGCGTCGGCTGGGACATCTTCCTGGACCGCAAGCGCGTGGCCGCGCCGACCTTCTTCGGCGGGCTGCTGTTCTTCGCCACCCGGGTGGTGCCGCGGCTGGGGCATGTGCTGCTGGCCCTGCCCGGCGCGCTGCGCCGCATCCTGACCTTCCAGGCTCCGTAACGGCAATGGCGGGCATGCGCACTCATACCGGCCTCCGCCGGGCCTGCTGGACCGTGCTGACGCTGCTGTCCCTGTGGGCCGGCTGGGCGCAGCCGGCGTCGGCGGCGGACAAGCGGGTGATCCCGCTGTCGAACCTGCGCGACGACCAGCCGGAGGTCACTCTCAACGGCGAGACGGAGACGGTGGTCCTGCGCGCCGTCCTGCCGCCGGTGGTCGGGCTGACCTCCGCCGTGCTGGCGCTGACCTACGAGAACGGCATCGACATCCTGCCCGAGAAGGGGGCGATGTCGGTCTTCATCAACGGCTCGCCGGTGGCCGACCTGCCGCTCGCCGCCTTCCGGGGACCGGTCAACGCCTCCATCACCCTGCCGGGCAGCCTGATCCGCCCGGGCGAGAACCAGATCGTCTTCCAGACCAGTGCCCAGCACCGCGCCATCTGCACGGTCCGCGGCACCTACGACCTGTGGGCGCGGGTCAATCTGGCGGCGTCCTCGCTGACCCTGCTGTCGGACGGCGGCGTGCCGGAACCCGATCTCGCGATGATGCGCCAGCTGCTGGCTTCCGCCGACCGGGCGCGCGAACCGCTGGCGATCCTCTATCCCGGCAGCGAGATCGACGCCGACCATCTCGGCTGGGGCGCCATGGTGGCGCAGTCCTACGGCCTGCTGCTGGGCGACCGGACTCCGCGCGTGGTGGCGGTGCCGGTGCCGGCCAAACCCGCCGGCGGTGCGGCGCAGACGCTGGAAAGCCTGCCGCTGCCGGGCGGCAAGAACATCCTGATCGGCACCCGCGACCGCATCGCCCCGATTCTGGGGGAGGCGCGCGCCGCCGCCGTGACAGGCCCGTTCCTGGCGGTCTATCCCCTGCCGGCCGCAGGCGACGGGACCGGCGGCGGCTTCGTTGCCGTCGCCTCCGGCCGCACGCAGCAGGAGGTGGATCAGGCGGTGATGCGGCTGTCCGACGTCACCCGGCCGCTGCCGACCCAGACCGCCATGATCGTCGCCGACGCGACCGCGCCCGCCGCTCCGCCGCCCCCGCCGGTGCAGGCGGAGGGGCGCTACCGCCTGTCGGAACTGGGCTTCCAGACGGTGCAGCACAGCGGCTACCGCTACACGGGCCGCGTCGCACTGACGCTGCCGGCCGGCTTCGCCCCGGTCAGCGACCGCTCCATCCTGTTCCATGTCAACGGCGCCTTCGAAGGCAATCTCGGGCCGGGTGCGGTGCTGAACGTCCGGGTGAACGGCAAGTCGGCCGGCGCCATGGAAGTCGACAAGCGGTCCAGCGGCGTGATCGAGAATGGCGAGATGCCGCTGGCGATGGCGCTGTTCCGCCCCGGCCCCAACCTGATCGAGGTCGAAGCGGAACTGCCGCCGGCCGGCGGCACCGACTGCGTCTTCGCGGTGCGGCGCCCGACCTTCACCCTGCTGGACAGCTCCAGCATCGAGATCCCCGGCTTCGCCCGTCTGGTCACCCTGCCCAACCTGCGCGGTTTCGCCAGCACCGCCTACCCCTATGGCGGCATCGCCGGGGGCGAGCCGGCGCCGCCCTTCGACCTCGTGGTCGTCGGGCGCGACCCCGCCTGGTCCGGCGCCGCCTGGAGCCTGACCGCCAAGCTGGCGCAGCGGGCGGGCGACCTGATGGCGGTGGTGCCCTACACCGGCTGGGACGGCGCGCCGAACGACAATGCGCTGATCGTCGGCCCGGTCGCGGCGCTGCCGCAGGCGGTCTTCGCCACCGCGCCGCTTCCCGCCGACCGTCTGGCCGGACTGCTGGAGGCGGGATCGCTGATCGCCCAGGCCAAGGCGAGGGGCGAGCCGATGGCGGCGGCCGACCGCCGCGCCCTGGCCGACCGTCTGCGGTTGGGCTGGTCCGGCAACGCCGCCCGCGCCGGTGCGCCGCGGCCGGGTGCCGTGCAGCAGCCGCTGGGGCAGATGGCCATGGTGGGATCGGCGATGGCGGCGGACGGCGGAACGGCGAACCGCTGGCAGCGGATGGCCGGCGATGCCAAGGAACCGGCCGCCGGGAATGGCTGGGTGCCGGACTGGGCGCGGCGGATCATGGCCGGGGCGGCGCGGTATATCAACCACTGGGCGGTGGAGGATGCGCCGGTCGACGTCGTGGCGCTGACTGAGACCGCCGAGACGCTGCCGGAAGCGGCCCTGCTGCAATACCGGGCTCCCGGCAACGATCCGCTGACCTGGACCCTGCTGACCGCCTCGGACCCGCGCGCCGTCGACCGCGCCATGCGCAGCCTGGGCGAGGCCGGCCTGTGGGAGAAGCTGCGCGGCGGTGGGGCGCTGTGGAGCAGCGCGGCGCCGGCCGTCACCACGCTGGAGGCGTCGCGGCCCTATCAGATCATTCTCAATCCCTTTGACATCGGCAACCTGATCCTGATTCTGGCCCGCAACCTGTCGCAGCGGATCGAGGTTCTGTTCGCCCTGCTGCTGGGGACGGCGGTGGTGCTGACGGTCAGCATGCGCCTGCTGCTGAAGGGCGGGCACCATGAACGTAGTGGGGGCGAACGCAGTGGAGAGGACGTGAGCGGATCATGACGGTATCGCGGCGCGACCTGCTGATCGGATCGGCCGCCCTCGGGCTGGCGGCGGCCTTGCCGGGAAACCTGCGCGCGGCGCCCTTCGACGGGGCGGCGTGGCGCCGCTATGCCGAGCGCTTCCTGCTGCCGGAAGGGCGGATCGTCGACACCGGCAACAAGGGCATCAGCCATTCCGAAGGGCAGGGCTACGGCATGCTGCTGGCGGTGGCGGCGGGCGACCGCGCCGCCTTCGACCGGCTGTGGGGCTGGACCCAGCGCATGCTGATGGTGCGCGGCGACGGGCTGGCCGCCTGGCGCTGGACGCCCGACGGCGGGGTCACCGACCGCAACAACGCGTCGGATGGCGACATGCTGATCGCCTGGGCGCTGCTGCGCGCCGCCGAGGTCTGGCAGACGGAGGCCTACCGCACCGCCGCCGCCGGCATCGTCAAGGCGCTGGCCTCCGGCCTACTGGTGGAGCAGGCCGGGCTGACCGTCCTGCTGCCGGGACGCGACGGCTTCCGCAAGGGCGAGACGCTGGTGCTCAACCCCAGCTATTGGATCTTTCCGGCCATCCGCGCCTTCGCCGCCCTGCCCGGCGGCGAACGCTGGGGCAAGCTGTCTGATGCCGGGCTGGTGCTGCTGTCGAAGGCGCGCTTCGGCGGGTTCCAGCTGCCGCCGGACTGGATGACGCTGGATGCGGCCGGGACGGTGGGCATCGCCGACGGCTTCAAGAAACAGTACGGCTACGACGCCGTGCGGGTGCCGCTCTATCTGGCGTGGGACGGCTACCGCGATCCCTATTATTTCCGTCCCTTCGCCGATCTGGTCGCGAAGTTCGGCGGCACGGCGGTCCCCGCCACCGTCTCCCTGCCGGGCGGCACCACCACCCAGGTGGCGGCGTCGGTCGGCATGCTGGCGGTCTATCGGCTGGCCTGCCGCCTTGCCGGGGCCGGTGACGCGGTGACGGTGCCGCCGCTGGCACCCGACGAAGACTATTACTCCACCACCTTGGCCCACCTGTCCGCGCTGGCGGCGCAAAGCCTGGGGATCGATCCGTGACCCGTCCTGTCCTGCTTTCCGCCCTTCTTCTCGCCGGCATCGCCGCCACCGGTGCCGGAAACGGCGCCTGGGCGCAGTCGAGCGGCGGCGCCCGCGCGCTGGCCCCCGGCGTGAAGGTGGAGGTGGCGCCGGCACCCGGCAGCGGCTCCGCCCCCGCCGCCGGCAAGGTGGACGAGACGGCGCTGCGCTATTACGCCCGCATCGGCGACGGCGAGCGGCTTGAGGCGGAGATCGCCCGTCTGCGTGCGCTCGATCCGGGTTGGGAACCGCCGAAGGACCTGTTCGCGCCGCAGCCGACCACCCCCGGTGTCGACGAGACGCCGTTCTGGAACCTGCTGTCCGCCGGCAAGGTGGCGGAGGCGCGGGCGGCCATCGCCGAGCAGCGGCGCAAGTCGCCGTCCTGGCAGCCGTCCGACAAGCTTCTGCAGGAACTCGACACCGCCGAGAGCGCCGGCCGCATCCGCTCGGCCAGCGACACCAGGCGCTGGCAGGAGGTGGTCGATGCCGCCGCCGCCCATCCGGAGGCGGTGGCCTGCAACCGGCTGGACAACGCGTGGCGGCTGGCCGAGGCCTATGCCGAGCTGAAGCAGGCCGACCGCGCCTTCGACACCTACCGGACGATCGTCAGCACCTGCCCCAAGGCGAAGGAGCGGCGCGACACCATCTTCAAGGCGTCGCGCTATCTCAGCCCGGACCAGCTGCGCGAACTGACCGCGCTGGGCGCCACCGCCAACCCGGCGAAGGGGGAGGATTACTCCACCGTCCGCACCGCGGAAGCGGAGTTGGAGACCGGCCGGTTGCTGGAGCGTCTGGGCGCCGCCAGTTCAGGGGCGAAGCCCGGCGCCCTGTCGGCGGCCGACCTGTCGCGCATCCAGGGCATCGTCCGCGACAAGCAGGACGCCGACGGCGCCATCGCGCTCGGCTGGTATTTCCAGAAGCAGAAGAACTTCGCCGAAGCGCAGAGCTGGTTCTCGCAGGCCAACGGCTGGGCGCCGTCCGACAAGTCGGCGGAAGGGCTGGTGCTGGCCTACAACGGCCTGGGCGAGAAGGCGCAGGCCCGCGCCGCGGCAGCGCCCTGGAAGGGCAAGTCGAGCCGGATCGATCAGGCGCTGAAGGCGGTGGACCCACCGCGCGGGGCTGGCGGCGGGCGCAGCGGCCCGCAGGGGCCGAGCGAGCTTGACCGGGCGCTGGCCCGCCAGGACTTTGCCGAGTGCCTCAGCATCATCCGCAGCAGCATCGCCAAGAGCGGCCCGACCGCCGCCCTTCTGCAGCAGCGCGGCTGGTGCCTGCTGGAGATGAAACGCCCGTCGGAGGCCGAGGCCGCCTTCGCCGAGGCTCAGGCGATGGCCGCGCGCGAACCGGCGAAGGGCGGCCAATCCGCCGGAGCGGGTGGACGCACGCCGGCGGCGGCCGGCCTGCCGCAGAAGGCGACGGCGGCGCAGGAGAACGCCTATGGTCAGGCGGTGGCGCGGCTGGCCACCGGCGACACGGTCGGGCTGACCCGCGACCTGCCGCGCGCCAACATGACCCCGGCGCAGAAGGCGGAGATCCGCGCGTCGCTGATGGCGACGGAGGCGAACCGGGCGCTGGAGGACAAGCGTTACAACGACGTTCTGCGCCTGCTCGACGCCCGCAAGGAGCTGACGCCGGAGCCGCGGAACCTCGGGATCCTGCGCGGCTGGGCGCTCTACAACCTGATGCGCTTCGACGAGGCCTATGCCCAGTTCAAGTCCGTCGACGACCGGCTGAGCACCGAGGAATCGCGCGAAGGCGTCACCATCACCTGGAAGACCATTTACCATGACTGGTAAGGGAGCCCCGATGCCCGAGACTCCGATTTCCGGTTCTCCGATTTCCGGTACGGCCCGGATTGGCCGGCGACGCGCGGCGCTGTTGTCGGTTTTGGCGGCGACGACGCTGCTGACCTCCGGCTGTGCCGGCTGGGTCCGCGACAACCTGACCCAGTCGCCCACCCCCTGGCGGCGCGTGCAGCCGGCGGCGCTGCCGGTGACCCTGCCGGACAGCCGCGACTTCCCCATCGTCGCCGCCCGCATGCGCGACACCGGCGCCGTCTACAAATCCTACATCGTCGTGCTGGGCAATCCGACGGTCCTGCCGGGCGAGAACCGCCTGACCATCGACGTGCAGACCCTGCCTGACAGCCTGTTCGGCGCCCTGGTCCAGCCGCCGCGCGTTTTCCCGGTGCCGCTCTACACCATGGAAACGCTGCTGGCGACGACCAAGCGCGAGTTTCCGGAGATGACCGTCAAGGTCGCCGACGCCGCCCGCCGCAACCGCTACGGCGACTACGACTATGTCACCGCCCAGGACGGGGTGAACAGCTGCGTCCTGGCGTGGCAGCTGATCACCGACCACAAGCGGATGCTGCCGGAACGGATCGAGGCGGTGCGTCTGGAATACCGGGCCTGCGGCGTCGGCTCCAACATCCGCGCCATGCTCGCCCCCTTCGACGGGCTGTCGCTGACCCTGCCGGAAACGGTGCTGGAGGCGCAGGATCTGGGTGGGATGTAGGCGGGCAGGCCCGACTGCCTGTTCCGGCTCGGCCTGTGCCGGCTGGCGGCGAGCCGGTTGATGGCCGCGACGCTGGCGACCGCCGGGCGTCTGGTGGACCGGGAGGTGCTGGATGAGGCCATCGAAGCCTTCGGCCGTGCCGCCGACGGGGGCCATGGCGATGCCGGCAGGAATCTGTTCGGCACGGCTGTCGTGGCGATCCAGACCGGGGTGATGGCGGACGCGACGCTGGACCGGGTCGCCGCCGCCGCCCGTTCCCGGCTGATGGCGGAGCCGCGGGACAGCATGGCCTGATCCGCTTCGACTTCGAAGCCTTTCCCTTCCTGCACTTCCTGGAGAAATGAGGCCGCCTCACGCCGCCTGTGCCGGGCGTTCGCGCATCCGCTGTTCCAGCGCCCGCCAGCGCGGCTCGACCGCTTCGAGCGCGCGGTGCTTGACCGGGCCGAAACCGCGGATCTCCTGCGGCAGTGCCGCCAGCTCCACCGCGGTGGCGAGGCGATCGGCCGACAGCCGCTCGGCGATCTCCGCCACGGTCGCCTCGTAGCGGGCGATCAGGGCACGCTCCATCTTCCGTTCCGCCGTGTAGCCGAACGGATCGAGCGCGGTGCCGCGCAGCTTTTTCATCGCCGCCAGCCCGCGGAACACCGGCAGGATCCAGGCGCCCAGCGCCATCTTGCGCGGCTCGCCATAGCCATTGGTGTCGCGCGACAGCAGCGGCGGAGCGAGGTGGAAGACCGGCTTCCAGTCGCCCTCGAACCGCTCCTCCAGGCTTTTGGCAAAGGCCGGATCGCTGTGCAGGCGGGCCACCTCATACTCGTCCTTGTAGGCCATCAGCTTGAAGGCGCTGCGCGCCACCGCCTCCGCCAGTACGGTCGAACCGGGGGCGACGCGGGCCTCCGCCTGCCGCGCCCGCTCCACCAGCGCGCGGTAACGGTCGGCATAGGCGCGGTCCTGATAGTCGGTAAGGAAGGCGGCCCGGCGCTCGACGATGGTGGCGAGGTCGGTTGCCGGCGCCTCCTCCTCCGCGCCCAGGGTCGCCAGCAGCTCCGGCCGGTGCGCGGCGAGGCGGCCGAAGGCGAAGGCGCGCAGGTTGGCGGGGACGCCGGTGCCGTTCAGTTCGATGGCGCGGGTCAGCGCCTCCAGCCCGACCGGCAGCAGCCCCTTCTGGAAGGCGACGCCCATCAGGAAGACGTTGGCGAGGATGCTGTCGCCGAATAGGGCGGTGACCACCCGGTTGGCGTCCACCACCTCCACCCGGTCGGGCCCGGCGGCGCGGCGCAAGCTGCGCAGCAGCCCGCCGGCATCGGGAAGCTTGGTTCCGTCGCGGGTGAAGGCGCCGGTCGGGGCGACATGGGCGTTCGCCACCACCCGCGTCCGGCCCAGGCGCACCGTCTTCAGCGCGTCGGGAGAGGCGGCGACCACCGTGTCGCAGGCCAGAACCAGCTGCGCCTGCTTCGGATCGATCCGCGCCTGATTGAGCCGCGCCGCGTCGCCGGCCACCCGAAGGTAGCTGTAGACGGCGCCGCCCTTCTGCGCGAAGCCCATGAAGTCGAGCGCGGAGGACGCCTTGCCCTCCAGATGGGCGGCCATCGCCAGCACGGCGCCGACGGTGACGACGCCGGTGCCGCCGACGCCCACAATCAAAATCTCGGCCAGGATCTCGGCCGGATCCTCGGCTGCGGAATAATGCGGCAGCGGAAGGGCGGCCAGATCGTCGGCGAAGCGGGCGGCGACCTTGTCCGGGTTCGGCTTGCGCAAGGTTCCGCCCATCACCGAGACGAAGCTGGGGCAGAAGCCGTCGGCGCAGGAATAATCCTTGTTGCAGCTGGACTGGTCGATCTGCCGCTTCACCCCGAATTCGGTCTGCTTGGGCTGCACCGACAGGCAGTTCGACTTCTTGCCGCAATCGCCGCAGCCTTCGCAGACCAGATCGTTGATGACCATGCGGCGGGCCGGGTCGGCCATGGTGCCGCGCTTGCGCCGGCGGCGTTTCTCGGCGGCGCAGGTCTGTTCATAGACGATGGCGGTGACGCCCGGAATTTCGCGCATCTCGCGCTGGACGGCGTCCAACTCCTCGCGGTGATGCACGGTGGTGAAGGGGGCGAGACCGCTGCGGCTGTCGTACTGTTCCGGCGCGTCGCTGACCACGGCGATGCGGGTGATGCCCTCCGCCGCCAGTTGGCGGGTGATGGCGTCGACGGAGATCGGGCCGTCCACCGGCTGGCCGCCGGTCATGGCCACGGCGTCGTTGAACAGGATCTTGTAGGTGATGTTGACCTTGGCGGCCACCGCCTGCCGGATCGCCAGCAGGCCGGAATGGAAATAGGTGCCCTCGCCCAGATTCTGGAAGATGTGCGGGCGGTTGCTGTAGCGCGACTGCCCGATCCAGCTGACGCCCTCGCCGCCCATCTGGCTGAGGCCGACCGTGTCGCGGTCCATCCACGACGCCATGAAATGGCAGCCGATGCCCGCCATCGCCTTGCTGCCCTCCGGCACCTTGGTCGAGCTGTTGTGCGGGCAGCCGGAGCAGAAATAGGGGGTGCGGGGCAGGGCAGGGGCGGCGGGGGCTTCGCCCGGCAGCAGGTCGGCGAGACGGGCCGAGAAGTCCCGTTGGGGCAAGCGGTGGCGGATGCGCTCCACCAGCGCCTTGGCGACGATCCAGGGGCGAAGCTCGCCGGTGGCGGGCAGAAGAGAGGCGCCGAACTCGTCGGTCTTGCCGACCACGGCGCGCGGGCGCTCGCCGGCCGGCAGGTGGAACAGCAGGTCCTTCAGCTGGCCCTCGACGACGGGGGCCTTTTCCTCGACCACCAGAATTTCTTCCGCGCCACGGGCGACGGAAAGGGCGAAGTCGGGCTCCAGCGGCCAGGACAGGCCTATCTTGTGGACCGACAGCCCGATCTCCGCCGCCTCGACCGGGCCGATGCCCAGCACACGCAGCGCCTCCATCAGGTCGAGATGCGCCTTGCCGGTCGTGACGATGCGCAGCCACCCGCCCTTACCCAACACAGTCCGGTCGATGCAGTTGACGCGGGCGAAGGCCTTCACCGCCGCGACCTTGGCGGCCAGCCGCTCCTCGATGGCGAGGCTGGGCAGGTCGGGCCAGCGGTAATGCAAGCCCCCCGGCGGCGGTTCGAACTCCACCGGCAAAAAGCCGCGGTCCAGCGACGGCAGCCGTACCGTGGCGGAGCTTTCCACCGATTCAGAGATCGCCTTGAACCCGACCCAGGCGCCGGAAAAACGCGACAGGGCATAGCCGTAGAGCCCGAAATCGAGGAATTCGCGCACGCCCGACGGGTTCAGCACCGGCATCGACCACGCGATCATCGCAAGATCGCTCTGGTGCGGCATGCTGGAGGACACACAGCCATGGTCGTCGCCGGCCACCGCCAGTACGCCGCCGCGCGGCGAGCTGCCATAGGCGTTGGCATGCTTCAGCACGTCGCCGGAGCGGTCCACCCCCGGCCCCTTGCCGTACCACATGCCGAACACGCCATCGACGGTGCCCTCGCCCGACGATTCGACCTGCTGGGTCCCCATCACGGCGGTGGCGCCCAAATCCTCGTTCACGCCGGGGACGAAGCTGATGGCGTTGGCGTCGAGATGCTTGCGGGCCTGCCACAGCGCCTGATCCAGCCCGCCCAGCGGCGACCCGCGATAGCCGCTGACGAAGCCGGCGGTGTTCAGCCCGGCCCGCCGGTCGCTTTCCGCCTGGAGCAGCAGCAGCCTGACCAGCGCCTGGGTGCCGGACAGATACACCTGGCCCTCCGCGCGGGCATAGCGGTCGTCCAGGCGATAGCTGTCATCGATCGCCGGCTGTTCCGCCCGCAGGCCCTTCGGCATGCCGTCCATCTCTCGTCCCCTCGGATTCTATCGTTGGGGACAAGTCTGCGCCTTTCGCAGGCAAATGATTTTGCGGGTTGGCCGTGGATCGGGGGTGATCGGAAAATCCCATTGCTGATTGTTAGGTCACAGAGCGAAATTTTTGCGCCGTCGGCCGTGCTTTCCGACGGGGCTACCCTTTCAGGGCCGCGCGGCGGTCGGCCCGCATCAGGGCGGCGCCGCGTTCGGCGATCATCACCGTCGGCGTGTTGGTGTTGCCGGAGGTCAGCGTCGGCATCACCGAGGCGTCGATCACCCGCAAGCCGCGCACGCCGCGCACCCGCATCTCCGCATCGGTGACGGCGGTGGCGTCGTCCTTGCCGCCCATCCGGCAGGTGCCGACGGGGTGGAAGATGGTGGTGCCGATGTCGCCGGCGGCATTCACCAGCTCCTCTTCGGTCTGGAAGCCGGGGCCGGGCTTGTATTCCTGCGGGTGGTAGGGAGCGAGCGCCGGCTGAGCCACGATCCGCCGGGTCAGCGCCAGCGCCTTCGCCGCCTTGGCGCGGTCGGCCGGATCGGACAGGTAGCAGGGGGCGATGGCCGGATTCTCGCGGTGGTCGGCGCTGGTGATGCGGGTCCAGCCGCGCGACGCCGGGCGCAGGTCGCAGACGCTGGCGGTGAAGGCCGGGAATGCATGCAGCGGATCGCCGAACTTCTCCAGCGACAGCGGCTGCACATGGTATTCCAGGTCGGCGGTCGCGACCTCCGGCGACGATTTGGCGAAGACGCCGAGCTGGCTGGGCGCCATGGTCAGCGGCCCTTTGCGGAACAGCGCGTATTCCAGCCCCATCATCGCCTTGCCGAACAGGCTGCCCGCCCGCTTGTTCAGCGTGACGATGCCGTCGACCTTGTAGATCATGCGCAGCTGCAGATGGTCCTGCAGGTTGGCGCCGACATCCGGCGCGTCCAGCACCACCGGAATGCCGAGCTTCTTCAGATGCTCCGCCGGGCCGATGCCGGAGCGCTGGAGGATCGCCGGGCTGCCGATGGCGCCTGCCGCCAGCACCGTCTCGATCTTCGAGGTCGCCCGCGCCGGCTCCCCCTTCACGGTGAAGCGGATGCCGGTGACGCGCCCGTCGGCGATCTCCACCCTGTCGATGGCCGCCTCGATGGCGAGCTTCAGGTTCGGGCGGTCGAGCGCGGGGCGCAGGAAGGCCTTGGCCGCGCTCCAGCGGATGCCGCCCTTCTGGTTCACCTCGAAACTGCCGACGCCGAGATTGTCGCCGCGGTTGAAGTCGTCGTTGCGCGGGATGCCGGCCTGCTGCGCCGCCTCGGCGAAGCGGTCGAGCAGGTCCCAGCGCAGCCGCTGCCGCTCCACCCGCCATTCGCCGCCGGCGCCATGCATCTCGTCGGCGCCGCGCCAGTAATCCTCGCTGCCCTTGAAGACCGGCAGCACCTCCTTCCAGCTCCAGCGGCTGTCGCCGGTGATGGCAGCCCATTCATCGTAATCACGAGCCTGTCCGCGCATGGCGATCATGCCGTTGATCGACGAACAGCCGCCCAGCACCTTGCCGCGGGCGTAATGGATGCTGCGGCCGTTCAGCCCCGGCTCGGACTCCGTCTTGAAGCACCAGTCGGTGCGCGGGTTGCCGATGCAGAACAGATAGCCGGCGGGGATGTGCAGCCAGACCCAGCTGTCCTTGCCGCCGGCCTCCAGCAGCAGGACCGAGACGTCCGGATCAGCCGACAGCCGGTTGGCCAGCACGCAGCCGGCCGTGCCGCCGCCCGCGATGATGTAATCGAAGCTGCCGAAGTCCAACACGTCCGCCATCGCGTCCCTCCCGTGGGGATTATTGATTTGTCGGACATATTAGATTGCTGAGCGAGCGAACGATCCAGCGAAATTTCGCCGCAGCGGCGGCGGCCGGGGGGCGCCGGGGGGCGCCGGGGGGCGCCCTGCGGCTCCCCCCGGTCCGTTCGCCTATTTCCGGTTGACCAGCGCCACGCCGCAGACCGCCACCGCCATGCCCATCAGCGCCACGATCCCCAGCTTCTCGCCGAACAGGATCCAGGCGATCAGCGTGGTGACCGGCGGGGTCAGGTAGAACAGGCTGGCGACCTTGGCCGCCGCACCGCGGCGGATCAGGGCGAACAGCAGGAAGATGGCGCCGACCGACAGCACGAAGCACAGCCACAGCAGGGCAAAGACGAACTCCCCCGTCCACTGCACCTGCATCGTCTCAGTCAGCGGCGCGGCGATTGCCAGGGCCAGCGCGGTGGCGCCGTACTGGATGGCGGTGCCGCTGCGCAGATCCATGCCGCCGCCATGGCGCTTCTGGTAGAGCGTGCCCAGCGTGATGCCGACCAGCGCCACCAGGGCATAGGCGAACGGGACCAGATGCGCCGCGTCGATCGACAGCTTCTCCCGCACCACCAGCCCGACGCCGGCAAGGCCCAGCAGCAGCCCGACCCATTGCCGGCCGGTCACCCGTTCGCCCAGCAGCGGGCCGGACAGGGCGGCGGTCAGCAGCGGCTGGATGCCGACCACCAGCGCGGTCACGCCCGCCGGCAGTCCCTGCGAGATGGCGATGAAGATGCCGCTGAGATAGACGCCATGGACCAGCAGCCCGGCCAGCGCGATCCGCCCGGCGGTCGCCCAGTCCCTGGGCCAGGGCGCCCGGCTGACCAGCGCCACCAGCGCCAGCACCACGGCGACCAGCCCCAGCCGGATCAGCAGGAAGGTCAGCGGCTCCACATATGGCAGCCCGTATTTCGCGCCGATGAAGCCTGTGCTCCACAGCAGCACGAAAAGGCCCGGCATCAGGCGCAGCCAGGGCTGGCCGCCCGTCGCGGTCCCGCTCATCTTTGAATCCCTTCCCCGATCCGGTCAGCTCACCGCCGGGACGGCCGGCGACGACTGGGTCGGCTGGCGGCGCGCCTCGGCGACCGCCTGGATGTGGGACTGCAAATCCGCGTCCTTCTGTACCAGCCGGCGGAAATCCTTCTCATCCAACACCAGCAATTGGCAATAGCCCAGCGCCCGCACGTCTGCATTGCGCCGCTGGCGGGACAAGAGCGCCATTTCGCCGAAGAAGTCGCCGGTGCCCAGCTTCACCGGCTCCGCCAGCATCGGCACCAGCACCTCGACGGCGCCCGACGCGATGAAGAACATGGCGTCGCCGCGGTCGCCCTTGCGCACGATGGTCTCGCCCGGCAGCGCCAGCTGGGCGCGCAGCAGCGTGGCGATGGTCGCCACCCGCTCCGACGGCAGGCCGGCGAACAGCGGCACCCGGCGCACCAGCTCCGCCACGTCGAATCGCACATCCAGCTTCGGCAAGCGTTCCAGCACGCGGCGGCGCTGTTCCAGATCGCGTTCCAGGTCGGTCAGAACCTCCTGGCTGATGATCGATTCGGCGTGCATGGCGCGGTATTCGGCATGCTCCAGCCGCAGGGCGGCGCGGCCGACGTAGCGGCTCTGCAGCACCACCGCATAATCGGGATATTGCAGCTTCAGGGCCGACAGCGCCTGTTCGACGATGCCGAGCCGGCCGACCAGCATGCCCTCCAGCTCGAACGCCACCTCCTGGCCCAGCACACGGGCCAGACGGTCGCGGGTGAAGGCCAGCAGTTCGCGCAGCACGGTGCGCACGGCCACCAGAACCTCGAACCGCATCGACAGGCGGCGGGCCAGCGGCCGGTGGATGCCGAAGCGCCGCTGCAGCCAGCTGGCCGTCCGCATCCAGGGCGAGAAGGCGATGAAGGGCTCCTCGAAGGCGCGGTAGCCGTTGCGGCCCTGGCTCTTCACCGCGTCGAGCAGCCGGCCGCTGCGCCCCGCCAGCATCTCCATCACCGCGCGCGACACCACCCCTTCGGAGAAGTGGGCGTAATAGAGTTCCTCCTCGCGGTTCACCAGGATGACGAGGCCGATGGTGACGCGGTCCTCGCCGGTCAACTGGGCCTCCTCCTGGCGCTCCTGGTCGATCTTCTTCCGCCGCTCCTCATAGCGGGCGACCATCACGTCCTTGACGACGCCGTCGACCTCGTAGGTCTCGGCCACCGCGGCGACGCGGTCGCGGATGCTGTCGGTGGACAGCGCCAGCGCCCGGTTGCGCATGGCGTGCTCCACCGGAGTCAGCTCGTCCAGCTTCAGCAGGCGGATCAGCCAGCGCAGGGTGGTGCCGTTGATGAACAGCGTGACGAAGACGAAGCCGGTGACCATCACCGCGATGAAGCTCTGCACCCGGTCGTGCACGCGGAAATTCTCGGTCACCGCCAGGGCCAGCGTCAGCGACACCGCGCCGCGCAGGCCACCCCACAGCATCACCGACTTGTAGGAATTGCTGACCTTCTGCGCCAGACCGGCCCAGGACAGGATCGGCAGCAGCCCGAACAGCACGACCGCGCGCGCGGCGAAGGCGGCCAGCACCACAACCAGCACCAGCCCGACCTCCGCCCAGCCGGCATCGGCCATCAGGCGCGGCACCAGGATGGCGGTCAGCAGGAAGATCATGGAGTTGGCCCAGAAGCCCAGCTGCTGCCAGACATGCTCCATGGCGCCCCAGGTGGCGGGGGAGATGCGGGTCCGCCCGACCGAACCGATGACCAGCGCCGCCGCCACCACCGCCACAACGCCGGACGCGCCGACATAATGTTCGGCCAGCACATAGGACAGATAGGCCAGCGCCACCGTCAGCGTGATCTCCGCCATCGGCTGGTTGCGCACCGGCTCCACCAGCATGCAGACGATGCGGCCGCAGACATAGCCGGTGACGACGCCGCCGGAGAAATCGCGCAGGAAGTCCAGCGCCGCTGCCCCGGCGCCGCCGGTGGCCTTGCGCGTCAGCATGTCGAGCAGCAGCGTGAACAGCGCGATGGCCGCGGCGTCGTTCAGCAGGCTTTCGCCCTCAACCAGCGTGGTCAGCCGGCGCGGCGCGCCAAGGTCGCGGAAGATGCCGATGACCGCCGCCGGGTCGGTGGAGGCGACGATGGACCCCAGCAGCAGGCAGGCGACCAGCCCCAGCGAGGTGAACAGGCTGACCGCGTAGCCGACGGCGAAGGTGCAGACGAACACCGCCACCACCGCCATCAGCAGGATCGGCCCCAGATCGTCGAACAGCCGGCGCACGTCGACCGCCAGAGCGGTTTCGAACAGCAGGATCGGCAGGAAGATGTGCAGCAGCACGTCGGATGAGACGTCCAGATCCGCCAGCGAGGCGAGGAAATCGTGGAACGGCCCCTTGCCCGGCATGCCGGCGAAGGTCTGGATCACTGCGCCCAGCGCCACACCGACGCCGGCCAGCAGCACCGTGTAGGGCATCTGGAACCGGGCGGCCAGCGGCGGCAGGAAACTGACGAGGGCGAGAAGCCCGGCAACGCCCAGGACTTGAATGACGATGTCGTGCATGTTTCCACGGAACGGCTGCGGCGTGGGCTGCACGGTATCGCCGCACTGTGGCGGTAGCAAGACCGGGAACCGTCCGGTCCTGCGGCAAAAATGGTCCGCAGCGATGTGCGCGCCGCTGCCCTGAGGCCGGGCTGAATCGAAGTGGCTGCCTGCAACCCTGCGGGCCGGCGCTGGCGGCGGGACACGCATTTGGCTAGGATGGCCGAAGTTTGGTCCTGATAGGAACGCGGGGGTGCGGGAATGGATGCGGTCGGGATGTTGCGGCCGGCGCTGGCCGGCCTGGGTCTGCTGCTGTCGGTGAGCGGTTCGGCGCTGGCCACCGATCCGGCTGCCGCACCGACCACGTCGGAGGATTTCATCCGCGCGCTGAAGCCGGACCGGCCGCAGGGCGACGAGAGGCCGCGGACCCGCGGCCTGGCGCTGGGAACCGGCGACACCACCGCTGCGCCCGCTCCCACTCCGGCACCGGCGCCGTCCTACGGCACTCCCGCCCCCCAGCCAAAGGCGGCGCCGCGCATCAGCTTCCAGGTGGAGTTCGCCTTCAATTCGGCGGAACTGACGCCGAAGGCGACCGGCATCCTGAACGAGCTGGGCCGCGCCCTGACCTCGCCGGATCTCGCCGCCTACCGCTTCCAGCTGACCGGCCACACCGACGGCGTCGGCAATCCCAGCTACAACCTCGCCCTGTCGACGCGGCGTGCCGTCTCGGTGCGCGATTACCTGACCAGGACCTTCGGCGTGTCGTCGGACCGGCTGGTCGCCGTCGGCCGCGGTTCGCAGCAGCTTCTCGACCCGGCGAACCCGGCCAGCGACGTCAACCGGCGGGTGGAGATCGTCAATCTGGGCTCCTGACCGGGTGGGGCCGGAGAGTAGGGCGGGCGGAGCTACTCAGCGCCACCCGCCGTCCCGGGTCAGGCCGGCCAGAATCCCGTTCAGGATGCCGTGCGTCGCGCGGGCGGCGGCCGACATCGGCCGGCCGGCGGCATGGGCCAGCAGGATGGTCCGGTCGATCTGCGGATCGACGATCGGCAGGCCGGTCAGCCGCTCCGCCGCCGCGCCATGCCGCGCCACCCGGTCGGACAGGACCGTATAGCCGCAGCCCTCCGCCACCAGCGCCTTGATCTGCTCCAGCGCGTCGATCTCCAGCGCGACGGTGACGCCGGCCCGCGCCAGCAGGGCGGCGTGCTCCACCTCCTCGCGCACCCCGTGCGGGCGGCCGGGCAGGATCAGCGGCAGGGACAGCGCCTCGGCGAAGGGGATCGCGCCTCGGCCGCGCAGCAGCGGGTCGTCGGCGGGTCCGACCAGATGCAGCCTTTCCCGCGCCACCAGTTCGGTCTCCAGCCCGCCCATCTCCTTGGTGCCGAACACCAGCGCAAGGTCGAGCTGTCCCGACAGCACCCATTCCAGCATGTGGCCGGACAGCCCCTCCACCACCCGCAGCCGGATTTGCGGATGGGTGCGGCGGACCGCCAGCGCCAGCGGCACGGTCAGCACCGGCCCCAGCGAGGTCGGGATGCCGACGGTGGCCGGCCCGGCCGGTACCGCTTCCACCGCGCGCACCTCGTCGCGCAGCCCGTCCATTTGGCCGATCAGGGCCGCCGCCCGCTGCGCCAGCCGCCGCCCGCTTTCCGTTGGCACCACGCCGCGCGCCGTGCGCAGGACCAGTTGGCAGCCGAAATCCTCCTCCATCCGCTTCAGATGCAGGCTGAGCGCCGGCTGCGCCACCCGCAACGCCTCCGCCGCGCGGGAGATCGAGCCATGCTCGACGATGCCCAGAAAATAGCGAAGCTGCCGCACGTCCATCCCGCCGGAACCCCTGATGTCCATATCGTGACGCTATGAAGGGGGCGGTGGGGATCGTGTGTCAATATGGCGCCTGCCCGTCGCGGCCTCCGGATTGTCCTGGCCAGGCCCCCCTCTTGATCGCCGCAATTCCGTTAACCATTTACCCATCAGGCGCCGGGCGATCGCGCATTTTGCGGATCGTGGAAGCGCCGTCCCGCGCCGGATGGCTGGGCGGGAGACCTTGGGAAACGGAGTGCCGGATGGACTTCGGTCAATTCACCGATCGTGCGCGTGGCGTCATTCAGGCCGCGCAGATCGCCGCCCTTGCCGAGCGGCATCAACAGCTTCTCCCCGAACATCTGCTGAAGGCCCTGATCGACGACACCAGCGGCGTCGCCGCGCGTCTGGTGCGCGACACCGGCGGCGATCCCGACCTGCTGAAGTCCGCGACCGAGGAACAGCTGTCCCGCGCTCCGGTCCAGCCGGGTGCCAGCGAAGGCCCGCAGCCGCTCTACATGTCGCCGGCGCTGGCGGCCGTGCTGCAGGGTGCCGTCGCCTCGGCCCGCAACGGCGGCGACCGCTTCGTCACCGCCGAACGCCTGCTGGAGAGCCTCGCCCGCCAGAGCGGCCCGCTGCGCGCGCTGTTCCGCCGCGCCGGCGTCGATGCCGATGCGCTGGCCGCCGCAGCCGATGCCCAGCGCAAGGACCATCCCGCCGACGCCGAGACCGAAACCACCTCCGGCGAGGCGCTGGCCCGCTACACCCGCGACCTGACGGAAGAGGCGCGGCAGGGCCGGCTCGACCCTGTCATCGGCCGTGACGACGAGATCCGCCGCACCATCCAGGTGCTGGCGCGGCGCACCAAGAACAATCCCGTGCTGATCGGCGAGCCCGGCGTCGGCAAGACCGCCGTGGTCGAGGGGCTGGCCCAGCGCTTGGCTTCCGGCGATGTGCCGGAAGGGCTGAAGGACCGGCGCGTCCTGGCGCTCGACCTCACCGCCCTGCTGGCCGGCGCCAAGTTCCGCGGCGAGTTCGAGGAGCGGCTGAAGTCGGTGCTGGCCGAGGTGCAGGAGGCCAACGGCCGCATCATCCTGTTCATCGACGAGCTGCACACCCTGATCGGCGCCGGACGGACCGACGGGGCGATGGACGCTGCCAACATGCTGAAGCCCGCGCTGGCGCGCGGCGAGCTGCGCTGCGTCGGCGCCACCACGCCCGACGAGTACCGCAAATACATCGAGAAGGACGCGGCCCTGGCCCGCCGCTTCCAGCCGGTGACGGTGGACGAGCCGTCGGTGGACGACGCGGTGTCGATCCTGCGCGGCATCAAGGGCAAGTACGAGGTGCACCACGGCGTGCGCATCGCCGACGCGGCGGTGGTCGCGGCGGTGAGCCTGTCGGCGCGCTATATCGGCGACCGCCGGTTGCCGGACAAGGCCATCGACCTCGTCGACGAGGCGGCGAGCCGCCTGCGCATGGCCATCGACAGCAAGCCGGAGGCGCTCGACGCCGTCGACCGCCGCGTCGCCCAATTGAAGATCGAGCGCGAGGCGCTGAAGGCCGAGCCGGACGCCGCCTCGCAGGAACGGCTGCAGGTCCTCGAAGGCGAGCTGGCCGAAGCGGAAGCCCGCCAATCCTCGATGGAAGAGGAATGGCGCGCCTCGCAGTCCCGCCGCACCGAGGGCCGCCGCCTGAAGGAGGAGCTGGACCAGGCCCGCACCAAGCTGGAGCGCGCCCAGCGCGACGGCGACTGGGCCAAGGCCGGCGAGCTTGCCTATGGCGTGGTGCCCGATTTGGAGAAGCGTCTCGCCGATGCCGAATCGCGTGCCAGCACCGAGCGTGACGAGGTGACGGCCAAGGACATCGGCGCCGTCGTCACCCGCTGGACCGGCATTCCGGTCGAACGGATGCTGGAGGGCGAACGCCAGCGGCTGAAGGGCATGGAGGACAAGCTGGCGGAGCGCGTCGTCGGCCAGAAGGAGGCGGTGCGCGCGGTGTCCAAGGCGGTGCGGCGTGCCCGCGCCGGGCTGAAGGACCCCAGCCGCCCGACCGGCTCCTTCCTGTTCCTCGGTCCGACCGGCGTCGGCAAGACCGAGCTGGCCAAGGCGCTGGCGTCCTTCCTGTTCGACGACGAGACGGCGATCACCCGCCTCGACATGTCGGAGTATATGGAGAAGCACGCGGTCAGCCGCATGATCGGCTCGCCTCCGGGCTATGTCGGCTATGACGACGGCGGTTCCCTGGCGGAACGCATCCGGCGCCGGCCCTATCAGGTCGTGCTGCTGGACGAGGTGGAGAAGGCGCATCCCGACGTGCTGAACGTCCTGCTGCAGGCCCTCGACGACGGGCGGCTGACCGATGGACAGGGCCGCACCGCCGACTTCCGCCACGCCATCCTCATCATGACCTCCAACCTGGGGGCCGAGGCGCTGAGCGCCCTGGGTGACGACGAGGATATGGCCGGCGTGACGGTGGAGGTGATGGACGCGGTGCGCAAGGCGTTCCGGCCGGAGTTCCTGAACCGGCTGGACGATGTCCTGATCTTCCGCCGGCTGGGCCGGGACCAGATGTCGCGGATCGTCGACATCCAGCTCGCCCGCGTCAACGAGCGGCTGGCCGAGCGCGGCGTCACCCTGGCGGCGGATGCGGCGGCCAAGCGGCGGCTGGGCGATCTGGGCTGGGATCCGGCCTTCGGCGCCCGTCCGTTGAAGCGCGCCATCCAGGGCCTTGTCGAGGACCCGATCGCCGAGCGTCTGCTCGACGAGGAGGTGGAGGGCAAGACCACCATGACCCTGTCGGTGGTCGATGGCCGGCTGGCGCTGGACGGCGTGGTGGTGGAGGAGGACCGGGCGCACGGCTTCAAGGCGCCGGAGCGTCCGCCCTTGGGCTTCGCCCTGCCGCCGGTGGCGAGCGCCTCCGCGGCGCGGGAGGCGTCGGTCCACTGACCGGCCGCTGATGCTCAAGAAAAAGGCTTCGGATGCCGGTCATCCGAAGCCTTTTTTCTGTTCGGGCCGCGGTTGGTGGTGGCGGACGGTCACCATTTCGACTTCAGCTTCTTGGCGCCGTCGCTCGACCAGATGATGGCGACGGCGTCGACCACCAGCGCGGCATCCGCCTTTTCGTTCTGCTTCCACTCGCCGCACAGCATCATGACCGAGGCGATGGCGCACAGGCAGCCGCCGCGCGCGCCCTCGATCATGCTGACGCAGATGTTCTCCTTCGGGCTTTCCTTCCGGAAATATTTGCGCACCGACCAGATGCGGTCGGCGATCAGCGGCAGCCCGACGGTGAAGACGCTGACCGCCTTGATCGCCGCATTGTTCTCCTTGCGGTCGATCACGTAGGTCAGGTTGGCCTTGCACTTCCCGCAGGTGCAGGGATAGCCGGTGCTGCGGGTTGCGGCGTCGCGCAGGTCATGCAGGGCGAAGATGCCGTTCGCCGTGATGCCGATGGCCAGCGCGCCCAGCCACGGACCCAGCGCCGCCCCGAGCGGGAAGAGGGTGATGGAGCCGATTCCCACATTGACGGTCGCGGTCGCTACGCCGCTGAGCGCGGTCAGACCGCTTTGCAGGCCGGCCTGGGCGCCGCCGATCAGCGCCATCTTGGAATATTTCGCCAGTTTTGCGCGCGTTTCGCTGAAGGGTTCGAAATCCTTGGCGGACGGCGCGTTGGTCTGGAAAATCTTTGCAAGGTCGCGAAGCTTGTCGGGCGGCGGCAAAGGCATAGTCGGGCACTCCCTGCGATGCGGCGGAGCGGAAGCACGGCAGACCGAAAACTGCACGTCCGAAAGTGTTAGTCGGGCAACAATCCTCCAACAAGCGGAACCGCGACCGGCACCGGGCGCCGGCGCGTCCGGTTGCCATCCGGGGTGCCATCCGGGGTGCCATTGAGCCGGCGGGTCTGCTACATCTCGGCTTTGCCACCATCCCGGCTCCGTCCGGGTGCGGGCGGTGCCGTAACAGCCGGGGGCAGACATGGACGCGACGATCCCACCCTATCTGTCGACCTTCTCGCTCGTCGGGCAGGTGGCGCTCGTTACCGGGTCGGGCCGCGGCCTGGGGCTGGAGATCGCGCGGGCGCTGGCCGGGTCGGGCGCGCATGTGCTGCTGAACGGCCGGGACACCGCCACGCTGGAGGCCCGCGTTGCGGAAATCGCGGAGGCCGGCGGATCGGCGTCGGCGCTGGCCTTCGACGTGTCGGACCGGGCGGCGGTGCGCGAGGCTTTCGCACGCATCGACCGGGAGCATGGGCGGCTCGACGTGCTGGTCCAGAATGTCGGACAGCGCAACCGCAAGCCGCTGGCCGACCTGACCGACGATGAGATCGTTTCCCTTCTCGACGTCGATCTGGCCTCCAGCCTCATTCTGGCGCGGGAAGCGGCGCGGCTGATGCTGCCGCGGGGCAGCGGCCGGCTGATCGCCGTCACCTCCGTCGCCGGGCAGATTTCGCGGGCCAACGACAGCGTCTATGCCGCGGCGAAATCCGGGCTGAACGGGATGGTGCGGGCGCTGGCCGCCGAATATGGGCCGCATGGCCTGACCAGCAACGCCATCGCGCCCGGCTTTTTCGCAACCGAAACGAATGCGGCCCTCGCCTCCGATCCCGAACGCGGAGCCTACTTCGCCAACCGCACGCCGATGCGGCGCTGGGGCCGGCCGGAAGAGATCGCGGGGGCGGCGGTGTTCCTGGCCTCGGCGGCGGCGACCTATGTCAACGGTCACGTCTTGGTCGTCGATGGCGGCGCCACCATCTTGATGTAAGCCGACGGCCGACTGCCCCGCCATGCTGACGATTCCCATCACCTGCGGCGATCCCGCCGCCCTGTTCCGCCCCTGGAGCGCCGAGCCCTGGGCGATGCTGCTCGACAGCGCGGCTCCCCATCCACGGAACGGGCGGTATTCCTATATCGTTGCGGAACCGTTCCAAACGGTGGAAGCGATCGGCGGGCGAACCCTCGTTGATGGCCGCCCGGTCGGCGGCAGCCCCTTCGACGCGCTGGAACGGGCGCTGGCCGCTCATCCGCGTCCATCCGACGGCCCGGTACCCTTCACCGGAGGCGCCGTGGGCTTCATCGGTTACGAAGCCGGAACGGCTTTGGAAGGGCTGCGCTCCCGCCACGGCAATCCGGGCGGCCAACCGGACTTCGCCTTCGGCCTCTACGACGTCGTGGCGGCCTTCGACCGGCAGGAGCGGCGCGCCTGGGTGATCGCAGCGCGGCCGGAGGCGGAGGACCGCGCCCGGCGCATGGCGGCGCGGCTGTCCGTTCCGCCTCCGGAACAATCGGCCGGCCCTCAGCCGATGCGCTGGCGGTCGGAGCTGTCGCGTCCCGACTATCTCGACCGGGTCGGGCGGGTTCTGGAGTATATCCGCGCCGGCGACATCTATCAGGCGAACTTCACCCAGCGATTCCTGGCCGATGCCGGGCCGGAAACCGACGCCTATGCGCTGTATGAGCGGCTGCGCCGTCTCAGCCCGGCGCCCTTCGCCGCTTTCCTGAACTGCGGCCCCAGGCTGCGGCTGGCCGGGGCGTCGCCGGAACGCTTCATCCGGCTGGGCGCCGACCGGACCATCGAGACACGGCCGATCAAGGGCACCCGCCCGCGCCATGCGGATCCGGGCGCCGACGCGGCGGCGGCGGCGGAACTGTCGGCCAGCATCAAGGACCGGGCGGAAAACCTGATGATCACCGACCTGCTGCGCAACGATCTGGCGCGCGTGTCGGAGGTCGGCAGCGTCAAGGTGCCGGTGCTGTTCGGGCTGGAGAGCTTCGCCACCGTCCATCATCTGGTGTCCGTGGTGACCTCCCGCCTGCTGCCGGGGCTGGGGCCGGTCGATCTGCTGCGCGCCGCCTGTCCCGGCGGGTCGATCACCGGGGCGCCGAAGATCCGCGCCATGCAGATCATCGACGAGCTGGAGGTGGCGCGGCGTGGCGCCTATTGCGGCTCGGTGGCCTGGATCGGCTTCGACGGCGCGATGGACAGCAACATCGTCATCCGCACCCTGTCGGTGACGCAGGACCATGTGGTCGCCCAGGCCGGCGGCGGCATCGTCGCCGATTCCGATCCTGCTGCGGAGCATGAGGAGATGCTGGTCAAGGCCCGCGCCCAGCTGCGCGCCGCAGGATATCCGGTGGTGGAGTGGACAGGGGAGGGAGTGCAATGACCATCTGGCTGAACGGGCGGCTGATGCCCGCCGCGGAGGCGCGGATCGATCCGGCCGACCGCGGCTTCACCCTCGGCGACGGGCTGTTCGAAACGATCCGGATCAAGGACGGCGCTCCCCGCCACCTGCCGCGCCATCTCGACCGGCTGGATGCCGGAGCGACGCTGCTCCGCCTGCCGCGGCCCTATGACTTCGCGGACCTGACCGGCGCGATGGCGGCGCTGATCGAGGCCACGGGTGTGAAGGACGGTGTTCTGCGCCTCACGCTGTCGCGGGGCACCGGCGCCCGCGGCGTGCTGCCGCCGGCCGACGCCCGGCCGACCCTGCTGATGACTGTGGCGCCGGCCGCCCACATGACCGCGCCGGTCGCCGCCGTCATCGCCCGCAGCACCCGCCGCAACGAGCACTCGCCGCTGTCGCGGCTGAAGTCGCTGAATTACCTGGATTCCATCCTGGCCCGGCAGGAAGCGGCGGAGCGCGGCGCCGACGAGGCGTTGCTGCTGAACGGCGCCGGCCGGCTGGCGGAATCGAGCGTCGCCAACCTGTTCCTGTCCGTCGCCGGCCGGCTGCTGACCCCGCCCGTGGCCGATGGTGCCCTTCCCGGCATCCGCCGCGCCCTGATCCTGGAGCGCCATGGCGCGGAGGAGGCGCCGCTCACCCCCGACGACCTCGCCCGCGCCGACGAGTCCATCCTGACCAACTGCCTGGGCCTGCGCCCGCTGGTGGCGGTGGACGGCCGGCCGGTCGGTTCCGGTGCCGCCGGCCCGGTGTTGGCCCGTCTGCTGGCCGATGCGGATCTTTAAACCGCAATTCAAGAGATCCCGATGATCGAAACCGTGACCTTCCCCGAACTGACCGTCATCGGCTGCATGGTCGAGGCGGGCCGCGACGACCTACCCGCCGCCGTTGCCGCCGCGTGGGAGCGCGTGTTCGCCGCTGACATTGAGACCGCGGCCTTCGCCGCGGTGTCGTTGCCGGAGGAGAACGGCATGCAGCGCCGGCTGGTCGGCTTCATGGCGGCCAAGGCGAGCGAGATCCCAGCCGGCATGGTCCGCGTCGATCTCGACGCCGGCCGCTATCTGCGCACCGTGCAGGACGGCCCGGCCGCGGAGATCGCCGACGGTTTCGCCCGCCTCCATGCCCATGCCGAGGCGAACGGGCTGAAGCTGTCCGGCATCGCGCTGGATTTCGGCTACCGGCCGGGGCTGCCGGACGGGCGCCATGAACTGCATCTGGCGCTCGCCCCTCAACTGCCGGCACTGGCCTGACGCCGCCTCCGCCGCGCTTTAGCGGGCGGTGCTGTAGACGCCGTGGATGCCGAACTCCACCGGCTGTCCGGTCAGGTGGCGGGTCAGCAGGGTGGCGACCTCCGCGGCGGCCGGCTTGCCGTCGAGCGCCGCGAGATCGCGCTGCAGCGCCGTCATCGGCTTCGGTGAGGCGATGGCGAGGAAATGGTCGGCGCCGAAGGGCGGCTCCACCGTCAGCGCCAGCCGGTAGGGGCCGCCGCGCGGGATCTGCGCCGGGTCGTTGCGCTCCGCCAGCGGGTAGAGGTAGTTGACCGTGCCGTCTGCGGCGAGGTTGATCAGGGTGAAATAGGTCCCGCTGTTGCCGCCGATGGCGAGCGAGACCGTCTCCCCCTTGCGGTAATCGCGGTCGCCCGGCTCCACCGCCAGGGTCAGCGAGCGGTCCTGCGCCGCCGCCTTCACCCGCACAACCAGCGCCCATTTGTCGACCACCCCCTGCACCCGCCGCCGGGTTTCAGCCGCCGCCGGATCGCCGGGGATGCTGGCCAGCACGTCGCCCATGGAGCTGACGACCTCGCCGGCGGCGCTGTCCCATACCAGGGCGGGATCGTCCTTCCCGGCGAGTTCGATCCCGGTGAAGCCCGCCGCCAGCTTTTTCACCACCGCCGGATTGCCCAGGATGCGCAGCGGAATCGGCCCGGCGGCCGGCAGCAGGGACGGCGGCTTCGGCCGGCTGGCGACCGGGTCGATCAGCGGGATCTCGCCACGGCCGCGCGGCTGCACCTGCGGATGCTGCCGCCCCTCCAGCGCCATGCGCACGGCGCCGCGGACATGGGCCTCCAGTTCCCCCTTGGTGACGATGCCGTCGCCGTCGCGGTCGGCCTGTCCGCGCAACGCATTGGCGAAGGCCCAGCTCAGCGCGCCGCGCGGCTTGCGGTCGATCATCACCTCCGGCGCCAGCTCGTGGTCGGCGACCGCGGCAAAGAAGGTGACGTTCGGCTGTTCCTCCGCCTCCGCCTGCAGGGCGGCGCGGGTGGGCGGGGGAAGGGCGTCGTCCTCGATTTGGTCGACCGGAACACCGTCGATCTTCGCCGCCCGTGTGCCCAGCATGCCGGCGCGGTCGTCGAAGGCACGGGTCATCGTGCCGGAATGGCAGGAATCGGAGATGAAGATCACCCGGCGCGGTGCCGCCTCCTTCAGCAGCACGGCGATCTCGTCATCGGTCAGCCGCTGGGCGGTCCCGGGGCCGCGCGGGGCGAAATCGGCCAGCACCAGGAACTCGTCCATGCCGTCGGCCTCACTGCCGCGCACACGTTCCGGTTGCTGCGCGCCATGGCCGGCGAAGGTCAGCACCAGCGTCGAGTCGGGGGCGGTCTCGGCGACCAGCTGCCGCCATGCGGCGATGATCCGGCTGCGCTCCGCCTCGCCGTCGATGAACAGGCGCAGCTTGCGGACGCCAAGCCCCTTCAGCGCGTCGGCGATGTCGCGGGCATCGTTCACCGCGCCCTGCAGCGGGCTGACCTGGGTATAGCGGTCGATTCCGATCACCAGGGCGGCGATTTCCGCCCGCGCCGGCGTAGGCCCGAGCGCAAGTCCCGCAGCGGCCGCGACCATGACGAAGCCGCCCAGAATTGCGCCGGCGGCGGTGCCCGGACGTCGCTTTCCTCGAAACATTGCAGTCCCCCAACGATGCCGTGCAGCACAGGCTACACGCGGATGCCGATGCATAAAAGGCCGCACGAATTGGTGGTAAAGATCACTTCCTTTGCGGTTGTTGCTGTGGCAGCGTTGCAGCCGGACCCGATCGGCAGGGGGGCCGCATCCACTGTGGGGGTGGAACGGCCGGCCGGGACTTCGGGTACGGTACGAATGATGCCGCGAACGGCAGTGCAAACGGGAATCAGCTCATGCGAAGCAACCGCGCCAAGGCAAGCCTCGTCTCCATCACCATCGTCGCCATGGCGCTCAGCGGCTGCGTGACCACGCAGCAGGACCGCATCGGCGCGAATGACGGCACCGACGCCTGCTACCAGTACCGCGTCGCCCTCGATTCGACCGGCGATTACTACGCCGAGGACATGCTGAAGGGCGCCGCCATCGGGGCCGGCGTCGGTGCGCTGACCGGCGCGCTCGCCGGCGGCAACCTGAAGAGCGCGCTGATCGGCGCCGCGGCGGGCGCCGCGCTGGGCACGCTCGGCGGCTACTGGAATTCCAAGGCGCAGCAGGGCCGCGATCAGGCGATCCTGGGCGTTATGAACGACCTCGACACCGAGAACCAGAACCTCAACCGCACCCAGATCGCCCTCGACCAGCTGGTGAACTGCCGCCGCGCCGAGATTGCGCGCGTCAAGGCCGACTACAAGGCCAAGCGCATCGGCAAGCCGGAGGCGGAGCAGCGCATGGCCCTGATCCGCGCCCAGCTGGACAAGGATTACGCCATCGCCAGCAGCATCAACCAGAACATCGTCAAGCGCCGCGACGAATATCTGATCGCCGCCGACAACATCGAACCCGGCTCCGCCGAGAAGATCCGCACCAAGACCGCAGTCAAGGCGCAGACCAACAAGAAGAAGAAGGCCAAGCAGACCACCACCGCCAGCGGCGCCCCGGCCTCGCAGGTGGTTCAGCGCACCAACACCGCCTTCGAAACGTCGGAGCGCATCAACGCTACCACCAGCAGCATCCAGCAGATCGCCCAGAAGGAAGCCACCCTCGACGCGGTCTGAGGCGTAGTCTGACCGGAGCGGTTCGGCCGCATGTCCCCCGAAATCGACGGGACCCTTGGCCGGACCGCTCCCGGTGACCCAGTGCAAGCGGAACGGATGATGGCCGGCTGTCCTACTCGCCCGATCGTGCGACTTCGATGCGGCCTCCGTGCCGCTGCCTTTTCGTGGGCTGTCTTCGGCCTGCTGCTGGCCGGGCTCCTGACGGGATGGCTCGGGGCCGGGGCGGCGCTGGCGGGCGATGCGTCGACCGGGGCCTTCCTGCGGATCGAGACCGGCGGCCACACCGCGCGCGTCAACCGGCTGGCCACCGATGGGCAGGGCCGGCTGATCGCCAGCGTTTCCAACGACAAGACCCTGCGCCTGTGGAGCCGCGACAGCGGCGAGCCGCTGGGCGTGCTGCGCGTGCCGATGGAGGCGGGGGACGAGGGGGCGCTCTATGCCGTCGCCCTGTCCGCCGACGGTTCGCTGGCGGTCGCCGCGGGGAACACCGGGACCAGCTGGGGTGACGGCGTCACGCTCTACCTGTTCGACGTGAAGGCGCAGCGGTTGAAGGCGCGGCTTCCCGGCCAGCCGCAGGTGCTGAACGATCTGGCCATCTCGCCGGACGGCCGCTTCGTCGCCGGGGCGTTCGGCGGCACCGCCGGCATCCGCGTGTGGGACAGCACCAGCTTCCGACTGGTCGCGGAGGATACCGGCTACGAGGCACGGGTTTCGGCCCTGGCCTTCGCCCCCGACGGGCGGCTCGCCACCGCCTCCTTCGACGGCAATGTCCGGCTCTACGACGCCGGGTTCAAGCAGAAGACCAAGCGCAATCCGGGCAAGGGGCTGCCCTATTCGGTCGCCTTTTCCCATGACGGGTCGCTGCTGGCCGTCGGCTATGCCGACCAGACGCGGGTCGACGTGCTGTCCGGCACCGACCTGAAGACGCGCTATTCTCCGAAGACCACCGGCATCGCCGGGGGCAGCTTCGCCGCCGTCGCCTGGGACGGCGCCACCCTGGTCGCCGCCGGCACCGCAACGCAGGACGGCACGCGCAACGTGGTGCGCCGTTGGGCCGAGGCGGGGAAGGGCGCTTTCACTGACGTCGCGGCGGCGCGCGACTCTGTGACATATCTTCTGGCCCTGCCGGGCGGCGGGGTGGCCTTCGCCGCCGCCGATCCCGGCTGGGGCGTGATCGACCCGGCCGGCCGGCTGCAGTTCGCCCGCATGGGCGACGTCGCCGATTACCGCGACATCCATCTCGGCCGCTTCGGCCTGTCCGACGACGGTCTGGTGCTGGAATTCGGCATGGAGCAGGGCGGCCAGCGCCCGATGCGCTTCGACGTGCTGGCCCGCAGCCTGACCCCGGCGCCGGATCCGCTGCCGGGCCTGAACCGCCCGACCGTCGAAGGGCCGGGGATCGGTGTCGCCGATTGGCGCAACAGCCGCGCGCCGAAGGTGAACGGCCAGCCGGTGAAGCTGGACAGCGGCGAGTGGGCGCGCAGCGTCACCGTGCTGGGTCCGCAGCGCCGCGTGCTGCTGGGCGGCGAATTCAGCCTGCGCCTGCTCGATTCGGCCGGGGCGGAGCTTGCCCGCGCCGAGGTGCCGGCCGCCGTGTGGGGGGTCGTCGCGTCGGCCGACGGCCGCGTCGCCGTGGCGGCGCTGGGCGACGGCACGCTGCGCTGGTACGCGCTGTCGGGCGGCGCCCGCCCGCTGGAGGAGTTGGCGGCGCTGTTCCCGCACCGCGACGGCCGCCGCTGGGTGCTGTGGACGCCGGAGGCCTTCTTCGACCATTCCGAAAGTGGCGGCGAGACGCTGGTCGGCTTCCACCTGAACGACCCGAAGAAGAAGGGCAGCCAGTGGATCGAGTTCAAGCAGGTTTACCGCGTCTTCGACGCCCCCGAACTGGTGCGCGCCAAGCTGCAGCAGACCGGGCAGGCGGACATCGCGGCGCGGCTCGCCGCCATCGGTGACATCCGCCTGCTGACCCAGCGCCGGCCGCAGGTGACCCTGCTGGATTATTGCACCGTGCCCGCCGCCTCCCGCGGTCTGGCGCTCGGCACCGGCGCCAGCGAGGCGCCCGCGTCGGCGGGAAGCCCGGCCCCGCCGCCCGCCGCTCCGACCACTCCGGCCGCCGCGGCGGATGCCGAAACCTGCCATCCGCTCGACATGACGCCGGTCAGCCGCGCCTTCGCCCGCGCCAAGGAGCCGGCACCGTCGCCGGCGGCACCGCCGAAGCCGCCGAAACCGTCGGTGCAGAGCGGGTCTCCGGCGGGATCGCAGGGGGTCGAACTGGACGTCGCGGCGGAGGAACCGCGCCTGACCGTCGCCTTGCCGGAGGGCATCGGTTCCGTCCGCCTGCGCTATCGTCTGGCCGACACCGGCGGCGGCATCGGCACGGTCGACCTGTTCCGCAACGGCCGCAACGTCAGCGGTCAGGACAAGTCGCGCGCCTTCGCCCGCGCCAAAGAGCCGGCGCCCCCCCAACCTGCGGCGCAACCCTCCGCCGCCCAATCCGCTGCTCCGCAATCATCTGCGGCTTCGCCCAAGGACCAGACCCCGGCGCCGGAGGAGCGTGTCAGCACCGTCCGGCTCGATCCCGGCAGCAACCGGGTGCAGATCCGCGCCTACAACGGCTCCGATGCGATCTACGAACGCTCGGCCCTGGTCGATTTCGTGCTGCCGAAGCCGGCCCCGGTGGCAGACGCCGCGGCGGACGACGGCAAGGGGCAGCGTGTGGTGGCTGATCGGCCGCGGCTGATCACCTTCGTCGTCGGCATCGACAAGTACCGGCCGGAGGGATCGCAGCTGCGCTTCGCCCGCGCGGACGCCACCGCCTTCGCCGACGCGCTGCGCGACCGGATTCCCGCAGGCTATGACCGGGACCAGTCGCTGGCGCTGTCGAAGACGCTCTATGACGAGGAGGCGAGCCGCGAGGCCGTGGTCGCCGGGCTGGAGGCGCTCGCCGCCAATGCGCGGGAGGAGGACACGGTCGTCCTCTATCTTGCCGGCCATGGCGTGATCGTGCCGTCGCCGAAGGATCCGTCGGTCAAGCTCTACCACTTCATCACCCAGGACGTGAGCGCCGCCACCGCCGAGGCGATCGGCCGGGAGGGACTGTCGGAGAAGGAGCTGAACCGGCTGGTCAGCGCGATTTCCGCCCGCAACGTCTTGGTGATGCTCGACACCTGCCATTCCGGCGCGGTGTCCGCCGGAACCGTCGACAAGCTGTACCAGGACATGGGGCAGCGCTACCTCCTGGCCGCCTCGTCGGAGCAGGAGGAGGCGTTGGACAGCTATGACGGCCGCAACGGCATCTTCGCCCACGCGGTGCTGGAAGGGCTGAAGGGCAAGGCGCTGCTGCCGGGGGACGAGGCGGTCTACAACCTGACGCTCGGCCAGTATGTGAACCGTGCGGTGCCGCGGCTGGCGCGGGAGAAGCGCTGGCACCAGTCCGCCATCTTCAAGACCGGCGGCAACGAGCTGAATCCCTTCCCGCTGGCGGCGCCGGAGGCCGGGAAGCCGTGAGGCGTGCGGCGCCATGGCAGAGTGACGCACGCCATACCGAATTCGGCCGATAAAAATGGGTAGATTAAGCTCGATTGGTTCGTTCAAAGTGGTTGTAAAGGGGGACCGGACCGTTTCCGGGACGGAGCGCGGATTGGGGTGGACATGCAAGGCGGCGATCAGTTTGGCGGCACACCCGGACCGGAATCGGAACGCACGGTCCTGATGCCGACACCGGGCGGCCGGCGGCCGGCCGCGTCGGACGGTTCGGCCGGCGGTTCGGCCGGCGGGGAGACGGTTTTCGCGTCGCGGGCGTCGGCGGTCGGGGTTTCCGGCCCGGCGCTGGCGGCCATCTTCGCCGCGCGGTCGCCGTTGGCCGCCGCCGCCTCGCCGGTGCTGCTTCTGGCGGCGCGGCTGAACGACATCGGCGGTGTGCCGGACCTCGAATCGCTGCGCCAGCGCGTGATCGGCGCGCTCGGCGACTTCAAGAAATGGGTCATGTCGTCCGGCATGGACGGCGCGACCCAGGCGACGGCGCACTATGTGCTCTGTGCGCTCATCGACGACATCGTGCTGAACTCCCCCTGGGGCACCCAGAGTTCCTGGACGCGCCAGAACGTCACCAGCATGTTCCACAAGAATGTCGTCGGCGGCGAGCAGTTCTATGACCGGCTTGCCACCGCCCGGCAGGACCCCGGCAAGTACGGTGATCTGCTTGAGCTGATGTATCTCTGCCTGTCGCTGGGCTTCCGTGGCCGCTACCGCGTCGGCGGGCGCCAGGACACCGAGCACGCCCGCATCCGCGAAGAGGTCTACAACATCCTGGTCAAGCAGCGCGGCTACGCCGACCGGATTCTCTGCCCGAACGCGGCGGCGATGGCGGTGGAATACCGGCCGCCGCGCAGTTCGCTGCCGGTCTGGGTGACCGGCGCCGGAACCGCGCTGTTCCTGCTGCTGCTGTTCCTGGCCTTGAGCTTCCTGCTGAACGGCGCGTCCGACCGGCTGTTCGCCGGCTTGGCCGGGCTGCCGCCGCATGGCGGCGTGGTGATCGAATCGCCCGCCCCGGTCAAGCTGGCGGAGGAGGCGCCGCCCCCGCCGCAGATCGCCCCGCCGCCCCCGCCGCCGACGACCCAGGTCCAGCGCGTGCGCAAGTTCCTGGAGCCGGAGATCGCCGAAGGACTGGTCGAGGTGGTGGAGGACGCGCTGTCGGTCACCGTGCGCATGCGCGGCACCAACCTGTTCGCCAGCGGCAGCGCCAGCCTGAACGACAAGGTGCGGGGATCGGTCCTGCGCGTCGGCCGCGCCGTCGCGGAAGAGCCGGGCGCGGTTCTGATCACCGGCCACACCGACAATGTGCCGATGACCGGCGGCGGGCGTCTGCGCTTTCCGTCCAACTGGCACCTGTCGAAGGCCCGCGCCGAATCGGTGATGGCGGAGTTCGAGCCGCTGTTCGCCGACAAGTCCCGCCTGAAGGCGGAGGGCAAGTCCGATACCGAGCCGGTGGCGTCCAACGACACGCCCGAGGGCCGGGCGGCGAACCGCCGGATCGACATCATCCTCAAGAAGTGAGCGGAACCGCCCCGCCCGGGGCGGTGCCAGCGGCCGGAAAAAGATTGGGACAGGGGTATCGGAATGAGTCGGCTGACCGCCATCTTGCTCTCCCGCACAGTGTTGGGCCTCGTCGGCGCGGTGATCGCCGCGGCGCTGATCGCGCTGCTGGCGCCGCTCGCCGGTCTGGACATGCCCTGGCTGGCGGTCGCCGCAGCCGTGCCCTTCCCGATCCTCGCCATCGTGCTGTTCCTGCTGAAGCGCCGCGACGCCAAGGCGGAGGAACGGATGACGGCGGAGCTGACCGGCGGCGCCGACGCGGCCCACATGGCGGCGGTGGACCAGGCCGACGAGGTCGCCGGCCTGCGCAAGACCTTCGCCGAATCGCTCGCCCTGCTGAAGGCCGGGCGCAAGCAGCGGGGCCTGGGCGACGGCTATCTCTACAGCACGCCCTGGTACGTCATCATCGGCCCGCCGGGTGCCGGCAAGACCACGGCGCTGCTGAAAAGCGGCCTGAACTTTCCGCTGGCCGACGAGACCGGGGGCAAGCCGCTGAAGGGTGTCGGCGGCACCCGGCAATGCGACTGGTGGTTCGCCGACGAGGCGATCTTCCTCGACACCGCCGGGCGCTACACCACCCAGGACAGCCACGAGACCGTGGACCAGACCGGCTGGGGCGCCTTCCTGAAGCTGCTGAAGGATGCGCGCTCGCGCCAGCCGATCAACGGCGTGCTGGTGGCGATGGCGGTCCCCGACCTCGCCGCCGCCGGGCCGGAGGAGCGGGCGCAGCATGCGGCCGCCATCCGCCGCCGCCTGCGCGAGCTGTACGAGACGCTGAAGGTCAAGGCGCCGGTCTATCTGCTGCTGACCAAGGCCGACCTGATCGCCGGCTTCAACGAGTTCTTCCATGACCTGAACCGCGACGAGCGCCGGCAGATCGTCGGCGTCACCCTGCCGGCGGGCGAAAGCGAACTGGGCGATGCCGGCATGGCGACGCTGGGCAGCGAGTTGGACGGCATCGCCGGCCGGCTGTCCGGCCGCGCCGTCGACCGCATCCAGCAGGAGCATGCGCAGGAGCGGCGCGGCGCCATCTTCGCCTTCCCCTCGCAGTTCGCTTCCCTGAAGGAACCGCTGCTCGACTTCGTATCCGCCGCCTTCAAGGCCAACCGCTACGAGCCGGCGCTGCGGCTGCGCGGCATCTATTTCACCAGCGGCACCCAGGAAGGCACGCAGATCGACCGGCTGATCGGCGGGCTGGCCGAAAGCTTCGGCCTGCCGGCGGCACCCTTCCGCGGCGGTGCCGTCGCCGCCGGGCAGCAGCGCAGCTACTTCCTGGGCGGCCTGCTGAACGATCTGGTGTTCCGCGAGGCCAACATGGTCGGATTCGACCCGGCGGCGGAACGGCGGCGCATCTGGGTTCCGCGCATCGCCTACAGCCTGTTCGGGCTGGTCACCACCGCCGCGACCGCCGCCTGGGTCGCCAGCTATCTCGGCAATGCCGGGCTGATCGACCGCGAACAGCAGGCGGTCGACGCCTATCGGCCGAAGGCGGAGGCGCTGGCGGCCGGCACCGTCGCCGACGACGACATCCGCCGCGTCCTGCCGGTGCTGAACGAGCTGCGCGCCCTGCCGGCCGGCCATGACACGCTGGCGCTGAAGCAGAAGCTGGCGCTCGATTTCGGCCTCTATCAGGGCGACAAGCTGGAGGAGGCCGGCGACGCGCTCTATCGCCGCGCGGTCAACGGGCTGCTGATGCCGCGCCTGCTGGTGCGGGTGCAGCGCGACCTGCGCGACCGGCTGATGGCCGACGACGCCCCGGCGGTGGAGGCGCTGCTGCGCCTCTATCTGACGCTGGGCGGCGCCGGGCCGGTCAATGGCGAGGAGGTGAAAGGCTGGACCGTCGGCTGGCTGCGCCGCGTCTCGCCCTCGCCGGGCGAGGACGAGACCAAGGCGGTCCTTGGCCACATCGACGCCGGGCTGTCCGCTCCCGCCGGCCTGCCGAAGGCCAACCTGGATGCCGAACTGATCCGGCAGGCGCGCGAGGTGCTGGCCCGCACGCCGCTGGCCGCCCGCGCCTATGCCGCCGTGCGTGATGGTGAGGCGGCGCGCAAGCTGCAGGACTGGCGCCCGTCGGAACAGGCCGGGCCGGAAGGCGACCGGGTGTTCCGCCGCTCCTCCGGCGCCCGCTTCAGCGACGGCGTCCCCGGTTTCTATACCCTGCAAGGCTTCACCTCCGTCATGCTGCCGGGCCTGCCTGCTGCGGCGCGCTCGGTGCGCGACCTCAGCTGGCTGCTTGGCCCCCCGCGCGGGGAGGAGGCCGGTCCGGAACTTGAGACGGCGGCGCTGACGCTTTACCTGCGCGACTATGCCGGCCGCTGGGACGCGCTGCTGAACGACATCACCCTGGTGCCGGCGGCCAACCCGCAGGCGCTGGCCGAGGAGGTCAACATCCTGTCCGGCCGCAGCTCTCCCCTGCAGAAGCTGCTGACGGCGGTGGCGAACGAAACGACGCTGCAGCGCGTGCCGGAGGCGCCGGCCGGCGCCTCGCCCGCGGTGGCTGCGGTTGCCGCGGCGGCGGCCGACAGCGGCGTGGCGAAGCTGGTCACGCAGATGGTCGACGACCGCTTCCGCCCGCTGAACGACTTCACGCGCAACAGCGGCAACGCCCGGCTGGAGGAGCTGCTGCGCCAGCTGGAGGCCGTGCATGCCGTGCTGGCGCGGCTGTCGCTCGGCTCCGGCAGCGGGCAGAAGCTGTTCGATCTGGCGGCCAACGGCGGCGGCGAGGTGTTCCAGAAGCTCGCCACCGACGTCGGCTATTTCCCGCAGCCGGTCCGCCGCTGGACCGAGGAGCTGGTGGAGCAGGGCACGGCGCGGACGCTGAGCGGCGCCCGCTCGCAGATCAACGCCGAATGGCAGAGCACGGTCGTGCCCTGGTGCCGCCGCGCGCTCGACAACCGCTATCCCTTCGTCAAGGGTGCCTCGGCCGATGTCGGCATGGACGATTTCGCCCGGATGTTCGCACCCGGCGGGCTGATCGACGCCTTCTTCACCAACCGGCTGCGGCCGTTCGTCGACACGACGAAGGAGCCCTGGCGCTGGCAGCCGTCGGCCGCCGACCTCGGCATCCCGGCCGCCGTGCTGCCGGCCTTCCAGCATGCGGCGGCGATCCGCGACGCCTTCTTCCCCGACGGCGGCCGGGCGCCGTCGCTGCGCTTCGAACTGCGCCCGACCTATCTCGGCCCGGGGGTGGAGCAGGTCGATCTGGACATCGACGGCCAGCGCCTGACCTTCGCCCGCAACGCCACGTTGGCGCAGGGCCTGCAATGGCCGAAGCCGGGCGGGGCGGGCGACCTGCGCGTGACCTTCACCGGCCAGCCGACCGAACCGCCGGAGATGACCCAGCGCAGCGGAAGCTGGGCGTGGTTCCGCACGCTGGACGCCAACCGCGGCCGCAAGGGGGCGGTGCCCGACCGCATCCCGCTGAGCTTCGGCGCCGCCGGCAAGTCGGCCGGGTTCGACGTGCGCATGACAAGCGCGGTCAACCCCTTCTCGATCCGCGACCTCAAGGATTTCCGATGCCCGGACAGTCTTTGATGGGCCAGTCTTTGATGGGTAATGCCGGCTGTTTCGGCAAGCTGCCGGCACGCGGCGATTTCCTGCTCCGCGGCCTGCCGCGGAGCTTCGCCGACCCGTGGCACGAGTGGCTGCTCGATGGATTGCAGGCCAGCCGGGCGGCGCTGGGCGAGGGGTGGATGGACCGCTACCTCAACGCGCCGATCTGGCGTTTCGTGCTGGAGGCCGGTGTGTGCGGACCGCAGGCGGCGGCCGGCGTGATGATGTCCAGCGTCGACAAGGCCGGGCGGCATTTCCCGCTGACCCTGGTGGCGTTGCTCGCACCCGGTCACGCCGCCGACGGGGTGGAGGCAGACGGCGGATGGTTCGAGGCGGCGGAGGAGTTGGCCCTGTCCGCCCTGACCAACACGCTGGACGTGGAGGCCTTCGTCGGCTCCGTCGGCGCCCTGTCGGTGCCGCGCTCCTCAGGTCCGTCGGCCGCCGCCGCCGCCCGCTGGTGGACGCTGGGCGGCGAGGGCGTGGCGGAGCAGGGATTCACCGGCGCCGGCCTGCCGCCCGCGGCCCGCTTCGCCGATTTCCTGACCGGCCGGGCCGGGGAGGGCGCGTGATGCAGTTCGTCCAGGATGACCGCCTGCTGTCGCTGGAAACCCCGGCCGGTCCCGACGTGCTGCTGGTGGAGCGGGTCCGGGGGCGGGAATCGCTGTCCAGCCCCTTCCTGTACCGCATCGATGCGCTCGGTCCCATCGAACCGCTGGCGCCGGAAGTCATCGTCGGCAACAGCGTGAACATCGGCTTCCGCCAGCTGGACGGCGAGCGGCATTACGTCAACGGCATCGCCCGCTCGCTCGGCGTCGGCGTGCCGGTGGGACGCGACCAGCGCTATTACACGATCGAGGTGGTGCCCTGGCTGTCGCTGCTGTCCTACACCAGCGATTGCCGTATCTTCCACAGCCTGGGCAGCGGCGGCCCGATGGCGGTGCCGAAGATCGTCGAGACGATCTTCCATGAGTTCGGCTTTTCCAATTTCGAATTCCGCAGCCTGACCGGCAGCTACCAGCCGCGCGAATATTGCGTCCAGTACAACGAGACCTATTTCGGCTTCGTCAGCCGGCTGCTGGAAGAAGAGGGCATCTATTATTACTTCGCGCATGAGCGCAACCGCCACAAACTGATCCTGTCGGACAGTGCCGCCGGCTACGCCAAGCTGTCGCCGGCCACGCTGCGCTTCAACCCCAGCGGCCAATATGCCGACCAGATCGAGCGCTGGGAGCGGGTCTATTCCATCGCGTCGGGGCGCTGGGCCACCAAGGATTATGATTTCCAGGCGCCGCGCACGCCGCTCGACAGCGACGAGGCGTCGGTCGCCAAGGTGCCGGTGTCCACCAAATACGAGCTGTTCGAATATCCCGGCCGCTTTGCCACGCGCGATGCCGGCTCGACGCTCGCGCGGCGCCGGATGGAGACGGAGGAGCGCGGGCTGGAGGGGGTGCGCGGCGTCGGCGCCTGCCGCACCCTGCATCCCGGCATGACCTTCGCCCTGACCGACCACCCGACGGCGTCCGAGAACAACCAGCCGGTCGTGGTGTCCGAACTGGAGTTCGACGCCTGCAACGAAGGCTTCCTGCCCGGCGACAAGCGCAAGGCCTCCTACGGCAACAGCTTCCACGCCCTGCCGGCGAAATCGGTGGTGCGGCCGGAGCGGCGCACGCCGAAGCCGTCGGTGCGCGGCATCCAGACCGCCTTCGTCGTCGGGCCGGCGGGGGAGGAGATCTACACCGACAAATTCGGCCGCATCATGGTGCAGTTCCATTGGGACCGCCGCGGTCGGTCGGACGAGAAAAGCTCCTGCTGGATCCGGGTGGCGCAGAGCTGGGCCGGGCACCAGTGGGGCATGCAGACGGTGCCGCGCGTCGGCATGGAGGTGCTGGTCGATTTCGTCGACGGCGATCCCGACCGGCCGATGGTGATCGGCGTGGTCAACAACGCCGATGCGCTGCCGACCTATGCCCTGCCCGAACACAAGACGCGGTCGGGCATCAAGACGCGCAGTTCGCCCGGCGGACGCGGCTTCAACGAGATCCGGTTCGAGGACAAGGCGGGGAAGGAGCAGGTCTTCCTTCATGCCCAGCGCGACTACGACCTGCGCATCGGCCATGACAGCCGGACGTCGGTGGCGTCGGGCCAGCATGTGAACGTCGCCGGCGGCCTGTGGGAGTGGGTGGGCAAGAACCACCACGCCACGGTGGACGGCGACCATGTGGAATCCATCGGCGGCGGCGTGTCGCGCAGCATCGGCGTCGATCTGCACGACAAGGTCGGCACCAACTATGCCGTCCATGCCGGGACCAACCTGTGCCTGGAGGCCGGGGCCTCGCTGACCCTCAAGGTCGGCGGCAGCTTCATCACGCTGAACGCGGCCGGCATCTCGATGAACGGCACCATGGTGCTGATCAACAGCGGCGGTGCCGCCAACGGGCTGAGCGCGGCGCCGGCGAAGCCCGACAAGCCGTCGCCCGCCGACAAGGACAAGGGCGGGTCGATCAAGGCGCCGCCCAAGGCGAAGCTGCCGCGCGCGGCGCAAAGTCACAGCCCGAAGGCCGCGGCGCAGGCCATGGTGATGCGCAACGCCGCCGCGTCCAACACGCCGCTGTGCGAGATCTGTCAGAAATGATGCCGGAAATGATGCCAGAAACGACCCACCGGACATGAACCAGGCGATGACAGGTCCATCCCCCCGCCGCACCCCGCAGGAGGTGGTCGCCCGGCTCGCGCATCATTTGTGGCCGCAGGGCGCGACTATTGACGGGCCGGATGGCGAACGGCGCGCTCTCTACATGATCGTCGACGCCGCGCGCGACCCCGGCCTCTATCCCGGCCTGCTGGCGCGGGAGGAGGAGGCGGAGATGCGCGCCCTCTATCAGGGCGAAACCGCGAGCGAGATGGCCGAGGTGGCCCCCTATCTCGTCCGGCTGGATCGCGGCGGCGCCGTCGCCGACTGGCTGGTGGGGGAGGGCTGGGGCCGTGGCTGGGGCATCCTGGTGCAGGCCGGCGGCGACATCGACATGGTGCGCCGGCATTTCCGCAAGCTCACCATCGTCAACGACGCGAAGGGGGCGGCCTATCTGTTCCGCTTCTATGACCCGGCGGTGCTGCGCAGCTTCCTGCCGATCAGCGATGCGGCCCAGCGCGACGCATTGTTCGGGTCCGACATCCGGTTCATGATGGAGGACGCCGGCGCCGAGGCGCTGGTCCTGTTCGAACTGGTGGACGGCGATCTGCGCCGTGTCGAGGTGCCCCTCGGTGCGCCCGCAGGTACGCCCGCAGGGATGCCCTCTTGGGCGCCAGCCGGGGCCGGCGGCGCCCCCCCTGTCCGCTGATGCCCGAACCAAGGGAGATCCCAGCGGTGGAGTTGTCAGCGGAGGAGATGGTGGAATGCTGAGGCTGAGGATCGTGTCGGACCATCGCGCGTCGCTGGGCGGCAATGCCGAGAAGACGCTGCATGGCGGCAGCCTCACCGTTGGGCGGGGGGTGGAGAACGGCTGGATCCTGCCCGATCCCGACTTGCTGCTGTCGCGCCAGCATTGCGTGTTCGAAGCGGCCGGCTCCGGCTTCCGGGTGACCGACACCAGCACCAACGGCGTCTTCCTCAACGGATCGGAGCAGCCGATCGGCCGCAACGCGTCGGCGCCGCTGTCGTCGGGCGACCGTATCCGCATCGGCCGCTTCATCATCGAGGCGATGGTGGAATCGCTGAGCGCCCCCAGCTTCACCGAAATCACCGGGGCCTTCTCGCTGGGTGCCAGAGGCGGGGAGGCCGACCCGTTCGCTCCGGCGCCGGCGTGGGACGCTCCGGCACGGCATGCTTCGGCACGGAACGCCGCTGAGCAGGACCCGTTCGACGAGTTGTTCGACGATCCGACGGCACGCCCTTTCGAGGACCGGCCGCTGCGTTCGGAAGCCGAGCCGTTCGATGCCTGGACCTCCTCCAGCAGCGGGGCGGCGGCGCGGGAGCGGGCGGACGACTGGCATTTCGGCACCGTCGACGACCATTCCGATCCGCTGAACCAGGCGCTGTCGGTCGGCGTCTCCTTCCCGGCGCAGGATTCGGCTCCATTCTCGCCCCCATTCTCTAACGAGCCGCAGCGGTCGTCCGGCGGCGGCATCCCCGACGATTGGGATGACGAGCCCTTCGGCGCGCCGCAGCCGGGATCCCCCGCCATCCCGGACCCGTCGTTTCTCCCGCCGCCGAAAGCGGCCCAGCCGCTTCCGGACGACTGGAACATCGACGAGACGCTGCCCGATCAGGCGCCGCCGGATCTGCCGCTCAAATCCGTCGCCCCGGCTCTCCCGTCGGAACCGAACCCGCTGCCGGACGTGGATCCGCTGGAGGACCATACCGATCTCGCCCCCCGGCCGGTCGCGGCAATGCCGGTTCCGGCGCCAAGGTCGAATCCGGCCCCGACCCCGGCACCGGTGTCACCGTCGACGCCGGATAGCGGTGCGGCGGTCGCCGCCTTCTATGAGGGGTTCGGCGCGCCGCTGCCGCCGGACGGGCTGCCGGATGCCACCGCGATGATGCGAAGCCTGGGCGAGGCGTTGCGGGCCAGCCTGGGGGCGCTGCATGCCAGCCTGCGGGCCCGGGCACGCTTCAAGGACGAGTTCCATCTGGAGCAGACCAGCTTCCGCCCCGCCGGCGAGAACCCGCTGAAGCGGTGCGAAACTCTGGACGAGGCGGTGTCGGTGCTGGCCAATCCGCGCCTGCGCGGCTTCCTGCCGATGGGCGATGCGGTGCGCGAGGCGGCGAGCGACGTGCAGGTCCATCACCTTGCCTATGCCGCGGCGCTGCAGACCGCGCTGAAGCAGGTGGTCGCCAAGTTCGATCCCGGCGCGCTCAGCCAGCGGCTGGAGACGCGGCTTCTCGACAGCCTCGTTCCGGCCGCGCGCAAGGCGCGCTACTGGGACCAGTACGAAGTCCTTTACAAGGATCTGGTGGTCGAGCTGGAGGAGGATTTCGACCGCGTCGTCGGCGATGCCATCGCCCGCGAATACGACCGCTTCATCCGCCGTGACGGCACCGGCGGCGAAAAGCCGGACTGAACCCTCCCGACACCGCCGCCGCATCAACCCTCTGACCGGACCACGCCCCTTCCATGGCCCAGCCCCCCGACGACCGCCACGAGCCCACCGCCATCCTGCCTGTTGACGGCGCGGGGACGGATTCGGGCACGGAAACAGGGGTGGATCCCCAGGCCACCCGGCTGACGGCGCCGCCGTCTACACCGGTGCCGTCCTCCACCGCTTCCGGGGTGGAGCCCTCAGGCGTCCGGGCCGTTCCGGAACCGATCGGGCCGGGCACGCTGCTGAGCCACACCTATCGGGTGGAGGGGCTGATCGCCCGCGGCGGCATGGGCGAGGTGCACCGCGCCCGCCATGTCGACATGGACACCTGGCATGCGGTGAAGGTGATCCGGCCGGAACTGGCGCAGGACGCCAAGATGGTCGAGCTGCTGCGGCGCGAGGCGGCGGCATTGCGGGAGATCCGGCACGAGGCGGTGGTGTCCTACGACGGCGTCTTCCGCGACGAATTCGGCCGGCTTCTGCTGTCGATGGAGTTTCTCGACGGTCCGTCGCTGCACGAGGTGCTGCAGGCCGGTCCGCTGGATACGGCGTCGGTCGCCGTCCTGCTCGACCGCATCGCCTCCGGTCTGGCGGCGGCGCACCAGCGCGGCATCATCCACCGCGACATGTCGACCGACAACGTCATCCTGCCCGGCCGCGACATCGCCAATGCCAAGATCATCGATTTCGGCATCGCCAAGCAGACCGCCGCCGGGGCGGGAACCGTCATCGGCGACGGCTTCGCCGGCAAATACGGCTTTGCCTCGCCCGAGCAGTTCGGGCTGTTCGGCGGGCAGGTGGGGCCGCAGTCCGACATCTACAGTGCCGGTCTGGTGCTGGCCGCGGCGGCGCTGGGTCATCCGCTCGACATGGGCCGCACGCCGCAGGCGATGATCGAGCGGCGCATGTCGGTGCCCGACCTGTCGGCCGTGGAGGAGCCGTTGCGCGGCGTCCTCTGTTCGATGCTGGAACCGGACCCGCAGAACCGGGCCAGGACGATGGCGGAGCTGGTCGGCGCCCTGACCCGCCGCGCCGCCGACATCACGCCCTTCGAACACACCTCCCTTCCGGTCTCCACGCCGGAGAAGGAGACCAAGACGGTGGTGGCGCCGACGGTGGCGGCCAACGTCCCCAAGGAAGCCAAGGTGGAAGCGAAGAAGGCGCCGGTCGGCCTGATCGCCGGCGGGGTCGGCGGTCTGGTGGCGGCCGGTGTCGCCGGCTTCCTGCTGTTCGGGCAATCGCAGCCACCCGCCAAGCAGGCCGCCGCCCCGACCGAGCCGGCTCCGACCATTGCGGCTCCGCCGGTCACCACTGCGTCTGTTCCGCCGCCCTCGACGGGCATGACGACGGCGCCGCTCGGCACCTCCACCCCGGCCCCGGTGCTCCAACCCGCACCTCCGCCCGCGGCCAAGGAGGCGGTGAAACTGGACGCCGTGCCGCCCCAACCCGTCCAGCCGAAGGCTGAGCCGGCCGCTCCGCCGCTGCCGGTCACCCCGGCGGTCCAGACCGTCACACCTCCGGTCCCGACACAAGCTCAGCCGCAGCCGAAGATCGAGCAGGCGGCCCTTCCCGTCGCTCCCCCGGTCCCGCGCCTGACGCCGGCCGAGGCGCGCAAGGCGGTGGAGACGGCCGCGGGCGGCTTCGCCTGCGCCGGCGTCCACACGGCCGAGGCCGGGAACGGGCTGCGGATCGGCGGCTATGTCGGCACGGAGGAGGATGCCCGGATCCTGAAGGCGGCGATCACCGCCCTGCCGCCCGGCATCGACGTCGATGCGCAGGTCGCCGTACGGCCCTGGCCGCTGTGCGAGGCGCTGGGCGTCGCCGGACTGCCGGCGCGGGCCGAGGGGCAGGGGAGCAGTGCGCTGGGGCTGGGATTCAACCGGCCGTCGATGGTCTACCGCAAGGGCGACAAGCTGGAGGTCACGGTGACCGCCGGGACCTCGGGTTATCTGACGGTCGATTACATCGACATGGAAGGCAACGCGATCCACATGGTGCCGATGCGGCTGCGCCGCGACGACCGGCTGGAGGCTGGCCGGCCGGTGACGCTTGGCGTCGCGAAGTCGGCGAGCGAGCGCGTCTATACCATCGCCCCGCCCTATGGCCCGGCGATGATCCTGGCGCTGGTGACCCGCGAACCGCTGTTCCCCGCCGACCGCGAGGAGGTGGAACCGGCCGGTCCCTATCTGGCGAGCCTGCGCGGCGCGCTGGCGAAGGCGGAGGCCAAGGGCGGCGTGGTCGCCCAGTCCGCCTTCTTCGCCACCGTCGCCGAATAGCTCAGCCGATGAGAAGCGGCGGCCGGCGTCTCGCCCTCATCGGCGGCCTTCTGGCGCTCTGCGCACTGGCCGGCGGGTTGCTCGGCCTCGGCATCGACCGGCTCGCCAGCCCGCCGCTGTCCCCGCCCCCGGTCGTGGTGGTGGAGCCGCCGCCTGCCATCCCCGTTCCCGTCCCGGCCCCTCTTCCTGCGGCGGTCCCGGCGGTCCCTCCGGTCCAGCCGATTGTCCCGGCGCTGTCGGAGGCCCGCTGCCCGGACGGTCCGCTGCCGGCGGGGCCGGCGCCGCGCTGCCGGTCCTTTCGCGTGCCGTCCGACTGGCAGCGGCCGGACAGTCTGCCGCTCGACCTGTTCGTGACGATCCTGCCGGCGCTGAACGGCGCGCCGGCCGCCGATCCGGTGGTGCTGCTCAGCGGCGGGCCGGGGCAGGGCGGCAGCGACGATCTGCGCGGCACCGCCGCGATCCTGGCGCCGATGCGGGCCAGCCGCGACGTCATCCTGGTCGATCAGCGCGGCACCGGCCTGTCGAAGCCGTCGCTGCGCTGCCCGGGGCTGGACCCGCTCCGCTACTGGTTCGGCGGCGTGACGGCGGAGGACGCCACCGCCTGCCTGGAGCCGCTGCGCCGTGCCGGCTACCGGCTGGAGGATTTCGACAGCGGCCAGAGCGCGGCCGACCTGCCGGCGCTGCGCCGCGCACTGGGGGTGGAGCGCTGGAACGTCGTCGCGACCTCCTATGGCGGGGTGCTGGCGCAGGCGCTGCTGCGCATCGACGGGGCGGCGGTGCGCAGCCTCGTGCTGAACTCTCCGGCCACGGCGGACGCGACGTGGCTCGACCTCGACCGGTTGACCGCCATCCGGCAGGCCCACCGCCGCATGGTCGAGGATTGCGCCGCCCAGCCCGACTGCGCCCGCGCCTTCCCCCGGCTGGGGCAGGCGGTCGAACGGTTGTCCGTGGCGCTGGAGCGCCGGCCGCTGGAGTTGCGGCTGCGCCATCCCGTCACCGGGCGGGAGACCGACCTGCGCCTGGACTGGCCGATGCTGGCGGGCGTCCTGGCGTTGCGGCTGGGCAGCGGCGACGGGATGGTGCCGGTGCCGGCCCTGCTCGACCGGCTCGACCGCATTGTCGGTGCCGGTACGGCGGGGCGGCTGGACGATCCGGCCATCCTGTCCCTGGTGATGCCGCCGCCGATCTGGACCGTGCTGGACAGTCTGGCCTATGGACTGAACCTGACCATCGGCTGCCGCGAGAACCGGCCGCACATCGATGCCGCCGCCGCCCGCCGCGCTGCGGCGGATCTGCGCCCCTATGTGGTGGCCGACGCGGTGGAGACCGATTACGACGCGGCCTGTCCGGCGCTGGGACTGCGGCCGGTGGATGCGTCCTTCTACCGGCCGGTGGCGTCCGATGTGCCGGCGCTGATCCTGACCGGCGCCTACGACACTTTCACCACCCCGGCGCGGGCCGAGGCGATGGGGCGGAGCCTGCCGCGGGCGACGCTGCTGTCCTTCCGCGGCCTCGGCCATGACGTGCTGGGCGCCAGCCCGTGCGGCCGCACCGCCGCCGCCCGTTTCATCGAGACGCTGGCCGTGGGTGATGCCGGCGCCTGCGTCGAACGGCTGCTGCCGCCGACCTTCGCCACTCGGCCTTGACCCTCCCGTGGTGACGATCCAAGCGCCGTCTTAACGATTCCACCGCCGGCCGATCTGGCGTCCATTGCCAGACGCCGGCGCAAACACTATGATTCGTCTGGTGCAAACCGGGTTGTCCGCAGGGACGGGGCCCGTACCGCTTGAGACGATCGGAAGACCCGTATGGACGCTCACGACCTTTCGCTGGACGACAACCGCACGATCCAGGCCATCGGCATCCTCGCCGACGTGCTGGACGGGGTGGAGGGGCCGGGCGGTCTCGACACGGTGCTGGTGTCCAAGGCGCTGCGTCAGGTGATCGCCACCAAATCGCAGCCGGCCTTCGAATTCGCCTCCCGCGCCTTCAACACGCTGGAGCCGTCGGTGCGCCGTCAGGTGGCGGAAACCGCGGACGAGGCGGCGCACCATGCGGTCGAACTGCGCGGCCGGGTCGGCGGCTTCCTGTCCACCGCCCCGAAGAAGCCGGTGCCGCAAGGCCCGGTGGTCGGCCAGCAGCCGAACTTCATCACCGCGCTCAACCTGCGTTCCCGCCGCCGGCCGAACCAGCCGTCCTAAGCCGCCTCAGCCTTCGTCTTGGGGCAACGTATCCAGCAGCGCGCAGTCCCAATAGGGGCGCGGGCCGAATCGCTGCACCAGGAAATCCACGAACACCCGCACCTTCGGCGACAGGTGGCGGTTCTGCGGATAGACCGCATTGACGCTGACCTCGGTTGGAACATGGCGATGCAGCACGCTGACCAGTTCGCCGCGCGTCAGTGCCTGTCCGCAGAGGAAGGTCGGCGACATGATGAAGCCGACGCCGGCCGCCGCCGCTTCGCGCAGCAGGTCGCCGTTGTTGCTGCGGATTGGTCCTGAGACGCGGACGTTGCGGGGCTCGCCATCCACAATGAAGGGCCACAGATCGGGCGTCGGCACGTTGGTGTAGATCAGGCAGTTGTGGTTGGCCAGATCGTCCGGCGTCTCCGGCACGCCATGCTTCTGCAGATAGGCCGGGCTGGCGCACAGCGCCATCCGCGCCGGGGCCAGCCGCCGGGCGATCAGCGAACTGTCGCGCAGCTTGCCGATGCGCACCGCCAGATCATAGCCCTCGTCGACCAGATCGACCGTGCGGTCGTTCAGGTCCATGTCGATCTCGATGGCCGGATAGCGCTCCAGGAACTCCGCCACCGCCGGTGCCAGATGCAGGATGCCGAAGCTGACCGGCGCGTTCAGCCGCAGCCGGCCGCGCGGGGCGGCGTGCAGGTCGGCGACCGCCTGCTCCGCCTCCTCCAGGTCGGCGAGGATGCGGGTGCAGCGCTCGTAATAGGCCTGCCCCACCTCGGTCAGGCTGAGCTTGCGGGTGGTGCGGTTCAGCAGCCGCGCGCCGAGCCGGTTCTCCAACTCGCCGATGCGGCGGGAGACCACCGACTTCGACAAATTGAGCCGGTCGGCGGCGGCGGTGAAGCTCTTGGTGTCCACCACCTTGATGAAGGCGAGCATGTCGTCGAGGCGATCCATGGCATTGTTCTACACCCGGAAACAATGAGGTGCCAAGATCCGGGATTACCGGAAACGCCATTGCGCCCTATCTCTGGTGTCACCGCCGGGCCGGCACCGGCCGCGGCGACCCGATTGCGCAACAAAACAGGGAGTGACGGCGATGGCGAAGGTTCTGGTCCTCTATTACAGCAGCTGGGGCCATGTGTCGGAAATGGCGCAGGCGGTGGCCGAAGGCGCCCGCTCCGTCGCCGGGACCGAGGTGGCGGTGAAGCGCGTGCCGGAACTGGTTCCGGAGGCCGTCCGCCAGTCCGCCCATTACAAGGACGAGAGCAACATCCCCGTCGCCACGGTGGACGAGCTGGCGCAGTACGATGCGATCATCATCGGCACGCCGACCCGCTACGGCAACATGGCCTCGCAGATGAAGAACTTCCTCGACCAGACCGGCGGCCTGTGGGCCAAGGGTGCCCTGGTCGGCAAGGTCGGCGCGGCCTTCACCTCAACCGCCACCCAGCATGGCGGGCAGGAGAGCACGATCCTCAGCACCCACACCGTGCTGCTGCATCTGGGTCTGGTGATCGTCGGCCTGCCCTATTCCTTCCAGGGCCAGATGGGCGTTTCGGAAGTGATGGGCAACTCGCCCTACGGCGCCAGCACCATCGCCGGCGGCGACGGCTCCCGCCGTCCCAGTGCGGTCGAGCTGGACGGCGCCCGCTACCAGGGCCGCCATGTCGCAGAGATCGCGACCAAGCTGCACGGTTGATGAACCGTCACAAGCGCTGAAGAAGAGGAGGGAGCCGTGGGCCTGCTGATCGACGGACAGTGGCACGACCAGTGGTACGACACCAAGAAGACCGGCGGCGCGTTCGTCCGGACGGAGGCGCAGTTCCGCGACCGGGTGTCGGCCGACGGCTCCACCCCCTATCCGGCGGAGGCCGGGCGCTATCACCTGATGGTGTCGCTGGCCTGCCCGTGGGCGCACCGCACCCTGATCTTCCGCAAGCTGAAGCGGCTGGACGGGGTGATCGGCGTCAGCGTCGTCGATCCGCTGATGCTGTCGGACGGCTGGACCTTCGCCGAACCGGAGCCGGTCACCGGCGCCCGCCGCCTGTACGAGGTCTATCTGAAGGCGAATCCCGGTTACAGCGGCCGGGTGACCGTCCCGGTGCTGTGGGACAAGAAGACCGGCAGCATCGTGAACAACGAGTCGGCGGAGATCATCCGCATGCTGAACCGGGAGTTCGACGCTTTCACCGACGTGCGCACCGACTTCTGCCCGCCGGAGCTGGTGGAGGAGATCGACCGCGTCAACGCCTTCGTCTATGACGCCATCAACAACGGCGTCTACAAGGCCGGCTTCGCCACCTCCCAGGACAAGTACGAGGCCGCCTTCGACGCGCTGTTCGCCGCGCTGGACGGCATCGACGCCAAGCTGGCGACCCGGCGCTGGCTGGCCGGCAACCGCCTGACCGAGGCGGATTGGCGCCTGTTCACCACGCTGGTGCGCTTCGACGCCGTCTATGTCGGGCATTTCAAATGCAACAAGCGGCGGATCGCCGACTATCCGCACCTGTCGGGATATCTGCGCGACCTCTATCAGGTGCCGGGCGTGGCCGAGACGGTGAATTTCGACCACATCAAGCGCCATTACTACGGCAGCCACGCCACCATCAACCCGACCGGCATCGTGCCGAAGGGGCCGGAGCTGGACCTCGACGCGCCGCACGGCCGTGGCGACCTGGGCCCCGATCCTCTGGACGCGTAACGGATGGCGTCCCCGGCGGTTGTCGATAAGAGAACGACAACCGCATGAAGGGGATTCGTCCGATGCGTACAGTCATCCTGGCGGCCGCGGCCGTCCTGGCCCTCTCGTCGCCGGCGCTGGCCCAGACCGGCCAGTCGCAGAATGGGCAATCACAGAACGGGTGGAGCGGAGCGCTCGACCAGTTGAACCGCACCGTCAATCCCAACGCCTATCCGCAGGACCGCAACGACCGCGCGGGTGACGACCGCAATGTGAACCGCGACGACCGCCGGTACGAGGGCTCTTCCGGCAACCGCCGCGGCAATGCCTACAGCGATTATTCCGACCGCGACCTGCGCAGCCAGTATGACCGGCTGAGCGAGGAACAGCGCCAGATCCGGCAGAACCGCCGCGCCATCGAAGACGAAATGGACCGCCGCGGCATCAGCCGCTAGATCGGATCGCGTAAAATCGGAATCGATTTGAAGCGTGAATCCGATCGCCCAACATGAAGCTACAGCCTCCTGCGTTTAATATCAAACGCAGGAGGCTGTAGACCTGATCGAGGAAGAACGCCGTCAGGGCTTGTGGCAGCGGGCCATGTCTTCCGGGTTGCCCATCGCCTCGCACTGGAAGCCGTTGGAGAATTTGAAGCGCAGCGGGCCGGTCTTGCGGACGCTGACCACCGGCTTCTTGCCCGCATCCTGGAATTCCACCCAGGCGGAGCTGTCGAAGCGGGTCTGCAGCCCGTTGCTCAGCTGCACGCGGCCCTGACGGTCCTTGATGACCTGGATCCCGGTGTTGAACAGCAGGTTGGGGCCGTCGGCCTTCGCCGACAGGCCGTTGGTGCAGTTCACCCCCTCCGGCTTGACCGCGACGCATTCGAAGGGATGCGGCTGGCCGGCGGTGAGGACCATGGCATAGACGGCGATTTCCAGGACATTCATCGGCATGGGCGTGCACCAGCGGGAAGGCGGCCAGCGGGAAGACGGAAGGTCCTGTCCGTCTTACCGACCATCTGGTTACGAAAGAGATAATGTCGCGCCTGCGGTCGAATCTTGCGCCTGACCCCTTGACCGAGCCCCCATCCGATTCCCTGTGCCGACCGGCGCCTGGACTCGCGCGCCCGGGACCGGTAGAAGCGGTGGCAAAGGCCAAGTGCTTCTTCAGCCACAGGGGGCGGGCGCAATCCCATGACGTTCCAACAGCGTTTGATCCTGCTGGTCACCGGTCTGGTGCTGCTGGCGATTGCGGCCGTCACCACGACGATGGCCCTGACGACGCGCGCCGCCCTGACCGAGCGGATCGAGGCGGAGGCGCGGCTGACCGCCGGCCTGCTCGCGCGCGGGGCCGCCCAGTCCCGCGACATTCCGCAGGAGGTCGACGCGCTGCTGTCCGAACGGCTGCTGTCGGAAGCGACGCTGACCGCCCATCTGGTGGCGATGGCGGAAACGGCGAAGCAGTCGCCGCGCGCCATCAACGACCGGCTGAAGCAGATCGCCGAAGCAGGCGGCCCGGACGAGATGTGGATCACCGACAACCGCGGCCGGGCCTATCTGCACAATCTCGCCGGTCCCGACCCGGTCTTCGGCCAGGACGCCAAGGGTGGGCCGCGCCACGGCGCCTATGCCGGCCTGCTGAACCGCTCCCCCGCGTCGGTGGTGTCGGAACCGGCGATGGAGAACGGCCGGCTGATGAAGTTCGCCGGCGTGACCGGCGTCGACAAGCCGCGCATCGTCCAGGTCGGCGCCGACGTGCGGCGCCTCGCCGACATCGTGCGCAACGCCGGGATCGACGGCCTGATCGACGGGCTGCTCGCCACCCGCGCGGTGGACGGGGCATGGCTGCTCGACCGTGACGGCCGGGTTCTGGCCCGTGGGGCGGTGATGGGCGACGGGGCAGGCGGCCCGCTGTCCGACGCCGACACCGCGGCGGCGAAGGCGGTGGTGCCGGGCGGCGATGTCGCCATCCGCGTGTCCGGCACCAGCATGCTGGCGCTGGCGCCGATCCGCTACGCCGGCCCCACCTCCGCCGCCGGTTCGGCGGCCGGCGTGCCGACGGTCGCGGTGGTGCGGGTTCCCTATACGGAGCCGGGGGCGATGCTGAGCCGCCAGCTGAAGATCAGCGGTCTGGTCGGCGTCCTCGTGCTGGCGCTGGGCGTCTATGCCTGCATGCGCTTCGCCCGCGACCAGATGGCGCCGATCGAGCGGCTGAGCGAGGCGGTCAAGGCGGTGGAGGCCGGCCGTTTCAACCCCTTCACCCTGAACGAGGCCGCCGACCGCGACGACGAGTTCGGCCGGCTGTCGCGCGTCTTCCGCCGCATGGCGATGGGGGCGACGGCGCGCGAGGAGACCCTCGACGCCCAGCTGGTCATGCGTGGGGCGGAGCTGGAGACCAAGACGGAAAAGCTGGCCGCCGCCGAACAGCTGATCGAGGAGGAACAGCGCGCCGCCCGCGACGTGCAGTCCAACCTGCTGCCCCGCCAGCTGCCGGTCGGCCGCGACAGCCAGTTCTACGGCATGCTGCTGGCCGGCCACACCGTCAGCGGCGACTTCTATGACGTGATCGAACTGGACGAGCGGCACAGCCTGCTGGTCACCGCCGGCGTGTCGGGCGGCGGCGTGCCGGCAGCCTTCCTGATGCTGATGGTGCGCGGCGCCATCCGCGAAGCCGCCCGCCCCGGCGTCGGCCCGGCGGCGATCCTGACCCATGCGAACGAGCGGCTGTGCGGCGAAAGCCCCTTCAACGGCTTCGCCACCGCCTTCGTCGCGATCTATGACCGGGTCGCCGGCACGCTGGTCCATGCCGCCGCCGGCCATCGCGGTGCTTGCCGCATCACCGCCGACGGCGGTGTGGAGTTCCTGACCACCACCGGCGGCCCGGCGCTGGGCGTGCGCCAAGGCGTGCCTTATGCGGAAGCGGCGATGGTGCTGAACCAGGACGAGACGCTGTTCCTGTGCACCGAAGGCGTGTTGCGTTCCGTCGACAGCCAGCGCGAGCCCTTCGGCGAGGAGCGGCTCGCCGCCGCCCTGGCCCACAGCCGCGGCATGTCCGCCCGTGACCGCACCGAACTGGTGCTGCGCAGCGTGCAGGCCCATGTGGGAGCGGACGGGATGATCGCCGGCGATCTGGTGTGCCTGGTCATGCGCCGCCTGCTGCCGGTGACGGAGGTGGCGGAGGCGGTTTGAGGGGGGAGGGTTAGGGTGGGGGCATCCGAAGCCCGAACTTAACCACCCCTACCGCTTCTCCCGCGCCCGCGACGCCGTCTCCCGCTCCAGCCTTTCGCGCAGGAAGGCCAGCACCGCGGCCTCCTCGCCGCTCAGCCCCGCCAGTTCGTCGCGCAGTTCCGCCTCGACCTCCCGCTTCAGCGACTCCAGCAGGTCGCCTTCCAGGTAGGCGTCCAGCACCTCGGGGTGGACATAGCTCTTGCGGCAGACGCTGGGGGTGTTGCCCAGGCGGGTGGCGACCTGCTCGATGGCGCGGGTGACGTTGCGCTTGGCGGCGCTGGCGCTGTCGAAGGTTTCGAACTCGCGCAGAGCCATGGCGGCCAGCACGGTGCCGGCCCAGGTGCGGAAGTCCTTGGCGGTGAAATCGGCGCCGGTCGCCTCGCGCAGATAGGCGTTGACGTCGCCGGAGGTCACGGCGTGGCGCTGGCCATCGTGGTCGAGATACTGGAACAGCTCGTCGCCCGGCACGTCGCGGCAGGCTGCGACGACGCGCGCCAGACGTCGGTCGCGCAGCGCGACGTTCCATTCCTTGCCCGACTTGCCCTTGAAGGAGAATCGCACCTCCGACCCGTCGATCTCGGTGTGGCCGTCGCGCAGGGTGGTGAGGCCGTAGCTCTTGTTCTCGCGGGCATAGCTCTCGTTGCCGACGCGGATCAGCGTGGTCTCCAGCAGCCGGACCACCGCGGCCAGCACCTTCTCCCGCGGCAGGCCGCGATGGCCGAGATCGGCGTTCACCCGCTCGCGCAGATGCGGCAGGGCGCGGCAGAAATCCAGCATGCGGCCGAACTTGGTGCCCTCGCGCAGTTCGGTCCAGCGGCGGTGGTAGCGGTACTGCTTGCGCCCCTTGGCGTCGCGGCCGGTCGCCTGCAGATGGCCGTCGGGATCGGGGCAGATCCAGACGTCGCGGTAGGCCGGCGGGATCGCCAGTTTGCGGATGCGCGCCAGCGTGTCCTCCTCCGTCACCTGCGCCCCGTCGGGCCAGAGAAAGCGGAAGCCCTTGCCGTAGCGCCGCCGCCGGATGCCGGGCATCTCGTCGGAACTGTAGGTCAGCCCGGCGCAGGCGGCTTCCTGCTCGGGCGAGGGGGTGTCCGCGTCGGGCGGGAGCGCATCGGACGGGGGGAGGGTCGTGTCCATAGCGCCATCAACGCCCGGCAAGGGGATTGGTTGCCGCCACCCCCTTTGGAGAGGGTTTCTTCGCAGTTGCAAAAACCCTATCCTTGTACGGCCGGAGCCCGGCCCGAACCCCGAACGGAGCGCTTGAGCATGGACCGCAAGCCGGACGAGACGACGCTGACCGCCCATCTGCCGAACCTGGAAATCCAGATCCGCCACCGCGAGGCCGGTGAGGATGGGGCGGAGGTGATCGCCATCCAGTTCCGCGCCACTCCGTCCTTCGACGCGGTCGCCAAGCTGCTCGCCCCCAGCCTGATGACCCCGCTGCTGCTGGCCGGTCCCGTCGGCGGGAAGCCGGGCGCCGACCCGATGGCGGCGGCGGCCGGCATGGCGGAACTGTGGATGGCGCCGATGCGGCTGTGGGGCGAAATGGTGCGGCAGGCCTGGGCGCCCTGGGTTCAGATGGGCCAGCGCCGCTAGGTCTGGGCCGTCAGGTCACGGCCACTTCACCTCGGGCGGCAGGCTCATCAGGATCGCCTCGGTGTTGCCGCCGGTCTTCAGGCCGAAGGTGGTGCCGCGGTCGTAGAGCAGGTTGAACTCCACATACCGGCCGCGGCGGATCAACTGGTGCTCGCGCTGCTCGGCGGTCCAGGGGCGGTTCATATGCCGGCGCACCAGGGCGACGTAGGTGTCGAGGAAGGCGGTGCCGACGTCGCGGGTGAAGGCGAAGTCGGCCTCCCAGTCGCCCGACTCGAGATTGTCGAAAAAGATGCCGCCGACGCCGCGCGCCTCGTCCCGGTGGGGCAGGTAGAAATAGCGGTCGCACCACTCCTTGTAGCGCGGGTAATAATCCGGGTCGTGGCGGTCGCAGGCGGCGCGCAGGCCGGCGTGGAAGTCGGCAGTATCCTGGTCGTCCGGGATCATCGGCGTCAGGTCGGCGCCGCCGCCGAACCAGCCCTTGGTCGTCACGATGTGGCGCGTGTTCATGTGGGTTGCCGGCACCAGCGGCGAGCGCATGTGCGCCACCAGACTGATTCCCGCCGCCCAGAACGCGCCGGTCTCGGCCGCGCCGGGGATGTTGGCACGGAACTCCGGGCTGAAGGTGCCGTGGACGGTCGAGATGTTGACCCCGACCTTTTCGAACACCCGGCCCTTCATCACCGACATGGTGCCGCCGCCGCCCTCGCCGCCGCCATGGTCGGGACGGCTCCAGCTCTTGCGCTCGAACCGGCCGGGGGGCAGGTCGGCGTGGGTGCCGGTCAGCTCGTCCTCCAGCGTCTCGAAGGCGGTGCAGATGCGGTCGCGCAATTCCTGGAACCAGGCGGCGGCGCGGGCCTTGCGGTCTTCGATGATGCTGGGGTCGGCTGACGTGACGGCTGTCATGGCGTGTCCGGCTGTGCAGGGGAAGGCTGTGGACCTGCTGCGGCAGTCTGCCGCAAGGCCTCACCCAACACCATCGCCGCGCTGACCGCAACGTTCAAGGAGCGGGCGGGCGGCACCATCGGGATCACCAGCCGGGCGTCGGCGGCGTCATGCACCTCGTCGGGCACCCCGGCGCTCTCGCGGCCGACCAGGATGCGGTCGCCGGGGGCGAAGCGGAAGTCGGTATAGGGGATCGCCGCCCGCGTGGTCAGCAGCACCAGCCGCCCGGCATGCGGTGCCGCGCGGTACGCGGACCACGAGCTGTGCCGTACCCAGTCGAGATGGTCCAGATAATCCATCCCGGCGCGCCGCAACCGGCGGTCATCCAGCACGAAGCCGCAGGGTTCGATCAGGTCGAGCGCGACGCCGAGCCCCGCCGCGAGTCGCATCAGGGTGCCCGCGTTCTGCGGAATGTCGGGTTCGAACAGCACAAGGCGCAACGCGGGCCTTGCTTCGAAGTGTTTGTTTTGCATACAAATGTTCTTGCCCTTCGCACACGCGACAAATTGTCCCCCGGCCAAGGACTTTTCAAGATGTCGACGCGACGGTATACCGCAGGTCTGAAGCTGGAGATACCCACTCCGGACGGACGCGGCATGCCTGAGGGTTTTCCTTCCGGCGGGCGGGCTAGCCGCGTCTTGCTGTATTACGGTCCATCGGTCGTCCGGCGCGGGCAAAGGGCGTCGGGCATGCCTTGAGGAGAAACAGGCTTATGGCTCAGACCACGCATCCGCCCGGGACGGGTGGCCACGCGGCCTCCGGCGGCGAGGGGGGTTCCCGCCGCGATTTTCTGTATCTTGCCACCGGTGCGGTCGGCGTCGTCGGCGCGGCCTCGGCCGCCTGGCCCTTCATCGACAGCCTGAACCCGGCGGCCGACACCCTGGCGCTCGCCTCCATCGACGTCGATCTGGCCCCCGTGGCCGTCGGCCAGGCGATCACGGTCACCTGGCGCGGAAAGCCTGTCTTTGTCCGCCACCGCACCGCCGAAGAGATCGAGTCCGCCAAGGACGTCAATCTGAACGACCTGCGCGATCCGGTTGCCGACGATGCCCGCGTGAAGAAGCCGGAATGGCTGATCGTCATCGGCATCTGCACGCATCTGGGCTGTGTGCCGCTCGGACAGAAGGTCACCGATCCGCGCGGCGACTATGGCGGGTGGTTCTGCCCCTGCCACGGCTCGCACTACGACACCGCTGGGCGCATCCGCAAGGGCCCGGCCCCCGCCAACCTTGTCCTTCCGACGTACGCCTTCACCGGCGATACCAAGATCCGGCTCGGTTAAGCGGCCCAACGGTTCTGGAGACCCCGAGATGGCTCAGGTTCAAGCCACCAAGTTCAAGAATCCGGTCGTGAACTGGATCGACAGCCGCCTGCCGATCTTCACGATGCTGGATCACGAGTACAACCACTACCCGATGCCGCGGAACGTCAACTATCTGTGGGCGTTCGGTGCCATTGCCGGCATCATGCTGGTCATCATGATCGCCACCGGCCTGTTCCTGGCGATGCAGTACTCGTCGCACACCTCGCTGGCCTTCAATTCGGTCGAGCGCATCATGCGCGACGTGAATTACGGCTGGCTGCTGCGCTATGTGCACGCCAACGGCGCGTCGATGTTCTTCATCGCCGTCTACATCCATATGTTCCGCGGCATGTATTACGGCTCCTACAAGGCGCCGCGCGAAATCCTATGGATCCTGGGCGTCATCATCTTCCTCGTCATGATGGGCACCGCCTTCATGGGCTACGTGCTGCCGTGGGGCCAGATGAGCTTCTGGGGCGCCACCGTCATCACGAACCTGTTCTCGGCCTTCCCGATCGTCGGCGATCCGATCGTCACGCTGCTGTGGGGCGGTTTCTCGGTCGACAACCCGACGCTGAACCGCTTCTTCGCGCTGCATTTCCTGCTGCCCTTCGTCCTGCTGGGTCTGGTGATCCTGCATACGGCGGCGCTGCATGTCTGCGGTTCGAACAACCCGCTCGGCATCGAGCCCAAGGGGCCGCAGGACACCGTCCCGTTCAACCCCTACGTGACGGTCAAGGACGGCTTCGCCGTGGTGATCTTCATGATCATCTACGCGGTGTTCGTGTTCTTCATGCCGAACTACATGGGCCATCCGGACAACTACATTCCGGCCAACCCGCTGGTGACCCCGGCGCACATCGTGCCGGAATGGTACTTCCTGCCCTTCTACGCCATGCTGCGCGCGATCCCGGACAAGCTGGGCGGCGTGCTGGCGATGTTCGGCTCGATCGCGCTGCTGGCCTTCCTGCCGTGGCTCGACCGCTCCAAGATCCGCAGCTGCAAGTTCCGTCCGATCTACCGCCAGTTCTTCTGGATCCTGGCGATCGACGCCCTGATCCTGGGCTATGCCGGCGCCATGCCGGCCGAGGGCTCCTGGCTGCTGATCGCGCGTATCGGCACCGCCTACTACTTCTTCCATTTCCTGATCCTGCTGCCGTTGCTGGGCAAGCTGGAGCGTCCGAGCCAGCTTCCCAACAGCATCTCCGAGTCCGTTCTGAAGGGCGGTGGTGGCATCGCCGCCGGCGCCCATGCCAAGCCGATGGAGAAGGCCTGATGCGCGCGTTGAAGACTGCAATCCTTTCGGCGGCGCTGGCACTCGGCATCGCCGGGGCCGCGCAGGCCTCCGAAGGCGTGCACATCCCCAAGCAGAGCTGGGCGCATTCCGGCATCTTCGGCACCATCGACAAGGCGGCGGCGCAGCGCGGCTTCCAGATCTACAAGGAAGTCTGCTCGGCCTGCCACTCGATGCATCTGGTGCCGATCCGCACGCTGGCCGGCATCGGCTTCAAGGAAGACGAGCTGAAGGCGCTCGCCGCCGGCTATGAGGTGCAGGCCGGCCCGAACGACGCGGGCGAGATGTTCATGCGTCCGGGCATCCCGGCCGACCATTTCCCGTCGCCGTTCCCGAACGACCAGGCCGCCCGCGTGGCGAACAACGGCGCGCTGCCGCCGGACCTGTCGCTGATGGCCAAGGCCCGTGTCGGTGGCGAGGATTACCTCTACGCCTTCCTGACCGGCTTCGAGGAGCCGCCGCCCGGCGTCCATATCATGGACGGCATGAACTACAACAAGGTGTTCCCCGGCCATCAGGTCGGCATGCCGAACATCCTGCAGCCCGACGGTGTCACCTTCGCCGACGGCACCAAGGCGACGGTGGAGCAGCAGGCGCACGACGTGGCGACCTTCCTGACCTTCGTCGCGGAACCGCACCTGGATGCCCGCAAGCAGATGGGCGTCAAGGTCATCCTGTTCCTGCTGGTGCTGGCCGGCCTGATGTATGCCGCCAAGCGCAAGCTGTGGAGCACGCTGCACTGAGCCCGACGGTTCGGTGAGGCGATGTGAGACCTGGACAGGGCGCCCCGTTGGGCGCCCTGTTTCCGTTTGGGGCACTGGTCTTCGGGCGTCAGACGTAGAGGGGGAGAAAGCGATGGTGGACAGGCTGATCGACGAGATCGTCGATTTCTGGTTCGACGAGGCGATGAAGCCCTACTGGTTCCGCAAATCGGCCAGCTTCGACCGGGCGGTCGCCGATACGCTGGGGCCGCATTACGAGGCGGCGGCGCGCGGCGCGTACGACCATTGGACGGAGGATGTCGACGGCTGCATCGCGCTTTGCGTGCTGCTGGATCAGGTGCCGCGCAACATGTTCCGCGACGACCCGCGCGCCTTCGCCACCGACGACAAGGCGCGGGGCGTCAGCGACCATGCCGTCGCCAACGGCTTCGATCTGGAATGCACGACCGACGAGCGGATCTTCCTCTACCTGCCCTTCGAGCATCACGAGGATATGGCGAGCCAGGACCGTTCCGTCGCCCTGTTCACCGAGCGGGTGGGCGACGAGACGACGGTGCGCTATGCGCAGCGGCACCGCGAGATCATCGAGCGCTTCGGCCGCTTCCCCCACCGCAACGCCGTCCTCGGCCGTCCAAGCACGCCGGACGAGGACGCCTTCCTGAACGAGCCGGATTCGTCCTTCTAAGGTCTCAGGCCGGCTGCGGCGCCAGCCAGCGTTCCAGGGCGCCCAGCAGGTCGGCGCGCCGCACCGGCTTGGTCAGATAGTCGTTCATCCCGGCGGACAGGCAGCGGATGCGGTCTTCCGGCTGGGCGTTGGCGGTGACGGCGATGATCGGGATGCGACCCCGCCCGTCGCCCAGCCGGCGGATGGTGGCGGTCGCCGTTACCCCGTCCATGTCGGGCATGGCGACGTCCATCAGCACCGCCTCCGGCGGAACCGACGCCTGGGCGACGGCCTCCACCGCTTCCGCTCCGCCATTGGCGGTCTCGACCGAAAATCCGGCCTTGGCGAGCAGCCCGGCGACCACCATGCGGTTGGTGGCGCTGTCGTCCACCACCAGCAGCCGGCCGCCGCGCGCGCGCGCCCAACTCATCAGCCGTTCGGCGTCGGTGGTGCGGGAGGGCAGGGCGACCGGCATGTCCAGCACCGCCCGCCGCATCCCGTCGGCATGGTGTTCCACCGTCATCTGGGCGCCCAGCGCCGCCAGCAGGCGGCGGGCGAGTTCCTGGCCGAAGCCGGTCTCGCCATGGCTGTCGAAGCGCCCGCTCAGCTCGGCCCGCAGGATCACGCGCTCCTCCCCCGCCGGCAGGGCCGACAGGCGGACGTCCAACCGGCCGGGGCCGGCGTTGGCGATGGCGCTGGCGGCCAGCGCATTGCACAGCGCACCCGCGGTTTCCGCATCGCCCACCAGCCGCGGCGGCGTGCCGCTCAGCACGCTCACGTTCAGGGCGATGCCGCGTCCCTGGGCCAGGGCCGCGCTCGATACCGACAGCATGCGGGCCAGCGCTTCGGGAGCGAAGGCCGTCCCCCGCCGGTTGGGGGCGTGATGCAGATTGTCACCGTCCATGGCCCGCCATTGGCAAAATGCGAAGCAGCTTGCAGCGACCGGGCCGGGAAATGCCCGAAGGCACGGCCCTGCCGATCTTGCGACCCATTCTCAGCAAGTTGCGGGCCAACCTGGTGCACGTATCAGTGGTATGGTCAGCGGGGCGGCATGTCCGTCGGATTGAACAGGTAGGGCACGAAACTGCGGTGGTGCTCGTTCACCCGCAATTCGCTGCCGATCGGCGGGAAGGCGCGCTGCTGGCAGTCGGTGCGCTCGCACAGGCGGCAGTTGACGCCGATCGGCACCGCCGCCTTCATGTCGGTGATGTCGATGCCTGCCGCATAGACCAGCTCCGGCGCGTGGCTGGCCTCGCAGCCCAGCCCGACCGCGAACTGCCGTGACGGCTTCAGATAGGCGCCGCCGCGCTTGGTCACCGTGCGGGCGATGCTGATATAGGCGGTGCGGTCGGGCATCTGGGCGAACTGCACCAGGATCTTGCCGGGCTGGGCGAAAGCCTCGTGCACGTTCCACAGCGGGCAGGCGCCGCCGAAACGGGCGAAGTGGAAGCGCGTGGCGGAATGGCGCTTGGTGATGTTGCCGGCCATGTCGACCCGCACGAAATAGAAGGGCAGGCCGCGCGCGCCCGGCCGCTGCAGGGTGGACAGCCGGTGGCAGACCTGTTCGAAGCTGGCGGAGAAGCGGCTTTGCAGCTGCTCCACATCGTGGCGCAGGGCGCGGGCCTGCGCGGCGAAGGCGCGGTAGGGCAGAACCAGCGCCCCGGCGAAGTAATTGGCGAGCCCGACCCGGCAGATCGACCGCGCGTCCTCGCTGGAGAATTTCGCCTGCTCCACCAGCTCGTCGATCTGGTCGCCGAACTCCAGCAGCGCGATCTGGTTCGCCATGTGGAAGGCGCGGCTGGAGCTGGTCAGCAGGGCCGACAGCCGCAGCGTGCCGGTGGTGGCGTCGTAGCTGCGCATGGCGGTTTCGCCCGCCTCGTCGGCGACGATCTTCACCCGCACGTCGTGGCGGCGCTTCAGATAGGCGGCCAGTTCGTTCAGCAGCGATCCGGAATGGATCTTCTCAGCATCCCAAAGCCGCTCCGCCGCCTCGTCCAGCGGGCCGATGTAATTGTTGCAGTAGTGGAAATAGTCGCGCACCTCTTCATACGGAAATTGCGGCCCGGCAAAGCTGTCGCCCTCTTGGCTGCTGGGTTCGCGGTTGGACAGGCTGTCGGCCAGCGACTGGACCCGCTCATGAAGCTTCTGATAGGCCTGATGCAGGCTGAGCACCCGGCGGGCCAGTTCCGGGCTGGAGCCGACGACGCTGCGCAATTCGCCCGCGGTCAGCGGCGCGCCGGCGAACAGCGGGTCGGCCAGCGCCTCGCGCAGGTCGGAGACCAGCCGGCTGTCCTCGTCCTCCAGGAAGGCGGACAGTTCCAGCTCGAAGGTGGCGGCGATCCGCATCAGCACCGGCAGGGTCAGCGGGCGCTGGTTGTTCTCCAACTGGTTGAGATAGCTGGGCGAAAGCTCCAGCGTCTTGGCCAGCGACGCCTGGGTCAGGCCGCGCTGTTCGCGCAGGCGGCGCAGCTTGTAGCCAAGGAATAGCTTCTTTTGCATGCGTATAAAATCCGGCCAGCGCGACGGCCTTGGAAACCGGCCGTTCTTCGCAATCTTAGCAACGGCAAAGCCGCATTTGCAAAGGGCTTCGCAACTTCGCACGTTTTTGCGAAGAGGCTGTTTGAAGCGCTGCGAAGTTTGTGAATAATCCGCGGCGTTCCGGTGAATGATTGCGTCGCTTGCCGCCGGAGCGGGGACCGTCACTGCGACGCCAAGGATTGGAAACGCCCGATGCAAGACATTCTGGCCAAGTTGGAGTCCAAGCGCGCCGCGGCGCGGCTGGGCGGCGGTGAGAAGCGCATCGCCGGTCAGCACGCCAAAGGCAAGCTGACCGCGCGCGAGCGGATCGACCTGTTCCTCGATGAAGGGTCGTTCGAGGAGTTCGACATGTTCGTCGAACATCGCTGCATCGACTTCGGCATGGAAAACCAGAAGGTCCCGGGCGACGGCGTGGTGACCGGCCACGGCACCGTCAACGGCCGCCTTGTCTTCGTCTTCAGCCAGGACTTCACGGTCTTCGGCGGCGCGCTTTCGGAAGCGCATGCCGAGAAGATCTGCAAGATCATGGACCAGGCGCTGAAGGTCGGCGCGCCGGTCATCGGCCTGAACGATTCGGGCGGCGCCCGCATCCAGGAGGGCGTCGCCTCGCTCGGCGGCTATGCCGAGGTGTTCCAGCGCAATGTCGACGCCTCGGGCGTCATCCCGCAGATCTCGCTGATCATGGGGCCGTGCGCCGGCGGCGCGGTGTACTCGCCGGCCATGACCGACTTCATCTTCATGGTGAAGGACAGCTCCTACATGTTCGTCACCGGCCCGGACGTGGTGAAGACCGTCACCCACGAGGTCGTGACCGCGGAGGAGCTGGGCGGCGCCGTCACCCACTCCACCAAGTCGGGCGTGGCCGATCTGGCTTTCGAGAACGATGTCGAGGCCCTGCTGCAGCTGCGCCGCTTCGTCGATTTCCTGCCGTCGTCGAACCGGGAGAAGGCGCCGGTCCGTCCCTGCGCCGATCCGCTCGACCGCGAGGACTTCTCGCTCGACACGCTGGTGCCGGAGAACCCGAACAAGCCCTACGACATGAAGGAGCTGATCCTCAAGATCGTGGACGAGGGCGACTTCTTCGAACTCCAGCCGGAATACGCCAAGAACATCATCATCGGCTTCGCCCGCATGAACGGCTCCACGGTCGGCATCGTCGCCAACCAGCCGATGGTGCTGGCCGGCTGCCTCGACATCGACAGCTCCAAGAAGGCCGCGCGCTTCGTGCGCTTCTGCGACGCCTTCGAAATCCCGATCCTGACCCTGGTCGACGTCCCCGGCTTCATGCCCGGCACCAGCCAGGAGTATGGCGGCATCATCAAGCATGGCGCCAAGCTGCTGTACGCGTACGCCGAGGCCACCGTGCCGAAGGTCACCGTCATCACCCGGAAGGCGTACGGCGGCGCGTACGACGTGATGTCGTCCAAGCATCTGCGCGGCGACGTCAACTATGCGTGGCCGTCCGCTGAAATCGCGGTGATGGGCGCCAAGGGCGCGGTGGAGATCATCTTCCGCAGCGACATCGGCGACGCCGAGAAGATCGAGGCGCGTACGGAAGAGTACAAGCAGAAGTTCGCCAATCCCTTCGTCGCCGCGTCGCGCGGTTACATCGACGACGTCATCATGCCGCACGGAACCCGCCGCCGCATCACGAAGGCGCTGTCCATGCTGAAGAACAAGCAGCTCCAGAACCCCTGGCGCAAGCACGACAACATTCCGCTGTGAGGGCCGGCAGCATGTTCGAGAAGATCCTCATCGCCAACCGTGGCGAGATCGCCTGCCGCGTCATCCGCACGGCACGCCGCATGGGCATCAAGACCGTCGCGGTCTATTCCGACGCCGACAAGAACGCGCTCCATGTCGAGATGGCCGACGAGGCCGTCCATATCGGCGCCGCCCCGTCGGCCCAGAGCTATCTGCTGGTCGACCGCATCGTCGAGGCCTGCAAGCAGACCGGCGCCCAGGCCGTCCACCCCGGCTACGGCTTCCTGTCCGAAAAGCGCGAGTTCCAGGAGGCGCTGGCGGCCGCCGGCATCGCCTTCATCGGTCCGGACGCCCACGCCATCCAGGCGATGGGTGACAAGATCGAGTCGAAGAAGCTGGCCAAGCAGGCCGGCGTGTCGACCGTCCCCGGCTATCTCGGCGTCATCGCCGACGACAGCGAGGCGGTGACCATCGCCCGCGACATCGGCTATCCGGTGATGATCAAGGCCTCGGCCGGCGGCGGCGGCAAGGGCATGCGCGTGGCCTGGAACGACGAGGAGGCGCGCGAGGGCTTCCGGTCGGCCCAGAACGAGGCGCGCTCCAGCTTCGCCGACGACCGCGTCTTCGTCGAGAAGTACATCCAGCAGCCGCGCCACATCGAAATCCAGGTTCTCGCCGACGGCCAGGGCACCTGCCTCTATCTGGGCGAGCGTGAATGCTCGATCCAGCGCCGCCACCAGAAGGTGATCGAAGAGGCCCCTTCGCCCTTCCTCGACGCCGCCACCCGCAAGGCGATGGGCGAGCAGGCGGTGGCGCTCGCCAACGCGGTGCAGTACAAGTCGGCCGGCACGGTGGAGTTCATCGTCGATGCCGAGCGCAACTTCTACTTCCTGGAGATGAACACCCGTCTCCAGGTGGAGCATCCGGTCACCGAGCTGATCACCGGCCTCGACCTCGTCGAGCAGATGATCCGCGTCGCCTACGGCGAGAAGCTGTCGATCACCCAGGACGACGTGAAGCTGACCGGCTGGGCCGTCGAGGCGCGCGTCTATGCGGAGGATCCCTTCCGCAACTTCCTGCCCTCCACCGGCCGCCTGACCCATTACCAGCCGCCGGCCGCCGATCCGCATGTCCGCGTCGACACCGGCGTGTTCGAGGGCGGCGAGATCTCGATGTATTACGATCCGATGATCGCCAAGCTCTGCACCTGGGGATCGACGCGCGACGCGGCGATCGCCGGCATGCGCGAGGCGCTGGACCAGTATTACATCCGCGGCGTCAGCCACAACATCCCGTTCCTGGCCTCGCTGATGGCGAACCAGCGCTTCGTCGACGGGCGGCTGACCACCAACTTCATCGCCGAGGAATATCCGAACGGCTTCCACGCCTCCGACCTACCGCCGGAAGACCCGGCCGTGCTGATCGCGGTGGCGGCGGTGATCCACCGCAGCCTGAACGACCGCGACATCCAGATCTCCGGCAAGATGCCCGGCAGCAAGGTGACGGTGCGCGACGACTGGGTGGTGGTGCTGGACGGCACCCAGCATCCGGTGCACCTGCACCCGGCGGACGGCAGCCCGCAGCGCATCGGCTACACCGTCGACATCGACGGCAAGCACCACACGGTGTGGAGCGACTGGCAGATCGGAGCGCCGCTGTTCCGCGGCACGGTCAACGGCCAGCATGTCTGTGTGCAGATCGACCGCGTCGGCGTCGGCTATCGCCTGCACCACAGCGGCTCGCAGGCCGTCGTCAAGGTGCTGACCCCGAAGGCGGCCAAGCTGGACGCGCTGATGCCGGTCAAGGCGCCGCCGGACATGTCGAAGTTCCTGCTGTCGCCGATGCCGGGGCTGCTGGTGTCGCTGGCGGTGTCGGAAGGCCAGGAGGTCAAGGCCGGCGAGGTGCTGGCTGTGGTCGAGGCCATGAAGATGGAAAACATCCTGCGTGCCGCGCAGGACGGAACGGTCGCGAAAATCCACGCAGCCCCAGGCAGCAGCCTGGCGGTCGATCAGAAGATCGTGGAATTCGCGTAACCGTATAATAAGAAGAACAGTACCGAGAGGAAGCGTACCCCCAGCCCCCCTTCCGCCGGCCCGTCCGTCCGGCGGAAGGGGGTGCATCGGGAGGAACGCGCTGCCAACATTACCAGCGCCATAAGAAGCCATCAGGAGGCGTCGATGACCGAGTTCCCGAAGAAGACCCTTGCCGATTGGGACAAGCTGGCCGCCAAGGATCTCGGCGCCGACGGCGACCTTTCCAAGCTGACCTGGAAGACCCCGGAGGGGCTGGACGTCAAGGCGCTCTACACCGCCGCCGACCTGGAAGGGATGGAGCTGGACACGCTGCCCGGCTTCCCGCCCTTCACCCGCGGCCCGCGCGCCACGATGTACGCGGTGAAGCCCTGGACCATCCGGCAATATGCCGGCTTCTCCACTGCGGAGGAGTCGAACGCCTTCTACAAGGCCAACCTCAAGGCCGGCCAGATGGGCCTGTCGGTGGCCTTCGACCTCGCCACCCACCGCGGCTATGACAGCGATCATCCGCGCGTCGTCGGCGACGTCGGCAAGGCCGGCGTGGCGATCGACAGCGTCGAGGACATGAAGATCCTGTTCGCCGACATCCCGCTCGACAAGATGTCGGTGTCGATGACCATGAACGGCGCGGTGCTGCCGATTTTGGCCGGCTACATCGTCGCGGCGGAAGAGCAGGGCGTCAGCCAGGACAAGCTGAGCGGGACCATCCAGAACGACATCCTCAAGGAGTTCATGGTCCGCAACACCTACATCTACCCGCCCGAACCCTCGATGCGGATCATCGCCGACATCATCGATTACACCTCCCAGCACATGCCGAAGTTCAACTCGATCTCGATCTCCGGCTATCACATGCAGGAGGCCGGGGCGACGGCGGTGCAGGAGCTGGCCTTCACCATCGCAGACGGCCTCGAATATGTCCGCGCCGCGATGTCCAAGGGGCTGCCGGTCGACAAGTTCGCGCCGCGCCTGTCCTTCTTCTTCTCCATCGGCATGAATTTCTTCATGGAGATCGCCAAGCTGCGCGCCGCGCGCCTGCTGTGGTCCTCCCTGATGCAGGAGAAGTTCCAGCCGAAGGACGCCCGCTCGCTGGCTCTGCGCACCCACTGCCAGACCTCCGGCGTCTCGCTGACCGAGCAGGACCCCTACAACAACGTCATCCGCACCACCATCGAGGCGATGGCCGCGGTGCTGGGCGGCACCCAGTCGCTGCACACCAACGCCTTCGACGAGGCGCTGGGCCTGCCGACCAAATTCTCCGCCCGCATCGCCCGCAACACCCAGCTGATCGTGGCGGAAGAGACCGGCGTGACCAAGGTGGTCGATCCGCTCGGCGGCTCCTATTACATCGAGCATCTGACCCACAGCCTCGCCAACGCCGCGCTGGAGCTGATCGGCCGGGTCGAGGAGATGGGCGGAATGACCAAGGCGGTCGAGAGCGGCATGCCCAAGCTGCTGATCGAGGAGGCCGCCGCCCGCCGTCAGGCCGCCATCGACCGTGGCGAGGAGGTGATCGTCGGCGTCAACAAGTACCGTCCGGAGAACCCCGAGGGGGTGGACGTGCTGGACATCGACAACACCGCCGTCCGCGAGGCGCAGATCGCCCGCCTGCAGCGGATCCGCGCCAGCCGCGACGAGGCCAAGTGTCAGGAGGCGCTGGCCGCCCTGACCAAGGCCGCCACCGAGAAGACCGGCAACCTGCTGGCCCTGTCGGTCGAGGCGACCCGCGCCCGCGCCACCGTCGGCGAGATTTCCGACGCGCTGGAGAAGGCCTTCACCCGCCATGTCGCCGTCATCCGCTCGGTGTCGGGCGTCTACGGCTCGGCCTATGAGGGCGACGAGGGCTTCAAGCGCATCCAGGAGGAGGTCGCGTCCTTCGCCGCCGAGGAAGGCCGCCGGCCGCGCATCCTGGTGGTGAAGATGGGCCAGGACGGCCACGACCGCGGTGCCAAGGTGATCGCCACCAGCTTCGCCGACATCGGCTTCGACGTGGATATCGGCCCGCTGTTCCAGACCCCGGACGAGGCGGCGCGGCAGGCGGTGGAGAACGACGTCCACGTCATCGGCGTGTCGTCCCAGGCCGCCGGCCACAAGACGCTGGTGCCGCAACTGATCGAGGAACTGCGCAAACAGGGCGCCGGCGACATCCTGGTGGTGTGCGGCGGCGTGATCCCGCCGCAGGACTACGACTTCCTCTACAAGGCGGGTGCCGCGGCGATCTACGGGCCGGGTACCAACATCCCGAAGGCGGCGTCGGACATCCTGAGCATCCTGCGCAAGCAGAAGGCGGCGGCTTGACGTTGTATCGGGAGAAGGCGGCCTCTTGATCCTCTCCATGGCCATGCGCATAGTGACTGTGCATGGCCATGGAGAAACCGATGCCTGACACACGACTGGCTTTTGATGCCTCGGCCCCGAAACGGGCGACCAACGTCAGCCTCAACAGCGATCTGCTGGAGCAGGCGAAGGCGCTTGGCATCAACGTGTCGCGGGCGTGCGAGCGTGGTCTGGCTGACCAGATTGCCGAACTGCAGCGCAAGCGCTGGCTGGAGGAGAACCGGGAGGCGCTGGCGTCGTCCAATGCCTATGTCAAGGCCCATGGACTTCCACTGGCCCGATACCGGCCCTATTGACGGGCACCATCCCCGATGGCCCGCTTCGATGTCCACCGTCGTCTTGACGGTCCGGGCTACCTGATCGACCTGCAGGCCAACATCCTGCGCGATCTCAACACGCGCTTCGTAGCACCTCTGCTGCCGCCGGACGATGCGCCACTGCCGGCCGTCCGGCTCAATCCTGTCCTGATCGTCGAGGGGCGGCCACATGTCATGGTCACTCAGTTCGCCGGCGCTGTCCCGGTTGCCGATCTTGGCCCCTGTGTCGGCAGTCTGATGGCGGAGGATACGGTCATTGTGGCCGCGCTGGACATGCTGATCGGTGCATAAGGTTTGGCGGGGGAATCGCTGTTTTGACCGTCACCGCCGAAACCGACCTCTATGCGCCCGTGAAAGCGTTCCTCGAAGCCCAGGGCTATGAGGTGAAGGCGGAGATCCACGGCTGCGATCTTGTGGCCACGCGCGGGGCTGAGCCGCCGGTGATCGTCGAACTGAAGAAGCGCTTCACCCTCGACCTCGTGTTGCAAGGGGTGGACCGGCTGGCGATCAGCGACAGCGTCTATCTCGCGGTGCCGCAGCCGGGGCGCAAGGCCACCGGGCCGTCTCCCCTCGACGGCGACGTGAAGAAACTCTGCCGCCGGCTGGGGCTCGGCCTGCTGATGGTCGATCCGGGGCTGGCGGAGGGGCGGCAGGTCACCGTGCTGCTCGACCCCATCCCCTATACCCCGCGCAAGGACAAGAAGCGCACCGGCCGCCTGTTGGGCGAGCACGCCCGCCGGGTCGGCGATCCCAACCGGGGCGGCTCCACCCGCGTCGCCATCGTCACCGCCTATCGCCAGGATGCGCTGCGCATCGCCCGCCTGCTGCGCGACGGGCCGCTGACTGTCGCAGCCCTGCGCAAGGCGGGGGCGCCGAAGGATGTCGGGGCGATGCTGCTGCGCAATGTCTATGGCTGGTTCGAGCGGGTCGGGCGTGGCACCTATGGGCTGACCCCGGCCGGTGTGCAGGGGGTGGAGGCGTTCGCCCACGCGCTGGCCGAGGGGTGACACCCCGCGCCGCCAAGCCTATGATTGGTGCACACCATCCACATAAACATCAGGCTGGAGCCCGCTTTGTCGGACTACATCAGCAATCTCGTCGTCTTTTTCGTCGTCGTCGATCCGCCGGGGCTGGTGCCGCTGTTCATCGCGCTGACCCGCGGCTTCGACGACCGGCACAAGCGGATCATCGCGCTCCGCGGCAACGCCATTGCCTTCGTGGTGCTGGTCTTCTTCGCCTATTTCGGCAAGGTCGTGCTGGAGACTCTGTCGATCGAGATGCCGGCCTTCCGCATCGCCGGCGGGGCGCTCCTGTTCTGGATCGCCTTCGAGATGCTGTTCGCCAAGCGCTCCGAACGCAAGGAGCGCAACACCGGCGAGGCGATGACCGACGAGGACGCGCATGACATCGCCGTCTTCCCGCTGGCGGTGCCGCTGATTGCCGGGCCGGGCGCCATCACCTCCATCCTGCTGCTGATGGACCGCACCGGTGGCACGGTGGCGGGACAGATCAGCGTGCTGGGCGCAGCGGCGACGGTGATCGGCGGGGTGACGCTGATCCTGCTGGGCGCCGACCGGGTCGGACGGTTGCTCGGCCGTACGGTGATCCACACGGTCAGCCGGGTGCTGGGCATCGTGCTGGCCGCGCTTGCCGCGCAGACGGTGATTTCCGGCATCACGGCGGTCTATCCACCACATTGATTGGCCGCCCCACTGACCGCCGGGCGGATGAGGGTGTTGCCGCCGCCTTCCGGGCGGGCACCTATGGGCGGAGGCTACCGTCGGGCAGAGCGGCCGGCAGCCCGCGCCTGTTTTGGGGCAAGCCGGAAATCGCGGGAGCCGAGAGCGCGGCCGTCCTGCGCCAGCAGCCGCAGTTTGGCGAGTGGCTGTCCGCTTGGTTCGTCGACCATCGCAATGTCGAGTTCACCCGGCTCGAAGCAGTTTTCCTCACCCCACTGCCAGAGTGCAATGAGGATGATATAGAGTTTCTCCCCCTTCGGGGTGAGCACGTAAAGGTGACTGAGAGCGGAGTCCGGGTCCGGCTCGATGACGAATATTCCATTGGCGACCAGCTTCTTGAGGCGGCTTGAAAGGATGTTTTTCGCAAGACCCAAGCTCTTTTGGAACTCGCCGAATCGCTGCTTTCCTACGAATGCTTCGCGCACGATCAGCAGCGACCACCAATCGCCGATGACCTGAAGGGCGCGCGCGATCCCGCAGTTTGCCTGCCCCAGGTCCTTGCGCTTTCCCTTCATTCGATTCTCCGTTCGTCGCGATCAATAGGGTTGCAAAGTTAAACCATTTCGGTCAGATGTCGAGAGGTTGCAAATTTAAACCATTCGGCATGGATGCCGGTGTCGGAAACGGAGACACGGAATGAGTGACCTGTTGGAACTTGCTGTTTCAGCGCATGGCGGTTGGGACCGCTGGCAGACGCTCAGGACGGTGAGCGCGCATGTCTCGATCGGCGGCGGCGTCTGGCCCCTCAAGGGCTGGCCGGACGTTTTCAAGGACGCCCAGGTCTCGATTGACCCTCATAGGCAGCACACCGAATATTCGCCCTTCGTCCAGGCTGGTCGGCACACGCTATTCGACGCCGGGCGCACGGCGGTCGTGACCGATGGCGGGGAGGTCGTCGAGCAGCGTGAGGAACCGAGGAAGGCGTTCGCGGGCCATACCCTGACGACGCCGTGGGATGCCCAGCATCTGATCTACTTCACCGGCTACGCCATGTGGACCTATCTGACCACGCCCTTTCTCTTCAAGCTCCCGGGGGTCAAGAGCGAGGAAGTCGAACCGTGGGCGACGGAAGAGGGAGAGACGTGGCGCCGTCTGAAGGTGACGTTCCCGTCGGGCATCGAGACGCACTCGACCGAGCAGACCTTCTATTTCGATGCCTCGGGGATTCTTCAGCGTCATGACTACAGCGCCGATGTCCTGGGCGGAACGTCGAGCGCCAATTATGCGACGGAACACAAGACGTTCGGCGGTTTCGTCTTCCCGACCAAGCGGCGCGTATATGCGATCGGCGAGAACAACCTGCCCCTGCGCGAGCGCGTGGCGGTTGCCATCGACTTCCTCGACATCGACGTGGTGTGACAGGGGATCTGTCGATGGCCTGATCAGCTCCCTTTTCACCTTTGAAGCTCGGCGCTGGGTTCGGCGGTGTCGAGCTTCACGGGGCGAGCGGCTACCTCGTCGATCAGTTCCTGCAGGCGAACACAAATCGACGGACGTATCGCTATGGCGGCTCCATAATACCTTGTTCTGTCGGGTTTAACACTGAAAGACTAGTCCCCCTTTCCGCGGCAGTCGCCCACCCTACATCGCCTCCTGCCAGGCCGGCGCCGGCTATTGTTCCGGTGCCGGCGTATCATCGCGCCCAAACACAAGAGGCGGCGGCCATGGACCTCGACCCGTTGATCCTGTCGCGAATCCAGTTCGCGTTCACGATCTCCTTCCACATCCTGTTCCCCAGCTTCACGGTGGGACTTGCCTGCTGGATCGCGCTGTTGGAAGCGCTGTGGGTGGGCACCGGCAAGGGCATCTACCGCAGCCTGTCGGAGTTCTGGACGCGCATCTTCGCGCTGTCCTTCGGGCTGGGCGTGGTGTCGGGCATCGTCATGTCCTATCAGTTCGGCACCAACTGGAGCCGCTGGTCCGACACCGTGGGCAACGTCCTTGGCCCGCTGATCCAGTACGAGGTGGTGACCGCCTTCTTCCTGGAGGCCGCCTTCCTCGGCATCCTGCTGTTCGGGCGCGACCGGGTGCCGCGCGGGATTCATCTGATGGCGGCCTGTCTGGTGGCGCTGGGCACGCTGCTGTCGTCCTTCTGGATCCTGTCGGCCAACAGCTGGATGCACACTCCGGCGGGGTTCGAGATCCGGGACGGCCGCTACTTCGTCACCGATTGGTGGCAGGTGGTGTTCAACCCGTCCTTCCCCTATCGCCTCGCCCATATGGTGACGGCGATGTTCCTGACCACCAGCTTCGTCGTCGCCGGCATCAGCGCCTTCTACCTGCTGAAGCGCCGGCATCTCGACCATGCGAGGCTGGGTCTCGGCATGGCGCTGGCCCTCATCACCGTGCTGGCGCCCCTGCAGATTTTCCTCGGCGACGAGCATGGGCTGAACACGCTGGAGCATCAGCCGGCCAAGATCGCCGCGATGGAGGGCAATTGGGAGGGCGGCCCGCGCGCGCCGCTGGTGCTGTTCGCCATCCCCGACGTGGAGAAGGAGACCAACCATCTGGAGGTCGGCATCCCTGCCCTGTCCAGCCTGATCCTGACCCATGACTTCAACGGCACGGTCCCCGGCCTGAAGCAGTTCCCGGCCGACGAGCGGCCCGACCCGCGCATCATCTTCTGGACCTTCCGCCTGATGGTCGGCATCGGCCTGCTGATGCTGACGGTGGCGGTGGTTCATCTGGTGCTGCGTTTCCGCGGCCAGCTGTTCACCACCGACTGGTTCCTGCGCGTGCTGGTCGGCTGCATGCCCATCGGCTTCATCGCCATCCTGGCCGGCTGGTTCACCACCGAGATCGGGCGCCAGCCCTGGGTCGTCTACGGCCATCTCAAAACGGCCGATGCGGTTACACCGTCTCTGACGACGGAGGCGGCGCTGATCTCGCTGCTGTCCTTCGTCGTCGCCTACACGCTGATCTATGGCGCCGGCACCTATTACCTGATCCGCCTGCTGCGCACCGGCCCGACCCACATCCACGACGCGCCCCAGCCGCCGGAGGCACAGAGCCCGAAACGGCCGCTGTCGGCCACCGACCAGTCCATCGAAGCCGCGGAGTAAGCCCGATGCAGGAAATAGCGGAAGGAAGCCTGCTGACCCTGATCTGGGTCGGGATCGTCGGCTTCGCGGTGTTCATGTATGTGCTGATGGACGGCTTCGATCTGGGCATCGGCATCCTCTATCCCTTCGCCCCGACGGAGGAGGACCGCGACACCATGATGAACACGGTGGCGCCGGTCTGGGACTTCAACGAGACTTGGCTGGTGCTGGGCGGGGCCGGCCTGTTCGCCGCCTTTCCCATCGCCTATGCCGTGGTTCTGCCGGCGATGTATCTGCCGCTGCTGGTCATGCTGATCGCCCTGATCTTCCGCGGCGTCGCCTTCGAGTTCCGGTTCAAGGCGCGGGCGGGGCGGCATTGGTGGAACCGCTCCTTCTTCCTGGGATCGCTGCTGGCCACATTCGCGCAGGGTGTCGTGCTGGGGTCCTTCATCCAGGGGATTCCGGTCTACGGCAGGCAGTTCGTCGGCGGCATGCTGCACTGGCTGTCGCCCTTCAGCCTGTTCTGCGGGGTGGCGCTGGTGGTGGGTTATGCGCTGCTCGGGGCGACATGGCTGATCTGGCGGACCATCGGGCCGCTGCAGGACTGGTGCTTCCGCATGGCGCGGATGCTGATGCTGGTGGTGCTGGCCGGCGTGGCGGTGGTCAGCCTGTGGACGCCCTTCCTGCTGCCGCAGATCGCCGAGCGCTGGTTCTCCCTGCCCAACCTGATCTTCCTGTCGCCGGTGCCCATCCTCACGGCGGTGCTGGCCGTCGCCCTGTGGCGGGCCATCGACAGAAGCCGGGACGTGGCGCCCTTCGTGCTGTCGATGGCGCTGTTCGGCCTGTCCTATCTCGGCCTCGCCATCAGCCTGTGGCCGCACCTGATCCCGCCGGGCGTCACCGTGTGGGAGGCGGCGGCCCCGCCGGAGACGCAGGTGTTCCTGCTGGTCGGCATGGCCTTCCTGATCCCGGCGATCCTGGGCTACACCGCCTATTCCTACTGGATCTTCCGCGGAAAGGTGACGGGCGCCTTCGGTTACCATTGAGCGGACGGGGCGCCCCGGCCTAAAAAGAGCGCCGTCGTCAGCGAGGAGGGCTCGGCCATGGACATCGACATCAGCTTTGCGGAGGCCGTGCTTCGCCGCGGCGCCGGCCTGCTGGAAGCGGAAGCGGCTGAGGCGGGCACCGATCCCTTCGCCGTGCTGGCCCGCCTGCTGGCGGCCGCCGCGGCAACCGACGCCCCGCTGGTGGTGCTGAGCGAAGGCGGCAGCCACCCCGCTTTGTTCGACGAGGCCAACCGCCGCGCCGTGGAGCCTCTGACCGCCCGCCTCGCCGGCCTCGCCGCCACCCGGCAGGGCGAGCGCGCTACGATGTACGAGTTCGACGGCACCGGCCCGCTGACCGGCAACCGCATCGTCGCCGCCCTGCTGCGGCCGGAGGAGCGGCCCGACCTGCTGCATGTCTACATCGCCGTCGGCCGTCTGCGTGGGGGCGAGGCGCAGATCACCGTGCCGCCGGCCCTGCTGCGTTTCGACGCTGCGGCGCTGGGGCAGACGCTGGGGTTGCTGGGCGACGCCGTATCGCGCAGCGCGAACGCCGCCACCGCGGCGCTGGCCCACGCCGCCGCCATCCTGCCGATGGAGGGCCATGAGGAAGGCGGCATGCCGGCGGCCCTGCTGGACCTCTATTGGCATGCGCTGACGCTGGCGTCGGTGCGCACCACCGGCGGCGCCGGCGAGGGGCTGGCCGGGATGACGCCGGAGGGGAATGCGTAGGGGCGGCGAGGGCGGTCCCCGCTCCCGCTTTTGCACAAAATCCACCAACCAAGGAACAAAATCCCATAACCTCTCCGCAAATGCCCTTTCACCTTGCGGAGCGACGCCATGGCCCTCGACAGCCGTACCCTTCAGAACGACCATTTCCCCCTCTGGGCCGAAGAGCCGCCGGTGCCCTCCGAAGGCTCGCTGGTCCCCGGATCGCAGTTCCATGAGGAACAATGGATTATGGCTGCCGGCATGCTGGCGCGCGGCAGCAGCTTCCTCTATGTCGCCCGCGCCATGGGCTGCAGCCGCACCACCCTGTGGCGGGCCTATTACGGCTCCAAGGATTTCCGTCACAGGGTTTGGTGGGAGCGGCAGGCCCTGAGCCGCGAGGCCGACCTGCGCCTCTCCTCGCTGCGCAGTCTGGTCGTCGAGCAGATCGAGCGGCTGGTCTCCTCCGGCGATCCGTCGACCGTGCGCTGGCTGGCCGACCGGCTCGGTATCCTCGAAGGGCTTGCCGCCCAACCGGCTCAACAGCCGCAAACCCGGCAGCCGTCGGAAGACCCATCCGCCGACCCATCCGCCGACATCGCCCCCGAACTCGACGACGACAGCATCCCCGGCGCCTTCCGGGAACGCACCGCGCCCGATCCCCGCGCCGTTGCCGCGATCCTGGCCCGCCCGGAAGCGGCGGGGCCGAAGGGGGTCTATCCCTGGACCCTCAACCCCGACGACCCCTATCCCACCCTCGGTTCGGCGCTGGAACGTCAGGGCGGAAAGGCTGCCTTCCGCCATCTGTGAGGTGGGCGGACCGTCAGACAGGATGGAACATCCGCCGCAGACTGTTTCACGCTGTTCCACCTCCCCGCCGGACGCGATTCATCACAGCTCAGGAGGTCCGCGCCCCGCCGCTCTTTTGCAAATCGTTTGAAACTCTTTCCCCTGCTGCCGATCTGGTGACAGAGTCGACGTCGGTGAAATACTGCGTCACATCGTCACCAGTTCATCGGGAGCAGCCATGCGCCAGCGCCTCCGCTTCTATCTCGGCGACGAGCTTCGGGAGATCGACGCGGTCGATCCGACCCTGACGGTGCTCGACTGGCTGCGGCTGTCGGAACGGCGGGTCGGCACCAAGGAAGGCTGTGCGGAGGGCGATTGCGGCGCCTGCACCGTGGTGGTCGGGCGGCTGGACGGCGATACGGTGCGCTACGAGGCGGTGAACGCCTGCATCCGTTTCCTCGCCACGCTGGACGGCTGCCGGCTGCTGACGGTGGAGCATCTGAAGGGGCCGGACGGCGCGCTGCACCCGGTACAGCAGGCGATGGTGGATTGCCACGGCTCGCAATGCGGCTTCTGCACGCCGGGCTTCGTCATGTCGCTGCTGGCGCTCTACCTGAACGAGGAGCGACCGGACGGACAGAGGATCGACGATGCGCTGGCCGGCAACCTGTGCCGCTGCACCGGTTATGAGCCGATCGTCCGTGCCGCCCATGCCATGTACGAGATGGGCGACCGCACCACGGACAGGTTCGCCGACCGCGCGGCGATGGCGGAGAAGCTGAAGGCCCTGCGCGACGAGGAAATCCTCAGCGTCGGCGCCGGCGGGCGCCGCTTCCTGGCGCCGGCCACCGTGCCGCAGCTGGCGCAGCTGCTGCTCGACAACCCCGGCGCCACCATCGTGGCGGGGGCGACCGACGTCGGGCTGTGGGTGACCAAGTTCCAGCGCGTGCTGGCGACCGTCATCTACACCGGCCGGGTCCGCGACCTGCGACGGATCGAGGATCGCGGCGACGCGCTGGTGATCGGCGCCGGCGTCACCTACAGCGACGCGGCGGAGCGGATCGCCGCGCTCTATCCCGATTTCGGTGAGCTGATCCGCCGCATCGGGGCGGAGCAGGTGCGCAACATGGGCACCATCGGCGGCAACATCGCCAACGGCTCCCCCATCGGCGACACGCCGCCGGCCCTGATCGCCTGCGGCGCCACCCTGCGGCTGCGGCGCGGCGCCGAGACGCGCGAACTGCCGCTGGAGGAGTTCTTCATCGAATACGGCAAGCAGGACCGCCGCGAGGGCGAATTCGTCGAGGCGGTGATCCTGCCCAAACCGGCGGCTGGCGAACGCTTCCGTGCCTACAAGATCGCCAAGCGCTTCGACCAGGACATATCCGCCGTCTGCGGCGCCTTCCGCCTGACGCTGGACGGCGAGGGGCGGGTCGCCGACATCCGCATCGCCTTCGGCGGCATGGCCGGCACCCCGAAACGGGCCGCCGGGGCCGAAGTGGTGCTGCTGGGCCGTCATTGGACCGAGGAGACCGTGCGCCAGGGCATGGAGGCGCTGGCGGACGACTACGCGCCGCTGTCGGACTGGCGGGCCAGTGCGGCCTATCGCTCCACCGTGGCCGCGAATTTGCTGATGAAGCTGTATGTCGAGACCAGCGACCCGGCGGCGGAGACCCGTCTGGTCGGCGACCGGAGGCTTGCACATGCCTGATTCCATGGCGCCTGACGTCACGACCCCCATCGCACCCGTCAGCACCCCGGAGCGTATCCAGGGTGCCGTCCATGATCCGCGTCGGCACGAGAGCGCCCACAAGCATGTCAGCGGCGAGGCGGTCTATGTCGACGACATCGCCGAGCCGGCGGGACTGCTGCACGTCTATCTGGGCCTCAGCAGCCGGGCGCATGCGCGCATCCGCTCCATTGACCTGTCGCCGGTCAGGCAGGCGCCGGGCGTGGTGGCGGTCTTCACCGCCGCCGATGTGCCGGGGGTGAACGACATCGGCTGCATGGGCAAGCATGACGAGCCGCTGTTCGCCTCCACCTTGGTCGAGCATGTCGGCCAGCCGATCTTCGCCGTCGCCGCCGAAACCCGCGATCAGGCCCGCCGCGCCGCCAAGCTGGCGGTGCTCGAGTATGAGGATCTGCCGGCCGTCCTGACCATCGCCGCCGCCCGCGACGGCGAGCGGACCTTGGTCACCGCGCCGATGACGCTGCGGGTGGGTGACGCCGATGCGGCGCTGGCCGAAGCTCCACATCGCGTGGAGGGCAGGCTCGCCATCGGTGGGCAGGAGCATTTCTATCTGGAAAGCCAGATCGCCATGGCGGTGCCGGGCGAGGATGGCGAGGTGCTGATCCATGTCTCCACCCAGCACCCGACGGAGGTGCAGCACATCGTCGCCCATGTTCTGGACCTGCCCAGCGCCGCGGTGACGGTGGAGGTGCGGCGGATGGGCGGCGGCTTCGGCGGCAAGGAGACCCAGTCCAACCTGTTCGCCGCCTGCACCGCGCTGGTCGCCAAGCGCACCGGCCGCGCCGCCAAGCTGCGCCCCGACCGCGACGACGATTTCCAGATCACCGGCAAGCGGCATGATTTCGAGATCGACTATCGCGTCGGCTTCGACGATAGCGGCCTGATCCAGGGCGTGGACATGCTGTTCGCCGCCCGCGCCGGCTATGCCGCCGACCTGTCGGGGCCGGTGACCGACCGCGCGCTGTTCCATGCCGACAACGGCTATTTCTATCCGGCGGCGCGGCTGGAATCGCTGCCGCTGAAGACCAACACGGTGTCCAACACCGCCTTCCGCGGCTTCGGCGGCCCGCAGGGCATGGTCGCGGCGGAACGGGTGATCGACGAGATCGCCTTCGCGCTGGGCAAGGACCCGCTGGAGATCCGCAAGCGGAACTTCTACGGCAGTGAAGACCGGAATCTGACTCCCTATCACCAGACCGTCACCGACAACATCCTGCCCGAACTGGTGGCGCAGCTGGAGGAAAGCAGCGGCTATTGGCAGCGGCGGGAGGACATCCGCGCCTTCAACGCCGGCAGCCGCATCCTGCGCAAGGGGCTGGCGCTGACGCCGGTGAAGTTCGGCATCTCCTTCACCGCCAGCCACTACAATCAGGCCGGCGCGCTGGTCCATGTCTACACCGACGGCAGCATCCAGCTGAACCATGGCGGAATCGAGATGGGGCAGGGGCTCTACACCAAGGTCGCCCAGGTGGTGGCGGAGGAGTTCCAGGTCGACATCTCCACCATCCGCCCGACCGCCACCAACACCGGCAAGGTGCCCAACACCTCGGCCACCGCGGCGTCGTCCGGCTCCGACCTGAACGGCAAGGCGGCCCAGGCGGCGGCCCGCACCATCCGGGAGCGGCTGGTGGCGTTTGCCGCCGAGAATTGGGGCGTGGCGCCCGACGCGGTGCGGTTCCAGCGCAACCGGGTGCTGGTCGGCGACCGCGACATGAGCTTCGCCGATCTGGTGCGCGCCGCCTACATGGCGCGGGTGCAGCTGTCGGCCACGGGTTTCTACAAGACGCCGAAGATCCATTGGGACCGCGCGGCCGGGCGCGGCACGCCCTTCTATTACTTCGCCTATGGCGCCGCCTGCGCCGAGGTGACGGTGGACACGCTGACTGGCGAGTATGTGGTCGACCGGGTGGACATCCTGCATGATTGCGGCCGCTCGCTGAACCCGGCCATCGACCGGGGGCAGATCGAGGGCGGCTTCGTCCAGGGCATGGGCTGGCTGACCATGGAGGAGCTGTGGTGGGACGCGCAGGGCCGCCTGCGCACCCACGCGCCCAGCACCTACAAGATCCCGGCCTGCTCCGACCGCCCGCGCATCTTCAACGTCGCGCTTCTGGAGAATGCGCCGAACCGCGAGGACACCATCTTCCGCTCGAAGGCGGTGGGCGAGCCGCCCTTCATGCTGGGCATGTCGGTGCTCCACGCGCTATCGGACGCGGTGGCGAGCGTCGCCGGGCATCGCTTCTGCCCGAGGCTGGATGCGCCGGCGACGCCGGAGCGGGTGCTGGGCTGCATCGCGGCATTGCGGGAGCGGGCGGCGGCTTCCCCTCAATCATGACCACGCTCTCCACCACGCTCTCCACTTGGCTCTCCCAAGACGCTCCCGCCATCCTCGTCACCGTCGCCGAGGCGCGCGGCTCTACCCCGCGCGAGGAGGGGGCCGGCATGCTGGTAGGGCGGGAAGCCTGCGCCGGCACCGTCGGCGGCGGCCGGCTGGAATGGACCGCGATCGCCACCGCGCGGCGCATGCTGGAGGACGGCAGCGCCCTGGAAACGCTCGACCTTCCCCTAGGTCCGGCGACCGGCCAGTGCTGCGGCGGGCATGTCGTTCTGCGTCTGGAACGGGCCGATGCCGGCACCTTCGCCGCTTTGCAGGAGCGGGAGCGCCGGGAACTGACGGCGCGTCCCACCCTGCTTCTGTTCGGCGCCGGCCATGTCGGGCGTGCGATGGCGGCGACCTTTGCCCCGCTGCCGCTGCGCCTGCAGTGGATCGACGGCCGGGCGCAGGAGTTTCCCGAGACGATCCCGGCCGGGGTGGAGCGCATCCTGACCGACAGCCCGCTTGACCCGCTGGCGAACGCCCCCGCCGGGGCCGGCTATCTGGTGCTGACCCACAGCCACGCGCTGGATTTCGAAATCACCGAAGCGGCCTTGCGCCGGGGCGATGCGGCCTATGTCGGCATGATCGGCTCGGCGACCAAGCGGGCGAAGTTCGAGCGCTGGTTCCGGGCGCGGGGACGGGACGCGGGTGCGCTGGAGGAGTTAACCTGTCCCATCGGTGCCGCGTTGACCGGCGACAAGCGGCCGGAGGTGATCGCGGCCCTGGCGGCGGCGGAACTGCTGGTGGCGTTCGCGCGCCCTCTCACCCCATCGCCTCGGCCCCCGACACCAGCTCGATCAGTTCATTCGTGACCTGTTCCTGGCGCAGGTGGCGCGCCGTTGCGGTCAGTTCGTCGAGCGTGGTTTCGATGTTGTGGCGGGCGGTCATCATGGTGGTCAGGCGGGCGGCATTCTCCGCGGCAAAGCTTTCCATCGCGGCGTCGGCCAGCAGGGCGAAGACATACTCGTCCACCAGCCGGGCGATCAGCTCCCTCGGCGGCATGTTGATGAGCGGCGGCACCGGCCGGGCACCGTCCCGCGGCAGGCCGAGCGGCAGCAGCGGCTGGCGCACCAATTCCGGCGGCGCCCCCGCGTTGGTGCGGCCATAAAGCAGCTCCACCCGGCCCAGCCGCCCGTCCGCCGCCGCGCGATAGAGCGCGTCGGCGATGCGCCGGGCGGTGGCGGTGACGGCGTCGGTGTTGGTCGCCATCGCCGTGCACCAGGTGGCCGGGCGGCCGCGTTCCTCCAGCAGGGCGGCGCCGCGCTGGCCGACGACCCACAACGCACAGCCGGGCGGGGCGGTCAGCGCAATCTCGACCAGCCGTTCGGCGAAGGCGCCGACGAAGCCGTGCTCCGGCGCGAACAGCACGAGCGCGGAATGGCCATGCCCATTCACCGGCCACTGTGTCGGCGCGTCATCCAGCAGCGTGGCGGCCTGCGCCAGCGCCCCAGCGATCACCTCGGCATAGGCGCGGGTGCCAGACAGCGTGCCGAGCGCCTGTTGCAGCCGCATGGCGGCGAGCGAGCGCATGACGTCGGTCACCGCCCCCAGATCCCGCACGCTGGCCTTCCGCGCCTCGACCTCCGTCAGCCGCTCGGTCATGACGGGACTCCGCCAAGACCTGCCGTCGCCTGGGCGATCAGGTCGCGCAATGCCGTCTTGGTGGCATCATCCAGCTTTTCGCCGATCTTGGGCGGACGGGCATCGACCAGGGTGGCGAGTGTCGCCTGAAATCGCGGGATCGCCTCCAGGGCTAAGCCGTCCAGCGTGCCGTCGGCCAGCGCCAGCAGTTGCGCCGCCTGGACCGCCAGCGGCCGGGGCGACAGGTGGCGCTGGGCCAGCAGGGCCCGCATGCGCTGGCCGTGCGCCACCGCCTTGCGCGTCCGCTCGTCCACCAGCCCGCCGAAGCGGGTGAAGACCTCCAGCTCAAGGAACTGCGCATAGTCGAGCCGCAGCGGTTCGGCGAGGCTGCGCAGCACCGGCGGCTGCGCCTTGCCGCCGACGCGCGACACGCTGCGGCCGATGTCCACCGCCGGCTTCTGCCCCTCGTAGAACAGCTTGGCGTCGAGGCAGACCTGCCCGTCGGTGATGGAGATCAAATTGGTCGGGATGTAGGCCGATAGGTTGCCGCTCTGGGTTTCGGCGATGGGCAGGGCGGTCAGCGAGCCGCCGCCCTTGGCCGGCGTCAGCTTGGCCGCGCGTTCCAGCAGGCGGCTGTGCAGGTAGAAGACGTCGCCCGGATAGGCCTCCCGCCCCGGCGGGCGGCGCAGCAGGAGGGAAATCTGGCGGTGAACCGCCGCATGTTTGGTCAGGTCATCGACGATGACCAGCGCATGCCTGCCGCTGTCGCGGAAATATTCGGCCATGGTGAAGCCGGCATAGGGCGCCAGCCATTGCAGGCCGGGGGCGGAATCGGCGGCGGCGATGACGAACAGGGTGCGCGCCGCCGCACCGCCCTGGCGTACCGCCTCGATCGCCGCGCGCACGCCCGACGCCTTCTGCCCGACGGCGACATAAATGCAAAACACGTCGCCGTCGGTCTGGTTGAGGATGGCGTCCACCGCGATGGCGGTCTTGCCGGTGGCGCGGTCGCCGATCAGCAACTCGCGCTGGCCACGGCCGAGCGGGAACATGGCGTCGATGACCGCGGTGCCGGTCAGCAGCGGTTCGGACACCGCCGCGCGCTCCGCGATGGTGGGGGCGGGGCGTTCCACCGGCTCCCACCGCTCGGCCTCCACCGCGGGGCCGTCGTCCAGCGGATTGCCGAGCGGATCGACCACCCGTCCCATCAGCGTGTCGCCGACCGGCACGCGCAGAACCGTGCCGGTGCCGTGGACGGTGCCGCCGGCGGTGACAGTCCCGGCATCGCCGAGCAGGACGCAGCCGATCCGGTCGTCCAGATCCATGGCGAGCCCGGCCACGCCGCCGGGGAATAGCAGAAGCTCGTCCACCCGGACGTCGGGCAGGCCGGAGACATGGGCGATGCCGTCGCCGACCGACTCCACACGCCCGACCGATTCCAGCCGCGCAGCCGTCTCCAGCCCGTCCAGCCGGCGCAGCGCGCCCGGCACCCAGGCGTCGAGCGCGTCCTCAAGCGAGGGCGTCGGCAGCGCTTCTTGCGGAGTCATGACGGGTCATCTCCTCCTTCGCCTCGGCCAAAGTCTGTTTCCAGCTGCGGCGGACGACGCTATGGGCAAAATGCAGTTCCACCCCGGCGATCAGCGACGGGTCCTCGACCAACTCCAGCGCCACCGGCCGGCCGAGCGCCGCCGCCAGCCGATCACGCGCCCGAGCGGCGTCGTCTTCGGACAGGGGGCACGCGGCGGCAAGGCGCACCGGCACCGGATCGCTTCCGTCGGCGAGCGCATGGCGCTGGGGGCCGCTCAGCGACTCCACTGCGACGCAGGCCTCGTCCAGCAGCGGGCGGGTCAAGGCGCCGGACGGGGCGTCGCGCAGAAGCCGGGTCGCCAGTTGTGTGCCGAGATCGGCGGCATGGCGCTGCAGCGCGTCCAGCGCCTGCGCCCGCTCGTCGACCAGCCGGCTGCGAGCCTCCTCCAGCGCGTGGTCGGCCTCTGCCCTCGCCTTGTCCAGCAGGGCGGTGCGTTCGGTCTCCGCTTCGGCGCGGGCGGCGGCGATCAGGCGGTCGCGCTCGGCGGGCAGGGCGGTGCGCTGCGCCTCCAGGCTTTCGCGCGCCGTTTCGGCGGCTTGGCGCGCGGCCTCGGCCTCGTTGCGGACGCGCTCTGTGGCAGCCTGCCTCTCCGCGATCACCGCCAGGACCGGGCGGTAGAGGAAGCGGCGCAGCAGCCAGACCAGGATCAGGAAATTGACTGCCTGGAGCAGAAGCGTCCAACCGTCGATGTGCATGACGGACCTCGGGGTTGCGGCGCTCAGGCGAACGGGTTGGCGAACAGCAGGAGCAGCGCCACGACGAGGCAGTAGATCGCCATGGTCTCGATCATCGCCAGACCGACGAACAGGGTGCGCGACAGGGTGTTGGCGGCCTCGGGCTGGCGGGCGATGGCCTCCATCGCGGCGGCGACGGCGCGGCCCTCCGCCAATGCCGGGCCGATGGCGCCGACCGACACCGCCAGTGCGGCGCCGAGGATGCTGATGGCATGGACGTCCATGGTTCCTACCCTTTCTCGATTGTTCCGACGGCGCCGCCGATGAAGACCGCGGCAAGAATGGTGAAGATGTACGCCTGGACGAGGCCCAGCAGCAGCTCCAGCGCCATCAGCGGCACCGGCACGAACAGGCCGGCCAGCGACAGCACGATGGCGATCACGAACTCCCCACTCATCACGTTGCCGAACAGGCGGATCGAAAGCGAGAAGGCGCGCGTCAGTTCCGACAGCAGGTTCAGTGGCAGCAGCAGCGGGGTCGGGTGGGCGAAGCCCTTCAGATAGGCCCACAGGCCGCGCCGGCGGATGCCCAGCGCCTGGGAGGCCAGCAGCACGACCAGCGCCAGCGCCATCGCCGTCTCCAGGAAGGCGGTCGGCGCCTTCATGCCGGGCACCAGCCCCGACAGGTTGGCGACCGCCAGATAGAGGAACAGCGTGCCCAGCAGCGGCAGGAAGGGGGTGGCGTCGGTCTGCATCGTTTCACCGATCTGCCGGCGCAGGGTTTCCACCACCAGCTCCAGCACGGTCTGGACCGGACCGGGCCGCTCCACCCGCAGCCGCCGGGTCGCCAGCGCGGAGCCCAGCACCATCACCGCCATCAGCCCCCAGGTGGCGACGACCGGCAGGGTGACCGGGACCGGACCCAGCAGGAAGACCACCGGCGTCGTCAGCGGCGATTCGGTCATGGCGCCCCCTCCTGCGCCCGCTTCTCCCGCCGTACCACGATGCTGCGGGCCAGTTGGAATCCAGCGAGCATTGCCAGCAGCGCCTCCGCACCACCCCAGACGGCAGCGATGGTGAATCCGGCGGTGGCCCCTGCCAGCCGCAGCAGATAGAGCGGCACCGCCCGGCGGACCCCGCCCAGCGCATAGAGCCGTGCCGTTGCCGCCAGCCCGCGGAAGAACAGGACGCCAAGCGCCAGACCGGCCAGCGCCCCAGCCACGACGGGGACAAGGAAGGGGGCGGTCGTCATGTCAGCGTTCCTGTTCGATGCGGTTCCAGGCGAGCCATCCGCCGAGCACCACGCCGGCGAACAGCAGCGCCGCCGTCCAAAAAATGCCGCCACCGGCCCGCTCGTCGAGCCAGCGCCCGGCGAACAGGCCGGCCAGCGTCGGCACGATCACCAGCCAGCCCAGCGCCCCGATCAGAGCCAGGTTCCGGCCCATCGGCCGTTCGCCTTCGCGCAACCAATGTTCCCGCCGTTCGCGGCGGCGGCGGACGCTGCCGGGAAGCGGGTCCTGCTCGTCGGTCATGGCGCGTCCTCCCCGCCGTCGGGGGTGGGTGCGAAGGGCCCGCCGGGATTCTCCGAACGGCGGCGGTCGGGACGGAGATAAGCCAGGATGTGGCGGATCGCCGCCAGATGCATGCGGCGGGCGCCGGATCGCGCCTCCCCCTCCTCCTCCACATTGCGGCGGAAGCGGGCGAGCACGTCATGTTCCAGCGCGCGGAGATCGTCGCCCGGCACCGCCTCGCGCGTCGCCACGGCGATCCGGGCGCCGTCGCGGATGGTCAGCACTCCCCCGCGCACCGCGCAATGGCCCTCCCGCCCGTCGGCGCCGCGCCAGCTGATGACGGAGATCGCCAGGGCGGTCAGCAGGTCGGCATGGCCGGGCCAGATGCCGAAGGCGCCGCTGGCATCCTCCGCCCGCAGATGGCGGAGGCCGGTGAGTTGGGCGGCGACGGAGGTGGGTGTGGTGATGATCAGCGAAAGGTCGCTCATGCCACCCTCCCGGCGCCGTCGCGCTCGCGGATCTGCTCCAGGGTTCCGGTCATGAAGAAGGCGCTTTCGGCCCAGTCGTCGCAATCGCCATCCAGGATGGCGCGGCAGCCCTTCAGCGTCTCCTCCAGCGGCACGCTGACCCCGGCATGGCCGGTGAAGGCCTCCGTCACCATGAAGGGCTGGGTCAGGAACCGCTGCAGGCGGCGGGCGCGGCGCACGGCCAGACGGTCGGCGGCGCTCAGCTCCTCCATGCCCAGCAGCGCGATGACGTCCTGCAATTCGCGGTAATGGGCGATAGTCTTGCGCACCTCCTCCGCCAGCCGGTAGTGCGCCTCCCCCACCACCAGCGGGTCGAGCAGGCTGGAGGTGGAACTCAGCGGATCGACCGCCGGATACAGCCCCTCCGCCGCCATGGCGCGCGACAGCACGATGGAGCTGTCGAGATGGCTGAACAGCTCCGCCACCGCCGGATCGGTGAAGTCGTCTGCCGGGACATAGACCGCCTGGATCGCCGTCACCACCGCGCCGGGGGTGGAGGCCACTCGCTCCTCAAGCTCGGCGATCTCGCTGGCGAGCGTAGGCTGGTAGCCGACGCGCGACGGCAGGCGGCCCAGCAGGCCCGACACCTCGGCACCGGCCTGGACGAAGCGGAAGACATTGTCCATCAGCAACAGCACGTCGCGCCGTTCCTCGTCGCGGAAATGCTCGGCGATGGTCAGGGCGGTCAGGCCGACGCGCCAGCGGGCTCCCGGCGGCTCGTTCATCTGGCCGAAGACCAGCGCAGTGCGGTCGAGCACGCCGGAGCGCTTCATTTCCTCCCACAGCTCCTGCCCCTCGCGGGAGCGTTCGCCGATGCCGGCAAAGACGGAGATGCCGGTGTGGCGCTCCACCATCTTGCGGATCAGTTCCATCACCAGCACGGTCTTGCCGACCCCGGCGCCGCCGAACATGGCGGCCTTGCCGCCGCGAGCCATCGGGGCGAGCAGATCGATCACCTTGATGCCGGTTTCCATCAGGTCGCGGCGGGGGCTGCGGCGGGCGAGTGGTGGCGGGGCGCGGTGGATCGGCGCGCGCGGGGTGTCGGGCGGCAGTTCCGGCCCGTCGTCGCGCGCCAGCCCCATGACGTCGAGCAGCCGGCCCAATACCGCGTCGCCCACCGGGGCGGTCAGCGGACCGCCGGTGGAGCGGGCCGGTGTGCCGCGCTGCAGGCCCGACGTGCCCTGCAAAGCGATGGCGCGCACGGTGCAGTCGTCGAGATGGCTCTGCACCTCCGCCACCAGCCGTTCCGGCCCGTCCCACAGGATCTCCACCGCATCGAACAGCGGCGGCAGCGCCGCTTCGGGAAAGCGGAGATCGATGACCGAGCCGCGGACGGCCACCACCTGCCCAGCGGCCGGAATTATGGCGGCCGGGGCGGCAGATTGGTCGGCGGACGATTGGGTGGAAGGCTGTGCGGACATGGTCACTCCAGCCGGTTGGGCGGGACGGGAACCGTGCGGGATGGTGGCGGCCACGGCGGTGCCGCGGGGAGAGTCCTCCCCGACCTTCCCCCGGCGGGCGGGGGAAGGGGCGCCGAAATGCCCCAGTTGAAGGTTTCCGCCGGGAAACCTCCGCCAAGGGCGGCGCCATCGGGGTGGAGGACAATACGTCAACCAGATCGACCACCAGACCTCAGCATAGCCCCCTTCGCCATGTCGCTGCATTGCGTCAAATCAAACCCTGCCCCTATGGAATCGCCCTGACGGGGTCATTGCCGGCCGGAATGCCGTCGGCGCGGATTGTGATGGCGACGCGGCGGTTGCGGGCCAGCGATGCCGGGTCGCTGCCGGCGGACAGTGGCCGGGTGTCGGCGTAGCCCACCGCCGACAGCCGGTCCGCCGGCAATCCCAGCTCGATCAGCCGGCGGACCACGCTGGCCGCCCGGCCGCCCGATAGCTCCCAGTTTGAGGGGAAGCGGCGGTTGCCGATCGGCGTGGAGTCGCTGTGCCCCTCCACCACCACCTCACCGCGGGTCGCGGCCAGAGTCGGGGCCAGCCGGCGCAGCAGCCCGTCGCCGCCCGGAGTCAGGTCGGCCTGTCCGGGGGCGAAGAGGATGCCGTCGCCGATGACGATGCCGACGCGGTTCTGCCGCACGTCCACCGCCACGCTGGGCGGCACGCCCAGCTTGGCCAGGGCCTCGCGCCACCGGGCCGCGACCAGATCGGGGGCGGTCACCGCCACCTCGCCGTCATCCAGGCGCGGGCGCGGGTCGGGGGGCTGGGTCGGCTCCGGCAGAGCGGGTTGGGGAACCACGGCCGGTTCGGGCTCGTCGAACAGAGGCGGGAGCGGCGTTGCCGTGTGGAGCGCGACGGCAGGCGTTTCCGGCTGCGGCGTGGTCGGAAGCTGGTCCTTCAGCGTGGTGATCGCCAGCAACATGACGAACACCGACAGCAGCAGCGTGACGAGGTCGGAGTAGCTGAGCAGCCAGATCTCCTGGTCCTCTTCTGCCACCGCGGGCAGCAGGCCGCCGTTCGATCCGAAATTCGTCGCCCAGGTGGGGGTGGCGAGGTCCTGCGCGTCGTCCGGCGCCAGATCCCGGTCCCGCACCCCGTCTTCAGGAGGTGCCATGGAGTTCGTCCCCGCGCTCGCGCACGAACTCGGCGAGTGCTTCGGCGATGACCGTCGGCGAGCGGCCGAGACGCACCAGGATGATGCCCTCCAGCAGCACGTTCAGCATCGCCACGCGCCGCGCCGTGCGCTGCTCCAGCTTGATGGCGATCGGCTTGAAGACGAGGTTGGCCAGCACCACGCCGTACAGCGTCGCCACCAGCGCCACCGACATATGCTCGCCCACCTGCGAGATGGTGGCGGTGCCGAGCTGCGCCATCATGCCGATCAGCCCGACCAGCGTCGCCAGCAGCCCGAAGGCGGGCGCCAGACCGGCCAGCGTGCGGTACAGGCGCGATTGCACCGATTCCCGCTCGATCAGCTTCTGGATGCGCCAGTTCATCACATGGAGGATGTCGTTGACCGGCGTGCCGTCGGCGATCAGCTGCAACCCCAGCCGCAGGAAGGGGCTGCCGGCCTTGGTCCCCTGCTCCTCCGCCCGCTGTATTTGGCCGCGCTGGTAGAGGCGGGCGAAGGCCACCAGCTCCGCGATGTCGGGGGCGATGGACTCGTCGTCACGGAAGATCGCGCGGAGCGACGCCAGGGCGGTACGTAGTTCGCTGGCCCGGAAGGCCATCAAGGCGGCGACGGCGATGCCGCCGGCGATGATGACCGCGCCGGTGGGGTTCCACAGCGCCTCCATCCCATGGCCGATGCCGATGTAGGACAGCAACCCGAAGGCCCCGACAAGCCCAAAAACGGTGGCGTTCAGCAGGCGTGGAGAGCGAGAGGCCGCCGGGGCGGGAGTCGGTCTGCCGGGCGTCTGGGGCGGCGCCTGGGTGGGTGTTTGAGTTGGCGTTTGGATGGACATCCGACGCCTTCGTTGTTCGTTAGCATTTTAACTATTAGGAACCCGTAATGACCGGCTGTCAATCACGGGGCGCGGATGGCTGCGCCGTGCGGCGGTCAGCCGCGGCCCAGCAGCCGGCCGAACAGGCCGGGGCGGGGCGGCGGCGCGGGCTCCGTCGTTTCCGGAGGCGGCAAGAGTTCTTCCGGCTCCTCCGCGACGGGGCGGGGATGGCTCTCCGTCAGGCGGCGGGGAGCGGCAGCTGCGGCATCGGCGGCGCGGCCCTGGAAAAGGGTGACCCCGGCGGCGCGCCCGGTGTCGAGTGCCGAGGGTTCGTCGCAGCGCCACAGCACCAGCCGGTCGGCGCCGAACCGGGCGACCGCGGCAGCGAGCAGGTCTCCGGCGCCGGTGGTGCCGCGGATCCACTGCGTCTTGATGAAGACGGGCTCCAGCCCGGCCAAATCCAGGCTGCCGAGCGCCGCCAGCGGCACATGGTCCGGTGCCACCGCGAATCCGGCATCGCTGAGCCGTCCCGCCGCCGCGACCACCTGCGCCGGGGCGAGAGTCAGTTCCCAGCAGGGAAACTCGGCGGTGATCCGACCGCGCATCTCCGTCGGGATGGCGCGGGCCAGTTCCTCGAAGTCGTCGTCCAGCACCGTCGCCGTGTGCAGATCGACGGTGAAGGGGCGGGGGTCGTGGGCGCGGTCACGGGCGATATGGCGCAACAGCCCGCGGTCGAGCCGCACCGCCACCTCGTGCCGCAGCCAGGAATCGCGCCGGAGCGACAGGGAGAGGCGGGATTCCAACTCCTCCAGCGACACCGCCAGTTCGGTGGCGACCACGGTGGGGCGGTCGGTGGCGAAGGACCACACCGGCTGCTCGCGGACGATGCTGTCGACATCGGCGCCGTGCAGCACCCGCTCCACCTCCAGCAGATGGGCAAGCGCGGCGGTGGGCGCGCGTTCCGCCGCCTCGCGCAGGGCGGCGGTGGCGTCGTCGGGGAACAGGTCGGCGAACAGCCGCTCCGCCTCCGTCGCCACGTCGTAGCGGGTGGCGTGAAGCGTGCCGAAGCCGTGGGACAACAGCATGTGGCCCAGTGCCTTCGCCCCGGCGTCGAGCAGCGGGCCGGCATCGGTCGGCGCCAGGATCAGCAGGCGGGGACCGGCCAGCCGGAACACCTCGCGCGGCTGGCTGCCCAGCCAACTTTGCAGATAATGGTCGAGCGTCATGGCGAAGCGGGGATCGCCGCCATGTTCGATCCCGCGCAGGTCGGCCAGCAGGGCCGCCAGCGGTTCCGGCGCCGCCCGCAGGGCCTGCAGGCGTGCCAGAACCGTATGACCTGCCGCGTCCGCCATCGCTCCCCTCGACTTCACCTTCGCTGCCGGAGTGTCGCGCCGGGCGAAGAGGGTCGCAAGGGGCGATGACGCCGCGGGGACGCTGGAGTCAGCCCATGATCTCGAACTTGATGCCCTGGGCCAGCGGCAGCGCGGAGGAATAGTTCACCGTCGCGGTCTGGCGCCGCATGTAGGCCTTCCAGGAATCCGACCCGGATTCACGGCCGCCGCCGGTCTCCTTCTCGCCGCCGAAGGCGCCGCCGATCTCGGCACCGCTGGGACCGATGTTGACGTTGGCGATGCCGCAGTCAGACCCGGCGGCCGACAGGAAGCGCTCCGTCTCACGGATGTCGGTGGAGAAGATGCAGGAGGACAGGCCCTGCGGTACTGCGTTCTGCAGCGCGATGGCCTCCTCCAGCGTGTCGTAGGTCAGGACGTAGAGGATCGGGGCGAAGGTCTCGTGACGCACCACCTCGGTCTGGGCCGGCATCTCGACGATGGCCGGGGTGACGTAATAGGCGTTCGGGAAGCGGTCGGTCAGCGTGCGCTCGCCGCCGGTCACCGTGCCGCCCTCCGCCTTCGCGGAGTCCAGCGCGCGCTGCATCGCCTTGAAGGCGTCGGCATCCACCAGCGGACCCATCAGCACGCCGGTCTCCAGCGGGCTGCCGATCGAAACCGAGGCATAGGCCGCCTTCAGGCGCGGCAGCAGCTGGTCCTTGACCGAACGGTGGACGATCAGCCGGCGCAGCGTGGTGCAGCGCTGGCCGCAGGTGCCGACGGCGGAGAACAGGATGGCGCGCAACGCCATGTCGAGGTCGGCCGACGGCGCCACGATCATGGCGTTGTTGCCGCCCAGCTCCAGGATCGAGCGGCCGAAGCGCTCCGCCACCACCTTGGCGACCTCGCGGCCCATGCGGGTGGAGCCGGTGGCCGAGACGATGGGGAAACCGGGGTGGGCGACCAGCGCCTCGCCGACCTCACGGCCGCCCTGGACGACCTGGGACAGATTGGCCGGCGCGTCGCCGAAGCGGGCGACGGCGCGGTCGAAGATGACCTGACAGGCGGCGGCGGTCAGCGGGGTCTTTTCCGACGGCTTCCAGACGACCGGGTCGCCGCAGACCAGCGCCAGTGCCGCGTTCCACGACCACACCGCCACCGGGAAGTTGAAGGCGGAGATGACGAGGCAGGGGCCGGCCGGGTGCCAGGTCTCGCGCATCGAATGGCCCGGACGCTCCGACGCGATGGTCAGGCCGTAGAGCTGGCGCGACAGGCCGACGGCGAAGTCGCAGATGTCGATCATCTCCTGCACTTCGCCCAGGCCTTCCTGGTAGATCTTGCCGGCTTCAAGCGAAACCAGACGGCCGAGATCCTCCTTGGCGGCGCGCAGTTCCTCGCCCAGCAGGCGGACCAGCTCGCCGCGGCGCGGGGCCGGCACGGAACGCCACGCCTCGAAGGCGCGGGCGGCGTTGGCGACGATGTCCGACACCTGCGACGGCGCGGTCTCCGCCACCGTGGCGAGCGTGGCGCCGTCCACCGGCGACCGGGCGGTGAGACCGGAATCGCTGGAGGTCAGGCCGAAACGGGAGAGGATGTCGCTGTGCTGCACCGGGGTGGCTCCTTGGGTCAAAAAGCGAGGCGTAGAATTCACTTCCCCTTGCCCGCCGCACGGATCTCGGAGAGCGTCCGGGTCGGGGTCAGGGCTTCGGGGTCGAGCTTGATGTGGATGATGGCCGGCAGGCCCGACGCGCGGGCGCGCTCGAAGGCCGGGGCGAACTGGTCGGTGGTCTCCACCGTTTCGCCATGGCCGCCATAGGCGCGGGCAAAGGCGGCGAAGTCGGGATTCTGCAAACGGGTGCCGGACACGCGGCCGGGATACTCGCGTTCCTGATGCATGCGGATGGTGCCGTACATGCCGTTGTCGACGACCAGCACGATCACGGCGGCCCCCTCCTGAACGGCGGTGCCGAACTCCAGCCCTGTCATCTGGAAGCAGCCGTCGCCGGCGAAGCACAGCACGTCGCGGGTGCGGTGCTGCAACTTGGCGGCGATGGCGGCGGGAAGGCCGTAGCCCATGGACCCGCAGACCGGCGCCGCCTGGGTGCCGAAGCGGCGGAAACGGTGGAAGCGGTGGATCCAGGTGGCGTAATTGCCGGCGCCGTTGGTGAAGATGGCGTCATGCTCCAGCCGCTCGTCCAGCCAGGCCATGATGCGGCCCATCTGCACGTCGCCGGGGATGGTGTCGGGCGGGGTGCTCCAGGCGTCGTAGGCGGCGTGTGCGGCCTCGGCGCGGGCCTTCCATTCCGGCTTCGCGGTCAGGCTCAATTCCGACACTGCGTCGAGAAAGCCGGCCGGCGTGGCGACCATGCCCAGCGTCGGGCGATAGACCCGGCCGATCTCTTCGGCGCCCGGATGGATGTGCACCACGGCTTTTCCCGGATCGGGAATCCCAAGCAGTTCGTAGGCTTGCGACGGCACTTCGGAGAAGCGGTCGCCCAGCAGGATCAGCAGGTCGCTGTCCCTGACCAGCGCCGCCAGCTTCGGATTGATGCCCAGCCCGATGTCGCCGGCATAGAGCGGGTGGCAATGATCGAACAGCATCTGTCGGCGGAAGGTCACCGCCACCGGCAGCGACAGCTTCTCGGCAAAGCCCTGCAGCGCCGCAGCCAATTCCGCAGTCCAGCGCGAGCCGCCGACCACCAGAAGCGGCCGTTCCGCCTTGGCCAGCAAGGCGCCGAAGGACGCCAACTGCGCCGGCGTGGGGGCGCACTCCACCGCTTCCGCAAACGGGGCGATCTCGACGTCTGCGGTCTCGATCAGCGTGTCTTCCGGCAGGGCCAGCACCACCGGACCGGGGCGGCCGGCCATCGCGGTGTGGAAGGCGCGGGAGATTATTTCCGGTACGCGGTCGGCGCTGTCGATCTCGGCGACCCACTTGCACATGCCGCCGAACAGCTTGCCGTAATCTACCTCCTGGAACGCGTCGCGGCCGCGCATGCCGCGTTCGATCTGGCCGACCAGCACGACCATCGGGGTTTCATCCTGCTGGGCGACATGGATGCCCGACGCGGCGTTGGTGGCGCCGGGACCGCGGGTGACGAGGCAGACGCCGGGGCGGCCGGTCAGCTTGGCCTGCGCCTCCGCCATCATCGCGGCGCCGCCTTCGTGGCGGGCGACGACCATCTCGATCGGGCTGTCGTGCAGGGCGTCCAGTACGGCGAGATAGCTCTCGCCCGGCACGCCGAACACCCGCCGCACGCCCTGCGCTTCCAGCGCTTCGACGACCAACTGACCACCGGTCTTCATCGCGATGCCGCCCTGCCTGTTCAGGATCTCCAGGATAGCGAGCGTGCCGTGCCGTGCGCCAGGGCGCAAACGACTTTCTTTCCACAGGTCATGAGCTTTGGTAATGAAGAGGTCATGGATCTGCAGCGCCGCCTCCTCCCCTCCATGAGCATGCTGACCGCCTTCGAGGCGGCGGCCCGCACCGGCAGCTTCACCGCCGCGGCGGCGGAGCTGTCGCTGACGCAAGGGGCGGTCAGCCGGCAGATCAAGGCGCTGGAGGACCAGATCGGCACGCCGCTGTTCACCCGCAAGGGCCAGCGGGTGACGCTGACCCCGACCGGGGCGCTCTATGCCGACCCGATCCGCGACGCCCTGCGCCAGATCGCGGCGGCAACCGTGCGGACCATCGCCGCGCCCAAGGGCGGCGTGCTGAACCTCGCCATCCTGCCGACCTTCGGCACGCGCTGGCTGGTGCCGCGGCTGCCGGCCTTCCAGGCGGCGCACCCGCAGGTGACGATCCACTTCACCACCAAGCTGGCGCCCTTCGATTTCCGCCTGCACGACCTGGACGCCGCCATCCACTACGGCTTCGGCGACTGGCCCGACGCTGTCTGCGACCATCTGCTGGACGAGGAGGTGCTGCCGGTCTGCTCCCCCGCCTTCCTCAGGGCGCATCCGGTGGCGGAGCCGGCCGACCTGCTGTCGCTGCCGCTGCTGCACACCAGCACCCGCGCCGATGCGTGGAACGAGTGGCTGTCGGCCCAGGGGCTGCCGCCGCGTCCTGGCGCCGGCATGGTGTTCGAACAGTTCGCAACCACCGCCCAGGCGGCAGAGGCGGGTCTGGGTGTTGCCCTGCTGCCGACCCTGCTGGTCCGCGCCGAGTTGGACGACGGCACCCTGGTTCCGGCCATCGACCGTCCCCATCGCAGCGCGCGTGCTTATTACCTCGTCCACCCCCGCGGCAAGGCTGACCACCCGCCTTTTGCTGCCTTCCGGCAGTGGCTGCTGGCGGAGGCGCGGGGGGAGCGGCCGCCTGCGTAGCCTATACGGCAGCCAACTCCCCGATCCCGTCACGGTCGCGCCGAACCGTCAGCCGGCGGTCGTGGAAAGCGGCGAGGGCGGGGCGGTGGCCGACGCTGATCAGGGTGGTGCCGGGCAGGCGAGTGCGAAGCAGGCCGTAAAGCCGCTCCTCCGTCTCCGGGTCGCAGGCGGAGGTGGCCTCGTCCAGATAGAGCCAGTCGGGCTTGTGCAGCAGGGCGCGGGCGACGGCGATGCGCTGCTGCTCGCCGCCGGACAGGCGTTGCGACCAGTGGTCCTCCTCGTCCAGCCGGTCGGCAAAGCCGGCCATGCCGACGGCGTCCAGCACCTCGCGCACTGCCTCCGCCTCGAAGGCGTCGGCAGCGGCGGGATAGGTGACGGCAGCGCGCAGGCTGCCGATCGGCAGATAGGGCTTCTGCGGCAGGACCATGCTGCCGTTGGCGGTGGCGTTGGCCCCGGCAGGCAGGGCAATGCGGCCGCGGCCGAAGGGCCAGATGCCGGCGATGGCGCGCAGGATGGTGCTCTTGCCCGACCCCGAGGGGCCGGTGATCAGCAGCCTGTCGCCCGGCCGCACCGTCAGGTCGGCGCGGACCAGCGGCGTGCCGCCGTTGGGCAGGGTCAGGGCCAGCCCGTCCAGCGTCAGGGCGCCGTCCGTGGCCGCCGCACGCTCCACCCCCGCATGGTCGCGGGCATCGGCGCGGACTGTCTGCACCGCATGGTGGAAGCCGGTCAGACGGCTGGTGGTGGCGTGCCAGTCGGCGAGGTTCACATAGGCGTCGATGAACCAGGACATCGCCCCCTGCACCTGCCCGAAGGCCTGGGAGGTCTGCATCAGCGACCCCAGCGGCAGGGCACCGCTGAAATAGCGCGGGGCGGCGACCAGCAGCGGGAAGATGATGGCGATCTGGCCATAGGCGGAGGTGAACCAGACCAGCCGCTTCTGCGTGCGCATCAGCGACCACCAGTTGGCGACGACGCGGGCGAAGCGGTCACCGAAGCCTCGCGCCTCCTGCGCCTCGCCCTGCTGCAGGGCAACGCTCTCGGCATTCTCGCGCAGGCGGACCAGGGCGAAGCGGAAGTCGGCCTCGTAGCGCTGCTGGTCGAAGCTGAGCCGGGCCAGCGGCCTGCCGATCCGGTGGGTGATCCAGGTGCCGGCGACGGCATAGACCAGCGCCACCCACACCATGTAGCCGGGCAGGTCGATGCCCAGCCAGGGGATGGTGACCGACCCCGACAGGCTCCACAGGATGGCGAGGAAGGAGACCAGCGAGACCAGATTGGTCAGGAAGCCCAGCGACAGGCTCAGCGTCAGTTGGACGAAGCTGCGCAGATCCTCGGCGATGCGCTGGTCGGGGTTGTCGGTGCCGGTGTTGGCGAATTGCAGCCGGTAATAGGTCTGGTTCTGCAGCCAGTCGCCGAGATAGCGCTCGGTCAGCCAGCGGCGCCAGCGGATCTGCAGCATCTGGTTCAGGTAGAGGCGATAGACCGCCACCGCGATGAAAACCAGCGCCAGACCGCCGAACACCAGCAGGGCATGGATGAAGCCGCTCTGGTCCTTCTCCTGCAGCGCGTCGAAGATGTCGGCGTTGATCTGGGTGAACCAGACCTCCATGAACACCGCCGCCAGATTGAGGACGACGATCGCCGCCAGCAGGCCGCGCGCCGCCCATTTCTCCTCCGACGACCAATAGGGTTTGGTCAGGCGCCAGACGTCTGACAGGAAATCACGGGCGGCGGACAGGCGTCCGGTGGGGGCAGGCGGGGTATATGCACGCGCGGGCATCGGTCGGGCACTCGCAAGCGATCAGCACATGATCTGCCGATTACCACCCTTTGCCGCCCCGAAGGCATGAATTCGCTGTCACCTGCCGCGGATCATGCCCCGGCGGCAGGTGCCCGGTCAGGGAGCCCAGGCGGCGGCCCAGCGGTGGACGAACCCGGCTTCCCGCTCCAGCATGCGGCCCAGGCGGATCAGGCGCCGTTCCTCGCCCGGCCGGGCGATCAGCTGGATGCCGAAGGGCAAACCGTCTCCGCCGACCGGCAGGGTCAGCACCGGGAAGCCGATCAGCGTGACGATGGCGGTGACGCCGAGATAGTCGAGGATGGTCTCCACCGGCCGCCCGTCGATCACCGTCACCTCGCCGTCGTCGTTCGGCCAGGGCAGCACGCCGCAGGCCGGGGCGGCCAGCACGTCGATCTCCTCGAACAGCGCGACGAAGCGGCGGTAGAGCACCGTGCGGGCGGCCTGCGCCTCCAGATAGGCGTCGGCGGTGATGCCGGCCCCGGCCTCGATGTTCCAGCGGATGGTGTCGGTCAGCGCCTCGCCATGCTTTGCCAGCATCGGGCCGAAGGCGTGGCGAGTCTGAGCGGCGCGCAAAGTGCGGAAGGTCGCCATGGCGTCGCCGCAGTCGGGATGGCGGCGCGCCACCGGCCCGGCGGCCCGCTCCAGCCGCTCGACCGCCTCGGCGAAGCGCTCCCGCACCGCCTGGGAGACGGTGGCGACGCCGAAATCGGCGGTGGCGCCCAGCCGCGTCTCCGACCCGTCGTCGCAGTCGCCGAACAGGGAGGTCGGGTCGCGCAGGTCGCTGCCGGCCATCGCCGACAGCAGCAATGCGCAATCCGCCGTGTCGCGCGCCAGCACGCCATGGGTCGCCAGCGTGTCCCAGCCCAGTGCGCGGCCGGGCGCCGGGATCAGCCCCGGAGTCGGCCGGATGGAAGCGACGCCGCAGAAGCTGGCCGGGACCCGCACCGACCCGCCATAATCGGTGCCGTGCGCCAGCGGCGCCATACCGACCGCGACCGCCGCCGCCGACCCGCCGCTCGACCCGCCGGAGGTCAAAGCCGGATCGGCCGGGTTGCGGGTCGGTCCGTACAGGCGGTTCCGGCAGATGGCGCCGAATCCGAATTCCGGGGTGTTGGTCTTGCCGATGACGATGCCGCCCGCCGCCTCGATCCGCGCCACCGCGATGTCGCTGCCGGCCGGCACATGGTCGGCGTAGAGCGCCGAGCCGTAGGTGGTGCGGATGCCGGCGGTGTCGGTCAGATCCTTCACCGCCACCGGCACGCCATGCAGCCGCCCGACGGGCGCCGGCCGGGCATCCAGCGCGTCGGCGCGGGCCAGCGCCTTGTCGGCGGCGACGGTGATGAAGGCGGACAGCGCCGGTTCAGCCGCGGCGATCCGCGCCAGATGCACCTCGACCGCCTCGCGTGCCGACAGCTCCCGCTTCGCCAGCCGTTCCGCCAGGGTGGCGGCGCTTTCCCGCCATAGGGCGTTGGACTCTCCGTTCATGAATTCCTCCCGTTCCGGCCATCCGGTTTTGGGGTGGACGGTAGCGCGAAACCGGTGGTGCGCCCAACAATGCACCGGGCAGGGCAGGGCTGCGTCAGCGCTGCTGCCCGGCCGAGGTGCGGCAGTCGTTCAGGATGTTGCCGACCGTCACCCGCTCCCGCTCGTCCATGCTGAGGCTCCAGCGCGCCTTCACCAGGATCCAGTCGGCGACATAGAGGCAGATGCCGTCGCGCTTGGGCGGCAGCCACTCCTCCGGCCCCTTGGAGCCCTTGGCGCGGTTGGCCTCGCGGCTGGAGACCAGCAGGGTCAGCGGGTCGCTGGTGTCGTTGGCGTAGGCGGCACGCTTCTCGCGACTCCAGTCGTAGCCGCCGCTGGCATAGGCCTCCTCCAGCGGCACCCGGTGGTCGATGTCGACCATCTGCGGGTCGGTGAAGCGTTCGCCGGTGTAGGGGTCGATCCAGTCCCCTGATTTCACGCTGCAGCCCTTGGCGTCGAGCGTCGCCGGGCGGCGGGAATCACGGATAAGCACCTTCTCGCGCGCGTTCAGGCAGCCGCCTTCCAGCGCCAGCCAGTGCGGCCACGCATCGCGGTCGTAGCCGCGGCGCTTTTCGGACTCCACCCGGATGCTGTCGAGCTGCCGGGCGACCTCGGTATAATCGATCTTGTCGGTGGCACGGGCGACGACCGGCGGAGGCGGCTCGGCCTGCTCCTGCCTGCGTGGCTGGCGGGGGCGTTGGGTTTCCTGCCCCAGCAGGCGGTCGAGCGTGCCGGGCGGGATGATGTGGACCCGCTCCGCCAAGGCGACGGCGGCGAGGATCGCCAGGACGACGAACAGGCCCCGCAGGGAGAGGGATCGGCGGCGGGGCATGTTTCATTCACCTTGATGACTGCTCCCCCTCATACTCGCCTATGGCACCGCCCTCAAGGCATACGGCCGGTCAGGGTGGCGCTCAGGCCCTGGAGCAGGCCGACCTGGCACATGGTGTCGAAGGTGGAGCGCATCAGCGACGGGTCGCCGATCGACACGCGGATGTCGCCGGCCCGCGGTTCGGTGTGGCGGCGGCGGACCTTGCTGTTGCACAGCTCCTGCAGCACCTCCAGCAGCATCACCAACGAGGTCGCGCGGCCGGTGCAGAGGTTGTAGACCTGCGACCCGGCGAATCGCCGCTCCATGGTCAGTGCCAGGATGCGGACCACGTCGCCGACGAAGACGAAGTCGCGGACCTGCTGGCCGTCGCCGTGGATCTCCACGTCCTCGCCGCGGGCGACCCGGCGGGCGAAGATGGAGATCACGCCGGAATAGGGCGACATCGGGTCCTGGCGGGGGCCATAGACGTTGAAGAAGCGGAAGCCGACCGTCGGCACCCCCTGGATCGCCCAGGCGACGCGGGCATGCATCTCGCAGCCCAGCTTGTCGACGCCATAGGCCGACAGCGGGCGTGGCAGCTCGTCCTCCTTCAGCGGCGTGTTGGTGTTGTCGCCATAGACAGCGGCGGAGGAGGCGTAGACCACCGGGACCGGGCTGCCGCGCTTGGCGTCGCGCGCCGCCTCGAACACGGTGACGGTGCCCAGCAGGTTGGTGCGGTGGGTCTCCGCCCACAGCTCGCGCGATTTCTGGACCGAGGCGACGGCGGCGAGGTGAAAGACGCCGTCCACCCCTTCGCCATTGTCGCCGGCCATCGCCTCGCGCACCGCGTCGGGATCGGCGACGTCGCCCACCACCAGCGCCGCGGCGCTCGGCTTGTTCTCCAGCCGGCCGCTCGACATGTTGTCGAGGATCGTCACCCGGTGCCCGTCGGCGAGCAGCCGGTCGGCCAGATGCGAGCCGATGAATCCGCAGCCGCCGGTGATGAGGTAGTGCGCCATGGTCGTTCCCGAGCCCTTCCGTCGTTGCACCGGCGTTGCCGCACCGCAGCGGGACCGCCGGAAATCCCTTCCAAGAGTCGGGACACAACCGACAGCCTGCCAGACCATCTTCGGGATAGGGCGGTGCCTCAACCGGGGAACCGCCCCCGCCCGTCCGGCGACCGTAGGGGCGAATCGGTCCCGTTTCCTCCATGACGGTTTCGGGACAGGCGCGACCGATGGTTCAACAGGCTTATCCACCACCTTGTCCACGGTTCTGTGGATAACCATGGTCAAGCTTGCGAGGTCGGAACGCGCGTCGGGCCGGTCACACTGGTGCAGAAATGCTGCGGTGTACGAACGGTTCCTTGCCCCGATCCTTTGCTGCAAAGCACAAAAGACGCGCATGCAAAAAGCCCCACCGTGGCGGCTATGCCACGGTGGGGCTTTTTAAGGGGAGTAGAACAGGGCTGTGGACTACGGCCCGGCTCGCGCTTGACCGACCTCAACCCCGCTTGGGGCCGAGAACCTCCGCCTTCACGGTGGCGAAGGCCCAATCGAGCCAGGGCAGCACCGCCTCCATATCCTCGTTCTCCACCGTGGCGCCGCCCCACAGCCGCAGGCCGGGAGGCGCGTCGCGGTAGGAGCCGGCGTCGAAGGCGGCCTCCTCCTTCTCCAGCAGGGCAGACAGCTTCTTGGCGAAGGCGGCCTGCGCCTCCTCCGGGAGGGCGGTCACGTCGGGGTCGGTGAAGCGCAGGCAGATCGAGGTGCAGGAGCGGTTGGCCGGATCCGTGGCCAGGAAGCCGGCCCAGGGGCTGGTCTCCACCCATTCCGTGACGATGCGAAGATTCTGCTCCGACCGGCGGATCAGCTGGGTCAGTCCGCCCAGCGACAGGGCCCAGCGCAGGCCGTCGATGGCGTCCTCGACGCACAGCATCGACGGCGTGTTGATGGTGTCGCCTTCGAAGATGCCTTCGATCAGCTTGCCGTTCTTGGTCAGGCGGAAGATCTTCGGCAGCGGCCGGTCGGGCTGGAAGCTCTCCAGCCGTTCCACCGCGCGCGGGCTCAGCACCAGCATGCCGTGCGCCGCCTCGCCGCCCAGCACCTTCTGCCAGGACCAGGTGGCGACGTCGATCTTGTGCCAGGGCAGCGCCATGGCGAAGGCGGCGGAGGTGGCGTCGCAGATGGTCAGCCCTTCGCGATCGTCGGCGATCCAGTCGCCGTCGGCCACCCGTACGCCGGCGGTGGTGCCGTTCCAGGTGAAGACGACATCGCGGTTGAAATCGACCGCCGACAGGTCCGGCAACTCGCCATAGGGGGCGATCAGGTTGCGGACGTCCGGCAGCTTCAGCTGTTTGGCGACATCCGTCACCCATTCCTTGCCGAAGCTTTCCCAGGCCAGCATGTCGACGCCGCGGGCGCCCAGCATCGACCACAGCGCCATCTCCACCGCACCGGTGTCGGAGGCGGGGACGATGCCGATGCGATAGTCGCCGGGGATGCCCAGCACCGCGCGGGTGAGGTCGATGACCTCCTTCAGCTTGGCCTTGCCCGGCTTGGAGCGGTGGGAGCGGCCGAGCAGCGCGCCGTCCAGTGCGTCGAGCGACCAGCCCGGACGCTTCGCGCAGGGACCCGAGGAGAAGAGCGGAGTGTTGGGCCGACGGCTCGGCCGGCTGGCGCTGCTGGCAGTCATGGAGCGAACTTTCTGGGGCGGACTTCCTGTCCCGGAACGGGAATGCGCGGAGGTCCGGACCTTAAAAGCTGCGCCTGCCGCCGTCAATCGAGGGACACGGCGCGGGAGGCGGAACCCTGCCGTGCCGATTGCTCACTTGCTGCGGCCGATCCTGCCGTTGCGATAGGTCCAGGCGGCCTCGCCCCCGCCGCCGGGCTGCGGCATCGAGACGGTCAGGACATCGTTGTCGATGGTGACCTGGGCGGCATCGCTGCAGGACCCGAAGGGATAGGAGACCAGCGGCTGCGGCCCGCCGACCTCCAGAATGCGGAAGCGGGTGGGGCAGTCCTTGGCGCCGGTGTCGGCCTGGAACAGGGCGATCCAGCGGTCCTTCAGGGAATAGGCGCCGACGAAGGACAGCATGTCGCTCTCCTTGTCTTCGAACACGGGCTTGTCGTTCACCGACACCTGGGTGTGCTTCGGTCCGATGTCGGTCATCGTCAGCACGGTGTTGCCAAGCGCCGCCATCAGGCGGGGCTCGGCCGCATCGGCGGAACCGGCGCCGGCGATCCCGAAGGCGATGGAAAGGCTGCCCACTACCGCGGCGCACACACTATGAACCCGCAAAGCCCGTCTCCCTGGCTGCTGCGCCCCGGCGGGGCGGCTTAACCGAACGGGGCGCACCATAATGCGGGGAGCGCTCTGCCGGAAGCCGTCCTTTTCGCCGGGTGGGCCGCTGCGTCAGCGCCGGTACCGTCAGCGGATGTTGACGCTGAGGCCGAAGCCGGGGACCACGGGCGGCGCGTAGACGACGGGCGGCGGTGCATAGATCACCCGCGGCGGCGGCGCGTAGACCACAGGGGGCGGCGCGTAGACGACGGGCGGCGGGGCGTAATAGGCGCCGCGCTCGCGCCAATGGCGGTGATGAGGGCGCTCCCAACGCCAGTCCGGTCCGCCGCGGCCGGGGCCGTACCATTCGCGGCCATGGTCGCCTCGTCCGCGCCAGCCGTCATGGGCGGCGGCAGGGCTGGCGGTGGCGCCCAGCATCGATCCGGCGACCAGAGCGCCCAGAACCACGGCTTTCAATCCAAAACCAAAGCGGCCAGTCATTCCGGCGTCCTCCTGGTGTCGGGGGGTATCTTGTCCCCTCATGAGCCGATGAACGTCGCCGCTCCGGCTTTCATTCCACTCGGAAGCAAAAGATTTGGTCGTATGGCGTCGGTTATAGATGGGGGAGCGGCCTCAGGCCCAGCCGTCCGACAGGCCAGGACGGGCGGGAGCCGGCGGGGCGAACAGGCTTGCCGGCTTGTAGGCCGGGCGGTCTGCCGGTCTGCCGAAATGATAGCCCTGGGCCAGTTCGAAGCCCCAGGCGTTGAGCTGCGCCGCCTGATCCTGCGTCTCCACCATCTCGGCGATCACCTGCACGCGGATTTCCCGGCACAGCCCGACCATGGCGCGCAGGATGGCGTCGTCGCGCGGGCTGCCGCCCAGCCGGCGGACATAGCTGCCGTCGATCTTCACGAAATCCACCGGCAGGGCCTGGATGTAGGGAAAGGACGCCGCGCCGGCCCCGAAATCGTCCAGGCAGATGCGGTGGCCGGCACGGCGCAGTTCCTCCAGCACGCGGGCGGCGCGCGGCAGGTCGGTCAGGCCGGTCGATTCGGTCACCTCCACCAGCAGGCGGGAGCGCAGCGCCGGATCGCGGGCGACCAGCCGCTGGAAAGCCACCACGAAGATGTCGCTGCCCAGCGAGGCCGCCGACATGTTCACGGCGATCTGCAGCGTCGGGTCGGTTGACAGCGTCTCCAGCGCCTTTTCGCAGACCAGCAGGTCGACGTCGTGGACCATGCCGATCTGCTCGGCGAAGGCAATGGTCGGGCCGGGGGCACCGTTGGGGAAGCGGGCCAGCGCCTCGTAATGGTGCAGGCCGCGGGTGGCGAGCGAGACGATGGGCTGGAACTGCAGCTTCAGCCGGTCGTCGGTCAGGGTGGTGCGCAGGCTGGTCACCCGCGTCACCGTCTGGTCGACCAGCAGCTTCACCGCGTCATGCATGGTGGAGATGTCGAACTTGGCCGTCTCCTCGGCGAAGCTCTTCACCGTGAACATCAGGACGCGCCCGGCGTCCTCGCGGCTGAGGCCGGGGGCGGACATGTCCAGCGTCAGGTTTTCCGAGGCCAGCGGCTGGCCGTCCGGCGACAGGCTCGCGCCGGTCACCGCGATTTCGTCGGCGAGAGCGCCGGCCGACAGGTCGCTGCCGTGGACGAGGCCGAAGCGGTCCTCTCCCAGCCGCGTCGCCAGCGTGTCGTCGGCGGCATGGACGCGCAGCAGCGCCCCGACCTCCCCCAGCAGGCGCAGCGTCAGTTCCGGGCCCAGGCGCGATTTGACCTCGCCGAAATCGGCGATCTTGATGAGCGTCAGCTTCGGCGGCGACTGGCCGACATCGACACCGAAGCGTTCGCCAAGCTGCGCCTGGAAGGCCTCTGGATCGAGCAGCCCGGTCTCCGCATCGCGGGCCGGCGCCTCGGCTCCTTTGCTTTCCGACCGGGTCAGCGTCAGTTGCACGTTGGGAGACCGGCCGAGCCGATAGCCGGACAGGGTGGCCTGCGTCCCGCCCGCCAGAGCGACCGTCCGCGGCTCCAGCCGGCGGTTTGACCCGGCGGTGCGCAGCAGGCGCCGCACCAGCCCACGGTCGCCGGCCGCCAGCATCCGGTCGATCGGCTGTCCGATCAACTCGGCATCGGTGATGCCCAGGACATGCTGCAAGGCGCCGGCGGCGAAGCCGATGAGTCCGCGGGCGTCCACCTCGATCAGCACATCCGCATTGGCAAATGCGAAGCCAAGGAAGCGTGCCACGTCCGATGTCATGATGCCTCGGCAAGGATCGCGGTTGGATGGACCGACCGGATGCGTCACATCCGGCGAAATAATATGTCTACAAAATGTTCGCACTTAAAACGTAAAGGAAACCCTACCACTATCGAAATTACCTTATGGTGAATGTCCGCCGTCTCGGGCCGCCTGCCCAGGCAGAGGGGGTGCGGGGCCGGTGCTATCGGCTTGGATCCGAACGATAATTGTCACCAGCCGCGCCCCTTCCTCCCGTGCGGCATTTATGGTAAATAGGCGGCATGGTAGAGACCAGACGCACCGGCGACCGTTCTAACGAGTTGATCCGCCCCGACTCCGGTGGCGGCCGCGTTGCCGCCAGCGGTGCGCGTGGACGCGCCGAAGGTGTCGGCCAGCAGGGACGGCAACGGGTTCCGAGTTTGCGCGAACTGGCAGCCCTGGTGGTCAACGGCGTGCTGACCCTGCCGCGCAACTATCGCCGCGGCATGTTCCTCGACGTTCAGGTGTAAGCGGCCGCTTCCGGGCCGAACAGCCGATCCATCAGCAGCGGCGGCAATTCGTATTGCGGCAGGCAAAGGCTGGTGCTGCGGGCGTGCAGCGTGTGCAAGCACAGCCCCTCCGTGTCCGGGAAGGCGCCGACGCGGAAGCGGTCGCGTGCGGCCTTGACGAAGGGCGCGTCTTCGCAGGCGTTCACCGCCGGGAAGCGCACCCCCTCCCATACCGCGCGCCGGTAGGCATAGGAAAAGCCGTAACCGTCGAGATTGTCGGTGGAGGGCAGGGCATCCGGCGCCTCGACATAGCTGCAGCCTTGCCGACCCCAGCGATGGTGCGAGCCGCCGCGGGCCGTGTCCCAATAGCCGAAGCGCCGGTGCGGCACGCTGTAGAGGAACCAGCCGGACAGCTTCACCAGATCATGCCCCCGGTCGAGCCACTCAAGCATCCGCTCCACATAGGTCGGAGCATAGAAGTCGTCGTCGTCCATGTGGACGATCACCGATCCCTTCGCATGCTCGGCCAGGATGTTGCGCTTCTCGCCGATGGCGTAGCGGCTGGGCGAGTAGAAATATTTCAGCCGAGGATTCGCCAGCGCCTTCAGGTAGGCCGACGGGCGCGGACTGTCGTCGAACACCAGCCACTCGATTTCGCCGTGGCTCTGTGCCCGGATGCAGGCATGCAGGCGCGGCAGGAACTCCTCGCGCTGCCAGGTGGGGGTGACGATGCTGACCAGGGGCGATGGCGTGGTGGACGTCATGGTCGTTTCTTGCTCGCAGGGGCGGGCTGCGTGTAGACAGACGTCAGCATAGCACTGCTCCAGGCTCCAAACACCGGCCGGGGATGGTGCGAAGGAAGGGAAGGACGGCCGTGGGAGTGATCGACCGGATCTGGATCGTCTTCGCCGCGCTGAACGGCGCCATGGCGGTCGGCGCCGGCGCCTATGCCAGCCATGCGCTGGCCGCCCAGCCGCAGGCGCAGGAGTGGTTCCGCATCGCCGGCCAATACCAGATGGCGCATGCGCTGGCGCTTGTGCTGCTGGTGGCGTTGAACGGCAGGATCGGCGGCACGGCCCTGCGGATCGCCGGATGGCTGTTCATCGCCGGGATCCTGCTGTTCTGCGGCACGCTCTATGCGCTGGGCACCGTCGGACCGCTGCCGGTGCCGATGACGGCGCCGGCCGGCGGATGGAGCTTCATGCTCGGCTGGCTGGCGCTGGCGGTCGCGGCTCTGCGGGCACGCGGCTGAGGCTTGCGCCTGTCGGAACGGGGCGGTGGCGTCCGGCGATCAGCCGGCCGCGGCGGCGCGCAGGTCGGTCTGGTCGGCTCCTGAGTCGCTGCTGCGGCTGTCGCCATCGGCATCTTCAGCCGCGGGCGTGCAATAGAGGCCGTGCAGCGTCGTCATGATCGTCTGCGCCTCGTGCCCGTTCAGCGAATAGTAGATGTTCTGGGCGCTGCGCCGCGTGCGGACCAGATTGTCGTTGCGCAGCCGGGCCAGATGCTGGGACAGCGCCGACTGGCTGAGCCCGACCAGATCCTCCAACTCGCCCACCGACCTCTCGCCCTGGCTCAAATGGCACAGGATGAGCAGCCGCCGCTCGTTGCACATCGCCTTCAACAGCGCACTTGCCCGGCGGGCGTTGGCCTGCAAATCCTCGATCTTCATCGCTCTACCGTCGCCCTGTCCGTTCCGATTCGTTTTTACGTGTCGTATTGTGCGCGAGCCGTCGTTGCGCGGCCCGGCAAAGAAAAATGCTCGTATCCTAGTATATTCGTATCCGGCCGCTATTGTCCACCTGTGGGAATCCGGCATGGCGACCGCGCCGCTGCTTGGCGCAAGCGACGGCTTGAGCGTCGCCATCATCGTCAGAGCCCGGTTTTTCTCGCACCGCGAAACAGAGCCGCTACAGATATACCAGCTTCCGGTTGTGAGCGATAATCATCCGCAATGGGATGCCCGGCCGCATCACAGCATCCGTCGTGACACCGGCCGGCCGGTCGGGTAGCATTCCGTCATGACCGACCATCCTTTGAATACCAAGGGCTTGCAGTGCCCGCTCCCTGTCCTGCGCGCGCGCAAGGCCATCAAGACCATCGCAATTGGCGACACCCTGACGGTGGAGGCGACCGATCCCGGCGCCCGCAAGGACTTTCCCGCATTCTGCGAGGCGACCGGCAACCGCCTGCTCTCCGTTACCGAAGAGGACGGCGTCCTGCGCTTCGTCATCGAACGGGTGGTCTGAACCGGCGATCCGCCGCACCGCTTATACCCCAAACGCAGGGGGTCACGGATTGCCCCGGTTCCCGAAAGTGGGCTGTGACGAATCGTCCTGGATTCAGCCTGTACTTTCATTAGCGATGCGGGAAGAATGGTTTTCGGAAACGCTGCAATCGCCGCCCGAAAACCAACGATAACGACCGAAAAATCGATGTTCACCACCCTGTTCACCCACCCGGCGTGCCTGGAGCACGACACGGGTCTCGGTCATCCCGAATGCTCCGACCGCCTGCGCGCCGTGCTCGCCGCGCTGGAGACGGAGGAGTTCCACATGCTGGAACGGCAGGAGGCGCCGCGCGCCACGGTTGAACAGCTTCTGCGGGCGCATCCGCAGTCGCACATCGACCGCGTGCTGTCGCTGATCCCCGACGTGGAGCATGCGGGCGTCGATGCCGACACGGTCGTCTCGCCCGGATCGGGGGAGGCGGCGCTGCGTGCGGCCGGCGCGGTCTGCGCCGCGGTCGACGCGGTGGCGACCGGCCAGTCGCGCAACGCCTTCTGCGCCGTCCGCCCGCCCGGCCACCATGCGGAGCGGGAGAAGGCGATGGGCTTCTGCCTGTTCAACAACGCCGCCGTCGGTGCCTTCCACGCCCGCGCCGTCCATGGGCTGCAGCGGGTGGCGGTGATGGATTTCGACGTCCATCACGGCAACGGCACGCAGGACATCCTGCAGTTCGACCCCGACATGCTCTATTGCTCCACCCACCAATCGCCGCTCTATCCCGGCACCGGCGACGCGGGTGAGAAGGGGGAGTACGGCAACTGCGTCAACGCGCCGCTGCCGGCCATGGCGGGGTCGCCGGAGTTCCGGCACGCGATGACGCACGTCATCCTGCCGGCCATCGACCATTTCAAGCCGGACCTGCTGATCATCTCCGCCGGATTCGACGCCCATTCTCGCGATCCGCTCGCCGGCCTGCATCTGATCGACGATGATTTCGTCTGGGCCACCCGCAAGCTGGGCGAATTGGCCCGAACCCATTGCGGCGCGCGGATCGTCTCGGTGCTGGAGGGTGGCTACAACCTTCGGGCATTGGCGTCGGCAAGCGCGGCCCATGTGCGCGAACTGATGTACTGCTGACCGGTCCGTTCCGGGCCGGCCGGCGGCCATCCTTCTCCCGAAAGGGGGAGGGACTGCCCGAACGCATAGGCCGCACAGCGGCGGCACATAGTCCGCAAGGGCCGGGGTACGTGAGTGCCTCGGGTCTTGCGCCGGACGAGGGCGGGGCATACCTTCGCGGGCTTGAGGTTCCATCGATGGTTCTGCCCGACATGCCCCCTTCCGCCGCTTCCATTCCGAATCCTGGCGTTCCCATTCCGCCCGACATCGCCGCCCTCAGCTTCGAGGATGCGCTCGCCGAACTGGAGCGGATCGTCCGCCAGCTCGAGGAAGGCCGCGGCAAGCTCGACGACGCCATCTCCTCCTACGAACGCGGCACGGCGCTGAAGCGCCATTGCGAGATGAAGCTGCGCGAGGCGCAGGCCAAGATCGACCGCATCACCGTTAGCGCCGACGGCTCCCTCGGCACCGAACCCGCCCGGATCGACTGACGTGCAGACCATTTCCCAGACCGAATTGAAATCCGCAATGGCGGAGATCGCGCAGGCCGTCGAGATGAAGATCGGCGCCCTGCTGCCGACCACCGACTTGGCGGAGGCGCGGGTGTTCGACGCCATGCGCTATGGCTGCCTGAACGGCGGCAAGCGGCTGCGCCCGTTCCTGGTGATGCAGTCGGCGGCGCTGTTCGGCGTCAACCCGGACTGCGCCATCCGCGCCGCCGCGGCGGTGGAGATGGTCCACAGCTATTCGCTGGTCCACGACGACCTGCCGGCGATGGACGACGGTGAGCTGCGGCGCGGCCGGCCGACCTGCCACCGCCAGTTCGACGAGGCGACCGCGATCCTGGCCGGCGACGGGCTGCTGACGCTGGCGTTCGAGGTGCTGGCCGATCCGGCGACTCACGAGGATCCCAATATCCGTTGCCAGCTGGTGTCGGCCCTGGCGAAGGCGGCCGGCGGCCACGGCATGGTCGGCGGCCAGATGCTGGACCTGATCGCCGAGCACGAGAGCTTCGATCTCGGCACCACCACCCGGCTGCAGCGGATGAAGACCGGCGAGATGATCGCCTTTTCCTGCGAGGCCGGCGGCATCCTGGGCAAGGCCAACCCGCCGCAGCGCACGGCGTTGCGCGCCTATGCCCACGATCTGGGGCTGGCCTTCCAGATCGTCGACGATCTGCTGGATGTGGAAGGAACGGCGGAAGAGACCGGAAAGACCGTCGGCCGCGATGCCCAGGCCGGCAAGGCGACCTTCGTGTCGATCCTCGGTCGCGACCGTGCCCGCGCCCAGGCGGAAATGCTGTCCCATCAGGCATCGCAGCACTTGGACATTTTCGATGGGCGTGCCGATATGTTGAAGGCCGTGGCCGATTTCGTCGTCGCGCGCCGCGCCTGACCAGAGCTTGAGGACTTGCCAGAGTGACCACCAAGACCCCGCTGCTCGACCTTTGTCCGACGCCAGCCAAGCTGCGGGCCCTCAAGCCCGAACAGCTCCGCCAGTTCGCAGACGAGCTGCGCACCGAGACCGTGGACGCCGTGTCGGTGACCGGCGGCCATCTCGGCGCCGGGCTGGGGGTGGTCGAGCTGACGGTGGCGCTGCATTACGTCTTCGACACGCCCTATGACCGGCTGATCTGGGACGTCGGGCATCAGTGCTATCCGCACAAGATCCTGACCGGGCGGCGCGACCGCATCCGCACGCTGCGCATGGGCGGTGGATTGAGCGGCTTCACCAAGCGGTCGGAGAGCGAATACGATCCCTTCGGCGCCGGCCACAGCTCCACCTCCATCTCGGCCGGCCTCGGCATGGCGGTCGCCAGCAAGATGAAGGGAGAGCGGCGCAACGTCATCGCCGTGATCGGCGACGGCGCCATGAGCGCCGGCATGGCCTATGAGGCGATGAACAACGCCGCCTCCACCAAGTCGCGGCTGATCGTCATTCTCAACGACAACGACATGTCCATCGCCCCGCCGGTGGGCGCGATGAGCGCCTATCTGTCGCGGCTGATCTCGTCCAAGCCGTACCTGTCGCTGCGCCATCTGGCGAAGGAGATCGCCGACCAGTTGCCGCGCCCGCTGCGCAACGCGGCGCGCCGGGCGGAGGAATATGCCCGCGGCATGGTCACCGGCGGCACCCTGTTCGAGGAGATGGGCTTCTACTACATCGGCCCGATCGACGGCCACAACCTGGACCACCTGCTGCCGGTGCTGCAGAACGTCCGCGACGCCGACGACGACAAGCCGGTGCTGATCCATGTCGTCACCAAGAAGGGCAAGGGCTATGGCCCGGCGGAGGAGTCGGCCGACAAGCTGCACGCCGTCGCCAAGTTCGACGTGGTGACCGGCACCCAGTCGAAGCCGAAGTCCAATGCCCCGACCTACACCCGCGTCTTCGCCCAGAGCCTGATCGCCGAGGCGGCGGCCGACCAGACCATCGTCGGCATCACCGCCGCCATGCCGTCGGGCACCGGCCTGGACCTGTTCGGCGAGCGCTTCCCCGACCGCTGTTTCGATGTCGGCATCGCCGAGCAGCATGCGGTGACCTTCGCCGCCGGCATGGCGACGGAGGGGTTCAAGCCCTTCTGCGCCATCTACTCCACCTTCCTGCAGCGCGCTTACGATCAGGTCATCCATGACGTGGTGCTGCAGCATCTGCCGGTGCGCTTCGCGCTGGACCGCGCCGGACTGGTTGGCGCGGACGGGGCGACCCATGCCGGGTCCTTCGACACCGCCTATCTCGGCTGCCTGCCCGACATCGTCCTGATGGCGGCGGCGGACGAGCTGGAACTGATGCACATGGTGGCGACCCAGGCCGCCATCGACGACCGCGCCTCGGCCCTGCGCTACCCTCGCGGCGAGGGGGTGGGGCTGGAGCTGCCGGAACGCGGCAGCCTGCTGCCGATCGGCAAGGGCCGCATTCTGCAGGAAGGCACCAAGATCGCCATCCTCAGCTACGGCACCCGCCTGGGCGAGGCCCGGCGCGCGGCGGCGGAACTGGCGGCGCGCGGCCTGTCGACCACGCTGGCCGACGCCCGCTTCGCCAAGCCGCTGGACGAGGATCTGGTGCGCCGCCTCGCGCTTGAGCATGAGGTGCTGATCACCATAGAGGAGGGATCGGTCGGCGGGTTCGGCAGCTTCGTGCTGCAATTCCTGGCGACGGCCGGGCTGCTCGACGGCGGACTGAAGATCCGGCCGATGGTCCTGCCTGACCTCTATCTCGACCACGACTCGCCGGCAAAGCAGTATGAGACCGCCGGCCTGACCGCCCAGCAGATCGTCCGCACCGCGTTGCAGGCGCTGGGAATCGAGAGCGCCGCGGCGCGGGCCTGATCCTCTATCCTTCAGCCGTTCGCCCAGGCCATCCGAACGGCGTAATGCCATTTGTCTAGCGGCTTTTCGGGTTGTTGGACTGGTGTGGAGCGCGAGCGACGCCTTACACTTGCCAAGCTGGAATGGTAGCCCCCGGAGAACCGGGGAGCGAGCCTACGGCAGCGGATGGCTACGAGGTCTGGGGCGATGGCGCACATCATGGCGGTCACGGCATACCGCAACGCGGAGTTCGGTGCCGATCCGGGGGCGGATCGGACTGCCGGTGCCGACGTTGCGGCCGTCGGCATCGACGATCCGGCAATGTTGCGCAGCCTGCTGGATCAGACGCCGACACCCACCGCGCTGGTGGAGGGGGAGGGCGACCGCTGCGCCTTCGCCAACGCCGCCTTCCGGGCGCTGGGCGCGGTCGCGGGCACCAACCTGACGGAGCGTTTCCCGGCCCTGTCGCTGTCCATGCTGATCGAGGCGCGGCGGACCGGCCAGCCGCAGCGCAACCGGGCCGCCGGCGACCGCAACACAGATGGCGAGCGGTTCTGGGATGTGCGGGTCACGCCGCTGCTGGGGGTCAACGGCGTCGTCCGCGCCCTGATCGTCACCGCCGAGGAAACCCCGGAATCGGTGGCCGAACATGACCGGCGGCTGCGCGACGTCAGCCACCGGCTGAAGAACACGCTGCAGCTGGTCTCCAGCCTGCTGACCCTGCAGACCCTGTCGAGCAAGGATCCGGAGGTCCGCCGCGCCCTGCAGAGCGCCGGCGGGCGCGTCGGCATCGTCACCCAGGCACACCAGCGCACCCACGGCGCCCTGCGGGCCGGCACCGTCGACATGTCGGTCCATTTGCGTGAACTGTGCCAGGAGCTTGAGGCGACGCTGCCCGGCGCCCACCGCGTCAAGGTCACGGCCGAGACGACCGAGATGCCGATGGAGTCGGTCATTCCCTTCAGCCTGATCGTCAGCGAGCTGGTCGGCAACGCGGCACGGCACGCCTTTCCCGCCGGAGTGCCCGGCGACATCGACGTGCGGCTCGGCCGTGGCGACGGCGGTCGCATCCATCTGGAGGTCGTCGACCGCGGCATCGGCCTGCCGCAGGGACTGGACGTCGCCCGTGCGTCGACGCTGGGGCTGAAGGTGGTGCGCGCCTTCGTCGGCCAGCTGCGTGGCCGGCTGACGGCGGACAGCAGCCCCTACGGCACCCGCGTGTCGGTGGATTTCCCGCCGGCCTGACCGGCGGTCGCCTGGAACCGGGGCTTGCCCTTGCGGCGGTTCCGCGTCAGGAATGCGCCGTCACGAGCGAGCGAAGGGCGACGGCATGGCACGGGTGAGGGTTGACGTGGCGCTGGTGGAGCGCGGGCTGGCGGAAAGCCGTGCCAAAGCGCAGGCGCTGATCCTGGCCGGGCTGGTCTATTCCGAGACGAAGCGCATCGACAAGGCCGGCGACCTGATCGCGGCGGAGGCCCCGCTGGCGGTCAAGGGGCAGGATCATCCCTGGGTGTCGCGCGGCGGGCTGAAGCTGGTGAAGGGCTTGGACGTCTTCGCCATCGATCCGACGGGGCTGACCGCGGTCGATGTCGGCGCCTCCACCGGCGGGTTCACCGACGTGCTGCTGACCCGCGGGGCCGCCAAGGTCTATGCCGTCGATGTCGGCCATGGCCAGCTGGCATGGAAGCTGCGCAACGATCCGCGCGTGGTGGTTCTGGAGAAGACCAACGCCCGCCACCTGACCACGGCCGAGATCCCGGACCCGATCGACTTGGTGGTGTGCGACGCCAGCTTCATCGGGCTGGAAATCGTGCTGCCGGCGGCGCTGGCCCTCGTGGTGCCGGGCGGGCGGCTGGTCGCCCTCATCAAGCCGCAGTTCGAGGTCGGCAAGGGCCGCGTCGGCAAGGGCGGGGTTGTGCGCGAACCCGAACTGCACGGGGAAGTCTGCGACCGCATCCGCGCGTGGCTGGATGGTCTGCCGGGCTGGCGCGTTCTGGACATTACCGAAAGCCCGATCACCGGACCGGAAGGAAACAAGGAGTTTTTGATCGGCGCAGTAAAGGAGCTTTCTCCGGATCTTGCGGTCCACGACGGCCAGGACCTTCCGGACTGACCGTGGTTGGGCGCGAAGGTCGTGCTCGAACGATCTATGAGGAAGGGCCGATGAGGATAGCCCAGGCTGCGCCAGCTCGCGCAGTGCGTTAGTATTGAACGGCTGCGTACAAGGGACGGGATCTGTGTGTGCAGACTTATCTTCGTCCATCCATCTTCCTCACCTTGGTGCCGTGCTGAGCAACCGCGTGTTGCCCAAGTTTCGGTGGACGGCGGTCCGACCGGCGCCAATCTGCGGCATACCCGCCCACTTCCGGCCCGATTTTCAACCGGTGCATAACCCGAGGCATGCGCAGCGTGCCACTCCCGACACTCTGGACTGCAGTCCGGCGCATGCGCTGCCCGACCCCTTCAAGACGGAAATCCAAGCCCGCCATGGCCGCATCCTCTGAACAGCCGCACAAGGCGCGTACCGGCGTTACCGGGCTTGACGACATCCTGGCCGGCGGGCTCGCCCGCGACCGTGTCTTCCTGCTCGAAGGAAGTCCCGGCACCGGCAAGACCACCATCGCCCTGCAGTTCCTGTTGGCAGGCGCGGCGGCCGGTGAAACCGGGCTCTACATCACCTTGTCGGAAACCGAGGGCGAACTGCGCGACGCAGCCGCCGCACATGGCTGGACGCTCGGCGAAGAGATCACGGTGTTCGAGCTGGTTCCGCCGGAAAGCCTGCTAGACGAGGCGCACCAGCAGAGTCTGCTCTATTCCTCCGATCTCGAACTCGGCGAGACGACCAAGCTGATGTTCGACGCGATCGGGCGTTGCAAGCCGATGCGGATCGTTCTCGACAGCCTGTCGGAGATCCGGCTGCTGGCCCAGAGTTCGTTGCGGTACCGGCGCCAGATCCTCGCCCTCAAGCATTATTTCGCCCGCCACGGCGCCACCGTGCTGCTGCTCGACGACCTGACCACCGACACGATGGACAAGACGGTCCACAGCATCGCGCATGGCGTGATCCGCCTGGAAATGCTGACGCCGGCCTACGGAGCGGAGCGGCGGCGTCTGCGGGTGTTGAAATACCGTGGGCAGGCCTATCGGGGTGGCTACCACGACTGCACGATCACCGCCGACGGTTTCCAGACATTCCCCCGGCTGATCGCGGCCGAGCATCGAACCGGCTTCGCCGGGGAGCGTCTGGCCAGCGGCATCGCCGAACTCGACACGCTGCTGGGCGGCGGCATGGAGCGCGGATCGAGCGCCCTGATCATCGGCCCCGCGGGGACCGGAAAATCGCTGCTTGCGCTTCAGTTCACGGTGGCCGCCGTCGCACGGGGAGAGCGGGCCGCGCTGTTCGTCTTCGACGAGGAGCTTGGCCTGCTGTTCGCCCGGACCAGGGCGATGGGCTTCGATCTTGAAGCCATGCGGGATCGCGGCAGCCTGATCGTCGAGCAGGTGGATGCGGCGGAACTCGCGCCCGGCGAGTTCACCCACCGGGTCCGCGCCTGCGTCGACGACCACCAGATCCGCACGGTGGTGATCGACAGCCTCAACGGCTATCAGGCGGCGATGCCGGAAGAGCAGCTTCTGGTGCTGCATCTTCACGAATTGCTGCTGTACCTGAACCGTCAGGGTGTGACGACCTTCCTCACCATTGCACAGCATGGCCTGATCGGTGACATGCAGTCCCCGGTCGACGTCACCTATCTCGCCGACACCGTCGTGCTGCTGCGTTATTTCGAGGCGCTGGGCCGTGTCCGGCGGGCGATCTCGGTGATCAAGAAGCGCGCCGGTCCGCACGAGGACACGATCCGCGAGTACCGGATCAACGACAGCGGCATCACTCTGGGGCCGCCGCTGGACGCATTCCAGGGGGTGCTGCGCGGCGTGCCGGTCTATATCGGCCAAGGCGGACCCTTGCTGCAGGATGATCCGGCTTGAACGAGGTCGCCACCACGGAACGCGCGCTGATCCTGGCGCCACATGGACGGGATGCCACAGTCGCTTGCGCCTTACTGGGCGAGGTCGGGATCGCTGCACACGCCTGTCCCGACCTGCCGGCGCTGTGCACGGCGCTGGAGGACGGGGCCGGACTGCTCATCCTGGCGGAAGAGGCGGTGCGGACCGCGGATCTCCAGGGGCTTGCCGCCTGGATCGGCGCACAGCCGCCATGGTCGGACCTTCCCGTCATTCTGCTCACCTTGCGGGGAGCCGGTTCCGAACGGACGCCCGAGGCGGCGCGCCTGACCGAACTGCTGGGCAACGTCACCTTCGTGGAGCGACCCTTCCACCCGACCACCCTGGTCAGCGTCGTGCGGACCTGTCTGCGTGGCCGGCGCCGGCAATATGAGGCGAGGGCGAGGCTCGTGGAGCGCGAGCGTCTGCTGGCGGACCTTGCCGACGAACGGGCGCGTTTCGAAACGCTGGTGGAACACCTGCCGGTGGCGGTGAACCTGATGGACCCGAACGGCCGGACCATTCTGTCCAATCCGGCATTCCGGCGCTTCCTTCCGGATGCGGTCATCCCTTCCCAGCGGCCGGACGGGGAGGAGAGCTGGATCGGATATGACGAAGGGGGCCGCCGGCTGCCAAGGGATCAGTATGTCGCGATGCAGGCCCTGCGCGGCGAGACTGTCGGCGGCATCGAGTTCATCTATCGTCCCGCAGGCGGTCAGCCGATCTGGACCCGTGTCAGCGGCGTGCCTGTGCGGGACGCCACCGGCAAGACGGTCGGAGCGCTTGCGGTCATCGTCGATATCAGCGACCAGAAAGCGGCGCAGGAGGCCTTGCAGCGACTTACCGCGACGCTGGAGTTCAAGGTGGAGGAGCGCACCCGGGAACTGGCGGCGACGCTCGACCAACTGCGCGACGAGATCCGCGATCGCGAACGCGCCGAGGAGCAACTGCGCCAGACACAGAAGCTGGAGACCCTGGGCCAGCTTACCGGCGGCGTCGCGCATGATTTCAACAATCTTCTGATGGCGGTTCTCGGCAATCTGGAGTTGCTGCGCAAACGCCTTCCCGCCGACCCGACGACGGAGCGTCTCTTCGACGGCGCCATGCAGGGCGCCCGGCGCGGAGCGACGCTGACCCAAAGGCTTCTGGCTTTCGCCCGTCGGCAGGACCTGCAGCCGCAGGCGGTGGACCTCGCCGGGCTGCTGGACGGCATGAAAACGCTTCTGGAGCGTTCGGTCGGCCCGCGCGTCGTCATCCGTATCGACGCACCCCCCGCGACGGCGCCGGCGCTGATCGATCCCAATCAGCTCGAGCTGGCGATCCTGAATCTCGCCGTCAACGCCCGCGATGCCATGCCCGAGGGCGGCACGCTGACCGTGACCGTGGATGAGGCGCCGGTTCCGGTGGCTTCGGGACTGCCGCCCGCTTCCTACCCGCACCTGAGCGTGCGGGACACCGGAACAGGGATGAATGAGGCAACGCTGGCGCGGGCGATCGAGCCGTTCTTCTCGACCAAGGGCATCGGCAAAGGCACCGGGCTGGGGTTGTCGATGGTCCATGGCCTCGCGGTACAGTCCGGCGGCGCCTTCCGGCTGTCGAGCGTTCCGGGCGAAGGTTCGCTCGTGGAGATGTGGCTGCCGAAGGCGATGAAACCCGCCCAGGCGGCCGAGTTGCCGCCAGCCCCGGCGGCCGAGGTATCGCCCGCCGTGGTCCTCGTGGTCGACGATGACGCGCTGATCGCCATGAGCACGGTCGATATGTTGGCCGACCTTGGGCACACGGTCATCGAAGCGGGATCGGGTGTCGAAGCGCTGGAACTTCTGCGTGGCGGGCAGGCGGTCGACCTGCTGCTGACGGACTATGCGATGCCCGGCATGACCGGGGTCGAGCTTGCCCAGGCGGCCCGTGCCGTGGCTCCCGACCTGCCGGTGTTGCTGGCGACGGGATATGCCGATCTGCCGGAGGGTGTCGTCGCCGACCTGCCGCGGCTTGCCAAGCCATACACGCAGCACCAACTCGCCGTCGCGACGGCCAAGCTGCTGGCCGAGATGGCGAAGACGTCGGCAGATACCAAGCAGAGCGATGGTCTCCACCGTTAGGGAAGCCACGCGCAAGAGTGTGCCGGCGCCGGTGCCTTCCTCGGCACCGGCGTCACGACAGTGGGCGCCTTTTACTTCATGGACGGGAAGGCGAACTGGGCGCCTTCGCGGATTCCGCCGGTCGGCCAGCGCTGGGTGATGGTCTTGCGCCGGGTGTAGAAGCGCACGCCGTCCGGGCCATAGGCCGACAGGTCGCCGAACAGCGACCGCTTCCAGCCGCCGAAGCTGTGGTAGGCGACCGGCACCGGCAGCGGCACATTGATGCCGACCATGCCGACCTTGATCATGTCGCCGAAATAGCGCGCGGCCTCGCCGTCGCGGGTGAACAGGCAGGTGCCGTTGCCATATTCATGGGCGTCGATCAGGTCCATGCCCTCCTGCATCGTCTTCACCCGGACTAGGCACAGCACCGGACCGAAGATCTCCTCCCGGTAGATGGTCATCTCCGGGGTGACGCGGTCGAACAGGCAGCCGCCCAGGAAGTTGCCGTTCTCATGTCCCGGCACCACCAGCCCGCGGCCGTCGACCACCAGATCGGCGCCCTCGGCGACGCCCTGGTCGACATAGGCCTTCACCTTCTCGTAATGGGCGCGGGTAACCAGCGGCCCCATCTCGCAGCCGGCGGAGGTGCCGGCGCCGACCTTCAGGTCGCGGAGCGCCGCCGACAGCTTGTCCTTCAGCCGGTCGGCCACCTCGTCGCCCACCGCCACCACGACGGAGATCGCCATGCAGCGCTCGCCGCAGGAGCCGTAGGCCGCCCCCATCAGCGCGTTGACGGCGTTGTCCAGGTCGGCGTCCGGCATGACGATGGCGTGGTTCTTGGCGCCGCCCAGCGCCTGCACCCGCTTGCCATTGGCGCTGGCGGTCGAATAGACATACTCGGCGATGGGGGTGGAGCCGACGAAGCTGACGCCCTGCACCCGCGGATCGGTCAGCAGCGTGTCCACCGCCTCCTTGTCGCCGTTGACGACGTTCAGCACACCCGGCGGCAGCCCGGCTTCCAGCGCTAGTTGGGCGATATAGAGGGCGGAACTGGGGTCGCGCTCCGACGGCTTCAGGACGAAGGTGTTCCCGCAGGCGATGGCGATCGGGTACATCCACAGCGGGACCATCGCCGGGAAATTGAACGGCGTGATGCCGGCGACGACGCCCAGCGGCTGGAATTCCGACCAGCTGTCGATGGCCGGCCCGACATTCTTGGAGAATTCGCCCTTCAGGAGTTCCGGCACGCCGCAGGCATATTCGACATTCTCGATGCCGCGGGTCAGCTCGCCGAAGGCGTCGTCCAGGACCTTGCCGTGCTCCGCCGTGATGAGGGTGCATATGCGCTCCGCATTCTCCTCCAGCAACTGCTTAAAGCGGAACATGACGCGGGCGCGCTTGGCCGGCGGCGTGGCGCGCCAGGCCGGGAAAGCGGCCTCGGCGGCGGCGATGGCCTCTTCCACCGTGGCGCGCGATGCCAGGGCGACCTGTCCGGCCACGTCGCCGGTGGCGGGATTGACGATGTCGGCGGTGCGGGTGCCGGCGGGTGCGTCGGTCTTGCCGCCGATCAGGTGGGCAACGATGGTCATGGTGCGTTTCCTGGGGGTGTTCGTCTTTGCGAAGTTAGACCCCTACCTATCCTCCCCCGCTCTCAGCGGACCTACGGTCCGCCTGCCGCGTCAGCACAAAGCTAAGCTTTGTGCGAGAGCTGGGCGGGAGAGGGAAGGGGCCCGCGGCGTCAGCCGAGGGAAGGGTGGGGGCAATGCGTGAGCCGGCGCTCTTACGCCGTCGCCTGGATGGCGTCGGCGACGACGTCGAACAGGCGGTCGAGGTCGGCCGGTTCGCTGTAGAAATGCGGGCCGAACTGCAGCGTGTCGCCGCCGAAACGCACGTAATAGCCGGCCTTCCAGCACTTTTCGCCGATTTCGTATGGCCGGCGGGCCGGCTCACCGGGAAGCGGGGCGATGGTGACGGCGCCCGTCAGCCCATAGTTGCGGATGTCGGCGACGTTCTTCAGCCCCTTCAGCCCATGGATCAGGTTTTCGAAATGCGGCGCCAGCGCCGCGGCCTTCTCCCACAGCTTCTCCCGCTCGAAGATGTCGAGCGCGGCCAGGCCGGCGGCGCAGGCGACCGGGTGGGCGGAATAGGTGTAGCCGTGCGGGAACTCCACCATGTACTCCGGCCCGCCATTGTCCATGAAGGCCTGGTAGATGTCGTGCTTCGCCACCACGGCCCCCATCGGGACCGCGCCGTTGGTCAGGCCCTTGGCGACGTTCATGATGTCCGGGACCACGCCGAAGGCGTCGGCGCCGAAGGGGGCGCCCATGCGACCGAAGCCGGTGATGACCTCGTCGAAGATCAGCAGGATGGAATGCTTGTCGCAGATCTCGCGCAGCCGCTGCAGGTAACCCTTCGGCGGCGGCAGCACGCCGGCGGAGCCGGCCAGCGGCTCGACGATCACGGCGGCGATGTTGGAGGCGTCATGCAGCGCCACCAACTCCTCCAGCGCATCGGCCAGGAAGGCGCCTTCTTCCGGCATGCCCTTCACGAACAGGTTCTGCGGCAGCAGTGTGTGCGGCAGGTGGTCGGCGTCGACGCCGGTGCCGAACAGCTTGCGGTTGCCGCCGATGCCGCCCAGGCTGGTGCCGCCGAAATTGACGCCGTGATAGCCCTTGGACCGGCCGATCAGCTTGGTCTTGGTCGGCTGCCCCTTCATCCGCCAATAGGCCCGCGCCATCTTCAGCGAGGTGTCGGCCGCTTCGGAGCCCGAACCGACGAAGAAGACATGGTCCAGGCCGGCCGGAGTCAACGACGCCAGCTTGTGCGCCAGCTTGAAGGCGGCCGGATGGCCGTGCTGGAAGGCCGGGCTGTAATCCAGCTCGGCGATCTGGCGGGCGACTGCTTCCGAAATCTCGCGGCGGCAATGGCCGGCGCCGCTGCACCACAGGCCGGACAGGCTGTCGTAGATCTTGCGGCCTTCGGCATCCCAGTACCAGGTCCCCTCCGCCTTCACGATCATGCGGGGGTTGTTCTTGAACTGACGGTTGCCGCTGAACGGCATCCAATGGGCGTCAAGCTCCTCGCGCGTCAGTCCGCCGGCCTTGCTGAGCGACTGCGCTTGATCGTTGTCCAAGGGGGCCATCCGCTGTTCTCCCGCATTTGTTTGGGCACTGTCGTGGGAGAGTGTGCGCGGTTCGTGGTTGCGATTAAATCCAAACTATAAGAACTTCACATAACCGCATACTTACCTATCGCGCCCACACCCCTCACGGTTCCAGCATGAGCAAGCCGACCCGGTCCCCCACGCGGTCCATTGCCCCGATCGGCGATGCCGACATCCGGCTGCTGCGCGTGTTCCGGACGGTGGTGGAATGCGGCGGCTTTTCCGCCGCCGAGGTGGAGCTGAACATCAGCCGGGCCGCGATCAGCCAGCATATGGCGGATCTGGAACGGCGGCTTGGCCTCACACTCTGCCGGCGCGGGCGGGCGGGCTTCCGGCTGACCGACGAAGGGCATCTGGCCTATGAGGCGACGCTGCGCCTGCTGGCCAGCACGGAGAGTTTCCGCAGCGAGATCAACACCCTGCATGGCCGCCTGCGCGGCGAACTGAACATCGGCATCACCGATAACCTCGTCACCATGCCGCAGATGCGGGTGACGCACGCCCTGCGCGGCCTGAAGCGGCTGGCGCCCGAGGTCCGCGTCAACATCCGCATGATCCCACCCAACGAGATCGAGCGGGGCGTGCTGGACGGGCAGTTGCACGTCGGCGTCGTCCCGGTTCGCCGCGGTCTGCCGGGCTTGGCCGGTCTTCCGCTCTATCAGGAGGAATCGCTGCTCTATTGCGGCGACGGCCATCCGCTGTTCGACCGTCCCGAGCGAGTGGTGACGCGCGAGGCGGTGGAGGCGGCCGACGCCGTGGCGCCGACCCAGGCGCAGCTTCCCCATGAGCTGAACAACACCGCGACGGCCACCGACCGCGAGGGGGTGGCGTTCCTGATCCTCACCGGATGCTATGTCGGCTTTCTGCCCACCCACTATGCCCGGCAATGGGTGGAGCGCGGCATGATGCGGGCGCTGCTGCCCGACACCTTCCATCATGCCCTGGAGTTCCAGGTGGTGACGAAGAAGGGCGCCCAGCCGAATCTGGTGCTGGAACGGTTCCTGGATGTCCTGCGCGGGAATGGGGAGGGTGGGGGCGTGGAGGTCGAAATGCCGCTCCCCTAAGGTGCGCGGACCGCTATAGTAGTCGTGGCCCGGCTTTGCCGCCTCCGTCCCCCTTCGCCAGCGCCCAGGATCGTGAATGCAAGCCCGCCAACTGGAAGTCTTCTGCATGCTGATGCGCTGTGGAACCGTGACGGGGGCGGCGGCGATGCTGAACATCTCGCAGCCGGCCTTGAGCCAGATCCTGCTGCATGCCGAGGATCAACTCGGCTTCAAGCTGTTCGACCGGGTGCGCGGACGGCTGGTGCCGACGCAGGAGGCCAACGAGCTGTATCCGGAGGCCGAGCGGATCTTTGCGGAACTCGGCGCTCTGCGCCGGCGCACCGTCGACATGCGTCATGGCCGCACCGGTCTGGTCCGTCTCGCCGCTTCGGCTCCACCATCGATGTCGATCGTTCCCAAGGCGCTGACCGCCTTTCGCGAGGCGCATCCCGATATCGTCGTGCGCTCGCTGGTCGCGCCGGTCGCCAGCATCCTGGACATGCTGCGCAGCGGCGACGTTCTGTTGGGGGTGGCGATGAACGACATGCCCCATCACGACCTTGATGTCGAGACCGTCGGGCATGCCGAACTTGTCTGCCTTTTGCCGGAGGGGCATCGGCTGGCCGAACAGGCTGAAGTTGGATTTGCCGATCTGGCGGAGGATACGCTGATTTCCTACCGGGTGGACACGCTGCCCGGCCGGCTGCTGGCCGGTGCGGTCGAGGCGGAGGGCGGCGTCTACGCCCCGGCGGTGGAAATCGACCTGTCCATCACCGCGCTGCCCTTCGTGCGGGAGGGGATCGGCGTGGCGGTGGTCGACGGGCTTCTGCCGTGGAATCAGTTCTCCGGCATCGTCCAGCGGCCCTTCCGCCCGAGTATCCGCGTGCCCATCACCATCCTGACCAGCAAGGAGCGTCCGCTGTCCGGCAGCCACGATCTGATGCGCGACTGCCTGCGCTTGGCCGCCCGCTCGCTGTCGCCGGGTGGTGCCTGACGGACCTGCCTACGGTCAGAAATCGGCGACCTTTCCGGCGGAGAATCCGGCGAAGCGGTCAGGGTGGTAGGGCTTGGGATCGACGATGGGCGCCTGATCGGTGACGAGGTCGGCGATCAGATGCCCGGCGCCGGGGCCGATGCCGAAGCCGTGGCCGCTGAAGCCTGCCGCCAGGATCAGGCCGGGCAGGCTGCCGACCTCGCCGATGGCGGGAACGCCGTCGGGCGTGCTGTCGATGTAACCGGCCCAGGCGGCGGTGACCGGCGCGTCCTTCAGGCCGGGCAGCAGGGCCATGGCCCGCTCGCGGGTCAGGCGGATGGTGCTGCGGTCCGGCGTGGGGTCCAGCACCCGCACCCGCTCCATCGGCGTCGGGCGGTCGAGCCGCCAGCGCCGCAGCGTCTCGTGGCCGGAGCGCATCCCCTCCAGCCCGCCGGGCATCAGGCTGCGCCAGCGCCGGCTGAACATCGGCATGAATTGCGGCGCGAAGCGGATCTGCTGCATGGTCGGATCGACGCGTCCGCGTCCGCTGATCGCCAGCGTGTGTCCGCCGTCGCCGCGCCGGGTGACCGACACCGCGGCGGTGTGCAGGGCGTCGGGAAGGCCGGTGGGGCTGGGGCCGACCGACAGGATCGACGAGCGGATGGAGGCGAGCGGGAAACGCACGCCGATCTGATGACAGAAGGCGGAGGCCCAGGCCCCGCCGGCCAGGACCGCCAGCTTGGTGCGTATCGTGCCTTTTTCGGTGACGACGCCGCTGACCCGCCCGCCGCTGGTTTCCAGCCCACGCGCGGCACAGCCCTGATGCACCGTGCCGCCCTGGGTCATGATCGCCCGCGCCACGGCGGGCGCCGCGCGGGCCGGATCGGCGATGCCGTCCGAGGGCGAGAAGACGCCGCCCTTCCACGGCCGTCCGGTGGCCCGGCCGCGCTCCGCCGCCTCGGCACTGCTCAGCATATGGGTGGTGACGCCGACCGTCCGGGCGAAGTCGCGCCATCGCGCCCAGCCCGCCAATTCCTGGTCGTCATTGCTGAGATAGAGCAGGCCGCAGCGGCTGAAGCCGGTGTCCTCGCCGCTTTCGGCGGCAAAACGCTCCCACAGGTCAAGGCTCTTGGTCGCCATCGGCAGTTCGCGTGCGTCGCGGTTCTGCTGCCGGCACCAGCCCCAGTTGCGGCTGGACTGCTCCGCCCCGACCTGCCCCTTCTCCACCAGGGCCACCGACAGTCCGCGCCGGGCCAGAAAGTAGGCCGCCCAGACGCCGACGATGCCGCCGCCGATCACGACGACGTCCGCCTGTTCGGGTAGGTTCGGGGAGGACGCGATCGTCTGCAAAGGGGCTGGCATTGGTTGGGATCTCCGATTTCGGCGTTGCGCCATCTAGCCATGCCACGCGGCCCGGCAGGCGCTGCTTTGGCCGATTCAACGGCATTATCTTCTGTCGTTGCCGGAAGACATGATGCTTTGTTCTGCCGGGGACCCGCGTCTTGGTCATCGACAGGCTGGCGGCGCGTGCTAAGCTGAGCTGGTCCGACCGGCAGAATTTTCTGCTGTCGTTTTTCCGTTCCCCGCCCTCGAACCGGATGGGTTCCCCATGAAGCTGGACCGCATCGACATCAAGATTCTGCATCAGCTCCAGAAGAACGGCCGGATCACCAACGTGGAGTTGGCCGAACTGGTGAACCTGTCGCCCAGCCCCTGCCTGATGCGGGTCAAGAAGCTGCAGGCCGAGGGCTACATCGAAGGCTACACGGCGCAGATCAACGTCAGCAAACTCGGCCAGACCCTGACCGTCTTCACCGAGGTGACGCTGAAGAACCACCGGCAGGTCGATTTCGCCCGCTTCCTTGCCGCAGTCAAGAAGATCGAACAGATGCTGGAATGCCATCTGGTGTCCGGCGGCTACGACTACATGCTGAAGTTCGTCACGTCCGGCATCGGCGAGTATCAGGAGATCATGGAGAAGCTGACCGACATGGACATCGGCATCGACAAGTATTTCAGCTACGTCGTTCTGAAATCGCCGATCGTGCGGGCCCACATGCCGCTGACCACGCTGTTTCCGATGTGAGGGCTTTCGCGGCAGAACCCCTGCAGGCCCGCGCGGCGGTGAACCGCGCGGGCGGCAAAGTGGTCGCTCAGGCCACCCGCATCCGTTCGGGGTCGATATCCAGCGTGTCGAGCCACGTCGGATCCAGCTTCGGTACCGACGAGAACAGCAACTGCGAATAGGGATGCTGCGGCTGCTGCCGGGCGGAGGGGATGATGGTCTCGACCGCCTGACCGCGATACATCACGATGATCTCGTCGCAGATCGCCTCGATCACCGACAGGTCGTGGCTGATGAAGACATAGGACAGGCCAAGCTCGCGCTGCAGTTCCTTCAGCAGATCGATGATCGTCGATGCGACGACGGTGTCGAGGGCCGAGGTGATCTCGTCGCACAGGATCAATTTCGGTTCGGCGGCGAGCGCGCGGGCGAAATTCACCCGCTGCTTCTGGCCGCCCGACAGTTCCGCCGGAAGGCGGTGGCGCAGGGAGCGGGGCAGGCGGACCATGTCCATCAGCGCATCAATCCGCGCGTCCCGGGCCTTGCCGCGCAGGCCGTGATAGAAGGTCAGCGGGCGGCCGAGAATGTCCTCGATCGACTTGGCCGGATTCAGCGCCGTGTCGGCATGCTGGAAGACGATCTGCAGGTCGCGCAGCTGCTCCCGGCTGCGCTGGCGGGCGCTGTGCCACAGTTCCCGCCCGTCGAACTGGATGTCGCCGTTGCAGGCCGGCAGGATGCCGGCGATGGCGCGCGCCAGGGTCGATTTCCCACAGCCGGACTCCCCGATGATGCCGAGGTTGGTGCCCCGCTTCACCTGCAGGCTCACCCCCTTGACCGCGAGGGCCAGCGGCAGCCCGTTCGCCTGCGGCGGGCCGTAGCCGGCGCTCAGCGTCTTGATTTCCAGCAGCGGGGAGGCATCGGTGGCAAAAGCCTCCGCCGCGGCAACCCGGCCGCCGGTGTCGGGATGGAAGGCGTGCAGCAATTCCTTGGTGTAGGGATGGGTCGGGCGCGTCAGGATGTCGTCGACGCTGCCGGTTTCCTGCACCTCTCCATGGCGCAGCACCATGATGCGGTCGGCGATCTGGGCGACGACGGCAAGATCGTGGGAGACATAGACGCAGGCGATCTGCCGTCTGGCGGTCACCGCCTTGAAGGCGCGCAGCACCTCGACCTGGGTGGTGACGTCGAGCGCCGTCGTCGGCTCGTCGAAGATCACCACCTTGGGATCGCCGATGAGGGCCATCGCCGCCGCCAGCCGCTGCAGCTGCCCGCCGGACACCTGATGTGGGTAACGGTCGCCGATGCTGTCGGGATTGGGCAGCGACAGGGCGCGGAACAGGGCGACCGCCCGGCGGCGGGCCTCGTCCGGCGGCATCAGCTGGTGGATCCGCGTCACCTCGATGACCTGATCCATGATCGTCGCCGCCGGATTGAAGGCCGCCGCCGCACTCTGCGGCACATAGGCTACGACCGTGCCGCGCAGGGCCGCCCGTTGCTTCTCCGACAAGGTCACCATGTCATGGCCGTCGACCCGCACCGTGCCGCCGGAAATCCGGCAGCCGGGACGGGCGTAGCCCAGCAGCGTCATGGCGGCGGTGGTCTTGCCTGACCCGCTTTCGCCAATGAAGGCGACGGTTTCGCCAGCGGCGATGTCGAGGTCGATGCCCTTCAGGATTTGGATCCAGCGACCGGAATCGGTGGTGGCCTCGACCGTCAGGCCGCGGATTTCGACGAGGTTCGTCATCAGGAGGCACTCCGGTCCCGGATCTTCCGCGGAAGATTGTCGATCAGCAGATTGACGCTGATGGTCAGGGTGGCGATGGCCAGCGACGGCACGATCACCGCGGGCGCTGCGAAGGGCAGGCCGCCGATGTTCTCGCGCACCAGCGCGCCCCAGTCGGCGTAGGGCGGCTGGACGCCCAGACCCAGGAAGGACAGGCCCGACAGCAGCAGCACGATGAAGACGAAGCGCAGGCCCAGATCGGCCAGCACCGGACCGACGATGTTGGGAAGGATCTCCGACCCGATCAGGTAGGGCAGCTTTTCCCCGCGGATGCGGGCGACCATCATGAAATCCATCGTGTCGATGTTGACCGCCAGCGACCGGCTGAAGCGGTAGGCGCCGGGGATGTAGATGACCGACAGCGTCAGGATCAGCACCGGGATCGACGATCCCACCGCCGCCACCACCATCAGGCCGAACAGCTTGCTCGGGATCGAGTTCATGGCGTCGAGCACCCGGCTGACCACCATGTCCACCGGCCCACGCAGCACGGCGGAGGTCATGCCCAGCACGACGCCGGTGAAGCAGGCGATGAAAACCGCGGCCAGCGAGATGCCGACGGTGTAGCGGGTCCCGTAGATGATGCGGGACAGCATGTCACGGCCGAGATAATCCGACCCCAGCCACAGGCCGGGCCGCATCGGGCCGAAATAATCGAGGTCGACCATGTCCCCCACCGAATGGGGGGCGAGGTAGGGGGCGAACAGGGCGACCAGCGCCCAGAACAGAACCACGCAGAAACTGACCAGGCCTACCGGATTGATCCTGTAGCCGGACCATGTTGCGAGGGAGCCGGTGGAGGTGTGTGTCTTCATCGGAGCCTCGGGTTCGACAGGATGGCGACGATGTCGGCGGCGGTGATCAGGATCAGATAGCCTACGCAGAAGATCATCGCGCAGGACTGGATCAGCGGCAGGTCGCGGGTGGACACCGCATCGACCATCAGCTTGGCGATGCCGGGATAGTTGAAGATCGTCTCGACGATGATGACGCCGCCCACCAGATAGGACAGCGACAGCGCCACCGCGTTGGAGATCGGTCCCAGCGCGTTGGGCAGAGCATGGCGCAGGACCATCCGGGGCCGCGACGCGCCTTTCAGCAGCGCCATCTCGACATAGGGCGTGTTCAGCGTTTCGATCACGGCGGCCCGGCTCATGCGGATCATCTGCGCCGAAACCCCGAAGGTCAGCGTGATGACCGGCATGGCATAGGCCCGCAGCAGCCCGGAGAAGCTGTCGACATTGTAGGTGAAGGACAGCGCCGGCAGCCATTTCAGGTAAACCGCGAACAGCAGGACGGCCAAGGTCGCCAGCACGAATTCCGGAACCGAGATGATGCCGATGGTGGCGATGGTGACGACACGGTCATACAGCGTGCCCCGCCACATGGCGGCGGTGATGCCGAGCGTCAGCGCAAGCGGAACCGTTATCAGGGTGGTCAGGCCGGCAAGCTTCAGCGTGTTGAGCAGCCGGCCGCCGATCAGCGTCGCCACCGGCATATGGTTGGCATAGGAGGTGCCGAGATCGCCCTGGAACAGCCCGCCGATCCAGTAGAAGAAGCGCAGCAGGGCCGGTTCGTCGAGATGCATGGCCGTGCGCAGGCCGGCGATCGCTTCCGGCGTCGCCGCCTGGCCCAGCAGGATGGTCGCCGTATCGCCAGGCAGCAGGGTGGTGGCGAAGAACACCGCGAAGGACACGATGGTCAGCGTGACCAGCGCGATGAACAGCCGGCCGAGGATGAGGGAGGGAACGCGTGATGTCATGGCTGGCCTCCGCATGGTGAGGCGCCCCCGGAGGGCTTGCCCGGATGGGCGGCGACGAGAGGGGCCACGGCGGGACGGGACGGCCGGACAGTCGCCCGTCCCGTCCCGCCGATCCACTGTTTCAGGCGGCCAGCCAGACATATTCGGCGAACGCGTAGCCCATCATGCCGCCAAGCGGATTGGGCTCCAGACCCTTCAGCTTGTTGGTGATGGCGTCCACGTTGGAAATGTAGGCGGGGATGATGGTGCCGGCTTCTTCGGCAATCATCACCTGCATCTGGTCGTACAGCTCCTTGCGCTTGGCCCAGGCGAGCGTGCCGCGCGCTTCGATCATCATCTTGTCGAACTTCTCGGACTTGTACTTGCTCTCGTTCCACGGCGCTTCGGAGGCGTAGAGCAGGGAGAAGAGGATGTCCGGCGTCGGGCGCGGATTGATGTTGCCGAAATGGATCGGCGCCTTCAGCCAGTAATTGCTCCAGTACCCGTCGGACGGCACACGCTGGACGTCGAGCTTCATGCCGATGTCGGCACCGGCGGCCTGGACCACCATCGCCATGTCGACGGCGGACGAGGCGGCATCGGACGTGATCACTGGGATCGACTGCCCCAACACGCCCGCCTTCTTGAACAGGGACTTTGCCCGTTCCGGGTCGAAGGGCTTGGGCTTCAGCGCGGCGTTGTGGAAGGGGCTGGACGGGGAGACCGGCTGATCGTTGCCGACCTCGCCGAAACCGCGCAGGGCGGATTTGACGATCTGCTCGCGGTTCACGAGATATTTCATCCCGTCCACGAAATCCTTGCGGCTGCCCGGCTCCATGTCCAGGCGGATGTTCAGGTCGGTGTAGTTGCCGGAGGTCGACTTGGACAGGGAGAATCCCTGCTGTCCGTCGACCAGGCGGGTGGAGCGCGGGTTGATCGCGGCGGCGAGATGGATGTCGCCGGACAGCAGCGCGTTGACGCGGGCATTGTCGTCGGTGATCGCAAAGAATTCGAAGGAATCGACGTGCGGGCCGCCTTTCCAGTAATTCGGATTGCGCACGCCGACCGACCGCACGCCCGGTTCGAAGCTCTTGCAGATGAAGGCGCCGGTGCCGTTGCCCTTGGAGAAGTCGGTGGTGCCGTCAGCCACGATCATGAAGTGATGCATGGACAGGATGGTCGGCAGGTCGGCGTTCGGCGTGGCCAGCGTGATGGCGACGGTGCTCTTGTCCACCGCCTTGATGTCCGTCATCTGGGCGGCGATCTTCGCGACCTTCGACCCGACGGCCGGATCGAGATGGCGCTTCAGCGAGAACACCACGTCGTCGGCGGTCAGCGACTTGCCGTCGTGGAAGGTCACGCCCTTGCGCAGCTTGATCGTCCAAGTCTTGGCATCTTCGGTATCGACCGACTGGGCCAGCTCCATCTTGGGGATGCCGGCCTTGTCGAGGAAGGTCAGACGGTTGTAGAAGGCACAGCAGCGGACATAGTCGGTCGACAGCGACGCCTTCGCCGGGTCGAGCGTGTCGGCGGTGGATGACGACCAGCCGGCGGCCTTGAGCGTACCGCCCTTCACCGGTTCCTCGGATACCGCGGCGCTGGCACGGCCCACAAGGAAGTTGGCGGCGGTGAGCGATACGCCCCCCGCCAGCAGCATCTTGAGCAGATCGCGGCGGTTGGCCCCGCGCCGGATGGCGCTTTCGACCATGCTGTCGTCGATCCGGGTCCAGCTATCAGGCGTCTTTGTCATGCTAGCCTCGCTCTGTTCGTGTGTTGTCTGTTTCTTATTTTTTGGCGCGCTCCGGTTTGGTCCGGTTACGCGGAGACCGTCTTCGGCTCTGCCGCCGCCGCGTCGACGGCATCGGCCAGTTCCGCCATCGAGCGGAAATGGAAATCGGGTTCGGTGAATTCGGCGGGCTCGATGGTGCCGCCATAGCCCTTCTGCGCATGACGCCGCTGGATCCAGCAATTGGTCATGCCGAGGCGGCGCGAAACCCCGATGTCGTGATACTGGCTCTGGGCGACGTGCAGGATGTCGTCCTTGCTGCCGCCGTCACGCTCGACGAAATCGAACACCTGCTGGAAGAATGCGGGGTCGGGCTTCTCGACGCCGGTGTCGTCGGCGGTGAAGCCGGCATAAAAGGGATCGCCCAATTCGCGGGAGAAATGGGTGAAGGCCCAGCGCCGCGCATTGGTCATCGCGATCAGCTTGTAGCGCTTGGACAGGCGGGCCATGGCGTCCCTGCTGTCGGGGAAGGCGGCCCAGGAGGCTGCGGAATCGCGCAGGCGCTCACCGTACTGCGTGCCGGCAGGCAGGCCCAGCTTCGGTGCGACGACCGAATAGACCCGCACCAGATCATCCGGGAACAGGTCGGTGGCGTCGGTGTAGCGCGCCTCGCGGTAGAGGGTCAGCGCCGCTTCGCCGTCCACCGTGGTTCCGGCTTCCGCCGCGATTGCGGCGAAGCAGTCCTTCAGGCCGGCTTCGAAGTCGATCAGCGTGCCGACGACGTCGAAGGTCAGATATTTGAATTTCAGCAGACTCTCGGGCAACGCACCAACTCCTCATCAAGGACCGCGTGGGAACCGTTCCGGTTCGGCGGGGCGTTTCAGGTCCGGCGGAATCGACCGCCGGGGTGTCTCTGGAGGTGGCCCTTCTGGAAATGGCCCCTCTGGCGATGGCCCCCTCTGGCGATGGCCCAGAGTTCCGGTCTTCTGTTCCATCCAGTGTGGTCTATGGGCTTGACGCCTGTCTCTGAATATCGGTGTCGGACAGCAGAAAATGCTGGATACGGGGGTGTTCACGGATTCTTGCGCGGACGCCCCCTTTTGCGCCTATCGCATCGCCCGACGGACGTCGGGGTCTTCCAGTGTCTGGTCGAGCGTTTGGGCCGTGCGCTCCAGGATCGCGTCGATGTCGTCGTCGGTGCAGCAGAGCGGCGGGGCATAGCCCAGCACGCCGTTCGCAAAGGCGCGGATTACCAACCCGTTGCTCCAGGCCCGGTCGAAAATCCGGCGGGACGGCTCGGCGGCGGCCGGCAGCGGGGTCTTGTGCTCCTTGTCCACCACCAGCTCGATTGCGGCCAGCATGCCGCGTCCGCGCACATCGCCGACCAGCGGGTGGTCGCGCAGGGCTTGCAGTCCCGTCATCAGCCGGGCGCCGGCCTTGGCGCCGTTGGCCAGCAGGCCGCCCTCGTACAGCCGCAACGCCTCGAGCCCCACCGCGGCACTGACGGGGTGGGCGGAGTAGGTGTAGCCATGGCCGACGGCGGCGGTGCCGGCGGCGTCGGCGATGGTGGCATAAACCACCTCGGACAGGAAGACCGCCCCCATCGGCACATAGCCGGAGGTCAGGCCCTTGGCGGTGGTCATCAGGTCGGGGACCACGCCGTCGTCGGTGCAGGCAAACAGCGGCCCGGTGCGGCCGAAACCGGTGATGACCTCGTCGGCGACGAACAGGATACCGAGGCTGCGGCAGCGGTCGCACATCGCCTTCATCCAGCCGTCGGGCGGAACCAGAACGCCGCCGGACCCCTGGATCGGTTCGGCATAGAAGGCGGCGACCCGTTCCGGCCCGCCGATCTCGGCGATCTTGGCGTCGAGGGCGGCAAGCGAGGAGGCGATGATCGCGTCCGCATCGTCGCCGACAGGATTGCGGTAGGCATAGTGCGACGGAATCTTGTGCTGCCAGTCGAACGGCACGCCGAATCCGGCATGGAAGGCGGGCAGGGCGGTCAGCCCGGCACCGACGGTGGAGGAGCCGTGATAGCCCTGCTCGATGGAAATGAACTGGTCGCGCTGCAGCTGGCCCTTGGCCTGCCAGTAATAGCGGATGAAGCGGATGGTGCTGTCCACCGCGTCCGACCCGCCGAGCGTGAAATAGACATGGTTCAGGTCGCCGGGGGCGCGTTCGGCCAGCGCCGCCGCCAGCCGGATCGCCGGCTCGCTGCCAAGCCCGAAATAGCCGGTGGCGTAGGGCAGTTCCTGCATCTGGCGGGTGGCAGCCTCGACGAGGCTCTTCTGCCCATAGCCGGCATTGACGCACCACAGGCCGGCGAAACCATCGACCAGCCGGTGGCCGGACGTGTCGGTGAGGGTCGCCCCTGAGCCGGAGGCGATCACCCGGACGCCGGCCTTCTCATGACCGCGATACGAGGCGACGGGATGGACCAGATGGGCACGGTCGAGTTCGATCAGGGAATTGCTGAGCATGGTCCTCTCCGGATCAGCCGAGTGCCTGGCTGGCGAGCGCGAAAGTCGAAACGGGGCGGGGCGATAGGGGCGCCGATGCCGCCGATAGGGTGGGAGCGGGGCGGCGCATGGCTATTCCGCCGCCGACATGGCGAAGTCCGCAGTCGGCCAGCCAAGGGCCGAGGCCGGCGTCGTCGGTGGTGTCCACCCGCAGGAATCTTCCGGCATTCGCGGCGATGATCGGGCAGATCAGGGCCTTGGCGCCGTCAGCATCGGGCGCCACCACCGGGCCGATGACCTGACCGCGGCCGAAGTCGCGCAGTCCCGCGAAGCCGACGGGCGCGCCGTTCCGGCGCAGCAGCGTGAAGGCTCCGATTTCGGCGAAGCGCTGCAGCAGCAGGGTGCGGTCGGCGCCGAAGGCCTGCCGGTCGAGGGCGGCGATGGCGGCGCGGTCGTCGGTGCTGGCCGGGGCGACGCCTTCCACTGCAACCACTGACATCGGACTGGCCTCCCCCTGGTGTTGGAGGACAGTGCCGATTTCGTGGAAGCCCAGCTTTTCGTAGAGCGGCAGCCCGTCGATCGTGGCGACGAGGCGCAGGGGGCGGCCGCCGGCGAGGGCCATCGCCTCGTCCATCAGGCGGCGGCCAAGGCCCTGCCCGCGCCAGCCTTCATCGACGATAACCATATTGATGGTGGCCGCATCTTCGCCATAGGGGGTCATCAGCACGGTGCCGACGACCTGCGACGTCTCCGCGTCCACGGCGACCAGTCCCCGGCTCAGCGAAAGGGTCAGCGACCAGTCTTCCAGACGGTGCGGCCATTGCGCCTGCCGCGACAATGCCAGCGCGTCCTCGAGATGCTTCGGTTCGAAAGCCAGACAGTGAACCGTTCTTTTGGGAACCGTTCTTTTGGGAACCGTATTCTTGCTCATGGGCAGTCCTTTCACCCTCTGCCCCAAGAGTGGGCTTACCGCCCCCGGACGTTCGTCTGAAGGCGACGCCCGCCGCGATATCTTCCACCTTTGCTTCGGCGGCCAGCCGCATCTTATGCCGTGGCTGGAGCGGCCGATGCCGCGGATGGGGCGCTTGGCCCCTGTTCTGGCCCGGTTCGGAGCACCCGGACGCTGCCCCGCTCCCAACCAAATGCTGAGGGTCGAGACGGAAACGGAACTTTGTGCTTTCGCGCCGGGCAATTCGGTCAGGGTCGACCTCGCGGCGACGCTAGGATCATGGGGCAGGGCCGAACGCGCCCCACGCCATTCCCTTCCCACCGCCCCCCAACTCCGAGGAAGAACCATGAGCCAGTTCCGGCCGAAATACGTCACCTTCGATTGCCACGGCACGCTGATCAACTTCCAGATGGCCGAAGCCGCGCGCGATCTGTACGGGTCGATCCTCGACGAGGCGCGGATGACGGAGTTCATCAAGAACTTCGCCGCCTACCGGCTCGACGAGATCATGGGCGACTGGAAGCCCTACGCCGAGGTCGTGCACAATTCGCTGGAGCGCACCTGCAAGCGCAACAAGGTGGTCTTCCGCGACGAGGACGCGCGCATGGTCTATGAGCGGGTTCCCTCCTGGGGTCCGCACCCGGACGTGCCGGCCGGCCTGGCCAAGGTTGCCAAGGAAATCCCGCTGGTCATCCTGTCCAACGCCATGAACGACCAGATTCCGTCGAACGTGGCGAAGCTGGGCGCGCCCTTCCACGCCGTCTACACCGCCGAGCAGGCGAACGCCTACAAGCCGCGCTTCCAGGCATTCGAATACATGTTCGACATGCTCGGCTGCGGGCCGGAGGACATCCTGCACTGCTCCTCCTCCTTCCGCTACGACCTGATGTCGGCGCACGACCTGGGGATCCGCAACAAGGTGTGGGTCAACCGCGGCCACGAACCGGCCAATCCCTATTACGGCTATACCGAGATCCGCTCTATCTCCGAGCTGCCCGGCGTGGTCGGGCTGTAAGGGACGCATTTCACGGTTCAGGCTGCAATGGGAAGGACCCAGGTCATGAAATTCGTCTCCTACTGGCACGACACCGCTCCCGTTTTCACGGGCGGGGCGGAGGGGGCCATCGAGGGCCAGTACGACGTCGCCGTCGTCGGAGGGGGGTTCACTGGCCTGGGTGCCGCCCGCCAACTGGCCAAGGCCGGCGCGCGGGTGATCGTGCTGGAGGCCGGCCGCATCGGCGGCGGTGCCTCGGGGCGCAACGGCGGGCACCTCAACAACGGACTGGCGCACAGCTTCATTGCCGCCAAGTCCGCCTTGGGGACGGAGCGCGCCGTCGCGCTCTACCGCGCCTTCGACCAGTCGATCGAAACGCTGGAGGCGCTGATCGCCGAAGAGGGGATCGAGTGCAATTTCCGCCATGCCGGCAAGCTGAAGCTGGCCTCGAAGCCCGCGCATTTCGAGGCGATCGCCCGCAACTTCGAGGTCGTGCATCGCGAGGTCGACCCCGACACCGCGCTGCTGAGCGCCGGGGAGTTGAAGGGGGAGGTCGGCTCGCCCTTTTACGGCGCCATGCTGTCGCGCAAGAGCGCGATGATGCATATGGGCCGCTTCGTCGTCGGGCTGGCGGATGCCGCCAAGCGGCATGGCGCGGTGCTGGTCGAGAACGCGCCCGTCGGCGCCATCACCCGCTCGGGCGACCGCCACACGCTGTCCACGCAGCGCGGAACGGTGACCGCCAAGGAGGTGCTGGTTGCGACCGGCGCCTACACCACGCCGAATTTCAGCCATTTCCGCCGCCGGATCATCTCGGTCGGCAGCTTCATCATCGCCACCCGCCCGCTGAGCGACAGTGAGATCGCGTCGGTGGTGCCGGGCAACCGCACCTACGTCACGTCGATGAACATCGGCAACTACTTCCGCCTGTCGCCCGACCGGCGGCTGATCTTCGGCGGCCGGGCACGCTTCTCGGCAACGTCTGACCAGCAATCCGACGCAAAGAGCGGCGCGATCCTGCGGGCGAGCCTGGCGCGGATCTTCCCGCAGATCGCCAGCATCGACATCGACTATTGCTGGGGCGGTCTGGTGGACATGACCAGCGACCGCTACCCGCGCGCCGGCTATCATGAAGGACTGTGGTACGCCATGGGCTATTCCGGCCACGGGGCGCAACTGTCGACCCATCTCGGCATGACCATGGCCGACGCGATCCTGGGCCGCGAGGACCGGAATCCGCTGAAGGGGCTGTCCTGGCCCGCGGTGCCGGGGCATTTCGGCAAGCCCTGGTTCCTGCCGCTGGTGGGGCTGTACTACAAAGCGCTCGACAAAGTTCAGTGACGGTTGGAATACAAAAAGCCCGGCGGGAGTGCTTCGCTCCCGCCGAGCTTTTTGCTGTGCGTGGGCCTCAGCCCAATCCGCCGATGTGGAAGGTCTTCATCTCCAGATATTCCTCGATCCCCACCTGCGCACCCTCGCGGCCCAGGCCGGACTGCTTGACGCCGCCGAAGGGAGCGACCTCGGTGGAAATCAGGCCGGTGTTCAGCCCGACCATGCCGGCCTCCAGCGCTTCGCCGACCCGCCAGGACCGCGCGAGGTTCTGCGTGTAGAAATAGGCGGCCAGCCCGAAGGGCGTGGCGTTGGCGAGTGCGATGGCCTCCTCCTCCGTCTCAAAGCGGAAGAGCGGAGCCACCGGGCCGAAGGTTTCCTCGTCGGCGAGCAGCATGTCGGTGGTGGCATCGGTCAGCACCACCGGCGCGACATACTGCGGACCATCCGCAGCGACAACGGCGGCGGACGCGATGCGCGCGCCCTTGGACACCGCGTCGGCGACGTGGCGCTCGATCTTGTCTACGGCGGCGGCGTTGATCATCGGGCCGATGGCGACCCCCGGTTCCAGCCCCGATCCCACGCGCATGGCGTTGACGCGGGCGACCAGACGGTCGCGGAACGCGTCATAAACCCCGGACTGCACCAGGATGCGGTTGGCGCAGACGCAGGTCTGTCCGCCGTTGCGGAACTTGGACAGGATGACTCCGTCCACCGCCTGATCGAGGTCGGCGTCGTCGAACACGATGAAGGGCGCGTTGCCACCCAGTTCCAGGCTCAGCCGCTTGATGCCGTCGGCAGCCCCGCGCATCAGCAGCGAGCCGACGCGGGTGGAGCCGGTGAAGGAGATCTTGCGGACGGTCTCGTTCGCCAGGAGTTCCTCGCCGATGGCTTCGGGACGGCCGGTCAGGATGTTGACCACGCCGGCCGGGATGCCCGCCCGTTCGGCCAGCACGCCGAGCGCCAGCGCCGAATAGGGGGTGAAGTCCGACGGCTTGATGACCACGGTGCAGCCGGCGGCCAGCGCCGGGGCCACCTTGCGGGTGATCATCGCGTTGGGGAAGTTCCACGGCGTGATGATGCCGCAGACGCCGACCGGCTCCTTCAGCACGACGATGCGGCGATCGGGGGTGGGAGAGGGGATGGTGGTGCCGCCGATCCGCCGGGCTTCCTCGGCGAACCATTTGACGAAGGAGGCGCCATAGCGGATCTCGCCCCGCGCCTCGTCCAGCGGCTTGCCCTGCTCCAACGTCAGAAGGCGGGCCAGATCCTCCAGATTCTCGATCATCAGCGCGTGCCAGCGCTCCAGCAGCGCGGCGCGGTCGGCATGGGTGCGCCGGCGCCAGGCCGGGTAGGCCTCGGCTGCCGCGGCGATGGCGTCGCGGGCGTCGGTGCCATCCATGTCGGGAACGCTGCCGAGGGGACGGCCGGTCGCCGGGTTCTGGACATCGATGGTCCGCCCGGCGACCCCGTCGCACCAGCGCCCGCCGATCAGCCCCTGTTCGCGGAACAGGGAGGAATCCGTCAGGTGATGGGTCATGATGGTGTGTTTTCCGCTTCGGGTGAATTCAAGGTAACCGGCATCACGACAGCGCCGACAGCACGGCGGCGGTGATCGCGTCCGTCTTGTCCTTGCCGGGAATTGTGCCGATGCCGCGGCCGGTGGTGTCGCCCAGCGCCGTCATCACGCGGTCGGCAGCGGCCTTCTCTCCCAGATGCTCCAGCATCATCGCGCCCGACCAGATGGCGGCGATCGGGTTGGCGATGCCGAGATGGGCGATGTCGGGCGCCGAGCCGTGCACCGGTTCGAACATCGACGGTGCCTTGCGGTCGGGGTTCAGGTTGGCCGAGGCGGCGAAGCCCAGCCCGCCCTGGATCGCAGCACCCAGATCGGTCAGGATGTCGCCGAACAGGTTGGAGGCGACGACGACGTCCAGGCTTTCCGGCGCCGTCACCATGCGCGCCGCCATGGCGTCGACGTGATAGCTGGTGACCTCGACGTCCGGGTGTTCGGCGGCCAGCTGGCGGGTGATCTCGTCCCAGAACACCATCGAATATTTCTGCGCGTTCGACTTGGTGACGGAGGCCAGCTTGCCGCGCCGGGCGCGGGCCTGGGCGAAGGCGAAGCGCAGGATCCGCTCCACCCCCATGCGGGTGAAGACGCCGGTCTCCACCGCCACCTCATGCGGCGTTCCCTGATGGATGCGACCGCCGGCGCCGGCATATTCGCCCTCGGTGTTCTCGCGGATGCACAGGATGTCGAAGCCGCCGCGGCGCAGCGGCCCCTCCACCCCCGGCAGCAGCCGGTGCGGGCGGACATTGGCGTACTGGTCGAACGCCTTGCGGATGGGCAGCAGCAGCCCGTGCAGCGACACGGCGTCCGGCACCTCCGCCGGCCAGCCGACGGCGCCCAGCAGGATGGCGTCGTACTTGCGCAGCGTGTCGATGCCGTCGGCCGGCATCATCACGCCGGTTTCCTTGTAATGGGCGCAGGACCAGGGCATCTCGGTGCTGGTCAGCGCAAAGCCGGACTGCTTCGCCACGGCCTGCAGAACCTCCCAGGCGGCATCGACCACGGGATGCCCGATGCCGTCGCCCTTGATGATCGCAATGTTGTGGGTTTTCATCGAACGTCCCTCACCGGATTTAATTGTATTACAGGCCGATCAGCACGCTTTTACTGCGGCGGTTGGCGAGATAGGCCTCGCGCCCCAGGTCCTTGCCGATGCCGGAGCGCTTGTAGCCGCCGGTCGGCAGGATGTGGTCGCGCGAGCGGCCATAGCGGTTGACCCACACCGTCCCGGCCTGCAGCCGCCGCGTCAGGCGGATGGCGCGCGACAGGTCGCGGGTGTAGAGCCCGGCGGCCAGCCCGTAGATTGGATGGTTGGCCAGCGCCATCGCCTCTTCTTCGCTGTCGAAGCTCTGCACGGTCAGGACCGGGCCGAAGATCTCCTCCATAACGGCCGGGGAGGTCTGATCGACACCGGCCAGCAGGGTCGGCGCGTAGAAATACCCCTCGCCGTCCATCGGCGCCCCGCCGGTCAGGCATTCCACCGATCCGGTCAGCGAGGCCGTGACGATGGAATGGATGCGGGCGCGCTGCCGTTCGGAGATGATGGGCGAATAGCGCGTCTTCTCGTCCCACGTCGGGCCGGGGCGGACGGCGCGCATGTGGCCCAGGATCATCGCGATCAGCGGTTCGGCCACCTTCGCCTCGACCAGCAGGCGCGATCCGGCGACGCAGGCTTGGCCGGCGTTCGACAGCACGCTGGTGGCGATGGATGCTGCGGCCTTCTCCAGGTCGGCATCGGCGAAGACGATCTGCGGACTCTTGCCGCCCAGCTCCAGCGTCATCGGCTTGACGCCGCTGCGGGCGATGTCGGCCATGATCGCCGAGCCCGCCGCCGTCGATCCGGTGAAGCTGACCTTGGCGATGCCGGGGTGGCGGGTGATGGCGGCGCCGGTGGTCGGGCCGTCGCCCTGGACGATGTTGATCAGACCGGCAGGAACGCCGGCCTTCACCGCCAGCTGCGCCAGCAGGACGGTGGAGAAGGGCGTCATCTCCGACGGCTTCAGCACCACTGCGTTGCCGGCGGCCAGCGCCGGGCCGAGCTTCCAGCCCGCCATCGACAGCGGGAAGTTCCAGGGCGTGATGGCGCCGACGACGCCGTAGGGCTCCGTCATCACCATGCCGAAGCTGCCGTCGTCGGTGGGGGCGAGGTCGCCGCCCTCCTTGTCGGCGAATTCGGCGAAGAAGCGGATCTGCTCGGCCGTGACCGCTACGTCGCCGGCGACCAGCTGGCCGACCGGACGGGTGGAGGACAAAGCCTCCACCTTCGCCAGGGTTTCCGCCTCCTCTTCGATCAGCGTGGCCCAGCGCTGCAGCACGGCGGTGCGTTCGCGTGGGCGCACGCCGCCCCATTTGCTGGATTTCAGCGCCGCTTGCGCCGTGGCCACCGCCTCGTCGACGAGGTCGGGCGCGGCCACTGGGCAGTCGGCATAGGCCCGGCCATCCGACGGGCGGTGCATGGGCAGCCCGTCCTTCGCCGGAATCAGGCGGTCACCGATGAAATGGCCAATCGGCAGCGGCAGGCGGTCCGGATCGAAGGACAGGCTCATGACGCGCCCTCAGTCGATGGTGACGTAGATTTTGCGGACCGTCTCGATGGTCTTCCACACTCCGGTGAAGCCCGGCTTCATGACGAAGCTGTCGCCCGCGCGGTAGACCACCGGCTCGCCGGCATCCGGGGTGATCTCCACGACGCCGGAAAGGATGTGGCAGAACTCGAAGGTCTCGCCCTTGATCGAGCGGGTTTCGCCCGGCGTGGCTTCCCACACGCCGGTCCGGACCTTGTCGTCCTTGGCGGCGTCCTGAGCCCAGGTCTTGAAGGCGGGTGAGCCGGAGATCAGCCGTTCCGGCATCGGCGTCGATTCACGCGGGGTGAAGGTCGGGGCGGTATCGATGGTCTTCAGCAGCGACATGGGAGAATCCTTGTTGGTGAGCGGCTGTGCCGCAGGAAGAGGAACCGGTGCCGGCGTCAATAGCCGCGCCGGCGGTCGACCAGCCCCACCGGGTCCTGCCCGGCGAAATGCCGGCGAAGGTTGCCGATGACCGCGCGTGCGGCGCCGTCCGGCTGGGTGACGCTGGCGATGTGCGGGGTCAGCACGATGTTCGGGTGGGTCCAGAAGGGGTGGTCGGCCGGCAGCGGCTCCGGATCGGTCACGTCCACCACCGCGCCGGACAGTTGGCCGCGGTCGAGCGCGTCCAGAAGCGCTGCATGGTCCAGCTGCGGCCCGCGCCCGGTGTGGACCAGCGCGGCGCCCTTGGGCAGCTTGGCCAGCAGAGCCGCATCGAGGAAGCCACGCGTGTCCGGGGTCAGCGGCAGCAGGACGATCAGGATGTCGGTTTCGGCCAGCATCGCGTCGAGGCCGTCCGCGCCGTGATGGCAGGTCACGCCGTCGATGTCGCGCGGCGACCGGCTCCAGCCCGCCAGCGGAAAGCCGAAGGGCTTCAGCCGCTCCAGCACCGCCTGACCCAGCACGCCCAGCCCCAGCACGCCGACCCTGCGTTGCGCCGCCTGCGGCTGCGGCAGGGGGCGCCAGACGCAGGCGGCCTGCTGGGCGCGGTAGGCCGGCATCTGGCGATGCAGGGTCAGCACCGCCAGCGTGGCGTATTCCTGCATCATGCGGACGATGCCGTCTTCCACCATGCGCACCACCTTCACGGACGGCGGCAGGGCGGTCATGGCGAACTGGTCGACCCCGGCGCCGATCGAGAAGACGATCTCCAGATTGCGATAGCGGGCGAGGTTGTCCGGGATGGTCCAGGTGATGAGGTAGCGCACCGCGTCGGGATCGACGCCGGCTGGGTCCATCGAGAAGGGCAGGTCGGGCAGCTCGCGCGCGAAGGCTTCGGCGAAGATGGCGCCCCGCACCGCATCGGAATTGAACAGGAAGGTCATTTGGGTCCCTTTGGCGATGCGCGGCTGGGTCGGGCGATTGTCAAAGACGGCAGCGCCGGCCCAGCGCCTCGATCATCGACTGGCAGGCGGTCAGTTCCTCGACGAGGATGTGTTCGTTGGGGCGGTGCGCCCGCGCGATGTCGCCGGGGCCGCAGATGATCGCGTCGATCCCGGCGGTCTGGTACAGCCCGGCCTCCGTGCCATAGCTGACGGCGGCCAGCGGTTCCTGTCCGGTCAGCTCCTCCAGCAGGCGGGCCAGCGGCGACCGCGCGGCCAGGAACAGGGCGGGATAGGCGCCGGTCTGCGTCCAGTCGACGGCGAAGCCGCGTTCCTCCAGCCGCGCCGCCGCTTCGCGCACCGGCTCCAGCAGGGTGACGGGGTCGATGCCGGCGATGGCGCGGGCCTCGAACTCGGCGGTGCAGGCATCGGGGATGATGTTCACCGCAAGCCCGCCCTGGATGGTGCCGACCTGCAGCGAGGAGTAGGGCGGCTCGAACACCGAATCCAGCGGCCCCCGGGTCAGGCGGTCGGCCTGGACGACGGCGGCGGTCAGCGCGTCGGCCATGGCGTGGATGGCGTTCAGCCCGTGGTCGGGGCGGGAGGAATGGCCGGAGCGTCCGCGCACCGTCAGCCGGGCCGCCGCCTTGCCCTTGTGGGCGCGGACGGCGCGCAGGCCGCTCGGTTCGCCGACGATGACGCCCAGCGGCGGCGCGCACAGGTCGGGCAGATGCGGCAGAAGATGCGGCGCGCCCCGGCAACCGGCCTCCTCGTCATAGGTGAAGGCCAGATGGATCGGCCGGGCCAGCGGCGCGGCGGTCAGGGCCGGCAATGCCGCCAGCGCAGCGGCGATGAATCCCTTCATGTCGGAGGTGCCGCGCCCGTAGAGCCGGTCGCCGTCGGCGCGCAGCCGGAACGGGTCGCTAGTCCATTCGGGTTCGGTGGCGGGAACCACGTCCATATGGCCGGACAGGACATAGCCCGGAACCATTGCCGGACCGATGGTGGCGAACAGGTTGTACCGGTCGCCCTCCGGCCCCGGCAGGACCCGGACGCGCACCCCGGCGCCCTCCAGAACGCCGCGAATCCCGTCGACGATGGCGCCGTTGGGGGTTCCGACGACGGAGGGAACGGCGATCAGGTCCTTGAGGATGTCGATCACGGTCATGGCGGCCTCACCTTGTCCCATGCTGCGCGCCATCGGCGCGGAGGGCTTTTGACTTCGCTGTGGTGTGCGGAAAGGGGCGGCGGCCTCGGCGGCTGCGACAGTGACGATTTTAGCGGGCGGGCGCTCCATTCCATGCTGAATGCATGGGCGATTTGGAGGATTGTTGTGCCGGGCCGGTGCTTTGCGGTGAGATGTGCGGTTCGGGCGCCCGTTATCTCCGATGTCCGGCGGCGCTTGCATTGAGCATCCCGAATTGACGATGCTGCCAGTGCTGGCGGGAATGGTCGCAAACCGTCCTTTGCGCATGAACAGCGACCAGGCCACCGAAAAGGCTGCGCCTTATCCGGTTCCAGACGCCGAAAAGCCCTCAAGCCGGCAGCACGCGGCGCAGAAAATCCTGCGTGCGCGCGTTCTGCGGACGACCGAGAACCTCGGCGGGCGTGCCCTGTTCGACCAATACGCCACCGTCAAGGAACAGGACCCGGTCAGCAACCTCGCGCGCAAATCCCATTTCGTGGGTGACGACGACCATCGTCATTCCTTCGTCGGCGAGTGAGCGCATCACCGACAGCACCTCGCCGACGAGTTCGGGATCGAGTGCCGAGGTCGGTTCATCGAAGAGGATCGCGTCGGGATTCATTCCCAATGCCCGGGCAATGGCGACCCGCTGCTGCTGGCCACCGGAGAGCTGCGGCGGATAGGCGTCCATTTTTGCGCCGAGCCCAACCCGGGCCAGCAGTTCGCGTGAGCGCGCCAAGACCTCGGCGCGACGCTCCTTCTTCACGTAAATCGGCCCTTCGGCGACGTTCTCGAGCGCCGTGCGGTGTGGGAACAGGTTGAAGCGTTGGAACACCATGGAGACCCGCGTCCGGATATGCCGGATGCTGGGCTTCGTGGCATCCACGCTTTCCCCATGCACGATGATTTCTCCGCCCTGGTAGGTCTCCAGACCGTTGATGCAGCGTAGCAGTGTTGACTTTCCGGATCCCGACGGGCCGATGATGCAAACCACCTCGCCCGGCTCGACCGAGAAAGAAACGTCGGAAATAACCTCGTGGGTTCCGAACGACTTTCGCACATGCTTCAACTCGATGACGCTCATTACGATCTCCTCAGTTTGCGCTCAAGCCAGGCATTGAAAGCCGTGAGGGGAAGGCTCATTGCGAGATAGATCAATGCCACCAAGGTGAATACGGTTGTGTTCTCGAAGGTTGAAGACGCGAGCAACTTGCCTTGCAGGGAAAGTTCGGCAACCGTGATGGTCGATGCGAGTGACGAGTCCTTGAGGAGCATCACCATCGTACTGCCGTAGGGGGGCAGAGCCACGCGGACCGCTTGAGGCAGCACGACGCGGCGCATCACCAAGCCCCAATGCATCCCGATGGACAGAGCTGCCTCGGTCTGGCCACGATCGATCGCCTCGATACCCGCGCGAAAGACTTCCGCCATATAGGGTGAGTAGGCGATGCCGAGGCCAATAATGGCCGCTTGGACTGCAGTCAGCGCAACACCGAAATCCGGAAACACGAAGTAAATGTAGTATAAGGTCACCAATCCTGGAATGCCGCGCACGACGACGATCACCGTTCGGGCCACCCAGGCGAGCGGCACGATGCCGCTCACCCTCATGAATGCCAGGATCAGACCCAAGCCAGTCGCAAGAGCGAATGCGCACATCATCACTAGAATGGTGTAGGAAACGCCCTGAAGAAGAAAAGGTAGGTATTCTTGTGACTGGCTAAAGAACTTTTCCATGTCGCATACTTTCCGATCACAGGTTCCACTTTTCCAAGATCGCTTTCAGCCGACCGTCTTGTTTCATGGCCGTAAGTGATGCGTTGATTTTCGTCAAAAGTTCGGCGTTGTCTTTCTTGACCGCCAAATTAATGCCACCGTTTAGTCCGGACTTGTAGTCCCGGACCAGGCGCAACTGCGGGAACTGGCCCTGCGACAAATTATAGGCGAAGATCGGAAAATCTCCGATGCCAGCGCCGATCCGGCCGTTTGCAACCTCGCGAAGGACGTCGGGAAGCGCTTCGTAGGACTTGACCTCGGCAGCTCCGCTTTGTGCCTTCAGGTACTCGATATAGCGGGTGCCGATTTGCGCCCCAACGATCTTGCCCTTGAGGTCTGCAACGTTGCCATACTGCGTCTTGTCGGTGGCCGGCACGACCAACCCGTCGCCGTAGGAATAAACGTCCTGGCTGAAATCGACCACCTTGGCGCGTTCGGGCGAGGCCGTGATGGCGGCGGCGATGATGTCGATTTTGCCGGACGTAAGTGCCGGGATCAAAGCCGAGAACGGCATGGGCTGGAATTCGATCTTGAAGCCGACCTCCTTGCTGACGGCTTCGATCACGTCAATCATCATGCCCTGAGGTGAATTGCTCTTCACATCAATGAATGCGAACGGCACACTCGTCGGCGTAGAGCCGACTTTCAAAACCGTTTGCGCGGACGCTGTCGTCGCGAAAACAGCCATGGCAATCGCAGCAAGGGTCGTTTTGAGTTTGATCATCCGCTTACCCTCCGTTGGTTAATCGACTTGTCATTTCGTACGCGGGCGCTTGAAAAACAGCATTGCGTTTCAGTCGTGGAGAGAACAGGTCTGATTTTTGGGAGTGTTATAAGGCGAACTTATGCGGCTATTTTCATTGCAGAATGGCCGCATAATTGCCATTATTTTGTTCAACTTATGCTGCTAGTCTTCCGCATGCAGGCGCCATGGATCGCGCCTGCATGAGTCAGTGCTGTGTGCTACATCATCTCGGGCCGGCGGATCGCGGAGCCGTCGCTGAAGCGGCTCAAGCGATAAGCGGCTGTATCGACAATCGGCGCGTCGTTCAGGACCAGTTCACTCGCGAGACGTCCGGCGCCCGGACCGATGCCAAATCCGTGGCCGCTGAATCCAGATGCGATGACGAGGCCCGGGAGTTGATCGACCTTGGATATGATTGGGACGAGGTCCGGCGCGGTGTCGATCATTCCCCCCCAGGACGTCTCGACTTTGATGTCCTTCAAGGCTGGAAGTTCCCGGATCAGATTCTCTAGTCCGAACTTTACCAAATCGGCATCCGGCTTGGGATCCAGGATCCTGTTTTTCTCAAAAGGAGAGGTTTGGTCGTTATGCCAGGATCCCAATGCTTCCGGACCGCTCCAGAAGCTGCTGTCGAGCCGGTATTTCAGCTTCTTTGCCAGCTTGGCCCGGTACATCTGGTAGAACTTCGTGGCGTAGCGCAGGCCTTGAGGAGCGATGTTCACCGAACCATGGCCCGGCACGGCGACGGTGTATTTGCCGTCAAGGCGGCGTCGTATGGCGATGCCCGGCATGCTGGCGCTGCCCGCAGTCAGGACATCCGGTGCCGTATTGGTCCGGAACGCGGTTCCCCCGATGTTGGCGACCGGCAGATCGATACCGTGGTGACGGCAGAAGCGGGAGTTCCACGCACCGCCTGCGGCAACCACCGCCGAAGTCCGGATCAAGCCTCGCTCCGTCCAGACTCCGGCGACTTTTCCGCCGGCGACATCAATGCCGCGAACGGCGCAATTCTGATGGAGCAGGACGCCCTTTGCCTTCGCTCCTTCCGCTATGGCCGGCACCGCAAGGCTCGGCTCGGCGCGTCCGTCCGTCGGGGACCAAACGCCCCCAAGCCAGGTCGAAACGCTGCCCGGAGTGCGCTCCTTGGCTTGGGCTCCGCTGAGCAGCTCGCTCACGAAGCCCTGTTCGCGTGCAGATTTGCCCCACCGTTCCCAGCGGGCGATCTCTTCTTCGTCGCGGCTGCAATACAGGATTCCCGTCCGCTGGAACCCGAGGTCGCGTCCTATCTCGGCTCCGAGTTCCTCCCACCGCCGGAGGCTGAACATCGCCAGGGTAAGCTCGTGCAGATCTCGGTTCTGCTGTCTCACCCACCCCCAGTTCCGGCTCGATTGTTCGCCTGCCACCACTCCCTTCTCGAGCAGGGCGACGGAAACGCCCTTCGACGCAAGCTCATACGCTGTGCAGGTGCCGACGACACCGGCGCCGATCACGACCACATCCACCTGTTCCGGGAAAGATGAACTGTCGGATACGGGCTCAACCTGGATTGGCATGGCTTCAAACCCTCATTTCACGATGCGGACAGGCTTTTGGCCCGAATTGAATTGGTTCACGATTCGCCGGTTAGTCTGATTGCCGCTGCCTGCTTCCCAGACAGCCGGGGCCGGCGTGTGCGTCGCGTCGCCCTCATCATTCCAAATGCGAACCCGGCCTGGACGGACGGGGATGAGGGTGCCGGTCAAAACTCTGGTCTGGTACGCTGATTCCACTGATCCGCTTCGGCTTCAGGGCGCTTCTGATCCGCGCATTAAAGACGGACGTCGAGCGCGCTGATTATCCAAAGCACCTTCGCTTCCTGGTCGGAGCGATTGGCCAGTCCATGTTCGACATCGCTGCTGAATTGGAAGCTGTCGCCTTCCTCCAGGAGAACGGTGTGCTCTCCGACGGTCAGTTCGACCGTCCCCGCCGTCACGTAGCCCGCCTTCTGGCCGGCACCGATCAGCATTTCTTCCGTGGCGCTCCCGGGCGGCATCGTCACGAACATGAATCGCAACTCGTCCGCATACTGCGGCGACAGCAATTCCTTGGTTAGTCCTTTGTCCCCCACAACCATGCGCGGGCGTTGCGCCCGCCGGCGGATGAAAGGCGGAGCGTCGTTCGCCACGCTTCGCTTTTCCTCGTCAAGAAACTTCCAGACATTCACATTGAGAGCGTCGCACAGACGTTGGAGCGTCTTGATCGAAGGGTTCGCGCTGCCACGCTCGATCTGGCTGATGATCCCGGCCGAGACGGACGCTTTGGCGGCCAGTTCAGCGATCGTCAGCTTGCGCTCTCCCCGCAACGCGCGCACCCGCCGGCCGATCATCTGCGCATTTTCGTCGGCCAAATCCGGCGTCACTTCGCTCGGCTGCGCCTCGGGTGAATTTTTGTCGGCAACCATGTGCCCTCCCGTTCACTAAAATGATGATAGCGCAGTCGCCACCCTACACACAAGTGTCATCTCGCGCCTTGCCTTCACATAGGCGAGCCGTATGGAAATGGCGAATTGGATGCTTTATGCCGTGGTTGGAACCGCTGATGGAGCAAGCGGACCGGCGGCTCGACGTTCCATCATTATATTGATGTCAGAGTAGGGGGCAGTGCAGTGGGACCCTGTCGCATCCGCCTTGGATTGTGGCAGGACGGGTGGCTCAATGCCGATTCTTTTTCATGAATACGCGGAATGGCTGCCGGTATCGCTGCCGATGCTGCACCGCCTGTGGTTCCAACTGCCGGCCGATGAACTGGACAGTTTCAGCAAGCACCATGGGTCCGACGGTGAATGGCACGGAGGCCTGGGCGGCTGCGACAGCTACGATCTTAGCGGGCGGGCGCTGTATCCCATGCTGAATGCATGGGCGATTTGGAGGATTGTTGTGCTGGGCCGGTGCTTTGCGGTGAATTGTGCGGCGCGCGCGCCGGTAGTCTCAGGCGGCGGTAGGTGGCTCAGGAATATCAGTTGACCAAAAGGCGCACCGCCTCACGCTATGGAAACTCCAGGGAGGAGGCAGCTTTGAGCGAATGCGGGCTTGCGGACGGATCCGGGGACGGTGCGTTACCGCCCTCTCTGACGGTCGACGCCTTCGACTTGCGGATGGCCGACGTCGCCGACATCGACCTGGAGCGCCTGCAGGCGCTGTCGATTTCGGTCGGCTGGCCGCACCGGGCGGAGGACTGGCAGTTCGCGCGCGAGGTCGGCCACGGCTTCGTTGCTCTCGATGAGATCGACCGCGTCCTGGCGTCGGCGATGTGGTTTCCCCATGGCGACGACTTCGCGACCATCGGCATGGTCATGACCTCGCCCCGGCTGCAATCGCTGGGCGTCGGCGAATGGCTGATGAAGCGGGTGCTGTCGGCGTCGGCGGGGCGAACCTATCGGCTCAGCGCCACCCGCGCCGCGCTGGCGCTGTACCGGTCGCTCGGCTTCATCGGCCATCGCACCGTGTTCCAGTGCCAGGGCGAGGCGAGGCGAGGCGACCAGACCGCCTCCGATCAGCCGGTGCGGCGGTTGGAGGCGGCGGATCTGGAGGCGGTCACGGCACTGGACGAGCGCGCCTTCGGAACCTCGCGCGCCGGGCTGATTGCGCGGCTGTTCGAGCAGTCGGTCGGATACGGGTTGGAGCGGGACGGCGAACTGGCGGCATTTGCCCTCTGCCGCCCCTTCGGCCGCGGCCATGTCGTCGGTCCGGTGGTCGCCGGGCTGGACGAGGATGCCGTCGCCGTTGTCCAGCCGCATGTCGACGAGCACGACGGCCGTTTCCTGCGTCTGGACACCCATCTGGACGAAGGGATCTTCCCGCTGTTCGTCGCGCGGTCGGGTTTGAAGATTCACGACACGGTATTGACCATGTCGCTGGGGGCGCCGCTGACCGATCCGTCGACGCGGGGGCCCGACCGTCCTGTTACCTATGCGCTCGCCACCCAGGCCCTGGGCTGAGCCGCCACCGGCTTAATAAAAAGGATGCGCCGATCATGCCGGGACAGACGCCGGAATCCTCCGCCGGCCCCCAGTCCGTGTCTTCGTGCGAACCTCTGCCCGAACCACCACCCGAACCATCCCCTTCCGATATCCGCGGCGGCGTGCTGCTTCGGCTGGTGTCGGCAGGGCTGTTCGTGGTGATGTCGCTGTTCGTCCGGCTGGCCACCGCCGAGGCGCCGATCGGGCAGATCGTCTTCTACCGCAGCGCCTTCGCCCTGCCGCCGATCGTCGCCTATCTGATGTGGCGCCGGCAATTCCCCTCGGCCTTGAAGACGCGGCAGCCGGTGGGGCACCTGAAGCGCAACCTGTATGGCGGCGCTGCGATGGTGCTGTCTTTCATCTCGCTGGCCTATCTGCCGCTGGCCCTGGCGACGGCGCTGGGCTTCCTGGCTCCACTGTTCGCGGTGCCGGCCGCCATGCTGTTCCTGCGGGAGCGGCCGGGTGCCGTCGCCATCGGTGCGGCGCTGACCGGCTTTGCCGGGGTGGTCCTGATGCTCGCCCCCGCCTTCGAAGGGCCGGCGCTGGATCACAACACCCTCATCGGGGTGGCAGCCGGGCTGGCCATGGCCGTCGCGACCGCCGCCGGCCGGGTCGAGATCAAGACGCTGACCGCGACCGAGGCGCCGGGGACCATCGCCTTCTACTTCGCCCTGCTCTGCGCTCTCGGCGGTCTGGCGAGCCTGCCGTTCGGCTGGAGCACCCCGACGGCCCATTCGCTGGCCTATCTGGTCGGAGCGGGCATCACCGGCGGTCTGGCGCACATCACCATGACCGAGGCGATGGCCCGCGCCCCGGTGTCGACCCAGGCGCCCTTCGACTACACCGCCATGCTGTGGGCGCTGATCCTCGACGCGGCCATCTTCGGCCTGCTGCCGTCCCCGGCCAGCCTGGCCGGCGCCTTCGTCATTGCCGCCTCGGCCCTGATGATCCCGGTGGCCGGCCGGTTCACCACCCGCTCAACAGCCCTGCGGCCCGCGCGCTGAAGCGCGGGCCCGGTCGGCCCAGGCAGGTCGGCTCGGTCAGGACTGCCCTGCTTCCAGGCCGACCGGCTGGCCGGCAGTCTGGAAACGCTCGATGCGGAAATCCTGCAGCGGTGTGTCGGTGCGGCCGGTGGCGATGATCTCCGCCATGACGTCGCCGACGCCGGGGCCGAGTTGGAAGCCGTGGCCGCTGAACCCGAAGGCGTGGAACAGGCCCGGCGTCGTCGCCGACGGCCCCATCACCGGAAGCTTGTCGGCGACATAGCCCTCGCAGCCCGACCAGGTGCGGATCACAGTGACGTCGGCGATGGCCGGAAGCAGCCGGATCAAGCCCCGCAACTGTCCGGGCAGCCGTGCCGGATCGGCCTTGGCATGGCCGGGGTCGAGCGGCACCGGCACACGCTCGGCCGCTCCGCCGAAGACGATGTTGCCGCGCTCCACCTGACGGAGATAGCCATCCCCGCCCGCGCGCGACCACATGCCGACCACAGGCAGGATCCTGTGCGGCAAGGGTTCGGTGACCCCCATCTGCGGCCCATACGCTTCCATCGGCACAGGCTCGCCGAAGCCGGCGGCGACGCGGGCTCCCCAGGCGCCGGCGGCGTTCAGCAGGCAGTCGGCGGCGAAGCGGCCCCGCTGCGTCACCGCTTCGAAGCCGGAGCCGGTCGCCGATACCTCCACCGGCCCGCAATCCTCCACGATCTCGGCACCCAGGCGGCGGGCGGCGTCGGCGAAGGCGGGGGCGATCAGGCGCGGGTTGCCGCTGCCATCCTGCGGCGAGAAGGAGGCGGCGATGGCGCCCGGCCCCAGCCCAGGAAAGCGCCGGCCAATTTCCGACGGCGTCAACTCCTCCAACTCCAGCCCCCAGGGCCGTGCGTCGGCGATGTAGCGGCGCATGTCGTCCAGCCCATCCTCGTCGAACACCAGCCGCAGATGGCCGGTGGCGCGGAACTCCACGTCACGGCCCAGCAGTTGCTCTGCCTCGCCCCACAGCGCCCGCGACCGGTGGGCGAGCGGCAGTTGCGGCAGATAGCGCCCGCTGCGGCGGATGTTGCCGAAGGACGCGACGGTGGCGCCCGAGCCGACGCGGTTGCGTTCCAGCAGCGTGACACGCAGGCCGCGCCGGGCCAGGAAGAAGGCGGCGGCCGATCCCATCAACCCGCCGCCCAGCACGATAACCCTCATCGACCTCTCCTACATGCGGGCGGACGCGGCTCCGCCCCATCGGTCAGGCTGCCCACGACCGACAGGCGGGTCAAAGACGGGTTGGGCATGATCCCATAAGGCCGGGCTATGGATCGCGCCATTGGAGCCCCGGTGCATAAGTCCGCCTTATGCGTTTGCTTTCATTGGGTCTTAGACCGCCCTCGGCCCGCCATGTCAGCTTTTCGGCCAGCACAGGCTGATTTGCGGAATGGAGCGAAGATGGACGGGGGCATGGGTGAGGCCGATTGGAAGGTGGGCGTCGACATCGGCGGAACCTTCATCGATTTCTGCGCGCTGGACACCCGGTCGGGCCGGGTTGCATCGCTGAAGGTGCTGACGACACCGGACGATCCCGGTGCCGAGCTGATGACCGGCCTGACCCTGCTGGCCGAGCGCGAGGGGATGGACCCGCGCGCCGTCACCCGCTTCGTGCACGGCACGACGGTGGGCATGAACACGGTCATCCAGCGCAAGGGAGCGCCGCTGGCCCTGCTGACCAATGCGGGGTTCGAGGATGTGATCGAACTCGCCCGGCTGCGCATGCCCGATACCTATTCGCTGTTCTGCTCGCGTCCCGACCAGCTGGTGGCGCGTGACATGATCTTCGGCATTCCCGCCCGCCTGCGGTCGGATGGCACCGAGCGGCAGGCTCCCGACAGGACGGCCGTCGCCGACGCAGTGGCGGCCCTGAAGGCCAAGGGGGCGGCGGGCGTCGTCGTCTCGTTCCTCCATTCCTGGCGCGACGGCGGCCACGAAAATGCGGTGAAGGAGGAGATCGCCCGGCTCGCCCCCGACCTGTTCGTCTTCACCTCCGCCGAGGTCTGGCCGGTGATCCGCGAGTATGAGCGGACGACGACCGCGATCCTCAACGCCTATGTCCATCCCCGGATCTCCGGCTATCTGTCGGCGCTGGAGGAGCGGCTGGCCGGACGCGGCGTGCCCGCCCGTCCGCTGCTGACCAAATCCAACGGCGGCGTGATGAACGCGGCGGAGGGCAAGCGGGCCTGCGTCCACATGCTGCTGTCGGGTGCCGCCTCCGGCGTCAACGGCGCTGCGTGGTTGGCCCGGCAGGCGGGAGAGCCGCGCATCCTGACTCTCGACATCGGCGGCACCTCGGCCGATTTTGCGCTCATCATCGACGGTCAGGCCCAGTTCGGCACCGGCGAGATGATCGGCGAGTTCCCGCTGCACATCCCGTCGGTGTCGGTCAGCTCCATCGGCATCGGCGGCGGGTCGATCGCCAGCGTCGACGGTCAGGGCGTGCTGCGCGTCGGCCCTGAATCCGCCGGATCGACGCCGGGTCCGGCCTGCTATGGCCGCGGAGGCGAATGGGCGACGGTGACCGACGCGATGGTGGTGTGCGGCTGGCTCGGCCACAGCCAGATGGCCTACGGGCAGTTGCGGATGGACGCCGACCTCGCCCGCGCCGCCGTCCGGCGGCTGTCCGACCAGTTGGGCCGTTCGGTGGAGGCCACCGCGCAGGCCATCCTCGACGTCGCCGTGTCGGAAATGTTCGCGGAGGTCGAGAAGATGGCGGCGCGCGCCGGCGTCGACGTGAGGGACTTCGCGCTGATGCCCTTCGGCGGCGGCGGGCCGATGCTGGGGGTGTTCCTGGCGCGTGAGCTGGGGATGCCGCGCGTCGTCGCGCCGCGCTGGCCCGGCGTGGTGTCGGCGCTGGGTGGGTTGGTCGCCGACCTGCGCGGCGATTTCGTCCGCACCCTGTTCGCCGAGCTGTCCGCCGGACTGATGCCGACGTTGCGCGAAGCCTTCGCGGCAATGGGTAGGGAAGGGCGCGACTGGCTCGCCGCCCAGGGCCATTCCGGCGCGGCCGAGCTGAGGATCGTCGCCGACATGCGCTATGCCGGCCAGAGCTATGAGATCGAGACGCCGCTGGACCCGTCCTGGCTGGACGGCGACGACCCCGGCGCTATCGCCGCCGCCTTCCACGCGGCGCACGCGCGGCTCTATGATTTCGACGATCCGGACGGGCGGATCGAGATCGTCAACCTGCGCCTGTCGGCCATCGGCAATGGCCCGGCGCTGCAGTTCCCCACCGCGCCGGACGAACCGCGCCCCGCGTCGGCGGAGCGGACGGTTCCGGTCTTCACCGGCGGCGTCGTGACCCCGGTCGGGCTGTATCGCCGCGCGGACCTGCAGGCTGGCGCGCAGTTCCAGGGGCCCGCCATCGTCGCGCAGGAGGACACCACCTTCGCCATCCCGGCCGGGACCGAAGCCCGCGTCGATGCGCATCTCAACCTCCACCTGACTTTTGCGGAGTGACGCCTGTGTTCGATCGGATGAAGCTTCAGGTTCTGGCGAACCACGCGCGCTCGGCGGCCGAGAACATGGCCCACACGCTGCAGCGCACCGCCCATTCCGCCTTCGTCAAGGAGACGGAGGATTTCACCGTCATGCTGCTGAACCGCCGGGGCGAGACCTTCGGCGTGCCGATGGAACTGGGGGCGACCTGGTATCCGGGCCTGACCTATGGCCGCGCCATCGACATGATCGATGATTACCGGCCCGGCGACGTCGCCTTCACCAACGATCCCTATTCCGGCTTCGTCGCGACCCACGCCCCGGACACTCACCTGTGGAAGCCGGTCTTCTACGACGGCGAGATCATCGCCTGGACCGGCGGGCACATCCACAACACCGACATGGGCGGCGCGGTCCCGGCCTCGCTGTCGCGGGCGCTGACCGAAATCCATCAGGAGGGCATCCGCTTCCCGCCGATGAAGCTGGTCCGCGAAGGGGTGTTCGACGAGCAGATCCTGCGGATCATGACCACCAATGTCCGCAAGCCCGACCTGAACATCGGTGACATCAAGGCGCTGGTCGGTGCGCTGAACACCGGGGAGCGCAAGATCCTCGCCATGGTGGAGAAGTTCGGCAAGACCGCCTTCCTCGACGGCGTCGATGCGCTGCTGGACCATGCAGAGGCGCAGGCGCGCGACATCCTGCGCGGGATGCCCGACGGGGAGTGGGTGTTCGCCGACTACGCCGACGAGGATTCGGTCGCCGCCAACCCTTGCCGCCTGAAACTGACCCTGAGGATCAGGGGCGACGAGGCGGTGCTGGACTTCACCGGGTCCGACCCGCAGCTTGCCTCCTCGCTCAATGTGCCGTCGGGCGGCGATCCGCGCCACACCATCCTGCTCGTCGGGGTCTATTACGTCCTCTACACCCTCAATCCGAAGATCCTGCTGAACACCGGCCTGACCCGGCCCTTCACCTGCATCGCCCCGGAGGGGACGGTGCTGAACCCGACCTTCCCGGCGGCGGTGGGGATGCGGTCGCTGACCTGCGCGCGGCTGCGCTCGGTGATCTTCGGCGCCTTCTCCCAGGCGGTGCCGGAGCGGCTTCCGGCGGCGCCGGCCGGCAACAACTGCATCGTCAACGTGATGACCACCGACGAGCGGACGGGCAACCGCATCATCGCGGCGGTCAACCCGGTGGTCGGCGGCGGCGGCGGCATGCCGCACCGCGACGGCACCAACGGGTCGGGCGCCGACGCCGCCTACCTCAAGAACACGCCGATCGAGATCACCGAGATGGAAACCCCGGTGGAGTTCGTCCGCTACGGGCTGGCGACCGACAGCGGCGGGCCCGGGCGCTGGCGTGGCGGGTTGGCCACCCACATGGCCTTCCGCGTTTTCTCCCCCGACACCCGCATCACCGCGCGCAACCGCGACCGCGGCTTCTTCCGCCCCTGGGGCGTGCTGGGCGGCCGGGCGGCCGGGCTGTCCGACATGGTGGTCAATCCCGGCACGGCGGGGGAGCGGCGGCTGGGCAACATCGACACCGCGGTGCTGCAGCCGGGCGACGTGCTGGACATCCGTTCGGCCGGCGGCGGCGGCCGGGGCGACCCCTTCACGCGCGAGGCATGGCGGGTGGCCCGCGACGTGGCGCGCGGCTATGTCTCCGTCGAGGCGGCGGAGCGGGAGTATGGCGTCGTCATCCGCGACGGCGTGCTCGACGCCGAGGCCACAGACCGGCTGCGTGCCAACAGGTCGGCTCCCACCGTGCATTTCCATTTCGGGCCGGAGCGCGAGGGCTACGAGCGGCAATGGACGCCGGCCGCCTATGATTTCCTGACGCGGACACTGGACGGGTTGCCGATCCATTGGCGCTTCTTCGCCAAGACGGAAATCTTCAGCCGCATGACCGGCCGTTCCGGGGCCGAGGGGGTGGAGGCGGCGCTGGAGGAGGTCTACGCCCGCTTCCCCGAGATGCCGCGCGCCAAGGCCATTGTCCGGGAGGCGGCGGAATGACCGAGGCTACTGGTGGCCGGCTGGTCAGGTTGGCCGAGACGGTACGGCAGCCGATCCGCTTCCTGCTGGATGGGGTTGAGCGGACGGCGCTGTCGGGCGATACGGTGCTGACGGCGATCCTCACCAACGTCCCGGCTCTGCGGCAGGCGGAGTTCGGGCCGGAGCGGCGCGCCGGCTTCTGCCTGATGGGGGCCTGCCAGGATTGCTGGATCTGGCAGGAACAGGGGCCGCGGCTGCGCGCCTGTTCAACGCCGGTTGCCGACGGCATGCGGCTGCAGACCCGGACGCGGGAGGATTGGCCATGACCGAACCGCGTATCGTGATCGTCGGCGCCGGTCCCGCTGGGATTCGCGCGGCGGAAACGCTGGCGGCGGCCGGGCTGCGCCCCACGGTGATCGACGAGGGGGCAAAGGCCGGCGGGCAGATCTACCGACGCCCGCCCGACGGATTCACCCGTCCGCCTGCGACTCTGTACGGCTCGCAGGCGGAAAAGGCGGTGGCGCTCCATGGCGTCTTCGACGGTCTGGCGGCGGCCGGCCGCATCGTCCATCTGCCGCGCCATTCGGTCGCCGCACTGGCCGACGGGACGCTGCATGTGGTCGGCGACAGCGGAAGCCGATGGATCGGTTATGACCGGTTGATCCTGGCGACCGGCGCGACCGACCGTCTCGCCCCAGTTCCCGGCTGGCAGGCGCCAGGCGTCTACAGCCTCGGCGCGATGCAGATCGCGCTGAAGGCGCAAGGCGTGGCGATGGGGCGGCGGATCGTGCTGGCCGGGTCGGGGCCGTTGCTGACCCTGCTGGCGACCCAGCTGCTGAAGGCTGGCGCGCAGATCGCCGCGGTTCTCGACACCGCCGGCATGCGCGGCCAGATCGCCGCCTTCCCCGACCTTGCCGTCCGCCCGTCCTTTGCCCTGCAAGGGCTGGCGATGCGGGCGCGGCTGGGGCGGCTCTACCATGCCGGGATCGGTCTGGAGGGGATCGAGGCGACGGAAACTGGGGTGACGGCGGTGCGCTGGACGGATGCCGGCGGGCGGTCCCGACGAACGGCCTGCGACGCGGTCGGGCTGGGCTGGCATCTGAAGGCGGAAACCCAGCTTGCCGATCTCGCCGGCTGCCGGTTCGACTATGATGCGACATGGTCACAGTGGTTGCCCTGTGCCGACCGGATGGGGCGTGCCGGAGACGGCGTCTATCTGGCCGGCGACGGTCTGCGCCTGTTGGGGGCCGATGGGGCGGAGGTCGCCGGGCGCCTCGCCGCTGCCGCCTGTCTGTCCGATCTGGGCTTGCCGGCGCCGGACACCGCTGCCGACCTAAAGCGGCTCGACCGGCTGGAACGCTTCGCGCGCGGCATCGCCCGCGCCTTCCCGTGGCCGGCGGATCAGGTGCGCGCCCTGTCTGATGATACCGTTCTCTGCCGTTGCGAAGGGATCACCGCGGGCTCGGTGCGTGAAACGGCCGCCTATGGCGGGGCGGAGGCCAACCGGGTGAAGTCGCTGGGCCGGGCCGGCATGGGGCGTTGCCAGGGCCGCTATTGCCAGCTTGCGGCTGCCGAACTGATCGCTGTCACCGGGGGACTTGTGCATGCCGGTGAGGTGGGGCGCCTGCGCGCCCAGGCTCCGGTGCGTCCGATGCCGATCCGCGCCTTGCTGGAGGAAGACTGAGTCGCGGCAGGCGGGTTCTCTGGCCGGTTCCCGCCGCTACGATCCTGAACATCCTTATTGATATCTGAAACATCATTATGCATACTCTAGGCATAGTTACAGATGTATCAGCGTGGTATGCAGGATGATCACGGCTTCGCAGATGCGCGCCGCTCGGGCGCTCCTGGGGATCGACCAGAAGACACTTGCCGAAATGGCCGGGCTGTCCGTTCCGACCATTCAGCGCATGGAGGCGAGCGACGGAAACGTGCGCGGCGTGGTCGACAGCCTGACCAAGGTGGTCGATGCCCTGACCCAGGCCGGAATCGAACTGATTGGCGAGAATGCGCAGAGCATCGCCGGCGGCCGTGGCGTCCGGTTGAGGACACCGACGGAAAAATCCTGACGCCACACCTGATCGAACCTGCGACGGCGACCGCCGACCTGATGCCGACGATCCCGCCGCCTTATTGAAGGCCGCCGGACAGATGACAGCCCGAACCGAACCGATTTCCCAGCGCCCAATCTCCAAACCTCGTCAGCCCAGTTTTGCCGAACTGTTCACCCCAAAGCTCGTCACCATTCTGCGCGAGGGGTACGGATTATCGAATTTCCGCGCCGATGCGATCGCCGGGCTGACGGTTGCCATCGTCGCACTTCCGCTGTCCATGGCGATCGCCATCGCCTCCGGCGCTTCGCCGGCACAGGGTCTCTACACCGCGATCTTCGGCGGCTTCCTGGTGTCCGCCCTCGGCGGCAGCCGGTTTCAGATCGGTGGCCCCGCCGGCGCCTTCATCGTGCTTGTCGCCGCCACGGTGCAGGCGCACGGCATGGACGGGCTGATCCTCGCCACCATGCTGTCCGGCCTGATGCTGGCGGCCATCGGCTTTCTGCAGTTGGGCACCTACATCAAGTTCATGCCCTATCCGGTGACGGTCGGCTTCACCGCCGGCATCGCCGTCATCATCTTCGCTAGCCAGATCAAGGATCTGCTCGGCCTGAGCCTGGGCGTACCGGAGCCTGGGCCGCTGCTCGACAAGCTGCCGGTGCTGTGGTCGAGCCTGCCGACGGCGAAGCCTGCGGCGGTCGGGCTGGCGCTGGCGTCGATCGGCATCATCACCGGGCTGAAGATCCTGCGGCCCCACTGGCCGGGCATGCTGATCGCGGTCGCCGGAAGTGCGGCGGTGACCGCCGGCTTCGGCCTGGAGGTCGCGACCATCGGCACCGATTTCGGCGGCATTCCGCCGGGCCTGCCGATGCCGAGCCTGCCGGCCATCTCCTTGGACAAAATCCAGGCGGTTCTTCCGAGCGCCGTGTCGTTCGCGCTGCTCGGCTCCATCGAATCGCTGCTCTCGGCGGTGGTCGCCGATGGCATGACCGGGCGCCGCCACCGCTCCAACTGCGAACTGGTCGGGCAGGGCGCCGCCAACGTCGCCTCTGCCCTGTTCGGCGGATTCTGCGTCACCGGCACCATCGCCCGCACGGCGACCAATGTGCGCGCCGGTGCCCATGGGCCGGTTTCCGGCATGCTGCATTCGGTCTTCCTGCTGGTCTTCGTTCTGGTCGCGGCACCGCTGGCCAGCTTCATTCCACTCGCCAGCCTCGCCGGCGTGCTGGCGGTCGTGTCCTGGAACATGGTCGAGAAGCCGGCTTTCGCGCTGCTTCTGCGCTCCTCGCGCGGGGACGCCGCTGTCCTGCTGTCGACCTTCCTGCTCACCATCTTCCGCGGTCTGTCGGAAGCCATCGTCATCGGCTTCGCGCTCGGCTCGGTGCTGTTCATCCATCGCATGTCGAAGGTGACCGCGATCGAGAGCCAGACGCCTTTCGTCGCCGAGGACCGGCCCGACGGCGCCGCGTCCGCCCGCACGCCCTACGATGAGGGCGCCGCCGATCCCGATGTGGTCGTCTACCGCATTTCCGGCGTGTTCTTCTTCGGCGCGGCGGCCTCAATCGGTTCGGTGCTCGACCGCATTGCCGATACGCATCGGGTGCTGATCGTCGATTTCAGCGCCGTGCCGTTTCTCGATTCCACCGCCGCCAACACCATCGAAGGGCTGGCGCACAAGGCCGCCCGGCGCGGCGTGAAGGTGATCCTGACCGGGACCAGCCACGCGCTGCGTCAGGACCTGTTCAGCCATGGGCTCAAGCCGCCGCTCGTCGCCTATGAACGGACGATCGAGGTCGGTCTGCGCAAGCTGCGGCGGAGCGATGGGCGTAAGACCGCCGGAGCGGACTCATCCGCCGAGACGTGGCGGGGCAACGAGGGGTAGGATCGCCTGTTGTCCGGCACGGGAGGCGGACGCCGCGCAAACGGTGCCCGCTCCGCGGCAAAGGAGGGCGTCATGAGAAAGCTGCTGATCGCGCTGGCCGTCATCGTCGGTTTGGTCGTCGTCGCGGTGGCCGCTCTGCCCTTCGTCCTGACCGGGGATTTCATCGCCCAGCGCATCGCCGCGGCGGTGAAGGAGCGCACCGGCCGCGATCTCGACCTCCGGATCGCCTCGGTATCGCTGTTCCCGCGGCTGAAGGCGGCGATCGCATCGGCGGCCCTGTCCGACGTGCCCGGCAGCGGACGTCCGCCGATGGTGGAGGTCGGGAGCGCCAATCTGGAAATGCCGCTGTGGCCCCTGCTGCACGGCACTGTGGAACTGGAGCGCCTACGTGTCGACGGCCTGCGGGCCAATCTGGTGGTGGATGCCGGCGGGCGCGCCAATTGGGACTTTGACGGCCAAGGCACGGTCCAGGGCAGCCAGACTGCCGGTTCCGACGGCCAGAAACCCCAAGAGCTTCCCGACCTGCGGTTCGGCGATGTCCGCATCGGCACTGTGGCGGCCAACTACACCGACCAACGGTCCGGCCAGTCCGTCGCCCTGTCGGACGGGTCGCTGGTGGTGGCGATGCCCGATTTCGACACGCCGGCCCATATCGAAGGCCATGCCGCGGTCAACGGGCGCGCGCTGACCCTGACGGCCCAGGTCGCCTCCCCTCGCGCGCTGGCCGCAGGTAATCCGACGGCCGTGCAAGGGCAACTGGCATCCGACCTGTTCGAGGCCAAACTGGATGCAAAGCCGGAGGCCGACGGCCACACTGGCGGGCCGCTGACGGTGTCGGTGCCGGACGTCCCCGCCCTGGCCAAGTGGCTGGGGGTGCCGAACCCGGCGACGCTGCCGGTGCGCACGGTCCGCCTCACCGGCAAGGCCGGTCTCGGTGGGCCGCAGGCGTCGCTGGACGATTTCACTCTGGCACTCGACGACGTCAGGGCCAGTGGTGCGGTGAGCGCGGACTGGTCGGGCAAGGTGCCGGCGGTGACGCTGCGGGCATCGGTCGATCCGCTGGACCTCGACCGCTACCTTCCCGCGCCCGCCCCGGCCGCGCCGGCCCAGACACCCGCGCCCGGTTCCGCGGACGCCGGGTGGAGCGACGAGCCGATCGATGTTTCCCCCTTGCAGCGTCTGAACCTGGATGCGGTCGTCGACAGCAAGGGGACCAGAATCCGGGGCATCGGAATCGGGCCCACCCGTACCAGCATCAATCTTCGGGACGGCGTTCTGGCCGTCGATGTGCCGGACATTCCCGCCTTCGGCGGCCACAGCAGCAGCGGACTGAAGGTGGACGCCACGAAGCAGCCGGCGAGCTATGCGCTGACGATGACCGCCAACGGCCTGCAGGCCGAACAGGTGCTGGCGACCTTCGCCGGGACCAACGTGATCCGCGGGACGACCGCGCTGAACATTGACGTGACCTCGGCCGGCGGCAACCAGAAGGCGCTGGTGTCCGCCCTGATGGGCACAACCCACATCCTGTTCCGCGACGGTGCGCTGCGGGGGATCAACATCGCGGCCATCCTTCGCGATCCGGTCGCCGCCGCCACCGGGCGGATGCAGGACGCTGCGCGGGAAACCGATTTCGCCGAGTTCGGGGGCAACTTCCGCCTGGATCACGGGGTGGCCCGCACCGGCGATCTGCGCATGCTGGCCCCGATCTTCCGCGTGGAGGGGCAGGGCACGGTGTCGCTGCCCGACCGGCGACTGGACCTCCGCTTGGAGCCGACGGTGACGTCCAGCTTGAAGGGGCAGGGCGGGCAGTTCGAACAGGCCGGCGTGACGATCCCGGTCCTGGTGACGGGCAGCTTCGGGGCCCCCTCGATCCAACCGGATTTCAGCGGGGTCGCCCTGTCCGCCATCAAGGACCCGGCAAAGGCCGCCGAGGCGGTGCGGCGCCTGAAGGAAGGCGCCTCGCCGGCCGACATCCTCGGCGGTTTCCTCGGCTCAGGCAATTCCGGCAATGCCGGGGCTTCCGACAAACCGGCGGGAAACCTGCCCCTGCCGATCCCGGGCGGCCAGTTGCCGCCGGCCCTCAAGGACCTGTTCGGCCGGTGAGGTGTGCCGGTCGGCGCCCGGATGCCGTCAATCGAAGCTGAAGCCCTGGTCCTTCATGTAGATGTTCTTGACCTTGCACCAGTCGACGCTGAACTTCTCCGACTCATAGCCGACCCAGTCGACCTTGAAGGGCACGACGCAGTTGCCTTCGTTGCTGCCCCAGTCCATCTCGGCGGATTCGCCGGGCTTTAGCTTGAAATCGATCCAGTTCTTGCTCCACGCGCCATTTTCATAGGTGCGGAAGCCGTTGATGACGTAGTCGGACGATTTGTTGTGCAGGTTGAACTTGTAGGTGTCCGCCGCCTGGGCGGAGACGGCAGCGCCCGTCAGGGCGGCGAGGACGGCGAGAAATGCGAAGCTGCGCACGGTTTCACCTCGTCAGGGGGTAAGCCGGCCATGATGGCCGCAGTCCACACTGTGACGAGGCAATAATCCGAACGGAAGAGCGGATATGACCATCGTAGCGGTCGGCTGCCCTGTCGCCAGTTGCCGTGACGGTCCAGAGCCCTATGATCCTCGGCAATGACCGCCTGGACGGTCTCGCAAGATGAGGGTTCGGGACATGAGTGACGCATCAGCCGCCGGCTGGATCGAACTGACAGCGGCGGACGGCCACCGGCTGCGCGCCTATCGGGCGCCGGCCAAGGGCGAGGAAATCGGGCGCCTGATCGTGGCGCCGGAGATCTTCGGCATCAACCACCACATCCGCAGCGTCTGCGACGGCTTTGCCCAGCAGGGCTTCACCACCGTGGCGCCCGACCTGTTCGACCGGGCCGAGCGCGGTGTGGAACTGCCCTATGATGATGCCGGCATCCAGCGTGGCATCGCGCTGAAGGGCGCGGTGGCGACCGCCGACGCCCTGCAGGACGTCGCCGCGGCGCTGGCCCATCTGGGCGGTGACGGGTCGGCGGCCATCGTCGGCTATTGCTGGGGCGGCAGCATCGCCTGGGCGGCGGCCTCGAACCTGCCGGTGCGCGCGGCCATCGGCTATTACGGTGGGGAGATCGGCAAGACGCTGGACAGCGCCCCGCGCGTGCCGACCCTGCTGCATTTCGGCGAGCAGGACCACGCCATCCCGCTGTCGGTCGCCGAGGGGGTAAGCTCGCGCTATCCGTGGGTGCCGGTGCATGTCTATCCGGCCGGCCACGGCTTCAACTGTGACGAGCGGGGGAGCTTCCATCCGGAAAGTGCGGTTCTTGCGCTTCGCCGGACCGTCGGGCTGCTGCGGGCGGTGTTCTGACCGGCCGCGGTACGACCGGTCGAGCATCCTTCCGCCGTCTGTCCTTATGGGATCCCAGCCGGATCGGCCAGCGGCGGAAGGCCAGCAGCCCGATGCAGATCAGCGCATAGACCAGCGGCGCCGTCTGCCAGCCCTTCACCAGCATGATGAAGTGCAGGCAGCCGGCCAAGCCGGCGATGAACACGCCTTTGTGCAGGGCGCGCCAGTTCTTGCCGCCCAGCCGCTTGACCATGCCGTCGGTGGAGGTGGCGGTCAGCGCCGTCAGGATCAGGAAGGCACCCATGCCGACCGTGATGTAGGGCCGCTTGACGATGTCCTTCCAGATCGCCGGCCAGTCGAAGAACTGGTCCAGCCCGATATAGGTGGACAGATGGACGCTGGCGTAGAAGAAGGCGAACAGCCCCAGCATCCGGCGGAACCGCGCCAGCCCGGCCACGCCCGTCAGCATGCGCAACGGCGTCAGCGCCAGCGCGATCAGCAAGAAGCGCAGGGCCCAGAGTCCGCTGGCCTTGACGCTTTCCAGCACCGGCTCGGCTCCCAATTTGCCGGTGTAGGCGAGCCAGACGGTCCAGACCAGGGGAACCAGGGCGGCGGTGAAGACGACCGGCTTGGCCCAGCGGGACGCAAGGGCCGCGTTGGCGGCGGCGCGGAAATCGGACATCGTCAGAAATTCGCCTTCAGGTCCATCCCGGTATAGAGCGACGCGACCTCTTCGCCGTAGCCGTTGAAGGGCAGCGTCTTGCGGCGGGAGAATTCGCCGACCCGCCGTTCCGTCGCCTGGCTCCAGCGCGGGTGGTCGACCGCGGGATTGACGTTTGAATAGAAGCCGTATTCACTGGGCTGCGATTTGTTCCAGGCAGTCGGCGGCTGCTCCTTCACCAGCGTGATCTTGACGATCGACTTGATCGACTTGAAGCCGTATTTCCACGGCACCACCAGCCGGATCGGCGCGCCGTTCTGGTTGGGCAGCACCTCGCCATACATGCCGACGGCAAGCAGGGTCAGCGGGTGCATGGCCTCATCAAGCCGCAGCCCCTCGGTATAGGGCCAGTCCAGCACCCAGGAGCGCAGGCCCGGCATCTGCTTCGGGTCGTTCAGTGTCTGGAAGGCGACGTATTTGGCGTTGCCGGTCGGCTCCACCCGCTTCAGCAGTTCGGCCAGCGGGAAGCCGACCCAGGGGATCACCATCGACCAGCCTTCGACGCAGCGCAGGCGGTAGATGCGTTCCTCCATCGGGAATTTCAGCATGTCCTCGATGCCGATGGTCGTCGGCTTGGCAACCTCGCCGCCGATGGCGATTTCCCACGGGCGGGTCTTCAGCGTGCCGGCATTCTCGGCCGGATCGCTCTTGCCGGTGCCGAACTCGTAGAAATTATTGTAGGTGGTGGCCGACTTCATCGGCGTCGTCGGGTCGAACTTCGGATCGGCCGGCTTGATTGTGGTCGGCGCCTCGAAGGCGGCGGCGAGCGCGTTGCCGCTCCACACCGGCAGGCTGCCCAGCGCCATCGCGGCGGCACCGCCGGCCATCAGGCTGCGGCGCGACAGGAAAAGCTCCCGCGGCGTCACCTCGTCTTCGCGTGCCTGCGACGCGGTGGGGAATTTGAACAGCATCGACCCTCTCCCGAACGGACCATTCCTGCCACTAACCATAGGTCCGCAGCCGGCCGTCGGCAAATCACAGGGTCTACACGATTGCGTGAGCGGGGATTCAGCGCCGGCCCAGTGGGATCACCACCGCCGGTCCGCCGAACCCGCCGCCGCGCGCCGCGCGCCGTACCGGAAAGGGCAGAACGTCAGCCGGAGGTCGTGGTGGGCTGAGCATCGGCAATCCGGGCATTCCAGCGAAAGAATGGGCCAAGGCCACGCTCTGTTGGCAGGCGCGCATCCAAGAGAGCATGCAGCACATCGAAGCCTGCATGGTGAATGTCCACAGAGTCATGGCCAAGCCCCGGGCTGTGAAGAAGGTCGGGTCGTCTTGCCCCGCGGGAAGCGGCCGGTGCCGGAAAGACCCGCCGTGGCTGGATCCTTAACGATAACGGCGGGTAAATCGTTCCGGCGTCCGCGTGATGCGCAATGGTCGTTCGGCTGAATGACTGAGCTGAGGAGAGCGTCCAAGCACAAGAACCGACCCTCTCCAACGTAAGTCATAGGCGTAATCCTTCCGCACGAATCGCAAGCGCCTACGAAAGGCTAAATTGACCGGAATCGCCTTTACTTCATCGTGCGGGGCTGTAGGACTGCGCAGTCGCCCTTCCAACTGGGGCGGTGTACACACAGTCCTGATGCGGGTATTCGGCTTTCCGGTTGTGTAGGCTTGCGTTTTCTTCGACCGCACAACCAGGCGGTCTTGGGGATGGGCGGAGCGCGGTCCATGGTGGGCTCGGCGCGCGGATTGGGGAACGGCATGACGGCGATGGTCGAGACGGCGGACGCGTTGGATCCGAAGGTTCTGCTGATGGCCCTGCGGCAACTGCGCAAGGGTGATTTCTCGGTGCGGCTGCCGCTGGACCTGACGGGAATCGACGGCGAGATCGCCGCCGCCTTCAACGACGTGGTCGAGCTGAACCATAACCTGACCACCGAGACCAGCCGGCTGAGCGTCGCCATCGGCAAGGAAGGCCGCATCAGCCAGCGCGCCAAGCTGAACAACGCGTCGGGCGGCTGGGAAACCTGCGTCGACAGCATCAACACGCTGGTCGGCGATATGATCCAGCCGACGACGGAAATCGCCCGCGTCATCGGCGCCGTCGCCAAGGGCGACCTGTCCAAGACCATGGCGCTGGAGATCGAAGGCCGCCCGTTGCAGGGTGAGTTCCTGCGCACCGCCCGCAACGTCAACACCATGGTGGAGCAGCTCGTCACCGTCACCACCGAACTGACGCGTGTGGCGCGCGAGGTCGGGATAGAGGGCAAGCTGGGCGGGCAGGCGCAGGTGAAGGGCGTCGCCGGCAGTTGGAAGGACTTGACCGAGAACGTCAACGTGATGGCGGCCAACCTGACCGGTCAGGTGCGCAACATCGCGGAGGTGACGACCGCGGTCGCCAAGGGCGATCTGTCCAAGAAGATCACCGTCGACGTGAAGGGCGAGATCCTGGAGCTGAAATCCACCATCAACACCATGGTGGACCAGCTGAACAGCTTTGCCTCGGAAGTGACGCGCGTGGCGCGCGAAGTGGGCTCCGAAGGCAAGCTGGGCGGTCAGGCGAAGGTAGAGGGTGTCGGCGGCACCTGGAAGGACCTGACCGACAACGTGAACATGATGGCGGCGAACCTGACCGGTCAGGTCCGCAACATCGCCGAAGTGACGACAGCAGTCGCGAGAGGTGACCTGTCGAAGAAGATCACGGTCGACGTGAAGGGCGAGATTCTGGAGCTGAAATCCACCATCAATACGATGGTGGACCAGTTGAACAGCTTCGCCTCGGAAGTGACGCGCGTGGCGCGCGAGGTGGGCTCCGAGGGCAAGCTTGGTGGCCAAGCCCAGGTGAAGGGCGTCGGCGGCACCTGGAAGGACCTGACCGACAGCGTGAACATGATGGCGGCCAACCTGACCGGTCAGGTCCGCAACATCGCCGACGTGACGACCGCCGTCGCGACGGGTGACCTGTCGAAGAAGATCACGGTCGACGTAAAGGGCGAGATTCTGGAGCTGAAATCCACCATCAACACCATGGTGGACCAGTTGAACAGCTTCGCCTCGGAAGTGACGCGCGTGGCGCGCGAGGTGGGTTCGGAGGGCAAGCTGGGCGGTCAGGCGCGCGTGGAGGGCGTCGGCGGCACCTGGAAGGACCTGACCGACAGCGTGAACCTGATGGCGGCAAATCTGACCGGACAGGTGCGCAACATCGCCGACGTGACGACCGCCGTCGCCAATGGCGATCTGTCCAAGAAGATCACCGTGCCGGTGAAGGGCGAGATTCTGGAGCTGAAGAACACCATCAACACGATGGTGGACCAGCTGAACAGCTTCGCCTCGGAGGTGACGCGTGTGGCGCGCGAGGTGGGCTCCGAAGGCAAGCTGGGCGGACAGGCGCAGGTCCGGGGTGTCGGCGGCACCTGGAAGGATTTGACCGACAGCGTGAACGCGATGGCGACCAACCTGACCGGGCAGGTGCGCAACATCGCGGAGGTGACGACGGCGGTCGCCAACGGCGATTTGTCGAAGAAGATCACCGTCGACGTGAAGGGCGAGATTCTGGAGCTGAAGTCGACCATCAACACCATGGTGGACCAGCTTAACAGCTTCGCCTCGGAAGTGACGCGCGTGGCGCGCGAGGTGGGCTCCGAAGGCAAGCTGGGCGGACAGGCGCAGGTGAAGGGCGTTGCCGGCACCTGGAAGGATTTGACCGACAATGTGAACGCGATGGCGACCAACCTGACTGGGCAGGTGCGCAACATCGCGGAGGTGACGACGGCGGTCGCCAACGGCGATTTGTCGAAGAAGATCACCGTCGATGTGAAGGGCGAGATTCTGGAGCTGAAATCCACCATCAACACCATGGTGGATCAGCTGAACAGCTTCGCCTCTGAAGTTGCCCGCGTGGCGCGCGAAGTGGGCATCGAGGGCAAGCTGGGCGGTCAGGCCCAGGTGAAGGGCGTCGCCGGCACCTGGAAGGATCTGACCGACAACGTGAACATGATGGCGGCGAACCTGACCGGTCAGGTCCGCAACATCGCCGAAGTCACCACCGCGGTCGCCAAGGGCGATTTGTCGAAGAAGATCACCGTCGACGTGAAAGGCGAGATCTTCGAGCTGAAATCCACCATCAACACCATGGTGGACCAGCTGAACAGCTTCGCCTCGGAGGTGACGCGCGTGGCGCGCGAGGTGGGTTCCGAAGGCAAGCTGGGCGGTCAGGCGAAGGTGGAAGGCGTCGGCGGCACCTGGAAGGACCTGACCGACAACGTGAACATGATGGCGGCGAACCTGACCGGACAGGTGCGCGGCATCGCCAGCGTCGTCACCGCGGTCGCCGACGGCGACCTGAAGCGCAAGCTGGCGGTGGACGCGAAGGGCGAGATCGCGGCGCTGGCCAACACCATCAACGGCATGATCGACACGCTGGCGACCTTCGCCGATCAGGTCACCAACGTGGCGCGCGAGGTGGGCATCGAAGGCAAGCTGGGCGGTCAGGCCCGCGTGCCCGGCGCCGCCGGCCTTTGGAAGGACCTGACCGAGAACGTGAACCAGTTGGCCGCCAACCTGACCACCCAGGTGCGCGCCATCGCCGAGGTCGCCACCGCGGTGACCAAGGGCGACCTGACCCGCTCCATCACCGTGGAGGCGATGGGCGAGGTCGCGGCGCTGAAGGACAACATCAACGAGATGATCCGCAATCTTCGCGACACGACGCTGAAGAATGCGGAACAGGATTGGCTGAAGACCAACCTTGCCAAATTCACCCGCATGCTGCAGGGCGAACGCGATCTGGTCACCGTCTCCAACATGATCCTGTCGGAGATCGCGCCGCTGGTGAATGCGCAACATGGTGTCTTCTATGTCGCAACCCGCGACCGCGACGAGCCGCTGCTGGAACTGGTCGCCTCCTACGCGCTGAAAGAGCGCAAGAACCTGTCCAACCGCTTCCACTTGAAGGAAGGTCTGGTCGGGCAGTGCGCCTACGAGAAGAAGCGCATCCTGCTGACCAACGTGCCGCGTGACTATGTCTCCATCAGTTCCGGCCTGGGCGAGGCGCCGCCGCTGAACATCATCGTCCTGCCGGTGCTGTTCGAGGACGACGTGAAGGCGGTGATCGAGCTGGCGAGCTTCGGCCGCTTCAGCGAGACGCACCAGAGCTTCCTGGAGCAGCTGACCGAGAGCATCGGCATCGTGCTCAACACGATCGCCGCCAACATGCGCACCGAAGGCCTGCTGAAGCAGTCGCAGCGCCTGACCACCGAACTGCAGAGCCAGCAGGAGGAGCTGAAGACCACCAACGAGCGGCTGGAACAGCAGGCCGCCTCGCTGCGCAAGTCGGAAGAACTGCTGAAGGCCCAGCAGGAAAAGCTGACCACCACCAACGAGGCGCTGGAGGAAAAGGCCGAACAGCTGGAGAAGCAGAACATCGAGGTGGAGCGCAAGAACCGCGAGGTCGTGTTCGCCAAGGCGGCGCTGGAGGAGAAGGCGGAGCAGCTCGCCCTGACCTCCAAATACAAGTCGCAGTTCCTGGCGAACATGAGCCACGAGCTGCGCACGCCGCTGAACAGCCTGTTGATCCTGTCGAAGCTGCTGGCCGACAATCCCGACACCAACCTGTCCGACCGTCAGGTGGAGTTCGCCCGCACCATCCATTCCGCCGGATCGGACCTGCTGGGGCTCATCAACGACATCCTCGACCTGTCGAAGATCGAATCCGGCACGGTGACGTTGGAGATCGGCGAGGTCGTGCTGGGCGACCTGCGCAACCATGTCGAGCGGACCTTCGCGCAGCTGGCGCAGGAGAAGAAGCTGGACTTCACCATCGAGATGGACGAGGCGCTGCCCGCCAGCGTCCAGACCGACGAGAAGCGGCTGGCCCAGGTGCTGAACAACCTGCTGTCCAACGCCTTCAAATTCACCGAGAGCGGCGGCATCACCTTCCGCGTCGCCCCGGCCACCGAAGGCTGGAGCGCGGCGCATCCGACGCTGGACGCGGCATCTTCGGTGCTGGCCTTCACCGTCATCGACACCGGCATCGGCATTCCCGAGGAAAAGCAGCGCATCATTTTCGAAGCCTTCCAGCAGGCCGACGGCACCACCAGCCGCAAATATGGCGGCACCGGCCTGGGGCTGTCGATCAGCCGCGAGATCGCCCGGCTGCTGGGCGGTGAGATCCGCGTCTCCAGCACGCCCGGCCAGGGCAGCGCCTTCACGCTGTTCGTTCCGCGCAGCTTCGACAGCATGGCGGAATCCGCCGCTCCGCTCGGCACCCCCGCCGTCGCCGCAGCCAGCGCCGCGCTCGGCACCTCCCCTGCGCCGGCCGGGCTTCTGCCCAAGCGGACGGAGACGGCGACCCGGCCGGTGGTGGCCTCCGGACCGCAGGAAGGGCTGGCTCTGCTGGACATGCCGCCGGGCGGCGACGACCGCGAAAAGCTGCGCCCCGGCGAGCCGGTGGTGCTGATCGTGGAGGACGACAACACCTTCGCCTCCATCCTGCTCGATCTGGCGCGGGAGAAGGGGTTCCGCACCATCCTGTCCAGCGGCGGGGCGGCGGCGCTGCCACTGGCGCGCAAATACCGGCCGGACGCCGTGCTGCTCGACATCGGGCTGCCGGACATGGACGGCTGGGCGCTGCTCGACCTGCTGAAGCGGGACCCGCAGACCCGCCACATCCCGGTCCACGTCATCTCCGCCAAGGACGAGCGGCGGCGCGGCCTGTCGATGGGCGCCTTCGATTATTCGGAGAAGCCGGTGGAGCGCGAGGCGATCTTCGACGCCCTGAACCGGGTCAAGAGCTTCAAGGAACGCGACCACCGCAAGCTTCTGGTGGTGGAGAAGGACAGCCCGCAGCCGGGTGCCGTCGCCGCCCTGATCGGCAACGGCGACGTGGAGACGCACACCGTCACCTCGATCGAGGCGGCGATGGCGGCGCTGACGGCCGACCGTTTCGACTGCATGGTGCTGGACCTGTCCAGCCCGAACCTGCCCGGACCGGTCACCGTCGATTTCGAGCTGATCGAATGGCTGCGCACCCGTGACACGCTCGCCTGGATGCCGGTGGTGGTCTATGTCGCCGCCGACATCGCGGCGGAGGACGAGGCGCGGTTGCGCCGGCTCGCCGAGACGGTGGTGCTGAAGAGCGCCCGCTCGCCGGCCGGGCTGCTGGACGAGACGGCGCTGTTCCTGCACCGCGCCGTCGACCGCCTGCCCGAGGAGAAGCGGCGCAGCATCCTGGATTTGCGCCAGCACGACCCGTCGCTGGCCGGCAAGCGGGTGTTGGTGATCGACGACGACATCCGCAACATCTTCTCGCTCGCCAGCGTCATGGAGGCCCACAGGATCGAGGTCCTGCATGCCGAAAGCGGGCGCGAGGGGATCGAGCGGCTGCGCGCCGATCCGGAGGTGGACGTGGTGCTGGTCGACATCATGATGCCGGAGATGGATGGCTATGAGACCATGCGCGCCATCCGCGGCATCGAGGAGTTCCGCGGCCTGCCGATGATCGCCGTCACCGCCAAGGCGATGAAGGGCGACCGCGACAAATGCATCGAAGCGGGCGCCACCGATTACATCGCCAAGCCGGTGGACATCGACCATCTGCTGTCGCTGCTGCGGATCTGGACCGCCAAGGGCAACCGTCCGCAGGCGCGCGGCGGGGTGCAGCCATGACGCGGCGCAAGCTCCAGACGGCGAGGCGGGGGCGGCGAGCGCCCTTCGTCCCGCCGCCCGCCTCTCCGGTACCGCCGGTTCACCGGTCGGCCCTGCTCGGCACCACCAGCCTTCCGATACCCGGCGAGGAAGCCGTTCGCCAGACGCTTCTGCCGGCGGCCCCAGCGCCCGACGTGACGCCGGTGCCACCGCCCGCCGGCCCGGCTGCCGTCCCCGCGGGATGGGAAAGCGGAACCATGACCAGCGATTCGAATCCCCAGCCCGACAAGGCGGACGTCGCGATCCTGATCGTCGACGACGACCCGCGGAACCTGTTCGCCGTGCGTGAGACGCTGGAGGATCTGGGGGCGCAACTGGTGCTCGCCCGCTCGGGCGAGGAGGCGCTGAAGCATCTGCTGCGCCAGGACTTCGCCCTGATCCTGCTGGACGTGCACATGCCGGGCATGGACGGCTACGAGACGGCGGAGCTGATCCGCCTGCGCGAGAAATCCCGCCACATCCCGATCATCTTCCTGACCGCCATCAACAAGGACGAGACGCATATCTTCCGCGGCTATGCCACCGGCGCCGTGGATTACATGTTCAAGCCCGTCGACCCGCTGATCCTGAAATGCAAGGTGGCGGTCTTCGTCGACCTCTACCGCAAGACCGAGGAGGTGAAGCGCGAGGTCGAGGCCAAGCAGCGCCTGCTGGACGAGAATGAGCGCGTGCGGCGCGAGATGCGGCAGGCCGAACAGGCGCTGCGCCGGTCGGAGGAGCGGCAGGCGCTGATCCTGGGCCAGCTTCCCATCGTGCTCTACACTGCCGATCTGACTTCGGGCATTCCGTTCCGCTATTTGTCGGACACCACGGAAACGGTGCTGGGCTGCCCCGCCGCCCGCTTCATCGAGGATCCGCAATTCTGGGAAAGCGGGCTGCATCCGGACGACCGCAGCCGCGTGCTGCGGCAGCTGGAATCGGTTCACGAGACCGGGCTGACCATGGTGGAATATCGCTGGCGTGGCCCGGACGGCGGCGAACGGCATCTGCTGGACCAGGCCGTCGTCGTGCGCGACGAGGACGGCGTGCCGACCGAGCTGTTCGGCACCATCATGGACGTGACCGAGACGCGTCAGGCCCAGCAGCAGCTCGCCCATGCGCAGAAGATGGAGATGGTTGGCCGGCTGACCGGCGGCATTGCCCACGACTTCAACAACATGCTGATGGTGGTGATCGGCAGCCTGGAACGCCTGGTCCCCGGCCTCGCCGACGACCCGAAGGCGGCGCGGCGGGCGGAGATGGCGCTGCAGGCGGCGCTGCGCTGTTCCGACATGACGCGGCGTCTGCTGACCTTCGCCCGGCGCCAGCAGCTTCACCCGGAGCCGGTGGATCTCGGCGCGCTGGTTGCCGGCATGGGCGAGCTGATGGAGCGCACGCTGGGCGGTGCCGTCGCCATCGCCATCGAGGCGCCGCCGGCCGATGCCGAGCCGTTGTGGACGGCATCGGTGGACCGGTCGCAGGCGGAGTCGGCCCTGCTGAACCTCGTCATCAACGCCCGCGATGCCATGCCCGGCGGCGGAACCCTGCGGATCCGCACCGCGAACAGCCGCTTCCGCGAGCCGCAGACGGCACACGGCATGTCGGTGCCGGCCGGCGACTATATCCTGCTGTCGGTGGCGGACAGCGGATGCGGCATGCCGCCGGATGTGCTGGAGCGCGCTTTCGAGCCCTTCTTCACCACCAAGGAGACGGGGAAGGGCACTGGCCTGGGCCTTGCCATGATCCATGGCTTCGTCAAGCAGTCGGGCGGGCTGATCGGCATCGACAGCACCCCCGGCACCGGCACCACCTTCCGCCTTTATCTGCCGCGTGCGGCGATGGACGCAGCGCAAGGCCCCGCTCCGGACGAGGACGGCGCCGACGAGGCCTTCGCCGGACGTGGCGAGACGGTGCTGGTGGTGGATGACGACGCCGACGTGCGGGCGGTCGCCGTCCAGGCGGTGTCGGCGCTGGGATACCGCGTGCTGGAAGCCGACGGGGCGGAAGCGGCGCTGACCCTGCTGGACCGCCAGCCGGTCGATCTTCTGTTCACCGACATCGTGATGCCCGGCGGGCTGAACGGGCGCGAACTGGCACTGGAGGGTTTGCGCCGCCATCCCTCCCTGCGGGTGCTGTTCGCATCCGGCTATGCCAACGGAACCAGTGCGCCGGAACCGGAGGCCGGCGCATTCGCCGACACCGGCAGCGCCGCCGATCCCGGCGCCGTGCTGGGGGCCGTGCTGAGCCGGGCGGAAACGTTGCCGAAGCCTTACCGCGACGGCGTTCTGGCCCGCGCCCTGCGGCGCGCGCTGGATTTGCAGGCCCCTCTCGCCCCGGCGGAGGCCGTCCGGGGATGATGAGGGGGATCGAGGGCGGCGCCGTCCCACGCCGCCGGTTGTGCATATCAGGTCAGGTTCCGGTTCATGGTTTTGTCCGACGACGCGCTTACCCTGCTCAGAAGCTCCATCCGATCCGTCTGGGCGTTGGAACTGCTTTTGCTGTTGCGCCGGCATCCCGATCGCGACTGGTCGAACGGTGACCTCGTGATGGAGCTGCGCGGCAGCGACGTGGTGGTTCAGGAGGCGCTGGGCGGCTTTCTCGGGGCCGGGCTTCTGGTGGCGCTGGCGGACGGCCGTCACCGCTACCAGCCCGCCGCCCCGATCCTCGACAAATGGGTTGAGGAGATCGCGCAGGCCTATGCCACCCGTCCGTCCGCCATCATCCGCGAGATCTTCGCGGCACCCGGCAACAAGGTACAGATCTTTGCCGACTCCTTCAGGTTCCGCCCCAATGATTGAGATTCACTGGACAGAGACGATGCCTGTTCCGACAGTTTCTTCCTTCGACATGTATCGGCTCCCCTCCCCGCCGGGGAGAGGGAAAGAAGGGCGCTGACATGGATGTCATGAAGTCGGCGGTCTATCTGCTGTGCTTTGCCGCCAGCCTTTTGTGCATGGTCCTGCTGCTGCGCAGTTACCTGCGGTCGCACAGCCGCCTGCTGCTGTGGAGCACGCTGTGTTTCGTCGGGCTGGCGATCAACAACCTGCTGCTGTTCATCGACGTCGTCGTTCTGCCGACGGAGGTCGACCTGCTGCCGTTCCGCCATCTCTCCGCCCTGGCCGGGGTCGGGATCCTGCTTTACGGCTTCATCTGGGATGCCGAGTGATGTTGCCAACCACCTACAGTTTCTTCACCGGGGCGCTGGCGGCGCTGTATGCGGTCGCGGGGCTGTTCTTCCTGCGCTTCTGGGCACGGACGCGCGATGCACTGTTCGTCAGCTTCGCATTGGCCTTTGCGCTGCTGGCGACCAACCAGATGGTGCTGGCGCTGGGCGGGCTGGAGAGGGAGGAGCAGAGCTGGGTCTATCTGCTGCGGCTGCTGGCCTTCTCGCTGATCATCGCCGGAATCGTCCGCAAGAACCTGGAGGGACGGCGGCGCTGACCGGTCATTTGCGGCCGTCGCCGAAACGGCGGCAGTCCCATTCGTCCGTCCCGGCATCCGCCCGCCCGCCGTTGGAGGTGCGGTAGCGCGCGTCGTCGCACCGGCCGTTGCCGGCATAGCGGCTGTAGCCGCCCCGGCTTCGGTACCCGCTGTCGTAGCCGTTGCCGTAATAGCCGCCATTGTCGTAGCTGCCGCGACGGTGATGGTGCCGGCCGCGATTGTAATCGCCATCGTCGTCGTCATCGCCGGCGGTGGCGGCCAGCACGCCCAGCCCGACCACAGCGGCGCCGATCAGCAGGGCGCCCGCCATGTCGTCGTTGCCGTTGCCGGCACAGCCGGGCAAGGCCAGCGACACCGCCAGACAAGCGGCCATCATGGTCCTGCCGCCGAAACCTCCGCGCCGTGCCACTGGTCCCATCGCCGCCTCCTGAAATAGGGCTTCATTGAAGCACAAACACATGAGCAGCGTTTTTCATCCATTACCATTATAATTTCATTTTAGAAATATTGGCTCCGCGCCGCTTCCGCCCGGCCGGTGCATACGGAAGGCCTGCGGCGGGGCTTGGCCCGGCAGGCGGGAAGCCCTATGGTCGGGCAGCTGTCGCCAATATCGGGAGTGCGTGGATGTTCACCGCCAGGATCCTGCTGCTCGGCTCTGGGGAGTTGGGCAAGGAGTTCGTCATCGCGGCCAAGCGGCTGGGATGCGAGGTCGTCGCCTGCGACAGCTACGCCAACGCCCCGGCGATGCAGGTCGCCGATAAGGCGGAGGTGTTCTCCATGCTGGACGCCGACGCCCTGCGCGCCGCCATCGCCAAGCACCGTCCGGACTTCATCGTGCCGGAGGTGGAGGCGATCCGCACCGAGGTGCTGCACGAGTTCGAGGATGCCGGCACCACGGTCGTCCCGTCGGCCCGCGCCGCCACCATGACGATGAACCGCGACCGCATCCGCGAGGTCGCCGCGACCGAACTCGGCCTGCGCACCTCGCGCTACCGCTATGCCGAGAGCCTGGAGGAGGTGCGCGCCGGGGCGGAGCACACCGGTTTCCCCTGCGTCGTCAAGCCGGTGATGTCGTCGTCCGGCAAGGGGCAGAGCACGGTGCAGGATGCCGCCGGGCTGGAGGCCGCCTGGGACTATGCGGTGGCGAACATGCGCGGCGACCGCCGCAAGGTGATCGTCGAGGAATTCGTCCCCTTCGAATACGAGATCACCCTGCTGACCGTCCGCACCCGTGACGGCATTCTCTATTGCGAGCCGATCGGCCACCGGCAGGAGCGCGGCGACTATCAGGAATCCTGGCAGCCGGTCGCCATGCCACAGGCGATGCTGGACGACGCCAAGGCGATGGCGGCGCGCGTCGTCGACAATCTCGGCGGCTACGGCATTTTCGGCGTCGAGTTCTTCGTGACCGCCGACGAGGTCATCTTCTCCGAGCTGTCGCCGCGCCCGCATGACACCGGCATGGTCACCCTGCTGTCGCAGAACCTGTCGGAGTTCGAACTGCATGCCCGCGCCATCCTGGGCCTGCCGATCCCCAACATCGTCTGCCGTGCCCCGTCGGCGTCGGCGGTCATCCTGGCCGACCGTGAGGCGGAAAGCTTCCGCATCGAGGGGCTGGCCGACGCGTTGCGGCTCGGGTCTGCGGAACAGGAGGTCGACGTCCGGCTGTTCGGCAAGCCGACCACCCGCAAGAACCGCCGCATGGGCGTGGCGCTCGCCACCGGCACCGATACCGACGACGCGCGGGCACGGGCCAAGCAGGCGGCGGACAAGGTGACGATCCGATATCTGTGAATTGTCAGGCGATGCGGCGGGCAAGGTGGGTGCCCGCCGCCCGCCGCGCGTCCGCTTACGAGATTGCTGCCAGCGTCCCGGAAATGCCGTCGGGCTCAAGCATCGGGGCCGCCCGTCCCGTGGTGCTCAGCGGAGCGGTGGAGCGCCCTTCGCGATAGCCGAACGTGACGTAGTGGGTGGCCGCAGCCGCCTCGGTGCTGCCCAAGGCACGCTGCACATCGGGATTGCGCGCCAGATAGGCCGCCGCGTTGAAGGTGGTCGTCCGCCCTTCCAGGCGCCCGTTGCTGGCGTAGTGCAACGCCGCGGCAGTCGTGTCGGTGCCGAACGCCCGGATCAGATCCGGGTTGGCCGCGATGTAGCTCATGGCGTTGAACGTCGTGCTGCGCCCTTCCGAGCGGCCGAAAACGATATAATGCTCCGTCGCAGCCGCGGTGTTCGTACCGAATGCAGCAGCAAGATCGCGGTTTGCGGCCAGGTAGCTGGCGGCATCAAATGTCGTCGACCGGTTTTCGAGGTGCCCGGTCTGCACGTAATGGTAGAAGGCAGCCGTGCCGTCGGTTCCGAACGCGGCCGCCAAGTCGCGGTTGGCCGCGAGATAGCTCATCGCGTCGAAGGTGGTCGCGCTGGAGGCCGAGACCGTGCGGTCGGAAAACCGGATATATTCGACATTCCGAATCAGATCGGACCCATTGAGGCGGTCGATGACTGCGGACTGGCCGCCGTAGCCCATCAGTTTGTTGGGCGCATAGCTCTGGCTGGAGATGACCGTATCGACGCCGTCACCTCCATCGATCGTATCGACTCCATACCCGCCGTTGAACAGATCATCACCGCCGCCGCCGCTGATATAATCGTTCCCGTTATATCCATAGAGCCTGTCGGCATAGGACGATCCAAAGATCTGGTCGCTGCCGGACAGGATGTTCTGGGTGGTCAGCGCATAAGAAAGGCTGTAGACGCTGGAAAAGCTGATGTTGGCATTGCTGAACGACAACAGCGAACTTCCGCCGGGCAGGGTTGCCGACACGGAAGTTATCCTTCCGGACACATTGTAATCGGTGATGTTGAACGACCCGGTGACGGTAATGTCCATCACCGGCGCCCCGTTCAGTGTGTAACGGAACGCTATCTGCGAAGAGCTTTGCGAAAGAAGGGAGTAATTGTCGTAAACGATACCGGCGGTATCTCCAGACCCCGATAAATTGATCGAAACATTCGCGACGACAGTGGTCATTCTGGGGCCTCGAGAAATCCGATGGAAGTATGGCTGAGGGGATGTTCTGCAGCAGCTGATCTCAGGGGCGGCATCGCCGTGCCCTGCGTCACCATCGCACATCCCATTCTACGGTCGCCTTCAGGCCACCGGTTGGAAGCGGTGACCGTTAGGGCATGCGCAAAAGGGTAAATGCGCAATCTTAGAATGTCGAGAGTGTCCGAGTGGATTTCGCTTCCGGCGTGTGGATTCGTCTACCGCCCCAGCAACCTGTCCACCCGGCGCAGGGCCGGGAACATCACCGCCCACAGGCCGGCCAGCCCGACGGCGCCGACGCCGCCCAGCACGACCGCCGGAACTGCGCCGACCAGCGCCGCGACGCTGCCTGATTCGAACTCGCCCAGTTGGTTGGAGGCACCGATGAACAGCGAGGTGACGGCGCCGACCCGGCCGCGCATTTCGTCGGGCGTGGAGAGCTGGACCAGCGTCTGGCGGACGAACATGCTGACCTGATCGGTGGCGCCGACCGCCAGCAGGGCGATGAAGGACAGCACAGGATCGGCCGACAGGCCGAAGGCGATGGTGGCGACTCCGAACCCGGCGACGGCGACCAGCATCCAGCGCCCGGCATGGCGCTTCACGCCCCAGCGGGTGATGACCATCGCCATGGCGAGCGCCCCCAGCGCCGGGGCGGAGCGCAGCAGGCCGAGGCCCCACGGTCCGACATGCAGAACGTCGCGCGCATAGATCGGCAGCAGCGCCGTCGCCCCGCCCAGCAGGACCGCGAAGAGGTCGAGCGAGATGGCGCCCAGGATCTCCGGCCGGCTGCGGATGAAGGCGGCACCGGCCAGCATGCTCGTCAGGCTCATGGCGCGCTTGGTCATGGTGACGGGGCGCGGCCGGCAGGCGGCGATCAGCAGGACCGACAGCACCAGCATCGCCGTGCTGACGCCATAGACCGCCGCCGGCCCGGCGATGTAGAGCAGGCCGCCCAGCGCCGGACCGGAAATCTGCGCCACCTGCACCCCCGACGACTGCCAGGCGACGGCGTTGGGCAGATCCTCCACCGGCACCGTCGCCGACAGGATCGCCTGGTTGGCCGGCCCCTCGAAGGATTTGGCGAGGCCGATCAGCGCCACCACGGCGAAGATCGCGTGGGGCGACAGCGCGCCGGCCATGGTCAACAGGAACAGGGCGGCGACCGCGATCATCTCGATCGACAGGGCGCCGAACAGCACCGTCTTGCGGTCGTTGTTGTCGACGACATGGCCGGCGACCAGCACCAGGGCCAGGGTGGGCAGGAACTGGAACAGCCCGACCAGCCCGAGGTCGAGCGGGTCGCCGGTCATGGCATAGACCTGCCAGCCGACCGCCACCACCTGCATCTGGATCGCCAGCATCGAACAGACCCGCGCGCTCCAGAACAGTGCGAAGGCGCGGTGACGGAAGGCCGACCGGAAACTATCCCCGGCCGTGGCGGCGCTGGTCATTCAAACTGGCTCCAGAAGTGTGGCGAGCCCCAGCCCGCCGCCGATGCCGAGCGTCGCGAGGCCCCGGCGGGGCGTGGTGCCCGGGGCCGGGAACAGCAGCTCGGTGAACAGGCGCGTCACCAGTATGGCTCCGGACGCGCCATAGGGATGGCCTAGCGCCAGCGCTCCGCCGCCGACCGACACGCGCGCCGGGTCGATGCCGAGCGCATCGAGGCTGGCCAGCACCTGGGCGGCGAAGGCCTCGTTGAACTCGACGAGGTCGATGTCGGCGACGGACAGGCAGGGATTGCGGGCCAGCAGCTTCATCACCGCCGGGATCGGGCCGGTGCCGAGAAGCTTTGGCTCCACGCCGGCCGACGCGCTGTCCACCACTGCCAGCCCCTGGGTCAGGCCGAGCGCGCGGAACTTCCGCTCCGACACCACGGCGACCACGGCGGCGCCGTCATTGACCGGGCAGGCGTTGCCGGCGGTCACGGTGCCGTCCGGCCGCAGGATGGGGCGCAGAGCCGCCAATTTTTCAAAGCTGGTGTCGGCGCGCGGGCATTCGTCGCGGTCGATGATGCGGCCGTCGCGCAAGGTGAGCGGCACGATCTCGCGGTTGAACCGTCCGGTTGCTTGCGCGGCGAAGGCCTTGCGGTGGCTGTCCAGGGCGTAGCGGTCCTGGCGGGCGCGGCCGATGCCGTGGGCGGCGGCGACATTTTCCGCCGCCTCGATCATCGACGGGTCGCCGATCTCATCGGGGGAGAAGCGGGCGCGGTCGTAGAAGGTCGGGCTGCGGTAGAGGCTGGACGGCTTGGCGACGCGCCAGGGTGCGGTGCTGGTGCTCTCCACGCCCCCGGCAAGCGCGACGTCGCAGGCGCCGGACTGCACCAGCCGGGCGGCGAGGTTGACCGCCTCCAGTCCCGACCCGCACTGCCGGTCCACCGTGACGCCGGGAACCGACACCGGCAGCCCGGCCGCCAGCGCCGACAGCCGCGCGACGTTGCCGCCCGGGCCGACCGCGTTGCCCAGCAGCACCTCCTCCACCTCCGCCGGATCGATGCCGGCGTCGGACAGAACCGCGCGGATGACCGGGGCGGCGAGGTCCTCGACGGGAAGCTCCCGCAGGGTGCCGCCGATGCGGCCGACGGGTGTGCGCCGGGCGGCGACGATGATCGGGCGGTTGCTCACTCCACCACCTCCAACCCACCGGCCTTCGCCCGCTCGCGGACATCGGCGCGGGCGATCTTGCCGCTGCCGGTCAGGGGCATGTCGGCCGCCGCGAAGAGCCGGCGTGGGGCCTTGTAGGCTTCCAGCCGCTCCTGGCACCAATGGCGCAATTCGGCCAGCGAGGCGCGTCCGCTCCCGCGCCACCAGACGACGGCGGACAGGGCGTCGCCCCAATAGGGATCGGACAGGCCGAACACCACCGCCTCCGCCACCGTAGGATGAGCGCGCAGCACCGCTTCGACCTCTGCCGGGTAGACGTTCAGGCCGCCGGTGATGACCATGTCGCCTGCCCGGCCGACCAGCCTGAGCCAGCCTTCGCCGTCGATCCAGCCGTAATCGCCGACCGTGCCCCAGCCGTCGCGCTCGCGATAGCCGGCACCGTCGGTGATGCCGAGATAGCCGTCGCTCAGCATGCCGCTGCGCACCCAGACGGTGCCGGGCCGGCCACGCTCCACCGGATTGCCCTCGTCGTCGCGCAGGCTCACCTCCACCCCGTGGAAGGGGCGGCCGACGCTGTCGGCAGGGGCGCCGTCGCGCGACGAGCGCAGGCTGACGAAGCTCAGCTCCGACGCGCCGTAATATTCCAGCACCGCCGCATCGGGGCAGAGCGCGGACAACCGCTCATGCACCGCGGGGGCGAGCTTGGCGCCGGAACAGACCACCCGGCGCAATGCTGGAAAGCGACGGCCGTCGCGCTCCGCCGCGTCGAGGATACCGACCAGCATCGTCGGTACCAGCACCAGCGTCGTGACGCCGCTGGTCGCCAGTTGAGCCGCCGCATCCGCCGCGTCGAACTTCGGCTGGACGCGCACGGTGGCGCCGGCCGACAAACCCTCCACCGCACCATACAGGCCCAAACCATGGACCAGCGGTCCCGGCAAAAGAACGATGTCGTCGGGGCCGATGCCGAACTCCACCCGGCTCGCCTCCAGCGTCGCCAACCAGGAGCCCTGGTTGCGGATAAAGGCCTTCGGCCGCCCGGTGGTGCCGGAGGTGAAGCCGACCAGGAAGGGCGTTTCCGGATCGACCGCCGGAATGGTCCACCCCGCCGGCTGAGCGGCAATCCAGGTGTGTGCCGTCTCCGCCGTCAGATGCAGGTCGGGACGGAAAGTGTCGATGGCGGCGGCGGTCTGCCCGGCGCTCCATTTCGGGTCGAGCAGCCCGACGATGCCGCCGGCCGCGACGATGCCGAAGAACAGCGCCGGCAGCTCCGCCCGATTGCCGAGACTGACCGCGACGCGCGGCGGCTCGCCACCCGTCCGCAGGGCGGCCACGCCGGCTCCTGCAAGCCGCACCTGCTCCAGCAGGGCGCCGTAGGTCACCGTCTCGTCGCCGAAGACCAGCGCCGGATGGGCGGGCGCCCGCCCGGCGGTCAGCGCGAAGGGGCGGGCGAGGTTGTCCGCCCCCGTAAAACCGCCGTTCAAGGAAGGTCGGTCAGGTGCAATTCTTTCAGGCATGGATCGGCAGGATGCCGGCGCGGCGGACACCCGAGGCGGCGACGGCTGCGACACCGGCCTTGATCAGGTCGCCCGGCACGAAGGCGAGCGAGCCGAACAGCGCCTTCTCGATCGGCAGACCGGCGACCAGCGACAGCCAGGGGATGCCGCCGGCATAGACGACCAGGATACCGCCGACGACGCTGACCGCGAACAGGCGGATCGGGTTGGCATTGGTGGCGAACCGCTCCGCCAGCCAGCCGGTGACGAAGGCGGCGACCGGCCAGGACAGCACGAAGCCGCCGGTCGGCCCCATCAGCACGCCGATGCCGCCGCGCCCGCCGGCCAGCAGCGGCAGTCCGGCCGCCACCAGCATCACGAACAGCAATGCTGCGATGCCGCCGCGCTTGGCGCCCAGGATGGTACCGGCCAACATGACGCCCAGCGTCTGCGCAGTGACCGGCACCGGCAGGAAGCCGAGCGGGATCGGCGGCGCCATGCCAAGCCCGCCCAGCAGGGCGGCGAACAGGGCGCAGAGGACGAGGTCGCGGGTTGACAGCATGATGGACGCTTCCTTCGGCTGGTGGCTTTATCGTTGAGTGCTGTTTTTGGTTCCGGCATCCGCCGGGTCATAGCCGCGCGCTTCCAGTGCGGCGGTCAGATCATCGGCCATGGTGAGGATCTTGACCAGCAGTGGAACGAACAGGGCGGCTATGTTGCGTTCCACGCCGCGGGCGCGCTGGGCCATCCGCACCTCGCGCACCTGTTCGCCCAGCAGCGGGATGAAGCGGATGGTCAGCGCCAGCATCAGCGCCATCTTCGCCGGGTTGACCCCGACCGGGCGCAGCAGGCCGAACAGCCGTTCGAACAGGTCGACCATGTCCATCACGCGGGTGGTCAGCGTGACCAGCGTCGCCAGCAGGATCAGGGCGGCGAAGCGGGCGACGGCGACGGCCGTCTCCTCCCAGCCGCCGCCGGCCAGCAGGGCCTGGAAGCCGAACAGCAGGGTCAGCATGACGACCGGCGCCCGCAACTCCGCCAGCACCCGTCCGGCCGGCAGCCTCGCCGCGACCAGCACCGCCGCACCGATCAGACCGGCGGTCAGCGCCCCCCAGGCACCGGGCAGGGCCAGCACCGCCACCGTCACCAGCAGCAGCCCGCCCAGCTTGGCGCCGGCCGGAAGGCGGTGGACGGGAGACTCGCGGTGCAAATACAGCCCCAGCATCAGCCGAGCCGCTCGATATAGGCCGGGACGGTCTCCGCCGGGGGACCGTCGGCGACGACGCGTCCATCCTCCAGCACCAGCGCCCGGTCGAAATCCCTGACCATGTCGAGGTCGTGGGTGACGACGATCACCGTCTGCGGCAGCCCGCGCAGCAGTTCGATCACCTTGCGGCGGTTGCGCAGGTCGAGCAGCGTCGTCGGCTCGTCGAAGATCACATAAGCCGGCTCCAGCACCAGCACCCCGGCGATGGCGAGCAGTTGCTTCTCGCCGCCGCTCATCTGGTGGGCCGGCTGGTGGCGGTAGCGGTCGAGGCCGTAGCGCTCCAGCGCCCCAGCGACGCGGCGGGCGATCTCGTCCTTCGGCAGCTTGCGTGCCTTCAGCCCGAAGGCGAGGTCTTCCTCCACCGTCGGATAGACGATCTGGGTGTCGGGATTCTGGAAGACGAAGCCGACCCGCTGGCGCACGGCCCGCCCGTCGCTGCGGGTGTCCAGGCCATCGACGGCGACGGTGCCGGCCGTCGGCAGGATCAAACCGTTCAGCAGCCGCGCCAGCGTGCTCTTCCCCGAGCCGTTGCCGCCGAGAATGGCGATGCGCCGTTCCGTCAGCCGCAGCGACAGGTCGTGCAGGACGGGGCGCTCGCCATAGGCGTGGGTGATGGACCGCAGTTCGATCATCGACGGAGACGGGGCTTTCGCGGTGCAGTTCTGTTGCGCGTGCGAAAGGTTCTTAGCGGGTTTGCGGGCGGGGTGCCAGGGGGAAGCGGGCCCGGTCTTACGTCAGCGCCGTCCCATGCGCTCAACGATCCACAGGCGGTCACCCGGCGTTGTGGCCGGAATTGCGTCGAAGCTACCCAGTTCCGCCGACACATGGAAGCCGTGGTCCGTCAGCAGGGCCCGCATCTCGTCCGGCGGACACCAGCGCATTTCCAGCGACTCATCCTTGCTTTTGAGAACTCTGTCCTCTTTGTCCAAAATCTCATAACTGACGGTGAAATCCGTGATCTGCCTTTCGGGATCCGTTCTGTCGCTCTTGAAGGTTCGTGCGACATTGTATGGAGAGCCTTCCAGCTTGACGATCATCCTGCGGTTCTGAACGACCGGGCGCAGACGGCTGCTATCGTCGGAGGCTCCCCAGGTGTCGATGACGGCGCGACCGGACTCGGAAAGATGCCGATGCAATGCCTGAAGGAAACGGCTTCTGTCTTTGTCGCTCAAAAGAAAATTGAAGGTCCGGTAGGGGGTTATCGCGAGATCGAAGCGGCGGCCGAGGTCCAGTTCGCAAATATCCGATTGTATGAAGGACACGCGGCCTTTCACCGCCTCATCGGCGGCGTCCAGCTTGCGACGGGCAACGGAGAGCATGTCGGGCGAAAGGTCGACGCCGACCACGTCGTGGCCGGCTTCGGCAAGGGCGAATGTCAGGCGTCCGGTTCCGGCACCGAGGTCCAGGATCGGCGTTGCGGTGCCGATGGCGAGCGTTCGGTAGAATGTCGCTTCACTCTCCGGACACAGAGCGCCGTCGATGAGGTCATACAGCGCGGCACTGAAGCTGCCCTGCCCATAATAACGCTCCGTCATTCAACCTGCTGCTGTTCGTGCCGCGAAACGCTCCTTTTCTGGAGCTGGCGCCGCGACAATTATCCATAGCCCGCGATGCTCCGGCAACATCGCCGATGTCTTCCCGCCCGTAAGAGTGTGGCACCGCATCGCCGGCCGGCACTATTGCAGGTCGACGCCGGCCGGCTCCCTAGAAACTGTTCCGCTCGTGGTAGGTCTGCAGGAACTGCTGCACCCGCGGCTCCGCGGATTCGTGGAAGACCTCGCGCGGGGTGCCGAAGGCAGCGATGCGGCCGCGGTCGAGGAACGCCACCTTGTCTGCGACATTCGCGGCAAAGCCCATCTCGTGGGTCACCACCACCATGGTCATGCCGTCGGCTGCCAGATCGCGCATGACCTGCAACACCTCGCCCACCAGTTCGGGGTCGAGTGCCGAGGTCGGCTCGTCGAACAGCATCAGGTGGGGTTCCATCGCGATGACGCGGGCGATGGCGACGCGCTGCTGCTGGCCGCCGGACAGGCGGGCGGGATAGGCATCGGCCTTGGCGGCCAGACCCACGCGGTCCAGCATCCGGCCGGCATGCGCGGCGGCTGACGCCTTGTCCATGCCGCGGACCTGCACCAGCGCCTCCGCGACATTCTCTAGCGCGGTCATGTGGGGCCACAGGTTGAACTGCTGGAACACCATGCCGACGTTGCGGCGCAGGCTGCGCAGGTCGCGGTTCGACAGGCGGCGGCGCGGCGTGTCCTCGGTATAGCCGACCAGCGTGCCTTCGATGCGGATCTCGCCGCGGTCGTAGACCTCAAGGAAGTTGATGCAGCGCAGGAGCGTGCTCTTGCCCGACCCGCTGGGGCCGATCAGGCAGACGACCTCCGACTTGTTGACCGTCAGGTCGATGTCGCGCAGCACCTCGTTGGTGCCGAAGCTCTTGCCGACGCCGCGGATCGAGACCATCGGCACGACGTCGTCGGCGGTCGGGGAGCGCGTCGGGGCGGCGGTTTGGGAAACGGCGGTCATCACGCCCTCGCGGTTGCGGTCTCGGACGACGACCCTTGCGGCGAGGCATGGGTCAGGTAACGGGTGACGCGCGCCTCCAGCCGGCGGCCCAGGCGCGACACCACCTCGACCAGCAGCCAGTAGAACAGCGCCATCCCCAGGATGGTCTCGAAGGTGGCGAAGGTCTCCGCCGCCATCGTCTGCATCTCGTACATCAGTTCCGGTACGGTGATGATCGACAGCACCACCGTCTCCTTGGTCAGGATCGCCATCATGTTGACGATGGCCGGAATGGTGGAGACGAGCATCGCCGGCACGATCACCCGCTTCAGGATGGAGCCGTAGGACATGCCGAGGCTGAGCGCCGCCTCCACCTGCCCCTTCGGCACCGCCTGATAGCCGGCGCGGAAGATCTCGGCGAAATAGGCGCTGCCGTAGATGCCGAGGCCGAGGATGCCGGCGGTCGTTGCCTCCAACCGCAGGCCGATGGATGGGCCGCCGCTGTAGAGCAGGAACAGCTGGATCAGGAAGGGCGTGCCGCGGATCACCTCGATATAGACCCGGATGACCCAGCGCAACGGCTTCACCGGCAATTGCCGCAGCAGCATCAGCACGAAGCCCAGCACCATGCCGATGAGGCAGCCCGCCCCCCAGCACAGGATGGTGATGCCGAAGCCGCGCAGCAGCGACGGGCCGTACTGGACGAGAAGGGAGAGGTCCAACATCGGATCAGGCCTGTTGCAGGCGGCGTTCGACCAGCGTGCCGAACAGGGCCAGCGCGCCGTTGATCGCCAGATAGATGACGCCGGCCGCCAGATAGATCTCCAGCGGGCGGTAGTTGCTGGCCGAAATGGTCTGGCTGGTCCGCGTCAGCTCCGCCACCCCGACGACGGAGATCAGCGAGGACGCTTTCAGCAGCAGGATCAGTTCGTTGACCAGGGCCGGGACCGAGATGCGGAAAGCCTGCGGCAGCAGGATGCGCGTCCAGATCGACCGGCCGGGGAAGCCAAGCGCCAGCGCCGCTTCCGACTGGCCGTGCGGGACGGCATTCAGCGCGCCGCGGTAGATCTCCGACACATAGGCGCCGGACGCGAGGCCGAGCGCGGCGATGGAGGCAACCAGCGGCGGCACGTCGATGCCGATCAGCGGCAGCATGTAATAGATCAGCAGAAGCTGGATCAGCAGCGGCACGCCGCGGAAGAAGCTGACATAGACGCCGCCGGCCATGTCGGCCGCCCGCCCGCCGGACTGGCGCGCCACGCAGACGACGACACCGATCACCTGCCCCAGCAGAACGCCGAGCAGCGAGACCCAGATGGTCGTGACGGCCGCCTCCAGCAGATAGGGAAGGGCGTCTAAGATGACGCTGAACTTCATCGAGTGGGCCTTTGTCGGCGATACCGGAACCTAATCCCCTCTCCCCCTGGGGAGAGGGTTAGGGTGAGGGGGATGCATGGCGTAAAGTTGGGGGGAAGCGAGAAGTTCTCCGAAACTTGCAAAGCCACGAAGTGTTTCCCCCTCTCCCCGGGCGGAGAGGGGGAAATCCCGGTTCAGCTAGCTTACAGCTGCGGTTCCGGAACGGTGGTCGGCAGGTCCTGGGAGACGCCGAACCACTTCTTCTGGATGGTCGCCATGCGGCCGTCCTTCTGGATCTTCACCAGGGCGGCGTTGACCGCTTCGATCAGGCTCTTGTCGTTCTCGTCCAGGCGGCCGACCCAGGAGAAGTAGGACGGTTTGCCGAAGGGCGGCAGGACGACGGCGAAGGTGTCCTTGCGCTTGGAAGCGGCGAAGTTCAGGTTCGGCAGCGAGTTGACCGAGGCATCGACGCGGCCGGCGGCCAGATCGGCGTAGGACTGGTTGCTGTCGACATATTCACGCACGTCCGGCGGGGTCGGCAGGGTCTGGCCATATTCCTTCAACTGGGCCAGCTGCGAAGTGCCCTTGCCGCCGCCGACCTTCTTGCCGGCGATGTCCTCCGGCTTGTTGATGGTCTTGTCGTCGGCGCGCTTCATCAGGGCGGCGGTCGCCTCGGAAATCGGAACGGTGAAGGAGTAGCGCTTCATGCGCTCCTTCGTGATGGTGACCGGAGCGATGACCAGGTCGAACTTCTTGGCCTCCAGGCCGGGCAGCACGCTGGTCCAGGGCAGGTCCATGTACTTGGCCTTGACGCCCAGTTCCTTCGCCACCTCGTCGATCAGGTCGCGATCGACGCCCTTGTACTCGTTGTTCTCCAGGAAATCGAAGGGCGGGAACTGCATCTCGGTGGCGACGGTCAGGACGCCGGCGTTCTTCACATCGGCCAGCGTGTCGGCCATCGCCGTGCCGGCGGCGGCACCGGCGACCAGCATCGTGGCGCCCAGCAGCGCCGCCTTGACCATCGTCCGAACCATAGCCTTGCTCTCCATCATGAAAGGACCCCCTGTTGCGGCCGGCGGCTGTCGCCGGTCCTTTTGTGTTTACAAATTCAACTCTGTCGCGCTGTCGGTGATCGACGACCCGCTGAGGCTGAAGCGGTCGCCCACCGACAGGAAATGCACCAGCGTCACCGGCCGGCTGAGATGCATGGTCTGCCGCCGGATCGACAGGCAGGCCGTGCCGGCCTCCACCCCCAGCAGCGCCGCCATCTCCGCCGTGGCGTTGACCGCGCGCACGGTGTGGTCGGCCGACGACCAGGGAACCCGGTCGACCAGCCATCGGCTGGGTGCCACGACGTCAAAGGGTTCGTCAATCACCTCGGGCACGACGTCGAGGTTGACGAGACGGCGTTCGTGCTGGATCGGTGTCCCGTCGCTGAAATGCAGGCATTCCAGCGTCAGGATCGGCGTTCCGTCGGGCAGGTCCGGCCAGCGGATGCCTTCGCCGTTGCGAAGGCTCCTGCGGTCGCGGATGCGGAATTCATAGACGCGTCCCTCCCGCGCCACCACGTCGCCGATGTCCTCGATGGGCAGGGCGAAGCGGTCGCGGCGGCTGGTTGCGACGAAGGTGCCTGCGCGGCGGCGGCGCACCAGAAAACCTTCCCGCGCCAGCAGGGCGATGGCCTTGTGCACGGTCTGGCGGGAGACGCCGTAGAGGCTCGACAGTTCCGCCTCGTTGGGAAGGCGCTGGCCGGCTTGCCAGCGTCCGCGCAGGATCTGGCCGGCGACGGCGCGCTTGATCTGATCGAACAGGGGGCCGCGGCCGTCCAGGGCGCCATCCAGGGGCAGGCCGCCCTGCGCCGGATCGCCCGGCTGCGAAGCCGGTCCGCCACCGCGGTCCTGTCCGGTCAGGCCTTGCCGTACCAACCCCTGCACCCCGCTCTCCGCGCTGCGTTGCGATGTGACGTTTCGGCGATAATGTATGTACATAAACTTTCGGTCAATCGCGAATTCCCGAACTTTGTCTTTGCCATGCTGCGGTGCGGCGGATTTCCGCCTATCCGCTTCGCAAGGGCTTGCGAAGCCGTGCAAAAAAGCCAATTGGAGAGCGGGTTTCGCAGTTCTGAAGGTTCGTGTGCGTGCATGTCGGTCGGATTGGGAAAGGAAAGGTTGAGTGTGCCGGTCGCGGAGGTGCGCGACGATCTCGTCGCCTGCCACGACTGCGGACGCCTGCACCGCGTCCGCCTGCCGGAACCGGGCCGCCGGGCCGAATGCACCCGCTGCGGGGCGGTGCTGTTCCGGCACACCAGGGGCGGACTGCACCATGCGCTGCCGGTGGCGGTCGCCGGCGCGCTTCTGCTGCTGCTGATCGTCGCCAACCCGCTGATGGGCGTGAACATCCAGGGCAACGACCGGACCAGTCTGGTCACCACCGGGGTCGAAACGCTGGCCGACCAGGGCATGTGGCCGCTGGCGCTGCTGGTCGGCGCGCTTGTGTTGGCCGCCCCCTTCGCCCGCAACATGGCGGTGATCGCCGTTCTGCAGCGCCTGCACGAAGGCCGCCCACCTGTCCATGTGCGGGAGACGGCGCGCCTGTTCGCCTGGGCCGAGCGGCTGCGGCCCTGGGCGATGCTGGACGTCTTCCTGCTGGGGCTCCTGGTCGGCTATTCGCGGCTGAAGGGCTTCGCCAATGCCGAAATCCTGTCCGGCGGGCTGGCGCTGGGCGGCTTCGTGCTGGTCCGCACGTTGATGGATCTGGCGCTCGACAGCCGCCGGATCTGGCAGGCTATCGACCATGTTCCGCCGTCCGGTGCGCCGGCGCCGGCGCGTTGGGTTGCCTGCACCGTCTGCCAGCGGATCCACGGCTGCGACCATGGTCCGGCGCCGGAGCGCTGCACCCGCTGCCACAGCCGGCTGCACCCGCGCGAGCCGAACAGCCTGGAGCGCACCGCCGCGCTGGTGACGGCCGGCGCGGTGCTCTACATCCCGGCCAATCTGCTGCCGGTGATGACCGTCATCAATTTCGGCCAGGGCGCCCCCAGCACCATCCTCAGCGGCGTGCATGAGCTGGCGGAAGCCGGGTTGTGGCCATTGGCCATTCTGGTCTTCGTCGCCAGCGTCGCCGTGCCGGTGTTGAAGCTGGCGGGGCTCGGCTGGTTCCTTCTGGCCGCGTGGCGGCGTTCGGCCGCGAGGCTGCATGCCCGGACGCGGCTGTACCGCATCATCGACGCCATCGGGCGCTGGTCCAACATCGACGTGTTCATGATCGCCATCCTCACGGCCCTGGTGCAATTCGGCGCCGTCGCCTCCGTCCGCGCCGACCCCGGCGCCATCGCCTTCGCCTCGGTGGTCGTGCTGACCATGCTGGCGAGCCACGTCTTCGACCCGCGCCTGATGTGGGACCGGGCGGAGGAGGGCGCACCCGATCCGGCTCCGGATCGCCAAGCGGGGGCGGTGCCGCATGGCTGACGAAACCCCGAACGGGCACCCGCCGGCCAGCCCTCCGCCGGCCAATCATCCGCCGGAAGTTGCCACGCCGACGCGCCGATGGCTGTCGCCCTTATGGATTCTGCCGCTGGTGGCGGTGCTGATCGCCGGCTGGCTCGGCTGGCGCTGGTTCGAAGAGCGCGGGCCGCAGATCGTCATCACCTTCCAGTCCGGCGACGGGCTGGAGGCCGGACGCACCCGCATCAAGCACAAGAACGTCGATCTGGGCGTGATCGAATCGGTGCGGCTGTCCGACGACCTGTCGCAGGTGATCGCCACCGCCCGCATGGACCGCACCGCCACCCGCCACCTGAAGGAAGGGACCCGCTTCTGGATGGTGGCGCCGCGCCTCAGCCTGGGCGGGGTGTCGGGGCTCAGCACGGTGGTGTCCGGCACCTATGTGGAAATGGAGCCGGGCGGCGGCGACGACCGGCGGGAGTTCGATGCTCTGGACGAGCCGCCGGTGATCCGCGCCGACGTGCCGGGGCGCAGCTTCAACCTGAAGACGGAACAGCTGGGGTCGCTGGCCCAGGGCTCCCCCGTCTATTTCCGCGGCGTCCAGATCGGCGAGGTGATGGGCTACAACCTGTCGCCGCAGGACCGCACGGTGTCGGTGTCGGTCTTCGTCCGCGCGCCTTACGAGGAGCTGGTGCATGAGGGAAGCCGCTTCTGGCGGTCATCGGGCATCCAGTTCTCCGCCGGGGCCGACGGCATCAAGTTCCAGACCGAATCGCTGAAGTCGCTGGCGCTGGGCGGCGTCGTGCTGGAAACCCCGCCCGATCCGGAGGCCGGGGCGCAGGCAAATGACTGGGCCACCTTCACCCTCTACGAGGATCAGGCCTCCGCCGCTGCGGCACGAGACCGCCTGCGCGTGCGCTACCGGCTGGAATTCCCCGGCTCGGTGCAGGGGCTGCAGGCCGGCGCGCCTGTGCTGATGCGCGGCCTGACCGTCGGCCATGTCGCCGCCGTGCGGCTGGAGTATGACGAGCAATCGCAGGAACTGCACATCCCCGTCGACATCGACATCGAACCCGATCTGGTTGCCCGTACCTATGCCGTGATCGATGGCAAGCCGATGGACGAGGCGGCGGTGCGCAGGCTGGTCGCCACGCAGGTTGCCAAGGGGCTGCGCGGCCGGCTGGCGTCCGGCAATCTGCTGACCGGGCAGAAGCTGGTGTCCTTCGACTACGAGCCGGGCAACCCGCCGACGGCGCCGGGGACCGAGAAGTCGGAACTGCCGGTCGTCGCCTCCAGCGACCTGGAGTCCCTGACGCGCTCGGCCGGGCAGGTGATGGACAAGGTGGCGGCGCTGCCGCTCGACGCGCTGCTGGCCGATCTGCGCGGCACCTTGCAGTCGATCAGCGGCGTTGCCGGCTCGCCGGACCTCGCGCGCTCGCTGGCGGCGCTTGCCAAGGCGCTGGGCAGCGCCGACGCGCTGATGCGCGATGCCGACCGGCAGTTGCCGCAGCTGGTGAAGAGCCTGCGCGGCGTCGCGACCGCGGCCCAGGGTACGCTGAAAAGCGCCAACGGGCTGCTGGGTGGCGGGGGAGGACAGGCCGATCTGGCCGGCGTGATGCGGCAACTGAACGACGCGGCTCGGTCTTTCCGCGTGCTGGCCGACTATCTGGAACGCCACCCGGAGGCTCTGCTTCGGGGCAAGAGGTAACGGAATGGGGGAGGAGAGGGTGATGGATTGGGTGCGCGGATTGCGGAACGCCGCGCTGGCGGCGCCGCTTCTCGTGCTGGCGGCTTGCCAGTCGACGCCGGAAAGCCGGCTCTACACGCTTGCCGTGGTGCCGCCGATCGAGGCCGCGCAGCCGGTGCGATCCGCGCCGCAAACCCTGGCGCTCGGGTCGCTGGACTTGCCAATGCTGATCGACCGGCCGCAGATCGTCCGCCGGATCGACGGCAACCGGGTGGAGACGTTGGAGTTCGACCGCTGGGCCGAGCCGCTGGCCGACGGGCTGCGCTCCACCCTGGCCGGCGACCTGTCGGCCCGCCTGCCGGGCACGACGGTGCTGCCGACGGCCGGAAGCAACGTGGCGGAGGGAACGGCGGTTCTGGCCGTCACCGTGCTGCGCTTCGATGCCGACGCCACCGGACGCGTGGTTTTGGATGCGCAATGGAGTCTGTCGCCGGGCGGTGGGGCCGGAGGGCGCAAGAGTGGCCCGACGCGCGAGATCGTCGAGGTGCCGTCCGCTGGAACCGATCCCGATGCCCAGGTCCGGACGATGAGCCAGGCGGTTGGCGCACTGGCCGACCGCATTGCCGCGGGCGTGCGGCGTTAGCCAAGCAGGGCTTGGCCGAGCCTCAATGAAGCAGGGTGGCGCCGCGGTCCACGCCGGCTTGCGGCCGGTCCATGCGGCTGAAGGCGGGCCGGGTGGGCGTGCGCGTGTCCTCCGCCGGATCCGGCAGATGCAGCCCGGCCCGGCTGAGGGCGGTCGCCAGGACGCAGAGCGGGGCCATCGCCATGCGCACGCCCGCCAGCGGCAGCCAGTCATTCATCAGCAGCCCCGCCTCGCCATGCTTGCCGTGCTGCGCCAGCCGCAGAATGTCGAGCAGCAGCGCCTCGTCCGTGCCCAGGGCCGGGCAGGGCGGACGGTGCAGGTCGAGCGGGCGGGTGGTGGCGGCCAGCACGATGCGCATCAGCGTGTCGAAGGCCACCGCCGCATCGTTCGACAGGCCGGCCTCGATCATGCCGTCCTGCCAGTGCGGGTGCCGGCGTTCCGGCTCCCGCAACGGCTCCGCCCACAGCCGCAGAACGGAGACAACCAACAGCTCGGCGCCGCGCAGGTCCTGGAAGCGCTCGCGGCCGGGCATGGAGCGGCGATGGGACTGCATGCTGGACATGACTGGCTCCGCTTGGAATGGATGAGCGGAGGGTAGGTCGTTTGTAATGCGAATGCAAGTCATTCGCAAAAATTGGAAGCCTCACGAGGGCCGGAATGTCTCTGCGCCCCGCCACCGGTGGCGGAGGCGGGGCGCGGAGATAAGGCGAGGGGAAGAAGGTCCGCGCGATCAGGCGGTCGCCGGTTCGGCGACCAGCGAGCGGACGGCGGCGACCACCGCATCGGCCTGCGGCACGAAGGCCTGCTCCAGCGGGAAGCTGGCCGGGGGCGGCGCGTCCGGTCCTGTCAGGCGCAGCACCGGCGCCCGCAGGTTGGCGAAGGCCTTTTCCGCCACCAGGGCGGCGATCTCCGCACCGACGCCGCACAGCCGACTCGCCTCATGCACCACAACCAGCCTGCCGGTCTTGGCGACGGAGCGCAGGATGGCGTCCTCGTCCAGCGGCTTCAGGCTGCGCAGGTCGATCACCTCGGCATCGATGCCGGCGGTGGCCAGCGTGTCGGCGGCGGCCATGCAGGTGCCCACCGTCTTGGCGTAGGACACCAGCGTCACGTCGCGGCCCTCGCGCCGCACCGCCGCCTTGCCGAGCGGAATGGCCTCGGCATCCTCCGGCACCTCGCCGGTGCTGTAGCCGAGGGCGATGTCGGCGAAGACCAGAACCGGGTTGTCGTCGCGGATCGCCGATTTCATCAGCCCCTTGAAGTCGGCGGGGGTGGAGGGCATGACGATCTTCAGGCCGGGGCTGTGGACGAACCAGCTTTCGACATTGTGGTTGTGCTGGGCGCCGACGCCCCACCCGGCGCCGGTCATCGCCAGCACCACCATCGGAAACTTGAACTGCCCGCCGGAGATGTAGCGCAGCTTGCCGGCGCTGTTGACGATCTCGTCCATCGCATAGCAGAGGAAGGGCGCGAACAGCAGGTCCACCACCGGGCGCAGGCCGGTGGCGGCGGCTCCGGCGGCGGTGCCGGCGATAATGCCCTCCGCCAGCGGGGTGTTGCGGACGCGAGCCGGCCCGAATTCCGCCAGCAGGTCGTGGCGCTTGGTGGCGACGCCCTCGCCGAAGATCATCACGGTGGGGTCGTTGCGCATCTCCTCGGCCAGGGCGGCGGAGATCGCGTCGTTGACGGTCATGGTGGTCATGATTGTGGGCCTCCGCTCAGGCGTAGACGTCGGTGGTCAGGGCATCGAGGCCCGGATAGGGGCTGGCGTCGGCGAAGGCGGTCGCGGCCTCCATCGTCGCACGGACGCGGGCTTCGATTGCGGCGACGGCATCGGCGGTCAGGCGGCCTTCGCGTTCCAACCGGGCGCGCAGGCATAGGATCGGGTCGCGGTCGCGCCAATGGGCCAACTCGGCCTTGTCGACATAGCCCTGGTCGTCCGGCTCGAAATGGCCGCGCAGACGATAGGTCATCGCCTCCAAGAGGAAGGGCTTGCCGGTGCGGCGGATGCCGTCGATGGCGGCGCTGGCGGCATCGAACACCGCCAGCGGATCGTTGCCGTCGACCACCGCGCTCTCCACCCCCAGCGCCGCCGCCTGACCGGCGATGCCGTCAGCCAGCATCGTCTCCTTGCGATGGACGAAGGCCTGCCACTGGTTGTTTTCGCAGACATAGAGGATCGGCAGTTTCCACACCGCGGCGAGGTTCAGCGATTCCTGGAAGCGCCCTTCGGTGGCGGCGCCGTCGCCGAAGAAGCAGGCGACGATGCCCGGCTTGTTCAACCCCGGCTGGTTCAACATGGTCCGCGACAGCCCGACGCCGGTCGCCAGCGCCAGTTCGCCGCCGACGATGGTGGAGGTCAGCACGATGCCCAATTCCTTGGCGGAAATGTGCAGCGACCCGCTCTTGCCGCCGCAATAACCGTCCTGCTTGCCCATCACCTCCGCCAGCATACGGCCGGGATCGGCGCCGCGGGCCAGCAGATGGCCGGCGCTGCGGTGGTTGGTCAGGATCAGGTCGTCGGCGGTGAGGGCCGAGACGACGCCGACGGCCGGCGCCTCCTGCCCCACCGAGGTGCAGGTCCCGGCAGCGCGCCCGCGCCCGTGCAGGTCGATCAGCGTTTCTTCATAGGCCCGGATCAGCATCATGCGTTCCAGGGCCTGGACGGGGTCCAGTGGACGGATGGTCATGGTGGCGGTCTCCCTGAATTGGGGACCGTCCGGATGCGGGGATTCTTCTTCGCGGCGCCCACATGCCCGCTCTTCGGTGAAGCGGAGGGGGGCTGCCGTGATGTTGCATTCCGAACGGTCTGTGTTCGGAAGCGACCATAAGCGCGCTAATCAGCTTTCGGGTACTAACTGTTTCTTACCGGAATGCTAAAAGATTATTAAGTGTCTCGCGCAAGATAACTATCTGAAATATTGCGGCTTTTCAGCGTTGCGACCAGCGCGTCAGCCATCCCGCTAGACGGTCGAATCCGGCATCGATCACCACGGCAAGCGCGGCAACGATCAAAGCGCCCTGGATGACGTAGGCCTGGTTGGACCCGTTCAGCCCGACGATGATGGGCAGCCCCAGCGTCTTGGCGCCGACGGTCGAGGCGATGGCGGCGGTGCCGACATTGATGATGACGGCGGTGCGCACGCCGGCCAGGATCACCGGGGCCGCCAGCGGCAGCTCCACCCGGAACAGCACCTCCGCCGGTCCCATGCCCAGGCCGCGGGCGGAATCCAGCACCGGGGCGGGAACGCCGTCCAGCCCGGCCACCGTGTTCTCCACCACCGGCAGCAGGGCGTAGAGCGTCAGCGCGATCAGCGCCGGTTCCGACCCGAAGCCCATCACCGGCACCGCCAGCGCCAGCACCGCCACAGGCGGAAAGGTCTGGCCCATGGTGGCGACGGTTTCCAGCAGACCACGGAACTCCCGTCCCCAGGGCCGCGTGACGGCGATGCCGGCCCCGCCGCCGAGCAGGATGGCCGCAAGGCTGGAGACGCCGACCAGCGCCATATGGTCGAGGGTCAGGCGGACGAAGCTCTCCGCCTCGTAAAGCGGGCGGTCCAGGCCGGGATAGAGCGTGGCGAACAGCGGCTTCAGCGACGGCATGCCCAGCACCAGCGCCACCAGCGCCACAAGACCCAGCATCAGCCGGTCGGTCAGAAATTCACGCGGAGCCATCCCGGCGACGGTCATGCCGTTCCACCCGCGTCGGGACGCACGAGGTCGGACAGGTGCAGCACGCCGGCCGGCCGGCCGTCGCCATCCACCACCGGCAGCCGTTCGGTGCCGCGGGCGACCATCTCCGACAGGGCGCGGTGCAGCGGGGTCTCAGCAGCCAGAGGTTCGCCGGTCGTGCTTTCCTGTCGGCGGGCGCGGTCGCCGACCGTCTCCACCGCCAGCCGCTTCAATCCCCATTCCTCGCGCCCGACGAGGTCGCGGACCAGCGGGCTGGCCGGGCGGGTCAGGATGTCGAGCGGGCTGGCGCACTGGATCAGCCGGCCATGGTCCATCACCGCGATGCTGTCGCCCAGCCGCAGCGCCTCGTCCATGTCGTGGGTGACGAAGACCACGGTGGTGCCGGTGCGGCGGTGGATGGCCGACAGCTCCGTCTGCAGGCTGGCGCGGGTGATGGGGTCGAGCGCGCTGAACGGCTCGTCCATCAGCAGGATGCGCGGCTCCGCCGCCAGCGCGCGGGCGACGCCGACGCGCTGCTGCTGCCCGCCCGACAACTGGTGCGGATAGGCGGAGCGGTAGCGCCGGGGGTCGAGGTTCAGCAACTCAAGCAGCTCGGTCACCCGGTCGCGGATGCGCGCCCTGGGCCAGCCGAGCAGGCCGGGGACGGTGGCGATGTTGCGCTCCACCGTCCAGTGCGGGAACAGCCCGACCGACTGGATGACGTAGCCCATGCGCCGGCGAAGCTCCTCCGGCTTCAGGGACGCGATGTCCTCGCCGTCGATGCGGATCGCGCCCTCGTCGGCCGGGATCAGCCGGTTGATCATCCGCAGCACCGTCGATTTGCCGGAGCCGGACGGCCCGATCAGCACTCGGAACTCCCCCTCCGCCACGGTGAAGGACACGGCATCCACCGCCGTCCAGGAGCCGAAGCGCTTGGTCACGCGCTCGAATTCGATCATGGCGCACTCCTTCCCGGCAGAACGCCGATGCGGTGGGTAGCGGCGGCGATGCCGATGGACAGCAGGGCATCGGCCGCCACAGCCAGCAGGATGACGGGAACGGCGCCCAGCAGCACAAGGTCCAGCGCGTTGGCGAAAAGCCCCTGGAACATGATGGCGCCCAAGCCGCCGGCACCGATCAGCGCCGCCACCGCCGCCAGCCCGACCGCCTGGACCACGGTGATGCGCAACCCCGACAGGAAGACCGGCAGGGCCAGCGGCAGGTCGACGCGCAGGAAGATCTGGCGCGGCGTCAGCCCCATGCCCCTCGCGGCCTCCCGCACCGGGGCCGGCACTCCGTCCAGCCCGACCGCGGTGTTGCGCACGATCGGAAGCAGGGAATAGAGCGTCAGCGCGATCACGGCCGGCAGCGGCCCGACCCCGCTGATCCCCGAACCCGGCAGCATGGCGCCGAGTGCGGCCAGCGGTGCCATCAGCAATCCGAACAGGGCGATGGACGGCACCGTCTGCACCACGTTCAGGATTGGGAACACCGCGCGCCCGACCGCCTGCACCCGATGCGCGGCGACTCCCAGCGGAATGCCAACCAACAGCGTCGGGATCAGCGCAGAGGCCACCAGCACGGCATGGCGCAACACGGCGTCGGCGAACACGTCTCGCCGATTGGCGTATTCCTTGAGGATCGACAGCGCATCGAGATGGCCGGAGACCAGTTGCAGTGCCACCAGCCCGGCGATCGCCGCGCCGACCGTCAGCCGGCCGACGGCGCCCAGCCCTAGCCGCCGCGCGGCATCGACCGCCGCCAGCAACCCCGCCGCCGCCATCACCCAGAAGCCGGAGGCGAAGGAGGTCCGCGCCGCCGCGGACACTCCCTGTGCCAGCGCCGCCGCCTGGGCGCCAGCCAGCCAGACCAGCCCGGCCGTCAACAGCCCGCCCGCCGCAACGGTCAGGCCGAGGCCGAAGCGGGTCGGCCGCAGGAATGGCGTCGCCAGCAGGACCAGCCCCGGCAGCAGGGCGACCGCCCCGCCCAATCCCTGCACCGCGTTCCACAGCGGCACCGGCCGGCCGGACAGCAGACGGTTGGGCGCGAAGCCGAGGAACGGCAGGGCAATGGCGGCAACCACGGCGGCAAGCGCCATCAGCAAAGCAACGCGGTTGTGCAGGGGAAGGCGGGAGGTCACGTCGTCGGCTTACTTCAGGAAGCCCTTGGACTTCAGGTATTGGGTGGCGACCTGCTTCTGGTCCTGACCCTCCACCGAGATCTTGGCGTTCAGCCCACGCAGCGTCTCGGCATTCAGGCTGGCGAAGACCGGGCTCAGCAGGTCGGCGATCTTCGGGTGCGCCGCCAGAACCGATTCGCGGACGGTCGGCGCCGGCTCATACACCATCTGCGCGCCTTTGGTGTCGTCCAGGACCACGAGGTCCAGGGCGGCGATGGCACCGTCGGTGCCGTAGACCATGGCGGTGTTGACGCCGGAGGTCTGCTCCGCCGCGGCACGGATGGTCGCCGCGGTGTCGCCGCCGGCCAGCACGAGAAGCTGGTCGGGCTTCAGCGTGAAGCCGTAGGTCTGCTGGAAGGAGGGCAGGGCGGCCGGGCTCTCCACGAACTCGGCAGAAGCTGCGACCTTCGCCTTGCCGCCGCCGGAGACCCACTTGGCGAAATCCTCCATCGTCTTCAGCTTGTTGGCGTCGGCCACGTCGTGGCGCACGGCCAGCGCCCAAGTGTTGTTGGCTGGGGCCGGCTTCAGCCAGACGATGTCGTTCTTCTCCTTGTCGAGCTGCCGGACCTTGTCATAGCCGGCGCCGGCCTTCTTCCAGGCCGGATCGCTGTCGATGTTGAAGAAGAAGGCGCCGTTGCCGGTATATTCGGGATAGATGTCGATCTCGCCGGACAGCAGCGCACCGCGCACGATCTTGGTCGGACCCAGTTGGATCTTGTTTTCCGTCGGGATGCCGTTGGCCTGCAGCACCTGGAGGATCATGGTGCCGAGCAGCCCGCTCTCCGCATCCAGCTTCGAGCCGACGCGGACCGCGTCCGCCGCCTGTGCCGTGCCGGCGACCAGCCCGAATGCCAGCACCGCCGCCCCCATCATGGCGCGGCCCTTGTTGAAGATCGTGAACACCCCTGAACCTCCCCCTGAAAGTATTGGGGAAAGGATGGGTGACGGCGCCGCTCACGGCAAGCCGCGCTTTTCGTCTGTCCGATCCCGGATATGCGTTTCAGCCTATTCCGCGGAGGAACTTCCTAGCGGGCCGGATTGTTGACCGGAAAACCGCAACAGGAGGACCCGATGTCCCAGGGCGACAAGGACAAATACACCGACAAGCAGAAACGCAAGGCCGAGCATATCGAGGAAGGCTACGAGAAGCGCGGGATCTCCCACGACGAGGCCGAGCGGCGTGCCTGGGCGACCGTCAACAAGCAGGACGGCGGCGGCAAGAAGGGTGGATCGGGCGATAAGGCCTGAACGCCCGCCGCCCGGCGCGCCCTGTGAGCTACAGGCTTTCGATGATCCCGGCGGTGGTGGTCACCTCGCAGAACTCATAGCGCAGTGTGGCGACATGGACGGCGTGGACCTGCTCCGCCGGGATCGTCCCGCCCCGGCCGTCCGGCAGTTCGAAGCAGTCGCAGGCGTCGCTGACCAGCGTGATCGGCCATCCCATGTTCGCGCCGGTGCGGATCGTGGTAGACACGCACATGTCGGTCGAGATGCCGAACACCACCAGCCGTTCGATGCCAAGCCGGCGCAGCCGCAAATCCAGATCGGTGCCGATGAAGGCCGAATTGACGCTCTTGCTGACCACCGCCTCATTGTCCAGCGGCTCGAATCCTTCGCGGAACTGGTTGCCGGGCTGCCCAACGCGAAGGGTGGAGGCCGGCCCCACCGAATCGTGACGCACATGGATGACCGGTCGGCCGCTGCGCCGCCAGGCTTGAAGAAGCTGCAGGCCGTTTTGGTCGGCCGCGCGGTTCCAGCGCCGCGGCCAGGACGGCCCGTCGAAGGCGCGCTGCATGTCCACCAGCAGCAGAAGCGAGGCGGCCGGAAGCAAGGTCATTGGATACTCCTTCTAAATCATCCATGGTCCCTGTCCGCTAGGTTCCGCCGGAAGGCTGCCGGTTGCATCCCGGCAAGATGCCGGCCGACCGGCATTTCGCCGCCGGGCGTGGGGTGTGGGGACGGGGATGGACGAGAAGGACAGGCTTCTGCTGGCGGCCTTGCGCAAGGACGCCCGCCGCACGCTGGTGGCGCTGGCCCGCGATGTCGGGCTGTCGCGCAGCGCCACACAGGAGCGGTTGGACCGGCTGCTGAAGTCGGGGGTCATCCGGGGCTTCACGACGGTGGAAGATGGTCCGGCCGCCGACGGTGTCGCCGCCTATTTCCTGCTGCGCCATGAGCCTGGGCGGACCTGTGCCCAACTGGTTCCCAAACTGCGGCGGATACCCGGCATCATTGCGATGGATGCGGTGGCCGGAGCCATCGATCTGGTCATCCGGGCGGAGGCGCCCGACATCCGCGGCATCGAAGCGATCCGCGCCGCCATCGCCGGACTGCCCGGCGTGGCCGACGTGACGACGCAGATGGTGCTCGAACGGTTCCTATAGAGACGGGAGGTCAGGCCCCGCGATAGGTCCAGTCCGTCCCCAGCGCCGCAGCATCGCGGTCGCGCAGCACGGCGACATCCGCATGGGCCGGTGACAGCTCGCACACCGGATCGGTCGCGTCCGCGCTGCCCGCCAGCGCCAGCGCCTGACAGCGGCAACCGCCCCAATCCTCCTCCTTGCGGTCGCAGGATTGGCAGGGCTCCGGCATCCAGTCGGTGCCGCGGTAACGGGTGAAGGCCGGGCCGTCGCGCCAGATATCGGACAGGCTGCGGTCGTGCACGGTCTCGAACTGCATTCCCGGAATCGTCTCCGCCGCGTGGCAGGGCAGGACCCGGCCGCGCGGGGTGACGTTCATGAAACGCCGCGCCCAGCCGCCCATGCAGCTCTTCGGCCGCCGGGCGTAATAGTCGGGAACGACGTAATCCACCACGATCCGGCCGGCCAGCTCTGGCAGGCGGGCGCGCACCGCGGCGTCCATCGCCAGCAACTGGTCGCGCGACGGCATCAGCGCCGCGCGGTTGGCGAGCGCCCAGCCGTAATACTGCACGTTGGCGATCTCGATCCGCCCGGCGCCGAGATCCATCGCCAGATCGATGACGTCGTTCACCCGGTCGATGTTGTGGCGATGCAGCACCGCGTTGATGGTCAGCGCCAGACCCTGCCGGACCACCGCCCGCGCGACCTCCAGCTTCTTGGCATGGCCGCCCTTGAAGCCGCCGACGCGGTCGGCTCCGGCGGATTCCGCGTCCTGCAGGCTGATCTGCACATGCTGAAGCCCGGCCTTCTGCAGCCGCTCCAGCCGCGGCTGGTCGAGCAGCACCGCGGAGGTGATGAGATTGCTGTAGAGCCCGACCTCCGTCGCGTGGGCGACCAACTCCTCCAGGTCCTTGCGGACGCAGGGCTCGCCGCCGGAGAAATGGACCTGCAGGGCGCCGACGTCGGCCGCCTCGTCCAGCACGCGCTTCCATGTGGCGGTGTCCAGCTCGGCGCTGGCGGGGTCGAGCGCCACCGGGTTGGAGCAATAGGGGCAGCGCAGCGGGCAGCGGTGCGTCAGCTCCATCAGGACGGCGAAGGGCGGGGCCGGCTCGGCATTGGATGCGGCGGCGAAGGCGGGCAGGGCGCAGCTCATTGGACGCACCTCCAGGGGCACCTCATGTGACGACATAGCCCTTGTTGCGCAGGTCGGTCAGCATCTCCAGCACGTCGGCGGCGACCTCGGTGCGCGGGGCATCATACTCCACCGTCAGCCGATCGATGCCGGCCGCCACATCGGCGATCTCCGGCCCGACGCAGGCGCGGACGATCGCCAACGCCATCTCGTCCAGCACCAGGAGCCGCTCCGGCCCCATCAGCATCCACTGGTCGCGGCGGCGGTCGTTGCGCAGCATGACGCCGGGGGCCAGCCGGAGCCGGTCGGTCTCGGCAACGTGGGGGGCGATTGCGTTCACCGGCTGTACCGTGTCGGTTCCATGTCCTCCGGCACGAAGGCGCCGGGCGGGATCAGGTTGGGGGTGACATAGGCGTGGTGCAGGGCATCCAGCTGCGCCCACAGCAGCTCCGTCTTGAAGCGCAGGGCGCGCAGGCATTGCCGCTGCTGTTCTGCTGTATGGGCATTGGTCAGCACGTATTCCAGCCCGAACTCCACGTCGCGCGGCGCCTCGTCCAGCCGCTTGCGGAAGTAGGACAGCGTGCTGTCGTTGGCGAAGGCATAGTTCTGCTCGAAGCCGGCGATGCGCTCGCGGTGGATCGACGGCGCGAACAGCTCGGTCAGAGAGGAGGCGACGGCTTCCAGCAGGGAATGGTCGCGGACGAAGTTGACATAGGCATCGACCGCGAAGCGGGTGGCGGGCAGGATGCCTTCCAGCGACTTCACATAATCGCGGTCAAGCCCCAGCCCGTCGGTCAGGCGCAGCCAGCGTTCGATGCCGCCGACCTTGGTCTCGTCCAGTTCACCGGTCTGGGTCAGCCCGTCGTGATCCAGCACCCGCTGCATCCAGGCGCGGCGCATCGCCTGGTCGTCCATCCGCGACATAATGGTCAGATCCTTGCGCGGGATCGACACCTGATAATAGAAGCGGTTCAGCGCCCAGGCCTGGATCTGCCCCTTCTGCAGCTTGCCGCCGTGCAGAAGCTGATGGAACGGGTGGAGGTCGTGATACTGCCGCTCGCCGATGGCATAGAGGGCGGCGCGGAACTCCTCGCGGGACATCGGGGCGGCGGTTGGGTCGGTCATAGGGTCAGCTCCAGCCCATCATGGGCGATGCGCCAGCCGGCCGCCTCGGCCTCCGCCCGTTCGGGCGAATCCTCCAGCAGGGCGGGGTTCGTGTTGTTGATGTGGATGTAGATTTTGCGGGCGACGTTCAGCGGCGCGAAGGCGGCCATGCTGCCGGCCGAACCCGACATCGGCATGTGGCCCATCCGCGCCGCCGTCTTCACGCCGGTGCCGCTGCGGATCATCTCGTCGTCGGTCCAGGTGGTGCCGTCGAACAGCACAAGCGGCGCGCCGAACAGGCGGTCGGCCAGCCAGCCCGGCAGGCCGGCGCAGCCGGGGATGTAGTAGAAGCCGTCGCTGGAGCCGTCGGTCGGACGAATGCGCAGCGCCACCGTGTCCTCGGCGACGGAGCCGAAGCCGGGGCCGGCCGATGCGTCCTCCAGATAAAGCGCCACCTTGCCGGGCACCGCGAAGGCTTCCACCTCCAGCCCCAGCGGGCGGCCATCGGCGCCGGCGGGCTGGAAGGGCTGGCCCAGCGCCATCGGCCGGCGGGCGACCAGTTCCGGGTTCAGCACGTTGAAGACGCTGTTGGCGGCCAGCACGCCATGGACGCGCGGCGTGGCATAAACGGCGAAGGGGTGGGATTCGCGCAAGGTCAGCAGCCCGGCGACATGGTCGATGTCGGCGTTGGTCAGCAGCGCGGCGCTGATCGGATTGCCGCGCAGGCCCCCTTGCGGATGAAATTGCGGATGAAGCTGCGGGTTGGCGAGCAGTTGCGCGCCGAGGTCGGGCGAGGCGTTCAGCAGCAGCCAGCACTCGCCGTCCGCGGTAACCGCGAGGGACGATTGGGTGCGCGGCTTCGCCGCCGGGTCGCCGGAACGGGCACGGCGGCAACCCTCGCAGGCGCAGTTCCATTGCGGGAAACCCCCGCCGGCCGCCGAACCGAGTACGAGAATCTTCATGGCCACCGTCTTGAACGCGATCCTGAGAGGAAGGGCCGGGGAAGGGAAGTCACGCCGTGCTTCCCCGGTCCCATATCGTCCGGCTTACAGGCCGGCGCAGGCGTAGGCGTTGATCTCGGTGCCGACGGCGATCTCGGTGGTCTTGGGTTTGCGCCAGGTCTTCATCGCGTGATACTCCTGCTTGCTGACTGTTGCTGACCATGATGGTTGGCAAGATGAAGAGTAGCGGTCCGGGGCGGCCGACCGCCATGCTACCATGGTGTAATCCGCCACCTCTTTCGGCGTCGGACCACCCCCGGTGTCAGGGGGCGGGAACGGCCGGCGGCGGCAGCGGATGCGCTTCCTCCGTCGGCAGACCGGCTTCCATCCAGCCGTCGATGCCCGTCGGGTACCAATGGACGCGGGCATACCCAAGCAACACCGCGCGCTTGGCGGCGTTCCACGACAGCCAGCAATCGGACAGGCAGTAGAACAAAAGATCACGCGCCCGGTCGCTGCCGGTCAGCCGTTCCAGATTGGATTCGAACCAGCCGAGCGTCGCGGCGTCCGGAGCGCCCACCCCCACATTGGGCAGCCAGACGCTGCCGGGGATCTGCCGATAGGGCTTCGATTGCAGCCAGGGACCGCCGGGAAGCGTGCTGCGCTCCAGCCGCTGGACGAAGATGGGAATGACGCGGCCCTGCGACAGGAGCGTTTGCACGGCCGGGGTGTCGACCGTCGTCGCGCCGGTCACGCCGTCGGGCGTGGGGGAGCGGTATTCGGAAAGGCGGTAGCCGTCCGGCTGCGGCACGCCGGCGGCGAGGGCGGGGGTGGTGAGGGCTGGGGCGGCGAGCAGCGTGAAGGAGAGGAGGAGACTGGCGATTCTGGGGAAGTTAAACCCCCACCTAACCTCCTCCGCTGGGCGGGGGAGGGACTTCCGCCACTCTCCTGAACAAGCGCTTATCCCCCTCCCCCGCCCAGCGGGGGAGGGTCGGGGTGGGGGTAAGTGCGTATACTCGCTCACCGCCGGTCGGCCAATACGCGGTTGGCGATCACCACCGCCTGGGTGCGGCTGTAAACCTTCAGCTTCTGCAGGATGGCGGAGACATGGGCCTTCACCGTCGTCTCGGTGATGCTGAGGTCGAAGGCGATCTCCTTGTTCAGCTTGCCGGTTCCCAGCAGTTCCAGCACCCGCAGTTGCTGCGCCGTCAGTGTGGCGATGCGGCGCGCGATCTCCGCGGTCTCCGCATCTTCGGGATCCTCGGCGCCGTCCTCTTCAGTGGCGGAGGGCGGAACATAGAGTTCGCCGTTCAGCACCTGCCGCAGAGCCGCGGCAATGGCGTCGCGCGGGGTCGACTTGGGAATGAAACCGGCAGCCCCGCTCTCCATCGCTTCACGCACCCAGCGGCGCTCCTCATGGGCGGAAACGACGACGACTGGGGTGGCCGGAAAACGCTGGCGCAAGGTGCGCAGCCCGCCCAGCCCGTTCATGCCCGGCATGTTGACGTCGAGCAGCACCAGATCGAGGTCGCCCCGCTCCTCCAGCGCCTGCATGACGCTGTCGAGCCGGTCCGCCTCCAACACATCGGTGGCTTGGCAGGAATAGAGCACCGCGCTGCGCAACGCATCGCGCACCATCGGATGGTCATCGGCAATCAGGATCCGGGTCATGGCCTGCGGTTCCTTGCACAGCGGCGGATGGAACGAACTGCGGGAAGGCTTCCCGCTTCCATTGTGTCAGACCAAAATGGGGAGGTGCAACATCGCGAATGACGCAAATTGTTTTGTGCGCGAACATGTCGCACTGCCATGGGACGTGCCCCCATTGTCTCGGCTCAACCTTCATTCCTCGTGTACGGTTTCCAGCCAGGAGCGGATCGCCCACAGCGCCTCCTGGCCCAGCGCTTCGCCGAACTTCGGCATGTAGGTCACGCCGTTGCGGATCGAGCCGTTGGTGACGCGCTCCTTGAACCACTCGTCGCCGGCGTCGCCCTTTTCCAGATAGCGCAGGTCGGGAGCGATGCCGCCGGACACCGCGCCCAGCCCGTGGCAGCGTGCGCAGTTCTGGTTGAAGGCCGACGCGCCGATTTCGATGGCGCGCTCGTTGCCGCGATAAGGATTGCTGTCCCGCCACGTCTCGCCCAGCTTCTCCAGCCCGGTGGTGTCGACCGGCTGCGGCGTGACGTCGCCATGGCCAAAGGCCGGGCCGGCGAGACCGGCCGCCAGCACCCCGGCAAGGGCGAAAGGCGCCAGACGGCGGAAGCGTTTGTGGGGCGTGGCGGACCTGTGCGTCATCTGTGCGTCCTCTTCCTGCATCCGTCTTTCGGCTTTCGTTAGCCGTCCTGCCGCCGCTCCCGGTTTCGCGGGTGCGCAGGACGGTTGCCGATTCTGATTGCGGCCGAGGATAGCAATCGTTCGTTCGCGTAATTATTCGACGATGGTACAAGAGCGGCCCGTGCGGCCACGCTCACGCCCCACCGTCTTGGTCGATGGTCGGATGACGCATGCGGCATGCAGCCGGCCGGCCGTCGTAAGATTCGCGGCCCTGAAATCCGCTGTCGTCACGTCAGGGGCGGCAGTCGTCCGGCATTGATGGCCGCCTTCACCTTGGCCAATTGCCGCACCGCCGGGTCGCCCAACCGCAGCGCCACGCCGGTCGACAGCACGTCGATCAGCGTCAGATGCACCAGCCGCGAAGCCATCGGGGTGTACATCTCGGTGTCCTCAACCGGCTGGCTGGCAATGACCACGCTCGCCATCGCCGCCAGCGGAGAGCGTGGCGCGGTGATCGCCACCACCGCCGTGCCCTGTGCCCGCGCCGCCGCCGCCAGCTCGTTGATCGTCCCGCTGCGCCCGGTGTTGGACAGCGCCAGCAGCACCCCGCCGGTCGCCATATTGACCAGCAGCATGCGTGCCAGCACCGGGTCGGCGCAGGGCTGTGCGTCGGCGCCGAAGCGCAGCAGCTTGTGCGCCGCGTCCTGGGCCAGCGCGCTCGACCCGCCGGTGCCGACGCACAGCACGCGCGGCGCATCCGCCAGCAGCGCGATGGCCCGCTCCAGCGCGCGATCGTCAAGTGCGGCGGATGCGGTGGTCAGGGCGGCGGCACTCGATGAAAAAATTTTTCGTGCCAGCGTGCCGACATCGTCGTCCGGCGCCACATCCTGGCTGACATAGGGGGTGCCGCCGCGAACCTCGTCGCGCAGCGCATCGCGCGCCTGGGATTCGGCAAGCCGCAGCTTGAAGTCCGGAAAGCCGCCGCAGCCGACGCTGCGGCAGAAGCGCACGACCGTCGCCTCGCTCACCTCGGCCGCCTGAGCCAGCGAGGTGACGTTGAGGTCGAGCACCCGTCGCGGGTCGCTCAGCACCAGGTCGGCAATCTGTCCCTCCGACCGCTTCAGGTCGCCTCGAAGCCGGCGGACCTCATCCAATATGTCCATTGGTGCAGGATTCGCGGCTGCGCTGTTGACCGGGGGTGCCATGACGTAAAGTTAACTCCCTGGATGGGGCGGAGCTGCTGGTGGCCGGACAGGCGCGATGCTGCAAGGAGCGCTCCTGTCACTATGAAGAATTTTGCCGCATATGGCGAGAAATCCAGCTACCTTGCCCCATATATGAAAAAATTTTTCTTCACAGCCCGTCCCCTCAGGCGTATGGTCCGTTCCGGAAATCATCGCCTCCCACAAACGGTCGAGACGCGATCATGAGCAAGCCCGCCCCCCTGAATTCTGTCGTCGCCCGCGTGACGGAGCGCATTGCCGAGCGCAGCCGCGACCGCCGTGCCGCCTATCTGGCGCGGCTGGAGAGCGCCGGCGGAAAGCCGCGCCGCCACCGCCTGGGCTGCGCCAACCTCGCCCACTCCTTCGCGGCCTGCGGGGCGAACGACAAGGCGGCACTGCGCGGCGAGACCCAGCCGTCGATCGGCATCGTCACCGCCTACAACGACATGCTCTCGGCCCATCAGCCCTACGAGCGCTATCCCGCCATGATCCGCGAGTCGGTGCGCGCGGCCGGCGGCGTGGCCCAGGTCGCCGGCGGCGTGCCCGCCATGTGCGACGGCGTCACCCAGGGTTACGAGGGGATGGAGCTGTCGCTGTTCAGCCGCGACGTGATCGCGCTGGCGACCGGCGTCGCGCTGTCCCATGCCACCTTCGACGGCGTGCTGTGCCTTGGCATCTGCGACAAGATCGTCCCCGGTCTGATGATCGGCTCGCTCGCCTTCGGCCATCTGCCGACGATCTTCGTCCCCGCCGGCCCGATGCCGTCCGGCCTCTCGAACGCCGACAAGGCCAAGGCGCGCCAGCTCTACGCCCAGGGCAAGGTCGGCCGCGAGGAACTGCTGGAGGCGGAGTCCAAGTCCTATCACGCACCCGGCACCTGCACCTTCTACGGCACCGCCAACACCAACCAGATGCTGATGGAGATCATGGGCCTGCATCTGCCGGGCGCCAGCTTCGTCAACCCCAACACGCCTCTGCGCGACGCGCTGACCGATGCGGCGGCCCGCCGGGTGGTGGCGATGACCACGCCCGGCGCCGGCACTCCCATCGGCCGCATCGTCGACGAGCGCGCGCTGGTCAACGGCATCGTCGGGCTGCTCGCGACCGGCGGCTCGACCAACCACACCCTGCATATCCCGGCCATCGCCGCCGCCGCCGGCATCGAACTGAACTGGGAGGATTTCGCCGAGCTGTCGGCGGTGGTCCCGCTGCTGGCCCGCGTCTATCCCAACGGCAGCGCCGACGTGAACCGCTTCCATCAGGCCGGCGGCATGCCCTTCATCATCGGCCAGCTGATCGATGCCGGTCTCGTCCATACCGACATTTCCACCATCCTTGGCGAGGGCGGGCTGGAGCCCTACCGCAGCATGCCGGACCTGGACGAGGGCGGCGCCCTGACCTGGACCCGCGCGGGCACAGACCAGAGCGGCGACCCGGCGGTCGTCGCCACCACCGCGGCCCCCTTCGCGGCCGAAGGCGGCCTGCGCGTGCTGACCGGCAATCTCGGCCGCGGCGTCATCAAGACCTCTGCGGTCAAGCCGGAGCACCGCGTGGTCGAGGCCCCGGCGCGCGTCTTCGACAACCAGGAGGCGGTGCAGGCGGCTTTCCGTGCCGGCGAGCTCGATCGCGACGTGATCGTCGTCGTCCGCTACCAGGGTCCCGGCGCCAACGGCATGCCGGAACTGCACAAGCTGACCCCGCCCCTGGGCGTGCTGCAGGACAAGGGTTTCAAAGTCGCGCTGGTGACCGACGGCCGCATGTCCGGCGCGTCGGGCAAGGTGCCGGCCGCGATCCATGTCACGCCGGAGGTGAAGGGCGGCGGCCCGCTCGGCCGTGTGCGCGATGGCGACATCCTGCGGCTCGATGCGGAGGCCGGGACTCTGAATGCCCTGGTCGAATCCGCCGAGTGGGAGAACCGCGGCGCTCCCCCGCCGCCCAGCGAAGATTCCTCCCACGGCTGCGGGCGGGACCTGTTCTCCCTGTTCCGCAACAACGCCGGCCCGGCGGAGAGCGGCGCGTCCGTCCTCAACCTGCTGGGCTGAAACCTGCCGGGCTGATCCGGCAGCGGAAAATCCTGGAACCTTGGGCCGGCATCGGGCCATGCCGGCCCGCATTGTGACCGGCCCATCCCTGTGGCACCATGACGCACGGGCTGATCCAAGGCACCGTGCCATCGACGTCGAGAGGTCCGAAGATGCACTCCCGCTCCACCGTCGCAGCCCCCGCACTGCCTCCCTTCGACTATACGGTGTTCGGCGGCACCGGCGATCTGGCCCTGCGCAAGCTGCTGCCGGCGCTCTACCTGCGCGACAAGGCGGGGCAGGTGGCCGACGGCAGCCGCATCATCGGCGTCTCGCGCAGCCCGCTCGCCCCCTCCGACTATCGTGCCAAGGCGGAGGAGGCAATCCGCCAGCATGTGCCGGCGGACGAACGTGACACCGCCCTGATCGCCCGCTTCCTGGAGCGGCTGGATTACGTCCCGGTCGACGCCACCTCCGACGCGGGCTGGGACGAACTGGCGGATCGGCTGAACAGCCCGCCGTCGCGCAGCAGCGACGCGGTGCGCATCTTCTATCTCGCCACCTCTCCGGGTCTGTTCGGTCCGGTCAGCGACCAACTGCGGGCCTTCGGTCTCGCGACCGCTGACTCGCGCGTCGTGTTGGAAAAGCCGATCGGCCGCGACCTCGCCTCGGCGCAGGAAATCAACGACCGGGTCGGCGCCGTCTTCACCGAGCCGCAGATTTACCGCATCGACCATTACCTTGGTAAGGAGACGGTGCAGAACCTGCTGGCTCTGCGCTTCGGCAACTCGCTGTTCGAGCCGCTGTGGAACGCCGACCACATCGACCATGTCCAGATCACCGTCGCCGAGACGGTCGGCGTGGAGGAGCGCGGCGGCTATTACGACCAATCCGGCGCGCTCCGCGACATGGTGCAGAACCATCTGCTGCAGCTCGTCTGTCTGGTCGGCATGGAATGCCCGATCTCTCTCGCCCAGGAATCGGTGCGCGACGAAAAGCTGAAGGTCCTGCGGTCGCTGAAGCCCATCGGGCCGGACGAGATCGGCGGCTGCACCGTCCGCGGCCAGTATCGCGCCGGCGCGGTTGCCGGCGGTGCGGTGCCCGGCTATCTCGACGAACCCGGAATCCCGCCCGGCAGCGGCACCGAAACCTTTGTCGCGCTGAAGCTGGAGATCGACAACTGGCGCTGGGCCGGTGTGCCCTTCTACCTGCGCAGCGGCAAGCGGCTGCCGGCCAAGATGTCGGAAATCGTCATCCAGTTCCGGCCGATCCGCCATTCGATCTTCCCGCAGGCGGCGGGCGAGTTGCAGGCCAACCGACTGATCGTTCGCCTCCAGCCCGACGAGAGCATCCGCCTGCACCTGATGACCAAGGAACCGGGGCCGGGCGGCATGCGCCTGCGGCCGGCGGCCCTGAACCTCAGCTTTGCCCAGACTTTCGGCGGTCGTTTCCCGGATGCCTACGAGCGCCTGCTGATGGACGTGGTGCGCGGCAACTCCACCCTGTTCATGCGCCGCGACGAGGTCGAGGCGGCGTGGCAGTGGGCGGAGCCGAT
>NZ_FXAK01000005.1:605000-745000 GCF_900177515.1 Azospirillum oryzae
GTTTGGCACCTCGATGTCGGCTCATCACATCCTGGGGCTGGAGCAGGTCCCAAGGGTTCGGCTGTTCGCCGATTAAAGTGGTACGTGAGCTGGGTTTAGAACGTCGTGAGACAGTTCGGTCCCTATCTGCCGTGGGTGTCGGAGTTTTGCGAGGATCTGTCCCTAGTACGAGAGGACCGGGATGGACATACCTCTGGTGCACCGGTTGTCACGCCAGTGGCATGGCCGGGTAGCTAAGTATGGACGGGATAACCGCTGAAAGCATCTAAGCGGGAAACCCACCTCTAAACCAGAGCTCCCTTGAGAGCCGTGACAGACCATCACGTCGATAGGAGGCATGTGGACGGACAGCAATGTCTGAAGCTAAGCCTTACTAATCGCTCGATCGGCTTGATCTCACCCCACAAACCGCGCCATGCGCAGCAGCAAGCCTGCTCAAAACAGCAAGCTTGACAGCACGCACAGCCGTTCGATACTCCTCCCTCACTTGCACTGAACAAGCTAAGCTTTCGGAAGACGCGTCGGTCTTGAGCCTTGGTGACCTGGTGGTCATGGCGAGGTGTCAAACACCCGATCCCATCCCGAACTCGGCCGTGAAAAGCCTCCGCGCCAATGGTACTGCGTCTTAAGACGTGGGAGAGTAGGTCGCCGCCAGGTCACTCAGGCTCAAGAGACGCCATACCGAAGCATAAGCTTGCATCGTCACAGTCCGTCACCCCATATCAAGAACATCCGCGGGGTGGAGCAGCCCGGTAGCTCGTCAGGCTCATAACCTGAAGGCCGCAGGTTCAAATCCTGCCCCCGCAACCACCGACACTTGACGCCCCGGTTCGAAAGAGCCGGGGCGTTCGTGCGTCTGGGCCTTGCCCATCCGGGCGGCGCCCTCGCAGACCGCCAGCACGCCGGCCAACTCGCCGTGCAGGTCGGCCCCGGCAGGGGAAGGCGTCAGGACGACGCGGTCGATCATGATCCGCACCATCTCCATCGCCTCGTCGCCGTCGCCAGCCAGCGCCGCCAGCCGGTCTTTTGCCGAGGTGGCTGTCAGGACCCTGTCAGACTTTCCGCACATACTGTCAGCAAGTCACGCAATCGGCGGCCTTAGCAAACTGGCAATATGTTGGAGGAAAAGATGAACAGGGCGTCACCGACCGTCCGTTCCACCGGTGCGGACGCATTCTCCGGTTCCGTGGCGGCCCCTGACCCGGCCCGCCCCTTGCTGGAGGTGTCCGGCGTCACCTTGCAGTACAAGACGGCGGATCATCTGGTGACGGCCACATATCGGGTCGATTTCCAGGTTTTCAAATCCGACCGCTATGTCCTGCTCGGCCCGTCGGGTTGCGGGAAGTCCACATTGCTGAAGGCGATCGGCGGCTATCTGGAGCCGGTGGAGGGCGCCATCCGGCTGAACGGCCATGAGGTGACCAAGCCCGGTCCCGACCGCATGATGGTGTTCCAGGAATTCGACCAGCTTCTGCCCTGGAAAAGCGTGCGCGAGAACGTGATGTTCGCGCTGACCACCAGCGGTCGCGCCACCGGGGCCGAGGCTGCCGAGCGCACCGACCACTACATCAACAAAGTCGGTCTGGCGAAATTCGCGCACAGCTTTCCGCACACGCTGTCCGGCGGCATGAAGCAGCGCGTCGCCATCGCCCGCGGCATGGCGATGGAGCCGGACGTCCTGCTGATGGACGAACCCTATGCGGCGCTCGACGCCCTGACCCGCCGCCGCATGCAGGACGAGCTGCTGCGCCTGTGGGACGACACCAAATTCACCGTCCTGTTCGTGACCCACTCCATCGAAGAGGCGATCCGCGTCGGGACGCGCATCCTGCTGCTGTCGCCGCATCCGGGGCAGGTGAAGGCTGAACTGAACAGCATTCCGCCGGAACAGCTCGGCACCGCCGCCCAGGCGGAGCTGGAAGCCCGCATCAACGACATGCTGTTCGTCCACTGAGGCCCGCCATGACCATGCAATCCGTCCTCGTCGAACGCCCGGAGATCGTCCGGGACGTGTCCCGCTCGACCGTTATCGCCGATGTCGAGAAGCCCCTCAGCATGTGGGAGCGGCTGTACCGCGTGCCGCTGATGCGCAAGGGGTTGATCCTGCTGGTGCTTGCCGTGATCTGGGAGGTCTACGGCCGCTGGCTCGACAACCCGCTGCTGTTCCCGCCCTTTTCGGCGATGCTGCAGGCCTTCGCCACCGACCTTGCCGACGGCATCATCCCGGCGCGCACGCTGGTCTCGCTGCAGACGCTGGTGATCGGCTATGCCATGGGCATCCTGCTGGCGGCCCTGTTGACCACCGTCGCCATCGGCTCGCAGATCGGCACCGACCTGCTGGAGACGATGACCTCCATGCTGAACCCATTGCCGGCCATCGCATTGCTGCCGCTGGCGCTGATCTGGTTCGGGCTCGGTTCGGGCAGCGTCATCTTCGTGCTCGTCCATTCCGTGCTGTGGGCCATCGCGCTCAACACCCATGCCGGCTTCCGCTCCGTTTCCAACACGCTGCGCATGGTCGGCCGGAATTATGGGCTGGGCGGCCTGGGTCTGGTCCGCCACATCCTGATCCCGGCAGCATTCCCGTCGATCCTGACCGGCCTGAAGGTGGGCTGGGCCTTTGCCTGGCGCACGCTGATCGCGGCGGAACTGGTGTTCGGCGTCAGCTCCGGCTCCGGCGGCCTCGGCTGGTACATCTTCGAGAACCGCAACCAGCTGGAAACAGCGAATGTTTTCGCCGGCCTGTTCACCGTGATCCTGATCGGCCTCGTCGTCGAGAACGGCGTCTTCGCCACCATCGAGCGGCGCACCATCCGCCGCTGGGGCATGCAGCACTGACGCGATCCGCAAAAGCGTCTCTTGCCACGAAAATTTTAACTGGGAGGCTCCCTCATGACCGCATTCGCAACCCTGCGCCGGGTCGGCGTGCTGGCGACGGCGCTCGTTGCCCTGGCATCGGGGACGTTGCCGACCGGCCCCGCCCGCGCCGAGGCCCCGGAGGTTCACATCTCCAAGGGCTACGGCATCCTCTATCTGCCGATGATCGTCATGGAGCATGAGAAGCTCCTTGAAAAACAGGCCAAGGCGGCGGGCCTCGGCGACGTCAAGGTCGGATGGCTGGAGCTGGACGGCGGCAACATCATCAACGACGCCATGATCTCCGGAAACCTGGACATCGCCGCCATCGGCGTGCCCGGCTTCCTGACGCTGTGGTCGAAGGTGAAGGGCAATGCGAAGCTGGAGGTCTCAGCCTTGGCCGGGCTCAGCGCCACGTCGCTGTACCTGAACACCAACAACCCGAACATCAAGTCGCTGAAGGACTTCACCGCGAAGGACAAGATCGCCCTGCCAGGCATCAAGACCTCGCTGTCGGCCGTCGTGCTGCAGATGGCCGTCGCCAAGGAGTTCGGCGACGACAATTATGCCAAGCTCGATCCGATGACGGTCGGCCTGCCGCACCCGGAGGCCTATACGGCGCTCGTTTCCGGCAAGACCGAGGTGAACAGCCATCTCGGCTCGCCGCCCTATTCCTTCATGGAGCTGGAAAGCCCGCAGGTGCACCGCGTGATGAACTCGGTCGACGTGCTCGGCAACATCTCGCTCGACCTCGTCTACGCGCCCAAGCGCTTCATCGACGCCAACCCGAAGCTGACCGCTGCCTTCCTCGCGGCGCTGGAGGAGGCCGACAAACTGATCGCCGACGAGCCGGCGCAGGCCGCCACGATCTATGTCCAGTCCGCCAAGGCCAAGCTGTCGGCCGACGAGGTGCAGCGGATGATCACGGATCCCGACACCAAATTCTCGACCACGCCCAACGGCGTCATGCAGTTCGCCAACTTCATGGGCCGTGTCGGCTCGATCAAGAACAAGCCGTCGAGCTGGCAGGACCTGTTCATCGCCAACGTCCATTCCCTGCCCGGAAGCTGAGCGACCGTCCAGTCCGGAACGGCACGTTCCAGGCGAACTGGCCCGGGTCATCCCGGGCCTCATTTTTTGAACCTATGGCTGGTGCAGGAAGGCCTTCCATTGCTGGAGGAAACGGGCGCGCTTCAAATGGTCCATGAACACCAGCAGGGCGGGGCCAAGGCCGATCCGCTGCGTCGGGCCGCGCATCTCCTCCTGCAGATGCGTCGCGGACATCGGGCCGCCCACCGTCGGCAGGATGGAGTAGAAGCCCGTGCTGGCGGCAATCACCGCCTGCCCGCGTTCGGAAAGCAGGTAATCGATAAAGCGCCCGGCGAGTTCGGGGGCGCCCGCCCGCTGGGGTATGAGGGCGACGCGGGTCATGACCAGCGTGTAGTCGGAAGGCAGGACGATCCCGATATGGGCGCCGTGAAGCTGCCGTTCGCGCGCGTAGGATCCCAACAGGTTATAGCCGATCAGGCTGTCGCCCCGCTCGATGGAGGCCACCATATCGGATGTGCAGCACATCTGCCTGACCTGATTTTCGCCGAGCGCGTCGGCGAGCTGCCAGAACTGGCTGGTCAGGACGGAGTCCTGGGTCGCAAAGAGATAACCGATGCCGCTGTCCTCGACATTGTAGGTCACCAAGCGGCCGCGGTAGCGCTCCTTGTGGTCGCGCAGGAGATGGATCAGATCCTCGCGGGAGTTCGGAACCTCGTCCGCCGGAACGAGATCGCGGTTGAAGACGATGGCAGCCGGTTCCTGGGTGAAACCGAAGGCGGCGCTGCGCCAGCTCGCCCAGTCCGGAAGCGTCTCCGTCGCCGGAGAGCTGTAGCGGCGCGCGTGACCGTCATTGACCAGCTTCACCTGCAGGCCGGAGGCGGAGCTGATGACCAGATCCGGGACGTCGCCGGCGGCGCGCTTGACGACGGAATCGTACAGCTCCCCGGTGTTCATCTCCCGGTATTCGATCGTGACCGTCGGATTTAACCGCTGAAAATCCCGGATCAGCGGTTCGATCGCCGGCCGGTCGGTGGCGGCGTCGATGCGCAAATGGTCCGTGGCGGGCGCCGGCGCCGGATAGACGACCGGCTCCAAGGCCAGGGCCGGTCTGACGAAGGGCAGGGAAAGAGCGGGCAGCAGCAGGAACAGAAGCAGCGGGAGCAGGCGTCTCCCGGGCGCACCGGTGCCGGCCGTTCCCTCTCCGGGGCGGTCGGGAGCCGGAAATTCCAGGCGGACGATCAGGCCGCCGCCGGGGCGGTCGAGCAGGGACAGGGCCGCATGATGGGCCTCGGCCACCGCCGCGGCGATGGAGAGGCCGAGGCCGCTGCCGGCGATCCCCTTGGACAGCCGCCCCCGGCTGAAGCGTTCGAACACCTTGGACTTCTCCCCGTCCGGAACGCCGGGACCGCGGTCCGCGATCTCCACCAGCGGGCCGTAATCGGCGGTTCCCGGACGCACCTGCACGTCGATGGGATTGCCGCCGCCGTATTTGACTGCGTTGTCCAGCAGATTGGACAGGGCTTCCCGCAAGGTCACGGGATCGCCATGTAGCAGCGCATCGCCCTCGGCCGGCTCGCGGGTCAGGGCGATGGGTGGGGCATCGGGCCGGCCGGCCATCTGCTGGACGATCTGCCGCATCAGCGCGTCGAGGTCCACAACCTGCGGCTGGACGGATTCCGCGCGATGGACGACGGTGGCGTGGTTCAGAAGCTGCGTGGTCAGTTCGCTCGCCTCTACGGAGTTGCGGTGGATGCGCTCGACGCGGTTCCGCAGGCGCTCGACATCCGCTTCGCGGCGCGCAAGCTCGGCCTGGGAGCGCAGGGCCGCCAGGGGGGTGCGGATTTGATGCGCAGCGTCGGCCAGGAAGGATTGGGTGGAATCCAGGTTGGCCTTGAAACGGACCATCAACTGGTTGATGGCAGTCAGCAATTGCCCGACCTCGGTCGGCACCGGAGCGTCGATCGGGGTGAAGTCCTGCGGGTGCCGCGCGTGGATCAGTGCTCCGAGAAAGCTCAAGGGCGCCAGCGCCTGACGGACGCCGAACCACAGTAGAAGGGCGCCGACCACCACCGCGAAGGCGATGGGTGCGAAGGAGTTGGCAATCAGCTTTGATGCCAGCAGGTCGCGGGCCTCGCGGGTCTGCGCGACCACGACGGTCACCCATCCGGACCGCGCGACCCCGCTGATGAACCGCCCGGTCACGGCGATCCGCACGGGGGCGTCGCTGTAGACGGCGTTCAGGAAAACCGGCGTGTCGTCGTGCACCGTTGCGCCCGGCAAATCCTCGTACCCGGTGACGAGGAGTCCGCCGGGAGCCATGACCTTGTAGAAGACCCGGTCGTGGCGGGCGGTTCCCAGCACGCTGAGCGAGGAATAGGGCAGGTCCACCGTGATGGCGCCGTTCTCCACCCGCACGGCGTCGGCGATGGACAGGGCGGAAGCCGACAGGAGCTGGTCATAGGCGCTGTCCGCCGCGTCGCGCGCGTAGGAGCGGACGAACAGGAACAGGATGAGGGTGACGAGGCCGAGGACCACGAACATCCGGCTCAGCAGGCGCCGGCGCAGCGAGCCCCCCACGGCGGCCCGCCCTTCAGCCGGCATTCTGCTTTTCACCCACATAGCCGACGCCATGCACGGTGCGGATCACCACCGAGGCGCCCTCCAGCTTGCGCCGCAGGCGGGAGACCGACATCTCCACCGCGTTCGGGGTGACCGCCTGTTCCAGGTCGAAAAGCTGATCGATGAGCGTGGTCCTGGTCAGCACGCGGCCCAGGTTGCCAAGGAACAGCTCCAGCAGCCGGAACTCCCGCGCGCTGAGGTCGAGGGGCCGGCCGTCGATCGATGCCGTCCGCCCCGCCGCATCGAACGCCAGATTTCCGAAAACGGCTTCGGACGAAGCCATCCCATGCGAACGGCGCAGCAGGGCGCGGCATCGCGCCTCCAACTCCCGCAGATCGAACGGCTTCACGATGTAATCGTCGGCCCCAAGGTCGAGCAGATGGATCTTGGTGTCGATCTGCGACCGCGCCGTCGTGACCAGCACCGGCGTCCGGTCGCCCCGGCGGCGCAACTGGCGCAGCAGCGCCTGCCCGTCGGGTCCCGGCAGCATCACGTCGAGGATGATGAGCTGGTAGGTCTCGGTGCGCAGAAGCTCGTCGCCCTGATGTCCGTCCGCCGCCCAATCGACGGCATGGCCGAGGCCGCGCAGGCTGTCGATGACGGCGTCGGCCAAATCCTCGGCATCCTCGATCACCAAGATCCGCATCGGCTTTCTCTCGTGGGCTGTGCCCCGATCATACAGCGCGTGTGGTCCGCTGCGTCACGCTTTGTTGGCCTTGCAGGCGCCATCCATTTTCCAAATCACGTCCTGATCAAGGGGGAGGTGGGGCGGTTGCCGCCCTTGCGGCGCTCAAACGCCCGTCCGATGCCCGGAAAGCTCGGGATTCGACCGCATCATGTGGTCGAAGAGGAAATCCGCGACGGCTCCGACACGGGCGGGGACGGGCGATCGAAACCCTAGAACGCCAGACGGGTGTCCAGCATCAGGATATGCGCCCGGTCGGTCAGATCGCCGCCACCGGCCGCGCCGCCCGACAGCGTCGAGCGCACATAGTCGTACTCCAGCCCGGTGGTCAGGCCGGGGGCCACGGTCCAGGTGACGCCGCCCTGCCAGATGTCGGCCTTGGCGGGCGTCGTCATGGTCGCCACGTCGTTGCCCAGCGCGCGCATGTAGTTGGCGGCGAACAGCAGCGGGCCGCTGAGATACTGGGCGCCGACGATCAGGTTCTGCTGGTCGCGCGACTGCGCGATGCCCTTGGCATAGCCGCTGTCGCCGCTGTAGGCATAGCTGACGCCGACCTTCGCCGGCCCGTAGCCGACATTGGCGCCGACATGGATGGAGTTCAGATCCTCGAAGGACTGGCTGACGATGCCGTCGCTCTGCCGTACCGCCTTGCCGGTCTGGTAGAAGGCGCTGGCCTCCAGCGTCACGTCGCCGACAGCGCCCTGGAAGGCGGCCCCGGCTTCGACCACGTCGCGGAAGGCGAGCCCATCGCCCAGGGCATCGAACTTGCGGCGGTCGACCGACGTGTTGGAATCGCCGGTACGCGGGGTGTAGGACACTGCGGCCTGCAAGCCGCCGAAGCTGGGGCTTATGTAGATGAGCTTGGTGCCGGTGTCGTAGGACACCAGCGTGCGCAGGCTGGTCGCGGCCAGCGGCAGCGCGGCGTAGGTGGAGGAGCCGTAGAGGAACAGAATGCCGTTGCTGTCCGGGCTGCCGGCGATGCCTTCGCTGTTGGGGCCGATGATACCGTATTCGTCCGACAGCCCGTTGACCACGCCGGCCTGCAGCGTGCCGAAGGCGCCGTTGGCGTAGAGATAGGCGCGGTCATTCTCCACCGTCCGGCTCGACACCGACGGATCGCCGTTGCCCGAGACCAGACGCAGCCGGGCGCCGTAGGTCAGCCCGTTGTCGGCGGTGGCGGACGGGGTGACGCTCAGGCGCAGGCGGTTGGCGAACTCGGTCGAGCGCAGCCCGTCGTCCTGCTTCTGGCTGACATAGGCGCCCTGGAAATAGGCGTCGCCGCCGATGGTCAGGCTGAATTCGGCCTCGGCAAGGGCGGGTGCCGCCTGAAGCGCGACGGCGGCGGTGCCGGCCAGGGCTGCGGTGCGAAGGATGGAGACGATGGACATCGGGCGCATGGGGATGGTCATTCCGGGAATGGACGGCGTGGGATGGGGCGGCGAGCGTCAGGCGGCGGGTTCGGCTGCCGGAAACCAGCGGCGGCCGAAGGGGGTGAGATTGTCGTCGGTCAGGCGGGCGAGGCAGAGGATCTCCACGCTGTCGGCCCAGCGCGGGTTGAGGCTGCGGAACCGGGCGACCGCCGGGCTGTCGAGCTTGGCCTCGCTGATGGCGCGGGCCTCCTCCGTCAGGCCGTAGCCCTGCCACTTCCAGTCGACGGTGCCGGTCCCGGCATCGTAATACTGGGCGAAGCATTCGCGGCCGATATGGTCGCGGAGGGCCCGGTCCAGCCCGTCGGGTGTCTGGTCGGCATTGGGCGTGTGGCGGATGAACAGCATCGGCATGTAGCGGTAGGAGCGGTAGCCGACGGCGCTGTAGCTCCAGTACCAAAGCCGTCCCGACCGGTCGGCGCGCGCCCGGTCCACCATCTCGGCGACCATTGCGCGCACAAGCCCGTTCGATCCCCAGAAGCGGCGTTCCAGGATGCAGTGGGCGGTGTGGAAGGCACCGACGGCGGTGCCGGCGATGTCGGCCTCCTGGCGGTAGACCGTGGCGAAGCCGACCAGTTCGCCGGTCTCAGGATCCTCCTGAAGGACGCAGTGGTCGAGGTCGCCCAGTTCTTCGTTGAAATAGTCCTCGCCGTAGCCCTCGAACCAGACGCTGAGCAGTGCGAACATCACCGCCCGCCGCTCCGCCGTCAGGGCGGCGGGTTCGACGATGCTGGTCCGCAGGGGGTGATGCGACGCGCGCGGCGTCATGCCGGCTCTCCGGAGTGGGCGCTGGCGGACAGGTAGCCGGCGGCACCGGCCTCGCGGACATCGGCGCAGATGTCCTCGTAGTTGCAGGTGATCTCCTCACCCGCGGCGATGGCGCGGCGGGCGACGAACATCCGCCAGTCGCCGGGGTCGGCCCGGCCGATGGACGGTTCGTCGTCGTGGTTGAGGAAGCGGGCGTCGTCCCCCGGCAGGAGGACGCCGACCCCGTCGATCACGCAGCCATGGAAATCGGCCAGCCGGGCGAGTTGCGGGAACTCGTCCAGCAGGGCGTCGTCGGAGGCGAAGAGGCGGTCGACGCGGGCATCGAACCGCCATACCGGCGTACCGGCCGCGACCGGCTCCTCGGCGAAGAGACCCAGCCCGTGGATCGGGCTGGCCGCGAGGCGGGTGGGGATGAGGAGCGGCATGGCGTCCTTCTTCCGACAGGCTGGGTGATGCGTCAGGCGGCAGCGGTGGCGGCCGGAGCCAGCGATTCGTCGAATTCGAAGCTGGCGGCGTCGTCGACGAACTGCTCCTCGATGGTCGTGCGCGGCTGCTGCAGGCAGACGCCGATGTAATCGGCGAAGCGCGGCGGCGGGGCGAAGCCTTCGGCCAGCAGGCGGCTGTTGTCGAAGGCGATGTCCTGGGCCGTGAACCTGTGGTACTTGCGACCGCCGGCGGCCATCGTCCGGTGCAGGATGTCGCGCTGCGGGAAGGCGAGGCGATAGGCGCGGTCGAACGGCTTCCAGCCTTCCGGACCCTTGGGGTCGAAGAAGCTGTAGGGGCGGGTGCCCTCATGGCCGTGGCTGGTGAAGGCCTCTTCGAAATCGACCCAGGTGGTCCGGCTGCCGATGCCGGCGGAGATATGATAGAGGTTGTGTTTCAGGTCGGGCTTGCGCAGCAGGTCGTGCAGCCGGGCCGAGGCCCAGTCCACCGGCACGATGTCGATGAAGCCGTCGGGCGAGCAGGGCAGGATGCCGGTGCGGTCGACCAGACGGAAGAACCAGAAGATGCTGGCGCTGGGGCGCACGCCCAGCTGGGTGTGGCCGACGACGATCGACGGCCGGCAGACGACGATCGGCAGGTCGGGGAAGCCGGCCGCCAGGGCACGCTCGGCCGCCGCCTTGCTGCGGGTGTATTCGACGATGTGCGGGGTGTCGTGGCCGGGGGCCGGGGCCTCGCTCACCATTTCCAGCCACGGCGTCTCGCCGCAGCAGAAGGCGGTGCCGATATGCAGGAAGCGCTGGAGATGCTTCATCCGGCGGGCGCGGGCGGCCAGCGCCAGCGTGCCGTCGACATTGATCTGCCAGACGGAATGGCGGCTGTCGAAGGAGGTGTCGGCGGCGACATGGACGATGTGGGTCACCGCGTCCAGCCGCGGGTCGGTGCTGGTCGCCAACGACTGCAGGTCACCCGGCAGGATTTGGCACAGGCCGGCATAGGCCTCGGCCGTGGCGCGGTCGACGCAGCGCGCGAGGTTGGCGGCGAGGCGGGCGCGGCAGGCGGCCTCGTCGGCGCCGCGGATCAGCAGAATGCAGTCCGCCGCGGATCCGTTCCGCACGGCGTCGAGGTAGAAGGAGCCGCCGAGGAAGCCGGTGCCGCCGGTGAGAAGGATCATGGTGTGCCTCTGTCTCGCGTCTGAAGGGATGGGGGCAGGGGATGAAGAAGGGGGACCCGTCTCAGGACGAGGCGGGGAGGAGGTCGGGGGCGGGAATGCCACCCGGGGAAACCGTGGTAACGAGCCGGCGGATGCCGCCGCGGTCGACCTGGAGCTGCACGTCGGCCGCGTCGAAATAGGCGTCGTCGTGGGTCACCGCGATGACGGTGATGCCGCGCGCCTTCAGCCAGGGAATGATCTCGCGGTAGAACTTGCGCCGGAAATAGGGGGACTGGTCGGCCGCCCATTCGTCCAGCACCAGCACCGGCTTGCGTTCCAGCAGGGCGGCGATCAGGGCGAGGCGCTTCTTCTGGCCCTGCGACAGATCGACGGTGGTGAAGGCGCGGCCGTCGAGCGCAACCTTGTCGGACATCTCCAGCAGGTCGAGAAGCTCGTCGGCAAAGCCGTCGTCCAGCGTTGCGGCGCCATAGAGCTGGCGGGTCACATGGCTGTCGGAGAACACCACGGCGAAGCGGTCGCGATGGGCGGCCAGACTGTCCGGTCCCACCGCCACGCCGTCGACCGACAGGGTGCCGCGCTGGATCGGATACAGGCCCAGCAGCATGTGGATCAGCGTGCTCTTGCCCGCACCGTTGTGGCCGGTGATGAAGACGACGCTGCCGCGCTCGACCGTCATGTCCACCGGGCCGACGGTGAAGGAGCCGCTGCCGTCGCGGCCGGCATGGCGGAAGGTGGCGCCGTCGAGCGCGATGGTGGAGAAGCCGTCTTCCCCGGCGTCGGGGGTGCGGCCCCGGACCACCGCCTGCGGTGCCGCCTTCAGTTCCGCCTCCACCGCCAGATAGGAGCGGGCGGCGGTCTCGGCGGCGATATAGGACGGGTAGGAGGCGACGATGGTGATGACCGGATAGGCGATGAAGGCGGCGGCATGGCCGGCCAGGATGACGGTCGCGATGTCGGTGTCGGTCACCGCCGGCAGCAGGAAGATGATCCCGGCCAGCGCGGCGTAATAGGTCAGCTCGCTGATGGTGAAGTAATGGCTGTACTCCGCACCGAAGCGATGGCGTTCCTTGCGCAGCGTTTCGGCACAGGCGGTCGCGTCGGCCAGCGCATTGGCGGCGCGGCGTCGGTTCAGCTTGCATTCGCGCAGCGTCTGCAGGATGTGCTCCGACCGTTCCGACAGGGCGCCTTCGGCCTCGTGGATGGTCTCCGACATCAGCTCCAGCCGGATGACGGAGCGACCGATCAGGATTCCGCCGACCACCAGGAAGCAGAGCACGATCAGCACCGCCGCACCCGACAGTGTGGCGAGATACAGAAGGCACAGCAGGATCGCGGCGACCGACTGGAAGCTGATGACCAGCGTCGGTACCGCCTGCGCCAGCAGCTGCAGCTCCGGCCCCGCCACCTGGGCGAGACGGGATGAGCCGACCGCCATCGCGTCCGGCAGGTCGGCGGCCACCGCCCGGCGCAGCAGGTCGACGCGCAGCACTGCCAGGGCGGCTTGCATGCGCTTGGACGCCGCGTTCATCATCCAGCCCTGGGCGATGCGCCACAGGAAGGCCGACAGCAGGAAGACGATCAGCAGCCGCTGCAAGCCTTCCGGATCGTCCAGCGCCAGCAGCGCGTCGTTCAGCGAGGTCAGCAGGGCGAGGTTGAGCGCGGCCGCCAGCACAGCCAGCAGCATCAGCGGCTGGATGTTGCGCAACGCCTCGCGTCTCAGGATACGCCAGAGGTCCATCGCCGCCTCACTTCGACTGGATCATGTCGAGCAGCTTGGACGGCGACACCTTCGACAGGATCGGCGCCGAGGCTGCGGTCTTGGAGCCCTCCTTCGCCGGCTCCGGCTTGGTGCCGGGAGCCGGGGCCGCCGGATGCGGTGTCGCCGACGGTGCGGCTTCGGCGCTGCCGGTGTTCAGGCTCGGCATCTGGCCGACCGGCGTCTGGCCGGGGGTGCCCTCTCCGCTCAGCGACGGCAGCTGCGAAACCGGCGGAATGGCGGCACTGGTGGGCACCGACGTCAGCTTGGCATTCGGCGAGGCGGGCGGCGCGCCGGGTGCCGTCGTGGGCGCACTGGGAATGGGCGCGGCGTTCTGGCCGGAGGCGGCGTCGAGGATCAGCGGAAGCCCGCCGCTGGCGGCGTTGCCGATCACCACGATCTTGGCGTTGGGCGAATGGGCAAGTTCCAGCGTCGCCTCGATGCCGCGCCAGCGCAGGTAGTTCTCGGTCAGGTTGGCCTGCACGGTTTCCTGGAAGGCGCGGATGCCCTGGCCTTCCAGCTGCTTGCGCTGGCTCTCGAACAGCTCGCGCTGCAGGCGGAACTGGTATTCCTGCGCCGCCTGGTCCTGCTGGATCTTGCGTTCGATCGACGCCATGATCGCTTCGGGCAGGGAGACGTTGCGGATCAGGATGTCCTGGATCAGCAGATAGCCGGTCTTGGTCCGCCCGTCCGGCTTCGGCACATTCTCGGCGCCGATCAGCTGGGCGTACATCACGCGGTCGGCGACCTGCTCGTAGGTTTCGGTCTGCACCCGCAGGCGGCGATGGGCATACAGCTCGTCCGCCTTGAAGCGCGACACGATCTCGCGCGAGACGGATCCGACTTCCGGCACCAGCAGCACTTCCAGATAGCGCGGGCCGACATTCTTGTGCAGGGCGGCCAGCATCTCCGCATAGGGGCGGTAGCGCACCGTGATCTCGATGCTGACGTTCAGGCCGTCGTTGGCGATGGCCGAATAGGAGCGCGTGTCCTCCTGCAGGCGCAGGTCATAGATCTCAATCTTGTCCCAGGGGAAGATGACATGGACGCCTTCGGGCAGAGCCGGCGCCATCTGGGTGCCCTGGTGGAAGCGCTTCCACAGCACGCCGCCGTGGCCGGCGGGGATGAAGACGACGATGGACGGGGCGAAGTAAAGGAAGATCAGGATCCCGACCAGCAGCGTGCACAGCAGGGACCGGCGGTGTTCGTCGTACCAGTGGGCCAGCAGCGCGCGCAGGCGCGACTTCGGCTTCGGCAGCGCATCGGCGTCGTCGATGGTGAAGGCCTGGTCAGCCATGTCACGCGGTCTCCTGCAAGCAAGCCATGACGGGGTGGGACGCGGCCGTGGCGGCCGGCATGTCCATTCGCCCGTTGGTCATTCGGCCATTGTTCATCTGGATGGTGACGTCGCAGACCGACGACACGTCGCCGTCATGCGAGACGAAGATCACGGTGCGGCCGAGCGACCGCAGCTTGCCGATGATCTCGTTGGTGAAGCGGGTGCGGAACTCGGCGTCCTGGTCGGAGGTCCATTCATCGAGGATGACGACCGGCCGGCCTTCGGCCACCGCGACCGCCAGGGCGACGCGCCGGCGCTGCCCCTTCGACAGGTCGCGGTTCAGCAGCCCGTCGCCGGTGTCCGGCACCAGATGGTCGATCTTCAGATAGGCCAGCATCTCGCGGAACAGCTCGGCGTCGAAGCCGGGGCCCTGCGGCAACCGGGTGAACAGATGGTGGTCCTGGAACACGGCGCAGAACAGGTCGCGGTAGGCCTCCAGCCGGTCGGTCTCCACCGGCTGCCCGTCGAGCAGCACCTGACCCTCGTCCGGGCTGAACAGCAGGGGGATGACGCGCAGCAGGGTGGACTTGCCGGACCCGTTGGAGCCGACGATGCCGACCACGCTGCCGGCAGGGATGGTCAGGTCGACCGGACCGATCACGAAGGGCTCCGGACGTAGCCCGGCACGGTAGGCGAAGCTGACGCCGCGCAGTTCGATGCTGGAGAAGCGGCGCGGCGCGCGGGCGGTGCGCGACGGCTCGTATTCCAGCGCCGGCATGGTGCCGAGCAGCGCCGTCAGTTGCGCCGCCGCGTCCTCCGCCGCCACATAGTCGGGCACGGCGTTGAGGAATTTCGACAGCGGGCGGGCCAGGAACAGGATGACCGAGGTGACCAGCGGCAGTTCGGACACCGACATCGCGCCCATGCGCGGGAAGATGAAGACGAAGACCGCCGAGAAGCCAATGATGATGGTCGCGATCCAGGAGAACAGCTCGCCCAGATTGCGGCCGTGGCGGCGCTTCAGCTCTTCCCAGCGGGCGACGTCGGCCTCCACCGCCTGGGACAGCTCGTCGCGCCGCGCCTTGCCCAGCTTGATCTCGGCGTTGCCGCCCACCAGTTCGGAGAAGCCCTGGAGCATCCGCAGTTCGGACTCCTTGGCATCCGTCAGCAGGGCGCGGGTCCGCTGCGCCTCGCGCACGTACCAGCCGCCGACCAGCAGCGCCGCGACCAGCAGCAGCGTGGCGCCCACGGTCGACAGCGTCCACAGGTAGAGGTATGCCACCGCCGCCACCAGCATCATGTTGGCGGCGATCGACAGGTTGGGCAGCAGGGCCGCGATCCGCTCCAGCTGGTGGTTGCCCAGGTCGAAGGACCGCTTGGCCTGCAGATCCAGGATGTCGGCATGGCCGCCCAGCGTGACATGGCGCAGGAAGCGACGCCGCACCTCGGCCAGCGCGCTGAAGGCGGTGGTCAGCGTCAGGGCGACGAAGCGCTTGCTGAAGGCATAGGCGACCAGCAGCGACAGGCAGAAGACGAGGAAGGGAGTGTCCAGCACCTCGCCGCGCATCCAGCCGCTCAGTTCCGCGCTGAGACTCATCAGGCTGATGAGGTTGGCGGTGGCGGCGACGCAGCCGGTCAGGACCAGCCGGGTCAGGATGCTGCGGTCGGAAAGGCCGATCAGCGGCAGCAGATAGGACGGCGGCCGGCTGGGGGGAGGAGTGCGCTTGCCCATCGTCCTGTCACTCCGCCAGCCAGCTGTCGAGGATGCGGGCTATGGTGCCGTTGTCGCGCAGCTTGACGAAGGCGGCCTGCAGGCGCTCCGCCTTTTCCTTGCGCGCCTTCGGCAGGGCGATGTAGCGGGGGATCAGGCCGGCGGGCTTGGGCAGCACGCGCACGTCCTTCAGCCGGCCGTCCTGCTTGGCCATGTAGTTCAGCACATGCAGGTCGCCGATGATGACATCGACCCGGCCCAGGATGAGGCGGCGGAAGTTGACGACGTTGCTGCTGGAGGCAAGCTTGTCCAGATAGGTCGCTGCGTCGAAATCGGGCGCGTAGGAGAAGCCGTCGACCACGCCGATCCGGTAAGGGGTGAGATCCTCCAGCCGGTCGAAGGTGATCGTCGAATCCTTGCGCACCATGAACACCGTGGTGCCGGTGCGGAACGGCCCGATCATGTTGTATTGCGCGAAGCGGGCGGGTGACGCGATGAACTGGAAGCCGATGTCGGCGGTGTTCTCGTCCATCGACTGGACCACCTCCGACCAGGACAGCGGGCGGTGGACCGGGGTGACGTTCAGTTCCTTCAGCAGCGCATTGACGATCTCGGTATCGATGCCGGTGCGGTTGCCGTTGAAGGAATAATTGTAGGGCGGGAAATGGTCTTCCGACGCCACGGTCCAATATTCCGCCTTCGCCGGGAAGGACATGGCAAGCAGAGCCAGCAGGCCCAGCAGCAAAGCCGGAAACAGCGGCCGGCGTGGCGGTGCCGTGAGAGGGGGGAGGGTCATGACTGCGGTCACGCCTTCGCCGGCTTCTTGCGACGGGTGGTCAGCAGGATCATGACGAGGAGGGCGCCGGGCGGCGTCAGAACCACCGCCAGAAAGGCGTAAAGCAGGAAGCCGCCGCGGCGGCCGATCCCCAGGAACCCGACCAGCAGGCAGAGACCGATATAGATCAGCTCGAACACGGCGATGCTTCCCTCTTTACCCGGCGTTCCGTCGTTCAGGCCTTAGCCGGCCTTCTGGACCGGCTGCTCGTCCATCTGCGGTGCGGCGGCCGGAGCATCGGCGGCCTCACCCTTGGCGGCCTCGAACTCCTTGCGGAAATACTCGCGCATCGCATCGACATCGAAGTCCAGCAGCGTGCCGCCGGTCTCGAAATGCTGGGCGAACACCTGGCCGAGAGCCCGGGTGGCGGCCAGAGACAGCGCCGGCATCACCGCCACGCCGAGCGCGGTGCCGATGAAGGGAACGGCCTTGACGGCGGAGCCCAGGACGCTGGAGCTGAGAGCCCCCGGCATGACGCCGCCCAGCAGCGCGCCGACGATGGCGCGGGTCCGCTCCTGCGCGAACTCGACCTCGTACAGTTTGGCGAGCTTGTGGACCAGGTTGAGCTGAGCCGCGCTGACGGCGGCGACGTCGGCGCCCGGCACCGGGATCAGCCCGAAGGCGCCGGAGGCGTAGCTGTGATACTTGATCAGGTCCTGGGCACGCTTCTTACGGTCTACCATGATCCGAAGCCTTTCTCGGGTCGGGATGTGTTGATCGGTGGTGGATATTCCGATGCGCATCACACGTTTCCGTGCGGTTTGCATCGCCGAGCCGAGCTTCCTGGGGGAAAGCAGCAGCCTTTCGTCAATTGCAGACGCAGCGATTGACAAACAAATGGCGTTTGCTGCTTAGGGCAGCGAAGAAATTAGCAAATCATGATTAGATCGGTTTTCCAGCAAGACCTATAAGTCTGCCGGTGCAGCGTGAGCTAACCTACTGATACGTTTTTATTAATTAAAATCGTATTAAGTCGCAATAAGGGTTGCTGGGGTTTTAAAAGGATATTTGATCGCCTTGTCGCGGATTGTGACGAAATTCATCACCGTCTTTTCTTGCGATCACTACATTGTACTACCTGGAAGGGAAACGGAACGGCAGTTCGAACGTCCTGGGCGACAGGGACGTGCGCGATCCGACGGCAACCGACGCTGTCATGAACAGGATCGTGTCGCGTGCCGGTTCGCCGCCGATGGTCTGGGTCGGCAGGGCGATGCGCAGCAAAACGCCGTCACCGGTGGCCGGGGAGGGAGCCGACCGGCCTCTCAACAGGCGGAGCAATGCCCATGGGCCGCGTTCCACCAGGGTCAGCGTGTCGCCCGCAGCGGCCTCGGCCTCGCTCGCCATGGCGTTTTTCGGCCGGTAGGGCGAACCGGAGGCCCAGCGGAAGCTGATCTGCAGCGGCTGACCGACCTTCCAGACCAACGGTTCGGAGCCGGTGGAGCCACCGACCGCACCGGTTCCGGAACGGACCGACCAATCGATGATGTGCTCCGCCCCAAGCTCCTGCGCCCGATTGGTGCCGTAGGTGAAACGGACCCTTACCGGCGCATTGCGTGCGACCGTGTCGAGCAGCGGCCGTGCCGCTTCCATCTTCTCCAGGAAAGCGGCGAGTTCGGGCGTCGCCGTCCTCGTGATCGCGGGCCGGTTCTCGTCAAGCTGCTCGAAAAAGCGGCGAACCTCCCTGGGATCGGCATCGGGCGCGCCGCGGGCGAGGTCGGGACGGACGAAGGGGAAGCGGCCCGCCAGCGACTGGGAGAAGGTTGATTCGAGCGTCGCCACCGCCGCGTCGGATTCCGGGGCCGGAACTCCGGCAGGCGGCAGCGGCGGGGGCGTATACGGTGCAGGTGCCGGGCTGACGGCAACCGGTCGTTCGGGCATGGGAGCAACCGCCACCTGGGCCGGCGGCGCGGGTTGCGGTTCGACTGCCGGTGCGGCCGAAACGGACTCTGCGGGCTTGCTTTCGGGGGCGGCGGATTTGGCCGGCGCCGGTTCGTCCGGAGCCTTGCTGGCCAGGGTGGCGGCCATCTGCGCCGGCAATGCGGCGACGGCCGGGTTCAAGGCCAGCGCTCCCCCCTCCGCGCTTGCGAGAAGGCGGCCGACCGGCGCGGCGTCGAGAGCCAGAACGGCGGCACGGGCCGACGTGGCGGCGGTCGACAGCGCTTCCGTGATGCGGTCGGTGGTGTCGCGGCCGGGCAGGTCGGCGATCGCCGCCTTCTGGAGCGCCAGCTTGACGGCATCCGGCAACCCGCGCGCGGGGTCCTGAAGCGCGGCGGCGATCGGCCAGCCGGTGGCCTCGGCGACGGCATCGACCAGCCGGCGGACCTCCGCGACATCCTCGTCTGTCGGTGTCCCGGGAAGATCCTGCAGACGCCAGGCCAGCGCCTGCGCGCGGAGGCGCAAGGGGTTGCGGGTATAGAGTTCTTCGGCGAGCGGGGTGGCGAGTTGCACCGACTCCGCCCGAAGTGAGACCGCGATGGTTCTGGCATCCAGGTTGGGAAGGTCGGCACCGGCGGCGATGCGCGTGATGAAGCCGTCGGTCGCCGTCACCGGCGGGCGGGGAACGGCGCCATAGACGCTTCCCGCCAGCGCCATCAGCTCGTCGAACCCGCTGTTGCGGCGGAAGCGGTCGTAACGCTCCAGCGCGTCGCGCCGGCCGCCGATGCGGTCCAGCTGTGCGGCCAGCCGGCGGAAGGCCGGCAGCTCTTCGACGCTGCGGGGATTGGTGACGGGAGGCAGGTCGGTCAGGGCGGAGCTGGGCAGCAGCGCGTCGCGGATCGGCCGCAGCACCGCGCGGCGCAGGGTGACCGAGGCGAGCCGCCGCTTGTCCTCGTCGACGCTGCTGAACAGCGAGGTCGGCAGCAGCGGTGTGGCGAGCCGGTCGCGCTCCATCGCGGCGGTGGCGGCGATCACGCGGGTCACCAAGCCAGCGTCGGCAACGGCGTCGTGCGACAGCAGCGCCCGCCGCAGGTCGGTGACCGAATCCGCAACGGCGGGGCTGCCGGCCGAGACGGCGGCGAAGCCCTGCCACGCCGCGAGCGACAGGACCGTGGCGGATGCGGCCAGCGTGGCCTGCGCGATCCGGCGCCGGCGGCGGCCCTTCAGGAAGGCGGCTTCGGACGGTCGGCCGTAGCCGGGTTCCGCGAAGGCGCGGCCGGGCAGCAGGTCGCGGGCGAAGGCCGGGCGGCGCCCGCCCGTCGCGGTGGCGCAGGCGCCCGTCAGGGCGATGCCGCGCAGCGGGAAGGGTTCGGCGGCCTCATCACCTCCCAACGCACTGTCGAGGAAGAGCGCCAACGGGTGCCGGAGCGTTTCCAGGGACGAGGCGAGCAGCGGCAGGCGGACCCCGGCGGTCCCAGCGGCGAGGGCGTCCGCTTCCAGCAGGGCGAGATCCGAGCGGATGGCGTCGAAGGCCTCGCCCACCCGGGCGGGTTCGAAAGGCAGCAGCCAATCCTGCTGGCTGGTCCACCCCAGCGTGCTGTCCAGCAGGGCGGCGGGAATCGCGGCGCAGAGATCGGCGAAGCCGTCGAGGGACTCCGCCCGCACCACGACCACATGCACCGGGCACACCATGCCGAGGTCGTCGCGGATCGCCCGCAGCCGGGCGCGCAGGGATTCCGCCCGCTTGGCGAGCGCCTTGCGCGGCGCCTCGCGTTCGGCGGCGGCAAGCAATTCGTCGGCACCGACCATCAGCAGGATGCCGTCCAGCGGCCGACGCATCGGCCGCTTGCCCACCGCTGCGACCAGCGCCGGCCAGGAGGCGTCGAGCCTGGAGCCGTCGGCGGAATCGGCGCCGGCATGCAGGATCGCCGCCCCTTCGCAGAACCACCAGCAGCCGTCGCCGGTGTTGCCGTCTTCCGGCCAGCTGACATGGGTCGGGTCGGTGGCGAGCAGCGCCGGACCGCCGACGCCGAAGGCGAGGAACCAGGGGATGTCGCCGCGCCTCAGGGGACCGCGCATCTGCCGGGTCAGGATGTCCAGTCCTTCGCCGTAGATGCGGGCCAGCGGCGGCTTGCCGGCGGCGGCCTTCGACGGCGGCGGCGGCTCCGCCCTCACATGCAGCGGCGAGGATGTCATGGCCTTGCGCGCCGCCGCCCTGTTGCGGGCCGGCGCCTTGGCGGCGGGCTTGCGGCTGCGGCGCAGTCGGGCGCGCAGCTTGGGCCAGACCGACCGGGCCGCCCGGTAGAGAATGTAGAGCGGCAGCGCCGCCAGCGCGTAGGGCAGAAAGGCGAAGACGAAGGACAGGACCCAGCCGATGGCCGAGCCGATGGTGGAGAGCAGGAACTCCAGCGTCAGGATCAGTAAGACCATGACAGCCCCATATCCTCGACCGCGGAGCGGGCACCGTGCAGGTCACGCTGGAGATCGTTCACCGCGGTCGACCACAGCAGATGCGAAACCAGCAGGAACAGTGCCGCCACGCCGCCGGCCGCCATCCACCAGCGCCGTGCCGACGGACGGAAGCTGCCGAGCACGGCACCCGCCGGCGGATCATAGGCGCGCGGGCTGGCAAGGCCGGCCTGGGCCGGCTCGGTTCCACCTTCCCTGCCGGTGACGATCCGGTGCAGCGGGGAACGCCGCGCGGCCGCCTGGGCGTCGTCGGGGAAGCCCAGGGCCAGCGTTGCAAGATAGACGGTGGCAAGCCCGCGGTCGGCCCTGGCGCCCTGGCGGATCAGGTCGTCGGCCTGGACGAACAGGGTCTGCAACGTGGCGTTCGCACCGAACAGACGGCCGGCGACGACGGCATCGGCCGGCTTCACCTGGGCCAGCGCCCGGTCGGCGAGCATCGCCATCGCGAAGGCCGCCTTCACCACCATGCCGTGGGCGGCGGGACCTTGCGCGGTCGCTGCGCTGCTCATGCCGTGGAGCGTCGCGACCAGCCGTTCGGCCACCGATCCGGCGGGGGCCTGCTCCTGAGCGCAGGCGGCCAGCAGGTCGGTGTGGAAGGCACGGAACAGGGACAGGACACCGGGACCGGCGCCGTGCGTCGCTTCCTGGGGGAGAGCCGGCGCGGCCGGAGCTTGGCCGGGCAAATGGGCAGGCGAGGGGGCAGGCCGGACGGTCACGGTGCTGTGTCCTTCGGCAGCGGAGCCACGGTGAAGCCGTTGCGACCCAACCGGATGTCCAGGGCGCCGGCGCCATCCAGCGACTGGCGGTAGACACCCGGCGTGCGGTAGCGGGCGAAGACGATGGTCGCGGATGGAGTCGCGGCGAAGGGCGGCAGGCTGCGCAGGATCACGCTCTGGCCGGGCACCATCTCCCACGATGCGATGGCGATCTGCCCGGAGGCCTCACCGTTCAGGGCGGCTCGATCACGAAACCAGCTTACGGCGTCGAGCGAGCCGAGCCGGCGCGCCAGCGCGCCGTCGGCCACCCGGACCACGTCGATGGCCACCGGATGGCGGTCGTTGGCGTCGGCATCGGCGGTGATGCGCAGAATGGGGGCGGAGGTGCTGCTCGCGCCGCCGTCCGCACCCGGATGTGGGGACCGGTCCGCGGCGCAGCCGGCAAGCAGCAGGGCGATTGTCAGGGCCAGACGCTTCAAGGGTCAGCCCCCCGCCGCGGATGCGGCGCCCGGCTGGCCGGCGCAGACATAGCCGGCCGGCGTGTGGCGATACCAGTTGCCGGCCGACCCGGCACAGGGGGCGAGCACCCTGTCGTTGCGCTGGGGTGCGGCCGGTTCCTCCGCCGGAATCGCCACGGAGACGGCCGTATCCCTGCCGGCCATATTCCTGCCAGCCGCCGCCCGGTTGGTGATGGCGAAGGACTCCTCGTCGTCCTCGACGATCATCACGTAACGGGTGCGCTTGGACGGATAGCGGATGCCGACGTCGTAATCGCCGTCGGCCACCTGCTCAAGGATCGCGGCGGATTTGTCGCCGCCGAGCGGGGCACAGCCCGCCCCGGCGAGCAGGACCGGCAGCAGCATCGCCGCGGCGAGCCGGCGGCGGGAGAAGGGGTGTGTCATCGGAATGGTCCTGCTCATGCCGGTATGGCCGTGACGGTGCCGGTGGCGGCGCCGATCGCGGCGCCCGCCTCCGTCAGATCGGGCGGGGTCGGGTCGATGCCGGCATCGGCCAATGTGCGGTAGACTGACCGCCAGACCAGCTCCGGCACGGCGAAGCTGGCGTCGTGGTCCTTGACCCAGAAGAACAGGTTGTACTTGCACAGCCACTGGCCGTTGACGGCGCGGAAGCCGTCATAGCGGACGAAGGGCAGGCCGCCGGTCGCGCTGGGCATCACCCGGTCGGCGGCGCGCAGCGCACCGGTCAGCAGGCCGCCCATCCGGCCGGGGTCGTGACGCGCGTCGGCGAAATATTCCAGCTTCATCGATACCCGCTCGACCGCGCTGAAATTGACGACGGTGGCCTCAGACACCTTGGCGTTGGGCATGGCGACGATGAAGCCGGCGACGTTCCGCACCCGCACCGTCCGCCACGTCATGTCCACCACCACGCCGCGGACGATGTCGGTGATCTGGATGCTGTCGCCGATCTGGAACGGTCGTTCGATGTTGAGGACGATGCCGGAGAAGACGTTGGCGATGTTCGCCTGGATGGCGAGGCCGACGACCATGCCGACGAGGCCCGATGCCGCCAGCAGGCTGGTGATCGGCTGCTTGAGCACGAAGGCGATGATGCCGCAGCCGGCGAAGCCGAAGACGATCAGGGTCGAGAAGCGGCGGACGATCGCCGGAATCCGGCGCTGGGTGCGGATCTCCAGCGGGGTCCAGACGAAGCGCTCCATCGTGCGGTCGACCAGGATCGCCGGCACGATCCACCACAGCACGTTGATGCCGTTCACCACCATCGCGATGCCGCTGGCCGGCAGCGTCGCCACCGCCTGGTCCAGCGCGATGTTGCCGGCCGACATCAGCAGAAGCGGCCAGGACAGGATGCGCATGAACAGGGTCTGGATCTTCCAGAACTGCCCACGGTCGCGCCGGTCCATGACGGCGGCGAACACCGCCAGAACGGCGCTGAAGATGGCGATGTAGACGAAGAAGTCGCGGTGGATGAAGTCGCGCGCCGCCGGGGCGTCCGGCGTCGCCACCACGCCGAAATCGACGCGGGAGAAGTCCGGCTGCGGCCGGCCGAAGCCGACATAGTTGGGGTCGCCCTCGCTGCTCACGCTGGTGACGTCCTGGGAAATCCAGGCGCGCGCCAGCCGCCAGCCGGGCGACGGGGCCAGCACCCGCCGGGCGCGCAGCTGGTCGAGCAGGGTGGAGCTTTCGCTTTCGCCCTCCATCGCCCGGCGGAAGCGGTCGGCGAGGCTGAGGTCGGCGGCCGAGGCGGTTTCCGCCGCCGCCATCGCCTTCAGCTTCTCCACGAAATCGTTGGTGTTCACCAGCGACATGCCCAGCACGTCGGTAACGAACATCACCGTGTTCCGGTTCTGCGTCCGGTGGCGGAAGCTGACGCCGACCGAATGGCTGCCGTAGGGCGGGCGCTGGTCGGAAAAGTCGAGCGAGAAGCGCCCCTCGATCCGGTAGGCGACGTAGGTGGTGACCTCGCCGCGCTCCTCGCGGTAGGGCTTGCCGAGTTCCACCGGCTTGACCGTGTTGGTGAAGACGACGTCGGCCGGGTTGAAGGCGCCGCGGTAGCGGAACCAGATGGTCAGGTTCAGCGTCGCTTCGTTGGCATCGGGATTGAGGTCGCGGATCTCGTGCAGCTGGACGCCGGTGTAGATGACGTCCGTCTTGTACATGAAGCGGTCGTTGACGTAGAGCGCCCGTCCCCGCTGCACCTCCTCCAGGAAGTTGGAGACGCCGGCCTCGCGGATCGGCTGCAGCTGGGTCAGCGCTGCCACCGGGTTCAGGCCGTTGTAGGTCGCCATCATCACCGGCAGCGTCGCCTGCCCGCGGGCATCGAAGGTCCAGGCGCCGGCATTGGCCTGGAAGGCATTCTCGGTCCGGTCATGTCCGGCAATGGCGAGGCGCAGCGCGTCGCCGTCCGGCTTGCCGGCGCCGGCGGGGGAAGCGGCGATGGCGCCGGCGATCAGGTCGACCCCGTCTGCCCCCAGCGCCGCCGTCCAGTCGGGCACCGCGTTGAAGCGCTTGACATACTGGCCGTAGAAGCGCTGCGCCCGCTCGTTCGCCGTGTCGAACAGCACGGGCGAGGCGACCAGCAGGCCATGGCCGTAGGCCTCGGGCGTCAGCGCCTTGGGATTGGCCTGGGTCTGGGCGACGATCTCGGTGCGGAAAGCGGCCGTCGCCATTTCGGAACCGCCGGCGATCAGGTTGCGCACGCCGGCATCGCGCAGCGCGACCACCACGCGGGCGCTGTCCACCGCCGATCCGATGACGATGACGGCGCCGGTCGGCATCTTCTCCTTCACCGCCTGGGCGAGCGCCGGCAGGGCGCCGGCCCCGCCGCGTCCGGGGGCGTAGGTCCACTGGTTGACCAGCTTGGTGCCGAAGCGCTGGAGGATGGTGTCGAACTGACCGGCCAGGGTGGCCGCCTGTTCGCTGTCCTCGCGGATGACGGCGACCATCGGTTCGCCCACCACGTTGCGGACATAGTTGGCGAGGAAGCGGGTCTCGTGCGTGCGGTCGAAGGCGATGCTGAACAGCCATGGGCTGGGTGCTGCATCCGCCGGGCGGACCAGCGGGCGCGGGGCGATCAGCGGGATCTTCTTCTGGGCATAGATGGCGGTGGCGCTGTCCGTTGCCTCCGGCGTGTGGCCGATCACCGCGACGATGGCAGAATCGTTGGCAATGCGACGGGCGATCTCCAGCGACTTGCCCTTGTCGCCCTCGTCATCGAAGGGCCTGATCTCCACCGGCCGGCCGCCGATGCCGCCCGCCGCGTTGATGGTGTCGGCACGCAGGGCCGCCCCCTTGCGCAGCGCCAGTCCCAGTGCGGAGTCCGGCCCGCTCAGCGGTCCCACCACGGCAAGCGTCAGCGGCTCGCCGCCGCGCTCGCCCAGGAAGCCGGCGCGCACCACCAGCGACACCAGCACGGTGACCAGCATCGCCGCCGCCAGGATCAGGGCGAAGCGCGCCTTCTTGGTCATGTGCGACCAGCGCAGCGGCGGCCGGGAACGGGGCTGGAGCGAACTCAGCATCGGGTGAACCTCGGGAGAGGGAAAAGTCGGGCCGCGCGGACCATCATCACCGCTCCTGCATCGCGTGCTGGAGACCGTTGAGAACCGGCGAGAAGACATAGTCGAGGATGGTGCGGCGCCCGGTCAGGATGCTGCAGGTCACCCGCACGCCGGGGAAAAGTTCGTAGGTCTTGCCGCCATAGTCGAAGTGGGTCACCGGCAGCTCGACGCGGACCTTGTAGTAGGACTGCTTGTTGGCATCGAGCAGGGTATCGGGGCTGATCGTCCGCACCCGGCCCTCGATATGGCCGAAGCGCGAGGCATCGCTGCCGGCCAGCGTCACCACCACCGGCTGGTCGGCACGGACATAGCCGATGTCCTGCACCGGCAGGCGGGCGTCCACCACCAGATTGCCGTCGCGCGGCACCAGTTCCACCACGGTTTCGCCGGCCTTGACGACGGCGCCCTTGGTGGAGACCGCCAGCGTCTTGACGATCCCGTCCATCGGCGCCCGCATGCTGGAGCGGTCGAGGCTGTCCTGATAGCGGGTCAGCCGCTGCGACAGTTCGCTGTGGTTGCGCCGCGCCTCGTCGAGCGCGTTGCGGCCCTCTTCCTCGTACTTGCGGCCGATCCACACCAGCTTGCTGCGGGCCTCCGCCAGAGCCGCTTCGGCCTGGGCCAGGGTGGCGCGGTCCTCGGCGATGGAACCGGTGATGCGGGCGTCGTCGCGCAGCAGTTCCAGATGCTTCATGCGGTTGGTGATCTCGCGCTTCAGCAGGCTTTCGCTGATGGACAGCTGTTCGCGGATCAGGCCCTGCGCCACCTGGGAACCGGAGATGCGGGCGCGGACGGCGGCCATCTGCTGTTCGCGCTGGACGATGTCCTGGCGCTGGATGTCGAGGTCGGAGGCCAGCCGGTCGCGCCGGGCGCGGAACAGGTCGCGGGTCTGCACCACCAGATCCGGCCGCTCGCGGTTCAGCTTGTCGGGAAAGTCGATCCTGTCACGGCGCGCGACTTCGGCCTCCAGACGGGCGATGTCGGCGGAGAGCGAGCCGAGGCGCAGGCGCAGTTCCTCAAGGTCGGCGCGCGTCTTGGTCTGGTCCAACTCCACCAGAATCTGCCCGGCCTTCACCGAATCGCCTTCCTGCACCAGGATGTCGCGGATGATGCCGCCTTCGAAATGCTGGACCGACTGGTTGTAGGCCAGCGGCACCACGTCGCCGGGGGCGCTGCTGGAGACGTTCAATTCGGCGACCGATGCCCAGCCCACCGCTGCCAGGAAGGCGGCGATGCTAACGGCGAACAATCCATCGCCGAAGCGGCCCTCGGTCTCCGGCGCCGTGGCGGTGGTGAAGGACAGCGCCGGTGCCGTTGCGCCCGCCAGGGGGAGGGCGGGAGGCAGGGCAGGGCCGGCGGCCGGCTTGCGGGTCAGCAGAGGAAGCGGCTTCATGACGCCACCATTGCGGTCGTGTCGGGGGTCATTGCCGTGTCCGGAGGCCGGTCGAGGTCGAGCACCAGCGAGGCGCCCTGGAGGATGCGCGGATCGTGCGAGGCGATGACCACGGTGTGGCCGGCGCGCGCCAGTTCGATCAGCGTGCGGTAGACGACGGCGGTGCCTTCGGCATCCAGCCCGTCGGTCGGCTCGTCCAGCAGGATCAGCCGACCGCCGACCGCGAGCGCACGGGCGAGCGCCAGCCGACGCCGATGGCCGACCGGCAGTTCCTGGCCGAAATTGCGCAGCGGCGTGTCCAACCCCTGGGCGCAGTCGGCCAGCGCGCGGTCGGCGCCGGCGCGGTGAAGAACGGCCTGCAGTTCGGTCTCCGACAAACGCGGGTTGGCGAGCAGCAGGTTCTCCCGGATGGTCCGGTTGAGGAAGACGGGCTCCTGCGGCAGATAGCCGATCTGCTGCCGCCACCAGAGCGGGGCGAATTTGCGGATGTCGACGCCGTCGGCCAGCACCGCCCCCTCCTGCGGATCTGCCAGCCCGGCGAGCAGGCGGATCAGCGTCGACTTGCCCGAGCCGTTCCGGCCCTTCAGCACCAGGATGTTGCCGGCGGGCACCGACAGCGTCAGGCGGCGCAGCAGCGGGGTGACGGCGCCGGCCGGGGTGTAGGTCAGGTCGCGCAGTTCCAGCGTCCCGCCATAGCGGGGCAGGCTGGTGCCGGTCGGCGGCTCCACCGCCGTGCGGGCGAACTGCTCCAGGCGGAGCTGCGCTTGCCGTGCCATCGCCAGCGATTCACCGATCTGCGCCAGCCGGGTGAAGGGCGCGAGTGCGCGGCCGACCAGCAGGTTGACGCCGATCAGCGAACCGACATCCAACTCGCCACGGACCACCAGCACGGCGCCGGTGGCGATGACGGCCACGCCCTGGAGCGCCTGGAGGCTCTGCGCCATCGATTGGGCGCGGCCCTGCCGCATGGACATCCGCTCGCGCATCGTCCGCAGCGCCTTCGCCGCACGCTGCCACTCGCCCAGCAACGGCTTCGCGCCGCCGAACAGCGCGACCGCGTCGCGGCCGACGATGGCGGAGGTGACGAGCCCCTGGGCGTCGGCACCGGCCTGTGCCAGATCGCGGCCGACCGCCCGCATGTCGGCCTGGGCCAGCAGGCCGGCGCCGATCGACAGCAGGGTGAAGAGGACGCAGATCGCCGCCAGCGGCCAGGAGACCAGCGCGACCACGACGATGAAGCCCAGGGCGAACGGCAGGTCGAACAGGGTCGCCAGATTGGCGGACCCCAGCGCCGCGTCGATCTGCTCCGGCGCCCGCATCGCCTCGCGCCGGGCAGCGTCGCCCTCCGCCGAACCGGCGCCGCTGCGTGCTGTCAGCAGGATGCCGAAGGCGCCGGTCGCGAGATTTTCATGCTCGACGCGACCGATGCGGCCGGCGATGCCCAGCCGGACATGGCGGAACAGATGTTCGAAGGCGATGGACAGCACGACGCCAACCGTCAGCGCCACGAGCGTGGAATCGACGCCATGCGTCACATACCGGTTCAGCACCAGCATGGTGTAGAAGGAGGAGGCGAGGCCGAGCAGGTTCGCCGCGAGCGAAGCCGCGAAGACCCGTGTCGTCAGCCGCAGATTTGCGCGAAGCCGCAGAAGCAGCAGGCCGATGGCGCCGCCGGTCATTGCTGGTCTCCCGTCCCGCGCTTGCGCTTCGAATCCCGGTTGGCGGGAGGCGCCGGTTCCTGCCTGCCGGGGTCGCCGAACAGGCCGCGCCCCATTGCTGCCGACTTCGGCATCGGCTTGGTCTGAATGTCGGCGGCGTTGAGCCGGCCCATGGCGGCCAGCAGGCGGTAGCCGGCGAGAACCAGCTCCGTCTCGGCGGCGGCGGCGTCGCTGCGGGCATTGATCAGCGTCGTCTCGCCCGACAGGATGTCGATGAGTGATCGGGATCCCAACTCGCGCTCCGCCCGCGCCACATCGAGGAAGCCGGCGGCGAGGCTGGCCTGATCGTTCAGCAGCCTCACTTGCGATCGGGCGCTTTCCAGCCGGTTCCAGCTGTTGCGGACGGTCTCCAGCACCGTACGCTCCTGATCGGCCCAGCTGGCGTCGGCGGCGCGCAGGTCGGCCTCGGCGAGGCGGACGCTGTTGATCGCGGTCAGGCCGGTGTTCAGCGAAAAGGTGACCTGCAGCTTGAACAGCAGCTCGTTCTGCCGTCCGGGCTGGCCGGCGACGTCGCGCTTGACGTTGCGCTCGACGAAGCCTTCCACCCGGGGATAGAGGCTGCGGCCGCGCACCGAGGTCACGGCCTCCTCGGCTGCCGCGGTGGTCAGCGCCAGTTCTTGCAGGCGCGGGTTGTGGCGCCGCGCCTCCTCCACCGCCGCATCCATCGACGCCGGCAGGGCGGCCTTGGTCATCGCCAGGACTTGCGCGCCGTCCAGCCGGAAGGACACATGGCCGAAATAGGCCTGGAAGCGGCTCAGCGCGGTCTGCATCGCCTCCTCGGCCGCGACGCGGCGGGCCTGGGCGCCGGCAAGCTGGCTCTTGGCCTGCAGGACGTCGGTGGAGAAGCCGTAGCCTTCCTGGAGGCGGACCTCCTCAAGACCGGTCTGGCGGCGGATGTTGTCTTCCGACTGCCGGGCGAAGGTGAGCAGCCGGTGGGCGCGGACGAGGTTGGCGTAGGCGGACAGGCCCTCCACCAGCAGTTCCTGGCGGGTGCGCTCCACCGCGATGTCGGCGCGGACGACCGAGACCTGCGCCCGCCGGATGTCGGCATTGGTCGCGTCGAAATCCCAGATCAGCTGGGTCGCGCGTATCGAAAGCTGGCCGGCGTTCAGGTCGGTGTTGGGAAGGCCGGCCGGCTTTTCGGTGGTCTCGCGTCCGCCGTTGGCCGACAGGCTGAGGGTCGGATACCAGCCGCCATGGCTGATCCGCAGGCCATTGCGGGCGGAGTCGGCTGCCGCCTCCGCCCCTCTCAGGCGGTCATGCGTTTCAGTCGCCTTGGCAATCAGCGAGATCACGTCTTCGCGGGGAGACGCAATTACAGGTTGTGGCACTCCGCCAAGAAGCGTAAGCCAGGCCGTGGCGTAAAAGAAAAATTTGCGCATGAAGGTCCTGGAAAACGCTGTCGGCTGAAGCTTTGTGGCTTGTTGCGCTGGCGAATATAGCCGACCGATCTCGTCAGAAATTAAGACAAAACAGTGTTCAATTGCTTAATAAATCCTCTAAATCTGTCATGCCTATTAGGATCCGTTTATGTGATGCACGTTTGGCGCATCACTATTCTGCAAATGATGTTGATCGGGAGCGTGCGCCTCCGGACTCCATGCGAGCAAATGAGAGAAATCCGATTGCGGCACAACTCCCGCGTCGGTGGGCAGGCCAAGGCCGGACGCCAGAAGGCTGGTGAAGTTGGTCCCCGGCACCGCATTTTCGGCAGCGCCGGCGGGGGTGACCCCCGTCGGCTGGATCTGAACCTGTGCCGCGGAGGCGGCCTTCACGTCGAACGCGACGCCGGCTACCGTATGGGTGCTGCCGTCGGCCATCGTCATGCTGGTGGTGCCCAGGATCCGGCTGCCGGCGAGGATCGCATCACTTGGCGTCGAGGTGGTGGCGATGGAGCGGATGCCCGCTTCGGAGAGGCTTCGCAGTTCACCGGCCTGGCTTATTCCGTCACCGTCGGCGTCCTGCCAGACCTTCAGCGTGGCGAAGGCATCGTCGGTCGAATCCAGGTGTCCGTCATGGTTGCGGTCGAGGGACGCCAGCGCCTCCAGGCTGCTGTTGAATCCGGTGCCGAACTGTTCCGATACCAGTTCGCGCGCGTCGTCGATCCGGCCGTTGCCGTTGCTGTCCTGTACCAGAAGGGCGTTGCCGGAGCCGATCCAGCCGGTGCTGTCGGCGACGCCGTCGCCGGTCACGTCGAAATGGATGCCGTCGGACAGCGGACGCAGGGCCAGCCCCCGTCCGGTCATGTCCAGCACGATGGGATCGCTGGCGACGGTGGTGAGCTTGATGTTGTCGACGCGCAGGATCGGGTTGACGCTGTTGTCGCCGGTGTCGGAGGTGCCGAAGCCGAGCGACAGGGTGCTGTTTGCCGAAACCACCACGCTGAAACTGCCGCTGGCGCTCGCCTCCTTCGCCAGCATTGTCACCACGCCGTTGACGCTGACGAAGGCGAAGTCGTGATAGGACGCGTTGTCGGTGAAGGTGAAGGACCAGTCGAAGGTCAGCGTCGTATCCTGCGTCACCGTCACGGTCGTGCCGAGTTTCATCGCATGGCCGGCGGACGGCACAGTCCCGGTCGCGGTGGCGATGGACCCGTGGGTCAGGCCGAGGAAGTCCTCCAACTGGGTCGGCGTCTGGCCGCTCGCCGAGGTGAGCGTTGCCTCATGACCGTCTCCGGTCGCTCCGACGCTGGTGCCGCCGGTGTAGGTCCAGCCGCTCAGCCCATTGTCGAAGGAGCCGTTCGGGATCAGCACGCCGGGGTGCAGTGTCACGCTGTCGGTGGCGGTGGAAAAGGCGCTGCCGGCACTTGTGTCCATCGCCACCTTGGTGCCTGCGGTTCCGCTGGTCTGGTCCCAGGCATGGATGGTCAGGGCTCCGCTGACGGTGGCGGGCACCGAGGCGTTGGGCTGGAAATAGAGCCGGTCGGTCGACCGCAGGAGCAGGGCAGAATCGCTGTCGTTGACCGTGCCGACCAGGGTCCAGGTCGTGCCGCCGTCGGTCGAGAACCACCAATGCCCATAGCTCTCGTTGGTGCCGACCAGGGCGATGCCGGTCACGGACCCCACATCGCCGTCGGTGACATTGGCCGGGCCGGTGCCGTTCAGGCCGACCAGCGTCGATACGGCGATCCCCGCGGTGCCGGAGGTGGGCGGCGCCAGCGCCTCCGCCGCGACGGAGAGGGAGAGGTCGGTGTCGATCAGAACCGGAGTGGCGTTGGGCGGCACCACCGTGACGGCAACGGATGCGCCGGCGGTCAGCGGCCCGCCCGCTCCGCCGCCGCCCTGGTCGTCCACCTGCATATGGATGCTGTCGGCGCCGGTGTAGGAGGTCGCGGTATAGAGAAGCCCGTTGGTGGCGCCCAGCAGGCTGTTGATGGTGGCGAGCGTCGCCCGGACGGTGACGGTGTCCGTCCCGTTGCCGGTGATGACGGCATCCAGCCCGCCGTTCGCCAGGGTCAGCGTCCCGTGTCCGGCGGACAGGGTGACCAGCATCGGCGTCGAACCGGCGTCGATGTCCGACACCGACAGCCCGGTGACCGCGACGGCCACGCCCTTCACCGTCGACAGCGATGTCGTGCCGGCGGTGACCTGCGGCGCGTCGTTGACCGGCGTGACGCTTCCGGTCAGCGCGATGGTTTCGGCGCTGTAGACCGTGCTGCCACCGACGCCCTGCGTCAGGTCGGCATGGCTTCCGGTCAGGGTGGCGCCGCCGCCCTCCTCGATCAGCCGGACCGTCAGCGCCGGGGTGGTGCCGTTCCAGTCGGCCGTCGGCACGAAGCGCAGGCGGTCGGCGCCGGCGACGACCAGCGCCGATCCTTCGGACACGGCCCCCACGGCCGCCCAGGCGGTGCCGGTCCAATATTGCCAGACGCCTTGTGCGGCGGTCGCCGCGTTGCCGACGATGGCGATCCCGGCAAGACCGTTGGCCGACGATCCCCCCACCACGGCATCGGCCGCGTCGGAGAAGAGGCCGCCGAACAGGCTGGTCACGGTCGCGCCGGCCGGATCGGCGGTGTCCTCCGCGATGTCCGGCAGGGTTGCGGCGGTGCCGGTGGCGACGGGCGCGTCGTTGACGGCATCGACGGTGCCGGCCAGCGCGATGGTGCCGGCGCTGAAGCGGCTGGTCCCACCGCCGGTGGTCTCGGTGACACGCCCGCCGCTGGCGAAGGCGCCAAGCGAATCATCCACCATCCTCACGGTCAGGGCCGGCGTCGTGCCGTTCCAGTCGGCGGCGGGCAGGAAGCGCAGAGCGGTGCCGGCTGCCAGCAACAGCCCGTTGCCGTCGCTCGCCGCGCCGATGTCTGTCCAGGCGGTGCCGGTCCAGTATTGCCAGGATCCCTGGGCAGCTGTCGCGGCGTTGCCGATCACCAGCACCCCGGCGAAGGCGTTCGCCGTCGACCCGCCGGCCACCGAGTCCATCGGGTCGGAGAACAGGCTGCCGAACAGGGCGGAGACGGTCGTGCCGGCGGGATTGGCTGTATCCTCCGCGACAGGCGCCAACGTCGCCGTCGTGCCGGTCGCGATGGGCGCGTCGTTGACGGCGGTCACATGGCTGTCGAGCAGGATGGCGGACACGCTGTAGGGCGTCGTTCCGCCGACGCCCACGCTTTTCAGATCCACACGGTCGCCGCTGACGATGGCACCCTGGGAATCGTCGACCAGCCGCACCATCAGGCTGGGTGGCTGGCCGTTCCAGTTGGCGGCCGGCAGGAAGCGCAGCATCGTGCCGGCCGACAGCAGCAGCGCATTGCTGTCCGACGCCGCACCGACGGCGACCCAGCTGCCGCCGTCCCAATATTGCCACTCGCCCTGGGCGGCGTTGCCGGGATTGGCGACGACGGCCACGCCGGCGAAGCCGTCTCCGGCGGCACCGAAGACCGCATCGCTCGGATCGGAAAACAGCTTGCCGAACAGCGAGGAAACGCTGGCGCCGGACGGGCTGGTGCCGTCCTCCGCCACGGCATCCAGGACCGCCTGTACGCCCGTCGCCACCGGGGCGCCGTTGACGGGGGTGATCTGCAGGGAAAGCCGCGCGACCTCCGACGACAGGGGTGTCGTGCCTCCCGTGCCGGCGATCGTGAACAGGCGGTGTTCGGCGCCGCTGAAGCCGCCGGTCCATTCATCCCCCACCGCCCGGAGGTCCAAGGCGGGAGCTTGTCCGGAGGCGCCTGCCGCAGGCAGGAATCGGAGAAGGGCGTTGCCCGGCAGCACGAGCGCCGCCGCTTCGGCAACCGAGCCCACAGCCAGCCAGTTGCCGCCATCGACGCTGAACTGCCAGACGCCGAGCGCCGATCCGCTGTTGCCGACGATGGCGACGCCGACCACGCTGCCGCCGGTCTCGCCGGGGCGGAACATCGATTCGATCAGGTGGAAGACGGTGAACCCTGCGGGAGCGGCCGTTCCCTCGGTCACCGCCAGCGCCTTCGCCAGGGCCGCCGCGTCGAAGGACGATGACAGGGTGGGCGCGACGATATGCTGCCCGGCCGGAAGGCTGGGGGTGGAGGGAAGCGTCGGCGTATTGCCGGGTGAACCGGTGCCGGTCGTGTTGGGTGACGCGTTCTCGAGGGCCTGGACCGCCGCCTGCACCGCCCGCTGCTGGCTTAGCGCGGCAACGGCGAAGGCGTCGGTGGTGGTCAGCGCCTTGGTCGCCGACGGAGATGAGGTCGCCGGCCCTGCATCCGGGGACGGGGTGGCGTGGGGAGAGGTGTCGCCCGCGCTTCCCTTGTCCGCCGCGCCGGCCTGTTCGAAGCTGATGGTCTTGAGCGCGGCCTCGCTCATCGTCGCCTGCTTGGCCGCCGGGGGAGAGGAGGTGTCCGGCGCGGGGGGCGTCCCATCGGCGGAGGCATCGGCCGACTGTTCGTCGCCAGAGGTCTCCTTGGCGTCGTCCTTGCCTTCCTTGTCCGGTTCGCCGTCCGGCTTGGCGTCCTTGGCCTCGGCGTCCGCCACTTGATCGGCGGCCTTGCCGTCCGCGCTATCGCTGTGCTGCGCGCTGTCCTCGGCCGTCTTCTTGCCGTCGCCGGGCTCTTCGGCAGCGGCGGCCTTGTCCGGGTTGGCGAGATCGGCCAACGCCTTGTCCTGCGGCGACACCGGGACTTCGCTGGCGCTGGCGTTCTGCTGGACGGTTTCGGCAGCCTGCCGGGCCGCCGCGAGCGCCTGCCCGGCGGTCCGGCCCTCCGCCAAGGCCTGTCCCAGCGCCGCGCTGAATGCGGCGCCGCTTCCGCCCAGGGCCTGGACGGCTTGCTGGACATCGTTCCCGCTGGCGAGCGCCGTGACGAGCGGGTCGGCCTTGACGCCCTTCATCGTCTCGGCGGACAGGGCGGACAGGGCGACGACGTCCTGCCGTGCCGCGCCCAGTGCCCCGGCCGGCTCTTGGCCTGCGGACAGCGCGCCTTCCAGAGCCTGACCGAACCCGCCGGATGCCTTCGCGTCGATACCCGCGGCCATGGCGAAGGTCTTTACCGTCTCGGCCACGTCGCGGCCGGACGCAAGCGACGCCACCAGCGCGTCGGTCGGTTTCGCCGGTACCGCGGCGGCCGTCTGGCTGGCCGTCAGGTCCGATTGCGCCCTGACCGACGCGCCGAGCGCCGCATCGGGCGCTCCACCGCTGGCCAGCGCATCATTCAGGACGCTGGCGAAGGCCGGCCCGCCCAGCGCATTGCGCGCCTCTGCGCCTCCCGCCGCCAGCGTGGCAAGCATATGGTTTCCGTCGGACTGTGCAACCGAGGCGGAGTGGGCCAACCCCTCGCTGCTGGCGCTCAGTTCCCGGGCCGCGGCGACCGCTGCCTCGGACTTCGCACCGCTGGACAGCGCCCGTTCGAGCGTATCGGCGAAGTGGCTGTTCTGAGTGCTTCCCACTGCCTTGACGGCCTCCTGCACGCCAGCGCCGGAGGCCAGCGCGGCGGTCAGTTGGTCCACCGGAGACAGCGGGGGCGCTGAAGCAGGCGTCTGGGCCGCCGGCGCGCTGAGGGACTGCGCCAGTGCGGCAATCGGGTCCGCTGCCCCCGCCGGCCGGGCGAGCGGGTCCATCACGCCGTTGAACAGGGCGGCGGACAGGTCGGCTGCCGAGCCCGGGACGGACAGCGAGTGCGTGTCCACTCCCTGTCCTTGCGCCAGTGCCGTCGCCATCCGCTGCTCGCCCGTCAGGGACGCCGCATCCTGCATCGCCTGGGCCATGCGCGCGACGGCACCCTCGGCAATTCGGTTCGCCTGGAGGATGGCGGCATCCGGCGTGGCATGGGCGCCCAGTCCATCGGCGAAGTCATGCATCCAGCCGTCCGCGAGCGCGCCTGCGGCGCTTCCAGGCAAGCCTTGGCTGCTCAGGGCTTCCGCCATCTTCTCCTGCACCGCCAGCAGCGCTTGCCGATTGCCGCTCAGAAGCACCTCCGCCGCTTCCGAGGCGAGCGCCTCGGGGATGGTCATGAGCGGTGCGGACGTTGCGTCGGCCTTCTGAGGGTCTGTCATCACGGCCCTTTCGCCGGGGCAGAAGTTGCTAGTAGCAACTGGCAATAACACCGTGATTTGCTGAAGAAAATCTGAACGTCGTCAAATATGTGGACGCATCAGTCAGTCGTTGCGCGAAAAGTCCATAGTCAGAATAGGCTCTATAATTCAGAGAAATCTGATATCTATGAGGGCTTCAAACATAAAAAGCCCCGGCGGGACGGGTCCGGCCGGGGCGAAAAGGCAGTTGAGACGACGACGACTGCGGAAAGAAATGCGGTTACGGCACGGCTGTCACGACGCGTGGCGCAGGGGGGTGGAACCGGGGAAGTTCGACCGCTTCTGCACCGTGGCCGTGGTGGGGAAGGGCAGCACCGACGGGCGGCCGTCGGACACCCGCAGGGCATCCGCAGGCTCCCGACCGTTCAGCAGCCACTGATAGGCGGCGGCGATGGCGACCCGGTCGCGGCCGTCGGCGGACAGCACGCGCAGGCCGGCTGCGGTTTCCCCGGTCGCGCCATTGCGGCGAACCGCATCGCACAGCGCATGGCCGAGCCGGAGGTCCGACACCAGGACCGCGCTGAGTCCGGCCTGGACGACGACCGAGGCCAAGGCGCCCAGATGAGAGGACGGCAGGGGGGAAACGCCGACCTCCCGCAGATCCAGGAACAGGCGACCGGTGCCGCTGCCGGACAGCGCATTGCGCAACGTCCCGAGCCAGACGGAAGGAGGAGCGTCACGAAGGCCACTGCAGGCGACGGCGTGGAGACCCCAGTCGGTGGCTGCGACGGTCATGTCCTTCATGCTCTTCCCCTTCGGTGAAGCCCGGGTTCCTCGTGCAGGTCGGCTCCGTCATGCTGCCCGGCTGGGGGGCCGGACGATCGCGGCGGAGCGTCCCTGTCCGAAGAGTATAGGGAAGAATCCTAACAATCAGTAACGGAAACTAGTTTCGAAACTGAAATCCGCATTCCGTTTTCAGCATCCGATGGGCCGTCCTTCCGCCGCGCATTGCAGCAGCAAAGCAGAGGGGCGCCATTGTGGGCCGCCGATGTCGCGGTGGTAACGCTGCACCGCCTCGGCGATCCTGCCCAGCCCCTCCCGATCGGCCCAGAAAAGCAGGCCGCCGCGCCAGGACGGGAAGCCGTAGCCGTGCAGCCAGATGGTGTCGATGTCCACCGGCCGGGCGGCGATGCCTTCCTCCAGGATCTTGGCCGCCTCGTTCACCATCACATAGAGGCAGCGTTCGCGGACCTCCTCGTCGCTGACGGTGCGGGGCGTGATGCCGCGGCGCCGCCGGTCCTCCTCGATCACCGCCGCCACCTCCGGATCGGGGATCGGGGTGCGGCTGCCGGGCTCGTAGCGATAGACGCCGGCCGAGGTCTTCTGGCCGTAACGGCCGCGTTCCGCCAGCGTGTCGAGCCAGTTGGGCGCCTGCGCCTCCGGATCGCCGGACTTGCGCCGCTCCTCGCGGATGCGCCAGCCGACATCGATGCCGGCAAGGTCGGTCATCGAGAAATGGCCGAGCGGGAAGCCGAACTCCGTCAGCACGCGGTCGACCTGCTCCGGGCTGGCGCCTTCCTCGACCAGCGCCATCGATTCCCGGCCGCGCTGGTGCAGGATGCGGTTGCCGACGAAGCCGTAGCAGACGCCGACCGCCACGCCGACCTTGCCGATCCGCCGCGCCAGCCCCATCACCGTCGCCAGAACGCTGTCGGAAGTCTTGGCGCCGCGCACCACCTCCAGCAGGCGCATGACGTTGGCCGGGCTGAAGAAATGCATGCCCAGCACGTCCTGCGGCCGGCCGGTTGCCGCGGCGATGGCGTCGACGTCCAGCGTCGAGGTGTTGGTGGCGAGGATCGCGCCCGGCTTGCAGGTCTCGTCCAGCTTGCGGAAGATGGTCTGCTTGACCTCCATGCTCTCGAACGCCGCCTCCACCACCAGATCGGCGTCGGCGAGGTCGGCGTAGGAAAGGGTCGGGTGGATCAGCGCCATGCGCTCCTCCACCTGCGCCGCAGTCAGCCGGCCCTTGCGGGCGGTGGCCTCGTAGTTGCGGCGGATGGCGGCGATGCCGCGGTCGAGCCCCTCCTGCGCGGTGTCGACCAGCACCGCCGGAATGCCGGCGTTGGCGAAGCACATGGCGATGCCGCCGCCCATGGTGCCGGCGCCGATCACCCCGATCTTGCGGATGTCACGTGTCGGCGTGTCGGCCGGCAGGCCGGGGACCTTCGCCACCTCGCGCTCCGCGAAGAAGGCATGGATCAGGCCGGCGCGCTGCGGCGACTCCATGCAGGCCAGGAACAGCTCCCGCTCCCTCGCCGTGCCCTCGGCGAAGGGCAGGGTGACGGCGGCCTCCACAGCGTCGACGATGCGGTGTGGCGAGAACAGGTGCGGCTGGCGCTTGGCGAGTTCCGCCCGCTTCGCCGCGAACAGGCCGGGGTCGGTGCCGGCGATGCGGTCGGTGCGGGCGCTGACCGGCTGCGGCACGTTCCCCTCGGCCAGCAGCCGTTCTGCGGCGCGCAGGCCGGCTTCCAGCGGCGAGGTGCCGTCCTCCACCGCGTCGACGAGGCCGAGCGCCAGCGCCTCCTCCGCGCCGACCGGATCGCCGGACAGGATCATGTCCAGCGCCTTGGCGGCCCCGACCAGTCGCGGCAGCCGCTGCGTGCCGCCGGCGCCCGGCAGCAGGCCCAGCTTGACCTCCGGCAGGCCGAGCTTCGCCGATTTCAGCGCGACGCGGACATGGCAGGCCAGCGCCACTTCCAGCCCGCCGCCCAGCGCCGTGCCATGGATGGCGGCGACCACCGGCTTGGACGCGGCATCCAGGCGCGCCACCACTTCCGGCAGGGTGGGCGGGGCCGACGGCTTGCCGAACTCCCGGATGTCGGCACCGGCCATGAAGGTGCGGCCGGCGCAGACGATCACCAGCGCGTCCGCCCCGTCGTCGGCCAGCCCGTCGTCGAGTGCGGCGAGCAATCCGCTGCGCACGCCATGACCGACGGCATTGACCGGCGGGTAATCGACGGTGATGACGCCGACTTGGCTCCAAACCCCTCCATTTGGGCGCGCATACTGGACAGGATTGGACGGAACCGCTTCAGTCTGGGCCGGCGACGGCATCGGCACTCTCCGAAAAGCCATGGGGTCCGGGCCGATCCGATCACAGACGGCGTCGTGAAAGGTGGCCCGCTGACCGTCAGTCTAGCAGACGATTCGATCAGCGCAAGTTTTCGGAATATAGTTTCAATATACGGAATTTAAGTGCGGCGACGCGGCGGCGGGAACCGATCGGTGCGGGCGGAGGTTGGGGTTCGCGTTGAAGCGTGCAGACGGAGTTTAGGGTTATGGATTTGACGGGGAAGGTTGCGCTGGTCACCGGTGCGGGATCGGGCATCGGCAAGGCGTCGGCGGTGCGCTTCGCCCAGGCCGGCGCCAGCGTCGGCGTGCTGAGCCACACCGCGGACGAGATCACGCAGACCGCCGAGGAAATCAAGGCGGCTGGCGGCAAGGCGCTGGCCCTGACCGCCGATGTCGGTGACGATGCGGCGATGCGTCAGGCCATCGACCGGCTGGTGGGGGAGTTTGGGCGGCTCGACATCGTCTTCGCCAATGCCGGCATCAACGGCGTCTGGGCGCCCATCGACGAACTGACGCCGGAGGAATGGGACCGCACCATCAACACCAACCTGCGTGGCGCCTATCTGACGCTGCACCATTCGGTTCCGCATCTGAAGAAGGCGGGCGGCGGATCGGTGATCGTCACCGCGTCGATCAACGGCACGCGGGTGTTCAGCAACACCGGCGCCACCGCCTATTCCTGCACCAAGGCGGCACAGCTCGCCATGGTGAAGATGCTGGCGTTGGAACTGGCGCCGAGCCGCATCCGCGTCAACGCCATCTGCCCCGGCATCATCGACACCGAGATTCCCGACAACACCCAGAAGCGGAACCTTGAATCGGTGCAGACCCCGATCGAATATCCGCAGGGCAAGGTGCCCCTGACCGGCGGCAAGTCCGGCGACAGCTTCGACGTGGCGGATCTCGCGCTGTTCCTGGCGTCGGACCGGGCCAAGCACATCACCGGCACGCCGGTCTGGATCGACGGGGCGGAATCCCTGATGGTCGGCTGACGATCCGCAATCACCAAAGGCGAATACGATCATGAGCTTGCAGGACAAGGTGCGGAACAACGAGGAACGCAGCCGATACGAGTTGACGGTGGCGGACTCCACCGCTTTCGTCACCTACGACATGCGTGAGGGCAAGATCGCCCTGACCCACACCGAAGTGCCGGGCGAAATGTCGGGCCAGGGTGTGGGGTCGGCGCTGGCCAAGGGCGCGCTGGACGACATCCGGGCGAAGGGGCTGAAGGTCATTCCCCTCTGCACCTTCATCGAGGCCTACATCAAGCGCCACCCGGAATATCAGGACCTCGTCGGCTAAGCAGGGTTTCCGGCCTCGTCGAGGAAGATCAGCACGCCGTCCAGCAGGAAGAGACAGATGCAGTCTTCCTCGCTGGCGCCGCTGGCGTGATGGTCGGTGTCGGCGACGTATTGGGCAACGTCGCCGACGGCGTAGCTGCCATATTCGTCGCTGAACGCGCCCTGAAGGACCAGCAGCAGTTCGTCTGCGGTGTGGCGGTGGGCCGGCACCGGGGCGCCCGAGGCCATGCGCAGCAGGCAGATGGTCGTTCCGGACAGGGTGCGTTCCCAGCCCGACAGCCAAACCCCCTTGGCGATCTCCCGCCAGGTGCCGTCGTCGGTCGGCGTGTCGATCGCCTCCGGCAGCCAGCTGCGCAGCGGCTCCGGCACCGGGCGCCCGCCCAAGGAGCCGGCGGCAAGCGGCTTTGGCGGTTTCGCCTCCGCCGGTGCGTGAGCGGCGGTGAGCAGGCCGTCCATCCGGTCGAGCAGGGCGTCCAGCCCGTCGTGATCGTTGCAGGGCAGCTCCTCGAACCAGCTGCCGCACAAGGCCTCAAAAGAGGCGACGCGCCGGCGGCAGTCCGGACAATAGGCGAGGTGGGTCGCCACCAGCAGCGACTTGCCGGCCCGCTCCTGCCCGCTGGCATAGCCGATCAGAAGCTGGTCGTCGGGATGGTGGAGAGGCAACGTCACGCCTTGTCCCCCAAGCTGCGTTTCAAATGGCCGAGCGCGAGGCGCAGCCGGGTCTTCACCGTGCCCAACGGCACCTCGGTGTCCTCGGCGATCTCCTCGTGTGTCTGCTCAAGGAAATACGAACGGCGTAACACTTCGGATTGGTTTGCCGCCAGCGAATCGATCGCGTTCTGCAAATGCCGGCTGCTCTGGACCAGCTGGGCGGACTCCTCGGGCGTGGCGAGGGATTGCGGGGTCATCGCCGGATCCTCCAGGTCGGGGGCCGGTCGCATCTCCTTGCGCAGGCGGTCGATGCGCCGGTTGCGGGCGATGGTGAAGACCCAGGTGCCGACGGTGGCCTGGGCGGGATCGAAGCTGTCGGCCTTCAGCCAGACCGTCAGCATCACGTCCTGCACCAGCTCCTCCGCCATGCTGCGGTCGGCGCCGAGCTTCAGGCAATATTGCAGGATCTTCGGGGCGAAATGGCGGAACAGCGACGCGAACGCCTTGCGGTCGCGATCCCGCGCCACCGCAACGACCAGCACCCCAAGCCGGTCGGCATCCAGAGTCTGCGCCGGCCGATCCTGGTCCGGATCCTGATCCGACCGCCCGGGCAAGAGGGGCTCCCGCGAAAACGGCATGCAACCACCAGACAGCATTCCACCGCCGGGCAGCTTACCCCGAACTCGTTAACGGAGGCCTGTGTAAATCGTCAGTGCTCCGGCGATGATTTCAGCGCGCTCATGGGATCGAGCGGAGAGACGGTGGGCGTCGTCTGCGGCAGCGGGCGGAAGGCTGCCTGCTCCTCGGCCGGCAGCGGCGGACGGACGCGGGATCGCCACAGGCCATAGACGGTGGCGCACAGCGCGCCGCCGCCGATGAAGGCGAACAGGCCGGTCGGCCCCGTGACGGTCATCAGGGCCGATGCCACCGGCGGCCCGATGATGGCGCCGACCGAGTTGGACAGGATCAGGCCGCCGCTGGCCGACACCATGTCTTCTCGGCGCACATAGTCGTTGGTGTGGGCGGCGCAGATCGGATAGATCGTGAAGGACAGGCCGCCGAACACTGGCGCCACCAGCATCAGCGCCAGCTGCTGGTTCATCCCGGCGGCGGCGATCATGCAGACGCTGATCACCGACAGCGCCGCGGTCAGGCCGATGATGACGCTGCGCCGGTCGAAGCGGTCGGACAGCCGGCCGAGCGGCCATTGCAGAGCCATGCCGCCGAGGATCAGCACCGACATGAACAGCGCCGTTCCCGACACCCCGAAATCGGAGGCGGCGCCGAACACCGGGGCAAGACCGTAGATCGATCCGGTGATCGCCCCGCTGATGAAGACGCCGGCCACGCCGAGCGGCGAGCTTTGATAGAGCCGCCGGATGCCGAAGGACGACACGTCCGGCAACTGCGGCGGGGTGGTCCGCGTCAGCGCCACCGGCACCAGCGCCAGCGTCAGCAGGATCGACACGACCATGAACAGCCGGATGCCGGTCTCGTCGTCCAGCCGCAGCAACTGCTGGCCGACGCCCGAGGCGCCGTACAGCGTCACCATGTAGGCCGACAGCAGCTGTCCGCGGCTCTCGTTGGTGGCGGTGCCGTTCAGCCAGCTTTCGATGCACATATAGAGTCCCGCCATGCAGAACCCCTGCGTCAGACGCAGAACTGCCCACAGCGACGCATCGACGAACAGTGCATGCGACAACGCCGCCACCGAAACGACCGAGGCGAAGGCGGAGAAGGACCGGATATGGCCGACGCGGGTGATGATCCGGTGCGCGAAGAGCGACCCCAGGGTCAGCCCGGCATAATAGGCGGCGGTGATCATTCCGACCGCGGTGGTCCCGGAATCGGTCGCCGCGAGGCGAAGGCCGATCAGGGTCGACAGGGCACCGTTCCCCAGCATCAGAAAGGCCACGCCCAGCAGAAGCGAGGCGACCGAACGCACAACCATAGGCATGCCGTATCTCCGCCGCCGTCAGCGAGTCATGGCCGGTAAGCCGGTCAGGTTCCGATGATGCATGGCGGGGACTCCGATCCTTTGTTGACGGGCGGCAGCTTGCACTGTCCGGGGTCCAACAGCCAAGCCATGGATTCGCTCCGCCGCCGCAGACCAGCACTTCGGCGGCCAGGCCTTACCATTGGGTCAACCGAACCGTTGACAGAACATACCGTACGGTAACATACCTTCCATCAGGTAATGCCCGTTCCGCCGACATCAGGGGAGACGCCATCATGTCCGACATAGCCCCACCGGTTCTTCTCGTCCGCGAAGGGGCGGTGTCCTGGATCCGGCTGAACCGGCCGGGCGTGCTGAACGCACTGGACGAGCCGACCGCCGCCGCCTTCCTCGACGCCTGCCGCAGCGTGGCGGGTGAAGGCGGGACGGGACCGACGCGGGTTCTTGTGATCGCCGGCAATGGGCGCGGCTTCATGGCCGGCGGCGATGTCGGCCGCTTCAACGACGATCCCGCCGCGGCACCCGCCGTGGCCGGCGCCATTATCGACCATCTGCACGAGGCGCTGCGCGTCCTCGACCGGCTGGACGTGCCGGTCCTGGCCTCCGTCCATGGGCCGGTGGCGGGTGCGGGGATGAGCCTCGCCAGCGCCGCCGACCTCTGCATCGCCGCCGACGACGCCAAGTTCACCATGGCCTACGCCCGCATCGGCGCCACCCCGGACGGCTCGGGCAGCTTCCACCTGCCGCGCCTGGTCGGGCTGCGCCGTGCCATGGAACTGGCGATGCTGTCCGACGTGATCGACGCCGCGGAGGCCCTGCGGATCGGGCTGGTCAACCGGGTGGTGCCTGCCGCCTCGCTCGCCGAGGAAACCGCGAAGCTGGCGGAGCGGCTGGCCGCCGGGCCGACCGTCGCCTATGCCGGCGTCCGCCACCTGATGCGCCAGTCCTTCGACCGGACGCTGGACCAGCAGTTGGACGCCGAGCGCGACCGCTTCCTCGCCACCGCCGCCACCGACGACTTCCGCGAGGGCGTCGGCGCCTTCATCGCCAAGCGCAAGCCGGACTTCACCGGCCGCTAACCGTTCTCTCCGTCCGAGAAGTGGACCAAACCATGCAGAACGACATCGTCATCGTCGGCGCCGCCCGCACCGCCATCGGCGGTTTCGGCGGCAGCCTGAAGGATGTGCCGCTGACCCGTCTCGCCACCGTGGCGGTCAAGGCGGCGCTGGAACGCTCCGGCGCCGCGGCCGACGCCATCGGCCATGTGGTGATGGGCAACGTCATCCCGACCGAGACCAACGACGCCTATCTCAGCCGCGTCGCCGCCATCGACGCCGGCATTCCCATCGGCACCCCGGCCTTCAACGTCAACCGCCTGTGCGGCTCCGGCCTGCAGGCCATCGTTTCGGCGGCGCAGTCCATCGCGCTCGGCGATTGCGAGGTCGCCATCGGCGCCGGTGCGGAATCGATGAGCCGCGGCCCCTATTTCGTGCCGAGCGCCCGTTGGGGCACCCGCCTGGGCGACGGGGCGCTGGTCGATTACATGAACGGCATCCTGCACGACCCCTGGCAGAAGATTCACATGGGCGTCACGGCGGAGAACGTCGCCGCCCGCTACGGCATCGACCGCGAGGCGCAGGACGCCCTGGCGCTCGAAAGCCAGCGCCGTGCCGCCCGCGCCATCGCCGAGGGCCGCTTCAAGGACCAGATCGTCCCGGTGGAGATCGCGTCCCGCAAGGGCACCATCGTCTTCGACACCGACGAGCATGTGCGCGGCGACGTCACCCCGGAAGGGCTGGCGAAGATGAAGCCGGTCTTCAAGAAGGACGGGTCGGTGACCGCCGGCAATGCCTCCGGCCTGAATGACGGCGCCGCCGCGGTGGTGCTGGCCGACGCCCGCCGGGCCGAGGCGCTGGGGCTGAAGCCGCTGGCCCGCCTCGTCGGTTACGCCCATGCCGGCGTCGAGCCCGATTACATGGGCATCGGCCCGATCCCGGCGACCCGCAAGGTGCTGGAGCGGACCGGCCTGTCGGTCGCCGACCTCGACGTGATCGAATCCAACGAGGCCTTCGCAGCGCAAGCCTGCGCCGTGATCCGCGAGCTGGATTTCGACCCGTCCAAGGTGAATCCCAATGGGTCCGGCATCTCGCTCGGCCATCCGGTGGGAGCGACCGGCGCCATCATCACGGTGAAGGCGATCCACGAACTGCACCGCACCGGCGGCCGCTATGCCCTGGTGACCATGTGCATTGGCGGCGGCCAGGGCATCGCCGCCATCTTCGAGCGGGTCTGAGGACGAGAGGGTTCCCCTCTCCCCCCCGGGGAGAGGGGACTCCCCTGCGCCGGAAGATGTGCATCTCGATTTTTCATTGAACGATCAATCAAAATAAAATTGGACTCGTCTGCGGCCAATCGCGCCGCAGCGCCGTCAAAATGCAGCTTTCGTGAACGCAGCTATCGACCGCGCCCCTCGTCTCGGGGCAATCTACGGCCCGATTGACTTCACCCTGGTCTGTTGCGTTTCGGAAGCCTTGCCTATGACGATGATCCTGCCCACGCCCACCGGTTCGTCTTCGACCGGCACCGCACCGGTGCGTCTGGCGGTCCGTGGCCTGCGCAAGGTCTTTGCCGACGATCCAAGTCCTGCGCTGGAGATGCTGCGGCACGGCGCGACCAAGGCCGAGGTGTTGCAGCGGCTGAACGTCAATGTCGGCGTGGCCGAGGCCAGCTTCGATATCCGGGCCGGCGAGATCTTCGTCATCATGGGCCTGTCGGGATCGGGCAAATCGACCATCGTCCGGCTTCTGAACCGGCTGATCGAACCGTCGGAGGGAGAAATCCGGCTGGATGGCCGCGACCTGACCGGCCTGTCCTACTCCGCGCTGGTCGAGGTGCTGCGGCGGGACATGAGCATGGTGTTCCAGTCCTTCGCCCTGCTGCCCAACCGCACCGCGCTGGAGAACGCCGCCTTCGGGCTGGAGGTCGCCGGGGTAAAGCGCGGGGAGCGGCGCAGGGCGGCGCTGACGGCGCTGGAGCGGGTCGGGCTGGCGGACTATGCCGACCGCTATCCGAACGAACTGTCGGGCGGCATGCAGCAGCGGGTGGGGCTGGCCCGCGCGCTGGCCAAGAACCCGACGATCATGCTGATGGACGAGGCCTTCTCGGCGCTCGACCCGCTGATCCGCAGCGACATGCAGGGCGAACTCCTGCGGCTGCAGCGCGAGGATGCCCGCACCATCGTCTTCATCTCCCACGACGCGGAGGAGGCGATGCGCATCGCCGACCGCATCGCGGTGATGGAGGACGGGCGGATCGCCCAGATCGGCACCCCGGCGGAAATCCTGCGGGCGCCGGCCGACGAGTACGTCCGCGCCTTCTTCCGCGGCGTCGATGCCTCACGCGTTCTGCGCGCCCGCGACATCGCCCGGCCACCCGATGACGGATTGCCGCAGCCCGGGCTTGAGCCGGTGGCCGCCGACACCCCCATCCACGCGCTGCTCGGCCGGGTCGCCGCGGCGCCCGGTCCGCTGCCGGTGGTCGAGGCGGACGGCCGGCTCATCGGCGTGATCTCCCGCGCGGTGCTGCTGGAGGCGCTCGACCGTGGCGAGGGTGCCGGGCGCGAGGTGCGCCATGTCTGACGCCGCGCTGATCGATGTCGAGTGGCTGAGCGAGACCATCGGCGGCGGCATCGCCCGCGGCTCCGAATGGCTGGTGAACACGATCCTCGACCATGGGCAGCCGGCGCTGTCGGTCATCGCCGCGGCGGTCGACGGGCTGGGCGAGACGCTGGACGGGCTGCTGCTGGGGGTGCCGCCCTGGCTGCTGGCGCTGGTGCTGGCGGCCATCGCCCTGTGGCGGGTCGGGCGCGGCTTCGCCCTGTTCACCCTGCTGGCGCTGGGCGGCATCTTCGTGATGGGGCTGTGGGAGCCGACGGTTTCCACCCTGGGGCTGGTGCTGGCCTCCACCGCGCTCAGCCTGATGGGCGGGGTGCCGCTGGGCATCTGGATGGCGCGCAGCAAGCTCGCCGACGGGCTGGGCAAGACGCTGCTCGACCTGATGCAGACGATGCCGGCCTTCGTCTATCTGATCCCGGCTGTGCTGTTCTTCGGGCTGGGCCGGGTGCCGGGCATCATCGCCACCGTGGTCTTCGCCATGCCGCCGGCGGTGCGGCTGACCGCGCTCGGCATCCGGCAGGTTCCGGTCGAGCTGGTGGAGGCCGGCCGCGCCTTCGGCTGCCGCCAACATCAGCTCTTGTTCAAGATACAACTGCCCAACGCCCTGCCGTCGATCATGGCCGGGGTGAACCAGACCATGATGATGGCGCTGTCGATGATCGTCGTCGCCTCGATGATCGGCGCCGGGGGCCTGGGCAACGTGGTGCTGCAGGGCATCCAGCGCCTGGACATCGGGCTTGGCGTGCAGAGCGGGCTGAGCGTGGTGTTCCTTGCCGTCGTGCTCGACCGCATCACCCAGAGTTTCGGCCGGGGACTTGGCCGACCGGCCGCCGCCGGAAAAGCCAAGCGTCGCTGGTGGCGGCGGTGAGGTCAGGCGTTCAGTTCGGAATCGAGGTAGCCGAGCGCCACGGCGCGCGCGGCGCTGCCGTCGATGGCGCCGGTCAGGGCGAAGCGCAGCCACAGCCCGTCGATCATCGCCGCCAGCCCGACCGCCACCCGCTCCGCCCGTTCCGGCGGCAGCAGCGGGCGCAGGGCATGCAGCAGGTTGGAATGCAGCCGGCGGGCGTTGATCCGCTGCAGCCGGCTCAGTGCCGGATTGTGCGGCGCCTGGGCCCAGAAGCCCAGCCATGCCGCGACCACCCGCGGCTCGAACTGGTCGGGGGCGAAGTTGCAGTCGACGATCGCCTCCAGCCGGGCGCGCGGCGAATCGGCCGCCGCCAGCCGCTGGGTCGCGTCGTCGCGCAACTGCTGCAGCATGCTGCGCATGGTGGCGGCCAGCAGTTCGTCCTTGCCGCCGAAATAATGATGGATGATGCCGGGCGACACGCCGGCCCCGCGGCTGATCGTCTGCACTGTGGTGTCCGCCAGGCCGTGCTTGCCCATCGAGGAGATGGTCGCGTCGATCAACTGGCGGCGGCGGATCGGTTCCATTCCGACTTTGGGCATGGGGCTGGCGGTCTCCTGTCCTTGTCCGCCAAGGCCGTCCGCAACCGGGACCTTGGCTTGCGCCGCAACAAATGCGCCATTTTCACCGCTCCGTCGATGACGAAAACGGCAGATGCCGCAGACTGGAACAACAAGAACGAGGAGTTGAGCAGATGAACGGATGGAAGGCTCCGGCCAAATGGATTGCCGGTGTGGGCATCGCGGCGGTGATGGCGTTGGGTGCCGGCGGGGCGCTGGCCGCCGATCCGGCCGCCTGCAAGGCGGTGCGCTTCGGCGACGTCGGCTGGACCGACATCGCGGCGACGACGGCGCTCGCCTCCGTCACGCTGGACGCGCTTGGCTACAAGCCGACCACCACGATGACGTCGGTGCCGCTGGTCTATACCGGGCTGAAGACCAAGTCGCTGGATGTCTTCCTCGGCAACTGGATGCCGACGATGGAGCCCTTCATCAAGCCGGTGCTGGAGGACGGCTCGGTCGAGGTGACGCGCGTCAATCTGGAAGGCGCCAAATACACGCTGGCCGTGCCGAAATACGCTGCCGAGGCCGGTCTGAAGAGCTTCGCCGACATCGCGAAGTTCAAGGACAAATTGGGCGGCAAGATCTACGGCATCGAGGCCGGCAACGACGGCAACCTCATCATCGACAAGATGCTGAAGGCCGACGCCTTCGGCCTGAAGGACTTCAAGCTGGTCGAGTCCAGCGAGGCCGGCATGCTGGCCGAGGTGAAGCGGGCGACCCGCAGCAAGGGCTGGGTGGTCTTCCTGGGTTGGGAACCGCACCCGATGAACAAGAGCTTCGAACTGACCTATCTGGAAGGCGGCGACGACTGGTTCGGCCCCAACCTGGGCGGCGCCACCGTCAGCACCAACGTCCGCAAGGGCTATGCCGCCGAATGCCCGAACGTGGGCAAGCTGCTGTCCAACCTGTCCTTCACGCTGGACATGGAAAACGCCGTGATGGGCGACATCATGAACGACAACAAGAAGCCGGATGCCGCCGCCAAGGCCTGGCTGAAGAAGAACCCCGAGGTGCTGAAGGGCTGGCTCGACGGCGTCACCACCTTCGACGGCAAGGACGGGCTGGCGGCCGTGCAGGCCAAGCTGGGCGTGGCCGGCAAGTCCTGATCCGAGAGCGCGGCAGGCCAGGGCGGCCAGGGCGGGGCAAGTCGACCGGCCGTCCCGTCCGCCCTGCTCCTTTTCTACTTGAAGCATTATCCCTTTGCCCCCGAACATTGCTCTGATAAGGCCCATTGGGTCCTGAATGCGGAGCGTTCGTGGCGGCTCGCCGATCACCCTTTGTCCGTTCCCTGTCCCGACGGCCTGTCCGGGCAACCTGCGCGCGTGACGGCGCGGCGGGACGCGAATGAGGATTCGGTCGCGCATCGCCATGGTCGGCGGCGTGCCGGTGGCGGTCGCCGCGGTGATCGCGGTGGCGGGCGGGCTGCTGCTGGCCCGCAGCGAGCGGGTCTATGAATCGGCGGTGCTCGCCGGCTCCGTCTATCGCGACGTTCTGGCGGCGACGGCGGCCCGCATCGATTATCTCCAGGTGGCGCCGGCCGACCGCGCCGGCCGCGCGGACCGTTTCGAAAAGTTGTCGAGTTCCGCCGCGTCCGAACTGCGGCAGCTGGACGAGGCCGGGTCGGCCAGGACCCACCGGTCGGAGGTGGAGCGCGCGACCGCCGTGCTGGCGCGCTATGTCGACCAGATGCGCAGCTTCATCCAGGTGACCGCGGCGAACGACGCCGCCGTCGCCGACATGGGGCTCCACTCCGCCACGCTGATGGCTTTGACCGACCGTGCCCGCGAACGGCAGCATGCCGCCAACGTCGACTCCCTGGGGTCGCTGACGGAAGCCGACAAGCGTCTGCGCGACAGCCGCGAGGTGGTGGACGGCGCCCATGAACTGCGCGAGGCGATGTTGGACCTCCAGCGCGCCGAGGCCCAGCATGTCGCGGCGCTCGGATTCGGCAGCGGCCTGCATGGCGACCGGCAGCCCCTGACCGCCGGCGATTTCCGCATCGCCACCGACCGGCTGACGGCGACGGCCGACCGGCTGCAGGCGGTGCTGGGGCGGACGGACCCGCTGGTCGACCGCTATCCGGCGAAGCAGGCCGCCGCCCGCTACGCGGCCACCGTCGCCGGGCTGCAGGGCGCCGTCGCGGACCTGCGCGCGGCCGATGCGGAGCGCGACGCGGCGCTGAACCGGTTCGAGGCGGCGGCACAGGAGGCGGCGGGGATCGCGGAGGCCAATGCCAACGAGGCGGCAGATGCCGGACATCCCGCCAGTCTGGGCGAGCGGATGCTGGGGGAGCAGGTCCTCCGCACGCTGCCGGTGGTGCGGGCGCTGGTCCTGACCGGGACGCTCGGCCGTCAGCCCGACGTGACCTATTTGTCCTCTCTCCTGCCGACCCTGCGCCCGGCGCTCGACGGGTTGTATCGGGCGCAGGCCCGCACCGCGGAGGCCCAGCGGGCACTGGAGTCGGCCCAGCGCGCCGGCGCGGAGGCGGCTGCGGCCATCGAGGCGCTGACCGCCCGGATCCTGATGGTGAAGTCCACCGGCTACACCGCGATCCAGGACGAGGTGGTCCAGCTGATCGCCTATGCCATCCAGGCCAACGATACCGAGCAGGAGACGCAGAACGTCGCCGTCGTCGCCCTGCGCCTTGGCCGGCGGGCGGCCGACGCCGTGGCCGTGCGCGACGCGGAGGAGGCCGACCGCATCGTCGCCGATGCCGGCACCCTGTTGGCGACGGTGCGCGAGCTACCCATGTCGCCGCTGCTGCAGGACGAGGTTCTGGCGGCCATCCGCAATTGGCGCGACAGCCTGCGCCGCACGGCGGACGGGCTGCGCCACCTGAACCAGCTTCTGATCGCCATGGACCGCGACGCCGGCGCCCTGGTGGAGACCGCCCGGCAACTGGACGAGACCTTCCGCGAGGAGGCCGCGCGCATCGGCGAGCTGCTGAGCCGCATCCTGGTCATCGGCGCGACCATCGGCCTGCTGCTGGCCGCCGGCGCCGCGGCGGTGGTGGCGCGGTCGATCAGCCGGCCGGTCCTGCGCCTGCAGCGGCAGATGACCCGGTTGGCCGAAGACCCGCTGGCCGGTCCGATCGACGGCACCCGCCGTCAGGATGAATTCGGCGCGATGGCGCGCGCCGCCGCCTTCTTCATCCGCGAGATCGGCCTGCGCGAACAGGCGGCCCGCCATGCGAAGGACCGCGCCGATCGCGCCCTGGAGGATCTGCGCCGGACCCAGGCCGACCTGATCCAGGCGGAGAAGATGGCGTCGCTGGGCGGGTTGGTTGCCGGGGTGGCGCACGAGATCAACACCCCGCTCGGCAATGCCCTGATGGGGGCGACCCATCTGCAGGACCGTCTGGCGGAGATCGGGCGGATGGCCGGCGCGGGCAACCTGCGCCGCAGCGAGTTCGCCGAATTCCAGGAGACATCGGAGGAATTGGCCCGGCTGATGGTGTTGAACCTGCGGCAGGCCGGCGAGCTGGTGCAGAGCTTCAAGCAGGTGGCGGCCGATCAGACCAGCGGCGAAGAGCGGCAATTCCTGCTGAAACCCTATCTGGAGGATCTGGCGACCAGCCTCAGCCCATCCTGGCGCCGGGCGGGTCACAGTTTGCGGGTCGAATGCCCCGAAGACATCGAAATCGACGGCTATCCCGGTGTTCTGGCACAGATCCTGACCAATCTCGTGATGAACTCCATCACCCACGCCTACCGGGAGGGGCAGCAGGGCCATCTGCTGATCCGGGTCGATGCGGCGGAAGCCGATATGGTGGATCTTGTCTACACCGACGACGGCAGGGGGATTGCCCAGCCCGATCTGCCGCGGGTGTTCGATCCATTTTTCACCACCAGGCGTGGAAGCGGAAGCACTGGCCTCGGGCTTCACATTGTATACAACCTCGTGGTGAACCGCTTGGGTGGCAGGGTTGCCGTCGACAGTCCTCCCGGCAGCGGCGTGCGCTTCACCATTCGCTTTCCACGGCGATTTGCTACTGATAACATATCCTTGGCGCCCGCAATATCATCCCCGCAGGAGCAGTGAATGCCTTTGCCGCTGAAGACGTCGATCCGAAGTCTTGCGAAGGGGGCTGTTGTTCTGATCGGGCTTGCCGGGCTGTCGGGCCCCGCGCTGGCCGACAAGTCGCTGGTCTACTGCACGGAAGGAAATCCGCAGGGCTTCAATGCGCAAGTGTCGACCTCGGGCACGACCGTGAACGCGACGACGCCGCTGTTCAACAATCTGGTCGAATTCGGTCCGGCCGGGCAGATCATGAATTCCGGTCTGGCCGAATCCTACAGGATTTCGGATGACGGGCTGGTCTATGAATTCCATCTTCGCCGGAATGTCTCTTTCCATTCCAACGAACTGTTTACTCCCAGCCGGTCGCTCAACGCCGATGACGTGCTGTTCACCATCAACCGTCAATGGCAGGCCGACCACCCCTATCACGCCGTCGGCACGGCGAATTACGAGTATTTCAGGGGCATGGGGCTGCCGGATCTGCTGAAATCGGTGGAGAAGCTGGACGATCACACGGTCCGCATCACCCTGACCCATTCGGAGGCTCCCTTCCTGGCCGATCTGGCCATGCCGTTCCTGTCGATCCAGTCCGCCGAATACGCCGATGTCCTGATGAAGGCCGGAAAGCAGGATCTGTTCGACGAGAGACCGATCGGCACGGGGCCGTTCCGGCTGGTGTCCTTCCACAAGGATGTGGCGATCCGCTACAAGGCCTTCGACGGCTATTGGCGGGGGCGCCAGCCGCTGGACAACCTGATCTATTCGATCACGCCGAACATCGCGGTGCGCCTGAACAAGCTGCGGTCCGGCGAATGCCATGTGATGATCTTCCCCAATCCGGCCGAACTGGGGGCGATTGCAAAAGACCCCAATCTGGTGATCGAGCAGCAGGACGGCCGCAACGTCGCCTATATGGCGTTCAACACGGGCAAGCCGCCGCTGAACGATGTGCGGGTGCGGCGCGCCCTCACCATGGCGATCGACAAGCGCACCCTGGTCGATGCGGTCTATCAGAACGGCGGATCGCCGGCGAAGAACCCGATTCCGCCGGGCATGTGGTCCTACGACGACGGCATCGAGGATTATCCGTTCGACCCGGCGGCGGCCCGCCGCCTGCTGGCCGAGGCGGGATATTCCGAAGGCTTCTCGCTCGATCTGTGGTACACGCCGGTCACGCGCCCCTATTTGCCGAACGGCAAGCGCGCCGCCGAAATGATCCGCGAGAATCTGGAGCGCGTCGGGATCAAGGTCACTTTGTATACGGACAGCTGGAGCAACTATCGCCGTCAGGTGACGCAGGGCGACCCGGACATGGTGATTTACGGCTGGACTGGCGACAACGGCGATCCGGACAATTTCCTCTATTTCCTGCTGAGCTGCGGTGCCGTGCGTCCGGGCGGGGCCAACCTTGCAAGATGGTGCAATCCGGCTTTCGAAGACCGGATCACGAAGGCCAAGGTCACCACCGACGTCGAACGCCGCACCGCCTATTACAAGGAAGCGCAGCGAATCTTTCATGAAGAAGTTCCGTGGTTTCCCATCGCGAATTCCATTATTGCCGTCGCCCATCGCAAGGAGGTGAAAAACTACACCAACAACATCTTCAATCAGGATTTCTCCGGCGTAGACATCGAGCCCCAGTGAGCGACAGGCTTATGCAAACCTTGACTGGGCAGGTCCCGACCATGGACGCGTCTCCCGATGACCTGATGTTCGAGGATGAAGACCCCGGCACGATGCCGGAACGGCAGTCGGCGGCGGCTGCCCCCTGGCCGATCCTGGTGGTGGACGACGACGAGCAGGTGCACGCGATGACCCGCGTGCTGCTGAAGGATTTCGAGTTCGAAGGCCGTCGCTTCGCCATCGTCAGCGCCTTCTCGGCGGCGGAGGCGCAGGCGATCCTCGCCGAACGGTCGGACCTGCCGGTGGCCCTGCTCGACGTGGTGATGGAGACGCAGGATGCCGGGCTGCACCTGGTCCATTACATCCGGCGCGACCTGGGCAACCGCCACATCCGCATCATCCTGCGCACCGGCCAGCCCGGACAGGCGCCGGAGCGCGAGGCCATCGTCGCCTATGACATCAACGACTATAAGAGCAAGGCGGAGCTGACCGCCCAGAAGCTGTTCACCAGCCTGGTCGGCGCGGTGCGCAGCTGGCGCGATCTCGTCACCATCGAGTCGCTGAACCAGTCGCTGGAACGCCGTGTCGCCGAACGCACGGCTGAGCTGGAACGGCAGACCGCGCTGGCCGACGAACAGCGCCGCTTCATCGAAAACCTCGTCGAGATGATGCCGAGTCCGGTCTGGTACAAGGACGCCGCCGGCCGCTATGCCCTGTGCAACCGCGCCTTCCGTGAGCTGTTTCCGAACTCCGCCGACGGGATCGAATGGTCCGCCGGCCGCCGGACGGCGTCCGAACCGGTGCCGGCCGGCGCGGGGGCCTTCTCCTTCGAGTCGAGTGTGGAGGGGCCGGACGGGCGGACACGGGAGCTGCTGGTGGTGAAGCGACCGCTGACCGCGCCCGACGGAACGGAGGCCGGGGTGATTGGCATCGCCACCGACATCACCGAGCGGCGGCGGATGGAGCATGAACTGCACCGTCTCGCCACCACCGATCCGCTGAGCGGCGCCCACAACCGCCGGCAAATCCTGGAGCTGCTGGAGCGGATCGTGACCGGACGCGGTGCCGGGACCGCCTGCCTCGTCATGCTCGACATCGACCATTTCAAGCGCATCAACGATGAACTGGGCCATGCCGCCGGCGACGTCGCCATCCGCAGGGTGGTCGAGGAGATCCGCAGCCAACTGCGCGGCAGCGACCAGATCGGCCGCATCGGCGGGGAGGAGTTCGCCATCCTGCTGCCCGGGACCTCGCGCACCGGCGGTGCGGCGATCGCGGAGCGGCTGCGCGTCGGACTGGCGGCGCTGGCGATCGAGCTTCCCGATGGCCGAAGCTTTCAGCTGACCGGAAGCTTCGGCCTGACCGAGGTGTCTTCGCTGGAGGATTCGGTGGAAAGCGTGCTGGGCCGGGCCGATCAGGCGCTCTACCGGGCCAAGGCGCTCGGGAGGAACCGGGTCGAACTGGCCTAAGCGCTTGGCATTGCCCTGCGACAATTTGGACGAAGACGGCTTGACCGCCGCCGCGGCAACGGGTATGCAGATCCCATGAACACCACCGACACCATGCGAATGCGAATTACCGGCCCGGCGCTTTGAAGCGTCGGAGGTTGCCGCGTTCGTGTTCACTGGTCGTGTGGAGTGTGTGGCGTGTCGCTGCACCCTGTGGTCTCCGGAACCCTCAATCCGGTTCATGACAAGTCCCATCGTCTGACTGCTGTTGCGGCGTCGAACAACGGCGTCCGTCTCGGCGAGCGAATGTGTGGCTCGGCGCGAATTATTCACCCGGTCCGCTGAGGCGGTCCGGGGCACGCCCGTCCTACCCAAAAATTCGTTCGCCGAGGATTTTCGCGATGTTCACCGCGCATGCCGATGCCGCGCGCACCCTCTCTGTCTGCACGCCCGTCCACAATTCCGATTTTGAAGATCGGCCCGTCGGAAATCTTCTTCCGGCCTGGCTGCCGCTGTCGGCGGTGACCGACGCCGCCCGACGGCTGTCCGGCCAGATCGTCCACACGCCGCTGCTGCATGCCCCGACGCTCGACCGCGAACTGTGGCTGAAGGCTGAGGTGTTCCAGGCCACCGGCGCGTTCAAGGAGCGCGGCGCCCTGAACCGCCTGCTGCGGCTGACGGCGCCGGAGCGGGCCGGCGGCGTGGTGGCGATGTCGGCCGGCAACCATGCGCAGGGGGTGGCGCTGCACGCCGCCCGGCTGGGGGTGAAGGCCACCATCGTGATGCCGGAGACGGCCCCGCGCTGCAAGGTGGAGCGCACCGCCGAACTGGGCGCCGAGGTGGTGCTGCACGGCGCCACGGTCGGCGAGGCGAAGGGCAAGGCCCTGGAACTGGCGGCGGAGCGGCGGCTTACCTTTCTCCACCCCTATGACGATCCCGATGTGATCGCCGGGCAGGGGACGGTCGGGCTGGAGATCCTGGCCGACCGGCCGGACGTCGATACGGTGGTGGTACCGGTCGGCGGCGGCGGGCTGCTGGCCGGCGTGGCCGCCGCGGTGAAGGCGCAGCGCCCGCGGGTGCGGGTGATCGGCGTGCGCCTTGCCCGGCGCGGCGGCCCAACGCTGGCCGACGGCATCAATGTTCATGCGCTCGGCAAGCTGCCCCAAGCCATCGTCGACACGCTGGTCGACCGGGTGGTCGAGGTGGAGGAGGCGGAGATCGCCGCCGCGATGCGCGCCCTGCACCGCTCCTTCGGCGTGGTGGCGGAAGGGGCCGGCGCCGCCGGAGTCGCCGCGGTCCTGGGCGGCCGGCTTGGGCGAACCGGGCGGACGGTGGCGGTGCTGTCCGGGCGCAATGTGGACGGCGACACGCTGGCGCGGACGTTGGCGGCGTGATCCCCGACTTGCAATTGCTGCGACCTCTTGCCCCCTCCCCAACCGTCCCCCGCTTTGCGGGAGAGGGAGCACGCGTCGAATCGGCGGCAGTCCCCTCTCCCGCGATCGGACCGGCCTTCGGCCGGCCGAGAGCGGGGGAGGGTTGGGGAGGGGGCAAAGCGGCTGGCACCAAAGGACCGCCCCACCGGTCGCTCCCCCGCAAATCGCATAGCTCCCCCCTTCACCGAAGCGAAGTCTGGATAGGTCAGCAGAAATGACCTATGTTGGTGTTCGCGTGTAAACACACAGGCGACATCGGGGGAGTAGCTGACATGACGAACAATTCCGCCTCGACTGTTTCGTCATCCCCTGCATCGGTCACTTACGAGCGTCCGCGCGCGGCACACAGTCTCTTTGACAATTTGCAAGGTCAACTGTTCGGCGTTGTCATGACCTCGTTCGGAATTGCCATTCTCCATGCCGCCGGGCTGGTCACCGGGCAGGCGGCGGGGTTGGCCTTCGTAATTTCCTACGCGACGGGCGTCGATTTCGGGCCTCTGTTCTTCCTGGTCAATCTGCCCTTCTACTTCCTTGCGCTGGCCCGCATCGGCGTGGGCTTCACCATCAGGTCGCTGGTCGCGGTGACCGGCATCGCCCTGCTGTCCGGCCTGCTGCCGACGATGATGAGTTTCAGTGCCATCAACCCCTATGTGGCGGCGGTGCTGGCCGGCTTCTGCGTCGGAATCGGCGTCATCGCGCTCTTCCGCCACGGTGCCAGCGGCGGCGGTGTCGGCATCCTCGCCTATTACCTGCAGGAGAAGACCGGCTTCCGCGCCGGCTGGCTGCAGGCGCTGTTCGATCTGGCGGTGTTCTCGGCCGCCGCCTTCGTGCTGGAGTGGCCGGCGCTGCTGGCGTCGATCCTGGGGGCGGCGGTGCTGAACGCCTTCGTCGCCTTCAACCACCGCGCCGACTGGTACGTCGCCCGCTGAGAGGGGAATGGGCCGCGCTATTCGCGGCCCAGCACCCGGTCGACCACGGTGTCGGCCCATTCGCGCGACCGGAAGCTCGCCTTGGCCTCCACCGGGTCATAGACGCGCTCGACCCAATCCCAGAAGGCGATCGGGCGCTTCTGGTTGTAGGCGGCGTACAGCTCGAAGAAGTAGTCGAGGATGCCGGTCTTCGCCTGCTTGAAGTGGCCGTATTTCCAAGACAGCTGCTTCATCGCCTGCTCGAGCGGCTGGCCTTCATGGGCGAACAGGTACAGCGTCGCCATGAAGCCGGCGCGGTCGGCGCCCGACTTGCAGTGCATCAGCGCCGGATAGGTCATGGTCTTGAACAGCTCGCGCGCCTTCAGAAGGGTTTCCTTCTTCGGCATGTCGCGGGAGTTCACCGGGAAATCGACCAGTTCCAGCCCATGGGCGCGGCAGGCCTCCGCCTCCAGGATGTAGGAGGCGCAGTCGCGCGAGCCGCGCAGGTTCAGGATCGTCTTCACCCCGTTGCGCTTCGCCATCGCAATGTGCGAAGGCGAGGGCTGGCTCGCCCGGTACATGTTGGGGGAGATGCGGTAGGTGTTGGAATAGATCAGCCGGAAGCAGGCATGGTCGATGAACACGCTTTCCAGATGGCCGAGCGCCCGCTGCCACGGCGTCGCCATGCGGCTGCGGCTGCGCTTGATCGCGTCGGCCAACGCGGTGGTGGTGACCGCCCGCAGGGTGCTTTTCTTCGCCAACTCAAACCTTCCGACTCTGACGGAACGCCAACATAGGCATGACAGACGTTCCGTCAAGAACCGCCATCACATCGAAGCGTCAAGCCACCCTGTCCTGCAGCCGCACATACATGCCGTACTGCGCCGCCAGCGTCAGCACGATTTCCATGTAGAGGTTGATCAGGCCGTTGGCGTAGAAGGCCGGGCAGCCGGTGTAATGACGCTCCCCCGCCATCGCGGTCGGTTCGATCAGGTCGGTGTTCAGGACGATCAGGTCCTTATCCGGATCATAGAGGAAGGCCGACTGGTCGGGGCGCAGCGGATGGATGGCCTGATGGTCGTCGGCCTCGATCCTGCCCGCCGCCATGAACTGGCACAGCATGCCCAGGCTACCCATGGCGAGCGGCAGAACCTGTTTCAGGCTGCGGCGGGCGAGGTCGTCATAGGCGGCGGCCTCCAGCCCCGGACGCAGCAGCGGCGCCGCCTCCACCAGATTCCAGCAGACATGCAGCGCGGTGTGGCTGCCGGTCTTGGTGATCGACAGCATGTCGTAGCCGGACGGCCCGTGCAGCACCGACTTCTGCAATTCGCGCCCCAGCACATAGCCGGCGGCGGCCATGTCGGTGATGGTGCCTTCGGTTCGGCAGCGGTCCTCCTCCACCATCACCTTGATCGCCCAATCCTTGATGATGGCGTCCAGCAGATGGCAGACGGAATCGCGCAGGAAGCCGACCATGCGGTCAGGGTCGGCGGCGGCCATGCCGTCGGGATCGGCGAAGTCCAGCCCGTGCGGCGACTCCGGCGGGGTCGACAGCACCAGATGCCCGGATTCGTCCAGCGGAATGCGGGCGATGATGTGCTCCCGCAGGTCGGCATAGAGGAATCCCAGCAGCGTGTTGATGGCGACCTTCTCGAAATCCTCCTTGCGGGTGTCGGCATGGGCCGGGCAGTGGCCGGCCAGCGTCAGCAGTTCCTCGCTGAGCAGATAGTCCGGCTCCTCGGCGATGCGGTGCAGGATGGGCGCGAGGTTGATCCGGGTCATCCCGGCCTCCTCATGCGCGCTGGCATAGGTCAGGGCGAAGTCGTTGGTGCGGGCCATCGGGCTCAGCCCTCCTGCAGGCGGTCGTAGACGCCGTAGTCGAGCGCCAGCCCGGCGACGATGTCGAGATACAGCTTGATCAGGTTGGTGGTGTAGAAGGCCGGGCAGCCGGTGTAATAGCGCTCGCCCGGCTTGGCGAAGGTGACGATGGGATCGGCGTTCAGCCGGATCAGCCCGTTGGCATCCAGCACAAAAGCCGTCTGGTTCTTGGGCAGCCGGTGCACGGCCAGCCCGTCGGCCGGCTCGATTCCGCTTTCCTCCATGTAATGGACCAGCATGCCCAGGCTGGCCATCGACAGCGGCACGATCTGCTTCAGGCTGCGGTGGACCAAGTCGTCGTAGAAGGCGGCATCGCGCCCCGGCACCAGCAGCGGCGCCGCCTCCACCATCGCCCAGCAGATGTGGATGGCGGTGTGGCTGCCGGTCTTGGTGATCGACAGCATGTCGTAGCCGGCGCGCTGGTACAGCGGCGAATGCTCCAGCAGCGAGCGCAAGACGAAGGTCGCCGCCGCCTCCAGCGAAATTGCGCCGGAGCCCTGGGAGCGGAAATATTCCTCCTCGTGCACCAGATCGACGGCCCAGCCGGTGATCAGCCCGTCCAGCAGGTGGCAGGTGGCGTCGCGCAGGACGGAGCAGAAGACGTCCGGCTCCGCCGCCGCCATGGCGGCGCGGTCGGCCGGATCGAGCCCGTGCGGAGAGCGCGGCGGGATCGGCAGCATCGGCCGGCCGTCGGCATCGAAGGGCAGCTTTGCCGCGATGTGGTCGCGCAGGCGGTTGAACAGCAGGGCCAGCAGGCTGTTGACCGCAACCTTGTCGGCGTCGTCCTGCGGGATCGGGGCCGCGCCGGCCTGCGCCCCCTCGGCCTTGCCGGAATGGAAGGGGCACTGGCCGGCGCCCTGGCGGAATTCCTCGCTGAACAGGAAGTTCGGGTCGGACTGGATGCGCTGCAGGATATGGGCGATCGACACCCGGCCCAGCCCCGCCTCGCCATGGGCGGTGTTGAAGCTCTGGGCGAAGTCGTTGGAGCGGGCGGTCAGGGTGTCGGACATGCGTGCGGCCTTCGGCGCGGATGTAGAGCGGACGGGTTACCCTAAAGGGAACTGCCGGCCGCGCGCAACGGAGTGTCGCCTCCGGGCTCTATAATGTCCCGGCCGCTGCGTTATTTTGCCACGATCCGACCTTCCACCGCGGGCGCGACCGTTTTCTTGGATTCGACATAATTCATCACGATGGTCGCCAGCAACACCGCGCCCGAGGCGTCGACGATGACTTTGGCGCGCGGGAAGGCGGCATAGCCGTCGCCGCCCTTCAGCATGTAATCGTTGGTGGCGACGCGGTAGGTCGCCTGCGGGTCCAGCGGCTTGCCGCCCACATTCACCGACGTCACCCGCCGCCCGGCCGGCGCCTTGGGATCGTAGGTCATGGTCAGCCCGGAGACCTGGGGGAAGCGGCCGGCCTTCTCCTCCACCTTGCCGACGCCATGTTCGAGGGTGGAGATCAGATCCTGCCCGGACATCTCCACCAGCACGCCGACATTGCCGAAGGGCAACTCGGCGAAGATGTCCTTGCGGGTCAGCGTGGAGCCGGCGGGATGCAGCGCGTCGGCGCGGATGCCGCCGCCGTTGGTGATGGCGACATCGGCCTTCAACGCGTCGCGCAGGGCGTCGGCGATCAGGTTGCCCATGCTGGATTCGCGGCTGCGCACCACGTCCTTGCGGCTGTCCAGTTCGGTCGTCGTGGTGCCGATCACCGCGGCCAGATCGCTGTCGAGCCGCTTGGTATAGCCGTCCACCACCGACTCCACCGACGGATCGGGCGCGACGCCGGCGGTGGTGACGAAGCGCCATTCGGTCGGCACGGTGGTTGTCGCCGGCCCCTTTCCGGCATCCTTGGTCTCGACCGCCAGCTTTACGACGCCGAGATACTGCGCATCGTGTCCGGCCTTCAGGATCAGGGTGGAGCCCTCGTAGAAGCTGATCGGGTCGTGGTCGTGGCCGCCCAGGATCAGGTCGATGCCCTTGACCTTGGACGCCAACTCGCGGTCCTCCGCGATGGTCAGGTGGGTCAGCGCCACCACGACCGTGGCTCCCTTGGCCCGCAGATCCTTTACCGTTGCCGCCGCCGTCTCCAGGACCGGAGAGAAGCTGAGGCTCGGCCCGGCACTGGACAGGCGGGCGGTTTCGGGGGTGATCAGGCCGAGGAAGCCGACGGTGATGCCGTCGATGGTCCGGGTCCAACTCGGCACCGTGCCGGCGAAGGCAGAGCCGTCCGCCGACCGCACATTGCTGCCGATCCAGGGAAATTTCGATTCGGCCATGCGCTGTTTCAGCGTATCGGGGCCGAAGTCGAATTCATGGTTGCCGAAGGTCACCGCGTCGACGCCGATGGCGTTGAACAGCGCGATCATCTGCGCGCCCCGCGTGGTGCCCGACAGCAGCGACGGCGACAGGAAGTCGCCGCCGACGGTGGTGATCGCATCGGGGGCCGCCGCGCGTTCGCGCTTCAGCAGGGTCATCAGCGGCCCGAACCCGCCCTGTCCCTTCACCGGCGCGATCTCGTACACGTCGTTGACGTGCAGGAAGGTCAGCGTGCCGGTTTGTGCCCCATTCTGTGCTAGGGCGGGCAGGGCGGCCCCCAGAATGACGGCGAACAGCGGCGCGGCGATCAGGCGGAAACGGAACAGCATGGAGAGCGGACCTCCGGTGGCATGCCCGCGTATTCTAGATCAGCTTTGCCCTGCCACGCATAGCGGCTTTGCGGCGTGGAGCATGCGATCTGGAGCGGCTGCGGCTTGAACTCCGCCTGCGACGGTCTCACAACTTGATGACAAGATTGCCAACGACGCGAGCCGAGCAGACCCATGCGCATCCTGGTCGTTCAGAACAGCCGAACCGCTCCCATCGGTCTGGTGGGCGATGCGCTGACCGACGACGGCGCCACCCTCCACACCGTCGCCGCCAACGAGGGGGAGGCAATCCCGGACAAGGACGGTTACGCCGGCCTCGTCGTGCTGGGCGGTCCGCAGGATGCCTGGAACGACGAGAAGGGGCCGCATTTCGGCCGGGTGATGGAGACGATCCGCGACTTCACCGACGCCGACCGGCCGGTGATGGGCATCTGCCTGGGGGCGCAGCTGGCGGCCCGCGCCTATGGCGCCAAGGTCTACCGCCACACCACGCCGGAACTGGGCATCCATCGCGTCAGCCTGACCGACGGCGCGCAGGACGACCCGCTTCTTGAAGGGTTCGGTCCGGAGCTGAACCTCGCCCAGTGGCACTACGACACCTTCGAGTTTCCCGAGGGCGCGGTGCCGCTGGCCTACAGCGCGGCTTGCGACCGTCAGGCCTTCCGCCTCGGCCGCGCCACCTACGCCTTCCAGTTCCACCCCGAGGCCACCGGCGACATCCTGCGCGGCTGGGCGTCGCGCATTCGGGAGGAGGCGCGGGAAAGCAACGCGGAGATGCTGCACGGTCTGGAGGATTCCATCGCCACCCATCTGCCGGTGGCGGAGCGCTTCACCCGCGCGATGACCCGGCGCTGGCTGGATCTGGCGCGCTAATCTTTCTGCCGTCGGCCGTCTCGGTGAAGCGGGCCAGCAACTCGGGGGTGTCGACGTCGTAGAGGATGCCGGCGTCGTCCACCGGCACCTCGCACAGCCGGTCGGCATGCTGGCCGATCAGCCGCTTCGCCCCGGCGTCCCCCGTCAGCGCCGCCATCTCCGTGAAGAAGGCGCGGTCCCACAGCACCGGGTTGCCCTGCTTGCCGTGGGTGGTGGGAATGCAGATGGCGCGGCCCTCCACCGGGCTGTAGGCGGCGATCAGCCGGTCGATCACGGCGGACGCCACCCGCGGCATGTCGCCCAGGCACACCACCACCGCATCGGATTCGCTGGGCACCGCCGCCAGACCGGCGCGCAGCGAACTGCTCAGCCCCTCGGCGAAGGCCGGATTGTGGACGAAGGTGACGGGCCGGTCGGCCAGCGCCCGTGCCACGCTTTCCCCCTGGTGGCCGGTGACGACGATGACGTTGGCCGCCTGCGAGGCCAGCGCCGCATCCACCGCGCGGGCGACCAGCGGCGCGCCGTTGACCTCCGCCAGCAGCTTGTTGGTCGGCCCCATGCGGCTGGAGCGGCCGGCGGCCAGCACCAGGGCGGTGACGCGCGGCGCGCGGGGCGTCTCGGTCGAGACGCCGGCACGCGGCAGCGGCCTAGTCGGAATCTCGGCCAGCAGCCCGCCGACACCCATCCGCATCACCTCGGACCGGCTCGGCGGAATGCCGGCGGCGATGCGCTGCAGCACCCAGTCGAAGCCGTTCAGCTTGGGTGAGCGCGCACAGCCTGGCAGCCCCAGCACCGGTTTGCCGTCGCGACGGGCCAGCAGCAGCAGGTTGCCGGGATCGACCGGCATGCCGAAATGCTCCACCACGCCGCCGGCCCGCTCGATGGCCGCCGGCAGCACGTCGCGCCGGTCGGTGATGGCCGACGCGCCGGCGATCAGCAGCAGGTCGGCCGGCGGCATCGCCGCAATCTCCGCTGCCAGCGCCGCCTCGTCATGGGCGCAGCGCGATTCATCAATCAGCGTGCCGCCGAGCGCCTCGATCCGCTCCCGCGTCACCATGACGGTCTTGTCGAGCACGCTGTCCTTCACCCCCGGCAACCGCGTCTGGATCAGCGCCACCGACAGCGGCCGATAAGGCAGGACGGCCAGCGGCGGCGGCCCGTCGGCGGCGAGCTGTTCGGCCTGCTCCACCGCGGCGGCGGGGGCGGCGAAGGGGATGATCTTGACGGTCGCCAGCATCTGACCGGGCTGGACCGGGGCGAAGTCGGGCAGGGTGGCGATGGTGACGCTCTCGTCGATTTCGTTGATGGCGTCGATGCAGGCGGGGTCGAGGCGCAGAAGCCCGTGTGCCTCGGCGAACAGGTTGACGCGCCCGGTGAAGGCCGCGGCGATCTGGACGGAGCCGCCCGCCACGGCGGCGGCGATGCGGGTGGCGGCGGCGTCCTCGGCGATGTCGCTGTCCGACAGCTTGGCAGCGATCACCTCCGAAATGCCGGCCTCGCGCAGCGCGGCGACGTCATCGGCCGAAAGCCGGCGGCCCTTCTTGAAGGCGAGCCCGCTCAGGCGCAGCGAATGGGCGAGGATCGCGCCCTCGGCATCGGACAGGGGAAGCGGGCCGAAGAACATGGGGGGCTCCGGATGGGCACGGACGATGTATGCCCACGGATATGGCGGCCCGGACGGAAATGGGCAATCGGCGGAAGGTGTGGGGTGCCGAGGTGTCGACTGGCGATGCCCCCACCCTGACCCTCCCCCGCTGGGCGGGGGAGGGGATAAGCGCTTGCTCGAACAGGCTGCGGCAGTCCCTCCCCCGCCCAGCGGGGGAGGCTAGGTGGGGGCACCCGCTGCAACCACTCCCCTCAACAGGGATGGTTCTCCCCCCGCCGCACGCAGGTGATCTGCCCCATGATCGAGATCGCGATCTCCGCCGGGGTGACCGCACCGATCGACAGGCCGACCGGGCCGCGGATGCACTTCACCTCGGCCTCGCTCAGCCCCTCGTCGCGCAGGCGGTCCAGGCGCAGGGCGTGGGTGCGCTTGCTGCCCAGCGCGCCGACATAGAAGGCGGGAGAGCGCAGCGCCGCCACCAGCGCCGGGTCGTCCAGCTTCGGGTCGTGCGTCAGGGTGACGACGGCAGTGCGGGCGTCGGGCTTCAGCTCCGCCAGCGCCTCGTCCGGCCACAGATGGTTCAGCTTGACGCCGGGGAAGCGCGCCTCGGTCGCGAAGGCGCCGCGCGGGTCGATCACCGTCACGTCGTAGCCGGTCAGCGCCGCCACCGGGGCCAGCGCCTGGGCGATGTGCACGGCGCCGACGATCAGCAGCCGCATGGCCGGATTGTGGACATGCACGAACAGGCGGAAACCGTCCTCGTCCTGCGGGTCGACCAGCAGGCCGGAGCGGTCCTGGCGGATGCGTCGGCGCACCTCGTCCAGCAGGTCGGGCTCCAGCCCGAAACCGCCATGGACGGTGTCCTCGTAAACCAGGGTCTGGAGGCCGGTGTTGAGGTCGGTCACCAGGGCGGCCGGGATCGCGGCGGCCTTCGCCGCGAGCAGACGGTCAAGAATATCGCGTTTCATTCCACGGCCTCGACATAGACCTGCACCTGTCCGCCGCAGGCCAGCCCGACTTCCCAGGCCATTTCGTTGGTGATGCCGAAGGACAGCAGGCGCGGCTCGCCGTCCTTCATCGACTTGGCGGCCTCGTGCGCAACGGCGCTTTCGATGCAGCCGCCGGATACGGACCCGGCCATTGCGCCGCTGTCGTCGACCGCCATCTGGCTGCCGACAGGCCGCGGCGAGGAGCCCCAGGTCGACACGACGGTCGCCAGGGCCACCCTGCGGCCGGCGGCCCGCCATGCGGCAGCCTGCTCCACGATGTTGTCCGCCATCAGGGTGTCGTTCATCCCGCCGCCTCCTTCAACCAGCGGCGCAAGCCCGGGCTACGACGCGGACCCTCGGACGACAGGACGCCGGCCAGATCCGCGAGGCTGTTCAGGCTGTGGGCCGCAAGAAAATCGTCCACATGCGGCAGCAGCGCCCGGATGCCCGAGGATTTCGGCGCGAAGCCTTCCCAGCGCAACAAAGGATTCAGCCAGACGAGCCGCCGACAGCTTTTGTGCAACCGATCGGCCTCTGCCGCAAGCCCTTCCCCTGCATCCCTGTCCAGCCCGTCGGTAATGAGAAGCACGACCGCGCCCTGGCCCAGCACCCGGCGCGCCCAGGTCCGGTTGAAGGCGTGCAGCGCAGTGCCGATCCGCGTGCCGCCCGACCAGTCGGCGACCGCCCCCGACACGGCGTCCAGCGCCACGTCCACGTCCTTGTGCCGCAGATGGCGGGTGATGTTGGTCAGCCGGGTGCCGAAGACGAAGCTGTAAACCCGATCGCGGTCGTTGGTCACCGCATGCATGAAATGTAGCAGCATCCGCGAATAGCGGGTCATCGAGCCGGAGATGTCGCACAGCACCACCAGCGGCGGCGGCCGGGTGCGGCGGCGCTTGCGGGCAAGGTCCGACAGGTCGCCGCCGGTGCGCAGCATCCGCCGCAGCGTGGCGCGCGGATCGACGCGCGGCCCCATCGGGTCGGGGCGGTAACGCCGTGTGGTGACCTCCGCCAGCGGCAGGGCGAGACGGGCCAGCAGCCGTTTGGCCTGCGCCATCTCCTCCCCCGTCATCTTCTCGAAATCCTTGTCCTGCAGCCGTTCGGCGGCGGACACGGTGAAGGAGGCGTCGACCTCGATCTCGGTCTTCTCCGGCTCCTCCTGCTCGGCACCGCTGCCATGCAGGGCCTCGGCAAGGCGTTGGGCCATCTCCGGCTGGTCGGGCGCCTCCGTCCGCACCTTCGGCAGCATCAGCGACATCATCTTCTTCAGGATGTCCGGGTTGCGCCAGAAGACGTGGAAGGCCTGATCGAACAGCTCGCTCTGGTCGTGGCGGTTCACGAAGATGGCGTGCAGGGCCCAATAGAAGTCGGTGCGGTTGGACAGGCCGACCGCCTCGACCGCCTCGACCGCCTGCAGCACCTTGCCCGGCCCGACCGGCAGGCCGGCGGCGCGCAGCGCGCGGGCGAAATGCATCAGGTTGAGGGTGAGGCGGCCGGCCGGCGCGTCGTCCGTCATGGCGGCCTCAGCGTGCGGTGGTGGCGGCCAGCTCGGTCTTGACCTGGGTCAGGATGCGCGCCGCCTCGCTGCCCTGGATGCGGGCGATGTCGTCCTGGTATTTCAGCAGCGTGCCCAGCGTGTCGTTGATGACGGAGGGCTCAAGCTCCAGCTGGTTCAGTTCGACCAGGGCCTGCGCCCAGTCCAGCGTCTCCGCCACGCCCGGCGCCTTGTAGAGGTCCATGCCGCGCAGGGTCTGGACGAAGCCCACCACCTGTGCGGCCAGCCGGGCGTCGGCCTGCGGCGCCTTGACCGACAGGATCTCCCGCTCCCGCGCGGCGTTGGGATAATCGACCCAATGGTAGAAGCAGCGCCGCTTCAGCGCATCGTGGATCTCGCGGGTGCGGTTGGAGGTGAGGATGACGATGGGCGGTTCCGGCGCATGGACGGTGCCGAATTCCGGGATCGAGACCTGATAGTCGGACAGGATCTCCAGCAGATAAGCCTCGAACGGTTCGTCGGTGCGGTCCAGCTCGTCGATCAGCAGCACCGGCGGCCCGGCGAGGTCCGGCTCCAGAGCCTGGAGCAGCGGGCGCTTGACCAGGAAGCGTTCGGAAAACAGGTCGGAGGCGAGTGATTCGCGGTCCTGCCCGCCCGACGCCTCGGCCAGCCGGATCTCCATCATCTGGCGGGCATAGTTCCACTCATAGACGGCGGATGAGGCGTCCAATCCTTCATAGCATTGCAGCCGCAGCAGCTTGCGGCCGAGCGTCGCCGACAGGACCTTGGCGATCTCGGTCTTGCCGACGCCGGCCTCGCCCTCCAGGAACAGCGGGCGCTTCAGCTTCAGCGCCAGGAACAGCGCGGTCGCCAGTGAGCGGTCGGCGACGTAGGAGCCGCGGGTGAGAAGCGCCAGCGTGTCATCGACGGAGGCGGGGAGGGGGGTGGTCATGGACGGCCTTGGGGATGGACAACGAATGCCCTCTCCCGCCCCGGGAGAGGGAGGGGACCCACCGAAGGTGGGGAGGGTGAGGGGTGAGGCAAGACTCCCGGACCGCGTGGTTCCTTGGATCACCCCTCACCCTTCCCACCGCTTCGCGGCGGGCCCCTTCCCTCTCCCGGGGCGGGAGAGGGAGTTAGATCACCCCGCCGCTTCGACCGCTCGCTTCGCCATCACGGTGACGAGGTGGGCGCGGTAGTCGGCGCTGGCGTGGATGTCGGCGTTCAGGCCATCGGCCTCCACAGACAGGCCGTTCAGCGCCTCCGCCCGGAAATCGGCGGAGAGCGCCGTCTCGAACGCCTCGGCGCGGAAGACCGAACCGGCGGCGCCGGTCACCGCCACCCGCACCTCGGCGCCGAACTTGGCGACGAAGACGCCGACGATGGCGTAGCGGCTGGCCGGATTGCGGAACTTGGCGTAGGCCGCCTTGTCCGGTCGGGCGAAGCGCACCGACTTGACGATCTCGCCCGGCTCCAGCGCGGTTTCGAACATGCCGGTGAAGAAATCGTCGCCGGCGATGCTGCGGCGGTCGGTGGTGACCGTGGCCTTCAACGCCACCACCGCCGACGGATAGTCAGCCGACGGGTCGGCGTTGGCGATGGAGCCGCCTATCGTGCCCATGTTGCGGACCTGCCGGTCGCCGATGCCCTCTGCAAGGCTGGCAAGCGACGGGATCACCCGCTTGACGAGGTCGGAGTGGGCGACCTCCGCATGGCGGGTGAAGGCGCCGATCTCCAGGCCGCCATCCGCCTCGCGGATGCCCTTCAGCTCCGGAATGGCGCCGAGGTCGATCAGGTCGGTCGGGCGGGCGAGCCGCTGTTTCAGCGTCGGCAGCAGGGTCTGCCCGCCGCCCAGCAGCTTGGCCTCTTCCGCCTGGATGGCGGCCGCCGCGTCGGCAAGCGATGTCGGCCGTTGGTACGTGAACGCGTACATTCTTTAGCCTCCTTCTTCTTCGGCCGTCTTATTCCGCCGCCATCGCCGGGGTGGGGGCGGGGGCAGCGTCGCGGATGGTCCGCCAGACCTTCTCCGGTGTCGCCGGCATGTCCATGTGGGTGACGCCATAGTCCGACAGCGCGTCCACCACCGCGTTCATCACGGCGGCGGCGGCGCCGATGGTCCCGGCCTCACCGCAGCCCTTCACACCCAGCGGATTGTGGGTGCAGGGCTGGTCCTCGTGATAGCACACGGTGAAGGATGGGACATCGTCCGCCCGCGGCATGCAATAGTCCATGTAGGAGCCGGTGACGAGCTGGCCCGACTCCTCGTCATAGACGCAGTTCTCGTACAACGCCTGCCCGATGCCCTGGACGAGGCCGCCATGCACCTGCCCCTCGACGATCAGCGGGTTGATGACGTTGCCGAAATCGTCCACCGCGGCGAAGCTGACGATGGTGGTGACGCCGGTGTCGGGATCGATTTCCACCTCGCAGACATGGCAGCCGTTGGGATAGGTGAAGTTCTTCGGATCGTAGAAGGCCTGCTCGTCCAGCCCCGGCTCCAACTCGTCGAGCGGGAAGTTGTGCGGGACATAGGCCTGCAGGGCGATGTCGCCGATGCCCAGGCTCTTGTCGGTGCCGGCGACGGTGAAGCGGCCGTCCTTCACCTCGATGTCGGTTTCGGCGGCCTCCAGCATGTGGGCGGCGATCTTCTTCGCCTTGCGCTCCACCTTGTCCATCGCCTTCACCAGGGCGGAGCCGCCGACCGCGAGAGAGCGCGAGCCGTAGGTGCCCATGCCGAAGGGGATCTTGTTGGTGTCGCCGTGGACGATCTCGACATTCTCGATCGGGATGCCGAACCGCTCCGCCACGATCTGGGCGAAGGTGGTCTCATGGCCCTGGCCGTGGCTGTGAGATCCGGTGAAGACCGTCACCGAACCCGTTGGATGGAAACGGACTTCCGCGCATTCATAAAGTCCTGCGCGAGCGCCGAGCGCACCGGCGACATTGCTGGGGGCAATGCCGCAGGCTTCGATGTAGGTGGCGAATCCGATGCCGCGCAGCTTGCCGCGCGCCTTCGATTCGGCGCGGCGCTGCTGGAAGCCGGGGTAGTCGACCAGCGGCAGGGCGATGTCCAGGTTCTTGGCGAAGTCGCCGGTGTCGTATTGCAATGCCACCGGCGTCTGGTAGGGCATCGCCTCCTTCGGCACGAAGTTCCGGCGGCGGATCTCGGTCTTGTCCATGCCCATCACGCCGGCGGCGACATCGACCAGCCGTTCGATCAGATAGCAGGCCTCCGGACGGCCGGCGCCGCGATAGGCGTCGACGGGAGCGGTGTTGGTGAAGACCGCCTTCACCTCGGCATAGATCGCCGGGGTCTTGTACTGGCCGGCCAGCAGGGTGGCGTAGAGGTAGGTCGGGATCGACGGCGCGAAGGTCGACAGATAGGCGCCGAGATTGGCCAGCGTCGAGACGCGCAGTGCCAGGAAATTGCCGTCGGCATCCATCGCCAGCTCGGCATGGCTGACATGGTCGCGGCCGTGGGCGTCGGTCAGGAAGCTCTCGGAGCGGTCGGCGGTCCATTTCACCGGCCGGCCGACCTTGCGCGCCGCCCAGGTGACGACGGCCTCCTCGCCGTAATGGAAGATCTTCGACCCGAACCCACCGCCGACGTCCGGCGCCACCACCCGCAGCTTGTGCTCCGGAATGCCCAGCACGAAGGCGCCCATCAGCAGGCGGGTGACGTGCGGGTTCTGGCTGGTGGTGGTCAGGGTGTATTCGCCGCTGGACTGGTCGTATTCGCCCATCGCCGCCCGCGGCTCCATGGCGTTCGGGACCAGACGCTGGTTGACCAGATCGATCTTGGCGACGTGGGCCGCGTTGGCGAAGGCGGCATCCACCGCGGCCTGATCGCCCAGATGCCAGTCGTAGCAGACATTGTCCGGCGCATCGTCATGGACCAGCGGCGCGCCGCCGTCGATGGCGCGGGTGGAGGAGCCCACCGCCGGCAGTTCCTCGTAATCGACCACCACCATCTCGGCGGCGTCGCGCGCCTGCTCGCGGGTTTCGGCGATGACCACCGCCACCGCGTCGCCGACATAGCGCACGCGGTCGCGCGCCAGCGGATAATGCGGCGGCTCCTTCATCGGCGAGCCGTCCTTGGAATGGATTTGCCAGCCGCAGGGCAGACTGCCAACCTTGTCGGCCTCCATGTCGGCGCCGGTCAGCACGGCGACCACGCCCGGCATCGCCGCCGCGTCGGCGAAGTCGATGCCCAGGATTCGGGCATGGGCGTAGGGGGAGCGCACATGGACCGCATGGGTCATGTTCGGGCGCTTGAAATCGTCGGTGTAGTTGCCGCGGCCGGTCAGAAAGCGCTGGTCTTCGCGCCGGCGCACCGAGGCGCCGATGCCATTGGGGTTCGCCATCTCGTGTTTCCTCCCACAGGAACGCTGAAGATGCGGAAATGCCTGCTTCTTGCTGGGCTTATCGCCCTTATTCGGCCGCGACCGGCGCCGGTTGCGCCCCCGCCATCGCCTCGGCACCCGCCTTCACCGCCTTGACGATGTTGTGATAGCCGGTGCAGCGGCAGATGTTGCCCTCCAGCCCCTCGCGGATCTCGGCCTCGGTCGGGTTCGGGTTCTCGCGGACCAGATCGACGGCGCTCATCACCATGCCCGGCGTGCAGAAGCCGCATTGCAGGCCGTGATGCTCGCGGAAGGCGGCCTGCATCGGGTGCAGCGTGCCGTCGGCCGCCGCCAGACCTTCGATCGTCGTCACCTCCGCCCCATTGGCCTGGACGGCCAGCGTGGTGCAGGACTTCACCGACCGGCCGTCGACATGGACGACGCAGGCGCCGCACTGGCTGGTGTCGCAGCCGACATGGGTGCCCGTCAGGCCGAGATGCTCGCGCAGGAAGGCGACGAGCAGGGTGCGCTCCTCCACCTCGCGCGAGACCGTCTTGCCATTGACGGTCATCGATACGGTACAGGACATCGGTTTTCCTCCCGCTGGCTGAAGTCTGGCTTGCAGTCGTTTGGCGTGCAGTTGGGACTTGTGACTGTCGTATGACGCGCCTTGAGCCGGAGCCGTGGTGGTGTCCGCTTCGGCCGGCGGTCTTCCGCCACAAGGATAGGGGGTGTCTGGCCGTCGAGGTCAAGGAGCCTGTGCATGCCTTGGCCGAAAGAATGGCATGTGAACGGTCCTTATGTCGGATTGTACGTACTGGCGCGCAATTTTGTGGCGCGTTACAGTGGGTTGGGGCTGCCCATGCATATGGGTGTGCAAATGAATCCACCCGGCAACGATCCGGGTGCAGCAACGATAACGGGGAGAGCCACTATGAATCGCCCATCCGTGAAGCGTCACCTTCTGGCCCTGTGCACGGCCGCCGGCCTTGGCGTCAGCCTTGGACTCGCCGCCCTGCCGGCCAAGGCGGAGACCTTCATCACCGTTCTGACCGGCGGCACCAGCGGGGTCTACTATCCGCTCGGCGTGGCGCTGTCGAACGTGTACGGCAAGGCGCTGCCGGGGGCCAAGGTGACGGCGCAGGCGACCAAGGCGTCGGTGGAGAACCTGAACCTGCTGCAGGCCGGCCGCGGCGAGATCGGCTTCACGCTCGGTGATTCGCTGAGCGATGCCTGGAAGGGCAACGAGGAGGTCGGCTTCAAGCAGAAGCTGGACAAGCTGCGCACCATCGCCGCGATCTATCCCAACTACATCCAGGTGGTCGCCAGCAAAGAGTCGGGCATCAAGACGCTGGCCGACCTGAAGGGCAAGCGGGTGTCGGTCGGCGCGCCGAAGTCGGGGACGGAGCTGAACGCGCGCGCCATCTTCAACGCGGCCGGTCTGGCCTACAAGGATTTCGCAAAGACCGAATATCTGCCCTTCGGCGAATCGGTCGACCTCATCAAGAACCGCCAGCTGGACGCGACGCTGATCTCAGCCGGTCTCGGCGTGGCGGCGATCAAGGATCTGTCGTCGTCCCAGGAGATCACCGTCGTCAGCATCCCGGCGGACGTGGTGCAGAAGGTCGGCGACGCCGCCTACATCACCGAGACGATCCCGGCCGGCACCTATCCGGGCCAGGACGCCGATGTGCCGACCGCCGCCGTCCGCAACCTGCTGGTCAGCCACTCCGGCGTGTCGGACGACGCGGCCTATGCGATGACCAAGACGCTGTTCGAGAATCTGGACGCGCTGGCCGCCGCCCATGTCGCCGCCAAGCAGATCAAGTTCGACAAGTCGGCCACCCAGTCGCCGGTGCCGTTCCACCCCGGCGCCGTCAAGTTCTACAAGGAAAAGGGGCTGATGTAAGGGACGGGCCGCGGGGAACGCAGACGTGAATACTCATAACAATGAGGCGGACGCACAAGTCCGCCAGGCGATCGACCGGGAGAATCCCGCCCATGTCGCGGCCTTCGAAGGCTTCGACGGGCGGGCGGTGTTTGCGATCGCCGTGGCCTTTTCGATCTTCCAGATCTGGACCGCCGCCTTCAATCCGCTGTCCACCACCGTGGTGCGGTCGGTCCATGTCGGATTCCTGGTGCTGATGACCTTCACCCTGTTCGGCGCGCGCCAGACCGCCGCGCGCAAGCGGGTGCCCTGGTATGACTGGCTGCTCGGCCTGACCGGCTTCGCCATCGGCCTCTATCACTACGTCTTCGAGGGCGATCTGATCCTGCGGGCCGGCGATCCCAACAGCACCGACATCATCGTCGGCACCATCGCCGTCGCGCTGGTGTTCGAGGCGGCCCGCCGGATCATGGGGCTGGCCCTGCCGATCCTGTGCGGCGTGTTCATCCCCTATGCCCTGTTCGGACGGGAGCTGCCCTTCGGACTGGCCCATCGCGGCTATGGCTTCGATCAGGTGATCGACACGCTGTTCCTGTCGACTGAGGGCATCTACGGCACGCCGACTTTCGTGTCGGCGACCTACATCTTCCTGTTCATTCTGTTCGGCGCCTTCCTGGAGCGGGCCGGGATGATCAAGCTGTTCAACGACGTCTCGCTCGGCCTCGTCGGCCATTCCAAGGGCGGGCCGGCGAAGGTGGCTGTCTTCTCCTCCGGCTTCATGGGGACGATCAACGGGTCGGGCGTCGCCAACGTGCTGACCACCGGCCAGTTCACCATCCCGCTGATGATGCGCTTCGGCTATCGCCCAGCTTTCGCCGGCGCGGTGGAGGCAACGGCCAGCATGGGCGGGCAGCTGATGCCACCGGTGATGGGCGCCGCCGCCTTCATCATGGCGGAGACCATCGGCGTGCCCTACAGCGAGGTCGCACTGGCCGCCGCCATTCCCGCCATCCTCTATTTCGGCAGCGCCTTCTGGATGGTCCATCTGGAGGCCGGCAAGCGCAATCTGGTCGGTCTGCCGCGCGAGGAATGCCCGAGCGCGCTGCTGGCCCTGAAGGATGGCTGGTACCTGATCCTGCCGCTGGCGGCGCTGGTCTATCTGCTGTTCTCCGGCTTCACGCCGCTGTTCGCCGGCGTGATCGGTATCGCAGCCACCGCCGCGCTGATTCTGGGCATGACCGTCGTATCCGCCGTCGGCCCGACGCTGCTGCGCGTCGGATTCTGGGTCCTGCTCGGCCTGATCGCCGCCGGCCTGTGGCGGATGGGGCTGCGGACGGAGCATCTGGCCTTCGCCATCGTCGGGCTGCTGGTCGTTCCCTGCCTGCTGTTCAAGGGCGGACGGGAGACGCTGGTGCTGGTGGTGAACGCGGTTGCCGACGGCGCGAAGAACGCCATCGGCGTCGGCGTCGCCTGCGCCCTGGTCGGCGTGCTGATCGGCATGATGACGCTGACCGGACTGGCCTCCAGCTTCGCCACCACCATCGTCAACCTGTCGGGCGGCAACCTGCTTGCGGCGCTGGTGCTGACGATGGTGACCTGCATCGTGCTCGGCACCGGGCTGCCGACCACCGCCAACTACATCATCACGGCATCCATCGCCGCCCCGGCGCTGCTGACCATGGGCGTGCCGCTGATCGTCAGCCACATGTTCGTCTTCTATTTCGGCATCATGGCCGACTTGACCCCGCCGGTGGCGCTGGCGGCGCTGGCCGCATCCTCCATCGCGCGGGTCGGGCACATGAAGATCGGCTTCATCGCCACCCGCATCGCCATGGCCGGCTATGTCGTGCCCTTCATGGCGGTCTACGACCCGGCGCTGGTGCTGCAGACCGAAAGCTGGCTGGCGGTCGCCTACATCTTCCTGAAGGCCTGCGTCGCCATCGCGCTGTGGGGAGCGGCCACCATCGGCTACTTCTGGACCAACCTGCCGTTCGCGGCCCGGATCTATGCCGCGGCGACGGCCTTCCTGTTCGTGGTCGCCCTACCGGTCACCGACGAGATCGCCTTCGTCATGACCGGCCTGTTCCTGCTGTGGCAGCACCGCCGCCGCAGCGTCCTGGCCGCCGCCCCGGCATAGGACGCGGCCTGGCATGGCCGGTCTCTGCCTGTTCGCCCTCGGCGGCGCGCTGCTGGCGTCGCTGCCGGGGACGCAGTTCACCCTGTCCTGGACCCACTCGATCGAGAAGACCGAGTGGCGGGAGGCCTGGAGGGTCGAAGCCGGCCGGCTGCGTCCGACCGAGGCCCGCATCCGCGGCACCGGCGCCGGGATGGAGCCCGGTCCCGATGCCCGGCTGACCGCCGACGGCTGGATGGTCTGGACGCCCGGCCTGCCGCCGCAGGACAGCGTCACGCTGGCGGCATCCGGCTTCACCGGCGAGCACCGGCTGTGCGCGGGAGCGGACTGCCGGTCGCTGTCGGGCTGGACCGGGGTGAAGGATCAAGCCGTGGCGATGCGGGCCTGCCCATAGGCCGTACCCGCCCCCCGCCCCAGGCCCCCGCCTACGAAAGTTCGTGCAGTCAACGCCCCTTCCGGCTTGGCTTACGCTGCGTCAATCCGCATACTCCCGTTCCTTTCGTCAGCCTACCATCCGGACCGATGATCAATTCACCCACGCACCAACGCCGTTCATCCCTTCTTCCGGCCGTTCTCGGCGCGGCGCTCGCGGTCGGCGGCGTTCTGCTGGGCACGCACGGCGTCCAGGCGGCGGAGGTGGCTGCTGAGGTTGCCCATGGCGGCGTGCCGCATCTGGACGGACGGCTGCTGAGTGCCGCCTGGGTCGTGCCCTTCGCCGGCATCCTGCTGTCGATCGCGCTGTTCCCGCTGCTGGCGCCGATGGTCTGGCACCATCATTTCGGCAAGATCTCGGCCGTGTGGGCGCTGGCCTTCCTGGTGCCCTTCGCCGCCACCTTCGGGGTCGACCTCGCGACCTACGAGTTGCTGCACACGGTCCTGCTGGAATACATCCCCTTCATCGTGCTGCTGACCGCGCTGTTCACGGTGGCGGGCGGCGTGCGGCTGACCGGGTCGCTGGTGGGGACGCCGGCGGCCAACACGGTCGGGCTGGCGCTGGGCACGGTGCTGGCGAGCCTGATGGGCACCACCGGCGCCTCGATGCTGCTGATCCGTCCGCTGCTGCGGGCGAACGAGCATCGGCGCCACAAGGTCCACACCATCGTCTTCTTCATCTTCCTGGTGTCGAATGTCGGCGGCTCGCTGACGCCGCTGGGCGATCCGCCGCTGTTCCTCGGCTTCCTGAAGGGGGTCGACTTCTTCTGGCCGACGGTCCATCTGCTGGCGCCGATGTGCTTCCTGTCGGGGCTGCTGCTGGTGATCTATTTCGTGCTGGATCTCGTCCTGCACACCCGCGACCCCGGCAAGCACCCGCTGATCGAGGGCGTTCACGAGCGCGAGCCGATCCGCATCGAGGGCAGCGTCAACCTGCTGCTGCTGGTCGCCATTATCGGGGCGGTGCTGCTGAGCGGCGTCTGGCATCCCGGCGTCGGCGTCACGCTGTACCATGTGACGGTGCCGCTGGAGTCCATCGTGTCGAACCTGCTGCTGCTGGGCATCACCGGCCTGTCTTTGACCCTGACCAGCAAGCAGAGCCGCCGCCTGAACGGCTTCAGCTGGGGTCCGATCCTGGAGGTGGCGAAGCTGTTCGCCGCCATCTTCCTGACCATCATCCCGGCCATAGCCATCCTGAAGGCCGGCACCGACGGCGCGCTTGGAGCCATCATCTCCGCGGTGAACGAGGGCGGGAAGCCCAACCCGGCCGCCTATTTCTGGGCGACCGGCATCCTGTCCAGCTTCCTCGACAACGCCCCGACCTACCTGATCTTCTTCAACACGGCGGGCGGCGATGCGCACACGCTGATGACCGACCTGTCGCTGACGCTGACCGCGATTTCCGCCGGTGCGGTCTTCATGGGCGCCAACAGCTATATTGGCAATGCCCCCAACTTCATGGTCAAGGCGATCGCGGAGGAACGCGGCGTCGCCATGCCCAGCTTCTTCGGCTATATGGCCTGGTCCTTCGGCATTCTTGTGCCACTGCTGGGCCTGGCCACGCTTGTCTTCTTCCTGTGACGGTCCTATTTCGGTAACAGCCCCCCACGAAACCAATCGTCACATCAGCCGTTAACCCGCGACAGGCCCGCCTGTCCGCTTGCAAAGGCACGGGCGCGCTGCGCAACGGCTGGAGGGCGATGTGGTTTCGAAGGATATCGGCGGGAATCCTTGGGCGGGGGACATGGCAGGGCGGTCGATGGCTGCGTCATGAGCACGCAGTCCACCCCCCGCCACCTGCACTCCCTGACCCCGCTGCGCGGCATCGCGGCCCTGTGGGTGGTGCTGTACCATTACAGCTTCCAGTATTTCCCCAACCTGCACCCGGACAGCTACACGCATCTGGTGCAGAAGGGCTATCTGGCGGTCGACCTGTTCTTCATGCTCAGCGGTTTCGTGCTGACCCATGTCTATCACGACACCTTCAGCCGGTCGGTCGGCGACAAATACTGGAGTTTCCTGAGGGCGCGCGTCGCCCGGCTCTATCCGCTGCATCTGGCGGTCCTGCTGCTGTTCGTGGCGACGGCGCTGGCCGTCCGCACGGTGGAATACGCCGCCACCGGCAGCTTCCCGGCGATCCCGCTGAAGGGGGCGGAATCGGTCGGTGCGTTGGTCGCCAACCTGTTCATGCTCCAGGGCCTCTATGCCAGCATGCTGAGCTGGAATTATCCGGCCTGGTCGATCAGCCTGGAATTCATGGCCTATCTGGTCTTCCCCTTTGCGCTGCCCCTGGTCTGGCGGGCCGGCGGGCGGGCGCAGGCGCTGATGGCGGCCGGTGCGCTGGCGACGCTCTGCCTGCTGGCCTGGGCGACACAGGACAATCTGAACCAGTGGGACGGGCCGCAGACCCTGCTGCGTTGCCTGCCGGAATTCCTGCTGGGCACGCTGCTCTACAGCGCTTTCCGCAGCGGGCTTGCCGCGTCGCTGCTGTCCAGCGACCTGACGATGGCCGGAATCGTTCTGGCGATCCTGCTGCTTCTGCACACGGGCGGACCCGACCTGCTGGCGGTTCCGCTGTTCGCCCTGCTGATCCTGGCGGCGGTCGCCAACCGGGGCCGGGCCGCGGGTGCCTTGAACGTCCGGCCGCTGGTGTGGTTGGGCGACGTGTCCTATTCGCTCTACCTGATCCACGGCTTTGTCGAATATGCCACCACCCGCCTGCTGTGGCTGGGCCTAGGCATCCACGACCGCAAGGCGCTGCCCGGCGGCTGGTCGTTGGCGCTGCTGGTGGCGATGGTGACGGCCTGTCTGCTGATGGCTGGCCCGGCCTATCGCCGGATCGAGGTGGGCGGCCGGCGCCTTCTGCGGGAGGGGCCGAACTTCGGCCGGCTGACGCTGGCGACGGCGGGCCGGCGGGCCGACTGAGGCCGTCAAACCCCGAAGGGATAGGTGTCGGGCATACCCTCGCGGACGTATTCCGGTCCGAGCGGGGTGACCGCCGTCGTCTCGTCGAACCAGACGAAGGCGTCGAACTGGCCCGGCAGGCTGGCTTCCGAATAGTGGCTCCACAACTCCGTCTCGGGACGGTAGATGACGCCGATGAAGCGTTCCAGGCGCGGCGTCAGCAGGGCGCGGCGAAGGGCCTCGTTCCGCTCCGCACGGAGGTCGAGCAGGAAGCGATCCGGGCCGGCGTCGTGGCATAGCCGTTCATAGCTGTCGCTGCGCGATGGGCGCACCCGCTTCACCTCCATGTCGCCATCCCAGTCGGTGGCGGCGGCGACCGTGCCGGTATGGGTGCCGAAGCCGATCAGCGCCGCCTCGTCTCCGAAGCGCTCGCGGCAGAGCTGGCCGATGTTCAACTCGTCGCGGGTGATGCCCATGTCGGTCTGGCGCGCGTCGCCGATGTGGGAGTTGTGGGCCCACACCACCGCCTTGGCGTCCGGACCCTTAGCCTCCAGGAGGTTGGCGAGGGTTTCGAACATATGGGTGTCGCGCAGGTTCCAGCTCTCCGCTCCGCCGTAATACATGATGCGGTAATAGCGCTCGGCGGACGCGATCAGACGGGCATTCTGGGCGGCGTCGAGGAAGCGGTCGCCATCCTCCCCCGTATAGTCCAGCCGCTTTTCCAACAGGGCCCGGCACTGTTCGATCACCGCGGTCTCGCATTTGCGAAAGCCGCCGGATAGCGCGGCACGCCCGTAGGTGGCGGGATCGCGCTGCCAAGGCGTCAGGCAACCGTATCGTTCCCGCGCAACCGCGGCCGCCTCCGGATCGACGCGGTCGAGATAGTCCAGCACTGCCGCGATGGAGCCGCTCATGTTGTACATGTCCAGCCCGTAAAAGCCGGCGCGGCTCTCCGGCGGCCGGTCGCGGTTGCGGTCGTGCAGCCAGTCGAGGAAAGCGGCGACGTCCGTGTTGCGCCACATCCAGGTCGGGAAGCGCTGGAAGGGCGGGTCTTCCGTCCGCGTCGCGGGGCGATGGCGGACGTAGCGGTCGACCGCCGCGGCATCGGGCCAGTCGGCCTCCACCGCAACGATGGTGAAGCCATGCTCCTCGATCAGCCGCTTGGTGATGGCGGCGCGGGCGCGAAAGAACTCCGCCGTCCCATGGCTCGCCTCGCCCAGCAGGACCACGCGACGGCCGCCCCAGCGGTCGAACAGCCGCCCGAAAGCGGGGTCGTCGAAGTCCGGCAAGAGTTCGGCGGCGTCGGCGATCATCTCCGGCAGGGTCGCCGGCACTTCTCCCGGCCGTCGTCCCGGACTGTGATTGCTGGCCGACCGGGAACCGTCCTCCGCCCAACCTTGGGCGCCGATCAGCGGCACGAAGGACACCCGTTCGCGCTCCTCGCGCTCAAACTCGGTTTCGGAATGGCGGACGACCTTCACCAGGGTCTGGTCACGGCGCGTCCCAACCGGGATCACCATGCGGCCACCGATGGCGAGTTGGTCCATCAGCGCCTTCGGCACCTCCGGTCCGCCGGCCGACACCAGGATGACGTCGAAGGGGGCTTCCTCCGGCCAGCCTTCGGTGCCGTCGCCGGTGCGCACGGTCACGGTGTCGAAGCCCAAATCCTGCAGGCGCCGCCGCGCCGATTGTGCCAAGCCGGCGAGCCGTTCCACGGCGAAGACCCGGCCATTCCCCTGCTGCACGATGTTGCCGAGAAGTGCCGCGACATAGCCGGAGCCGGCTCCGACCTCCAGCACCCGGTCGTCGGCGCCGACCTCCGCCGCTTCTATCATCGCGGCGACGAGGCTGGGCTGGGAGATCGTCTGCTCCTCTCCGACGGGCAGTGGCGAGTCCTCATAGGCGAACTCCGCCATTTCCGGGCTGACGAAATGCTCGCGCGGGACGGCGCGCATGGCGTTGAGGACTGGTTCGGCACGGATGCCGCGGCGGGCGATCTGCACGTCCACCATCCGTTGGCGCTGGCGATTGAAGTTGGCCACGGTCTTCTCCCCGGGCTGGGCTGGCGAGGGCCGCCATTGACCGCCCAACAGGTTTGCGGCCCTGTCGTTCCAAGTCGCCCCCAGGTTCGAATGGGGAGCCGCGAGCCAAAAAAATGCGCCCGGGGAGCTATGTCGCCGGGCGCAAAGGCACAGTACGAAAGAGGATCATCAGCAATGATGATGCAATCGGGAGATCGATTGTGGCGCCACCCTGTCACGGGGTGGGCAAGCGTCCCTTGACCGTGGTCAAGCTTGAGCGAGAGAGTTGGTTATCAATCCCCCAGCGCGGGCCTCGGCAGCGCACCGCCCATCCCATGGTCCTCCACCTCCTCCGTCTCCGGCCGGGGCACGCGGAACCATGCTGCATAGAGGGCCGGCAGGAAGAAGATCGTCAGCACGGTGGCGCCGGCCAGACCGCCCATGATGGCGACCGCCATCGGGCCCCAGAAGACGCTCTGCGTCAGCGGGATCATGGCGAGGATCGCCGCGGCGGCGGTCAGCGCGATGGGGCGGGCGCGGCGCACCGTCGCCTCGACAATGCTGTCCCAGCGTGAGCGGCCGCTGCGGATGTCCTGCTCGATCTGGTCGACCAGGATGACCGAGTTGCGCATGATGATGCCGGCCAGCGCGATGACGCCCAGCATGGCGACGAAGCCGAAGGGCAGGTTGAACAGCAGAAGCGACGCGGTGACGCCGATCAGCCCCAAGGGCGCCGTCAGCAGCACCAGGAACACGCGCGAGAAGCTCTGCAATTGCAGCATCAGCGTGGTGACCATGATCAGCAGCATCACCGGCATCATGGCGTTGATCGAGTCCTGGCCCTTGGCGCTTTCCTCGATGGCGCCGCCCATGGTGATGGCGTAGCCGTCGGGCAGGGTGGCGCGCAGCGCGTTCAACTGGGCGTTCAGCTGGGTGCTGACCACCGGGGCCTGCAGGCCGCCGGTCACGTCGCCCTTGACCGTCATCGTCGTCTCGCGCGCCCGCCGCCACAGCACCGGCTCCTCAAGCTCGTAGCGGACGCTGGCGACCTGGCTCAGGGGCACGGTGGTGCCGCGGCTGGTGCGGATGTTCAGTTCGCCCAGGCGCGACAGGTCCATCCGCTCCTCCGGCGTGGTGCGCAGCAGGACGCCGATCAGCTCCGTGCCCTCGCGGTACTGGGTGACGGACATGCCGTTCAGCAGCAGTTGCAGGGCGTTGGACAGATCCTGCTTCGACACGCCCAGCGCGCGCGCCTTGGCGGTGTCCACCTCCAGCCGGACGCGCTTCGACAGCTCGTCCCAATCCAGATGGACATTGGCGGTGTTGGGATGGGCGCGCATGGTGTCGCGCACCTGATAGGCGATCTTGCGGATGGTCGCCGGATCCTCGCCGGTGACGCGGAACTGCACGGGATAGCCGACCGGTGGGCCGTTCTCCAGCCGGCTGATGCGGACGCGGGCGGCGGGGAAGTCGGATTCCAGCGTCGGCTCCAGCCGCTGCATGAAATGCTCGCGTTCCTCTAACCCCTTGGTCATCACCATGAACTGGGCGAAGTTGGCGGTCTCCAACTGCTGGTCGAGCGGCAGGTAGAAGCGCGGCGAGCCGCCGCCGGTGTAGGCGACCCAATACTCGACGTCCGGGTCCTTTGCCAGCACCGCCTCCATCCGCTTCACCTCGGCGGCGGTCGCCTCGAAGGAGGAGCCTTCGGCGAGACGGATGTCGATCAGCAGCTCCGGCCGGCTGGCCGACGGGAAGAACTGCTGCTGGACATGGCCGAAGCCGACCAGCGCGGTGACGAAGGCCGCCACCGTCACGCCGATGGTGACCCAGCGCGCCCGCACGCAGGCTTCGATCATGCCGCGCAGGATGCGGTAGGCGCGGGTGTCGTAGATGTCCAGCTCGTGCCCGTCCGGCACCACATGCTTGGGCTTGGGCAGCAGCAGCCAGCCGAGATATGGGGTGAAGACCACCGCCACCACCCAGGACAGCAGCAGCGACAGCGCCACCACCCAGAAGATCGAGTTGGTGTATTCGCCCGCCGCCGACGCCGCGAAGCCGACGGGCACGAAGCCGGCGGCGGTGACGATGGTGCCGCTCAGCATCGGGAAGGCGGTGGAGGTGTAGGCGAAGGCACCGGCCTTCAGCCGGTCCCATCCCTGTTCCATCTTCACCACCATCATCTCCACCGCGATGATGGCGTCGTCCACCAAGAGGCCGAGCGCGATGATGAGGGCACCCAGCGAGATGCGCTGCAGATCGATGTGCAGAAGCTGCATCGCCACCAGCGTCATCGCCAGCACCAGCGGCACCGCCAGCGCGACGACGATGCCGGTGCGCCAGCCCAGGCTGACGAGGCTGACCAGGATGACGATGCCCAGCGCCTCTGCCAGCGATTCCATGAATTCGCCGACCGAATGCTCGACCACCTTCGGCTGGTCGGCGACCTGCGCCACTTCCAGCCCGACCGGCAGCTCGGCCCGGACCTTCTCCATCGCGGCGTCGAGCTGCTCGCCCAGCTTCAGGACGTTGCCGCCCTTCGCCATCACCACGCCGATGCCGATGGCGTCGCGGCCGTTGTAGCGCAGTGTGTAGCGCCGCGGCTCGACATAGCCGCGCTTGACCTCCGCCACGTCGCCGATGGTCAGCAGCCGGCCGCCGCTCTCCACCGGGATCGCGCGCACCGCGGCGGCGGTGTCGAGGCCGAGATCCAGCCGGACATAGACCCGCTGCGATCCGGTGTCGATGTCGCCCGACGCGGCGATGGCGTTCTCGCGCTGCAGCGCCTGGATCACCGATTCCACCGGCAGGCCGAAGCTGGCGAGCCGCTGGCTGGAGATTTCGACATAGACGCGCTCCTCCTGCGGGGCGATCAGGTCGATCTTCTCGACGCCGGGCAGCTTCAGCAGGCGGGCGCGCGCCTGTTCGGCCACTTTCTTCAGCTGGGCGGGGGTGAAGTCCTCGCCCATGAAGGCGTAGATGCCGGAATAGACGTCGCCGAACTCGTCATTGAAGAAGGGGCCGACCACGCCGTCGGGCAGGGTATAGCGGATGTCGCCGATCTTCTTGCGCACCTGATACCACAGGTCCGGCACCATCTTCGGCGGGGTGTAGTCCTTCAGCTGGACGAAGACCACCGACTCGCCGGGCTTGGAATAGCTGCGGGCGACGTCGTAATAGGGCACCTCCTCCAGCTTCTTCTCGATACGGTCGGTGACGAACTGCTCGACCTCGCGGGCGGTGGCGCCCGGCCATTGGGTGCGGACCACCATCACCTTGAAGGTGAAGGACGGATCCTCCGCCCGGCCCAGATTCTTGTAGGCCAGCGCGCCGGCCAGCACGCTGGCGAGCATCATGAACAGCACCAGCGTGCGGTGGGCCAGCGCCCAGGCCGACAGGTTGAGGCGGGAGTGGGTCATCGCGCCGGCTCCGTCCAGACGCGGACCTTCTGGCCGGCGTCGAGCTTGTGCACACCGGCGGTGACGACACGCTCGCCGTCCTTCAGCCCGCCGCCGATCAGGGCGAGGTCGCCGGCATAGGCCGCGACGGTGACCGGGCGCAGTTCCAGCCGGTCGTCCGGCGCCGACAGCACCCAGACCGCCGGCGCCTGCTCGCGCTGGGTCAGCGCGCTCAGCGGCAGGCGGGCGACCGGGGCGCCATGGTCGGCAGCGGCGGTGACCGTGGCGGTCATGCCGAGCTGGACCGTCGGCGGCGGATCGGTCAGCGCGATCTTCGCCTGGAAGGTGCGGGTCGCGGCGTCGGCGCTGGGCGAGACCTCGCGCAGGGTGGCCGGGATGCTCTGGCCGGGGTGCGACCACAGCTCGACCGACAGTTTCTGGCGGGGCAGTGCGGCGACGCTCTGTTCGGGAATGTTCGCCACCGCCTCCAGCGCGCCCAGCCGGGCGACGCGGAGCGCGGTCTGGCCGGCGGCCACCACCTGTCCCGGCTCGATCAGCGTGGCGGTGACGATGCCGGCCTCGTCCGCCACCAGCGTGGCGTATTGGGCGGAGTTGGTGAGGACGCGCAACTGCGCCTCGACCTCCCGCACCTTGGAGTCGGCCTTGTCCAGCGTGGTTTTGCGGCGGTCGTATTCCTGCCGCGTGGTCCATTCGCCGTTGCGCAGGCTGGCATAGCGCTGAAAATCGCTGCGCGCGTTGGCCGCGTCGGCTTGCGCCGAGGCGAGCTGCGCCTGGGCGGCGCGGATCTGCAGTTGCAGGTCGGTCGGGTCCAGCCGGGCGAGCGGCATGCCGGGTTCGATGCGGGTGCCGACCTCCACCAGCCGGGCGGTCACCTTGCCGCCGACGCGGAAGCCGACATCGGCCTCCACCCGCGGGCGGATCACCGCCGGATAGCGCACGCTGTCGACCAGCGGTTCCAGCGCAACGGTGGCGACGCGGACCGGCCGCACCTCTCCCTCCGCCGGGGTGGAGGCGGAGTGAGTCTCGTTGCAGCCGGCGAGCAGGCCCGCCACCGTCAGCAGCGCCGTTGTCGCCATGACGGCGGACGCAAGCCGCCTTTCGCGGAATTGGGCCATACCACGTCTCCCCACTGGACTGGACTGTATCGTACTGCTACCGTCCTACTCCGGCACCAACGCCACGTCAAGAGTGAACGGTACAGTTCAGTGCAGTCATCGGAGCAAAAAGCGTCTCATCCGCCCGTGTCCTTTGACGCGAAGGCCGAGCAGATCGTCGCCGCCGCGCGGGAGGTGTTTCTGGAGCTTGGCTACGCCGCCACGTCGATGGATCAGGTGGCGCAGCAGGCGCGGGTGTCCAAGACCACCCTCTACACCCGTTTTCCGTCGAAGGAGGAGCTTTACACCGCCGTGATCTCCGCCGAATGCGAACGGCGCGGCCTGCACTTTGCGCCGGAGATGTTCGATCGCATGCCGCTGCGCGAGGTCCTGGTCCAGGTCGGCCGCCGCTTCACCGACCTTTTGTGGTCCGATGCGGCGATCCGCGTCCATCAGGCGGTGGTGGGGGAGGCGACGCGGATGCCGCTCGCCGCCCAACTCTATTTCCAGGCGGGGCCGGAGCAGGGGATCGCCAACTTCGTCGCGCTGTTCACCCGGCTGGCCGACCATGGCGTGATCGTCACCGACGACCCCGCCTTCGTCGCCCGCCAGTTCCTGGCCGCCATGCAGGGCGGCGCCTATTGCCAGCTGGTGCTCGGCCTCTGCCCCGCACCGACGGAGGAGGAGCGCCACGCCTTCGTCGACAAGGCGGTGGACCTGTTCCTGCGCGGCCTCACCGCTTAAGCCGGTTCAGGCCAGCTTGAAATAGCGCTTCACCAGCCCGCGCAGCTCCTCCCGCACCCCGTCGTCACCCATCGCGGTCAGCCGTTCATGCAGGCCGGCGGCGATGGCGGTGAAGCGGGCGAGCACCACCGGGTCGAAATGCTTGCCGGCCCCGTCGGCGAGGATGTCCATGGTGGCGGCGTAGGACATCGGTTCCTTGTAGGGACGGCGGGAGGTGAGCGCGTCGAACACGTCGGCGACGGCGAAGATGCGGGCGGCGATCGGAATTGATTCACCCTTCAGCCCGCGCGGATAGCCCGAGCCGTCGAACTTCTCGTGATGGCCGCCGACCACGTCGGCCGCATCGGCCAGCCAGTCGGACGAGCCGACGATGTCCAGCCCATGGACGACATGGGTCTTCATCACCGCGAATTCCTCGGCGTCCAGCTTGCCGGGCTTCAGCAGGATGCTGTCGGGAATGGCGATCTTGCCGACATCGTGCAGGAAGGCGCCCTTCACCAGCTGCCGGATCGCCGCCTCCTCCAGCCCCAGCGCCTCGGCCAGTCGGATGGCCAGCACCGTCACCCGGTAATTGTGGGCGTTGGTGTCGCTGTCGCGCTTGGCGATGGCGCTGCCCAGCGCCGTCAGCATGCCGATGTTGGCGTCGAGCAGGCCGCGCGACAGCCGCAGGATGCCGCGGTTGTAGGCGCCGAAGATCGGCAGCAGGACGAGCGAGGTCCCCAGCACCGACAGCGACGACACGGCGACCACAGTGGCGGTGTCGCGCAGGATCTCGTGCGACCGGCGGGCCGAGAGCTGGAAGACGCTTTCGAAATAGCCGAGCAGCCGGCCATCGGAATCGAGCAGCGGCTCCATCGTCTGGATGAAGATGTGCCCGTCCAGCGTGAAGCGGTCATAGATCGCATCGCCGTTGGCGGGGAAGCCGTGCCGGGTGGCGGACAGGCGCTGTTCCGCCCATTCCGCGCCGGGTGCGACATAGTCTGCCGTCTTCCGATGGTCCGGTGCATAAAGCTCCGCGACGATGAAGTGGCCGTCGCCATGGTTCAGGCGCAACCCGTTGCGACTGGCCATGAAGATTTGCAGCGATGCCTCCAATTCCGAATCGGCCGCGCCGGCCGCGAGCGACGAACGGGCTTCGTTCAGGAAAGCCGCCGATTCCTCCCGCGCCAGTTCGACGACCCGGCCGTCGGCGATCTCGACCTCGACCAGGAAGGCGATGCCGCCGACCGCCAGCGCCAGGAAAAGGGCGGCGCCGGCCAGCCGCAGCAGGACCGCGCGGGCGGTGGGCAACCGCATCGTCGCCACATCGGCATGGCGGCCGGACAGGGACCTGAAAAGCAGGCTGAGCCGACGCCGTTCGCCCGTCGCCGTCATCGTGCTGCCGATCCGCACGCTCATCGTCACACCCCGTTTGCGCCATATCCTGCTTGAGGACCGGCCGATCTAGACGACGCCCACGCCAAGCGTCAATATCGCCGGCCCGGGTCACAGGATCCGGCGGGAGATGTTGAGACGGCGTTAAGTTCTGGCAGGCAGCGTGCCGCCGGCCGCTATTCTATGCTTATGGAAGGAACCGTATCGTGATGTCCGCCTGCCCTTGCGGTTCGGGTCTTGAATTCGATCGCTGCTGCGGCCCGATCCTGGCCGGGCAGCCCGCCTCCTCCGCCGAAGCGCTGATGCGCTCGCGCTACACCGCTTTCGTCCGCCACGACATCGACCATATCGAGCGCAGTTGCGCCCCGGAAACCCACGCCGCCTTCAGCCGCGCCGACGCCGTACGGATGGTGGAGGAATGTGAATGGGGTCCCTTGACCGTCATGAAGGCGGAAGAGACCGGCGACGACGGCATGGTCGAGTTCTTCCTGACCTTCCGTCGCGACGGGGAGGACTGGCCGCTGCACGAACGGTCGCGCTTCCGCCGGATCGACGGGCGCTGGCTTTATGTCGACAGCGTCCTGAATCCGAAGGACCCGCCGCGCCGCGTGGTGAAGGTCGGCCGCAACGACCCCTGCCCTTGCGGTTCGGGGCGCAAGCACAAGGCCTGCTGCGGGCGGTGAACGTCCAGCGCCCGCAGCCTTCACGCCTCAGCTGATGCCGAGATAACGCCCCGGCTTGTGATTGATCGCCAGTGTGATGTTGACGATGACCGCCCCAAGGATCGACAGCAGCAGCCGGTCCGGTGCCAGCACGAAGAAGGCGCCGCCCAGGATGGCGAGATCGACACCGAGCTGGAAATAGCCGGCGCGGATGCCGTAGCGCTCTTGCAGGTAGATCGCCAGGATGTTGACGCCGCCCAGGCCGGTGCGGTGGCGGAACAGCATCAGCAGGCCGGTGCCGCACAGGCCGCTGCCCACCACCGTGGCATAGACCGGGTCCAGATGGGTGAAGCCCACCCACTGGTCGGTCAGGCGGGAGAACAGGGTCACCAGCGCCACCGCGATGAAGGTGCGGACGGTGAACTTCCAGCCCAGCCGCTTCCAGGCCAGCCAGTAGAAGGGCAGGTTGATCACGAAGAAGATGATGCCGAACTGTACCTTGGTGACGTAGCTCAGCAGCAGTGCCAAGCCGGCGGTGCTGCCCGTCAGCAGCATCGTCTTGGAATAGATCAGCATGCCCAGCGCGATGAACAGCGTGCCCATCAGCATGGCGAGCGCATCTTCATACAGCTGGTGGCGCTCCACCGCGGCGGGCGGGACCTGGAGGGTCGCGGCCATCGTCGTCCGTCCTCTCAGCGCAGGGCGGCGAACTTCGCCACCACGTCGTCCACCTCGGCCGTCTTCAGGCCGGCGATGTTGATGCGGCCGGAGGTCGGCATGTAGATGGCATGGTCGGCGCGCAGGCGCAGCACCTCCGCCTCGGTCAGCGGCAGCAGGGAGAACATGCCCTCCTGCTCCGCCACCGCCGCCAGGGCGGGGAAGGCGCCGGCCAGCCCGGCGGCCAGCTTGCGGCGGATGCCGGTGATGCGGGCGCGCATGGCGTCCAACTCGGCGGTCCAGTCGGCGGTCAGGGCGTCGTCGCTCAGGATGGTGCGGACCACGGCGGCGCCATGGTCGGGCGGCATCGAATAGCTGGTGCGGGCCAGCGCCATCAGGTTGGACTTGGCAAGCTCGGCGGCGGCCGGCGCGGCGGCGACGGCGAAGATGGCGCCGGTGCGCTCGCGGTAGAGGCCGAAGGACTTGGAAGACGACACGGCGACCAGCGTTTCCGGCACGGCGCCGATCAGGTGGCGCAAGCCTTCCGCATCCTCGTCCAGCCCGCGGCCGAAGCCCTGATAGGCGAGATCGACCAGCGGCAGCACGCCGCGCTTTTCCAGCACCGCCGCGATCGTCTTCCACTGGTCGAGCGACAGCGGCGCGCCGGTCGGGTTGTGGCAGCTGCCGTGCAGCAGGGCGACGTCGCCGGGCTGCGCCGCCTCAAACGCCGCGACCATGCGGTCGAACAGCACGGTCTGGCCGGCGGTGTCGAAGAAGGGATGGCTCACCACCTCCAGTCCGGCGGCGGCGAAGATGCCGACATGGTTGGGCCAGGTCGGCTGGCCGACCAGCACGCGCTTCGACCCGCCGCGCAGGACCAGATCGGCGGCCAGACGCAGGGCGCCCGACCCGCCGGGGGTCTGCACGCCGGCGGCGGTGACCTTCGTCCCGGCTTCGCCGCCGACCAGCGACCACAGCCGCTCCAGATAGCCGGCGTCGCCCTCCAGCCCCAGATAGGACTTGCTGTCCTGCCCGTCGAGAAGCAGCCGTTCCGCCGCCTTGACCGCGCGGAAGACCGGGGTGCGCCCCTCCTCGTCACGGTAGACCCCGACGCCGAGATCGACCTTGCCCGGCCGCGGATCCTGCTTGTAGAGGCCGATCAGGGCGAGCAGGGCGTCGTCGGGCTGGCGGGAAAGCGCGTTGAACATGGCGGTGCGTCCGGTCCTTGGTGGCGGTGAGTGCGGCCGGGTGGTCCGGCCGGTGCGATCCTCCACTTTCGCGGCCTCCGGGACAATGGTGAATTCGTTTCGTCTGATACGCTTGAGCATCGCAACGATTTGCAAAGCCATCGATTGCCGGGCATCCTCAACCGGGAAGGAGCAGTCAGATCGATGACCGATTTTCAGAAGACCCGCGCCCGCTTCCGCATTCCGGACGGGGTGATCTATCTCGACGGCAACTCGCTGGGGCCGCTGCCCATCGGGGTGGAGGAGCGGGTGGCCCGCACCCTGGCCGACGAGTGGGGCGGCCAGCTGATCCGCGGCTGGAACAGCGCCGGCTGGATGGTGCAGCCGGGCAAGGTCGGCGACCGCATCGCCCGGCTGGTCGGCGCGCCGGCGGGCAGTGTCGTGGTCGGCGACACCCTGTCGATCAAGGTCTATCAGGCGCTGGCCGCCGCACTGGCGATGCGGCCCGACCGCCGGGTCATCCTGTCCGACAGCGGCAACTTCCCCACCGACCTCTACATGGCGGAGGGGCTGATCGAAACGCTGGGCCGCGGCCATGTCCTGAAGGTGGTGGCGCCGGATGAGGTGGAGGGCGCCATCGGCGAGGATGTCGCCGTGCTGATGCTGACCCAGGTCGATTACCGGACCGGGCGGCTGCACGACATGGCGGCGCTGACCGCCAAGGCCCATGCGGCGGGCGTGGTGACGGTGTGGGACCTCGCCCATTCCGCCGGTGCGCTGCCGGTCGATCTGGCCGGCGCCGGGGCCGATTTCGCGGTCGGCTGCACCTACAAATATTTGAATGGCGGGCCGGGCGCGCCAGCCTTCATCTATGTCGCCCCGCAACATGCCGAGACGGCGCGGCCGGCCCTGTCCGGCTGGATGGGGCACGAGGCGCCCTTCGCCTTCGACCCCTCCTACCGCCCCGGTGCGGGGGTGGAGCGCATGCGCGTCGGCACCCCGCCGGTGATTGCGCTGGCGGCACTCGAGGCCGCGCTGGATGTCTGGGACGATGTCGACATGGCCGATGTCCGCAGCACCTCCATCGCGCTGTGCGACCTGTTCATCGAACTGGTCGAGGCGCAGTGCCCGATGCTGGAACTGGTCTCCCCGCGCGAGGGCTGCCGGCGCGGCAGCCAGGTGTCGTTCCGCCATCCGCAGGGCTACGCCATCATGCAGGCGCTGATCGACCGACGCGTGATCGGCGACTTCCGCGCGCCCGACGTGCTGCGCTTCGGCTTCACCCCGCTCTACATCGGCGAGGCTGAGGTGCAGGGCGCCGTCGCGATTCTGAAGCAGGTGATGGACGGCGGACTTTGGGACCGGCCCGAATACCACAAGAAGGCGATTGTGACATGAGCGGGCAGGACAAGAGGGGGCCCTACGATCCGGCGTCCGAGGGCGCGCAGATGGCCTTCGACGGGCGGATGTCCTACGGCGACTATCTGCAGCTTGACCGCATCCTGGGGGCGCAGCTCCCGCGCTCCGCCGCCCATGACGAGATGCTGTTCATCATCCAGCACCAGACGTCGGAGCTGTGGATGCGGCTGGCCGTCTACGAGATCCGCGCCGCCCGCGAGGCGATCCGCGAGGACCGGCTGTCGCCCGCCTTCAAGATGCTGGCCCGCGTCGCCCGCATCTTTGAACAGTTGAACTCGGCCTGGGACGTGCTGCGCACGATGACGCCCAGCGAATACACCCGTTTCCGCGACGATCTCGGCCAGTCATCCGGCTTCCAGTCCTACCAGTACCGGGAGATCGAATTCCTGTTGGGCAACCGCAACCCGGCGATGCTGCGGCCCCATGCGCACCGTCCGGAGATCCACGCGCTGCTGGAACAGGAACTGTCCCGCCCCAGCCTGTATGACGAGGCGCTGCGCCTGCTCGCCCGCAACGGCATTCCCGTCCCGGCGGAGGTGCTGGAGCGTGACGTGTCGCAGACCCACCAGCCCCATGACGGCGTGACCGAGGCGTGGCGGGTCATCTACCAGTCGCCCGAAACCCACTGGCCGCTCTACGAACTGGCCGAGAAGCTGGTGGATTTCGAAGATTACTTCCGCCGCTGGCGCTTCAACCATGTCACGACGGTGGAGCGGGTGATCGGCTTCAAGCGCGGCACCGGCGGGACCGGCGGGGTGTCCTATCTGCGCAACATGCTGGCGGTGGAGCTTTTCCCGGAACTCTGGCGGGTGAGGACAGTGCTTTGACGGGTTTGCACAGGATCGCGGATTGGGACGACGCCTACAGCAACAGCGCCTACATCCCCGGCGGCGACACCTATCCCGCCCGCTGGGCGGAGCGGGCCGCCGCCTTCCGGGCGGAGCTTGCCGGCGCCGGCCGGGCGGAGCCGGACCTGCCCTATGGCGAGGGGGAGCGGGAGCGCTACGACCTGTTCCGGCCGGAGGGGCCAGCCAAGGGAACGGTGGTCTTCGTCCATGGCGGCTATTGGATGGCCTTCGACAAGGGGCGCTGGTCGCATCTGGCGGCCGGGCCGCTCGCACGCGGCTGGGCGGTTGCCATGCCAAGCTACACGCTCTGTCCGGAGAACCGCATCGCCGGCATCACCCGGCAGGTGGCGCGGGCGGTGGAGGCCATCGCAAAGGCCGAGGCCGGGCCGCTGCGCCTGACCGGCCATTCCGCCGGCGGCCATCTGGTCAGCCGGCTCGCCTGCGCCGATGCTCCACTGTCGGAGGAGGTAAGGGCGCGGGTGGAGCATGTCGTTTCCATCAGCGGCCTGCACGATCTGCGTCCGCTGCTGAACACCCGCATGAACGCCACGCTGCGGCTGGACGAGGCGGAGGCCGCGGCGGAAAGTCCGGCGCTGCTGCGTCCCCGGCCGGGCACCGGCATCACCTGCTGGGTGGGGGCCGACGAGCGGCCGGAGTTCGTCCGCCAGTCGGAACTGCTCGCCAACATCTGGCTCGGGCTGGGCGCCGCCACGGCGCTGCGGCTGGCCGAGGGGCGCCACCATTTCGACGTCATCGACGATCTCGCCGATCCGGACTCCGAACTGGTGGAGACCCTGCTGACGGCGTAAGCGGGATCACTGGGTAAAGAACATTGCGGCGAAGACGGCGGCGGTGGCGGCGATCACCGTCACCAGCCCGTTGCGCCCCAGCGCGCGCTGGCGGTAGAGCGCCACCGCCACCACGGTAACGGCGACGCTGGTCAGGATCAGTCCGAGCTTGGCTTCGGTCATGGCGATATCCCCTGGTCTTTATCAGTGCGGGCCGATCCAGCCCAGCGCGCCGGCGGCGGTGACCAGCAGGATGGCCCCGCACAGCAGCACCAGCCAGCCGGTCATCGCCAGCCGCCAGCCCGGGCCGGCCTGATCCAATTCCAGGTAATGCAGAAGGATTTCCCGTCCCTTCGCCACGGCCAGCGCCAGCAGCAGCGCCGCGCCGGCGATGCCGACGCTGCCGCCCGCGTCGCCATGGCGGGCGAACAGCAGGGTGATGGCGGTCAATCCCATCAGCACCAGCCAGGACAGCGTCAGCCGGTCGATCTTCTTGAAATGCGTCATGGCCGGTCTCCTCAGCGGATCAGATAGACGAGCGGGTAGAGGATCACCCAGACCAGATCGACCATGTGCCAGAAGGCCGCCCCGGTCTCCAGATTCTCCACCAGCGTGTCGCGCCCGGACCGGCTGACCAGCAGCAGGATGACGATTCCCAGCACCACATGCAGCGCGTGGAAGCCGGTCAGCAGGAAATAGAGGGTGAAGAAGCTGTCGGTGTCGATGGTCAGGCCGGCGCCCAGCGTCGCCGAATATTCCATCGCCTTAACCGCCAGGAACACCGATCCGACCGCCGCCGCCATCAGCATCGCCCGCCGCGCCTGCGCCACCGCGCCGCGCCGGCCGGCGGCGACGCCGCGGGCGGCCAGATAGCCGCTGGTCACCAGCACCATGGTGTTCAGCGCCCCCGCCGTGCCGTTCAGATGGGCCTGACCCGCGGCGAAGATCGCCGGGTCCAGCACGCGGGCGATGGCGAAGCCGATGAAGGCGGCGCCGAACACCGCGAGTTCGCTGAAGATCAGGATCCACATCATCAGGTTACCGGGCAGGGCGGCGAGGCCGACCGCCCGTTCTTCGGATCGCGTCAGTTCCAGGCCCGTCATCTCGATGTCGGCCATACCCAAGTCCCCGTGTCCAAACCTTGTCATCACGTGTGCGAACGATAATCCCGTGCACCGCCGGCCGGCTTGACCGCGGTCAAGGAATGACCTTCCGCCACGGTCAATTATTCGCCCGACCCGTGGCGGTAAGACGCTGCGACGCCCGGCTTCAGACCCTCCGGCTTCGCGCACCCAACGCCTCCCGAACCGACCCCCACTCGACCGACAGATCGAGATTTCCAGGGATCCCGAGCGATGACCGAACGCTTCACCAAGGCGGCCGCGCGAAACATCTTCTACGGCGGATCGCTGTTCTTCTTCGCGACATTCGTCGCGATGACCGCGCTCAGCCACAATTACATCGTCAACACCAGCACCGATAAGAAGGGACTGACCGAGGCGGTCGCCCGCGGCAAGCATGTGTGGGAGAAGAACTCCTGCATCAACTGCCACACGCTGCTGGGCGAGGGCGCCTATTTCGCCCCCGAACTGGGCAATGTCTGGCTCCGCTACGGCGGCGACAAGGACCCCGAGGGCGCCGTGATGGCGCTGAAAGGCTGGATGGCGGCCCAGCCTTCCGGGATCGAGGGCCGGCGCCAGATGCCGCAGTTCAACCTGACCGAAAAAGAGGTCGAGGATCTCGCCGCCTTCCTGGAATGGACCAGCCGCATCAACACCCAGAACTGGCCGCCCAAGCTGTCGGGCTGAGGAGATTTCCGTCATGAAGTACGAATCGCAAAAAGTCGCCCTCTATTACTTCGCGGCGGCCATGGGACTGTTCGGTGTGCAGATCCTGGTGGGTCTCCTGGCCGGCACCGTCTATGTGCTGCCCAACACGATGTCGGAGCTGCTGCCCTTCAACGTCATCCGGATGATCCACACCAACGCGTTGATCGTCTGGCTGCTGATCGGCTTTTTCGGCGCCGCCTACTACCTGATCCCGGAAGAGGCGGAGACGGAGCTGCACAGCCCGAAGCTGGCGCTGATCCAGCTCAGCCTGTTCGTCTTCGGCGCGCTGGCCGCCGTCGTCGGCTATGTCTTCCGCATCCATGAGGGGCGCGAGTTCCTGGAACAGCCGATGTGGATCAAGGCCGCCATCGTCGTCGTGGCGCTGATGTTCCTCTACAACGTCACGCTGACGGTGCTGAAGGGCCGCCGCACGGTCATCACCAACATCCTGCTGGTGGGCATGTGGGGCATCGCGCTCTTCTTCCTGTTCTCCTTCTACAACCCGGCCAACCTGTCGCTGGACAAGATGTACTGGTGGTACGTCGTCCATCTGTGGGTCGAGGGCGTGTGGGAACTGGTCCTGGCCTCCATCCTCGCCTTCCTGATGATCAAGATGACCGGCGTCGACCGTGAAGTGGTCGAGAAGTGGCTCTATGCCATGGTCGGCCTCGCCCTGTTCAGCGGCATCCTCGGCACCGGCCACCATTATTACTGGATCGGCACGCCCGGCTACTGGCAGTGGATCGGCTCGCTGTTCTCCACGCTGGAAGTCGCCCCCTTCTTCACCATGGTCGTCTTCGCCTTCATGATGGTGTGGAAGAGCGGCCGTCGTCACCCAAACAAGGCGGCGATGCTGTGGTCGCTGGGCTGCGCGGTCTTCGCCTTCTTCGGCGCCGGGCTGTGGGGCTTCCTGCACACGCTGGCCCCGATCAACTACTACACCCACGGTACCCAGGTGACCGCGGCGCACGGGCACCTCGCCTTCTACGGCGCCTATGCGATGATCAACCTCGCCATCATCACCTACGCCATGCCCTACCTGCGCGGCCGGGCGCCCTACAACCAGACCCTCAACATCTGGAGCTTCTGGCTGATGAGCGGCGGCATGGCCTTCATGACCTTCGCCCTGACCGCCGCCGGCATCGTGCAGACCCACCTGCAGCGCGTGATGGGGCTGGGCTACATGGAGGTGCAGGAGCAGATCGCCATGTTCTACTGGCTGCGTCTGGGCGGCGGCGTCGCCGTCGGGATCGGCGTGCTGGTCTACCTCTATGCCGTCTTCGGCCCGGCCCGCGAGGAGCGTCCGGCGGCCGTCGCCGGCAACCTGCAGGCGGCCGAGTAAGCCTCGAACCTCCGGCCCCCGTCCCTCATCCGCGGCGGGGGCCGTCCGTTTTCCAGGAGTGTCATATGATCCGCAGCGCCGCCCCGTTTACCGTCGTGCCTGAAGCCGCCGCCGGCGCCGATCTGCCCTACTATCAGCCGACGGGCGACGAGTGCGCGCTGTTCGAGCATGCCTACACCCACCGCCTGCCGCTTCTGCTGAAGGGGCCGACCGGCTGCGGCAAGACCCGCTTTGTCGCCCATATGGCCGCCAAGCTGGGCCGGCCGCTCTACACCGTGTCCTGCCACGACGATTTGACCGCCGCCGACCTGACCGGCCGCTATCTGCTGAAAGGCGGCGATACGGTCTGGGCGGATGGGCCGCTGACCCGCGCCGTCCGTGAGGGTGCCATCTGCTATCTCGACGAGGTGGTGGAGGCGCGCAAGGACGTCACCGTCGTGCTGCATCCGCTGACCGACGACCGCCGCATCCTGCCGCTGGACCGCACCGGGGAGACGCTGGAGGCGCCCGCGGGCTTCATGCTGGTGGTGTCCTACAACCCCGGCTACCAGAATGTGCTGAAGGCGCTGAAGCCCAGCACCCGCCAGCGCTTCCTGGCCGTCGAGTTCGATTTCCCGTCGCCCGAACGCGAGATCCCCATCGTCGCCACCGAAAGCGGCCTGCCCGAAAACCGCGTCGCCCCGCTGGTCCGCCTCGCCAACGCGCTGCGCGCGCTGAAGGGCCAGGATCTGGAAGAGGGCGTGTCGACCCGCCTGCTGATCTACTGCGCCACGCTGATCCGCTCCGGCATGAAGCCGGAACGCGCCATCCGCGCCGCCCTGATCGAACCGCTGACCGACGATCCGGACATCCGCGCCGCCCTGCTGCGCGTGGCCGAGGTCACGCTGGGATAGGGACGGCCGGGGGACCGCAGAATCCCCTCTCCCCCCGGGGAGAGGGGATTGCCGCCGGCTCGGAGATGTAACGGCGGCCGATGAAAGCCGCTATCTGGGAGCGCGTCATGCTGGAGTTCTTCGAACCGGAAGAGACCGTCGGCCGTTTGTGGCACCGCCTGATCGGCGGACGGTCGAGCTACCCGCATCATCCGGACGCCGCGGTGAAGCTGGAGGCCATGCGCCCGCGGCTGGCGGTGTTCTTCCGGGCGCTGGGCGGCGACCGCGGGGTGCGGCTTGCCGCCGGGACCGCGGCGGTGTCGGGGCACCGGCTGTCGCTGCTCGGCCGCATCGGGCTGGGGGAGGAGCGGGTGGAGCGGGCGGCGCTGGACGGCAATGTGCTGCAACTGCCGACGACCATCGACCTGTTCCCCGATCCGGCGCTGAACGAGCGGCTCTATGAATGGCTCGCCGCCTTCTTCGCCCATGCCGCCGAGGCCGAGCCGGTGCCCGCCGACCCGCTGCAGGCCGACCTGCAGTCGCTGCGCAGCGCGGCGGCGACCACGGTGCGGGTGCTGGCCCGCTGGCCCGGCCTGTCAGCCATGCACGAGGAACTGTCCCGTGCCGTCGCCGTCACTCGGCCGGCCCGCCGCCTTCCGCCGGTGGAGGCGGATGTCGAGCGTGCCGTCCTGGCGCTGCTCGGCGCCGGCGCCGTCACCAGTGAAGGCGCGCGCATGCTGGCGCCCACCGTCCCGCTGTCGGACTTCACCGCCCCCTACGGCTATGCCCGCATGCTGCCGGTGCCGCTGTGGGGGCAGGTGTCGCCAAGTGCCGGGCACAATGCCGCCGCCGCGGTGGACAGCCCCGGCGAAGGCGGGCAGGCGGCGGAGGGCGACCAGCGCCGCCGCGCCGCGACCCGCCGCCAGACCGACCAGATCCAGCGCACCGATCCGCTGATCCTCAACCGCTTCGAAAAGATGCTGAGCCTCGCCGAGGCGCTGAACATCCCGCGTGCCGTCGATGACGACGACGCGGAGAATGCCCGCAAGGCCGCCGACGACCTCGACGAGATCGCGGTCGGCGCGCACCAGCGCAAGGCGTCGACGACGCTGAAGCTCGACCTCGACCTCGGCGCGCCGGCGGTGGACGACACGCCGCTCGCGGCGACCCTCAGCTATCCGGAATGGGACCATGGCCGGCAGGCCCATCTCCCCAACCATTGCCGGGTGATCGCCGAGACGGCGCCGGCCGAGGGCGAGTCCTGGCAGCCCGACGCCGCGGCGCAACGCCGCATCCGTCAGGTCCGCCGCCAGTTCGAGGCGCTGCGCCCGCGCCGCATGCTGTTCACCGGCCAGCCCGACGGCGACGAGCTGGATCTGGCCGCCCTGGTGCGCAGCCGGGCCGATCTCCAGGCCGGCGGCTGCGGCAGCGACCGCGTGCACCAGCAGGTGCGCAGCGCCGCCCGCGATCTGGCGGTGGCGGTGCTGGTCGACGGTTCGCTCTCCACCGACGGCTGGATCGAGGGCCGCCGCGTCCTGGATGTGGAGAAGGAGGCGTTGCTGGCGCTGACCCACGGCCTGACGGCCTGCGGCGACGACCATGCGCTCTATTCCTTCACCTCGCGCCGACGCGACTGGGTGCGGGTGCAGACGCTGAAGGGCTTCGAGGAACCGCTGGGCGCCGCCGTCACCCGCCGCATCGGGGCGCTGAAGCCCGGCTATTACACCCGCATGGGGGCGGCGATCCGCCATGTCACCGCCCAGCTTGCCGACCGGCCGAACCGCCACCGGCTGCTGGTCCTGCTGACCGACGGCAAGCCCAACGACGTGGACCATTACGAAGGCCGCTATGGCATCGAGGACACCCGGCAGGCGATCCGTGAGGCGCGACGCGACGGGCTGGCGGTCTTCGCCATCACCGTCGATGCGCAGGCCCGCGACTACATCCCCTATCTGTTCGGACGCGGCGCCTATGCCATATTCCCGCAGGTTTCCCACCTGACCAAGGCGTTGCCGGCGCTCTACCGGCAGGTCGCCTGCGCCGCCTGAGCGATAAAGGACCATCGACCATGAGCGAACCGGTTAAGATCGGCCCCGTAAAAATCGGAATCGTCACCATCTCCGACCGCGCCAGCCGCGGCGTCTACGAGGACAAGGGCGGCCCGGCGATCCGGGATGAGCTGACGCGTATCATCGCCTCCCCCTGGGTGGCGCAGGCGCGGGTCATCCCGGACGAGCTGGACCTGATCGCCGCGACCCTGACCGAGTTGTGCGACGTCGCCGGCTGCGATCTGGTGGTGACCACCGGCGGCACCGGTCCCGCCCCGCGTGACGTGACGCCGGAGGCGACGGAGCGGGTCTGCGACAAGATGATGCCGGGCTTCGGCGAACTGATGCGCTCGGTCAGCCTGCGGGTCGTGCCGACCGCCATCCTGTCGCGCCAGACCGCCGGCATCCGGGGCCGCAGCCTGATCGTCAATCTGCCGGGCAAACCGTCGGCGATCCATGATTGCCTGATGGCGGTGTTTCCGGCGATCCCCTATTGCCTGGACCTGATCGGCGCCGGCCGGATCGAAACCGATCCGCAGATCTGCGTCGCATTTCGGCCGAAATCCTGAAAACGCAAAGTCATCACAGTTTGTAAGGAAATAAAGGCGGACTGCGACAAAATAGCGTTCAAGTCCTTCACTTGACGACGGTCAAGCAGAGGCATCGGGGATGGGAGGAATATTCCCTCACAAGAAACATCCAGCCGAGACGACGCCATGAAGACCAAGCTCTCCCTCGTCACCGTCAGCGCCGCCGCTCTGATGCTCCTGTCCGGTATCGGCGCCGCTTCGGCGGCCGACACGCTCTATGCCGACCCGAAGGTCAAGCAGCCCACGCTCAGCGTCGTCCAGGACCCCGCCGCCGTTCCGGCCCCGGAAAAGGCCGGCAAGCGGGCGCCGAAGACCCATAAGGTGCAGTTGACGACGACCGAGGTCGAATCCAAGCTCGATGACGGCACCAGCTATACCTACTGGACCTTCAACAACACGGTTCCCGGCCCGATGGTGCGGGTGCGGGTCGGCGATACGGTGGATGTCTCGATCTCCAACGCGCCGGAATCGACGATGAACCACTCCGTCGACTTCCATGCCGCGACCGGCTTCCTCGGCGGCGGCCAGATCACCCAGGTGGAGCCGGGCCAGACCAAGGCCTTCAGCTTCAAGGCGCTGACCCCGGGCGTCTATGTTTACCACTGCGCCACGCCGATGGTCGCCCACCACATCTCCAAGGGCATGTACGGCCTGATCGTGGTGGAACCCGAAGCCGGCCTGGCCCCGGTCGATCACGAATTCTATGTGATGCAGCAGGAAATCTATGCCACCAAGGCCAAGAACCTGGCGAATGCCGAGGATGACTATGACGGCCTCGTCAACGAGCGTCCGAGCTACCTCGTGTTCAACGGCACCGTCGGTGCGCTGACCAAGGACAAGCCGCTGAAGGCCAAAGTCGGCGAGACGGTCCGCCTGTTCTTCGGCGTCGGCGGTCCGAACCTGACCTCGTCCTTCCACGTCATCGGCGAGATCTTCGACAAGGTCTATAACCTGGGCGGCCTGGAAAGCGAGCCGTCGAAGGGCATCCAGACCGTCACCGTCGCCCCCGGCGGCGCCACCATGGTGGAATTCAAGGTCGATTATCCCGGCAAATACGCCCTGGTCGACCATGCGCTGAGCCGCGCCACCAAGGGCCTGATCGGCATCCTGGAAGTCGAAGGCAAGCCCGACGACAGCATCATCAAGGACAAGACCGGCGACAGCCGCAAGCAGATGGGCGAGATGCAGCACTGAGCACGTCGTCTGCCATGAAAAAAGCCGCTCTCCCGCAGGGGAGGGCGGCTTTTTCGTGCGTGCGTGGTCAAGCGCGACGGCCGCCGCTCAACGGCTGCTCAACTGTCCCGCAGGAAACCGTTCGTCGAGCGCCAGATTCAGCAACAGCACATTAACCCGCGGCCCGCCGAACAGGCCGAGCTGGCGGCCCTCGGTGAACTCCGCCACCAGGGCGCGGATGCGCTCGGCCGGCAGGTTGCGGGCCTTGGCGACGCGCTCCACCTGGAAGGCCGCGCCGGCCGGCGAGATGTGCGGGTCGAGGCCGCTGCCGGACGCGGTGGCGAGATCGGCCGGCACCGGACCCTGCGCGTCGGGATTGGCCGCCCGCAGCTCCGCGATCGCCTTGGCCTGCGCCTCCACCAGCGCCTTGTTGGTCGCGCCCAGATTGCCGGCGCCGCTGTTCGCCGCGTCATAGCCCTGGCCGGCCGCCGACGGGCGCGGGTGGAAATAGGCCTCCCCGGCGAAGGACTGCCCGATCAGCGAGGAGCCGACGATGCTGCCGCCGCGCTCGATCAGGCTGCCGCCGGCTTTTGCCGGAAACAGCAGCTGCGCGGCGCCGGTGACCGCCAGCGGGTAGAGAAGGCCGGTCAGCACCGTCATCACGACGATGAGGACGAAGGCCGGGCGAAGTTCCCTGGTCATGCGATGAGGCTCCTCACACGAGGCCGAGCGTGGTGATGGCCATGTCGATCAGCTTGATGCCGGCAAAGGGCACCACCAGACCGCCGAGGCCGTAGATCAGCAGGTTGCGCCGCAAGAGGCTGGCCGCATCCGCCGGGCGGTAGGCGACGCCCTTCAGCGCCAGCGGGATCAGCGCGACGATGATCAGCGCGTTGAAGATGATCGCCGACAGGATGGCGCTCTGCGGGCTGGCGAGACCCATGACGTTCAGCGCCTGCAGCTGCGGATAGGCGGCGATGAACAGCGCCGGGATGATGGCGAAATACTTCGCCACGTCGTTGGCGATGGAGAAGGTGGTCAGCGCGCCGCGGCTCATCAGCAGCTGCTTGCCGATCATGACGATCTCGATCAGCTTGGTCGGGTCGCTTTCCAGATCGACCATGTTGCCGGCCTCGCGCGCCGCCTGGGTGCCGGTGTTCATGGCAACGCCGACATCGGCCTGGGCCAGGGCCGGCGCGTCGTTGGAGCCGTCGCCGCACATGGCGACCAGCCGCCCCTCCGCCTGATAGGTGCGGATCAGCTCCAGCTTCTTTTCCGGCGTCGCCTCGGCCAGGAAATCGTCCACACCGGCCTCGGCGGCGATGGCGGCGGCGGTCAGCGGGTTGTCGCCGGTGACCATCACCGTCTTGATGCCCATGCTGCGCAGGGTCAGGAACCGCTCGCGGATGCCGGGCTTGACGATGTCCTTCAAATAAACGACGCCCAGCGCCCGGCCGTCGCGCGCCACCACCAGCGGCGTGCCGCCGGCCTTGGCCACCCGCTCCACCGCCAGCGTCAGGTCGCGGCCGGCGCTGCCAATCATCGAAATGATCGTGTCCGGCGCCCCCTTGCGGATCCGCGTGTCCGTCGCGGCGACGTCCACCCCGCTCATCCGCGTCTGGGCGGTGAACGGGATGAAGGTCAGGCCGCCGCGGTCGAGCGAGGAGGCGTCGAAGCCGAAGCGCTGACGGGCCAGCGCCACGATCGACTTGCCCTCCGGCGTGTCGTCGGCCAGCGAGGACAGGAAGGCGGCTTCGGCCAGTTCGCGTTCGGCGATGCCGCCGACCGGTATGAACTCCGCCGCCTGCCGGTTGCCCAGCGTGATGGTGCCGGTCTTGTCGAGCAGCAGCACGTCGACGTCGCCCGCCGCCTCCACCGCGCGGCCGGACTTGGCGATGACGCTGAAGCGGACCAGCCGGTCCATGCCGGCGATGCCGATGGCGGACAGCAGGCCGCCGATGGTGGTCGGGATCAGCGTCACCAGCAGCGCGATCAGGAAGGCCACCGGGATGGCGGCGCCGGAATAATCGGCGAAGGCGGGCAGGGTCATCACCACCAGCAGGAAGATGATGGACAGGCCCGCCAGCAGGATGTTCAGCGCGATCTCGTTCGGCGTCTTCTGCCGCTTGGCGCCCTCGACCAGCGCGATCATGCGGTCGAGGAAGCTTTCGCCCGGATTGGCGGTGATGCGGACGACGATGCGGTCCGACACCACCCGCGTGCCGCCGGTGACCGCCGAGCGGTCGCCGCCGGACTCGCGGATGACGGGGGCGGATTCGCCGGTGATGGCGCTTTCGTCCACCGTGGCGATGCCGGACACCACGTCGCCGTCGCCGGGAATCACGTCGCCCGCTTCGACAAGCACGAGGTCGCCGCTGCGCAGGCTGGCCGCCGGCACCGACTGGTGGGTGGTGGCGTCGGCACTGGCAACCTTCCTGGCGGCGGTCTCGGTCTTGGTCTTGCGCAGGCTGGCGGCCTGGGCCTTGCCGCGTCCCTCGGCGACCGCCTCGGCGAAATTGGCGAACAGCACGGTGAACCACAGCCACGCGGCGATCTGGCCGGAGACGCCGACGCCGGACCCGCCGGTTCCAAGCAGATCGCGCAGGACCAGAACCGTGGACAGCACGGCCACCACGGCGGTGACGAAGATGACGGGGTTCCTGACCAGCTCGCGCGGGTCCAGCTTGCGGACGGCGACGCCGGCGGCCTGAGCGGCGATCCGGGCGTCGAACAGGGAAATCTCCGAAGTGCGGTGCATCATCGGTGGCATCCTCAGAAGAAGGTCCCGGTGCCGAGCATCAGATGCTCCACCACCGGCCCCAGCGCCAGCGCCGGGAAGAAGGTCAGTCCGCCGACGATCAGCACGATGCCGACCAGCAGCCCGATGAACAGCCCGCCATGGGTCGGAAAGGTACCGGCCGACGCCGGGACCGCCCGCTTGCCCGCCAGCCCGCCGGCGATCGCCAGCACCGGCAGGATCACCAGGAAGCGGCCGAGCAGCATGGCGAGCGCGATGGTGGTGTTGTGGTACAGGCTGTTGGCGCCGAAGCCGGCGAAGGCCGACCCGTTGTTGCCGGTGCCGGAGCTGTAGGCGTACAGCACCTCGCTCAGCCCATGCGGCCCCGGATCCTGGATGCCGGCGAGCCCGGCCGGCAGCACCAGCGTCAGCGCCGAGAACCCAAGGACGCCCAGCGGCAGCGTCAGCGTGGCGAGCATCGCCAGCTTGATCTCCTTCGCTTCGATCTTCTTGCCGAGATATTCCGGCGTGCGGCCGACCATCAGGCCGGCGATGAAGACGGCGAGCAGGACGAAGATCAGCATGCCGTACAGCCCGGCGCCGACCCCGCCGAACACCACCTCGCCCAGCATCATGTTGACCATCGGCACCATGCCGCCCAACGGCATGAAGCTGTCATGCATGGCGTTGACCGACCCGTTGGAGGCGGCGGTCGTCGCCACCGCCCACAGCACCGAATTGACGATGCCGAAGCGGACCTCCTTGCCCTCCATGTTCCCTGCGGCGGGATCGAACCCGGCGGCGATGGCGGCCGGATTGCCCTGCAGCTCCGCCCAATAAGCGACGCCGAGGCCCGCGAGGAACAGGATGCCCATGGCGGCGAAGATCGCCCAGCCCTGGCGCCGGTCGCCGACCATCCGGCCGAAGGTGTCGGTCAGCCCGGCGGCGAGCAGCAGCAGGAAAATCATCTCGACGAAGTTCGCCAGCGGCGTCGGGTTCTCGTACGGATGGGCGGAATTGACGGAGAAGAACCCGCCGCCGTTGGACCCCAGCTGCTTGATCGCCTCCTGCGAGGCGACCGGCCCTTGGGCGATCACCTGCCGGCCCCCCTCCACCGTATGGGCGACGGTATAGCTGTCCAGATTCTGCGGCACGCCCTGGCTGACCAGGACCAGCGCGGTGACGATGCTGATGGGCAGCAGGACATAGAGCGTGGCGCGCGTCATATCGACATAGAAGTTGCCGACCGTGCGGGCAGACCGCCGCGCGAATCCGCGGATCAGCGCCACCAGCACGGCGATGCCGGTCGCCGCCGACACGAAGTTCTGCACCGTCAGCCCGGCCATCTGGCTCAGGTAGCTCAGCGTGCTCTCGCCGCCATAGGCCTGCCAGTTGGTGTTGGTCATGAAGCTGACGGCGGTGTTGAAGGCGAGGTCCGGCAGCACCGGCGCCATCCCGGCCGGGTTCAGCGGCAGCCAGGACTGCGCACGCAGCAGCGCGTACAGCAGCAGGAATCCCAGCAGGTTGAAGGCCAGCATGGCAAGCGCGTAGGCCGTCCAATGCTGTTCCTGGTCTGGTCGGATGCCGCACAGCCGGTAGATGCCCCGTTCGACCGGGCCGAGAACGCGGTCGAGCAGGACCCGCTCGCCGCTGAAGACGCGGGCCATATAGCCCCCGGCGACCGGCGTCAGCGCGACCAGCAGCACGCAGAAGACGATGATTTGAAGGATGTCCGCTGTGTCCATCGGAAAATTCTCCTCAGAACCGCTCGGGACGGATCAGGGCGTAGCCGAGGTAGCCGAGCAGCCCCACGGCCACCAGCCCGCCCAGGATGAGATCGAAAGTCATGGTCCCTCTGCCTTTCCCGCTCACAGCCGGTCGAAGGCGCGGACGGCGGCGGCGCTCAGCCCGAAAAAAGCCAGCGCCACGGCCAGGAATAGAATGTCGAGCACGCGGTTGCCCTCCCTTGTTGCGCGTGCCCCTTCAATTGCGCAGGGCTGCGTAAAGGGTCGATGCGGATTTCCGGCCCCGGCATAAAGATCCTGTAAAGAAATCTCGCATATCGGTTCTTGTAGATGGCCCCGGAGTCCGGCTGTCCCGCCGCGCCTTCGGCCGGCTTGACCGCGTCGATCGAAAGCGTTACACAGCAAAAAATGCGTGAATACCGGTGGGGATGTGCAGCGTAGGGTCGCGTGTCGCGCCATACCCGCCGCCGGCCATGCCGCTCACGCCACAATGGTCGGATGGCGAGATGGTGGACACGGTCGAAAAGACGCGGACGATCCTGGTGGTCGAGGACAATGTGCTGATGCGCAAGCTGTTCGTCCGCTGCCTGGAGGAAGGCGGCTTCACCGTCGTCGAGGCGTCCGACGCCTTGTCGGTGCTGGACCTGATGCGCGACATGGCGCCCGATCTGGTGGTGATGGACATCGTCATGCCCGGTCTGTCCGGGCTGGAGCTGATCCGCCAGATCCGCGCCGATGCCGATCTCGCCGCCACGACGGTCATTGCCGTCACCAACCTCGCGACGCCCGCCGACAAGCGCCGGCTGGCCGAGGCCGGCTTCGACGGCCATGTGTCCAAGCCGATCAAGCCCAAGGAATTCCAGGCAGCGGTCGCCGGTTTCCTCGGCACCTGAGCCGCGGATTCTGATCCGGCGGCCCTGACTTCGCGTATCACCAAAAATCACAAGGCAAAGGCGGAGGAGCCGCGGGGATGGCGCGTTATCTTGTTACCGGCGGCTGCGGCTTCATCGGCTCGCACCTGATCGAGCGGCTGCTGGCGGCCGGACACGAGGTGCGGGTGCTCGACGACCTGTCGACCGGCAAGCGCGAGAACCTGCCGGACGGCGTGGCGGTCACCGTCGGCGATGTGGCCGATCCTGCCGCGGTGGAGGGAGCGATGGCCGGCGTTGACGGCTGCTTCCATCTGGCCGCAGTCGCTTCCGTTGACCGCTCGCGCGAAGCGTGGCTGGAAACCCACCATGCCAACCTGTCCGGCACCATCGCCGTCTTCGACGCCGCCCGCCGCGCCAACCCGGCCGGTCCCGTCCCGGTGGTCTACGCCTCCTCCGCCGCCGTCTATGGCGACAACCCCAACATGCCGCTGACCGAGGATGCGGCGACCCGCCCGCTGTCGGCCTATGGCGCCGACAAGCTGGGCTGCGAGCTGCATGCGCGGGTGGCTGATGGCGTCCACGGCGTGCCCACCGCCGGTTTCCGCTTCTTCAACGTCTATGGCCCGCGCCAGGACCCGAAGTCGCCCTATTCCGGCGTCATCTCCATCTTCGCCGGCAAGATCGCCCGGGGGGAGTCGATCACCATCAACGGCGACGGCGAGCAGGTGCGGGATTTTATTTTTGTAAAGGATCTGGTGCGATACCTGACCGCGGCGATGGGACATCCGCAGTCCGGCGCGCCCGTCTACAACGTCTGCACCGGCCGTCCGACCTCGGTCAACCGGCTGGCGGAGGTTCTGGCGGAGCTGTCGGGCCGGCTGCTCGACCGGCGCCATGGTCCGGCGCGGCCGGGCGACATCCGGGTGTCGATCGGCGATCCGTCGCGACTGGTCGCCGCCTTCGGGATGAGCTGCGACACGCCGCTGGAGGACGGGCTGCGCCAGACGCTGGCGTGGCTTGGCTGAGCAAGAGAGCGTTGAGCAAAGGATAGGGGTGGCGTGACCGGTGGTTTGATCGGGCGGCGGGCTGTCGCCGGAGGGCTGATGTCGGGTGCGGCGCTGCTGGCGCTGCCCAACAGGCCCCTGCAGGCCGCCGATGCCGGCCAAATTACCGCTGCATCCGATCCCTGGGCGGTCTATTACGCCGACGCGGCCCCGCTGTCGGCCTTCCAGCCCTACCGGCTTCTGGTGCTGGACAGCAGGACCCGTCCGCCGCTGTCGCCGCTGGCCGACCGCGGCAAGATTCTGCTCGGCTATCTCAGCGTGGGGGAGGTGGAGACGCACCGCCCCTGGTTCGACCGGGTGAAGGGCTGGGGAATCCTCGACCAGGAAAACCCCAACTGGCCCGGCAGCTTCTATGTCGACCTGCGCGACCGCCGCTGGGTCAAGCTGGTGGTGGAGGAACTGGTCCCCGCCATCCTGCGCCAGGGTTTCCACGGCGTCTTCCTCGACACGCTCGACAACCCGCCGCATCTGGAACGCACCGACGCCAAGCGCTGGCGCGGCATGACCGACGCCGCGGCGGCGCTGGTGCGCGCCATCCGCCGCAACTGGCCCGACATCGGCCTGATGCAGAACCGCGGCTACGAAATCCTGCCGCAGACCGCCCCGCTGCTGTCCCATGTGCTGGGCGAGAGCGTCTATGCCGGCTGGGACTTCGCCGCCAAACGCCCACACCGCCAGAGCGCCGAGGATTACCGGTTCCAGGTGGAGGCGCTGAAGGTCGCCGGGGCGCTGAATCCGCGGCTGTCCATCCATACCCTGGATTACTGGGATCCTACCGACGCGGCTGGCGTCAGGGCGATCTACGACCTGCAGCGCGCCAACGGCTTCTCCCCCTACGTCTCGACGGTCGAACTCGACCGCCTGATCCCGGAGCCGCCGCGGTGAGGGGCTTTATACAACGCATGACGAGATCCCCTCTCCCCCCGGGGAGAGGGTTATGGTGAGGGGGTCGCGCGGCGTGGATTCTCGGAATAGGCACGCTGTGCATCCCCCTCACCCCGACCCTCTCCCCGGGGGGGAGAGGGAGATCTTCCCGGGTTGGAGCAAGTGCGCATTAAAGGCAGCAGCCCTCGCCCTCGGCCTGCTCCTGCCCGCCATGGTCCTTCCCGCCCTCGCCGCCAGTTCGCCCGTGCCAGCCGCCACGGCCCAGCAGACGGTGCCGCGCACCATCCTGGCGCTGGTCGACCTGCGCGAGGAAAGCACGATCCGCCTCAGCCGCATCCACACGATGGTGGAACTGCCGCTGAACCATCTCGGCCTGTCGGTCGTCTACTGGAACGTCGCCGACGGGCTGCCCGACCTGTCGCGCTATCCCGACCTGCGCGGCGTCGTCACCTGGTTCGCGGGGGAGCCTTTCACCGACGTCGGCGCCTACATCGCCTGGGCCGGCAAAGCGATGGACCGCGGCGTCCGTTTCGCCGTGCTTGGCCAGTCGGGGGTGCGGCTGGAGCGCGGCGGCAAGCCGGTGCCGCTGGCGCTGTCCAACCGCTTCTTCGCCCGCTTCGGGCTGCGCGACGACGACGGCTATTCCGACCTGACCTACAAATCCAAGCCGGTCCTGGCCGACGGGATGATCGGCTTCGAACGGCCGCTATCGGGGGTGCTGCCGGGCTATCCGCTGTTCCGCAAGACCGACGGGCGCTTCGCCTCCCATCTGGTGATGCGGCGCGGCGACGACCCGGCGAGCGACAGCCATCTGGTGGTCACCGGCCCGGCCGGCGGTCTGGTGACCGATGGCTACAGCCGCTATTTCGACGCCGAGTTCAACCGCCGGCAATGGATCGTCGATCCCTTCGCCTTCTTCCGCGACAGCTTCGCCACCGACGACCTGCCGAAGCCCGACGTCACCACCCTGTCGGGCCGGCGCATCTATTTCAGCCACATCGACGGCGACGGCTGGCGCAACGTGACGGAGGTGGCCCCCTATGCCGCCCGCCGCGTGCTGTCCGCCGACATGGTGCGCACCGCCGCCATCGAGCCGTTTCCCGACCTGCCGGTCAGCGTCGCCCCCATCGTCGGCGACCTCGACCCGACCTGGAAAGGCACGCCGGAGTCGCTGGAAGCCGCGAAGAAGCTGTTCGCCCTGCCGCAGGTGGAGCCCTCCAGCCACACCTGGACCCACCCCTTCCAATGGTCCTTCTTCAAGGATTACAGCCGGCAGAACGAGGCGCCCTTCCTCAACCGCGACAGCAGCTACCGCCCCGGCAAGGCCGACGAGCATGCGGCGGAGGAGGCGGGGGAGGTGTCGGACATCGGCCGTTACGCCGTACCGCGCGCCTATCTGCAGCAGCCCTTCGACCTCGATCAGGAGATCGCCGGCGCGCTGGATTACTTCACCCGGCTGGCCCCGGCCGGAAAGCGGGCGGTGCTGGTGCAATGGTCGGGCGACACCTCGCCGTTCGAGGCGGCGCTGGCCGCGGTGCGCAAGGCGGGCGGGGTCAACATCAACGGCGGCGACGCCCGTTTCGACGCCGATTTTCCTTCCATCACCGGCCTGCCGCCCATCGGCCTGCCGGTGGGGGCGGAGCGTCAGATCTACGCCGCCGGCAGCAACGAGAACACCTATACCGAGCTGTGGACCGGCCGCTTCTACGGCTACCGCAATCTGATCAACACGATGCGGCACGCCGGCAGCCCGATCCGGCTGAAGCCCTTCAACGTCTACTACCACATGTATAGCGGCCAGAAGGCGGCCAGCCTGAACGCGCTGGTTTCGGTGCTGACCGCCGCCCGCGGGCAGGAACTGGCGCCGGTCGCCGCCTCCACCTACGCCCGCATCGCCGAGGGCTTCTACACCACCCGGTTCGAGCCGTTAGAGGGTGGATCGGACGGCGGGCGGCGCTGGCGCGTGCGTGACCGCGGGGCGCTGAACACGCTGCGCTTCGACCATGCCAGCACTAGCGCGGTCGATTTCGCCCGGTCCAGCGGCGTGCTGGGCCAGCGCCACAGCCAGGGCGGCCTCTATGTCGCGCTCGACCCGGCGGCGGCGGAGCCGGTGGTGGCGCTGACGGAGACCGACCGCGCCGACCGCGACCCGCTCGCAGCTACGCCCTATCTGGTCCAGGGGCGCTGGACCTTTTCCGCCCTTGCCGCGGACGGGCAGGGCTTCCGCGTCGCCGCCACCGGCTATGGCGAGGGCGCGATGGTCTGGCATGTGCCGCGCCCCGGCCGCTGGACGATCACGGCGGAGCGCGACGGAAGCCGGCTGTGGTCGGGCAGCGCCGATGCGGATGCAGACGGCCGGCTGGCGCTGACGGTGCCGGTGTCCGCCATCGCGCCGCTGCTGCTGCGGCTTCGCCCGGCCGAAGCCACGGCGGGGTAGGGCGGCGATGCGCGCGAACATCCTCGTCGTCCTGCTGGTGCTGCTCGTGGGCATCGGCGCCAGCCTGCTGCTGATCCCGCACAGCGGCGAGCTTGCGCTGCAGAAGTTCCGCGATCGTGATTATGACAGCGCCCGCGCGGTCTACGAGCAGCGCTACGCCGCCGGCGACCGCAGCGGCACCACGGTGATGCCGCTGACCCGGCTGTCGCTGGCCCAGGGCGACGTCGACCGCGCCATCGCCCTGACCGAGGAATTCGTCGCTGCCGAGCCGTCTTCCGTCGAGGCGCGGGAGTTGCTGAACCGCCTCTACCAGGATGCGCAGCGTCCCGGCGACTATCTGGAAAACCTGAAGGCCCTGGCGGAGCTGCGCCACAGCGCCGACCTGTTCCGCGACCTCGCCTATGCCGCCGGCTTCCGCAACCGCATGGCGCTGAAGGTTGAGGCGCTGGCCCGCTACTGCGCCCTGCGTCCCGAGGATGCCGAGGCTCCGCAGGAACTGGCGGCGCTGCTGGCGGCGCGCGGCGACCATGCCGGCGCGGTGGACTGGCTCCTGCGCGCCGACGACCGCGCCAAGGGCGAGATGCAGCCCGACAGCCGCGAATTGCTGATGAGCCTTCTGATCGACCTCGACCGCGAGGAGGAGGCGTTCGACCGCGCCCGGCGCTGGCTGGGCGAGAACCCCACAGTTGCCGACATGATCGGTCTGGCCAGCCAGCTTGCCGCGGCGTCCCGCCCCGACCTCGCCCTGCGGCTGATCGAACCGCAGGTGAAGGGGCGCAATCCTGTGCTGGCGCTGGAGTGGACCTACATCGACCTGTTGATCGCCGCCGACCGCCGGGAGGAGGCGCGGACCCGCCTGTCGGCGCTGCCCGGCCCGGTCGAGGATGTCCAGTTCGGCCGGCTGATGGCGCTGGAGGTGAATGCCGGCATGCTCCCTGCGGCGCTGACGGCGACCAAGGGGCGCGACCTGCATCTGGTTCCCGGCTGGGTTCTCGCCGGGTTGGCGGAAGGCGCATTGCGCGACGGCGACCGCAGCTTTCCCGACCGTCTCTATCGCGAGTTGGGCGACGAATTCCTGGACGATTACCCGCTGCTGGCCGCCAACATCGCGCTCGGCCGCGGCGACCCAGCCGCCGCGGCGGGCTGGGCGGAGCGCGGCCTTGCCGGCGGCGCGCTCACTCCCGGCGACCAGTTGGCGGCCATCCGCATCCTCGACCGTGCCGGGCGCCATGGCGCGGCAATCGCCGCCTTCGGCCGGCTGCCGCTATCCGGCGCCATTCCCGACGAGCAGTTGGAGGAGCTTGCCGCCCTGTTCATCGACCTCGACCGCGCCCCGGCCGGGCTTTCCTGGTTCGAGACGCGGAGGCAGGCCACGCCGTCGCCGGCCGCCGCGCAGGGCTGGGCGCGCTTGGCCGCCAAGGCCGGCGATCCCGCCGCCGTCGCCGCGTGGCTGGCCGGACAGCCCAAGCTGCCGCTCGGCCTGTTGCAGGACATCGCCGGCAGCGCCGCCGAACGTGTCGCCGACTCTCCCGCCGCGGCGGCGCTGGCCCTTGCCGCCTCGCAGTGCGCCTTTGCGCTCGACCCGTCGCCGCGCAGCCGTCTGGCCCTCGCCAACGCCCTGACCGCCACCGGCAAGCCGGCGGAGGCGCTGCCGCTGCTGTCCCCCCTGCTTGCCGACGGCGGCACGGAGGTGGAGGCCGCCTATATCGCCGCCCTGGCCGGCGCCGGCCGCTCGGAGGAGCTGACCCGTCACCTGACCGTCAAGCTGGCGAAGGGCAACCTGTCCGATGCCGAACAGCAGGCCATCGTCACCATGCTGCTGGACCACAAGGCCTACCGCGCGGCGCTGCCCCTGCTGCGCGGCTGGGCGGAGAGCCAGGGCGGTGACTGGCTCGGTGTGTATGCCGATGCGGCGGCCAAGGCCAACGCGCTGCCCGACCTCGCCGCCCTGCTGCAGAGCCGGGTCGCTGCCGCCCCGCTGGCCGAGGCGGAGGAAGCGCTCTACCGCGACACGCTGACGAAACTGGGCCGCAAGGCCGAGCTGCGCCGCTATCTGCTGGCGCGCGCCACCGACGACCGTCTGCCTGCCGACAAACGGCGGGAACCGGTCTCCGCCCTGCTGGCGCTCGGCGACAAAACGGGGGCGGAGCAGGTTCTGCAGCGGCTGGCGGCGGGGCAGGGTCCGCAGAGCGAGGATTTCCGGCAGCTCGCCTATCTCTGGGGACCGCGCCCGCCTGCCGTCGGCCTGGACTGGATCGAGGCGCGGGCCAAGGCGGCGTCCAGCCCGGCCGAGCAGGCGGCATGGTATGACCGTCTCGCCGAGTATGGCGGCGGGCGCCGCGTCATCGCCGGGCTCGGCGGCCAAGGCGCCGCCCCGGCCCAGCCGGCGCTGAAAACCCCCTACATCGAGGCGCTGGCCGCGGCCGGCAAGGGCAAGGAACTGGCCCAGGCCCTGCGCACCGCCGTGCCCGAGGAATCCGCCCCCGACCGTTTGCGCCGCTACGCCCGCCTCGCCGAGCAGACCGGGCAGCGCGCCGCCGCCGCCCAGGCCTGGACCGCCCTGCTGGCGCGCAAGCCCGAGGATGCCGATGCGCTGCGCCAGCTCGGCATGCTGGCCTATGACGAGAACCGCCTGGCCGACGCCGAACGGCTGCTGCGCCGCTATGTCGCGACCGGCCCCGACGATTACGAGGCCTATTATTTCCTGGGAGAGGCGCTGACCGCGCTGAAACGCCCGACCGCGGCGGTTCCCTTCTACCGCACCGCCCTGTCCCAGCTGCGCCACCGTGCCGGCCGCGGCGACGCGGCGGTCCAGACGGAGGCCAATCTGCTGAACCGGCTGGGCAAGGTCGACGACGCCGTCGCGCTGTTCGAGACCTTGCGCAAGCGCCGCCCGGCCGACCGCCAACTGAGGGCCGACTACGCCTCGATGCTGATCGAAAACGGACGACTGCCGGAGGCCCGCCGTGTCCTGGCCCTTCCGTGATCGCTTGCGCGCCTTTGCGGAGGATATCCCTCTCCCGTCCCGGGAGAGGGAGGGGACCCGCGCCGAAGGCGCGGGGAGGGTGAGGGGGATTCCAAGAATCCTGAAGCGCATGGCTCCTTGCATCACCCCTCACCCTTCCCAAGCTTCGCTTGGGCCCCTTCCCTCTCCCGGGGCGGGAGAGGGAGTGATACGGCTCGCCCTCCTAACCCTCCTCCTCGCCGCCACCCCCGCCCACGCCCAAACCGCTGTCCAACTGGAAGCCGTGCGCGAGGACCGCGCCGCCCGCTTCGCCCTGCATTGGCCCGGCCTGGTCGCCACCGAAAGCCAGCGCGACGGCCGCGAGCTGGTCCTGCGCTTCGACCGCCCGCTCGGCGACGTCGCGCTCGACCGCGTGCCGGAGCGGCTGGAGTCCTGGGTCGACAACATCCTCTACGGCTACGACAGCGTCGTCCTGGTGCTCGCCACCGGCGTCGAGGCGACGGTCGCGACCGATCCCACCGGCCTCACCGTCGCCCTGACCCGCGCCCCCGCCGCCGGCCCCAACCGCGAGGCCCAGGCTGCCGACCGTGCCGCCCGCCGGCGTCTGGACTATTTCCGCGCGCTGGCGCTGATGGAGGGCGGCGACGTCCGCCCGGCGCGGAGCCTGTTGCGCGACCTGCTGGAACAGGACCCCAGCGACGCCCAGTCCACCGCCCTGCTGGCCCAGGCGGAGGAGCGGCTCGGCCGCTGGCGCGAGGCGATCCGGGCCTATGATACGGCGCTGGAGCTGACGCCCGACGAACCCTCCCTGGTGCAGGGCAAGGCGCTGCTGCTGCACGAGAATGCGGACCACAGCCGCCTCGACCTCGACTGGCAGAAGGTCCGCAACGCCGACATGCAGCGCATCGCCCGCTTCAGCGGCGTGCAGGACCTCGGCCGCTCCACCGCCTTCACCTGGAGCGTCGAGCGCCGCGAGGTCGACGTTGACGCCGCGCGCCGCGAAGACGGCCGGCTGGAGGCGTTCCACGGCGCCCGCTCCCGTCTGGAGGCGGCGCTGGTCCATGACTGGCCTGAGGCGGAGCGCTCTACCCTGTCGTTCTACGCCGCGCCGCGGACGCTGGGCGCCGGCTACACCCACGGCTGGCGCGGCGAGGAAACGGAGACCCGCGCCGGCTTCGCCTGGAGCGAGCCGAGCTTCGCCTTCCTTGAGGGCATCGTCGACGGCGGCCGCCGCGACCGCCTGTTCTTCCAGCATGAGGACCGGCTGTCCGACCGCTGGTTCCTGTCGCTGGGCGCCGGCTACAACCGCTATGGCCTTGCCGGCGAGGCCGATCTGGCGCGCAGCGCCACGGTGGAGGGATCGCTGCGCTACACGCTGAACGCCGCCGGGCCGCTGACCAGCGTCGCCTATGTGCTGGACGCCGAATATGTCGCCCACCGCGAGGAGCGGCAGGATTCGCTAGGCCAGCCTTATGTCCCGCTGCCGGCGGCGACGCGTGAGGTTCATGCGCTGCAGCTCAGCGCAGAGGACTATCTGACCGACTATGTCCGCTATGCGGCGCAAGTCGGCTACGCCTATGACCGGCGGGGCCGCAGCGGGCCGCAAGGATCGTTGTCCATCGGCTGGGAGCCCGCGGACAATATGGAGCTGAATTTCCGCGCCAGCCATGCCCGCTCCACCTCGCGCGGCACGGCCAGCGCGGTGAACAGCGCCGGCGTCAGTCTGGTCTGGCGTTATTGACGGTGTGTCAACACTTTATGGTTAAAAAAGGTGGAATTGCGATGCGGCGAAAGGGTGCGGGAATGATGGGCAAGGGTGTTCGGGCCGGTGGGGCGCTGCTGGCGGCGGGGCTGCTGCTGGCGGGCTGCAGCTTCGGCCGGATCAACAGCCGCGACTTCGCCCAGCCGGGCGCCGTGCTGCCGGCCGGCTCGACCGTCGCCGTCCTGCCCTTCGAGAATCTGACCAACCACCCCAACGCCGGCCAGATCGCCGCCGACATCGTCTCCACCGAGCTTTACGGCGTCGAGGGCCTCCGCAGCATGGATGCGGCCCGCGTCCGCAGCCGCCTGTCCGCCGCCAAGCCCACCGGCGACGCCAGCGCCACCGCCGTGACCGATACGCCGGCCGATACCGTCCCGCTCGACGCCCAGGCCGCCGGCCGGACGCTGGGGGTGGACGCGGTGCTGACCGGCAGTGTGTCCGAATATGGTTACCAGCATGGCCTGCGCGAGGAGCCGGTGGTCGGCCTGAATGCCCGGCTGGTCCGCAGCTCCGACGGCGCCGTTCTCTGGACCTCCAGCCAGTCGGAGGCCGGGCGCGGCTATTTCAGCCGCGACAGCGTCAACAACGTTGCCCAGCGCGTGGTGACGCGGATGATCGACAGCCTGCGGCCGGTGGTCGCCGGCGATCGCTGAGGCCCGGACCCGCATGACCAGCCCGCCGAGCCCTGCCTCCGCCGACGGCGCCTCCCCCCGCCGCTGGTTCGGCCTGCGGCCGGTCGCGCTGCTGGAACTGCTGCTGTTCTTCGGCGTGGCGCTGGGGCTGGACGGCTGGCTGGGCTCCGGGATGCGCTTCGACGGGGTGCAGCCGCATCCCTTCTGGATCCCGGTCCTGCTGCTGGCGATCCAGTACGGCACCAGCGAGGGCGTGCTGGCGGCGCTGGTGGCGTCGGTGGCGCTGCGGTTCGGCAACATGCCGGATGCCGGCATCGACCAGGACCTCTACGACCATCTCTTCACCCTGACGCGCGAGCCCATCCTGTGGCTGGTCGCCGCCGTTCTGTTCGGCGAACTGCGCATGCGCCAGCTGCGCGAGCGCGAGGAACTGCGCGCCGGCCTTGCCGCCGCCCGCCAGGAGGCGGAGGCCATCGCCCGCTCCTACCGCGCGCTGAAATCGGTGAAGGAAAGCCTTGAGACCCGCGTCGCCGGCCAGCTGCGCACCGTCTTCACCCTCTATCAGGCCGCCAAGTCCATCGACCATCTGGACGAGGGGGAGGTGATGCTGGGCGTCGCCGACCTCGTCCGCACCGTCATGAAGCCGGAGAAATTCTCGCTGTTCCTGCTGAACAACGACGTGCTGGAATCGGTGACGAACGAGGGGTGGGACGACGACCACGACAGCTATGCCCGCTGGTTCGACAGCGGCACCCCGCTGTTCCAGACCGTGATCGCCCGCCAGCGGCAGCTCTGCGTCAACCGGGTGGAGGACGAGCGCATCCTGGCCGGCGAGGGCGTGCTGGCCGGGCCGCTGGTCAGCAGCGACACCGGCGAGGTGGTCGGCATGGTGAAGGTGGAAAGCCTGGGCTTCACCGATCTCAGCGTCAACACGGTCGAGAATTTCCGCATCCTGTGCGAATGGATCGGCACCGCGCTGGCCAAGGCGCGCCAGTTCCGCACCGCCAACGAACAGCGGGTCTTCACCGACGACGCGCTCTATTCCTCCAGCTACATCGGCCGGCAGGCGGAGTTCCTGGCCCTGCTCGGTCGCCGCATGGGGTTCGAGACGACGGCCATCACCATCCGCCCCACCGGCCTGTCCCGCCTGTCGGTCGGCCAGCGCGCCGACCTTGCCGCCGCCATCGGCACGGCGGTGCGTGGCAGCCTGCGCGACACCGACCTCGCCTGCGACTTCGGCCAGCAGGGCGCCTCCTTCGGCGTGATCCTGGCCGGCACGCCGCTGGAGGGCGCCAAGCTGGTGGAGGCGAAGCTGGAACGCGCGGTGCGCCGGGAGCTGCCCGACGGGCTGTCCAGCATCCCCATCAGCTTCGTCACCCGCCGGGTCGAGCCGCCTGAGCCTGCACCGACTCCCTCTCCCGCCCCGGGAGAGGGAAGGGGCCCATGCGAAGCATGGGAAGGGTGAGGGGTGATCCAAGAAGCCATGCGGTTCGGGAATCTTGCCTTGCCCCTCACCCTCCCCACTTCGTGGGTCCCCTCCCTCTCCCGGGACGGGAGAGGGCGACTATTGCCGGAAAAGATAGTCCTGGAGGGCGTACGATGACCGCCCTGTCCCCCGACTTGACCGATTCTGCCGGTACACTGGCGGGCGACCGCCCGGCCGCCGGCACCGCCGAACTGGTGGCGGCGACGCTCGGCGCCGGCCTGCTCGACGCCGGGGCGCTGGCGTTCGGCCTGTCCGGCGTTCCCTTCGCCGCGGCGTCGGCCGCGGCGCTGCACCTGATGCTCTGCGGGCTGGTCGGGCTGTGGCTGCGCAGCCGGGCGCGGCGCGGCCGCGACCTGCGGTTGGCCGGGCTTCTGCTGGTCACCATGGTGCCGCTGGGTCCGCTGGGCGCCGCCTGCACGCTGGTGACCGCGGCGCTGCTGGCGCTGTTCAGCCGCTATGCCACCGGCTTCCAGGACTGGTATCTCTCCCTCTTCCCCGAAAGCGAGACCGGCCCGGCGCAGGAGCTGTACGAGCTGATCGTGTCGGGCCGCGAGAACGCCCATCTGGTGGCGGGCGAATCCTTCACCGACATGATGTGGATGGGCACGCCGCAGCAGAAGCAGGCGGTGATCGCCCTGGTCGCCCGCCATTTCCGTCCCGCCTTCACGCCCGCGCTGAAGGCCGGTCTCGCCGATGCCGACCCGTCCGTCCGCGTCCAGGCCGCCACCGCCACCGCGCGGGTGGAGCATGAGTTCAACGAGCGCTGGCAGTCGCTCGACCATGCGGCCCGCGCCCATCCGGACGATGCCGGTGCCCTGGCCGCCCTGTCCCGCCACCTCGACGACTACGCCTTCTGCGGCCTGCTCGATTCCAACCGCGAGGCGGAGATCCGCGAGAAGGCGCTGGACGGTTACCGCCGCAGCCTGGAGCTGGCGCCCGACGACGACGCCATCCGCCTCGACCTCGGCCGGCTGCTGCTGCGCTGCGGGCTGGCGGCGGAGGCGGCGGCGCGGCTGGAACCGCTGGTCGACCGCACGTCCGACAGCCGCATCCTGTTCTGGTATGCCGAGAGCCTGTTCCGGCTCGGCCGCTTCACCGACCTGCGGGCGCTGCCCCTGCGCCGGCCCGACCTGCTGGGCGACGGGGCGGCACTGCCCGATGCGCTGCGCGACGTCTTCGCCCTGTGGCGCGACGACGAAACGGCCGTCGCCGAGACCGCCGCGAAGGAGCTGGCCGCATGAGCCGCTCCCCGTCCCAACCGCTGCCGCCCGAAGCGCCCCACGCCCCCAAGGCCGACGTCTGCCTGCTGATGGAGGGATCCTATCCCTATGTCGCCGGCGGCGTGTCGACCTGGACGCACGACCTGATCCGCTCCCATTCGGACCTGACCTTCCACATCGTGGCACTGGTCGCCGACCGCGGCGCCCGCAAGCTCGCCTATGAACTGCCGCCCAACGTCACCGGCCTGACCCACGTCTATCTGCAGGACCCGCCCGCCGGCTGGCGCTGGCAGCCCGGCACCGGGCGGCTGGTGGCGGCCCTGGAAAAACCGCTCGCCCGCCTGCAGCAGGGGGGAGGGCTGGCCGAGGTCGCCGAGGTTCTGCGCCTGCTGGCGCCGCGGCGCGGCCGGATCGGCAAGCGGGCGCTGCTGAACTCCGAGGACGCCTTCCAGATGGTGGTGCGCATGTGCAGGGCCGCCCTGCCGGACGCCTCCTTCCTCGAATATTTCTGGGGCAGCCGCGCGCTGATGAGCGGGCTGTTCGCCACCCTGCTGGTGCCGATGCCGCAGGCGTCGGTCTATCACGCCATCTCCACCGGCTATGCCGGGCTGTTCGCCGCGCGGGCGCGGCTGGAGACTGGCCGGCCGGCATTGCTGACCGAACACGGCATCTACACCAACGAACGGCGCATCGAGATCCTGATGGCCGAATGGCTGTTCGAGGGGGCCGACACCTCCCTGGCGCTCGACCGCAAGAAGCGCGACCTGCGCGATCTGTGGTTGGACACCTTCGCCAGCTACTCCAAGGCCTGTTACGACGCCTGCGACCGCATCATCACCTTGTACGGCGGAAACCAGGAGTTCCAGCGCCGTCAGGGCGCCGACCCGGCCAAGCTGATGATCGTGCCCAACGGCATCGACTATGCCGGCTATTCGCAGGTCCGGCGCGACCCCGCGCCGCGCCCGCCGACCATCGCCCTGATCGGCCGCGTCGTGCCGATCAAGGACGTGAAGACCTACATCCGCGCCGCCGGCATCCTGCGCGAGGACATCCCCGACCTGAAGGCGATGATCCTCGGCCCGCTGGAGGAGGACCCCGGCTATGTCGAGGAATGCCGCACCATCGTGAAGCATCTGGGGCTGGAACAGACGGTGATCTTCGCCGGCCGGGTCAAGCTGACCGACTGGCTGGGCAAGATCGACGCCATTGCGCTGACCAGCGTCAGCGAGGCGCAGCCGCTGGTGATCCTGGAAGCCGGGGCGTCCGGCGTGCCGACGGTGGCGACCGATGTCGGCTCCTGTTCGGAACTGCTGATGGGCCGGCCGGACGAGGTTCCGCCGCTGGGGCCGGGCGGGGCGGTGACGCCGCTGGCCAGTCCGCTCGACACCGCGCGGGAGCTGCGCGCCCTGCTGCTCGACCGCCCCTGGCGGGAGCGCTGCGCGCAGGCCATCGCCCGGCGGGTCGCCCAGTCCTACGACAAGGTCACCATCGACCGCGTCTATCGCGCCATCTATGACGAGCACATCAAAATTGGAGCGGCAGGGTAGATTTTATTTCAAGGTGTATTCCTTGCCGTTGATTGGATTAAAAGACGCCGTGAGTATTTTCTGAAACAATGGTGGACCTGATGAACACGCATTCATTCCATGATTATGCTCAGGGTGGATTCTGGCTTGTTTTTATTGTATCGGCGGTGTTGTTGGTGTTGAGAATATCTAGTGCCGTTAAGCTCAAGGATGTTCCTCATGAATTTTGCTGGATTATGAGGACTTCTTTTGGAGCAGAACATGAGGTTGTCATAAAATACTCTAATTTCGTAAAGGCTTATCGAGATAGGGAAGGAGTGACCTACAAGTATTTCAATGAAAATGGGCAAAGTTATTTCGAGTCGGCGTCGTCTTATATCGTTGGTGCGACCAGGGAGTCATTAAAGCGAGGAATGTCAACGAAATTAATAGTCGATAGTAATGACTTCTCATCTCACATAACTAGCGGAATTGCGCCGGAGGAAAAGCCGATATCCAATAATAAGCGTTTCGTAGCCGGACGGTATATGGTTGATTGCATTGAAATAAAAGAATGCTTCGATTTCACGGGATTTTCTGATTTAATTATTTTAAATGTGGTGATAAGTGCGCCTAGAGGAATTATTACGTTTCGTAATTGCTGGATTGTTAATATAGAATTAAAGTCGGAACCCATAGATGCTGATATTGATGTGCATCGCTTGTTTTTGGTTGGATGCCATGTTGGCATGATGAGGATTAATCCAGAATCTGTGGGGAGCCTTATCATTGATCGATCTGTTATATGCAATCTCCGTTGTAAGGGATCTGAACATAGGTCTCCATTCAGGGAGATAACAATCTCTAACGACTCCCAAATTCTCAGTCCACGCATTAATGAGGATGGGGGTTATTTTGGCGTGTATTCCGAAGATATGCAGGCATTGAGAAATTTTAGGGGTCACCTTGAAGCGCGCGGAGAGTTGTCTGCGCTTGCTGTTGTTCGTTCGAATGAAATGCGGATAGAGCGTATCAAGCAAGATACTTTCTTGAAGGTGGTGAGCTTTTGTTACGATGCAATTTCTGATTTTGGCGGTAAACCATACAGGCCGCTAGCGTGGACAATCTCTCTGTTCATATTTAATGTTTTAATGATTTATGCAAATAATTGGGCGATGACGTCCTTGGACTGCTCAAAGTCAAGTGTGATAGAGAGTTGGCAGGCTCAGCTATGCGGCGATTATTATTTAAATGGATTGGCGAGGTCTTTCTTTTTGTCTGCGCAGACCATAATAAATCCTTTCGGAATTATCGGTGGAGATCCTCCGGTGAGGGCGACAAATATCGTATTACACTTGTGGATTAACTTGACATCCTTCATATCGATTGCTGCGCTAGCAATATCTTTTTCGGGGGTGAGGAGACAATTCAGGCTAGAAAAGTGATGTGAAGTTTTGCCAATGTTATGTTGTAAAAATGATGGAATGTTTTGTTTCAATTGGGGGTTTAGTGCGTCTATCTACAAGAACGGAAACGTGACATGGCCGGCATCGGCTTCGCGCTCCGCCGGCTGGCCCGGCGCGACGATCTGCTGGGCGTGCTGCAGGGCTATGCCCATTCCGCCTTCATCACCTCCGGTCCCTGGATGTTCACCATCCTGGCGTTGGCCGGCATCACGCTGTTCGGCCGCGATCTGGTGGGGCCGGAGCAGTTGACGCTGTTTCGCGTGGTGGTGATCTACAATTTCTGCTTCTCGGTGGTGTTCACCGGGCCGCTGGTGCTGGTCGCCACCCGCTATCTCGCCGACGCCATCTATGCCAAGGAGGTGGAGGCGGCGCCCGGCATGCTGCTGGCGACGCTTGGGCTGGCCTATGCCATCGCCGGCCTGACCGCCGGCCCCTTCTACCCGCTGTTCAGCGGCCTGCCGCTGCCGATCATGCTGGGCGGGCTGGCGAACTTCTTCCTGGTCTGCGGCATATGGGTGGTGTCGATCTTCCTGTCGGCGTTGAAGGACTATCTGGCGGTCACCATCGCCTTCGGCGTCGGCATGACCACCGGCATGGTGGGGGCGGTGCTGCTGGGCGACCGCTTCGGCGCCGCCGGAATGATCTGGGGATTCTCCGCCGGGCTGGCGGTGATCCAGTTCGGGCTGATCGCGCGGGTGCTGGCCGAATATCCCTACCCGGTCGGCCGGCTGTTCGACTTCCTGTCCTACTTCCGCAAATACGCCGATCTGGCGCTGATCGGGTTCTTCGCAAATGCCGCCGTCTGGACCGACAAGTGGATCATGTGGTTCGCGCCGGAGCGCGAGCTGGTTTCCGGCGCCATGGCGATCTACAGCGCCTATGACGGCGCCATGTTCATCGCCTATCTGACGACGCTGCCGGCGCTGACCCTGTTCACGGTGAACATCGAGACCCGCTTCTTCGAGCATTACCAGGCCTTCTACCGCGACATCCAGAAGCACGCGACCTTCGACCAGATCGCCCGCAACCACCGCGCCATCATCGCCGCCCTGCTCGACAGCAGCCGCAACCTCGTCATCCTCCAGGGCGCCGTCTGCGCCGTCTGCATCTTCCTGGCCCCGGCCATCGTCGGCGCCATCGGCCTGCAGTACCAGCAGATCGGCATGTTCCGCTTCGGCGTGCTGGGCGCCTTCTTCCAGGTGATGTTCCTGTTCTGCACGGTGATCCTCGCCTATTTCGACCTGCGGGCGCGGAACCTGACGGTGCAACTGGTCTATCTGGCGACCAACGCCGGCTTCACCCTGCTGTTCAGCCGGATGGGCTTTCCGTGGTATGGATACGGCTATTTCCTCAGTTCGCTGCTGGCCTTCGCGGTCGCCTATCTGATGGTGGCCGACGCGGTGCGGCGGCTGCCCTATTTCGCCTTCGTCGCCAACAACCCGTCGGTGCGATGACCCGCCGCCTTACCATCCTGTTTGTGGTCTCCCTCCTGCTTCCGGCCGCCGCCGGCGCGCAGGAGGTTCTGCGCACCGACCGCACCGACCCCGGCCATCTGCGACCGCTGTTCCGCGCCTACGAACCCCCGCCGCCCGGCCACCAGCCGCGCCTGCGCCGCACCGAAAGCCGTGCCGTCTACAGCCTGCCCGACGGCCTGAAGGGCCTCGCGACCTTCGACCGCACCCTGTCGCACCTGTGTCAGCGCGGCGCCTTCCTTCAGCAGATCGACGGCCTCTATTGGGCATCGACGCCGGACTACCGCTATGGCGTCGCCTTTTCCGGCGGCGCCAACCTGATCGACCCGCAGAACCGCCGCCAGCCCGGCAAGGCCTATTTCTTCCGCAACCAGGACAGCCGCTGCAGTGTATGGATCGGCGATCAGGCGAAGCTGATGCCGCATTACATCGGCGGCTAGGTTCCCTCTCCCGGGGCGGGAGAGGGCGGTTTCCGCATGTGTCTCACCGACTTTTCCATCCCACCGTTACCCGCTCCCCCGCATCCATGATACGAATGACCCCCGGTCCCCACCCGCGGAGGTCCCCGCCGATGCCCTGCAGATGGAACAGTGAACACACCCCCGAAAACTGTTTCACGCTGTTCCAAACGTCGCATCCGGCCCCTCGCATCGCGCCGGCTCAACCCCATATAGGGCCGGTCATCGGCCAGAGGTGAACGTCCGCCCGTGCGCATTCCCGACCTGAACAGCCTGTACGACGCCGGCAGCCGGCTTCTTCTGGAATCGACGGTGCGCGTCGGCGTCACCGGACTGCGGCGGGCGGGCAAGACCGTGTTCGTCACCGCCCTCGTCGACAATCTGCTGAAGGCCGGGCGGTTGCCCTTCCTCGACGTGATGTCGTCGGGCCGCTTCCAGGCGGCGCGGCTGCGGCCGCAGCCCGATCCCGACGTGCCGCGCTTCGATTTCGAAGGCCATCTCGCCGCTTTGACCGGCCCCGATCCCCATTGGCCGGAGCCGACGCGCGGCATCGGCCAGATGCGCGTCTCCTTGCGCTACCGGCCGGATTCGGCGCTGAAGCGCACGGTGCAACCGATGGCGACGCTGAACCTCGACCTCGTCGATTACCCCGGCGAATGGCTGCTCGACCTGCCGCTGCTCCGCCAGAGCTTCGCGGAATGGAGCGCGCAGACCCTGGAACTCGCCGCCCGTCCGCCGCGCGACGAGCTGTCGGCCTCCTGGCGCGGCTGGCTCGCCACCATCGATCCGGCCGCCCCGGCGGAGGAGGAGACGGCGCGGCGCGGGGCGGCGCTCTACACCGACTATCTCCACGCCTGCCGCCGCGCCGACACGCTGCTCAGCCTGATCCAGCCCGGCCGCTTTGTCGAACCCGGTGACATGAAGGACGCGCCGCTTCTGACCTTCTGCCCGCTGCATGGGGCACAGCGGGGCAGGGGGAGCCTGTGGGCGCTGATGGAGGAGCGGTACGAGGCTTACAAGACCAATGTCGTCCGCCGATTCTTCGCCGAGCATTTCGCCCGGCTCGACCGCCAGATCGTGCTGATCGACGTGCTGGGCGCACTGAACGCCGGCCCCGCCGGGATGGCCGACATGAAGCGGGCCCTGGAGCTGAGCCTGGAGCCGTTCCGCCATGGTGCCTCCGGCTGGTTCGACTGGCTGTTCGGCAGCAAGATCGACCGCGTGCTGTTCGCCGCGACCAAGGCCGACCACATCGCCGCCCACCAGCATGCCCAGCTGCGCGCACTGCTCGACCGGCTGGTCGGCGACGCCCGCAACGCCATCCGTTTCGAAGGCGCCCAGGTCGAGACCATGGCCATCGCCGCGCTGAAATGCACTGAAAGCGTGGTGACGGAGCATGAGGGCCGGCAACTGCGCTGTGTCCGCGGCGTTCCCGTCGGCCGCGACCGTCCGACTGTGCTGTTCCCCGGCGAGATTCCGGAGGATGCCGAGGCCTTCCCGCCCGGCCGCGACCGTCCCTATAATTTCCTGCCCTTCCGGCCGCCCGACGACCTCGGCCGCGACCCGCGCGGCCTGCCGCACATTCGCGTCGATCAGGCCCTGCAATTCCTTCTCGGGGATTATCTGACGTGACGGAGCGCGAGACCCGCAAAGCTTCACCGGGCTGGGTTCCGCCGATGGAACTGGACCTCGACCGCGCAGCACCCGTCCCGGCGGAGGAGGAAGCCGCCCTGCTGACCGGTTCCGGCGAACCGGCCGACCTGCTGCCGGCCCCGGCTACGCCGGTGCGGACAACGCGCCGGCTCGGCCGCTGGCTGTTCGGGGCGCTGGCGGCGCTGGTTCTGGTGGCGCTTGGCTTCGACACCGCCGACCTGCTGGCCCGCGCCTTCGCCACCAGCCTGGCCCTTGGCGTCCTGGTCGCCCTGCTCGCCGCCACCGCCGGCATTGCCGCAATCGCGATGCTGGTGACCGAACTGCTGTCGCTTCGCCGCCTGCGCCGGATCGAGGAACTGCGGGCCGAGGCCGGCCGGCTGGAAGTCGACGCCCCCGGCGGCCGGGCCGACCGCTTTGCCGGATCGCTGGTGGCGCTCTATGCCGACCGGCGGGAACTGGCCCCGGCGCTGGCCCGCGTGCGCGATCATGTCACCGACGCCCATGACGAGCATGAGGTGGTGCGGCTGCTCGACCGCGAGGTGCTGAGCCCGCTCGACCGCGCCGCCTATCAGCGGGTTCTGCGCGCGTCGCGGGACACCGCCATCGCCACGGCGCTGAGCCCGGCGGCGCTGCTGGATTTCGCGGTGGTTCTTTGGCGCAACCTGAAGCTGGTTCGGGAGATCGCCAGCCTCTATGGCGCCCGGCCCGGCTATGTCGGCTCGCTCCGGCTCTTGCGCCGGATGCTCGCCAACATCGCCGTCGCGGGCGTGACCGAAAGTGCCCATCATGTGGCGGTGGAGGCGCTGGGCGGCTCGCTGGCCGCCGCCATCTCCACCCGGATGGGGCAGGGGGTGATCAACGGCCTGCTGACCGCGCGGGTCGGGCTGACCGCCATGCACCTCTGCCGCCCCATCGCCTTCGGCCCCGACAACCGCCCCAGCATGAACCGCATCAGGAAGGAGCTGTTGTCGGTGCCCAAGCAGGTGCTGTGACGTGACCCTAGGCGAGGTCGAAGACCAGCACTTCCGCCTCGTCCGCCCGGTCAAGCGTCACCGCCTCCTCATCCGTCAGCGCGGCGCCGTCGCCGGCCTTCAGCAGCGTGCCGTTCAGATGGACCCGGCCGCGGGCGACCTGGACCCAGGCGTGCCGGCCGGGGCGCAGCGGCAAGGTGGCGCTTTCCTCGCCGTCCAGAAGCGCGGCGTACAGGTCGACATCCTGATGGATGGTGACGCTGCCGTCCCGCCCGTCCCGCGATCCGACCAGCTTCAGCGTGCCGCGCTTCTGCTCGGCCGGGAAATCCGCCTGCTGGTAGCCGGGGGCGAGGCTGTTGGCTTCCGGCAGGATCCAGATCTGGAGGAAATGCACCGGCTCGGTGTCCGACGCGTTGTACTCGCTGTGGCGGATGCCGCGGCCGGCGCTCATCACCTGGACCTCGCCCGGACGGATCACCGACCCGGTGCCGATAGAGTCCTTATGCTCCAACGCGCCGTTCAGCACGTAGGAGACGATCTCCATGTTGGCATGCCCATGGGTGGGGAAGCCGGCGCCGGGGATCACCCGATCCTCGTTGATGACCCGCAGGGCGCGGAAGCCCATATGGCCGGGATCGAAGTAGTGGCCGAACGAGAAGCTGTGGTTGCTGTTCAGCCAACCCATGTTGGCAACCCCACGCTCGTCGCGATGGCGAATGGTGATCATGGTGGAACCCTCCGTACCGTTGGGGTGTGTGTCGTTGTCTGGAGGGGAATTTGGCACCCAGCGCCTCGCGGAACAATCCAGTGCGTTTGCACCAGATCGTTCCTGCAAGAGGGACAATCTCACCCCGCCAGCGGCACCCCCACCGCGAAGACGGTTCCGCGTCCTTCCGCCGAACGCACCGTCACCGGATGGCCCAGCAGCCTTGCCAGCCGCTCGACGATGGCGAGCCCCAACCCGATCCCTTCGCTGCGGTCGCGGTCGGGGCGGTCGAGCTGGACGAACTCCTCGAAGATGCGCCGGCGGTCGGGTTCGGCGATGCCGCGGCCGGTGTCGTAGACCTCGATCCACAGCGTGTCGCCGCGGGTCCGGCAGCCGACCAGAACGCCGCCGGTTTCGGTATAGCGGATGGCGTTGGCGATCAGGTTGCGGAGGATGCGCTCCAGCAGGGCCGGGTCGCTGCGCACCACCGCGTTGGTCGGGATGGCGCGCAGGCGCAGCCCCTTCGCCTCCGCCTGCCCGGCGAACTCCGCTTCCAACTGGTCGAGCAGGGGGGAGAGCGGCAGGTCGGCCGGCTTCGGTGTCACCACCCCCGATTCCAGCTTGGAGATGTCGAGAATGGCATTCAGCAGGTCGCGCATCGACCGTTGCGCCGCCTTCAGATCCGTCAGCAGGGCCGCCGTCTTGCCGCTCTGCGGTTGGCGCTCCAGAATGCCGGTGAACATGCCGATGGCCTGAAGGGGCTGCTGCAGGTCATGGCTGGCATGGGCGAGGAAGCGGGACTTGGCGCGGTGGGCCTGCTCGGCGGCGGTCTTGGCGGCGTGCAGTTCCGCTGTCCGTTCGCGGACCTGCTGTTCAAGCGTGGCGTTGGCGCGCTCGATGGCTTCCGCCATGCGCAGGATCTCGGAAAATTGGCGGCGAACCTGCCGGGTCATCGGTCGGAAGATCGCCAGCGCCTCCACCGCCAGGATCAGCAAGGTGATCAGCAGCGCCGCCAGCCCCAGCCGATGCAGGGTCTGGAAGCCCTCCTCCCCCTCTTCCTGATAGAGCGCCACCACCTCTTCCAGCCGGTCCAGCAGCGGGCCGAGCGCCTGGGCGGTGATGCGGTCCGCCTCCGCTGGATCCGGCGACTGACCGGCGGATGCGGCGGCGATGACGCGGCGCAGGGCGGCAATATGTTCGGTCACCACCGGGTCCAGCGGGTCGGGTCCGCCGTAGAACAAATCCTGCGGCGGCGGACCCATCGGCGGGCCTTCCTCCGGTCCGGCCTGGCCGCTCAGCCGCCGATGGGCGGCTTCGAACATGTCCGTGGCGTCATCCAGCAGCCGGGCGAGGTGGACGCGCGTCGCGGGATCGGTCGCTGTCTTCAACTGCTCCACCAGCAGGGCCGTCCGCTGCGACAGCATGCGCTGCCGGCCCGAAACGTTGACGACCTCCAGCATGCGTTCGTGCTGACCGATGACCCGCTCGGTCATGACGAATCCCGCGAGCGTGCCCAGCGCGATCAGCGTCAGCGCCAGGGCATAGCGCAGGGTCATCCAGCGGGTCGCCACATGCTGGGTTGCCGTCATGCCGATCGGTATCATGCGCTCGTCCCGCCTGCCGTGATCGCCCCATCTCCATCGACGATCATGGGGCAGCCTGCCGCATTGCAGCAAGGACGGAGGGTAGCGGTGAAGCTATGAAGCCTCGGTAAAGCCGCAAGCCGCCAGCGCCGCCTGCATGTGCGGCGGGACCGGTGCCACCGCGCCGACCGGATCGCGCTTCGGGTAGAGCGGCAGCGAGATGGCGCGGGAGTGCAGATGCAGCGGCTTGCCCTCCGGCCCGCCATATTGCGGATCGCCGACCAGCGGACAGCCGATGGAGGCGCAATGGACGCGGATCTGGTGGGTGCGGCCGGTGTGCGGGGTCAGCTCCAGCCAGGTTAGCCCCTCCGCCTGCCCGCGCACGACATAGTCGGTGACCGCCGCCTGCCCGTCCGGCGAGCCGACGATGCGCCAGCCGCCGGTCTTGTTGGAGACCTTGGCGAGCGGCAGCTCGATCCGTCCGGACTCCTGCGGCGGAGTGCCGGCGACCAAGGCCCAATAGGTTTTGTCGACCTTGCCGTTCTGGAACAGGATGCCGATCTTGCGCAGCGCCTTGGCATGGCGGCCGAGGATCAGGCAGCCCGACGTGTCGCGGTCCAGCCGGTGGGCGAGGGACGGCGGCTTGGGGAAGCCGAAACGCAGCGCATCGAAATGCCGCTCCAGGTTCGGCCCGCCGGCGGGGCCGGCATGGACCGGCAGTCCGGCGGGCTTGTCGAGAATCAGCATCAGCCCGTCGCGGTACAGGATGCGGTCTTGGATTTGGGCGGGTGTCACGGGCTACTCATCCCCAGGCGCGGGAAATCGGGAGGTCGATGGCGGCGATGATGCGGTCGCTGTCGTCGGCGAGCGAAGAGACTTTCTCGCCCAGCTGGTCCATCTGAACGGAGGCGAGCTGAAGCGGGTTCAAAACGACGTCATGGCCTTCGATCACGAAACTCGGGGTCAAGGAGGGTTCCGTGCTCTGAAGCTTGTCAGCCAGCAGCAGCGGTGCGACCACCCTGCGTGCAGATGCGTCGAAACGTTGTGACTGGACGATCACCAGATACGGAATGCCCGAGCGCGTCGCGGTTCGGTTCCGATGCACATCGAATTGAGCCATCACAGATGATCGAGGTGTTCGTCGGCGAAAGAGCCATATCTGGCGTCGAAGTCGTTCAGCGCCGCAATCGTGGCATCCAGGCGACGTTCACGGTCGGCTTTCGCCACCTCGTCGGCCAGCAGCTTCTCGACGCGCTCGGACAGGTCGCCGGGACGGGACTGCGCGCGCTGCAGGATGTCCTCGTCCAGCGACAAGGTGACGTCCCGCTTCGGCGCGCGCCGGTCACAGACACCGTCCATTGGAAGCCCTCCACCGATCCCGATGCACTGAAGATAGGCGTCCCCGGTGCCGTCCGGCAAGCAGGCAGGAAAAGGGCGCGGCCCCCGCAAGGCGCCGCGCCCCCTTCACGCCCGGTTCGCCCGGATCAGGCGAGCTTCAACTCCTTGAAGAAGTCGTTGCCCTTGTCGTCGACGATGATGAAGGCCGGGAAGTCCTCGACCTCGATGCGCCAGATGGCTTCCATGCCGAGTTCGGGATACTCGACGCATTCCACCTTCTTGATGCAGTCCTGGGCCAGACGGGCGGCGGCGCCGCCGATCGAGCCGAGATAGAAGCCGCCATGCTGCTTGCAGGCCGCCGTCACCTCGGGGCTGCGGTTGCCCTTGGCCAGCATGACCATGGAACCGCCCGCCGCCTGGAACTGGTCGACGAAGCTGTCCATGCGGCCCGCCGTGGTCGGCCCGAAGGAGCCCGAGGCGTAGCCTTCCGGCGTCTTGGCCGGGCCGGCATAGTAGATCGGGTGATTCTTGAAATAGTCCGGCAGCGGCTCGCCGGCGTCCAGGCGCGCGCGCAGCTTGGCATGGGCCAGGTCGCGGGCGACGATCAGCGGGCCGGTCAGCGACAGGCGGGTGCGGATCGGATACTGGCTCAGCGTGGCGCGGATCTGCTCCATCGGCTGGTTCAGGTCGATCTTCACGACCTCGCCCGACAGATGCTCGTCCCCGATCTCCGGCAGATACTGGGCCGGATCGGTCTCCAGCTGCTCCAGGAAAATGCCGTCCTTGGTGATCTTGCCCACCGCCTGACGGTCGGCCGAGCAGGACACGCCAATGCCGATTGGCATGGAGGCACCGTGGCGCGGCAGGCGGATGACGCGGACGTCGTGGCAGAAATACTTGCCGCCGAACTGGGCGCCGATGCCCATGTTCTGCGTCAACTTGTGGACCTCTGCCTCCATCGCCAGATCGCGGAAGGCGTGCGCGTCCTCGCCGCCCTCGGTCGGCAGGTTGTCGAGATAGCGGGCCGAGGCCAGCTTCACCGTCTTCAGGTTCTGCTCCGCCGACAGGCCGCCGATGACGATGGCGAGGTGGTAGGGCGGGCAGGCCGAGGTGCCGAGATAGCGGATCTTGTCTTCCAGGAACTTCAGCAGCCGGTCGGGCGCCAGCACCGACGGCGTGGCCTGGTGCAGGAAGGTCTTGTTGGCCGACCCGCCGCCCTTGGCCATGAACAGGAACTTGTAATAGTCCTCGCCCTCGGAATAGATGTCGACCTGGGCCGGCAGGTTGTTCCGGGTGTTCTTCTCCTCATACATGGAGATCGGCGCCAGCTGGCTGTAGCGCAGGTTGCGCTTCAGGTAGGCGTCGCGCGCACCCTCCGACAGGGCGGTCTCGTCGCCGCCCTTGGTCCAGACGCGGCGGCCCTTCTTACCCATGATGATGGCGGTGCCGGTGTCCTGGCACATCGGCAGGGTGCCGGCGGCGGCGATGTTGGCGTTCTTCAGCAGGTCGAGCGCCACGAAGCGGTCGTTGGCCGACGCCTCCGGATCGTCCAGGATCTTGGCGAGCTGGGCCAGATGGCCCGGACGCAGCAGATGGTTGATGTCGGAGAAGGCAGCCTCGGCCAGCAGGCGCAGACCCTCCGGCTCGACCTTCAGGATCTGCTCGCCGTCGAATTCGACGACCGAGACATGGTCCGAGGTCAGCTTGCGGTAGGTCGTGTCGTCCTTGGCGAGCGGAAAGAGACCGCGGGCTGAGGCGATGTCGTCGGGCATTGGGGCGTTCCTTCGTGGCGATCCAATGGCGTCCGCTCGCCTCCGCGGTACGCGCCCGGCCGGGCGCGCGAAGGGGGCAGGCCGCGCTCGGCCCCCCTTATACACCGCTGCGGGGCGGAGACAACCATCGGCAAGGCGGAAGGCGGCGCGGCGGTTTGTCGTCGGCCGAAGTAGGGGCAAAAGAAAAGGCCGGCACACCGCAATGGTATGACCAGCCTCGTCTTTTCGTCACGCGCGCAGGCTGTTTATGCCGCCGCCTTCACCTGTCCATCGACCGTGGCATGGGCATGAACCGCCGGCTCGGCCGGTGCGCCGACCCAGTCGCCGTGGGCGGGGATTTCCTCGCCCTTCATCACCAGGGTCAACGGACCCAGACGGGCGAAGTCGCCGACATGGGTGTCGTACAGCACCGTCGCGCCGGCCCCGATGGTGACGCCGGTCCCGACCGAAACCCGGCCGACCTTCATCACGCGGTCCTCGTACAGGTGGGTCTGCAGCGCCGACAGGGCGTTGATGGCGCAATAGTCGCCGACGGACACGCAGTCGAACTCGGTGATGTCGGTGGTGTCCATGTAGACGCCCTTGCCGAACTTGGTGCCGAACAGGCGCAGCACCCAGGGCAGCATCGGCGTGCCGCGCAGGTGGTCGAGCAGGACCTTGCCGGCCAGACCCCAGTACAGCACGGCCACCGCCTCCGTCCGCATGGCCCACCAGGACCACATCGGCTTCATGGTGGGGGCATAGCGGCCCATGATCGCCCATTTCACCAGCGCCACGATCAGCACCATCGCCATGGGAATGGCGACGCTGACCGCCAGGAACTGCCAGGCGAAGGCGCCCCAGCGCTGATCCAGAATGGCCTTGGCGAAGAACTCCACCGCGAAGGTACCGAAGGTGATGAACAGCATCGACGGCATCGACAGGCTGAAGGCTTCGAACACGGCGCGGCCGAGACGGCGGGCGCGCGACGGCTCGAACGTCCAGTTGGCCGACACGTTGTCGAACTTCTGGCGCACCGGCAGCTTGATCGGCGGGCTGCCGAACCAGGTGTCGCCGGCCTGCATCTCGGAATTCGCCGGCGGCTTGGACTTGATGCCGATCAGCGTGCCGGTGGGAATGCAGGAACCCGGCGGGACCACGGCGTCGTTACCGACGAACACGCGGGCCTCGGTCTTCACCGGCTGCAGATGCATCCAGCCGCGGCGGATGTCCTCGTCGCCCAGTACCACCTCGTCGGCGATGAAGCACTTCTCGCCGATCTCCACCAGATCGTAGCGGCCGGCGAGGTTGGTCGAGATCTCGGCGTCGCGGCCGATCTTGGCCCCCATCAGGCGGTACCAGGCCCGCATGTAGACGGTGGCGTAGAGCGAGCTGAGGGTTTCCAGCATCACCTCGGTTGCCAGCGCCACGACCCATTTGCGGACATAGAACCAGCTGTGGACCGAGTAGGAACCGGCCTCCACCTTCGGCAGCACGATCCAGCGCATGGCGGCGATCAGCAGGACGGTGAAGGCCACCAGGAACATGGCGGTCGGCCAGGCGATGGCGGGGACATAGTAAAGGTAGTTGACCTTGAACACTCCGCCCATCCAGGCGTCGAGCCTGTCGAACAGGTAGAAGGCCGGGAAGATCGGGATCAGCGCCACCGGCGGCAGGCCGACCAGGGCGACCAGATAGATCAGCCCCTGCGTGGCGCGCTTGACGATGCCGGCGCGGGGCTCCTGCGGCAGGGCGGCGCTGTCGACGGTGCCGATCTTGCGGGCAGGCGAACCGTCCCAGGATTCATGGTCGCCGGTGCGTGTGCCGGCGGCCAGCGCGGTCAGGTCGGCCAACTCGGTGCCCTTGCCGACCACGGCATCATGGCCGATGACGCAGGAGGTGCCGATATAGGCGTCCTCGCCGATCTCGATGGTGCCGATCACCAGCTCGTTGCCGATCACCTCGGCATTGGCCAGCTTCACCTTGCCGCCGGTGGAGGCGCCGCGACCGATGCTGACCAGATCGATGGCACCGGATTCGAACTCGCCGATCATCGCGTCGGCGCCGACCTTGGCGCCGAGGGCGCGCAGGAACAGCCGCATCACCGGCGATCCCTGGAACCACTTCAGATGGACCAGGGCGATGAAGCGCTGGGCCAGCCACCAGCGGTAATAATAGACGCCCCACAGCGGATAGCGACCCGGCTTGGTCCGGCCGATGATCAGCCACTTCGCCGCGATGGCGATGGCGACGGTGGCGATGTTGATGACGACATAGACGCCGAACAGCGTGGTGATCTCGCCCAGCAGCCCGGCATCCTCGCCGGACAGCAGCATGTAGCTGACGAAGACGCCCAGCCACTGCACCGTCATCAGCGCCAGGATGATCGGCAGAGCCGCGGCCTGGGCCAGACCGCACAGCAGGCGGCGGCCGAGCGGCGGCGGATCGAAGGACAGGTCGGCGGGTGCGGCGCCTTGGCCGGCGGGCGCCTTGGCGTCCAGCCTCTCGGCCATGGCGCGCAGCGTGCGGGCGCCATAGACGTCCTGCAGGGTCAAGCTGGCCAGCCCGGCAGTCTCGCGCACTGCCGAGACGAAGCGCGCGGCCAGCAGCGAATGGCCGCCCAGATCCAGGAAGAAGTCGGCCTCCAATGGGATCGACTGGCCGGGGAAGACGCGGCGGGCGGCCTCCAGCAGCGCGGCCTCGGTCGGGCTGCGCGGCTCCTCCTGCTCGCCCGAACCGGCATCCTCGGTCAGCGCCATGGCCTGCAGGGTCTTGCGGTCGGCCTTGCCGGAGGTCAGGCGCGGCAGCTCCGCCACCTGTTCATAATGCGCGGGCACCATGTAGGCGGGCAGCTGCGCACGCAGAGCGTCACGGAGCGCCGTCTTTTCCAGGGAAGCGCCCGGTTGGGCGACCAGGAAGGCGACCAGCCGGTCCAGCCCGTTGTCGTTGCGCAGCACAACCGTGGCCTGGGCAATGCCCGGCAGGTCGGTCAGCTTGGCCTCGATCTCGCCCAGTTCCAGCCGGAAGCCGCGGATCTTCACCTGATCGTCGATGCGGCCATGGAAACGCAGGTTGCCGTCGGCGTCGACGCTGACCGCATCGCCGGACCGGTAGAGCAGCGAATCGTGTGCACCGGTGCGGTACGGATTGGCGATGAACTTCTCCGCCGTCAGTTCCGGACGGCCGAGATAGCCCTGGGCCACGCCGGGACCGCCGATCAGCAGTTCGCCCTGGGTGCCGGCGGCCACCGGCTGCAGCGCCTCATCCACCACATAGCAGGTATAGTTGGGGATCGGGCGGCCAATGGTGACGGGGGTGTCGGGCAGCACCTCGGCCACCGTCGCGACGACGGTCGCCTCGGTCGGGCCATAGCTGTTGAACAGGCGCCGGCCCGGCCGGCACCAGCGCGAGGCGACCGCGGGCGGGCAGGCCTCGCCGCCGAGGATGACGATGCGCAGCGACGGCACGTCCTTCGGCAGCATCGCCAGCAGGGTGGGGACGGTGTCCAAAACGGTGACGCCGGCCTCGTTCAGCACGTCGGCCAGCCGGTCCACCTCGTCCAGCACCTGCCGGCTGGCGACCCACAGGGTGGCGCCGGCCAAATAGGGGACGAAGATCTCCTCCAGCGACAGGTCGAAGGCCACCGACGCGCCCTGGAAGGCCACGTCGTCGGCGGTGATGCCATAGACGCTGTTGGCGGCACGCAGATAGTGGCAGATGTTGCGGTGGCTGATGACGATGCCCTTGGGCTTGCCGGTCGAGCCCGAGGTGTAGATGGCGTAGGCCGGGCTGTCCGGCGTCACACCGTCGGCGCGCAGGTCGAACGCCCGCTCATCATCGCTCAGCACATCGCCGATGCGCAGGACCTGGACGTTCGCGCCGGCTTCGGCCAGCGTCGCCGCCTTCGTTCCGGTCACCAGATCGATCAGGATCGCCGGGGCGGCGCAATCGGTCAGGCTGACCGCCACGCGCTCCGCCGGGGCATCGGCGTCGAAGGGCAGATAGGCGGCCCCGGCCTTCAGGATGCCCAGCAGCGCGACATGCAGGTCGAGCGACCGCGCCATCCACAGCCCGACGAAGCAGCCGGGGCCGATCCCGCGCGCCCGCAGGCCGCGGGCCACGCGGTTGGCGCGCGCGTCCAACTCGGCATAGCTGACGCGGCGGCCTTCATAGACGATCGCGGTGCGGTCCGGATGCGCCGCGGCGGTCGCCTGTGTAATGTCGGACAGCAGCTCGTCGCGGAGAAGGGAGGGATCGATCAGGCCGCTCAGGGTCGGCACCAAGGGAGTGGCGTTCCACGGAGCGGAGATCGTCGATTGACCGGCCGGGGAAACATCGGTCGGGCCGTTGGCCCGCGCAGTCAGCAAGGTCACGCTGTGTCAGCCTTCCAAAAGGAATCAGCGCGGTGGCGCCAAACGGACCCGTTCGTCATACGGTCTCGGCGGTCGGCTGAACGCGGCGATGGGCCGCTCGCTAGTTGTGGTGCTTTATGGTTAACGAATGCTTGCCATCCGGCTTGGAGGCACCTGTGCCGATGGGAGATGTCAAGTCTTGGGCTGCCCAAGCGCTGCGAAAGCAACATTCGCCCGACCGAAAGAAAGAGGAAGACCCGACGGCACCCGATACATGCGGATACATGGAGCAGCATGTTCGCGCCTTCATGATCCGTTGCGCGGCAGCGGTCAAGCTTATCCTCGAGGTGCCGGATCGAAGGGGAGGGCCGTGTGTCGGCCTCACCACAAGGTCCCCGGATCCGTGACCTTCGCCGTGAAGGGCGCCATGCGTCGTGATGGCTGCCAGGGTTCGGCGGAATTGCAACCAGGACCAGAATAGGCCTCCGGAATGGCAGGTCGACGACGGGTGGCAGCCTGCATGTCGCAGCCCTTGTCCGTCTCCGCGCTGATGTGGTGTCGCCTGCGAAGCCGCGCCATTCAGCCGATGCATGGCTGAGCTTCCGGGATTCCAGGCTTCGGCTTCTTTTTCATGATGGACATCATTAAAGACTGCAATGATGATGATCGTCATGAAAGTGGCGGACATGAGCGGGCCTTGTGAACCGGTTCCGGGACAGGAGAGGGTAATGAGCATTGCAATGAACACCACAGGGGCGGACATGAACGGGCGGGTCGCCCTGGTCACCGGTGGCACGTCCGGCATCGGCCGCACGACGGTACTGGCCTTCGCCGGAGCGGGTGCGACAGTGATCGTCACCGGCCGGCGCGAGGCTGAGGGGCTGGAGACGGTGGACCTGATCGACCGTGCAGGCGGCACCGGCCGTTTCGTTGCCGCCGATGTCGCCGACGCGGCGGAAGTCGCCGCACTGTTCGCGCGGATCGAGCGCGACCATGGCCGCCTTGATGCCGCCTTCAACAATGCCGGCATCCATCAGGTGGCGCCGCTGACCGACATGGAGGAAGCCGCCTTCGACCGCATATTGACCGTCAACGTGAAGGGCGTCTGGCTCTGCCTGAAGCATGAGTTGGCGATCATACGCCGCCAGGGCCGCGGTGCGGTCGTCAACACCGGATCGGTTCTGGGGCAGATCGGAATGGCCGGCAACGCCGCATATTCCGCCAGCAAGGCGGCGGTGGAGGGGCTGACCCGCACCGCGGCCATCGAGGTCGCGGCCTTCGGCGTGCGCGTCAACGCCGTTTGCCCGGCCATTATCCAGACCCCGATGACTCAGGCTTCCTTCGGCGGTGCCGACCGGGTGGAAGCCGTGCTGGGCCCCCGCCATCCCATCGGCCGTGTGGGCCGTCCGGAAGAGGTGGCGGCAGCCGTGCTCTGGCTCTGCTCCGACGCCGCCGGCTTCGTCACCGGCCAGTCGATCAACATCGACGGCGGCGTGACCGCGCAATAACCAGGCTGGTTACCGGAGTTACGAGCCGATGCTGTCCACCCCCCTCGCCGCCACCCTGGCCCGCCGCGACATCCATTATGGATGGGTCGTCGTCGCCGTCACCTTCCTATCGATGCTGGTGTCCGCCGGAGCGGTGGGCGCGCCCGGCGTCCTTCTGCTGCCGCTCCAGCGGGAATTCGGCTGGGACACCGCCGACATCTCTCTCGCCATGGCGATCCGCCTGCTGCTGTTCGGACTGATGGGCCCCTTCGCCGCAGCGATGATCAACCGCTTCGGCGTCCGCCGCATGGTGCTGTCCTCCCTGGCGCTGGTCGGCGGCGGGTTGCTCGCCTCGCTGGCGATGCGGGAAGTCTGGCAACTGATCCTGCTGTGGGGCTTCGTCGTCGGCTTCGGCACCGGCCTCACCGCCATGGTGCTGGGCGCCACCATCGCCACCCGCTGGTTCGTAGCCCGCCGCGGGCTGGTAATCGGGCTGCTGACCGCCAGTTCCGCCACCGGGCAACTGGTTTTCATGCCGCTGCTGTCGATGCTGACCGAAGCCTATGGCTGGCGCAGCGCCATCGCCCTGCTGTGCGGCCTGATCGCGGTGGCGGCCCTGGCGATGCTGGCGCTGATGCGCGACCGTCCGTCCGACCTCGGCCTGTCGGCCTTCGGCGAGGTCGGGGGCGCCCCGCCTGCCGCCCCGGCTGGCGCCATTCTGTCGGCGGCGCTGGGGGCACTGCGCGAGGCCGCGGTCACGCGGACCTTCTGGGTGCTGTTCGCCACCTTCTTCATCTGCGGCGCCAGCACCAACGGCCTGATCCAGACCCATCTGATCCCGCTCTGCGTCGATTTCAGCGTGCCGGAGGTCCAGGCGGCCGGTCTGCTGGCGCTGATGGGAATCTTCGACTTCATCGGCACGGTCGGGTCGGGCTGGCTGTCCGACCGCTACGACAACCGCTGGCTCCTGGTCTGGTACTACGGTCTGCGCGGCCTGTCGCTGCTCTATCTGCCCTACTCGGACTTTACGCTCTATGGCCTGTCGCTCTTCGCCGTCTTCTACGGCCTGGACTGGATCGCCACCGTCCCGCCGACGGTGCGGCTGACGGCGGAGCGCTTCGGCCGGGAGCGTGCCAACCTCGTCTTCGGCTGGGTTTTCGCCGGTCACCAGCTGGGCGCTGCAGTCGCGGCCTTCGGCGCCGGGCTGTCACGCACGGCTCTCCAGAGCTATCTGCCGGCCTTCGCCACCGCCGGCGCTCTCTGCCTGCTCGCGGCAGTGCTGGTGCCGATGATCGGCAGCCGCGCCAAGCCGGTAACCGCCAAAGCATGATGCTCTATTCCCGCAGATGCTCCAGCGGCAGGGCGGTGCGGTAGCGCACCTGCTTCAAGGCGAAGCTGGAGCGGATGCTGGCGACGCCGGGGATGCGGGTCAGGTGCTCCTTCAGGAACCTTTCGTAGCTGGCAAGGTCCGGCACCACCACCCGCAGCAGGTAATCGGCGTCGCCGGTCATCAGATAGCATTCCAGCACCTCCGGCCGCGCCATCACCGCCGCCTCGAATCCGTCGAGCCGTGCCTCCACCTGCCGTTCCAGGCTGACATTGACGAAGATGTTGACCGGCAGGTCGACGGAGGCCGGGTCGACCAGCGCCACATAGCGGGCGATCACCCCCGCCTCCTCCAGCGCTTTGACCCGCCGCAGACAAGGGGAGGGCGACAGCCCGACCCGCTCGGCCAGCTCATTGTTGGGGAGCCGGCCGTCCTGCTGAAGGGCTGCCAGAATCCTGCGGTCGATGCGGTCGAGGGAGTGCTTTGGCATCGAATGCTGTTTCCCATATAATCCTGGCATTGGATGCTAAAGCGGAACCGCGGCCGGCGCCACTTCGCAAGCATCTGCCGGATCACAAATGATAAGTTCTTCGAACCATAACACCCCGTTCGGGAGCAGACCCATGACCGCGATCCAGCCGTCCTCCGCCGATCTCGCCTGCCTGGCCGAGCTGGAGCGCAAGGTACTCTGGCTTGCGTCCTGGACCATCCACAACGCCAACCATGTCCGTCCCAACCTGGACGGGCTGAAGATTGGCGGCCATCAGGCCTCCAGCGCCTCGATGTCGACCATCCTGACGGCGCTCTATTTCTCGGCCCTGCGGCCGGAGGACCGGGTGGCGGTGAAGCCCCATGCCAGTCCGATCTTCCATGCCATCCAGTATTTGCTGGGCAACCAGACGCGGGAGAAGCTGGAGAATTTCCGCGGCTACAAGGGCGCCCAGTCCTATCCGTCCCGCACCAAGGACGTGGACGACGTCGATTTCTCCACCGGGTCGGTCGGTCT
>NZ_FXAK01000005.1:755000-878579 GCF_900177515.1 Azospirillum oryzae
AGACACATGCCGTTCTGATCGGCATAGAGAATTTTTACGCGTCCAGCCCCTTTCCCTCGGAAGATGTAGAGGTGGCCGCAGAACGGATCCTTGCCCAGCGCCTGCTGCACCAGCAGGGCCAGTCCGTCGAAGCCGCGGCGCATGTCGCAGGGCTCCAGCGCCAGGTAAATGCGCACACCGGCCGGGATCGACAGCATCATGGCCGCTCCAGCACGCTGATCACCCGGCGCAGTGCTTCGGTATCGACATCCCGACCGACCCGCAGCCGCCGTCCGCCGGCCAACTCGATCTCGATCATGCCGGCACTGCATGGAGTTGGCGGCGTGAGGGGAAGAGCGGACGTGGTGTCCGCCACCTCCACCGGCGCGAAGATGGGCGTCGGCTCGGCCGGAGTGAGCATCTGGCGGCGCCAGCGGAACAGCAGGCTGGGATCGACCCCGCGCCGGCGGGCGACCAGCGACACGCTCACGCCCGGCTCGCAGGTTTCCGCCACCAGCTGCTCTTTCTCCGCCTGCGACCAATACCGCCGGCGGGGTGCCGCCTCGACGATCTCCATCACCAAGGGAGCGCTCGCCGTCATAGGGACAGCACCAGGGCTATCCCTATGACAGCGAGCGCTCACCTCCTCCGCAGCGGCAAAGCGGCGCGACCACCGTCCCAGAGCCCAGCGTCCAATTCCATGGGCTTCAGCATAGGCTTTCAGCGTCAGCCCGCTGCCCTTCCAGGCATCGACATGACCGCGCCAATAGCTCTCCAGATCCTGACCCGACATCCTCTTACCCCGCTGAACTGCGACCAGCGGAATATTTCATGAACCACGATCACGTCGGATGTGTCGTCACACAACGCTTACGATTTATCGACATAGCACCAAAATACACCGCCCTATTCCGCGTTTATGTCGCGACATTCGATGCTGGAAGCCGAGGTTCCGGATGGAATAGAAAGCGCCTTGGTGCCGGTGCGCATCCAGGCCAGATTCGATAGGGTTACCATGCACATTGCCATCCTGGTTGCGGCTGCCGCATTGAGCGTCGGGCTGCGGCTGGTCGTCCCGGTCCAGGCAATCGCCGGCGGTTACGACGATCTGCTTTTTATCCGCCTGGCAGAGTCCCTTTGCCGCGGCGACTGGCTGGGGCCGTACGATAACCTGACGCTCGCGAAAGGCATCGGCTATCCGGCCTTCCTGTGTGCGTCGTCTTGGCTCGGGCTTCCTCTTCGGCTGGCGGAGCACCTTTTGTATTTGCTGGCCTGCGCCGTGTCGGCCCTTGCCGTCAGGGGCGTGTCCGGAAGCAGAAGCATCGCCACGGGCACCTTCGCTGCGCTGGCGCTTATGCCGATCTTCTGGGGAGCGGATCTTTCGCGTGTCATACGCGAGGATGTCTACATTCCACTCTCGCTGCTGGTCGTATCCTGTGCCGTACTGGCCTACGCGGCAAATGCCGATCAGCCGCTCCGTCGACGGCTGCCATCCCTGCTCGGTCTTGGTATTGCGGCGGCAGGCTATTGGCTGACGCGCGAGGAAACGCCCTGGCTCTACCCGGCGGTCGGTTTGCTCGTGCTCTATTGGCTCGTCATACGCTGGCGCGCCCTGCGGCAGGACGGCTTGCTGTTCTCCAGGCGGGGTCTGACCGCCCTGACCGTCCCGATCATTATCCCGGCAACGGTTGCAGGCGGAGTGATCCTGACCGTTTGCATTCTCAATTTCAGCCATTATGGCGTCTTCAGGGACAACGACTTCCGTCAGGGCCCGTTCGCGGCAGCCTACGGCGCGCTCAGCCGCATTCAATACCAAACGCCGTGGAAGCGCTATCTGGCCTTCCCGGCCGATGCAAGACAAGCTGCCTACTCTGTCAGCCCGGCCGCGGCAGAACTGCAGCCGTTCCTCGAAGGACCGAAGGGACTGGCGTACATATCGCCGGGCTTCGGGTCCTACGACACCACGGGTTTCATGTGGGTTTTGCGGGACGCGGTGGCGGATATCGGCGGGTACGCGAGTGCTGGAAAGGCAGATGCCTATTATCGGCGCCTCGCAGCCGAGATCAATGCGGCCTGTGACCGGGGCACCATCCCTTGCCTGCCGGCCCGGTCGACCTTCATGCCGCCTGGTCATCCCGGCCAGATCGCCGAAACCCTGGCCAGCGCCTATGATTTCTACCTGAAGGCCGCCGGCTTTCGATCGGGCCCCGTCGGTGCGCGGCCGAGCATCGGTGACGACGCAACCATGCGCCGGTTCGCCGCCATCATCCACAGTCCGCCAACCCCGCTGGATGGTGGTTCCGCGCCGGCGGACATCTGTGCATCGGCCTGCAACACTGGGCCAGTTTCAGGGGTGATCGGCGTCCAATAACCAGCCACCCCTGATCTGGCAGACTACCACCCTGGGTTTGGACGACAGGGTGGCGGACAGGGATGTTGACGGTGGAGACGATCGCACGGATACGACGCGAGCACGCGAAGGGGAAAAGCATCCGGGCCATTGCCCGGTCGCTGAAGGTGTCGCGGGAGACGGTGACGAAATACCTGCGCTCGGGCGAGACGGCGCCGCGCTACGAGCGCCAGCACCAGCCGCTTCCGAAGTTGTCCGGGTTCCAGGAGGAGCTGGAACGGCTGATCACGGAGAACGAGCGGCGGCCAGCCCGCGACCGGCTCGACTACCTGGGGCTCTTCGGACGGCTGAAGGATGCCGGGTTCCAGGGCGGCTACGACACGGTGCGGCGCTACATCAAGCGCTTCAAGCAGCGCCAGCCGCCGAGTGGGCCGGTGAACGCCTACGTTCCGCTCACCTTTGCCCCGGCCGAGGCGTACCAGTTCGACTGGGCGGAAGAGTGGATCATCCTGGACGGCGTGACGACCAAGGTGCAGGTGGCCCATGCCCGCCTGTGCCACAGCCGCATGCCGTTTGTGGCGGTCTACCCGCGCCAGACCCAGGAGATGGTGTTCGACGCCCACGCCCGTGCCGCGGCCTTCTACGGCGGCCTGTGCGAGCGCGGCATCTACGACAACATGAAGACGGCGGTGGACGCCGTATTTGTCGGCAAAGAGCGCCGCTTCAACCGCCGCTTCGCCCAGATGTGCTCGCATTACCTGGTCGAGCCGGTGGCCTGCACCCCGGCTTCGGGCTGGGAAAAGGGCCAGGTCGAGAACCAGGTCGGCACCTTGCGCCAGCGGCTGTTCACGCCGCGGCTGCGGGCCAAGACGCTGGAAGAGGTGAACGAACGCCTGCACGACGAGGTGATCGTCTGGGCCCAACAGACGCCGCATCCAGAGGATAGGAGCCGGACGGTGTGGGAGGTGTTCCAGGCGGAGCGGCCGGCGCTGATCACCGTGAGCGATCCTTTCGACGGCTTCCACGAGGCCACGCTCAGCGTCTCGAAAACCTGCCTGATCCACTTTGACCGCAACCGCTACAGCGTGGCCGCGATCGCCGCCGGCAAGCCGGTGCAGGTCCGCGCCTACGCGACACGGATCGTGGTGTGGTTCAACGGCGCGATCGTCGCCGAGCACCCACGAGCTTTCGGGCACGGCCACACGCGGTACAATCCGCTGCACTACCTGCCGGTTCTCGTCCGCAAGCCGGGGGCGCTGCGCAACGGGGCGCCGTTCCGGGACTGGGATTTGCCGCCAGCCCTGGCGACGGTGCGGACCCGCCTGGGCCGCGGCGACGACGCTGACCGGCAGTTCGTTGGCGTGCTCGCCGCCATCCTCACCGATGGCCTGGAGGCGGTGGAGGTCGCCTGCCGCGAGGCACTGGCGAGCGGTACGCACAGCCGGGACGTGATCCTGAACATCCTCGCCCGGCGCCACGACGTCACACCGGCACCGGCCATGGCGGTGCCGACGGCGTTGACGCTGTCCATTGAGCCGGCCGCCGACTGCGGGCGCTACGACCGCCTGCGCGCGGTGCGGGAGGGCTGCCATGGAACGGCATGAGCTGATGGCGATGATGGCCGAGCTCAGCCTGGCCGGCATGCGTGCCGCCTACGACGAGGTAATGAGCGATGGACTGAAGCGGCAGCGCACCGTCCAGCAGATCCTGGGCGACCTGCTGGCGGCGGAGCGGGCGGAGAAGCAGGCGCGCTCGATCCGCTACCAACTCGGCGCCGCCAAGCTGCCTCTGGCCAAGACGCTGGCCGAGTTCGACTTCACCGCCAGTCCCCTCAACGAGGGGCTGGTGCGCGACCTGCACGATGGCGGCTTTCTGGAAACCCAGCGCAACGCCGTGTTCATCGGGGGAACCGGGACCGGCAAGACGCACATGTGCATCGCCATCACGGCCAACTGCGTGCGCCGCGGCGCCCGTGCCCGGTTCTTCAACGTCATCGACCTGGTGAACCGGTTGGAGGCCGAAGCCCGGACCGGGCAGGCGGGCAAGCTCGCTGACCAGTTGACCCGCGTTGATCTCGTGGTGCTGGACGAACTCGGCTACCTGCCGTTCTCCCAGAGTGGCGGCCAACTGCTGTTCCACGCGCTCAGCCAGTTGTACTCGCGGACCTCGGTGTTGATCACCACCAACTTGAGCTTCGCTGAATGGCCGACGGTGTTCGCTGGCGACGCCAAGATGACCACCGCTTTGCTCGACCGGCTGACGCATCACTGCGACATCCTGGAAACCGGCAACGAGAGCTGGCGGTTCAAGAACCGCTCCTGATCCAAAGCCTTCCCCCTATCCGTTGCCCAGGGGGGCCCACAGGCCCCTCCCACGCGCGCCGCTGCGTCAGCCATAAGGGCACTCCGCGGCGCGCGCGGGACCCTCCCGTGGACTCCCTGGACAACAGGTTCTGCAACCGCAAGCGTGGCTGGAAATTGCAAGCCGATGCCGGCTGGAATTTGGAAGCCGATTGACATCTCTGGTCTGTTCTGCGTCGGCGCAGGATCGACGGCCTTCTCGTGGCTTCCCTGGCTGTAACCGCGGCGTTCGCCACTCGGATCCTGCTGGTGTCGTTCCTGAACGTCACCGCCCTGCGGAGCGACTACCATTACCTCTATGTTTCTCCCGCAGCCCCCTTCGGCATCCTGATCGTTTCCTATGCGGCGGCCACGATGCTGAACGCCATCAGGCTTGGCAGGGAGAAACGGATGGCCTCCGCAGTGAATGTCATCGCAACCCGCCGGACCTGAAGCGCGGGCCGCTTCAGGCGCCTTGAGAGACCTTATGGAAACCGGCGACGATAGAGGACTGCGGCAGCGTTATGATCGCGGTCGTTCCGACACCCGGCGTGCTGTCGATCGTGAGTTGAGCGCCATGCAGCGCGATGAGCTTGCTGGCGATGGGCAACCCCAAGCCTGTGCCCTGGTCCATACCGCCCCCGGCTCGGTGCACTTGCCCGAACGGGCTCATCGCGACGGCAATCTGGTCGGCCGTCATGCCGGGACCATGATCCTCCACGCGCAAAACGGGAACGCCGTCCGCTGACAGAGCAGCCGCCAAGGTTACGGTATTTCCGGAAGCGCTGAATTTGATCGCGTTGCCCACAAGATTGAGCAGGGCCTGTCTCAGCAAGCGCGGATCACAACGGACATTTGGCAGGTCACCATCGACACAAACATCAACAGTGACGCCGTTGGCCACCGCGCGGGGAAGGACAAAGCGCCGAATGGAGCGGAGAAGTTCAGGCAATGAGAGCGGCTCGGGAGACAGGGTCAGGCCACCCACCTGAAGTTGAGCGTGATCAAGGATGTCATTGACGGTGGCGAGCAACCGCTCTCCACCCTGGCGGATTTCCCGCAAGTAGTCCCTATAGCCGTCATGGGCGAGCGGACCGAATGCCTCCTCCAACATTTCTTCGGAGAATCCGATAATCGCATTCAACGGCGTGCGAAGTTCATGAGTCATGACGGCGACGAAGCGCATCTGCTCGTCACTGGCCTTTCGGGTTCGGTCGCGCTCTTCTTCCAGATGAATTGCCAGCGTCTTCAGTTCGCTCGCGAGATTCTGCGATGCCACATAGGCTTTGTGGCGTTCGGTGATATCGCGGTCAACGCCACGGTAGCCCAGCAATTCTCCCGTCGGCGCGATCAGCGGTACCCCGCTGGTCTCAAGAACGACCAGTGAACCGTCCTTGCGACGGTTGATGTTTACCAAACCGGAGAAGGGTCTTTTTTCAGAGACGATTGCGGAAAATTCGCCCGCAACGCGCGCTGCCTCGTCGGCAGGCATAAAATCGAAGGGCGTTCGACCAACGACCTCCTCGGGATCGAAACCGAGCAGCGTGCAGCATTGCGGACTGGCGTAGGTGTAGCGTCCCGTCGCATCGACCTCCCACACCCAATCGGAGGTGACTTCGACCAAGGAGCGGTAACGGTCGCGGTCCCGGCGCAACTCCTCAAGTTGGTCAATGGCACTAGACCTGCTCAAGAGACATGACTCACATTAGAATTCCGTCAAGAGAGTTTGACGATCGTAGGGCGGTATTGTTGAACCGAGGTTAATAAGTTCTGGCGAAGCGGAGTGTCACGGGTTTACTGGGACTGCACGGAGCATGGGGTCGGCAGGCTGTCCCCCCGCGAACCGCAAAACTTCAGGAGCCCTTTTGCAATATTCAAGGGCGCGATGGGTTGAGGCGCGGCACCAGCAGCCGACGGAGCCCCGCGATCGCGGTGTGGAGCACGAGCCCCAGCAGACAGAGCTGCAGGACAATGGCGAACATCTGTGCCGTTTCGTAGGAGTTGATCCGGCTGACCAGCAGATATCCCAGCCCGTAGCTTCCGGATATGAATTCCGCCACGACGGTGCCGACCAGGGCCAGGACGATGCCCACCTCCAATCCGGTGACGATGAAGGGGAGGGCGTAGGGAAGCTCCAGGCGACGGAGCAACTGGAAGCGGCTGGCGTCGAAGGACGCCATCACGTCGCGCAGTCCTTCCGGCACCGATCGGATGCCGAGCAGCGTGTTCATCATGATCGGGTAGAAGGGCAGGATGGCGGAGGTGACGATCTTCGGGCCGAGGCCGAATCCCATCCACACCACGAACAGCGGGATCAGGGCCACCTTCGGAAGGACCTGGAAGGCGACGATGAAGGGCTTCGACAGGCGCTCCAGCGTCGGCGACAGCGAGAGCAGGATGCCTGCGGACACACCCAGGACGGTCGCCAGGAGGAAGCCAGCCACGGTACCGGCGAAGGTCATGGCCGTGTGGCTCCAGGCCCGGCGGCTGCTCAGCAACTCCACCCACTCCGCCAGCACCGGCCCGGGGGCGGGCAGGATGAAGGGGGAGACGCCCCGGGCCGTGACGACTCCATGCCAGACGAGCAGCCCAGCCGCCAGCAGGCATGGCGTGACCAGCCAAGGCAGCCAGACCGCATCACGCAACCGGACCCTCTTCATGGCAGCCTCATCAATCCGGCCAATCGTTCGTGCAGGTCGCGCACCATCCGCTGGAATTCCGGCGAATAGGTGAGGTCGCGGGTGCGCGGCCTTGGAAAGGGCACGTCGATCGCACTGTCGATGCGCCCCGGCCCCGGCGAGAACAGGACGATCCGGTCGGCCAGAAAGGCCGCTTCCGCCATCGAATGCGTCACCAGGACGATGGTCTTGCCTGTCGAGAGCCAGAGCGTCTGAAGCTCGGTATTCAAGGCCTCGCGCGAGATCGCGTCCAGTGCCGCGAAGGGCTCGTCCATCAGCAGCACATCGGGATCGTAGGACAGCGCCCGCGCAATGGCCACCCGCTGCCGCATGCCGCCGGAAATCTCGTGAGGCATCCGGGCACCGATGTCGGCGGCACCGACCAGCGCCAGCATCGCCCGTGCGCCGGACAGCCGCTCCGCGCGCGGCAGCCGACCACGCAGGTCCAGCGGCAGCCGCACATTCTCCTCCACCGTCAGCCAGGGGAGCAGGGCCGAGTCCTGGAATACCAGCCCCAGCCGGGACCGGAGTTCCTTCCGGCAGCGACCCTTGTCCCACAGCGGGTTTCCGGCAACGGCGATGGTCCCTGAAGTCGGTTCCAGCAGTCCGCTCATCATGCGCAGAAGGGTGGTCTTGCCGCAGCCCGACGGCCCGAGAAACACGACGAACTCGCCGTCGGCGATCGACAGACTGCTGGGCAGAAGCGCCGGCGCCGTTCCGTCGCCGACATCGAAGGCCTTGCCGACCGCCGTCAGCGTGATCAGGGCCGGCCGCCCGCCGCTGCCTCCTCTGCCGCCGATCTCGCTCACAGCGCGTCGATGAACCGGTTGGTGTAAAGGTCCTCCTGCTTCAGGTTCGGCGGCGCGAAACCGCAGGAAACCATGAGGTCGTAGGCGTTTTGCCAACGCTGCGGCACGTTGCGCAGGAGGTTCTCCCGGCCGTCCGCCAGCAGGAAGGTGATGTTTTCCTTGTAGATTGCGGCGGCAAGCTCCTGTTTGCGGGCTTCGGCCATGTCGAAGCGCTCCATGGCCTTCAATGCATCGGCAATGGCGACCTTGCCGTCGATCAGGTCGAGCAGCGCGGTGCGGACCGCCCGAAGATAGCGCTTGATCAACGGCTCATGCCGCTCGATCACGTCGCGTTTGCCGGAATAGCAGAAGCCCGGCGTCGCGGCGACCATGTCCGTGTTCCACACATGCACGGGCTGGCCGCTCTTCTGCAATGCGACCGCAATGCTGGCCGTCACGAGGTAGGCGTCGATCCGACCCTGGCGGATCAGATCGACCCCCGCCGGCGAGTTGCCCACGACCACCCGCTGGACGCCGGTGCGATCCACGCCGCGGGCTGCCAGCATGATGTCGAGCAGAGTTTCCGTGGTGCCCCCGACCGACTGGATGCCGATGGTCCGGTTCGCCATGTCCTCCGGCTTGGTCACCGGCTTGTCCTGCAGGCTCACCACGAACCAGGGAGAGGTCTGCTGTACCGTGCCGATGGCGACGAGATCACGGCCCGCCGGCTGGCCGCTCGCCCGGATGTGGTCCACCGCCCCGATGCGGGCGATCGTCGCGTTTCCGCCCAGGACCTGTTGCAACGCCATGGAGGAGCCGCGGCCTTCCTCGATGCCGACCCGCAGCCCTTCCCGTTCGAAATAGCCGCCGGCCTGCGTGAACAGGACGTCGATGAAGGCCAGGATGAATTGGTTGGGCAGCACGATGGAGAAGGCGTCCTGCGCCTGTGCGCCCAGCGGCCTGACCGAGGCCAGGAACATGCCCGCCGCAGAGGCCGTCAGCACATTCCGTCGATTTAGCGTCATGGTCGATTCCGTCAATCAAATTAAAAGCAATGGGCGTGCCGCATCGCCGTCGGGAATCCAATGGCACTTGCATACAAAGGAATATTGCGGAGCTTCGGCCCGGTTGCCAAGCTCCTTCGAAAGCATGGGAAGCATGGCGTCGACGCGCGTAAAGGGGCGCCGGCCTTTACAACGCTTTACTCGCTTACGGGCCGCCGCCCGGCCACACTCTCCTCAGAACAACCCAGACAGGAGCGGGGCCATGGCCCACCTTTCCGCCCAAGACGCTGGAGCGCCGTCGATGTCGCCGCACCAGCGGTGGCCCGAAGCCGAAGCGTTCGCGATGCAACCGCCCGCATTCGGCGAGGTGGAGATCAACACCTACGTCTCCTACGTCAGGACCCTCGTCAACGCCGTGACCTCCATCCGGCTGGCGTCGGACGCCCGGCGGCGCTGGACGGAGCGCAATGGTGCCGCCTGCCCCGACGCGGAGAAGATGTCCCGGCTGATCGAGGCCGAGATGGACCGTGCCGACGACATGGCGCACCGGATCATCGAACTGGTGGCGTCCGTGCGCGCGGCGTCCACCCCGCCGTCGCTTCCCAAGCGCGCCAATGCCGCTCCGGTCTCCGCCTTCCGCTCGGCTCCTGGGCTGAGGACGGTGCAAAGCGACAAGCAGGTCCGGGTCCGGCATGGCTGAACCTGGCATGGCAGAGTTCGGTTGGCCGCAGTCCGGTTGGCTGCAGTCCGGTTGGCTATTGTCCGGTCGGTCGGTGTTCGGCGTGATTGAAGCTCCAGCGTCCGGCCGCACTGCGATGCGGTTTTGATCCGGTGGAAGGTACCGGAATGGAAAAGCTGTTTCTCCCAATAAACATCGGTGCGCTCGATCTTGCCCATCGCGTCGTCATATCGGCGGCGACTGATCACCGGCGGATCGGCGAGCGCTGTTCGGCGGCCGATTACGGCGCCTGCTTCCGGCAAGTCCCGCCCGGTGGGCTGGTCATAACGCACCCCGTGCCGGTTTCGGCCAATGCTGCGTCCGCCACCGTCCCGGAAGGGTTCGACACGCCCGGCGTGGCCGCGGCCTGGGCTGCGGCGATCAGCCTGGCCCACGACAGGAAAGCCAAGGTGGTGGTGCGGTTGTGCCACCCGGGATACGACCCAATCCGGGCCGCCGTCCTGCACGGCACCGGCATCGACGGGGTCATCGCGGATTTCCGTCGCGCCGCCGGGCAGGCCATGCGCATCGGGTTCGACGGCGTGGAACTCGACGCGGCCGACGGCTCGCTTCCCGACCAGTTTCTTCAGGACGGGACCAACCGGCGCACGGACCGGTATGGCGGCTCCATCCAGAACCGGTTGAACTTCCTCTGCGAACTTGTCGATGCGGTAACCGGCGTCTGGACGGCGGAGCGGGTCGGTGTCCGCCTGTCGCCGTTCGGCCAGTTCCGCGGCATGTCGGATTCGGACCCCGTCGCGCTGTTCACCATGCTTCTGACGACTTTGGCGGGGCAGGAGATTCCCTTCGTTCATCTGGTGCGCACCGCCGGGGATGGAGCGCCGCTCGGCCATCTGCCCTTTGATGATCGCAGTGCCGCCGACCGCATTCGCTCGGCCTTTCCCTCCGCGATCATCGTATCCGGGGCCTTCACCCGACAGCGCGCGGTAGAGTTGGTGCGAAGCCGCTGGGCCGATGCCATCGGGGTCGAAGCAGGCATGCTGGAGGATGGTGCCGACGGTCGTTGACGGCCGGTGCGGAACCATCCCATGGCGCTGCATCACGCCACGTCATGATGCGTTGACCTGCGGCCAAGCATACGTATCATGGTGAAGTCTTACGTATGCGTAGCGCTGGGACATGACGATTTCTTTTGACTTCGACGACCTGAAAAAGACCGAGCCGCGCCGGAGATCGTGTGACCGCTTTGCTGTTGGCGGGGCGGTGGACGCGACCTTTGGCTGAATCGCCCGTTTCCCAGCGCTCCGTGGCTTCGCAACTGCCGTCCGTGACAGGTCCCGCCATGGAGCAGAACGAGGTCGCCTTCGGACCCTTCCGCTTTTCACCGACGCTCGGGCTGCTGAAGGACGGTGTTGCCGTCAAGGTGGGAAGCCGGCCTCAGGCCATTCTTGCCCTGCTCCTGGAACGGGCCGGAGTTGTCGTCAGCAATCGCGACATCATGGCCCGCGTCTGGCCCGGTCTGTTCGTCGAAGAGGCGAACATCCGCGTTCACATCGGCTCCTTGCGGAAGCTGTTGGGTAAGAACGAGGTCGGCACGGACTACATCGAGAATATCCCGGCACAGGGCTACCGGTTCGTCGGGACCATCCGGACGATCTTGTCACCGGAGGCGGTGGAGGGGCCTGTCGTGCCTCCGTCCGCACCGCCTGCGGACCTTTCGATCCTTTGCCTCGCAACATCGACCGGTTGATCGGGCGGGAGGAGGCGATCGACGACATCGTGCGGAAGCTGGCGGAGAAGAGCTGCGTCACCATCACCGGCGTCGGTGGAATCGGGAAGACGAGCGTCGCCATCGAGGTGGCGCAGATTTCGGCGAGTGGCCACCGGGACTCGATCCATTTCGTCGATCTGAGCACGCTGTCCGACCCGACGCTGGTGTGCGCCACCATCGCCCAGGCGATGAAGCTGCCCGGTGGCGGAAAAGGAGCCTTGGAGGGTTTCCTCGCGGCGGTCAAGGGGTTGGATACCCTGCTGATCCTCGACAATTGCGAGCATCTGATCGAGGAGGTCGCCGTCGTCGTCGAAGGTATCCTGACGACCGCCCGCGACATCGATATCCTGGTGACCAGCCGCGAGATCCTGCGCGCGCAGGGCGAGTGGGTTTACCGCCTGCCGCCCTTGTCCGTTCCGCCGGGGCAGGAGCACAGGTTGACCGCCGAGCAGGCGTTGACCTACCCGGCGGTGGAACTGTTCATCGAGCGGGTGTCGTCCGGCGACGGGATGTTCAGCCTGTCGGATGCCGACGCGCCGGCTGCCGCCGAACTCTGCCGCCACCTGGACGGCGTTCCGCTCGCGCTGGAACTGGCGGCGGCCCGCGTGCCGCTGCTTGGCATCCATGGTCTGGCGGCGAGCCTGGACCGGGCCTTCGACGTTCTGCGCGGCGGTCGCCGCACCGCGCTGCCCCGCCACCAGACCCTTCGGGCCACGCTGGAGTGGAGCCACCGCCTGTTGGAAGAGCGTGAACGCATTGTCCTGCGACGGCTGTCCGTGATCCGCGGGTCTTTCACCGGCGACCTTTCCATCGGCGTCGCGGCCTTCGGAGAGATTTCCGAGGAGGACGTCGTCGAAGGACTTTCGGAGCTGTCAAAGAAGTCGCTGCTGTCCGTCGAGCACCGGCGGCAGAGCGTGCAGTTCCGCCTGCTCGAAACCACGCGCCAATATGCGGCGGAACGGCTTCAGGAAAGCGGCGAGGTGGACGTGGTCTGCCGCAATCTGGCGCGGCATCTCTGCCGGATGCTGGCCGGATCGCAGTCGACGAACACGGTGGCCTGGACCGTCGTATATGGAACCCGGGTGGACGATGTTCGCAGCGCGCTGGAATGGTCCCTGTCGCCAGCCGGGGATTTGGCGACCGCCGTCGAACTGACCGTCGCATCGGCGCCGATGTGGTTCCAACTGTCGCTGACCGATGAATTCCGCCGGCGTGCCGAGACTGTGCTCCAGGCCGTCCGGCAGCAACCACAGTCGGATTTGCAGGCGGAGATGGCGATCACGGCGCATCTGGGACCGGCGTTGTGGAACTCACTCGGCCCCGCACCGGAGGTCAGCGCCGTTCTGCTGCGCAGCCTGGAGTTGTCGCAGCAACTCGGCGACATCGGATACCAGCGCCGTGCCCTGTGGGGGCTGTGGCTTTATTATCTGGCGCAGGAGCAGGACCATGAGGCGCTGGAGGCGGCGGAGCGCTTCGGGGAACTCCTGGGTACGCCCGCCGATCCCGGAGCCCTGTCCATGCACCAGCGCATGATGGCGCTCGGCCTTCTCACCGTGGGCGAGTTCGACCGTGCCCGCGGCTTCGCCGAGCGGTGCCTGGGTGCGCCGGCCCCGACCACCGGATCGAGCCTGCGAGGCTACCAGTTCGAACAGAGGATCGTCTCCCACACCCATATGGCGCGCATATCCTGGATTCAGGGCCACCCGGACCGGGCGCGGGAAGCCATGCACGAGGCGGTGGAGCAGGCACTGGCCTCCGGCCACATGCTCTCCCTCTGCTTCGCCTTGTCGCTCGGCGCCTGCCCGGTGGCTTTCTGGTGCGGGGACTACGACCTTACGGCGCGCTACGCCAACCTGCTGGTCGAAAAGACCAACGAAGGCACCTTGTTCGTCTGGCGGACCTACGGGCTGTGTTATCAGCTGGCGCTGGAAGCGCGGCAGGGAGGGGATGACCGGATCGCGGCGCTTCGCCGGTCTTCGCGGTTCGCCGAGCTGTACCGGAACAAGCGCATCCGGATGCTCGCGACCGTCGCCCCGCGTCTGATCCCGCCGGCCATCCTCGATGAAACGAGCAACGGCCCGACAAACTGGGCGACGGCCGAGCTGCTCCGCCTGAAATCGGAGAATGCCGATGGACCGGAGGCGGCAGAGGCGCTGCTGCGGCAGTCGATGGAGATCGCCCGCGCACAAGGGGCCCGGTCCTGGAGCCTGCGGACGGCGATGAGCCTGGCCAATCGGTCCATGGAGACGGGGCGCCGCGGGGATGCCGCGGCCGTCCTTTCGTCCATCTATGGCTCCTTCACCGAGGGGCACGATACCCCTGATCTCCGGGAAGCCGCGGCCCTTCTGGACCGGCTTTAGACACCCCGGACCTGCCGCCACGGTTCCTCCACCCGTCCGTCCGGCCATCGATACCTGTGTATGGGTTCACGCACACCCGGGCCTCCGGCACTGTCGCCGTCATGGTGACCTGAGCAGGAGATCGACATGGATTTGGCTGCTTCCGAGACGCTGCGCCGTCTTCCGGCGTTGGCAGCCCCGCTGTCCGTCAGCCCGGCGCCGGATGACGGCGACAGGCTGACGGCCGCGGCCGATTGGCTGTTGCGGGTGGCGAACGACATGCTGGCGCCGGATCGGCAGTCGGTGGAGCACTGCCTGTCGCTGGCGCTTGCCCGGCTGCAGCGCGCCAGTGGCGGGCACAGCCATGCCAAGGATGCGGCGGACGATGTCGGCGAGAAGACCGGATTGCCGAAGGCCGGGCTGGCCGCATGGCAGGTCCGGCGGGTTGCCGCCTATATCGACGCCCATCTCGCCAGTTCCATCCGCAATCGCGATCTGGCGGCGGCGGCGAAGCTCAGTTGCGGCTATTTCTGCCAAGCCTTCAAGGACAGCTTCGGGTGCCCGCCACATGCCTATATCGTGCGCCGGCGGGTCGAACGGGCGAAGGAACTGCTTGAAACCACGACCACGCCGTTGTCGCAGATCGCGCTGGACTGCGGCTTTTCGGACCAGTCGCATTTCTCGCGCATCTTCCGCCGCGTTGCCGGGGAAGCGCCCCGGCTTTGGCGGCATAAGCATCGGATCGACGGGGATTTTGACGACCAGTGACGGAATATTTCGGCTCGGGAAGCCCGGAAGGAGGGCACCGGCGATGGGCTTCAGCCGCTGTTTCGCCGAGAAGCCGATCCCGGTCTGGTCGGATACGAAGCAAGAAAGGGCCGCCGAACGAAGATTCGGCGGCCCTTTCCGTTGCGTGTGCGTCATTCGGCCGGTGATTGTGCCATCCGCGGCGCCTTGGCCGGAGCGAAATCCAGCAGGCAGGCCAGCGCGACGCAGAGCGCCCCGACCCATCCCAGTTCCCGCACGCTGCCGACGCTCAGCACCAGCGATCCAAGCGCGGCTCCCACCGAAAAGCCGAAATAATGGAAGGAGGCGTTGACCGACAGAATGATCGGCGCGTGCTGCGGCCCTGTGATGCCGACCAGCCGGGCCTGTCGACGGTCGGTCGGCCGAAATTGGCGGATGGACGAAGTTTAGGACGGCAGGCTCACGGCGTGAATGTCATGGAAACAGCTTTTCCAGACATTCACGCTGTGAACGACGATTAGTCCTCAGACCCCGATCCTGTTCTTCGCCAGCGGCAGGCTGCGGATGCGCTGGCCGGTCAGGGCCGCGACGGCATTCACCACGGCGGGAGGTACGCCCGGCAGCCCCGGTTCACCGACGCCGCCCATCGGCGCGCCGCTCTCCACGATCTCCACATGGACGGCGGGCATGGAGCGCCGGGACAGGATCGGGTAATCGTCGAAATTGTGCGACTGACGGACGCCGTCCTTATAGACCAGTTCTTCGAACAGGGTGGCCGATAGGCCCAACGCCACGGCGGATTCCACCTGCGACTTCACGATGGCGGGGTTGACGATGCTGCCGGGATCGAAGGCGACCCAGACATTGTGGACCTGCGTCTCGCCATCCTGGACCGACACCTCGGCGATCGTCGCCGTTTCCGATCCGAAGGGGGAGGCCATGGAGACGCCGCGTGCACGGCGGGTGCCGTCCACCTCGTAGGGGCCGCGCTTCCAGCCGCCGGACATCGCCGCCACGGTCTCCAGCAGCTTGGCATGACGCGGCTTGTCCTTCAGCAGCTCCATCCGCAGGGCGAAGGGATCCAGGCCGCCGGCATCGGCGATCTCGTCCAGGAAGCCTTCATAGAAGAAATCGTTCATCGAATGGCCGACGGAGCGCCAGAAGGCGATGGTCACGGGGTGGGGGAACTTCACGTACTCCATCCGCCGGTTGAGGATGGCATAGGGCTTCTCCGTGATGCCCTCCACCGCGGAGCTGTCGACCGGGTCCTTGAACACCGCGCCGAACCAGCGTCCGAGCGGCCCTTCGCCGACCGTGCGTGCCTGGATCGCGGTGGGACGCCCGTCCTTGCCGATGGCCGCGCGGAAACGGCTGAAGCTGAGCGGGCGGAGCGCGTCCATGCGGAACTCCTCCTCGCGCGACCACAATACCTTCACCGGGCGGCCGGTGGCTTTCGCCAGCTGGATGGCCTGCAGGAAGGGGTTAGCGCTGCCATAGAGGAAATGCCGGCCGAAGAAGCCGCCGAGAATGGGCGAGTGCAGGATGACCTTGTCCGGCGCCAGCCCGGCGGTCTGGGCCGCCACCGACTGGAACAGCTCCGGCATCTGGTTGGGCGCCCACAATTCCAGCGTGCCGTCCTGATTGAAGCGCGCCATGGAGGATGGCGGCTCCAGCTGACCATGGGCCAGATAGGGGGCGTCGTAGTCCGCCTCGATCACCTTGGCGGCCTTGGCGAAGGCGGCGGCCACATCGCCCTCCGTCTCCGCCGAAAGCCCGGCTTCGGTGGAGGATTTCAGCGCGCCCAGCAGTCCGCTTGAGGCGTAGTCGGCGGCAACCGTGTCGAATCCCGTGGCGGCAGGGGCCGACCAGCTCACCGACAGCGCCTCCACCGCCTTGCGGGCGCGCCACCAGCTGTCGGCGGCGACCGCCACCGCACCCGGCAGCGTGTGGACGGAATGGACGCCGGGCATCGCCGCCACCGCGGCCTCGTTGGCGATGGTCTGCACGCTGGTGCCCTGGTTCGGCGCGTGCCGGACCGCGGCGTAGAGCATGCCCTCCAGCTTCTGGTCGATGGCGTAGACGGCCTTGCCGGTCGATTTCGCCCGCACGTCCAGCCGAGCCACCGGCTGGCGGATGTAGCGGAAACTGGCCGGGTCGCGCAGAGCCACATCGTCGCGCGGCGGCAGGGCAAGGGCGACGGGAGCCAACTCGCCGTAGGACAGCCGCTTGCCGCTGGCGGCATGGATGACGAAGCCGTCCTCCGTCGTCAGGCTCTGCGGCTTGACCTTCAGCTTTGCGGATGCCGCGCGGATCATCAGGTCGCGGGCGGTGGCGCCCAGCCGGCGCATCAGCGGGTAGCTGGACCGGGTGGAAAAGCTGCCGCCGGTCATCCGCAGCCCGTTGATGACGGCGTAATCCGGCCCCGGCGGGGCGCATTCCACGGTGAAGCGGCTGGGGTTGACGTCCAGTTCCTCGCCGACGATCTGGGCAAGCCCGGTGTTGATGCCCTGACCGCCCTCCACGAAGGGGCTGAGCAGGGTGACGGCATTGTCCTTGCCGATGACCAGGAAGGCCGGAATGCGGGTGCCAGGTTTGACGGTGGCGGCGGTCTGCGCCCGCACCGGCATCGACGGAAGCAGGGCGCCCAGCACCAGCGCGCTGGCGCCGAAGCCGAGGAAGGCGCGGCGCGACAGGTTGGAAACGCCGTCCGGCTTCATCAGCGGAACGGCGGATTGGGCCTCTATCTGCAGTTCGAGCGGGTCCCGGCGAGGCGGCGGGAGGTTGGGGGAGGCGACGGTGAGCAGGCGATTCATGGCGTGTCCTCCTCTCAGCCGGCGGCTTGGCGGATGGCGGCGGCGATGCGGTTGTAGGTTCCGCAACGGCACAGGTTTGTCATCGCGTCGGCGATGTCGCCGTCGCTCGGGTTGGGCGTCTGCTTCAGCAGGGCGGTCGCCGCCATCACCTGTCCGGACTGGCAATAGCCGCATTGCGGCACCTGCCCGGCGACCCAGGCTTCCACCACCTTGCGGCCGACGGGGTCCTCCTCGATGGCGTCGATGGTGCGGATGTCGGCATCGCCGACGCTGTCCACCGGCACCTGGCAGGAGCGGGTGGCGGTCCCGTCGATCATCACGGTGCAGGCGCCGCACTGCGCGATGCCACAGCCATATTTCGTCCCGGTCAGCCCCAGCGTGTCGCGAAGGACCCAGAGCAGCGGCGTGTCATCCTCGACCGCGACCTGATAGGCGCGGCCATTGACGTGCAGGGTGGTCATGACGGTCTCCGTCGGGGGATGCATGTGGAAGAATTCAGCTGATGCTTATTCTTGCCCACCGCCCGTCGGTCTCGTATCCATCCCTAGGTATTAAGGATGCCAAACCGTCCAAAAGCTGAATGACCGGAAACCGTGCGAGTCCGCCAATCGAGACAAAGTTGCCGTCTTTTCAAGAGTTTCCTATAGATGTCCGAGGATGAGCATTTGCAGCGTCGCGGCATGGTGAATGGCGACGGGGAAGGATATCTGGCGATGGAGCGTCTGCATGCCGACCTGTTCGAGATCTCGCCGATCTCGATCCTGTGCGAGGACTGGTCGGGGGTGAAGCAGGCCGTCGACGAGGTGATCGCCGGCGGGGTGACGGACTTCGACCGTTTCCTGGAGGACAACCCGCAGTTCTTCTTCGACGTGCGCCGGTTCCACCGGATTCTCGATGCCAACCGCTCCGCGCTCGATCTGCTGGGATTCCGGGACAAGGAGACCTTCCTGCAGGAATCGCGCGTGAGATTGCCGGCCAATCCGGCCAGCAACGCCCAGGTCTTCAAGGCGATGGTGCGCGGCAAGACGGTCTGCCAGGGCGAACGCGTGCTGCACACCAAGGACGGACGCGTCGTGCCCATCCTGTGGCGGGCGAGCCTGCCGCCGGGCCCTGCCGATCCGCAGGCTTACAGCCGCCTCTATTTCTTCGCCGTCGACGTCACGGAATTGAAGCGGGTGCAGGAAGCGCTGATGGCCGCCCAGGCCAACCTCAGCCATGCCGGGCGCCTGTCGCTGGTGGGGGAGCTTGCGGCGTCGCTGACGCATGAGGTGTCGCAGCCGCTGGTTTCCATCGCCAGCCATGCCGCGGCGGCGACGCGCTGGCTGTCCCGCGAGACCCCGAACCTGGGCGAGGTGGCGACCAGCCTGAACCGCATCACCGCCAGCACCCAGCATGCCGTGCGGATCATCGGCAAGATGCGCTCCTTCGCGCGGCGGGGCGAACTCGTCACCGAACCGATGAAGCCGCAAGACTGCATCGCCGACGCCGTCACGCTGGTGGAGCATGAGGCCTATCGCCAGAAAACGAGGATTGCCGTAGACATGCCGGCAAACCTGCCGGCCATCGTCGGCGACCGCACGCAGATCCAGCAGGTGATCGTCAACATCGCCTACAACGCGATCCAGGCCATGCAGGCGGCGAATGCGCCGGAGCGCCGCATCGCCATCGCCGCAGCGGCGGACGGGCCGGATTTCGTAACCTTCACCATTACCGACAGCGGTCCCGGCATTCCGGATGACGTGCTGCCGCGGATCTTCGAACCCTTCTTCTCCACCAAACAGGAGGGGATGGGGCTGGGCCTGTCGATCTGCAAGACCATCGTGGAGGAGCGTGGCGGCCGGCTGTGGGCGGCCGACAGCGGGCAAGGGGCAAGCCTGTCCTTCTCGCTGCCGGTGGCATCTGCCGCGGCCGAGGGGGTGGATCAGCCGGCCGTGCTGTAGCGGGTGACCGTCCGTTCGCGCACGTCCAGGATTTCGGCCATGCGGACGAGGTCGGCCAGCGACTGGGCCTGCATCTTGCGCATCAGGTTGCCACGATGGATCTTCACCGTGACCTCGCTCAGCTCCAGCTTCGCCGCCACCTGCTTGTTCATCAGCCCGGCGGTGACCAGGGCCATCACGTCGCGCTCGCGCGGGGTGAGCTTGGCATAGAGACCGCGCACGGTGTCGTCCTGTCCGCGTTCGGCCCGGCGGCGGCTGTCAAGTTCCACCGCTTCGGCGACGGCCTGCAGCAGATCCGGTTCGGCGAAGGGCTTGGTCAGGAAATCGACGGCGCCGGCCTTCATCGCGCGCACCGTCATCGGGATGTCGCCCTGGCCGGTCATCAGCACCACCGGCACGGAGATCGACCGCTCATGCAGCGCCTGCTGGACCTCAAGCCCATCGGCGCCGTCCAGATAGACGTCGAGCATAAGGCAGGCGGCATTTGCGGCGTCGTCGAATGCCAGAAACTCCTCCGCCGAGGCGAAAGCCTGCACATTGTAGTCGACGGAGCGGAGCAGGCTCTCCACCGCACATCGCACGTCGGCATCGTCGTCGATGATGCAGACCAAGGCAGGGGTGTTGCCGTCCGCCATGGAGTTCTCCGTCAGGACCATCTGCCGTTCCTTTCGACCGGCCCGTTCATCGTAGCCGCGCCGTTCTCCCGCGGCAAAGCCGGCGAAGTCGTATCTCCCAACGGTGGTGTCGCTGCGGTGAGGCTGGCCGGTCATGGGGTGGGATCCCGTTCGGTCTTGAGGGCGTCTTCGATGAGGACGAGCAGATTTTCCGGATCGAGCGGCTTGGTCAGAAAGGCGGTGACCCCCTGCGCAAGCGATCGGACGCGGGCGGCGGGCGTGGCGAAGGCGGTCATCACGATGACGGGGTGGATGCGGCCCTGCTGCAGCAACACCATCTGCAGGCTGAGCCCGTCCATGCCGGTCAGGTTGAGATCGGTGATCAGACAGTCCGCCTCGCCCTGGTAGGCGATGAACTCCTCCGCCGAGGAAAAGGTGCGAACCTGCAGTCCAACGGACCGCAGGAAATTGTCCAAGCTTTCCCGGATGCTTTCATCATCGTCGACGACACAGATGGTGGGAACACTCAGCACAACATCGCACTCCAGCCGCGGTTTGGCCCGTCAACCACGTCCGTTGCGGCCGATCCATTTCAACAGGTGGAGCAGGATGCGGCATTCATACCTGCGTATAGGTTGACCCCCGCAGCGCCGGGCGCGGCCCTGCGGGGGCGAGGCATCCTCAGGCCTTGAAGAAGGCCAGCAGGTCGGTGTTGATGGTTTCCGCATGCGTGGTCGCCATGCCGTGCGGAAAGCCCTTGTAGACTTTCAGCGTGCCTTTCGGCAGCAGCTTGGACGACAGCAGGGCGGAATCCGCGATCGGCACGATCTGGTCGTCATCGCCGTGCATCACCAGAACCGGGATGTCGATCTTCTTCAGATCCTCGGTGAAGTCGGTCTCGGAGAAGGCCTTGATGCAGTCGTAATGGGCCTTGGTGCCGCCCATCATCCCCTGCCGCCACCAGTTGTCGATGACGCCCTGGGAGACCTGGGCGCCGTCGCGGTTGAAGCCATAGAAGGGGCCGGACGGGATGTCGCGGAAGAACTGGGCGCGGTTGGCGGCCAGCGCCGCGCGGAACCCGTCGAACACCTCCAGCGGCAGGCCGCCGGGATTGGCCTCGGTCTTGACCATGATCGGCGGAACGGCACCCAGCAGAACCGCCTTTCCCGCCCGCGCGGCGCCGTGGCGGCCCAGATAGCGTGCCACCTCGCCGCCGCCGGTCGAATGGCCGACATGGAACACGTTCTTCAATCCCAGCCCGGCGACGACGGCCAGCACGTCGTCGGCGTAGGTGTTCATCTCGTTCCCGGTCGCCGTCTGGGTGGAGCGGCCATGGCCCCGCCGGTCATGGGCGACCACACGGTAGCCATGGTTCAGGAAGAACAGCATCTGCGCGTCCCAATCGTCGGCGGTCAGCGGCCAGCCGTGATGGAACATGATCGTCTGGGCGTCGCGCGGCCCCCAATCCTTGTAATAGATCGATACGCCGTCCTTGGCGGTGACGAACCCGTCTTCGGTTTTGCCGTTGGTCATCGTCCGTTTTCCTTCCCTGTGGTGGACAGAGCCGTTGCCGGCGGGCTGGCGTTCGGCCGCGGCGGCGGTCGTCGCGACGGCAGTGGTCGCGACGGCGGCCCCGGCGATCGCGGTGCCGACGATGAAGCTGCGGCGCGTGGCATCCGGCGCCGACGTGAAGTCTTCGGGTCGCATCGTTCAAGTCCTCATGTCAGTTCGTCAACGGTTCGGCTGATCGGCGCCGCGGAACGCCGGTGCTTTCCATGCCTACCGGAATGAGGCACTTTTCAAAGCCATCCCTAGGTATTATCAATATTCGAAGGGAAATAATCGGCATGAAATCAGGGGCGATATCGGGTGGTTTGTGTCTTGATTTGCAGTTCTGTTGGAAAAAGGGACGCACGCCTCTCCATTCGATGTCCCGAAAGTGCCGAGCCCTTAGTTTTCAGAAGACTGATTGACCTGAATCTTATGAACGCCGTCGTGCGCTCCGGGCAGTGGAAAGAGGGGGAAGGACCATGGCATCGTCGAGTTTCGCCGGCGGCGGTCCGCCCGCGCCGACGCCTCCCGCCACCATCCTGGCGCTGTCGGTCGGCAATGCGGTGGAGCTTTACGATTTCACCATCTACAGCTTCTTCGCCCTGACCATCGGCAAGCTGTTCTTCCCGGTGCAATCGCAGTTCGGTCCGCTGCTGCTGGCGCTGCTGACCTTTGGGGTCGGCTTCGTCGTCCGGCCGCTGGGCGGGATCGTCATCGGCGCCTATGCCGACCGGGTCGGGCGCAAGCCGGCGCTGGTGCTGACCATCGCCCTGATGGCGCTGGGCACTCTGTTGATCGGGCTCTGTCCGACCTATGCGCAGATCGGTGCGGCAGCACCGGCCATCATCGTCATCGGCCGCATCCTGCAAGGCTTTTCAGCCGGCGGCGAGATCGGCGTGGCGACGACCATGCTGATGGAGCTGGGCCACCCCGCCGGCCGCGGACTGCGGGTCAGCTGGCAGATGGCCAGCCAGGGGGCGGCCGCCCTGCTGGGTGCGCTCAGCGGCTATCTGCTGTCGACCCATCTGTCGGCCGACGCGCTGGAATCGTGGGGATGGCGCCTTCCCTTCCTGGCAGGGCTGCTGATCGTTCCGGTGGGCCTTCATCTGCGCCGCCTGCTTCCGGAAACCGCGCGCCCCGATCCCGGCGGTCGGGCAGTCCTGGCGGAGTTGCTGTCCCATCATCGGGCCAAGCTGCTTACCGGCGTCCTGATGATCATGGGCGGCACCGCCTCCACCTACGTCAACATCTTCTACATGCCGACCTACCTGATCCGGATGGTCGGGCTGCCGCCTCAGACCGCATTCCTGACGGGCTGTGCCGCCGGAGCGACCATGCTGGTGGTGGCGCCGCTGGCCGGGCTGTTGTCGGACCGGCTGGGCCGACGCCGTCCCTTCGTCATCTGGACCGCGCTGGCGAGCGCGCTGCTGACCCATCCCGCATTCTGGGTGCTGTCGCACGTCGCCAGCGTTCCGGCGGCGCTGGTGGTGGTCGGGCTGCTGATCGCCATCAATGCGGTCGGGGCCGGAGCCTGCCTGCTTCTGCTGTTGGAGAGTTTCCCGTCCCGTGTCCGCGCCTCGGGCCTGTCGATCGTCTATAGTATGGGCGTATCGATCTTCGGCGGCTTCGCCCAGTTCATCGTCACCTGGCTGATCAGCGTCACCGGAAATCCGATCTCCCCCGCCTGGTACGTCATGGCCTGTGCCCTTGCCACCGTCTGGGGCGCATCAAGAATGCGCGAAGCGCACTGGTTGCGGCAGTCCGGCGTTCCAGGAAAACCGGAACTCTCCGCCGGGTGAGTATCATTCGAATGCGCTGCGATGCGCTTCGATTTCCTGCGGCTGGCCGAGGCGCCCGGCATAAACCGCGGATGCGACGGACGCCGGCCCAGGCGCTGCTCTAGTATTGACGCCGCACCGCCTTGCGCCATCGCAGCGGTGTCTGGCCGACCTCCCGGCCGAACAGGCGGGTCAGGTGGGACTGATCGGAAAAGCCGCAGGTACAGGCGATCTGACAGAGCGGCTCGTCGGTTTCCAGCATCAGGCGCTGGGCCAGTTTCACCCGCCGCTCGATGATGTAGGCGTGGGGTGTCCGGCCCATGCTGGCCTTGAAGGCGTCGGTGAAGCGTCCGCCGCTGAGTCCGGCGAGGGCGGCCAGTGTCTCCACCCTGATCGGCCCGGCCATGTTCGCCTCGATATGTTCGGTCACTTGGCGGAGCTGCCGGGAGGTCAGTCCTCCTCCGGGCCGGAACCGAGTGGCGATGGCCGCCGGCTCGGTCCGCCGGCCCGCGAACAGGGAGGCGAGCCGGTCGAGGCAGAGCCGCGCGCCGTTGGGATCATGGTCGAGCACCGCAAGGGCGCGGGTCACCAGCGTGGCGACCGTCCGCTCATCTGCGGCGACTGGCTGTAGCATCGGGGGGCTCCCTGCATGGCATGGCGTGCAGGGAGTTTGGCCGGCTTGGGGTGCGCCGCGGAATCGCACGCTGGCGTCACCGGCCCTGTGCCATCGCTTTACGGTTGCTAGCCTTTGGTGTGAGGCTCATTCCAGCATCGCGCCCAGCCGGCGCCCGTAGGCGGCGATGGCGGCGCCGGCGGGATGCCGCTCCTCGTTGTAGGCTTGCAGGGCGGTCTCGATCTCCCGGTGGGCGGACAGATGCCGCGCCAGCGCCATTGCGTCGCCCGCCGCCTTGGCGACGCCCATCGCCGTGTGCGGACGGACCACGAAGGCGGCATCCCCCAGCAGTGCCACCCGGCCGCGTGTCATCGCCGGCACCTCGTAATCGAAGATGGCCTGGACGAAGGGGCGGGGCTCCGCCGCGATCGCCGCCGCGAAGGGGGGCGGCAGCAGGTCCGCCGCATCCTGCCGCAGCCTTGCAGCCAGTGTCTTCGGCACCTGTCCGGGCGCCAGCGAATAGGGATGGTGGCGTCCCTGGGTGTCGGTCAGCAGCGCCGGCAATTCGGCAGCCGCCACCCGCCGGTACCAGACCCAGTTGTAACGCCGTGCCCCCACCGCAGTCTCCGCCGCCGGCCCGGTGACCAGATAGCCCAATGTGTGCGATTGCGGCATGTCGTAGAAGGCGAAGCGCTCCAGCAGGATGGCGGCCTCCGCCGGCAGATCCCGTTCCGGCACCAGGCCGCGCCAGGCAACATAGCCGGCATACTCGTTGGCAGCGTGCCTTCCCACCACCGCGCAGCGGACGATGGAGCCCAGACCGTCGGCGCCGATCACCAGATCGGCCTCCTCCCGGCTGCCGTCGTCGAAACGCAGGCTGGCGGAGGCGGCATCCTGCTCCACCCCCAGGACGGTGCGGCCCAGGACATAGGCGTCGTCGGGCACCTTTCCGCGCATCGTGGCGTACAGATGATCCCAGGAGATCTGCATCTGCGGCGTCGCCTGCCGGTTCCGGATCTCGCCGGCGCGGTCGAGGAGGATGCGCTCCTGGGCGACGACGCCGACATGCGCCACATGCTCGCACCCCACCGCGCGCAGAAGGGCGAACAGGTCGCGCTGGCCGACCAGCCCGGCGCCCCGGCCGGCGAGCCCGCCGCCGGAACGCTCATAGAGGCGGACGTCGTGCCCTTCCTGCCGCAGCAGGGCGGCGGCGAACAGACCGCCGACGGAGCCGCCGACGATCCTCACACGCAGGGACTTCATGGTCTATTCCTTCCTATACGGGGCCGAGTGCGGCCTTGAGCCGTTCGGGGCTGAGCGGCATGTCCCGCAGGCGCACGCCGGTGGCGTCGGCGATGGCGTTGGCCAGGGCGGCGGCGGACGGGCCCTGCGCCGCCTCGGCAGTGCCGAGGAAGGGCGCGCCGGGCCGGTCCATCACCACCACCTCCACCGAGCCCGGCACATCGCCGAAGCGCAGGATGGGATAGCTGCTCCAATCGAAGCTGGCGCGGCGGTCGGCGGCGAAACGCACGGCTTCCCTGCCGGTCCAGCTGAGTGACTGCACCAGCCCGCCTTCGATCTGGTTGCGCACGCCGTCGGGGTTGGCGGGCTGGCCGCAATCGACCGCGGCGACCGCGCGGCGAACCAGCGTCCGGCCGGTCTCGCGGTCTACCTCCACCTCCATCGCCACCGCGCAGTAGGCGCCGAGATTCTTGTAGCGGGCGAAGGCCATGCCGCAGCCGCGCCGGCCATCGCCTTTCGGCCGTTTCGACCAGCCGAAGCGGTCGGCCGCCGCCTGCATGACATCGCGCGCCCGCTCGTCCCGCATATGGTCGAGGCGGATCGCCAGCGGGTCGATGCCGGCCCCGGCGGCCAGCTCGTCCAGCATGCTTTCGATGGAAAACACGTTCAGATGCGCGCCCAGCGACCGCAGGGCGGAGACGCGCACCGGCATGTCCTTCAGGAAATGATAGACGACGTGGGTGTTGGCGAAGCTGTAGAGCGGGTTGGAGTTGCGGCTGCCGTCGCCTTCCGGCATCGGGATCGGCTTGCCTTCCGGGGCAGGGAAGGGCGGGTCGGCCTCATTGCCGGCCAGCACGCCGCCGGCCCCGACCGGGCGGTTGTTGTGCGGGTTGCTCCAGACCGCGTGGCGCCAGGAGACGATGCGGTTGTCGGCGCCCAGCGCCGCCTCCAGCTCCGTCATCATGCCGGGGCCGAGCGGTTCCCAGCCGAACTCCTGCTCGCGCATCCATTGCAGGCGAATGGGGTGGCCGGGTACGGCCTTGGCGATCACCGCCGCGTCGGCCGCCACATCGTCGGCGCCGTTCTGGCCGTAGCAGCCGGCGCCTTCGGCATGGATGGCGTGGACCCGCTCCGGCGGCAGGCCGAGCAGTTCGGCGACGACGCGATGGACGTCGAAGGTGCCCTGGCTGTGGGTCCAGACGGTCATCGTGCCGTCCACATACTGCGCGATGGCGCAGGACGGGCCGATGGAGCCATGGCTGATCCAGGGCCGCGTGTAGCGAGCCTTGACGGTGCGGATGGCCGGGCCCGCGGGCTCGCCGGTGTCCATGATCGGGATGTCGCGGGCCGGCAGCGCCTTCAGCGTCGCCGCCACGGCGTCGCCGGTGCCGTCAGCCGGCAGCGGGGACTGTGTTCGGGCATAGGCCGCGCGTTGCAGATGGCGCAGGGCCTGGATCGCCGTCCATTGCCGCTCCGCCACAACCGCCAGGAAGCCGCCCTGCCGGACGATCTTCACCACGCCCGGCATGCGGGCGACGGCGTCGAGGTCGGGCGATTGCAGGCTGGTGCCGACGCTGGGACCGCGGACGACGCGGGCGTGCAGCATGCCGGGCAGGCGCATGTCGTGCAGATAGGCCGCACCGCCGGTCAGCTTGGCCGGTATGTCGATCCGCGGCAGTTCCCGCCCCAACGTTCGGTAGTCCGACGGCCGGCGCAGCGGCGCGTCGGGCACTGCCTGCACATGCAGCGACAGCCGCGCCGCGACCTCGCCATAGGGCAGGGACCTGCCGTCCGGCGCGTGCAGCCTGCCGTCGCCGCCGGTGGTGACCTGATCGGCCGGCAGGCCCCAGCCCCGTGCCGCCTCGGCCGCCAGCAGCATGCGGACATTGGCGGCGGCGTTCTGGATCGCGGTGCCGCTGTCCTGCATGGAATGGCTGCCGGCGGTCAGCCCCTCGTCCGGCGTGCGCTCGGTGTCGGCGGTGACCAGGGTGATGGCGGCGGGCGGGATGTCCAATTCCTCCGCCGCGACCTGGGTCAGGGCGGTGCGGATGCCCTGGCCCAACTCCACCTTGCCGGTGAAGACGGTGACCCGGCCATCGGCGTCGATGCGGATCCAGGCGTCGAGCCAGGGCGTGGATTTCAAGCTGCCCTTCAGGTCGGGTGCCACGACGGTCGGACCGGCGCCGCCCTCGCCGCCGCCGGCAAGCTGGGCGAAGGCCCTGGGCGCGAGGGCGAAGGACACCACCAGGGCGCCGCCGGTCAGGAAGCCGCGGCGGGAGAGGGACGGCAGGACGGGGCTCATGGCCGCACATCCTGCGCCGACTGGACGCCCTTGCGCATGGCGACGGCGCGGCGGATGGCGCGCAGGATGCGCATGTGGGTGCCGCAGCGGCAGAGGTTGGTCTGCATGTGGGCGCGGATCTGTGCCTCGTCCGGATCGGGATTGCGGTCCAGCAGGGCCTGGGCGCGCATCAGCATTCCGGCGATGCAGTAGCCGCACTGCGCCGCCTGTTCCTTCTCGAACGCCTGCTGCAGCAGGCCGGGGGCGTCGGCGCTGCCCAGCCCCTCCACCGTGCGGATGCGGCGGCCGGCGACGGCGCCGACCGGCGTCAGGCAGGAGAAGGCGGGCTTGCCGTCGATATGGACCGTGCAGGCGCCGCATTGGCCGAGCCCGCAGCCGTACTTGGCCCCGTTCAGCTCCAGGTCGTCGCGCAGCACATAGAGCAGCGGCGTGGCCGGGTCGATGTCCAGCGCATGGTCGGCGCCGTTGACGGTGATGGTGACGGTCATGGCTGGGACTCCTCCTTGCGGACCGTGGCGGATGCCGCCTCCAGCGAGGTCCAGGCCGGGCGGTCGCTGAAGCGGGTTCGCAGATAGGCGGCGAGGTCGGCGACCTGTGCGTCAGTCAGGCTGGCGGCGAAGGGCGGCATCGTTGGGCCGGCCGGCCCGGTGGGCGGATGGATGCCCTGCAGGATGGCGCGGATCGCGTTGTCGGGCCGGTCGAGCTGCAGGGCGGTCACCGTAGACAGGCCGGGACGGCCCTGCGTCATCATCGGCGCGCCGCCCTCGTGGCAGCCGGCGCAGGCCCCCGCGAACAGGGCGGCGGCGGCCGGGTTCGCCTTTGCGGCCTCCGCCGTGCGATCCGGAGGGGCGGGCGTTTCCGGAGCTGTACGGTCCGCCGACAGCGAGGCGATGTAGGTGGCGATGGCGCGGACATCGGACTCCGGCGCGCGGGACAGGCCATGCACCACCGGCCCCATCGGCCCGGCGGCGGCGCCATGGCGGCCCTCGACACCGGTGCGCAGATAGGTGAACAGGCTGTCCGCCGTCCAGGGTATGGCGGCCGGGCCGGCGCCATTCAGCGCGGGCGCCACCCAACCCTCGGCCATGCCGCCGGAATAGGCGCTGCCGCCCGTCTCCTCGGCCCCGGCCAGGTTGCGCGGGCTGTGACAGCCGCTGCAATGGCCGAGACCTTCGGCGAGATAGGCGCCGCGGTTCCACACGGCATCGTGGTCCGGCCGCGGCGTGAATTCCTCCTGATGCAGGAACAGCAGCTTCCAGCCGGCCAGCAGCGGCCGGAAGCCCAGCGGGAAGATCAGCTCGTTCGCCTTGGCCGGGGCGGAGGTCGCCGGGCGGGTCATCAGGAAGGCATAGATTGCATCCAGATCCCCGTCATGCACCCGGCGGTAATGGTCGTAGGGCAAGGCCGGATAGAGATGACGGCCGTCACGCGACACCCCGTCGCGCATGGCACGCTTGAAAGCTTCCTTCGACCATCCGCCGATCCCGGTTTCCCGATCCGGCGTGATGTTGGTGGAATAGAGCGTGCCGAACGGCGTCGCCAGTGCCCGGCCGCCGGCATAAGCGGCACCGCCATCGGCGGTGTGGCAGACGATACAGTCGCCGATCGTCGCCAGCGCCGCACCACGGGACACCAGTTCCACCGGAAAGTCGGAGGCTTTGGGCGTGGGAACGGTGGGCAGGCCGCTTCGGTAGGCGATCCCCAGGAACGCGCCGACGCCGGCAAGGCAGGCCAATGCGCCGCCCGCTGCCCATCCGACCACCGCCCTTCTGCCCGCCGCCCGGCCGGCCCATCGCGTTGGTTTCATGCTGCACCTCCTATGGTCCGCCGCATGCGTCGTGGGCGGGCGGATTAGTCCAGGGAGGGTGCCGAAATGTGTGGCGGTCGTATTGAAGAATGGACGCGGGATTTTTGAACGAAACCCGCACGTCTCCATACAGCCACACACCGGATCGCCGCAACCACCAGCGGAAAACCCGTGACGAGGTGATAGGGCGAACCGCCGAGCGGCAAGAGCCAGCCGGAATGAACGCCTCATGCGGCGCAGGCGGAATCGCCGGAGGCAAACCGCAAGGAGGCGGGAGAGTTCCCATGTCGCCGCGAGGATGTGCACCTTCGTAGCCATCGGGGGGGACGGCGTAGCGACGAACTGCCGGCGGCCCTGTTCTCTCAGGTGCCGGCGCCTTGCGGACGGCCCGGCATCCGACCGCAGACGAAAGGGGCGAAGATGAACTCGAAGCGCGACCACGGCGGACTCGACCGGCGCGGCTTCCTCGGCGTGGGCGCGGGGACGGCCGCAACGCTTCCCCTGCTGTCGAGCCTGGCCGGTGCCGCCACGCCGCCCCCGGCCCCGCCTCCGGACCCGCGTGCGGCCACCAATGTTACGCTGCGGATCAACGGCCAGGACCATCGACTGGCGATCGATCCCCGCACCTCGCTTTTGGACGCGCTGCGTGACCATGCCGGACTGACCGGGGCGAAGAAGGGCTGCGACCACGGCCAGTGCGGCGCCTGCACGGTCCTGGTGGACGGCACCCGCGTGCTGTCCTGCCTGACCTTCGCCGTGATGGCGCAGGGCCGCGAGATCACCACCATCGAAGGGCTGGCCGGTCCCGGCGGCGCGTTGCATCCGATGCAGCAGGCCTTCATCGACCATGACGCCTTCCAATGCGGCTATTGCACGCCGGGCCAGATCATGTCGGCGGTCGCCTGCGTGCAGGAAGGCCATGCCCAAAGCGATGCCGACATCCGCGAATACATGAGCGGCAATCTCTGCCGTTGCGCCGCCTACCCCAACATCGTCGCTGCCGTCAGGCAGGCGAAGTCCGAGATGGAGGGCGCCTGACATGCGGCCATTCCAGTATGAACGCGCCGATACGCTCGAAGGCGCGGTGAAGGCGGCCGGCACCGGCGGCGCCACCCAATTCATCGCCGGCGGCACCACGCTCAGCGATCTGATGAAGCTGGACGTCATGCGTCCGGAACGGCTGGTCGACGTCAATCCGGCGGCCGGCGGACCGGCCGGGCGAATCGAAGCGACCAAGTCCGGATTGCGGCTGGGCGCCATGGTCCGCATGGCCGAGGCGGCCGAGCATCCGGCGGTCAAGACGGACTATCCGGTGATCGCGCAGGCGCTGCAACTGGCAGCCAGCCAGCAGATCCGCAACATGGCCAGCCTTGGCGGCAACCTGCTGCAGCGGACACGGTGCGAATATTTCCGTCAGGTCTCCTGGCCCTGCAACAAGCGCGAACCGGGCAGCGGCTGTGCGGCAATGGACGGGGTGAACCGCCTGCATGCGGTGCTCGGTACCAGCGACGCCTGCATCGCCTCCTACCCCGGCGACTTTGCGCAGGCGCTGGTGGCGCTTGATGCGGTGGTGGAGACGGTGAGGGAGAAGGGCGGCGCCCGCCGCATCGCACTGTCCGACCTCCACCGTCCGCCCGGCGACACGCCGCAGGTCGAAACGGTGTTGGAGCCCGGCGAGCTGATTACCGCCATCACGGTGCCGGCCGGCCCGTGGACGCGGCGCTCGCTCTATCTGAAAATCCGTGACCGCGATTCCTATGCCTTCGCGTTGGCCTCGGCCGCGGTCGCGCTGGACCTGGACGGGGAAGTCGTGCGCGAGGCGCGCATCGCGCTGGGCGGCATCGCCACCGTGCCCTGGCGTGCCCGCGAGGCGGAAGCGGCCCTGCGCGGCAAGACGATGGACGAAGCCGCGGCCACCGCGGCGGCGGAGGCGGCTCTGGCGGGGGCGCAACCGCGCGGCGACAACGCCTTCAAGGTGCCGCTCGCCAAGCAGACGATCGTGCGCGCCCTGATGGACGCCAAGCGGATGGAGACGTGAGATGAGCCCGGATCAGAAGACTGCGTCCGACCGGAACGCCGCCGCGCCGGAGCCGAAGCGGAACATGGGGCGCCCGGTCCCCCGCTACGACGCCCGGCTGAAGGTGACCGGAGAGGCGCGCTATCCGGCCGACGAGCCGCTGAACAATGTCGCCCATGGCGTGCTGGTGACCAGCGACATCGCGCGGGGCCGGCTGACGCGCCTCGACCTGTCGGAGGCGCAGGCCATCCCCGGCGTCATCGAGATCCTGACCCATGAGAATGCCGACGGCCTCCACCGGCTGGAGTTCGGCAACGGCACCGCCACCTCGATCTCCCCCCTGACGGACACCCGAATCTGGCATGACGGCCAGATCGTCGCCCTGGTGCTGGCCGACAGCTTCGAAGCGGCGCGCGAGGCGGCATACCGGGTCAAGGCGGAGTATGAGGCCGAAAAGCCGAGCGCCGGTTTCGGCGCGCCCGGCACCGAAACGGTGCTGGCCAAGGATGCGGTGAAGAGCCACAAGGAGGACCCGGCGGCGGGCGATCTGGAGGCCGCCCTGCGCTCCTCGCCGGTGACCATCGACGTCGAGTATTCCACCCCCACCCAGCACCACAACCCGATCGAGCTGTTCTCCACCACCTGCTTCTGGACCGGCGACCGGCTGACCGTCTATGAGCCGAGCCAGTTCGTCTACGGCTTCCGCGAGAATGTCGCCAAGCAGCTCGGCATCGATCCGGAGAAGGTGCGGGTGGTCAGCCGCTTCATCGGCGGCGCCTTCGGCTCCAAGGGGCCGATGACGCCGCGCACGGGCATCGTGGCGCTGGCCTCCCGGCGGATCGGCCGTCCGGTGCGCTGCGTGGTCAGCCGCGCCCAGTGTTTCACCACAGCCACCTACCGGGCGGAGACGCGCCACCACATCCGCATGGGCGCCACACCGGACGGAAAGATCACCGGTTTCGGCCACGAGGGGTGGGAGATCACCTCGCGTCCCGACTCCTATGTGGTGGCCGGCACCGACACCACCGCGCGGCTCTACGGCTACGGCGCGGTGTGGACGCGGGTCAACATGGTGAAGGCCGACCGCAACACCCCCGGCTACATGCGCTCACCGCCCGAGACGCCCTATGTCTTCGCGCTGGAAAGCGCGATGGACGAGCTGGCGGTGGCGTTGAAGATGGATCCGGTGGAGCTTCGCCGGATCAACGACACCATGACCGAACCCATCGGCGGCAAGCCCTACACCAGCCGGTCGCTGATGGAGTGCTATGATGCGGCGGCCGAGGCGTTCGGCTGGTCCAAACGCGACCCGGCGGTGGGCGCGATGCGCGACGGCGACTGGCTGATCGGCTGGGGCTGCGCCACCGCGGTCTATCCCACCAACATGGGGGCCGGCGCGGCGCGGGTGCGGCTGACCGCCGACGGCACCGCACGGGTGCAGACCGCCGCGCACGAGATCGGCACCGGCGCCTACACGGTGATCGGCCAGATGGCGGCCGAACGGCTGGGCGTGCCGGTCGAGGCGGTGGTGGTGGAGCTGGGCGATACGGAGCTGCCGCCGGCGCCGGTGGCCGGCGGCTCCAACACCACGGCGACCGTCTGCTCCACCGTGCTGACCGCCTGCGACGCCATCCGCGGCAAGCTGTTCCACGCCGCGGCGTCGGCCAAGGACGGTCCCTTCGCCGGCCGTGATCCCGCGACGCTCGACCTGCGCGACGGTGGCGTTACGGCCGGCGGTGATGCGGGTGGCCCGACGGAAAAGCTCGCGGATGTGTTCGGCCGCATGGGAACCGGCGCCATCGAGGAATATGCGGAGTGGATGCCGGAGGGCGTCCCGCCGGATTCCCTGCGCAAGCTCTACAACGGCAGCAGCACGCTGAAGGGCGGCTCAAAGGGCGACAAGATGATGTACGCCTTCGGCGCGGAGTTCGTGGAGGTCCGCATCAACGCCCGCACCCGCGAGATCCGCGTGCCGCGCATCGTCGGCACCTTCGCGGCCGGGCGGATCATGAACACCCGCACCGCCCGCAGCCAGCTGATGGGCGGCATGATCTGGGGCATCAGCTCGGCCCTGCACGAGAAGACGGAGATCGACAGGCGTGCCGCGCGCTACGTCAACAAGAACATCTCCGAATATCTGGTGCCGGTGAATGCCGACATCGAACAGCTGGAGGTGATCCTGGTGCCGGAGGAGGACAAGGCGGTCAATCCCGCCGGGGTCAAGGGGCTGGGCGAGTTGGGCAATGTCGGCACCGCCGCCGCCATTGCCGCCGCCGTCTATCATGCGACCGGCAAGCGCATCCGCGACCTGCCGATCCGGATCGACGACCTGATCTCGGCCTGACGGACTCAGGCGGCGGAGCGGCGGCCGCTCTCCGCCGCCTTCTGTTCAGCCATGCGCGGCGTAGGCATCCATCACGCGGGTGGAATAGACCAGGGCGGCGCCGGCATTGAGCGCGACGGCGACGCCCAGCGCCTCGGCGATTTCATCCTGGGTGGCGCCCTGCTTGATCGCCGCTTCGGTATGGACGGCGATGCAGCCGTCGCAACGGATGCTGACGGCGACCGCCAGCGCGATCAGTTCGCGCGTCTTGGCGCCCAGCAGGTCCTTCTTCTGACCGGCGGCGCTCAGCCCGGCATAGCCCCTGACGGTATCGGGGCTGAGCTTGGCAATCTCGCCGACGCCGGTGAGCACCTGCTGACGGTATTCGTTCCAGTTGAGCATCATGGCCCATGTCTCCATTTGTTTCAGCGCCGTTGTCGAGGGCGCCGGTTCGGTGTGGCCACGCTACGTTCCGCCGTGGCCGCGATATAGAAGGATGCGTCCGTCTTTGGGACGCCGTTCCGGAAGCGTCAGCCGACGCGTTCGATGGCGATGGCCGTGGCCTCTCCGCCGCCGATGCACAGCGAGGCCACGCCGCGGGTCAGCCCGCGTGCCGCCAGCGCGTGCAGCAGCGTCACGATCAGACGCGCGCCGGTGGCACCGATGGGATGGCCGAGCGCGCAAGCCCCGCCATTGACGTTCAGCCGGTCGGACGCAATGCCCAGGTCGCGCTGTGCCGCCATGGCGACGACGGCGAAGGCCTCGTTGATCTCGAACAGGTCGACGTCGTCCACCGACCAGCCGACCTTGTCCAGCAGCTTGGCGATCGCCGGAATGGGGGCGGTGGTGAACCATACCGGATCCTGGCTGTGGGTGGCATGGCCGCGGATCTCCGCAAGGATCGGCAGGCCGGCGGCTTCGGCGACCGAGCGACGGGTCAGCACCAGCGCCGCCGCGCCGTCGGCATTGGCCGACGAACTGGCGGCGGTGATCGTGCCGTCGTGGCGGAAGGCCGGTTTCAGCGCCGGGATCTTGTCGGGTGAGACCTTCAGCGGGTTTTCGTCCTGCTCGACCAGCCGGTCTCCGCCCTTGGCGGGCACAGCGACGGGCACGATCTCCGCCGCGAAGGCGCCGCTTTCCACCGCCGTCCGGGCGCGCGTCAGCGTTTGGGCCGCATAGGCGTCCTGTTCGGCACGGGTGAAGCCGTAGGCCTCCGCCGTCGCCTCGCCGAAATCGCCCATGGCTCGGCCGCCCTCATAGGCGTCCTCCAGCCCGTCGAGCATCATGTGATCCAGCAGCCGGTCATGGCCGATGCGATAGCCGCCACGCGCCTTCGCCAGCAGATAGGGGGCATTGGTCATCGACTCCATGCCGCCGGCCACCACGATGTCGGTCGAGCCGGCGCGGATCAGGTCATGGGCCAGCATGGTGGCCTTCATGCCCGAGCCGCAGACCTTGTTGATGGTCGTGGCGCCCACCGCATCGGGCAGTCCGGCGCCGCGGGCCGCCTGCCGGGCCGGCGCCTGCCCCTGTCCCGCCGGAAGCACGCAGCCCATCAGCACCTCGCCGACGCTGGCGGGCGGCAGGCCTGCCCGCTCCAACGCCGCCGCGATGGCGCGGGCGCCGAGTGCGGTTGCCGGCAGCGCCGCAAGCTCTCCCTGGAAACGGCCGAGCGGCGTGCGGACGGCGGACACGATGACAACGGGATCCTGGCTGGAAAGCGGGTTGGAGGGGGTGTGCATGGTCGTGGTCTCCGGCTCTGCAACCCAACTGGGGCAGAATAAATGATGGTCGTCATGTTTGCATAATTGATGATGATCGTCATATAATTTGTCAATGGGTCTTCGGACGATTTTCGGAAACCGCACCGGTCAAGGTCCGGTCACGGAAGGTGCATCATGCGGGTGAGCAAGGAGCAGGCGGCGGAGAACCGGCGTCGGGTCGTGGAGGTGGCAAGCGCGCTGTTCCGCGAGCGGGGGTTCAATGGGATCGGCGTCGCCGACCTGATGAAGGAGGCCGGGCTGACCCATGGCGGGTTCTACGGCCAGTTCGCGTCCAAGGAGGATCTGGCGGCGGAGGCCTGTGCCCGCGCAATGGAGGTGATGGTGGAGCGCTGGGACGATGCGGCGGAGACGCCGCCGGGTGACGGGGCGCTGGCGGCAATGCTGGACGGGTACCTGTCGCCGCGTCACCGCGACCACAGCGCCGCCGGCTGTCCCATCGCCGCGCTAGGAGTCGATGTATCCCGGCAGGGCGGGGCGGTGCGCGGCGCCTTCACCCGGGGCCTGCGCCCGTTCATCGACAGGCTGCAGCGGCTGGTGCCGGGCCGCTCGGCGGAGGCGAAGCGCAAGGCCGCCCTGGCGACCCTGTCGGGCATGGTCGGTGCCCTGATCCTCTCGCGCGCCGTCGATGATCCCGCCCTGTCGGAGGAGATTCTGGACGCGGCGCGCGAAAGTCTTGGCAGGGCGGGAGCGGCCGGTGAATAGCCGGCCCCTCGGGTCAGGCGATGCGGCGGAGCAACTCGATCCGCAGCGGTTCGCCCAGTAGCGTGTCGAACTGTGCGGCGAGGCCGGTGAAGGCCGCACCCTTGGCATGGGTGTCGAGCGCGGCCTGATCCTGCCACACCTCGTACATCACGATGGTGCCCGGCCGTTCGCGGTTGACATGGGCGGAGTAGGCGAGGCAGCCCGGCTCCTTCAAAACGGCCGGGACGATGGCAGTGATGGCGTCGGCCAGTGCCTGCTCCTGACCGGGCTTGGCGACGAGGTAGGCGACGAGTTGCACCTGATCGCTCGGCGGAACGCTCATTGCGGTATTTCCCTTGTTGGGTGGCTGGTGGAACGGCTGCTGCGGCAAGTCTGGGCCATGGCGGGAGTCCTGGCAACCGGCCGCGCGAACATGCGGTCAAGGGATAGTCCCGGCAGATCAAAAACTGAAATGCATAGTTCCGATTTCATCGATCAGGAATTCAGATCGATCGCGCACTCACCTCCCTGTTCGGACGTCGCATTTCCGGACATCCATCCGGACGAAAACGGACATTCTGCCCGGTGCTAATGGCCGGATTCGTGGTGTCTTTGACATTCCAGACGGAGCGAACGCCGCATAGTCTGGGGCTGGCCGTCACGCACTTCGGGCATGCGGCCTCGGAACGGGACAGGGCAGGCGAGGCGGAGAAGGACATGCTCACCATCGGTTTCGTGGTTTTCGACGATTTCCAGGTGATGGGAATGGCCGCGCTTTCGGCTTTCGAAATGGCGAATCTCGTGCTCGGCCGGCAGGCCTATCAGGTTACCGTCCTGTCGGAGCAGGGTGGTCCGGTGCGCAATTCCCTTGGCTTCGCCGTCGAGACGCAGCAGTTCGGCGAGGGCTTTTTCGACACGACCGTTACCATCGGCTCCCTGCGCGTCAAGCCGTCCACCCCCGGCCTGCTGGCCTATCTGCGCGATGCCGCCGGCGCGTCGCGCCGGGTCGCCGGCATCTGCACCGGCGCCTATGTGCTGGCGGAGGCCGGCCTGCTCGACGGACGCCGTGCCACCACCCATTGGAGCCATGCCCGGACCCTGCAGCGCCTCTACCCCGCCGTGAAGGTGGAGGAGGACCGCATCTTCAGCGTCGACGGGAATGTCTGGACCTCGGCCGGGATGACCGCCGGCCTCGACCTCGCCATGGCGCTGGTGGAGGATGATTTCGGTGCGGAGGTCGCCAAGGCGGTGGCGCGCAAGCTGGTGGTTTATCTGCGCCGGCCCGGCGGGCAATCGCAATTCTCCGCCCTGCTCGACCTCGAACCGCGTTCCGACCGCGTGCGGCGGGCGCTGGTCCATGCCAAGGAGAATCTGAGGAACGATCTGTCGGTGGAGGAACTGGCGGAGGCGGCGAACCTCAGCCCGCGCCAGTTCAGCCGTCTGTTCCGCCAGGAGACCGGCCAGACACCGGCCAAGGCGGTCGAGCATCTGCGGCTGGAGGCAGCGCGCGTGATGATGGAGGAGGGACGCCACTCGATGGACGTCATCGCCCGCGAAACCGGCTTCGCCGACCGCGAGCGTATGCGCCGCGCCTTCCTGCGCGCCTATGGCCAGCCGCCGCAGGTGATCCGCCGGTCGGTAGAAAGTGGTCGCGTATCGGCACTGGACTAGGCGGCACCCCGGCTTCGGCCCAGGTCGGAGCGGTTAATACCTAGATATGGCTCCGCAGATACTTGAAGTGCGGTAGCTTTTCACATCACTGGAAACACGGCGACTGTGGGGAATATTCGATTTCCTCTGGCGCACCCGCTTGCCCACTTTTTCTATAGAACGGACATCCAGCCATGCAACTCACCGGCAACACGATCTTCATCACCGGCTCAACCTCCGGCATCGGCCGCGGGCTGGCCGAGGCGTTCCACAAGCTGGGCAATCAGGTCATCATCGCCGGCCGGCGCAAGGCCCTGCTGGAGCAGGTGACCGCCGCCAATCCCGGCATGAAGGGCATCGAACTGGACATCACCGATCCGGTCAGCATCCAGGCCGCGGCGGAGCGGCTGGTCGCCGAGAACCCGACGCTGAACGTCCTCATCAACAATGCCGGCATCATGCCGTTCGACGACGCGTCCGGCCCGATGGACGACGCGCAGGCCCAGTCGATCATCACCACCAATCTGCTCGGTCCGATCCGCATGACCTCCGCGCTGATCGAACATCTGAAGGCGCAGCCGCGGGCGGTGATCGTCAACAACACCTCGGTGCTGGCCTACACGCCGCTGGCGACCACGGCGGTCTATTCGGCCAGCAAGGCGGCGCTGCACAGCTACACGCTGTCCCAGCGCTTCATGCTGCGCAACAGCAGCGTCACCGTGCAGGAAATCGCGCCGCCCTGGGTCAACACCGATCTGATCAAGAAGGGCGACGACCCGCGCGCCATGCCGCTGGATGCCTTCATCGAACAGACGATGGCGGCGCTGGGCACAGACGCCGAGGAAGCCATCGTCGAAAGCGCCCGCCCGATGCGCGACAACGCCGGCCCGAACGAGCATGCGCTGGTGATGGGCTTCAACAGCTACATCGCCGAGAACCCGATCCCGGTCTGATCGGCCCCGTCCGCATAGATGTGCGAGGTTCGGCCGCCACGGTGGCCGGACCCTCCACCCTGGCCTGTCGGTGATCGGCGATCTTGCCTATGGGGTATGCCGTCGCAGAGCGTTTGAATGCGTGACAAGAGGCTTTTCCCGCCTGTTGTCCTCGGATCGCCCATCCACGCATTCATCCAACGCCCCAGGAGACCATGGCTTTTGTCGAATGCAGCGCGCAAGCGCCCGCAGACCGCCGCGGACGGACGAACCGCCTTTTCACCACCCTGATCTGCCTCGTCTTCCTGTGCCTGTCCGTCGTCGCAACGGCAGGCTCCGCCTTCGCGCAGGCCATGCCGGCAGCGCCCGTGCAAGCACAGGACCCGAGCCCGAAAGAGATCGGACGCCTGATCGATTCGCTGGAAACCCCGGCCAAGCGCGAGGCGCTGCTCGATCAACTGAAGGCCTTGCAGCAGGCCGAACAGGCGGCGAAGCCCGACCGCGAGCCGGAGGGGCTCGGCACCCGCCTGCTGACCATGCTGTCGTCGCGCCTGGATGATTTGGGGGAGGAGGTCCGGACGACCGGCGAGGTGGTCCTGAACGCTCCGCAGGGCATGCGCTGGCTGCAGCGGCAGGCGATGGATCCGGCGCGGCAGGCGACCTGGGCCTGGCTGTTCGCCGAACTTGTCCTGGTGGTCTTGGCCGGGCATGCCGCCCGGCTGGTGGCAACGCGGCTTCTGCGCCGGCCGCGGTCGATCCTGGCGGCACGGCCGTTCGGTTCGGCCATCGCCAAGATTCCGCTGCTGCTGGTCCGCGCGCTGATGGATCTGGCGCCCATCGCCGCCTTCGCCGTCGCCGGCTTCGGCGTGCTGGTGCTGATCGACCCGCCCAGTACGGTTCGGCTGCTGGGCGTTGCCTTCCTGAACGCCAGCCTGTTCGTGCAGGTGGTGGTGCTGGTGATGCGCGGACTCCTGTCGCCGCGTTCCAGCAACCTGCGGCTGATTCCGATGGATGATGCCGCGGCGCGGCGGCTGCTGGTGTGGAGCCGCGCCATCGCCTTCTCGACCGTCTACGGTCTGTTCGCAGCCGGGACGGCGCGCACGCTGGGACTGCCGGAGCAGTCCTACGTCACGCTGGTCAAGCTGGTCGGCCTTGCCGACGCCATCATGCTGACGGCGCTGGTTCTGCAAAGCCGTGCAGCCGTCGCCTCCTGGCTGCGCGGAGAGATTTCGTCCGCTCCCGCGCCGGTGGAGCATGGGCAGGCCACCGTGCACGCGGCGAAGACGACACGCCCCGGGCGCCTTTTGCGTGCCGCCGGGCGGCGTCTGGCCAATGTCTGGCACGCCGTCGCCATCCTCTACATCGTCGCATTGTTCGGCATCTGGGCGCTGGAGGTCGAGGGCGGTCTGTGGTTCGTTCTGCGCGCCACCGCCGTGTCTTTGGTTGCGGTGGCGATCGCCCGGATGATCGGGCGCGGGATCGCCCGCGGCTCGACGGCTCTGCGGCTCCGCCTGGACCGCCAGCGATCGACCTGGGGCGACCGGCGGATAAAGCGCTACATCGGGCCCGGCACGCGGGTTCTGCATTGGGGTCTGGCGGGGGTGACCGGGCTGGTCGTGCTGGACGCCTGGGGCCTGGACGTGCGCGGGACGCTGGAAACGGCGATGGGCTGGCGGTTCCTGGCGTCCGGCCTAGCCATCCTGCTGGTGGCGGCCATCGCGCTTGCGGTGTGGGAACTGACCAACGCCGTGATCGAGCGGAATCTGGCGACCACCGACCGCTATGGACATGCCATCCAGCGAAGCGCGCGCATCCGCACCCTGCTGCCGCTGCTGCGCAACGCACTGATGGTGGTGCTGCTCACCTTCGTGACGCTGATCACACTATCGGAGCTGGGATTGGACATCGGGCCGTTGCTGGCCGGCGCCGGCGTCGTCGGTCTGGCCGTCGGCTTCGGCGCCCAGACGCTGGTGAAGGATGTCATCACCGGCCTGTTCATCCTGTTCGAGGACACCATCTCGGTCGGCGACGTGGTCAATGTCGGCGGCAAGGGTGGGCTGGTGGAGGGCATCACCATCCGCACCATCCGACTGCGCGATTTCGACGGAACGGTGCATACCGTGCCGTTCAGCGCGGTGACCAGCATCTCAAACATGACCAAGGACTTCAGTTTCTATGTGTTCGACGTCACCGTAGCCTATCGCGAGGATGTCGACCGCGTGGTGTCGGTGCTGCACGAGATCGGGGCGGGAATGCGCGCCGACCAGCGCTTCGCCCCGCTGATCCTGGAGCCGCTGGAGGTGCTGGGCATCGATGCCTTCCGGGACTCCGCCGTCCTGATCAAGGCGCGCATCAAGACCCTGCCGATCCAGCAGTGGAATGTCGGCCGCGAATTCAACGGCCGCATGAAGAAGCGTTTCGACGAACTGGGGATCACCATCCCGTTCCCGCAGCGTACCCTGCATATCGCGCCGGGCAGCCTCGCCAAGGCGAGCGCGTACGGCGAAGCCGCCGAATGACGGTGGCGGGCGCATATAGGCGATGCCCGATCCAGCCTCAGTTGGGAGACTGCCGCGAACCGGGATTACCTCCGCCCGGGACGGTGCCTCCCTCTTGTCGCCGGCGGGCCGGTGGGGCTGGGGGGTCGCCGACCGAAAGTACAGGAGTATGCAGCCGTTCGTTGTCCAGACCGCACTGAAGGCATGCTGCCTTTTTGTGCGATGACAAGCTTTTTAATTGGAATAATTTAAAGATCAAAGGTCAGCACCTGAACGGTTCAGAGTTCCTCCGATGGAGGGGATCGGCATGTTGCAAATCGTTTTCCGCAGCCAGCTGACAAGGTTGTTATCCTACACCGACATTCAAAGATTGTGTCTGGTCGCCGCCAGGAAGAACAGGAAGGCCGGGGTCACCGGGTTCATGGTCGAATGCGGCGGGGTATTCCTGACGGCTATCGAAGGGGAGACCCGTGATGTCGACGAAACGTTCGATCGAATCAACCGCGACACACGGCACGACCATATGGAGGTCGTCTATTCGGAAAACGGACTGGAACGGCGACGGTTCGGGGCCTGGTCGATGAACGTGATGTTCCTGGACGATGACGCGTTCTGGCAAGCCGTGTTCGGGTCGGGCTTCTCCTGTGACGAGCTGCTGTCGAACCGCGCCCTGGAACCGGCCTTCGCCCTCGGATTGCTGGCCATGGCCTATCAGTATGCCTGCGTGCAGGCCAAGATGGCGCCGTACCCGCCGAGCACAAAGCCGGGACGGATTCCACGGATCGGCCACATGTTCCGGCGTTGACCGTGTGAACTCCTGTTCCGCGCTTTTCTCTGGTGAAGCGATGCGGTCCGTTATCCGCCACCCGCGTTGTCGTTCCCGCGCAGCGGCTCCGCAATGGCATACATGTTGGTGCCGACCTCGCGGAGGATCAGGCCCACGGCGATCAGTTGCGCCTTCTCGTCATCCGGCAGGGCGCTGCCGAGGTTGCCCAGCCGCTGCCGTGCCGTGCCGAGGTCTTCCTGCAATCCTTCGGGACGGGGCGGTATGCCGTCCTGCTCCACCGCGTCGGCGATGCGGTGGAGATGGGCGCAGCCCTCTGCCGCAATGGGGGCGAGCGTGCCCGACAGGGTGGCTCGGGCCCGCTCGGACAGAGGGTGCAGGTCGATGCTGCAGGCCATGTCCAGCGTGTGCCACAGCCGCTGCACCGCTTCGGTCAGTGTCTCGTAGCCGGGTCCGTCGCCGTTGCGGGCATGCGGGTGGCGTGACTGGCGGCTGTTGGCGATGACGGACTGGAGATTGTCGCGGATCGCGGTGTGGATGTCGCGGCGCCGCTGCTCCTCGTCGTCGTCTTTCCGATCCTGCTGTCCCAGCCGGGCCATCAGCGATCCGCACTGGCGCAATGCTTCGGCAAGATGATGCTGAGCCCGGCGGTGGGCGGGCACCGGCAGGATCAGCAGTGCTGCGAGGCCGGCCACCAGCGCGCCGATGGTGATGGCGAGCGCCCGCAGGAGCGCGGTGGTAAGCGGGTCGTTGCCCTGGTGGGACATGATGAGGATGCCGGCGACCACCGCCGCGAAGCGCAGGCCCGGCCAGCGTCCGGACAGGGCATCGATGATGAAGGCCGCCACCGCCAGGGACAGGGCGGTCTGCCATGGGCCCTGTCCGATCAGATAGACGCAGCCAAGCCCGGTCGCGGTGCCGAGCACGGCGCTCGCCAGCCGGTAGATGACCGAGTTGAAGGTCGCCCCGACATTGATCTGGGTGACGAACAGGGCCGAGATGACCGCCCAGGACGCCTGCGGCAATCCCAGGACGGTCATCAGCGCATAGGAGCCGACGGCGGCAACCGTGGTCTGGACCGCACGGCGGACCGGATCGCCATGGACGGCAGCGGCGAGGAAGCGGGATGGTGACTGCATGCTGCGTCAACACCGCACCGGGCGATGAGTCCTGCCGCCGGCTCAATCCTGCCCGGCACTTCCGACCGTGCTCCAATACGGTGTGCGCGCGCATGCGATGGGCAGCATTCCCGGCATCACGTCGGAACGGGTGGCGAAAGAGGCGCGGGCGCGGATCTGGCGGTCCTCAGATCTCACGCTTGCCCATCTGGTCGGCGATGTAGTCGGCCTGCCGGATCGCCAGTGCGACGATGGTCAGGGTCGGGTTCTCCGACCCGCCGCTGGTGAACTGGCTGCCGTCCGACACGAACAGGTTCTTGACGTCGTGCGCCTGCCCCCACTTATTGACGACGCCGTCGCGGGCGTTGGCGCTCATGCGGTTGGTGCCGAGATTGTGGGTGGAGGGGTAGGGCGGGGTGTGGATCGTCCGCACCGCCCCCACCGCGTCATAGACCGCCGACCCGCGGCCATAGGCGTGGGTACGCATGGCGATGTCGTTGGGGTGGTCGTCGAAATTGACGTTGGGGATGGGCAGGCCGAACTTGTCCTTCTCGGACGCGTGCAGGGTGATGCGGTTGGTCTCGCGCGGCATGTCCTCGCCCACCAGCCACATGCCGGCCATATGGTCGTAGGCATCCAGTGCCGAGCTGAAATCGCGGCCCCAGGCGCCGGGATCGAGGAAGGCCGCCATGAAGGGCACGCCGAGCGACAGCGTTTCCATCTCGTAGCCGCCGACGAAGCCGCGGCGCGGGTCGAAGCGGGATTCGTCGCGGATGATCCCGGCCATGGTGGTGCCGCGGTACATGTGCACCGGCCGGTCGAACATCGCATAGACCGAGCCGGTCATGTGCCGCATGTAGTTGCGCCCGACCTGACCGGACGAGTTCGCCAGTCCGTCCGGGAACATCGTCGATGCCGAGTTCAGCAGCAGGCGCGGGCTTTCGATCGAGTTGCCGGCGACCGCGACGATGCGGGCCTTCTGCCGGTGGATGGCGCCGGTGCTATCGGCATAGAGCACGGCGTTGACCTTGCCCTTCGCGTCATGCTCGATCTTCAGCACCTGGGCGTCCGGCCGGACCTCCAGATTGCCGGTGGCCTCGCCCTTGGGGATCTCGGTGTAGAGGGTGGACCATTTCGCGCCCGACTTGCAGCCTTGGAAGCAGAAGCCGATCTGCTGGCAGGAGCCGCGGCCGTCGCGCGGCTTGCTGTTGATCGACATGTTGCCGGTGTGGAACTCGGCATAGCCCAGCTTCTTCGCGCCGGCCGCCAGCACCTTGTAATTGTTGTTGCCGGGCAGGCGCGGGATGCCGTTGGTGCCGGTCGTCCCCATCTTGAATTCGGCCTTGTCGTAATAGGGCTCCATCTCCGCCAGCGTCACCGGCCAGTCGAGCAGGTTGGCGCCCTCCACCTCGCCGTAGGTCGTGCGCGCCTTGAACTCGTGCTCCTGAAAGCGGAGCGAGGCGCCGGCCCAGTGCACCGTAGAGCCGCCGACCGCCTTGACGATCCAGGCCGGCAGATTGGGGAAGTCCTTCGCCACCCGCCAGGTGCCGGACGTAGTGCGCTTGTCCAACCAGGAAATCTGCGAAAAGCTCTTCCATTCGTCGTTCACGAAATCCTGGATTTCGTGACGCTTGCCGGCTTCCAGGCAAACGACCTTGATGCCCTTCTGGGCCAGCTCGTTCGACAGAGTGCCACCGCCGGCACCCGATCCGATCACCACCACGACGCTGTCGTCGTCCATTGCGAATTTCGCGACCATGTCTCGGTCCTCCCCCATTTTTCGGGCATTCAGTGGGCGTTCATTCAGGCCGGCTCCCGACGCCGTCAGGCATCCTCGCCGTCAGGCGTCCTTGATCCAGTCGATGTCGTCGAAGCCGCGGTGGATGTAGCCGCCATATTCGGCCGACGCCCCTTCGTAGCCGAGCTTCGCCCACACCTCCGGCTGGTTGTAGAGAGCGACCACCATGTCGCCGCGGACCTTGGCGAAGAACGGCGTGGTCTCGATGGATTTCAGCACCGCCACGCGGTCCTTTTCCGCCTTGATGGCGGCGTAGGGCGTGCCGTGCAGCTTGCGCGCCGCGGCGTCGAGGGCAACCGCGCCTTCATTGAGCTGGCCGGCCAGGGTTGCGTCCTTGGCCGCCGCCTGGTCCATCGAGGCCAGCGCCGTCTCGTAATAGGCGTCGCCCAGCCGGTCGTGCGGATAGAGATCGCGCACCATCACCAGCAGGGTCTTGGCGGCGTCGGGCTTGACGGCGGTGAGGGCCTCGGCCCAGGCGGGTGTTGCGGTGATCGACACCATGCCGCCGGAAACCGCGCCGGCCGCCGCCATCGACGCGGCGGAGGTCTTCAGAAAATTGCGCCGGTTGAGCCGTATCCGTTTGTCGAGAACGCGCATGATCGACGTCTCCTTCCCAAGTGGATTGTTTTTGCCGTCAAAGGTCAGCGGTAGCGGCCGTGCCGTTGCAGGACCTCGGTCTTGTAGCCGTCCGGATCGGTGATGAAGAAAAAGCGGGCCAGCAGGGCGCCGCCGGGGGCGAACTCCTTCACCGGCGTCACCGGGAAGCCCAGGGCCGACAGCCGGGCGTGTTCGCTGTCCAGATCGTCCACCGCCACCGCCATGTGGCCGTAGCCGTCGCCGTGGGTGTAGGGGGCGGTGCGGTCGTGGTTGACCGTCAGTTCCAGCTCCATGTCGTTTTCGGCGTTGCGCAGGTAGATCAGCGTGAAGCCGTCGAACCCCAGCCGTTCGGCCGTTTCGAGCCCGAAGGCCTTGGCGTAAAAGTCCAACGACCGCTGTTCGTCGAGGACGCGCACCATCATGTGGATGATCTTGGCCATGATGTTTCTCGCGAAGTCGTGGTGGGGCGGCGCTACCCTTTGGCCTTGGCCTCCAGGAACTGGACGATGCTCTTGCGGATGGCGTCGTCGTCCTGGCGGTAATTCATGTAACTGCCGGGGATGAACTGGTTGGAGTTCGCCAGCCAACGTTCCAGATGGCCGGCGTCCCAGGCGAACCCGGCGCCGCGCAACGCATCCGAATATTCGAAGCCGTCGGCCGTGCCGGCCTTGCGGCCGATGACGCCGTAAAGCGGCGGTCCGGCGCGCGGCCCGTCGTCCTTCTTCACCGAATGGCAGGTTCCGCATTGCTGCCGGAACAGCACCTCGCCATCCGCCGCCGCGGATTTCGGCGTAAAGGGCGCGAAAGGTATGGACAGAAGGAGCAGCAACATCACCCAGCGGTGCGGCGACATCCTCGCGTGCATCGCATGCCTCATCGTTTGAAAATCCTCCCGAAGCGGAGCGCCGGCACTTCGGACCAGCCGGAGCGGCGCCGTCGACTTGGTAGAGCAAGGCGTGTGCCACGCTGCAGAAGGTCGCAATGGACAAGCATGCAAGCCGGTTTTGGCCGGTCTGGCCGGTGCCGACCGTCCCAACTGTTTCATTTTGGGACACCGCAGCGCGACAGATCGTCCCGTAATGAGACAGTACGTTTTGCAAACCTTCTTTAAAATCGCCGATCCCCGGCTTCTCGGGCTTCTGGCACGCCGGTTGCTTTATGGGGCTGGCGATGCGGCTGCCCCGGTTCGGCGGCCGCAAGCGGCCTGAGGCTGCGCACCACATCGTCGCGCCGCTGCCGATTCCGCCCTTCAGACTGCCGGTGTCCCGTCATCCGGGATGTACGGCCGACGCGATCCCTCAGGCCCGCTCCACAAGCCCGACCATCGCAACACCATCATCAAAATCATGGGGAGAGACGACATGCCGGATGGACTGACGCTGAACAAGATCACCAGCCAGAAAGGCATCGGCATCACCGAGGCGGCGCGCCGCGTCGCCGATCTCGGCTGGACGCCGTCCTACGTCAAGGAGGCGATGGCCTTCCCGACCGACTACAAGATCTCCAAGGCGCCGCGCGACCCGATGAAGCAGGTCCTGCGCTCCTACTTCCCGATGCAGGAGGAGAAGGACAACCGCGTCTATGGCGCGCTGGACGCGGCACTGCGCGGCGACATGTTCCGCAATGTGGAGCCGCGCTGGATCGAGTGGATGAAGCTGTTCCTGGCGATCATCCCCTTCCCGGAAATCTCGGCGGCGCGGTCGATGGCGACGCTGGGCCAACTGGCGCCGGGCGACGACCTGCGCACCGGCTTCACCATGCAGATGATCGACGAGTTCCGGCACTCGACGATCCAGATGAACCTCAAGAAATGGTACATGGAGAACTACATCGACCCGGCCGGCTTCGACATCACCGAGAAGGCGTTCGGCAAATGCTACGCCACCACCATCGGCCGGCAGTTCGGTGAGGCCTTCCTGACCGGCGACGCCATCACCGCGTCGAACATCTATCTGCAGGTCGTGGCGGAGACCGCCTTCACCAACACGCTGTTCGTCGCCATGCCGTCGGAAGCCGCGCGCAACGGCGACTATGCCCTGCCCACCGTCTTCCTGTCGGTGCAGAGCGACGAATCCCGTCACATCGGCAACGGCCATTCCATGCTGATGTCGGTGCTGAAGGAGCCGGACAACCACCTGCTGCTGGAACGCGACATCCGCTATTCCTTCTGGCAGAACCACATGATCGTCGATGCCGCCATCGGCACGATCATCGAATACGGCACCAAGCACCGCGACAAGAACAAGGAATCCTACGCCGAGCTGTGGCACCGCTGGATCTTCGAGGATTACTACCGCACCTACATGCTGCCGCTGGAGAAGTACGGCATCAAGATCCACCATGACGATGTTCACGAAGCCTTCGACAGCATCGTCAAGAAGAACTACGTCCACAAGATCGCCCAGTTCTTCTCGGCCGGCTGGTGGGCCAATTTCTGGCGCATCGAGGCGATGACCGAACGCGACTTCGAGTGGTTCGAGAGCAAGTATCCCGGCTGGTACGACGAGTTCGGCATCTGGTGGGAGAATTACGCCAAGCTCAGCAAGCCGGGCAGCGTGCCGATCACCTTCGCCGACACCGGCTACGTCTATCCGCACCGCTGCTGGTCGAGCCTGGTGCCCTGCGTGATCCGCGAGGATTTCCAGGTCGATGAGGTGGACGGCGAGCTTTACACTTACGCCTCGGAAGTCGACCGCTGGACCCACAAGGAGGCGTTCGCCGCCGAATACCAGGGCCGCCCGACCCCGGCGATGGGCCGCTTCTCCGGCCGGCGCCAGTGGGAGGAGGTCTATGACGGCTGGGACCTCGCCGATGCCATCCAGGACATGGGCTTCGTCCGTCCCGATGGGAAGACGCTGGTCGCCCAACCGCACCTGTCCTTCGAGGAGAAGGACATGTGGACGCTGGACCATGTGCGCGGCCACACCATCCGCAGCCCGCTCCTGGCGCTCCGCGAAATGACGCCGCAACAGCGTCAGGCGCATGTCGAGGAATACCGCAAGGGCTTCAAGATCCGCCGGGTCTGATCCCCCGCCCATTCACTCGGGCCCGCCCCCCCTTTCCGGAAGGAGAGGGGGAACGGGAACCCCTGCTGACATCACCGCGGAGATCGACAGACCATGACCGCACAAGCGCTGCACAACAGTCCGGCCGTCCACACGGTGCGGCTGGAGCCGGTCGGCATCGAAATGGAGGTTGCGGAGGGGGAAACCATCCTCGACGCGGCCTTCCGCCAGGGCGTCTCGCTGATGCATGGCTGCAAGGAGGGGCAATGCTCCGCCTGCAAATGCCTGCTGATCGACGGCGACGTGGAGATGCTGAAATACTCCACCTTCGCGCTCTCCGATCCGGAGCGCGACAGCAACCACATCCTGCTCTGCCGCTCGCTGGCCTACAGCGACGTGGCGGTGGAACTGCTGAATTACGATGAGGACCTTCTGTCCCGATCCATCCCGGTGAAGGACTTCAACGCGCGGCTGGCGGCGGTGGAGCCGCTGACCCACGACATCGTCGCCATCGCGCTGGACCTCGACCAGCCGATGAAGTTCTGGGCCGGCCAATATGCAGACATCACGCTGCCCGGCATCGGCCTCACCCGGTCCTTCTCCATGGGCAACCCGCCGGCCGACGGCAACCGGCTGGAGTTCATCATCAAGAAATACCCGGACGGCGCCTTCTCGCGCCAGCTGGACGGTGGCCTGTCGGTCGGCGACCGGGTGAGCGTCCGCGGCCCTTACGGCACCTGTTTCCGCCGCGAGGGGCGGGACGGGCCGATGATCCTGGTCGGCGGCGGATCGGGCATGGCGCCGCTGCTGTCGATCCTGCGCGATCAGGCCGCCAGCGGCGAGACCCGGCCGGTGCGCTTCTTCTACGGCGCCCGCAGCCGCAGGGACCTGTTCCACCTCGATCAGTTCGAGGAGTTCGCCCGCAGCCTGCCGGACTTCGCCTTCATCCCCGCCCTGTCGCATGCCGAGGATGGCGACGGCTGGACCGGCGAGACCGGCTTCATCCACGAGGTGCTGCGCCGGCACCTGTCCGAAATGGATGAGGTGGAGGAGGCGGACGTCTTCTCCTGCGGGCCGCCGCCGATGATCGACGCGGTGCTGCCGGTCCTGCAGATCGCCGGCGTCGATTCCGCGCGCGTCTATTTCGACAAATTCACCCCCGCCACCCGCTGAGCCGGGATTTTGCAAATACGGGAGGAAAGACGATGACCATGCAGGAAACCGATACCAAATCCGCCGCCGCCGGAGCCAAGGCTTTTCCCGGTTCCGACAGCCGCCGCTACAACTACTTCGAACCGAAGGGCCGCAAGGCAACCCATTACGAGGACGTGACGGTCGACGTCCAACCCGATCCGGAACGTTACCTGCTCCAGAACTGGATCATCTCCTTCGGCGACGGCACGCCGACCTATTCCAAGGACTGGACAGCGCTGAAATGCATGGACTGGCACGGCTTCCGCGCCCCCGACCAGGAATGGGAACGCACCCATTACCAGCGTCAGTCCACCATCGTCGGCATGATCCAGAATGTGGTGGAGAACGCGCGCCGCGCCGGTGCGCCCCAGCGCTTCGACAAGGCCTGGGTCGCCGTGCTGCAGAACCATGTCGGCGCCTTCAAGCATGCCGAATATGGGCTGGGCACCGCGCTGATGCGGGCGCAGCGCTACGGCTACACCCAGATGGTCAACAACGCCATCCTGACCAACGCCTCCTACAAGCTGCGCTTCGCCCAGGACCTGACGCTCTATCTGGCGGAGGTCGGCAGCGATATCGGAGGGTTCGATCTGGACGCCGGCAAGGCGCACTGGCTGGACGACCCGATCTGGCAGCCCTGTCGCGAGGCGGTGGAGCATATCCGCGCCGCCACCGACTTCCTGGAGCAGTATTTCGCCGTCAACCTCGTCTTCGAACCGCTGGTGGGCGAGCTGTTCCGCAGCGGCTTCGTCATGCAGGTCGCTGCGGCGCAGAATGACTTCTCCACCCCGTCGGTGATCTCGGCGGCGGAGGCCGATTATGAGCGCAACCTCGCCAACGCGGTGGAGCTGTTCGCCCTGCTGCTGCGCGACCCGGCCCATGGCGAAGACAACCGGACCATGCTGCAGAGCTGGTTCACCCATCACGGCGGACTGGCGGTGAAGGCGGCGTTGCAGTTGCAGCCGCTGTGGTCGCTGCCGCGGGTCAAGGCGGCGAGCTTTGCGGATGCCTTCGAGCGGGCACGCGACCGCGTCGCCGCCATCGGGCGCGAGATCGGCATCGACGCCGACCTGCCGGCCCTGCCGCCGGTCGAGGTCGGGCAGGTCGCAACTCCGGCTGCCACCGCGGCCGCAGTCACTGACGCTGCCGCCGAGTGATCCTTCCCGCATCTCCGCCAAGAGGACGAAAACCATGAGCGTCACCACCGTGCAGCAGCTTTTCAAGCCGCTGAAGGACATCACCCAGGACGGCACCATCTCCCACCAGTGCGGCGTGACGATGAACGACAGCGTCGAGGCGCGCTGCATCGCCGAGGTGATGGAAAGCAAGCCGGGCATCACCGTCACCTATCTGCCGGCGATGATCCGCATCGACGGCGAGGGCAAGATCGAGTTCAAGATGAGCGAGATCGGCGAGGCCCTCGGCCGCGAGATGACCCCGCACATCTTCGAGATCTCCACCTCCACCCACTATGGCCGCATGGTCATGATCGACGAGGACACCGTCGTCCTCTTCGGCAACATGGACGACGCGCTCGCCTACGAGTGACCTCGGGAAGGCGGGGTCCGCATCAGGTCCAGTGGGCTCCGCCTCTTTTTTCAAATCCGCAAAATCAAGAATGGGAGGGACAGACGCCATGCCGAAGATGATGCTGCACCGTGCCGAGGCGCGGGCCGCGCTTGCCCGTGGGGTGGGCAAGCTGGCGCTGGCGGTGCGCGGCACGCTGGGGCCGAAGGGGACGAACGCGATCATCGACCGCACCATCGGCACGCCGATGATCTCCCGCGACGGCGTCAGCATCGCCGCCGAGATCGAGCTGCCCTGCCGCTTCGAAAACATGGGCGCCCAGGTGGTGCGCGAGGTGTCGAAGCAGACCAACGACGTGGCCGGCGACGGCACCACCACCGCAACCGTGCTGGCCGACGCGCTGATCCAGGACGGCGTTTCCGTGCTCGCCGATGGCCATGGCTCGGTCGAACTGGTGGAGGGGATGGAGCGCGCCTGCGGCTTCGTCGTCGACCACCTCCGCGGCATGGCCCGGCCGCTGGAGCGCGATGGGCAACTGGAACAGGTGGCGACCGTCGCGGCGACCGACCCGGTGCTGGGCCGGCTGGTGGCGGATGCATTGCGCCGGGTGGGGCCGGAGGGCGTGATCGACATCGAATACGGCCAGCCGGGCGCGCCGACCGCGCTGCATGTGCTGGAGGGCATGGTGCTGGACCGTGGCTTCCTGTCCCATCACATGGCGACCGAGCCGACCGGCCAGACCGCGGTGCTGGAGCAGCCCCGCATCCTGATGACAGACCACAAGATCGCCGATCCGGAACCGATCCTGCGCCTGATCGACCGCCTTGGAGACAAGCGTCCTCTGCTGGTTGTCGCCGACAGTGTCGCGCCGGAGGTGGTGGCGGCGCTGATGGCGTTGCGCCGCGACGGCCGGGCCGCGGTGGTGGCGATCAATCCTCCGGAATTCGGCCATTGGCGTCAGGCGATGATGGAGGACATCGCGATCCTGACCGGCGGGCGCGTGATCGCCCGCGATCTCGGCGGACGCCTCGACGGCGTGACGGCGGAGGATCTCGGGGCCGCCGACCGCATCGAGGTGTCCGCCGGCCGCACCACCCTCCTGCGCGGCCATGGCGATCCGGACGCGCTGGCCGCCCGCCGCGCCCTGGTGCAGCGGCAGTGGGAGGAGGCGCCGCCCAACATCGAGCGGGACAAGCTGTCCCAGCGGCTGGCGAAGCTGACGCACGGCACCGCCCTGATCGAGGTCGGCGGCGCCACGCCAGTGGAGCAGAAGCGCACCGCCCAGCTTCTGGAGGATTCGCTCGCCGCCGCCCGCGCGGCGCTGGCGGACGGGGTGGTGCCGGGCGGCGGCACCGCGCTCGCCCGCATCGCCCCGCTGCTCGACCGGTTGGCCGCGGATGTGGGGGAAGGCGAGCGTGCAGGGGTAAAGCTGGTGCAGCGGGCGATGCTGCGGCCCGTGATCTGCATCGCGGAGAATGGCGGGTTGGACGGGGCCGGGGTAGCCGCCCGGATCGCCGGGCTTCCCGAAGGCTCCGGCTTCGACGCCCGCACCGGCCGTTTCGGTGACCTGTTCGCCGCCGGGATCATCGATCCGGTCAAGGTCACCACGCTGGCATTGCTGAACGCGGTGTCGGTCGCCAAGCTGATCCTGACCACCCATACCCTGGTCGCCGACATCCCCGACGACGTAGACCCCACCGCCGGTCCGGCCCGCGGCGGCGGGATGGAGCGATACGGACGCAGCTGACCCCGCCTTGCCGCGACCACCCGCTTCCACCTTCGGGGAAAAACACAGGAAAAAGGCCATAGAGTATTCCGCTACTACCGCTCCCGCTTCGGTCCGGCTTATAATTTTCTACACAAACAATCTTGGACGCGGAGCAAATCGGGGCAAGTCCCCGCACCCCCGTTCAAGGTCAATCGGCGCGACGGGAAAACCGCGAAAGACGCCGTGAAGCAGGGAGGGGACTGTGTTGGCCAACGAACAGATCGGTGTCGGCCGTCTGGCCGTTGCTTCGTCCGGTCCGGCGTTCCATGCGCTGGTGGACGGCGAAAAGGCGACGATGAAGGCGTGGGAGGATTTCGTCTCCGGGTCCCGGCGGGAGAATCTGCCGGTCCGCGACGTGGTCATCCGATCCTGGGCACGCTGCCAGAGCTTCCTGGTCGATGCGCGGGCGGATGCGGCCCCGGTGGTTGGCAGCGACCTTGTCGAGTCCCTGCGCCGTGACAACCGCGATCTGCTGCAGGCCGCCGCCACCACCCTGGCGGAGGCGGCGAACCTGCTGGCCGGAACGCGGACGGTGATGCTGATCACCGATGCCAACGGCGTGGTGCTGGAGGCCGCTGGCGACCGCGCGACGATGAACGCGGCCCGCGACATCAGCCTTGCCTGCGGCGGCCAGTGGGGCGAAACCTGCGCCGGCACCAACGGCATCGGCACGGCGCTCGCCTCCAAGCAGCCGGTGCTGGTCCAGTCGGCGGAGCATTACTGCGCCGGCATCAAGGGGTGGAGCTGCGCCGGCGCGCCGATCCATGACCCGGTCGACGGATCGGTCGTCGGGCTGCTCGACATCTCCGGCCTGAAACAGAGCTTCAGCGGGCAGGCGCTGGCGCTGGCGGTGGTCGCCGCCCGGCAGGTGGAATGGAACCTTGCCCGCCAGACGGAGGCCGAGCATGTGCGGCTTCTGGAGGCCTGCCTGGAGGACAGCCAGAAATACGCCGGCGAGGGGTTGATCGCGCTGGATGCGCGCGGGCGCCTTCTCTTCGCCAGCCGCAAGGCGGCGCATCTGCTGAAGGCGAGCCTTGGGTCGGATCTGCCGCCGCTGAGCCGGGGGACGAAGCTGCCCCTTGTCGGGTTGGAAGGCGGCGCCGGCGGCCGGATGCCGGTTCCGTCCGACTGGGTCCGTCCGCTGATGCTGGATGGCGAGCGGCGTGGAACGCTGCTGGTCATTCCCGGTTCGGCGTCGCCCCGTCCCTCAGCCGGGCGTCGGGCGGTACCGGACGAATCCGACCGCAGCCGCTGCCGCTTCGCCGACATCGTCGGGGCCAGCGACAGCCTGCGCATGGTGATCGGGCAGGGGGAGCGTCTGGCGCCGCTGCCGGTCCCCATCCTGATCGAAGGCGAGACCGGCGTCGGCAAGGAGCTGTTCGCGCGCGCCATCCACGGCCACAGCGCGGTGGCCGGCGGCCCCTTCGTGCCGTTCAATTGCGGCGCGGTGTCGCGTGAGATGCTGGGAAGCGAGCTGTTCGGCTATGTGCGCGGCGCCTTCACCGGTGCTGCGGCGGAGGGTAGGATCGGCCGGTTCGAACTGGCGGACGGCGGCACGCTGTGCCTGGACGAGATCGGCGAACTGCCGCTCGACCTTCAGCCCTATCTGCTGCGGGTGCTGGAGGAGGGGGTGCTGTACCGGATTGGCGACAATGTCCCGCGCCGGGTGTCGGTGCGGCTGCTCGCCATGACCAACCGGAACCTGCGGCAGGAGGTCGCCGCCGGCCGCTTCCGCCGCGATCTGTATCACCGCCTTGCCGTGACGGCCCTGCGGGTGCCGCCCTTGCGCGAGCGCCATGGCGACGTTCCGCGCCTGATCTCCCACTTCAACGGGGTTCTGGCGGAGCGGCATGGCCGCGCACCCGTTCGTTTCACCGCCGCGGCACTGGATCTGCTGCAGGGCCACGACTGGCCGGGCAATGTGCGGGAACTGCGCAATGTGGTGGAGCGCGCGATCCTGCTGTCCACCGGTGGAACCGTCGATGTCCACGATCTACCCGACGAGCTGCGCGACGCCTGCGGCTGCCTGGAGACCGGCGGGTGGCCGTCGCCCTATCCGGCGGTCGCGGGACCGGCTGGTCCGGTGCCTATGTCGCTCACGGTCACCGAGCAGCGAACGATCGAGGATGTGATCGCCGCCACCGGCGGGAACCTGTCGGATGCCGCGGCGGTCTTGGGGATTTCGCGCAGCACCCTGTATCGCAAGATGAGCCAGCACGGCATCCAGCGAAACGCGGTTCGTCGGGGATGAGCCGGCTTCGATAAGGAACAGGTCCATCGTTGGAGGAGGATCGGCGCATGTGCCAAATCTTTGTCAACACCGACCCGATCCTGTACGAGGCCCGGTCCCGTTCGGTCCGAATCCATGGCATGGTGACCAGCATCCGGCTGGAGAACCTGTTCTGGAACGTCCTGGCCGGCATCGCCGCCGAACAGGGAACCACCACCAACCGCCTGATCGTCACGCTCTATGACGAGGTAGTGGAGGTTCACGGTAGCGTCCAGAACCTCGCGTCCTTCCTGCGGGTCAGCTGCGTGCGCTATCTGACCCTGACGCCCGACGCCGCTGCGGATGACGTCGCCGGGGGAATGAAATCCGTCGCTGCCGCATCGGGCCGCGATGGTGCATCCGTCGTTGCCCTCCGTCCCGACCGCGCCCGTTCCCGCTGATAAGGCACGGGTGCGGGCCGCAACCGTTGGCGCTCCCAACATCGCTGTTGACCAAAGCTGTATTATTCATCATACAGGTTCCTGTCTGATGAATGAACAGACGACGGTTTCCGGTGAAGGGGAGGCGGAGTACTGTGAAGTCGGCGGTCGAACCCCTGAAGGCGCGCAGGATCTATCTGCTGCTGCGTGACCGCATCGTCGCCGGCGAACTGCCGCCGGGCGGGCGGCTGCCGGGCGAACCGGCGCTGGCGGCCGAACATGCGGTGTCGCGGGTCACCGTGCGCCGTGCGCTCGACCTTCTGGAAAAGGAAGGGCTGGTGCAGCGCAAGGCCGGCTCCGGCACCTTCGTCCACGACACGCGCGCCGTCCGTCCCATCGTCGCCGATCTGTCGAACGTCCTGTCGCATCTGATCGACATGGGCCGCAGCACCGATGTGAAGCTGCTGTCCTTCGGTTACGGTATTCCATCCGAATCCATTGCCGAGAGCCTGGGTCTGAAGCCCGGCGAGCGGGTCCAACGGTCGGTGCGCGTGCGCCTGATCGACGGAGAGCCGTTTTCCTACCTGACCACCCACGTGCCGGAATGGATCGGCCTGACCTATTCGGAGGCGGAACTGGCGGCGCGTCCGCTGCTGGAGTTGATCGAACGATCGGGCGTGACGACGGAGCGCGCCACCCAGGCGATCAACGCGACGCTTGCCGGTCCCGAAGCGGCGGCGGCGCTGGATCTGGAGATCGGATCGCCGCTGCTGACCCTGACCCGCATCGTCTACGAGCCGTCCGGCCGGGGCGTCGAGCATCTGCACGCGCTGTACCGGCCCGACCGCTACAGCTTTCACATGGATCTGGTGCGCACCGGCAACGACGGCGAACGGCGCTGGAGCCCCGCCCTGGGCTGGCCGCGAACCGACAAGAGCAAAACCGACAAAAGCAAACTGGGCGAAAAGCCCACCCGCAGCACGCGGGCAATCAAACAGAGGAGTTGAGCGTTATGGGACGTTCGGTTCAGGACTCCGCGATCTCCGGGATTTCCCGCCGCACGGTGCTGAAGGCCGGTGCGGCTGCCGCCGCCTTCGTCACCGTGCCGGTGGCCGCCCCGTCGATCCTACGGGCGCAGACCTCGGCGGTGAAGGTCGGCATCCTCCAGCCGGTGACCGGCGCGCTTGCCCATGACGGCGATCTGGGCCGGCTGGGCGCGGAAATCGCGATCAACGAGATCAACGCGGCCGGCGGCATCAAGTCGCTGGGCGGCGCCAAGCTGGAGATGGTGTTCGGCGACGCCCGTTCGATGCCCGAAGCCGGCACGCAGGAGGTGGAGCGCATGCAGGCCGACGGCGTCTGCGCCATCGTCGGCGGCTTCGCCAGCCCGATCTGCCTTGCGGCGTCGCAGGCGGCGGCGCGCTACGACCTGCCCTATCTGGTCGATGTCGGCGTGTCGGATCAAATCATGTCGCGCGGTCTGACCAACACCTTCCGCTTCAGCCCCGGCTTCGGCAAGGTCACGCAGGTGGCGCTCGACAACTTGTCCGCCATCAACGACAAGGCGGGCAAGCCGGCCAAGACCGTGGTGCTGGTGCATGAGGACGGGCTGTTCGGCTCCGGCCTCGCCAAGCTGCTTCAGGCGGAACTGCCCAAGCGCGGCTTCGAGATTCTGGAGACCATCGCCCATCCGACGCCGGCGCGCGACATGTCCAACGTGGCGCTGCGCATCCGCTCGCTGAACCCCGATCTGGTCATTCCGTCCAACTACTATGGCGAATTCGTGCTGCTCGCCCGCACCATGCAGCAGCAGCGCATCAAGCCGAAGGGTGTCTATGCGATCCTGGGCGGTGCGGCGTCGAACGGCCGCTTCGTCAAGGAATTCCCGCAGGCGGCCCAGAACGTCATCGACTGCAACCATTGGCACGATCCGAAGAACCCGAAGGCTCTCGCCCTGCGCAAGACGGTGGAAGGGCAGGGCAAGTCCTTCGCCTACAATGTCTCGCTGAACTATTCGAACGTGCTGTTGCTGGCTGACGCCATTGAGCGCGCAGGCTCCACCGACCGCAAGAAGATCATCGAGGCGCTGAACGCCTCCACCTTTGCCGGCCACATCATGCCCTATGGCCCGACGAAGTTCGTCAATGGCCAGAACGAGGGCGCCACCCCGATCAACACCCAGATCCAGGGTGAGGACATCAAGGTGATCTATCCGGAGGCATTCGCCGAGGCGAAGGCCAACTTCCCGGCGGCCTGATCGGTTTTTTCGCCGTCGCACCTCCGCATTCCCCCCACCCGTCCGCGGCGCCACACGCAGGCGCATCGCAGAGCGGGTGAGGGGACCATTCCCCTCATGCGCGGGCTGCCATGTATTCACCTCAGATCATCCTGGAAGCGTCGCTGAACGGTCTGATGACCGGCGCGGTCTATGCCCTGATCGCGCTTGGCCTGACGCTGATCTACGGCGTGCTCCACATCATCAACTTCGCCCATGGCGCGCTTTTGACCTGCGCGATGTTCGCGGTCTGGATCGCCTGGGCGGTGTTGGGGATGGACCCCTATCTTGCCATCCTGCCGCTGGTGCCGCTGATGTTCGCGCTCGGTTACGGCCTGCAGCGCTTCGTCATCGGGCCGGCCAGCCATGGCGACGACGGCAACATCCTGCTGGTCACGCTGGGCCTGTCCATCGTGCTGGAGAATGTGCTGCTGGCGCTGTTCCAGTCCGACACCCGCACGCTCGACACCGACTACTCCTTCCAGGTGGTGGCGCTGGGGCCGCTGCTGCTCAGCTACCCGCGCCTGATCGGGCTGGGGGTGGCGGTGGTGGTGACCGGTCTCTTGTGGCTGCTGCTGAACCGCACCGACACCGGCAAGGCGATCCGCGCCGTCGCCAAGGAGAAGCTGGGCGCCAATCTGGTCGGCATCGACGTGCCGCATGTCTATGCCGTCACCTTCGGGCTCGGCTGCGCCTGTCTTGCGGTGGCGGCGGGGCTGCTGATGCCGACCTTCTACGTCAACCCGCGCATCGGCGGTGCCTTCGTGCTGGTCGCCTTCACGGTGGTGGTGCTGGGCGGCATGGGATCGATCCCCGGCGCGCTGCTGGGCGGCCTGTTCATCGGCGTGGTGGAGAGCCTGTGCGGCCTGTTCCTGGGCGACAGCCTGGGCCAGATCGGCATCTTCCTGATCTTCATCGCCGTGCTGCTGGTGCGGCCGACCGGCCTGTTCGGAGCCAAGGCATGACCGCGCGCGACCTGATCCCGATCGCCGTCCTGACAATCCTGGCGGCCCTGCTGCCGCTGGTTGTGACCTCCAGCCCGGTGCTGAACTTCCTGGTCTTCATGCTGATCGTGGCGCTGGGTGCGCAGGGCTGGAACATCCTGGGCGGCTTCGGCGGCCAGTTCAGCTTTGGCCATGCCGCCTTCTTCGGCACCGGCGCCTATGCGACGGCGATCCTGCAACTGCACTATGGCGTCAACGCCTGGGCCGGTCTGGTGCTGGCGACGGTGGCCGGCGGTGTGGTCGGCTGGGTGATCGGCTTCCTCAGCTTCCGGTCGGGGCTGCGCGGCTCCTACTTCGCGCTGGTGACGCTGGCCTTCGCCGAGGTGTTCCGCATCCTCGCCAACGCCGCCTCCTTCACCGGCGGGGCTGCCGGCCTGCTGATCAAGCTCGACGTCCGCGCCGCCAATCTGCAATTCGACGACCGCGCCGTCTTCTATTGGCTGGTGCTGGCCTTCGTTGCCGCGGTGCTGCTGCTGACGCGCTGGATTCAGCGCTCGCGCTTCGGGGCGCAGCTGGTGGCGGTGCGCGAGAACGAGGATGCCGCCAAGGCGCTGGGCGTCGACTCCCTGAAGGTGAAGCTGCGCGCCATCGCCCTGTCGGGCGCGGTGACGGCGCTGTCCGGCTGCCTCTATGCCCAATACTTCCTCTACATCGACGCCAACATCGCCTATGGCAGCTGGATTTCGGTGGAGCTTCTGCTGGCCCCGATCATCGGCGGCGTCGGCACCGTCTTCGGCCCGGTGGTCGGGGCGCTGACCCTGCACGGGCTGGGCGAGATCGCCAAGCAGTTCGCCGGCCGCATTCCCGGCATCGACCTGATCGTCTTCGGCGGCGTGCTGGTGCTGGCCGTGGCGTTTGCCCGCGGCGGCATCCTGGGCCTGCTGGAGCGGTTGCGCGACCGTGGCCGCGGGATGGTCACGCGCGGCCCCAAGGAGGTTTCCCATGCTGGCCGTTGAGGGCGTTTCCAAGCGTTTCGGCGGGCTGATGGCGGTGGACAGCGCGACGCTGTCGCTACAGCCCGGCGGCATCATCGGGCTGATCGGTCCGAACGGCGCCGGCAAGACCACGCTGTTCTCGATGATCTCCGGCTTCATCGCCCCCACCGACGGACGCATCCGTTTCGAGGGCACCGACATCACCGCCGAGGAGCCGCACCGGCGGGCGGAGCGCGGCATCGGCCGCACCTTCCAGATCGTCCAGCCCTTCGCCGGGTTGACGGTGTGCGAGAACATCGCGGTCGGCGCCTATCTGCGCCATGCAAAGCGGGCCGACGCCATTGCCAAGGCGCGCGAGGTGGCGCGCCGGGTGGGCTTGGGCGCCGAGCTGGACCGGCCGGCTGGCGGGCTGACGGTGGCCGGGCGCAAGCGGCTGGAGCTGGCCCGCGCGCTCGCCACCGAACCCAAGCTGCTTTTGCTGGACGAGGTGCTCGCCGGCCTGAACCCGTCGGAGATCCGCGACATCATTCCGGTGATCCGGGGCATCCGCGACGAAGGGGTGACGATCCTGATGATCGAACACGTCATGCAGGCGGTGATGAACCTGTGCGAGCGCGTCTATGTGCTGGCCCAGGGCCGCATGATCGCCGAAGGTCCCCCCGCCGTCGTCTGCGCCGACACCCGCGTGATCGAGGCCTATCTCGGCCACGGCGCCGCCGCCCGACTGAAGGCGGAGGGGGCGGCCCATGGCTGAGCAGCTTCTGGAAATCCGCGGACTGAAGACCGGCTATGGCGCCACCGAGGTGCTGCGCGGCATCGACATGGCCGTTCATGCGGGCGAGATCGTCACGGTGCTGGGCTCCAACGGCGTCGGCAAGACGACGCTGAACAAGGTTCTGTCCGGCGTGCTGCCGCCCTGGACCGGCGAGATCCGGTTCGGCGGCACCCGCATCGACGGCAAGCCGGCCGCGCGCATCGTGGAGGAAGGGCTGATCCAGGTGCCGGAAGGCCGCAAGATCTTCCCAAACCTGTCGATCCGCGAGAATCTGGAACTCGGCAGCTACCGCCGCGGCAAGCCGAACCGGGCGCGGAACCTGGAGCGCATCTTCGCCACCTTCCCCCGCCTGAAGGAGCGTGAGGCGCAGTTCGCCGGCACCCTGTCCGGCGGCGAGCAGCAGATGCTGGCGATCGGCCGCGGCATGATGGCGGAACCGCGCCTGCTGATCCTCGACGAACCGTCGCTCGGCCTCTCGCCGCTGGTGGTGGAAGAGATGTTCGGGCTGATCCGCAAGCTGAATGCCGACGGGCTGGCGATCCTGCTGGTGGAGCAGAACGTCGTCCAGTCGCTGGAGGTCGCCCGCCGGGCCTACATCCTTGAGAACGGCGTCTTCGCGCTGTCGGGACCGTCCGACGAGATCGCGCGCGACCCTGAACTGAAACGCACCTATCTCGGCCTCTGATGGGCCGTCCGCCTGGGAGCGGTGACATGACAAGCCTGTCCTTCGACGTGAAGCCGGCGAGCGAACTGCTCGCCGCCGCCCGCCCGTCCTGGCTCGACCGCTGGGGCGCCTTCGCCGCCGGCCTGACCTTCGCCGACCTGCCGGCCCCGGTGGTGGAGCGGGCGAAGCTGGTGCTGCTCGACTGCATCGGCGTGATCGCCGCCGGCATGCAGGAACCGGAATGCCGGGCGCTGGCAGAGCGCATGGCCGAGACCGCCGGCGCCGGAGATTGCCCGGCCATCGGCGCGGGGCGCAGCTTCGCCGCCGGTTCGGCCGCCTTCCTGAACGGTGTCGCCGGCACCATGCTGGAACTGGACGAGGGCAACCAGTATGCCCGCGGCCATCCGGGCATCCATGTGCTGCCGGCGGCGCTGGCCGCGGGGCCGCGGCTGAAATCCTCCGGCGCCGGACTGCTGACGGCACTCGCGCTGGGCTATGAGATCGGCTCGCGCATCGGCATCGCCGCCAAGCTGCTGGTCACCACCCACCCGCACGGGACCTGGGGCACGGCGGGGGCGGCGCTGGCGGTGGCGCATCTGAACCGGGCCGACGCGGCGGCGATGATCGAGACGATCAACATCGCCTCCACCCTCGGCCTCGCCACCAGCCGGCGGACGATGCTGGAGGGCGGCACCGTGCGCAACGCCTATGCCGGCGTGTCGAACCAGCTTGGCCTGACCGCCTGGGATCTCGCGGCCAGCGGCTTTGTCGGCGAGACCGATGGCGTGGGCAGCGTGTTCGGCGGTGTCATCGCCCGCGATTTCCGCCCGGAGTTGATGATCGATGAGCTGGGCGAGCGCTGGGAGATCGCCCGCAACTATTTCAAGCGCCATGCCGCCTGCCGCTACACTCACGGCGCGCTGGATGCGCTGCGGGACATCGTGGCGCAGGCCGGCGGGCGGATCGCCCCGGACCAGGTCGCGGCCATCGAGGTCGACACCTATGTCTGGGCGGCCCAGCTGAATGGCGCTGAGCCCAAGAACATGCTGGCGGCGAAATTCTCGTTGCCCTTCGCGCTGGCGACCTTCCTTGCCAACGGGGCGGCAACGCCCGACGCCTTCCGTGACGAGGCCCGGCAGGCTGCGGCCACCCGCGATCTCGCCCGCCGGGTGACGGTGCGCGAGGACACGAACCTGACCGCCCGCCTTCCCGGCCTGCGCCCGGCCCGTGTCCGCCTGACCCTCGCCGACGGCCGCAGCTTCGCGGCGGAGGCGCTGACCAACAAGGGCGACACCGAGGACCCCTACAGCCCCGACGAGGTGCGGGCGAAGTTCGCCGAACTCGCCGGTCCGGTCTGGGGCGCGACCCACGCCGCCGCCATTGCCGACTGCGTCGAGACCATCGACCGCGCGGCCGATCTTTCAACCCTGACCCGGCTTCTGTCGGCGCCCGCCGCCGCCGGGGGGAGCGCCTGAGATGACCATGCCCGACCTCAGCTTCAAACAGCGGCTGTCCGAAAGCCGCGTCGTGCTGGCCCCCGGCGTCTATGACGCCTTCACCGCGTCAATGGCGACGGCGGCAGGGTTCGAGGCGCTGTATCTGTCCGGCGCCGCCATCGCCTATACCCGGCTCGGCCGGCCCGACATCGGGCTGGTGTCGGTCAGCGAGGTGGCGGACACCATCGCCCTGGTGCGTGACCGGGTGCCGACGCCGCTGATCGTCGATGCCGATACCGGATACGGCAACGCGCTGAACGTCCAGCGCACCGTGCGCATGTTCGAGCGGGCCGGCGCCACCGCGTTGCAGCTCGAGGACCAGAGCTTCCCCAAGCGCTGCGGCCACCTGACCGACAAGGCGGTGATCCCCGCGGGCGAGATGGCCGGCAAGATCAAGGCGGCGGTCGATGCCCGAACCAGCGAAGGCACCCTGATCATCGCCCGCACCGACGCGGTGGCGGTGGAGGGCGTCTCCGCGGCGCTGGACCGCGCCCGGCTCTATGTCGAGGCCGGGGCCGACGTGCTGTTCGTCGAGGCGCCGAAAAGCCGGGAGCAGCTGTCCGCCATCGCCACCGACCTGGGCGGCATTCGACCGTTGCTGGCGAACATGGTGGAGGGCGGGCAGACGCCGATCAGTTCCGCGTCCGAGCTGGGTGAGCTGGGCTACCGGCTGGTGATCTTCCCCGGCGGCATCGTGCGAGCGCTCGCTCGTCAAGCGCAGGACTATTACGGCTCGCTGGCGCAGCACGGCACCACCCAGCCCTTCCGCGACCGCATGTTCGACTTCAACGCGCTGAACGAGCTGATCGGCACGCCGGAGATGCTAGCGCTCGGCGAAACCTATAAGGACTTTGGCCCCGCCAAGCGGGAGGACGCAGCATGACCACCAACTATACTGCCAGAACCACCGCAATCGACCCCGTCACGCTGGCCGTCCTGAAGGGCCGGCTGGAGCAGATCGCCGACGAGATGGACGCGACGCTCTACCGCTCCGCCTTCAACCCGATCATCGCCGAGGCGCGCGACGCCTGCCACGGCCTCTACCATGCCGAAACCGGCGCCACGCTGGTGCAGGGCACCAACGGCCTGCCGATCTTCGTCGGCGCCATGGCCTTCGCGGTCAAGGCGGTGATCGACAAGGTGGCTCGGGAAGGCGATCTGCATCCCGACGACATCTTCCTGTTCAACGACCCCTATGACGGCGGCACCCACCTGAACGACTTCCGTCTGGTGCGGCCGATCTTCCGTGATGGCCGGCTGTTCTGCTGGATGGCGTCGGTCGGCCATTGGCTCGACATCGGCGGCAATGTGCCGGGCAACTTCAACGCCCGCGCCACCGACAGCTTCCAGGAGGGCGTGCGCATCCCGCCGGTGAAGCTGGTGAAGGCGGGCGTGATGAACCATGACCTGCTGGCGATCCTCGCCGCCAATTCCCGCGTGCCGGTGTCGAACTACGGCGATTTGAACGGGCAGCTGAACGCGCTGGATCTGGGCGTGCGCCGCCTGACCGAACTGCTGGACGAGCATGGTGAAGAGACGGTCGCCGCCGCCTTCGACGCCTTCACCGCGCGGGCCGACGCGCTGATGCGCAGCGCCATCGGCAAACTGCCGGATGGCGTCTACAGCTTCGAGGATTACCTCGACAATGACGGCATCACGGCGGACCGGCTGCTGATCGCGTTGGACCTGACGATTGCCGGCGACCGGATGACGCTGGACTTCTCGCGGTCCTCCGCCCCCTGCGCCGGGCCGCTGAACATCGCCTATTCGACGGCGGTCGCCTGCTGCTACGTCGCGCTGAAGCATGTCTTCACCGACGTGCCGGCCAATGCCGGCTGCCTCAACCCGATCACCTTCGTCATCCCGGAAAGCACGCTGCTGGCGGTGAAGCCGCCGAAACCCGTGGGCGGCTATACCGAGACCATCCTGCGCGTCATCGGCGTGGTGTTCGGCGCGCTGGCGCTCGCCGATCCGGCCCGCGCCACCGCCGCGCCCTTCGGCACCATCAACGCGCTGTCGCTGGCCGGCCACCGCAAGGACGGCTCGCGCTGGGTGATGTTCTCCTTCTTCGGCGGCGGCCTGGGCGGCAATCCGGAGACGGACGGGCTGAACCACGCCAACAACCCGATCTCCACCGCCACCATCCCGCCGGTGGAGATCCTCGAAGCCGCCTATCCGGTGATGTTCACCCAATGGGCTTTGCGCCCGGACTCCGCCGGGGCCGGCCTGCATCGCGGCGGCATCGGGGCGATCTATGAGATCGAGGCGCTGACCGACGCCGACGTCTTCCTGCTGGGCGAACGCGGTGTCTTCGCGCCCTTCGGCGTCGCCGGCGGCACCCCTGCGGCGCTGAACCGCTTCACCTGGCAGAGCGACGAGGGCGAGAAGTCGCCGCCGCTCGCCTCCAAGGTCACCGACGTGAAGATCCGCGATGGCCAGCGCGTGCGGCTGGAGACGCCGGGCGGCGGCGGCTGGGGCGATCCGAAGCGGCGCGATGCGGAGGCTGTCGCCCGCGACGTGCGGCTCGGTTATCTCGGCCGCGATGCGGCGCGTAACGCCTATGGTGTGGCGTTGACCGATGACGGCGCGCTCGACCTCGCCGCCACCGCCGCCTTGCGCGAATCCTCCGCCGCCTGACGACACCGGGATCAAGACCATGAGCAACGGCATTTCCAAGGGTGCGGCAAAAGGCGCCATCGTCGGCGTCGATGTCGGCGGCACCTTCACCGACCTGTTCCACTACGACGAGGCGCGCGGCAGCTTCCGCACCGCCAAGGTGCCCTCCAACCGCGGCGATGAGGCGGTCGGCTTCCTCGCCGGGCTGCAGAGCTTTGGTCCGGTCGCCGACCTCGGCTCCATCGTCCACGGCACCACCGTCGGCACCAACGCGCTGCTGGAGCGCAAGGGCGCCAAGGTCGGCCTCATCACCACCGCCGGCTTCCGCGACGTGCTGGAGATGCGCCGCCGCGACCGCCGCCAAACCTGGGGCCTGTGGGGCGACTTCGTCCCCGTCGTCGACCGCGACATGCGGCTGGAGGTGGCGGAGCGCACGCTGGCCGACGGCACCATCCGCACCGAAATCGACCCGGAGGAGGTCCGCGCCGCCGCCCGTAAGCTGGCCGAGCAGGGTGCGGAGGCGCTCGCCATCGTCTTCATCAACGCCTACGCCAACCCGGCCAACGAACTGGCGGCGCTGGAGGCGGCGCGCGAGGTCTGGCCGAACGCCAACCTTGAATGCTCGTCCCGCATCCTGCCGGAAATCCGCGAGTTCGAACGCACCTCCACCACCGCGCTGAACGCCTATCTCCAGCCGGTGGTCGGCAGCTATCTCGCCAAGCTCGACAATGCGCTGGCGGGGGAGGGGTTCGGCGGACGCTTCCACATCGTGCAGTCCAACGGCGGCGTGATGTCCACCGACACCGCGCGGCGGCTGCCGGTGCGCACCGCCCTGTCGGGGCCGGCAGCCGGCGTCATCGCCGCGGCGGCGATCTCCAAGGCGGCGGGCTTCCCCAACGTCATCACCGGGGACCTCGGCGGCACCAGCTTCGACGTGTCGCTGGTGGTGGAGGGGCAGACCATGCTGGCCGCCCAGACCACCATCGATTTCGGTCTGGTCGTCCGCACCCCGATGATCGAGATCATCACCATCGGCGCCGGCGGCGGTTCCATCGCCGGGGTCGATCCCGGCGGCATGCTGCAGGTCGGGCCGGAGAGCGCCGGCTCGCGGCCGGGTCCGGTCTGCTACGGCCAGGGCAACACCCGCCCGACCCTGACCGACGCCAACGTGCTTCTCGGCCGCATCAATGCCGAGCGTCCCATCGGCGGCAAGCTGGCGCGGCTGGACGTCGATTCCGCCCGCACCGCCATCGCCACCCATGTCGCCGAGCCGCTCGGCCTCGACGTCATGGCGGCGGCGGAGGCGGTGGTGCGCATCGCCAACAGCAAGATGGCAGGCGCCATCCGGCTCGTCTCCATCGAGCGCGGCCATGACCCGGCCAAATTCGCCGCGGTGCCCTTCGGCGGCGGCGGGGCGCTGCATGTCGGCGCGCTGATCAAGGAGGTCGGCCTGAAGGCGGCGCTGGTGCCGCGCTTCCCCGGCGTGACCTCCGCGCTCGGCTGCGTCATCGCCGACATCCGTCACGATCAGGTGCAGACGGTCAACCTGCCGCTGGCGGGGATCGACGCCGGATCGCTCGATCGCCGCATGGTCGAGGAGGCCATGGCCGCCCGCGCCGTGGTGGAGTCCGCCGGGCTCAGCGTCGAGCGCATCGACCTCGTCTTCGAACTCGACATGCACTATATCGGCCAGACCCACACGGTCGCCGTGCCGCTGCCGGTGTCGGTCGAGAACGGCACGACCGGGATCGACGAGGCGACCATCCGCGCCGCCTTCGAACGCGCCTATCAGGCGTCCTTCAGCCGCTTGCTGCCGGGCGTGGGCGCCAAGATCGTCAATCTGCGCACCGCCGCCATCGGCCGCCGTCCGCATTTCGACCTCTCCGCGCTCGCTCCGGCGGCCGGGACGACGGTGGAAGGCGCCTATGCCGGATCGCGTCCGGTGTGGTTCGACGGGGCCTGGCACGAGACCGCCGTCTACAACCGGCTGGACCTGCCGGTCGGCGCCGTCATTCAGGGGCCGGCTATCCTGGAGCAGCCGGACGCCACCACCGTGATCGACCCCGACCTCAGCGCCCGCGTAGACGGGTTCGGCAACGTCATCGTGGAAAGGAGCGCTCGATGAGCGGCACCGCCATTCCTGTCGAACGGACCGCCCTGCTCGTCTGCGACCTGCAGAACGACTTCATCCACCCGGACGGCGCCTATGGCCGCGCCGGACAGACGGCGCCGGAGATCCTGGCCCTGCCGGAGCGGGTGAAGCCGCTGGCCGATCTGCTTCGCTCGCGCGGCGGCTGGGTGATCTCCACCAACTTCACCCTGGTGCCCGGCCGCGGCGGCGAGCCGATGATCTCGCCCCACCTGAAATCGCTGCGCCCCTTCCTGGCCAAGGGCGATTTCCAGCCCGGAAGCTGGGGGCACCGGACGGTGGACGCGCTCCAGCCGGTCGATGTGGAGGTGGAGAAGGTCGCCTATTCCGCCTTCTACATGTCGCGGCTGGAATGGGTGCTGCGGAAATGTGGGGTTGAGCGGCTGCTGGTCTGCGGCATCGTCACCAACGGCGGTGTCGCCTCGACCGTGCGCGACGCCCATGTCCGCGAGTTCGACGCCGTCCTGCTGGAGGACGGCTGCGCCGCCTTCAGCCGCGAGGTGCATGAGGTCTCCGTCGCCGCGCTGCGCCCGGTCTGCCGCGTGGCGAGCGTCGCCACCATGCTGGAGGAGGTGGCAAACCAATGAGCCGCATCCTGTCCGCCGATGGCGTGGAGTTCGAGTTCACTGTTCCCGTCGTCGTGATCGGCGGCGGGGCGGCCGGCATGGTCGCGGCGCTGGCCGCCCATGAGCAGGGCGCCGGCGTTCTGGTGCTGGAGCGTGACGCGCTGCCCCAGGGTTCCACCGCCCTGTCGGCCGGGCTGATCCCGGCGCCGGGTACCCGTTGGCAGCGCGATGCCGGAATCGAGGACAGTCCGGAGCGCTTCGCCGCCGACATCATCGCCAAGGCGAAGGGCGAACCGGACCCGGCGGAGGTCGCTCGCGTCGCCCAGGCGGTCGGTCCGGCGTTGGAATGGCTGGCCGACCGCTATGGGCTGCCTTTCTCGGTGGTGGACAATTTCAGCTATCCGGGACACAGCGCGCGGCGCATGCACGGGCTGCCCAGCCGCTCGGGCGCGGAACTGATCGACCGGCTGCGCGGCGCCGTCGAGGCCGCGGGCATCGACGTGCTGTGCGAGGCGCATGTCACGACGCTGTATGCCGATGGCCCTGCCGTGCGCGGTGTGGAAATCACTCGCCCGGACGGCAGCGTCGAGCGGGTTGGCTGCGGAGCGCTGGTTCTCGCCTGCAACGGCTATGGCGGCAACAAGGCGCTGGTCGAGCGGCATGTGCCGGAACTGGCCGACGCGCTCTATTTCGGGCATCCCGGCAACCATGGCGACGCGCTGCTGTGGGGCGAGGCTCTGGGCGCCGCCACCCGGCACCTGTCGGGGCACCAGGGCCATGGCTCCGTTGCGCATCCCGCCGGCATCCTCGTCACCTGGGCAACCATCACCGAGGGCGGCGTGCAGGTGAATGCCGAGGGCCGGCGTTTCTCCAACGAAGCGCAGGGCTATTCGGAACAGGCCGCCATCGTGCTGCGCCAGCCGGACGGCATCGCCTGGACCGTGTTCGACGAGCGCATCGCCGGCATCGCCCGCCAGTTCGAGGATTTCCGGCACGCCGAAGCGATGGGCGCGGTGCTGACCGCCGAAACCCCCGCCGAACTCGCCCGGCAGATGAAGATCGACGCGGGCGCCCTGACCGCTACGTTGGCCGAGATCGACCGACTGAAGGCGGCGGGCGGAATCGACGGCTTCGGCCGCAGCTTCGCCGGTTCGGCCCCGCTGGTGCCGCCCTACCGGGCCGTCCGCGTCACCGGCGCACTGTTTCACACCCAGGGCGGGCTGGTCGTCGATGACGATGCGCGCGTTCTGGATGCCCGGGGCGAGCCGCTGCCCAACCTCTATGCCGCCGGCGGTGCCGCTTGCGGTGTCTCTGGATCGAAGGCGTCCGGCTATCTGTCCGGCAACGGCCTGCTGACCGCGGTGGCGCTGGGACGCATCGCCGGGACGGCCGCGGCCGATGCCGTCAAGGAGAAAACCCAATGACGCAACAGCCACGCAGCCTGTTCGAGAAGGTCTGGGACGCCCATGTCGTGGCGACCCGGCCCGACGGTCAGGCCCTGCTCGCCATCGACCGGCATTTCCTGCATGAGGGCTCCTTCCACGCCTTCGGCATGATCGACCATGCCGGCCGCAAGGTGCGCCGGCCGGAACTGACCTTCGCCGTCGCCGACCATTACGTGCCGTCGCACAGCCGGGCAAAGCCGATCGCCGATCCCGAGATCGCCAACATGGTGACGATGCTGGAGGCGAACGCCGGCCGCCACGGCTTGCGCCATTTCGGGCTGCACGACCCGGCACAGGGCATCGTCCATGTGCTGGCGCCGGAACAGGGCCTGACGCTGCCCGGCCTGACCATCGTCTGCGGCGACAGCCACACCTCCACCCATGGCGCCTTCGGCGCACTTGCCTTCGGCATCGGCGCCACCGAGGTGTCGCATGTGCTGGCGACCCAGACCCTGTGGCAGCGCCGTCCCAAGACCATGCGGGTCACCGTGGACGGCGTGCTCGGGCCGCATGTGACGGCCAAGGACCTGATCCTGGCGGTGATCGCCGCCATCGGCGCCGACGGGGCCGCCGGCCATGTCGTCGAATATGCCGGCAGCGCCATCCGTGGCCTGTCGATGGAAGGCCGGCTGACCGTCTGCAACATGTCGATTGAGGCCGGTGCCCGCGCCGGCATGATCGCGCCCGACGACACCACCTTTTCCTGGATCGAGGGGCGGCACTTCGCCCCCGAAGGCGCGCTGTTCGACCGGGCGGTGGAGCATTGGCGGACCCTGCCCAGCGATGACGGTGCCGTCTTCGACCGCGAGGTGACGCTGGATGCCGCCACCATCGCGCCGGCCGTAACCTGGGGCACCAGTCCGGAAACCGCGGTTCCGGTGACTGCGGCGGTCCCCGATCCGGGCGCCGAGGCCGATCCGGTGCGCGCCGGGCAGATGCGAAAGATGCTGGATTACATGGGTCTCGCCCCCGGCATGGCGCTGGAGGACGTATCCATCGACCGCGTCTTCATCGGCTCCTGCACCAACGCCCGGCTGGAGGATCTGCGCGCCGCCGCCGCCGTGCTGCGCGGGCGTCGTGCCGTGGTGCCCGGACTGGTGGTTCCGGGGTCGGTCCCGGTGCGCCGGCAGGCGGAAGCGGAGGGGCTGGACCGCGTCTTCATCGACGCCGGGCTGGAATGGGGGGAGCCAGGCTGTTCGATGTGCGTGGGCATCAACGGCGACCTCGTTCCGGCGGGGGAGCGCTGCGCCTCCACCACCAACCGCAACTTCCCCGGCCGCCAGGGGCCGAACGCCCGCACGCATCTGATGAGCCCGGCGATGGCCGCCGCCGCCGCCGCGACCGGTCGCCTCACCGATGTCCGCAAGTTGGGAGCCTCATAAATGGACCCCTTTGTTACGCTGACTGCGCCGGCGGTGCCGCTCGACATCGCCAACATCGACACCGACCAGCTTCTGCCCGCCCGCTTCCTGAAGAAGCCACGCAGCGCCGGTTACGGCAACTTCCTGTTCCATGACGAGCGCAAGCCCGGCTTCCCGCTGGACGAACCCGCCTATTCCGGGGCTCGCGTCCTGGTGAGCGACCGCAACTTCGGCTGCGGATCGTCGCGGGAGGGGGCGGTCTATGCGCTGGTGGACGGCGGCTTCCGCTGCGTCGTCGCCCCCAGCTTCGGCGACATCTTCGCCGCCAATGCCGCCAAAAACGGTTTGCTGACCGTCACCCTGCCGGAGGACGCGGTGGCCGCCCTGCGCCGGCAATTGCAGGAAGCGCCGGGTGCCACCGTCACCGTGGATTTGCCGGCCCAGACGCTTACCGGCCCCGACGGACGGCCGCTGCCCTTCGCCATTGACCCCTTCAAGAAGGAGTGTCTGATCGAAGGGCTCGACGACGTCGCGCTGACCCTGCGCCACCAGGACGCCATCGACCTCTTCGACCAGCGCGACGCCGAGCGGCGGCCGTGGGTGGTGCCAGGGGTGGTACCGGGCGTAGCCTGACCGGCGGCGCCTTACCCGTTGCCGCTGCGCTCCTCGTCGGAAACGCCCGAATCCGACAGGTCGGAATCGATGCCCAGCACCTCCGCGGCGATGCGGGCGACATTGCCGTTGATGGGGGGCGGGGCGATGTTCACGCCGTCCTTCAATGCGGCGGTGACGATCTCCAGCACCTTGAGGCGGGCGAACCATTTGGAATTCGCCTCCACCGCGTGCCACGGCGCCTGGGGGGTGGAGGTGCGGTCGAACATCGCCTCCGCCGCCTTGACGTAGTCGTCCCATCGGGCGCGGTTGCGCAGATCCTCCTCCGTCAGCTTCCAGCGCTTGTAGGGGTTCTTCATCCGCTCGCGGAAGCGCTCCAGCTGTTCTTCCGGGGTGATGTGCAGGAACAGCTTGACGATGCGGACGCCGTCGTCGGTCAGCAGACGTTCGAACTCGTTGATCTCGTCATAGGCCCGCTTCCACTGCTCCTTGCTGGCGAACTTCTCCACCCGCTCCACCATGACGCGGCCGTACCATGACCGGTCGAAGATGGCGAAGGTGCCGGCCGCCGGCAGCTTGGTCCAGAAGCGGTACAGGTAATGCTTTCCCTGTTCCTCCGCCGTGGGGGCGGAGATCGGCCAGACATGGAAGCCGCGGGGGTCGAGCGGCTCGGTCATGCGACGAATGGCCCCGCCCTTGCCGGCGGCGTCCCAGCCTTCGAACACCACGATGGCGCGGCGCTTCTCGTGCCAATAGGTCTGCTGGATGTGCAGCAGTTCCTTCTGCAGTTTGCCGAGTCGGCGGTCGTACTCCTCCGCCGTGTCGATCCGCACCTTCTTCTGGTCCAGTTTACCGAGGCGGATTTTCGAGGCCTTGCCGGGCTTCTCGGCCATTAGGTGCATCCTGTGCTGGTGATGTCCGTTGCGGGTTGCCATATGCGGCGGGCGGAACCTTCACCGCCCCGACGGGTTGACCGGCGGGAGCATGGTGTCGGCCGCAGTGTGGGCATCGGTGCATTCCGGAGGGGACAGCGCCGATGTCGCTTCGTCGATCCCACAACGGGGACCGGCGGCTGTCAACGGAGAAGCAGGGCCAAGGAAGGGGGTTCCATGAGCATCGTCGGACCACGCATCTACAACCTGTTTCCGACCCTGGTTGGTCCGGTCCGCGATTGGGCCGGTCACCTGCCGCGGATCCAGGGGATGGGATTCGACTGGATATTCCTGAACCCGATCCATCAGCCGGGATTCTCCGGCAGCCTCTATGCGGTGAAGGATCCCTATCGGCTGCATGACGCGCTGCGTGGCGGCTCGCACGAGAGCGACGACGAACTGCTGCGCCGCTTCATCGGGGAGGCCGGGGCGCACGGCCAGTCGGTGATGATGGATTTCGTCATCAATCACACCTCCCGCGATGCCCTGCTGGTCGACCAACATCCCGATTGGTACAAGCGCGGCCCCGACGGCGACCTGCACCGGCCCGGCGCCGTCGATCCCAACAACACCGCCAACGTCACGGTGTGGGGCGACCTCGCCTCGCTGGACTATGACCGGGCTGAGTCGCGGGCCGGGCTGATCGGCTATTGGTCCGACTATCTGCGCCACTATATCGGGCTGGGCGTGAAGGGCTTCCGCTGCGACGCCGCCTATCAGGTTCCGGCGGAGGTGTGGAAGAGCCTGATCGACGCCGCCCATGCCGTGAACCCGGAGGTGAAGTTCTTCGCCGAGACGCTGGGCTGCACCGTGGAACAGGTGCGCGAACTGTGCGGCGCCGGCTTCGACTTCCTGTTCAACAGCGCCAAATGGTGGGACTTCAAGGCCGACTGGCTGCTGGACCAGTATGACGAGTTCCGCTGGATCGCGCCATCCATCGCTTTTCCGGAAAGCCACGATACCGACCGGCTGGCGGCGGAAGTTGGCAGCCAGGACGCAGTAAGGCTCGCCGCCCAACTGAAGATGCATTATCTGTTCGCCGCCAGTTTCTCCACCGGCGTGCTGATGCCGGTCGGCTACGAATACGGCTTCACCCGCAAGCTGGATGTGGTGCGCACCAGCCCCGCCGACTGGGAACAGCCGAAGCTGGACCTGACCGGCTTCATCGGCGCGGTCAACGCCATGAAGGCCGCCACTCCGGCCCTGAACGTCGAGGGACCGCAGCGCCGCGTGACCTCGCCGCACAGCCCGGTGCTGGGCCTGATCCGGCAGGTGGACGGCGCCGCGCTCGACCAGCCGGACGGCTGCGCCATCCTGGTGCTGAACCCGGACGAGAACCGGCCGCACACGCTCGACGTCGGCCCGATCCTGGCCGCCACCGGCGGCACCTATGAAGCGTTCGAGGATGTGACGCCGGAGGCGGAGCCGCTGCCGATGGAGCCGGGCGAGGCGATGATGCTGCGCCCGATGGAACTGCGCGTCTTCCGCGCCCGCGCCGCCCGCAGCCACCCGGTCGAACTCCACGACGTGGAGGAGCGGGAATGGATGGATTCCATCGCCGCCGGCCGGATGACCATCGAGAATGTCTATCCGGAGCTGGACGGCGGCCGCTTCGCCGTCAAGCGCGCGGTCGGCGACGTGATGGAGGTGTGGGCCGACATCTACACCGACGGCACCTTCGTCCTCGCGGCTTCCGTCATGTACAAGGCGGACGGCGACGAGGAGTGGAGCGAGGCGCCGATGCGCTTCCACGAGAACGACCGCTGGGTCGGCCGCGTGCCGCTGACCCGCAACGCCCGCTACACCTACAGCATCGAGGCTTGGCGCGACGTCTGGGAAAGCTGGCGCGCCGACTTCAAGAAGAAGGTCGATGCCGGCATGGTCGTCGATCTGGAACTGGTGGAGGGCCGCCGCTTCGTCGAGCAGGCGCTGGACCTGAACCATGGTGACGGCCGTGCCGCGCTGGAGGCGGTGATCGAGCGGATGCAGTCGCTGGCCGGCCGCGAGGCCATCGACTACGCCCTGTCGGACGAGCCGCGCCGCGTCATGAAGCAGTATGGCGAGCGGCAGTATAAGTCCCGCTATGTCCGCGAACTGGAGGTCTATGTCGACCGCACCGCCGGCGCCTATTCGGCGTGGTTCGAGATCTTCCCGCGTTCGGCCTCGCCCGATCCGTCGCGGCCCGGCACTTTCGACGATGTGGTGAACCTGCTGCCCATGGTGCGCGACATGGGCTTCGACGTGCTGTATTTCCCGCCGATCCACCCGATCGGCCGCGCCTTCCGCAAGGGCAAGAACAACACGCTGAACCCCGGTCCCGACGATCCCGGCGTGCCCTATGCCATCGGTGCGGAGGAGGGCGGGCACGACGCCATCGACCCGATGATCGGCGACTTCGACAGCTTCCGCCGGCTGGTGCGCGAGGCCAAGCGCCATGGCATTGAGATTGCGCTGGACTTCGCCGTGCAGTGCTCTCCAGACCATCCCTGGGTGAAGGAGCATCCGCACTGGTTCTACTGGCGGCCCGACGGCACCATCCGCTATGCCGAGAATCCGCCGAAGAAGTACCAGGACATCGTCAATGTCAGCTTCTACCGCCAGTCCTATCCGGATCTGTGGTACGCGCTGCGCGACGTGGTGCTGATGTGGTGCAAGGAGGGTGTCCGCATCTTCCGCGTCGACAACCCGCACACCAAGCCCTTCCCCTTCTGGGAATGGATGATCCGCGAGGTGCAGGACCGCTACCCCGACGCCCTATTCCTGGCCGAGGCCTTTACCCGGCCGAAGCTGATGAAGCGGTTGGCCAAGGTCGGCTTTACCCAGTCCTACAGCTACTTCACCTGGCGCACCACCAAGCCGGAGCTGACCGAGTATCTGACGGAGCTGACGCAGAGTGAATCGCGGGAGTACATGCGGCCGAACTTCTTCGCCAACACGCCCGACATCCTGCCGCCGATCCTGACCCATGGCGGCCGGCCGGCGCACATGATGCGGGCTGTGCTGGCGGCGACGCTGGCCGGTGTCTACGGCCTCTACGGCCCCTACCTGCTGTGCGAGGCGGAAGCCTATCCCGGCAAGGAGGAATACAACCACTCGGAGAAGTACGAAGTCCGGCACTGGGACTGGAACAAGCCCGGCAACATCCGCGACTACGTCACCGCCATCAACCGCATCCGCCGAGAGAACCCGGCGCTGCAACAGTTCACCAACCTGCGCTTCTACAACGCCTTCGACGACAACATCCTGCTCTACGGCAAGATGACGGCGGCCAAGGACAATGTGATCCTGATCGCGGTGAACCTCGATCCCCACAACGGCCATGGCGGCACCATCGAGGTTCCGCTGTGGGAACTGGGTTTGCCGGACGGCGCCCATGTCCAGGTGGAGGATCTGTTCAGCGGCCACCGCTTCACCTGGATCGGCAAGTTCCAGCATGTATGGCTGGATCCCCACCGCAACCCCGCGGCGATCTGGAGGATCGTGCCGCCGGGGGTGTGAAGTCACTCACTTGCCCCCACCCCAACCCTCCCCCGCTGGGCGGGGGAGGGAGCAAGTGCTGATGTGGGAGAGCGGCGGAGGTTAGGTGGAGGTCTAACATTCCCAAAAAGCCAGATAAGAAAAAAGCGGCCCCGCAGGGCCGCTTTTCTCAATCTCGTTTGTCCACCGACTTCACCGCCGACGGATCATCGTCACGCCGCCGACGGTCTTGTCGAGGAAGGCGATCATGGTGTCCGGCTTCGGCCCGACCGAAGAGGCGGCGAAGGCCATCCACCAGCGCGCCATCGGGGTGGTCCAGCCGTAGCGGTCGGCGATGATCTGGACATCCATGGTAGAGGACATGGTCGACTGGGCGGTCGTCGGCGCGCGGGGGGCGCCGGACGGGGTAACCTGGGATTCGACGCTGTGCATGGTTCCTCCCAACGGGGACGTTCGGTGTCCGCTTATGCGGTACCTTAGCCCTCAACCGCTGAAAGTGGCAGAGTTGCTTTGGTCCTAAGGGGTACTATACCTTTGGCTGCAAAGGTTCCATGCGGCCGAATGCGCCTTTCAGGTAGGCGGAAGCGGCAATCCGCTGGCCCAGGCCACCATCGCCACCAAGGCCGCCCGGTTGGCCGGCCGGAACAGCAGAGCCAGTCGCACCCACAACGGCGAAACCTTGAGTTCCGCAGCCATTTCCTCGACTTCCGCCGGGGACAGCTGCAGGTCGGGAGCGGGGTCGTCATTCAGATCATCACGCATTGGCAACCCTCCGCGAATGCCGCAGGTCACGATGGATAAGGAACAATCCGTCTGACCGGCAATCGCGCCGCCGCGTGTGACAAATAGTGGCCGCCCTTTACTTGGCCGCCAGCAGCGCCCTTGGCGCCCGGTCCGCGCCGCTGGCCAGCGGCACCTTGGGGTTCTCGATCCAGGCGATGACGTCGTTGACGACCAGCTTGCCCTTCAGGTCTCGCAGCAGCATGTGGTAGCCATCGGGATAGACCGCGACGACATGCCGCCCGCCGGCCTCGAAATCCTTCAGCGCGCGTTCCACCGGCCGCGGCGGCAGAACCTCCTCATGCGCGCCGTAAAGTACCAGCGAGGGTGTCTGCAGACGTTGGCAAGCGTCGAGCGCCGACCCCATCAGGTCGGTCAACCCCTCCAGCGCATCGACGCGCGAGCCCTTGATCACCAGCGGATCCCGGCCCAGCGCCCGCAGCATCTCGATGTTGTCGGACGGATGGATGCCGAGATCCTGCGGCGGATGCACCACCATGCCCGGCACGAGGTTGTAGGTGATCCACAGAGCGGCGCGCGGGAAGAAGCCCATCGCCTGCCGGCCCCAGACAGCGGGGGCGACAAGGATTGTGCCGTCTACCTTCGGTGGATTGGGGCCGGTCATCGCGGTCAGCACCACCGCCCCGCCCATGCTCTCGCCCATCAGATAGACCGGGACGTCGGGATGGCGCCTGCGCACCATCTCCACCGCGGTGCGGGCGTCGCTGACCAGGGTGGGGGTGCCGGCCCAAACGCCGCGTTCGCGGGTTGCACCGAAGCCGCGCTGGTCATAGGCATAGGTGGCGATGCCGGCCGCGGCGAAGTCCCGGCCGGCGCCGTCGAAGGCGTTGGAATAGTCGTTATAGCCGTGCAGGGCCACCACAGCCGCCCGAACATGGCCATCGGCCGGCAGCCAAGAGCGCATCGGCAGCTCGAAGCCATCGGCGGCGATCAGCACGCGGTCGTTCAGCTGCGGCTGGACGACGGCCGTTCCCATCGGCTGGAAATCGGCGGCACAGCCGCCTAGCAGAAGTCCCAACCCCAGAACAGCCGCCAAGCCGACAGCCGCCGAACCGCTATGCCGCATGGATTACCCCTGTGTCGCTGTGCGCACCACCCGTCAGTTGGAGGAATATATCCTCGAGATCCGATTCCTCGGTCGTGACATCGACGATCCCGATTCCCGAAGCGGCCAATGCCGACAGGATGGCGCCGGCGCGCTGGCGGCTCGGCTGATAGCGGACGACCATCCGCCGCGGCTCCGGCAACTCCACCGTATAACCCTCCAGCGACGGCGGCGGGGCGGTCAGGTCGCGCTCCAGCGTCAGGCACAGCGCCTTGTTGTCGACCCGCCGCAGCAGGGTCGTCTTAGGCTCGCACGCCACCACCTGCCCATGGTTGATGATGGCGATGGTGTCGCACAGCTCCTCCGCTTCCTGCAGATAGTGGGTGGTCAGCAGGACGGTGGTGCCGGACTTGTTCAGCGTGCGCACATAATCCCAGAGCTGGCGGCGCAGTTCCACGTCGACGCCGGCGGTCGGCTCGTCGAGGATAAGCACCGGCGGGGTGTGGACCATCGCCTTCGCCACCATCAGGCGGCGCTTCATGCCGCCGGACAGCGACCGGGCATGGGCGTCGGCCTTGTCGGCCAGCCCGACGGCCTCCAGCAGTTCGTCTGTCCGGCGTTCCTTCTTCGGCACGCCATAGAGGCCGGCCTGAAGCTCCAGCATCTCGCGCGGGGTGAAGAAGGGGTCCATGTTCAGTTCCTGCGGCACCACGCCGATGGAGGCGCGGGCGCGGCGCGGATGCTCCGACACCTCGTGGCCCCAGATGGTGGCGGTGCCGCCGGTCTTGTTCACCAGCCCGGCGAGGATGTTGATCATCGTCGACTTGCCGGCGCCGTTGGGGCCGAGCAGCCCGAACAGCGACCCGCGCGGAATGGCGAGGTCGATGCCCTTCAGCGCATGTTTCGGCCCGGCCTTGCCGGTCGGCTGGTAGATCTTGGTCAGGCCGCGCAGCTCCACCGCGTTGGCGGGAAGCGAGACGGGCGTGGGGGTATCGGTGGGCGCGGCCATTGATCCTGAACCATGATGATTGCGGTTGACGAAAAAGCCCGCGAGTCCGGCGGTTTCCCCCGTTGATCCGCGGCGCGCGATGGGTATCATCCGGCCCGCGCGCGCGGAACCCCGATCGGGGGCCCGGACAGCGGGCGTGTCCACGATGGCGTGAACCGGCGCGCCTGTCAAAACAGAGGATGACTGCCATGCAGCCGACCGAGACGATCCTTGTTGAAACCTCGACCGTCGGGTGCGACGGCGGCGGCGGCGCGCTGGGCCATCCGCTGGTCTATCTGACGCTGGATCGCGAAGGGCAAGTCGAATGCCCCTACTGCTCGCGCCTCTATAAGCTGAAGGAAGGCGCCAAGGTCGCCCACGGGCACTGATTGCGCGTTCGTCCTGCCGGCGGGCCGATCAGACCCGGCCGGCCAGCAGGACCAGCACCGCCAGCGCCAGCAATGCCGACAGCCCCTGCCAGAAGGCCAGCGGGTTGCGGTCGATCAGCGGCCGGCGCCGCATTCCCGCGGCTTGCTTGCGCGGGTGGCGCAGGTCGTACAGGAACTCCGACAATTCCTGATAGCGCTTGGCCGGGTCCGGATGGACCGCCTTACGCAGCACGCCGTCAAGCCACGCCGGGATGTCCCGCTGGTCGCTGAGCGCCGTGCGGTAGACCAGCTTGCGCTGGCGCGCCCGCGTGGTGGCGGTCGCCGCGTCGGCGCCGTAGGGCAGACGGCCGGTCAGCATCTGATAGGCGATGACCCCCAGCGCATAGAGATCGGACGCTGTCGTTCCGCCCTCGCCCAGCAGATATTCGGGGGCGGTGTACTGCAGGGTGCCGAGGATCTCGCCGCGGTCGGCATCCGGCATGGTCTCCAGGATGCCGGGCACCAGCACCGATCCGAAATCGACGATCTTCACCGTCCCGGTCCGGTCGATCATCACATTGTCGGGCCGCAGGTCCTGGTGCAGCATCTCCAGCCGGTGGAAGGCCTGCAGTCCCTTGCCGATCTGCTCGACGATGGCGCGCACGGTGGGCAGGTCGGGGCCGGGGTGGTCGCGCATCCACTGGGTCAGGGTCTGCCCGTCCAGATAGTCGGTGACGACATAGAGGTGGCGGCGCGGCCGGCTTTGCGGTGGGGCCTTCAGCACATGCGGGCTGTTGATCCGCCGGGCGATCCACTCCTCCATTAGGAAGCGGCGCAGATGGGCGCGGTCGTCGCGCCGGTCGATGGCCGGAACCTTCAGCGCCACCGCAGGGCCGCCTGCGCTGTCCTGGGCCAGATAGACATGGCTGCGGCTGCTGGCATGCAACTCGCGGAGGATTCGGTAGCCCTCGAACTCGATTCCAGGTTCCGGCAGGGGCGGCGGGGGCAGGTCGGACAGGCGGGACAACAGGTCGTCGGTCCCCGCATCGGGGACGGCGTCGATTCGCACGATCTGGAGAGTCAGATTGTCGGTGCTGCCCCGCCGCAGCGCCTCCTCCACCGCGAGTCGGGCTGCGCGGTCGAGATCGTCGGCATGGTCGGCGATGGCGTTGATCAAAAAATCGGCATCGACATGCTCATAGACGCCGTCGGTGGCCAGCAGGAAGACGTCGCCGGCTTCCACCGGCAGGTCCCGGCAATCGAATTCCACATGCGGCACCACGCCCATCGCCCGGCCGAGATAGCTGACCTCCGACGACACCGCCACCCGGTGGTCGGTGGTCAGCTGTTCCAGCGCGCGGCCGGCGATACGGTAGATGCGGGAATCGCCGACATGGAACAGATGGGCGGTGGCCGACTTCAGCACCAGCGCGCTGAGCGTGCAGGCAAACCCGCGGTCCTGGTCGTAGCGGTATTCGCTGCGCAGGTTCTGGGCGTGAAGCCAGGAATTGGCCGCCGCCAGCACCCGCTGCGCCGACGTTTTCACCGACCAGCTTTCCGGTGTGCAGTAATAGTCGGTCAGGAAGCTCTTCACCGCGGTTTCGCTGGCGATGTGGCTGACCCGGCTGCTGCTGATGCCGTCGGCCAGCGCAACCGCGATCCCCTTCATGCCCAGCAGCGGGGGCGTCGGGATCAACGCACCGTGGAAATCCTGGTTGGACTCCTTCCGTCCCTTGTCGGAGCACTGGCCGATGGAAATCCGCAGCTCTTTCAAGATGTCGGCCCTTGGCACGATGTCGGCCCTTGGCAGGAAAAACCCCGGCCCAACTTGGACCGGGGTGGTGACGGGATGACGGGACGGGCGCCTTATTCGGCGGGCTGCAGGCCGGCCTGATGCAGGCGGCGCTTCGGCGCCGTGCGGACATGGGTGGCGTAGAGCGTCAGACCGGTGAAGGCCAGGCCGCCGACCAGATTGCCCAGCACCGTCGGCAGCTCGTTCCAGATCATGTAGTCCATGATCGAGAACTGCCCGCCCATCAGCATCGCCGACGGGAACAGGAACATGTTCACCACCGAATGCTCGAAGGTCATGCCGAAGAACAGCATGATCGGCATCCACATGGCGATCACCTTGCCACTGACCGAGGTGGAGATCATGGCGCCGACGACGCCGGTGGAGACCATCCAGTTGCACAGCACGCCGCGCAGGAAGATGGTCAGCATGCCGGCGGCGCCATACTGGGCATAGCCAAGCGTCCGGTTCTCGCCGATGTGCGAGATGACCGACCCGACCTTGTCCGGCGGGGTCGAGAAGCCATAGGTGAAGACCACGGCCATCATCACCGCGACGGTCAGCGCGCCCAGGAAGTTGCCGATGAACACCAGCCCCCAATTGCGCAACACGCCTGCGACGGTCACGCCCGGCCGCTTGTCGATCAGCGCCAGCGGCGACAGCACGAACACGCCGGTCAGCAGGTCGAAACCCAACAGGTACAGCATGCAGAAGCCGACCGGGAACAGGATGGCACCGATGATCGGGAAGCCCGTCTGGACCGTGACCGTGACGGCGAAGACCGCCGCCAGCGCCAGGATCGCCCCGGCCATAAAGGCGCGGATGACGGTGTCGCGGGTGGACATGAAAATCTTGGATTCGCCGGCATCCACCATTTTGGTGACGAACTCGGAGGGCACCAGATACGACATGACGTGTCCCCTTGGAACAAGCGCGGAAGGAACGGCACGCAGCGTCCGGTAGAGCCCGCGCGGCACCGGTCCGGTGCGGGGCGGGGAAGGGAGGACGCGCTGCGTGTGATTTGGGTGCGGGCCCCGGTCTTTGGTCCCGCGCGGGTCAAACCGCCGTTGGCTTGAACGGAAAGACCCTATGCATGGCGTGTGCCAAACGCAAAGAGGCCGGCAACCGGCCGATCTCCGCCGCCCCTCCCTACCGGCGCCCGGAGGTGAACTGCCTCATTGCCCAAAGACTGTGCGATGTTGAATAAAAAATAATCGTTTGTGCAGGAATGACTATGAGGCTGAACAGATCGTCTGCCAACGCACGCTCCGCAGTCCGACCGAAATCTTTCCGGTTTTTAACGATGCTGCCGAGAAATTCCATTTCCGTTCAAAGCCTTGGCAGAGAATAACGGTCGTAGGAGCCGTCATGGGTCAGGAACGGTTACCTTTTTGTTATATTTTCCCTTCATACTATGAGACAGTGTCGGCGATGTCGCTTGACGGGACTCTCCGAACCGGCGTCTACTTTGCCGCATTGCGGAAAAGTGGAAGTTCCACAATCGTTGTTTGAGTTGCAGGCTTATGTTTTTTCCAGGCGGTTCGGGATTGGCGTCGGATGAGGCGCGCACCATGAGTCACGAGACGGAAGAACAGTATCGCAGCATCTTCGAAAATGCTGTCGAAGGCATCTATCAGACGACGGTCGACGGACGTTACCTGCGGGTCAATCCGGCACTTGCCGACATCTATGGCTATGCTTCGCCCGAAGACCTGATCGCCAACCTCACCGACATCGCCTGCCAGCTCTATGTCGATCCCGGCAAGCGCGAGGCCTTCGCCGATCTGATGGCCCGCCAGGATCGTGTCCACAGTTTCGAGGCGCGCGTCTTCCGCCGCGACGGGTCGATCATCTGGATCGCGGAGAGCGCGCGCTGCGTTCGCGATGCCGCCGGCCGCATCCGTTATTACGAAGGCACCGTCCAGGACATCACCGAACGCAAGCAGCATGAGGAGAAGATCCGGCTGCTCGCCACCGTGTTCGACAGCGTCGCCGACGGCATCCTGATCGTCGATCCCGAACTGACGGTGCAGGCGATCAACCCGGCCTACGAGATCATGACCGGTTTCCAGCGGGAGGAACTGCTGCGCCGGCCGCTGGTCCTGTTCGCCCCCGGCTCGCACGAGCGGGAATTCATCGACGCCATCTGGACCACCGCGCGGCAGGCCGGGCGCTGGCAGGGGGAGGTCACCAGCTTCCGCCACTCCGGCGACGCCTTCGCCGCCGCCCTGTCGGTGACGTCGGTTCGTGCGCCGAGCGGCGTGCTGGAACATTATGTCCTGACCATCGCCGACATCAGCCAGCGCAAGTCGCAGGAACACCAGATCCGCTATCAGGCCAGCTTCGACCGGCTGACCGATCTGCCCAACCGCTGGCTGGTCTGCGAAAGGCTGGAGGAAGCGATCGTCCGCGCCCAGCGCGGCAAGAGCAAGGTCGCCGTCGCCTTCCTCGACCTCAACCGCTTCAAGCAGGTGAACGACACGCTGGGCCACCATGCCGGCGACGAGTTGCTGAAGCTGGTGGCGCGGCGTCTGCGCAACTGCACCCGCATGACCGACACCGTCGGCCGGCTCGGCGGGGACGAGTTCCTGATCGTGGCGCCCGACGCCGCCGACCGCTCCGCCGGCGCCCGGCTGGTCGAGAAGGTGCTCTATTCGATGGCGGAGCCGTTCAGCGTCCATAACCAGGAGCTGTTCTGCGGCGCGTCCATCGGCATCGCCTTCTACCCCGACGACGGCGAGACGGCGGACCAGCTTCTGCGCAACGCCGATCTGGCGATGTACCATGCCAAGCGCAACCCGGAGCACAAATACGTCTTCTACGACAACGGGATGCGCGAGCGGTCGGGCTTCACCCTGGGGCTGGAGAGCGATCTGCGCCGCGCCAGCGGCGGCGACGAGTTCGAACTGCATTTCCAGCCGAAGATCGACCTTGCCGGCAACCACACCATCGGGGCGGAGGCGCTGATCCGCTGGCGCCATCCCGTGCGCGGAATGGTCAGCCCGGCGGAGTTCATTCCGCTGGCCGAGGAAACCGGATTGATCTGGGAAATCGGCGCCTGGACGCTGATCGAATCCTGCCGCCGGCTGGCGGGCTGGATCGAACGCGGCCTGCCCATCCCGTCGGTGTCGGTAAACCTGTCGCCGCGCCAGTTCCAGGATGCCCGCCTCGTCGGCTTCGTCCGCAGCGTGGTGGAGTCCGCCGGAATCCCGGCCAACCGGCTGGAACTGGAACTGACCGAAGGCGCCATGATCGGCGACATCGAGAAGGCGGTGACGATCCTCAATGGGCTGAAGGACATCGGGGTCCGTCTGTCGATCGACGATTTCGGCACCGGCTATTCCTCGCTGGCCTATCTGAAGCGGTTCCCGATCGACACGCTGAAGATCGACCGCAGCTTCGTCCGCGACATCGTCAAGTCGACCACCGATCCGGCCATCGTCGGCACCATCGTCAATCTGGCCGAAAGCCTGGGCTTCGACACCATTGCCGAGGGTGTGGAGACGAAGGAGCAGGCCGACATGCTCCGCCTGCAGCGCTGCACCCGCATCCAGGGCTATCTGATCAGCCGGCCGCTCCCGGTCGACCAGTTCGAAGCCTTCCTGACCGGCAGCGTGGTGCCGGCCTGAGACCCGCAAGGGCCGGGCGCCGCCATTCCGGCGCCCTTGCCCTTATCGGGTGGGATTAGGGTGCCGTCCGTTCCAGGAAATACTCCATCTCCTGGATGATGCCGCTCTGCGCGGCCCAGAGCGCGGCCTGGGTGCGATTGCGGACATTGATGGTCTGCATGATGTGGCGGACATGCAGCTTCACCAGATCCTCGGTCATCCCCATCTCGCGCGCGATCTCCTTGTTGCTGCATCCGTCCATGATGAGCTTCAGGATGCGGGCGTGGCGCGGGTAGAGGCCGGGATAGCCCAGCAGTTCGCTTTCATGCTGGGCCACCGCCCCGTCCTCTCCGCCGCGGCGAAGCGCGGTGGGGGAGAAATAGTCGAAGCATTCCTCCGGCACGACCGGCTCGCCGGCATGGATCAGGCGAAGGGACAGCACGAAGGCGGTCGGGGCCATCCGGTTCAGCAGATAGCCGCGCACGCCGAAGCGCAGGGCCATCCGCATGTGGTGGGCGGAGAATTCGTCGGCGATCATCGCCAGCTTGGCCTGCTCGCCGTACCAGCTACGGAAGTTCCAGGCGTCGGTCTTCAGGGAGGCGAGGTCGAACAGAACGATGTCGGCCGTCCTTTCGGAACCGCTGTTGCCGGCCGGCGGCTCCAGCGTGGCCACGCCGCCGGCCGACATGCCGTCGGAATGGCGGTCGAGGCCGCCGTTGACCCGGCCGTTCCACATCGTCTTGGGTGAAAGCCCGGTTGCGAGGCGGCTTTGCGGATCGATGACCTCGAAGCAGTCGTCCAGGATGTTCAGGATGGATTCGCGCAGCAATCGGCTTTGATTGTGAACAATCACACGAATGCGATCGGACATGTCCGTCTCCCCCAAGAAATAGACGAAATGGCGGACGGTATCGCGCGGCCGGAAGGCAAGGATTCCCCCCTGGACGCTTTGCTTCGACGTCGATGGTACCGGTGCATGGCAACTCGGGACTGCCGGATTCTCGTGCCCGGCATACATCCCTCGGCCCCCCGTTCAGGCCGTTGCCACCATAGTCTCCGATGCCTCCGCGCCTAGCCGCGCAATGCCGCACATCCGATGGACGGTGCACGTTGTATCGGTCTTCTCGTGCTCGCCCGTTCGAATTTAGATCAAACTATGATCCGGCACTCACGGCATTGTCTGCTGCACTTCTGGAATGATTCCAGGCTCAGTTGGGCGTGGACTCATACTGTCCGGGCAGAGTCCTTCGTCAGAAGGCCAGCAGTAATAAATCGTTCTTGCACGCGAATGTGGAAGTGATTACCCGGTAAAGCGGCACCGCTCTCTGTCGGATTGCGCCAAGCGGGGAGGGTTCGAAGCAAAGGAAGCCAAACGATATTGCCGTTCAAAGAAGAAAAAGTTCTTTGCAAGACAACTTATGTTAGATGCTTCGACTTGAGTTTAAGCTGCACTGGGCGATTTCACGGACGATAATATAGACTCTTAAACAGAGTTTGCCAGGACATTTTTCATTGAACATCGAAACGAAAACGGAGCCCCGCCGGGACGGGACTCCGCTTTCGTTTCGACAGCTTGCCGTCGGACGACCGCTTTACGCCGCCACGTCGTGGCTGATGGCGAAGACGCCGGTGTCCCAACGGGCGATGGTGGTGTCGAAGCCTCCGACGCCGTTCACCACGTCGAAGCTCTGCGTGGTGTTGTGGATCAGGTCCTGGACCGTGTAGTGGCCGTTGGCGAGCTGAAGCTCCACGTGGGTGGCGACCGCCTTGCGCGCCGAGGTGTCATTGAAATCGACCCGGTCGGAGGCGACGACGATCAGCCGGTCCTTCTGATCGTAGAAGCCATAGCCGGTGATCTGGGCGTCCGGATCCTTGTCGGTGAAGGTCAGCGGGTAATGGTAGTTCAGCGCCTCGTCGCCGATCAGGACCGGCGCCTTGGCCTTCAGCGCGGCGATCTCGGCATCGCTGAACAGGTTGTGCCCGTCATAGGTCGCCTGCGGAATGATCCAGGCGCTGGGCGTGCTGGCCTTGGTCATCGACGGCAGGGCCGCGTCGCTGACGTAATAGCCGAAGGTCGCGCCGGCATCATGCAGCTTGGTGATCGGCTCCAGCAGCTCGCCCAGATAGGCGTTGCCGATGGCGTTGCCGTCGGGCTCCAGCGCGTTCATCGCCTTCTCGGCATTGACGCTGTAATAGAGCGCCGGGCCGAAGGGGCGGGTCGGCACGATGTCGCGCAGCATGTCCAGCCAGGGCTGCTTCACCTCGCCCCAGTCGTGATAGCTGCGCGACCACTGCTCCGCCGCGCGGCGGACGCCGCCCTGGTCGTCGGCGATCATGGTCCAGCCGCTCTGCAGCCAGGTCTGTTCCAGACGGCCCCAGCCCAGCTCCTCGCGCACCGTCCCGGTCACGCCGGTGTAGAGGCTGTTCACCGCACCCCAGTAATCATCCTCCGACGAGGACATCATGTGGCCGAAATGGGCGTCCGGCGCGCGGGCGGCATGGATGCCCAGCATCGCCTGCTCGTAGGAGGCCGGCGCCTGCTTGTGCTGCATCTCGAAGCGTTCGAGGGTCTGCACGTTGAACAGGATGTCCTTCTCGTTCATCGTGTCGGTGATGACGCGGGCATCGACGCCGGCGAATTCACGCATCGCCGCCGGGGTGAAGGACACCTGGGTGGTCAGCCAAGCCGCTTTTCCGGTGTTCTTGACGATGGCGTCATCCAGCGCCTTCCAGCTGTTCGCCCAGCCGTCGACGAAGTAATCCAGCCACTGGGTCGGGTGGTTGTCGACGATGTCGGCCGCCTGCTGCGCCAGCGTGGACCCCGCCACCTTGATGCCGGTCTTGGCGCTGAACTCCGCGATCATGCGGCTGTTGAAGAAGTCCATCACGCCCGAATGCGGGCTGCCGTCGAAGAAGTCGGCCAGCTCATAGCCGCGGGTGCCGGTCAGGGCCGACAGGCGGCCCAGCTTGTCGGCCATCCAGTCGGCGTAATGGGCGGTGCCGCCGGTCCAACCGGCCGGCGCGTCCTTGGCGTCCAGCGGCATCAGCGGGCTGATATAGCCCCAGCCATAGGGATTGCTGCTGTCGGCGTTCAGGACGTTGCCGTCGGCGTCGCGGCCCAGATACTGCTGGTGCGCCTTGACCCAGGACACCCAGGCCTTGTGCCCGCCGAGGCTGGCGAACTCACCGCCGTTCTGGGACTCTTCGAAGGTGTCCTCCCACAACTGCAGGCCGATCAGCGGCATCACACCGTCGGACAGGTGACCGGCGGCGACGTCACGGGTTTCCTTCAGGTGAGAGGCGTTGGAGTAGTCGGGCACCGATTCCCAGAACAGGTGCTGCGGCGCCAGCCCGCGGTCGGCACCCCAGGAGATGGTCGACACGTCGGACATCAGCGGCGGCCGGTCGCTGCTGACCCCGGCGCTGGCGGTATGGTCGTTCTTCGGCAGCGTGGCCGTCGGCGCCGTCGGAGCCGGCGTGGTCGGCGCGGGCGTGGTGGGAGCGGTCGGTGTGGCTGGCGTGGTCGTCGTGCCGCCGGCCAGCATATCCTTGGTGACGGGAACGCTCAGCGTGCCGTTCCACCACAGGCCCTGCTGGCCGGAGACGACGTCCTTGCCGTCCAGCGCGCCTCGGTCATAGGTGACCCCGGCGGCGGTCGAGGCGACGCTGTGCCCGTTCACCACGACGGAGCCGACATACAGGCTGCGGTCCTGGCCGTTGACGAAGGCGTCGTTGTCGTACTGGACCTGGACCTTGTGCGCCTGGGTCGGATCGAGATCGACCGTAAACTTGTAGGCAGTCTGGCTGGTGGCGGCCACCTTGGCGTCGCCAACCGCCTTGCCGTCGACCAGAAGCTTGAAGTGCGGCGGCACCCCGCCGGCGCTCTTGCCCCAGGCGTTGACGACGACGCTGTAGGACTTGGTCGCCGCCGGAGCCGCGTCGACTGCATTGGCTGCCGGGAACAGCGACGCCGGCAGCGGAACGTTCAGCGCACCGCCCCAGTACAGGGCTTCCTGCCCCTTCACCACGTCCTTTCCGTCGACCGCACCCTTGTCATAGGTGACCGACGGATCGGTGGCGGCGATCGACGTGCCGTTCACCGAGACGGCGCGGACGAACAGGTTGCGGTCGGCACCGCCCGACAGGCCGTCATTGTCGTAGACGATCTGCAGTTTGTGCGCGCTGTCGGCCGCGACCTTGGCGGAGATGGTGTAGCGCCCCAGGGTGCTGCTGTTCACCGTCGCCTGACCGATGGTCGCGCCGTCGAGCTTGAGCGCCAGATGCGGCCAGACGCCGCCGGCTGCTTGTCCCCATGCGTCGATCGCAAAGGTGACATCGATGAGATTGGACCCGGTGAGCGCCATCGGCACGACTCCCATTAATCGGATATTAAGATCTTGCTAGGTCGGGTTAACCGTATCGGTTGGATTACCCTGCTCGTTGGGAGTAGTCGCACAGAATTCACTATAGAAAGGAGAGTCAATCTTGGGACATGACTCTGACTCATCTTTGACTCTTCCAAAAAAATCGATTTTGAGTCCGCGAATGCTTTAGCGTCTGAAGGACTGATTCTGACAACGGCAGTCTTAAGCCTGTTGTGTGGCGTCCGTATCTTTCGTTTGTTTGGCGTAGGTGCCGGCGCCGTGGTCCACTTCGGCACGAACCGCCGTAAATACCGCCGATCAAGCCGGGCAGGAGATCGTTCCATGCGCACCGCTTCCCTGCGCATCGCCGTCGTCACGCAGAAGATCGTCCGGCATGACGGACAGGGGCGCGTGAACGCCGTGGTGGTCGATGAACTGCTCCGCCGCGGGCATGAGGTCGTCGCCATCGCGTCGGAACTGGCGGAGGAACTGGCACGCCATCCGCGCTTGCGCTGGGTGCCGGTTACAGGCGGCGGTGTGCCGACGCAGTTGGCAAAGGACCAGCTGTTCGCCTGGCGGGCGAGCCGGGCCCTGGCGCGGGAACGGCAGGCCGGGATAGACCGGGTGGTGGTGAACGGCTTCGTCAGCTGGGCGCGGTCGGATGTGAACGCCGTGCATTTCGTCCATTCCGCCTGGATGCGGTCAGCCACACATCCCATCCGCAAGGGCATCTCGCCGCTGTCGCTCTATCGGGCGCTCTACACGCTGCTGAATGTCGGGTTCGAGCGCTGGAGCTTCCGCCGCGCCGGCAGGCTGGTGGCGGTCTCACGGACCGTTGCGGACGAACTGCGCCGGGACGGCATCGAGCCTGCCCGGCTGCGCGTGATCGACAACGGCGTCGATGTCCGGGAGTTTCGTCCGGGCACGTCCGATCCGGCGCTGTTCGGCCTGCCGCCGGGCCGGCCGGTGGCGTTGTTCGTCGGCGATGCCCGCAGCGACCGCAAGAATCTGGATGGGGTGCTGCGCGCGCTGGCCGAGGTGCCGGATCTGGCGCTGGCGGTGGTCGGCGACGAGCGCGGCGGCCCGTTTCCGGCGATGGTACGGGCGCTGGGGGTGGAGGACCGGGTCCGCTTCCTCGGTCACCGGCGCGACGTGGCGGCGCTGATGGGGGCCGCCGACCTGTTCGTCTTCCCGACCCGCTATGAACCCTTCGGTCTTGTTCTGCTGGAGGCGGCGGCCAGCGGCCTGCCGGTCGTCACCACCCGGCTGGCCGGCGCCGGCCGTCTGCTGGAGGACGGAGCCGCCATCCTGCTGGACGACCCGGACGCGCATGGGGATCTGGTGCGGGCGATGGATGATCTTGCCGCGGACCCGACGCTGCGCCGCCGTATGGGGGAGGCAGGCCGCCGCATCGCGGAATGCCAGGACTGGTCGGTGACGGCCGGGCAGTATGCCGATCTGCTGGAGGAACTGGGGCCGGCGGATCAGGCGGTCGACGGCCGGCGGGTGTTGGCCGGGTCGGCGTCCTGACCGGTCGCCCTTACCGCAACTCCAGCCGCAGTTCCATGACCACGCTGTCGGTTCCCGCCGCCGCGTCCACCGCCGCGATGCCGACCGGCGCTGCCGGCCCAGGGGTGGGATCGACCCTCTGAGAGGTGCCGCTACCGGGGCGCAGGACGGTGCCCATGCGGATGGCGGCGCGGGTCTTGCCGACCGGCACGGTTCCAGCGGTGGCGACGGGAACGATGCCGCCGGCGCCAGCCGTGGTCAGGGCGACCCCGTCGGCCGGGCGGTCGGGTTCCAGCCGGCGCACCCGGTCATAGTCGCGCTGCACCAGATTGCCGGCGTCGACCCCGCCGGCGCCGACCTTGCGGAATTCGCCGGAGCAGTCCAGCGCCTGGAACCGGTTGGCGCGGCAGGTACCGGAGACGGCGAGAGCCGGGGCGAAGCCGTCGCGGCCGAGCCGGATCAGCCGCTCCGCATCGTCGAACCGGTTGCCGACGGCGGAGGCGGCGACGATGGCGGCTGTCTCGATGTCGACAGCGCGGTCGTTGGTGCCGTCGCCGAAGCTGGCGCTGCCGCCGGTGAACTCGTTGCGCTCCAGCGCCCGCACCACGATCAGGCCGGTGACCGGCCGCTTGGCCAAGCGATAGGCCGGCAGCAGCGACCCGCTGCAACCGATCAGGACATTGCCGTACATCTCCGCCATCGGCCCCTGGATCCAGCCGTTGCCGCAGGCCTCGAAGGCGCAGTCCAGGAACTTGTTGTTGGACAGGAAGGTCCGCTTCGCCACCCCGTCCTCCGCCAGGATTGCGTAGGGCGAGAAGCCGAAATGGCAGGAGATGAAGCTGGAGTGGTCGATGCCGTTCTCCGGCGCCACGGCGATCGAGGCCAGCGTGTTGCCGGCGAGATCGGTGTCGAGGAACAGATGATCGCCGAAGCTGTCGGTCCCCGCCGACCAATAGGCGCCGATGTGATTCTTGGTCAGTTGGCAGGAAATCAGCGAGGAATGGTCGCGCCAGACATCCACCCCGGCGCGGAAGCCGAACACCCCGACCCGCTCCAGCAGGAAACGGGAGGTAAGCGCCAACCCGTCCATGCCCGGCGGCGGATCGCCCGGCCGGTTGCCGGACTTCGGCCCGCACAGGCTGATATGTGCGATGCGGCTGCGCTGATAGCCCTTGTCGTCGTCGCGCACGCCTTGCCGGCTGCCGGCGCGAATGGCGAAGCGACCCGGCCCCAGATCCTCCGGCCAGGACAGCAGCGAGGCGCGCATGCCGGCGCCGACGATCTCCACCTCGTTGAAGGCGTCGTCATAGCGGTCGAGGTTGGGCAGGACGATTTCGCCATCCAGCCGGTAATCGCCGGGCGGCACCAGTACCGTCCCGCCCTGTCCGCTGCGCGCCAGTTCCAGGACGGCGCCCTGCAAAGCCGCCCAATCGCATTCCTGGTCCAGCGAGCGGACATGCGGATGGATGCGCCGTGCCGCCTCCAGGCTCTTGTAACGCTCCGACAAAGGATGGCTGCGGCCATCGCCGATGGCGCCTCGCTCTCTGATCGACAGGGCTGGGCCGCTTCTCGGCGGCGGGGCCGGTGCCGGGCGCAAGGGCTTGTCCTGGGAGGTTTGGGCGGCAGCTTGGGCAGCGTAGGGGGGCCGGGCGACGGGCAGGGCTAGGGCCGCGGCCAGCAGCGCGCGCCTGCCGATGCGGCAGCCGGGACCGCCGCTCATGGCGCGAAGGCCCGGGTACGCCGGTGGAGCCCGCCCAGCGAACCGATGCCGTCGCTAAGCGCCGCGAAATAGACCTCCTCCAGACGGTCGAGATGGCGGTCCAACGTGAAGGGCGCGCGCCAGTACCCGTCATGGGCATTGCGGCCCATCCGCTCCACCTCCGCGTCGTGGGACAGCAGTCGGAGGCAGCGGGCTAGGTCGGCGGCATCGCCGCTGCGGAACAGGAAACCGTTCTCTCCCGGCAGCACCGCCTCCGCCGCCGCACAATTGTCGCTGACGACGATGGGAACGCCGTTCGCCAGCGCCTCGTAGGCGGCGAGCCCGAACGTCTCATACCACAACGACGGGACCACCAGCGCCCGCGCCCGCCGCACCTCCTCCAGCACGGCGTCGGGCGGTAGCCAGCCGGCAAGCTCCGCCTCCGGGTTCAGCCGGCGCACCGCCGCCGCCTCGTCGCCATCGCCGACGAAGCGCACCGGGCAGTCGGCCTGCGCCGCCGCCTCGGCCAGCAGAGCGGCGCCCTTCTCGCGCGACAGGCGGCCGACGAACAGCATGGGACGGTTGCCGGCGACCGGGGCGGGCCCACGGTCCTCAACTTCAACCGGGTTGGGGACGGGCAGGGTGATGGTGCCGGGCGCCAGATGGGAGGCGATCACCGCGCGCTGCCGGTCGCTGAGCGTCACCAGCGCCATCCCGTCGATGAAGCCGCCGGCCAGCGCCCCCGCCGCGTGACGGGCGGCCCGCCACCATTTGTGGTGCCGCGCGCGGGCGTCGCAATCGGTGGCGAGGCAGCCGGTTGACAGTGCCCGGTGTGGGCAGTTGACGCCCTCGGGAAAGACGAAGAAGGCGCCGTTGGGGCAGAGCGGGAAATAGTCGTGCAGGGTCAGCAGTACCGGCAGGCCGGATTTCCGGCAGACCGGGAAGACGCTGGGCGACAATGCCTTGGCCCAGCCATGTATATGGACCAGCGTGTCGTTCGCCGGGCAACTGCCGAGCAGGCTTTCCAATGCGCGCGCCGCCTCCCGGTTCCAGATGCCGCGCAGCGCCGCCTGCACGCGGTCGGCATTGCCCTTCAGGTCGGGCTGCTCCAGGCAATGGACGGTGATTCCATCGGTCAACAGAGCGGGGTCGATGGGCGGGACGGCGGTGAAGAAGTGGACCCGGTGGCCGCGCCGCGCCAGCCCGACGGCGCCGGCGATGGTGACCTTCGCCAGCCCGCCGCTGGGGTGGGCGTGGTCGCAGAGGATGACGATCGTGCTCATCGCAGGATGCTCACTGCAGGGCACCGCGATAGACGGCGGCGGTGCGGGCGGCGATGACCGGCCAGTCGAAGCGGCTGCGCACCAGCGCCCGGCAGGCGTCGGCGTCGGGCAGCCGGCGGACTCCGCTCAGCGCCTCCGCAATGCCGATGCCGATGGAGCGCGCGTCGATCCCCGCGAGCACGAGGTCGCCGTCCAGCCCCTCCACCACCTCGGGCAGGCCGCCGACCGGCGTGACCATCACCGGGGTGCCCGCCGCCAGCGATTCCAGCGCCGTCAGGCCGAAGCCCTCCAGCGCCTGCGACGGCATCACGCACAGGTCGGCGGCCCGGTAGGCGAGTGGCAGATGCGCGTCGGGAACGAAGCCCAGCAGCCGCACATGCTCCTCCAGCCCCAGGGCGCCGATGCGGTCCTGGAGCGCCGCGGCCTCCGGCCCGCGTCCGGCGACCACCAGCAGCACGTCGGGTATCCGGCGGCGCAACTCCACCATGGCATCGACCAGCGCGGTCAGCCCCATGCGCTTCACCAGCCGGCGCACCGTCAGCAGGATGGGGCGCCCCTGCGGCCAGCCCAGGCGCGCGCGCGCTTGATGGCGGCTGTCGGAAAGGTCGTAGCGGTCGGCATCGACCCCGCCCGGCACCCGATGAATGCGCTCCGGCCGGACCCCATAGCGTTCGGCCAGGATGGAGGCGAAGGACTGCGACAGGACGACGAAGCGGGTGGCGCGGCGATAGACCAGCCGCTCCACCATGAATTTCAGCCGCACCGCCAGCGGGCCGGCGCCCTCCGCCGCGCTTTCCAATGCCCAGGGGCCGTGGAAATGGACGACCAGCGGCCGGTTGCGCAAGGCGGGCAGAGCGCCCACCGTATTCAATGCGAAGTGGGAGGCGACGAGATCGGGCGCCTGCCGGCGCAGCGTCTCGGCGATGGCGGTCCGCGCCGCCGCCACCCGGCGCGGCAGCGAGGCGGTCGGCGGTGCGAAGCTGTCGATGCGGGCGCCATTGTCCAGCGTCCGGGAAACGGTGCCCAGCACCAGCCCGGAAAAGGCGATGCCCTGCTGCGGCAGGTGACGGGCGAGGTTGTAGAACATGTTCTCCGCCCCGCCATGGGTCTCCGGGAACCAGCCCAGCCCAAGCTGAAGCACGCTGGCCTCCCGCATCTCCCCCGGCAGCGTGCCGGGCAGGATCAGGCTTCCGTCCATTGCTTGTCCTCTTGGAAGTTTTGTGCGGGGGCGGTGGTCAGGATCGGGCTCTGCAGGCCGGCAAGCCCGTAGTTCTTGGCCGCCATCGCCATGCCCAGGAAGAACCAGAAGCCGACGCCGGTGACCTTCACCAGCGTGTGTTCGAACACCATGCAGCCGAGCATCGTCAGCGCCGCCGTCTCGGCACAGCGGGCGAACGGGTCCGGCGGGGCGCCGCCGCGGCGCAGCATCCCGGCCGTCAGCATGATCAGGCCGGCGACATAGCCGAACGCGCCGGGCCAGCCCAGCTCATAGGGCACGCGCAGGATGCCGCTGTCGAAATAGGCCATGACGCCCAGCTGTCCGTCCTCGTTGGTCAGCTTGGTCGCGGTGTCGATGGTGCCGAGCCCGGCGCCGCGCACCTCGGTCAGGGCATAGAACAGGAAGGTGACATAGAACTCCTGCCGGTCCTGATAGCTGCGGTCGTTCTCCATCGAATTCAGCGTGTCGAACCGGGAGGCGATGGCCTGGTTGACCCTCGGCACGCTCAGAAGCGGCAGGGAGCACAGGACCAGCCCGACGCCGACCGCGATCAGGCGCATCCGATGGCGGCCGGGCATGGTCAGCAGCAGCCACGCGAAAGTGAACAGACCGGCCAGCCAGGCCGCGCGCACCAGGCTGAGCAACAGCGATCCGAGAGCCAGCGCGCCGGCGACTGGCACCATTACACCACGCGCCGCCGGCAGCAGGGCCAGTCCGGTGACCAGCAGGAAGGCCAGCGGGCCGGAGGAGTTCATCGTGCTGAACACCCGGACCTGCATCGGCAGCGGCATGCCCTGGTTGGTCATCCCGACATTGATGAGCCATCGCGCATCCCAGGCCGGCATGATGAAATACTGGATCAGGCCATAACCGCCGACCAGCGCCAGCCCCAGGACGAAAGCGCGCAGCACCGCGTCGCGCATCTGCGGGTAGATCGGCCAGTGCAGGGCGACATAGAGCCCCAGCATAACCGGCACCACCCAGTTCAGCAGTGCGAATGTCGCGGCCGCCACGCCCGCCTGGGAGATTCCATTGAAGTAGGCGTAGGAGATGCCCAGCATCACCGGCAGAAATCCGAAATAGGCGCGATAGCGCAGCATCGGCAGATATTGCGCGATCACCAGACCGGTCATTGCGCCGACGGCGAAGGGCGTCACCATGATCGGGCTGATGATGCTCCAGCCCGATTGGTAATCGACCAGCCGGCGCACCTCCGGCGTCAGGAACCACAACCACCATGTGAAGGCGGCGAACCGGGCCGGGTCGCGTGTGACCAGCAGCGCACCGACGGCGAGCGCCCCCACCGGAAAGACGATCTCCAGCACGCCGGCCCTGCCCATCAGGACCGGAACCGCCACCAGGAACCAGAAGACCGGCGCCGCCAGTTTATTCAGGGACGGCAGGCCGCCGGTGGCGTGATGAGGCATGCCGTGATGGCCCATGCCATGATGGCCATGCTCGAAGCCGGTGGTGGCGAAGGTCATGCCGCCGTCTCCCGCCAGTGGCGCATTCCCTCCAGCCGGCCGCGCAAGGTGGCGCGCAGCTTCGCCCCGGCATGGCGGTCGCCGCGTAGCGCCAGCCGCGCCCATTGCGCCAGTCCGGGAAACTCGCAGGTCCCCACCAGCATGGCCCAGGCGGCGAAGGCGGCGCGGTTGGCCGGGCCGAAATGGGCCATCAGGGCCAGCGTGTCGTTGAAGGTCGCGTTCTCCTGCGCCAGCGGATGGAAGTGGTTCGCGCCGCGCTGGTCGATGTCGAAGCGCACCGCCGGGAAGTGGTCGACCGCCACCATCGGGTCATAGACCAGCCGCCAGCCCTGACGGGACAGCCGCAGGCAGAAATCCACCTCGTTGCGGACCTGGGCGCCGCTGCCGCGCAGCCGGGTGTTCAGCCGCTGGCCGTCGATCGCCGCGCGGCGGAAGCTCCAGTTGGCGCCTTTGAGCACGTCGACGTCCTGGGCCGGGCCGACGCCCAGATGATGGTTGCCGATGACCCGGCCGAACCATTGCAGCCGGCCGACGACCCGGGCCTCCCCCGTTTCCGGCACGGTGCCGTGATAGACGTGGTCGCGACCGCCGACGCCGCCGATGCGGGGATCGGTGCGATACCAGGCCTCGATCCTTTCCACCCAGTCGGGATGGGGAACGGCGTCGTCGTCGGTGATGGCGACGATGTCGCCGCGGGCATGGTCCATGCCGCGGTTGATCGCCGCCACCTGCCCCGGCACGTCGATGCCGGCGACCTCGATCGGCAGGGTGGATGCGTAGCGCCGGGCGACCTCTGCGGACTCCGGGTCGGTGTCGCGCACGGTGACGACAACCTGGACCGGCGCCAGCGTCTGCCGGACCAGACCGTCCAGGCAGCCGGCCAGTTGGTCCGGCCGCCGGTAGGTCGGGATAATCACCGTGACGCCCAACCGCTCGGTGGCATGGGGATCGATCGGGACATGGGGGGCGGGGCGGGGCATGCCGGTGGAAATCTTGCCGGTAGGGTTCATGGCGACGCTCATGCCGGAGCCAGCTCCCGCCCGCGGGCGTCGTTGGCGGCGGCCCGTGCCGGGGCCAGGGCTGGCTCCTCGCCGTTCACCCAGCTGTCGATGGTCTCGCGCAGCCGTGCCTTGAACACGGAACGGTCAAAGCGGGCGGCATAGGCCTGGATGACGGTGGGATTGAAGCGGTGTTCCTGCGCCTCGAAACGCTGCACCGCCTCGATCAGCGCTTCCGGCGTCTGATGGTCGAAGAACAGGCCGGACAGGCCGTCCTTCACCGTCTCGGTTGCGCCGCCGCGGTTCAGGGCGATCACCGGCCGGCCGGCGGCCATCGCCTCCACCGGAACGATGCCGAAATCCTCGTTGGCGGTGAAGATCAGGGCGCGGCAGGCGGCATACTGCCGGTCCAGCTCCTCGGCGGAACAATGGCCCAGCAACTCCACCGTCGGCCCGGCCATCTGCTTCAGCCGGCGGTACTCCTCGCCCTCGCCGACCACGACCAGCTTGCGGCCCATGCGGTTGAAGGCTTCGATTGCGACGTCGGCACGCTTGTAGGACACCAGTTGGCTGACGAACAGGTAGTGATCGCCGGGCGGCTCCGCGGTGGCGAAGCGCCGGGTTTCCACCGGCGGGTTGATGACGGTGGAGTCGCGGCGGTAGACGCGCCAGATGCGCTTCGCCACCGTCTCGGAATTGGCGATGAAGCGGTCGACCCGCGCCGCCGTCGCCAGATCCCATTGCCGCAGCCGGTGGATGGCGTAGGGCATCAGCGGCCGGACCATCGGCCCGGCCGAGTGCAGGTAGTCGTGATAGCCGCTCCACACATAGCGCATCGGCGTGTGGCAGTAGCAGACATGCAGCGCGTCCGGCCGGGTCAGGACCCCCTTCGCCGGCCCGGATTCGCTGCTGATGACGAGGTCGTAGGCGCTGAGGTCGAGCTGCTCCAGTGCCAGCGGCATCAGCGGCAGGTATTTCTGATACATCCGGTGGGCCATCGGCAGCCGGTCGATGAAGGTCGTGGTGACCCGGTGGCTGCGGATGACGGGGGAGATGCGCTCCGGCCGGTAGACGTGGGTGAAGACGTCGGCTTCTGGATACAGCTCGCACAGGGCTTCGATAACCTTCTCCCCCCCGCGCATCCCGACGAGCCAGTAATGGACGATCGCGACTTTCATTGTGGGTCCTCCGGCAAGGGGCAGGCCTTCGACTTCGGCCGAGGGTTTTTTTTAGGCTCAGGCGATGCGGCGCAGGCGGTAGGAACGGCCGCTGGGCGGGCGGGCGCCGTATTCCAGGTTCGCGTGGTCGCGGGCGTTGACCATCGACAGCACCGCGCCGCTGATCCGCCCGCCGACCTGCCGCACCTGCTTGATGCCGGCACTGGCAAGGCTGGTGGCGGTGCGCGCCCAGCGCACGACATAGAGGACACGGTCGGCCAGCGGCGCCAGGATCAGCGCGTCGGACACCGACAGCACCGGCGGCGTGTCGAGGACGACGACGTCGTAGCGCTCGGACAGCTCCACCAGCAGCGACAGCATGGCCTTGGAGCCGAACAGGATCTGCGGCCGGTCGACCGGCCGGCCGGCGGCGATCACCGCCACCCGGCGGCGGTCGTCGATCTGCACGACCTGATCCAGCGTCGCATCGCCTTCCAGCAGGTCGGTCAGCCCCTTGGGCGGCCGGGTGCCGCCGAGAAGCCGGTGCACGGCGGGACGGCGGGTGTCGCAGTCGACGATGATGACCCGGCGGCCGGTGTCGGCCAGGAAAGCGGACAGAGCCACCGCCAGCGTCGTCTTGCCCTCGCCAGCGACCGACGAGGTCAGCATCACCACCTCGCCGCCCTTGACGGTGGCCGGCTCGGCGCCGGTGCGGACCAGATGCAGCCGTGCGCAAAGCCGCCAGACGGCCTCGGCGAATTCGCCGCCGCCGGTGTTGGAATAGGGATCGCCGTTGGCGTCGGAGCGGGCGGACCGCTTGATCCGGCCCAGCAGCGGCACGATGCCGACGGCCGGCAGGCCCAGAACCGCCTCCACCTGATGGGAGCTGTAGACGCCGCGCTGGCTGGCGGTCCGCACCAGCGCGATGCCGGTGGCGATGGCGCCGCAGACCACCGCGGCCAACGCCGCCAGCACGGTCTTGCCCGGCCCGACCGGCCCCACCGGAACGTCGGCGGTGGACACGATGCGAACGTCGGGCGTCATCTCCAGCGCCTGGAGCACCTGGGTCTCCTTCAGGCGGGTGACGGCGCGGCGATAGTTGTCGTCGGACGCGTCGGCCTGTCGCTGAAGCTCGCGCAGCTTCACGTCCGCCTGCAGGTTGTCGAAGGATTCCGTGCGCAGGGCCTCCAGCCGGCGGGAAAGGCTCTGGATCTTGGCGACCTGCTGCTCCACCTCGCCCCGAAGGCTGCGGATCACCCGGTCCACCTCGGTGGCGAGAGCGGCATTCAGTTCGCGCAGCTCCGCGGCGGGCCGCGCCAGCGCCGGGTGACGGTCGCCATATTGCGCGCGTAGCTCGGCCAACTGGGCGCTCAGTGCCGTCTGACGCTGGCGCAGGCCGGTGATCAGCGGGTCGCCGCCGATGTCGGCGCCGGTCAGCGATTCGGGGTTGCCGGGCTGAACGGACTGCAGCTGGCGCAGCCGCCCCTGGGCATTGGTCAGCGCCGTGCGCGCCTCCGCCAACTGGGCGTTCAGGGCCGACATCTCTTCGTTCACCAGCGGAGCATCGCGGCCCTTGGCCATGCCGGTTTCGGCACGCATCGCCTCGACGGCGGCACGGCCGGTGCTGGTCATGTCCTGGCGCAGCTCGTCCAATCGGCTCTGCAGCCACTCGCTGGCGTTCTGGGTGGCCTTGCGCTTCGCCTCCACCTGGATGGCGATGTAGGCGTCGGCGACCGCGTTGGCGGCGCGGGCCGCCAGCTGCGGGTCCTTGGCCTCGACCGCGATGCGGATCGCGCGCGACTGCACGCCGGGGCTGATGCGCAGGTTCTTCTGGAAGGCGTAGATCAGGCGGGCGGCTTCCTTATCCTCCGCGCTGCCGGTCGGAACGGACGGGCGGGCGGGCGGTGTCAGCAGGGAGGAGAGCGGTTCGGGAAGGCCGGACGCCACCTCGGTCAGCAAGGCGCGGCCTTCATCGAACAGCGGAGTCAGAAGGCCCGGCTTGTTGGGAGTTGCGGCATATTCCGGTTCCTGCCCGAGATTCAGCGTCTCCACCACGCGGCGGGCGAGGTCGCGGGACCGCAGGATCTCGACCTCGGTGTTGACGGTGTCGAGATACATTCCCATCGGTTCCGACACCGAGGGGATGTTGATGACGCGGTTGGTGTGCGGATCGATCACCACCACGGCCGATGCGCTGTAGAGCGGCGTCATCGAGTTGATCAGCAGCACCGCGGGCAGCCACAGCACCGCGGTCAGCCCCAGGATCAGCCATTTCTGGCGCCACAGCGTCTGTACCAGCCGGCCCACATTGACCTTGTCGGCGCCCGTTCCGACCGGCGGTGCGACAAAGCCGGAGGGGATACCGGCCGTGCCTGGCGGCAATCGGTGTTCCGGTGCGTCCATAGGCTGAACTCCTTCATCTCGACAAACTGTGCGCGGAGGTGCGATGCGGCCCAATTGGTTCAGGCGACCTCTGCCGGGTCGCGGGTGGGCTGGCGGGGGGCGGAGGCGGCGTCCGGCGCCGGGCCGCCGCGGATCTCCGCTGGCGGCTCCGGACTTGTGGGGATGCCCTGTCCGGTCTTCGCCTCCGCCAGGATGCGGGCGTAGCGGGCGACGGTGTTGGGCGTGACGTTGACCAGCGCTCCGGTCCCGCCGCCGCCGGCGACCAGCCGGGCGACCTGGAACAGGGCGCGCCCCTTCTCCAGCACCTCGCCCGGCAGCATCCACAGGATGGAATCGATGTTGGACGCCAGCCAACCCGGCCGCCCGCCGCGGGTCAGCCGGCGTTCGGCCGCCCGCACCTGCGCGGTGTTGCGGATGGTGTAGAAGGGCGACCAGCCGTCCCAATCGCCGGCGGTGAAGGGCAGGGCCACGAACTCCCCGTCGACCAGCGCCGGTTCGGCCGAGCCGAAGGCGGCCTTGGTCCACATGTAATCGAATCCGGCGGAGCGGACGGCGGCGGCGACGTCCCGCCGCAGGGGGCCGGGGCGGGCGCTGTCATAGGGCCGCCACGCCTCGTAGAAGCGGTCGAGCCGGTAGCGGCGCAGCGCATTGCCGATCATGCGCCGGGCGTCCATGGCCGGAGCCCCGGCCCGCGTCGGCGCCTTGCGGGGGGTGCCCTCCGACACGGCCTCCACGCTGGCGGCCGGGGTTTCCGACGGGCGCGGACGGGGCGAGATGCGCAGGACGGGCCGGCCCTCCTCCCAATGCAGGCGCTGGGTGCGGCCCGGCACGAGGGGGGAGTCGACCAGCGGCCACCAGCCGCGCGGCATCAGCCCCGGCGGCAGCATGGTCGCCATCTCCGCACGGGCGTCGGCCAGCAGCCGGGCCAGCTCGTCGCTTGGCATCTCGCCTTCGGCGCAGACGCCGCGGCCGGTGCTGCCCAGCAGAAGCTCCACCCGGCCCAGCACGCCGCCGCGTTCCTCCGGCACCGACAGCAGCGCGAGGTCGGCGGGGCTGGACTGGGTCAGGCTGTCGACGGTGACCACCAGCCCGCAGCGCAGGCCGGTCGCCGCCACCAGATCGAGGATACGCGGGATGCAGTGCAGTTCGCGGATCATGCCGGACCACAGCACCAGCGTGGTCAGCACCCGCCCTTCCGCTGCCCAGCGGCGCAGGGTGGCGTCGTCCGGCTCATAGTCGGTGAAGGGGCGCGGCGGCTCCGCAATGCGCAACGGCACGTCGGCCGTGCTGGCGAAGGGCGGATCGGGATCGACGATCTGCAAACCGCGGCCCAGACGGCCCAGGGCGAAGAAGTCATGATCGTCGAACTGGCGGCCATAGACCGGGTCGGCCCCGTTGCGGATCAGGTCGGCGGCGCGCTCGATCACGTCGGTCTGCGGCCGGCCGTAGAGCGGCAGCAGACGCTTGGCCGCCGCCAGCGGCAGCTGCGCTGCGATCAGGTCGGGATCGCCCAGAAACGTTCCCCGGCCCCAGCCGGCATGGCGGTGGGCCAGCGCGGCGCTGAAGCTGGCATAGCTTTCCCCGGCCACCCTGCCTTCGACCGCGTCGAGGCCGCCGGGGAAGTGGCGGGCCCGCACCGGGTCGACGCAATGGCCGGTGAAATGGCGGGCGCCCAGCGCCTCCAGCCGCTGCCGCAGTCCGGCGTCGGCGCCGACATCGATGCCGAGGTAGGGCTTCGCCATCAGTTGCGGGTAGAGGAACGGCGCGGCGACGATGCCGAGCGGGGTCTGCGGCGCCATGTCCAGCACCGCGACCTCTTCCGGGATCGGCTGCTCCAGCAGGCGGAAGGCGGCCTCATAGAGCGCGGCCGGGTCGGTGCTCCGCAGGGCGCATTCCCCCCCTGCCTCCACCACCGGCCACAAGGGGGAGGCGGGATCGCCCAGCGCCACGACGCGGTAACGGGTGGTCAGCCACAGCGCGTGGTCCAGGTGCCGGCCGCCGGCCATCAGGCTGCCGGTCCCGGTCGCCTCGGTGCGGTTGCCATCCTCCCAGCCGCCGAAATGGCGACCGCTGCGCCGCCCATCGTAATAGAGGTCGAAGGCCCAGCCGGCGCGTTCCGCCGCGGCGGCCAGCACCGGGGCGATGGCGACGCGGTGCGGGTCGGCGCCATGGGCGAGGAAGAGGAGCAGGGGCGGTTTGGTCACGATGCGTGCCCCTCCGTGCCCTTGCCGCCGCGCTGGCACCACCACAGGTGCCATTTCGCCACCCCCGGCGGGCCGAAATGGTCGGTCTTCTGCAGGGTCAGGCCGGTGGCGGCGATGGCCTTGCGCATCTCCGGCGCCCAGTGGTGACGGACCAGCGCCTTCCATTCCGGCAGGACGCCGTGGCAGCGCATGGTCGCCAGCAGCCGGTCGGGCCGCCAGCGGTAGTAGCGGGGATAGGCGATCACCCACAGCGGGTTGGCGTTGGTGGTGTCGCAGACGATCCGGCCGCCGGGCTTGACCACCCGCTGCAGCTCGCGCACGCCGGCTTCCAGGTCGGGCAGGTGGCAGAGCAGGTCCATGGCGATGACGATGTCGAAACTGTCGTCGGCGAAGGGCAGCTTGCGGGCGTCGGCCTGCTGGACGGTCAGGGCGGGGAAACGTTCCTTCGCCTCGGCCAGCATCTCGTGCGAGATGTCGACCAGCGTCACGTCGTGACGGCCGGCGAAGGGACCGGTGATGCGGCCGTACCCGCCGCCGACATCGAGGATGCGCATCCTCGGCAACCGCTCCAGCTCCGCCGCCACCGCGCGGCGCTTCTCGTCATAAATGCGGTAGAAGGGGGTGGTCGGGTGGTCGGGGCGGAAATGGCGGCGATAGCCATTGTTGTAGATGCCGGACCCGGCAGCCTGCGACCGCTCCGCCTTGGCGTTCTCCAGCAGGGCGGCGACCTGGGCGGCGACCGTATCGACGTCGAAGCTCTTCGCATGCTCCAGTCCGGCGGCGGCGGCGGCCCTCAGCCCCTCGGGGTCGGCCAGCCGGGCGATCAGCATGTCGCGCAGCGGCTCCGCCTGTCCCGGCGGGACCAGCCAGCCGGTGCGGCCATGCTCGATGATTTCCGGGAATCCGCCGCAGTCGCTGGCGACCACCGGCACGCCCAGCGCCATCGCCTCGACCACCACGAAGCCGAAGCTTTCCCACAGGGACGGGACGACCGCCATCTCCGCCCGCGCCACCACGGCCAGCGCGTCGTTGCGGGGCAGGGCGCCGGTGAAATGGACGCGGTCGGCGACCGGAGCGACATCGCGGCGGAACTGGTCGATGATCGCGGCGCTCGCGGGGTCCTCGCCGCCGATCATCATCAGGTGCAGGTCGGGATTGGCGGCCAGCACGCCGGGAATCGCGCGGCCCAGCGTGGCGATGCCCTTGCGCCCCTCCAACCGGCCGAAGAAGGCGATGAAGCGCTTCGGCAGCGCCATCGGCGGCTCGGCCGTCCGGTTCGCCGCCACCGCGGCGAGGTCGATGCTGTTGGGGATGACCTGGATCAGCTCCGGCGGGATGCGCCAGTAATCGGCCACCCGCCGGGCGATGGCGCGGGTGGAGGCGTAGATCGCCGCGCTGCGCTTGGTCTGGTCGCGTTCGAGCGCGTTCAGCAGGTGGGTGTGCGGCACCCAGGGCTGGGTGTTGGTGTCCATCACCAGCCCGGTCGGCGTCGCCAGCCGCGTCACCACGGGAATGGTGCTGAAACGGCTCAGCCACCAGGCGTCGGCATCGAACTCGGCGGCATGGACCACATCGGGACGGAAGGAGCGGACGGCGTCGGCCAGCCGGCGGTTGGTCCGGAACCGGTCCACGACCGCATGCAGGCGCGGCCCCGGATCGACGCGGTTCACCGTCACGCCATCCTCGATGGTGATGCCGGCCGGCAGGCCGCCGGCCTTCCACGGGGTCACCACCTGGACGGCATGGCCCAGCCGCGCCAGCGCGCGGGCCATCGTGTGGGTGTGGGTGGCGATACCGCCGAGCTTTTCGCCGGGTGGGTATTCGGGCGTCAAGAGCGACAGTCGCATTGTGGTTCCCCCAAATCCTGTAGGTTCTGTCATTTGCCTGCGGGTCCGGCCGGAGCGGCGGTCGCCGGAGACGGTTTGGCGAGTGCGATCAGGCGCCGCGGTAGTGCCGCGAGCATCGCAGGGTCGGGAAGGAAGACGCGCCAGGGCAGCCCCGTCGCCTGCCGGTAAAGGATCGCCGCGGTGGCGAACACCAGCGTGTAGGCCACCGTGGAGACGATGGCCGCTGCCAGGATCCCGCCGCTGCGCAGGAACAGCAGCAGGCCGCCGAGCGTGACCAGCATGCCCAGCAGGTTGGCCATGGTGGCGGTGAAGGGCCTGTTCTCCGCATAGAGCCCGTTCAGCAGGATCGACGCGGCGGCGTAGAGAACGGCACCCGGCAGCAGAAACCGCAGCGGAAGCGCGCTGTCGGCGAAGGACGGGCCATAGACCAGTCCGATGGCGATGTCGGCGAAGACGAACAGCCCGCCGCCGAGCAGCCCGCCGATGGCGAAGGTCACCTGCAGGCTGTTCAGCACCAGCGACCGTCCCGACTGGCCCCGCCGGGTGGCGGCGGGCATCACCACGGTGGCCAACGCGCTGGACAGGCTGACGATCAGCCAGGACAGGCTGGTCGCGAGCGCATAGAGCCCGACCTGGGCCGCCGGCAGGAAGGCGGGGATGATCAGCAGGTCCAGCCGCTGGGTGATGACGCCGCCCACCACGTCGCCGTGGGTGCGCAGCGCGTACCAGAGCGTCTGCCGGCCGAGCGCCGGATCGGGACGGCCGATTCCGTGGCGGCGGACCAGCAGGGCCGTGGCCACGACCAGCACCAGCGTGCTCATCGCCGCCTGTACGATGACGGCGGATTCCACCGTGAAGTGGCCGGCAAGCCAAAGAATGGCGTAGAGCGTGGCGACGCCGGCCGGCTGGATGAAGTTCAGCGCATTGAAGCTGCGGAAGTCCTGGTCGCCCAGGATCAGCCCCAGCATCAGCTCCGCCAGGAGGGCCATGGCGATCATGGGCAGATAGAGCCGCGCCAGTTCCAGCGTCTCCACCGGCTGCGCGGCCAGCAGCAGCGGCAGCAGCAGATAGCCGGTGCCGATCGCCAGCGCCGCCAGCGGCAGCAGGATCAGCGTCCAGGTGCTCAGCAGCCGGCCGCCGGCCGAATGGTCCCGCGACAGCGCATAGGTGACCGCCTTGCCGCAGCCCATGCCGAACAGCCAGCCCAGCATCTGTATGGTGGTGAGGACGGCGGTCAGCGCCCCCCGACCCTCCGGACCGATGGTGCGGGCGACGAGGATTCCCGTCAGCAGTCCAAGCGCCATCGTGGCGGCGGTGACGAGTACAGTCGTCACGCCATGCCGGGCGAAGCTGCCCCCCTTCGCCGCCGCCTTGCGTCCGGTCAGACCTTTCAGCATCGCGCCTTCACCCCCGTCGAAGTCCCTGAAGTGTGCGCACCGCGTCTTCCCCCGAATCCGTGTTTCTTGTTTTGTCGGCTGGCTGGCCCCCACCAGGGGCGACCATCATGGGTCATGAACGCCACCAAGAATTAGTTGCTTGACCCAACATTTACTTGGTTAGTTTAAAAATTAACGCGGAATGGAACAGAAATCTGCGGTCGCCGTTATTAGCTCGGGCGAGCATTTTTGTTGTGCATTGCAAACTGAACGGTAGTGGGGTGTTGGACGACGGTCAACGCCGCTTTCGGAACTGTTCTTCCCGCACACCGGGGGAGTATTTTTCTTTGATCGTCCGTTGTCAGGAACCGGGAGTCTTAGCGTATCTTTCGGGCGTCGGTTATCGGCAACGCCCATGTTCAGGCATCGGGAGTAGTCCGTTGCCGGACCGGCGGCACACGAGAGGGGAGGGTGAAGCGCGGTTGCGTTTCGCTGCCGGGTGCGGCGAGGCTGTCGCAGCCCGTTCGATGCGGACGCCGGATCCCGCCCGGTCAGGACGGTCCACGAAGGGTTGCGATCCGGGCCGCTCGCCTGCTCGCGGCAGGACGCGCGGGTTCAGTCCCGCCGGTTCAGTCGGCGTCGGCCATCCGCGCGGCGGTGGAGCCGCGCACGATGCAGGTGCCGCCCAGGACGAGGCGGCGGCGGGGACGGTCCGGCGCTTCCAGCCGTTCGAACAGCAGGGCCATCGCCGACTGACCGATGTCCTGCACCGGCTGCTCGATGACGGTCAGGCCGGGACCGACCAGTTCCGTCCAGGGTTCATTGTCGAATCCGGCGACCGCCAGCCCGTCGGGGATCGGCAGTTTCAGCCGGCGGGCGGCCTTCACCACGCCCATCAGGAACAGGCTGTTGCTGACGATGAAGGCTTCCGGCCGGTCATGTTCCGCCATCCACGCCACCACGGCCTGTTCCGCCGCGTCGGCATAGGGGGCGAGGAAGCGGGCGGCCGGCGCCAGACCGCGGGCCGACATGGCGGAGCGATATCCCTCGTAACGTTCCTGGCCGGTGGTGCTGGTGTTGCCGAACAGGCCGGCGATGCGGCGATAGCCCTGGGCGTGCAGATGCTCCACCAGCATGGCCGCGGCGCGCGGGTTGTCCAGGACCACCGCGTCGTGGCGGGCGGTCGGCGCGTTGCGGTCGATCAGCACGACGGGAAAGTCGAGGTCTAGCGTGTCGAGCCGGTCGAGCGTCGCGCAGGTCGGGGCGAAGATCAGACCGGTGATCCGCTCCTCCTGCATCAGGCGCAGGTACAACTCCTCCCGCTCCGGATTCTCGTCGCTGTTGCACAGGATCACGCGCATGCCGGCGCGATAGGCCGCATCCTCCACCGCGCGGCTGACGGCGGTGAAGAAGGGGTTGCGGATGTCCGACACCACCAGCCCGATGGTCTGCGAATGCTGTGAGCGCAGCCGCCTTGCGGACAGGTTGGGTCGGTAGCCGGTGGCGCGCACCGCATCCTCCACCCGCTTGCGCAACGCCTCGCTGACCGGGCCGTTGCTCAGCACGCGCGACACGGTGGCGACGGATACGCCGGCGGCCAGGGCCACGTCCTTGATGCTGGCTGTCTTGCCGGAGGCGTTCATCTGCAAACCAGTGGTGGTAGGGGGTGCCCCGTAAGGGGAGGCGATCTTAGCCGTGCGCGGCCCGGCATGACCAGAGCGGGTTCAGGCGAGGGCGGCTTCTGAAAACGTTTCCAGTTAGATGCCGGAAGCATTCCTCATTTCAGCCTGCTTGACAAGCCGCTCCTCCGAAAAAGTGCTGATGCTGCACTGCGGCAGCCGTTGACAGTCCGTCTGTAATCGTTTTCACTGAGGATCAAGAGGACAGACAAGAACCCGCGGAGGAGACGGTTGCCATGGCCACCGACACGCACCCCCTTAGCCTTCCCCCCGATCTGATCCGCCTGGGCGCCGCCCCGGCCGGGAAGGAGGCGGCGATCCGCGAAGCGGCGCAGCTGCTGATCGCCGCGGGCTGCATCGACCCCGCCTATGCCGACAGCATGATCCGCCGGGAATCGGTGGCGAACACCTTCCTCGGCCATGGCGTCGCCATCCCGCACGGCATGGTGGACGACCGCAATCTGGTCCGCCGCAACGGCATCGCCATCCTGCAGGTGCCCGACGGCGTGGTCTGGAACGACGGGCAGACCGCCCGGCTGGTCGTCGCCATCGCCGCCCAGTCCGACGCCCACATCGCCATCCTGCGCCGCCTGACCCGCCTGATGCAGGACGAGGCGCGGCTGAATGCCCTCTTCACCACCGGCGATCCCGCCGACCTCGTCGCCGCCCTGTCGGACGAGAGCGCCGCGCCGGCCACGCCCGCGTCAGAGGCCGGCGACTTGGCCGAGAGCTTCGAGTGGGTGGTCGATTACCCGACCGGCCTGCATGCCCGCCCCGCCGCCGCCTGGGTCGAGACCGCCCGCGCGGCTTCCGGCCGCGTCCGCGTCCGACATGGCGACGAGGCCGTGGACGGCAAGACGCTGGTGGCGCTGCTGCAGCTTGGCCTGCGTCCCGGCGACCGCATCACCGTGTCCGCCGATGGCTCCGACGCGCACGCGGTGTTGAACCGCCTGCGCGCCACCATCACCGGCCTGAGCGCGCGGGAGAAGGCGGACGCCGCCGCGGCGGCGCGCAAGGCGAAGGCGGTGGTGCAGGGCTGGACCCCGCCGACCACGGCCGGGCGCGAGATGCCGGTGGTCGCCGGGGTCGGCGCCAGCCCCGGCCTAGCCATCGGGCCGGTGCATGTGATGCCGAAAGCAGACCTGACGGTTCCCGACCGTCCGGCTCCACTGCTGGAAGGCGGCAACCGCCTGCACGAGGCACTGAACCTGACCCGCCAGCAGCTGAAGGCGCTGGCCGACGACACCGCCCGCCGGCTGGGACCCGCCGAAGCGGGAATTTTCGCGGCGCAAGCGGAGCTGCTGAACGACACCGACGTCATCACGCTCGCCTGCCAGCTGATGGTGGAGGGGCATGGCCCCGGCTGGTCGTGGAACGAGGCGGTGGAGCGCAGTGCCGCCAAGCTGGCCGCCAACCCCAACCCGGTGCTGGCCGGCCGTGCCGCCGACCTGCGCGACGTCGGCCGCCGGGTGCTGACCCGCATCGATCCGGACCTGCGCGGCGGCTCCATCCGCGACCTGCCGGACACCCCCTGCATCCTGGTCGCCGACGACCTGTCGCCGTCCGACACCGCGGCGCTCGACATGGGCCGGGTCATCGGTCTGGCGACGGCGCAGGGCGGTCCGACCTCCCACACCGCGATCCTGGCCCGCACGCTGGGGTTGCCGGCCATGGTGGCGGGCGGCGGCGCGCTGACCGAGCTTGCCAACGGCACCACCGCCATCCTCGACGGCCAGTCCGGTCGCCTCTATCTGGAGCCCACCGACGCCGACCTCGCCGCCGCACATGGCTGGATCGAGGAGCAGCGCGTCAAGAAGGCCCAGCAGGAGGAGCGGCGCGGCCTGCCCGCCCGCACCCGCGACGGCCACACGGTGGAGATCGGCGCCAACGTCAACCGCCCGGATCAGGTGCCGGTGGCGCTGTCGCAGGGGGCCGAAGGCGTCGGCCTGATGCGCACCGAGTTCCTGTTCCTGGAGCGCGGCGACGCCCCCAGCGAGGAGGAGCAGTACCAGACCTACCGCGCGATGCTGGAGGCGCTGGACGGCCGTCCGCTGATCGTCCGCGCGCTCGACATCGGTGGCGACAAGCAGGTGCCGCACCTGCAGTTGCCGCACGAGGAGAACCCCTTCCTCGGCGTGCGCGGCGCCCGCCTGCTGCTGCGCCATCCGGAACTGCTGGAACCGCAGCTGCGCGCCCTCTACCGCGCCGCCAAGGGAGCGAAACCGGATGCGCTGCTGATCATGTTCCCGATGATCACCACGCTGCGCGAGATCGAGACCCTGCGCGCCGTCTGCGACCGCATCCGGGCGGAGCTGGACGCCCCGGCGGTGCCGCTGGGCATCATGGTGGAGGTGCCGGCCGCCGCCATCCAGGCCGACGTGCTGGCCCGCCATGTCGATTTCTTCTCCATCGGCACCAACGACCTGACGCAGTACGCACTGGCCGTCGACCGCCAGCATCCCGAACTGGCGGCGGAGGCCGACAGCCTGCACCCGTCGGTGCTGCGCCTGATCCGCATGACGGTGGAAGGAGCCGAGAAGCATGGCCGCTGGGTCGGCGTCTGCGGCGGCATCGCCGGTGATCCGTTCGGCGCCGCCCTGCTTGCCGGCCTCGGCGTCCGCGAGCTGTCGATGACCCCGCGCGACATTCCCGGCGTCAAGGACCGGCTGCGCGACAGCGACCTCGCGGGTCTGCGGGCGCTGGCCCAGCGGGCGCTGGACTGCGAATCCTCCGACGAGGTGCGCGCACTGGAGGGAGAGGCGTCATGACGAAACCCGTCGTCACCGTCACGCTGAACCCTGCCATCGACCAGACCATCACGGTCGAGGCGCTGAAACCCGGCAGCGTCCACCGCGCCAAGGCGGTGCGCCACAATGCCGGCGGCAAGGGCGTCAACGTCGCCAGCTGCCTTGCCGATTGGGGAACGCCGGTGGTCGCCACCGGGCTGCTCGGCACCGGCAATGCCGCGCCGTTCGAAGCGCTGTTCCAGGCCAAGGGCATCACCGACGCCTTCCTGCGGTTGCCGGGCGAAACGCGGGTCAACATCAAGATCGCCGACCTTGCGGCCAACGACACGACGGACATCAACCTGCCGGGCCTCTCCGCCGATCCCGGCGCGCTCGGCCGCGTGCGGGAGGCGGTTCGCCGGCTGGTGGAGCCGGGCACGCCGGTCCTGCTGGCCGGCAGCCTGCCGAATGGCCTGCCCACCGACAGCTACGCCGTACTGACCGCCGATCTGACTGCGGCCGGCGCCCGCGTGGTGCTGGACAGCAGCGGGGCGCCGCTGGCGGCGGCGCTGGCATCAACCGGCGCACTGCCCCATTGCATCAAGCCCAACCGGCACGAGCTGGAGGATTGGGCTGGCCGGCCGCTGCCGACCGATGCCGACCTTCTGGACGCGGCGCGCGACCTCAACCGGCGCGGTGTCGCCGTTGTGGTGGTGTCGCTGGGGGCCGAGGGCGCGCTGTTCGTCGGTATGGACGGGGACCGCACACGCGCGCTGCATGGCCGGCTGCCCCCGGTCCAGGCGCTGAGCACCGTCGGGGCGGGCGACGCGATGGTGGCGGGGCTGATCGCCGCCTTCCAGCAGGATGGCGGGCTGGAAGATGTGGCCCGGCTGTCGGTGGCCTTTGCCGCCGCCAAGCTCGGCTGCTTCGGCCCCAACCTGCCCGATCCGGCAACGGTGCGGGCGCTTGCGGCACAGGTGACGCTGACCCGGCTGGACTGATCCGGCTCAACTGGTCCGGCCAGCGGCATCGGACAGAATTCAATAGAGTGACAGGCGGGGGCACGAACCCGCGAGGAGGAAACAATGGCGAACCTGTTGGCAGTGATCGCGGCGGGAGACCTCACCACCCAGGCTGTTCTGGCCGCTGAAGCGTTGCGCAAGGCGGCATCGTCGGCCGGCCACCGCATCCAAGTGGAAATCCGCACGAGCCTCGGCATCCAATCCCCGCTCGACGCTGCGGCACCGGCGACGGCGGACGGCGTGATCCTGGTCGGCGGCGGCGATCTGGACGAGGCACGCTTCGGCGCGGTGAAGCGCGTTTCCGCTCCTCTGGACGAGGTGCTGGGCAACCCCGGCGCCGTGCTGGCGAGCGTGCTTGGTTCCGCTTCTGCCTCTGCTTCGGTGGCAGCGGCGCCGCGCCGGATCGTCGCCATCACCTCCTGCCCGACGGGCATCGCCCACACCTTCATGGCGGCCGAGGGCATCCAGCAGGCGGCGACCGCGCTGGGGCACAAGGTCCGGGTGGAGACGCAGGGCTCCGTCGGTGCGCGCGACACGCTGACCGACGAGGAGATCCGCGAGGCGGACGTCGTGCTGATCGCCGCCGACACCCAGATCGACCTGTCGCGCTTCGCCGGCAAGCGGGTGTTCCTGAGCGGTACCAAGCCCGCCATCAACGACGGCAAGGCGCTGGTCAACCGCGCCCTGGCCGAGGCGAAGACGCACGGCCCGGCGGTCCCGCTGGCCGACGCCGTCGCCACCGGCAAGGCCGAGCGGTCGGCCCAGCGCACCGGCCCCTACAAGCATCTGATGACCGGCGTGTCCTTCATGCTGCCCTTCGTGGTGACGGGCGGCCTGCTGATCGCGCTCGCCTTCGCGCTGGGCGGCATCTACGTCTATGAGGAATCCAACGCCGGGACGCTGGGCTATGCCCTGTTCCAGATCGGCGCCAAGGGTGCCTTCGCCCTGATGGTGCCGGCGCTGGCCGGCTACATCGCCTATTCGATCGCCGACCGTCCCGGCATCGCCCCCGGCATGGTGGGCGGCATGCTGGCCGGCAGCATCGGTGCCGGCTTCCTCGGCGGCATCGTCGCCGGCTTCATCGCCGGCTACGGCACCGCCTTCCTCAACCGGCACATCAAGCTGCACCGCAACCTGGAAGGGCTGAAGCCGGTGCTGATCCTGCCGCTTCTGGGATCGCTGCTGACCGGATTGCTGATGATCTACGTCGTCGGCACCCCCGTCGCCGAGGCGCTGGCCTGGATGAGCGCCTGGTTGAAGGGCATGCAGGGCAGCAGCGCCATCCTGCTCGGCCTGCTGATCGGGGCGATGATGGCGTTCGACATGGGCGGTCCGGTCAACAAGGCCGCCTACGCCTTCTCCACCGGCCTGATCGCGTCGCAGGTCTATACCCCGATGGCCGCCGCCATGGCCGCCGGCATGGTGCCGCCGCTGGGTCTGGCGCTGGCCACCAAGCTGTTCGCCGACCGCTTCACCCATGAGGAGCGCGAGGCCGGCAACGCCGCCGCCGTCCTGGGCATCGCCTTCATCACCGAAGGCGCCATTCCCTTCGCCGCCCGCGATCCGCTGCGCGTCATCCCGGCGCTGATGATCGGCGGTGCGCTGACCGGTGCCATTTCGATGGCGGTGGGGGCTGAGCTGAAGGTGCCCCATGGCGGCATCTTCGTCCTGCCGATCCCGAACGCGGTGACGCATCTGCTGGGCTATGTGGTGGCCCTGGTGGTCGGCACCGTGGTGACCGCGCTGGCTCTGCGCATCCTGAAGAAGCCGGTCGCCGCGACGGCGGCGGCGCCGAAGACTGCGGTCCAGGGGGCCGGCGCGCACGCCTGACCGTCATTCCTTTTCCTCTCGGGCCTTTTCCTCTCAGGCCATTTCCTCTCGGGCGTCCTCCCGACCCTGGCCCCTTTCCGCACCCGCGGGGAGGGGCCTCTTTTTTGCCGATGAATCCGCGCCAGCTTTCGCCCCGCCGTCCGTGTGAAGCGTCAAGACATCGCCCGGAGTGACGGACCCATGCTCGACGAGAAGCCCGATGTGATGCTGGGCAACATGCTGCTGCATGTGAACCTGCTGGCGCTTGGCACGCTGATGACCAAGTTGATGGCGGAGATGTTCCGCAAGGACGACGATCCGGCCGGCAAGGCGGACGAATGGCTGCGCCTGTTCGAAGCGACCGCCGCGCAGATGACCTTCGCCAGCGAGACACCGGAATGGAGCGACCTGACAGCGCAGGAGTTCCGAGACGTGCTGATGCAGCACATCCACCGTGCCCGCGCCATGGCGCTGGGAGAGGAATGCGATCCGAACGCCTATCTGCGCCATCACGGCTGAGCGGGCTGCCGACCGGAACTCAGGCGACGGCGGCCAAGACCGCGACCGCCGCCACGATGCATAGGACGGCAAGCAGCAGGTGCAGCCGCAGCCCGCGCGGGCTGACCAGGGTCGGCGGCTGGTCGAAATCCTCGGTTGTCGTAAGACGCTCCAGCGCCTTGCGGCGGAACAACCGTTCGGCACTCTGCGGTCCGGCTTCAGTCCGGCTCACTCGACACCTTGTTCTGCAGGCTTCGGCATGCGCGCCGGCGTTGAAAGACAAGAAAATTCGTTGTGGAGCTGAAACAGTTCCATGTCAGTCCTGACACCGCTTATTGCTTGCACCCCTTTGTTTCGCACGCATAATGGTTAGAGAGCATCCGGATTGTCCAGCGGACTTCGCAGGGTCTCCATCTCTTCCACAGTGTGCATGATCGGGATCGCTGGCGTGAAGGATCGGGTTGGGATGAACGATGTCACGGCGCCGAATGGCGGCATTGCCGGCCTTCGCGTCGCGCCATTGTCCGGCAATGCCGCCGCTTTCGCCACTCTCGGTTTCCCCCGGCTGGCCCCGGTGCTGGATCAACTGGAGCCACCCTGGTTGGCCGTCGGCGCCACGGTCGGCGGGCTTCCGGCCGGCCTCGCGCTCGGGCAGATCCAGGATGATGGGGCAAGGCTGCTGTCGCTGACGGTCGTGCGCAGTCTGCGCAACCGCGGCATCGGCCGGACCCTTGCCGCGGGGTGGGGGAGGGCCGCCGCCGCCGCGGGTGCCACCGGTCTGATCACCGCCTTTTCGGACAAGCTGCCGGAACGCGCCGCATTGGCCGCGACCCTGTCGGCGGCCGGCTGGACCGCACCGCGCCTGACCCATGTCCGGGCGATCGGAGAGGCGGCGCCGATGGTCGAGGCGGTTGGCAACTGGCCGTCGCTGGCCGGCCGGCTGCGCGACCCCGACGGGTTCAGCTTCGATCCCTGGCGGACGCCGGACGCCGACGACCGTGCCGCCATCGCCGCGCTGGCGGCGGAGCCCGACCTTCATCCTCTGATGCATCCTGATGTCCGTGCCGAGTGGATCGAGCCCGCCTGTTCCATCGCGGTGCGGCGGCAGGGTACCCTGGTCGGCTGGGTGCTGGCGGAGCGGGCGGACAGCGTACCGCTCGACGCCTATCGCAACCGGCCGGCGATCGATTACCGCAGCGCCTATCTGGCGCGGTCACTCTGGCATACGGGGATGCTGGTGGGCGCCTATTGGCACGCCTATGCCCGGCAGGTGGCCGCCTTCGGTCCGACCTCCATCGCCATGTTCGGCACCATGTTCCCGCGGATGATGTCTCTGGTCCGCCGCCGCTTCGCCCCGATTTCGCTGCGGGTGGACGAGACCTTCGAGATGATCCGCCAACCCGGGGCCGGGTCGCCGTGACCGCAGGACGCAGAGTTTCCATCAGCCTTTCACCCAATCGCCAACTGGAGTGTTTCCGAAATGAGCAGCATTGACTTCGAGAAGATGTACGGCGCCGATGCCATCGCCGCGGCGGCGGAGCGTCTGAAGACCGACGATGCCTTCCGTGCGGAGGCTCAGGCCGACCTGAACGCGGCCGTCAAGCGCCATTACGACGTCGACCTGCCGATGCCGATGCGGCTGGTCGAGACCGATGGAGAACTGCTTGCCGTTCCCGCCGAAGACAGTCAGGCGGAACTGAGCGACGAGGAACTCGATATGGTTGCCGGCGGCTTCCCGCCCACCGGATTCGGCCAGAAGGAAGCAAAGAAGGGCTCCGGCTTCGGTCGCTGAAGTCTTCCGAACCGGCAGGCGTTGCGTCGTGCGGAGTTTATCCCCGCGGATGCAACGCCCGGCAAAGATGAGCAACTCCTCACCATCGGGTTTTTCCTGCCGAGGCCGAAGTCGGACGGCGACGCCCGAACTGCGCCAGGGCGAGATCGCGGAGTGCGGTCTGGCGGCGCTCGGCATCATGCTGGCCCATCGCGGCCGGCCGGTGCCGCTGGAGCAGTTGCGGGCTGAAGCCGGTTCGACCCGGCTCGGCGTCAATGCCCGCACCCTGATCCGCATCGCCCGTGACCACGGCATGGTCGCCCGTGCCTTCCGCACCGAGCCGGACCGTCTGTCCTCCCTCGGCTTTCCCCTGATCGCCCACAGCCGGTTCATTCACTTCGTCGTGGTAGAGGCCGAAACCCGCGACGGGCTTTTGGTCAACGACCCTGGCGGCGGGCCGCATGTCATGGGCTGGGACGAGGTCGACGACTCCTTCACCGGCATCGCCATCACCATTCAGCCGCCGGAGCCCGGCGTGCACCGTCCGCAGGGTGCGTGGCGTCCGCTTACACCGGCGCGGGCGCTGGCGAAACGGCTTCTGCCGCAAGCGGGCATCGTCGCCGCAATCTTGCTCTCCGCCGTGCTTGGCCGCGTCGCCGGTGTGGGTGCCGCACTCGCGCTTGGGAGTTGGGCCGGCGGCGGCGCCGACCTGATCCCGCTGACGAGCGCCTGTACCGCCGCGGTCGCCGCCGGCTGGGGTCGGGACCGGCTGACCGCCCTTCTTGGCCGGCGGCTCGCCGATGACACCGCCGCCGGTGTGTTCGGCCGGCTACGGCGGATGCCTGCCGTCTGGTTCGCCCGCCGGGATGCGGCACAGGTGCTGGAGGTGCCGCTGGCGGGCGGCGCGCTGCAACGGCACGTCGGCGACATCATGCGGCTGGTCGAACTGCCGCTGCTGGTCCTGCCGGTGGGAGCGGCGCTTTGGATCGACGGGTGGAGCGGGGCGGTGCTACTGCTGAGCGTCATCGCGGCCCTGGCCGCGCTCGGCGGGGTTCATCTCCGGCGCGGTGCCGTGGCGGCACGCCGGGATGCGCCGGCACCGGTGGTTCCGGATGGCGGAACGATCACGACGCTCGACACCCACAGGACGGGCGGGCGCGACGGCGAGGTTCTGGCCCAGCTTGCCGGCCGCCATGCCGTGCAGACCATCTGGGGCCAGAAGTCGGTCGCCCGGCATGCGCGGCTCATGGGGGTGCTCACCGGCATTGCCGGTGTTGGTCTTGTGGCGGTGCTGGTGACATGCCTCGCCGCCGGCCGGATCGGGAGCGGTGGAGTGGTGGCGCTTGCCGTTCTGACGCTGTCAGCGCATCGGCAGATCCTGCGTCTGGACCATATCATGCCGGCGTTGCAGGATTTGAAAGCCGCCCTGCATCGCCTGGACGATCTGGAGGCGGCGGCGACCGAGGCGGAGCATCCCGCTGCGGCGGAGCGTCCGGCCGCCCGCCTCTGCATCCAGTCCGCCGGTTTCCAACCGTCGCCGCAGGCGCCGCCGGTCCTGTCTGAAGTCGATCTGCACATCGAACCGGGAGAACGGCTGGGCTTTTGCGGCCCCTCCGGTTCCGGCAAGTCGGTGCTGGCCAAGCTCGCCTGCGGCCTGCTGGAACCGTCGTCCGGTCTCATTCTGCTGGACGGCCGCCCGGTGGCGACGGTTGCCCGCCAATGTTCCGGCGCGGTGGCCCTGGTCGACCGCTCCAGCCCGGTGATCGCCGGGACGATCGCCGAAAATCTGCGGATCGGCGACCTCACCGCAACCGATGCGGCATTGGTGGCGGCGCTGGAACAGGTCCGGCTGTGGAGCGATCTGGAGCCGCGCGGCGGCCTTTCCCTGCAACTGACGGAAGGAGGCCCGGAACTCAGCGGCGGACAGCGGCGCCGGCTGGCCCTGGCACGGGCGCTTTTGCGCGATCCGGTCCTGCTGGTGATCGACGATGCCCTGGATGCGCTGGAGCCCGATCTGGCGCGTTCGATCCTCGACGGGGTGCGGCGACCCGACCGCATCGTCCTGGTCACCAGCCGGCGCCCGGGCACGCTCGATGGCTGTGAACGCCGCATTGACCTCGACCAGCCGGCGGCCGGGGCGGAGAGGACCTCGTGACCGGTGGGGCAGGCGACATCGTCGGCGGACTGCGCAAGCTGATCCGCGATGGCGGCCGGGAAGCGGACCTGCGCGCGGCAGCCCCGGCCTTCGGAATGCGACTGCGCCGGGTTCGTCTGCAGCCCGGCAGCCGGGGAACGACGCCCTGGTGGCAGCGCGACCAGGGGCCGCTTCTGGCCTTCCGGCAGATCGACGGCGGGCCGGTGCTGCTGCTCCCCGACCGGCGTGGCGGCTATCGTCTGGAGGATGCCGGCGGGCAGTCCCGCCCGCTTGATGCCTCTCTCGCCGCGACGCTGTCCCCCGATGCCTGCGCGCCCGTCCGCGCCGGAGGTGTCGAGCCGGTGAAGCCTGAGCGCTGGCTGAAGATCGCACTGTGCGACGGCCGGGCCGACCGGATGCTGGCGCTGCTCGCGGCTGCCGGCGGTGGCGTTGCGGCGGTGCTGCCGTCGGTGGCCGTGCTGCTGCTGGGCGAGCGCGCCTTGGCTGGCGGCACGACGGCGGTCGCCGCCCTGGCGGTGGTTCTCCTGCTCGCGGCATCGGCGGCCGGACTGTGCGAACGGGTGCGGCGGGTCGCCTCGGCACGCTCCGGCGCTGCATCGAACCTCGGGCTGCATGGCCTGCTGTGGGAGCGGCTTTTGGCAGTACCGCCGGGCATGTTGCGGACAGTCCCCGGTGCTATTCAGGAAGACCGGCTGCGCGACGGCATCACCGCAATGCAACAGGCGGTCGCCCGTCGCCAAGCATTGATCGAGGCATTGGTCCGGCTGGGGCCGGCGTTGGCGGTGATGGGATGGGCCGCAGCTTGGCCGGCACTGGCGGGTGGATGCGTGACCGTCGTCGGTGGATTGCTGCGCGCCCGGTTGTTGCGCCGGTCGGCAAGGGCACGGCGGACGGGGAGGGATGCCGCGGCGGACTCCTGGCACAGCATCGAATTGCCCGCCGCCAGCCTGCCGCAGCTTCGGCTGCTGGGAGCCGACCTCTGGGTGACCGATCGTGCGATGTCGGCCTTGCGCAAGTTGTCCGCTCAGGTCGGACTTGCGGCGGCACACCGGGCCGACGCCGATGCAGTCGCCCAGGCACTGATGCTGGGCGTGCCATTGTTGGTCGGCGGATTGGCGATGCAGGAGGGTGGGGGCATGCCGGTTGCAGCCGCCGCAGCCTTGGCGGCACTGCCGGCGGTGCGGGCCGTGCTGGGCTTGGCGGATGCGTTCGGCCGGCTTCCGGATGGCGAACTGATCGCCCCCCTGCGCCCGCTGCTGGAGGCGGCGCCCGACAGTCCGCCCGGCGCGCCCGATCCCGGACCGGTGGAGCGCCTGGACCTCTGCGACCTCACCTTCACCCATCCGGGGGCGGCGGCGCCCTGCCTGTGCGGCGTGTCGCTCAGCCTTGCGCGGGGACAGGTGGTGGCGGTCGCCGGCCCGTCCGGCAGCGGGAAATCGACGCTGATCGCGCTGGCTCTCGGCCTGCTCCGACCCGATTCCGGCGTGGTGCGGATCAATGGCCGCGACCTTCGCAGCCTTGATGCCGCCGCCGTCCGTGGCCGCATCGGCGCCGTTCTGCAGGACGAGCAGATCGGGGTGGCGACCATCAGGTCGGTCATCCTGGGCATGGCGCCGCTGCCGGTCGAGCGTGCGTGGGAGGCGGCGCGGCTGGTCCGGCTCGACGCCGACATCGCGGACTTGCCGATGGGCATCCAGACGCTGGTGGGCGAGGATTCCTTCCCGGCCGGATTAATGCAGCGGCTGCTGATCGCCCGCGCGCTGGCCCGCGATCCGGACCTGCTGGTTCTCGACGAGGCGACCGCCGCACTGGACGAGGACATCCAGGCCGCCCTGTTCGCCGACCTGCGCGCCCGCGGCACCGCCGTGCTGGTGGCGAGTCACCGCCCCTCCACCCTGGCGCTCGCCGACGAAGTGCTCGACCTGTCCGGTGTGCCGCGAGGCTGACACTCACCTGTACCCGCTCAGCGGTATTCCGGCCGCCGCGCCAAGCCGTCCTTGAGGTGCCGGATGGCCGCATGGACCTTCGCCGGCACATGCCGTTTCTGCGGATAGACCGCCCACACCGCCGTGTTGGGCGGCCGGTGGTGGTCCAGCAGGGAAACCAGCCGCCCCTCCGCCACCGGCCCGCGCACGTAATAGTCCGGCAACTGGCACAGTCCGAATCCCCGCAGTGCCGCGTCCAGCACCGAGAAGCCGCTGTTGCAGCGCCAGCGCCCGCGCGGACGGAACAGCCAGTCCTGCCCGTTGTCGTCGAACAGCCAATGGTCGGTGGTGCCGATCAGGCACTGGTGGGTGCCGAGGCTCGCGAGGCTGTCGGGCGTGCCGTGACGTTCCAGATAGGACGGGGCGGCGCACAGATGCATGACGCGCGGGGCGACGCGCGTCGCCACCAGACTGGATTCGCTGAGCCGGCCGAGCCGGATCGCCAGATCATAGCCTTCCTGCACCAGATCGAGCTGCCGGTTGGTCAGTTCCACCTCGATGCTCAGTTGCGGGTGGCGCTCCATCAGGTCGTTGATCAGCGGCATGATGAACTGCTCGCCATAGGCGGTGGCGCTGGTCATGCGCAGCAGCCCCTTCACCTCGCTGTCGCTGCCGCCCTGCAATGCGCCGACCGCGAGAAAGGCGTCGTCGCGCTGTTCCGCCAGCCGCTGGCAGCGGGCGAGGAAGGCCCGGCCGCTCTCGGTCAGGCTGACCTTGCGGGTGGTGCGGTAGAACAGGCGGGCCTGCAACCGGTCCTCCAGCCGTGCCACGCTGCGGCTGATATGGGAGGAGGAGACGCGCAGCCGCTCCGCCGCGCGGGAGAAGCTGCCGCTCTCCGCCACCGCCACGAACTCGTCGATGCCGTCCCAGCCGCTCATCGCATTACACCCTGAACCCGCAGCATTATCCCCGTACCGCAAAAATCTATTCCCGAAATCGCCATTCTGGCAATGACCCGAGGCGTTTACACTGTGGGAATCAAAAAGCCATCCGCATTGGGGAAGGAAACCCACATGGTTCTGTCGCGCGCCGCCGTCGCCTGGGAAGCCAACCGTCCGCTGGAGATCGAAGAGGTCGAGGTCGCGGCGCCCAAGGCCGGCGAGGTGATGGTCCGCATCGTCGCCACCGGCGTCTGCCACACCGACGCCTACACGCTCTCCGGCAAGGATTCCGAAGGCGTATTCCCCTGCATCCTCGGCCATGAGGGCGGCGGCGTGGTGGTGGAGGTCGGCCCCGGCGTCACGTCCGTGGCGGTCGGCGACCACGTCATCCCGCTCTACACGCCGGAATGCGGCAAGTGCAAATTCTGCCTGTCCGGCAAGACCAACCTGTGCCAGGCGATCCGCGCCACCCAGGGCAAGGGCCTGATGCCGGACGGCACCAGCCGCTTCTCCCTGAAGGGCAAGCAGATCGCCCACTACATGGGCACTTCGACCTTCTCCGAATACACGGTGCTGCCGGAGATCGCGCTCGCCAAGATCAACAAGGCCGCCCCGCTGGAGAAGGTCTGCCTGCTGGGCTGCGGCGTCACCACCGGCATGGGTGCGGTGATGAACACCGCCAAGGTGGAGCCGGGTTCGACCGTCGCCGTCTTTGGCCTGGGCGGCATCGGCCTGTCGGCCATCATCGGCGCCACCATGGCGAAGGCGAGCCGCATCATCGGCGTCGACATCAACCCGTCGAAGTTCGAGATCGCCAAGCAGCTGGGCGCCACCGACGTCATCAACCCGATGGACTACGACCGCCCGATCCAGGAGGTGCTGGTCGAACTGACCGACGGCGGCGTCGATTACAGCTTCGAGTGCATCGGCAACGTCAAGGTGATGCGCGCCGCGCTGGAATGCTGCCACAAGGGCTGGGGCGAGTCGGTCATCATCGGCGTCGCCGGCGCCGGCGAGGAGATCTCCACCCGCCCGTTCCAGCTGGTCACCGGCCGCGTCTGGCGCGGTTCCGCCTTCGGCGGCGTCAAGGGCCGGTCGGAGCTGCCGGAGTATGTGGAGCGCTACCTGCGCGGCGAGTTCGAACTGGACACCTTCATCACCCACACCATGGGTCTGGAGGACATCAACCACGCCTTCGACCTGATGCATGAGGGCAAGAGCATCCGCTCCGTCATCCTCTACAACCAGTAAGGTGACGAGGGCTCCCTTCTCCGTGTTGGGGGGAGGGAGCCTTCCCGCCATCGATTTCAAAAAGGCGTTTCCATGACCGACCCCTGACCACCCTGTCGGAAACCCGTGTCTTCGGCGGCCGGCTGAAACGGGTGCGGCACCAGTCCGCGGCGGTGAATTGCGAGATGACCTTCGCGATCTTCCTGCCGCCGCAGGTGGAGGACGGCGCGACGGTTCCGGTCTTCTACTGGCTGTCGGGCCTGACCTGCACCGACGAGAATTTCACCCAGAAGGCCGGCGCCTTCCGCGTCGCGGCGGAGCTCGGCCTCGCCATCGTCGCCCCCGACACCAGCCCGCGCGGTGAGGGGGTGCCCGGCGATCCCGACGGGGCGTGGGATTTCGGCCAGGGCGCCGGATTCTATGTCGATGCGACCGAGGAGCCGTGGGCGCACAACTACCGCATGCATGACTATGTGACGCGGGAACTGCCGGCGCTGATCGAGGAATTTCCCGGTCACCGACCGCCGGTCCATCGCCGGCCATTCGATGGGCGGGCATGGCGCTGGTCTGCGCGCTGAAGCATCCCGGCTTCTACAAGGCGGTGTCGGCGTTCTCCCCCATCGTCAACCCGGCGGCGGTGCCCTGGGGCGAGAAGGCCTTCGGCCGCTATCTGGGTCCGGACCGCGACCGCTGGCTGGAGTGGGACGCCTGCGCGCTGATCAGGACCGCGCCGGAGCGGCTGCCGATCCTGATCGACCAGGGCGACCGCGACGGCTTCCTGGAGGCGCAGTTGAAGCGGAGGCGCTGGTCGCCGCGGCGCAGGAGGTCGGACACCCGGTGACGCTGCGCATGCAGCCGGGCTACGATCACAGCTATTTCTTCATCAGCACGTTCATCGAGGATCACCTGCGCCATCATGCGGCGGCGCTGGTGGGATAGGGGCCTAATGGGTGGGGTGCGATTGCCCCCCACCTAATCCTCCCCCGCTGGGCGGGGGAGGGCTGGGGAGGGGGCAGAGAACTTAGTCGTATCAGTTACTCATCCCATTCGCGCCGCCTTCTTCACCGGTCGCTCATGCTCCTCGTCGGCCGGGCCTCGGTGTCCTTGAAGGTGCGAACGCCGCTGATCATGGTGGAGATGATCGACTGGCGGGACATGATGTCCTCGCGCACCGCGGCATAGACGTGGACGATCACGAATAGCAGGATCGCCCACATGCCGAGATGGTGCCAGGTGTGGACGTCCATGCTCTGGCCGAACAGCGGGATGACCCAGCCGAACAGCCGGTCTTGCCAGCTGCCCTGTCCCGCCCCTCGCTGTAGAGCGCGAAGCCGGTGACGATCATGAAGACGCTGCCGACGGCGATCGCCCAGAACATGGCGAACTGCGCCAGCGGGTTGTGGCCGACATACAGTTTGGGCTTGCGCTCCAGGAACAGGTACCAGCGGGCTTCCAGGAACAGCTCCCCCCACCAGTGGCGATCCCAGAAGGGGAAACGGAACAGCTGGCGGGCATGGTGGTTGCCGGCGAAGGCCCAATAGAGCCGGCCGATGAAGCCGATGGCGAAGATGTAGGCCGCCGCGAAATGGACGAAGCGGATGTAGCCATCAGGAAATTGGCGCTGGCCTCGCCCGGCATGGTGGGCAGCGGGTTGGGCAATCAGGTAGCCGGTGACCGACAGCACCGTGATCGCCAGCGCGTTGACCCAATGC
>NZ_FXAK01000003.1 GCF_900177515.1 Azospirillum oryzae
AATTCGGCGGCGCAATTGGCCGGCGCGGCGGCTGTGGGAAAGGCCGCCATGACGGTTGCGAGCGGCGCCATGGGCGCAGCAAAGCTCGTCGGAGGGCTCGCCGGCGGGGTGAACCCGCCATCGGAATGGGGACGTCAGGGGGGTCAAGGAGGCGGCGGGGGTGGTGCGCCTGGCCTTCCTGGACCGGGAACCCCTCCACCGTCCATCGCTCCGCCGTCGTCTTCGGTGAAGATGCTGGGAAACGGGCCACTGGATTGGCAGGGGCCGTTCCCGACTGGTGGCGGTTATAGGCCAAGCGGCGGTCCGATGGGTGGTGGACCGATGATCGGCGGCGGTGGCTCTCCACAGTTGGGTGGGCGTGCGGCCGCGTTGCCGGCACCACCTCGTGCGCTGCCGGGTCCAGGCGGCTCCGCTGGGGCCCGGCAGTTGGGCGGGCCGGCTGTCGGACCAACCGCGCCGGGGTCGGCCGCGCCTCCGGTCTTCCGTCAAGCCGCTGTCCCCTCAATGGTCGGCACCGGGGGCATGCAGGGAATGGCGGGCGGGGGCGTTCCTGCGGGCTCTGGCGCCGCTCCTGGCGCATCTGCTGCCGGCAGCGGAGCCACTGGACGCAACGGCGATATGGGGGGCCGCGGCGCTGAAGCGTCCGGCGCTGTCGGTTCTCGCGGCGATATGGGGAGCCGCGGCGTTGAAGCGTCCGGCGCTGTCGGTTCTCGCGGCGAAAGCGGGGGCGGCGCAACAGTGCCGGGGGGAACGGGGGCAGCAGCAGCGGGAGCCGGCGCAAGTGGGCGCGGGGGCGATCTGGCGAGCGGTGCAGCGGGTGGGGCGACGGGCGTAGCGACCGGCGTCCAACGTGCCGGGAGCTACGATGCCACGCGCGGAAGTGTCTCGGGCGCCGGTCCTGCAGGACGTGGGTCCGGCACTGAAGGTCAATCGGGCCTCGACGGAGCGGGAGGCTCTCGTGGTTCGGAAGCAACAGGCGACGGCGGCCGCGGTGAAACAGGTCGCGGCTTTGCCAGTCCGCGCGTAGCGCCGCAGGGGCCAAGGGCTGGCGGCGGCGGTTACGGGGCGCGGATCACGAACGGCGTAGGGGTGGCGGAAGTGATCCCGCCGCGTGGTGCCCCTGTGCGATCCCAATACACAAGGAGATGGCGATGAGGCGTTTTATGGTGCGTCTCGGGATGCTGGCGATTGCTGCCGGCGTGCTGGGCGGGTGTTCGCTGTTACCGGCAACCTCGTCTGAGCCGGTGGGTGTAGGGCGAGGCCGCGATGAGTTCCCGCGCTCCCCCTGCGCCTGCGGGCCTGCTTTCTACGTCAATGGCCGGACGGTTTGAAAATGCCCCGGCCAGTCGACGAAGGACAACCCTACAGGCTCCTGGTGTGGGTGCTGCTGGCGAGCATCGCAATCAATGTCGGACAGGCGTTCGGCAACGCGACGCTCGTTGCGGCAGTGGCGGAAATGGCCAACCGGGTTGAGGTGAAACCGTTCTTCATCACCGCGGACCTCGCGACCAATCGCGTGTTTCGCGTGACGAATGCTGAAACCGACATGCCGACCTACGATCGGGTGGCTCTGACCCTGGCGCGTCGATACGTCATGCTCCGGGAGTCGCTCGATCTGCAGACCGAAGCTTCGAGGTGGGTCGAGGCGTCGTGGCTGGCGTCGGAAAAGGTCAGCGAAGACTTCAAGTCGCTCGTGGACAAGGAAGGCTCTTATTACAAGACCATGCGCCAGCGGGGACGGACGCGCGAAATTCGCATTGTGGCGTCGCCAGAGGCTGGCCGTGTTGGGCGTCAACGGACCTACCTTATCGAGTTCGAACAAATCGATAAGGAAAAGGGGCAAGAAATCAACAAGCGCAGCTGGATTGCGACTGTCGTCATGGACACGCAAAAAGGAAGCGTGCGCTTTGAGGATGCCCTGCTCAATCCATACGGCAACGTCGTCACCTTCTACGACGTCGCACCAAAGAATACCAAGGAGTAAAGTGCAGTGTTGACTTGTCGCAAAATCGCTCTGGCTGTGAGTGTGTGCGCGTTGTTTTCCGCCGGCGCTCAGGCTGCGGGATCGGCAAGCGGGCTTCCACCGGGGGCGCCGGCTGTGGATCAGAGCCGGACAGCTGGTGCCGCGCAACCGTCACCAGCGGCCGGCAATCGGCAGAAGGCGGATCCCGTGGGCGATCTGCTCAACGTCGATCAGATCTTCAATCAGATGAACGGCGATTTCGGAAAGCTGGTCCGTGATCGGGCTCCGGCGGGTCGCATTCAGAAATCCTGGCAAAAGGCACAGCCGGGCGAAGCGATCAGGACGGTTCGCTATGACCGCAACATTGAGGAAAAGCTGCGGCTGCGCGAAGGCGCACACACGTTGATCGTGCTGCCCGATTGGGAAACTGTCTCGAACATCAAGCAACAGGTCGACATAGGGTCGCGCGAAGCGCTGTCCGTCCAGCCGCGTGCCGGCGGCCGGATCCTCACGCTCAATCCAGGGCACGCGGGATGGGATACCACGCTGACGGTCATCGGTGACTCCGGCGTCATTTATGCCTTTTATGCCGTGGTGGAGAACGATCTTAGCTCGTCCGTGCCGGATGAGGTCGTCTACATCGAGAAGCGGGCACCGTTGAACTATGCCGGGCCGCCAGCGGGCGGATCGGCCGGCGCTGCGGGCGCCGCCGCAGCTGATGGGCGGACGGATTACCTGCGAGATGCGCCTTTCGACGCGCAGAAGCTGGATTTCGCCTTCACGATGAGCGGCGATCAGTCGATTGCCCCGTCCGCTGTCTTTTCCGATGGTCAGTGGACGTATCTCCACTATGGCGACCGGTTCGAGGCGGTCGATCTTCCGGTGGTGCAGCGCGTGGTTGATCGGATTGACACGCCGGTCAACACGCGGGTCAAAGGGAACACGTTGATCGTGGAAAGCCCTGTCGCTGAAGGGCTGACCCTGCGCAATGGGCGCCGGGTGGTGTGCATCCGGCGCACGGATGCGGCGCCGGCGCCGGAAGTCACACCGCGGCCGGTGGCGGCGTCGGCGCCTGCACAGGCCGGTACGGTTTCGCGGGAGCCTCTGCGGCTGGCTCCCGATTACGGCGACGTGCACCGGTGAGTGGGCAGGGACCATGGCGGCGCTGGGCGTTCCAGTCTGCCGCTTGCGCAGTGGTCGGCCTGACTTTGGCCGGCTGCTGGGAGAAGAACGAGGATAAGCCGGCACCGACCATGCCGGAAAAGCGCAGCGGAATGTCGGATCTCTATTCGGTGGCGCCGTTGGCAGCGCCACCGGCGGCCGTCGCGGTGGCGAAGGTGTCAGCGCGCAGCGCGACCGTTGGCCAGCTGGTGGCCATTGGCCCCCTGTTCGACCTGACGCCCTTCGATGAGGTGTCGGAGGTGCAGGTCCAGGTGGAGGGGGACGGGGGCTTGATTGTGCGCGGCGCCCCGGTCGCGCCGGGCGTGCCGGTGGCCGTTTCGCCAACGGACGGCGGGGCGCTGCAGTATGAGCCGCCGGCGCAAGGCGGCCGGGGTTCGGTGGCGCTGCGCGTGCGGTCGAAGGCTGGCGGGTTGTCGGAATGGGCGCGGGTGATGCTGGTGACACAGCCGCCGGCGCCGGCGCCGCGAGTGGAGAAGATCGAGGTGCCTCCCCCTCCGGCACCTCCCACCTCGGCGGAGTTGAGACGGCTGAAGATCGACCGTCTGCTGGCGGCGCTTGGGGAGGAGGGCATTGCGGAGCGCCTGCGGGGCGGGCCGGTTCCGGTTGAGGAGGATCAAGAGCCGCCGGCAGAACGGAGCGGGCCGCCGCGGGATCGCGATTACGGCCGCCTCCGGCTGAAGGACGATCAGACCACGCTTCCTGTCGACCGCTCGCGACGGATTACGGCTGACCGCTACATTGGGGCGATCCTGGAAAGCCGCACGGTTTCGCAGCTGGAAGGGCGCGCCATCCTGGTGGCCGACGCTCACATTTTCGGCGGCGACGGACGGAAAATCCTTATCGAAAAAGGGACAAAGTTCATCTGCCGCTTCAAGAAATTGGAGCGTGAAGGCGACACGCGGCTGCCCATGCGGTGCGGCCGCTTCATTCGGCCGGACGGAGTGTCGGGGCTGCTGTCCGAAGCGGACGTTGCCGACCAGTCCGGCGCCACGGGCTTGGTTGGCGATGTCGATAACCGGAATTGGGAGCGGTACGGCGCAGCCTTTGTGACCGCCTCCATCGGCGCCTTGGCGGCGATCGGCGCCAACAACAGCGTGCAAAACCAGCTGGTGGCGCAGGGCGTCCAGAACATGACCGACAACATGTCAAAGGCAACAGAAAGGGTCCTGGAAAAGAACCTCGATCTGTCGCCGATCATGACGGTCCCGGTTGGCAGTCGAGTTCAAATCATCCCGATGAACGACATTGTATTCATTGAGGGGTAACAGGATGAAACGGCAATCGTTGGCCATGGTCGCGGCGACCATGGCCTTATGGGGTGGCACAGCTTTCGCGCAAGGGTTTGGCGGTGCGCCTGTCAGCGCCGGGACGCCCGGTGGCGTGGCGGGCGCAACCGCAGCTGCAGTGCAGCCGGTCCTCGCCAACCTCGGGGGAGTGGCTGCGGAACCGGACGGAATGACGCCCCGGACGAAAACGGACGTCAGCCCAACAGACTCGTCCACCTTGGAAAAGCTGCCGGCGGAAAAGCCTGGGCTGATTTACGCACGCCTGGATCAGCTGCTCGGGGAGAAGGACGGTCGCGGCCTCGATCCGATCAGGCTGATTGGCGAGATGGCGCCGGACGGATCGGTGAAGTGGACCGAAGTCCGTGCATACATCCCGAACAAGAAGATGCGGCATGCCGCCTTGAAGGATGCGCTGAAGACGTTGGAGGCGGTGAACAAGATCAACGCCGGGAAGGCGGACGCTTTGACCGCCACGGGTGCCGTCAACGACATGGTGCGCACCGCCCGCCGCCTGCTCAGCGATGGCGACAACAAGGACACCTCCGCCAACGGCGGTCGCGGCAACGGGACGGACGCCAGCGGCGGCGCCGGTGGCCGCGGCGGGAGCAATGGAGCGGGCGGGGCCAACGGCCTGGGCACGACCAGCAGCGCGAACGCAATGCGGACCAGTTCAACGGGCAACGGCACCGGCGGCCTCACCTCCGGCACCGGCACCGGCGGCTTGAACAATGGTAACGGCGCCGGTGGCGTCACCTCGGGAACCGGCACCGGCGGCTTGAACAATGGTGACGGCACCGGCGGCCTCACCTCGGGAACCGGGATCGGCAGTGATTCAAGCGGCACCGGAACGGGCGGGTTTGGCGACGGCACCGGTACGGGCGGGATCGGCGGCGGCACCGGCACAGGCGGGATCGGCGGCGGGACTGGCGTGGGTGGTAACACAGGCAGCAACACAACGCCGAACGGGAACACGGTTCCGGGTGGCAGCCAAACACCTATCACGGGCGGTGGAACGAATCCCGGTGGGACGGGAACCACGACGCCGCAGCCGAACGGCAACCCCACTGATCCAACCACGACGCCGGGAGGCACGGCAACCGAACCAACGCGCTCCGTTACCACGACTGCGTGCCCCGACCGCATCGACGTGCCCGGTCGGCTGGTCTACAGCCAGCAGAAACAAGAGGTATTCGTTAATGGCGTGTCTCAGGGAATCAGCAGCTGCACGGACGCGGTTGACCGTTATCCAATTCAGTGGGATCCGAGTGTCTGCACCGATGACGTGGATCTGTCGGCCAGCCTCGCCTATCCAAAGGCACAACCATTCTACGTGACCACGGCCGGCGCCAGGAAGACCGCCGGCAACTGCCAGCGTTGGGACGGAAAGAGCTTCTCGATCTACGACACGGCGGAAAGCTGCAGTCCGTCCATCGACCTTGCCGGCGGCAAGGTGATCGTCAACAAGCGCAAGGCGTACAAGAACCTGGCCGGGACGGAAGTGACGGCGAAAGCCTGTGCCGCCACCTCGCAATATGTGCCGATCCAATGGACGGCGGCCGGCTGCGATGTTCGGCACGATGTTGGCGGCGGCACGACATATCAGCAGATGACGCGCTTCTACCTCCTGGACGGCTCAACGCGCCCCATCGGGGGGTGTGAGGATCACGGGGCAACATACCCGCATTACCGGACGGAGAACGGCTGCGAGCCGGCGGTGAACAATGCCGGCAAGGTCGTGACGCTGTTTCAGCGGACGGTGGTGAACCTGCCGGAAGGCAAGATCACCGTCCAGGATTGCACGCCGTCGTCTACGGCCGGGATCGTGGCGACAACAGAGGGGTGCGAAGGCCAGTACATCCATGTGCCGGCGGCAAACGTCAGCTATGGGACCGTCCGGTATCGCTGGTCGCATAATGGCTCGTGGGAATACACGGAAGGGTGCACCACGAACACGGCCGCGACCTACCAGCATCAGGACGATCCGAACTCCCCTTGGTTCCACGACGATACCGTTCAGCAGTCGTGGCAGCAGATCATCCGCTATGTCGACACGCCAAGCGGCCGGATCGTCATCAGCAAACGCGAGGGGACGCGGGTCAGCGACTATAACCTTGTGCGGCAGGATCTGATTCCGGCCGCGGGTTCGGTTTGGTACTCGGGCTGCACCAAGTATCAGGGCACTCAGTTCCAGAACACCTACATTCGCACCGATCAAACCACGGTGACACTTCCCGGCGACGCTGGGGCGCCGGTGGTGACGCAGGATGGGTGCTCGTCACTTCCGCCGATTGTTGAAAACATCGGTGACGTGGAGGAAGTAAAGACCTGGGGAACCAACGGCAGTCCAGGGTGCTCTTACAACATTGAGCGCTTTCAAAAACAGCGGAGCGCGGAACGGCGGCAAAACGGCGCCGGTGAAATTTTTCAAGATCCGTGGGTTTACACAACTCTGTTGATTGAAGTGCTTCACCCGTCTCCGACGCAAGATTGCGGCACCGGAGGCAGTTGATGGCAAAAAAAATCCGCACCTCACCTTTAGAGGAAACCGGAAACGCTCTTTTTGACTCGCAACTCGACGTTCTGCGCCCCCTGTTTGCCAAACAGGGGGTACAGGAAATCGTAGCGGTGCGTCCGCAAGAGGTCCGGCTTGAATTGGATGGTGGCCGCTGGGAGGCGCTGAGCGTTCCGGATCTGACGCTGGATCGGTGGGGCAAGGTGCTTAGCCTGCTGGCCACGCGGCAGGGCCAGCATTTCGGACCGGATCAACCTCGCGTGTCTGCCCGGCTGCCGGGCGGGCACCGCCTCGATGCGATGATGGGCCGGGCAGTCGGCGAAGGAATCAGCGTCGCAATCCGTGTGCACCGGCAAGCGAAGCGGAGCTATGAGGATTTCGGGTGTCCTCCGGATCTCATCGGGCGACTGAAGGCGGCCGCGGTCAACGGAGATAATGTGATCCTGTCGGGCGGCACCAGTTCGGGAAAAACCTCTCTGGTGAATGCCTACATCCGGGACGTGCCGCTCCATGAACGCGTGCTTTACGCGGAGGAAGTGAGCGAATTGCAGGTGCCACAGGAGAACAAAGCCGGGTTCCTGCTGGACCGCAACAACAAGGAATCGACGGTGAGCTATGCCGATGTTTTCGACCACGCCATGCGTGCGCGGCCGGATCGGCTCTGGCTGGGCGAGTTGTCGATCCCGAACGCCTATCCGGCACTGCTGTTCCTGAACAACGGCCATAAGGGCTTTCTGACCAGCGCCCACGCGAACAACTGCACGGCGGCGCTGGAAACAGGCTTCTGGTTCCGCCTGTCCATGGCCGGCTACACGATGGACCGGGCGGCAGTCTTCGAGTTCTTGAAGCGGAATATCGACCTTGTGGTGCACGTCGAGCGGCTGTCCGGCGGTCGCCGCCGGGCTGTTGAATTTTGGGAGCCGTCGAGAGGTGCAGACCCCGTGCGGCTGGTGGGAGAGGGTGAATGGTTGAATATCGGCGCCTGATCGGGCAGCTGCTGGTGCCGCTCGTCGTCGGCGCCGGCTGGGTGGCCACGGTGTTCGTTGGATGGGATGTGCCACTGTGGGAGTCTCACACCTGGGACTTGATCGCGCGCTATGTCGCGGTGAAACACCATGTCCCGGACTGGCTGCTTTGGTCGGCCATTGGATGGCTCACGGCTGGCGTCGTCGCGGTCCTGACGCTCCAGATCCTGCCCATGGGTGGAGATTATGGACAGGCGCGATGGGCGCGGGTCCGCGACCTCCGTAAGATGGACTTGCGCGGTCGCTACGGCTTCGTGCTAGGGCTGCTGCGCCGGGTGGTGTTGCGCACGGCCAACCTGTCGGTGGTGGTGCTCGGTCCTGCCGGCACCGGCAAGACCAGCTGCGTGATCGTCCCCTCGCTCCTGAGCCTGGGGAGCCGGATGTCGGCTATGGTCCACGACACCAAGGGCGAACTGGCGGCTATGACGGCCGGCGCGCGCGGTCAGCTGGGAAAGGTGTTCGTCATCAACATGGCGGGGGGATCGGAAAACTCCGCCTGTTGGAATCCGATCGCCTGTTCTGAACTGCCGAGGGACGGCGCCGCGCGCGGCGATCTGGTAGACCGGTATTGGGGGATCATCCTGCCTGCGGCGCGCGTGGGACAGGAAGATTTCTTCGAACGGGTTGGCCGGCTGCTCGGCGCGGCGGCAACGCTGTATCAGATCTACGATCACGAAAGCCGCAAGCAAGACACGTCCTTTGGGGAGGTGCTGAAATGGCTGTCGTCGTTGCGGATCGAGGCGGAAGAAGATCAAGAAGGCGAGGTTGACGAAGTGCGGGCCGCACTGGAAGAGGCGGCTTTTCACGCGGAAGAGATGCGTTGGCCAAGCCGGATTGCGGACGGGCTTCGGCAGATTGCACAGTTCGACTACCGCACGCGCTCAAACATCCTGGGCACGGTCTTTGCCTACATGTCGCCCTGGCTCAACGACAACATTTCTGAATGCACGGCCCGCTGTGACTTCCACCTTGCGGACTATCATGGCGTGGGTCCGCAACGGCGGCCGATCACGACATACTGGAAAGCCCCTCCGTTCGATGCCGATCTGTACGGCAAGATTGCCGGCATGCACGCTGAAGCGCTGGTGCGATACCTGACCGCCCGCGAACCGGACAGGAAACAGCTGCAGGTCGCGATGGTGCTCGATGAGGCCAAATTCCTCCCGCGCCTCCGCGCCATCGAGGACGGCCCCGCGATCATCCGCGGCTTCGGCGTCCGGATGCTTGTTGCCTTCCAGGATCTGGCGCAAGCGCGGGTCGTGTATGGGCACGATCAGGTGGACGCGATGTGGACCAACTACGGCTTCCGCGTCGTCTTCGCCCAAAACAACCTCAACACCGCGAAATTTATTTCGGAAAGCATCGGACAGAAAACCCGGATCCGGCTGAGTTGGAACCGGCAGGTCGGGCTCGGCCGGTCGGGCGGTAGCGAGGGCGAAGCCTATGAGGGCGTGCCGCTGATTCGTCCGCAGGAAATCATGTCGATGCCGAAGGGTCGGGTGATCGTCGGCGCGCAATATCACCAGCAGACACCTATCAAGGCCAAGGCCGCACATTTCTCCAGGCTGCGACTGCGGCGGCTGGTGAACTTGCCGCTGCCTCCCGAGATCCAACGCGCACTCAACCCGGTCGGCAATCCGGCGAAGGTGATCGCGCCGCCGGTCGGGCTGACGCCGCCGCCGGCGACGGCGAAGCCGGTCAAGCCGAAGCCAGCTGCGAAGCCGGCGAAGGGAACGGCCAAAGGGGGCGGGAAGGGTAAGAACGACGCTCCCATGACCGACACGGACATTGCCGCGTTTCTGAAGGAAATCGGGTGAGCATGGGTCGCGAGGGTGGGCCGGCTTGGTTGTCGGCCCCCCTCTGGATCTGGTACGAGCCGCGCTCAAGGTTACAGGGCGGGGCGAAGAATGCGCATATCGTTACAAGCGGGCCTGTGGGCGGTTGCCTCGGCCGCTACTTTCGCGGCCAGCAGTGCGGCCGCTAAATTTCTCGCTCTAAAGCTTCCCACGGCGGAATTGGCTTTTTTCCGTGCCGCTTTCGGCGTCCTGGTGCTGGCTGGCGCCGCCCGGCTCCTGGTCGACCTCGGACGGCCGCGCGACCCATGGGGCTATGCGTTGCGGTGCGGATTGGGCGTGGTGGCGCTCTACAGCCTCATGTTTGCCTTTTCATCCATGCCACTGGGGCTGGCCAGCTTGCTGTTCTTCTGCCGCGTGTTGTTGATGCCGGTGACTGCGCGCGTGATGCTGGGGGAGCGGTCCAGTCCGGCAGTATGGGCGGGAGTGCTGACCGGCTTCGTCGGCGCGGTTGTGTCACTCTGGCCCGCGCTGACGGTGCCGGAACTCCGATTGCCGGCGGCGGCTGCGCTGCTGGCGGCCGTTGCCTCGGCCGGGTCGCAGACAGCGGTGCGGCGCCTGACCGCGACGAACTCGGCTGGTTTGATCGTGCTGATTTACACCGCGGCGTCGGTGGCGGCGACGGGGCCAGTCGCGGCTGTGAATTGGATCGGGCCGCCGATCAGCGATTGGCCGTTGCTGGCCGTCCTGGGCAGCTTCGCGGTCCTGGCGCAGCTGACGGCGGCGAAAGCCTATGCGAAAGCCTCGGTCGGCTTCCTTGCGCCGTTCGACTTCCTGACGGTGCCGGCGGCCGCCGTGCTGGGCTTCGTCCTGTTCGGTGAGGTTCCCACCCTGCACGGGCTGGCGGGCAGCGCTTTGATCGTGGCGGGCACTCTGCTTGTTTACGCGCGGGGGACCAGTACGGGCGCGGCTGCGGTCAATCCGTGATACCGAACCCTTTGTCGATGCCTCGCATCGGCCGGCGTTGGGGCCGCTGTCGCGGCTTGCCCATGCTGCCGGGCTGATGCTGGGGAGCGGTGCGTCCGGCGGCGGTGTCGGCCGCCAGTCCAGCGACTTGGGCGGCGGCTTCAGGGTCGCCGGCCGCCGCAAGGTCGGCCGCCATGCTGTTGAAGCTGCGCGCCATACGGTCGCGGTCCTGCTGGGTCCGTCGCGACTGCCGCGACCGGTCGGCGCGCTCGCGCTGCTGGTCCCGGTCCTGGCGCTGCTGTTCGGTGGTGCTGCGCGGGCTGGGATCGACGCTGCGCGCTGCCGCTGCGGCGATCCGGCCGGGCAGGACCGGGCTGTTCCCGTCTGCCAGCCCGAACGCTTGGGCATGATTGGAGAACGCCCATAGCGCGGTGCGCGGGTTCTCCTTGAACATCGTCACGAAGCTCTCCACGGCGCGGCTGCGCGCCTCCCCCTCCGGGTAGTGAGCGAAATACTTGGCCAGCGTCTGAAGCTCCTGGGTGCGGTCGGCAAAGGGCGTGTGCCGCTTGGAAAAGCGGTTCATGAAGCCGCGCAGCTTGCCGGGGCGGGCATCGTCCGGCGCCTCCTGGCCATTGCGGTAATACTCGTATTCGCGGCCGTGCTGCTCATACCAGCCTGGGACATTGCCGCGCAGGGTGTCGGCGGCGGTCCATTTGCTGCGCTTCTCGTGGTCGTGCAACGGCTGCTCCCCCTTGTGGATGTGATCGCGGGTCTTGTCGCGGTCCTGGCGGCGGGTGGCGACCACATCGATTCCATGTTCGCGGGCGTGGTCGACAAAAGCGGCGCGGTAGCGCTGCAGGGCGTGCTTGCGCAGATTCAATCGCTGCTGGGTGGCGTCGATGGGGTCGATCTGCACGACGAAGTGCGCGTGCGGTCCTCGACCATGGTCGGTGTGGATCGCGAAAACGTAGCGATGCCCGGCGAACGCCTCGGCGCCGGCAGCCCGCACGGCGGCGCGCAACTGCTCGGCGTCACCGCTCGCCGGCGGGATCGAAAAGATGATGTGGGCCGTCTGCGTCTTGCGCAGCGGATCCTTGTTCCAGTTCTTCTGGCGCCATTCAGTCGTGGCGTTGCGCCACTGGTCCTCCAGGTCGCGGCGCTCGTCTGCCGTCGCCTTCTTCCAGGCTGCAGAGCGGTTGTCGTCGGCGGCCTTCAGGTTCCAGGACTGGATTTCGGCATCGATGCCGTCGCGGTCGGTGACGATCTCCCCGGCTTCGTTTTCGAGCGGCACGCCGGCACGCGCGTTGCGCTCGGCATGGGAGTCAACGCGGCCGATATAGCGCGCCTGGTTGGTGGTGGCACGGGCATGCTTGGCGGTGTTCAGGACGCGGAATACACCCTCCCGGCTGACGCCTCGCCCGGTGCGTCCGCCCCCACCGGATCCCGGGGTCGGTCGCGGGCCACGGGGTCCGGCCCGGCCGCCGCTGCCGCTGGTCGGGGGAGGCGGCAATCCAAGACGGATGACGTCGGCGCGGTCCTGGGCGTCCTCGGCGCGGGCGGGGCCGTCGCGCTCCGGCTTGTGCGGTTTGCTCTTGCTGCCGCGCTTGGACGGTAGGCCGGGAAGCCGTGCCTGCTCGGCTGTGCGGTCGGCCTTTGTCGGCCGCCGGCTCCACTCGTCCCAAAACTTAGCCACGGGCGACGATCTTGCGAAGGTCGACCATGAGCGGCTTCACGTCGGCCGCCAGTGCGGCGAAGACGTCGGCCGGCATCTCGGCCGCAATGTCGGCGCCCATCACCGCCGCGGTGTTCAGCTGCCGGGCGATCTGGTTGAGGTTGGTCGCGACTCCCGTCAGCTGGTGGAGCATGGCGATGTAGATCTGGCGGTCCTCGGTGGAGAGATACGCCTTCTCGCCGTTTGCCACCGACAAGGCGACGGAGCGAACGAAGTCGGACAGCTTCCGCCCCTCGGCCTCCGCCTTCCGGCGGATGACCGCAAGCTCGCCTCCACTCATTCGGATTTTCAACATTTCGTCGCGCACCGGGGCCTCTGTCCTCTGCGGCTGTGGGTGGCGACTAATCTACTCCTATCGGTCGGGTGGGCGAAAGACCGGGCGTGGATCGGCGTGCAGACGCTGGATCGAGAGGACCAAGGCGGGGGGTCGGCGCAGCCGGCCGAAGGCACCCCCCGCCGCACCCGTTGCCACCGGCAACACAGGATAGGCCCCCGGCCGGGGACTTTTGGGGCCACTTTGTGGCCACAAAAGTCCTATCCTGCTTCATCTTCGGTCTTTTAAAAGCCTAGCAAATCCGCCACTTCGCAAACGGCCGGAACCGCGCCAGCGGAACCGGCCGCCGGTCCCACCTGTACCCTGCCGGTTTTGGGCTGTACCCGGCGCGAAACCGGCTGTACCCGGCCCATGGCGGCGTGTAGCCGCCGGCAAATCTCCTGTACCCTGCACCTGGGCGCGCCTCGTCCACATATCCATGGGGGAGCGCGCGCCGGCACGGCCGCGCAGGACCAGCCCGCGCCCCTCAACGCGCTCTGGTGCTGGTCCGTTCCCCGGTGGGTATGTGGGCGATGGGGGGATATGCCGGCGCCGATCAGCTGGTGGCCAGCACCGGCCCGCCCTGTCGGTCCCTGATGTGCGGAGCCCGGCGCCATGCTGGCGCAGCACCTTCAGCACCACACCGGCGGCGCCGATCAGTTGATCAGCTGGAAAAATTTCCGCGCATCCGAGAATGCGCGGCGAAGTCCTGTGGGGCCGAACGGTCGGATCAAGGACATGGCAATGCGCTGTGGCTCCGTGCAGGCTGCTATCTACGAACCGCACGGAGTCATAGGAAAAATTTTCGTAACGTTACAAAAATTCAGCTTTCGAGATTCGAGCCCGTCAGCGCAGCGGCCTTGGCCATGAACCGCGCTTCGCGGATGATCGGGCCGAAAACGCGGTGTGTCTCCAGCTGGCGCAGCTTCTCGGTCGGCATATGCTCGGTCATGGCGGCGATCAGCAGCAGCCTGTGCACGTCTATCCGCGCCTTCCGATCACGGCTCGCCGCCATTCGCTCGGCGGCGCCGGGGGCGTCGGGCTTGCGAGGGCGACCACGCTTGCGCCTCGGCTGGGGGTCCGTGTGGTCGATTTTCTGCAACGTTACAGAAAATTGATAGGTCTGCGAGGTTCCGGGCAGTAAGCCGTCAGCGACCGGCACAAGACAGGGAACGCCATCGGCGCCGGCGCTACCGGCCGCCAGCAGCGCACGCACCACCTCGGGCGACACCTCCAGGCGGCGGCGGACCAAGTGCCACTGCGGCGGTCCGTCAGCCTGGAAGGTCTGCACGACGCGCTCGGTCGGATCGGCGGTCATCAAGGAAGCGAGACGTTCGACGCTGCCAATCGGTCGATTCTGGTCGATCATGGATTTAGCCGCCTCTTTTCGTCTGCAGTGCCGCTTCGATCCACTGTTCCAATGCCGGCTTCCACCGGGTGTCGGAAAAGAGGGCGTCGCGCCGCTTCGCAAGGCGCCGCTGCATCTCAATCCGCAAATCGGTGTCGCCGGCGAGACGGACGGCCAAATCTACCAGCGCGTGCTTGTCGGCGGCTATGAGTTCGTGAAGGTCCAGTTCAGCAAGGATGCCGGCAGTATGGCGACCGCGCATGAAAGCGCCGGGTGTGGTGATCGGAACCAACCCGCACGCGACGGCTTCGAGCGTTGTCCGTCCTCCGGACCATTCCAGGCTGTCGAGGAAAATGTCGCAGGTCATATTGAGCGCCAGGTAGTCGGGGCGGTCCATTGTCGGCGCCCATACGACATGACGGTTCGCGTCCAAGCCCTGGGCGGCAAATGCTCGGTCGAGGCGGCGCTTGAACCCCGCGACAACCTCATTCCCGGATGACGACAGAAAGACGAAGCGGGCATTTGGCACACGCGCGGCGATCCTGGGCCAAACGTCGTCATGTTGCGGCAGCAGCTTATAGAGGGACTGCGCGCAGAAAAACACGACGTCACTTGCCGACAACCCAAGGCGTTCTCGATCTGCCGACTGTGCGGGCAGTTTCGGCGGGGTGACGGAAACCGCTAGACCGGGCAGGCGCAGCAATCGTTCGCTGTAATGCTCGTCGGCGTCTTCCGGCTCCATGGCGTCGGCAGACAGAAACCAGTCGATGGCTTGCAGTCCGGTCGTCACCGGGTGCCCCCAAGTCACCGCCTGGACGGGGGCGAGGCGCATGCTTCCGAGAATTTGACCGGCCGGGTCCATGCCGATGTCGAGGTGCACCAGAACGTCGAGGGCATCGGCGCGCAGCTGCTGGGCCGCCTTCACAACGTCGTCCGGCAAAGTCCGGTAGTGCTCCACCTCTGCGGCTAACAGGCGGGTCACGGCGTCCCCTTCACCTTCACCGTAGACCCTGACCTCGAACCGGGCCCGGTCGAGGCTGGTGAGCCAAGAGCGGAACAGGTACAGCACGGTATGATCGCGAAGGTGCGCGGATCGGAAGCCGAGGCGTATCCGCTTGCCGGGCCGGCGGCTTCGGGCGGGCGGCTGGGTCAGATCCGGATGGCGAGCGCCGACGATGGTATGAACGAAGCTGCCCCACCGCTCGGCTATCGCGCGGTCGTCATGCCCCTGATAGGCGAGATAGAAATTCGTGGTGTCGGCGATTGCCTCGAACGTTGCGGATAGCGTCGCTGGGTCCGCCGGCGCCGTGGCTGGCAACGCCTCCATCGTCTCGGTGATCCTGCGGCGCCACGCTCCGATCTGAGCGGGGGTGTCGTAGATCACGGGCAGCAGTCGTGCCAGCAGCATGCGGGCGCGCACAAAGCCGGGATCAAGCTGCAACGCGTGCTGAAGCTGCGCCGCCGCTTCTTCGGTGCGGTTCAGCGCACGGAGTCCGCGGCCGTATGCATACCGCAATTCCGGTTCGTTTGGGTCAACCGCCGTGGCCCGGCGGAACGCACTCGCGGCCTCGTCGTCGCGCTTTTCGGCGCCGGCAACTACCCCCCAACCGTTCCACAGCAGCGGGTGCGCCGGATGGACGGCAAGACCCGATTCCAGGACCTGCGCAGCACGGCGCCAGTCGCGCAGGGCGCTGTAGCAACGGGCGGCCTCCAAGAAACCGTCAGGATTGGCCGGTGAAGTCGCCATCACGACGGCATAGGCGGCTGCGGCCGCTTTGGGATCGCCCGCCGCGTGAAGGGCACGGCCAAGCGTAAAGTGAATGTCTCCATTCCTGGGCTGCTCAAGAGCGAGACGCCGGAGCGCGGGTAGAGCCTTGGCGGGATTGCCGTCCTGGCACTCCAGCAATGCCAGCAGATAGCGACCGTCTGCATTTCGCGCATCAAGGCGCAGCGCCTGCTGGTAGAGCGTTCGCGCCTGGGACAGCTGGCCCGACTGGTGGAGCGTCACCGCACGCTGAAGGATGGGAAAAGCCTTGCTCATATGCGTCCAACTGATCCGGAATCCGGGCCGTCAGGCCCCCATGGCGTCGCTGTCCCCCGCAGGGGGGCGGCGGCGTCTGCAAAAAGGCGGCGGCGCTACTGCGGCAGATTCAGAAAGGCACGCGTCGCCGTCTCGAACCCTTCGCGCTGGTCGGCCGGCACGCTGTCCAGAACGGCAGCCAAGAGGCTCTGCCGCTCCGCTTCGGATAGGGCCGTTGACGCCTTGGCTATGGCGCGCTGCACCTTCTCACGGTCGGGCAAACCGGCGGCTTGCTGACGCGCACGGGTGGCGCGGGTGCGCTCGGTCGAGGTCTGCGGGCGGTCGGCAATCGGTGGGCGGGGCATTGAAGGCACCATGTTGGACGGCTCCGGATCGTAGGGAATGCGCGGCGGCGCGGCAAGGTTGCTCCTTGCCGCGCCTGGGTCGGGGTCGGGGCCGGACGGATCACGCCCGGTGGATCGGATCGGCGTGGCCAGCGGCGACGATGCGGGCGAAGGCCGCGAAGGTGACGATTGCGCGGCCGGTGTGGCTGTGTCCGAACTCGCGCCGGGTGGCGCTGCTCGCGGGCTGGCTGTCGATCCCGACGCGCACGGCTCCGACGTTGCGCAGCACGTCGCGGGCCTCGGTGTCGCGGGCGATGGGCCAATAGAGCGTCACCCGGTCGGCGGTGGGCACGCGGACGAAGCGAAGGACGGTCGAGGTCGGCGCGGCAACGGGGGCGGTAGCCTGGGCGGTCTGCTGGTTGTCGTTGTTCGGCTGCTGCAACATGGGTGTTCCTCCTGGTGGGACCGGCGGCGCCTGCCGCCGGTCGTGGCATGTGAGGGTCAAGCGGCAAGGGCGATGGGGTGGGCGTCCTGGTCGGCCGGGGGCAGGGCCAGAGGGTCGACCGTCGTGTCGGTCGGGTGGGCCTCGGTGTCGGCCGGTTCCTGGTTCTGGTGGCGGTCGTCGTGGCGATCGGCGCCGTGGTCGTCCGTGGCGGCGGCGTTCAGGCTCTGCCCGTCGTCCTGGGCGGCGGGCTGGTCGGCCTCTTCCTCTTGCTGGTCAAGGTGCGAACGGAGCGGGACGGGAAGCCAACCACTACCGGCAAGCCGCAACTCGGCTTCGGCAACCAATGCCGCCTTCTTCATGTTGGCGAGGTTGTCGGCCGCCTCCGGCGACACGCCTTCGCGCACGGCGTCGAGAATGGCGTCTTTTGGCACTGAGGCGAGGTAGGTTTCTGCGGTCGGCTCCCACCACTTGGCCATGTCGAGGCCAAGGGATGCGGCGAGGTCGTTGGAGGCGACCAAGCGTTCATCAGACTCCGTGTTGTGGGGGTGGCGAACCGCGTTGACGGTCTGCGCGGTGCAGTAGGCCAGCAGGGACAGAATGGTTTCCTGGTCCTGCTCCATGAGCCATTCCCAAGCCTCGTGATGCGCGGCCGGGATGCGGAGCAACCACCATCCGTGACGGTCGGTCACCGCCTGCTTGGCGGCGCACCCCTCGATCCCTTCGGCGTCAAGGGCGGCGGCGCGTCCACGCTGGTCCACGCTGATTTCCAGCGCACTGGGGCGGCTGTAGCTGTTCGTGCCGTAGAACACCGGGGCCATGAGGTTATGGACGATGGCGACCAGCGCCACGTCGGGGCGCTCCATGAGTTCGGCGCGCAGGGCCATGGTGCGCTGAGCGGTCAAGCGAAGCATGAGGGCGGCGGTCATGGGCTTGCGCGCGCCTGCCGTGCTCTCGGTCGCGCCGTCGCTGTCCTGCTCGGCCGCACCCTGGCGGATGGCGCGCTCATCTTCCGGCCGCACCATGCCCCGGTCGATCTGCACCGCGCCTTGGTAGTCGAGGCTCACCAGTGCGCCAGCGATGGCCAGCTTTTCAGCGGACCAATGGTCCTCGCGGGCACGGATCGTCTGCATCTGCTCGTCAAGCGCCGCCAGTGCTGCGGGGTCGGCGTCGTCCTGCTCCGCGAGGGCGTCGTATTCCTGCTCCAACCGTTCCAGTTCGGCGGCGTCGGCCTCCGACAACGGCACATCCTCGGCGTGAACGCGGGCGAACGTGTTGCGGCGCTCGTAGGTGACATGCGTTTGCACCTCCACCCACTTCCACCCCTCGGCGCGCACCTGGGCGGCGACCGTTTCCAGCTTTTCCAGCGCCAGCCGTTCGACCAAAGCCGCGTCCGTCCAGGGGGCGGCACCGGGCGCCGCAAAGAGGTCCTGGCGCACCGTTCCACCGGCGGCGAGGTAGGCGTCTGCGGTGATGAAGCGGGCGCGACGGTCCTCCATCGGCTTCACGTCGTCGTGAGTCAGAACGCTGCGGATGCTTTGGGGGTCACGGCGATACTCGGGCGCCTCGAAATAGGCCGCCTCCTGCGCGGCGTGGCTGTCACTGAGGGCGAAAGCCTGCATGTGCGCGGCTGTCAGCTTGCCGGTGCGGTATAGGTCCAGCAGCTTGGGCGACACCTGGGCCAGCCGCAGGCGGCGGCTCACATACAACGGCTCCACGCCAAAGCGGGCGGCGACTTCCTCCACGGTGGCGCCTTCCTGGTCGATGATGACGCGGAAGGCTTCGAACTCGTCGGCCGGGTGCATCGCTTCGCGGATGACGTTTTCAGCCAAGGACGTTTCGACCGCTTCAGCGGCGGTGCGAACGGTGCAGGGGATGGGATGCCCGGCGGGGATGCGCTTGCGCTTGGCCAGCAGCTTCAACGCGGCGAGACGGCGCCCCCCGGCGACCACGGCGAACTTGCCGGTCGGCTTGCCGTCTTTCTCCACCGGCACCACCGCAAGGTTATGGATAAGCCCCTTCGCCTCGATGTTAGCGGCGAGCTGGTCGAGGGTCTGCCCGCCGGTCTTCCGCACGTTCTGCTTTGACGACACCAGCTTTGAGAGGGCGATTTCAACGATGGGGGAGGTGATGGCGGCGGTGTGCATGGCGGATTCCTCGGGATCGGAAGGCGGAAGGGGGGAAAGCGGGGGGAGGGCTGCGCCTCCCCCGGCCGGATCAGCCGACAAGCTGATAGGCGGCGGTGCGGATGAGGCTTTGCAGGTCGTCTTGGATGAGCGGGACCGGCACGGACCAAAGCCGCCCCCTGCGGTAGTCCTCGACGGCCGGCCGGGGCGTGTCCTTGAGGTTTCCGGCGTAGTCGGTGAAAACCTGGGTGATGGCGCGTTCAATGAGCGCGTCCGACTCTTCGCGGCGGGTGCTGAGGTACTGCACCCCTCCGAAAATCGAGATAAACGGGGAGGTTTCGAAGGACGCCAGATCCTGCATGCTGTCGAACCGCCCGCCTTTGAACGCGGACACCACGTCCTCGACCTGGGCGACGGTCGGGCCGTCCTCCCACGACACGCCGATGCTGCTATGGTGCTGCTTGCGCACCGAAAACTTGATGCCGGGGAAGCTCTTTTTCAGGACGGCGCGAACGTTGGCGGCTGCAAGCCGTCCGTCGCGCTCGCCATTGCCTTGGGTCAGGTGCGCCCACTCCGGCGCCTCTTTCAGCCGCGCCACCTCGGCCGCAAAAGCGGCCTTCTCGGCGGCGGCGGCGGCGGTCTTGTTGGCGGTGACTTCCTCGGCGTACGCCAGGGCGGCGGCGATGCGGTTGGCTCCCCACACATCGTCAAAAATCGTCCACTGCACGCCGTGGATGATGGCTTCCGGCAGGCGGTTGGAAATGCTGCCGTCGTCAAACACCACGTCGAAAGTCGCGGAACCGCCGCTGTAACCGATGCCGCACAGGCTGCGGATGGTGTCCGGGCGCTGCTCGCCATGGATCGCGTACACGGTGCCTTCGCGGCCACCGTAGAGGATGCAGTGCAGGCGGGTTCCGATGACGACGGGGGTGATGGTGGTGGAGGTCATGCGGGTCACTCCTGGATCTGAGCGATGGAGGGGGGCACGCAACCGGCGTGCGTCACGATGAAGCCGGCGGCGGTCAAGGCGGCGGCGAGTTGGGCGGGGGTGTCGGCGGTCGGCTGCTGGTTGACGTAGGAGTCTCGGCCGGGATGCATGGCGAAGCCGTGCCGCCGATAGATCCGCACGATGCGCGCGGCCATGGTGTCGGACGGGAACGGGGCGACGGTCGGCCGGAAGGCAAGGGCGCCGCTGATCCGTCCATAGTTCTCGTCACGCCAGTTGATGACGATGGCGACCGGGGAGCGGGTGCCGATGGGGCGGGGTTGGCTGGTCAAGGCGTGCTCCTGGCTGAGTGCAGGCAAAGGGCGGGCGTGCGGCGCCGTGGCGCCGTCATGGCTGCGTCTGCGGCGATTGGGGGTGAGGTTGCCGGGCCGTCCGCGCCTGGGGCTGCGGGCGGTCGGGAAACCCCGCCTTGCGGCTAGGGTCGGCTCAAGGGGCCGTCCAGCAGGCGACGGGCGGCGCGGGTGGCGCTCTGCCGCGTCGTATAGTCGTGGTCCAGATGGCGCAGGAAACCGCGCGCCTTGGCCATGGGTTCGACGCGAGCGAGCGAAACGTCGCCTTCCTTCGGCTCCACGATCAGGCCGAAGCTGATAAGGCCGTTCAGACCGATTGCCGCGGGGTCGTCCTGTTCGACATGGACGAAGAAATGAGCGTTCTGAAAGGTCCGCGTGTTGACGGGATCAAGGCCATAGACAGTCACGGCGGAGGCTCCGGAGGGTGGGGGCGGCGGGGGCGGAGGCGTTAGCCTCGCTCCGTCTGTGCCCCCATTATAACGCTACGCGTAGCGATTGGAAGGATAACGCTACGCGTAGCGAAACATGACAGCCATGCAGCGAAGGTATGTCAATGACAGGGTTGGCCCTTGCCGATACCCTGTCAATGACATATAATCAGGGCATGACGAACCAACCCACCATCCCCCAAGCCGTTGTCGAAACCGCGCCCTACCTCGCGCGGGCTGCGGGCTGCATGACCGAAGCCGAGCGGGCCGATGCGCTGGTGATGATCGGTCTCGACCCTGAGCGGGGCCAGTTGGTCCGGGGCGGTGGTGGGATCCGCAAGATCCGCTTCGCAACCGGATCCGGCGGCAAGAGCGGCGGCGTGCGGATCATCTATTACTACTATGACCGGCAACATCCGGTCTTCCTGCTCACTGCTTACGCGAAGGCACGGCAGGAAAATCTGACCGACGCGCAAAAGAACGCCTTCGCGAAGGTGGTTAAACAGCTACTCGAAACTTACTGAGGGTCAAATCATGGATGACGAACTGTTCACCGATCTCATGGAAGGCATGAAAGAGGCCGTTGCTTACCAGAAAGGCAAAGCTTCGCCTGCAACCCGTGTTCATACCGTGGAAGTGGAGGATATCGACGTTAAGGCGCTCCGCCAGCGGCTAGGCATGACGCAGGAAGGCTTTGCGTCGGCCTTCTCGTTCAAGGTGAACACGGTTGCGCAATGGGAACAGCGCCGCCGCTTCCCACGCGGGCCGGAACGGACTCTGTTGCGTGTGATCGAACGCGAACCGGACGCGGTGCGCAGGGCCTTGGCGGGCTAACGCCCACCAAGGCGGGCAACCGCCGCCCCAACCCACCCATTGCTAAGCAGATCCCGTTTCCGGATCTGGCGCGAGCGCGGGCCTAGGGGAACTTGGCCCCCGGCCTTTAGCACGGCCCGCGAGGGTCGCCGGGGGCCTAGTTCCCCTTGCCCGCGCGTGGCACGGGCGAACGATCCTGCCGTGGGGCCCCGCTTCAGCGGGGATGGGCCGCTTGCGGCCCATAGGCGGGATCGCTTCGCCTGCGCGACCAGTTTTCCACCACGGCGGCAGGCGTCCGGCCGGGGACCGGCCGGATAGAACAGTTGGGCGCCGAAGGGCGCCTCGATGTGTGTCCAGAGCAAGGCGACGGACACGGCCACTCTCTTCTGCAGCTGGTGGGCTTCGTCGGTGTTCTGTAGCTGCCGATGGAAAGCGACTGTGCATTATCCCGCCCGAAGGGTGGCCCGCGAAGCGGGACAGATCGTCACCCGACAGGGCCAAGACCCTGGACAGGCTGCACCTCCAGGGGTGGCCTGGGAGCGTGTGTCCCGTCCAGGGGCTTGGGGATCCGTGCGCGGCCGCGCACGGATCCTAGAGCCGGAGCACTCCAGCGGGAGGTTCCGCCTTCGCCAGATCCGAAAAAGCGACAAATCGACCCATCGTTCCGCCATGATTTTATGCAATCAAAAAATCACAAGCTTAAGAATGGATCGCGCCTTGCATTTTTTACTGCAAGATTTTAATCATCATCTGCTCCCGCTCGGCACTGCTGATGGTATCGCTCGTGATTAGAACAGAGATCATCGCTACGAGCATGTGAACATCCCGGTTTCGAGCGAGGGTCTTCAAGTCGGCGATCATCACCGCGGGGATTCTTGCCGCGTCTTCGTCGTGCTGTTCATGAAGGAACTTCTGCACGATGGCATCGGCGGTATCCAAGAGTTTGCGGCAATACAACGCGGTTTTCATTGTGGGTCCTCTGGTGTGTCTCAGGCTTTGCAAAGCCTTAGGAACGGCATCCAAACCGCTTGATAAGCAAGCGCTTCACATGTCGAATCCTTAGCCTCCTAAGCGTTGCATATCCCTGTATTCCGCTTCTTTTTGCGTGAAACGGACGGTTAATTTTCGCTCGAACCGTACACCAAATGGTGCTTTTTTACATCCATCGGGACATAAGTCGCTCCACCGAAGGAAATAACTTTGCGCGATCTACCGCCTGAAGCGCCCGCCGCGTTCGGCGAACTGCTTGAACTTTCTCGCGTTTTGGGCGGCGAGACGATGTTGTTCATGCCGGATGACCGGATTGGTTTCGTGTCGGATAACGTTCGCTCACGCTATCCCTTCTTCGGCTTTCCCGATGGCGCAACCTTTCCGGATCTCTATTGGTCCATCGTCCATACCGGCATGAGCACGGCCGAGTCGCTGGTGGTCCCGCCGGCGGATTACCTTGCGATGATCGTCAACAGCCGCCGTGCGAACCCGGTGCTGGACTTCCGCAAGCGGTATCAAGTCGAAGGCAGCGCGGTCGATCTGCAGTGTCATCACCGCGCCCTTCCGGACGGATGGACGGCCCAAGTCCGGGTCGACGTGGCGCAGCTGCGCGTGCGCGGCTGGGTCGCCGGCACGGCTCCAAGATCGGTATTTGAGATGTTGAACACGGTACATGAGACGGAGCGGTTCGAAGCCCTGCTGAACCGGCTATCACTCGGCGTCGCCATTGTCGGGCGCGACCGGTCGGTGCGCTGGGCAAATGCGGCCGCCCGGTTCGCTCTGCTCGGCGGGCTGGGTTGCACGGTCCAGGACGGCCGGTTGGTAGCGCTTGATGCGGCAGCCGATATTCGGCTCGGCGAACTGGTGCAGGCGGCGGCCGACCACGGGCGAGGCGGGTTCCTCGGTATGCCTTCTGCCAGCAATCCAACAATGGTGTCGGTTGGGGCCGGGCTTTCGGTTGGCGATGCGGTGATCCTGATTCCTCCGCCGGCGCCGGTGGAGGCGGTGGTGCGCGACGCGCTCGGCACCCTCGGCCTTTCGCCTGGGCAGTGCGACGTGGCTCTGTCGATTGTGACCGCCGGCGGTCCAGCTGAAGCCGCGGCTTCCACCGGTCGAGCCTATGCCACGGTACGCAAACAGCTGGTCCGGATCTATGCGGTCCTGGGCCTGAGTTTCGGCGTGACCAGTCAGAGGGCGCTCGCGCATCTCATCGGACAGGTTGCGTCAATCGCCGGGGCTCGCCCCCAACAAATGAGGATGCTTGGCTATGAAGATTGCTGATTTGAACCTGGCGCGCGTTGAACGCGATTTGGCCAAGCACGGCATGACGCCAGTGGCGGCGGCGGAAGCTGTCACGCTTTATCGTCAGTTCCTGGATCTGGTCCAGCAGCACCCGGACCTGGCGCTATGCCCACCAAGCGCGGCCGATCTGGCATGGCACGCCCATATGCTGCGATCCGCGGAGTATCGCGCGGACTGTATCGCGCTGTTCGGTGCACCGATCGACCACGACGGCGATGCCTTCGGGACGCCTGACTTCCGGGCCGCCTGGGCGACCACGCGCCAGCTGTGGAAAGAGCGCTTCGGCGTCGATCTGGTCGAGGATCCGGACGCCCGCGATGTGAACAGCCACGCGCCGGCGTCTTGCCTCCGGCCGCTGCCGCGCGCTGCGTGAACGCGGCGCCGCCGGTCGATGCCGAGAAAGATGCGTTTTTCGGCAACCTATCGGGGGCGCGCGAAAAAAATCAGATCTCCACAATGGGTGTCGCTGGCGTAAGCGCCAGAGACACCTATGGAGACCAACGATGTTTCATATCCTAACGAAGCTGTGGCCGGTCCTGCTGTTTTTGACGACGCCTCTGTGGATCGGCTCCGTCAACAGGATCCTGTCCAGCGCCTTCTAAGCCGATGGCGGGCGTTATTCCGGACTCTCGCACTTGCACAATGAAGGCTTGGCAACGGCCAAGTTCGTCAGCGACCCAAGCGCGATAGTCCGGTGTGCCCGGTGCCGGCGGCGGTTCGGGTTGCACAAAGCACCCAAGACGCCGGCACCGGGTGCAACGCATGCGGCGCGCAACATTGAGCAAACTGGTTCCTGGTCCGACCTTGGAAATCAGCGCGTCGACGCGCAGCGTCGAACGGTTGGCGCAGCGCGGGTTTCCGATACACCAGACCTCAAGGTTCCTGATTCCACGCTCGCGGCACCAGTCCAGCGAGTAGTGTCCATAGGCCGTCGCGAAGGTCGGTTTGTTGCTCTCGGGCATAAGAACGAATATAGAACATCTAACCGTCTGGATCTAGCGCCGGCGCGAAGTCGCCGGCCGCCGCCTCCCAGGGGTCACTACACGAAAGTGCGCAGATTGTCCGGGATCTGAGGACACGGTGAGAACGCAGGCGCACCCGCACTGACCGAGGTTTGCTTTGCCGGGTCCAGCCCGGTCAAGCCGATTTTCAACCTCCGGGGGCTGGCTGCGAGGCGGCCACCCACAAGATGTTGACTGGAAGCGGCCCAACGGCTGCCGCATAATTTCCACCGCCGCGCGAAGGTGCGGCGGATCAAGGGCTTGACCGGGTACAACCGGGGCGGCGAACAGCGATTATGGAACATGGACTTATACAACCGCGCTCAGCGCCGGTCGCCGTCCGCCCCCCGCCGCGCCGCCCACCACGCCCGCAACTCCCGCAGCCGCCGCCGCGCCGCCGCCGCCTCGCTGTCATGGCGCGCCAAGCGCGCGTAGGCGTCCGCTACCGCCTCGGCAGCCCGCCGCACCCGCTCCTGCGCCGCCCGGAGCGGCTCGTCGTCAGAGGAGTTGTCCATTCTACCGTAACAGGTCAGGCGATGCCCCGTTGCGCACGCCGGCACCCCGCAGAGGGCGCCCCCGGTCGCAAGGGCCAGTTCCCCGCTCAGGAGGCCGGCCCGGTTCTGTTGCAGCGTTTTCGACGGGCCAGATATCGGGTAAAACGCGGCGCTTTTCGGCGGCTTGGGTGACAGGGTGATGAAGTCCAAGAAGAACCCATTCAAGGGTCGGCAGTTCACGGCCGCGGTGATCTTGTGGGCGGTGCGCTGGTACCTGCAGTTCCCGATCAGCTACCGCGACCTGGAACGGATGCTGGCCGACCGCGGCGTGGCGGTCGATCACACGACGCTCTTCCGCTGGATTCAGGCCTACGCCCCGGAGTTGGACAAGCGGCTGCTACCGCATCTGCGCACGACGACCGGCTCCTGGCGGGTCGATGAGACGTACCTCAAGGTGAAGGGTCGGTGGGTGTACCTGTACCGCGCCGTCGATGCACGTGGGCAGAACATCGATTTCCTGCTCAGCGCCAAGCGCGACGCCGCGACCGCCCGGCGCTTCTTCCGCAAGGCGCTGAAGCAAGCGCACACTGTGAACCCGCGCACCCTCACCGTGGACAAGAACGCGGCTTACCCGAGTGCGACCAAGACGATGAAGAAGGCCGGCGAGCTGTGGCGCTTCGCCAAGCTACGCCAAGTGAAATACCTGAACAATATCGTTGAACAGGACCACCGGCGGATCAAACGGCTGGTGCGGCCAGGGCTCGGGTTCAAAAGCTTCCAGACCGCACGCCGGACGATCGCCGGCTACGAGATTCTGGCCATGGTGCGCAAAGGGCAGGTTGCCGCCATCCCCGTCAACGACATGCCGGCCCACGCGACCTTCATCGTCGGCCTGTTCGGGATCGCCACATGACAGTGCTGATGCCGCGGTTCTCCGCGACCAACGTCAGACTTTGCAACAGAACCCCCGGATGTGCTTCTACGGCGACCTGATCTCGGGCGACGCCTGGAAGCGTGGTCGCACCGACGATCAGGCACTCAACGCCGACGGTTGACTCAACCGGCTGGCCGAGTTCATGGAGGTGTAAGGGACCTTTCCATGTGGCCTTCACGCCTCGTCGTATCTTGGTTCCCGCGTCTGCCCCTCACGATCACCGGCCTTCTCTGGCTGGGAGCGCTTCGCTCCGTTTCCGGTTGGCTCATTGACTTGGCCAATCGACGGCACTTCCGGCGGCTGCGGGGCCTGCTTATTGACCTCACCAGACACAGATTGGTCTTCGGTTGGCTTGTCGGTCCTCGTGGTCTCTCCCGTTGAGGCGATGCCGACTCCAACATGCGATGCTGCCCTTTGTCGCTTTTGCCGACGTAAACCCGCTTCTTGCGCGCCAGGAGAGCGACTCTGGCACAGTAGCTTCCAAACATCACAGCCCAGTGGGCTGAGCTTCCATGTGCCGGGTTGATCGCCCGGGATCACCAATCCTTTATCTCGACAGATCTCGGGGATCCATGCGGGCTCGCCAGTCCGCAACGCACCGGTTTTCGAGTCTGCAGACATCAGCCATAAAATCAGGTGGCTCGATAACGCAGCTCTGACGGCCGTAACCGTTAGTTTCTCTCCGCTAGGCATCTTTCCACTCCTGCTCGGTCAATGAGAGCAGGGTCACTCCACCTTGGCAATATCACATCAGCACAGCCGCTGGCCCGTAGCATCCCCGGCTGCGGGCTATTTCGTGTCCTGAAGGAGGTATCCATGCTTTCGCTGCTGCTGCCCCGCTCACCGAGATAGCGGGCGAGGAGATCATCAGGCTGATCGGCGGAGATGATCGCAGGTACGGCCGGACCGAGGACGATGCCCTCAACGCTGCCGGCTGTCTCATTCGGCTGGTCGAACTCATAGAGGTGTGATCTGCTTCAAAGCCTAACCATTGCAACAGTTGACCTGAAGAAGGAGGGGCTGCCGCCAATCTCGCGCAACAACATCATCCATATTTTTCAGACACTAAATGGATCAGAGCTTAATTATCTTCAGGAACGTTGCGCGAACAATATACGTATATATGAAGAATCTTTCTCTTGATCGGCGCCAAGCCGTCGCCGACAGATGTACGTTTCCAGAACGCTAGCCTGTCACATTGCCGCCCGGCACCCGCCCGACGGCATTCTTGTGGCCTGTAGGAGAGAACTCCGGATTGAAGCGGAGGAAACCGTCTATCGGATCCAAAGCAGACGCCGCACGGAGCAGGACGTGCGGGATCTGGTGCAGGCCCTCCGCCGGCCGCCGCCCGGGACAGCCTCCTAATCAACAGGCGGAAGCGGGGTTCCGGGAGCAATGGAACAGAAAACCGACATAAGGAAGTTTGGAGCCTCAGGCCAGTTGCTATGGCTCTTCACCAAGGTGGTTTCTGTCAAATGTCTCCCTTACCTGTGAATCGGCGTGGGGTTCTGACGCCGATTGGCACCGGAGCACGTTGATAACAATGGAAACTAAGCGGGCTCAGCCGCGTGCTGTTTCACATGTTGGCGGGATGATGGCCACCTTGCGAATACCCGACTATTCGGATTGGGTTATTGACCCGGCACTCGTCCGCCCGCGACACTCCGCCCATTGGTCGTGTGTGATGTGGGTGTGCCCGTGGTTGAGGTTTTGCCGGCTGAACCGGCTTCGGAACTCATTTCCGGAGAGCGGCGCTTCCAGTTGCTTGTGGAAAGCGTACGGGATTACGCCATTTACCTGCTCGATCCGCATGGGATCGTGAGCAGCTGGAACTCCGGCGCGGAGCGGTTCAAGGGCTACAGCGCCGACGAGATCATCGGGCAGTCCTTCACCCGTTTCTACAGCGCGGACGACCAGAAGGCCGGGGTGCCGCAACGGGCGCTTGCCACCGCCTTGGCGGAGGGCAAGTTCGAGGCCGAGGGCTGGCGCATCCGCAAGGACGGCAGCCGCTTTTGGGCGAGCGTCGTCATCGACCCGATCCGCGACGACAACGGCACGCTGATCGGTTTCGCGAAGATCACCCGCGACATCACCGAACGCCGGCGCACCCAAGAGGAACTGGAGGAGGCGCGCCAAGCGCTGTTCCAGGCGCAGAAGATGGAGGCGGTGGGCCAGCTGACCGGCGGTATTGCGCATGATTTCAACAACCTGTTGCAGGCCATGTCGGGTTGCCTGCAACTGATGGGCCGGCGCGCCGGCCATGTCGCCGGGGTACAGGAGATTCTCGATTCCGGGCGGCAGGCGGTCGACCGCGGCACCCGCGTGATCCGCCAGCTGATGGCCTTCTCGCGCCACCAGAGCCTGCAGCCCGAAGCATTCGACGTGCGCGACCGGCTGCTCGGCATGAGCGCCTTCCTCGAGCGAGCGCTGCGCGCCGATATCCAGCTCGAGTTCGATCTGGAGCCCGGGCTGTGGCCGGTGATGGCCGACCCGGTGCAGTTCGAGCTCGCCGTTCTGAACCTCGCCACCAATGCCCGCGACGCCATCGCGGCGGGGGGGCGGGTGGTGGTTGGCGCCAGCAACGCCGAGCGCACGGGCGGGGACGGTCTGTCCGGCTCCTTCGTCCGGGTGTGGGTGCGGGACAACGGCCACGGTATCGCGCCAGAGGCGCTCGGGCGGGTGTTCGAGCCCTTCTACACCACCAAAGCGGTCGGCCAGGGCACCGGGCTCGGCCTGTCGCAGGTCTACGGCTTCTGTCGGCAGTCGGGCGGCACGGCTACGGTGGAGAGCGTGCCGGGCGGCGGCACCACGGTGGCGCTGCTGCTGCCGCGGGCGGAAGCGGTCGTGGCGGACGGGGTCAAGGATCACCCGCCGGTGGTCGCTGAGGGGGGTGGAGCCCGCATCCTGCTGGTGGAGGACGACCCGATGGTGGCGCCGGTGGTCACGGCGGCGCTGGAGGATCTCGGCTATCAGGTCGACCGCGCCACCAGCGGTGAGGAGGCGTTGCGACGGCTGGAGGACGGGGAGACGATCGACCTGTTGTTCAGCGACGTGGTGATGCCCGGCACGGTCGACGGGGTTGCGTTGGCAGGACTGGCGAGGGAGCGTCTCCCCGGCTTGGCGGTGGTGCTCACGACCGGCTACAGCGAGAGCCACGCCGGGCTGAAGGGGATGCCGGTGCTGTCCAAACCCTACCGGATCGAGGAGTTGGCGGCGGTCATCCAGCAGGAGCTGGACCGCACCCGCCGGCATGGTCCGGCACGGATGCGGCCGTAAGCCCAGCTGGACTGCAGGATCGGGGCAATGGATAATGGACTTCAGCGTGGCTGAAGTTAGATAGGCTGAAATGACAGAGTCTAAGATCAGTGGCCTTGCTCACGACGCTTTGACCGAGGTGATCAACATCGCCATGGGCAATGCCGCCACACGGCTCAGCAAGATGCTGAAGGATGAGGTCATCCTATCGGTTCCCCAGGTCATGGTCGTCACCCGCGAAGCCGCCGTCATACGTCTTCCCGGTATGGGCGTCGTTCCGCTGGTGGCCGTCCGCGAGCGGTTCACGGGCGAGTTTTCCGGCTGCGCCTTGCTGATCTTTCCCGAAGCGAACAGCTTCGAGCTTGTCCGGGCGGCCCTTCCCGAAGACTGCGACGCGGCCGACATCCCCGCGTTCCGGTATGAGGCTCTCAACGAAATCGGCAACGTCATCCTGAACGGGGCGCTGTCTTCGATCGCCAACAGCCTGCACCGGAGCTTCCTGATCTCTTTGCCGGAGCAGCTGAACGGAAACGGCCGCGAGATTCTGTTCGGAGGAGAGGGCTGTTCGCCCCACGAATTCATCCTCTTCGTCCAGGTCGATTTCGTAGTGAACGCTCAAAGCGTCAGCGGATACGTCCTGCTGACGCTCGACCTGCCGCAATTGGATGAGTTGAAGGCCATCCTCGACCAGTTGATCGAAACGGTCATCAAGGCGGCATCGTAAGCAGGCCGCGGTCTGGGTCATGGGGCTTCCCCTTCATTCGGCGGCGAGACGCATTCAACGTCTCATCGGCAGAGCGCAAGCGTCGGTCGGCTTGGTCCAGAAGGCATCGCCTTCGTTCCAGCACCTCGCAGACCTTTGCTCGCAAAGCCGCGATCCGCTCCAGGAAATCCATTCCACCTCCAACAGGCAGTTCTGACAACCTGCCTCAACAGCGTAGGTGCGGAGCGGGGACCGACTCTCTGGACAGTGATGGGCGTGGTGGCTGATAGCGCTGCCGCGTGGACGTTGTTGCGACCGGTTAGAAGTGTCAGTGGTTGGCGCAAAGTAGGAATGTCAGAGAGGTGGCTTCAGCTTGGCGGTATTGCCGGCCTTTTTCGGCATATCTGGCATGGATGCTTTCGGGTTCGGCTCGGCGGCGCGGTCAAGCCCCGGAGCCGCTGTGCGGTGCGCCGCAGGCGCAGGGCTTGACGGCGGCGACGATCGCCGAGCCATCATCCTGCTGCCAGACATGCCGGCCGCACCGGGGCTTTGCGGATAGGGCAAATGCCTGCGGTCAATCAGCCGCGCAGACGCCATCGGGAAGCCCGCTGTCCCGCTTGCGCCGGCCTGTTTTGCGGTAGCCGTTCTTCTCGCTGTTGGTCTTCACCCGCGGTGGCGGCCGGCTCTCCTGCATCTCTTTCACCTGGGCCAGCACCGCACTCAGCCGCTTGTTCTCCACGATGTCAGCCTGGCTGACCCGCTGATCCTTGTCGAAGGCCCGGTAAGGCAGTGCCACACCCTTCCAGCGCACCTCCAGACGGCCATCGGCGAAGGCGTAGGTGTCGACATACTGGCCAACCAGCCCCCGCGTCAGCTCGGTTTCCTCCAGCATGATCAGCTTGCGTTCGTAGGACAGCGTCAACTGCTGCCCGACATGGCGCTGTTCGCGCCAGCACAGAACCTGGCGCAGCCGATCCGGCGCCATGGTCAGCGGCCGGTGCAGATCGTCCGGCCGGGCAGGGGGCAGGGCAAAGCGGGCGTTGAAGCGGTCGACGAAGCCGGGCAGGAAGGCGTTGCCCGCCTCAATGCCGGTGACGCCAGCCAGCCGCAACTCCTTCACCAGCCGGTCCTGCAGCGTCCGGTTCACCCGCTCGACCCGCCCCTTGGCCTGGCTGGAGTTGGCACACAGGATCTCGATGTTCAGTTCCGCCAAGGCCCGGCCGAACTGCGTCATGCCCTGGCCGCCCTTCGCCTCGCGCTGCGAGACCCGGAACACCGAGTATTTGTCCGAGTAGAAGGCCAGCGGCCGGCCATGGGCGTTCAGATAGCCTTCCAGCGCCTCGAAGTAGGAAAAGGCGCTCTCCGAGACGGCGAAACGAAGCTGCATCAGCCGGCCCGTCGCATCGTCGATGAACACCAGAAGCGTGCAGGGTTCGGCGCGATCCTCGAACCAGCGGTGCTCGCTGCCGTCGATCTGGATCAACTCGCCGAACCGCTCACGGCGCAGCCGGGGAGGGTGAAACTGCCGGCGCTGCCGGCGCGACAGCCACAAACCAGCCGCCGCCATCCACTGGCGCAACGTCTCGCGCGAGACCGTCAGCCCATGCCTGTCCCGCAGCATCTCCGCCGCCAAGGTCGGGCCGAAATCGCCATACCGGCTGCGAACCAACTCCAGCGCCTGCTCCCGCACATCATCGCCAAGCCGCCGGTTCGACGGAAGGCCGCGACCTCGGTGAACCAGAGCACCGCCGCCACCCGCCTTGTAGCGCGCCAGAAGCCGCCACACCTGCCGCTCGCTCAAACCCAGAACCGACGCCGCCGATCCGATCCCGCGGCGACCGCTCAGCACCTCGCCGAGAACCTCGACACGTTGCAAGTCCCGTTCGCTCATCGTGATCCAGCCCATCGCCAGCCTCCCAGCCGTCGAAAACACGACGGAAGACTGACACTTCTATGTTGCGTCGGACTGACATTTTGACATTGCGCCTACAGACGTAAAACAGAGACCGGGCGTTATGACAAGCCGGCCCTGTGGGATAGCGAAATCCATGTTCTCACCGTGTTCCCACATCCCGGACAATCTGCGCACTTTCGTGTCGTGACCCCTCCCATACCGCAACAACCCGCTCGGACGTGAACCGTAGCCTCTGGCGGGCTATGGTTGCCGCTTCCTGGATCGTGAGCGCGCGGATCGTGATCCGCTCCGTTCTATCCAGCCGCCGAAGGATGGCGTGATAGTCGACCTCCGCGGCTGTCCTTCGCGCGGCCGCCGCGGCGGCGCGCGCCTCAGCCCTGACCGTAGCGGGTGACTTCCACACCAGCGCCTGGGCGATCAGCGCGGCGCCGGCCGGCGAGAGTGCCCACCCTGCTCCGCCACGGGGGCCGGGCGCCTCGATGGCGAGGCCGCTGGCAATCCACCTTGCGGCCATCTTGCGAACGAGGGTCTGTGACTGCGGGGTGCGCTGGTCCAGGGTGGGCAGCTGGGCGGCGATGTCGGCCGCCGACGGGCGAACACCGGCTTCTCGGCCAAGGTACCGTTCCAGTTCGACGCCGCTCAGGTAGTCGACCCTGGTGAGACGCTTCGGCATGCGGTCCTCACTGGTTCGGTGCTGCTCGTCCTTGGGCCTGTCGTGCGCCGACGACGCGTGACAGCACGTCGGCAACCCTGCCGGCGTAGGCGTCACCGCGCGCCGGATCCCGCGAATGGTAGCGCTGAACGGCCAATGTCCAGTTCCCGGACTCCTGGCGCAGATCCAGAAGGTACAGCGACGCATAGAGCGCATTGCGCAACGGGTCGAGCATATCGTCGGGATGACGGAACGCGCGGCCATGCCAACGGCTGCTGATCTGCCAACAACCGGCGTCGATGTTCGAGGCGCCGGCATCCATAGCGCGACGCATGGCTGCGGCGGCCTCCTGTCGGGTCGCGTGCCGGCTGTCGCGGCCGTCGATGTTCAGCACCCACGGCTGCCGGGAACTCTCGACCTGGGCAACCGACACCAGCAAATCGCGCGGGATCGGCAGCACGCTGGCCGCCACCTGGGCGGCAAGGTCACACACGGTCGCGGCCCGCACATCGGCGGCGATGGCGCAAAGCGCCAGCGTCGCGGCGGCTGCAAGACGCCCTAGCTTTCGATGCATCGCGTCCTCACGATCAAGGCGCCGCTCGGAATGCCCATCTGCTCAAGCTCCTGGGCAGCCTTCCGGCAACGGTCCATGGACGGTTCCGGAAAGCGTTCGACGTGCATCTGCGGCTCGCCGGCGGGACCGAAGGCGAGAAAGACGACGACAAGGGTGTAGAGGGCTGACATGGAACCTCCTAGGCGCTGCCGGCTGTGCGGACCATGGATTTCAGACTGAGCGTGATCGTGGCGCCGATGTCGCGGCGTCCTAGCATCGAGGCGAGATATCGGGTTCGATCCTTCACGCCGGCCTTGTCGATCGCGGCCGCCAGCACAGCGGCCGCCACGGCGAAGCCGTGCGTCTGCACGGCAATCGGCCAGAGATCCGAACGCAGATTCCTGAAGTGCTTCGCAAGGATCTGGATTGCCGCGGCACTGATGCTGCTGGGCGTTGGCAAGCGCTGGTCAGCCGGGTCTAAGTGGCGGCGGAATGTTGGGCTGGCAACAACGATCAGATCGAACATTTCCGCAGCTTTAGCCTTGTCGCTGGCACGCACCTTGCAACTTGATAGGTCCGAAGGCAATATTTCTACAGGTTCTTTAGAACCGGCGCTTTGTAGATTGTTGTTATGGAGGACTCCTGAGTCCTCCATGCAGGTGCTTTCTTCGAAAAAAGCTGGGGATAGATCAATACTATCCATGCGCTCGGCATGGCGCTCAGCCCGCTGCAGATCCAGCATTTCCTCCTGACGCGCGACGGCTGCCTCAATGTCGTCCAGGCGCGCGCCGAACGGGCGCAGGTCGATCCCCTGGCGGTCGAGGCGCTGGTTCCTGCCGTTGTAGCGGCGGACGATGTAGCCGGCCGTCTCTAGCTCGGCCAGTAACCGGCGAACGCATCGCGCTTCGGTTGCAAGGCGCATGCACAGATAGTCGTTGCTGACCCACGCATAGGCTTTGCCTGTCTGCCACTTGTCGCTGTGCACATGCTCGGCAAGGACGGCAAGAAGAAGTTGGGCCTTGGTGGAGAGGGTGCGCGAGGTATCAATCTCGCCGCTCTCGTCAAGGTAGGTAAGACAGGCGGTCGCGAATAGAATCAAACGGACGATTTCAGCACTGCATCGGTCGGTGCCATCAAAGCGAGCGGCAATTGTGGCCACATGATTAAAGCCGGGCGCGCGCGCGGCGTGCCCTTTCACGGCTTCTGCATTTGCAGCAGCGTGCATATAACTCTCCGTCGGGGTCTGCGCCGACGCCAAGACATGCAGGGGCGTTGCCGAAAACCTCTTGCAACGAAGACGGAGAGACGCTAGTGTCCGCTCTGCGACAAGTCAGACACCGTTACTTTATCTCTCTCGTCCAGTTAGCCGGGTTATCTGGCTCGCCCTGCCGGGATCAATCTCGGCGGGGCTACTGGCGTTTATGGTCGGTTTCGGCTATGCGGTTTCTGGTTGTTCGATTCTCCTGTGTTGTGTCGCAATGCCCGCAATCTGCACAACATTTTGCAAGCAAGCAACAATTAGTCTACGCGCATTCCCGAAACGGCCTATGGCATCATAACGGGGTATGCACATTCTGCTCCAACCACCCGCAGTTCGCGAGGGGGCTACGGACAGTCGCACGTTGCGCGCGCGGCGTCTTGTGGTATTGCCGCCGTGGCGGTCGAGGGGCGGTCACGGATCCGCCTGGGGCGCGGGATCCGGTAGCTGCTCGATCAGGGACTCCATCGCCTCGGTGCGGCTGGCCGCGCCGATCTGCTCCACATAGGCATCGAGACGCGCCAGCTGGTCGACCGTCAGGTAGACGATTACGCCCTTGCGCCCCTCCTGCTTCAGCCGGTCGCGTTTGGCCCGCATGTAGTCGGCCTGTCGTGCGCGCCGGCGCTGCGTCATGAGCGACGCCATGGGGCAGCACGTCCAGCGCGCTGACGCGCGCTCACCGAGCGATGCGCCGCGATGCGGCGCAAGAGTTGGGGGGGCTCATTGCCGCCCCCCCACAACCCCCCGCTAGCGTATTTGCGGAGGATGATTGTGGGGTTGGTTGCAGTGAAGGTATAGTGATGGTGCCGCACAGCCTGGCGAGGCGATGGCGGTGAGGGTGATACCCTAAGTCGAGGGGCCGGGCCAATGGTTCGGCCCCTTTTGATTCCCACTCGCAAGTTCCTGCTTCCTCCGCTGACGGCTGACGAAAGTCTAAGCGCCGTGCGTAGAGAAGTGCAAAACAGTTTACAAGCCCGCCGAACAGTCGCCGTAAAGACAACAAACGCCGTCAATATCGCGAACTTTCGGTAGACTAATCTACGCTTACTTGGCGACCCGTTAGCAGGGTTTGGTTAAGCCTCGAACTGAATGGCTGAATGATTCGGGGATAGCCGCCGACTCAGGGTTCCGGGCGGGTGCGGCGGTGCGTGCTTCGCCGGCCGGAAAAGTGTGTCCAGGCAGGAATAGGGGGGCGACGAAGGAGGACGCCGGCATGCCAGCGGCACCCCTTGCGACGTAAACGAAAGGTTAACGATACCTGCGCACGCGGATGGACGCATACCCCCGTATGCGGTCGTGAGAGGTACCACATTCGAGCGATCTTCTAGCTATTTTGTCGATTAGTCGCTATTGTCCGCCTACTAATCGTCGTTTCTGAGGGTAAGCAATGCTTAACGGGCGTAGCCACAAGTCAAGCTGCGTCTGTGGGAAGCGGACACGCATCGGTATGGCTCTTGCCGTTGCGGTGCTGAGTGGAAGCATCGAGGTCGGAAAGCCCGCTATGGCATTCGACCTGGGGCGTTCCGCGTGGTCGAAAGTCGCGGCCGAATACGGGTTGGACCCCTACCTGCTCTACGCCGTGGCCTTGGTTGAGTCCCGCAAAGGGAAAGAGGGTGGAATAGCACCGTCACCTTTTGCGATTGCGACCGCCAGTCAATCCTTCCAGCCGTCGGGCCGAGAGGAAGCGATCCGCATACTTGATCGTGAGATGAGGAACGGACGAAACGTCGCGATCGGCCTCATGCAGATCAGCTTGAAAGACCACGGGCGCCAAGTAGAGCACGCAGTTGATCTATTCGATCCCTTAAAAAATTTGCGTTTAGGCGCCCGCGTGCTGAACGAGGGGCTGCAAACAGACCATCCGGAGATAGCAGTACGCATCGGACGATACAACGCATGGCAGCGAACCGACGTTGCCCGGCTGTATGGCCAGAGGGTGCTGGGGGTCTGCGGGCGATTGCGTCAGTTGGCGCGCGCGTCGGGTGCACGCGTGCGGCCATCGCTGTGTGAGAGCGCATTTGTCGCTCAACAGAAAGTAGGGAATCCATGAAACGCTTCCGTTGGGTGCTGGTCGCAACGGCGGCCGCCGTCGCTGTGGGCTGCTCGCCTGTAACCGATGCTAACCGGCCGTCATTCGAACTTCCGACGCGGCCGCCGGATCCGTCTGTGCCGGGAGCAGAGGAACGGCTCGACAGCCGGCTTACGAAGGACGAACCGGTGCTGACCGTGCCGGTGCCAGCCGGCGCGTTCCGGCCGCGGCGGAGTGGCGGCTTGGAAGCGCTGCCGGCAAAGCGGATGCCGGCGTTGATGCTGTCGGGTGCTCCCCTCGGCGCGGCGCTGCAGACTGCGTTGGAAGGGTCGGGCGTCGGGCTGGTGTTCACAGGGGACGAACTGGCCAGCAGTCCTGTGACCGTGGCACTGCCTGCCGGACCAGTTGCCGAACAGGTGATGGCGTTGTGCACGGCGGGCCGCGCGTGGTGCTCGGCGTCGGCGGACGGACGTCGGGTCGAGGTGTCACAGCATGCGACCTTCGTCGTGGAATTGCCTCCGGTGCCGGCGACCGTGACGAATGGCGGCGGGCGCTCGTCCGGATCGGACACGGGGTCGAGCGGGTCGGCCGGGGGGTCCGGCGGTGCTGGATCCCCGCGCTCCATGGGGACAGTGAGCTATGCCGGCATGGAGGGCGCGCTGAAAAGCATCCTCGGCGACGGCAATGTGAAGGTCGATAGCGCCGGGCGTACCATCGTGTACCGGGCGACACTGGATCAGGCGGCAGAGGCTGCGACGTATTTCGAACAAGTCAAGCGCAACAACGTGCTTGTGCTGATGGAAACGACAATCGCGGAAGTAAACCTCAACACAAACAATCAGCTGGGTATTCGCTGGGATATTCTCCAAGCGAAGATTGGGGATGGCTTGCGCGTTGCGCTGGGTGGAGGGCCGGCTGGCGGTCTTTTGTCCCCGTCCGTCAGTGCTTCGGGGATTTACGACGGCAGCCGGCTGACCGCAGGCGTGCTGTTGGCTTTCCTGGCAAAAGAGGGCGTTGTTGCGAATGTCCAGACACCGGAACTGACGGCGCTGAGTGGCACGCCGGCCAGTTTCACCAACGGTGGACGGCGGCGCTTCATCACGCAAGTTGGATTCCCGACCAGCGGGAACACTTCCAGCAGCGGGCTGACGATCAACAACGTCGCCAACAACACGGTATCGACGGAAAGCTATACGCTGGGAATGAACCTAACGGTTAAGCCGCAGTATTACGGCGGTGTTGTTCATGCCGACGTGCTTTTGGACATTGTGGATCTACAGAACGTCGAGAACATCACCACCGGCACAACGGTCATCCAAAATCCGATCACTTCGGATCGGTACCTGTCGAGCTACGCGATGATGCGGCCGGGACAAGCGTTGCTGCTGGCCGGGATCCGCAAGAAGCGGACGGAGGGCACGGCCGAAGGTCTGCCTGACGGGGATTGGGGCGTGTTTGCGCCGTTGCTGGCGGGAAAGGCGGCGGAGCAAAGCGAACTCGTGATTTTGATGCGTCCGCGCGTCGTGCGGTTCGAGGAAACCGGAGCGTCGAGCGCTCCGGTCATGCCGCCGATGCCTGAACCGCCGGTCGAACAGCGTCGGGCCCCTGGCAAGGGCGAACCGGAGAAGCTGACGCCGCGACGCACGGCGTCGGGGCGTCGGTCGGCGACGGCTCCGGACAAGGCGGCGTCGCGTGGCGAGCAAAAGCGGCCGGTCCAGGTGGCGGAAGGCGGACGGTGGGTTGATCGTCTTCCGGTGCCGGCCGGCGATCTGGTGCTCGCACAGGCGGACGGCCGCAGCAGTTCTCTGGCTGCACAGCCGCCTCGAACGGCGGCGGGCGCGGCTGCGGCTGGGCCGGTTGTCGCGCCGGGTGTGCTCGATCCGGTGGAGCGCGTGGTGGAGTTGGGCAAGGTCGAACAGGACCGGGCGGAGCATGCGCTGACGGTCTGGAAGAACACAGGCGGTCGGCCGGTGCGTGTTCGTCGGACGGAAGTGACCTCCGACGCGGACACGCGGGTCAAGGTGGTGTCGGACGAATGCTCGGATCGGGACATAGGGCCGGGCGCCAGCTGCGCATTGAAGATCGAGGTGGTGGGGACGCGCCGGGGTGTGCTGCGGGCGTCGGTCGCGCTGCAGCACGATACCGGGATTGGCGCGGTCAACCTGAAAGGCGAGGTGGTCGATAGCGCTGCTCGCCTGTCGACGGCAGGGCCTGAACCGAAGGATTTGGAGCCTGGGTCGAAGGAACTGCGGTTCGCCTCTCTGCCGGCGGAACGCGTGGTGGCTCTGTCGAATCGCTCCGATACCTCGTTGGCGGTGGCCAAGGTTCGCCTCATTGGTGGCGAGCAAGCGGGCATGCGCGTGGTGGAGGATGGATGCAGCGAGTTGACCGGGCTGAAGCCCGGCCAAAGCTGCATGGTCGTGGTGAGCTATGCGCCGCCGGCGGTAACGGGCAATGTCGGAGCCGATCTCCTGGTGGTTCACAGCGGACCGTCCCGGCAGCTGGTGGTGCCGGTTTCCGGGCAAGGCGCGGGCGAAGGTGAGGACGGGGCAAACGTCGTCAATCTGCCGCCGGTTCCTGAAAGCGTGATGTATGGAGGCGCTTCGCCGGGCGGGATAGCGCCGGGCGGTGGGGCGCCGGCAAAGCCGGCTGCTACTGGCGGGCTGCGCCTCGTCGGCGTTCAGGGGGCGCGTCGACTGGTCGATGACGGCACCGGCACGCGAAGTGTCGAGGCGGGTGAGGTGATGCTTGGCGGCCGGGTCTGGAAGGCCAGCGTCGGCCGGAACGCTCTGACGCTGGAAGGCGGCGGGGAAAAGCTGGTGCTGACCCTCGGAATGTTCGGCTCTCGGAAGGGGCTGGGCAAATGAGCGGGATCGATCAAAAGACGGTCCAGGGATTCGAGCGGGTGGCAGCGGTCGAGGTGGCGGCCGCCGCAGCTGAAGGGCGCGAAATCTCGCACCAGGCCGTCATGAGCCAGAACCTGTTTCTGAGCATGATGGACGAAGATCCCCGCGGCCGGCGCAATGCCTCGGGCGAGACGCTGCGCTCCATGGTGCCGTACTCGGCCTTTGGCGAGCATTCGCTTATTCCCTCGGAATTGACAAACGGTGTGCTCGTGGTCGGAGCAACGGCGGACCATGATCCGGCCGCGGTCGATAATCTGAGCTATGCGGTTCAGGCGGCCGGCTTCGAGGTCGAAAGCGTCACGGTCGAGACATTGGCGCAGCAGGACGTCGAGGAAGCGCTTTCCTCCTTCCGGCCGCCTTCTCCTGAACGGATTGGTGAGCTTGCCGCCCATTTCGCGCGGGATCCTGAAAATGGCGGGGACGCCCTTCTGCAGCTGTTGGAAGATGTTTGGACGGAAGCGCTGGACCTGGGCGCGTCCGATATTGATTTCATGTTTTTGCCGGAGACGACGAAGAACTGGATCGCGTTCCATGTGAATGGCGAACGTGACCTTCGGCACAATCTTCCTTCGGTGACGATGGGCGCGCTCGTGTCGTTGGTGAAGCGGCAGGCGAAGTGTCAGGATTATTCGGTTCGCGAGCGCATCCAAAGTGGTCGTCTCTCGATTTCCTGGCAAGGCCGTTTGATTGACGCTCGTGTTGGTACTGGTCCGGTCGAGCCCGATGGTGAAGAAGTCTCGGTTCGTCTTCTGGATTTGGCGAAGGTTCCGCGCTTTCGCGTGCTGACCCGGCACATGCCGGATGTTGGCGAGGCGTTGCTGGCGTTGATCCAGGCGCCGGTGAAGGCGTCGGGCTTGGTCATCATATCGGGGCCAACGGCGCAGGGGAAAACAACGTCGCTGGCGTCGATCGAAGGTGCTTATGATCGCGTGCGCCGCAAAATCATCGAAATCTCGCGGCCGCCCGAATATCTGGTGCCGTATGTGCTGGCGGAGGACGCGAAAGGTCGCGAAGGGCGCAAAGTAGCGGACCATATCGCCGGCGCGCTGCGCCGTGCGCCGGATGTGTTGGTCGTCCAGGAAGTGTTGACGGAAGAGGACGGTGACGCCTCCGCACAAGCCGTCGACAGCGGTCACCTGACCTATCTGACCTTGCATGCCGGCGACGCGCCGCAGACGGTTCAGCGCTACATCGAGCGGCTTGGACAGGACAACCAACGGGTCGCGCACGCGATTGTTGGCGAGCATTTGCGCGTTGTCGTCAATCAGCGCTTGGTCCGGACGGTCTGCCATGTGTGCCGCGAGGATGCCGGCCCGGTGCATAAGCACTTTGCGTCGGTCGATCTTCAACGGCTGAAGCTGAAGCGGGCAACGCCTGTATTCCGGCAATCGAAGACGGGGTGCCGATACTGCCGTCATACAGGAGTCAGCGGTCGTGCCCTGGCGGCCGAGACGATGATCCTGCCGCGCGAGCCGGAATTTAAGCAGAAGATCATCCAGCTGATTCAAGAGCAGCGGTATGACGAAATCCCACTGTCTGACGGCGTGAAGTTTACCCCGCGGGTCGAGCGGGTCGGGCAGTTATTGGCTGAAGGTCTGCTGTGCGTCGAGACTGCCGCCGATCTCATGGCGGTGAGGTGACCGATGCAGATCTTTTCGGTCACGTCGCGCGGCCGCGACGGGTCTAAGCCGCGGCTGGAAAACGTGTGGGCGATCGATGCACAGGATGCTCGGGAGCGGGTTGTGCGATCCGGCCGTGACGTGCTTCGGGTGCAAACGCGCACAGTCCGCAGCTGGTCGGCATTCTGGCGGGTCAACGCCTTCAGCGAAAGCCTGCTGCGGTCGGTGGCTCAACAGAGTTTCGCAGTGCCGGCGCAACAGGCGCTCGCGGACTTGATCCGGCGCGAGACGGACCCGTGGAAAATGGCGGTCCTGGCGCCGGCGAAAACGGCGCTTGATGCTGGCGCGAACTTCGTCCAGGCGCTGCGCGCGCTCGAACTCTACGACGAAGCGACCTTGACGATCATCGGCGCCGGCGAAAAGGCGGGCCAGCTGGATGAAGCTGTGGCGCAGGCGGTCGAGCAAGTGCGGGCCAAACGGTCGCGTGCGCGTGCCACGCGGGCGTTCCTGGTCGGCCTTGCCTCCGAATGGTCGGCTCTCTTCAGCGGCGTTTCGTTCGTACGGTCCAATTATCTGCCGGGTTTGATGATGAGCGGGATCCGGACGGATGATGCGGCCTTGCGCGCGCGCTTCGATTTCGGATTGGCGACAGTGCGGACGATCATGGACACGGCGTTCGTGCTCATGACGTCGGTGACCGTGATCGGGGGCGTCCTGGTGCTGGTGCGCTTCGCATTCCGGGGTCGGCGGAACCATTGGTCGGCGCGGATTGTCCAGGCCGTGCCTGGGCTGCGGGCGTCGGTGCAGCATGACGCCCTGTCGCTCTCCATGGCGGTTGCCGCGCGCCTGCTGCGCGCCGGCGAGGCGGTCGGACACACGGTCCAGTTCGCGCGGGATGTTTCGCAAGTTCCGGCGGTGCAAGCCTATTGGGACAGCGTGCACGCGGCGCTCGATGTGGTCGAGCCGGCGCGTGCATTCGCACGGGCGCCGCTTGACGGTGGCGAGCGGGCGCAGATTGGGCAAGCCCGGCAAATGGCAGACATAGCGGCCGCGTGCGAGCGGATCGCGGAGCAACGCGCCGAAAAAGCCAAGACGACGCGACGGCGAACGCTGGTGCTTGGGCTGAGCCTTTTCGGGGTTCTGGTCGCGGTCGCGCTGGGCGGGATCGCGTGGCTGCTGAGCCTGCAGCTTACCGCCAGCCAAGAGGCTGTGCGGCACATGACGAAACGGCGGTGAAGATGCAAGGGGACATGTTGGGGCTCCGGCCGGAGGTGCCGGAAAGCCTGAAGGTGCTTCGGATCGAATCACCGGAGGGGCTGAACGAGCGCACGGCCTGGGAAAATGCCTGCGGAAAATGCGGCACGGAACGCGTGGCGTATGTGGCCAGCTACGCGGCCGGGTACCTCTATGTGCTGGCGGCGCCGGTGAGCGACCTTCCGCCGGCGTCCTGGTGCCCGTTCGCGTCGGTGCTTCCGTCCGGCACGCTAGAGGGGACGGTCGCCTATGGGTTCGGTACGGCTGCGCGGCAAACGGTGCTCGTGATCCCGGCCGATGGCGATCCGAAATTGTTCACCGGCCCGCCAAGCGGTGTCGCGAGAGCCGTGGAGAAATACGGGGTCAGCATCCAAACGCTTGACGGTGAGCACTCCGGAACGGTGACGCCTTGGGTGGTTCAGTCGCTGGCGGAGGAACAGTTCGTGCGCGCGGTCGGTGGGCTGATCGTGCGACGCGCAGTCGGGATCATGGCTGCGTCGCTGGCAGTGGTGACGGTGTGTGGGGTCGTGTCGGCCGGCGTGGGGCTGTTGGCCTCGGCCTCAACGGAGGCTGCGACCAAGCGGGCCCTGGCGGTGGTCAGCGATGCCCGGACATTGGCGACAAACGACATTGCCGCGCAGCTGGGCCGCTTCGATGACGTCGACCGGTCGGTGCTGCAGCTTGGTGGCGATCTGCTGAGCTTCAAGGTGACGAAGGGGGGGCCGGCAACCTGGCGCGCGAGCTTCCCGAAGACGGTTACGGCTGACGCCATCGAGGCGATGGGCGGGCGCTCCGACACGGTGCATGCCGATGGAGGCGTCTATGCAGTCTCTCGCTGAGATGCGGCATCGGCTGCGGCTGGCTTTGAACGCGCCAGCTTTTTGGGACCGTTCGCGACTGTGGGACGTGTGGCGGCAGGCGGCGCCGGCCTCGCACATCGTCGTGGCCGCCGCGGCGATCGGCGCTACGGGGAGTGTGGCCGCGGCGCTGCTGGCGGTCCAGCACATGGCCAAGGAGATTCAGGACTGGCGGCGGGCGGCGGTTGCGGCGGATGTTCCGCTGCCGGTGGTGCAGCGGCGGCCGCCGGATCCGAAACAGATTTCCGACGTGGTGGCGGCGCTGTCGGCGGCTTACCCGGACGTGACGGTCAAGCCGTCTGGCGCCGAACTGACGGTAGCGGTCGGCAACGCTGAAAAGCTGGCCGCATTCAGGGCCGCTGTGCAACGGCTGCAGGTTCTGGATCCGTCGATCCGATGGCAGGTGTCCATGCTGTGTGCCGGCAAAGAATGCCCGAACCTCGCACAGATGACCGCACACGGGACTGTGGTCGAGTTTCAAATCGAAAAAGCAAAAAAGGGGCGCTGACATGGGTACTATTATCGCTTTGATTCTAGGCGCGATGACGCTCGTCGGCTATCTGGCCTATATGTTCATGCCGTCGTCCGATAATCCGCTTGGCGATACGGCCACTCAGACCAACCGTGCGGCAGCCTACTCCACCGTGGGCATCATGTCTTCGACGCAGCAGGGTTTCACGACCATGCAGTCGCGTGGCGTGGCGATCAGCCAAGTGCTTTTCAACGGCAGTGAAACTGGCCTCAACGGGACGCCGGTGGACCTTATCACCGATGAATCGGACGTCATGTCCACACGGCAGTTGTTCCACCCCAAATTCGGCACGATGGCCAGCCCGCCAGCGTTTCCAAGTGCGGCGTCGGCGGCGGCGGACCCTCGGACAAGCGTGTTCTACTACCGCAACAACATCGCCTTCAGGGGCGGTGCGGGCGCGGTGCCGTTGGAGTTGGGCACGACGACGCCCGAAATCGCGATGTTCGCCCCGAATATCAAGACCGGGGTGTGCCTGTCGATCAATGCGCAGCTGCACAACGACAGCGAGGAAGATCCCGATCAGGTGCCGAGCAGCGGGTTGGCGCTGTCCGCCTTCACGGGGACTGACGCCACCCCTACGGTTATGACGACGGCGCCGGCTGGGCTGCGCGCCCGCACGACGGGGTGCGTGCAAACGACGGACGGCGCCTATGTGGCGTTCGTCAGCTTGGCCAAGCGCTGACATGGGGGCGCTGGTTGCGGTGGCGTTCGGCGCGCTCGTGATGCTCGGCTTGGCGATCGGCGTCATTGCCGGTGACAGCGGTGACGTGCTGGGCGCCTTTTCGGCGACGCGGGCGCAGACGGAATTGGAAACTCAAGCCCGGCTTTATCAGACCGCGATGGCGGCTTGCACTCTTCGGGTCGCGAAGGACGTCACCTCGCCGGATGGCCAGCCGCGCGGTTGGCCCGCGCCGGCCGGCGGCGTCGGCAACGTGTCCGGTCTGACGTGTCAGGACGGACGCGCGGTGATTTCCGGCGGGCAACCGCTGCCGGCGGCGCCGGCCGGGTTCGGTGGCTGGGTTTACCGGCGCGACGGCGCGGCGGTTTGCCTGATGACGCTGCCGGTCGAGCGCACAAGCGAGACGGATTCAGCGGTCCAGGGGGCGGTGCGGCGCCTGGGGGCTGGCCAGAGCTGGGTTTCGCGAAACGGCGGGCTCGCTGTGCTGCTGACGCTGCGCACGGCCTCCATTCCCGCCGGCAGTGCGTGCGACCTTTAAGGAAGAATCCCGATGCTAATTGCGGTGATCCTGGGCGGCCTCGCTTTGCTTGGGCTGATGGTGTCCGTATCCGCAACCGTTGTTGTCGTGATGCTGGGCGGGATGGTGAGCGCTCAGTTGGACGCGGAGAACCGGCAGATTATGGCGTCGGCCGCTCAGCAGCTGGCGGCTGAAGCCACAAATCTCGATGGCGATGCGGTGCCGGAGGTGACGCTGTTGCGGGCTGCGGTGGCGGGCGAACCGGCCCTGCCGGCCGGCGGCTGGTACATCGCGGCCTCCAGCGGCGCGCCGAAGCTGGATGTATGGGGGGCGCCGCTGGTTGTGTGCGCGGTCGACAACGGAGTGCGGGGCACGCAACCGGAATTGGCTGGGCTCATTCCTGGAACGTCCGTTCCGACCGAACTCAACGCCGCACCGCTTTTCGCGCTGATTATGGCCGGCGAAAATGGACTGCTGGAAACATCCTGCGCGGCGGCACTCGGCGGCAACGCCAGCGGCGATGACTCAGTTAGGCGCGTATCGGTGGCGGAATCCATGCAGCTGGCTGGGCCGCTGGTGGCAACGGCGCCGGAGACGGTGGAATACGGCACGGATGGGCTGGGATCGACATTCCGTGTGAATGGAGCCGTTGAGTCTCAGTCGTTGGCAGTGAGCGGAGAGGCTGCGGTCGGCAAGCTGACGCTCGGGCAACCGCTGGCCATTGGTGACGGCGGCACCTCTGCCTCTACGGCGGCCGGTGCGTGGTGGTCCATCCTGCAGGGTGCGCCGGCGGACTCCTTGGCGTGGCAGGTCGCCGGCGCCGTCCAGGTGACCGGCGGCACATTGAACGGCGTCAGCATCGGAGCGACCACGGCGGGGTTCGGCAACTTCAGTAGCCTGACCGTCAACGGCGCGACCGTGTGGACGACGGCGAACGATGGCGCGGGATCGGGCCTCGACGCGGACATGATCGACGGCGTTCCGGTCCAGGCGAACGGCGCGACCACGGGTCAGGTGCTGCAGTGGAATGGTTCAGGCTACGCGCCATCGACGCTGGTTGCCGGCGGCGGCGGCGGAATTGGCTTGGTCGAGGCTGACACGCTGCAGACTGTGACGGCCCGCGGTGCTTCAACGAACCAAGTCATATCGGCGGCGGGCTATCTCTACTCGTCCGACCCGCGGCTGAAGGCGGACATGCGGGCGATTCCGGCGGATGAAGCGCTGAGACTGGTCGAGCGGTTGGAAGGGTTGAGGTATGTGCGCCTGTCCACCGCTGAAGGCGAAATCGGCTTCAACGCGGAAGCCGTCGAGAAAGTTTTGCCGGAGGTCGTGCGTGTGGGTCCGGACGGGCTGCGGAGCGTGGCCTATGGAAACCTGACCGCAGTACTCGTCCAGGCGCTACACGAATTGCGGGCGCGGCAGGATGCGGTAACGCTGAGACTGGCGTGCCTCGCGGCTGCGATGGGGGCGTGCCTGCTGGGTGCGCTGGGTTGGGGGCTGCGCCGGCGGGGATGGTTTGGTGTGATGCTGGCGGTGGGGCTGGCGATCCCGCTGGTGGCCGGCATCATGGGATGGTCGGCGCCTGCAGCTGCGCAAAGCTGTCCAAGCGTGCCCGGCAGCATGCGGTGCATTCCGGCCGGGGCGACACTCGATGTCACGGCCTACGGGGTCTGCAAGCGGCTTACCAACACGCGCTCTCTGGCCATGATGGTGCCGCTGGGGTCGGCGGCAGAATGGACGTCGGCCTACAGCAATTCCGCGGCCGTGGCGACGGTGGCAGCCTGCTACACCTACTCCTGGTCGGGCTGGTCAGGCTGGTCCGGCTGCTCGGCCAGCTGCGGCGGCGGCACACAGTCGCAAACCCGGACCTGCCTGCGGTCGGAGACAGGTGTCGCCGGTAGTACGGCCGTCGATCCCAGCTATTGCGGCGGCGGGTCGACCACGAACACGCAATCGTGCAACACGCAATCCTGCTGCACGCCCAATCCTCGCGTCACCGGCTATGGCGGCTGCTCGGCAAGTTGCGGCGGTGGAAGTCAGACAGTCTACTGGGAGGATGGCTGCGGCGGCTCTTGGACTACGAGCCAGTCGTGCAACACCCAAGGGTGCTGCGCCGGAAATCAGGGGCAGCAGTGCAATAAAGGTTGGTGCGATAGCACGGGTGGAAACAGTTGCGCCAACTGGTACGCGACGCCGACTTCGTGCGGCCAAGGCGATGGCACTGGCTCCATTGCATACTGCGACGAAGGAACGCAGAGAATTTGCTGCAATGACTACATCGGCAGAGGGCGCATTCAATGTGATGGCAGCTGCCAATGAACCGAATAGAGAAAGATACTTCAATGAGAACGAAGAAAATCGGCGCGATGCTCTGTGCCTCTGCGGTCCTCACGGCGTCGGCGCTCTCTTGGGCTGGCGAGATCTGTACGGTCGACGGGCTCGGCATTCCGGACGGAACGGTGCTTCTGCAGATGGGTGCCGTCGACATGAACGGCGGCCCGGTGTACCGGCAGTGCGTAGATGGGACGCTCGGTGCACCGTTCACTGCGTCGAGCCTGCCGCGGTCGGCTGCGGTCGCGCCTGAGCAAGCCCAAGCCCAAGCGGTCGCGCCGGCGCCGGTGCCGCCAGCTGGCCAAGGGCGAGCGGCGACAGTCGGTGCCGGTGATCTGGACGCCGCAGTGCGCCGGCTCCTGACCGAACAGCCGGGTTTAGTGGCGGCCGCCATGCAACGCGCGCAGGAACAGCAGCGACAGCAGGTTGCGGCTGAGCGCAACCGAAAGCTCGCGGAGATGTTGCCGAAGGTGGTCGAAAGCGGGATCAGCGTCGGCCCGGTCGAGGCGGACGTTACTGTGGTCGAATGGTTGGATTATGGGTGCCCCTACTGCCAGCAAAGCGAGCCTGGGGTGCGGGAACTGCTGGCGAAAGATCCGAAAGTGCGGGTGGTGTTTAAGGAGATGCCGATCTTGGGACCATCGTCCGTTCTGGCGGCGCGTGTCGCACTGGCGGCTCGCGAACAAGGGCGTTACCTGGACGTGCACCAGGCGCTGATGGAAATGAAGACCGGGCACGGGGTCGATCTGAAGCCGGCGATGATTGAGGAAATGGTTGCGACACTCGGCCTCGATGGCGAGCGGCTGAAGCGCGACATGGAAAGCCCGGAAGTGAACAGGGCCTTGGCGGAAACTCGTGCTGAAGCGGCTTCGCTTGGGATCCAAAGCACGCCAACCTTCGCCATCGGTGCGGAGGTGGTGCCTATGGCACTGACGGCTGAAGGGCTGGCGGCGAAGGTTGCGGAAGTGCGGAGCAAGGTGCAGGCAAGCGCCGCAACCCCTTGAAACGGCACGGAACCTGCTGTGCCCCCTGCCCTACCCGGCCGGCGGCGCAGCAGATCCGGAAAACGATATAACAAATGCGACAACGCAAAAACCCAAGGTCGCATACCTGTATCACATTGAACTGCCAAGCCATTGAGATTTGATGACTGTATAAAATCATCAATTCTTGGCGGCCATATCCAACGGATGCACCTTCATTCGGTGAAGAACCTCTATCACCAGCTGTTGGGCGCGACGCGATAGCGGCGTCGCCACTCGGCTGTAGGCCGTGGCGTCGAGGAGTTCGTCCACTCGGCTCAAGGCTGAGATTGGCGGCAAACGGCGGTCAGCCGGCACCATGTCGAGGAAGCGCTTAGCCCGCTTGTTAACGTCGGGGTGCGTTGGCCACCGGTTCGGAAGTGCGACGGCTCCAGGCAGACGTTCCAGATCCTTCAGCACGCGTTGCGCCTCTTGGATCGAGGCGCCGTAGGGCAGTACCACCAAGTCAGCGACGGACTGCACCAGCTTGTCGAGTTCCGGCCGGGCAGCTGCGCCGTCCAGGATGATGAGCAAACGTTCCTGCTCGTCCAGCTTTTGCAGCATGGGGGCCAGCAAGCTGAGATCTCGGCCGTCGAGAGGAAGATAGCGGCGTTGACCGCTAATGGGTTCGTCCTCTTCGTCCGTAGTGATGACCACGGCATCAATGGGATGGGGCAGACTGCCGCAACCATGGCCGATCAGGTGCGCCAGCGTGCTTTTCCCGGTGCCGCCCTTGTTGCCGGCGGTGGCGATCAGTTTAGCCACGGTCCTGGTCCTCCGTATTATAACGCGCTTCCAGAATGCGAAGAATGATCTGCTGCGGAGTGATGTTCTTGCCGGCTTGAATGGACGCGTCGGCCGCCTCGCGCACCAGCTGGCGCATGAGCGTTCGGGGGATCCGCAGCTGCAGTGGCTCGGTGTCCTCCGGCGGTCGACCGCGGCCACGGGGCGCAGGCTTGGGGGCTGGCGTCGAGGCTGGCGCGGTAGGAGCGGGCGGGGCTGGTTCTGCCGGCGGTGGTGTAACCTGCGTCGGAAGTGTTGCGGATTCCGGCGGCTGCGCCGGACTTCTCAGATTGGCCAGCCCTTCAGCGAGAGCGCCAAAATCACGGTTCTTGCGCGTCATTATGCACCGATGATTTTCTGATACGAAAAAATCATACCGTCTTAGCGGCACTACGGCATAATACAGCGCCTTCATGCGTGAGCGCAACCTTAGTCCCATGCGATCAAAGCGGGATGGTTGTCGTGTCGCTGCCTGTCGAGACGATGCGAAAGCTACTTTTTGCGTCGGATGCCGGGTAGTTACGAAAACAGTCGGTCCGTGATCTGGAAGCGGCAGAGGCGGGTGCCCGGATGCGAACGGTCCCGATGTCACGCACGGGTATCCAACGCAATCGTCGTGCACGAGGTCGCAGAGACGCGACATGGTGCACAAGATCATACAGTCGAATTACGAGTTCGGGGCTGTTAGCACGGAACTTAGCGTGCAAGGCTGCTGACGGCGAACTTGGTGTACGAGGCCGTTACGACCGAACTACGTGTTCGAGGCCGTTGACGGCGAACTTGGTGTACGAAGCCGCTACTACCGAACTACGTGTTCGAGGCCGTTGATGGCGAACTTGGTGCACGAAGCCGCTACTACCGAACTACGTGTTCGAGGCCGTTGATGGCGAACTTGGTGCACGAAGCCGCTACTACCGAACTACGTGTTCGAGGCCGTTGATGGCGAAATTGACCAACATCTTGTCAACGGCGCACATGTTGCGTAATGTGCAGAAAGACCGAACCACGGTGCTGGTTACACCGTGGTTCGGGTTTGCGGTCCGAAGGCCCTTAGTTCATCCAGCGCAAAGCTAGACGGACAAGGAGGATCGCCAGGTCGACAAGCTTAGGGATGAGCTGTGTCGGTACTGTGAACATTTGCGTCTCCGGTTGAGAAACGCAGCGCGGAGTGCAGAGGTATGCTGCCTCCGCCTGCGCCCTTCTGTCATAACCGAGACTGGGCGCTTACTCAAGAGGACGGCTGCAATAATTGGCGGGGGGGGCTACACGAAATGTAGCGCCTCTACACCAAAACCTGATTGCGTAAAGCCACAACGCCAGTAATATCCAGACCCGCCTGCGCTAAGTACAGATATAAGCGCTGACTAGCATTATAACAAAATAAGGCATATATGAGATGGTATGAATGCGCTCCATTACTAAAATATTCTGTGACAGCGAATGGAGATATATCACCTAACAAGGTAGAGCGTGCCGCGTCCCAAGTGCAGAGAACGCTGGAATGCGCGTCGGCGTTTGATTTCCTCACCAGCTGCATTTCGCATTTCAATCGCCCATTCCTCCAGCAACCTTTCGCTCTCAGCAGAGTTTTTCCGCGCAGATCGCAGACGGTTTGCATTATGGCGACGAATCGCTGCAGGCAAATCGTCATGATACACTGAATACAAACGCTGGTCGGAACATTTGCTAAAATCACATGAGATGTAGAGCATTTTTTGACTCCGCAGCGCTTTAATCACACCTACTTTTTGTAAATTAAACGGTCCCGCTGCCTTGTGTCAAGCAAGGCATGACGGGACTTCTGACACGCCTTACGGCGTCATACGGATAATCAAGCGCCGGGCCGTCGCTGCATGCCACCGCTTGCCGCGCGGCGTCGGTATGCCGAGATCGTTGAGGGCATTGGCGATCCCGGCATAGGTCGTGCGGCCGGCGGCGCGAATCCGATCCACCTGCTGCATCAATTCTGCTGCGCGGGCGTCGGCGCGCTCTCGCCGGACAGCGCCGCCCTGGCGGGCGAGGGCGCCGCCGTCATGCCCCAGCGCCGGGTTGCCAAGCTGTTTGCCCCGTGCCTTGGCCGCGGCAAGGGCCGCGCGGGTGCGCTGAGCGATGGCCTCGCGCTCGTGCTCGGCAACGGCCGCAAGGATGTGCAGGGTCAGCCGGTTGGCCTCGGGGAAATCGACGGCGACGAAATCGACCCCGGCCTCCATCAAGCTGGAGATGAACGCGACGTTCCGGGCCAGCCGATCAAGCTTGGCCACCACCAGCACGGCACCGCGCTTGCGGCATGCGGCCAGGGCCTGGGCCAATTCGGGGCGATCCTTGCGCTTGCCGCTCTCCACCTCGGTGTAGGCGTCGACCATCTCACCACGGCCGGTGATGTAGGTAGCGACCGCGCGTTGCTGCGCCTCCATGCCCAAGCCGTCGGCTCCCTGCTTGGCCGTCGAGACGCGGTAGTAGGCGACGTAGCGGCGGGGGGGCGGGGTCATATCAAATCCAAAGGAACATTTGGTTTGAGCATACCGACCGCTTCGCATCCGAACAAGGGTGCTCCGAGCGATCCAGAGACGCAGGACTAAGGTCCTCATCCGGTCCTAGGCGCCTCCAAAGCCTGCTGCATTATCCCGATCTGTAATGGGTGTGGAGGAGTCATACGGGTAGGTTTGCCGTCCAGCCGTATCGCTTCCAGTCTCGCATTGCACATGCCATGCACATGTGCATATGATAAGCGCTCATGTGTATGGCATGTGACTGTAGAGGAGTCTGTGATATGGCCGCAAATCGCGTTGTCGTGCTCGAAAGCGTTTCCGAGGTGTTGCATGGCGATTGGACGCTCTGTTTTGAATGGTGCCGATACGAATATGCCAACCGGACGCACCACCGGGGATATCGCTTCATCTGGAAACGCCCCAATGGGCACTATCAGCCAGCACGGGGACAGGCCCGGCTCCCGTCGATCGAAGTAGCACAGCGGCTGATGCGACGCGCTCAAGAGGCCGGCTGGGGTGAGCATGTAGGAGAAATGGACGGCTTCGGCGTTGAAGCGTAAATTCAGATTACCGCGAAAAGGAGATTATAGAGATGCAGTTTATTCACCATTCGTTAGGTAATCGGCGGGCCGGAGAAATCGTCGAAATTACTTTATCGGGGAGCGCTGCCAACGTACGGCTCTTGGATAGCTCGAATTTCCAGAACTATCGCAATGGACGCCAGCATAGTTTCCACGGTGGTCTAGCACGATCTTCACCAGTTCGGTTGCAGATACCGCATTCTGGAACTTGGCATGTAGCGGTTGATATGCAGGGGTTGGTTGGCTCGGTTCGATCTTCTGCAAGGATTCTTCCTGCTCCTCTACCAGAGCTTAAAGAGGCTCCATTGTCTTCGATTCCTTCGTTGGTGCGTGGGTCAAATAGCCCACCGGAATGGGGAGGTGAAGATGATGAGGACCGAGAGTTCGATATTTTCATTTCCCATGCCAGCGAGGACAAAGAAGAGGTTGTCAGACCTTTGGTCAAAGCATTAACTGATGCAAAGTTGAAAGTATGGTACGACGAGATAGAGCTCAAGATCGGCGATAGCCTTCGGCGCAAGATTGACAAAGGTCTTGCTAAGAGCAAGTTCGGCTTGATTGTGCTATCACCGAGCTTTCTGTCCAAAGGCTGGACAAATTATGAGCTTGACGGCTTGGTAACCAGATCAACTACAGGAGAACAGATAATACTTCCAGTCTGGCATAATATTACGAAGAAGCAGGTGATTGATTACAGTCCGTCGTTGGCAGATAAATTAGCTCGCAGCACCGCCACACACACTGTTGAAGAAATTGCAAAAGAAGTGGCTGATGTTATCCGTAAACGCGCTTGAGATTGGCGCAAGCGCGTAGCGTGCCGGCGACGATCCGGATCAGGCTGGCCAGTAGCGGCCCGGCCGGTCGGCCGCCGCGTCCTCCAGGTCCTGCAGCTGGGCCTCGACGGCGCCGCCCTGGGCGATCACCTCGCCGGCGTGCCGGCGACGATCCGGATCAGGCTGGCCAGTAGCGGCCCGGCCGGTCGGCCGCCGCGTCCTCCAGGTCCTGCAGCTGGGCCTCGACGGCGCCGCCCTGGGCGATCACCTCGCCGGCGTGCCGGCGACGATCCGATTTTTCGCGCATGCGGGCATGCGCGTTGTAAAATCCGCGCACTGAAGGCCGCGCCGCTGAAAGGATGAACCATGTACGAATTAAGGCGCATCACAGATCCGGGCAAGCTGTTCGAAGCTGCTACCGCACCGGGGCCAGATGGTCCCGGCTTTTCGAAGGGTGACGCGCTGCGCGGGGCGTTGCTAGTGGTTGAGGCAACGAGCGTCAATGATCCTGGCCCGGACTTCACACGCTGGAAACTCGTTGCCGCCGATGGCGACGAAGTAGCGAGTGCGGTCGTTCCGGGTTTTTGAATTGGAGCGTGGGTGCGGCTTCAGGGCTCGGAAGGCCACATGACGTCGCACCACACCAGCACTGCCGCGACGACGCCAGCGACGGCAGTCAGGAAGGCAAGGACAAGGCTGACAGTATGCGCTTGCTCTAGCATGCGGTCGGATAACAGGGCGTCCGTCCACACGCCGGAGGTTCGAGCGCGCACGATCAGCGCGCGCAGCTGAGTGGCGAAGCCCGTCACCAGTGACGGCAAGACGCAGCTGAGCATGCCGGCGCCGAGTGCGACATAGAGCATTTTGTAAAAGCGGGCAGCAAGGATCCGATCACCGCCGAATAGTGCCAAGGTGCGTTCACCTAGGATGGATAGAGCGATAAGGACCAGCAACAGGCCGATTGCGGCCAAGAACATACGGCCCTCAAGGGATGACGGAATCACAGCGAAAACACCTGCGGGTTGGTGTATAAAGCCATACTCTTGTAACGGTCATGTCGGAAGGCTTTCTATGGGTATCCGTTTCGTCGCTATTCCGTTGCTTGCGGCGGCCATGATGGGTGGCATTGGTTCGTATGCGTCGGCACAGCAAGCCGCTGCTCCGGCCGTGCGCGCCACGATATTTGTGCCGGCGCAGCCGGAACCTGGGGCCGCGTTCAAGCCGATCATGGTCATGGAGTCGGAGCCTGACGGCAAATCCATGCAGACCCTCCTGTCTGACCCTCACACGCTGCACCGTGCCATTGTCCGATTTCCTGACGGACGGGAAGAGGTTTGGCAGGCTTACGCGTGCGTCAACGGCAGCGTGACCGGCGTAACGATGGGGCCGCTCGGTCAAGAACTGCGGTGCTCGGATGGGTACACGATGCAGAAATAGGGCACAGAGCTAAGGACGATCTGATGCGTTAGGGGCGGCCACAGCCGCCCCTAATGTGTTCAGCGGCGGTATTGGGACAGTCGCACAACATTCAGCATTTGCGCTTGGAGTTGGGTTGGCCCTCTTGCCTTGTCCCGTTGGCGTTCCAATTCGGCAGCTGTGCCGGGCGGAAGTTTTGCCCATGGTAGGATGTGCTCCTGCAGATCCTGAACGTCGAGACATTCGCTCGGCTCGGTGCCGATCCAGAGCACTGTCTGCGGCTCGTCCGTTGCCCTGCGGCCGGCTTTCTGAACGTGTGCGAAGAATGTTTGCAGAGGATTATCCCAACCGACATGTACGGTGGTGCCGGGCACGTTGCTGATTAACTGGAAGCGGCTCACGGCTGCACCTCGCCGCGATCGGCGGCAGGACGACGCACTACGACGGAGCTTAGCGGGACAAGGATTCGCAAAATTGCACCTGCTGTTGCCATTACGCTGGCGAAAACGGCTGCGACAGGGAAGGGTGCATGTAGCAGCTTTCTCACGAGTTCCAGCTGAGCGGCAGGGCTGATGGCGTTCCACTTCGTGGCAAGCGCTGACCACTCCGCCGGGCCTGTACTCCACCACGCCATGTAAAAGATGGAAACCGCCAGTCCGATAGCAAACCACTTTGCCCAAGAGGCTGTGAAGCCGTAAAGGGCCGCGGCAATCCGCAGGACGCTGCCAATGACGGTATTGGCAGCGGTGGCGATTATCCGGGCAGTGGACTTCGCTTGCTTCGCCGATGCGGCCGGCGCCTCGGTCGCAGTAGGAATGGATGTGATCCTGACCACAGGCACCGGGGCACTCGTGGAAACTGGATCCGGCGGCATCGGCAAGCCCATCAATCGCTCGTCCACCTCATAACAGAACTTCTTCCATTCGGGATGAAGGTAGATGGTGCGGGGAATCTCGATAAACGCTAACCGTTGGACAAGCCATCGCAGCTGTTCATTCAGGCCCTCCGCGTCAATGTTCGTCAGGTGGAGAAAGCTTTCCAGGCCATGGGCCAAAATGCCGTTCAGATTCAGCACCGCTTCCACGTCGGCCGGCGACCACATTGTAGCGCCGTGATGCCCGAAGATTTGCGCAGGGGTGCCATAGAGCCGCGTTGGATTGATGACGCGAGACAGGGCGAAGTAGGCGACCAGAATGTTTTGAACGCGTTGGTCGGGTGATAAGTCGGTGACGGTCTGCAGCATGGGAAAGCCTCAATGGACAGGGGGCTGCTGGATCGGCGATAGACTGTCGGTTATGGCTTGTCGGTCGGGCTGAACGCCGCCTGCTGGATGGCGGTTGCCAATTCAGGATCAGCGTTCAGCGCCGCGGCGATCCGTCGACGCAAAGCGCCGGTCGCGTCCACGCGGACCAGCATCGAGTCAAACTGCAAGATCCCGAACGAGCCAAGATTAACGCGGCTGGCGAGATAGGTTCGGAGATTGCGAAGGGCGCGACCTGGGCGGGTACGGTTACCGTATCTGCCTTGGGTACGGTGATGACGTGGGCGAATTGTTCTGACATGGGGTTCTCCGGTGATAATACGGATCGGTGCTGCCGGGTGACAGTTGGGGGAAAAGTTCGGTCGCGGCGGGGTTGACCGTGCCGGCGATCGTTGGCGCCCCGATTTCAGCCGGGGCGCCATGAAGCTAGTTTCTGAAGTAGAGTTGCGCTGTGGCCGCAGTTTTAGTTTCACCCTCATCTTCGTCCGCGGAATGTTTATCCTCGACCAGCAAGGCATTAAACTTGCCGGCGACAGGGGCATTGATGCGAACGGAGACGACGCGGCGGCCGTCTTCGGTGTCGTTCTTGATCCAGGCGGCGCCAATTTCGGCCGGCCCACACATCACGCGGTAGTCGGGCTGCTCGCTGTCAGCACTCTTCGCTTCGTTTCGCTGCAGCGCGCATGCGCGATTGAAGGTGACGGTGGTGATCTTTCCGGCCCACCCATTTCCAGTTTCTTTGAAAGACCCGATGCAAGTCATTTCTACCTCTGAAGTTTAAGTGTCGGTTTGAGCAAGATTGCGAGAGCGCCCGAAAGGTAATGGACGCTCTGGATCGGGCAGAAGCACAGCCACGTTGTCGATTTCGACAAGCGCGGCCGCTACAACGTCGCGTTCAGCCATCTTGTGCTCTGTCGCGAAGGTGCGGATTGCGGTGAGCGTACTTTGGTGGAGACGAAGCCAACAGTTCACCCGTGGATCGAGGGGGAGTTGCTTCGGATCCTGCGTGTAAAGCAGATGGCGCAAGCCGGTGTGCAGGTAGGCGGTCCGACCGGTCAGCGATCCGGGGATCTTGAAGTTCCTGCGGACGATCATCGGTGACGGTTTCCACGTAAACGAAAGGTTAACGATGTTGGCGCGCGCGCGTGGCTGCATAACCGCGTATGCAACTCGTTTGCGGTACCACACTCTAGCGTCCTTCTAGCCATTTTGTCGATTAGTCGCTATGGTCTGCCTACTAATCGTCAAACAAGAGGCGTCGAGATGCTTAACGTGCGTAGCCACAAACCGGTGACGGAAACCGATGTGGAGGGGAAGGTGTGGGTGCTGGCGCTCAGTGTGCTGTGCGCCTACGCGGTCATGACGATGCCGGGCATGGAAGCGTTCGCGCAGGCGGATCCAACGAGCGGCATTGTCGCGAAGGCGACCAGTGGCCGGAACAACATGGTCACGATCATCAATGCGGTGATCGGCGTTGTCCTGGCCGGTCAGCTGGCGATGACGATCATGAACAAAGCCGACTGGAAGTGGATGATGCTCACCGGCGCGGGCGGTGCCGGGATCAACACCGTGCCTGCGATCCAAAGCTGGATCGCGTCGGCGAACTAAGATGATCCTAAGGTCAGTCGCGCGGCCTGCCCGGCTCATGGGCGCAACCCGCGAAATAACCTACGTCGCTTTAGGCGTCACGATATTTATCTATTTCATGACGCTTAACGGATTCATCGCGTTCGTTATCTTCGGCATTGGTCAGGCCGTCGCCGTAATGCTTACGAAGCGCGATCCTGACCTTATGTCCATCGGGATTGCCCGGCGCCAATGCAAAGCGGCGCCGGCACTCGATGGTGAAGCTGGCCACTGGTACAGCGGGAGTTGATTGATGGCGGGAAAGTCGCTTGCTGTCGGCGCAGGGGTCGCCGTGGGCGTCACCGGCGTTGGGAGTCTTGTCGCAACAGTGGCTTCACTGGCTGGGCCGGCTGCAGGGATCGCAACAGAAAGCCTTATCCAGGGCGCCGGCATCCTGGGTGTCGGGGGGCGGTTGCTGTCGGCGCTCTGGCGGCAGCAAAGCGGCTTCCACGCGCGCCGATTGAGAAGCGGACTGCGGATCTTTTTGAAGGGGTGAGGGTCGAGGGCGAACTTGGCGATCTGCTCGTAGCGAAGGACGGTACGCGGATCCGAGTGCTGCGGCTTGCGGGGGTCGACTATGGATCGGTGACGCCCGAGGGCGTCGCGCAGCTGGAGCGTCAACGTCACGACATGTGGCGCGATCTCGCGGCGCTGGGGTGTCATGTAACGGCCTATAGCCGGCGCGAAAGCGTCGGAGCTTCAAACGAGGCGGATTACGCAGAACCAATCCTACAGCATATCCATGACCTTTGGTCCGCGTCGTTCTCACGCGTCTACGTCAATGAACACTATCTTATCCTGCAGGTTTCGGGGGCGCACGCTCCCAAGGTGATGGTGGAGGCGACGCGTCGTGTGGTCGAGGGCCTGGACGCGTGGGCCCGCGGGTGCTGTGCAATGATGAGCCACGGTCGGAGTTGCTGTCCTTCTGGGCGTCGGTCCTGAACGGACGGCCCTGTGAGGTTGCTCAGGCAAGCGATAACCTGGGTGAACGGCTGGCGGCCATGAGAGTGGGCTTCAACAGCGCTGCGGGCCGGGTGCTGTTCCGAGAGGATGGCCGCCAGTTCATGGCTGCGGCTGTGTCGGTGAAGGAATGGGGCATTGAAGACGGGCCGGGGATGCTGCGTTCGATCATGCAGATTCCTGGCCGGGTCGAAGTCCTGTCGCACGCTGTCGGCTTTGCACAGGACACGCTTGTCGGCGCGCTGGATCTTGATCGCAAGCAAGTCGCGCTGTTTTACAAATCTGGTGCCGCCGGTCAGGACTTCGCTACCGCAATTGAAAAGGTTGCGTCCGATGAAGATAGTTTCCTGAAATATCAGCTGACTGTGTTCGTCTACGGCGAAACGGAGGATGAGCTAGAATATCTGCTCGGCGTTGTACGCAGCATCGTCAAAAGCTGCGGTCATGAAGCGGCGACGGAAGCGGGAGCGATCGAATATTTTGGCGTAGCCGGCTTCCTGCGGTGCGTCTTTTCTCGCGACCGCGGCGGCTGTCCGCTGAAAACTTGGCTGGGCTGATGACATGGGAGGCCGAGCCCACCGGAATGGCGTCCTGCGATGGGGGCCGGGGGCAATCCGGTTGTTCCGGACGCGAACCGGAGGCCCCTACGCGCTGCAGCTGCACACCGCAACGGAGGGGCCAGTCGCTGCACACTCGCTGACGGTCGGCGGAACAGGCGCCGGTAAGACGGCACTGTGGCTGCATCTCGCCGGCGGCGCCCTTCGTCACGAACGGGTATCAGCCTACCTGTTTGATTCCGGACAGGGATGCCGTGTCTTTTGCGAGGCCGTATCTCCAGGGTCCTACATCCACCTCGGCCGCCGCGAAGCGGGGCTCAATCCGCTGCAGCACTTCAAAGACAAACGTGACGCGGATTTTCTGAATCAGTGGCTGCGGATGCTGGCTGCTGACGACAGCGCCGAAGCGGATATGGAGGCGAATGCCGCACTGAGGATGATCCGCGACGTGCCGGCAGCCCGCCGCATACTGCGGCAGTCGATGGACTGTTTTCCCGCACCAAGGGCGGCTCCGGTCAGGACTGGAACGCTGGGCGGCAGAAGATGGTGTCGGCGCGCTGTTCAATGCGGAGCGGGATACGCTGGATCTGACGGAACGCCGCCTGTTCGGGTTCGCAATGGACGATCTGTTTGAGGTCGAGGCCGCGACTGCGGCGGCCGTTGGCTACATCATGCATCGCATCCGCCAAGTCGCACGCGAAGGCAACAGACCGCACCTTGTGTTCATTGATGAGGCACCACGCCTTCTGAGCAATCCCGTCTTTGCCGCAGAAGCAAAGAAACTATTGCTTGAGCAACGAAAAGCACGAGGCTCCGTAAATTTGGCGTTCCAAACTGTAAAATCAGTGTTCGATACAGGGATCGGACACGTGATCATTGAGAGTTGCCCGACATTTTTCCTGTTTCCGAACGAAAGCGCGTCTGGGAAGACTATAAGCACCTGAACCTAACCGAAGGACAGTTCGCGCAATCCGACGCGAAAGCCGTCTGACAAAGCATCTGCGGCGCTGGGTGATGGTCAAGAAGGGACAGGAAACCGTGATCTTGGACACGGACCTTTCCTGTCTCGGCGGTGCACTCCGCGTCTATCGCGGCGGGCCGGATGAATCGCTGCTCATGCAGCAACTGCAACGTCAATACGGGGTCGAGCGATGGGTGGAAGAACTCGTGAATATGGACTGAAGGCTCTGCGCGCCGGCGTTGCCGGTGCCGTGGCCATGGTTGCGATTGCCGGCACGGCTCGCGCCGACATGCCGGTGATCGACGCGACCACATGGGCTGAGCTGATTGCCATCGGAAAGACGGCAAAAGAAGAACTCCAACCGTTATGGACACTTACAACGAAATCAACAGCTACGTGACCTTCGTGGGCCATGTTGGCGACATGGCAATCGACTACGCGCGCAATCCGACGCGACTTATCAATGAAATCGGAAGCTGCCTCTTCAGCTTAGTTCCAAGAATTACAATCTAAACCTTCCAACACTCTGCGAGGGAGCGCAGATGGTGGAAAGGAGTATTTCACAGTCGCGTCGCCTGACGGGTCGCTGTCTGAGGGGGTGGCCAAGGACATTGAAACCAAGCGGACGGTTGCAGCTGAAGAGGCCGTGAAGCGCGGCATGGCCATGAGCTGTATCAGCAGTCGAACCGCCGTACGCGGGACGATCTGCTTGCGAGCGCGGTGCTTGCTGAGAGTCCGGTCAGCGGCGCCAGCCAAGTGAACATCACGAACCGGCTTCTGGTAGAGCTTCTGACGCAGCAGCAGACAACAAACCTGCTTCTCGCGTCTCTTCTTGAAGTACAGACGACTCAAAGCCTGCAACAGATCCCCATTGTCATGACCATGGGACAGGATCGGGTAGGCGTGCGGTAATGGCAGCAGCTTGCCTTACCTGCGAAATCTTTACGCTGTTTGATGCGGCACAGGTTAGCTACGGGGAGCGCGCCTATACAGCGTTGTGGCCATCGGTAAAGAATGCCTTTGATGTGTTCGTCGGCGTCTCTCTTTGCTTCTATTTCTTGCGAATGATCGCTACTGGCAATGCAGCCTTCTCCGAGGGCGTGTTCCAGTTTCTGATCTATGCGTTCTGCGCGCAGACGATCTCAAGCACTGCATTCTTCAACGACTGGATCGTGGATCCCGTTCGAACCTTCATGTTCAACGGCGCTCAGGTGTTGATGACACAAGCGAGTGTTGCCGGGTTCAGCGGGACGTGAGCGGGGTTCTGCGTACGGTAGAAGCCAACCTGTTGTGCGTCGTGAACCTTGGTCTGCAGATGATCCGCGATGCCGGCGTGTTCGGCCTTGCTGCCATCGTCGCCGCCGTCATCATGGGGTTCCCCTACCTCGTCGCGCTGCTTCTATTCCTGCTGCTGCTTACTGAGGTCCTGGTCGTCCTCTTTATCGTGAAGGCGCTCGGTCCTCTGCTGATTGGCTTCCTGGCGTTCAAGCCGACACGCAGCATCACCAAGAATGGCGCGAAGATGCTGGGACAAGCGGCCGGCGCGATCCTCATCACGGCGGCGCTGATGGGCCTGATGATGGGGCTGCTGGGCACCTTTATGAAGTGGGTGCCGGGCAGCTGCACGGGCGGCTGGCGCGACGCAAAGGGCTTCATTTGGAGCGAGGGCTACATCGGCCTCGTGCTCTTCGGGTATTTCATGCTGCTGATGCTCCTGAAAGCTCAAGGGTGGGCAGGGCAGCTTATCGAGTTCCACGGC
>NZ_FXAK01000002.1:0-105000 GCF_900177515.1 Azospirillum oryzae
TCTTTATTTGATCGGTGTCAAGAGCATAGAAGTCGATAGGCCGCAAGGCTGACCGGACTTGCGTTTGATACTTTGGCAAGGCGCCCTTTGTTCGGATCGGAGGATTGGCGGTCTGCGAAAGGTGCGATTCGAACCGCGGGGCGGAACGGCCGGAAAGCCGCACCGCCCCGGTCGGACTTGCCCCCCGACTCAGGCGTCGGCGAAGGCCATCGGCTGGCGGGCCCGGACCTTCTGTTCACGCGCCTCCTGGTCCCGCTCCGGACGGCTCGGCGGCTCGACCCAGGCGATGCGCAGGACGTTGGTCGATCCCGGCATGCCGAAGGGCACGCCGGCGGTGATGACCAGCCGCTGGCCTTCCTCGGCCAACCCGTGGACATAGGCCAGCCGGGCCGCCTTGTGCACCATGTCGGAGAAGCTCTGCACATCCTCCGTCAGCACCGCATGGACGCCATAGGCCAGCACCATCCGCCGCGCGATGGCGGCGCTCTCGGTCAGGCAGAGGATCGGCACCTCCGGCCGCTCGCGCGCCGCCCGCAGCGTGGTGGAGCCGCTGGTGGTGTAGGTGGCGATGGCCGCCGCCTTCACCGTATGGGCGACCTGCCGGGCGGCGGCGGTGATGGCGTCCGATTCCGTCTGTTCCGGATCGGCATGCTGGGCATCCATCAGCCCACGGTACAGCGGATCGCCTTCCACCCGCCGCGCGATGCGGTCCATGATCGACACCGCTTCCACCGGATACTCGCCCGACGCGGTCTCCGCCGACAACATGACGGCATCGGCGCCGTCGAACACCGCGGTGGCGACGTCGGACGCCTCGGCCCGCGTCGGGGCGGGGGCGGAGATCATCGATTCCAGCATCTGGGTGGCGACGATCACCGGCTTGCCGGCCAGACGGGCGGCGCGGATGATGCGCTTCTGGATGGAGGGCACATCCTCCGGCGGCATCTCCACGCCCAGGTCACCGCGCGCCACCATGACGCCGTCCGACATCTCGACGATGCGGTCCAGATGCTGGATCGCCTGCGGCTTCTCCAGCTTCGACAGCAGTGCGGCGCGGCCGGCGATCAGCTTGCGCGCCTCCGCCACGTCCTCCGGCCGCTGGACGAAGCTCAGCGCCACCCAGTCCACGCCCTGGTCGAGCGCGAAGTCCAGATCGGCGCGGTCCTTGGGTGTCAGCGGCGACAGCGGCAGCATCACGCCGGGAACATTGACGCCCTTGCGGTCCGACAGCTTGGTGCCGGACACCACCACGGTCTCGGCGTAATCGGCGCCGCAGGCGGTCACCCGCAGCCGCACCTTGCCGTCGTCCAGCAACAGTTCGGCGTCCGGCACCAGGGCGGCGAAGATCTCCGGATGGGGCATGCCGACGCGACGGGAATCACCCGGCTCCGCCAGCAGGTCGAGGCAGAAGGACTGGCCGGCGGTCAGCGTCACCGGCCCGTCGGCGAAGCGGCCCAGCCGCAGCTTCGGCCCCTGCAGGTCGGCCATGATGGCGATGGGGCGGCCGGTCTCCTCCTCCAGCGCGCGGATGGCGCGGACGCGCTCGCCATGGTCCTGGTGGCTGCCGTGGCTGAAATTCAGGCGGAAGACGTCGACGCCGGCCTCGAACAGACGGCGGATCATCTCGGGCGAAGAGGAGGACGGACCCAGCGTGGCGACGACTTTCGTCTGCCGGTAACGGCGGATCGGCTTGGCGGTGTTCATGGCGATGGGGACTCCGAGGGGAGGGTGGGGGCGGGCGGTATGGCGCCGCCTCAGGCGACCCCGAACCGGTAGACGATGGACCCGGCGGTCCATTGGCCGGGACGCAGCACCGTCGACGGGAAGGACGGCCAGAAGGAGGAGAGGTTGACGGCGTTGGGGAATTTCGACGGCTCGGCGCAGAAGGCGCTGTGCTTCGTGTAGAGGACGCCGCCCTTGCCGACATCCCGCGGGGCTTTGCCCGCGAGGAAATTGCCGGTGTAGAGCTGCAGGCCGGGTTCGGTGGACAGCACCTCCAGCGTCCGGCCGCTGCCGGGATGCAGGAAGCGGGCATGAAGCACGGGCGCCGGCCCATTTGCCGGCCGGTCGATCACGTAATGCAGGTCATAGCCCTTGCCGAGCGCCAGCATGCGGTCGTCGGCGTCGATGCGGGCGCCCAGGGCCGTGGGCGTGCGGAAGTCGTGCGGCGTGCCGGCGACGTCCACCATCTCCCCCGTCGGCACCGCGCTGTCGCTCAGCGCCAGATAACGCCCGGCATGAACGGTGGCGACATGGTCGAGGATCGACGATCCCGGATCGCCCGACAGGTTGAAGAAGGTGTGGTCGGTGAAGTTGGCGATGGTCGTCTTGTCGGCCGCCACCGCGGTCCAGGCGATGGTCAGGGCATTGTCGTCGCCGACCGTATAGACCAGCCGCAAGGGCAGGGTGCCGGGAAAACCCTCCTCGCCGTCCTGGAAGACATAGGTCAGCTCCAGGCTGGCCTCGTCCAGTTGCCGGGCGTCGAAGACGCGGAAGCGCGACCCGCGCTGGCCGCCATGCAGGGTGTTGGGCGGGCTGTTCACCGCCGCCTGATGGGCGACGCCGTCCAGCGTGAAGCGCCCGTCGGGGATGCGCCCGCAATAGCGCCCGATGAAGGAGCCCATGGACGCCTGCCCGCCCATCGCCCCCTCGATCCCGTCATAGCCCTGGACGACATCGCCCAGGACACCGTCGCGGTCGGGGACCAGGACCTGCTCGATCTTGGCGCCGTAATTGGTGATGCGCACCACCATGCCGCGGCGGTTGCGCAGGGTGAACAGATCCACCGGCTTGCCGTCGATGGTGGCGGAGAAATTCTCACGCTTGAGGTCGGTTGCCATGGTGCAGGCATCCCTGTGGAAGAGGTTAATAGAAACCGAGAAGCAGCAGCCCCAGAACCATCACCACGCGCAGGAGCAGTGCCGTCTCCAATGGGTCGGCGGTCATGACGGGGCCTCACCGGATGGATCGTGGCTGTATTATACTAATATATTAGAGCGGAAGGCAAACCGCATCCGCACCCCGTACCCCCGCCGGACAGTTTGCCGCAGGCCGGGGACGCCGTGCATGGTCGGGAGACGCCGACGCCCCCCGGCCGTCATTCCCAGCAGGGTGGAAATGGCGGCGGAGGGGCGTTGGCCGGGTTCCTGCCGGTGTTATTGTCTGGTTGTGGTTACTTGGTCTTGGCCGGCGTCCAGGCGCCCCATTCCTCGGGCGTCAGCTTGCCGTCCTTGTTCTTGTCGAACCGGGCGAACCGGGCGCCGCGGCGATCCTTGGCGAGGTCGGTCATCGAACCGGGTCCGCCCCGCGGCGCATCGACGAACTCCGTCCGGCTGATGGCGCCGTCCTTGTCGGCATCGAGCTGGTCGAACATCTGCTGGTGCATCGCACCGGTGCCGCCCATGCCTTTCCCCGGCCCCATGCCCTGGCCCATTCCTTGGCCGCCCATGCCCTGACCCATGCCGGGACCCGCCCCGGTCTGGGCGAGAGCGGAGCCGGCAACCAGCAGCCCGGTGCATAGCGCGGCAATGAGGAAGCGTTTCATCGGAACCTCCCGTCGAAAATCAGCACCCCCGCTGCGATATTAGGCCCCACTGATAGAAGGGCGACCGCGCCAGCTTGTCGCAGACCCGGACTCGGCGCGACCTGCGATCTGGAATGCGCCCAACACGCAGCGCAACCTCTTGCGCCATCCCGATTCCGTGGCGCCGCGCTGTGGACCGACGCATGGCCGCGATGTCCCCGGCGCAAGGCCGCGCCCGGCTGTGACGCCATGCCCTACCGCCCGGCAATTGCCGACGGCACGGCGCTGACATTAGAATACACTCATGCACTGTCGCTGCCGGTGATGATCATCCTGCGCAAGGTGCTGACCGTCCGCCTGATCGCCCTGTTCACCGGGGTGCTGGGCCCCGGCTGCAAGCGGTGCCAGACGACGGCGGACATGGTCCTGGCCGAGGCCGACCGCCTCGGCGGGCCGGTCCGGATCGACAAGATCACCGACTAGGCGGCGATCGCCGGCTATGGCGTGCTGTCGACGGCCGGCTAAGCCGTACGCCCGTCACGCCGCCGGAAGCCGCAGCGTCGCCCGCAGCCCGCCCAGCGGCGATGCGCCGAGTTGGATGTCGCCGCCATAGAGCCGCGCCACATCCCGCACCACCGCAAGGCCGAGCCCCGTCCCCGGCGTGCTCTCGTCCAGCCGCACCCCTGGCTCCAGCGCCGCCTCGCGGCAGTCGTCGGGCAGGCCGGGGCCGTCGTCGTCCAGCGTGACGGACAGCATGCCGCCGTCTTCCTTCCGGCCCGTCACCTCGACCCGCCCGCGCGCCCATTTGCAGGCATTGTCCAGCAGATTGCCCAGCATCTCGTCCAGGTCCTCGCGCTCGCCGGCGAACAGCAGCCCGTCGGCGGCATCGACGCGGATGTCCAGCGCCTTGGCGGCGTGCAGCTTGCGCATCACCCGCGCCAATGCGGCGACGCAGTCCGGCACCGGCGTGCTGATGCCCGGCACGCCGCGGGCGGCGGCGGCGCGGGCGCGGGCCATGTGATGATCGACATGCCGGCGCATCAGCTCCACCTGCCGGACCATCGCCGCCCCCACCGCGCGCGCGTTGCGCTCGTCCAGCGTGGCGGCCTCGTTCGCCAGCACGGCGAGGTTGGTCTTCAGCGCATGGGCCAGATTTCCGGCCTGCAGCCGCCCGCGCCCGACGATTTCCTCCGCATGGGCCAGCAGCGCGTTCAGATCCTCCACCAGCGGCCGGACTTCCGTCGGCATCGCCACGTCGAAGCGTTTCTTCCGCCCGGCCCGCACATCGGCCAACGCGCCGCGCAGGCGGGACAGCGGCCTCAACCCGATCTGAACCTGGATCAGCGCCGCGGCGATCAGCGCCGTCGCCAGCACCGCCAGCGACAGCGCCAGCGTGGCGTTGAAGGCGCGGGTGACGCCGGCCAGTTCGGCCCGGTCGGCGGCCACGGCGATGCGGATCGGCTCCGCCCGCTCAGGCAGCAGGACGAAGCGCTCCAGCACGAACAGCGACTGGTTCGCCGGTCCCGCCGCGTCGTGCCGGTGCAGCGACCCGTCCTCCCCCCGGTCGTCGGGCAGGTTCAGCACGCTGTCCCACAGCGAGCGCGAGCGCAGCGGCTCATCCCCGCTCTCCCCCACCTGCCAGTATAATCCCGACAGCGGCCGGCGGAAGCGCGGGTCGCTCAAGGGCTGGCGCAGCGCCGGCCTGCCGTCCGGCCCGATCTCCAGCACCGCCGCCAGCTGTTCCAGATGATTGGTCAGTTCCGCCTCGAAGCGCTGGCGGACATGGGTCTGGAACAGGTCGGCGATGATCCAGCCCGCCAGCATCAGCGCCAGCGCCACCCACACGGCCGCGCCGGCCAGCAGCCGGAAGCGCAGCGACTCCGTCCATCTCATGGCCAGTTCCTATGCCCCGTCCTTACGGCTCGTCCGCCCGGTATCCCAGCCCGCGCACCGTTTTGATGACGTCCACCCCCAGCTTGCGGCGCAGGCGGCCGACGAAGACTTCGATGGTGTTGGAATCGCGGTCGAAATCCTGGGCATAGACATGCTCGATCAGTTCGGTGCGCGACACCACCTGCCCCTTCCGGTGCATCAGGTAGGACAGCACCCGGTATTCGAAGGCGGTCAGCTCGACCGGCTCGCCATCCACCGTGACCCGTCCGCTGCGGGTGTCGAGCACCACCCCGCCGCAGGCGATCTCGGCGGTGGCGTGGCCCTTGGCGCGGCGGATCAGCGCGCGGACGCGGGCCAGCAGCTCCTCCATGCTGAAGGGCTTCGCCAGATAATCGTCGGCGCCGGCGTCGATGCCCTGCACCTTCTCGTTCCAGGCGTCGCGCGCGGTCAGGATCAGCACCGGCACGGCCATGCCCGCCCGCCGCCACGAGCGCAGCACCGTCAGCCCGTCGATCTTCGGCAGCCCCAGATCCAGGATCACCGCGTCATAGGGCTCGGTCTCGCCCAGAAAGCGGCCCTCCTCGCCGTCCCCGGCGGTATCGACGGCATAGCCTTCGCCCTCCAGCCGCTGTTTCAGCTGCCGGGCCAGTTCCGGCGTGTCCTCCACCACCAGCACGCGCATGGCCTCACCTCCCGTCGCCGTGGGACCGGTGGCGGCCTCTGGTCCGCAGCAGCTCGCCGGTGGCGGCGTCATAGTCCAGCTTCAGGATCCGGCCGTCCGGCGCGATCAGCTTCAGCTCATAGCGGAAGCCGTCCTCCTCATCCTCCAGATCGACGTCGAGCACGTCGCCGCCGAACCGTTGCCTGGCGCTTTCGACGATCCGCTCCAGCGGCAGGATTCGCCCCTCCCGCAGCGCGCTGCGGGCACGCTCGTGGTCGTCGCCGGCATGGGCGCCAGCATGGATGCCCGGCCCTGCTGCGAACAGCAGGATGGGGAGAAGGAGCAATGCGGGACCGGTCCTCATGATCGACCTCTCTGCCTGGAACAGCATCGCGCACCGGGGCTGCGCGATCGAACCAGCATATCGTCGCATCCCTGAACCGCCGCTGAATGGCCCCCGAATCGCAGCTAACCGCCGTTTTTCATCCTGAACGGCGGATGAACGGCCCGTTCAGGCTCGGCTCAGGCTGGCTGGGGCAGAGTGCGCTTCATCGGGCGCTTTGACGCTCACCCCCGCACCACAGGTGATGCCATGCTGAAAGCCGCTACCCTCGCCACCCTTCTGACCGCGACCCTCGCGACCGCCGCTTTGGCCGGCGACCATCACCGCGGCGCGGCAATCCAGCCGACCAGCCCGCAGCCGATCGCCGACGTGGTGAAGGCCGGCGGCGGCACCGTGACCGGCATCGTGGAGAAGGTCGCGGCGAACTGGTTCGTCATGACCGACGGCAGCGACCGCATCGACGTCGCCAGCCGCGGCTTCCTTCCCGACGGCATCCGGACCGGCGACCAGATCACCGTCGTCGGCGGCGTCCGCCAGGGCGCGATCCAGGCCGGCCAGATCATCCGCCAGGACGGCACCGCCTTCGGCCGCGACGCCATGGGCAAGCATGAAGGCCGCCGCCACGGCCATGACGACGACCGCGACGACGACTGACCGGAGCCGCGCCATGCTGAAGAAGATGATCCTTCACACCCTGCTGATGGCGGCCGTCGTCGGCGCCCTCGCCACCGCCTATCAGGCCAGGGGCGCCGGTATCGCCACACTGCTGACCGCTGGCCTTACTCACGACGACTGACCCGCCCCAGGAGAGGGAGATCATCATGTCCGCCCGCAAGCCTTCCGCCGCCGAGATGACCGCCCTGCTGGCCTTCCACGCCATCGTCTCGGGCGCCTTCATCGTCGCCTATCTCACCGGCGACGAGGACACCTACGGCATGCACGTCTTCTCCGGCTATGCCGTCCTCAGCGCCATCGGCCTGCGCGTGGCGGCGGGGGCGCTGGCCCCGGCGGGAAGCCCGCTGCGCCTGCCCCGGCCCTCGGTGGCGGCGGTCGCCGGATGGCTCCGCCGTCTGTTCACCGGCGATGCGAAGGCGCGGGCGGAGCGCAGCCCGCTGACCGCCTGGATGGCCGCCGCCCTGCTGGTCGGCGTCGGGATCGCGGCGGCGACCGGTGCCGTCGCCGACTTCTTCGTGCAGGTCGAACATCTGCACAAGGAGATCGCCGAGGCCTCCCTCTTCCTCATCCTTGCGCACATCGCCCTGGTCTTCGCACTGCACGGCCTGAAGCGGATGCCCTCCGGCATCGTCTCCCGCTGCACCGCCTGGCTGTCCAACCTTTCCAACCGGGTGATCCCATGAGACCGACCAAACCGATCCTCCTGCTCGCCGCCGCGGTGTCCTTGGGCGCCGGCGTCGCCCTGGCGGCGTCCGGCGATCCGGAGCGTGCCCGCATCCTCGACGGCTATGCCGCCCAGGCCAAGGCGCAGACCCCCGGCTTCGCCGGCTTCTCGGCGGAGCGCGGGCGCGCGCTCTATCTCGGGCCGCATGCCGGCGGCAAGGTCGCCGACACCCCCGGCTGCGCCAGCTGCCACACCCGCGACCCGGCCGGAACCGGCCGCCATTACAAGACCGGGCGCGACATCCTGCCGATGGCGGTATCCGCCAACCCCAAGCGCTTCACCGATCCCGCCGAGGTCGAAAAGCGCTTCGAGCGCGACTGCGTCAACGTCCTCGGCCGCGCCTGCACGGCGCAGGAAAAGGGCGACTTCATCACCTTCCTGTCGAACCGATAGCGAGCCGCCGATGTCCCCCAACCGCAGTTTCCGCCCGCTCACCGGCATCGCCGCGCTCGCCATGCTCGCCGCGACCGCCGGTGCGACCTTTGCCAGCGAGTTCGAACGCGTCCGTCCCGTCACTCACGCCGCCACCCAGAAGGAATGCGGCGAGTGCCACATGGCCTATCAGCCGGGCCTGCTGCCGGCGGCGTCCTGGACCCGCATCATGGACGGCCTGCAGGACCATTTCGGCGATAACGCCAGCCTGCCGGCCGACACGGCCGCGGCCATCCGCAACTACCTGACGCAGAATGCCGGCAACGGCGACGGCCGTCTGATCCGCATCACCGAACAGCGCTGGTGGCTGCGCAAGCACGACTTTTCGCCCTCGATCTGGACGCGCAAATCAGTTGCCGCCAAAAGCAACTGCGAAGCCTGCCACCGCACCGCCGCGCAGGGTCTCTACGAGGACGATTGAGTAAGCTTTGAAGCGGCAACCCTCTCGACACCGCAAGAGTCCCCTCTCCCCCCGGGGAGAGGGTTAGGGTGAGGGGGACGCACAGCGAGGATTCTCGGGAAGGCACGCAACGCATCCCCCTCACCCCGACCCTCTCCCCGGGGGGGAGAGGGGGAACATGCGCGGATTGTCCCAGGTCGGCTGCCGGTCCTCGATCACCACGCGGTGGGGCAGGGGGGTGTCGCTCTCCACCGCGACCTCGACCCAGCGGGGGACCAGCTCGTTGTTGACGTCGTCCAGGATGGCGACCGCCAGCGCCTCCAGCCCGTCGGAGAAGCCGGCGAACTCCGCCAGATAGGCCACCACCGACGCCGGATCGGGCACCAGCAGGTCCGGCACCAGCCGCAGGGTCAGCCGCACCCCCGGCATCGGCTCGCCGCGCAGCTCCACCAGGAAGTCGTGGCGGGCGTCGGGGGAGGGGTGGGTGGTCAGACGCTCGCGCCTCATGCCGACACTCCCAGACCCGCTTGGCCGGCGCGGGTCAGCTTCACCCAACTGCGCGCCCCCGACTGGAAGGACAGGCCGCCGGTATAGCCGACGGCCCGCACGCTGTCGGCGAAGACCTGGATCAGCTCCACCCGCAGCTCCGGCGGCAGGGCGGCGTGGCTGCGCAGGATCAGGTCGAAATGGTTGGGCCGCACCAGACCGTCCAACTGCATCGGCCCGAAGCGGCTGAGGTCCAGATCGATGACGAAGCGGCTGCCCGGCTTCGACCGTTCCTTGCCGCCGCCCTCCTCGTCCTCCTTCAGCGGATGGACATGCAGCTTGATCGGCTTCGGCCCGTTGGCGTCCATCAGCGGGATGGTGTAGCTGCGCCAGTCGCCCGGCAGCGGCTCCGCCGCCTCGCGCCGCAGACCGTCGAAATCCTTCTCCAGCCGCTCCAGCAGGTCGCGCCGCCCGGCCTTATCCAGGGCGCCCGCCGCACCGTCGCCGAGCCAGCCCGCCGCGTCGCCGCCGCGCATCGCCGCCAGGAAGAAGCCGATGGCGGCGGTCAGCTTGCGGTTCGGCTGCGGCATCGTCGCCAGCATCGACTTGGCGAGCGCCGGATCGGCCGCCGCCAGCGTCGCCATCAGCTGCCGCATCGCCGGCCAGTCGCGGCCGTCCAGCGGACCTGGCGGGCCGGGCAGGGTGGGGGCCGCCGCCTGCATCGCCTGGGCGAGGTCGGCCAGCGCCGCCGTCACCTTGGCCCCCTGCGGCAGGCTGGCCGGGACGTTCAGCGCCAGCATGCCCTGCCTGGTCGCCAGGATCGGCTGCCCCTGCGCCGTGCTGCCGGCCACCGTGCCGCGCAGGATGGGGGTGTCGGGCGGCAGCGCCGCCTCGTCCGGCTCGGGGAACGGCTGCGGAGATGATTGCCCGGCGGATTGCTGTCCCGGCTGGTTCCCGGCCTGACCGTTGCGTCCACCGCCCTCCGGATCGCCGGGCGGGCGCGGCTGTTGCGGCGGCGGGGTGACGGTCAGGATCCTCAGCGCCACCGTGGCACCACGCGGCAGGTCGGGCGGCTCGGCATTGCCGGCGGTCTCGGCGGGCCGGTTCGGCATCGTCGGCGTTTCGGCGCCGGGATGGGCTGCGTCGCCGCCCAGCTGGACCGGCGTGCCGAAGGTGGCGCCGCCGCCGCCCATCGTCGGGGAGGGTGTCGGCGAACCGCTCATCGGCGCGGCCGGCGTTCCGGCGGTCGGAGCTTCGGGCTTCTGCGAACCGGACAGGCCGGGCGTGCCTGCGGTCGGCGTGGCGGGCGTGCCCTGCGACGGCGTCGCGGACGGAGCCGGCGGCTTGGCGCCCGACCCGCCGGCCAGCACCAGCGCCGGCACCACGGTGCCCGGCAGCAGCGGCGGCAGGTTGGTCGGGACCGTCGCCCCGGTCGGGGTGGGCAGCAGGACGGCGGGCGCCGCTCCGCTTCCGGCCGCCGGGGCCGGCGTCGTCCCGCCGGTCTGCGGCGCGGCCGGATTCCCCAATGATTGCAGCAGGATCAGCGCCGTCGGCTTGGCCGGCAGGGCGGTGGTGGGGGAGGCCGCCGAGGACATATTCCCCGGCGTGATCTGCACCGTGACCTGCTTGTCCGGTGGCAGCTCCGCCGCGCTGTCCAGCAGCAGTTCACCCGCCGCGGTGCGCACGCGGGTCAGCCCCTCCGGCGTCTGGCCGGCGACGGTGCCGGTCAGCACCACCGGGCGGGTCACCTCCGGAAGCCGTTCGGGAAGCTGGACGACCGTGGCCTCGGCCGTGACGGGGGCGGGCGCGGCGGGGGTCGCCGCGGCGGTGGCGGCGGCAGGCGTGACCGACGGTGGGATCGCCCCGCCCATCCTTGTCCTTACTTGGCGCCGGCGAGCAGCCGCTGCACGATCGCCTCGACGTCGCGGGCCGCGTCGCTGGAGGGCGAGCGGGTCAGCAGCGGGGTCTGGTTGCGGATGGCGTCGCGCACCTTCAGGTCGCGGCGGATGATGCCCGCCAGCGCCGGCTTGTATTTCAGGAAATTCTGGCAGGCCTTCAGGATGGTGCCGTAGGTGCGCTCGCCGTCCTTCACGCTCTGCGCCATGTTCACCACGATCCGCAGATCGGCGGATGGGTTGGTGGCGTGGGTCAGCTTGATGAAGGCATAGGCGTCGGTCAGCGAGGTCGGCTCGTCCGTCGTCACCACCAGCGTGGTGCCGGCCGGACCCGACAGAGTGCGCACCGTGCGGTCGACGCCGGCGCCCATGTCCATCACCACCCGGTCATAGCTCTTCGCCAGTTCCAGCAAATCGTTGCGCAGGCCGGACAGCCGCTGGCTCGGCAACTGCGCCAGCGTGCCCGACCCCGACCGGCCGGCGATGATGTCGAATCCGGTGTCGGGGAAGCGCTGCGCCGCCTTGGCCAGCGTCACCTCGCCGTTGATGACGGCGCCCAGGTCGTTCTTGGGGGAGAAGCCCAGCTGGATGTCGACGTTGGCAAGGCCCAGATCGCCGTCGAACAGCAGGGTGTTCATGCCCGCCTTGGTCAGGGCATGGCTGAGCGTGATGGAGAACCACGTCTTGCCGACGCCGCCCTTTCCGCTGGCCACGGCGATGACGTTGGCGCCGCGCAGCGGGCGAACGTTCTTGAGGGCGGCCGGGAACACCGGATCGGTCATGGCAGGGTCCTCGACGAGGGGGAACTGGCGGCCTTAGCCTTGGTTGCGGATTTCTGGGTTGTGGGTTTGGACGGTTTGGCGGCGGCGGCCCTGCGCGGTGGCGGCGGCGGTGGTGCCGGCTCCAAGTCCGGCTCGTCGTCCTCCGGCTCATAGCCCCGGCCGAACTTCGGCTTGCGCTCGGGTGTCAGGTCCGGCTCATGATCCGGGTGGCCCCCTTCGCCGATGTCGTCGTCCTCGTCCCACTCCGCGGTGCGGGCGGCGCGGCGCGGCGCCGGCTCCTTGACGGCGGGCGCCTTCTCCTCGGCCGGGATCATCATGCGGGCCAGCGCCAGCGGGTTCAGTGCCGTCAGCCCCTCCGCCACCTTGGACGAGATGCTGACGTCGCAGAAGGACAGCCGGGCGCGCGCGGCGATCGCCAGCACGCTGCCCAGCCGGCGCGCGATGTCCAGCCGGGTCACCAGCATGCGCCGCACGCCGACCGCCTTGAAGGCCAGCGCCATGTCGGCGGCCTCCATCGCGTCCAGCCCGGCCGGCAGCACCAGCACCGGCTCCACCTCTCCGGCGGAGAGCATGGCGCGCAGATCCTGCATGTCGTCGGCGTCGAACGGGTTGCGCCCGGCGGTGTCGACCAGCACGAGGTCGGTGCGGCGATGCACCTCGAAGGCGCCGGCCAGCGCGTCGGGGTCCTCCACCGTCGCCAGCTTCAGCTTCATCAGCCGGGTGAAGGCGGCCAGCTGGTCGACGCCGCCGGCCCGCACCGTGTCCGTGGTGATGACGCCGACCGAGCATTTGCGGAACACCGCCCGCGCCGCCAGCTTGGCCGCCACCAGGGTCTTGCCGGAGCCCGGCGGCCCGACCAGCGCCAGCGGCTTCACCGGCGACCGGCCGTCGGGCAGCGGATTGAAGGTGAAGAAGGAATCGAGCGCCGAGCCCAGCGCCAGCCGCGGGTCCTCGGTGTCCAGACCCGACGCCGCGTCGATCAGCTGTTCGGCCAGCGCCGCTGGCACGCCATGGCGCTGCAGGGCGTCGGCCACCACCTCGCCCACGTCGATCTCGGGTTCGACCGGCTTCGGCGGCGCCTTGCCCCGGCCGCCGCGCGCGGTGCCGGAGGACGGGGCGGGCGGCAGGTCGTCCTCTTCCACCGCCGCTGTGACGCGCACGCCGCCGCCTTCCTCCTCGCGCGTGGCGACGATGATGGCGTCGTCGCCCAGCGACTGGCGCACCATCCGCATGGCGTCGGACATGGTCTTGGCGTGGAAGGACTTCAGCCGCATCGGCAGCGCCTTCCGTCAGCTAAGGAGGAGGGAACGGCACGCACCATCAGATCTGCCCCAGGGTCTTGATGCGGGCCTTCGGGTGGATTTCGTTCTGCGACATGACCACGGTCGCCGGCCGGAACCGCTCGACGATGGAGCGGACGAAGGGCCGGATCAGCGGGCTGGTCAGCAGTACGGGGCTCTCGCCCATCATGGCATGTCGCTCGAAGGTTTGACGGACGGAGGTGATGAACTGCTGCAGGCGGGACGGGGCCATCGTCAGCTGCCGGTCGTCGCCGTCGCCCACCAGCGATTCGGCGAACCCCTGCTCCCATTCGGGCGACAGGGTGACGAGCGGGATGAAGCCCATCTCGTTCGTGTTCGCGTCGCAAATCTGCCGGGCAAGGCGGGACCGCACATGCTCGGTGATCTGGGTGATGCTGCGGGTCTGGCTGGTCGCTTCGGATACCCCTTCCAATATGGTGGGAAGATCCCGGATCGAAACCCGTTCGGCAAGGAGATTCTGCAACACCCGTTGCAATCCGCCCACAGTGATCTGTCCGGGCACCACATCGGCGATCAGCTTCTGGTGTTCCTTGTCGGTCTCGTCCAGCAGCTTCTGCGTCTCGGTGAAGGACAGCAGCTCCGGCATGTTGTCCTTGATCAGCTCGGTCAGGTGGGTGGTGACCACGGTCGACGGATCGACCACGGTGTAGCCCTTGAACAGCGCCTCTTCGCGGTATCCCGGCTCGATCCAGATGGCGGGCAGGCCGAAGGTCGGCTCCACCGTCTGTTCGCCGGGCAGGCTCATGGCGTCGCCGCGCGGGTCCATCACCAGCAGCATGTTGGGCCGGATGTCGCCGCGCCCGGCCTCGATCTCCTTGACGCGGATGATGTAGGTGTTGGGCGGAAGCTGCAGATTGTCCTGGATGCGCACCGCCGGCATGACGAAGCCGACCTCGCCGGCGATCTGCCGGCGCAGGCCCTTGATCTGGTCGGTCAGCCGGTGGCTGCCCGCCTGCGGCTGATTGATCAGCGACAGCAAGCCATAGCCCAGCTCCAGCCGGATCAGGTCGATGGACAGTGCGGTGGAGATCGGCTCGTCCGGCGCCGGTCCGGCGCCAGGCCCGCCGCCCGGCATCCCGCCGGCCGCCGCCGCTTCCTCCGCCGCCGCGGCCTCTTCCGCCTCTTTCCTGGCGCGCAGGCGCGGCATGTACCAGGCGGCGGCGCCGACCGCGGCGATGACCGGGGCCAGCGTCAGGATCGGCATGCCCGGCAGCAGGGCCAGCACGCCGACGGCACCGGCCGACAGGGCCAGCGCCTGACTGTGGCCGGTCAGCTGCCCGACCACCGCCTTGTCGGTGGAGCCGCCCATGCCGGCCTTCGACACCAGGAAGCCGGCGGAGATCGAGATCACCAGCGCCGGGATCTGCGACACCAGACCGTCGCCGATGGTCAGCTTGGTGAAGGTGTCCAGCGCCTGCATCACCGGCATGTCGTGGCGCAGCACCGCGATGGTCACGCCGCCGATGATGTTGATGAACATGATCATCAGGCCGGCGACGGCGTCGCCCTTCACGAACTTCGACGCACCGTCCATCGAGCCGAAGAAGGCGCTTTCGTCCTCCAGCTCCTTGCGCCGCGCCCGCGCCGTGCCCTCGTCGATCATGCCGGCCGAGAGGTCGGCGTCGATGGCCATCTGCTTGCCGGGCATGGCGTCCAGGGTGAAGCGCGCAGCCACTTCGGCGATGCGGCCCGAACCGGCGGTGATGACCTTGAAGTTCACGATGGTCAGGATGGCGTAGATGATCACGCCGATGACGAAATCGCCGCCCATGACCAGACTGGCGAAGGCCTCGATCACATGGCCGGCGGCCGACGTGCCCTCATGCCCCTGCGTCAGGATCAGGCGCGTCGAGGCCATGTTGAGCGACAGGCGCAGCAGCGTGGTGATCAGCAGGATCGTCGGATAGGACGACAGCTCCAGCGGCTTCTCGATGAACAGCACCACCATCAGGATCAGGATGGAGATGGTGACGTTCAGCCCCAGCATCATGTCGAGCATGACGGCGGGCAACGGCATGATCAGCCCGACCACGACGATCAGGATGCCGATGGCCATCGCCACGTCGCCGCGCTTCAGCGACGACTTGGCGACCGACCACATCTCGCCGAAGGCGGCCATGTTGCCGGGGCCACCCCCGCCACCGCCACCGCCGCCGCCGCTATTCTGCTCCGTCAGCGCCATGGATGCTCCCGCCGCTCAATCCCGCCGCTCATGGCTCCGAACCGGACGCGCCGTCAGGCCGTCGCCCGCTCGTCGTTGCCCGGGGTGGGCACGTTGCGGCCCTCGTCGCCATACTGCTTCAGCTTGTTGCGCAGCGTGCGGATCGAGATGCCCAGGATGTTGGCGGCATGGGTGCGGTTGCCCAGGCAGTGGGTCAGCGTCTCCAGGATCAGGTCGCGCTCGACGTCGGCCACGGTGCGGCCGATCAGCGCCGCCAGACCGGCGCCGCTGGTCCCGGCGCTGGCCGCGGCAGCCGCGCTGCTGTTGGCCGCCATGCCGTAGGGGCCGGGCTTGCCGCCCTTCGGCGGGCCGTAGCTCGTCGGCATGGCGCCCGGCGGCGGAACCACCAGCGGGGCGGACGGCTGCTGCGGCTGGTAGGGCGCGGCCGGCACGGTGCCGCCGGGACCGGCGAACGGGTTGGCGACCGGCGAGTCGGTGGGGATGGAGGCCTGGGCACTGCCTTCCGGGGCCAGCAGCTTGCTGGTCAGCATGATCGCTTCCGGCCCGACCTCTTCCCCGCGCGACAGCAGGACGGCGCGGTGCATGGTGTTTTCCAGCTCGCGCACGTTGCCGCGCCAGTGATGCGCCTTCAGCATCAGAAGCGCGTCCTCGGTCAGGCGCTTGTCGCCCAGCCCGTTGGCCTCCGCGTACTTCTTCAGGAAATGCTCGGCGATCATCGGGATGTCGGCCGGGCGTTCGCGCAGGGACGGGATCGCCACGCTGAACACGTTCAGGCGGAAATACAGATCCTCGCGGAAATTGCCGGCGCGGACCTCCGCCTCCAGATTGCGGTTGGAGGTGGCGATCAGGCGGACATTGACCTTCACCGGCTGGCTGGAGCCGATGCGGTCGATCTCCTTTTCCTGGATGGCGCGCAGCAGCTTGGCCTGCAGGCGCGGATGCATCTCCGACAGCTCGTCCAGCAGCAGGGTGCCGTTGTTGGCCTCCTCGAACTTGCCGAGCCGCCGGGCGACGGCGCCGGTGAAGGCACCCTTCTCGTGCCCGAACAGCTCCGACTCCAGCAAATTCTCCGGGATGGCGGCGCAGTTCACCGCGACGAAGGGCTCGCCCGACCGCCGGCTCTTGCGGTGGATGAAGCGGGCCATCAGCTCCTTGCCGGTGCCGCTCTCGCCGGTGATCATCACCGAGGCGTCGCTGGGCGCCACCTGCTCGGCCAGCCGCAGCGTCGCCAGCATCGCCGGGTCGCTGCAGACGATGGAATGGCTTTCCTCTGCCACCGCCTCCAGCACCGCGGCGATCAGTTCGGCATTGGGCGGCAGCGGCAGGTATTCCTTGGCGCCGGCGCGGATGGCGCGCACGGCGGCGGCCGCATCGGTGCCGATGCCGCAGGCGACCACCGGGATGGTGATCCGCTCCGACTTCAGGCTGTCGATGAAGGTGGCGATGTCCAGCTTGACGTCGATCATCACCAGATCGGCGCCGGCGGCGGCACGCAAGGCGTTCAGCGCCCCTTCGATGCTGTCGGTGTGCGACACCTTGGCCCCCCGCTTCATGGCGATCTTGCCGGCGGCGGTGATGTAGCCTTCCAACGTTCCAACGATCAGCAGACGCATAGCCTTACGCTCCCACTCTCGGGGCTTCCCGGTCGAAATACTGGATCCGCTTTCCAGGCGGCAGGACGGCGTTCAGGAGCATCTCCAGACGCCGCGGATTCTCCTGGCGCGCGATGGACACGGCGCCAATGGTGTAGAGGGTCTTGACCAGCGCGTCCTCCTCCGCCGCCCGCTCCACCTTGGCGGCGAGCGGGGAGAGGACGACGTTGCCGAGCACGGCCCCGTAGAAGGTCGTCAGCAGCGCCAGCGCCATCGCCGGCCCGATGGCCGACGGGTCGCTCAGGCTGCCCAGCATCTGCACCAGACCGACCAGCGTGCCGATCAGCCCCATCGCCGGCGCCACTTCCGAGGCGCGGCGCAGCACGCCGGCGCTCTTGCCGTGGCCGCCGGCGGTCGCCTCGACCTCGCCGGTCAGCATCCGCTCGATGGCGTCGGGCGGCAGGCCTTCGGTGATCAGGGTGACGCTGCGGTGCAGGAATGGCTCGCCGCGCAGTTCCGGCAGGACGTTGCGCAGGGTCTCCGGCCCGGCCCGGCGGGCGGCCTCGGCCAGCAGGATCACCTGCCGCGCCACGCCCTTGGGATCCAGCGTCTGATGCACCAGCACCGCCGCCGCGTTCTTCCAGGCCACCGCCACGTCGCCCAGCGAGAAGGAGGCGGTGGTGACCGCCAGCGTCCCGCCCAGCACGATCAGCAGCGAGGGCGGATCGAGGAAGGCGCGGGCCGACCCGCCGGTGGTGATGGCGATCACGATCACCGCGGCGGCGGCGGCCAGCCCGACCAGCGTCGCCACGTCCAGTCCGCCGCGCAGCCGCACGCTCCGCCCCGGCGCGGTCGCGCCGGTGGGGGCCTGCTCCGCGGTACGGGCGCCACCGCTGGCGGTGGCCTTCGCGCGGGACGTGGCGCTGTCGGACGAAATCGCCATCAGCCCCGATCCGACTTGATGATTTCCGTCATGGTCACGCCCAGCCGGTCTTCCACCACCACCACCTCGCCGCGGGCGACCAGGCGGTTGTTGACGTAGATGTCGATGGCCTCACCGACCTTGCGGTCCAGCTCCACCACCGCGCCGCGGCCCAGCTTCAGCAGCTGCGCCACCTGCATGGTCGATTTGCCCAGCACCGCGGAGATCTGGACGGGGATGTCGTACACCGCCTCCAGATCCTTGGTGATTCCGGGGCTGGCATAGTCGTCGCCATCGCCACCCTGCAGATCGTTCAGCGAGAAATTGTCGCTCGGCATGTCGGTCTCGGACCTCCTTCATTCCGGACACCCCTTAGACGGGGGCCGGAGCCTCCAGCATGTGCGCGGCGCGGCGTTCGATCTCGGCAAGCAGCTGGGCGGTGTCCCGCTCCATGCCGCCTTCGGCCCATTCGATGCGGCAGCCGCCGGGGGCGACCGACGGATCGCCGATCACCATCAGCTTGGCGCCGAAGCCGCGGGCGCCCACCGTTTCGTCCAGATGGTCGCGCACCAGACCCATCGTGTCCTCCGCCACCCGGATGACCAGCCGCGGCTCGTCGATCAGGTCGGTCAGGCAGGCGCGGACCATGCCCTCGACCTCGACCATGCCGCCGCGCCGCGCCCATTCCGGCAGCAGCTTGCGGACGATGGCCATCGCCAGATGGACCGGCTGCTCGCTGCGCGCGGCGTTGCCGGCCTCGCGCTCCGCCAGCAGCCGTTGCACCCCGTCGGCGATCTGCGCCAGGGCGTTGGCGATGCGGTTGTTCACCGTCGCCTCGATCTCCGCCTTGCCGCGCTCGTAGCCGGTGTTCTGCCCGGCGGCCATGCCGTCGGTGAAGCCCTTGCCGTAGCCCTCGGAGGTCCCCGCCGACTTGCCGGCGGCCATGCCCTCCTCATAGCCCTGGGCGCGGGCGGCGGCCAACTCCTCCTCGCCGAAGGTCGGGGCGGGCGGCAGTTCCGGCTCCGGTTCGGGTTCCGGCTGGGCCGACAGCTCGTCCTCCGGCAGCAGGTCGTCGTCCTCCACATGGGTCATGCGGGGGACGGCGTCCACGTCGAAGGACTCGTCGAAGAGGAATTTGCGCACGCTCATCGCCGCGACCCTCCCTCAAACGCTGTGGAAACGGAGGCCGGCATCGCTCAGCTCTCCTGATACAGCCAGTTGCGCAGGATGGAGACCGCCTCTTCCGGATGCTTGTCGACGATCTCGCCGACCTTGCGCAGGGAGGACGCGCGGACGCGGCCCTCGACCCGGTTGATGTCGATCATCTGCTCCAGCTCCTCGTCGGCCTGCGCCGCTTCCAGCGCCAGATCCTGGGCCAGCGCGCCGGTGGGGGCGGCGAGCGCGGCCGGCATGCCGGCCTGATCGGTCAGCAGGCGGTCCATCTCGTCCTCCTCCTGCATCTCCGCCTTCTCGAAGGCGCGGGAGATCAGCGGGCGGATGACCAGCAGGATGATGAGGACGGCGACGATGCCCAGCACGACCATCTCCGCGATGCGGAACAGGTCGTCCTTGGTCATGCCCATGAACAGCTCTTCCGGCTTCTGGATGTCGTCCTCGGGCGACCAGAAGCGCATGTTCACCACTTCCAGCGAGTCGCCGCGCACGGCGTCCAGCCCGACGGCGGACCGCACCAGCGCCTTGATGCTCTCGATCTCCTGCTCGCTGCGCGGCTGGTAGGTCGGCCCGCCGTCCTTGTTGGTCTGATAGGTGCCGTCGACCAGCACGGCGACTGACATGCGGCGCACCTGTCCCGCCTCGCGGACATGCGACTTGGTGGTCTTGGTGATCTCGTAGTTGATCGTCTCTTCGGCGCGGGACGACTTGTTGGAGGACAGCGGGCTGGCGCTGCTGCTGGCCTGCGCCGTCGGCAGGTTCTGGTCCACCGTCACCGGGGCCAGCGGGTCGCGGTCGCTGCTCTCGTTCGATTCGTTGACGGTCTGCGTCGAGCGGACGACCTGGCTGTCCGGGTCGAAGATCTCCGACTGGGTGGTGATGCGGTCGAAGTCGAGGTCGGCCGACACCTCCGCCCGGACCTTGCCGTAGCCCAGCGTCCGGCCCAGCAGATCCTCGATGGTGCGGGCCATCCGCCCCTCATAGGCCTGCTTCTTCTCCTCGGCGCTCGCCATCATCGCTTCGGCGGTGTCCGTGCCGGTGCCGCGCGCCAGCAGGTTGCCCTTGTCGTCGACGATGGAGATGCGGTTGGGGTCCAGGTTGGGGACGGAGGCGGCGATCAGCTGCTGGATCGCCTGGATGTTCTCGCGGCTCAGCTTGGCGCCGGGGCGCAGCTTCAGGAAGACGCTGGCGGTTGCCGGGTTCTGCTGGCGGGCGAACAGCTCGCGCTTGGGCAGCACCAGATGCACGCGGGCCTGCATGACGCCGTTCAGCGTCTGCACCGTGCGCGCCATCTCGCCTTCCAGCGCGCGCAGGTGGTTGATGTTCTGCATGAAGCTGGTGGCGCCGAACCCCTCGCCCTTGTCGAACAGCTCGTAGCCGACCGACCCGCCCGACGGCAGGCCCTGCGCCGCCATCCGCATGCGCATCGGCCCGACCTGATCGGCCGGGACCATGATCTTGGTGCCGGACTTGTCGACGCTGTAGGGGACCTTGGCCTCGTCCAGCTTCTTGGCGATGGCCGCCGCCTCCGTCTGCTGGAGGTCGGAATAGAGCAGCTCCATCTCCGGCGTGGACAGCCGGGTGGTCAGATAGACGAAGAATCCGATCAGCAGCAGCCCGACCCCGCCGATCGCCGCAAGGCGGGCGGGTCCGAGATTGCGCAAGGTCTGCAGCAGGTTGTTCACGCGCGGTCCCCGATCGGAAGTCTTCCCGGCATACTCTCCACACGTCTCCGTTTCGCGATTGCGAGACGGTTTGTGCAAGTTCCGCGCCGGGCATGCCTATGTCGGGGCATGCTGCGGTGTCTTGATGAAGAGAGGGTTAATCGGCGGCAGTTTTTGCCGGGCGCCCGGCAAATTATGCCTAGTGCCCCGCAAATGTTGCAGCCCTGCGGCGGCCGCGCCACGGTCCCCGCAGCAACCTTGGGTCACAATGCCGCAGCTGGGCTGGGGCGTGAGCGGGGCCGTCTGTCCGGCGCGACTGTGGGTAGGAGGATACCGCCCAATGCGCGAAAAGAGTGCGGTTCTATGACCAACCGGCCGATTTCCGCGAATAATCCACTGTCCAAAAGAGGTATCTGGGCGAGCCGCGGTTGACATCGGCAGGTCGCGGTCATAGCTGAGTTGCATTCAATCCCCGCATTCGGCCGATTCGTCTTTCCCGGCGACGTCACTCCGCAGAATCGGCTGCCGGGAACCAGTACAGGATCGAAGGGGGGAAGAGCCATGAAACGGCGTGGGCGCGAAAAGAAGGAAGGCCTGAACGAGGTCGATGTGTTCGTTGGCCAGCGCCTGCGGGAGCTGCGCATGCTCGCCGGCCTCAGCCAGAGCGACGTCGCCGCGGCGCTGGGTCTGACCTTCCAGCAATTGCAGAAGTACGAGCGCGGCTTCAACCGCGTGTCCTCCAGCCGCCTGTTCAAGCTGGGTCAGTTCTTCCGCGTGCCCGTCTCCGTCTTCTTCGAAGGGCTGGAGAACCGCCAGCAGGCGGGCGAGGGCGGCGAGATGCCGGCGGCCGGCGGCGGCGAGGAGCAGGAGAACACGCTGCAATCGCGCGAGGCGCTGATGCTGGCGCGCTATTTCCAGAGTATCCGCGATCCGCAGATCCGCGCCGCCATCCGCGAGCTTGCCGAGCGTTGCGCCGAGCAGCAGGCCAACGGCGCGTCCGCCTCCGGTGCCGCGCCGGCGCCCAAGCGCGGCCGTGGCCGGCGCGCGGAGCAGGGCGGCCACGCCTGACGCTGACCCGGCCCCCCGGTCTCACGCCGGCTTCAGCCGCCGGTAATGCTCCAGGAAATCGGCCAGCGCTTCCTCCGGGCCGAGCGGCACGATGGTGGCCTCGTCCGGGTCGGGCAGGTCGCGCCAGTTGACGCGGTGCGGCGCGCACAGGTCGCGCAGCTCGGTCGCCAGCGCCCGCTGGTCGGCCAGCTTGACCGCCTTCGGCTCCGGATGGCGGAAGCCGAAACGCAGGGCCAGCGCGCTCTTGATCGGCTCCACCGCCTGCCGGATGGCGTCGCGGCCGATCCGCACCTTCCAGGGCGTCGGCCAGTCGCCGGTGAAGGCCTCCTCGCAGTCATGCATCAGCGCGTCGTAGGCATAGCCCTGCGGCGCCAGCCGGCTGGCCAGGACACAGTGCTGGGCCACGCTGAAGAAGCGCTGGGTGTTGCCGACGAAGCGGCACTGGTAGGCCAGCGGGCGGGCGATGTCCTCGATGTCGAAGGGACCGAAATCCGGCCGCTCCAGATCCACCGTCCGGCCGGAATAGGTGATCATCACCGCCGTCGGCTCGGGCACGTCGAGCAGATCGAACTGGTCGGGATGGGTGATGCGCGGCGACCCGCCGCGCCGCTTCGGCGCTGCTTTCTTCATGCCCCGAGTCTCTAGCAGATCGGTCCCGCGCCGCTCAACCGCGCGTCCGGCGGAGTCACCTCAATCCCCTCCCGCCGGCTCGCGCACCAGGCTGCTGGTGGCGGCGACGGTGGTCTCCAGCAGGGGCAGCAATGCGGCGACCTTCTCCGTGTCGGCCGGGCTGTCGTTGATGGCGCGGGCGATGGCGGCCATGCGCGGGGTGCCGAAATTGGCGGCCAGCCCGGCCAGAGTGTGGGCCGCCTGCTTCAGCTCCTTCGGCCGGCCGGCCTGCAGGGCGGAGCGGATCGCCGTCAGCTCGCGCAACGCCGTCTCCGGCAGCAGCAGCAGCATGCCGTCCAGCGCCTCGCCGCCCAGCGCCAGCCGCAACTCCGCCAGCTTCACCCGGTCGACCAGCGGCAATGCCGAGAACTGGCCGCCCTCCGCCGCCGGACGGCTGGGCATCGGCACGACGCGCCCGTCCTGCGGCCGGGTCGCCAGATCGATCAGCACGGCATCCAGTTGGTCCCAGTCGATCGGCTTGGTCAGATAGGCGTCCAGCCCGGCGGCCAGATGGCCGTCGCGATGCTCCGGCAGGGCGTCGGCCGACAGTCCGACGATGGGGATGCGCGCCACCGGCCCGTCCAACCGGCGGATCGCCCGCGCCGTCGACCGGCCGTCCAGCACCGGCATCTCCATGTCCAGGATCAGCGCGTCGTAATCGGCCGCCGTGACCGCGGCCAGCGCCGCCCGCCCGTCGGCCACCGCGTCGATCTGGTGGCCGATGCGGGTCATCATGGCGACGATCAGCATGCGGTTGATGTCGTTGTCCTCGGCCAGCAGCAGCCGCAGCGGCACCCGCGTCGGCTCCGGCAGGTCGGCAGCCGACAGGGCCGGCCGCGACCCGAGGTCGGCGGCCGGCTGCGCCTCCGCCAGCCGGCTGCGGATCGAGAAGCGGAAGGTGGAGCCGCGGCCGGGCGCGCTGGAGACGGTGATCTCGCCGCCCATCGCCTCCACCAGCCGCTTGCAGATCGCCAGCCCCAGGCCGGTGCCGCCATATTTGCGGCTGGTCGACACGTCGGCCTGGACGAAGGCCTCGAACAGGCGGGCGCGCTGCTCCGCCGTCATGCCGATGCCGTTGTCCTGCACCTCGAACCGCAGGGTGACAGGACCATCCGGCGCGGCGGAGCCCTTTGACAGGTCGGCCGGCGGGTCGGGCGACCACACCGCGATCTCGATGGCGCCGCGGTCGGTGAACTTGATGGCGTTCGACACCAGGTTGAACAGCACCTGCCGCAGCCGGGTCGGGTCGCCGCGGACGTGGCGCGGCGTGTCCTCGGCGATGGAGGCCGACAGGCTCAGCCCCTTGGCCGCAGCCCGCACCAGGAACAGCTGGACCACGTCCTCCACCAGCCGGGGCAGCGAGAAGTCGATCTCCTCCAAGGTCAGCTGCCCCGCCTCGATCTTGGAGAAGTCGAGCACGTCGTTCAGGATCGTCATCAGCGTGTCGGCCGAGGAGCGGAGCGTCTTGACGAATGCCTTCTGCTGGTCGTTCAGCCCGCTGCCCATCAGCAGGTCGCCCATGCCGATCACCGCGGTCATCGGCGTGCGCAGCTCGTGGCTCATCATCGCCAGGAACCGCGACTTGGCGCGGCTGGCGTTCTCCGCCGCGATGCGGGCGGCCTCCGCCTCCTCCCGCGCGCCGTCCAGCTTCTCGGCCAGGGCGAAGGTCTCGGCCGCCAGCTTGGTCAGCTTGTCCTCGGCGGCGCGCAGTTCCTCCTGCGACCGGCGGCTGTGGGTGACGTCGGCGCAGGAGGCGGCGATCCAGCGCGCCCGCCCATCGGACCCTCCCCCTGGCCCCGGCACCGGCTGCAGGTTCAACGCATTCCAGAAGGCGGTGCCGTCCTTGCGGTAATTCAGCACCTCCACCGACAGGGGCCTCGCCTCGGCCAGGGCGGCGCGGATCGCCGCTGCCGTTTCCGGATCGGTGCCCGGCCCCTGCAGGAAGCTGCCGTCCTGGCCGATCACCTCGTCGGCCGCATAGCCGATCATGTCGAGGAAGGCGCGGTTGCAATAGATGATCGGATGATCGGGGAGGGTGGCGTCGGACACGGCGATGCCGCCGCCGCTGGCCTCCACCACGGCGGCGAGCATCGCCGCGTCGGGCGAGCTGCCGAAGGGGGACAGGGAGGATGCGGGCGGCGGGGTCACGGGGGGAGCGGTCCTGATCGGTTCGAATTGGGTCGGTTCCGAAGGGCTGGCCTTGCGGCGATGCCAAGGATAGGACGTTGCGTATCCGATTGCCATTCCCCGACGGCGGGATCCGCGTGTCGCCGACCCAGCATTGATGATTCCGTTAACGACTGCGCAACAATACTTCCAGAAAACTGTGTCGTCCGGCAGCATTGGCAGCGTCCGGGTGAAAACAGGCGGAGCGGAGAGCGTCATGGTGGTGGAGGCAGGCGGACGGACCCGCCAGGTCCGGACGATACAGGATCTCGGCGTGCTTCTGGTCGAGGACGACGATTTCACCCGCAAGCTGATCTACCGGCTGCTGCACGACATCGGGCTGCGGACGGTGTTCGAGGCGGCGGACGGCGTCCAGGCGCTCGACATCCTGCGCAAGAACGGCGAGGACGTCGACGTGGCGATCTGCGACCTGGAAATGCCGCGCATGACCGGGCTGGACCTGCTGCACGCCCTGCGCACCGCCACCGGCAACCCGCTGGCCGACCTGCCGGTGCTGGTGCTGACCGGCCACCGCGAGGCGGATGTGGTGAAGCGCGCCATCGCCTACGGCATCTCCGGCTATCTGGTGAAGCCCGTGTCGAAGGCCGACCTGACCAAGCGCCTGACCTTCGTCATGCAGAAGCGGCAATAGCGGACGGGCGGCGGCAGGGGAAGCTCTCCCGTCCGATTCCCGCCGCGCCTCAACCGGCGCTGGCGCTTTGGCCGCCCTTCCTGTAGAAGGGACGTCATTGCCGCCGCGACGCGAAAGGTCCATGGTTTCCTGCCATCCTTCGCCCGGCCCGCTCCGATCCCGTTTCCGGCATCGGGGAGAGCCGTGAGCAAAGACCGACCTCCCGGGTCGTCCCCCAGGTCGTACGACGCACCCGATCCCAGTGCGGAAGGGAGCTGTGCGCGCGTTTCGGACCTGCTGGACGACTTCCTGACGCGCGGTGCCGAAACCGCCGCCGATGCCGCCCCCGGCGATCCCCGTTCCGACGATCCGGCCGTCCCCTCCCGCATCTCGCTCGGCGAGATCATGGACGCGCTGGGCGACCGTGCCTTCGGCGCGCTGCTGCTGATCCTCTCCATTCCCAACGTGCTGCCGGTCCCCGGCCTGTCGACCGCCACCGGCGTGCCGATGATCCTGCTCGGCGCCCAGATGGCGCTGGGCCGGCATGGCCCCTGGCTGCCGCGCCGCATGCTGGCGGCCAGCTTCGACCGCCGGGCATTCCTGGGCGTGATCCGCCGGGCCAAGCCGTGGGCGGAGCGGGTGGAGCGGCACCTGCGGCCCCGCATGCCGGCGCTGGCCGGTCCCGCCGCCGAACGGCTGCTGGGGCTGGCGGTGATGGTGCTGGCCGGCATCCTGTCCCTTCCCATCGTCTTCGGAAACCAGCCCCCCGCCTTCGCCATCGCGCTGATCGCGCTGGGGCTGATGGAATCCGACGGTGCCTTCGTCTCGGCCGGCCTGATCGCCGGCCTTCTGTCCATCGCCATCGTCGCCGCCGTCCTGCTCGGTCTCGGGCAGGCGGCGGTCGCCGTGGCGCAACAACTGATCGGTTGAGGGAGCGCCCGCAAAGGGCATAAAGCCATGATCTGGGAACTGTTGGTCATCGTCCTGCTGATCCTGCTCAACGCCTTCTTCGCGATGTCGGAGATGGCGCTGGTGTCGGCGCGCCGCGCCCGGCTTCAGCAGATGGCCGAGGAGAAGGGCGGCGCCGGCGCCCGCGCCGCGCTGGAGCTGTCGGAGGACCCGAGCCGCTTTCTGTCCACCGTGCAGGTCGGCATCAGCCTGACCGGCATCATCGCCGGCGCCTATGGCGGCTCCACCCTGGCCGAACGGCTGGGCGGCGTGCTGGACGAGAATGTCGCCTGGATCGCCCCCTATGGCCACACCGTCGCGTTCGCCCTGGTGGTCGCCGCCATCACCTATTTCTCCCTCATCATCGGCGAACTGGTGCCCAAGCGCATCGCCCTGATCTCGTCGGAGCGGATCGCTGTCCTGGTCGCCGCCCCGATGCGGACGGTGTCGCGGCTGTCGGCCCCGGTGGTCTGGCTGCTGGGCGTGTCGAGCGACGCGGTGCTGAAGCTGCTGCGCCTGCCGACCTCGCGCGAGCAGACGGTGACGGAGGAGGAGGTCAAGACCCTGATCGCCGAAGGCACCCAGAGCGGCGTCTTCGAGCCGGCCGAACGCCAGATGATCGAGGGCGTGATGCATCTGTCCGACCGCACGGTGCGGTCGATCATGACGCCGCGCCCCGACCTGATCTGGCTGGACATCGACGACAGTCCGGAAACATTGGCCCGCGAGATCTGCGAAAGCGGCTATTCCCGCTTCCCGGTCTGCCGCGGCGATGTCGACGAGGTGCAGGGCATCGTCGCGACCAAGGCGCTGCTCGACCAGTCGCTGAAGGGGATCACCTTCGACCTGCGCACGGCGATGGTCCAGCCGCTGGTCGTCCATGACGGCACTCCGGTCTTCCGCCTGCTCGACCTGTTCAAGCAGGCCAGCGTCCACATGGCGGTGGTGGTGGACGAATACGGCAGCGTCGAGGGGCTGGTCACCATGACCGACATCCTGGAGGCGATCGCCGGCGAGCTTCCCGACAGCACCCAGGAAGGCGACTCCTCCGCCGTCCAGCGCGAGGACGGCAGCTGGCTGGTCGACGGCATGACCCCGGTCGAGGAGGTCGAGGCGCTGGTCGGCGTGAAGAACATGAAGGGGGAGGGCGATTTCCACACCATCGCCGGCTTCCTGCTCGATCATTTCGGCCACGTTCCGACCGCGGCGGAGCATTTCCACTGGAACGGCATCCGGTTCGAGGTCGTCGACATGGACGGCCGCCGCATCGACAAGGTGCTGATCCAGCTGAACCCCGAGGTTTCGGAGGGGTGAGGGTGACGTTCGAACTGATTGCTCCACCAAACCTTATGCCCCCTCCCCCCGCTTCGCGGGAGAGGGGGTAGGACGCTTGTTCGAGTGAACTGAATCGCGAAGCGGCGGCAGTCCCCTCTCCCGCGAAGCGGGGGAGGGTTAGGGAGGGGGCAAGAGGTTTGAGGGGGCGAGAGAGGCCAAGCCCCCCTCAATGCACCACCATATCCCTGTCCCCGAACGCGCCCCCGAACGCCCCATCATCCGCATTCGTCGTCCGCACCGCCTCGACCAGATCGCGGACTTCCTCCGACAGATCGTCGGCGTCCCAGCCATGGCCGTCGGCGCCGGCCACCACCAGCAGGCGCAGGGTGGTGCGCAGAAGGTCGCCGGCCTTCCAGCCGTTGGACCGCTCCGCCTCGCGCGCCATGTGCAGCAGGCCGGCGGCACAGTTCAGGACCTCCGTGTCGACCTTCATCGGGCGCTCCTCATCGCCCGTAAAGGGCGAAATCTGTTGGTCTGACCAACAATTATCGGAAGGTCGCCTTGGTCTGTCAAATAGGTCCTTCGGAAATGGGGGACAGCATCCGAGCGACCTCGCGTCGCTTCGATCCATAGGCAAGGCGCAAATCACATTGGGTCTTCCGCACCGGCAGGTATCAAACAGGATCCGGCGAATCTCGGATTCCGTGAAGGTCGGGAGACGGATTCTCAAAACCGCCGCCGATGATCGCCGCTGCGGCCAATCGCTCTGTGTTGACATGCTACCTACTAGTTGGTAGGTTCTCGGCATGAACACGCAATCGACCAGAGCCGATGACATTCTCCGCTGTGCGCGTTCACTCATCGTCAGGGGCGGCTACAACAGTTTCAGCTATGCCGACATTTCCAAGGTCGTCGGCATCCGCACAGCGAGCATACATCATCATTTTCCCAGCAAATCGGATCTGGTCCGCGTGCTCGTCGCGCAGTACCGGGAGGAGGCTTCGGCCGGACTGGCCCAACTGGAACAAAATATCCCCGATCCGCTCGACCAACTCCGCGCCTATCTCGGCTATTGGGAGCGGTGTTTCGCCGACATGGCTGCTCCTTTCTGCGTCTGCGCGTTGCTCGCGGGCGAAATCCCGGTTCTGCCCGAAGATGTCGCCGTGGAAGTGCGGGCACATTTCCGCCGGCTTGCCGACTGGTTGACAGGAGTCTTCCAACGCGGCGCCGCACAGGGCCGTCTCCGTCTGTCCGGAACCGCCAGCGCTGACGCCGAGATGTTCATGGCCACCACGCATGGCGCGATGCTGTCGGCCCGCGCCTACGGCGATGCCAAGGCCTTCGGTGCCATAACCCGTCCCCTGCTGGAGCGGATCGCCGCCTGAAAGCGGAGCCTCTCCCCGCGGAGTAAACGCTTGGCCGCAGAGCCTATCAACCAGTAGGTAGGCTATTCCTCCCTTCGGTCGGCTCCCCTCCTGCCGGCTCTCACCGTCCCGTTCCTCCCAAACTGAAAGGAAATCGCTGATGTTCGGAATTTCTCCGATCGGCTGGGCTCATACGCTCGGCAGCCTGCCGGCCATCCCCGTGGCCGCCTATATGTTCGCCCGCCATGGTCGGATCGTGCCCCGCTCCATGCCAGGTGCCGTCTATTTGGCGTCCATGCTGATCGGTTCCTCGACGGTCTTTCTCGCCGCTCACCAGCCGGTCAGCTACGGCATCGGCGCCGTGACGATCCTGCTGCTGCTTGTGGGTTATGCGATCGGATCGGTACCGGCGGCGGGGCGTACGGCCCGCTACATCGAGACCGTCTGCCTCAGCGTGAGCGCCTTCCTGCTGATGGTGCCGACGGTCAGCGAAATCCTGCGCCGGGTTCCGGACGGCCACCCTCTGGTGACGGACTTGAAGTCGCCGCTGCTGCTGGGCGCCCAGGGCGCGTTGGCGGTCATCCTCGTCATCGGCCTGACCGCCCAGATCGTCCACTTGGCACGGCGCCGGCAATAGACTGTCACCACCGGCGGGAGCAACGGTTCAATCCTCCAGCGGCGGGAGTCTGGAAACGAAACGACCCTTGACTCCCTGCGGCCATTGCTTGAACGGAACGATCCCGTCCTCGGTGGCGGCATAGGCGCGGAGATAGGCGGTCAGCGTCTCCACCGTCATCTCGTCCGGGGCGAAGTCGCCCAGCACATAGCTCATCCGCGCGGCGGAGCGCACGGCGACGGCACAAGGGCGCCGGCAGCTCATCAGGCAGCGCATCGGCCGCAGCCGCACCTGCGCGGCCAGATCGGGCGCCTCGGCCAGCGCCCGCTCCATCAGCGCCACCAGTTCCGCCCCCGGCCGGACGGCCTCCGGCGGATCCTCCGGACGGCGGCAGGTCTCACAGACGACAAGCTCGACGGTCATGCTTTGGCTTTCGGAGGTTTTCCGGGTCATGGGGTTCGACAGCTAGAGTGCGGCTCCGGCGCTGTCAACGCGCTTGCACCTTGCCAAGCCCCGCGAAACTTCCGACGATGCGGGCCACCACAGGCGACGGGCGGGAACGGCGGACGGGCATGAGCGCGAGGCAACGGATCGTCCGTGAACGCCGGCAATACAACCAGCTCGCCGCCGACCAGACGCTGGAGGACTACGCGCTCCGCTACACGGCGGAGCGGGCGCGGCGCTGGAGCGCGTGGCGGGTGGCCAACACCGCGCTCGGCGCCATCTCCTTCCTGGCCTGCGAGGCGCTGGGCGCCGCCGTCACCCTGACCTACGGCTTCGAGAACGCGATGGCCGCCATCCTGGCGGTGGCCGTTCTCAGCATCCTGGTCGGGCTGCCGATCACCTACCATGCGGCCAAGGCCGGGGTGGACATCGACCTGCTGGCCCGCGGCGCCGGCTTCGGCTATCTGGGATCCACCATCACCTCGCTGGTCTACGCCTCCTTCACCTTCATCCTGTTCTCGATCGAGGCCAGCATCATGTCGGCCGGGCTGACCATGGTGCTGGGCATTCCCGCCTCGCACGCCCATGTCATCAGCTCGCTGGCGGTGATCCCCATCGCCGTCTACGGCATCCGTTTCATCAGCCGCATGCAATGGGCGACGCAGCCGGTTTGGATCCTGCTGCAATGCGTGCCGCTGGCCTATTTCTTCCTGCTCGACCGCGAAACGCTGGCGCAATGGACCTCGCTGCCCGGTGTCTACGCCCCCGACGGCGGGCTGTCGCTGCTGCCTTTCGGCATGGCCGCCTCGGTCCTGCTGTCGCTGCTGCCGCAGATCGGCGAACAGGTCGACTATCTGCGCTTCCTGCCCTCGCAGTCCCGCATCGGCAAATTGCGCTGGTGGACGGCGATGCTGGCCGGCGGGCCGGGCTGGGTGGTGATCGGCAGCCTGAAGCTGGCGGCGGGGTCGCTGCTGGCCTTTCTCGCCATCAAGCACGGCATGCCGGCGCAGGACGCGGTGCAGCCCAACGGCATGTACCACATGGCCTTCCTCGACGTGTTCGGCTCCCCCATGGCGGCGCTGGCGCTGACCGGCGTCTTCGTCGTGGTCTGCCAGATGAAGATCAATGTCACCAACGCCTATGCCGGCTCCATCGCCTGGTCGAACTTCTTTTCCCGCCTGACCCGCAGCCACCCCGGCCGCGTCGTCTGGCTGGTGTTCAACGTGCTGCTCGCCCTGCTGCTGATGGAGATCGGCATCCTCGGCGTGATCGAGAGCATCCTCGGCCTCTACGCCAACGTCGCGGTCGGCTGGCTGGGGGCGGTCGCCGCCGATCTGGCGGTCAACAAGCCGCTGGGCTTTAGCCCGCCGGGCATCGAGTTCAAGCGCGCCCACCTCTACGACATCAACCCGGTCGGCACCGGCGCCATGGGGCTGTCGGTGCTGTGCTCCACCACCGCCTTCTTCGGGCTTCTCGGCCCGGTGGCCCAGGCGCTGGCCCCCTTCATCGGACTGGTCGTCGCCTTCGCCGCCGCCCCGTTGATCGCCTGGAGGACCGGGGGCCGTTATTACATCGCCCGCAAGTCCGCCCAGCTTCCCGGCGAGGGCGCCACCGTCCGCTGTTCGATCTGCGAGAACCATTTCGAACGGCCGGACATGGCCTTCTGCCCGGCCTACGACGCGCCGATCTGCTCGCTCTGCTGCACGCTGGAGGCGCGCTGCCACGACCTGTGCAAGACCGACAGCCGCTTTGCCGACCAGATCGCCCACAGCCTGCAACGGATCCTGCCCAAACGCATGGCCGCCGGGGTCCACACCCGCACCGGCCATTTCATCGGGGTGATGACGCTGTTCTCGCTGGTGCTGGGCGGGGTGCTGCTGGTCATCGACTTCCAGTATGCCAACGCCGAGGCGGCGGAGCGGGCGGCGATCCACGCCGCGCTGGTCACCGTCTTCGTCTGCCTGTTCATCCTGTCCGGCGTCGCCGCCTGGCTCCTGGTGCTGGCCCATGAAAGCCGCCGCAAGGCGGAGGAGGAGACCGGCCGCCAGACCGCCATGCTGATGGACGAGATCGCCGCCCACGAGCGCACCGACGCCGCGCTCCAGAAGGCCAAGGAGGTGGCGGAGGCCGCCAACGCCGCCAAGAGCCGCTACATCATCGGCGTCAGCCACGAAATCCGCGCGCCCTTGAACGCCATCTCCGGCTATGCCCAGCTTCTGGAAAGCAACAGCACCCAGCGCCCGCAGGACGCCGTCCGCGTCATCCGCCGCAGCGCCGAGCATCTGTCGAACCTGATCGACGGTCTGCTCGACATCTCCAAGATCGAATCGGGCCTGCGCCGGCTCAGCCGCGACAAGGTGCAACTGATCGACTTCCTCGACCAGCTGGCCGACATGTTCCGCATCCAGGCCTCGGCCAAGGGGCTGGAGTTCCGCTATGCCCGCGTGCCGCATCTGCCGGTCTGGGTCCACACCGACAGCAAGATCCTGCGCCAGATCCTGATCAACCTTCTGTCCAACGCGGTGAAATACACCGAGAGCGGCCATGTCGCCCTGACCGTCCGCTACCGCAGCCAGATCGCCGAGTTCGAGATCGCCGACAGCGGCATCGGCATCCGCGCGGAGGACCTCGACCGCGTCTTCGAACCCTTCGAGCGCGGGCGGGGCGCGGCGGTGCGGGCGGTGGCCGGCACCGGGCTCGGCCTGACCATCACGCGGGTGCTGACCCGGATCATGGGCGGCGACATCGCGCTGCGCAGCGAAGCCGGGCGGGGCAGCGTCTTCACCGTCCGCCTGCTTTTGTCGGAGGCGATGCACCGGCCGGGCGAGCAGGTGGAGCGCCGCGCCGTCACTGGCTATGCCGGGCCGCAGATCACCATCCTGCTGGCCGACGACGACCGCGACCACCTGGCGCTGATGACCGACATCCTGCGTCCGTTGGGCTTCGTGCTGTTCACCGCGTCCGACGCCGCCACCTGCCTGGAACTGGCGGCGCAGTGCAAGCCGGACGTCGCCATGCTCGACATCTCGATGCCCGGCGAGAGCGGCTGGGACGTGGCGGAGGAGCTGCGCCGGCAGTTCGCCGACCGCATCCGCATCATCATGGTCTCCGCCAACGCCTACGAAGCGCAGGGACCGGGCGACGGCCGGGCGCCGCATGACGCCTTCGTCGCCAAGCCCATCGAGATCCACGCGCTGCTCGACCGGCTGCAGGCGCTGACCGGCCTGGAATGGATCCACGCCCCGGAAAAGCTGGAAAAAGCCGCGGAACCGCTTGCTCCGCCGCCCGCGCCGGCCGATCAAACGCCCGTACCGTCCAATCAAACGCCGCCCAATCACCCCCCGGAGTCGGCGCTGCGTCATCTCGACGACCTGCGCCAGCTCGGCCGGATCGGCTATATTCGCGGGATCGAGGCCAAGCTGCGCGAGATCGAGGCGGAGGATGCCGCCGCCCTGCCGTTCGTCGAGCGGCTGCGAACGCTGGTGCGCGCCTTCGACCTGAAAGGCTATATGCGTGCGGTGGAAGAGGCGGCGGCGCATCGCGACGCGGCGGCAAAGGGCGACAAGGATCGGGCGGAAGATGATCTGGCGGAAGATGGGGCCGTGACGGGATGAAGCGCCGCGACATGATCCTGGTGGTGGACGACACCCCCGACACGCTGGGATTCCTGACGGAGGCCATCGAGCAGGCCGACCTGACCGTGCTGGTCGCCGTCGACGGCGAGAGCGCGCTGGACCTCGTCGGACAGATCACCCCGGACCTGATCCTGATGGACGCGGTGATGCCCGGCCTCGATGGATTCGAGACCTGCCGGCGGCTGAAGCAGATCCCCCACCTGTCGCATATCCCCGTCATCTTCATGACCGGCCTCAGCGACACCGAGCATGTGGTGAAGGGGCTGGAGGCCGGCGGCGTCGATTACGTCACCAAACCCATCGTGGTGGACGAGCTGATCGCCCGCATCCGCGTCCACCTGACCAACGCCCGCGTCGCCTACGGCGCCCGCGCCGCGCTCGACGCCACCGGCCGTTTCCTGCTGGCGACGGACGGGGAGGGCAGGCTGCTGTGGTGCACCCCGCAGGCGGAGCGGCTGCTCTGCGGCCTGCTGCCCGGCCCCGACGGCGTGCGCCCCGAAGCGGCATCCTCCCTGGCCGCCGGTCTGGTCCGGCTGCGCCAGTCCTCGTCCCCCGGCGCCTCGGCGGAGCCCTTTACGCTGGACCTGCCGGACGGCGAGGGGGTGCGGCGGCTGGAGTTCACCTATCTCAGCCCGGCCAACCCGGACGAATACCTGTTCCGTCTCAGCGAGCCGACGGCCGGCCGGCAGGAGGCAATCCTGCGCGACGCCCTCGGCCTGACCGCCCGCGAGGCGGAGGTTCTGCTGTGGATCGCCAACGGCAAGCCCAACCGCGACATCGGCGAGATCCTGGGCATCAGCCCGCGCACGGTGAACAAGCACCTGGAACAGGTCTTCGCCAAGCTGGGGGTGGAGAACCGCGCCTCCGCCGCCGCGCTCGCCATCCGCACCCTGGCCGCGCGGGCCTGAAGGCGGCGGAGGCAGGCGGCGTTCAGACCTCGACGGTCTGCGGGCCGCCCCGTCCGGCGATGATGTGGTTCATGATGCAGGTCATCACTGGCTCGCCGCGCTGGTTCACCGTGGTGTAGGCCAGCCGCACCGTGCCGCGCCCGCCGCGGCGCGACGGGATGGTCTCCACCACCTCCACCCGGACGCGGATGGTGTCGCCGGGCCGCACCGGGCGCAGCCAGCGCAACTCGTCCATGCCGGAGCCGCCAAGGCTGGTGCCGGTAATGATGCCGGTGTCGCGGATCAGCCGGAAGGTCAGCGACAGGGTGTGGAAGCCGCTGGCGATCAGTCCCTGGAACGGCCCGTCGGCCGCCGCCGCCGCATCCATGTGGAAGGGCTGCGGGTCGAAGCGCAGGGCGAAATCCATGATCTGGCTGTCGGTCAGGGTCGCCCCCTCCGATTCGATCACGTCGCCGATGCGGAAATCCTCGAAATAGCGGCCGGTCATCGTCACGTCTCTCCCTGGTCCCGGTTTGTCCTTGCCGCAGGAGAGTAGCCCGCCCCATCCATCCGGCAAAGGGCAGGGACGGTCTCGGCCGCGGCATAGGCCCTACGGCGTAAACCATTGGCGTAATTCGCAATCCGGTCGTGATGGGGCATGTTCCCGGTCGGATTCCAGACCATCGACGGACGGATGTCACCAAACCCAGCGCAAACCATCGCCACGCCATCGCCATTCCGTTGCGTCGTGTTTTCGGTTGCCGGCCGGGCGCTGGCGCTGCCGGTGGGGTCCGTGCGGCGTTTCCTGCCGTTGCCGCGTCTCGACCGTCTGCCGACGGCGCCGCTGCCGGTCGAGGGCGTGTTCCGCTATCAGGGCGAGGTGGTGCCGGTCCTGCGCCTGGACGTGCTGCTCGATCTGTCCGCCGGGGCGGCCGAGCCGAACCTCTATTCGCCGCTGTTCCTCGTCACCTGGCAGGGACGGCCGGCGGCGCTGCTGGCCGACCGGGTCCATGGCGACACCCTGGTCGATCCCGCCGAGCGCACACCCTCCGACCCGTCGCTGACCTTCAACGGCTGTGCCGCCGGCGCCTTTCCCGACCGTTTGACCGGCCGCGGCGGCACCGTGACCCTGCTCGACCCCGACCGGCTGCTCAGCGAGGCGGAAGCCCGGCTGCTCGACGCTTTCCGTGCGGTGGCGGAGCGCCGGCTGGCGCAGTGGCGGCAGTCTCAGGACGCGGACTCTTCCGCGGACGGTGCCGCATGATGCCGAATGCCGCCGCCGCCGGGATCGAGGCGATCCGCCGCGATCCGAACTTCCCGCGCCTGAAGTCGATGGTGATCGACGCCACCGGCCTTGCCTATTACGCCGACAAGGACGCCGCCTTCGCCGAGCGGATCAACCGCCGGCTGCCCTTCGGCAGCATCGCCACGGTCGGCGGCTATCTCGCCGCGCTGGAGGCGGAGGGCCCGGCCGGCGCCGAGTACCAAGGACTGATCAACGAGCTGGCGGTGGGGGAGACCTTCTTCTTCCGCTACATCGAGCAGTTCGACGCACTGCGCGCCGTCGCCATCCCCGAATGCCTGCGCCGCAATCAGTCGAGCCGCCTGCTGCGGATCTGGAGCGCCGGCTGCTCCATCGGGCCGGAGGCCTACACGCTCGAAATCCTGCTGAAGCAGCATTTCGCTTCCCAGCTGGACGGCTGGCAGGTCCACATCGTCGGCACCGACATCAACGGCGCCTTCCTGGAACAGGCGCGGCGCGGCGCCTATGGCGACTGGGCGGTGCGCGGCCTGTCGCCGGAAACGCTGGATGCCTGCTTCGACCGCCAGGACAAGCTGTGGTCGGTCAAGCCGAAATACCGGCAATGGACCAGCTTCATGCCCTTCAATCTGGTGGACGGGTCGATCCCCTCCTATCCGCACGGGATCGGGCATTTCGACATCATCCTGTGCCGCAACGTCATGATCTATTTCGACGAGGCGACGCGGCACCGGCTGCTGGGCAACCTGCACAAGGCGCTGGCCGATGGCGGCTGGCTGGTGGTCGGCCATGCCGAGGCGGGGCCGCAGATGAACGAGCTGTTCATTCCGGTCTCGGTCCCCGGCGCCACCCTCTACCGCAAGCAGGCCGAACCGGCGGCCCCGGCCATGGCGGATCGCGGCACGCCCCCCCGCCCGGCAGCGGCGCCGGCCCCCCTGCTCAAATCCCGCCGCGCGGCCGCTCCGGCGCCGGACGCCGCACCCGATCCGGCCCTCCGCCCCGCTCCCCGCGCGCGCAAAGTAACACCGGCGGCGACGCCTCCCGCCGCGCCGACCCCGCCGGACACCGCCGAGACCAACGAGCGCTCGACCGTTCTGGAAGCCTGTCTGGCCCGGGTGGAGGCCAACCGGCTCGACCCCGGCGCCCATTACCAGCTCGGGCTGGTGGAGGAGGAACTGGGCGTCGGCGACCCGGTGGCGGCCTTCAAGCGCGCGCTGTATCTCGACCCGCGCTTCGTCCTGGCCGATTATCATCTGGCGCTGGCCTATTGGCGGCGCGGCCGGCTGGTTCCGGCGCAGCGCCATTTCCGCAATGCGCGCGAGGCGTTGGAAATCCGTCCCGACGACGAGGCGGTGGCGGAGGGCGGCGGCCTGACCGTGCAGGAGCTGCGCGGCATGCTGGACCTCTGGCTGACCGGTGAGGAGGGATGATGGACGACACGCTCGCCGGGGCAGGGGCGGCCAATGGAATGGGTGTGGGAGCGGGCGCCGCACCGCTGATCGCCGCCCTCGAAAGCGCCTCCCCCGAGCGCGCCGCCGCCCGTGCGGCAATCGACTGGGACGATGTGCACAGGAAGCTGGCCCGCCGCAACGCCGACCTGGAGGCGACCTTCGCCGGGCGCGGCCCCTGGGCCGACGCGGTGCTGGCCCGCCGGGCCGAGGATCTGGCCGAAATCCCGCAGATCCACGAGGAGGAGAGCGCCGGCATCCCGATGCTGGTCGCCCGCGGGGACGAAACGCTCTATGGGCTGGAACTGCGCCATCTCGGCCATATCGTGCCGATGCCGCGGCTGGCCCGCGTGCCGGGGGCGCCGCCCGCCGTGCTGGGGGTGATCGCCGTCGCCGGCCGGGTGATGCGGCTGTTCGACCTCGACCGGCTGTGCAATGGCCCGTTGGCCAGTGTATCCGCCGCTCTCGCCAGGGGCGATGCCGGGGCCGACCCGTCCGGCTACGCCATCGTGCTGCGCACCGGCGCCGGCCGCCCGGCGGCCTTGCGCGTGCGCGAGGTGGAGCGGGTCGCCGACATCGTGCCGCCGCGGGGATCCGCCCCGGCGGAGGCCGGCCCGCTGGTCAGGGCCATCGCCGCCGACCGCATGGCGATCCTCGACATGGCGGCACTGCTCGACCTCGTGAAGACCTGACAACGACCGATCCACCTGAAGAGCCGTCCGGGGCTGGAGTCCAAGAATGAACATGAAAGTCGCGCACAAGCTGGTCCTGGGATTCGGCGTGGTCTGCGTCCTGACGGCGCTGCTGGCGCTCTATCAGATGTCGCGCTTCTCCGATGCGCTGGACGTCATCATGGCGGTGTCGACCTACGACAACGAAGCCGCCGACATGGTGACGGATGTCGGCAATATGCAGGCGGAGCTGCGCAGCACGCGCGAGACGGCGCTGAACGCCGTGTCCGTCGCCAATGCCGAAGGGCGGGTCGCCGAGATCCCCGCCCTGCTGGCGCCGCTGCACCGTCATTACGACGAGGTCGGCGTCCAGCTGCGCGACCGGCTGGGTCAGCTGCGGGCGATGGTGGCGGAGCGGGCCTCGACCGGCGTGACCGACAGCCGCCGCCGCGGCTGGGTCGAGCTGGACACCGCGGTCAACGAGATGAGCCGCGCCATCACCCTGGTCGGCGACGAGGCGCGGACGATCTACACCATGCTGGAGCGCAACCAGATCGCCGAGGCGCTGCTGCGCCGCCAGCGGGTGGATGAACTGCGCAAGAACATGGAGGCGCGCATCGCCCAGGCCCAGACCGCCATCGACCATCTGACCCAGGCCGGCCGGGCCGACATCCGGTCGATCTACAACTCCGCCATCCAGTCCTCGGTCATCGCGCTGGTCGTCGTCTTCCTGATCGCGGTGGGAGTGGCCTATCTGATCGGCAGCTCCATCACCCGCCGGCTCGGCCGCGCCATCGACTTCGTCACCAAGGTCGGCCATGGCGATCTGACCCAGGAGATCGCCATCGCCGGCAAGGACGAGCTGGCTATCCTCGGCCAGCATCTGAACGAAATGGCCGGCCGGCTGAAGTCGATGGCCCGCACCACGCGCGAGACGGCGGAGAGCGTCCACGCCGCCACCGCCCAGATCCGCGCCTCGACCCAGCAGCAGTCGGCCAGCGTCGCCGAACAGCTGGCGGCGGTGGAACAGACCACGGCGACCCTGTCGGAGATCACCGAATCCGGCGCCCAGATCAACCGCCGCGCCCAGGACGTCTCGCACGGCGCCCAGACCGTGGCGTCCTCCAGCCATTCCGGCATGAAGGCCGTGGACGACACCATCCAGGCGATGGACGCCATCCGCGAGCAGGCGGAGGCGGTGGCCGAGAACATCGTCATGCTGTCCGAGCGCACCCAGGCGATCGGCGAGATCATCGTGACGGTCAACGACATCGCCGAGCGCTGCCACCTGCTGGCGCTGAACGCCGCCATCGAGGCGGCGGCGGCGGGTGAGCATGGCCGCACCTTCTCCATCGTGGCGGGCGAGATCAAGAGCCTCGCCGACCAGTCGAAGGAGGCGACCGCCCAGGTCCGCTCCAACCTGTCGGAGATCCAGCACGGCATCAACGCCTCGGTCATGCTGACGGAGGAGGCGGTGAAGCGCGTCGCCGCCGGCAAGCGCCAGACCGACGCCACCCAATCGACCATCCGCACCATGGCGGAGAACATCCAGGAGAGCGTGCTGGCCTTCCAGCAGATCGTCGCCGGCACCAACCAGCAGCAGATCGGCCTGGAGCAGGTGATCCAGGCGCTGCAGAACATCCGCGAAGCCAGCAGCCAGACGGCAGCCGGCACCCGCCAGCTGGAAGGCGCCGCCGCCAACCTGAACAACCTCGGCCAGGGCCTGGTCGAGGCGGTGCGGAACTACCGGGTGTGACGATGCGGCGCCGAAACCATCCTATCCCTCTCTCCCGCCCCAAATCTCCCTCTCCCCCCCGGGGAGAGGGGCGGGGTGAGGGGGATGCACCGCGTGCCTTCCCGGAAATGCCGCCACGCTTCCCCCTCACCCTAACCCTCTCCCCGGGGGGGAGAGGGGACCGGCGTCGGGCGTGAGAGGACCCTGATGGACATCCGCCAGCGCCTGCTCGCCGCCTTCGACCTGGAGCACAAGGACCATCTCGCCGCGATCCGCAACGCGCTCCGCGATGCGGAGGCGACGGGCGAGGCGCCCGACCTCGTCGACATCCACCGGCGCGCCCACAGCCTGAAGGGCGCCGCCCGCGCCGTCGACCTGCCGGAGGTGGAAGCGATCTCCCACCGGCTGGAAGCCGCCTTCATCGCCGTGCAGAAGGGCGAGATCCCGCTCGACGCCGCCAATGTCGGCGTGTTCCGCCGCGCGCTGGACGCCATCGAGGATCTGGTCGCCTGGTCGCTCCAGGGCGGCGGCGAGGTGGAGACGGCCGGTGTGCTCGCCGACCTCGACGCGCTGGCCGGCGGCCGGAACGGCGGCCCCGCTCCGGTTCCGGTCCCCGCCACGGCAATGCCTGCCCGCGCTGTTGCGAACCGTCCTCCCCGCCAACGCGAACCCGCCGGTGACGCCGACTCCGCCGCCCTCGTCCGCATCGCCGCCCAGGGGCTGGAGCGCCTGTCGGAAACCGCCTCGGCCCTGCTGCCGGAGGTGGAGGCGCAGGCCGGCCTCGGCGAGCAGCTCCGCGCGATGCGGCAGGAATGGCGGGCGCTCGACCGCGCATGGCGGCATCTGCGCGTGCAGCTCGGCCGCGGCGCCCGGACAGAGGATGGAGGAACCGACGCGCTCGACGGCCGCGGTGCGCTGCCCGCCCTGATGGCCTTCGAACGCCGCTTCCGCGCGCTCGGCGGCGCGCTCGACAGCGCGCACCGCAGCCATGACCGGCTCTTGTGGTCGATGCGGCGCTGGGGCGGCGGCTTCCAGCAGGACATGCGGCGCCTGCGCATGCTGCCGGCGGAAAACCAGCTGAGCGGCCTCGGCCGCATGATCCGCGACATCAGCCGGGCCGAGGGCAAGGAGGTCGAGGTCGACGTCCGCGGCCTGGAGGTGGAGGCCGACCGCAATGTCCTGCAGCGGCTGAAGGACCCCATTCTGCACATCGCCCGCAACGCCATCAGCCACGGCATCGAAACCCCGGCGGAACGGCTGGCGCTGGGCAAGCGGCCGGCGGCGCGCGTCACCATCGCCGCCTCGGTGGAGGGCGCGCGCCTGCGCCTGCGCATCGAGGACGACGGCCGCGGGTTGGACCGCGCGGCGATCCTGCGCAAGGCGGCGGAACGCGGCCTGATCGACGCCGACGAGCTGTCCGGGGCCGACGAGATGCCGCTGGAGCGGCTGACCGAGTTCCTGTTCCACCCCGGCTTCTCCACCGCGTCGCGCACCACCGAACTGGCGGGGCGCGGCATGGGGCTGGCCATCGCGCGGCGGGAGGTGGAGCGGCTGCAGGGCAACCTGACCATCGCCGACCGGCCGGAGGGCGGCGCCGCCGTCACCATCGAGGTGCCGCTGAGCCTGCTCAGCCAGCGTCTGGTCTTCGTCGCCGTGCAGGACCAGATCCTGGCGATCCCGTCGGCCGACGTGGTCCGGCTGCGCACCGCCACCGTCGAGGCGCTGTTCTCCGGCGTCGGCACCCCGATGATCCGCATCGGCGAGGAGGAGACGCCCGTCACCTCGCTCGCCGCCCTGCTGGGCATGGAGGCGCCGGTGGTGCCGACCGCCGAACGCTCGCTGTCGCTTGTGGTGGTGCGGGCGGCGGACCGCCGGCTGGCGCTGGCGGTCGACCGCTTCGTCGCGACGCGCGAAACGGTGGTGACGGCGGCGGAGGAGACCGGGCTCGACAGCGGGCGCTATCTCGGCACCGTGCTGATGGACGACGGCGGGCCGGCGCTGGTGCTGAACATCTCCGGCCTGATGCCTCTGCCCGGCAGCGTATTGCCGCCGCCGGCACGACCGGCGGAAGAGGTTACCCCCGCCCGGGCGCATATCCTGGTCGTCGATGACAGCATCACCACCCGCACGCTGGAAAAGAGCATCCTCGAAGCCCATGGTTATCGGGTGACGCTGTGCGTGGACGGGCGCGAGGCCCTGGAGCGCCTTTCCGAAGGGATGGAGGTTGGCCTGATCATCAGCGACGTCGAGATGCCCAGGATGGACGGATTCGCCCTGCTGCAGGCGGTGAAGGCCGACAAGCGGCTGGAGGAGATCCCGGTGATCCTCGTCACCTCGCGCGCCAGCGACGAGGACCGCGAGCGCGGCCTGCGGCTGGGGGCGGACGCCTACATCGTCAAGACGCGCTTCGACCAGAACGAGCTTCTGGCCGGCATCCGGCGGCTGCTGTGAGCGGGGCGTCGCACTCCGGATCTCCCACCGTCGGAAACCGTCGTATCCGTGTGCTGGTGGTGGAGGACAGCCCGGTCATCCAGCAGCTGCTCAGCCACGTCATCGGCGCCGACCCGCGGCTGGAGGTCGCGGGCATCGCCTCCAGCGGCGAGCAGGCGCTGCGCATGATCGAGAAGAACGCCCCCGACGTGGTGTCGCTCGACATCCGCCTGCCGGGCATCGACGGCTTCGAGGTGACCAGCCGCATCATGCGGCAGACGCCGCTGCCGATCGTGGTGGTGGCGTCCGACGTGCGCGACCTCGACATCCCGATGCGGGCGCTGCAGGCCGGCGCGCTGGCGGTGGTGGAGAAGCCGGGCAGCATGGCGCGCGCCGACTACCAGACGGTGGCGCACCATCTCTGCACCCAGCTGGTCATCATGAGCCAGGTGAAGGTCATCCGCCACCGCATCACCGCGCGGGCCGCCCGCCCGCCCGGTGCGAACGGCGAAACCCCATCCCCGGACGGCGGCCTGCCCGAGGCGGCGGTGACGGCCGACGGCCGCATCCGCCGCTTCCGCGGGCTGGGTCTCGTCGCCTCCACCGGCGGGCCGGCGGCGCTGTCCAAGGTCCTGCGGGAGCTGCCGGCCGGCTTCCCGCTGCCGGTCTTCGTGGTCCAGCATATGGGCGCCCCCTTCATGGAGGGCTTCGCCAACTGGCTGGGCACCGTCTCGTCCCTGCCGGTGCAGCTGGGCGAGGCGGGGGCGAAGCCGCGCCCCGGCACGGTCTATGTCGCGCCGGGCGACCGGCACATGCTGGTGGACAACGGGGCCATCCGCCTGTCCGGCGACCCGATGGTGTGCGGCCAGCGACCGTCGGGAGAGGTGCTGTTCCAGTCGATGGCGCGCGCCTATGGCGCCTCCGGCATCGGCGTGCTGCTGACCGGCATGGGAGAGGACGGGGCGAGGGGATTGGTGGACATGCACCGGATGGGGGCCTACACCATAGCCGAACACGCCTCCACGGCGGTGATCCACAGCATGCCGGGCACCGCCGTGCGCCTGGGCGGCGCCGTGGAGGAACTGCCTCTCGACCGGGTGGCCGGACGGCTGCTGCAACTGACCTCCGACGATAAGATGGCGCCATGAACGGACTCCGCAGCCTGGTAGTCATGGGTTCCCAGACGCAGGGCCTTCTGCTGAAGCTCCTGCTGGAGGAGCGCGGCGTCGAGACCGTCTGTGTCGAAGGCGTCGAACCCGCCCTGGCCGAGATCGCCGGCACCGCGCAGGACCTGCTGATCGTCGAGGGCGAGCTTGCCGGCCCCTCCGGCCTTGCCGACCTGCGCGCGCGCAGCGACGCCGCCGTCATGGTGCTCGGCCGTGGTGAGGGCGAGCACGACCCCTCCGACCCCAAGGCGCTGGTGGAGGCGGCCTGCGCGCTGATGGAGCGGCGCAGCGCCCCGCCGACCGTGCCCGAGATCTTCCGCCGCGCCCGCATTCTGATCGTCGACGACAGCGCGACCTACCGCGAGTTCCTGCGCGCCGAGCTGGAGCAGGAGGGCTGCACCGTCACCGCCGCCCGCAACGCCGACGAGGCGGTGACTGCGCTCGCCGGCGGCGGGCTCGACTGCGTCATCCTCGACCTCGTGATGCCGGGCACCAGCGGCACCCAGCTCTGCGAACGATTCGACAGGTTCCGGCGCCAGCGCGGCCTGTTCTTCCAAATCGTCATCCTGACCAGCCAGGACGACGAGGAGCAGTTGATGATCAGTTTGAATGCCGGTGCCGACGATTTCGTTGGAAAGGCGCAGGAGATGGATGTCCTGAAGACCCGCCTGATGGCGCTTCTCCGTCGCAAATACTTTGTGGAGGATCATCTTATGCGGCGGCCGAAGCCTGCACCTTCCGCATAGGAAGGGAGTAGAGCCATCGTGTGATTTCGAAAGCCGGCTTGTCCGTTTATTCTCTGCGGACTTTCTGAAACTGTCCCACGGTCCGACCGGTGCCGGTGCCCAACACGATGGCGATCAGCCTCCAGCCGTTCCACGAGATCCCGATCCCCGCCCCGATCACCGGCGATACCGACGCGAGAGACCCCGACGCGATGCACCGATCTTCGGCCACCCCAATGTCCCCGACCGATCAGCGCTATCGCGAGTGTCTCGACAACGCGCGCCGGGTCTGCGCGGCCGGAACGGTGCCGACCATGCTGGTGATCGGCGGGCCGGAGATGGCCGCCGTCCGCTGCAACGAGGCGCTGGCCACCCTGCTGAACCATCCGCGCGCCGCCACCCGCGACGAAAGCGGCCCGACCCTGCTGCCCGGCGGCTGGGCGGCGGTGGCCGACGCGCTCCGCCCGCTCTACGGGGTGGAAGGCACCGGCGGTTCGGCCACGCCGCCCGACGGCGCCCCGCTGCAGTTGCCGACCGAACCGCCGCTGAGCCTGCGCGCCACGCCGCTGCTGGTCGACGGGCGCGTGGTGGGGGTGCTGGCGACGGCGACGATGGACGGCGCCATCGCGAAGCTGGAGGAGGCGATGCGGGCGGAGGTGGCGCGCACCACGGCGGCGCGCTCCCGCTTCCTGGCCTCGGCCAGCCATGACCTGCGCCAGCCCTTTCAGGCGATGCGCCTGTTCCTCGACGCCCTGACCACCCAGGTGGAGGGCAACGCGCGGGCGAGCCGCACCGCCGGCATGCTGGCCAACGCCATGACCGCAGGCGAGCAGCTGCTGAACGCCCTTCTCGACATCTCGACGCTGGACGCCGGCACGGTGGAGGCCGACCTGCAGCCGGTGTCGCTCGACGCGATGCTGCAATCGCTGGCCGAGGAATTCCGTCCCCAGGCGGAGGAGAAGGGCCTGCGCCTGCGCCTCCATCTGCCCTGCCAGGCCTTCACCCGCAGCGACCCGGTCCTGCTCGGCCGCATCGTCCGCAACCTACTGGCCAACGCCATCCGCTACACCCAGCGCGGCGGCATCCTGCTGGGCCTGCGCGAGCGCGACGGCCAGTGGCGGATCGAGGTGTGGGACACCGGCTTCGGCATCCCGCAGGACAAGCTGGACGTCATCTTCGACGAGTTCCACCAGCTGACCAACCCGGCCCGCGATCCGACGCGCGGCCTCGGCCTCGGCCTCGCCATCGTGCGGCGCCTGTCGGTGCTGCTGAGCGCGCCCATCGACGTGCGGTCGCGCTCCGGCCGCGGCTCGGTCTTCGCCGTCACCGTCGACCGGCTGGAGGGGGAGGGGGCGCTCGCCGACGCCCCGTCCGCGACGGCATCCTCCGACCACGGGGCGGCGGCCGTGCCCTTGGACGGCATGCGCATCCTGGTGGTCGACGACGACAGCATGGTCCTGTCCGGCCTGCTGCTGACCCTGGAAAGCTGGGGCTGCGCCTTCGTCTCCGCATCCAACATGCGCGAGGTGTTCGCCGCCGTCGATGGGTTGGAGGGTCCACCCGACGCCATCCTGACCGACCTGCGCCTGCCGGGAAAAGTTTCCGGCTTCGACGTGATCGACCGTGTGCGCAAGCTGTTCAAGGCCAACATCCCGGCGGTCGTCCTGACCGGCGAGACCGCGCCCGAATCCCTGCTGGAGGGCCAGCGCCGCGGCTGCGCCTTCCTGCACAAGCCCCTCCACCCCGGCGACCTGCGCCGCGTGCTGGAGGAGGTGCGGCGGGACGGGACGGCGGGCTGCTGAGCGTCCCCCTCAATCCCGCCCGTCAATCCCGCCCCTCAATCCCTGGGCGGGCTCTGCAGATACAGCACCAGCAACCGCACCAGGCTTTCCAGCGCGTTCGTGTGGATGCGCTCGTAGCCGTGCGAGGCGTCGATGCCGAAGCAGACCAGCGCCGTGCGGATGTCGTTGCCGGCCTCGATGGCCGACGCGCTGTCGCAGCGGTAATAGCGGAAGACGTCGCGCTGGTGCGGGATGTTCTGCGCCTTGCACAGCGTGATCAGCGAGTGGGTCAGCGCCATGTCGAACGGGCCGGTGCTGTCGGCCATGGCGATGGTGACGCCGTATTCGCTGCTGTTCTGGCCGGGGGCGGTGGTGCCGTTGTCGATGGTCACCATCTCCGCCACGTCCTGGTGCAGGATCGAGGACGCACCGGACCCGACCTCCTCGGAAATCGTGAACAGCAGGTGGCAATCGACCGGCAGCGCCGCCCCGGCATCGACCACCGCCTTCGCCGCGCCCAGCATCACCGCCACCCCCGCCTTGTCGTCGAGATGGCGCGAGACGATGAAGCCGTTCTCAAGGAATTCCGGCTGCGGGTCGATGGCGACGATGTCGCCGATGTTGAAGCCGTTCTCCTCCAGCTCCGCCCGGTTGCGGCAGGGGGCGTCGACACGCAGTTCCACCTGCTGCCAGGTGACCGGCTGGGTGTCGACCTCCTTGTTGAAGGTGTGGCCCGAGGCCTTCAGCGGCAGGATGGTGCCGCGCCACGGGCCCCGGTCGGTCAGCACGGTGCAGCGCGCCCCCTCGGCGAAGCGCGACGACCAGTGGCCGATCGGCACCAGCTCCATCCGGCCATTGTCCTTCAGCATCTTCACCTGGGCGCCCAGCGTGTCGACATGGGCGACCAGCGCCCGGTCGGGGCTGGCCCGCACGCCCTTCAGGTCGGCGCGGATGGCGCCGCGCCGCGTCAGCTCGTAATGGATGCCCATCCGCTCCAGCTCGGCGCAGCACAGCCGCACCACGTCGGTGGTGTATCCGGTCGGGCTGGGCGTGGTCAGCAGCCGGTAGAGGATGTCGGTGACATAGCCCATGTCGATGGGCAGCGGCACGGCCATGGTTGGATTTACCTCCTGCTGGCGGTGGGAGTTGTTGCGACGATTGCCCCCTCCCTAACCCTCCCCCTCTTCGAGGGAGAGGGGACTGCCGCCGCTCCTTTGCATCACTCCTGCAAGCGTCCTGCCCCCTCTCCCGCGATCGGACCGGCCTTTGGCCGGCCGAGAGCGGGGGAGGGATGGGGAGGGGGCACCCGACGCGACAACTCCCCTACAGCACCCCCCGCGTCTGGGGAAACAGCAGGTCGACGAAACGTTCCGCCGTCGGCTGCGGTTCGTGGTTGGCAAGGCCGGGCCGCTCGTTCGCCTCGATGAAGACGTAGCCCGGCCGGTCGGGCGATCCCACCAGCAGGTCGAACCCCACCACCGGAATGTCCAGCGCGCGGGCGGCCACCGTCGCCACCTCCACCAGTTCCGGGTGCAGGCTGTCGGTCACGTCGTGGATCGTCCCGCCGGTGTGCAGGTTCGCCGTCTTGCGCACCGGCAGCACCTCGCCGGCCGGCAGCACGTCGTCCAGACTCTTGCCGGCGGCGGCGAGGCAGCGGTCGGTCTCCGAATCCATCGGGATGTGGCTTTCCCCGCCGGTGGCGGCGGCGCGGCGGCGGCTCTGCGCCTCGATCAGCTCGCGCACGCTGTGGGTGCCGTCGCCGGTGACCTCGGCCGGGCGGCGCACCGCGGCGGCCACCACCTTCTTGTCGATGACGATGATCCGCAGATCCTGCCCCTCGCAGAACTGCTCCAGCAGCACCGTGTCGCAATGCTGGCGGGCCGAGGCTATGGCCTTTTCCATCGTCTCGGCGTCGCGCACGTCCACCGTGATGCCGCGCCCCTGCTCGCCGCGGGCAGGCTTGACCACGACGCGGCCGTGCGTCGCCAGGAAGGCGGCGTTCTCCTCCGCGCTCCCCGCCACCGCCTGGGCCGGCACGTTCAGCATGGCGCGTTCCAGCACGCGCCGGGTCACCGCCTTGTCGTCGCAGCGGCTCATGGCGACGGCGCTGGTCAGCTCGCTCAGCGATTCGCGGCAGACCACGCTGCGCCCGCCCCAGGTCAGGCAGAAATAGCCGGCCTCTGCATCGACCACATCGACGCCGATGCCGCGCCGCCGCGCCTCGTTGACGATGATGGTGGCATAGGGGTTCAACCGCTCGCCCGGCAGCGGGCCGGTGAACAGCCGTTCGTTGATCGGGTTCTTGGTCTTCAGCGCGAAGGCCGGGATCCGGCGGAAATTCAGCTTCTCATAGAGCGCGATGGCGTTCTCGTTGTCGTGCAGCACCGACAGGTCGAGGAAGGCCCGGCCGCGGGCCTGCACATGCTCCGCCACCGTGCGGACCAGCGTCTCGCCGATCCCCGGAAACGACGCCTGCGGATCGACCGCCAGGCACCACAGCGAACTGCCGTTCTCGGGATCGCCATAGGCATGGGCGTGATCGACCGCCGTCACCGAGCCGATCACCTCGCCGGTCGCGTCGTCGCAGGCGACGAAATGGGTCAGCACCCGGCTGTTGCGCGACGCCACCAGGAAGGAGGAGGAGACCGGGACCATCCGCCGCCGGGCATAGATGCGCTGCACCCCCTCGGCATCCTCGCGCGTGCGCAGCCGGCGGACGCTGTAGCCCTTCGGCCGCCGCCGCGACGGCCGGTAATCGGTCAGCCACAGGCGGAAGGTGTGGGACGGGTCGAGGAACAGCTCCTGCGGCGCGCGGGAGAGCGCGACATGCGGGTCCTGCAGATAGAACACGATGTCGCGGGTGCCCGGCGCTTCCTGCCGCAGCGTCTCGATCATGCGGTCGAGATCGTCGAAGGTGTGGGCGAAGATCAGCCGGCCCCATCCGCAATCCACCACCACGTCGGCGCGCGGCGCGTCGGCCTCGGTCTCTCCGGCCGGCGGACGGCCGGTATAGCGCCGGGTGTGGCGCAGGGTGGCGCTGGCGGCGCGTTCCAGCCGGTGCGGTTTGACGCGGGCGTAGCTCATTGGAATCCCCCTGATCGTCGGATGCGGCTCCTCGCATTGGCAACATCCGGGGACGCGGTTCGGTCCCGCGCTCGGACGTGCCGGCGGAGCGTTCTTCGTTTGTGATGGCCGTGAAGACGGCCGCTTACAGGCCCTGTTCCTGGAACCAGAATTCCAGCAGCGCCACCTGCCACAGCTTCGACCCGCGCAGCGGCGTGATGTGGCTTTCCGGATCGGCCAGCAGCCGGTCGAGATACTCGCGCCGGAACAGGCTGCGTTCCCGCGCCGCCGGTGCGTTCAGCACGTCCCGCACCCGCTCCAGGAAGGGACCGCGCAGGTATTTCAGCGCCGGCACCGGGAAATAGCCCTTGGGCCGGTCGATCACCGCCGCCGGCACCACGCGCCGCGCGGCTTCCTTCAGGACGTATTTGCCGCCGTCCGGCAGCTTCATCTCCGCCGGGATGCGGGCGGCCAGCTCGACCAGCTCATGGTCGAGGAAGGGCACGCGCGCTTCCAGTCCGGCGGCCATCGTCATGTTGTCGACGCGCTTCACCGGATCGTCCACCAGCATGACGGTGGTGTCGAGCCGCAGCGCCTTGTCCACCGGCCGGTCGGCGCCGGGCATGGCGAAGCGCTGCTCCAGCCAGCGGCGGGAATGGTCCTCGCCGACCAGACGCGGGTCCAGCGCCTCCGCCATCTCGGCCTGATCGCGGTCGAAGAAGACGCGGGCGTAATCGCCCACCGCGTCCCGGCTTTCCAGCAGCGGCGGATACCAGTGATAGCCGCCGAACACCTCGTCGGCGCCCTGGCCCGACTGCACCACCTTCACCTGCTTCGCCACCTCCTGCGACAGCAGGAAGAATCCGATGTTGTCGTGGCTGACCATCGGCTCCGACATCGCGCGGACGCAGTCGGTCAGCTCCGGCAGCGCGCGGGCGCTGTCGACGAAGATGCGGTGGTGGTCGGTGCCGAAATGCTTGGCGACGATGTCCGAATACTGGAACTCGTCGCCGCGCTCGTCGCCCACCGTCTCGAAGCCGATGGAGAAGGTCTTCAGCCCGCTCTGCCCGTTCTCGGCCAGCAGCGCGGTGATCAGCGAACTGTCCAGCCCGCCCGACAGCAGCACGCCCACCGGCACGTCGGCGACCAGCCGGCGGCGCACCGCGCGGGTCAGCGTCTCCAGCACCAGTTCGCGCCAGTCGGCGAAGTCGCGCCCTTCGTCGCCGGACTGCGGCCCGAAGGTCAGCGACCAGTAGGTGTTCTCGCGCCGGGTGCCGTCCGGCTCCAGGATCATGACCGTGGCCGGCGGCAGTTTCCGCACGCCCTTCAGGATGGTGTAGGGCGCCGGGACGACGGCGTGGAAGCTCATGTAGTGGTGCAGCGCCACCGGATCGACGTCGGTGTCGATGCCGCCCGACGCCACCAGCGCCGGCAGCGAGGAGGCGAAGCGCAGGCCGCCGGGAATGTCCGCCAGATACAGCGGCTTGATGCCCAGCCGGTCGCGGCCCAGCACCACCCGGCCGCTGTCGCGCTCATGGATGGCGAAGGCGAACATGCCGTTCAGGCGCTTGACGAAATCAGGCCCCCAGGCGTGATAGGCCTTGATCAGGACCTCGGTGTCGCCCTCCGAGAAGAAGCGGTAGCCGAGCCCGACCAGTTCCTCGCGCAGATCCCGGTGATTGTAGATACAGCCGTTGAAGACGATGGCGAGCCCCAGGGCCGCATCCACCATCGGCTGCTGCGATGCCTCGCTGAGATCGATGATCTTCAGCCGGCGGTGCCCGAAGGCGACGCGCCCATGGGCGAACAGGCCGTGGCCGTCCGGCCCGCGCGGCGCCAGCCTGTCGCACATGGCCTGGACCGCCACCGTGCTGGCCGCCTCGCCGGCCTTGAAACGAATTTCACCACTCAGTCCGCACATCGGCTGTCGAGCCTCCTCGTTGGTTCAGGACGAAGGGGCGCTCGACCCGCAAGAAGGGCCAAACACCGGGGGCGCCGGCTGCGGAATGCGGCCGCCACCCGTTGCGAGCGATCGATGATGCTCCGATCCGGAAAATCGTTTCCGGCACCCGCGCGCCATAACGCCGCGCACCGCCCGAGGTTCCATGAAGAAGCCCGCCGGACAAAACCGCTCGCAGCCGGCCTCTTGTGGGCCGGAGCCGAAAAGATAGGGATTACAGCCGGCGATTGCCAGCAACCGAAGGTCGCAAACGTCCGGTTACAGCCCGAAAAAGCCCCGCAGACGTGCCAGCAGCGCCTGCGATTCCGCCGGCGGCGGCGGGGTGGCGCCCTGCTGGCGCTTGGACTGGCTGACGTTGCGGGTCTGGCGTTCGGCCATCAGTTCCGCCAGCCGTTCCGCCAGTTCCGGACGGCGCCGCAGCACCGGGTCGAGATGGCCGCGGGCCAGCTCGAACACCACGGCGTCGGTGCAGGCGACGACCGAGGCGCTGCGCGGCTGCCCGGTCAGCAGCGACATTTCGCCGAACAGGTCGCCCGGCCGCAGCCGCGTCAGATGCACCACGCCGGAGCGCTGACCGTCCTCCGCGTCGGCGGCGCTGCTGGCGGCGACCTGGACGTCGAACACCCCCTCGGCGATGACGAACAGCGATTCGCCGGCATCGCCCTGGCGGACGGCGGCGGTGCCGGCGGGGATGTGGAGTTGCCGCATCGCCTGGGCCAGCGCGTCGACCTCCTTGTCGTCGAAGGCGTCGAACAGTTCCAACTGGCGCAGCAGACCGCGCCGCAGCGTGCCGCTGTCGGGCGGCCCCGGCTGGCGGCGGCGGACCTCCTGCTTGGGGCGGGCCGGCTCGATCCCGGCGCGGGCGAGGTTGGACAGCACCGCCGTCAGAACGGCGTCGCGCACCAGCGACACCCGGCCGCCGTCGTCGGTCCAGAAGCGCGCCAGATACGACACGCCGTTGGGCGTCACCGCCTCGACGATCACGTCCGGCCGCGGCGTGGGCAGCACGCCGTCGGCGCAGAGCATCGCCGACAGCAGGATGCGCTTGGCGCGCTCCACCGGCACCTCCTGGTCCAGCAGGATCGGGACCGAGGCGCGGAAGGCCGGGTTGGGACGGCTGTAATTGACGAAACGGCTGCCGGCGACGATGCCGTTCGGCACGACGATGGCGGTGCCGTCGCTGGCGATCAGCCGGGTGGCGCGCCAGTTGATCTCGTCCACCCGCCCCGCCACGCCGGGCGACAGCTCCAGCCAGTCGCCCAGCCGGTAGGGATGTTCGATGTTCAGGGCGATGCCGGCGAAGATGTCGGCGATCATGTTGCGCAACGCGAAGCCCAGCACGGCGATGGCGACGCCCGAGGTCGCCAGCAGCCCCGTCACCGGCTGTTCCAGCACGAAGGCCAGGATCGCCAGCACCGCGACGCCATAGACGAAGAAGCGCAGCAGGTCGGCCAGCAGCCGGGGGATGCGCGGCGGCCGGCCGCCGTTGCCCGCCGCCAGCATGTCGATCACCCGCGCCCCGCCCCAGGCGGCGACCAGCCACGCGGCCGACGCGACCACGATGTCGAAGCCGCCGCTCAGCGGCAGCCCGACGTAGGGTTCCAGGTGGCCGTGCAGCCAGGGCTTGGCGGCGACCAGCGCGGCCAGAAGGGCCAGGACCAGGGCAGGGGCGGACAGACGCCGCAAGGCGTTCATCGACGGGCTTCTCCTCGGCCGCCGGCCATCCACGGCCGGGCGAGGGGCGACGATGGCACGAGCACGCGCCCTCCCGTCAAGGGCTCAATTGAATCAGATGCTTGACGGTTCAGACGCCCGCCGGACCCTGTAGCGCCCACGGGTATCCCATCACGAAGCCGCCGATCACCGGATCGGTTCCCGCGACCATGCCGGCGAAGGCATAGGCACGGCACAGCACCGCCAGCGCGGTGTCGGGATCGCCGCTCCTGCGCCGGAAGGCGTCGCCGTCGCGCAGGTCGGCGAACTCGCCCTCCCAGAAGGACGGATCGTCGAGCGGCCCGAAATTCATCGCCCAGAAGCCGAAGGATCGGCCCGTCCGCTCCCAGCGGCCCAGCACCGCCATGTTGCAGTGCCTCTCGTCCTGCGAGATGCGGTCGAAGAGCCCGTTCACAGCGTCCGGTTCGCCCTCCAGCACCTGAAGAAACGTGCCCTCATGTTCGATGAGGAAGCCGGTGATGCCCAGACGCCGGTTCTTTGCGGAACTTCGTACGCAAATGTCCGCCAGTGCCGAAAAAGGCAGCAAAGAGACCGCATCACTTCGATAGAGCAGGGTCAGCATGGCGCTCCTCCCATTTTTACTTATGAAAATGGCGAGGAAACCGGCGCGTGGTAACCCTTTCTTTCGTAGAACCGGTGTCGCAGCCGCTGGTCATATCCCAAACCGGGTGGTCCTTAACGGCAGGTGCTGAATGCGCCCATATCAAGGTGGAAGTGGTTCCGGTGCGCCTCGTTGTAGTCCGGCCCCAGCACCACGTCGAAAAACCGGCAGGCGCCGTCGCGCACATCGCGCAGGAAGGCCGCCTTCCGGCCGTCGCCCCCGCTGCCGCCTTTGGCGTCCCAGTCGCCCAGCACGCCCACCCGCGTCCCATCGGCCAGCACGAAGGCGGCGAGGTCGATGGCGTTGGCGGTCGCGTGCTCGCTGCGCCGCCCCGACGTCCGGCCATAGACGTTGCGGCAGGCATAGGTGCCGAGATGCTCGACCCTGGCCACCGTCTGCCCGAAATGCCGCTCCGCCGCCGGCTGCAGGGCGTTCGCCTCGAACAGGGTCCAGGCGGCGGCCAGCCCGCAGGTGGCGATGAAGCCGCTGCTGAACGCCACATCCGACCGCGCCACCCGCACCACGCCGCGCAGCGCGCAATTCTCATCGGAATCGCGGTCGGGCAGGGCGGTGAAGCGCAGCCCCGTCTCGCCCAGCGCCGCGCGGCATTGCTCCGGCTCGCGCTCCAGCCGCGACAGCTTGAACCCGGTCAGCCAATCCGGCTCCGCCCGCAGATCGAGCCGCGCCCATGGATCATAGCGCGCCGGCACCACGATCAGCCCGCCCCACACCCCCGCCGCCGCACCGGCCAGCGCCAGCAGGACCAGCAGCGCCAGCCATCGCAACAGCCTCGCCATCGCCGACCGCCGTCAGCGGTCGAGCAGCCCGTGCCGCCGGTGCCAGTCCTCCAGCGATTCCTCCGGATAGCGGGCGAAATGCACCTCGTTCGGCCCGCTCGGCACCTCGACCCACGGCGCCTTGAAGTCCAGCATGATGTGGACCCGTTCCGGCGGCGTCGGCAGCGGCGTGTCGATGGCCGAGGCGAAGGGATGGACCAGTTCCGGCCAGGCCGGGTCCTCCGCCCACAGCGCCGTGCCGCACTGCTTGCAGAAATGCCGGTGCGACGGACCGAGGTGGGTCTGCCCCGGATGGTCGGGGTCCTCCATCGGCGCCCGCCACATCGCGACATTCTCGCGCCCCTCGACCTCCAGCGTGTCGGCGTCGCCGCCCAGATTGATGGCGTATCCGCCGCCGCCGGCGCTCTTGCGGCAGATCGTGCAGTAGCAGCGCATGTAGGGCACCGGCGTCGGCGAGCTCAGCGTGAAGCGGACTGCGCCGCAGCGGCAGGAACCGGAAAGCTTCATGGCACGGGTCTCCGCAATTGATGCCCACTCCCGCACCAGATGGGACCGCCGCCGCCGTTTGACAGCGCCCCATCGACGGAACGCAGCGGAAAGGCGGCTGTTGACCCCCGGTAGCCATTCCCGGAACCCACCTGCCAGCAGTCGGAGCGGTCATGTCCCAGCCAACAGGTCCAGCGTCCCAGGGCCACGCCCACAAACAGCCGGCGCCTCCCCCCGACCTGATGGACGTCACCCTGACCATCAACGGCAGCCGCAAGACCCTGCGCGTCGCCCCCTGGACCAGCCTGCTCGACGCGCTGCGCCTGCATCTCGACATGACCGGGACCAAGAAGGGCTGCGACCATGGCCAGTGCGGCGCCTGCACCGTTCTGGTGGACGGCCGCCGCATCAACTCCTGCCTGACCCTGGCGGTGATGGCGGAGGGGCGGACGGTGACCACCATCGAGGGTCTGGCCAGCGGCGACGCGCTCCACCCGTTGCAGGAGGCCTTCGTCGAGCATGACGCCTTCCAGTGCGGCTACTGCACGCCCGGCCAGATCTGTTCCGCCGTCGGCATGCTGGAGGAGGGCCACGCCAGGACCGACGACGACATCCGCGAACTGATGAGCGGCAACCTGTGCCGCTGCGGCGCCTATCCCAACATCGTCGCCGCGATCCGCCAGGTCATGGATTCGCAAGCGCAAAAGGACGGAGGCAAGCCATGAGGGCCTTCTCCTACGACCGTCCCGACAGCGTCGATGCCGCGCTCCGCGGCGTCGCGAACCAGCCCGGCACGACGACCGAAGCGGCGGTGAAGTTCGTCGCCGGCGGCACCAACCTGCTCGACCTGATGAAGGCCGACGTGATGCGGCCGGACCGTCTGGTCGACATCTCCCGCCTGAACCTCGACAAGATCGAAGAGGTTGACGGCGGCGGCCTGCGCCTAGGCGCGCTCGCCCGCAACTCCGACACCGCCTATGACGCGCGGGTGCAGGCGCGCTATCCGATGCTGTCCAAGGCGATCCTGGCCGGCGCCTCGGCGCAGTTGCGCAATATGGCGACCAACGGCGGCAACCTGCTGCAACGCACGCGCTGCTATTACTTCTACGACACCGGCACCCCCTGCAACAAACGGGAGCCGGGGACCGGCTGCGGCGCGCTGACCGGCGTCAACCGCATCCACGCCATCCTCGGCGCCAGCGACCACTGCATCGCCGTCCACCCGTCGGACATGTGCGTCGCGCTCGCCGCGCTGGAAGCCATCGTCCGCGTCACCGGCCCCAAGGGCGAGCGGACCATTCCCTTCGCCGACTTCCACCGCCTGCCCGGCGACACCCCGCACATCGACAGCACGCTCGCCGCCGACGAACTCATCACCGCCATCGACCTGCCGGCTAAGGGCTTCGCCGAACACTCGACCTACCTGAAGGTCCGCGACCGCGCCTCCTACGCTTTCGCGCTGGTGTCGGTGGCCGCCGCCCTGGAACTGGATGGCCAGACGATCCGCACCGCCCGCCTCGCGCTCGGCGGCGTCGCCCACAAGCCCTGGCGCGACCCGGCGGCCGAGGCCGAACTGGCCGGCAAGCCCGCCTCGCTGGAGAATTTCCGCGAGGCCTCGCGCGTCCTGCTGCGCGACGCCAAGGGCCAGTCCCACAACGCCTTCAAGATCGGACTTGCCGAGCGCGCCATCGTCCGGGCGCTGGCCGAAGCCGCCGGAGTGGAGCACCCATGATCGCCAAACCGACCATCCCCGATCCGCTGGAGCGTTCCAATCCCCGCCCCGGTGCCCAGATCGGCAAGCCCGTCAGCCGCGTCGACGGCCGGTTGAAGGTGACCGGCGGCGCCAAATACGCGGCGGAGTTCAACACCCCCGGCCTCGCCCACGGCTACATCGTCTCCAGCGCCATCGCCCGCGGCCGCATCCTCGCCATCGACACGTCGAAGGCACTGGCCCTTCCCGGCGTGTTCCAGGTCTTCACCCACCAGAACCGGCCGAGCCTGCCCTGGTTCGACCGCAAGTGGAAGGACGACGACGCGCCGAAGGGCTCGCCCTTCCGCCCGCTCTACGACGCGACGATCCACCACGCGCTCCAGCCCATCGCGCTGGTGGTGGCGGAGAGCTTCGAGCTGGCGCGCTACGCCGCCCGCCTGATCCATGTGACCTACGAGGCCGACGAGCACCAGACCGACCTCCATGCGGCAAGCGCCGACGCCTTCACCCCCGGCAAGGACAAGGGCGGCTTTCAGCCCCCGCCCAAGCCGCGCGGCGACGCCGACAAGGCGCTGGCCGAGGCGGAGGTCAGCGTCGACCTCGATTTCACCCAGGCGGTCGAGCATCACAACCCGATGGAGATGCACGCCTCCACCGTCATCTACCACAATGACGGCACCCTGACCGTCCATGACAAGACGCAGGGGCCGATCAACACCCAGACCTATGTCTGCAACGTCTTCGACCTGTCGAAGGACGCGGTGCGGGTGATCTCCCCCTTCGTCGGCGGCGCCTTCGGCTCCGGCCTGCGTCCGCAGCACCAGCTGTTCATGGCGGTGCTGGCGGCGACCACGCTGAAGCGCTCCGTCCGGGTCGAGCTGTCGCGCCCGCAGATGTTCAGCTTCGGCCACCGGCCCGAAGCCCTCCAGCGCGTGGCCCTGGGCGCAAAGAAGGACGGCACCCTCACCGCCGTCATCCACGAGGCGGTGCAGGAGACCTCGCAGACCGAGAATTACGTCGAGGTCGTCGTCAACTGGTCGGGCCAGCAATACAAGTGCGACAATGTCCGGCTCGACTACAAGCTGGCCCGCATGGACACCCACACCCCGCTCGACCAGCGCGCCCCCGGCGCCGCCACCGGCGTCCCGGCGCTGGAAATCGCCATGGACGCGCTGGCGGCCAAGCTGGGCATGGACCCGCTGGAACTGCGGCTGAAGAACTACACCGAGGTCGATCCCAACACCGGCAAGCCCTTCTCCAGCAAGGAGCTGCGGGCCTGTTTCCAACAGGGGGCCGAACGCTTCGGCTGGCACAAGCGCAGCCATGCCCCGCGCTCGATGCGCGAGGGGCGGCAGCTGATCGGCTGGGGCATGGCGACCGGCGTGTGGGACGCAATGCAGGGGCAGGCGGTGGCGTCGGCCCGGCTCGGCATCGACGGCACGCTGACGGTGGGCAGCGCCACCGCCGACATCGGCCCCGGCACCTACACGGCGATGACCCAGATCGCCGCCGACATCCTCGGCCTGCCCATCGACAGGGTGTCCTTCCAGCTCGGCGACACCAACCTGCCGATGGCGCCGCTGCAGGGCGGCTCCTGGACGGTGTCGTCGGTCGGCTCGGCGGTGAAGGCGGTCTGCGACCGTCTGCGCGACAAGCTGGCCGGCCTCGCGGTCGGGCTGAACGACGGGCCGCTGAAGGGGTTGAAGGCCGACGACCTGCACTTCGCCGACGGCTGCCTGATTGCCAAGTCCGACCCGTCCTGGCGCCTGTCGATCACCGAGGTGATGCGCGCCAACGACCTGCTGGTGCTGGAGGACGAGGCGCGCTCGATCCCCTATTACAAGTCGCAGATGCAGCACGCGCTCGGCACCCACTCCGCCATCTTCGCGGAGGTGCGGGTGGACGAGGATCTCGGCACCGTGCAGGTGACCCGCGTGGTCAGCGCGGTGGCCGCCGGCCGCATCATCAACCCCAAGACGGCGCGCAGCCAGGTTCTGGGCGCGGTGGTGTGGGGCATCGGCATGGCGCTGGAGGAGGAGACGATGACCGACCAGCGCCTGGGCCGCTTCATGAACCACGACTTCGGCGAGTACCACATCCCGGTGAACGCCGACGTCCACGACATCGACGTCATCTTCGTCGAGGAGCATGACGATATCGTCAACCCGCTGGGCGCCAAGGGCGTCGGCGAGATCGGCATCGTCGGCGTTCCCGCCGCCATCGCCAACGCGATTTACCACGCGACCGGCAAACGCCTCTGCGACCTGCCGATCACCGTGGATAAGATTTTGGGGGCGTGAGCAGCCCAAACTCCCTCTCCCGTCCCGGGAGAGGGAAGGGGCCCAAGCCTGGCTTGGGAAGGGTGAGGGGCAATCCAAGAATTCAGAACCGCAGCGTTCCTTGCCTCACCCCTCACCCTCCCGCCTTCGGCGGGCCCCTCCCTCTCCCGGGGCGGGAGAGGGGAATCCAGCACCCCTCACCCAATCTCCCTCTCCCGACAGAACACCACCCCACACTCCGCCAACCTTCGCCGCGCCGTCTCCAGCGACCCGTCCAGATCGATGGCGCGGCACCCATCCTCCACCACCACCGCCTCGAATCCGCAGCGCACCGCGTCCTCCGCCGAATAGGCCACGCAGTAATCCGTCGCCAGCCCGGCCAGCACCACGCGGGCGACCCCGCGCTCGCGCAGATAGCCCGCCAGCCCGGTCGCCGTGCTGCGGTCATTCTCGTAGAAGGCCGAATAGCTGTCGATTCCCACCCGGAACCCCTTGCGCAGCACCAGTTCCGCCCGCGTGGTGTCCAACTCCGGATGGAACTCCGCCCCCTTCGTCCCCTGCACGCAATGGTCCGGCCACAGCACCTGCGGCCCATAAGGAAATTCGACGGCGGAAAACGCCGCGCCGCCGGGATGGGCGCTGGCGAAGGAGCGGTGGCCGGCGGGGTGCCAGTCCTGCGTCAGGACCACTGTGGCGAACCGCCGCATCAGCCGGTTCGCCACCGGCACCACCGCATCCCCATCCGCCACCGCCAGAGCGCCGCCGGGGCAGAAATCATTCTGGATGTCGATCAGGACCAGCGCGTCGGCCGGCTGCGGGATGAGGGTGGGCATCGGCTGTGTCCATCCGGCGATTGGAAACGGTCGCCTGGAGTGTAGGCACATCCGCCGGTCGGTTCCACCGCCCTCTCCCCAACTCGGAAAAGGGCAACAAACAAGCGCTCCCGCCAACCGGCGGCAGCGATACGCCTCAACCCATGATGTTCTCGTCCGCGATGCGGCGCGGCATGTCGGTTTGATGCTGGCGGTCCTGCTTCGGCGCCTTGGTGACGCTGAAGCCGATGCCCGACAGCAGAAGGACGCCCAGCGAGGCGACGGTGACGATGTTGCAAAGCATAGTGACTGACCCTTTCCCTAACCTCTTTCGGCCACCCGCTTGGGAGCGGCCAGACCCTTATTCCGCGGTCTTCCTGGCAATAGACGCCGGGCGCCGCTTCTTTCTTCCCCGAGCCGAACCGGGATGAGTGAAAATAATCGTCCGTTACCCGGACAGTCTTTACTTCCAACACCTTACCGGCACAGTCTGCGCGGAGCGGTCAGATAGTCCCGCAGCTGCGAACTGGCAATGGAAGCCGGCGACATATCCGCGCAGCTCTGGTTAACAAAATTGTCATGGCAGAGCTTGGGGGGAGGGGCGCCTCTCAGGCGCCGCGGCCGTCCGCCATCGAACGCTTTGAAGCGGCATCGCTTTCCACCGCCCGCAGGATCACCGTCACCTTCAGCCCCCGGCCGTCCTGCCCGGCGTCCAGCCGCACCACCGCCCCCAGCCTGTCGGCGAGCGCGCGCACGATGGCAAGGCCCAACCCGCTGCCGGTGCGCGGCGGCTCGCCCGGACGGTCCAGGCGATAGAAGCGCTCGAACACCCGCTCGCGCTCGGCCTCGGGGATGCCGGGGCCGTCGTCCTCCACCTCCAGGACAGGTCCCGCCCCGACCCGCACCGTCACCGTGCCGCCCGGACGGTTGTAGCGGATGGCGTTGTCCAGCAGGTTGCCCAGCAGTTCGCCCACCAGCACCGGGTTGCCCACGGCCCGCAGGTCGGCGTTCCCGTCCTCCGGTGCCCCAGTTTCCAATGTTTCGAACCGCACCTCGATGTCCTGGGCCAGCGCCGCCGGCACCTGCTCCGCCGCGACCTCCATCGCCACCTGCCGCAGGTCGGTCACCTCCGGTGCGGCCGGCGCCGTCGGCGCGTCCTCGTCGGCGCGGGCCAGCGCCAGCAACTGCACCAGCAGCCGCTCCAGCCGCTTCACCGCCCCCTCGACATCGTCCAGCGCCGCGCGTCCTTCCGCGCTGTCGGTGCCGAAGCGGCGCAGCAGTGCCAGGTGGGTGCGCAGCACTGCCAGCGGCGTGCGCAGCTGGTGCGAGGCGTCGGCGGTGAAGCGGCGCATGGTGCCGATCGACTGGTCAAGCCGCGCCAGCAGCCCGTTGATGGCGATCACCAGCGGCAGTACCTCCACCGGCACCACCGCCAGCGGCAGCGGCACCAGCGCCATCCCTCCCCCCGTTATGCCACGCGCCGACCGGCTGTCGATCACCCGCCGCAGCCGCCCCAGCGGCGCCAGCCCGCGCCCGACCGCTCCCCACACCAGCAGACCGCTGCCGCCGACCAGCGCCACCTCCAGCAGGGTCAGCCACAGCAGCAGATCGACCTCCACCGCGCGCCGGCCGGCCGTGGTCTCCGCCACCTGGACCAGCACCGGATGCGGCACGCCGTAGAGCCGCCGGATCTGCGCCGCCACCCGCACCGCATGGCCGCGATAGGTGGCGTCGCGGAACACCGTGACGTTGGTCGGCATCTTCGAGATGTCCGGCAGCGGCAGGTCGAGATAGCCGGTGATGATCCCGCCCTCATGGGCGACGTTGTAATAGATGCTGTCGCGCGCCTGGCTCTCCAGCATGCCGAAGGCGACGGCGGGCAGGTCGACCGTCACCTCGCCATTGTCGTCGTCCACCGCCAGCCGCTCGGCGATGGCGAGCGTCGAGCCGGCCAGCAGCCGGTCGTGGGTGGACTGGACGAAGCCGTGGATCAGCGCCGACCCGCCGACGCCCAGCCCGACCGCCAGCGCCCCCAGCGGCACCAGCAGCCGGGTCAGCAGTCGGCGCCGCAGCGACGGCACCCGCTCCGGCCTGCTTCCGGCCATCAGGTGCTTTCCATCAGTTGACTTCCATAAGGTAGCCCAGCCCTCGGATGGTGCGGATCTGCGGCCCGTCGGGTTCCAGCTTCTTGCGCAGCCGGGCGACATACAGCTCGATGGCATTCGGCGCCACCGGCTCGTCGAAGCCGAACACCTCGCCGGCCAGCCGGTCCTTCGGCACCACCTTGCCGGCGCGGGTGATCAGCCCCTCCAGCACCGCCAGCTCGCGCTTGCGCAGATCCAGCACCCGGCCGTTCAGCGTCACCGTCGCGGTGGAGCGGTCGTAGCGCAAGGCCCCGCACGCCAGCTCCGGCACCGGGGTGCCCTGGCCACGCCGCATCAGCGCGCGCACCCGCGCCTCGAACTCCGCCGGGTCGAACGGCTTCAGCAGATAGTCGTCGGCGCCGAGATCCAGCCCCTTCACCCGGTCGGCCACCGCCTCCCGCGCGGTCAGGATCATCACCGGCACGGTGGAGCCGCGGCGGCGGATTCGCGTCAGCACCTCGAACCCCGACAGGTCGGGCAGCCCCAGATCCAGCACCACCAGCCCATAGGGCTCCGCCCGCTCCAGCCGCGCCGCCTCCTCGCCCGACGCGACATGGTCGACGGCATAGCCGGCCAGCTTCAGCGACGCGGTCAACCCGCGCGCCAGGGCGGCGTCATCCTCCACGATCAGGATGCGCAAGGGCGGCACCCTCCGTCCGACCGGGCCATCATCCGAACGCCCCTGTTCCGTTCCACCAACAATTTCCGTCCGCGACAGATTGACGACAGGTTGGCCGCCTATAGTCACGACAAAGTCGCTTGTAAGCCCAACCAACCCGGCCCGCAACGGCGCCGTGGGAACCAACCGCAGGAGAGGAAACGATGCGCACCAAACTGGCCCTTCTGGTCGCGACCGCCCTGACCGTCGCCGTTCCGGCCTTCACCGCCGGCACCGCGATGGCGCAGTCGGTCCCCGCCGGCTACGACCCCTCCTATGCCAAGATCATCGAGGCGGCGAACCAGGAAGGCGCGCTCAGCATCTATTCCGCCACCGACGCGGCCGCCGTGTCGGAACTCCTGAAGGGGTTCGAGGCGCTCTATCCCAAGATCAAGCTGGAATACGCCGACCAGAACTCCACCGAGATGTACAACCGTTTCATCAGCGAGGCGGCGGCCAACACCGGCACCACCGACCTGATGTGGTCGTCGGCGATGGACCTGCAGATGAAGCTGGTCAATGACGGCTACGCCCAGTCCTACAGCTCGCCGGAAACCAAGAACATCCCCGACTGGGCCAACTGGAAGAACGAGGCCTTCGGCACCACCGCCGAGCCGATCGTCTTCGCCTACAACAAGCGCGTCGTCCCCGCCGCCGACGTGCCGAAGACCCACGCCGACCTCGCCAAGCTCCTCGCTGAGAAGCCCGACGCCTACAAGGGGAAGGTCACCTCCTACGATCCGGAGCGCAGCGGCGTCGGCTTCCTCTACATCACCCAGGACGTGCAGGCCAGCAAGGGCACCTGGGATCTGGTGAAGGCGATGGGCCAGACCGGTGTGAAGCTCTACACCTCCTCGGGCGCGATGATCGAGCGCCTGACGTCCGGCGAGCACACCATCGGCTACAACATGATCGGCTCCTACGTCTTCGAGCGTCAGAAGAAGGACCCGGACTCGCTGGGCGTCGTGCTGCCGACCGACTACACCATCGTGATGTCGCGCATCGCCTTCATCCCGAAGGGCGCCAAGCACCCGAACGCCGCCAAGCTGTTCCTCGACTATCTGCTGTCGAAGGAAGGCCAGCAGGCGATGCAGGCCCGCTACATGGGTTCGATCCGCTCCGATCTGGCCGCGTCCAACCCGACCGCCGGCATTCCGGAAAGCACGCTGCGTCCGATCCATGTCGGCCCGGAACTGCTGACCTATCTCGATCAGGTGAAGCGCCTGAAGTTCCTGAAGGATTGGCAGAAGGCCCTGCAGGGGAAGTGATTTAATCCGACCTGAAATCACCCTCTCCCGCCCCGGGAGAGGGAAGGGGCCCGCCGAAGGCGGGAAGGGTGAGGGGCAATCCAAGGAACGAACAATTCGATCCTCGCCTCACCCCTCACCCTCCCCGCGCCTTTGGCGCGGGTCCCCTCCCTCTCCCGGGACGGGAGAGGGAAGGTTTGCGCCAAAAGGAATCCCCCCATGAACCGCGCGACGCGCATCGCGGTGATCGTCGCCATGGCGATCGCCGTGCTGGCCCCGATCGGGCTGGTCGTCTACCAGAGCTTCCTCGACGGGCCGTTCTTCCAGCCCAAGATCTCCTTCACCCTGTCGGCCTACGAGTTCGTCCTGGACGACGAGGACTTCTTCGACGCCCTCTACAACTCCTGCATCATCGCCTTCGGCATGACCGCCATCGCGGTGCCGGTCGGCGCGCTGCTGGCCTTCCTGATGACCCGCACCGACCTGCCGGGCCGCCGCTGGATCGAGCCGGTGATCCTGGTGCCGATGTTCGTCTCGTCGGTGGTGCTGGCCTTCGGCTTCGTGGTCAGCCTCGGCCCGGCCGGCTTCGTCACGCTGTGGTTCAAGGGCGTGTTCGGCTACGTCCCCTGGTATCTCTATTCCAAGTGGATGCTGATCGTCATCGCCGGCCTGACCCATGTCCCGCACATTTTCCTCTACACCTCGTCCGCTCTGCGCAGCCTGGGCTCCGACGTCGAGGAAGCGGCGCGGATGACCGGCGCCGGCCCGCTGCGCACGGCGATGACCGTTAGCCTGCCGATGGTGATGCCGAACATCCTCTATTCGGCGGTGCTGGTCTTCTTCCTGGGCTTCGAGCTGTTCGGCCTGCCGCTTGTGCTGGGCGACCCCGAAGGCATCCTGGTGCTCGCCACCTATCTCTACAAGCTGACCAACAAGCTCGGCACGCCGTCCTACCAGCTGATGGCGGTGGTCGTGGTGGCGATCATCTGCATCGCCCTGCCGCTGGTCGCCTTGCAGCGCTTCCTGCTGCGCGCCGCCAACCGCTATGTCTCGGTGAAGGGCAAGGCGGCGGCGCAGAAGCCGGTGTCGATCGGCGTCTGGCGCTGGCCGGCCGCGGCGATGATCACCGCGTGGCTGCTGTTCACCGTCGTCGTGCCGCTCAGCGGCCTCGTGCTCCGCGCCTTCGTGTCGAGCTGGGGCGAGGGCGTCAACCTGCTGGACGTGCTGACGCTGGCCCATTTCCGCGAGCTGATGGAGTTCCCCAACCTGACCCGCGGCATCGTCAACACGCTGCTGATCGCGTCGGTCGGCGGGGCCTTGTCGGTCGGCGTCTACACCGTCCTCAATCTTGCCGCCCACCGCTGGCCGTCGGGCTGGACCCGGCTGATGGACTATCTGGTGCTGCTGCCGCGCGCCATGCCCGGTCTGGTCGCCGGTCTGGCGATCTTCTGGGTCTTCCTGTTCACGCCCTTCCTGGCCCCGCTGCGCCAGACCATGATCGCCATCTGGGTCGCCTACACGCTGGTCTGGCTCGCCTACGGCATGCGTCTGGTCAGCGGCGCCCTGCTGCAGATCGGCCCCGAGCTTGAGGAGGCCGGCCGCATCGTCGGCGCCAGCCCCGGCCGGGTGTCGCGCGACCTGACGATCCCGCTGATCAAGGTCGGCCTGTTCTCCAGCTGGCTGCTGATCTTCGTCACCTTCATGCGCGAATACTCGACCGGCGTCTATCTGCTGGCCCCCGGCACCGAGGTGATCGGTTCGCTGCTGGTCTCGCTGTGGGGCACCGGCGCCGTCGATCTCGTCACCGCGCTCTCCACCGTCAACATCGCGATGATCGGCGGCGGCCTGCTGCTGATGTCGCTCTTCGGGAAACGCTCCCATGGCTAAGCTCATCATCGACGACCTGCACCTGTCCTACGGCAGCACCGAGATCCTGAAGGGCATCACCGCGACCTTCGCCCAGGGCGAGATCGTCGCCCTGCTCGGCCGGTCGGGCAGCGGCAAGACCACGCTGCTGCGTTCCATCGCCGGTCTGGAGGAGCCGAAGAAGGGCGTCATCTCCATCGGCGACCAGCCGGTGTTCGATGCCGCCGCCGGCCTGAACGTGCCGTCGGAAAAGCGCGGCCTCGGTCTGGTCTTCCAGTCCTACGCGCTGTGGCCGCACAAGACGGTGTTCGAGAACGTCGCCTACGGCCTGCGCCTGCGCAACGTGCCGAAGGCGGACCTCCAGCAGCGCGTCGCCACCGTTCTCGACGGCGTCGGCCTCGGCCATCTCGGCGACCGCTACCCGCACCAGATGTCGGGCGGCCAGCAGCAGCGCGTCGCGCTCGCCCGCGCGCTGGTCTACAACCCGCCGGTCATCCTGCTGGATGAGCCGCTGTCGAACCTCGACGCCAAGCTGCGGGAGGAGGCGCGCATCTGGATCCGCAACCTGATCAAGCGGATGAACCTGACCGCCGTCTTCGTCACCCACGACCAGATCGAGGCGATGGCCATCGCCGACCGCATCGTCCTGCTCGACGGCGGCCGCATCGTCCAGGCCGGCACCCCCGAACAGCTCTACACCGAGCCGGTCAGCCTGTTCGCGTCGGAGTTTATGGGCGTCAACAACCAGATCCTGAGCCGCGTGCAGGACAAGCGCGGCGGCTACGCCCGCATCGACCTGTCCGGCCACCCGCTGTGGGGCAAGGACCGCGCCGGCAAGTCCGTGTCGGACGAGGCGACCGGCGTCATCCGCCTGGAACAGGTCGAGGTGGTGGACGGCGAAGGCGAGAACCGGGTCCCGGCCGAACTGGAGACCTCGGTCTATCTCGGCAGCCATTGGGAGCATGTCTTCCGCTGCGGCGACCAGACTTTGCGGGCCTTCGGGCGGCCCCTGGCGGCCGGCACGCACTGGCTGCACCTGCCGCCGGAGCAGCTTTGGGTGTTTTGAGGGCTGGTGCTCTGCCGCACCAGGATCCCCTCTCCCCCCCGGGGAGAGGGTTAGGGTGAGGGGGACGCACCTGCCGAACGTCTTCGGCTGCGCCGAACCCCCTCATCCCGACCTTCTCCCCAGGGGGGAGAAGGAGGTCTCTCCGGGAGAGAACCCCTCAAACCTCGATCAACGCATAAGCCCGCCCCGTCTCCTTCGGAATCGTCTGCGCCACGTTGTACACCGGCGTCCCCCGCAGCGTTTTCCCGGTATAGCTCCCGTGATGCGCATGCCCATGCGCCACCGCCCGCACATTGTCGAAGCGGTCGATCGTCTCCGCCAGCCGGGACGAGCCCAGGAACGGGAAGATCTCCGTCGGCTCCCCCTCCACCGTCGCCGCGATGGGAGCGTAGTGCAGCACGACGAACACCCGCTCGGTGTCCAGCTGCCGCAGCGCGCTTTCCAGCCGCATCGCCTCGTTCACCGACTCGTGGACGAACTGCTTGATCGCCGGCTCGCCGAAGCTGTCCAGCATCCGGTTGCCGAAGCCGCCGCCGAAGCCCTTCACCCCGGCGAAGCCGACCCCGCCGATCTCCTGCGGCGCGCCGTCCAGGAACCGCACGCCCGCCTGCGCCAGGATATGCTCGATCTCCTCCAGATGGCCGCATTCGTAATCATGATTGCCGAACACCGCGACCACCGGGATGCCGATGGAGCGCAGGGCGTCGGCCAGGATTTCCGCCTCGCGCGGCTTGCCATGGTTGGTCAGGTCGCCGCACAGCGCCAGCACGTCGGCCTTGCCGGCGATCTCCTGGAACAGCTCGCGATAGGGGAACTGCGTCGTCTCGCCGACATGGATGTCGCCGATGGCGGCGACGGTCAGCCTGCGCTCATCCATTGCTGGTCTCCTTGAAATTCTCCTTCGTGCCCTCCTCCCCGACCACGTCGGCGAAGCCCCATTGCGTGACGTCGATCAGGTAATCCTCGCGCGAGAACAGCCGGCCCCGGCAGATGCGGGTCTGGGCGACCGGCAGCTTGGCGCGCTCCTGCATCCGCTCCAGCAGCTCCGCCACCAGCCAGTCGGGGATGCGGTCGCGCTCGGTCGGATAGATGAACCGGAAGTTCAGCAGGTGGATCAGCAGCACCTCCCAATACTGCTCCATATGGGCGAGCAGCCTTTTCCAGTCGATCTTGTCATGCTGCTTCAAGATCATGTGGACCACGTCCGGCCCATCGTACTTATGGCGCATCTGGACGAAGGACTTGGAGAAGATCATCTCCGTCGGCGCCACCAGCCGCACGTCGGCGCCGCAGATCACCGCGCGATGCTCCTCCTTGAACCAGCGGTCGTTGACCGGGTTGATGGCGACGGCAGAATTGAAGATGACGTCGAAGAACAGCTCGCCATGCTTGACCTTGCCGATCCAGCGTTCGTCCTCGATCTCCGTTTCGAAGCCATGGTCCTGGAAATGGGAGAGGATGCGCGGGAAATCGCCGCCGCAGCAGAAGACGTCGATGTCCTTGGTCGGCCGGTTGATCCCGGTATAGGCGCTGACCGCGTAGGTCCCGCCCAGCAGGAACGGGATGCCCGACTGCGTCAGCAGCTTCAGGCTTTCGGTATAGAAGGCCTCGGCCTCCGCGGTGACGGTGGCGCTGCCCTCACGGAGTTCGCTCATGGACCACTCCCCATTGCGTGCCGGAACGGGCACGTCGCCCGGATACAACAGGGCAGGGCGGGAAGCGTTGCGGGGGCGCTTAGGCCACGGGATCGGCTGCGTGGCCGAGGGAACAATCCCTTATCCCGCAGGTTTTGTGATATTCTCCATCTTGAGGAGCAAAGGGCACATTTCGTCGAACCTGTACCATCGCTCCAAAGGGTCGGAAATCCGGTTGCCGTGGTCACGTTGCGGGTGGTTTAAGGGAGAACCGATCATGACGGTCTGTGGAACGGAGTTGAGCATGAGCGAACAGCAGCGGAAGGCCATCCTTGAGTCCCTCAAGCGCATGAGCGACCGCGCCAAGACCGACCCGGACTACGCCATGGACGTTCTCGTGAAGGAAGGCGTCTACACGAAGGATGGCGAGGTCGGCGAAAACTATCGGTAAGCCATGACCGTCTTATCGAACCCCTACGTTCTCGGCTATCACGGTTGCGAGAAGAGCATCGGGGAGGCGATCCTGCGCGGAGACACGGATCACCTGGAAAGAAGCGAAAACTCCTGGGACTGGCTCGGCAAGGGCGTCTATTTCTGGGAAGCCGATCCGAAGCGCGGATATGAGTGGGCATTCGACTATTGCAGGCGGAAGGGCACCGGCACCCCGATGCTCATCGGCGCTGTGATCCATCTCGGCAACTGCCTGAACCTCATGGACCGCACGTCCCTGGAGACGCTGAGGGTCACCTACGAGGAATACAAGGTCGTCCACGAGAGCGCGAAACTCGGAATGCCGCTGCCGGTGAACCATGGCGACAAGCGCCACAAGCTCGATTGCCAAGTCATCAATCACCTGCATGAGGCCATCGAACAGGCCAGCGCCCGGGGAGTTGCCATTACCCCCTACGACACAGTCCGCGGCCTCTACCAGGAAGACGACCCGGTGTTCCCAGGCTCGATGATCATGGAGCGCACCCACATCCAGATCGCCGTGCTGACACCGGAAGCCAGCATCCAGGGCTATTTCCGTGTTCCCGAGGCGCAGTACCGCTGAACGTATTTTCACGACACAGGCAGCCCATTGGCTTTGCGCAATACCGGTTTGCGCAAAATCCTATTAATCGGAAAATAATCCCATAAACTTCCGCGAATGCCACCATTCCGCGGAGCCTCTCCATGCCTCTCGACCACCGCACCCTCGCCGCCGAAGCCGCCGCCGACCGTTTCCCCTGCTGGGCGGAGGAACCGCCGGTGCCGTCCGAAGGCTCGCTGGTCCCCGGATCGCAGTTCCACGAGGAACAGTGGATCATGGCCGCCGGCATGTTGGCGCGCGGCAACAGCTTCCTCCAGGTCTCCCGCGCCATGGGTTGCAGCCGCACCACCCTGTGGCGCGCCTATTACGGTTCCAAGGATTTCCGCCTGCGGGTGTGGTGGGAGCGCGAGGCGCTGAACCGCGAGGCCGAGTTGCGCCTGTCCTCGCTCCGCGCCCTGGTGGCCGAGCAGATCGAACGGCTGGTGTCGGCCGGCGATCCCACCACCGTCCGCTGGCTGGCCGAGCAGCTGGGGCTCATTCCCGGCGTCGTCTCAGGCGCCGCCTCAGGCAGGGAGACCGCAAGGAGCGCCCCCAGGGACATCCAGCGCAGGGACATCCCAAATGCCGGGCCGCAGCCGCCCCGCACCGAAGATTCCCCCGCCGTCACCGTTCCCGAACTCGACGACGACATTCCCGGAGCCTTGCGCGAGCGGACGCCGCCCGATCCGGCCATGGTCGCCGCCATCCTGGCCCGGCCGGAAGCCGCCGGCCCGAAGGGCGTGTTCCCCTGGACCGTCAACCAGTATGAACATTACCCCAACCTCAACCCCGGCCCGGTGAGCCGCCGCGCCGCCGGCGCCTTCTCCTGGCGGCTGTCGGGACGCCCGTAGGCGCCCCCATGGCCGCGCTCATGGAACGCCACCGGAAAAACGTTCCATCCTGTTCCACATGGCACCCCGAAGAAAGGACCTGCCGCCCTGCTCAAACCTCGAAATTCGGCTTTCCCGCCAGGATGTTGGACGTCACGTCCTTGATGTCGCGCAGACCGCACATCGCCATGGTCACGTCCATCTCCTTGCGGATGATCTCCAGGCACTGGGCCACGCCGGCCTCGCCGCCGGCGCCCAGCCCATAGAGGAAGGCGCGGCCGATGAAGGTACCCTTGGCGCCCAGCGCCAGAGCCTTGACCACGTCCTGGCCGGAGCGGATGCCGCCGTCCATCAGCACCTCGATGCGGTCGCCGACCGCCTCGACGATGGCCGGCAATGCGGCGATGGAGGAAATCGCGCCGTCCAGCTGCCGCCCGCCATGGTTGGAGACGATCAGCGCGTCGGCGCCGGTCTCCGCCGCCATCACCGCGTCTTCCGGATCGAGGATGCCCTTCAGGATCAGCTTGCCGCCCCAGCGGTCGCGGATGCGGCGCACGTCGTCCCAGTTCAGCGTCGGATCGAACTGCTCCGCCGTCCAGGACGACAGCGACGACAGGTTGCTGACCCCGGTGGCGTGGCCGACGATGTTGCGGAAGGTGCGGCGATGAGTCCGCAGCATGTTGATCGACCAGCGCGGCTTGGTCGCCATGTCCAGGATGTTGCCGATGGTCAGCTTCGGCGGGGTGGACAGCCCGTTCTTGATGTCCTTGTGGCGCTGGCCGAGGATCTGCAGATCCAGCGTCAGCACCAGCGCCGAGCAGCCCGCCGCCTTGGCGCGGTCGATCAGCTTGTCGATGAAGGCGCGGTCGCGCATGACGTAGAGCTGAAACCAGAAGGGCTTGTCGGTGTTCTCCGCCACGTCCTCGATGGAGCAGATGCTCATGGTGGACAGGGTGAAGGGCACGCCGGCCTTGGCCGCGGCGCGGGCGGCCAGGATCTCGCCGTCGGCATGCTGCATGCCGGTCAGGCCGGTCGGGGCCAGCGCCACCGGCATCGCCACCGGCTGTCCGACCATGCTGCTGGCCAGCGTCCGGTTGGTCATGTCCACCGCCACGCGCTGGCGCAGCTTGATCCGGCCGAAGTCGGACTCGTTGGCGCGGTAGGTCGACTCGGTGTAGGAGCCGGAATCCGCGTAGTCGTAGAACATCCGCGGCACGCGCCATTCCGCCAGCTGCCGCAGATCCTCGATGCAGGTGACGGGCCGGTCGGTGAACAGGTTCGCCCAGCGCGACGGCGGCCGCGACGAAGGCATGCGAACGGAGGTCATGGGGCGTGTCTCGAACGGTTGCGCGTGAAACGGAAGGGGGTGGATTTGGCCACTCCCTCCGCGCACCGTCAAGCCATGGCTGCGGCAACGCTGCCCTTTGCCCGGTTCACGCGTTCCGGTTCAGCGCGCCGGCTTGGACTTGCGCTTCGGCTTGGCGTGTCCGGACTTGGGCGGCGTCATCATGGCCTTGATCATCGCCGATTGGGCCGTCGCCTGGTTGCGCCGGGCCGCCGACATCGCGGCGGAGGTCCACATGCCGCTGGCGCGGTTGGCCCAGGAGAGCCACGCGCTCATGAAGGGATTCTTGGTCATCATCGGACGACTCCGAAACAGGGGAACTCCCAGACAAACAGTGAGGGCCTTGCGATGTTGCACTGCACATCCTTGCGCCACCGATCCGCCCAATTTTCCGGCAAAGCCGCCGGAATCTTGGGCAGGAAACCGCATTGCCGGCCGGAGCGAATGCGCATTCAAGCTGGCATATCCATTGCGTACAGGGCCGTGGGGCAGGGCAATGTCGGGGGAGCGGGCCGCATGGAATTAGAGCAGCAGACCGTGACGAGCGCCGCCGCGGCGCGGTTCCTGCGCGCCGCCAGGCTGTGCCGCATCCGCGACGTCGAACAGCTTCTGGTGGTCAGCGCACTCGTCCGCGATCTCAGCGCCCTGATCCACGCCCTGCAGAAGGAGCGCGGCGCCTCCTCCATCTATCTGGGATCGAGCGGCAGCCGCTTCGCCGACGACCGCGCCCGCTGGCAGGCCGACGCCAGGGCGCTGGAATCCGTGCTGCGCGACCGTCTCGATCTGGTGGACGAACAGCTCGACCGTCTCAGTTCCGGCGCGCAGTTCTACAGCCGCGTCGCCATCGCGCTGCATGCGCTGGACGGGCTGCCGGCCCTACGCAATCAGGTGTCGTCGCTGGCGCTGGTGCCACAGGATTCGGTGAAGGCCTTCACCGACATCATCGGCCACCTGCTGTCCGTGGTGTTCGAGGCCGCCGACATCGCCGCCGACCCGGCGATCTCCCGCGCCCTTGTCGCCCTGTTCAACATCGTCCAGGGCAAGGAATTCGCCGGGCAGGAGCGGGCGACCGCCAGCGCCGGATTCTCGCGCGGGCGCTTCGACGGGGCGGAGCATGCCCGCCTCGCCCAACTGGTCGACGCGCAGAACCGCGCCTTCCGCATCTTCGCGGAGTTCGCCGATCCCGCCCACGCCACCGCCTTCCGCAGCGCGCTGACCGACCCGGCGGTGGCGGAGGTGGAGCGGATGCGCGCGGTGGCGCTCGGCGACGACGCCCGCCACGGCGAGCTGTCGGGCATCACGCCGGAGGTCTGGTTCGAACGCTCCACCCGCCGCATGGATCTGCTGAAGACGGTGGAGGATCGGCTGACCGAGGATCTCCGCCACCTGTGCGAGGCGAAGCTGGCCCAGGCCCGTGCCGATCTGGAACAGGCCGACGGCCGAACCCCCGACGCGGTTGTGCCGGTCGCCATGGTGCTGGTCGACGCCGATCCCGGTCTTTCCGGCCAGGACACCTCCGGCCTCTACGCCCCCGACGGGCTGCGGCCGAAGCTGATGCGCTCCGTCCTAGACGTCGTCCAGGCGCAGTCGCAACGGCTGCGCGACGTCAGCCTGGAACTGGAGACCGCCAAGGCGGCGCTCAACGAGCGCAAGGTGATCGACCGCGCCAAGGGCCTGCTGATGTCCACCCGCAACCTGTCGGAGGAGGAGGCCTACAAGCTGATCCGCAAGACGGCGATGAACCAGAACAAGCGCATCATCGAGGTGGCGGAGGCCATCCTCAGCATGTCCGACATCCTCCGCGGCGTTACGGCCGGCGTCTCGGGGGGAGGCGCATGACCTGATTATTGCACCGTCCGCACCGGCGAGAAGGGCAGCCCCGCCTGATCCAGCGCCCGGTCGATCACCTCCTCGGACTTCTGGTCGAACAGCTGCAGCAGCAGGTCGTCCACCATCCAGTCGTTGGTGGGGGTGCAGGCAGTGAACAGCTCGCTGATGACCTCCGCCTGGAAATCCTCGCGGCCTGCGTCGCCGCCCTCATACTCCATCCGCTTGGCGACGCCGACCGCGACCTGGAAGGGGTGGGTCAGGCCGGGGGCGACGGTCGCCTTCTTCATCAGCGCCGCCATGCCCAGCTCGCCGTCGTCCCAGGCCAGCCGGCGGGCATTCTCCTGCGGGATGCCGGCCCGCAGCGCCATGCCGGCGACGAACAGCCCGAGGTCGCCGGCGCAAAGCGCCCGGAACAGCAGGACCGGCGTCAGGCGGCGGTTGGTGTGCAGCCACTGGATCACCGCGTCGATGTCCTCGGCGCCGCGCAGCACCGGGCGCAGCATGCGCATGGTCGCCGCCTCCCGCCCGCGCTCCACCAGCCGTTCGACCAGCTCGCGCGACAGGCCGTGCGCCTGCATCAGCGTGGTGCGCATGCTGTCGGAGACGAAGGCGACCACCCGCTCCACCATCGCCAGCGACAGGCCGGGGCGGGTCGCCGCCGCCTCGCTGACCATGCGGACCCGGCCGAAGCGGTCGAGCGCGCGGCTCATGGCGCTGTCCGGCACCTCGGCGCCATCGTTGCGCAGCAGCGCGGTCACCGCGATCACGTTGCCGCGCTCGGCGATGGCGCCGGAAACGCGGGCCGAGAGCTTGGACCGGCTGGCGACCGCCACATGCTTGCCGGCATCGGGATCGGACAGCACGTCCAGCAGCAGGTCGTCGGTCAGGCCGGCGGCGTCGCGCAGGATGGGAAAGGCCACCCGGCCGACGTCGCGCACCAGCCGTTCCGCCAGATCCTCGGTCAGCAGCGGGCTGTTGCGCAGCTGCCAGGCCACCGCCTCGCGCACCGCCACCTGGGCGTCGCCGGCGAAGCAATGCACCACCTCGATCGCCAGCGACCGTTCGGCCGGGCTGAGCGCGCCCGACTCCAGGTCGTGGAACAGCTTGTTCATCGTCTCGATCCGCGTTTCCGCGTTGGGCGAGACGAGCAGCCGCTCCACGTCTTTCGACGACAGGCCGTTGGGGTGGGGGGCGTCGGGGTGGGCGGCGGCGTGTGGCATCATGGCACCCGGCTGCGGCATCGGAGGAAACCTTCGCTCAATCGAAATCGAGGCAGGAATAGCGGACCATGTCGCCCCAAAGCCGGTCGAGCCGGCGGAGCGTGCGATAGCTGGCCTTGAGGTCGCGGACCTCGGTCTCGTTGCGGACCAGCGCCTCGGCCTGCGCCTGCTCCATCCGCCGCAGCCCCTCCCACAGCTCCCGACCCTTGTCGGTCAGCTGCAGGCGGGCGGTGCGGCGGTCGCGCTGGTTGGCGGCCCGGTTGATGTATCCGGCGTCGACCAGGATCTTCAGGCTGTAGGAGGCATTGGAACCCAGATAATAGCCGCGCTCCATCAGGTCGCGGACCGACAACTCGTCCTCGCCGATCAGCATGATCATCAACGCCTGAACCGGCCCGATGTCCTCGATGCCCTGCTTGGACAGCCCGACACGGACGACATCGAGATAGCGGCGGTGCATCCGCTCGATCAGGCGCGCCATGCCGTGGAAGTCGGCGAGGTCGAGAGCCTCGCCGGGCTTGCCACTCGTGTGGTCCACGGATTTGTCATCCGGTCCCGGTTCGGGCGCGTCGTCGTCGTCCCAGTCCAGATTGCTCATCGCGTCCATGATCCCGGCTCTATCATTGCCGTCGTCCTTCCTGCTGACTCACTCAGCCGCGGCGGCAAGACCGCGGAAGCCTTTGGGATGTGCGCTGCGCCACACCCAGGCGCTGCCGATGATGCTGTCCAGTTCCGGGAAGCGCGGCTGCCAGCCGAGGTCGCGGCGGATGCGCTCCGACGAGGCGATCAGCACCGGCAGGTCGCCGGGGCGGCGCGGGCCGACCTTCACGGGCACGCTTCTGCCGGTGATGCGCTCCACCGACGCGATCACCTCGCGCACGCTGTAGCCGGTGCCGTTGCCGAGGTTGTAGCGGACCGACCGCTCGTCCAGCGCATCCAGCACCCGCAGATGGGCGTCGGCCAGATCGCAGACATGGATATAGTCGCGGATACAGGTTCCGTCGCGGGTCTCATAGTCGTCGCCGAAGATTTCGATGTGCGGCCGCTTGCCGGTGGCGGCGTCCATCACCAGCGGGATCAGGTGCGTTTCCGGGCTGTGATCCTCGCCGAGCCGCCCGTTCGGATGGGCGCCGGCGGCATTGAAATAGCGCAGGCAGGCGGAGCGCAGTCCATGGCAGCGGTCGGCCCAATGCAGGGCGCGCTCGATCATGAACTTCGATTCGCCATAGGGGCTGCCGGGATCGATCGCCTCGTCCTCGTCGATGGGGATGCGCTTCGGCGAGCCGAACAGGTTGGCGGTGGAAGAGAACACCAGCTTCATCACCCCCGCCTTTACTGCGGCGCGGATCAGGTTCAGCGAGGTGACGGTGTTGCCGTGCAAGTAGGCGTGCGGGTCGCGCATCGATTCGCCGACCACCGACAATGCTGCGAAGTGGAACACCGCATCGAAGCGCCACTGCCCGAACACGCGGGTCAGCGCCGCCTCGTCGTGCAGATCGGCCTGGACGAAGGTCGCCTCGGCCGGAACGGCTGCGGCATGGCCCTGGCGCAGATTGTCGAACACCACGACCCGGTGGCCGCGGTCGAGAAGCTCCGCAACGCAGTGGCTGCCGACATAGCCGGCGCCGCCGGTAACGAGAATGGTTTTGGAGGTCGTCATGGAGCGTGGGTTTCCTTGAACCGGATTTCGGGCCGCAGCCTGAATCGGGCGGCCGGCATGGTGGAAGGAAAGCGGGGGGCGGTGCAGGGCGGGCCGGATGGGGGGATCGCGGCGCCTTGCGAAAAACTCGTGCGGCGCAGCATGCACGATGTCGGAGGCGTCTGACCAGATGGCTGCAAAAACCGCCACCAATGGCCTAAGACCTTCGGTGAAGCGCTACTTTCTCTTTCTTAGTCAAAGGCTTATGGCGGCGCTTATACCCCTTTTTCGGCTGCTGGAAAGGAGTGCAGACCGAAACTTGTCACACGTCTCTAAAATGTCCCCGGTGTAAAGCTTAAGCGTGCCAAGTCCGCCGACGCCTCCCCCCGCGTCCGAACCTGTCCATTCATAGGCGACCGCCCGTTCACGGGACCGGCCGCATCCGGCATCCCCCCAGCCGGCTTCCTGTCCCGCGTCCCTCGTCGCCGGCAGCTTTTTCCGTTTGTGCCCAATTTCCAGCGCCGTACGAGCCGGCCAGTCCTCCATCAGGAAGGATCGACTATGAGTTCCGTGGATCGGCCCCTGCTGACCCAAGCCTACCGGAAGATCGGACATGGCCTGCTGCTGGCCGGCGTCCTCAGCCTGTTCGTGAACGTCCTGATGCTGGTGCTGCCGCTTTTCACCATGCAGGTCTACGACCGGGTGATGAGCAGCCGCAGCCTGGAAACGCTGACGATGCTGGCGATCATCGCGGTGGGGGCGCTGGCGCTGTACGGCGTGCTGGACTTCATCCGCGCCCGCGCCTTCCTGGTGACCAGCGCCGTGATTGCGCACCGCTTCAACGTCCCGGCGCTGGAGGCGTCCATCGTCGACGCGCTGTCGGGCGGGCCGCGCAATGCGGCGCAGACCATGCGCGACCTGAACGACCTGCGCAGCTTCATGACCAGCAGCGCCGTGACCGCCCCGCTGGAACTGGCCTGGGCGCCGATCTTCCTGGCGATCCTGTTCCTGCTGCACCCGGTCTATGGTGTGCTCGCCATCATCTCGGCGCTGGTGCTGCTGGTGATGGGCGTGCTGACCGACATGCTGACCCGGCGGCCGATGGCGCAGGCGAACGAGGCCTCGGCCCGCGTTTTCGCCGACATCGCCGGCACCGTCCGCCATGCCGAAGCCATCGAGGCGATGGGCATGCTGCCGGCCCTGGCCCGGCGCTGGCAGTCGGCGCAGACCGGATCGGCCGGCATGATCGACCGCGGCGCCACCCTGTCGCGCGGTCTGGCCGCGTCCTCCCGTTCCTTGCGGATGATCCTGCAGGTCGGTGTGATCGCGGCCGGCGCCACGCTGGTGATCGACAATCTGGTGACCCCCGGCAGCATGATGGCCGCCGGTCTCATCACCGGGCGGCTGCTGCACCCCTTTGAACAGCTGGTCGACGGCTGGCGCCAGTGGGTGAAGGCGCTGGAGGCGCACCGGCGCATCCGCGACCTGCTGAACAACGGCGCCTCCGCCCGCTCCACCATGCCGCTGCCGCAACCCACCGGCACACTGACCGTCGACCGCGTCAGCCATGTGCCGGCCGGGATGAACCGCCCGGTGCTGCGCAACGTCACCTTCGCGATCGAGGCGGGGGAGGTGCTGGGCGTCATCGGCCCGTCGGGCGCCGGCAAATCGACGCTTGCCCGCCTCCTGGTCGGCGTCTGGCAGCCGACGGCCGGCGGCATCTATCTGGACGGCACCAGCACCTATCTTTGGGAGCGCGAAAGCTTCGGAAAGTATGTCGGCTATGTGCCGCAGTCGGTGGCGTTGCTGGACGGCACCATCGGCGAGAACATCTCCCGCATGGCCAGCGCCGATCCGGCGGAGATCGTCCGCGCCGCCCGGCTGGCGGGCGTGCACGAGATGATCGGCCGACTGCCTTTCGGCTACGACACGCCGGTGGGCGACAGCGCCTTCTCCCTGTCCGGCGGCCAGCGGCAACGCATCGCACTGGCCCGCGCCCTGTTCGGCCGTCCGCGCCTGCTGGTGCTGGACGAACCCAACTCCAACCTCGACCATGAAGGCGAACAGGCGCTCCTGAACGCCGTCCACAAGGTGAAGGCCGACGGCACGACGGTGGTGATGATCGCCCACCGTCCGTCCATCGTTGCCATCGCCGACAAGCTGGTGGTGATGAAGGAGGGGGCCGTCGAGCATTTCGGCGCCCGCAGCGACGTCCTGAAACTGGTGCAGCCGGGCGGCGTCCCCGCCGGCGTGACCCGCCTTGTCCGCAGCGGAGAACAGCGATGAGCAGCGACGCGCCCCTCCTGTCGTCCCAGCCCGTCTGGACCGCCACCATCGACATGGCGCCGGTCGAACCGTCGCTGCGCGGCACCGCCCTGGCGGGCGCGCTGGCCGTACTGGTCGGATTCGGAGGCTTCCTGACCTGGGGTTTCACCGCCAGCCTGGACAGCGCCGCGCTGGCCGCCGGAACGGTGATGGTGGAAAGCCACCGTAAGACCGTCTCCCATCTGGAGGGCGGTATCCTGCGTGACCTGCTGGTCAAGGACGGCGACCTCGTGCAGGCCGGTCAAGTGCTGCTGCGGATGGACTCCACTCAAAGCCAGGCGGTGGTCGCGCAGTTGCAGGGGCAGTATTGGACCGCGCTGGCAAAGATGGGCCGGCTGCGCGCCGAACAGTCGGATGCGACGAAGCCCCTTTTCGCCGAAGAACTGGTCAAGGCTGCCCGCGACAACCCGGTGGCGACCGAGGCGATGGCGGTCGAGGAACGGCTGTTCCGCTCCCGCCATGACAGCTACGAGGCGCAACTGGGAATCCAGCGCAAACAAATCTCCCAGCTGCGCGACGAGATCGTGGCGCTGGAGGCCCAGCGCGTCGCCACCGCCGACCGGCTGCGCTACACCCAGGACGAATTGCGGGTGGTGCAGGGCCTGCTGGCGAAGGGTTATGAGCGCAAACCGCGGATGCTGGAGCTTCAGCGCAACGTCGCCGACTCCGAAGGCCGGCTGGGCGAGCTGATGGCGAACAAGTCCAAGGCGGAACAGGCCATTGCCGCCGCCGAACTGACCATGATCAACATCGGCAACACCCGCCGGTCGGAGGTCTCGACCGACCTGCAGGCGGCCCAGGCCAGCGTTTCCGACCTCTCGGAACGGCTGCGCAGCGCCGATGACGTGCTGTTGCGCCAGGCGGTCACCGCACCCCAGGCCGGGCGTGTAACCGGTCTGAAGTTCTTCACTTCCGGCGGCGTGATTCCCGCCGGCACCGGCATCCTCGACATCGTGCCGCAGGACGATGCCATGATCGTGGAGGCGCGCGTATCGCCGCATGACGTCCAGAATGTGGAGGTCGGCAGCAAGGCGATGGTGAAGCTCACCGGCTATCGTCAGCGTGCCGTGCCGCCGGTGGCGGGGCAGGTGGTGTCGCTGTCGGCCGACCAGCTGGAGGACGAGCGCACCGGCGCCTATTACTTCGCGGCGCGGATCAGCATGGATGCGGCGGAGCTGAAGGCCCTGCCGAATGTCGAACTGCATCCCGGAATGCCGGCCGAAGTGATGATCCACGGCCATGCCCGCCGCGCCATCGATTACTTCCTGACACCGCTGACCGACGGCCTGCAGAGGGCCTTCCGCGAGCGGTAAGCGGAACCGCCATCCACCCGGCCCTCCCCCGTTCGGGCCGGTGTGGGCTGGGGTCCTTGCCTGGGCATCCATCCCCTGCCAAGCGGCCCCGTGGAAGGGCCGGCGTCCCCCACGCCGGCCCTTTTGCATGTCCGGGATAGGGTTCTTGCGGAATTACTGGACCCGATTCGGTTGTTACTTGGATATCGGGGTGCCGAGGTACGGATTCTGTGACCTGTCGCCGAATTCGTTCCTTATTCATTGGTTCGCGCCTGCATCTGCGATGCCGGCGGTAAACCATAGGGATTTGCCGCTGTGGCATCGGATGGACCATCGGCTTTTAAAAACCTTCCTTTAACGAATTTGGATTTGTTCAGGGAATCCAGCCGGTCCGCGGCTTTCCGGTGGTGGAAAGGCGGGTCAGACCAGCATTTTTTAAAACGTAAACTGCTTAGAAATTCGAAGCAAATCAGACTAACTGTCTTTTTGAAAATATCGACAATGCGTTCTACTGCAAGAATCCTCTGTCTTGACTCAACTTTCTCTTCCATGTGCCCGAGTTTTATCACACTATCCCCTCGATAGATTTGGTTACACCGAAAGGCGAGCTCAGCCTTTTGAGCGAGGCCGAAAGACGGCCCAACAATCCCAATCACATCGCAAGGAGACACCTACGATGGCTACGGTTCCTGGGGGCAGCTACGACGTGCATGTCGGCACGAATCATGACGATCTGCTGGTTGGTGGGCAGGGGAACGACCTGGTGCTGGGGGGCAACGGGAGCGACACTCTGCTCGGTGGCGATGGACATGACGCTCTGTTCGGGGGGAACGGTGCGGACGTGATCCATGGCGGCACCGCTGCGGACGTGCTGCTGGGGGGTAACGGCAACGACATCATCGACGGCGGTTCGGGCGACGACATCATCCTGGGGGGGAGTGGTGACGACGTTCTGATCGGCGGCGCCGGTCGTGACGTGCTGGACGGCGGCAACGGCAATGACGTGCTGTCCGGGGGGGACGGCAACGACATTCTGACCGGCGGCAAGGGTGACGACATCCTGTCCGGCGGCGGCCACGACGACATCCTCGATGGCGGCAAGGGCAACGACATCCTGCATGGCGGCACCGGCAACGACATGCTGTCCGGCGGCGACGGCAACGACGTGCTGTTCGGCGATGACGGCAACGACATCCTCGACGGCGGCAAGGGCAATGACATTCTGTCCGGCGGCGCCGGCCAGGACGTCTTCATCTTCTCCGGCGGTGGTGGCCAGGACGTGGTCCTGGACTTCAAGGCCGGCGAGGACGTTCTGCAGATTTCCCGCAACATCAACGGTCTGAAGGTGACCGACGCCGCCGATCTGGCCGCCCGCGTCACCGACCAGCATGGCGACGCCGTGATCGATCTCGGCCATGGCGACAGCATCACGCTGAAGGGTGTCTCTGCTGCGGACATCCACAACCACCCGAACGACTTCTTCGTCATCCACTAACCGGGCGCTGATCGAGCGACGCATTTTAAGCGACGCCTGAGAAGGGACGGACCGGTGGTGTCAAAGCCGCCGCCGGTCCCCCTTTGCCCGAACTCCGCCTTTTCGATCTTCAAATCCATCGACGCTGCCGGAATCCCCATCATGACCGTCATCGCCGTCCTGCCGAATTCGGTGTCGATCGCCCCCGCGCAACGTCTGGCACTGGGCCGCCGCTTCGTCCTCGTCTCCTGGACGACGGACGGGAAGGCGGATGGCACGGTCGACCCCGTCGGCCCGATCACGCCGAGCGTCGACGGCGAGCCGGTGCGTCCGCCCTTCACCACGCTGACCGTCGAGACCGGCTGGGGCGGGCGGCGTGTTTTGTCGATCCTGCCGGCACCGCGCGACCCGTGGATGCCCATCCATTTCATCGCCAACAACCGTGTGATCGCCGAGCTTCGCACCGAATCCGGCGCCGTCGATCTGGACCCCACCGGACTGCTCGGCAGTTTGGACGGTGCGGCCCGGCTGCGGGTGTTGCGCTTCCTGTTCGATTTCGCTTGCTCCACTCCGGCGCTTCGCCGCGATGGCGCCTTCGCCGCCCTATGCCGGCGGCTGGTGCTGGACCGTGCGGCGGAGCCGCCCGATCTGGCGGTTCGCGCGACCGCGGGCGGCGGCCTGTTGCTGTGTGCCGGCGCGCTGTCCGGCCGCTTCGGCGCCATCACCGGTCTGGTGGTGCTGTCGCCGAACGCGGTGGCGCGCGCGCCCTTCGATGCCTGCATCGGTGCCGATCCGGCGGGGAAGGGGCGCATCGCCTTCGACCTGCTGATCGACCGCGGGCTGTGCGCGCCGGGCAACCTGCTGGTGGTGCTGGGCGCCAACGGCGTCGCCTGCCGCCGCTTCCCCGAGGAACCGGCCGGCCTGCCGACCCTGACGGACCGGCTGAACGCCCGTCCCGACACGCCTGCCTCCCTGCGCCATTATCTGTTGACCTGCCTCGCCCAGCGTGGCCGCAGCGATGCATCCGCCGCGTCGGCGGTCAGCGAGCTGCAGGCGCTGGCCCCGCTGCCGCGCCGGCAGGCCGCCGACGCCAAGCGTCCGATCGGCGCCTCGCTCGACCTCGCGGTTCCCACGGCCGACGGCGGGCTGTTCCTGGCCGGCTGGCTGCATGATCCGCATGGTCTGGCGGCGGAGCTGGTGGTGCGCACCCCCTTCGGCGGCGAACGCCGGGTGGAGCGCTTCGCCAACCGCTTCCCGCGCGAGGATGTCGCCAAGCTCTACGGCACCGCGGGCATCGACCGCAGCGGCTTCATCCTGCATCTGCCGGGCCTGCCCGAGCCGGCGGAGGCGCTTCAGGTGACGGCGGAGCTTCGGCTGGCGTCGGGCGGCGCCTTGCGGCTCGTCCCGCCGCCGCGTCCGCGCGCCCATGCCGACGCCCGCGCCGCCGTGCTGGGCAGCCTGCCGCCGCGCTTCGCCACGCCCGAGTTGCTGGAGACCGTCATTGGCCCGGCCGTTGCCCCGTTGCATGCCGCCCATCTCGCCACCCGCGGCGAGCCGGAGCTGGTCGTCTATGGCGAGCGCAAGGTGAAGCCCGCCGTGTCGGTCATCATCCCGCTCTACCGCGCGCTGGAGTTCCTACGTTTCCAGATCGCATGCTTCGCCACCGACCCGGCGATGGCCGACGCCGAACTGATCTTCGTGCTCGACAGCCCAGAACAGCGCGACGAGGTGGTGCATCTGCTGCGCGGCTTCCATGGCCTCTATGGCCTGCCGATGCTGCTGCTGGTGCAGAGCGCCAATTACGGATACTCCGCCGCCAACAATGCCGGCGTCGCGGTCGCCCGCGGGAACCGCCTGCTGTTCCTCAATTCCGACGTCGTGCCCGACCGCGCCGGCTGGCTGCCGCAGCTGGTCGCGGCGCTCGAGGAGCGTCCGGGCATCGGCGCCGTGGGTCCGAAGCTGCTGTTCGACGACGACAGCCTTCAGCATGCCGGGCTCTATTTCGACCGCGACCTGCAAGGCGCCTGGTACAACCACCATTACTTCAAGGGCCTGCCGCGCGACTTCGCCGCCGCCTGCCGTCCGCGTGCGGTGCCCGGCGTCACCGGCGCCTGCCTGCTGACCACGCGGGCCGCCTACACCACGGCCGGCGGCTTCTGCGAAGACTACATCATCGGCGACTTCGAGGATTCGGACCTCTGCTTGCGCATCCGCGCCCAGGGGCTCGACATCCGTTATGCCCCGGCGGTGGAGCTGTACCATCTGGAACGCCGCTCCATCGGCCGGCACCAGGGCTACACCCGCGGAGTCGCCTCCGAATACAACCGCTGGCTCCATGGCCGCCGCTGGGCCGACCGCATGGCCGAACTGATGGCGCGCGACTGGTACGCCGACGACGAGGTGCGGCCCGCCAAGACAGGCCGCGCCCGCAAGACAGCACAGGTGACCCGATGAACGCGATTCTGCCGACCCCGCAGCTTGCCGTGTTGCGCCGCCAGACCGACCCGCGGCTGGAATGGCTCTGCGCCCAGATCGCGCGCAACCGCTTCCTTCCGGTGCCGCCGCCCGAGCTGCATTTCATCGGCGACGGCGATTTCCGCGCCATCGGGGCGGAGTTTCTGCGCCATTTCGTCCGTCTCGGCGGTCTGCGTCCCGATCACAAGGTGCTGGAGATCGGCTGCGGTGTCGGCCGCATGGCGCTGCCGCTGACTCAGTATCTGGACTCGTCCTACGACGGCATCGACATCGTGCTGGACGGCATCCGCTGGTGCGCGTCGACCATCACGCCGGCCTACCCGGAGTTCCGCTTCCACCATCTCGACGTCGCCAACGGCCTGTACAACCCCGATGGCCGGATCGAGGGGGAGACGGCGACTCTGCCCTTCAAGGCAGCGGCTTACGACTTCGTCATCCTGACCTCGGTCATCACCCACCTGCGCACGGCCGACACCGAGCGCTATGCGGCCGAGATCGCGCGGGTGCTGAAGCCGGGCGGCCGCTGCTTCCTCAGCCTGTTTCTGGCCGACGCCACCGCCCGCGCCGGCATCGCCAAGGGCACCGCCCGCCCGCCCTTCCGTGATGCGCCGGGCGTGGAACTGCTGGCCGATCCGGAACATCCCAACGCTGCCGTCGCCTATGACGAGGAGTTCCTGCTCGGCCGCTTCGCCGCTCATGGCCTGCGTCCCGCCCGCGCCGTGATGCGCGGCCATTGGAGCGGCCAGCGCGAGGCGGAGAATTTCCAGGATCTGCTGGTTCTGGAGAGGGGGGCTGTGCCATGAGCCGCCGCCGTCTTCCATTGGTCCCGGCCAACCACACAGCCGCCCGTCCCGCGCCCCGCCAGCCGGCGCGTCCTCTGGTCGCCGCCCGGCCGCCGCGGGTGCTGCTGATCGCGCACAACCACCCGAGCCTGCATCCCGGCGGCACCGAGATCTTCGCGCACGAGCTGTTCGGCGGGCTGAAGGCGGCGGGGGCGGAGTGCCTGTTCCTGGCCTGCACCAACGATACCCACCGGGCACCGCGTCCCGGCACCGGCTTCCAGACGCTGGGCCGCAGCGCCGACGAGGTGCTGTTGTGGACCGGCCATTTCGACCATTTCCACCAGAGCCAGATCGACCTGCACGGGCTGGTTCCCGACCTGTCCAACCTGCTGCGCGCCTTCCGGCCCGACATCGTGCATGTGCATCACACGCTGCTGCTGGGCGTGGAGATGCTGTTCCTGATCCGCCGCGTCTGCCCGGATGCGAAGATCGTCTACACGCTGCACGACTATTACCCGATCTGCGCCAATGACGGGCAGATGGTCACCCCGCCGCGCGGCGAGGGTGGACGCGCACTCTGCACCAAGGCGTCGCCCGATGCCTGCCACCGCTGCTTCCCCGACCGGCCGGCCGACCAGTTCCTGCTGCGCGAGAAGCACATCAAGGCGATGTTCGGGTTGGTCGACCGATTCCTGGCGCCGAGCCGCTTCCTGCGCGACCGCTATGTCGCGTGGGGCCTCGACCCCGCCCGCATCGAGGTGATGGCGAACAGCCGGCCGTCCGTGGAGCCGGCTCCGGCGCGCGACCTCGCCCCCGGTGCGGCGCGCGACGCCTTCGCCTATTTCGGCAATTTGAACCCGTTCAAGGGCGTCACCGTGGCGCTCGACGCCGTTGCCCGCATGGCGCGCCAGGGCCTGTCCCCCTCGCTGGCCGTGCATGGCGGCAGCCTCTATCAGGCGCCGGAGTTCCGCCAGCGGGTGGCCGACGGCTTCGAGGCGACGAACGGCCTTGCCACCGCCCACGGCCCCTATCGTCCGCAGGAGATGCCGGCGCTGATGGCCGCCGCCGACTGGGTGGTGATGCCGTCGATCTGGTGGGAGAACGCGCCCCTGGTGATCCAGGAGGCCTTCCAGCACCGCAGACCGGTCATCGTCAGCGGCATCGGCGGCATGGCGGAGGCGGTGCGCGACGGCGTCGACGGCCTGCATGTCCGCCCCAACGACCCCGCCGACCTCGCCCGCGTCATGACCCGCGCCATGACCGAACCCGACCTGTGGGAGCGGCTTTCGGCCAACATCCCCGCCGTCCGCCCGACGGAGGAGGCCGCGTCGCTCCATCTCGCGCTCTACGGCGAACTTCTGTCGCCGGCATCCGCCGCTCTTATCCAGGGGAGTCGCACCCGATGAAGGACCGCAGCACCAAGGCCGACATCACCGCCGCCGTCCTGCTGGACGAGGATACGCTGATGCTGTTCGGCGCCATCGACCAGCCCCTGCCGGCCGACAGCGCAGTGATGCTGGACGGCATGATCGACGGCCGGTTCCGCGGCGGCTGCTGGACCGATGGGGCGGGGGAGCGCTGGTTCCTGGGCGCCATCCGCGTCACCGGCTTGGCACACATGCGCCCGTCCCGCATCGAGATCGAGGATGCCCGGGGCAAGCACCTGCTGCTCCCGCGCCTGTCCAACGTCCGCACCAACCCCGCCCATCTGGTCGCCGCCTTGCGCGAGGTGCAGCCGCAGTCGCTCGGCGTGGCGCTGGATGTCGCCGTGACCCTGCTGTCCGGCCCGGAGATGGGCGAGGGCGAGGCGGGGGAGGGCGACCGCCGCACCCGCCTGCTGTCCGGCTTGGCCCATGAGGCCTCCCGTCCCGACGGCTTCGCCGAGGTGATGGGCCGCTTCCGCGATGGCGCGCTGATGGTACAGGGCTGGTCGCACGGCTTCCCGGCCGGTGCCGCGCCGGTTCTGGTCGAGGCCGACGATCTGCGCGCCCACGCCAGCGCCGCTGCGCCATTCCACCGCCCGGACCTGCCCGACGATGCTTCCGGTCTGCTGACCGTTCTGGAAGGCCCGGTCGCCGCACCGGACACCATCCGCCGCATCCATTTCCGCGCCGCCAACGGCTGGCGCCATCTGGCGATCTTCGAGCATCGACAGCTTCTGGCTGACGGCGTCGCCTCCGCCCATGCCCGCGACATGCTGGGCCAGTTGCAGGGCGATGCCGCCCGCCGCGGTATCGCCGCCGCCATCGCCGCCCGCTACAACGGGGTGGAAACGGTATCGCAGATCCAGGCTCCGGTGCGCATGGGGCTGGACATGGCGGTGCGTGTTCCGGGCGCCGGGCTGTTCGTCTGCGGCTGGCTGCTCGATCCCACCCAGGCTGTCCGCGCGGTGACGGTCAAGGGCGGCGGCATGACGGCGCGGCTGGACACCGACTGGTCGCGGCTGGCCCGCAAGGACGTTTCGGACGCCTTCGCCCACGACCCGATGTTCGCCGGCCGTCTGCTGCCGGGCAACGACGCCCACGGCTTCACCGCCTTCGCCCGCGAACCGGCTGGCATCGTCGCCGACGCCGAGTTCCATCTGGAGCTGACGCTGGCCGACGGCATCGCCTTCCTGCCGCTGCCCTGCCAGCCGCCGACCGGCGATGCGCTGCGCCGCATGCTGGGGGCGGTCAACCCCGACAGCCCCGCCATCGACCGCGTCGTCGCCACCCATCTGGGACCGATGCTGCGCGCCGCGGCGTCTGGGCAGCCGGCCCCCTCCTCCGTCCTGCATCCGATGGGCCGCGCGTTGAAGAGCCCGCGCGTGTCGGTGATCTTGCCGGTCTGCGACGGGCGCGAGGATGTCGACCTGAACCTCGCCCGCATGGCCAACGATCCGGACTTCGCCGAGGCGGAGATCCTGGTGGTGGCCGGTGCCGGCACCCATGAAAGGCTGGCCGGGATGGTCCGGCAGGCGGCCGCCTTCTACCGTCTCTCGGTCGGCTTCGTCGCCGCATCCACCGCCGCCGACCCCCTCGAAGCGGTCGCGGCATCCCTGCCGCATGCTCGCGCCGACCGCGTCCTGCTGCTGTCGCCGTCGGTTCTGCCGACCGAGCGCGGCTGGCTGTCGGCGCTGGAGCGGGCGATCCGCAAGCCGAATGCCGTGGGCTCCGCCGCGCTGGCGCCGGTGATGGCCAGCCCGACGCTGCTGTACGAGGACCACTCCGTCCGCTTCGCCGGAATCGTCGCGGTCGAAGGAACGGGCGGCATGGTCACCTACGAACGCCGCTTCGCCGGCTACCCGCGAGATTGGCTGAAGGAGCAGGAGGCATCGGCGGTCGATGCCGCGTCCGCCGACTGCGCGCTGCTGCCGCGCGAGTTGCTGGTGCGCGCGATGGCCGACGGCGGCCGCTACCTCGGGTCGGAGCCAAAGGGTCTGGACCTGTGCCTGAGGGTGCGGGCGGCCGGCGGCTCCTGCCTGTGGCTGCCGAAGGTCCGGCTGGTGGCGGTCGACGAACAACCCCGCCACGCCCGCGACCCGAGGCTGGAGCGCATGAGCGCGCTGGTCGACGAATGGAGCTTCGCGGAGCGCTGGAAGGCGTCGATCGCGGCATAGTGCTTTGCCCCCTCCCTAACCCCCCCACCTTCGGTGGAAGAGGGAACTGCCGCCGCTTCGCGATGAAACCCCTTCGCCACGCATCCTACCCCCTCTCCCGCGGAGCGGGGGAGGGATGGGAGGGGGCAGCGGCAGGCAAGCGACACAACCACTTCTCCCCCCAGCCTCGGACAAACGGTCACACGATGAGCAAGACCAAGCGCGCGCTGATCATCAGCCATGGCCACCCCTCCTTTTCGCTGGGCGGGGGTGAGGTCGCCTCCTATAACCTGCACAACGGCCTGCACGACCTGCCGGGCTGGGAAAGCCATTATCTGGCCCGTGTGGCGCCGCCCATCGCCCAGCACCGCGGCTCCGCCCTGATGGCTCTGCGCCAGAAGGAGCGGGAGGTACTGTATTACGCCAACGACTACGACCATTTCCGCCTGTCCAACCGCAATCTGCCGGGGCTGGAGAAGGACTTCGTCCGCTATGTCCGCGACCTGCAGCCGGACGTGGTGAACTTCCACCATTTCCTCGGGCTGGGGATCGAGACGATTCAGGCGGTGCGTCAGGCGCTGCCGCGCGTGCCCATCGTGGTGACGCTGCACGAGTACCTGTCGATCTGCCACCACCATGGCCAGATGGTGAAGACCAGCCGCAACACGCTGTGCTACCGCGCCAGCCCGGCCGATTGCGCCGGCTGCTTCCCCCACATCGGCGAGGCGGAGTTCTTCAAGCGCGAACTGTTCCTGAAGACCTTCCTCGAACAGGCGGACTTCTACGTCAGCCCGTCGAACTTCCTGATCGACCGCTATGTCGACTGGGGTTTGCCGCGTGAGAAGTTCCGCATGATCGAGAACGGCCTGACCATCGAGGGCATCGCCCCGCCGCGTCCGGTCACCCGTGCCGGCAAGCGCAACCGCTTCGCCTTCTTCGGCCAGCTGACCGAGTTCAAGGGCGCTCATCTGCTGGTGGAGGCGGTTTCGCGCATCTCCGACAAGGCCTGGGGCGAGGACGGCGCGCTGATGATCTTCGGCGGCAACCTGGAACGCCAGCCGGAAGCCTATCAGAAGCGCTTCAACGACGCGGTGGAGAAGGCCGGCGACCGGGTGCGTTTCTACGGCAGCTACCGCTCGGCCGAACTGCCGGGCCTGATGAAGGACGTCGATTGGATGATCATCCCGTCTATCTGGTGGGAGAACTCCCCCGTCGTCATTCAGGAGGCCTTCCTGCACGGCCGCCCGATCATCGCCAGCAATATCGGCGGCATGGCGGAAAAGGTGACCCACGGTGTCGATGGTCTGCATTTCCGCAACGGCAGCGTCGAGGATCTGGTGGACCGTATGACCGAGGCGCTGACCACGCCCGACCTGTGGGACCGCCTGCGCCTGCGCATCCGCCACCCCATCGACCGCGCTGAATGCGCCCGTCAGCATGCGGAAGTGTTCGACGCGCTGATGGCGGCAGGAGGCGCCGCGCCCTCAATGCCTGAGCGGGCTGTGGCGCAGCGGTCGTGATAAAATAGTTCTGGAATCTTCTGTGATATTTTCGAATATGCAAAAGATTTCATTCCACATATCGCCGACCACATTGGTATTGTTGAATCGAAAATCACAGGGTTTCTATCGTAAGTCTTGTGTAACGATTCGAATTAGCCCGGCGGTGATCCGGGTGTTATCCGCCTCTATTGTCGCCCAACTTAGGGAGAGCCGCCGTGGCCAACATTCTCGTCATGATTCCGTCGGGCGAAGTCTACGATCACGACTGCGTGCGCTGGTACAGCTACCAAGACATTCAGCGCAGCATCGACCACTACCACAACATCGGTGACGCGTTCGTCTTCGACTCCTCGTTGAAGCTGCTGACCTACGACAAGCTGGATGTGCTGGAGATCCGCGAGTTCCGCCAGGAGGTGGTCGACCGGATCAACGCGGAATACGACTATGTCTTCCTGCGCGGCAGCAACTACATCCACGATTCGATGGATTGGCCGGCGGCGACCATCCAGGTGCTGACGAAGTTGCGCATTCCCGTCATCGCCTTCGGCGTCGGCGCCCAGGCGCCCGCCACCGGCAAGCTGACGCTGACCGAGGAAAGCAAGCGCATCTGGCGGATGATCGCCGACAAGTCGACGACGCTGGGCGTGCGCGGCACCTACACCGCCGAAGTGCTGTGGGATCTGGGCATCAAGAACACCCGCATCGTCGGCTGCCCGACTGCCTTCCGCAACCGCGATCCGGAGCTGCGCATCGACCTGCCGGCGCTCGACAGCGTGCGCAAGGTCGGCATCACCATGCGCCGCGAGGTGTCCAAGCACTATTCGCCGGACGTGCGGAAGTATCTGGAGCGCCACCGCGACTTCGTGAAGGACATCTCCCGCCGCTTCGATACCGTCCTGATGATGCAGGGCGAGGTGGAGGAAAAGAAGCTGCTGTGGGGCACCGAGGAGCAGAAGGCGGAAGCCTGGACGCACCTGCATGACAGCGCTTGGCTGAAGCAGTGGTATTTCGACGACGAGATGGACGCGCTGTACCGCGAGCGGCTGTGGTATTCGGACGTCGTCTCCGATTACGAAAATCTCGTGCGGTCGAAGGACCTCGTGCTCGGCTATCGTCTGCACGGCAACCTGATGGCTCTGTCGAACGCCACGCCGTCGGTCTACTTCAGCTATGACAGCCGCACGGCGGAGTTCGCGGAGACCTTCGCGATCCCCTGCTACAACGTCTATTCGGACAAGCCCTTCGTTCTAGAAGAGTATTGGGACCAGAGCCTGTTCGAGAAGTTCAACCGCACCTACTACCAGCGCTATCGCGACATGCGGGAGTTCCTCGACGAGAACTACGTCCCCCACCGCATGCCCAGCCACACCCTGCGCCGCGCCGCCGACCGTAAGGCGGCCTGAGCGCAAGCGCCCTCTCCAGCACAACAACCGGAAGCCGGTCCCATGTCCGCCACCGCCAAGATCGTCGAGCTTCGTGAGACCACCCCCGTGGCCGATCCAATCGACGCACCCCAAGCGGCGGCCATCGTCGGTCATATCGACGCCCTGCAGGGTGGTCGGGTGTTCGGCTGGGCCTGGGACGGCAACCATCCGGCCGACCGGCTGGAGGTGGAGTTGCGGCTGGAACGGGACGGCGGGCCGCCGGAAACGCTGGCGCGGGTGGCGGCCGACCGGCCGCGGCCCGATCTGGCCGGCGGCGGCATCGGCGACGGTGCCCATGCCTTCGAAGCGGAGGTGACCCTGCCGGAGGGGGCGGACCCCTCGCGGGTGGTGGCGGTGGTGCGGTCGCCCTCCACCGGCGAGACGGCGACCTTCGCCCAGCCGAACCCGGAGGACCAGCGGCTCGACCGCCTGCTGGCGCCGCATCTTCAGCGCATCGGAGAGCGGATCGACGCGCTCCGCCGCGACCAGCGCCAGCTTGCCGCCGCCCAGCAGACCATCGGCCGCCTGTTGCGCGACGCGAGCGAGGGGGTGACGGCCCTGCGCGCCGATACCTCCCGCCTGGAAACGGCGCAAGGTGAGCGCTCCGATGCCTTGGCCGATTCCCTGCGCGACCTGACGGAGCGGGTCGGCGGGTTGGAGGTGTTCCTGATGCGGATGGACCAGAGCCTGCGCGGCCTGGACAGCGCATCGGCGGAAAAGACGGGCGGAGGGGGATGGTCGCCGCTGCTGACCGTGCTGGGGTCGACGGCCGGTGCCTTCCTGGCGGTTCTGGTCGGCTGGCTGGTGCTGCACTGAACCGGAAGGTTCCGCTAGACTGAAGGGTAGGCAACCGCGGGGCACCCGGCGGTGTTGAACCTCCGCAGCCCCGCCGTCCCTCTCCCCGAGGGGGGCGCGGTGCCATCGAGCGGAGCCTGCCCATCATGTACGCCAATCATGCTTGACGGAGTTCCCGTCGCCGATCCGTCGCCCGACGCGCCGCCCCCCGTTCCGGCGTCGTCTCCCGCCACACTATCCGTGCAGAGCGAAGGCGAACTGGCCGTTCGGCTGGCGGCGCTCGCCCGCCGGCCCGGCGGTGTCCTGCTGCTCGCCCGCAGCGACGCGCGCGCCACCCGGCTGGCGCGGCTGGTGGGTGACCTGTTCCCCGACCTCGACACCGTTCTGCTGCCCATCGACGAGACGGCGGCCGGCGACCGTGCCGCGCCGTCGCGGGCGGTGCTGGGGCGCCGCGCTGCCGGGCTGATGCGGCTTGCCGACGGGGGGAAGCCCGCCGGACGGCTGGTGGTGGCCTCGGCCGATCTGGCCCTGCAACGGCTGCCGCCGCCGGACGCCTGGGCGGACGGACGCTTCCGCCTGACGCGGGGCATGGCGTATGACGAGACGGCGTGGCGCGGCTGGTTCGCCCGCACCGGCTATGTGCTGGACGACCGGGTGGACGAGCCCGGCGAGGTGGCGATCCGCGGCGCGGTGGTGGAGGTCTTCCCCGGCGACTGCGACCGCCCGATCCGCTGCGACATCGCCGATGGCATCCTGCGCGACCTGCGCCTGTATGATCCGGTTTCCCAAAGGTCGGTGAAGTCGATCGACGGACTCACGCTGGGGCCGGTCACCGACCTGATCGTCGGGCCGGAGATGCTCGACCGGCTGGCCGCCAGCCTCGCCGGACTTGGGTCCGCCTTGCCTGAGGGATTGCGGCGGCAGTTGGAGGAGGGCCGGCGTCCCTACGGCTTCGACCTGCAGCTTCCCAATGTCTTCGATGATTGCCCGCTGCTGCTGGACCTGTTGCCCGACGCGTTGGTCGTGCTGGATGCCGGCGCGCGCGACCGCATCGAGGCACGGGCCGACGATCTGGCGGAAGCCGGCCTGGACCGGCGCATCCGCCGTGACGATCCCTGCCTGCTGCCGGTTCCGGCATTGGAACGCCGGCTGATCGACGCCGACGCGCTGGAGGAGAAACTGGCCGCCCGCTCCGTGCTGCCGGTGGAGGTGAGGAGTGGCTCCCTTGTGGAGCCGGCGCGGACCGAGCGCACCCTGCTGCGGCGCGCTGCCGTTCTGACTGCGGAAGGCAGGGCCGTGCTGCTCGCCGCACGCTCCGCCACGGGTTCGGGCGAGGCTGACCGATTGGCGGAGCGGGCATCGTCGGAGTTGGGGCGCCCGGTGCCGCGTCTCGACCACTGGCCCGAACCGCCACTGGCGGCCGGCGGCTGTGCGGTGCTGCCGCTGCGGACCACCGATGGTTTCGTCTGCGACGGCATGACCGTTCTGGTGGCGCCGCGCCATGGCGAGGAGCGCAGCGGTGACGCGCCGTCCCGGCCGCCGCTGGCCCCGTCGGAACTGGCGACCGGCGATTTCGTCGTGCATCTCGACTATGGCATCGGTCGGCTGATCGGGCTGGAGACCATCGCCTCCACCGATGGCGACGGGGAGGATTCGGCTGCCGATTTCCTGGTCCTTGATTACGCCCATGACGACCGGCTGCTGGTGCCGACCGCCGATTTCGACCGGCTTTGGCGCCATGGCTCCGCCGATACCGGCGCCAGGCTCGACAGCCTGAAGAACGCCCACTGGCTGGAGCGCCGCGCCGTGCTGGAGGCGGAGATCGCCGAGACCGCCAAGGGTATCCTGCGCGAGGCCCGGCGCCGCGCCCGCGAAGTGGCGCCGGTCATCGACCCGCCGGCCGACCGCATGCGCCGCTTCGGCGCCCGCTTCGGCTTCGATCCCACCGAGGGGCAGCGGCGGGCCGTCCAGGCGGTGCTCGACGCCATGCGCCGGGGCCATCCGATGGACCATCTGGTCTGTGCCGACGTCGGCTACGGCAAGACGGAGGTCGCCCTGCGTGCCGCGGCAGCGGTGGCGTTTGCCGGACATCAGGTGGCGGTGATGGCCCCGACCTCCGTCCTCGCCCGTCAGCATCTGGACGTGTTCCGCCGCCGCTTCGCCGGCTTCGGCGTGACGGTGGAGCCGCTGACCGGCGCCATGACCAAGCCCGAGGCCGACCGGGTGCGCGCCGGGCTGGCCGACGGGTCGGTGGACATCGTCATCGGCACGCATGCGCTGCTGTCCAAGGATGTCCGGTTCGACCGCCTCGGCCTGATGGTGGTGGACGAGGAACAGCGCTTCGGCGCCGCCCAGAAGCAGGCGCTGAAGCGGCGGACCAAGGGCGTCCATAGCTTGGCACTGAGCGCCACGCCGATCCCGCGCACCCTGCAGGGCGCCTTGGCGGGCCTGCGCGGGCTCAGCATCATCGACACGCCGCCGGCCCGTCGCCGGCCGGTGCGCACCGCCGTCACCCCGCGCGATCCCGCCACCGCCCGCGCCGCCCTGCTCCGCGAACTGGGGCGCGGCGGTCAGGCCTTCTGCGTCGCCCCGCGCATCGCCGACCTCGGCGAACTGGAGGACTGGATCCGCGAACTGGTGCCGTCGGCCCGGATTGCGGTCGCACATGGCCGGCTGGGGGCGGTGGCGCTGGACGATGCGGTGATGGGCTTCGTCGATGGCGAGAGCGACATCCTGCTGGCGACGCCGATCATCGAATCCGGCATCGACATCCCGCGCGCAAACACGCTGCTGCTGTTCCGCCCCGACCTGTTCGGGCTGGGCCAACTGCACCAGCTGCGCGGCCGGGTCGGGCGGGGGGCGGTGCAGGGCTACGCCTATCTGCTGACCGACCCCGAGCACCCGCTGGAGGAACGGGCAGCCCGCCGTCTCGGCTCGCTGGAGGTGATCGAGAGCCTGGGCGGCGGCTTCGTGCTGAGCATGCTCGACCTCGACCAGCGCGGGGCAGGCGACCTGCTGGGCGAGGACCAGAGCGGTCATCTGCGCGCGGTGGGGACCGAACTCTACCAGCGCATCCTCGCCGACGCCTTGCGGGCACTGCGCCGCCAGCCCGACGACCGCTGGGACCCGGAGGTGACGGTCGCGGTGCCGCACTGCATTCCGTCCGCCTACATCCCGGAGGAGGAACTGCGCATCGGTCTCCACCGCCGCATCGCCCGCACCCGCGAGGCGGGCGAGATGGACGCCCTGCGCGAGGAGATGGAGGACCGCTTCGGCCCGCTGCCGGACCCGGTGGAACGGCTGCTGGCCATCGCCGATCTGAGGTGCCGCTGCCGGGCGCTGGGCATCGCGACGCTCGGTTGCGGCCCGGCGGGCGTCGCCGCCACCCTGCGGGGCGAGCGCGCAGCGGCAAAGGCCTTGACGTTGGCGAAGCGATCCAAGGGTTTTCTGCGTGCCCAGGACGACCGGCTGTCCGCAGCACTGGAAGCGCCGGACGCCGATGGCCGGCTTGCCAACGCGGCCCGCGTGCTCGACTGCATCGAGGCGATCGTCCGCAAGGCGCAGCGGCGAAAGCGGGGATAGGCCCCGTCAGCCGCAGGCGCGCCTGATCACCCGCGGCAGGATGGCGGTCAGTGCCAGGGCGTCGAAGCAATGGTCCAGATGCGCCGACCGCAGCCTCGCGCGGCGGTCGGCGTCGTCGGCCAGCGCGGACAGGAGGCGCACCGCCTCGTCCTCGCCGGTGAAGGTCAGCTCATCCTCATATGGGCCGAAAAGCAGGGCGGTGTCGGCGTGGCGCCAGCTCACCAGCAGACCGTTCCGTTTGACGATCTCCAGCGTCCTCGGGAAGATCGCCGTGTCGTAGGCGAGGCTGCCGAAATCCAGGCAGGCCGCCGCGGCGGGGTAGGCGTTGCGTGGGGCCGCCGACACAGGGCCGGCTTCGAGGCCGAACCGCTCCCAGCCATTGCCCCACAACGAGAAACCCTCGCCGAAGCCACGGCGCAGGGCGTTGGCGAAGCGGCGCCGGTTCTCTACCGCGAAGGCGATGGTGAAGGCCCGGTTGAACTCCAGGGTCCAGGCCGGATCCGCCGACCGGTCCGTCAGCCCGCATCCATCCATGGCCTGCAGACGGTGCAGCATCGGCCGTTCCATCATCGCCGTGGCCACCGCCTCCGCATCGCGTTGGATCGCCGGGGAAACCGGTTCGCGTCCGGATTCCAGATGCTCCGGCCAGCCCTGTCCCAGATAGAGGAAACGGTCGCTCACCGAAGCTTCGGCCCCGGCATCGGAGTGTCCCTTCATCGCGGCATAGGGGTGGCGCCGCAGTCCGGGCGTGTCCTGCGCCATCCACCGCTTGTACAGATCGACTGTCCCGTCCGCCGCCGGTGCGGTGTAGATCGAGCGATGCACCCCCAGCGGCTCGTGGAAGACCCGGCTCAACCCCAGGCGAACGGCCTGCTCCGCCGACCCCTGGCACATGCACCACATGGAGACGTCGTTGTCGGCCATCCAGCGGTCGGCGTCGTGGATTTGCTCCGCCGTGCCGGCGCCGATTTCCTCCAGCGGGTGCTTCAGGCAGATGTGGACGATGGCCGGCCCTTTGCCCAGTTGGCCACCGAACTGCGCGATGTAGGCGCGCAGCATTTCCACCGTCGGCCTGGGGATCTCGAACAGGTTCAGCACGAACAGGACGTCGATGCGGCGGTCGATCACATCCTGCGAGATGTCGGGCAGGGCCAGCACGGCCTCGTGCCCCAGATCGACCAGGGCCGCATGGATCGACCACAGAATTTCCGACGTGCCCTGTCCGCAGAGCAGGAAGCGCATGCGTTATCTCCGCGCCGCGAACAGGCCGGCGGCCTCGGCCATATAGGCGGAGAGCTGTGCATTGTCGGCACCCTCCCGCTCTACCGTGGCGATGCGGGCACGAGCCTGCTGCCGTGCTTCTTCCAGCAGCGCCGGATCGCCCGCCAGGGCGGCGGCGCGGGCGACGAAAGCCGCGTCATCGGTAACCAGGAAGGAGGGGCCGGCGACGCTGGCGACATCGCCGCCGTCGAAGGACAGCACCGGCACGCCGCCTGCCATCGCCTGCGCCGCCCCCGCTCCGCCGCCGGTGCGGCGCGGATTGACGAACAGGTCGCAGACCGACATCAGCGCCTCCATCCGGTCGACATGGCCGAGGCTGCGCAGCTGACCGGCATGCCCGTCCCTGGCCAGCCGTCCGGGCAAAGTCTCCACCCCGCCGGCGAACAGCACCAGCGCCTGCGGCACGGCATCGAGCATCCGCCCCAGCAGGTCCAGGAACGCGCCGTCGGCCTCGGCATCCAGGCGGTTGCCGACCACGACACAGACGAACGCGGAATCCGGCAGAGCGAATTCGGCGCGCGTCGCGGTGTCCCCGCTGCGGCGCAGCGACAGGCCGAAGCGAGACGGACGCCAGGACCGGGCGAGCCGCCCGTTTCCGGCCGGCGGCGCGTGGCCGCCGAAATCCAGCACGATGTCGGCAAGCGAGACGATCCGCCCGCTGGTTGTCGGGATGCACATCAGCGGACGTGCGCGCTCCATCAGGTCGGCGACGATCACCGAGCCGCCGAAGGCGATTAGCAGATCGGGGTCGAATGTCTCCACCGCCGACAGGAAACCGCCGAGCTTCTCCGCGGTGATGCCGGGTGCGGTCGACGACTGCATGCGGATCCGCTGGCCGCCGCAGCGGATCGTCTGCTCCCCCGACAGCCTCTCTTCCAGCGCGGCGGCGAAGGGCGGGACGAAGGGGCTGTAGTAGCGATCCGGCATCATGTTGGTGTTGAGCACCAGAACCGTCCGGCCAAGGTCGCGCTGAAGCCGCACCGCCAGCAGCAGCAGGTCGCGCGACGGCTGGTGTTCGGCCGACAGGAACTGGTTCGTCACGATGACAACCCGTCCGGTATCGTGCATCCCCGCCGGCCTTGCCGCCGGGGTCAGCCCCAGACGCAATGCGATCTGCCGCAGGAAGCGCTCATAGAAGGCGAACAGGTGTTCCGTGACGAAATCGGGCACGGAGGCCATGTCCATGCGCATCAGGAAAAGCTGTCGCTGCATGGACCAGTAGATCTGGTTGATCCCGTCCAGCGACGCCAGATCCAGCACGGCGTCCAACATGTCCAGGATGCGCAGGTACCGCCGCAGGTCGCCGGATACGGCGGCCAGCGCCGACTCCCGCAGGATCGGGTCCAGGTTGGCGGTGGCGGCGTCCAGCGCCTCCATCGCCCCGGCATCGCTGCCCAGCCCGGTCGCCCTCGCGGCTTCGCAGCATTCCGAGATCGTCTTCAAGGCCTCCCCGGTGCCGGCCGGACCCTGCAGCCGGGCGATCAGGTCGGTCAGCATGGCGGTCTGGCGGTCGGAGGCATGCATCGTTCGAACGGTCCCGGTTGGCACGACGACCGCCGGCGGCGCCTCGACAGGCGCGACTCGGTCAGCATCCGTTTCCACCCATAGGAGTGACGCCGCCGGGTGTCAATGCAATCAGCCCGCGTTCGCTGCCGGCGTACGGATTCGCCGCCATTGCTCTTCGTATCGGCGACGTTCGCGGGCTGCCGACGGATCGCTGCCGGCCGCGAAGGTCCAATAACCGATCTGGAAGGCGATGTAGCAGGGAATGCAGAAGGCCAGAAGCCGCCGGTCGAGCGGCACGACCGCTTCGACCATACGGCACAGCACCTCGGCCTGCGCGTCGGACAGATCGAACTCCACGATGCCGCCGGCCACGTCCCAGGCGATGTCCTGACAGCCGATCAGGTCATGGGCGGCGGCATGGTCCAGCGCATCGGTCTTCATCAGCCGTCCGTCCGGCAACCGCAGCCATTCCCAGCGGTGCAGGCGGTTGTCGGTGACGACCCGGCGGATGCCAGCTTCCAGTTCGGCCAGCCTGTCGGCCGTCCAGCAGTCCAGCATCGCTGCGGCGCCGTCGCCCAGCGCTTCGCCGATGTTGGTGCGCGCCATGGTCAACAATTCCGCCAGAGGGGCGCCCGATCCGGACGGAGCGGGGAAGCGTTCTGCGCGGAAGGCCAGATAGCCGGCGAGGCGCTCTACGGCGTCCGGCGTCACCTTCGTCAGCGGGCGTGCATTCTCCAGCCAGCGTTCCGCAAGAAAGCCGTGGCGCAAGGCCGACGGCTCCGCGGTGAAGCCGGCGGTATGGAGGGCGCGGGCACGCCCCAGCGCCTGTTCCCCCGCTTCGCCCAGCCCGGCGAACTTCAGCAGCCATGCCCCCCTGGCAGTACGCAGCAGGAATTTGCGCCGCTCCTGTTGCGGATTGGCCGGCAATCCGTTGGAGCCGCCGTACAGCCGCCGCCACTCGCCGCCCGACAGATCCTCCAACGGTATGACGGGCAGGCCAAGATGGTCCACGAACCATCGCTCCAACGAAGGGAACGGCCTTTCTGCCGATCGGAACAGATCGTCGAAGCCGGCCACCGGGCGCACCGCTTCGGCCCAGCGCCGGCGGTGGCGGTCGGAAGCTTGTGGGCCAAGTGCGCCACCATGGCCGGGCAGGAAGGCGATGCGCTCAGCCGCCACCCCCTGCGCCTCCAGCCAGTCGGCCACGGCACCAAAGGAGCTGCCCGACAGCCCCGGCCCTTCGTCGACGACGACATAGGCAGCCTCGGGATCGGCCAGCAAGGTGGCGCGCAATTTCTCCGATACCCGCAATTCCCGGCGGAAGGGATGGCCGACCGGCCGCAGGGTCACCGGCGTCGGCGCCTTCAGCGCAACCGCCGCCATCGCCGCCAGCCCGGTGCCGATGCTGCGCAGTCCGATCACCACCGGCGAACGGGCAAAACGAGTCGGCAGTTGTGCGGCCGCCTCCAGATAAGCTTCGGGGTAAAGGCAGTAGAAGGAATAGCCCTCCGCCCGCCGCATGTTTACGGAATCCGGCAGGCGCAGGCTGGACAGCTTGTCCAGCGCTCCGCAGGGGTCGGCATCCGGTGGATCGGCCATCCGCCAGGATGCGGCGACGCCGGCGGCAAGTTCCATCACCACCGCCATGGCTGCATCCTGCATGGGCGTGCGGTCATCCATGCCCGAGGCGTGGAATTCTCGATCGGCCAAACCCTGCGCCAGTTCGGCCGCTTCGATGAACAGCGTCACCAGGGCGCCGTGCCGCTCCGGACCGGGAGCGGCAGGGACCCTGTCGGTGAGGCGGCGCCTCAGCCTTGCGATCCGACGGCGCGGATCTTCGCAAAGCTCCTGGTCGCCATAGACCAGCATCGCCGCCGGCCACCGTTACCAGGTTGGGAAGAACAGCAGCAGCAGGGCCAGAACCGCAAGAATGCCCAGAATGCCCCACATGGCGGGGCGCCCCATGCCCCGCGAGGTGCCGGCCTTCGGGAGTTCAGTGCCCACTTTCCGGAAAGGGCCAGCCATGGTGTTTGCTCCTGACAGTGTCGATCTGTCGGTACTCAACAGGGCTCAGCCGGCAAAGTTGCCGGTTCCGATCATGATCCTCCGTCCGGCACAGGATCGGCCTCTCCGTGCCGAACGGAGTTCCCTCGTTCACTTTTCGCCGTAACGCCAACGGGTTGACGGCAGCGCGCGGTTTTCCCGCAGCCGGATGCAAAAAACCGCTTTCCAAGCACTGCATCGGCGTGCAAACTCTATTCATCAGATAGAAAAAGAGCGCTGCATACCACGAAAGTGAACAGTGAAAATCGGCAGCCACCGAAGGAGGCTTCTGCCATGTCGCTTCGTCGTCTGACTCTTCTCGCCGCCGGGCTGACGCTGGCTTGGTTGGGTGTCGCCGCCGCGGATTCCAAGGACTCGCTGCTGAACGTATCCTATGATCCAACTAGGGAATTCTATGTCGAGTTCAACAAGGCTTTTGCCAAGGCATGGCAGGCGGAGACCGGCCACGTCCTGACGGTGAAACAGGCACATGGCGGATCGGGCAAGCAGGCCCGTTCGGTCATCGATGGCCTGGATGCGGACGTCGTGACCCTGGCGCTCGGCTATGACATCGACGCCATCGCCGACGCCGGCCTGCTGGCGAAGGACTGGCAAGGCCGCCTGCCGAACAACAGTGCCCCCTACACCTCGACCATCGTGTTCCTGGTGAAGAAGGGGAATCCGAAGGGAATCAAGGACTGGAACGACCTCGTGAAGCCGGGCGTCCAGGTCATCACGCCCAACCCGAAGACCTCGGGCGGCGCGCGCTGGAACTATCTGGCCGCCTGGGCCTACGCCATGCAGGCCAACGGCAACGACGAGGCCAAGGCCAAGGAGTTCGTGTCGAGGCTGTTCAAGAACGTTCCGATGCTGGACAGCGGCGCACGCGGCTCCACCGTGACCTTCACCCAGCGCGGAATCGGCGATGTCCTCCTGGCATGGGAGAACGAGGCATACCTCTCGCTGAAGGAATTCGGCGCCGACAAGTTCGAAATCGTGACTCCCAGCCTGTCGATCCTGGCCGAACCGCCGGTCGCCGTCGTGGACAAGGTCGTCGACCGCAAGGGAACCCGCAAGGTGGCGGAGGCTTACCTGCAGTTCCTCTACACCCGCGAAGGGCAGGAGATCGCGGCCAGAAACTTCTACCGCCCGCGGTCGCCGGAACTGGCCGCCCAGTATGCGGGACGCTTCGCCGATGTTAAGCTGGTCACCATCGACCAGTTTGGGGGCTGGCGTGCTGCGCAGGAGAAGCATTTCTCGGATGGCGGCGTCTTCGACCAGATCTTCCAGATGGGGCGCTGACCCATGGTCGCCGCCGGCAGCGGTGCCGTCGCCGCCGGACGGGAGAGCGCGGTGACGGTCCGCGCTTCCCTGCCACTCTTTCGCAAGCCCAGCGTCCTTCCCGGTTTCGGACTGACGCTCGGCTTCACGCTCAGCTACCTCGGATTCATCGTATTGCTGCCGCTGGCGGCCCTGATCCTCAAATCCAGCGGCCTCGGTTGGAGCGGTTTCTGGGCGGCGGTGACCACGCCGCGCGTGCTGGCCGCCTTCCAGGTCAGTTTCGGGCTGTCCCTCGCCGCCGCACTGACCAATGCAATCTTTGGATTCCTCGTCGCCTGGGTGTTGGTCCGCTACGATTTTCCCGGCAAGCGGCTGGTGGATGCGCTGGTCGATCTGCCTTTCGCCCTGCCGACGGCAGTCGCGGGCATCGCGCTCAGCGCGCTCTACGCCCCGAATGGCTGGATCGGCAGGCCGCTGGACGAGCTGTTCGGCCTGAAGGTGGCCTTCACCCCGCTTGGTATCGCCATCGCCCTGACCTTCATCGGGCTTCCCTTCGTTGTCCGCACCGTGCAGCCGATCCTCCAGGATCTGCCGCCGGAGGAGGAGGAGGCCGCGGCCTCGCTGGGCGCGTCGCGCCTGCAGGCCTTCAGCGGCATCATCCTCCCGGCCATTCTGCCGGCGCTGGTGACCGGCTTCGCGCTGTCCTTCGCCCGCGGTGTCGGCGAATACGGGTCCGTCATCTTCATCGCCGGCAACATGCCGGGCCTGACGGAAATCCTGCCGCTGCTGATCGTCATCAAGTTGGAGCAGTACGATTATGCCGGCGCCGCCGCGGTCGGCACCGCGATGCTGGGGGTGTCTTTCGTCATGCTCCTGATCCTCAATCTCCTCCAGCAGTGGATGAGGTCGCGCCATGCCCGCTGATACGGTCACCGGCACCAGCGTTCCCATGCCGCCCGTGCGCTCGGCACTGAGCGAGCCGGGTTGGGTCCGCATCCTTCTCATCGGCGGTGCCTTGCTGTTCCTGGCGCTGTTCCTGCTGCTGCCCCTGGTGGCGGTGTTTGCGGAGGCGCTGCACCGAGGCTTCGACGCCTATTGGACGGCGCTGACCGAACCGGACGCTGTGGCCGCCATCGAGTTGACGCTGATCGTCGCCGCCATCTCGGTGCCGGCCAATCTGCTGTTCGGCGTCGCCGCCTCCTGGTGTGTCGCCAAGTTCGACTTCCGCGGCAAGAACCTGCTGATCACGCTGATCGACCTGCCTTTTTCGGTGTCGCCGGTGATCTCGGGTCTGATCTATGTCCTGCTGTTCGGCCTGAACGGACTGTTCGGCACCTATCTGCGCGACATGGGCATCCAGATCATCTTCGCCGTGCCGGGATTGGTGCTAGCCACAATCTTCGTCACCTTTCCCTTCGTGGCGCGCGAACTGATCCCGCTGATGCAGGAACAGGGCTCCGACGAGGAGGAGGCAGCGCTGGTGCTGGGCGCGTCCGGCTGGCAGACCTTCTGGCGGGTGACCATTCCCAACATCAAGTGGGGCCTGCTCTACGGCGTGCTGCTCTGCAACGCCCGCGCGATGGGCGAGTTCGGCGCGGTGTCGGTCGTCTCCGGCCATATCCGGGGCGAGACCAACACGATGCCGCTGCATGTCGAGATTCTCTATAACGAATACAACTTCGTCGCCGCCTTCGCGGTCGCCTCGCTCCTGGCCATGCTGGCGCTGGTCACGCTGGTCGTGAAGACCGCGCTGGAGTGGCGCTTCGGGGACGAGCTGGCGGCGACCCGGCATTGATCGCCGGCAGGCAGAGGAAACGCAATCCATGGCGATCCAGGTTTCAGGCATCACCAAGCGCTTCAACGATTTCACCGCGCTCGACTCGGTCGATCTGGAGGTGAGGTCGGGGGAGCTTCTGGCCCTGCTCGGCCCCTCCGGTTCGGGCAAGACCACGCTGCTGCGCATCATGGCCGGGCTTGAAAGCCCCGACGCCGGCGGCCTGCTGCTGAATGGGGAGGAGGCGCTGGGGTTGAAGCCGCGCGACCGGCAGGTCGGCTTCGTCTTTCAGCATTACGCCCTGTTCCGCCACATGTCGGTGTTCGAGAATGTCGCCTTCGGCCTGAAAGTTCGGCCGCGCGGCCAGCGCCCCAGCTCGGCCGAGATCCGGCGGCGGGTGGCCGAACTGCTGGAACTGGTGCAGTTGTCGCCCTTCGCCGGCCGCTATCCGGCGCAGCTGTCGGGCGGCCAGCGCCAGCGCGTCGCGCTCGCCCGTGCGCTCGCCATCGAGCCGAAGGTGCTGCTGCTCGACGAACCGTTCGGCGCGCTTGACGCCAAGGTCCGCAAGGAGCTGCGGCGCTGGCTGCGCAAGCTGCACGACGACATCCACATCACCTCCGTCTTCGTCACCCACGACCAGGAGGAGGCGCTGGAACTGGCCGACCGAGTGGTGGTGATGAACCAGGGCCGGATCGAGCAGATCGGAACCCCGGCGGAGGTCTACGATCACCCGGCCTCCGCCTTCGTCTATGAGTTCCTCGGGCAGGTGAACCGGCTCGACTGCACGGTGGAAGGCGGCATCGCACACGTCGGCGGCGGTGCGCTCGCCATTGCGACCGACGGCGGGGTGCAGGGGCCGGCGGTGGCCTATGTCCGTCCGCACGATCTCGGCGTCACACCGGCCGCGGGCGGTCCGGCGCGCATCTCTGGCATCCATGTCGTCGGCCCGGACGCCCGCATCGACATCGACCTCGCCGGTCTGGCGCTGGAAGCCGAGATGGACCGCGAGCGCCTCGCCACGCTCGGCATCGTCGCCGGCGACCGCTGCTCCGTCCACATCGACCGGGCGCGGGTGTTCGCACGGTAAGGGCTTTATTCGGCGGTCTTCTGCTCGGCCAGGGCACGGTAATTGCCGTCCCGATAGGATTTCAGGCTGAGGTCGATGGCGGCGGAATCGATACCGGCGCTCCGCAGGACGAGGCCGGCCAGTTGCAGGCTGGCCTCCATGGTTTCCGGCACGATGGCACTGGCGCCGGCTCCTGCCAGGGTGGCGCTCTGCCCCAGATCATGGGCGCGGGCGATGATCGGCAGCTTCGGTGCCGTTGCGTGGATCGCCTCCACCGCGCGATGGGCGGCATCCGGCCGGTTCAGGGTGATGACGGCGGCCCGCGCCCGCTCGATTCCGGCGGCACGCAGCACGGTTCCCTGGCTGGCGTCGCCGTAATAGACCGGCAGCCCGTCATGGCGGGCGGCGGCGATCCGTTGCGGCTCCAGGTCCAGCGCGACATAGGCGATGTTGTGCTCGGTCAGCAGCCTGGCGACCGCCTTGCCGACACGACCATAGCCGCAGATCAGCACATGGCTTTTCAGATCGCTGGTCTCGATTCCGAAGGCCTCGGCCCCCATCCGCGCCTCGATCATCTGGGCAAGGCGCTGGGCGACCGCGCCGATGGCCGGCGTCACCGCCATGCTGAGCGCAACCGAGGAAGACAGCAACAAGCCGGTATGACCGTCCAGAACCGACAGGCCGACCGCCTTGCCGATCAGCACGAAGGCGAACTCTCCGCCCTGCGACAGCAGCAGCCCGATCCTGAGCGAGGTCGCCAGCCCCAGCCCCGACAGCCGGCAGAGCAGGAACAGCAGCAGGCTCTTGCCGACCAGCAGGGCGGCGGTCAGTGCCGCGATGGTCTCCGCCTCCGCCACCATGGCAGGCAGGTCCAGCGACATGCCAACCGTCATGAAGAACAGCCCGAGCAGCAGCCCGCGGAATGGCTCGATATCCGCCTCCACCTGATGGCGGTAGGCGGTGTCGGCCAGCAGCATGCCGGCCAGAAAGGCGCCCAGCGCCATCGACATGCCTGCTTCCGCCGTCAGCCAGCCGACCGCCAGGACCACGAACAGGTTGGTGGCGGTGAACAGCTCCGGATTGCCGGCCGACGCGATGAAGCGGTACGCCGGACGCACGACGAAGCGACCCAACAGCATGATGACCAGGATTGCCGCGACCGCTTTCGCCGCAGCGAGCGCCAATGCCAGCGGAATGCTCGCATCCGGATCGGCCAGCAGCGGCAGCAGGGTCAGCAA
>NZ_FXAK01000002.1:110000-282500 GCF_900177515.1 Azospirillum oryzae
TGCATGGCGGGTAGTTTGACTGGGGCGGTCGCCTCCCAAAGTGTAACGGAGGCGCGCGATGGTGGGCTCAGAGCGGTCGGAAATCGCTCGTCGAGTGCAATGGCATAAGCCCGCCTGACTGCAAGACTGACAAGTCGAGCAGAGACGAAAGTCGGCCATAGTGATCCGGTGGCTCCACGTGGACGGGCCATCGCTCAACGGATAAAAGGTACGCCGGGGATAACAGGCTGATGACTCCCAAGAGTCCATATCGACGGAGTCGTTTGGCACCTCGATGTCGGCTCATCACATCCTGGGGCTGGAGCAGGTCCCAAGGGTTCGGCTGTTCGCCGATTAAAGTGGTACGTGAGCTGGGTTTAGAACGTCGTGAGACAGTTCGGTCCCTATCTGCCGTGGGTGTCGGAGTTTTGCGAGGATCTGTCCCTAGTACGAGAGGACCGGGATGGACATACCTCTGGTGCACCGGTTGTCACGCCAGTGGCATGGCCGGGTAGCTAAGTATGGACGGGATAACCGCTGAAAGCATCTAAGCGGGAAACCCACCTCTAAACCAGAGCTCCCTTGAGAGCCGTGACAGACCATCACGTCGATAGGAGGCATGTGGACGGACAGCGATGTCTGAAGCTAAGCCTTACTAATCGCTCGATCGGCTTGATCTCACCGGACGCCATGCACAGCGGTAAGCCGCTTCATGGACGATCTGAAGACGCATCCCGTCACTTAAAACTCGATTTTATCGCGATCAGCGAAAAGGCCGCCTCCCTCACGGGAAGGCGGCCTTTTCGCGTCTGGAGTTTCGGCTTTCGCCTACTCTCCCAAGCTCCTGAAGCCCATGTCGCTGTCGGCGACGGTGACGAACCAGTTCTTAGGATCGCCGACCGTGCCGGCAAGTTCCGGCTGGTCGAGCGCCGGCCGCACCATCATGCGGGTGGGCGTGCGCAGGCCGTTCTTCAGACACAGGAAGCCCATCATCGACAGCGGCCGCGCCGCCTGGGCGTTCAGCGTCCGGCACATCAGCGCGACCATGCCCTGCCGGCGCGCCAACTCGGTCATCAGCGAGAAGGCCGCCACCAGCCAGCCCGGCCGGGCCAGATAATCGCAGACCACGCCGACCGGCTCGCCCTTCCAGTAATCGACCCGCAGCACGACATAGGCCAGCACGGTCTCGCCCCGCATCACATAGAATCGGCGGAAGCGCTCGGCCTGCGGCGTGAGGTCGAATCGCCAGTTCAGGAAGGCCCAGTCGCGTCGGGCGATCACCGGATGCTGCGCCGAGGCCGCTTCCCACAGGTCGTCGACGCGATAGTCGAAGCGGTCGATCTCCACCAGCTTCGCGCCGAGCAGCTTGGCCGACAGTCCATAGCCCATGGAGGCGGTGGCCAGCGCCGGCTTGCCCACCCTGGCGACCAGCTTGGCCAAACCGCCGCCATAGGGACTAACGCGCAGGCAGCGCAGCGGATCGATCACCCGCAGATAGGTCGGCACATTGCCCAGATCGAGCCAGCCGGCGCGCTTGTACGACTTGTAGGCGGCCTCCGTCATCGACAGCGACACGGCGAGGTCGCTGGCCGCGGAGTGGGTCTCCGACAGGGCGGGCCCGACGCCGCGCAGGCGCCATTCCGGGGCGACCATCAGGTCGATCGCCCAGGAAGCCCGCCGGTTGCGTTCGCCCACCTTCAGGGCGAAGGGGATGCCGCCCTGTTGGCCGACCACCGCGCCATTGCGCTTGCACAGCCAGAGTTGCGGCCCCTCATGCTCCCGCTCCGGCGGTTCTTCGAACAGCCAGTGGAAATGGTCGGGACAGAGCTGGATCGCCTCGGCACCGAAATGCGCGCGCTGGAAGCTATCCAGTGCGGCATGGTCGCCCGGTTCATACCGGGCGACGCCACGTTGCTTCCAGTCGATGACGCTCATGCCTCATCCCCGACGGACACCGGCTGCACCAGATGGGCATTGCGCAGGATGCGGGCCGACGTGCGACGCTTGGCGATGATGTCCTTGTAGACGCGGTGAACCTGCGGAACGGTCAGGTTCAGCGCAGCCGCGGCTTCCTCCTCGCTGGCGCCGCGACCATAGGCGCAGAGCGCCAGGTCCAGCTTGTCGTAGGGCAGGGCGTAATAGAACTCCTCCTGCGACTGCGGCAGGGTATAGGTGTCGGTGCTGGGCGACTGCGCCTGGATTTCCGCCGGCAGGCCGAGATAGGCCGCCATCTGGTAAACCTGCGACTTGTAGAGATGGGCGATCGGCTTCAGGTCGGCCAAACCGTCGCCGCCGCGCACGAAGAAGCCCAACTCGTACTCCAGCCGGTTCGGCGTGCCGAGCACTGCGTAGTTCAGGCGATCGGCGTGGGTGTATTCGACCGTCTTGCGGATGCGCTGCTTCAGGTTGGTGGCGGCGACCACGTCGAGATAGACGTCCACCGGCATGCGGCTAGTCTGGCGCTCGCCCTCCGGCGACTCGACGGTCAGGGTGAAGTAGTTGACTCGGTCGGCGTCCAGCAGGTTGCCGGCCAGACCGATCTTCTGCTTCCAGCCCGGACCGAATTCCGGGAACAGCCGGCGGATGGCATTGTCGCGCCGCTCGTAGCAGCCGAGCGCCTCCAGCGGGCCGGTGATGTTTTCCATCGCCGGGGTGACGCCGAGATGCTCGCAGAGCAGGGTGCCGAGGCGGGTGCTCTTCGGCGAATTCTCCTTTTCCGGCATCAGGATGCACTGCACGCGCTCCGGCCCCAGGGCGCGGACGGCCAGCGTGGCGCAGACCGAACTGTCGATGCCGCCGGACACGCCGAGCACGATGCCCTGGCGGCGCAGATCATGGGCGACGATGCGTTGGATGGCGGCTTCGATTTCGCGCGCCGCGGACGCGCAATCCAGATCGAGGGCCTTGGAGTCGAACGAGGACAGGGCGTTCAGCATGGTCACGGTTCCCGATGGGGGTTGATGCATCGTCGGTCAAAAGGGGACGCGGCGTCAGGCCGCGGTAGGCTGGGCAATGGGCTGGGGCGTGCCGGTCCGGGCTTCGCCAGTCCGGTCCTCCAGCACATGTATTTCGGCGCGGTCCAAAGCATCGCGCTGGTCGCGGATTCGCTGGGGCAACTCGTCGTGCACGTAATGGGCGAGAATCTGCAGGGTCAGCGTGCCGACCAGGGCCATCTCCTCGCGCTCGCCGGCCATGCGGCCGTTCTGGCGGTGGGCCTTGTCGGCCAGCGCCGAGACGGCGTCGGTGTCGGTCAGGCCGTAGCGGGCGAGCGCCTCCGGCGACAGCAGGTCGCGGACATAGTCCGGGGCTCCGTCGCCGAACAGCGCGGTGGTCATCGGCGCGCGATAGGGCCGCTTCGGCCGCTGGAAGATCTCGGCCGGCAGGTGGCGGGCGGCGAGCCGGCGCAGTGCAAGCTTGTCGCGCAGCCCCAGCATCTTCACCCGATCCGGCAGGGCGGCGCACAGGTCGTCGACCGCCGGGTCGAGGAAGGGATAGCGGACCTCGATGCTGTTGGCCATGGCGACGCGGTCGCCCTGGGCCGACAGCAGATAGGGGGTCATGAAGGTTGCGATCTCCGCCCATTGGCTGCGCGCCAGCGGCGACCAGCGCGACCAGCCGTCCGGCAGATGGGCCGCCACATGCGCCTCGAAGGCGGAATCGTCGGCGGTGGCCTGGACATCGGCCGACAGCAGGCGCTGCGACCATCCGGTGTTCCGCCAGCGGGTGCGGTGGGCGTAAAAGGTCTCGTCGGTGTCCATCATCCCGCGCCTGAAGAAGGCCTGCCACAACGGGCTGTCCTTCTGGCCGTTGACGGCGGCGAAGGGATGGACGCGGCCCAGCAGCTTCGGCCGCGCCTTGCTGTCGGGCTGGCGCGCCCAGAAGCGGCGGACCTTGTCCTCCTTGAAGATGTCGTAGCCGGCCAGCCACTCGTCGGCACCTTCACCGGACAGCACCACGCGGATGCCGCTCTCGCGCACCAGACGCGACAGCAGGAACAGCGGAGCCGGAGCGGTGCGGACCAGCGGCGCCTCGCCGTGGCGGATGACGTCGGGCAACGCGGACTGGATGTCCTGCGGGCTGCAGAGGATGTCGTGATGGTCGGTCCCGACATGGCCGGCGACCAGCCGCTGCTGCGGAGTCTCGTCGAAGCCGGCGTCGGTGAAGCGGACGCCGAAGCTGTGCATGTGGGTGGTGTCGAGCTTGCGGGCCAGTGCCGCGATCACCGAGCTGTCGAGCCCGCCGCTGATATAGACGCCGACCGGCACGTCGGCGCGCAGCCGCAGGCGGATGGCGTCGAGCAGCTTCTCCTCCAGCCGGTCGGCCGCCTCGTCCAGCGACAGGTTGGCCAGCGACGGGTCGGTGACGAAATCCGGCTGCCAATAGCGGTCGACATGCAGCGCCAGTGTCGAGTCCACGCGGATGGCGGTGGCCGCAGGCACACTCTCCACCCCGGCAAAGACGCTGCCGTGCGGCGCGGTGCTCCAATGGGTGAAGACCTGGGCGAGGCGGGCCGGGTCGAAGGCCGGCGTTACGCGACCGCCGCCGAACAGAGCCTTGGCCTCCGAGGCGAAGACCAGATGGTCGCCGCGGCGGGCATAGAACAGCGGCAGGATGCCGAGCCGGTCGCGGACCAGCCACAGCTCGCGCCGGGTGGTGTCCCACAGGCAGATGGCGAACTGGCCGTTCAGCTTGGCCCAGGTGGCGGGGCCGTATTCCTCGAAGGCGTGGACGATCACCTCGGTGTCGGTCTGGGTGTAGAAGCGGTGGCCGCGCGCCTCCAACTCCCGCCGCAGTTCGACATGGTTGAAGATCTCGCCGTTGAAGCTGATCCAGAGGGTGCGGTCCTCGTTATGGATCGGCTGGAAGCCGCCGGCCAGACCGACGATGCTGAGCCGCGCATGGGCAAGCCCGATCCGGTCGTCACAGTAGAAGCCGTAGCCGTCCGGGCCGCGGTGGCCCAGCATGGCGATCATGCGCTTCAACTCGTCCAGACCGGCCGGTTCGGCACGCGATCCTGCGAGAACTCCGGCGACACCACACATGAGCGTGCTCTCTGTCCTGGGGTGGGTGTTGTTCTTGGTGTTCGAGGGTGGGAAGGCTTTGCCCTCTCCCTATCCCTCTGCCGCTGCGCGGGAGAGGGGACTGGTGCCGGTGTGGGACTGCACCTCCTCCACCAGCTCCGCCCGCCGGATCTTGCCGGAGTCGGTCTTCGGCAGGCTGTCGCGGAACTCGATGAATTTCGGCACGAGGTGGCTCTCCAGCCGGCCACGGCAATGCTGCCGGATGGCCGCCTCGGAAATGGCGGCGCCGTCGCGGGGGACGAGGAAGGCCTTGACCGCAAGACCGTCGGCATCGTCGGGAACGCCGATGACACAGGCCTCGAGCACGCCCTCCAACTCGTACAGCGCGTTCTCGACCTCCTTGGGGCTGACCTTCTCGCCGCGGCACTTGAACACGTCGTCCTTGCGGCTGACGAAGTAGAGGTGCCCCTCGGCGTCCTGGGTGAACAGGTCGCCGGTGAACAGCAGGGTCTCGCCCTGGGGGCCGCGGCGCAGGCGGCGGGCAGTCTCCTCCGGCCGGTTCCAATAGCCGCGCATCACGTTGGCGCCGCGCACCACCAGCTCGCCCACCTGACCGGGAGGAAGGCGGTTGCCGTCCTCGTCGGCGACGAACGCCTCGCAATTGGGGATGGCGCGTCCTACCGAGGCCGGCTTGACGTCCAGATCGGCGGGGTCGAGCGTGCTGATGCGTGTGCAGCACTCGGTCATGCCGTACATGGAATGGAAGACGGCCTGCGGGAAGCGCTCGCGCAGCCGGCGGAGATGGGCGGACGGCAGCGGGGCGGCGGCATTGGTCAGGTAGCGCAGGCTGCCGAGATCGGCGGTCTTCGCCGCCTCCAGCCCCAGAAGGGTGGAGAAGACGGTCGGGACGCCGGGCAGGCCGGTGACCCGATGCTGCACCATCCGCTTCAGCGTCTCCATCGGGAAGGCGAAGGAGCGCTCCAGCACCAGGGTGAAGCCGACGCGGGCGCCGGTCAGCACCTGCGACAGGCCGTAACCGAAGGTCAGCGGCAGCACGCACATCACCACGTCGTCGGGGGTGTTCCCCAGATATGTGGAGATCGACCAGCTGGTGTTGACGTAGTTGCCGTGGGTCAGCATCACGCCCTTCGGCCGGCCGGTGGTGCCGGAGGTGTACATGATCGCCGCCAGATCCTGGTCGATCAGACCGGGATCGGCCGGCCGGCGATGAGGAGCGGTCAGTGCGTCGGCGTAAAGCAGACCGGATGCGCCGGCCGGCAGCCCGGCGCCGACCCACAACACCGCCGGCGGCGTTTCCACCGCCTCCAGTGCCGGCAGGACCTGCCGGGCCAAGGCCGCCGGCGCGATCAGGACCCGGACGCCGGCATCGGCCAGCAGGTAGGTCAGCTTGTCGGACTTGGTCGAGGGGTTGACGGGCACGAACACGCCGCCGGCCTTCAGCGTGCCGAACAGGCCGGCGACATATTCGATCGAGTTCTCCAGCATCACCGCCACGCGGTCGCCGCGGGCCACCCCGGCCGACTGGAGCGCGCAGGCGACGGCGTCGCTCTCGCGGTCCAGTTCGGCGAAGCTGCGGCGGGCATCCCCGGCGATCAGCGCGGTGCGGGAGGGATCCCGACCGGCCGTCTCGCTGAGGAACTGGTGAACCAGATGGGCCATGGAACCGTCCTTCTTGCCGTCGCTCTTCCGCTGGGCCTGTCCGTTGGCGCCCGCCGCTCGACCTTCGTTCAGGCGGCGTTGCGGAGTTCCTGCTTGCGGTCGACGAAGCTGGCGATGCGGTCCACCGATTCCAGGTTGTCGGCGATCATGTCGTCATCGTCGACGGCGATGCCGAAGCGCTCTTCCAGGAAGGCGACGACGTGCATGATGCCGGTGCTGTCGATGATCCCCGACTCCAGCAGGGATTCGCTGTTGTCGAAGCCGGAGTCCTTGCCGAGCAGGAAATTCTCCACGATGAAGGCGCGGATTTCCGGCAGGGCGGGAGCGGTCAGGGTCGTGTCGGTCAGGGTGGCGGTCCGCATGTCTCTGAAAACTCCTGCTGGGTTCGGTCGACTTGGGTTGGGTCGAAACGATGTCTAACGAGGTCTGTCGAAATGGGTTCGGTATGGTCGGTGCCGGGTGGCTCGCGGGGGTTACGTCGGGGGCTGGGGGGTGTGGGTCCGGCCGTCCCCTTTCATCTGTCCCGCGGTGGATCGGCTCCTTGTTTTCGCATCCGCGTGATATGCAATTTTATTGTGATGATTGCGGCGGTTTGCGAGGGATCAAAGGATAGGAGTGGATTGAAGTCTGTGGTTAGCCACTCTGTTGTCCGGTAATAGGGCTTGTCGCTTGCCGCTTGACCTTCGGCTTGGCGCGATCGGTGCCGGTCATACGCCTGCGGATTTGGGCTTTGCCATGGACCCTGCCCATTCGGGCATGGCCTCTCCGGCCGGGCTGCCGGCGGTGGCGGCCTTGCGCTTGCGCAGCCAGGCCGGAATGCCGGTCAGCTGGACGCTGAGCCAGTCCACCGTCGCGTCGTCGGACACGGGGAAGGCCTTCAGGCGCAGCGGGTCGGTGGAGGCGTCGTTCCAGCCGGGATCGATGGTTCGGGCGGTGCGGTATCCGGCACGCCGGATCTCCTCCACCTCGCGGTCGCTGAAGTCGCCGTTGGGGAAGGCGAAATGGCGGCAGGGCCGGCCCAGCGCCTCCTCCAGCTCGGCGCGGCACAGCGCGATCTCGTCGGCGCAGCGGCCGTCGTCGCATTGCAGCAGGATCGGGTGGGTGCGGGTATGGGCGCCGTAGTCGGCGACATCGGTCATCCGCGCGATCTCGTCCCAGGTCATCGCCTGACGGTCGGCGCCGTCGCTGTCCGGATCGTCGCCGGCTTCGGCCAGCAGGCGGCGGCGTTCGGGATCGGGCACCCGCTTCAGCCGCTCCACGCCGATGTCGTCGGCGGCGGCGGTCTTCCACCAATAGGGGCGGGCGGTGCCGACGATCTGGCTGCAGAGATAGATCGTCGGCCGCAAATCGAACTCGCGGAACACGGGCGCCAGCGCCGTGTTGTTCCGATGCCCGTCGTCGAAGGTGATGACCAGCGGATAGGCCGGCAGCTTGTCCCAGCGGCCGGTCTCCATCGCGGCGGCGACGGCGTCCAGCGTGGTGAAGCCGTAGTGCTTGGCGTACCAGCGCAGATGCTCGCGCAGCACCTCAGGGGCCGGGTCGTGGTAGACCACGATGGTCACGGCGTGCCGCGCCTTCAGGAACCGCTGCATCGCGCCGAATCCCGACCAGCGCACCAGATTGGCGATGGCGTTTTTCATGGTGCCCCCCTCCTTCATGTCGATGCTTCCGGCTCCGGCCGCGTACGGCCTTGGCCGGAAGCGGCCTGCCGCTCTCCGCGTCAGCCGGTCGTGCTTTTCGTATGGCCTGCCGGTCCGGAGGCCGGCACCGGGCCGGCGGGAACGGCGGGCGTCGTAAGGCTGCCGCGGGCATTGCGGCGGTAGATCTCCAGCAGACGCTCGCGGAAGACGGCGACGTCGAACTGGCGCTCCCACCGCGCGCGGGCGCCGGCGCTCAGATTGCGGCGCAGGTTGCGGTCGTCGATCACCCGTGCCAGCGCGTCGGCCAGCGCGGCAACGTCGCCCGGCGGCACCAGCAGCCCGGTCTCGCCGTCGGCGATGGCGTCCGGTACGCTGCCGACGGGCGTCGCGACGATGGTCAGCCCCTCCGCCATCGCTTCCAGCACCGACATCGGCAGGCCTTCGAACATCGAGGGCTGGACCAGCACATGGGCGTTGGCCAGCTCGCGCCGGCAGCCGGCCTGATCGAGCCAGCCGGTGAAGCGCACGCGCTCGGCGATCCCAAGCTCGGCGGCAAGGCCGCGGTAGGTCTCCAGATCGCCGTCACCGGCGATGGTGACCTCCCAGTTGCGGTCGCGGCAGGCGGAAGAGGCCAGCGCATTCAGCAGGACGTCGATGCCCTTCAGCTTGATCAGCCGGCCGAGGAACAGCAGACGCACCGGACCGGAGAAACCCTCCTCCGCGTCGTCGCGCACCGGCGGGGATGCCGGGCCGGGCACGGCATTGTGCAGCAGGGTGGTGCGCTGCCGCATCTCCGGCCCGAAGGCCTCCGCCACCCAGTCGCGCCAGAATTCGCCCAGCACGACGATCTCGCTGGTCATCGCCATCATGCGGCGGATCGCCCAGCGCATCAGCGGGCTGCTGTCCTTGAAGTGCTTCGGGAAACGTCCGCCATGCAGATGCAGGACGACCGGCACGCCGAAGCTGCGGGCCATGGCGATCAGGATGCCCTTGCGCAGGACACTGCCATATTCCGCCATATGGATGTGGACGAGGTCGGCCTTGCCGGCGGCGAAGCAGCCGGCTAGACGGGCGGTCGCCCGTGCGAAATAGAGCGGCATCAGGTGGAATTTGCCGGGACCGTAGCTGTCGACCACCTCGAACTTCACGTCCGGGCAGTTCTGCCGCAGATCCGTCGTGAAGTTGTCGACCACACGTCCCATTCCGCCTTTCTCCTGCGTGCCGCCGGGGGAGACGATATAGATCATGTCCGCTCCTGATCCTTTCCCGGCCCGCCGTTCCTGCGTTGCGCCCCGGCTTTTACCGTGTGACGACCGTCCTGCGACGGCTGCGGCGGGCTTGTTATGTTTTTGGCCTCGGTCCCAGATCGGCTTGCTTTTCAGGCCGTGCCGGGAGGTGCGTGGTGGTGCGGCCGGTCGGCTGCCGCCGGTTGGGACATGCCGCGGCCGCAGGCCGGGCGACGTCCGCGTGCAAGTTTACGCGATACGTCACCCGCACGCTGTGGAGCGACCGAACGGGTTGGCTTGCCGGTATGGTTACCCAACCTGTGCATGTGCATCTTCCTTCCGGTCATACTCACCCTGATTGTTTTCCAGCCCGATCATCGAGGCCGCCATGACTTTGGATCACCGCCGTTTGGAGGCGGTGGCAGCCGATCCGGCCAGCTTATCCAACTCCCCCGACAGCTCGGCGCCGCTGCGGTCCAGCTCCTGGTAGATCGCCAGCAGGGACTTGGCGTAGGCGTCGATGACGAACTGCTTCAGGAACAGGCGCCGGCCGTTTTCGGCGAGGCGGCGATAGAGAGCCGGGTCGTGGCCGACCTGGACGACGGCCTCGGCCAGGGCGTGGGGATCGTTCACCGGGATGATCCGGGCGGTCTCGCCATCGGTCAGCACCTCCGGGATCGAGCCGACCGGCGTGGTGATGACCGGCAGCTGCGCCGACAGCGCCTCCAGGATCACCATCGGCAACCCTTCGTGGGTGGAGGGCAGCAGCAGCATGTCGTGGGAGCGGATGTGCGCATGCGCCTCCTCGCGGCCGATCCAGCCCAGGAAGCTGCACTCCTCCGCGATTCCCAGCTCCGCCGCCATCGCGCGATAGCCCTCCACGTCGCCGCCGCCGCCGATGGTGATGCGGAAGTGCTGCCCACGCTCCTTCAGCAGCGCGCCGGCGCGCAGCAGCGTGCCGATGCCCTTGCGCTCCGACAGGTTGGCGAGCACCAGCAGCGACAGGACCGCGTTCGGCTCCGGCGGCACCGGCGGGCCGAGGTCGGCGCCGACATCGGGCACGGCGTTGTAGAGGACCCGGATCTTGCGGGGATCGGTGCGGACCGACTGCACCAGGAAATCGCGCCAGTTGTCGCCCAGCACCACCACCCGGCCGCAGCGGTTGAACAGCCAGCGGCTGATGGCGCGCGCGAAGATGCCGCCCTCGAAGAATTCGACGAAGGACGCGCCGTGCAGGTGGACCACGGTCGGGCAGGACATCAGTCCCGCCACCGCCTGGACCGCCGCCTTGCGCAGGAAGCTTGCCCGCTCGGACACGTTGATGTGCACGACCGAGGCTTTGCGACGCGCCAGGATCCAGGCCATGCGCGTCAGGGTCAGGCCGAGATATAAGGGTGACAGCAGAACGCTACCGGTGCCGCGTGTATCGAGGATGATGGATCGGGTCGTGCCCGACTTGTCGAACTGGTCGACCACGTAACCCGTCATGCGGCCGATGCCGCCGCCGCCGTCGAGTGCACCCGGCGTCGCGAACACGATCGCGATCCGGTGGGATGCATCCGGCGGGCTTGCGGGGATACGGCTGTCGTTTGTGCTGTCCATAGGCGTCTGGGTCCTTTTTCGTGCTCAGGCGGCGTCGGACGCGGAAAACAAGGCTTGCCGCAGGCGGCGGCGCAGGCCGACCGGCATCAGCGAATGCATGGTGAAGGTGGCGAGCGCCATCGGCGTCGGCTGTCCGTCGCGCAGCGCGGAGTTCAGGATGCGCCAGCGCGTTCCGGCGGTGCGGGCAGCCTGTTCGCCGCCGGTCGCCTGCAGCAGAAGGCTGGCATAGGCGCGCGGCGACAGGTGGTCGCGCATCGACTCCGCCCATTCCAGGGCGTGGTTGATGTTGTGGCAGGTCGAAAGCGTGACGCGGTTGTTCTCGGTGTAATGGACGGCCATCACCTCGGGGATGTGGACCAGGGCCACGCCGTCGATCCGGCCGCAGGTGATCAGCCATTCCCAGTCATCGAACCGCGATTCGGGAATGGGGTTGCGCAGCAGCAGCGCCTTGGGCGCCAGCAGCGTGGTGGTGGGGGCGAAGGTCTCGCCCTTGAACAGGCCGCGGCGGACGAACAGGTAGTCGCCGATGGCGTCGGCCGGGGTGGCGAGCCGTCGCGGCCAGGCGAATGTGCCGCGGGCGGTCACCACCTGACAACGGCAGCTGACGATGGGAAGGCGGATGCCGGCCGGGCGGGCGGCCATCTGCAGCGCCACCTTCTCCGGCATCCAATGGTCGTCGTCGTCGAGGAAGGCGATCCAGTCGCCCTGCGCGCCGCGCACGCCGATGTTGCGCGCCTCCGCCGCCCCGTGGTTGGTCTCGAGTTCCATCACCGTCAGCCGCGGATCGGCGAGCGTCGCCAGATGGGAGGCGGTGGCCGGATCCGGCCCGTCGATCACCACGACGACGTCCAGGTCCCGATAGGTCTGGTCGAGCGCGCTGCGCACCGCCCGCATCACCATGTCCGGGCGATTGCGGGTCGGGATCACGACGGTCACCTTTTCATTGCTCGCCGGGTGGTAACTGTTCGCCGGTTCTTTCTTCGGGCTCATGGGTCTGCCTTCGGTCGAAGCAAAATGGGAAGGGTCGCTGGGAAAGGGGCCTGGGGCCCGAAATCGATGGTCAGGTCCGGGTCTAGAGCGCCCGGCTCTGGCCGGCATAGGCGGGGGCGACGGCCGTGGCGACACTGGCGGGCGCATGGTGGCGGCGCAGGCGATGCTGTTCCTCCGCCCGGTCGTTCAGCAGGCGCTGCCAGCGGCTTTGCTGGATCAGCCGGACCACGGCGATCGTCGCGATCACCCAGTTCATGGAATGGCGCTCGGCGAACACGCTTTCCGAAACCGACACCGCCAGCAAGGCGCAGCCGACGGCGAAGGCCCAGGCGGCCTCGGGCCGGCTGTTGCCGTAGCGGGCGGCGAAGAAGCCCTGGAACAGCATGCGGCTCAGCACCACCAGCACCAGCGCCACGCCGACGAGGCCGAGGTCGAGCGTCAGCTCCAGCCAGCCGCTGTGGGCCGAGGTGATGCCCCAGTCGCGGGTGAAGCTGGCGCCCGGCCCGTTGAAGCCGAACCAGTAGGCGGCATAGCCGTAGCCCAGCAGCGGCCGTTCGGTGACCGATTGGACGATGTGCTGCCACAGCACGGTGCGTCCGGTCAGGGTCGGGTCGCGGCCCAGGGCATAGAGCACGTCGTACCAGAAGGTGGCGCCGGCCGTGACCATGATGACCAGAAGGGCCGTCAGCAGCGCCATGGTCGGGGCGAAGTTGCGGATGCTGCCGCGCAGCATGGTGGTGGACAGCAGGGCCACCGACACCAGGACCGAGGTGACCAGACCGGTGCCGGACCGGCTCATCACGATCAGCAGCATCGCCAGCAGGATCAGCGGCCGGGTGACCCAGCGGCTCTGCTCCTTCTGCCAGTCCAGCCAGACCAGCGCCAGCACCAGCCAGACCATCATGCGGCCGGTCACGTTCTTCTGGAAGAACACGCCCTTCCAGGCGCCGACATGCTGGGTGCTGTCCAACCCGATCGAGGGCATCGCGAAAATCATGTAGAAGGACACGAACATCAGGAACGACAGCCCGATCACCAGCAGCCGCATGATCTCCGGGAAGCGGAAGCGCAGGGCGAGCCAGATGCCGAACACCGTCGTGAACATGAAGGCGATCGACCGGCGCAGCGTCACGTCCGGAAACAGCGACCAAAGCGCGGTCAGGAAGGCGAAGGCGATCATCGCCGTCAGCGCCGGGCTGGCGAAGGGAATCTGGAAGGCGATGCCCGGCCGCATCGCGACGGCGGCTAGCACCAGCAGATAGAGGCCGCCATAGAGGACGGTGACGCCGGCGGACTCAAGATCGCCGGCCAGGGGGTCGCCGCCGGTCAGCATCAGCGGAAGCACCGAGCCTCCGAAGGCGATGATGCCGATGACGGCGATGCTCTTTTCCAGAAAATCGAGGACTTTCATCGGCTTTCCCTTGCTGCCGTACCGCGTTCGGCTGTGCAGACCTGAAGATGCGGTTGGCACACCCCTTCTCGTAGCCGGGCGGTGGCATTAGACCGAAGGAGGCCGGACCCGAAAGAGGTAGCCGCTTTCGCGCTCTCCCCTTCCTTTGCCGGCCGAAAAAGGGAATGGAGCCGAAGCATTCCAACAAAGAGACCCCCGCGCGGGTGGCGCGGGGGTCCGGCTGGCATCCGGTTCGGGGGTGGGTCGGGTTACGACCCGTCGCCCTTCAGCACCATGACGGCGGTCTTGCAGAGGATGAAGAAGTCGAACAGCAGGCCGCAGTTGCGGACATAGAAGACGTCCATCGCCACGCGTTCCTGGAAGGTGGTGCGGTGGCGCCCCGATACCTGCCAGTAGCCGGTCAGGCCCGGACGGACGGTGCCGATCACCGCGGCGGAGTCACCCACCTCCGGCAGTTCCTTCGGCATGTAGGCGCGCGGGCCGATCAGGCTCATGTCGCCCATCAGGATGTTCCACAGCTGCGGCAGCTCGTCGAGCGAGGTCTTGCGCAGGAAACGGCCGAGCGGGGTGATGCGCGGATCGACCGTCAGCTTGTGGTAGGTCATGTACTCTTCGCGGGCGACCGGGTCGTTCTCCAGCAGCTGCTGCAGCTGCTCCTCCGCATCGACATGCATGGAGCGGAACTTCAGCAGGTCGAAGGTCTGCTTGCCGCCGGCCCAGCGCTTCTGGCGGAACATCACCGGGCCGGGGCTGTCCAGCTTGATGGCGACGGCGAGACCCAGCATCAGCGGCGCCACCAGCACCAGCAGGATCGCCGACAGCACGATGTCCATGGCGCGGCGGATGCGCAGGTAGCCGGTCGGCGGACGGACGCTGACGCGCAGGGCCAGCGAGCCGTGCAGATTGTGGTACGTCGCGTCGACCGCGCTGACATTCCCCTCGCCCAGCACGCAATAGACCTGGCGGAAGGGCAGGGTGCGTACCAGGCCGGTCAGGTCGCTGCCGTGGCGGCCCATGTCGGCGACGATGGCGGCGCTGGCCTGGTTGGCGACGGCGGGCGACTTTGCCAGCAGTTCCACCGGACCCATCACCGGCAGGCCGGAGACGCGGGTCTGCCACAGGCTGTCGTCGTCGTCGACGAAGCCGACCGGACGCATGCCGAGCCAGGGCAGGCGCTGCAGCTTCTCGGCGATGGCGGCACCCTGCGGGCCGGCGCCGACGATCACCACCGGCGTGCGCCAGTCCAGCGCGCTGGACAGCAGCCCCTGGATCAACAGCAGGTCGGCGACATAAGTGACCGCGAAGCCGAGCAGCGCGATCGACAGCGCCTCCACGAAGAAGGAGCGGAAGCCCTCCATCACGATGAAGGGAACGGCCAGCACGGCGCAGCACAGGAAGGCCGCCTGAAACGTCCGCCGCGTCCGTTCCATATAGTCGAAGCGGCCCAGCGTGTAGATGCCGAACACCGACTTGACCAAAGGCACCAGCATCAGGCCGGTCACCAGCGACCGCTGCCACGCCGCGGCCTCCAGCGGCTCCGTCAGCGCGTCGGCGCCGAGGAAATGGTTGAGCGTCCACCCCACCAGGGCGAGGACCAGCCCGTCGGACAGTGCAAGCAGCAGCCCGGGGGCGATCGTCGGGATCGTTGCCTTTTTCGCCGAGGTCAGATCGATGACCACATCTGGGTCCAGTTTGCTCATCGCAGGTCCCGTGGTTGAAGGGAATGCCAGCCACCGCACGGCCATTCGTGCGGATGGTCGCTCGTCATCAGCGTCTCTTGGGATTCGGCCGGTCTTTACTTTGCTGCGCCGCCTCAATCTCAGCTGCGCATTTATGTAAAGATCGCTCTTTCATGATTTCGATCGGCCGATCCGCGGTTCGTTGAGGACGAATTAGGATGAGGAGGCTCGGCCAGCAACAGTGCATACGGGCGTTGATTTCGCGTCCGCGATACCACTGGGGTTTCAAAGGGTGCGGGTGCCCGAATATTTAAGGGGATACTTTCGGATGCCGGCCCCGGCGGGGATAGCGTTTCGGGTTAGCGGTAAGGTGGTGTCGCACCCCCAGCGGCACGTCCGGTCCCCGCAATTTTTGGGTAGTGGTCGGCGAACCCCACCCCGACCGGCCGGAACCGGTGGGCGCGAAGGGGGGTGATCGCCGAACTTGTGGAGTGGGTCGGCCACCTGGATTTACCGAAGGGAGGCGCCGGGCAATTCCGAGCGGGGGCGTGGCGCGAACGCACCCTTGCCTGTTGCGGGGCGTAGGAGGCAGCGTGCGGGCTCGCCGGAAAGCCTAATCGGAACGTCCTGGTTCACTGACCGAAGCCGTGGTGACTAGCACCGAAGAGTGCTGCGGTCGCTTCAAGGCCGAATTGACGCTTTCTCAGCCGCCGCCAAGATTTGGCGCGTTCTTTTTCCTTATCTGCGTCCCCACCCCATGCGACTTGGCGGACGCAGGCGCTCCCCTCTCGGGCGGGACCGGGAAAAGAAGCGGACTATAGGGGGCGAAGGAAACCGGATGGCTCTCGAAGCTGGTACGATCATCAAACATGGCTGGATGTTCATGGTGGCGAATGTGGTCAACCGCGCCGCGGGACTGCTTCTGCTGCCGCTCTATACGAAGGTCCTGTCGCCGGCGGAGTTCGGCGTCTATGCCCTGATCAGCGTGGTGGGCGACATCGTCGCGGTCATGCTGATGATCGGGATGATCAACGCCTTCACCGTCGTCTATTTCGAACATGCCGACACCCGTGGCCGAAGCCGGGTGGTCAGCACCACCATGATCGGGCTCTGGGCGGCCTCGCTGCTCCTGCTGGCGGTGGCGCTGCCGGCGGGATGGGGTGCCAGCCACCTGCTGTTCGGCGGCGGCGAGCAGGCGCCGATCATCGCCTTTGCCTTCGCCGGCATCGCCTTCAGCGCGGTGTTCGAACTGGCGCTCGCCTATTACCGGGTCCACAAGCGGTCGGGCACCTGCCTGCTGATCTCGGTCGGCAAGGCGGTGGGGCTGATCGGCCTCAACCTCACCTTCCTGCTGGTGATGGACCTGGGCGTGACTGGCATCTTCCTGGCCAACGCGATCACCTTCGTCGGGCTGGGCATCGCGCTGACGGTCGCGATCCTGGGCGCGAACGGCGTCGGCTTCTCCTTCGGGATCCTGAAGCGGGTGTCGGTGCTGGGCCTGCCCTTCATGCCGCAGACCATGCTGGACATGGGCAACCAGTTCGCCATGCGCTATCTGGTCAACCTGCTGATGGGTGTGGCGGCGGTGGGCGTGCTGTCCTTCGGGCTGCGGCTCGCCACCATGCTCTACATGTTCCTGACCGCCTCCTTCCTGCAGATCTGGTCGGTCAGCCGGATCGAGGCCCAGCACGATGTCGGCGACAACAACAACGCCGGGCGCGAGCAGTCGGAATTCGTCTTCTACCTGTTCCTCGTCCTGCTCTCGGCGGCGGCGCTGGGCATGGCGCTGACCTCGCCCGAGGTGCTTTGGCTGATCGCCTCCAGCGAATACGACACCGTGCTGCCCTGCATGCCGCTGCTGGTGCTGGCCTATGTGCTGCACGGCGTGCGCATGCATGCCGAGGTCGGGCTGGTGAAGACCAAGAAGGTCGGTGTCTTGCCGGCGATCTCGCTGGGCGGGCTGGCGGTCGGCACCGCGATCATGGGGGTGACGCTGGGGCCGCTCGGCCTGATGGGCGGTGCCATCGGCGTGCTGGGGCGCGAGCTGGTGATGCTCTGCGCCACCGAGACGCTGTGCCGCCGCCTCAGCCCGAAGGAACCGCCGCTCAGCGTCCTGCGGGTGACCGGCATCCTGGCGCCGGCCGCCATCGCCTATCTGGCCGGCCTCGCCCTGTTCGGGTTCGAGGTGAACCCCACCTTCACCGCGGCCAAGGTCGGGCTGACCATGCTGTTCGCCGTCGTCACCCTGTTCGGGCCGAGCTTCGGCAAGACCGACCGCGCCATGCTGTTCCGCATGCTCGGCCGATTTTTTCGCCGGCCGCAGGCGGCCGAACGATCGGCCTGACAATCTTTGAACCGGGAGGATTCCACCGCGATGCAGGATGTTCCGCGCTACACATATCGGCAGACGGTCGCGGCGGATGCCATCCGCTATGGCGGCGGTTCCGGCCTCGGGGCGGTGCTGAAGCTGCTGGCGGGCAACCGCATGTTCCGGGTGACTTTCACCTTGCGCAGCTGCCAGGCGGCCGACCGGATGGGCGGGCCGCTGCGCAAGCCGCTGCTGGCCGCCTGCCGACTGCTGCACCGCTGGACCCAGCATTCCGCCGCCATGGATCTGCCGTGGGAGACGAAGGTCGGACCCGGCCTGCGCATCCTGCACGGCTGGGGGCTGGTGGTGAACGCCAATGCCCGCATCGGCGCCAACGTCACCTTGTTCCACGGCGTCACCCTGGGCCAGAAGGACGATCTGCTCCCCAGCGGCCGGGTCACCCATTACCCGGAGCTGGGCGACGGCGTCTGGGTCGGTCCGCATGCGGTGATCATCGGCGTCAGCGTCGGTGACGAGTGCATCGTCGCCGCGTCCTCCGTCGTCACCAAGCCGATGCCCCGGCGCACCGTCGTTGCCGGCAATCCGGGAAAGGCGGTGGCGGAGGTCACCATCCCCGACATTCCGCACCCGGCTCCTGTCGGCGTGCCCGCCACCCATACGACCGCCGCACAGGCGTCGCCCGTTCCAGGCTGATCGTCGGACGCAAAACGGAAAGGGGCCGGCAGCATCCTGCCGGCCCCTTCCGTCGTCGTTACACCGGTTGCGGTGAAGCCGGTCCTCAGGCCGCGTGGGCCATCGGGTCGTGCCACTCCACACCATGATAGGCGGTGTCGTAGGCGGTGTGCGACAGGTCGGTGACCGAGCTGTCGATGCTGGCGACGGTGGCCGTCGGCAGGTCGCCGCCGGTCGTGTCGTTGGCGGCCGTCACCGTGTGGGCCAGCAGGTCGGCCGAGCTGAGCGAAGCAGCGGCGGCCTTGGCGGCGGAGGCGTCGACGATGGTGCCGGTGCCGGTGGCGTCGGCCAGCGTCGCGGCGGTCGGGTTGGAAATCTTCAGGCTGAAGGTCTCGTTGCCTTCCGTCACGCTGTCGCTCAGCACCTTGACCGTCACGGTCTTACTGGTTTCGCCGGCGGCGAAGGTCAGCTTGCCGCTGGTGGCGGTGTAGTCGGAGCCGGCCTTGGCCGTGCCGTCCACCGTGGAGTAGTCCACCGTGACCGGGCTGCTGGAAGCAGCCGACAGCTTGACCGTGAAGGTGGCGTTGGCGGTGTTGGCAGTGGTGGTCGGGGTATCGAAGACGGCGCCTTCCATGGCGGGCTTGATGATGTTGATCTTGTTCTGGTTGATCGTCTTGTAGTCGTCCATCAGGATGCCGCCGACGTCACCGGATTCCGGGGTCCAGGCCCAGAAGGTCCAGCTCATGCCCTTGTCGCCGGCCGCGATGTCGCTCTTGCCGTCCAGGTTCCAGTCGCCGTTCAGGTACTTGCCCATGGTCCGGGCCCAGGTCTGCTCGGCCGAGCTGTTGAACAGGCCACCCCATTCGCCCAGCAGGATCGGCGCGGTGTCGTTCTTGTACAGGTAGCCCCACATCTTGTCGTACTGGGCCGGCAGGTTGTTCGGATAGGCCGGGTCGTTCAGCCAGCTGAAGTTGCCGACGCTATGGCCGTAGGCATGCGGCGAATAGACGAGCTTGTTGGGGGTGTCGAAGTGGATCGGGCGGGACTGCGCACCGGCCAGCGTGCTGCTCCACTCCGTGCCTTCGACGAACAGCAGCCAGTCCTTGTTCACGGTCTGGATGGCGTTGCCGATGCGCTCGGCGGCCGAGGCCCAGTCGGTGGCGGCGTTGCCGCCCCAGGTGGCGGTCACGCTCGGCTCGTTGTGCAGGTCGGCGCCGATGACGGTCTCGTTGCCGGCATAGTGCTTGGCCAGCATCTTCCAGTTGGCAATCACCGTCGATTCCGGGTGCTTGCTGGTGTACCAGAGGCCGTGTTCGTTGGTGCCGGCGCCGCCGTCGTTGCGGTGGTGATCGAGGATCACCTTCATGCCGAGCTTGCCGGCATAGTCGATGACCTTGTCATAGACCTGCAGGCGGGTCAGCCCGACCAGATCCGGGTTCTTCGAATAGTCGATGCCGTTGGTCACCGCGCTGCTGTCGAACATCTCGTCCGACATGGTCAGGCGGATGGTGTTGAAGCCGACCGACTTCATCTTTTCCAGGTGGCCCTGGTAGCTGTCGGCCCACAGGCCGGCGGGCACGTAGTTGTAGCCCTCGCCGCCGAACCAATTGATGCCGGTGAGGCGGACGGTGTTGCCGGCCTCGTCGACGATCTGGTTGCCCTGGGTGTGCAGGAAGCCCTCGATGCCGCCGGCGGTCTTCGAACCGGTCGGCTCCGTCACCGTCGCGTCGCTGACCGACAGGCTCGGCTGCGACGGGTTGGTGGGCGTGGTCGGGGTGGAGGTGCTACCGGCGAACCAGGACTTGTCGGCCTTCACCTCCATGGTGCCGTTCCACCACAGCGCCTTCTGGCCGGCGACGACGTCCTTGCCGTCCAGCGCGCCCTTGTCGATCGACACGATGCTGTCGGTCGGGGCGACGGCATGGCCGCCGATGGTGACCTTGTTGACGTGCAGGTTGCGGTCGACGCCGCCGACAACGCCGTCGTTGTCGTACTGGATCTGGACCTTGTGGGCGACGTCGGCGGCGACGTTCGCGTTGAAGGTGAAGTCCTTGGCGGCGGTGCCGGCGGTGCCTTCACCGATCTGCTTGCCGTCGACCAGGACCTTGAAGTGGGCGTTCACGCCGCCGGCCGCCGTGCCATACGCATTCACGACGATCGGCGTGCCGCCGGTGGTCGGGGTGGTCGGCGTCGTGGGGGTGGTCGGCGTGGTCGGGGTCCCGGCGGCGCTGGCGAACATGTCCTTGGACATGTTGAAGTCGAGCGAGCCGCTCCAGGACAGCATTTCGCGGCCGGACAGCGTGCCCTGGCCATCGGCGGCGTAGGAGACCGCCGAGTGGGTCGAAGCGATGGTCTTGCCGTTGACTTCGATCGACTTGACGATCAGGTCGCGGTACATGCCGGACTTATCGGTCGACATCCAGTCGTTGTCGTACACGACCTGGACCTTGTGCGCGGCGTCGGGGGCCACCTTCGTGGTGAAGCTGTACCGGCCGGCGCTGGTGGAATTGACCGTCGCCTGGCCGACGGCCACGCCATCGACGAGGAACTTGAAGTGCGGCCAGACTCCTCCGGCAGCCACACCCGAGGCATTGACTACGAAGGTCGTATCGACGGGGCTCGTTGCCATTGGAAGTATCCTCTTTTCCGTGTTTTCGCTGGAGCCCAGACTGGCCGGAAAAGGTTAACGAGCTATTTCAAATTTTAGCGAAATGCGGCTCGAATGCCACTGTCACTTGTGAAAAGAAAGAGACACGAAAAACCCCTTTGTCGATGCATCGCAGCAACAAAGGGGTGAATTGTCAGGTATGTATTTGAAATATAACGGACTTTTCTGTCCGCTTGGAACCGTCAGCGCGGTTTGTGCGCGACCAGGAACACCTCCGGGCGGAACAGATAGAGCTGGCCTATCCTTCCGAGCTTGCGATTTAGGGTTAACGGCAGCTGTCCCAAAAATGCCTCAACCACCCGCATGTAGCCGAAATAGGCGCGGCTGGCGAAATGCAGGTTCAGGTGGCGGCGCACCACCATCGGCACGACATAGGCCGCCTCCACGCGGTCGAAGCCGGCTTCGCGCAGCATCGCCGCCGTCTCGCCCCAACCATATTCGCGCAGATGCATGCAGACCGGCTCGTGCAGTCCGAACACCTCCGACAGGTCGGCGGGACCGGCGAACTTGTGCGGCATGCTCAGGACGTATTTGCCGCCCGGTTTCAGGATGGTGTGGACGTTCGTCATGTGGGTGACGACGTCATCGGGGTGCATGTGCTCCACCACATGGGTGGAGACCACGCTGTCATAGCGGCCGGCCGGTTCGAACTGGGCCAGATGCACGCCGTCGCTGTTCTTCCAGGCGACGTTGGAGTCCTGTTCGATCCAGCTTGCGCCGCGCTCGCGCGTCACTTCCGTCGCGACGCAGCGGTAGCCGTGGCGGGCGAGGTAGCGCAGCAGCCGCGCCTTGCCCGACCCGACCTCGTAGACGTCCTGCGGCCCGCCCAGCAGGGTCAGGAAATGACGGAAGTCCAGATCGTCATTGCGGGTGTGGGCATCGTCCTCCGCCTCGTTCAGCCAGGGGCAGCTGGTGTAGAGCGTGGTGTAGGCCTTCTCGAAGGCGTCCCACCGCTCTTCCGGCTTGGTCTCCATCAACTCGCGGGCAAGCTGACGTTCCAGGGTCCAGTGGCGCTGCACCATCTCCACGGTCAGCGGATAGGTGGGCGAGAGGTGGAATTTCCGCCGGTAGCGCTCGACGAGAGCGTCGTCGGTCCTTCGGCCGGCGGGCAGGCGATCCATCGGCAACGTGTCGGCTGTATTCTGCACGATCGACCTCTCCATCAGGGGGGTGCCGGACGCAATGAGGGACTCTAATCGGGCAGGGGAACCGGCGCCCGCACGCGAAGGAGAAAAGGCGTGAACCTGTCGGAGGGGGAGGCGGCCGACAGCGGCTTACCTCCCCTGCGCAATACGTCCGCCGGACATCAGCCCGACCGCACCCTGCCGGTGCGCGCCTTCTCCCGCAGCGTGTCCACGACCGCCGTGTAGAGCGGCAGCGGCCGGGAGTTCTCGTCGTAGGGGGAGGGGTGGGGGTGCAGGTCGGGATGTTCGCGCGCGATGAAATTCAGGTCGGAGCGCAGGTGCCACCAGCACAGCTCCTCCACCCGCGCATTGTCCAGCATGTCGGCCAGATAGCTGCGGGCCAACTGCGCCATCGCCCGGTCCTTCTCCTCCCGCGACCAGGAGCGGGGCAGGCGCGTCTCGTCGACGTCCATTTCCGTCAGATGGACGGCGAGGCCGAGCTTGTCGACGGCGCGCAGGAACTTGCGCATGCCGGCGCTGTCATAGGGCTTGCCGCCGATCAGGTGGCTCTGCAGCCCGATGCCGTGGATCGGCACGCCGCGCTTCACCGCCCCGGTCAGCCAGTCGAGCAGATAGGCGCGCTTGCGCTGCTGCCAGCCCTCGTCGATCTCGATGCCGAACTCGTTCAGCACCAGCTTCGCCTTGGGGAAGGCCTTGTGCACGTGGTGGAAGAAGGGATCGAGCCATTCCGGTCCCTTCTCCGCGCCGCCGGCCGCCACCCACCACATGCCGCGGCGGAAGCCGTAGCGGTCCTGCTGGCGCGGATGGCTTTCCGCCGTTTCCCAGAAGAAGACCTCGTTGGCGACGTCGATGCGGTAGAAGATGTCGCCGTAGCGCTGCCGGACCGCCTCGACCACGCCGGTGAAGCGCGGCCAGACATTTTCCTCGCTCAGCGTGCCCTCCGGCGAGAAATAGGCGTTCTCGGAGATGCCCAGCTCCGCCTGCCGGGCCGCCGGCAGCTTCATGTAGGGCGGCATGCCCATATGCTGCCAGATGATGGTGTGCCAGTTCGGCGTCGCGCCGATGCTGCGCGCCAGTTCCACCGCCGCATCGAAGCGGCGCCAGTCGAAATTCCCCTCCGTGTGCTGGAAGACGCCCCATTTGCCGCCGTTCTCCGGGGTGACGACGTCGCATTCGCGCGCCATCAGCCGGTCGAGCATGGGGTCTTCCGGATCGACGAAATGGTCGCGGGCGGCACCGTGGCGGATCCCCAGCGCCCGGCAGGCCTCGCGCAGGGTCACCGCCGGCTCCGCCGCATCCGCATGGCTGGCGGCGGCCTCCGCCGGGGCCGGGCCGCTGGCGCCGCGGCAACTCGCCAGCACGGCGCCTGCGGCGGCGGTCCACATCAGATCGCGCCGGCTTGGACGCCATTTGGGAAAACCGGACTTCGGACTCTCGGTCATGCGGAGGGACTCTCTCTTCCGGATTTAGGGGCCGGTCGCGGGTACCGGTCACGAAGAGACCCCTCCCTCCGGGCGCCGCAGCGACGGGGAGGGAAGGGCCTCTGGTCGAAGGAGCTTCAGGTCACCCCGCCTGCCTTACGGAGCGGTCCGCAGGGTGGTGTCGCCATAGTATTTCCGGGTCGCCATGTAGCTGTTGTAGGGACCCTGGTAGCCGCGCGAGGCCGCCTTCTTCAGGTTCACGTCGGTCATCACCGCCACGAACTTGCTGTGGTCGATCGGACCCAGGTCGGCGACCGCCTGCAGGTCGCTGGCCGTGGTGTGGCCCCAGCGGCTGACGAACATCACCTTCGACGCGGCGCCGCAGACGATGCGGGCATCGGACACGGCCAGCGCCGGGGCGGTGTCGAACACCACCAGATCGAAGTGGGGCGACAGGCCGGCCATCAGGTGGATCAGGCCGTCGACGTTGAAGCGGTCCAGCGTCTCCGACATCAGGCGGCCGGCCGGGATCATCGCATAGGGCGCGTCTTCGCTGCTGTGCACGATCTCGTCCAGGGTGGCGGTGCCGGAAATCCAGTCCGACAGGCCCTTCTTGGCCGAGAGGTTGAACAGGGCGTCGATGCGCGACCGGCGGAAGTCGGTGTCGACCACCACCACCCGGCGGCCGGCCTGGGCCGCGACCTGGGCGACGGCGAGGCTCATCGAGGTCTTGCCGTCCTGCGGGCGGGCCGAGGTGACGGCGATGGAGCCGACCGGACCCATATCCGCCAGATGGTTGCGGAACAGGGCGCGCATCGATTCGGAGAACAGCGAGAAGGGGTGGTTCTGGAAGATCTGGTCCAGACGGCCGCGGGAGCCGCGGGTGGAGTGGTGCGGGACGATGTGGACCGTGCCCACGCCCAGAATGCGGCGGACGGCTTCCGGGGTGCGGATGCGGCGCTGGAACAGCTCGATGCCGAAGACGATGAAGACGGCGACGGCGAGCGAGGCGAAGAAGCCGGCCAGCAGCAGCAGCAGGCGGTACGGACCCGACGGCTCATGCGGGACCTGCGGCGCCGAGACCAGCTTGACGGCGGTCGGAAAGGCGCGGTTGTCCTGTTGGGCCTGCACCTCTTCCAGACGGCCGAGCAGGCTGTCCAGCAGCTGGCGCTTGGCCTGGGCCTCGGCCTCCAGCGTGCGCAGCGGCACCGCTTCCTCGGCCATGGTCTGATAGCCGGATTCCAGCTTGGCGATCATGCCCTTCAGGGCGTTTTCCTGCTCGACGGCGACGTTGGCCGCCTCGCGGACGCCGGCGATCTCGTGACGGACCTCCTGCTGCAGCGAGGAGTTCGCCTCGTTCAGGCGGGCCTGCAGTTCCTGGATGCGCGGGTGCTTCGGACCATACTGGCGCGACAGCTGGGCCAGCTCGGTGGAGATCGAGGCGACGGTGGCGCGCAGCTGGGCGACGACCGGGGAGGCGAGGCTGCCGCCGTTGCCGACGCTGCGTTCCAGCGTCTGGGCCTGGGCGACGGCGCGGGCGCGGTTGGCCGAGGCTTCGGCCAGGCGCAGGCGGGCCTGCTCAAGCTCGGTGGTGGCCATCAGGCCGTTGGTGCCGTTCTTGACCAGACCGGCCTTGAAGCGGACAGCGTCGACCTTGGTGTCGGCCTCGGCCACTTCCTTGCGCAGGGTGGCAATGCGGTCTTCCAGCCAGGCGATGGCGCTGGTGGACAGGTCGCGGTCCATCTGCTGGCGGGTTTCCATGTAGCGGTGGACGACGGTGTCGACCACCTTCTGGGCGATTTCCGGATCGCGCGAGGTGTAGCGGACCTGGATCACCCGCGACCGGCCGACGATGCCGACTTCCAGATTGCGGCGGACGCGGTCCAGGACGCCGTCGATGCTGTCGGCGGCGCGGGTCTCGCGCAGGTGGGTGTCCTTGGTCATGTCGTCGCCATGGGCCAGGACGGCATCGACGACGCCCGGCAGGTCGGGACCGAAGACGGCATGGGCCTGCTCACGCGTCCAGGCGGTGGCGCGCTCGACGAAGGGCTTGCTGTCGTCGGCCTGGACCGGCGGGTTGAATTCGGGGTTGGTCGCCAGCCCCAGATCGGCGATCGTCTGGGTCAGCACCGCCGTCGACTTCAGGATCTCGATCTCGCTGAGGATCGCGCTGTCTTCCGGCGTGATCGCGTTCAGCGCCTGATCTTCCGCGCGGACGACGCGGACCTGCCGGTTGTCGACCAGCAGAAGAGCCTCGGAGGTGTATTTGTCCTTCATCAGCGAGACGCCGAAGGCCGACAGCGCGGTCAGCGCCAGCACGATGGCGGCGATCAGCGTCTTGTGGGCAGCCAGCACCCGCAGGATGAAGCGGAAGTCGGGACCCATCGCGGGGGCCGGGCCGTCAAACTCGCGCGGCGTGTGATGGCCGACCTGGGCGGGCCATGACGGAGCCGGCGGGCCGCCCGGGCCACCGTTGTTGATCTGGGGAAGGTTTTCCACGTCTCAAAGCTCCTTCTGGATAGGCGACCGGCGGATCGTCGATTGGGTGATCCGGGGGGAGATCCGGGTGGAAGCGGGCGCTGCGGCGCCCGGTCCGCGGGTGCGGAGGGATGCGGCACGGCGAAGGCGGATGGTGCTCCAGGCGAAGCCGAAGGCACCGATGCAATAGCGGCGGAACAGGCGGCGGGGCTCCTGCGCCAGACGGAAGGCCCATTCCAGGCCGGAGCGCTGGACCGCCTCCGGGGCGCGCTTGAAGCGGCCCGCCAGGAAATCGACGATGGCGCCGCCGTTGACGATCAGCACCGGATGGTCGAGAGCGCGCTTCAGCTCAGTCGCGACCTCTTCCTGCTTGGGCATGCCCATGGCGAGCAGGATGACGTCGGGGCGGGTGGCCCGCGCCTGGGCGATGTAATGCTCCGTCGGGTGGAAGCCGTGCTGCAGGTCGGCGTAGCGGTGCGGGGTGGCCGCTTCCAGGACGACGCGGGCACGGTCCAGCCACGGGGTGGCGGTGCCGTAGATGGCGACGCTGCGGGGGGGCAGCGATTTCAGCAGCAGCGGGATGAAGTCGGTGCCGTTCATGTTCAGGCCGGCCGGCCGGCCGAGCACCGGCAGCACCGCCTGCAACCCGATCCCGTCGCGCAGCAGGACGTCCGACGAGGCGAAGGCGGCCAGCGCCGCGTCCGAGCCCATGCAGACGTTTAGGCCATGCGCGTTCAGGAAGGACAGCACCGTCGGACGGTCCACCGCGCCCAGATGGTCGATCAGGGCCCGGCGCTCGCCGTCGTTCGAAATGCACCGCATGCGCTCGATCAGTTCCAGGACCTCACGAGGGTTCGGCATGCGCATCTCCCAAAAAAATTAATCGGAACAAAGCATTGACCGGTTCGCGACCGATGCGGCCCGGCCCGGTGCCGGGCCTGTCCGCCGGGCGGCGGCGGCTAACCCGTTGGGGCCGGCCACCAAACCTGCGTGGCTCTATGTGGCCGGTCCTCCCCCCTTTTCGCACGGGCGAGATCGGCGAAACGGCGACGGATTCGAATTAGCCCGGGCTTGCTCCCTTCGGGGGATTCGGCTTGCCGAATCGACCGGTCAGACCCATAAAGAGGGACCCCTGCCATAAAGAGAGACCCTGGCGCTCTATGGCTGTTGTCCGGGGCAAGGGCGTATCCGCGCCGCCGGATCGGCCTCCCGGCCGATGATCCTGGCCGAAGCGCTTGCATGACCGGGGCAATTCCAAGAAAAGACGATCCATGACCGACGACACTTCCGACAACGCCCGTTCGGGCCGCACCCCCGGCACCGCCGACGAATTCGACCGCCGCGACGCCCTGCGCGCGGTGGCCGCGGTGGTGCGCGGCGACGGGATCGAGGTGGACGCCGACAGCACCCCGGCGCGCTGGTCGGTCGCGGTCAACCACGTCGTCCAGATCCCCGGCACCGACCGCAAGCTGAAGCTGCGCTTCAAGGTGGCGCTCGGCCCGTTGCCGGACATCGAGGCCGACCTGTGGGGCCTGCTGACCATCGACGAGGGCTTCGGCCGGCCGCAGGCCAAGGCGCTGGGCAAGCGGGTGAAGGGCGCCTGCCTGTCCTCTCCCGCCATCCCCAAGGCGAAGGACCGGGTCGACGGCTGGTTCGCCTCGATGGCGCAGCGGGCGGCCGGCTTCGGCGAGTCCTGGCGGCCGAAGGGCTTCGCCGACGAGTTGGGCCGCGTCGTCGGCTTCGGCGGCCGGATCCCGCGCCTGCAGACCCTGCTCGACGCGATGGAGGAGGCCTTCTCCACCGCCGCCGCCCGCGCCGGCCTGAAGGTCCGGCGGGAACGGCTGGAGAATGCGTCCGGCATGGGCGTCTATCTGGACAGCTTCGCCACCGCCCGCGCGATGATCCGCAAGCTGCGGCTGTTCGTCGGCCCGACCAATTCGGGCAAGACCCACGCGGCGATGGACCGGCTGGCGGAGGCCGAGAGCGGCTGTTACCTCGCGCCGCTGCGCCTGCTGGCACTGGAAGGGCAGGAGGCCCTGGAGACGCGGGGCCGTCCCTGCAGCCTCGTCACCGGCGAGGAGCGCGACGTGCGGCCCGGTGCCGCCTTCACCTCCTCCACCATCGAGATGGTCAACACCTCCAAGGTGTGGGGCGCCTGCGTCATCGACGAGATCCAGATGATCGGCGATCCCGACCGCGGCTGGGCCTGGACCCAGGCGGTGGCCGGCGTGGCCGCGCCGGAAATCCTTATGACCGGATCGGCCGACGCCATCCCCTACGTCAAGCGTCTGGCCGACGCGATGGGCGAGGAGCTGGAGGTGGTCGAATTCACCCGCAAGTCGCCGCTGCGCGTGCAGGAGGAGCGGGTCAAGCTGGAGGATGTGAAGCCGGGCGACGCCCTGATCGCCTTCTCGCGCAAGGACGTGATGGCGCTCCGCCACGACCTGCTCGGCCGCAACCACAATGTCGCGGTGATCTACGGCGCCCTGTCGCCGGAGGTCCGCCGGGCCGAGGCGCGCCGTTTCCGCGAGGGCACCGCCGACGTGCTGGTGGCGACCGACGCCATCGGCATGGGGCTGAACCTGCCGGTCGCCCGCGTCGTGCTGTCCACCACCCGCAAATATGACGGGCGCGAGGAGCGCGAACTGACCGCGTCGGAGATCCGGCAGATCGGCGGGCGCGCCGGCCGCTTCGGCATGCATGAGGAAGGCCGCGTCGCGGTGCTGGAGGGGGAGAGCATCAACCCGGTGCGCCGGGCGCTGACCTCGCCGCCGGTGCCGCCGGAAGACCCGCGCTCCTGGATTTCGCCCAACCTCAGCCATGTCGAGGCCATTGCGCGGGAACTGGACACCGACAGCCTCGCCAAGGTGCTGCGCACTGCGGGTCAGGAGCTGCTGCGCGCCAACCAGACCTTCCGCATGACGGACCTGGAACAGCGCATCCAGGCGGCGGCGGCGGTGGACCGCGCCAAGCTGCCGCTGGCGCAGCGCGACATGCTGGCCCGCTGCCCGATCGACACCCGCGACCAGAACAACCTGCGCCTTCTCGGCGGCTGGGCGGTCAACCAGGGCAAGGGCATCCCCAACGCCGCCCCCGACGCCGCCGAGCGCTTCCGCCACAGCGTCGGCACCGATGTGGAATTGGAAAAGGCCGAGCGCGCGGTGAAGGAGCTGACCGCCTATGCCTGGCTGGCCTACCGCTTCCCCGATGCCTATCCCGAGATGGATCTGTGCCAGGAGCGCCGGGCGCATCTGAACGCCTTCATCGAGCGGACGCTCGCCGAGCGCTCGCTCGCCCGCGCCTGTCCGGTCTGCGGCACGCGGCTGAAGGCCAACCACCGCTTCCGCGTCTGCGACAATTGTTACAGCAGCCGTGTCGAGGAACGCCGCGGCGGCCGTCGCGGCGGGCCGGAGCGCGGCAACGGCGAGAAGCCGGGCGGCCACCCGCACCATTTCCACCATCCGGTGGCGAAGGAAGGCGGTCGCGACACCGGCCGGGGCGGGCCCCGCACTGGCCCCCGCACCGGACGTGGACCGAAGCGGCGCAGCGCGACGCCGTAAGGCGCCCTCTCCCGCACCGGAAGAGGGAAATTCACGCCGCCGCGCTGCTGCCCGGGTTCGCCCCCTCGCGCTTTGGCCAGTTGATCTCCTCGACCGTGCCGTCTTCGCCCAGGAAATAGCGGCGAAGCGGCGTCAGGTCGGCGCCCAGCTCATAGACCAGCGGGCGGCTGGTGGGAATCTCGAACAGCGGAATGTCGTGGTCGGCGACATCGTCCAGATGCTTGACCAGCCCGCGCAGGCTGTTGCCGTGGGCGGACACCAGCACCCGCGCACCCAGCCGCAGCGCCGGGGCGATCTCGTCGCGCCAAAAGGGGACCACCCGCTCCGTGGTGTCCTTCAGGCTTTCGCCGCGCGGCAGGTTGGCCTTCGCGAGGCCGGCATAGCGGCGGTCGGTGACGGCGGACCGCGGGTCGTCCGGCTCGATCGGCGGCGGCGGGACGTCCCAGCTTCGCCGCCACTGGAACACCTGCTCCGCCCCGTGGCGTTCCGCCGTCTCCGCCTTGTTCAGCCCCTGCAGCGCGCCGTAATGCCGTTCATTCAGGCGCCAGTGCTTGTGCACCGGCAGCCACAGCCGGTCCATGTCGCGCAGGACGATGTGCAGGGTCTCGATCGCCCGGCTCAGCACCGAGGTGAAGGCGATGTCGACGTCGACGCCGGCGGCCTTGAGCAGGTCGGCCGCCTTGTGCGTCTCGGCGATCCCGCGGTCGGTCAGGCCGACGTCGGTCCACCCGGTGAATCGGTCTTGCGCATTCCACACGCTCTGGCCGTGGCGCAGCAGGATCAGTCGGTGCATGGCGGGTCTCCCTTCGGTAGCCGGCCGCTCTTCGGGCACTTCCCTGTTGAAACAGACCGGTAGACGCACCGGTTCCCGCGGCAAATCAGCGCACGGCCGGGCGTGAGGGAGCCTGCCGGACCGTGCGCGGCGGTTTCAATCCGGTTTCATGATTGCCTCCGGAGACACCAATTATGTCAGCCGCGAAATCTTGGCGACATACTCGGACAATAATCGTGCGGTACGGTCACCTCACCTGAAATCACCGGCCTCGCCGGCCGCAGCGGATGGGAAGGGACGATGACCGAGCCGAACACGGGATCGCAGACTTCACACGGCGCAGCAGGCCTGCCGGGCACCCCGCCGAACCATTCCGATTATCGCCCCAGCAACCTGACAACCTTGCGTACCGAGGCCACGATGCTGCATCATCATGACGTCATCTCCAGAGCCGTGTCGACCGACCGCGAGATCACTCTGGAGGCGCTTCGTGTGTTCACTTATCTGAGCCGGAGGCTCCATTTCGATCGCTCCGTTCCGGTGCTGCAGTCCGAACTGGCTGACGCGCTGGGCATGCAGCGGCCCAATGTGAACCGGGCCATCAAGCTGCTGGAAACCAAGCAGATCCTTCTGCGGGAATCCAAACTGGGGCGCGCGATCACGTTCCGGCTCAACCCGGGACTGGAGGGCGGCCGGGCCTGAGTGCTTCGTCAGGGTATGGAATGATCGTCGAGACCCGTGAGCTGTTCTTCACCAATTCCGCCCTGAAAAAAGCCCTCGCCTGGTACCAGAAGGCCCCCAATCAGACGGACCTGCCGCTGGGCGTCGTCACGACGGTGACGCCCACCTCGGAAGGCGGTCTGTCGGTCCAGATTCAGCAGAGCGGCGCCTCCAGAACGCGGGAGGTCCTGTTCACGCCCAGCAAGACGCTGGCGCTGCTTCTGCTCTTCTGTCGCCGCCAGAAGGTTCCGATCCCCCGCGATGCCGGGAAGGAACTGGAGGCTGCGGACGACGGCCTGATCCTGATCGTGCGTGCTGAGACGCCGACCGTCGCACCACCTCCCTGAATTGCCGCCCTGACCGACATCATGCCGCCGCGCATCCTGCGCGTGCGGCCTTTTGCCGTTCACCCGGCTTGCCATGCGCCCGGTGACGCGGTGCCTGCATGGCCGTTCGATCCTGGGGGCGGTCTTTGCGAATTGCGGCAACAAAACGAAATATTAAAAGTGGAGGCCGGCGCGACGATTGCGCGTCGGAAGCTATGGTATCGGTGAAGCTGCATTCACCGGATGGGCAGGGTGGTTATGATTATGGTCATAGTCGCCAAGACCGGTCGCGCTGCATTGCTTTATGTGATAAGGTTCCTCCGGCTATTGGGGCTAAGCTATAGTTCCGGTCCACCAACCGAACGGGGATGTGCAGGCCGATTTGTCGTTCGAACATTCGGAACAGTCGAAAACGTGACCTTGTCCGGTACAGTTTGGGCAGGCCGCGTCTCATGCCCGCCGACCGCCGCTTGACCCCTTCGCCACCGCCGAGGATTTCCCGCCGATGATCGTCATCCGCCTGTCGCTGCCGCTTTGGAAGGAGCTTCGGTCCCATGGACCGCGGGTCCGTCCGATGCCTGCCTGACCGGGCCGATGTCATCGCCGCAGATGGCCCCACCACCCACGCCGTCCTCCGCCTTTGTCCGCCGGATCACCGCCTCGCCGCGGACGCTGGCCGCTGTCCTCTGCACCATGCTGGCATTGCTGGGAACGGCATCCTGGGCGGCCGTCACCGCGCTCGATTACCGGGACACGCTTGAACGCTCCGAGGACGACGCCCGGCAGGCGGCCATCCTGTTCGACAGCCATGCACGTGGCGTGCTGGACGCCAGCATCGACCTGCTGGAGCAGATCGCCGGCCGGATGGATGGCCGGGGGCTGAAGTCATGGACGGAACGCGGCCTGCCGGAAGCGATGGCGGTGGAACGCAACGGCCGCATCGCCCTGCTGGGTGCGGACGGTTCGCTGCGCTATGGCTCCACCGTCGCCTTTGCCGAGCCGGAAACCAGTGATGGACTTTCGCTGCTGGTCCGCCCCTTACCGCCGGGGGATGAGCATGGCATTCTTCCGGCCTTCGGACATATGGCCGGTCAGCCCGCAATTCTCTTCGCCCGCCGCATCCACACCGCGGCGGGCGTTTTCGACGGTGCCGTCCTGGTGGCCGTTCCGGTGTCGGCCTTGAACCCGGTGCTGAACGCCTTCGGCGACGGCATGGCGCGGTCCGTCGGCCTGTACCGTCCCGACGGCATCCGGCTGGCCGGCATCGGCGTCCCGTCGCTCGGTCCCCTGCCGCGGCTGGATGACGGGACGATCCGGGTCGATGCGAACTGGACGGGGACAGGCAAGGCGTCGGTCATCGGCGTGAAGCGGATGGCCGATCTGCCGATCCTGTCGGCGGTGACGATCCCGCGCAGCGCCGTGCTGGAGCCCTGGTATATCCGGATGGAGCGCGGCCTCGTCGTGGTGGTCGCCGGGGTCGCGGCGCTTGCCGGACTGTCGATGCTGGGGGCCGCCAGCCTGCGGCGCGAGGCGCTGGCCCGGCAGGCCCTGACCGAGGCGAACGCCCAACTGGAACTGGCAAATGCGCAGCTGGAGGAACGGGTGGAAGAGCGCACCGCCGCCCTCAGCACCCTCAATCTGAAGCTGAGCCGGGCGCTGGAGGAAAAGGAGCGGGCCAATCAGGCCAAGGGCCGCTTCCTCTCGGCGGCCAACCATGATTTGCGCCAGCCTTTCCAGGCCTTGCGGCTGTTCCATCACATTCTGATGGAACGGCTGGCCGAAACGCGCGACCGCAACATCGCCGAGAAGATGGGCGAAGCGCTGGATGCCGGGGAAAAGCTTCTGCACGCCCTGCTGGAGGTGGCGACGCTGGACGCCGGCGTCGTCCGGCCGCAGCTGGCCGACGTCCCGGTGTCGGCGGTCTTCGAGGAGCTGTTGGCCGAATTCCGCTCCATGGCGGCGGAAAAGGGGCTGACGCTGCGCGCGATGCCCACCCGCATGGTGATCCGCACCGACCGGACGCTGTTGACGCGCATGCTGGGCGATCTGCTGCGCAACGCGATCCGCTTCACCGACAAGGGCCGCGTCACCATCGGCTGCCGCCGCCATGGCCGCTGGCTGCGCATCGAGGTGTGGGACACCGGGACCGGTATCCCCGCCGAACAGCTCGACAACATCTTCGAGGATTTCGTCCAGCTCGGCAATCCGGAGCGTGACCGGCGCCAGGGTCTCGGCCTCGGGCTGGCCAAGGTGCGGCGCAAGGCGGCGCTGCTGGGCCATGCGGTGGAGGTGCGGTCGCTCCAGGGCCGGGGTTCCGTTTTCGCGATCAATGTGCCGGTGGTCGGGACCGAACGGCTGCCGGCTCAGGCGCCGGTACAGGATCCCGATCCGGTCCAGGCCGGCGACCGGCTGATCCTGGTCGTGGAGGACGATCCGATCCAGCGCGACGCCGTGCGGCTGCTGCTGGAAAGCTGGGACTATCGGGTGATCGCGGCCATCGACGGTGAAAGCGCGCTGGCTCTGTTCGGCGGAGCGAATGGAGGCGATCGGTTGGACAGCCCCATACCCGACCTCATCGTCAGCGATTTCCGGCTGCCGGGGCGGCTGACCGGCGTGCAGACCGTGGCGGCGGTGGGGGAGCGGCTGGACCGGCTGGTGCCCGGCCTGATCCTGACCGGCGATACCGCCCCTGAACGCATCCGCGAGGCGGTCGCCACCGGCTGCCGGCTGCTGCACAAGCCGGTGTCCCCGGACGAGCTGCGTGACGCCATCGCCGCCATCCTGTCGGAACGGCCGGGAAGCCGTGCAGCCGAGGGCGGCGAACAGGCGCTGGAGAACGAGTCCGCGGCCTGAATTAACCCTTTCTGAAGCCGGGTTGCCTCAAACTGGCGCAGAAAAGGGGAGTTCACAGGGCCATGGTGCAGAATCGCACGCTCAGGCGTCTCGATCAGACGCAGCTCGATCTGGCGGTGCGGAAGCACGAGATGTTCCGCAATGCCCGGGTGGGTGGCGCGCGCGCCAATTTGTCCTTCTGCGATCTGTCCGGGCTGGACCTGTCCGGCCGCGACCTTGCCCACGCCGATTTCGTCGGCGCCAGCCTGAGGGGCGCGAATCTTGCCGGCGCGCGGCTCGACTGCGCCTCATTCTTCGTCGCTGATCTGCGGCAGGCCAACTTCGACGGCGCCAGCCTGATCAAGGCCGACCTGCGCGGCGCCTGCCTGCGCGGCGCGATCCTGGTCGGCGCCAACCTGTTTGAGGCGGACCTGCGCGACGGATCCCTGGCCGAAAAGGACCGGTCCGGCCATCTGCACATGGTGCAGATCGACTCCACCCCGGCCGAGGCCGACGGCGCCGACCTGTCGGGTGCCAACCTGACCAATGCCCGGATGTCGGGCGTCATGGCGATCCACACCGACTTTTCCGATGCGGTGATGCGCGGCTGCAAGCTGGTGCGGGCAACCATGCGCGGCGCCAACTTCACCGGCTCCAACATGGAGGGCGCGGATCTGTCCGGCGCCGACCTGCGTGGCGCCTGCCTGCGCGGTGCGGTGCTGACCGGCGCCGTCATGGTGATGACCGACCTCACCGACGCCGACGTGGAAGAGGCGCTGACCGACAAGCCGGTCGGCCGCGTGGTGGCGGAACTGGGGCGGTCACTGGAGGACCTGCTGGCCGACCATATGACCTGGGTGGGGTCGAGCGGGGCGCAGGGCGCGATGCTCGACCTGTCCGGCTTCGACCTGCGCCATGCCCCGTCGCTGGCCCACATGTGCCTGACCATGCTGCGCGCGGTGGGGGCGACGCTCTACGGCCTCGACCTGTCGGGCGTGCAGCTTCAGGCCGCCGTGCTCGACAGGGCCGACATGCGGGGGGCGAAGCTGGCGGACGGCGACCTGCGCGGGATCAGCCTGCGGAACGCGAAGCTGAACAACGCCGACCTGCGCAACCTCAATCTGCGGCCCCTGGTGTTCGACGAACATCGCTCCCGCCCCGCCGACCTGTCGGGGGCGAAGTTGCGCTATGCCGATCTCAGCGGCGCCTGTCTGCGGTCGGTCAATCTCGGCAACGCCGACCTGTCCTTCGCCAACCTGCGTGGCTGCGACCTTGCCAGGACCGACCTGACCGGGGCCAAGCTGTTCGGCGCGAAGATCGAACGCCGCGCTCTTGCCGAGGGGGCAGTCCTTGACGGTGTCGCTGGGCTGAAGCTTTAGCGCCTGGACGTCAGGCCGTCGCCCGCGGCAGCTTCTGGAGCAGACGGCGCAGGTCCAGTGCGGCACGGTCGGCGATGCGCTGGGCTTCCACCAGCACGCTGGTCAGATCGCCGACCTCCGGCGCAATTTCGCCCGCCGCATCCGACATTGCGTCCAGTTCGGCGGCAGCCTTCTCGATCAGCCCGGTCACCACGCCGGCCGGGCCGGCGGCGGAATCGAAACCAGCCATGCGAACATCCCTCCAATAATTGTGGATATAAGGAGTGTGTCGCAATCCGCTTGGCGGTGCAACGACTTCCGCTGCGGCGCACAAGGGCCCTGCACCGCGCCGCCATCGGAGGACCGGGAGACAGTGCCCGCTTGCCCTGCCGGTGGCGGCGGCGGTACACACGGGGAGGCTGTCAGTCGAAAGGTCCAGAAGATGCCGGAAACGGTCCCGTCCGACCGCGTGACCGCGGCCGCCGCCGCCATGATGGTCTATCTGACCGACCGGCAGTTCGACGCCGAAAAGATCAACCGTTTCACCGCACTGTGCGAGGAGATCCGCCGCGACCTCGACCTCGACGGGCGTCTGGCGCTGGCCGAGCGGCTGGAGCGCGAGGCGCCGTCGAACGACAATGTCCGGCTCCGCTCGGTTCTGTTCCTGCTGACCGGCGATCTCTATCACTATGAACGCATTCTCCATTACCTGATCCTCGGCGGCGACAGCGCCGATCCGGCGGCGCTGCACTACACCCACTGGTGCATGTCGCGGCAGCTGTTCCTCGGAACGGCCAGCGGCGACAAGCTGGCGAGCTTCGTTCCCTGCGACCAGTTCCGCTATTACACGGCGATGGTCCGCCAGATCGCGCGGCGCTGGGGCCTGACGCCGCCGCGGGCGATCTTGCGTGACGGGCCGATCCGTCGTGTCGCGGTGGTGACCAACCAGTTCACCAACCAGGGGCATCAGCCGACCCGCGACTGCTTCGATTTCGCCGCCCGTATGCAGGACGAGTTCGGGCTGGATGTCGCCATCATCAACGTCAACGGCCTGCCGGCGCGGGTCGAGAGCGTCTTCATCCCGCCGATGGTGGCGGAGGTCGCCGCCGATCTGGAGGGCGTGTACGCGCTGAGGATGTTCGGCCGGCAGGTCAAGGTCGCCTCCTTCACCCATCCCGCCTTCAGCCAGGACAAGCTGCGCGTCATCGTGGAGGCCATCGACGGCTACGACCCCGACCTGATCGTGTCCTTCGGCGGCTCGAACATCGTCGCCGACCTGTTCGCCGACGCCGGCGCCCGGCCGGTGGTGGCGCTGCCCACCAGTTCCGGCATCACCCTGTCGTTGGCCCCCATCGTGCTGGGATTCGAGGAGCGCGACCACACCCAGTCGATTCCGGCACTGTATCGCGCCCCCTTCGCCCGCCGGTTCCGTCCCTTCACCTTCGGCTACACCTTGCCGCCATCGGAGGGAGTGCGCGTGGACACCGGCTTCGCCGACTGCACGCCCCTGTTCGTGGTGGTCGGCACCCGCCTGGACCTGGAAGTGACGGGGGAGGTGCTGGGCCTGCTGGACGATATCCTGGACCGCTGCCCCGACGCCGGCCTCCTGTTCGCCGGGGAGGTGCGGGAACTGCCGGCGCGTCTTGCGCCGCTGCGCAACAGGCAGCGCATGCGCTGCCTAGGCCATGTTGCCGACATCCGCGCGCTTTATGGCCGCTGCCGCGTCTTCCTCAACCCGCCGCGCCAGGGCGGCGGCGGCGGCGCGGCTTTCGCCCTGGCCGAAGGGGTGCCGGTGGTCACCTATGGCTGGGGTGACGGAGCGGTCGTCTCCGGTCCCGAATTCTCCGTGTCAGACCGCGACGCCTATCTGGAGCGCGCCGTGACGCTTGCCACCGATGACGCCGCCCACGCTGCGGCCGGAGCCGCCGCCAAGGCGCGCTTCATCGAGATCGGCGACCGCAACCGCTGCGTCGAACGGCTGATTGCCTATGGCGAGGAGGCGCGGTCCCTGCTGCGCGCCGAACGCGCCGGAGCGAATTAATCTTCCTTCACATTTTCGTGGAAGACTGATCCCGTCAGCCCGCATCCCGTTGGAAACCCGCCCCTTGCCGAACGTCGCCCCCAGCCATCCTTCCCCCGGCCGTCCCCCCATGTCCATCGCCGGACGTGCGATCGGGCCGGGCCATCCGCCCTACCTGATCGCGGAGATGTCGGGGAACCACAATGGCGACCTGGGCCGCGCCCTGGCGCTGGTGGATGCGGCGAAGGAGGCGGGGGCCGACGCGGTCAAGCTGCAGACCTACACCGCCGACACCATCACCATCGCCCATGACGGTCCCGGCTTCCGGCTGGAGGGCGGGCTGTGGGGCGGACGCACCCTGCACGACCTCTATCGCGAGGCGCACACCCCATGGGAGTGGCATGTCCCGCTGTTCGAGCGGGCGCGCGCGCTGGGGCTGACCATCTTCAGCTCCCCCTTCGACGAGACCGCCATCGAGATGCTGGAGGAACTCGACGCCCCTGCCTTCAAGATCGCGTCCTTCGAACTGATCGACCTGCCGCTGATCCGCCGTGCCGCCCGCTCCGGCAAGCCGCTCATCATCTCCACCGGCCTCGCCACGCTGGGCGAGATCGAGGAGGCGGTGGCGGCGGCCGGCGACGTGCCGCTGGGCCTGCTGCACTGTGTCAGCGGCTATCCGACACCGCCGGAGGACTGCAACCTCCGCACCATCCCCCATCTGGCGGAGACCTTCGCCGGCGTCACCGCCGGCCTGTCCGACCACAGCCAGGGCATTGCCGTGCCGGTCGCCGCCGCGGCGATGGGCGCCACCATCATCGAGAAGCACTTCACCCTGTCGCGTGCCGACGGCGGGGTCGACAGCGCCTTTTCCCTGGAGCCGGCGGAGTTCAAGGCGATGGCCGAGGCCGTGCGCACGGCGACCGCCGCCATGGGCCGGGTCGACTATACGGTGAAGCCCAGCGAGGCCGGCGGGCGCGACTACCGCCGCTCCCTCTATATCGTCGCCGACGTGGCGGCGGGGGAGCCGCTGACCGCCGCCAACGTCCGCTCCATCCGTCCCGGCTTCGGCATGGCGCCAAAGCATCTGCCGGACGTGCTCGGCCGCCGCGCCGTCCGCCGCCTGAGCCGGGGGGAGCCGCTGTCCTGGGACATGCTGGCGCCACCGACGCAGGAGGGGCCGCATGGATAAGCCGCGCGTCGTCGCCATCTCGCAGGCCCGGATGACCTCCACCCGGCTGCCGGGCAAGGTGCTGATGCCGGCCGCCGGCCGGCCGCTGCTGGCCCACCATCTGGAGCGGCTGTCCCGCACGCCCGGCCTGGATGCGGTGGTGCTGGCGACGACGGTGAACGCCACCGACGATCCGGTTGCCGATTGCGCTCAGGGTCTTGGCGTCACCGTCTTCCGGGGGGACGAGCAGGACGTTCTGGGCCGCTTCGCCGGTGCGGCGGCGCTGGCCCGGGCCGATCTGGTGGTGCGGGTCACCGCCGACTGTCCGCTGATCGACCCGGCGCTGGTCGGCCGCCTGATCGCCGCCTTCCGGGACGGCCAGCCGCTGGATTACCTGTCGATCGACAGCACCCGCTACCCGCGCGGCCTGGATGCCGAGATCTTCCCGCGCCACCTGCTGGACGAGGCGGCGGCCAATGCCACCGACCCGGCGGAGCGGGAGCATGTCACCCCCTACCTCTACCGCCGCCCCGACCGCTTCCGGCTGGGGACCGCGCTGGTGCCCGACGTGCCGGTGGAGCCTGCCGATCAGCGCTGGTGCGTGGACGAACCCGCCGATTACGAGCTGGTGCGCCGCCTGCTGGAGGCGTTGGTCCCGTCCAACCCCGGTTTCGGCTGGCAGGATTGTTGCAAAACTCTTCGAGACCACCCCGATTGGGTGGACATCAACCGTTCGGTCCGGCAAAAGACGCTGCACTGATCCGGTCCCGGTTCGACCAAGGAGAAAAGCTTATGGATCGCAAGGAATTCCTTCTCGCTCTTGACGAGATGCTCGAACTGGATCCCGGCACGCTGACCGGCGACGAGACCCTGGAATCGCTGGAGGCCTGGGACTCTCTGGCGGTCATCAGCTTCATCGCGCTGGTGGACGAGAAGACCGGCGTGGTCGTCGAAGGCGAGAAGCTGGCCAAGGCGAAGACGGTCGCCGACCTGCTGGCCCTGGCGGGTGCGCCGGTCGCGGCCTGAGCGGTGCCGGTTCCCGTTTCCCGACCTGTCTCCGAAGGTAGCCGCCTGCGCGCCGGTGTCGCCACCGTCGCCGGCGGCCCTGCCGCCTACCTGTCGGTCGGCAGCGGCGGCGTGCCCGTTCTGCTTCTGCATGGCTTTGCCGGCGACCGCCTGACCTGGCAGTTCAACTTGTCGGCCCTGTCGGCCCGGCGGCGCGCCATCGCCGTCGATCTGCCGGGCCATGGCGGATCGACGCCGGATGTCGGCAGCGGCCGGGTCGCCGACTTCGCCCCCTGGCTGGTCGAATTCCTCGACGGGCTGGAACTGCCGCGGGTGCATCTGGTCGGCCATTCGATGGGCGGCTATGTCGCGCGCGAACTGGCCGGGCTGGCGCCCGACCGGGTGGCGAGCCTGACCCTGCTGTCGAGCGCCGGGCTCGGCACTCCCTTCGACCTCGACTTCCTGCGCCGGGCCATCGCGCCCGCCGACGTGGCGGAGGGGCGCGCCTGCGCCGAACGGCTGTTCGCCGGTCCGTCGCCGCTGATCCCCCGCTTCGGCGAGGTGCTGCACGCCCAGGGCGCCGACCCGGTTCGCCGGGCCGGGCTGGAGCGCATCATCGAGGTGTCCTTCGCCGCCCATGCCGACGGCGGCGGGCCGCCGGTGGACTGGAGCGCCTATCCGATGCCGGTCCAAGTGTTGTGGGGCCGCGAGGATCGCATCATTCCGCTGCCGCCCGCCGACCGGCTGCCGCCGGACGCTCCGTTCCGGGTCTTCGACAATGCCGGCCATCTGCCGCACATCGAGACCGCCAGCCCGGTGACCGCCGCCATCCGGACCTTCCTGGACGGCTGCGATGAGTCCCTTTCCTTGAGCTGACCAGACCATGACCGACAGCATCTTCGCCCTGATCGCCGAGGAACTCGGCCGCATCGCCGCCGACAAGGGGGAGGTGCTGCCGCCCCTGACGGCGGACAGCCGGTTCCTCGACGGCGATCTGCCGATCGACTCCCTCGACCTCGCCACGCTTCTGGTGGTTCTGGAACAGCGCACCGGCCAGGATCCCTTCCGCGAGGGCTTCCGTCAGTTCACCACCGTCGGCGAACTGGCGGCGCTCTACACCGTTCCTGCATGACGGGCCGCCGCCCCGACTGGATCCATCCCGCCTTCCGCCTGATCGAAGGGGAGGAGGCCTTCGGCTGGGCGGAAATCGCCGCGCTTCCGGTGCCGGCCGGGGGTGTCGTGCAGGCCGACCGGCCGTCGCGCGTGCTGGCGGCGCTCGCCGCCGCGGAGGCGGCGGGGCAGGGGCTTCTGCTGGCCCGTGGCGCCGTGGCGCCGAATGGCTGGCAGCCGGGGCAGGGTTTCTCCGTCACGCTGGAAAGCTCCGGCACCACCGGCACGCCCAAGCGCCTGCGCCATGATTTCGACCGGGTGCGCGGCCGACTGCGCGGCGTGGCTGAGGAGGGGGCGCGCTGGCTGCTGACCTATGATCCGGGGGCTTTCGCCGGCCTTCAGGTGATGCTGACCGCCGCCGCCGCCGGAGCGCTGCTGGTCGCCGTGCCCAACAGCGGCGCCGGGACCATCGCCGCACTGGCAGAGGCGGCGCGGCGCCATGCCGTGACGCATGTCAGCGGCACGCCCAGCTTCTGGCGAGCCTTCCTGATGGCGCTGGGCGGGGCGGATTTGCCGCTGGCCGCGGTGACGCTGGGGGGCGAGGCCGCCGACCAGCCGCTCCTCGACCGGCTGGCGGAGCGGTTTCCCCATGCCCGGCTTCGCCACATCTACGCCTCGACCGAGGCGGGAGCGCTGTTCGCCGTCGCCGATGGCCGGGCCGGTTTTCCGTCGGCCTGGCTGGACCAGGCCCCCGACGGGCTGGATCTTCGCATCGCCGACGGCGTGCTGGAGGTGCGCAGCCCGCGCGCGGCACCGGGGGCGGTCGATGCCGACGGCTGGCTGTCCACCGGCGATCTCGTCGAACGCCGCGGCGACCGGGTGCTGTTCGCCGGCCGGCTCGACGGGCTGGTCAATGTCGGCGGGGTGAAGGTCTCGCCGGAGGCGGTGGAGCAGCGCCTGCTGGCGGTGGATGGGGTGGCGGACGCCGCGGTTCTCGCGGTGCCGAGCCCGATCACCGGCCATCTCCTGACCGCCACCATCGTTCCGGTCCCGGGCGCCGGGGAAGCCGCCCTGCGTGCGGCCCTGCGCGCCGCCACGGCCGACCTGCCGCCCGCCGCCCGGCCGCGCGCCCTGACCTTCGCCGATCACATCCCGCTGAGCGCCGCGGGCAAGAAAAGCCGAAAGGGATCCCAATGACCGCGTCAGTCGCCGCGTCAGTCGCCATCGGGCCAAAGCGCCACGTCATCGTCACCGGCGGCAGCCGCGGCCTTGGCCTTGCGCTGGTGGAGGCACTGCTGGCCGACGGCTATCGGGTTTCCACCTGCAGCCGCTCCTCCTCCGAAGCGCTGGAGCGGTTGGCCGGCCCCGACCTGTTCTGGCACCCCTGCCGCATCGGCGATGGCGGCGAGGTGCGCGCCTTCTTCGATGCCGCGGTCGCCTGGGGCGGCGAGGCGCCGCTGTGGGGGCTGGTCAACAATGCGGGCATCGCCCGCGAGGGCGTGCTGGCGACCTTCCCGGAGGTGGATGCCGAAGCGGTGATCCAGACCAACCTGACCGGCGCGCTCCAGGCCGCCCGCGCCTTCCTGCGGGCCAAGCTGGTGGCGCGGGGGGCAGGCGCCCACGGTGGGCGGATCGTCAACATTTCCTCCATCATCGGCCAGCGCGGCTATGTCGGGCTCGCCGCCTATTCGGCGTCGAAGGCCGGGCTGGACGGGCTGACGCGGGCACTGGCGCGCGAGGTCGGGCGGCGGGCGATCACCGTCAACTCGGTGGCGCCGGGCTATCTCGACACCGAAATGTCGGGCACCCTGTCAGACGGGCAGCGCGACCAGATCGTCCGCCGCACGCCGCTGGGGCGGCTCGGCACCGCGGCGGACGTGGTTCCGCTGGTCCGTTTCCTGCTCGGCGACGGCGGTGGCTTCATCACGGGGCAGACCCTTACGGTGGACGGCGGCATCACCTGCTGAAGCCGCAAGAGACGCTGAAGGCAATCGGGGGAGGCGGAGATGGTCGCCAGCCGGATCGACGGGGTGGGCATGCGCGGCGTCGTCGGCTGTGTGCCGGAAGGACGCGAGACGGTCGGGGATCTCGCCCGCCGCTTCGGCGAGGACGCGGCCCGCAAGATCGCTACCGCCACCGGGATCGAGGAGCGGCGGATCGTCGCCCCAGGCCAATGCACCAGCGACCTTGCGGAAGCCGCCGCCCGCCGCCTGCTCGACGGGCTGGGCTGGGAACCGGGCAGCATCGACCTGCTGGTCCTGGTGACCCAGACCCACGACCAGACGCTGCCGGGCACCGCTTCGCTCCTGCACCGGCGGCTCGGACTGCGCAAAGGGGCGGCGGTGCTCGACGTCACCCACGGCTGCTCCGGCTTCGTCTATGGGCTGTGGACGGCGGCGGGGCTGCTGAAGGCGGCCGGGCGGCGGGCGCTGCTGCTGGTCGGCGACACCACTTCGCGGCTGGTCGATGCGGAGGATCGCGCCGTGGCGCCGCTGTTCGGCGACGGCGCCGCCGCAGTCGCCCTGGAACTGGACGAAACCGTTGATCCGATAGCCTTCGACCTGGGCAGTGACGGCGCCGGTGCGCCCTATCTGGCGGCGGAGGGCGGCGCGATGCGCCATCCCGACCGGCCGCCGCGGCTGTTCATGGACGGAACCCAGGTCTTCGCCTTCACCCTGCGCGAGGTGCCGGGCAGCATCCGCGCCGTGCTGGAAGGCGCCGGCTGGAGCACGGACATGGTCGACCACCTCGTCCTGCATCAGGCCAACGCCCAGATGATCCGCCATCTCGGCCAGAAACTGGGGGTGTCCGCCGATCGAACCGTCGTCGCCCTGCGGGAGGTCGGCAACACCAGCTCCGCCTCCATCCCGCTGGCATTGGCCGGTTCGCTGGCTGAACAGCTGACCACAGGCTGCCGTCGGCTGCTGCTGTCGGGCTTCGGCGTCGGCTGGTCCTGGGGCAGCGTGGCGCTCGCCGTCGGACCCCTGGCGGTGTGCGAAACGGTTGTCCTGCCCGGCAGGAAATACCCGGCAGAATCTGCCGCCTCGGCAACCCCTGCCCCCTGACCGGCAGAATTTGCCGATGGATAGGCAAAATTTGCCGGGGTTAGTCCTGCCCATAGGCACGGATTACCAAGGAAACCCGGCAAATTTGAACTGGCCCGCTTCTTGCCTACCCCTTTGGCGGGGGAATTAGTCCCCTTCCGGGCCAAGCGTTCCGAAAGCGGTGCGCATCCGGACATTGATCCTCCAAAGGAGTGGCTGTCATGGCTGGCAACGTTACCCTCTCGTCCTCCATGCGGACGAACCTGCTGCAGCTGCAAAGCACGCAGGAACAGATCAACAAGAAGCAGAACATCCTGTCGACGGGCAACAAGGTCAACACCGCCCTCGACGGCCCGACCGCCTTCTTCTCGGCCAAGGGTCTGAACCAGCGCGCCGGCGACCTGACGTCGCTGAAGGACGCGATGGGTCAGTCGATCAGCACCATCCAGGCCGCCGACAAGGGCCTGACCGCCATCGACTCCATGGTCGACCAGGCCAAGGGCCTGACCACCGCCGCCTATGCGGCGCTCGGCAACGATGCCGCCTCCATCGCCACTCGCAAGTCGCTGGCCGCCCAGTTCAACACGCTGCGCGGACAGATCGACAAGCTGGCCGCCGACAGCGGTTACGGCGGTAAGAACCTGATCGCCGGCAACGGCCTCAGCATGGACAGCACCAGCTCGTCCCGTGCGGCCGTCAACACCATCGTCGGCGTCGACAATGCCCGCGTCACCAACGTGCAGGCGCCGGACACCTATTCGATCCGCATCAAGGGCGACGGCTCGATCGAAGGCAAGACCTCCGACATCAATTCGGCCGAGAATGCGCACGGCCTGACCGGCCTGAAGCTGTCGGGCACCATCTCCAGCACGTCTGGCAGCTTCTCCAACGTCCAGATCGAGGTGCGCGGCGCCAACGGCCGCACCCGCGACTTCATCGTCTCGGACGGCAACGAAAGCCGCACGATCTCCTACTTCGATAACACGCAGACGACTTCGACCAACCTGCAGACGGCGGCGACCTCGAGCCAGGCTCAGGTCTCCACGGTTAACGTCAGCGGCACCATCGAAGAAGGCGACATCTTCTCGATCACGGTTGAAGGCCAGACCTTCAGCTACACCGCCACCAGCGGCGACGTCGCCGTCGGCCAGAACGCCGCCGTGAACGTGGCGACCAAGCTGCAGGCCTCGATCAGCGGCGCGATCGCCAGCGGCGGCCGTCTGGCCGGCAAGGATGTCGCCACTGCGTCCATCGGCACCAGCGGCACCATCACCCTGACCGGCAACACCACGAGTGGCGTGGTGCGCGACTTCTCCCTGACCTCCAGCACGACCAACGCGCTGACCAAGAAGATCTCGGAGAGCTTCGCGTCGGGCACGATCGTGTCCTTCACGGTCGACCGCCGCCTGCTGGAAGCGGCGAACAACCAGGGCAACGGCATCTCGACCATCGAGAAGAAGGTCGACCTGCAAATCCAGGTCACCAACTCCAACGGCGCCCAGGTCACCCGCGACGGCACGAGCGATCAGGGCGACGGCAAGCTGGCTTCCGGCGATCAGGCTTTCGCCTTCGACAGCGGCACGGTCCATCTGAACGTCGACGCCAAGACCATCAAGCAGGCCGCTTCGGCGAACTGCTCGGCCAACATCGTCACCAAGCAGATCTCCGACGCCAACTCCAAGAACGACATCACCGTCCAGCTCAACGAGACGAATACCAATTCGATCACGGTGGGCGCGGTGAACCTGACCACCAGCGGTCAGGGCCTGAAGCTCGACGAAGCGCAGAACGACTGGACGGACCGCGCCGACATCGACAAGGCCGTCGCCGGTCTCGACAACGCCAAGGCGACGATCCGTTCGGCCTCCCAGTCGCTGTCGACCAACCTGAACATCATCACGACCCGCGAGAACTTCACCAAGGAGTTCAGCGACGTGCTGACGGAAGGCGCCAGCAAGCTGACGCTGGCCGACCAGAACGAGGAAGGCGCCAGCCTGCTGATGCTGCAGACCCGGCAGCAGCTGGGCACCATCGCCCTCTCGCTCGCCAACCAGTCGCAGCAGTCGATCCTGCGCCTGTTCTAAAGCGTAGAGTTCGGACGGCAAGTTCGGGTAGGATCACGCCCGGCGGGCGGCGGCATCAGGCCGCCGCCCGTTTCTTTTTTGGGCCGGACCGGGCCGGCAAAGGCCGGACGGCGACGGCCCGCAAGCCCCGGGTTCCTCACTCATGCCACTCAAGTTCGTGCTTCGTCCCAACGAGAAGGTCATCATCAACGGTGCCGTCATCGGTGCCGGCGACCGTCCGGGCTCGTTCTTCCTCTACAACACCGCCAATTTCCTGCGTGGACGCGAGGTGCTGAAGGAAGAGCAGATCGATTGCATCGAGAAGAAGCTCTATTTCGTCATTCAGCTCGTCTACATCTTTCCGGAAGACTCGACGCTGAACCTTCAGCGCTTCGCCTCGATTCTCGACGAAACGCGCGAGGCGCGGCCCGACGCCGCCAAGACGCTGGACGAGATCGCGCGGCTGGTCGAAGGTCGCAACTATTACCGGGCGCTCAAGCTCTGCCGCAAACTTTTCAGGGCGGCGGACGGCAGGACGGCCGATGGCGGCGCCGACCAGATTGGCGGCGACGATGACGACACCCCGACGACCGACCGGATGCCGTGACCGCCGCCGAGCTGCTCGACGCCGCATTGCCGCTTCACCGCGCCGGCCGCTTCGCCGAGGCGCTGGCGCTGTATCGCCGGATCCTGGTCGACGATCCGGCGCATGCCGACTCGCTGCACCTGTCGGCGATGATCGCCTACCAGACCGGCCGGACCGCCGAAGCTCTTTCCGGCCTGGGCGCGGCCCTGGCGCTGCAGCCGCGCTTTCCCGCCGCCTACAACAGCCTCGGCAATGTCCTGGCCGATCTGAACATGCCGGAGGAGGCGCTTGCCGCCTATGCGGTCGCGATCAGGCAGAACGACCGCTATGTCGAGGCCTATGGCAACCGTGCCACCGTGCTTCAGCAGCTCGGCCGGCGGGAGGAGGCGGCGGACTCCTATGCCCGCGCGCTGACCTTCGACCCCGACAATCTGACCGCCCGTTTCAACTACGGCGTCCTCCAGCGGGAAATGGGCCGGATCGCGCCGGCGGCCAACGCCTTCTACGCGGTGGTCCAGGCCGATCCGTCGCGGTCCGTCGCCTGGCGCCATCTGGCGATCTGCCTGCGCGGCCTGGGCCACCCGGATGCGGAGGCCTGCCTGCGCCGTGCGCTGGAGGCTGCACCGGCGGACGAGGAACTGTCGCTGGAACTGGGCGTGCTGCTGAACGGCCGGGGCGACCATGGGGGAGCCTGCGACGTTCTCGCACCGGCGGTCGCGGCGCATCCCGGCAATGCGCAGTTGCACTTCACCTTCGGCACCGCCCTGCAGGGCATGGGGCGGCTGCGGGAGGCGGTCGCGCAGTTCCGCCTTGCGCTCGACCGCGAACCGACGATGCAGGGCGCCTGCAACAATCTGGGCGTTGCCCTGCTCGAACTCGGATTGACCGGCGAGGCCATCCCGGTGCTGCGCCGGGCGCTGGTCCTCAGCCCCGACGACCTCGTGGCGGTCAACAACCACGGAACCTCGCTGGAGGATCGATACGACCCCGCGTGCGATTTCGAACGGCCGGCGCGGTGGTACCGGCGTGCCCTGCGCCTGCGTCCGGATTACGGGAAGGCGCTGGTCAATCTCGCCGGCATCCACATCGGCAAGCGGGAGACCGGCCGCGCCGAGCATCTCTGTCGCCGCGCCGCGGCGGCCGACCCCCGAAGCGTGGAGGCCTATTCCAACCTCGCCGGCCTGCTGCTCGAGCGCGACGATACCGCCGGCGCGATGCGCATATACCGGCGCGCTCTGGCGGTCGACGCTGCGAACCCGACCGCATTGACCGGCTACGGCCTGGCTCTGCAGATTCTCGGCCGCATCGGGGAGGCGGAGGCGGCCCATCGGCGCGCGCTGGAGATCGACGGCAACCATGCGGAGGCTGCGGGCAATCTCGGCATGATGATCTGGCAATACCGCCAGGATCACGCGGCGGCCGAGCCATTCATGGATCTCGCCCTGTCGGTCAATCCGTCGCTCGGCACGGCGCACCTCAACCGCGGTATGATGCGCCTCGCCCGCGGCGATCTCGCCGGCGGGTGGGAGGGATACCGCTGGCGCTTCCGGGCCAAAGGCTATGTGAACCGCCGGATCGCCGCCCCGCTGTGGCGCGGCGAGGAACCCGGCGGCAGCCGTCTGCTGGTGTGGCGCGAGCAGGGGGTCGGTGACGAGATCCTGTTCGCCTCCTGCTATCCGGCATTGATCGCGCGCGCCGGCCATGTGGCGATCGAATGCGACCGCCGGCTGGTGCCGTTGTTCGCACGGTCCTTTCCGCGGGCGACCGTCCGGGCGGAATCGGTCGATTCCGGCGGCCGCGAGACGATTTTTTCGCCTGACCGGCCGCCGGCGGTGGATTTTCATGTGCCGGCCGGCGACCTGCCGGAACTGCTGCGTGGCAGCCTGTCCGCCTTCGAGCCGCAGGGATCCTGGCTGGTGCCGGACCCGACGCTGGTGGAGCGCTGGCGGGAGCGACTGGCGGCGCTTGGTCCCGGCTTGCGGGTCGGCATCGGTTGGCGCAGCCAGCTGATGACGGCCGAGCGCAAGGCCGCCTACGTGCTGCTGGAACATTGGGGGCCGCTGTTCGCCATCCCCGGACTGGTGTTCGTCAACCTTCAGTATGGCGACTGCGAAGCGGAGCTACGGGCGGCGGAAGAGCGCTTCGGCGTGACCATCCACCGCTGGGCCGATTTGGATCTGAAGGACGATTTCGACGGGGCGGCGGCGCTGACCGCCAACCTGGATCTGGTGATCTCGCCGGCGATGTCGGCGGGGGAACTGGCGGGGGCGCTGGGCGTGCCGGTCTGGCGTTTCGGCAGCCGCGACTGGACGCAGCTGGGCACGAGCGTGCGTCCCTGGTTCCCGTCCATGCGCCTGTTCCAGCCCGGCCCCGGTGAGGGTCTGGAGACCATGATCGCCCGAATGGCGCAGGAGTTGGCGCACGCGGCATCCTGCAAGCCTGCGGCGCCGCGCCCGATCCCCGATGCTGACGGAAAGCCGGGAAGCGAGGCTGACAGACTGACGGCGGATGCCGTCGCCCATTACCGCGCCGGCGACGCGGCGGCGGCGGACGCCCTGGTGCGGCAGGTGCTCGACACGACACCCGGTCATCCGGTCGCCCTGCATCTGGCCGGTGTGCTGGCGAAGCGACGCGGAGCGTTGGAGGAGGCGCAGGCCCTGCTGGTCCGCGCCGTCGCCGCCGACCCGGTCAATGCCTCCGCCCATGCGGCCTTGAGCGAGGTTTACCAGGAGTTGGCCCGCTTCGACGCGGCCGAGCGGGCCTCGCGCGCCTGTGTCGCCGTGCAGCCCGAGGGCGCCGGGCACTGGGTCAACCGGACTGCGCTGCTGCGCCGCATGGGGCGGGATGGCGATGCGCGGACCTCCGTTGTCCATGCGCTGCGCCTGCGCCCCGATCTGGCGCCCGCCCACGGCCATCGTGGCGAACTGGCGCTGCGTCCCGAGGATGCGGTGGCGGCCCATCGCGTCGCGGTCGCCCTGATGCCGGGGTCCGCCGATATGCTCAGCAACCTCGGCACCGCTCTCCACAAGCTTGACCGTTTCGCTGAGGCCGTGCGCGCGGCGGACCGTGCGACCCGCAGCGACCCCCGCCTCGCCGTCGCCTGGACCAACCTGGGCAACAGCCTGGAAGCGCTCGGCAGGGTCGCGGAAGCGGAAACCTGCCACCGCACAGCGGTTGGCCTCGACCCGTCCTTTGCCGAGGCCCAGGGCAATCTGGCCTATCTGCTGAAGCGGCAAGGCCGGCATGAGGAGGCGCTGGCCGCCTTCGATGCGGCCCTGCAGGCCGATCCCCGGCATGCACAGTCCCATTTCAACCGCGCGCTCGTGCTTCTGGAGACCGGCGCCCTCCGGTCGGGCTGGACCGGCTATGACTGGCGCTTCGGCACGCCGTCGTTCCGGAACCAGCGGCGCCGGCTGTCCATACGGGCCTGGCGCGGCGAGAACATCGCAGGGCGGCGCCTGCTGGTGTGGCGGGAGCAGGGCGTTGGCGACGAATTCCTCTTCACCTCCTGCTATCACGAGGCGATGCGGCGCGCTGGCCGGCTGGTGATCGAATGCGACCGCCGGCTGGTGCGGCTGTTCGCACGCTCCTTCCCCGACGCCGATGTCCGGCCGGAAAGCACCGACCCGCGCGACGCCGACGTCCAGATCGCCGCCGGCAGCCTGCCGCGCCTGCTGCGCACCGAGCTGAAGCGCTTCCTCGAACGGACATCCTGGCTGGTTCCGGACCCGGCGCTGGTGGAGCGCTGGCGGGAGCGGCTGGCGGCCTTGGGGCAGGGCTTGCGGGTCGGCATCGGCTGGCGCAGCCAGCTGATGACGGCCGAGCGCAAGGCCGCCTACGTGCTGCTGGAACATTGGGGTCCGCTGTTCGCCATCCCCGGTCTGGTGTTCGTCAACCTGCAATATGGCGACTGCGAGGCGGAGCTGCGGGCGGCGGAGGAGCGCTTCGGCGTGACCATCCACCGCTGGGCCGATTTGGACCTGAAGGATGATTTCGACGGGGCGGCGGCGCTGACCGCCAACCTGGATCTGGTGATCTCGCCGGCGATGTCGGCGGGGGAGCTGGCGGGGGCGCTGGGTGTGCCGGTCTGGCGTTTCGGCACCCGCGACTGGACGCAGTTGGGCACGGGCGTGCGGCCCTGGTTCCCGTCGATGCGCCTGTTCCAGCCCAATCCCGGCGAGGGGTTGGAGGCGGCGCTGATCCAGATTGCGAAGGCATTGCGGGCCACCGCATCGCCGCGCGGGAAGGGGAAAGCACCTGCCGGGGCAGGGGATGGCGAAGCCGCGGACCCCGACCCGGACCAGCTTCTGGAACAGGCGGTCGCCGCCCATCGTTCCGGTTCCTTCGCTGCGGCAGCCCCGCTTTACGAACGGATTCTGGCCCACCGCCCACGGGATCCGGTGGCGCTCCATTTGTCTGGCCTGCTCGCCCACCAGACCGGCGCGCCGGAACGCGGTGAAGCGCGCATCGCAGCGGCGGTCGCCGCCGCCCCGGATTATGCGACGGCGCATATCAGCCTGGGGAATGTCCGCTTGGCTCTCGGACGGGCGGGTTTGGCCGTCGCCAGTTTCCGGACCGCCCTGGCGCTCCAGCCCGGCAATGCCGCGGCACTGACCAACCTCGGCAATGCGCTCGACGCGCTGGAGCGGAGCGGGGCGGCCGTGCCGCTCCACCGGCGGGCGATCGCCGCCGACCCCGCCCTTGCGGAGGCCCATGACAATCTGGGGGCGTCTCTTGCGCGTCTCGGCTGCTGGGGCGAGGCGGAGCGGGCGCATGCCCAGGCGCTCCGGCGGGCGCCGGCGCTGGAGGCGGGATGGGTGAACCTGTCGGTGGCCCTGCGGCGGCTTGGCCGGCTGGATGCCGCGGAGCGGGCGGGCCGCTGCGCCCTGGCGCTCTCCCCCGCCCTGGCCGACGGAATGGCGAACCGCGGCCGGCTGCTGCGCGAGATGGGAAACGACGACGCGGCGGCCCTGTGGTGCGGCCGTGCGCTGGCGGCTGAACCCGGCCACGCTGCGGCGGCCTTCAACGCCGGAGTTCTCGATCTTACCGCCGGCCGGCTGGCGGAGGGATGGGACGGTTATGACCGGCGGTTCGACACGCGCGACCTGATGTCCGCCGCCCGCAGTCCGGCCGTCCCGTTCTGGACGGGCGGCAACCTGTCGGGCAAGCGCCTGCTGGTCTGGCGCGAGCAGGGGATCGGCGACGAGTTGATGTTCGCCCAGCGCCTGCCCGAACTGATCGCGCGGGCCGGCCGGGAAGGGGGCCGCATCATGGTGGAGTGCGACCCGCGCTTCGTGCCGCTGTTCACCCGCTCCTTCCCGCAGGCGACGGTACGGGCGCTGCCGGCCGATCCGGCTGAACCGACGCCCGACGTCGACTGCCACATCCCGATCGGATCGCTGTCGCGCCATCTGGTCGCATCCCTGACAGGCTTCGCCGGGCTGGAGCCGGCCTTGCGTGCCGATCCGGCGGCGGTCGAAGATTGGCGTCGGCGGCTGGCTGGATTGGGGCAGGGCTTGCGGGTCGGCATCGCCTGGCGAAGCGGTCAACTCGATCCGGACCGCATGCCCGATTATACGCGGATCGAGGATTGGCGGCCGGTGCTGACCCTGCCGGGCCTGATCCCGATCAATTTGCAATATGGCGATTGCGAAGCCGAACTGGCCGCGGCCCGGGAGGCGTTCGGCCGTGCCCCTCATGCCTTTCCCGACCTCGACCTGCGCGACGACCTCGACGGTACGGCGGCGCTGATGTCGGCCCTGGATCTGGTGATCGCGCCCGCCACCTCCACCGGAGAATTGGCGGCGGCGCTGGGCGTGCCGGTCTGGCGGCTGGCACGGACGGGTGATTGGACGACGCTCGGCACCGCGGTGCGGCCTTGGTTCCCGTCGATGCGTCTGTTCCGGGCCGGCCCCGGACAGCGGGTGGCCGATCTGCTGCCGGCGGTGGCGGCGGAACTTGCGCGCCTCGGTCGGGCCATCGGCTGAAAAGGCCGGCAATCAGATAGGCGGGCATCAAAAAAGCCGGGTGAGGCGATCCGCCTCAACCCGGCCTTTTGAAACCCTGTTCAAGGGTGATGTCTGAAGGTCGATGCTGTGATTGGGGGGATTAATTCATCGGTCCGGTGCGCGTCAGGCGGTCGATCTCTTCCTTGACGTGCAGCTTTTCAAGCTTGAGGCGCTTCACTGCGCTCTCATCCGGCCAGGAGCGCTTTTCCTCGTCGAGGATCGCCCGGTCCAGGCGCATGTGCTTGTCTTGCAGAGACGAAAGGCGAGCTTCAGTGTGCATGAGTCGCTCTCCATAGGATCAGTCCGTGTCCCGCCTCAATGTGACGGGCCGGTGACACCAGTGTTCACCCATCCGAAGCGCCGAACAACCCTAATCTTGCGTTTTATGCGGTCAAACCATGCGAAAAAATGCCTCAACCGTTCAGACGTATGACAGTGGGTCGCAGGGGTAGGATCTTGAAATCATTTCGCGCAACACCATCCGGAGGTGGGCCGACCCTTTGAAACAAAGGGTTATGCCGCCGATGGCGGTTCCCCCGCCGAGGTGCCGGCGCCAGTGATGACGGAGAGGGACCGGCGCGCCTCGGCATGGCCGGGCTGAAGCACCAGCGCATGGCGATACCAGCCTGCCGCCTCGCCGCCTCGCCCCATCCGCTGGAGAAGTCCGGCCAGCCGCAGGGCCACCGACGGAACCGTCGGGTCGAGGTGGGCGGAGCGGCGCAGGGCCTCAACCGCCTCCTCCGCAAGGCCGATGCCGTCCAGCGCGACGCCCCACTGGTGAAGCACCGCCGGCCCTGCGCCGGCCAGCGCCGCCCGGCCGTAGGCGGTGGCCGCCGCGGCGGCATGTCCACCTTCGCGCTCGGCATGGCCCAGCCCTTCCTGCGCCGTCAGCAGGGCGGGGGCGAGGGCGAGGGCATGGCGAAAGCGGCGGGCTGCCGCCCCGGGACGGCGCAGTGCGCGCAGGATCTTGCCATGGTTGACCGCCGCCTCGGTCTCCGCCGGGTCCAGTGCCAGCGCCCGGCGGAGCAGCCCGTCGGCCTCCTCCAGCCGGCCGAGTTGGGCGACCAGCAACCCGGCCCGGTGCAGGGCCTCCGCCTCGGCCGGCTCAATGGCGAGGATGCGGCGGTACAGCCGTTCCGCCTCTTCGAATCCGCCGGTCTGGTGACGGTCGAACGCTTCGGCAAGCAGGGTGTAAAGGCCGGTCATCCGGCCGGCGCCAATGCCGCCAGCGCGCGCACCGCCTGCCGGGCGGCGGCGGCCAATCCTTCACCGTCCGGCGGCTGGATCAGCCGCATCGACGGGAACCAGGGCCGCACGCCGGTTCCCATCTGCGTCCAGTCGCGGGTGCCGAGCCGCCAGACCGGGACGCCCAGGGCGCCGGCCAGTTCGCCGACCGCGGTGGCCGGCGAGATCACCAGATCCAGGTTGGCGATCAGGGCCGCCACCCCCTCGAAATCGTCCTTCAGATCCAGATCGTCCCAGCGGTGCAGACGGCGCGTCGCCGTTTCCACCCGTGCCAGTTCGGCGCGGCAGTCGCCATATTGCAGCATGACCACGCTGACGCCGGCCAGATCGAGCAGGGCCGTCCAATCGGCCAGACCGGTATAGGCGGCGGCGCGCTGGGCGGTGACGATCTGGCTGCGCCATGCCAGTCCCACTTTCAGGCCGGGCAGGGCGGCCAGGCGGTCGCGCCACAGGGCGAGACGGCCGGGATCGGGGCGCAGATAGGCCGGACGGCCGGGGAAGCGCTCCACCCGGTCGCGGACCAGGGCGGGCAGGGTGCCGGCCGGCATCTGCAGGTCGCAATCCGGCGGGTCGATCGTCTCCCGCCCGGCGGCATCCGCCGTTTCCGCCCGCACCGCGACCCAGGGGAAGGAGCGGGCGAACAGGCTGACCAACCGCCGGTCGCATTCGACCGTGACCGGACCGTCCAGCCCCTGCAGGGCATCGAAGCAGGAGGCGAACAGGATCTCGTCACCCACCCCCTGTTCCGACCAGGCCAGCAGCCGCCGGCCCCGCAACGGTTCCCCCGTCCACACCGGCCGGTCGATGCGGCGGGCCCGCTGCAGTTGACGGGCGGAGAAGCGGCGGCCATAACCGGCCCAACCCTCTGCGATGCGCCCGTCGGCAAGATCCAGCAGGCCGAGGTTCCAGGCCGCCAAAGCAAAATCCGGGTCGATCCGCAGCGCGCGGCGCAGATGGGTCTTCGCCTCCTCCTGCCGGCCGGCCAGCATGGCCATGGTGGCGAGGTTGTTGCCGGCTTCGGCGGACTCCGGCTGCAGGGCCAGCGCCCGGCGGTAATGGCCGTTCGCCTCCGCCATGCGCCCCGTCAACTCGCAGGCATGGCCGAGATTGGCATGGGCCGGCAGATGCTCCGGCTGGAGGACGATGCAGCGGCGATGCAGCCGCATGGCCTCCTCCACCCTCCCGCAGGTCTGGTGAACGAGCCCCAGATGGGTCAGCGCCTCGGCAAAGGCGGGGTGCAGGGCCAGCGCGCGGGTGAAGGCGCGGGCGGAGTCGGCATGGCGCTTGTCCGCCTCCTGCACCAGTCCCAGATGGTTCCAGGCCTGGGGGAAGGCCGGGTCGGCCCGCAACGCACCGCCGATCAGGGCGAGCGCCTCGCCGTTCCGCCCGATCTGGTGCATCAGCAATCCCAGCAGATGCAGCGCGTCGGCATGGCCGGGAGCCTCCCGTCCGGGATCGGCCGCAATGGCGGCGCGATAGGCGGCCTCCGCCTCCGCCAGCCGGCCGGTGCGGTGAAGGTCGGCGGCCCGGTTCAGCAGGGTGTCGAAATCGGGCTGAGGCTCTCGCTCCGGCGACGTTGCAACCAGCGGTACGGACTTCGGCACTGGCACCGGCAAGATGGCCCGCAGGGCTCCGGCCATCGCCCGGATGGTCGCTTCCAGCCCCTCGCCGGGATTGGGCTGGAACAGGCGCATCAAGGGGAACCAGGGCCGGACGCCGGTGCCCAACTGCGTCCAGTCGCGGCTGCCGAAACGCCAGACCGGCACGCCCAGCGCACCGGCCAGCTCCCCCGCCGACATCGCCGGCGAGATCACCAGATCCAGGTTGGCGGTCAGCGCCGCCGCCCCGTCGAAATCATCCTTCAGGTCCAAATCGGCCCAGCGGTGGATGGACACGCCGAAGCGCTCTTCGGCCGCCCGCAGTTCGGCCTCGCAGTCGCCATATTGCAGGTTGACGAACACCAGACCGGGGATGGCGAACAGCGGCCCCCAATGCTCCAGCAGCACATAGGCGTCCTTGCGCTCGGCCGTCATCAGCTGGCTGCGCCAGCCGATGCCAACCCGCAAGCCCTGCCCCAAGGCCGCCAGCCGCTCCCGCCAGTGCTCCACCAGCGCCGGGTCCGGAACCAGCCAGGGCCCCTGCGGCTCGAAGACGGACAGGCTGCCGCGCAGCAGCTCCGGCAGGTCGCCCGCGGGTATCTGCAGGTCGAAGTCCGGCGGCACGATGGTCTCGCGCGGGAAGTCGCCGAAAGCGTCACCGGTGCAGCTTTCGGCCCGCACCGTGGCCTTGGGGAAGGAGCGGCGGAACAGCGGGACCAGCCGCGGATCGCATTCGATGGTGACCGGCCCGCCCGCCCAAGCGACCACGTCCGGATAGCAGGAGGCGAACAGGAATTCGTCGCCCACCCCCTGTTCGCGCCAAACCAGCAACCGCTTGCCGCGCAACAGCTGCCCACCCCAGCGCGCGATGCCGAAGCGCCGGTCGGGCATCGCCTCTCCGGCGGCGAAGCGCCGCTCATACCCCGCCCAGCCGCGCGTCAGGTCGCCGTGAAGCAGCGCCAGAAGCGACAGGTTGTAGGTCGCAGTGGCGAGGTCGGGCTGCTGGGCCAGCGCCTCCTCGAAGCAGGCCGCCGCCTCGTCATACCGCCCCTGTGCCTGCAGCGCGTTGCCGAGGTTGTACCGCGCCTCCACGAACTCCGGATGAAGCTCCAGCGCCTGCCGGTGGCAGATTTCCGCCTGATCGGGACGGCCTAGCCGTTTCAGCACGCTGCCGAGGTTGTTCAGCGCCGCGCTGTGGCGCGGGTTGCGCTTCAGCGCCTGACGATAGGCGATCTCCGCGCTCTCCAGTGCGCCCTTCTGCTGCAGGACGGCGCCCAGATTGTAATGGGCGGTGGCGTCGTCCGGACGCTGTCGGGCCACCAGCCGGTGCTGGGCGATGGCCTCGTCCAGCCGTCCGCTCATCGCCAGCGCATCGCCCAGGTTGTTGTGCGCCTCCACCATGCCCGGCGCCAGCCGCACGGCGTGGTCGAGCACCGTCACTGCATCGCCATGGCGATGGCGCGCGGCGTGGCCGTTGCCGAGATTGTACCAGGCCTTGGCATAGTCGGGCTTCAGCGCAAGGGCGGCGGCGAAGGCCCGTTCCGCCTCGTCATGGCGGTCGAGAACGGCCAGGGCGTTGCCCAGATTGTGCCGGCGCTGCGCCCCTTGCGGGTCCAGGGTCGCGGCGTTGCGGTGGGCCTGCACCGCGTCGTCCGGCCGGCCGGCGGCGGACAGTGCGCTGCCCAGATTGTCCCAATAGTCGGCGACGCCCTTCGCCTGCGCCAGCGCCTTGCCGATCAGGGTCACCGCCTCGTCGGCGCGGCCGGATTGAAGGGCAGCCACCCCCAGCAGATGCAGGGCGTCGGCATTGCGCGGGTCCGCCGCCAGCACCGCGCGATAGCCGCGCTCCGCCTCGGCGATGCGCCCGGCCTGATGGTGTGCCACGGCCTGTGCCAGCATGTTGGTGTGCTTCGCCACGTTCCGGCCCCGTCCCCGACTGTCCGCACCCTCAAAGGGAGTGCCATCATCGGTGGATCACGGTAAAGATGCCATTGATAAAGATGACATTGATGTCGGCGGCAGATCGGCCGGCGCAGGCGCCGGCGGCGGGAAAGAGGAGAGCACGCGATGGCGGGGTCACGCTTGTCCTTGCGCGGTGGACTGCGGGGAGCTGCCCTGCCGCCGGCGGTCAGGCTCAGCCGGCAGGCGGACGCGCTGGCGGCGGCCGGCGACGCGGCGGGGGCGGAACCGCTCTATGCGCGGGCGCTGGAGGCCGATCCGACCCTGGCGGGGACCCACAACAACCACGGCAACGCCCTGCGCGCGCTCGGCCGTCTGCAGGAGGCCGCCGCCGCCTATCGCGCCGCCGTCGCCCATGGCCTGCATGAGGGGATGGCGCACTACAACCTCGGCTCGGTCCTGCGGCAGGCGGAACGGCATGGCGAGGCCGACGATGCGTTCCGCCAGTCCCTGGCGCTGCGGCCGGACCATGCGGAGGCGTGGAACAACCGCGGCAACCTGCTGCGCGACCTCGGCCGCTTCGGCGAGGCGGCGATGGGTTACCGGCGGGCGTTGGCCCTGCGGCCGGACTGGGCCGACGCCCACGACAATCTCGGCGCCGTGCTCTACCTGCTGCACGAGCAGGGCGGGGTCGAGGAAGCGGCGGTGCTGGCCCGGCTGTGGCGGCGCGATCACCCCGCCAACCCGCTGGCCCGCCACATCGGCGCCGCCATCGCCGGGGAGGAAGCCGATGCGCGCGCCCCCGACGACTATGTGCGCCAGACCTTCGACCTGTTCGCCGAGGAGTTCGACCGCAAGCTGGCGGAGCTTGATTACCGCGCGCCGTCGCTGCTCGCCGGCCTGCTGGCGGAAGAGGAGCGGCGCAGCGGCCTGGACGTGCTCGACGCCGGCTGCGGCACCGGGCTGTGCGCCGCCTCGCTCCGGCCCTATGCCCGCCGGCTGGTCGGCGTCGACCTGTCGGATGGCATGCTGGATCGCGCCCGCGCCCGCGGCCTGTATGACGAGCTGCAGGCGGCGGAGCTGGTCGGTTTCCTCGCCGAGCGGCCGGGCGCCTTCGATCTCGTCGTTGCGGCCGATGTCTTCTGCTATTTCGGCGTCCTGGACGACGCGTTCGCTGCCGCCCGCGCGGCGCTGCGCCCCGGCGGACGGCTGGCCTTCACGGTGGAGGAGCTGGACCCGGCCGACGGACGGCCCCACCGCGTCGCCACCCACGGCCGCTATGCCCATGCCGAGGCTTACATCAGGACGGCGGTGGCGGACGCGGGGCTCACTCTGCGGCGGTGCGATCGTGACCGGCTGCGCTACGAAAGCGGCGAGCCGGTGATGGGGCTGGTGGTGCTGGCGGAACGGCCCGTCGATTAACGGCGACGGCGATTAACGGGGCCGGCGGGGGCGGCGGGCGGACGGCTGTTTCGGCGCCTGAGCCGGCTGCGGCGGGGCCAGCGCCTCGGCCTCTTCGCCACGGCCCAGCGCCCGCAAGGCCAGGGTCAGCGTGTCGCGCGGCGCGGGATGGGCCGGGTCGATGCGCAGGGCGTGGCGCAGCGGGACCAGCGCCGCCTCTGCCCGGTTCGTCGCGGCAAGCGCGATGCCGAGGTTGAGCGCGGCCGACAGGAAATCCGGCACCAGCGCCAGCGCGTTGCGGAAGGCGATCACCGAATCCGCGCGCAGCCCGGCGGCGAACAGGGCGTTGCCCAGCAGGAAGGCGATGTCGGCATCCCGCGGATCCAGCGCGGCGGCCCGGATCAGGTCGGCCAGGGCCGGCGTCACCTGCCCCGATTCCAGCCGCAGCCGCCCGCGCGCGTGCAGCAGGTCGACCAGCTTTTCCCGGGCCGGATCCAGCGCCGGTTCGATCCGCAAGGCGCGTTCCAACAGCTCGGTGGCGGCATCGACGGCCGCCGCATCGCCGCGGCCATGGCGGGCGAAGGCACGGTCGGTCCAGGCCTCCGCGAAATCGGGGCGCAGGGCCAATGCGCGGCGATAGCCCATTTCCGCCTCGTCCAGGCGACCCAGGCCGCGCAGCAGGTTGGCGCGGTTGGCGTGGATGTCCGCCGCCTCCGGCCGCAGGGCCGACGCTTTGTCGATCAGCGTCAGGCCGAACTCGCCGCGGCCGATCTGGCCGGCCAAAACGCCGAGGTAATGCAGAGCGTCCGGCTGTTCCGGTTCGGCATCGAGGATGCGGGTGTACAGTTCCTGCGCCTCGCCGAAGCGACCGGCAAGATGAAGGTCGAGCGCCAGCGTCAAGGCTTCGAGGATCGTGGCCATGGCTCAACGCTTTAGGACGGCCGGTGCCGTCGCCGCAAGCCCGCCCGCGCGGAAACCCGGATTTTCGGCATGAATACGCCCGTAACGCGAAACCGCGTTTCGCCAAAAGGGTTAGATTCGCCAACCCAAATAAGAGTAAAGAAAGCCTTTACGCGTTGCCGGGGTTACGGTAATTTAATGTTCAACTCTCACCGATTCGGATAACCGGTCATGAACGTGGCGGCAGCCACATCGACGGTCTCGCGGCCGTTCGCCTTCATGACGCCCCGCGGCAGCGATGCCGTAGAAACAGGGGCCGGCACCCGGACTCCGACTTCCACCGCACCTGCCGATCCCCAGCCGGAAGCCGGCGGCACCGATCCGCTGGTCAACCGCTTCCCGACCATCGCCTTCAGCTACGACACCGATGCTTCGCGGCTGGTGATGCTGTACCGCGACCCGGCCAACGGGAAAACCGTGTCGCAGATCCCGACCGAAGCGGCGCTGAAGCAGTACAAGGAAGCCCAGCAGAAGGAAAAGAACGCGGAACGCGCGTCGCTTCTGGGGCTGACGGTCGGCGGGAATGGGCAAGGGAATGGGCAGGCGAGCGGGCAGGCCGGCAGCCAGTCTGCGGCCTATGGTCGCGGCGGGTCCGGTGTTTCCCCGGTCGCCGGCACCGGACTCTCTACCGGAACGGGGACTTCGACCTCGGCTGTTTCCCCCTCGACTGCCGCCCCGGTTGCGCTTGCGGCTTCCGCCACGTCCTCGTCCGTGGCACAATCGCCCTCGACCAGCATCGCTTCGGCCGGCAGTTCCGCCGCGCGGGTGAATGTGGTCATCTGAGGACGCTCTCTTCGCGGGGCGCTTTTTTCCGGGGGCCAGGATCGCCATGGACGTCACCTCATCGACCGCCGGCGCGGCGATTGCTCTCAAGCAGGCGCAGAACCAGGTGAATTTCGGTGTGAAGGCGCTGAGCCAGAATGCCGATCAGCAGCAGGCGACCGTCGCGGCGCTGGTCCAGCCGGCCGGTGGCTCCGGCGGCGGCAACGTCACGCCGACACGCGGCCAGAATCTGAACATCACGGTCTGATCTGAACATCACCGTCTGACCCGGCCGCAAGCGCCGCCGGCCGCTCAGACTTTCGAGTCGAGCAGAGACGTCAGCATTTCATCCTGTGTGCGGACGACCGCGATGTTGGCGCCATAGGCGCGGCTGGCGGCCATCTGGTTGACCCGCTCCGTCGCCAGATCGACGTTTGGCGCCGCCACCATGCCGTCGCCGTTGGCCGCGCTGTCGTCCGGCGCATAGTCCTGGAGATAGGCCGGGGTGATCGGCGTGAAGGTCGCGCGCGTCCCGGGGTTGGCATCGGTCTGTGCGACCGCCAGCGGCTGGTAGGGCGCGCGCTTGCTCTCCGCCGACCCATCGGTCGTGGGAACCGCCCCGGTGGAGCGGACATTGGCGACATTGGAGGCAGAGGCGTCGAGCCGCCGCGTCTGGGCGGTCAGGCCGCTGAGCGCGATTCCGATGCTGGCGGCCATGGCGGTCCATCCTTCGTCCGCTGCGAATGGGCAAACTTTACCACATCGGTTTTCCAACGCCAGCCGGGCGATCATCGGCAGAGGCAATCGTCCGGCCTTTACAATCGCCCGGTGCAATCGCCCGACACAATCACCGCTGTATCTTTTGGGGTGCTTGCGCCATTATCGGACAAACGGCCGCCGCTCCCTTCCCGTATTGCCGGGTCTCCCGGTGCTTCCGGTCCCGATGGAGCCGGCCCGGAATTCCGGTCCCAGCATCCATGGGACCAGACAGTCGCGAGACGGGAGCCGCCGCCTGAATGCCGAACTCACCCTATGTCCTGACCGTCGCCGGCCTGACCGACGTCGGGCGCACCCGCTCCCGCAACGAGGATAGTTTCCAGGCCAGCAGCGACGGTGAATTCGCGGTCGTCTGCGACGGAATGGGCGGCCATGCCGGCGGCGACATCGCCAGCGGCAAGGCGGTCGAGGTGATCTGCGGCCTTCTGCGCGATCATGGGGATGTCGAGCCGATCACGCTGGTGGGTGGGATCTCCGCGGCGGACCGCGACGATGCCGACCGCACCCTGACCGATCCGGCGGCGGGCGAACCGGCGGTGCGCCGGGCCCTGTCGCTGGCACGGTCGGCGGTGCAGCAGGCCAACCGGGAGATCTTCGACTTGAACATGTCGCGTGGATTCGCGCAGGGCCGCGGCATGGGCACCACCGTGGCCGGCGTCTGGCGGGTTCCCGGCACGGCGCAGATGGTCGTCTTCCACGCCGGCGACAGCCGGGTCTACCGCCTGCGCGACGGCGAACTGCGCACCCTGACCCGCGACCACAGCCTCTACCAGATCTGGCTCGACAACGGCGGGCGGGGGACCGCGCCGCAGCGGAACATCATCGTCCGGGCGCTCGGCACCGCGGAGGACGTGGAGCCGGAGGTCGGCGTGCATTCGCTGATGCCGGAGGATGTCGTCATGCTCTGTTCCGACGGGCTGAACGGCATGCTGCCGGACGGGCTGATCGCCCGCATCCTGCGGGAGGAGCCGGATCCGGCCCGCGCCGCCGCCACCCTGGTCGAGGCGGCCAACGCCGCCGGCGGTCAGGACAACGTCACCGTTGTGGTCGGACGCTTCGCCGCAACGGCGTGATGCCGTTCGTCAGGGGCCGGTGGCGATGAATCGCGCATCCGCCAGCGGGGCCGGAGCGTCGTCCGGCAAGGTCGCCAGCGCGTCCGTCAGGGCGGCCAGATAGTCGGCCGCGGGCTCCTGCTCCGGCCGCGGGGTCGGGAACAGCGGCGCCGCCGTGGCGATGGTCAGCAGCATCTCGGTGCCGAAGGGCGGGCCGATGGTCCAGTACCGGTCGCTCTGCGGCTTGCCGTCCCCGGCCTTTTCCCCAAGCCGACGCGACGCACCGGCCGCCAGTGCCGATCCGCTGTCCGACGGGTTGGGCAGCAGATGGACGACGCTGCCGTCGATGGTGAAGTAATCGACCTGCAACTGCACCGGCCGGGCGGGCGCCCGGATCTCCAGAACCAGCGGGTCGCCGGCACTGAGATCCGGCCCGTCCAGCACGCTCGCCGCCAACGGTTCCGCCAGCCCGCGATTGGCGTCCAGCGCCGTGGCGACGCTGCCCAGGGGCGCACAGAACTGCGCATCCGCGCCGGCGAGGTCGAAGCCATGGTCCCAGCCGGCGGCCAGCGCCTCGACCGTCTCGCGCACCTCCGTCTCCGCCCGCTCCCCCGCCACCGTCCCGGAGACCAGCAGCCGGCCGCCGGTCTTCTCCACCGTGACCAGCGCACAGGGGACGGCGCGCAGCGCCTTTTCCATCGCCGCGACCGGCGGCTGCCTGCTCGCCACCGGCGGGGCGGGCGGCGCGGAGGGAGTGACAGCGGGGGGCGGCGCGGGTGGGGCGATCGGCGCCGATTCTGCGGTCGGTCCCTCCGTTACGGTGCGGGGTGGGGAGGGAGGATTCACGAACATCATGGCAGCGGCAGCCAAGCCACCCGCCAGAACCACTCCGCCGGCCCACCACGTCCAGCGGGTGGAGCGCACAGGCGCGGCGGCCTGGAGGTTGGAGGCTCCGGTCAGACCGCTCACTGCAAGATGCAGCGAAGCAACATCCGGGAAAGTGCCGCCGTCCCGCAGATCCGCCAGCATGGCCGCGACTGCCGGCCGGTCCTCATGCCCCGCCAGCACCCGCTCCGTCAGCCGGGCGGCAGCCTCCAGATCGCCCCTGCGGTCCGCGTTCGCCGCAGTCAGCGCCGCCCGCCCAAAACCGCCGACCACGGCCGCCGAGCCGCTGTGGCGGATGACCCCGGCGGTCAGCGCGCCATGCGCGACCCCGGCCCGGTGGGCGGCGGTCAGCGCGTCCAGCACGCGGTCGAGCGTCGCGACCGCCTCGTCCCACGGCAACGGACCGCCGTCCAGACGCGCGGCAAGCGTCGGGCCTTCAGCCGGGGTGGTGGCGACGAAGGCTGTACCGGCATGTTCGCCCGACGCCAGGATGGCGGGGATCGCAGGGTGGGACAGCTGGGCCGCGGCTGTCGCCATCTGCCGGAACCGCTCCAGCCCGGCGGCATCGGCACACAGGCGGGCCAGCGGCACCGTCCACAGTTCCACCGCCTGACCATGGGCGTCCAGCGCGCGGTGCAGCCGGGCATCGCCGTCCCGCCCGATCACGTCGAGCAGCCGGTAACGGCCAAGCCGCCGTTCCTTCTCCTTCGTCGATTCGGTCGCCGTCCCGCCGCGTCGCATCCCCACTCCTCGAACTGAGCCGCTGGTATAGCCGCAGCGCGGCGCGGCGGCCAAGCCCCGGGACAGCCGTCCACAAGTTTCTATCCCGATGGCCGACCCCTACGAAAGGCAGGGTCTTGTGACCACGAACGGCCGGTAACCTTTCGTTAGCCACGACAGGCGACTCTGGCGTCGCGAACCGCTTATGCGATCCCCGGCGCGGAGCCCTCTGCCTTGCCCCACACCTCTTCCCAGTCCAAACCGTCGGCCCCCAACGCGTCCTGGCTGAACGGGGCGGCGCTCTACCAGATCTATCCGCTCAGCTTCCGCGACAGCGGCGGCGACGGCTGGGGCGACCTCGACGGCGTGATCGAGGGGCTGGACCATGTCGCCTCGCTGGGTGTCGACGGGGTGTGGATCAGCCCCTTCTATCCGTCGCCGCGCACCGACTTCGGCTATGACGTCGCCGACCACCGGGCGGTGGACCCGCGCATGGGCAACCTCGCCGTCTTCGAGCGGTTGATAGAGCGCACCCATGGGCTGGGGCTGAAGGTGCTGGTCGATCTGGTCTGCGGCCACACCTCCAACGCCCATCCCTGGTTCGTCGACAGCCGGCGGTCGCGGGACGGCGACAAGTCCGACTGGTATGTCTGGGCCGATGCCAAGCCCGACGGCACCGCGCCCAACAACTGGCTGTCGGTGTTCGGCGGCGCCGCCTGGACCTGGGAGCCGCGGCGGCGGCAGTACTACCTGCACCATTTCCTGGCCAGCCAGCCGGCGCTGAACCTGCACCACCCGGCGGTGATGGACGCGCTGTGCGAGACGGCGGAATTCTGGATGGAGCGCGGTGTCGACGGCTTCCGCATCGACGCCGTTGATTTCTTCGCCCATGACCCACAGCTGCGCTCCAACCCGGCCACCGTCTGGCGCGAGGCCGAACCGCCGCTGAAGCCCTTCGCCCTGCAACAGCATGTCTACGACATGATGCACCCGGCCATCGGCGGCATCCTGTCCCGCCTGCGCGAGACGGTGGAGCGCTATCCCGGCCGCGTCCTGCTGGGCGAGCTGTCGAGCCAGCCCGGCGCCGGCCAGCGCATCGCCGCCTACTGCACGCCGCAGGGGCTCCACGCCGCCTACACCCTGTCGTTGGCGAAACAGCCCTTCAGCGCCAAGGGCTTCGCCCAGGCCTTGAGCGCCGCGGGGCGGCCGGAGTCGATCTGCTGGAGCCTGTCCAACCACGATGTGGAGCGCGCCGCCAGCCGCTGGCTGCCCGCCGGTGCCGATCCGCAGTCGTTCAACGCCCTGCTGGCGATGCTGGCGGCGGCGCTGCCCGGCACCGTCTGCCTCTATCAGGGGGAGGAGCTGGCCCTGCCCAACGCAGTGCTGGAGCAGCACCAGTTGCGCGACCCCTTCGGCATCACCTACTGGCCCGATTTCCAGGGCCGCGACGGCAGCCGCACGCCCATGCCCTGGCGCGCCGCCGAGCCCCACGCCGGCTTCACCAATGCCGAGCCTTGGCTGCCGGTGCCCGACGCCCATCTCGACCTCGCGGTGGACCGGCAGGAGCGGACCGCCGGCAGCCCGCTGACGGTGTGGCGTGCGGCGCTCTCCCTGCGCCGCGACCTGGAGGCGCTGCGCGCCGGCTCCGTCACCGCCGTGGAGGAGCATGGCGACCTGCTGTCCTTCGAACGGACATCCGGGGAGGACCGCCTTCTCGCCGTCTTCAACATGGCCGACCGGCCGGCGGAATTCGCCCTGCGCGGCCGCGGAGATCTGGAGGAGCTGCCTGTCCCGCGCGCTCCGGGTGCCCTGCCGCCGGAACTGACCGCCGTCGGCCGGATGCTGGTGATGCCGCCGCTGTCGGTCTTCCTGGGACGGCTGCGCACCACCTCCTGACCCCCCTCGAAAGGCAGGCATGCACATTTATGCGATGCAGGGGCCGGCAGCGGATGCTTTGTTACACTCTCGCCTAAGTCGCTGTAATTCCCTGATTCATCGCGGGTCTTGGAAATCGTCAGCAATAGCAATAATCTTGCGGAGTAGCGGGAGTGGAAAGAAGAGCGTTTCTCACCAAGGCCGGTGTCGGTGCCGTTTCGACCGTTGCCGCCTCGACCCTCGCGGCCCCGGCCATCGCGCAGACCCAGCCGTCAATCCAGTGGCGCCTGGCTTCGAGCTTCCCGAAGAGCACCGACATCCTCGTCGGAACGTCCGAGATGATCGCCAAGCGCGTGTCCGAGGCGACCGACGGCAAATTCCAGATCCGCGTCCATGCCGCCGGTGAGATCGTCCCCGGCCTGCAGGTGCTGGACGCCGTCCAGAACGGCACGGTCCAGTGCGGCCACACCTGCGGCTATTACTATGTCGGCAAGGACCCGACCTTCGCCTTCGACACCGCCATCCCCTTCGGGCCCAACGCCCGCCAGCAGAACGCTTGGTACCAGTATGGCGGCGGCCAGGAGGTGATGCGGACCTTCTTCGCCAAGCATGGCATCGTCCAGTTCCCGGCCGGCAACACCGGCGCCCAGATGGGCGGCTGGTACCGCAAGGAGATCAAGTCGCTGGCCGACTTCAACGGCCTGAAGATCCGCATTGCCGGCATCACCGGCCAGATCATGGCCAAGCTGGGCGCCGCCCCGACCCAGATCGCCGGCAGCGACATCTACCCGGCGCTGGAAAAGGGCACCATCGACGCCGTCGAGTTCGTCGGCCCCTATGACGACGAGAAGCTGGGCTTCGTCCAGGTCGCCAAATACTACTATTATCCGGGCTGGTGGGAAGGCGGGCCGCAGGTCTCGCTCTACATCAACCAGAAGGAATGGGACGCGCTGCCCAAATCCTATCAGGCGATCCTGACAGCGGCCTGCGCCGAGGCGAACAGCGCGATGACCGCCCGCTACGACGCGGAGAACGCCAAGGCGCTGAAGCGTCTGGTCGCCAAGGGCGCCCTGCTTCGCCCCTATCCGCGCGACCTGATGGAAGCCGCCCACAAGATCGCCTACGAGCTGTACGACGACATCGCGAAGACCAATCCGGACTTCAAGGCCGTCTACGACAGCTGGAAGCCCTTCCTGGACGAGGTGCAGCTGTGGTTCCGCGTCGCGGAGCTGCCCTACGACAACTTCATGCAGACGGCCGGCCGCAGCAAGTAACAGTGCTGATGGACTGAGTGAAACAGGGGGTGGCTGAGCGGCCACCCCCTGCATGAATCTGTTGTGCCTTTCCGGATTTACCTCTGTCCGGCCCCGCCGTGGGCTGATTTGTAGGGCATCGCGAATACAAGCTCTTTGATCATCGGCATGGTCGACCTAAACGGTTGAGGCGCTAACTACCAGAACCGCCCAGCCCATATACTCAATTGGGCTTCGCTGTACACCATCGACCGCTTCTTCATGCCGATCCGGCACAGCCCCCGACGGCTGTAACGCCCGATCTCGCCAACTCTTCAGACGGGGCATCTGGCGCGGCTACGCGCCGGAGATGGTCGGCAAGTGCCTCGATCATGGAAAGCTTCGCGGGAACAACGACGATGAGGGCCCTGTTGCCTGTCATTGGGCAGAATCAAACAGAGGAAGCCGCAATGTCACGCGAACGGGATCATCATGAGAAAATGATGAATATGGGCTGGGGACGGTTCGCGGCAATGATCGCAACCTCCACGTTCATCATGTTCTTTTTGATGTATCAACTCGTTTATTCGCTCGATCATGCCCTGTTCAGCATAAATCGGATGGTTTCTTCACTCGTCATGGCCTGCGTCATGACAATCGTGATGCTTGGCTTCATGTGGTCTATGTACAGGGGGATGTTTACCAAGATTGCCGTGCTGGTGGCCGCCATTCTGGTCGGATCTGCACTCCTCTACGTGAACCGTAGTCAAGGTCTGGTCGACGATCTCAATTTCATGAAGTCGATGATCCCGCACCATTCCATTGCCATCAACAACGCAAGCAATGCGAGCATCAGCGACCCCCGCGTGCGCAGGCTCGCGGACCAAATCATCGAATCACAGGTCCGTGAGATCGCCGAGATGAAGCTGCTCATTGACGAAATTGCGAACAATGGCAAGCGCGGGAGCCAGCCCCTGCCGGCCCGACCGGCTCAGATCACTCCCGATATGGAGCGGCAGATACAAGAGGCGGTTCAATAGCGCCATCGACTAAGGCGGACCATTTTGGCGATCGGCAGCAAAAAGTCGCTCTCCTTTAATTTCCAGGCCGAGGAGAGACGCTTCGATTGGTGCCGCACGCCATCCGGCTTGCGGCACCTTCTGGGCAAAGCCCGTGCCCATTCGGCCGCCCCCATTTTTCTGTCAGGCCGGCCCCTGTCAGGCCAGATAGTTCAGCAGCGACAGCTTCTGCGTCTGGCCGGCGACGGTGTAGGTCGCCTGCTGGACGTTCATCGCGCTGCTCAGCCGCGCCGCGACCTCGGTCTGGTCGATGCCTTCGATCTTGGCGATGCGGTCGGTCAGGGTGGCGATCGAGTCGGTGTGGGCGTTCTTGGTGGTTTCCAGCGTGGCGGCGTCGGACGCGACCTTGGCGTGGATCGACCGGATCTGGTCGGTCGCCTGGGTCAGCATCTCGCGCGCCTGGGTGCTGTACTCCGTCCATTTGCCGGGATTGGCCGCCGCCGTCCGCACCAGCTGCATCGCCTTCACCAGGGTCTGGAACGCCTTGTCGTCGGCGCTGACGCCATAGGTCAGGTTCAGGTTGTCGTCGATGGTCACCTGTGACTTGCGGTACGCCTCGGCGTTCTTGCCCTTGGTCAGATATTCGGAATCGTAGAAGGGCAGGTCGGGCGGCTCGGCATAGGGGACATCGATCAGGCTGTCCTGCTCCGGCGGCAGGGTCCCGACCGAGATGGTGTTCTCCAGCGACCCGTTCGTCACCTTGGCACTGGTCGAGAACAGCGAGCTGCGGTTGGGATGATTGGGATCGGCGTTGGCCGTGCTGGTCAGCGCGATGCCGGGGCCGTTGCCGACCGCGTCGATGGTGACCGGCGGGGCCGGGTTCAGGTTGCCGAACTGCTGGCGCAGCTTGTCGGCCACCTGGCTGACGTCGGTGACGCCGGCGGCATAGTCGGTGTCGCTGACCGTGTAGCGCACCGTGTAGGTCTGGTAGGGCGGCAGGTCGCGCGGCTCGTTGGGATTCTTCGTGTAGTAGTTCTGGTTGTACGGATCGTCGGGATCGCCGACCGCGACCGTGAATTCGAAGGTGTCGCCGATGTCCACCGCGGCACCGTTCAGGGTGAAGCTGTCGACCTGCGGCAGGGCGGTCGTCGGCGCCTGGGTGGTGGTCGGCGCGGTGACGCTGTTCTCCACCGTGGCGGAGTTGATGACGCGGGCCGACAGGTCGAACTTCTGCCCCGGATCCTGGCCGACCAGCGTGATGATGCCGTTGGCGGTCGACACCGTCATCGGCAGCGGCGGGCTGGCGGCGTTGATCTGGGTGGTCAGGGTCTGGGCGACGAAGGTCAGCGTCTTCGGGTCGGTGGCCTGGATCTGGTAGCCGAAGGTCTGACCGGAAACCGTCACCTCGAAATAATCGTCGACGTTCACCACGGCGCCGTTCAGCGTGATCTTGCTGGTCTGCTTCGTCGCCATCAGATCGGTGACCGGTTCCGTTCCGAACCGCGAGCCGGAGAACAGATAGCGGTCGCCGAAGCGCTGGTTCATCAGCGCCTGGATGTCGCGCATGGCGCCCTCGGCGCGGTCCTTCACCTGATCGGCCTGCGGGAAGGTGACGGAGAAGCTGCTGCTCGCCGAGGCCTTCAGCGTGTCGAAGCTGAGGTTCAGGATCGCGCCCTCGCCGGGGCCGCCGGAGATGTTGAAATTGTATCCCTTGCCGTCGTTGGGCGGGGTGGTGCCCAGATTGATGGCGCGGGTGGTCTTGCCGCCCAGCCCGTCGGTCACCGTCACGTCGAAGGTGCCGTTCGGGCCCTGCTGCGACGGAACCGCGGTGACGGTGTATTTGGCGCCGACCGTCAGCTTCGACTTGGCGGCGTCGACCGACATCTTCATCCCGTCGGGATTGGTGTTGATCGGCGTGGCCACGCTGGCCGGACCCGGCTCGAACGGCATCGTGGTGCTGGAGGTCCAGCTCGACACGATCGATTCCAGCGAGGTCAGCACCTTGTCGGTCGCCTGCACGCGCGGCGCCGCCATGTTGATGCTCTGGACGTAATTGTCCTTCTTCGCCATCTCCGACCGCAGGTCCAGAAGCTTCTGCACCTCCGGGCCGTAGGCGTTGAGATCGACCGACTTCTTGCCCGTGGTCAGCTGTTCGGACAGCCGGTTGATGTCGTTCTGGCCCCCGGACAGGTTCCGGACAAGGCTCAGATATTTCGAGTAGCTGCTGACTCCCGTTATCGAGCTCATCGGACCACCGCCTCCAGCGCGTCAAACATTGCATTGGCCACTTGCATGACCCGTGCCGACGCCTGGTAGGAGGTCTGGAGCTGCTGCAGCTGGGCGATTTCCTCGTCGATGTTCACGCCCGTCTGCGACTGGTAGCGCTCGCTGAGGAGCTGCATGGAGGCCTTGTTGGAATCGGCGGCGGTGTTGGCCGTCTTGGCCGCGGCCATCCAGGTTCCGGTGATGGCGCTGCCGATGGCGCTGTAGGTGGTGTCCTTCATCTGCAGCCCGTCGGCGTTGAAGCTGCGGCCGGCGGCATTGACCGCCTGGACCATGCCGTCGATGGCGGACTGCTTGATTTTGCTGGTGTTGTCCAAGAGCTTGGGGTTGATCGCGATGGTGAAGCGGTCGCTGCCGGTGAAGAACTGGTTGGTCTGTTCGCCGTCGGCGGCCGGGCTGGCATCGTTGTAGGCGTCGGCGAAGCTGGTCGGCTCGCCCGGCTTGGTCGGGCCGGTGAAGGCCTTGGCGAACTCGTCCAGCTGCGAACGCAGCTTGCGGATGATCTCGGTCGTCGGGTCGCCGCTGGCCGGTGTCGGCGGCTCGGTCGTCGAGCCGTCCTTGCGCATCTGGATCAGCGAGCCCAGCTTGCCGGTGGTCAGGTGGCTGTTGATCGAGGTGATCTGATTGCCGACCTGTAGGTTGATGTTGCCGCCGTCATAGGAAAGATTTGCCGGCTGGGCATCGACCAGCGCCAGACCCGACGGGGTGAAGATCGCCAGCCGGCCATCCGGCCGCTCCACGGTGCGGATGCCCATGTAGGTGCTCAGCTCGCGCACCAGACCGTCGCGCTTGTCGGCGACAGCGTTGGCGGCGGACCCCTGGCCCTGCAGCGACACCATGTCGTTGTTGATCGAGTTGATCTGCTTCAGCAGGTCGTTGACCGTGTCGACCGACTTGGTGATGTCGGTCGACATGTCGCGGTCGAGCTGCTCCACGCCTTCCGACACGCGGCGGATCTCGCGCGAGAAGCTTTCGGCCGCCTGCACCAGCTGGTACTGCGCCGTCTCGTCCTCCGGCGAGGTCGACAGCGTCTTGATTGCCGCCTGGAACTTGTCGGCATAGTCGTTCAGCAGCGGCGTCCCGTTGGTGGTCCGCATCAGGTCGCCCAACTGCTGCATGTAGGTCGAGGTCACCTGCGATCCGCCGTCGCGCGAGGTCAGATCCATCACCTGGGCCATCAGCGCCTTGTCGACTTCCCGGCGATAGGTCGTGCTGATGACCTGACCGCTGGCATCCACCGACTGCTGGGCGGTGTGGCGGGTGCGGTTCGGGTCGTTGGCCTGCGCGATGTTGTCCGAAACCAGCTTGACGTTGGTCTGGACCGTGCGCAGCCCGGCCGTGGCACTGTTCAAGGCTGCGAAGAGGGACATGGCAGGAGACCTTTCACGGATCGGGATGGTCGGGGCGGTGCCGGGATGGCCGCCGCCCCCCATTCGGACGATCAGGGAACTGGCGATCAGGTAATCAGAAGGTCAGGGCCGCGCTTAGCGCTTCAGCCCCAGCACTTCCTGAAGCATTTCGTCCGACGTGGTGACGATCTTCGCGTTGGCGGAATAGCTCCGCTGGGTGACGATCATCTTGGTGAACTCGTCGGCGATATCGACGTTGGAGCTTTCCACGCTGTTCGCCACCACCGCACCGGCGCCGTTCGTCTCCGGATCGTTGAAGTTCGGCTTGCCGGCCTCTTCGCTCTCGACGAAGACGCCGCCGGACTCGCGCTGCAGGGCGTTCGGGTTGTTGAAGGTGATGATCGGCACCTTCGCGATCATCTTCGACCGTCCGTTGTCGTAGTTGACCAGGACGGTGCCGTTGTCGCCGAAGACCACGTCCTTGAACTGTCCGCGTGGCGCGCCGTTCTGGACCAGCTGGGTGACGTTGATCTCCTCGCCGGCATACTGGGTCAGGCCGCCCGGCTTCTGGTACTTGCCGAGGTTCAGCGAGATCTGCTGCGGGCCGAAGCCGTAATCGACGGTGAAGGTGACGGTGGCGTCGGAGCCGGCCGACTGGTTGGCGGCGCTGACCGCCGTGCCGGTGCCGACCAGCGCGGTGGAGATGTTGGTCAGCGTGCCGACCGTCTCGGGCGTCTTGCCGAAGGTCAGGCCGATATGGGCCGGCGTCTGGCCAGCGACCGCGCTCTGGTCCAGGGTGAACTGATAAGCGGTCGCGTCGCTCACCGTGCCGGTCGCCGTCGCGTCGCTGGTCACGGCCAGCACGTTGCCGGTCACCGTCGCAGTGCCACCGGCAGCGGTGATCTGCGTGGCGAAATAGTTCAGAACCGCGTTCGGCGTGCTGTAGGTGTTTATGTTGGCGTTGTCGAGGGTCAGCGAATAGGTCGTACCGCCGGCCGTCACAGTATAGGTATCGCCGACGTCCACCGTCGATCCGCCCAGCGTGATGGAGCCGGTGCCGGTCATCGTGTTGGCGTTGGCCGGCGTGGCCGCGGTCTTGGCGGTGACGGTGATGACGCCGCCTTGAGCGGTGGCGGTCACCGGCAGCGAGGTGTTGGAGTTGATCTTGTTCGCCAGCGCCGCGGTGATGTCCTCCATCGTCATCTCTTCGCCGGTGGTGCTGTAGGTCACCGCCGTGCCGTTGATGCTGAGGGTGTATTGCGTGCCGATGTCGCCCGGCGTGCCGGTCAGCGTCACCGTGCGGCTCTGGCGCACCCCGGCCACGCTGGCGACCGACGGCAGCGAGCTCATCGTATTCACCGACGCGCTGGAATTGGTCACCGTCGCGCTGGAGGTGACGTTGGTGTTCACCGCATTGGCCTGGATCGACAGGATGTTGCCGGCCGACGAGGCGGTGACGGTGGAGCCCAGCGCCTGGTTGATCTTGCCGGCCAGCTGGGACACGACGTCGCTCACCGTCGAGTAGCTCTGATAGGTGGCGGCGGTCACCGTGTAGCTGATCGGCGTGCCGTTCACGTTGATGGTGAAGGAGTCGCCGACCTCGACCTGGGTCTGCGGGAACTGGAACTTGTCGATCTCGCCGGCGCTCGCCGTCGCGGCCGTCGAGGTCTGGCTGACGATGGTGTTGGTGGTGTTGGTGCCGGACACCACGTCGGTGTTCAGCTTGAACGGCGTGCCGGGTTCGCGGGCGGTGACGCGGATCGTCTGGCCCGAGGAGGTGGCGAGCACCGATGCCGCCGGCGAGGCGGAGTTGATCTGGTTGGCCAGCGCGCCGGCCAGACCCGAATAGGTCCGGATCGACCCGATGTTGTCGGCCGTGATCTTCAGGCTGTAGTTGGTGCCGTTGACCTTGACCGTATAGGTGTCGCCGATGCGCAGGTTGTCCTGGCCGTTGGTGTTGTTGCCGGCCAGCGTGATGACGTTGACCTGTGCGACCGCGGTCTGGCCAGCGATGTTCTGGCCGAAGGTCACGGTGGCCGGATTGCCGGTGAAGGTGCCGTCGACCGGCTTGGTGTTGGAACCCGGCGCGTCCAGGACCATGCGCCAGCTGCTGTCCGCCTGCTGCCGCCATTTGAAATTGACGGTGCGCGGGTTGCCCTGGCTGTCGAAGATCTGGATGCTGCTGTCGGGAACCTTCTCGCCCGGCTTCGGCGTCGCCGGAAGGTTGGCCGACAGGTCGATGGTGTTGGTCGCCACCGGCTTGTCGATCAGCGAGTTCACCTGGATCGGCGCCACCTGGTCCTTGTGCAGGACGCCCGTCACCGGATCCACCAGCCAGCCGTTCAGGGCATAGCCGGAGCTGTTGACCAGGTAGCGGCTCTTGTCAAGTTCGAAGTCGCCGGCGCGGGTGTAGAAGGCGGCCGAAGAGCTGACCGTGCCCGTCTGCGTCTGCACCAGCGTGCTCGACCCCTGGGTCGCCACCTTGGTGACGCTGAAGAAGCCCTGGCCCTGGATGGCGATGTTGGTCGGGCTCTGCACCTGGGTCAGGCTGCCCTGGATGTTGTTCATGAAGACCGGCTGCGCCGTGACCCCGCCCGGCTCGTGCAGGCGCTGGCTGGACTGCAGGACCATCGTCTCGAAAGCCGAATCCACACGCTTGTAGCCGATGGTCGAGCTGTTCGCGATGTTGTCCGAGATATGTCCGAGCGCCTTCGACTGGGCATTCAGGCCGAGAACGGCGGTTGTCATCGAACCGAAGATGCTCATGGCCGGGGTCTCCGAAAGAAAGGGCAAAGGTCTTCTGCGCCCTGTCTAGCAAGAGGAGTGCCAACTGCCGCGCCGACATCAACTCATTGAAAAAGGCCAATCTTTTACAGGAGCACCGCAGCGGGGCCGGAATTTGCCGGCCGGTAGGAAAGTTTCGCCTAGTGCCGCTGGGCCGGCCGGGCAGAAAGCTCCCGCCGAAGTTGCCGGCCTCAGCCCAATCGCCGGGCGGCGCGGGCGGCCTGCGCCTTCAGCACGGCGGCGGCGGTGCCGAGCGTGGTGGTCCAGTCACCGGGGCGCGGCTGGCGGAACAGCCGAAGCGACGGGTACCAGGGGCTGTCGGCACGGTCGAGCATCCAGCGCCAGTCCGGCACATGGGGAAGCATCAGCCAGCACGGCACGCCCATTGCCCCGGCCAAATGGGCGACGGCGGTGTCGACCGTCACCAGCAGGTCGAGGTTGGCGAGGATGGCGGCGGTGTCAGCGAAATCGCGCACCCGCCCCATCGCATTCGGGATCGCCACGCCGGGCAGGCGGTTCAGGTCGGCCGCCGCGTCGCCGGTCTGCAGGCTGACGAACCGCACCCCCGGCACCGACAGCAGCGGTGCCAGGGCCGCCACCGGGATCGAGCGGTTGCGGTCGTTGCGGTGCTGCGGATTGCCGGCCCAGACCAACCCTACCCGCAGGCCGCCGCCGTTTCCGGCTTCGTCCTCCCCGGCCAGCCGGTCGCGCCAGCGGTCCACGTCGGCGGGGTCGGGGGCGAGATAGGGCACGTCGGCGGGGATGCTCCCCAGGTCGGTGCCGAAGGCCCGCGGCAGGCTCATCAGCGGACAGTGGAGGTCGTGCGGCGGCGGGTCCTCTCCGCGCACCAGCACCTGGATCGACGATCCCAGGCTGCGATTGAACAGGCGGTAGAGCAGCAGATGCGTTTCCAGGACCACACGGCCGCCGCCCTGCGCCGCGATCTGCGCCATCAGCGGGGCATAGCGCACGAACTGGATGGCGTCGCCGTAGCCCTGGTCCATGTGCAGCAGGATGGTGGCGCCGCCGGGCGGCTGGCCGGCCCAGGGCGGGCCGGCGAAGCGGTGCCAGCGATGCTCGAACCCCTCCCAACCCGCGCGCAGGTCGCCACGGACCAGCCGCCCCACCGCACGCGCCAGATGGGCGTCGCCGCTGGCGGGATTGCGCGCAAGCACGGCGTCGAAGCAGGCCTCCGCCTCGTCGAAGCGGCGCTGGTCGCGCAGGACAGTGCCGAGATTCAGCAGGGTCGCCGCATGGCCTGGCCGCAGCCGGGCCGCGCGCTCCAGCCAGCGCCGCGCCTCGGGGTAGCGCGCCAGCGCGTGCAGCGAGGCGCCCAGCGCCTCCAGCGCGTCGCCGTCGCCCGGGTCGAGCGCCAGGGCGCGCCGCAGCACCGGCTCCGCCCGCTCCGGCATCTCCGCTGCCCGCAGCGCCGCGCCCAGATGGCCCCAGGGGGCCGCCGCCGCGGGGCGGACCCGAACCGCTCGGCCGATCCACCGCACCGCCGCCGCCGGGTCGCCCGTCTGCGCCCGCAGCACGCCCGACAGATGCAGCGCGTCCGGCTGTGCCGGCTCCGCCGTCAGGATATGGCGATAGGCGTCGGCCGCCGCTTGGGCATGGCCGGCCATGTGGTGGTTGACGGCGGCGTTCAGAGCGTCCAGGAGTGTTGCCATGCTCTCTTCTCTACACCGGCAGGCCGGGCAGGGCGAGATTCGAAAATCAGTGTGAGCCGACGATCAGGAGCCTGTCACGGCAATGGACGACCGCCTTCCGACTCATCTCTGGGTTTCGGCCCATATCCGCGCCGCCGATGCCCAGGGCGTGGCGATGACCGTGGTCCGCAAGGGCGACCCCAGCCGCGGCACGGTGATCCTGAAGATCAACCGGCTCGACCGGACCTTCACCGTTCTGGTCCAGACCCGCGAGGCGGATGGCGAGCGGCTGTTCTGGGCGCGCGGCACCGGCGCCGATCCGGTGCCGGAGGCCGATGCCGACGCCTACATTGCCCGTCAACTCCGCTACGACCCCGACGTCTGGGTGGTCGAGGTGGAGGACCGCCAGGGCCGCCACTGGTTCGACGGCCCGGTGCGCTGAGCGGGCGTCACGCGGCGGCGGTGACCCGGGGAAAACGCAGGGTGAAACGGGTGCCGTCGCCGGGGCGGCTCTCCACCCCGATGGTGCCGTGCAGGCGGCCGGTCACCAGATTGTAGACGATGTGCAGCCCCAGGCCGCTGCCGCCCGCCCCGCGCCGCGTGGTGAAGAAGGGGTCGAAGACCTTGGGCAGGACCTCCGGCGCGATGCCGGCGCCGTCGTCGGCGATCGACAGTTCGACCATGTCGCCGTCGATCACGCGGGCGGCGATGGCGATGCGGCCGGGCTGCTCCGGATCCAGCGCATGGACCAGCGCATTCATGATCAGGTTGGTCAGGATCTGCGACAGCGCCCCCGGATAACCGTCCAGCTCCAGATCCGCCGGGCAATCGACGTCGATGGTCAGCGCCACCCGTGCCTTGTAGGTCGGATGCAGGCTGCGCAGCAGCTCGTCGATGTAATCCCGCAGCAGGAAGGCGCGGCGCTCGTCGCTGGACTGGTCGACGGCGACCAGCTTGAAGCTCTGCACCAGATTGGCCGCACGGGTGCTGTTGGACAGGATCAGGTTGGCCATCTCCATCCCGTCGCTGAGGAAGCGCTGGAAGTCCGACTTCTTCAGCGCATTCGCCGTGTGGCGGTCCGACAGTTCGCCGATCAGCGCCTGCAGCTGCGAGGCGCCGGTGATGGTGATGCCGATGGGGGTGTTCACCTCGTGCGCCACGCCGGCGACCAGCTGGCCGAGCGAGGCCATCTTCTCCGCCTGGATCAGGCTGGCCTGCGTCGCCTTCAGTTCGCCGAGCGCCCGTTCGGCGGCGTCGCGCGACTGGCGCAACGCATTTTCCGCTTCGACCTCGCGCGTCACGTCGACCACCACCGCCTGGACCGCCGGGCCGTCCATCCAGTCGACCCGGCGGCCGGTCAGCTCCACCCACAGTTCGGCCCCATCGGGCCGGCAGGCGCGGATCCGGCGGCGCGGCGTGGTCTGCCCGCCCTCCAGCAGATGGTCGTAATTGTCGATCATCGACTGCCGCGCCTCCACCGCGACCACGGACAGCAGGGAGGGCAGGGCCATCACCTCCGCCACCGTCAGCCCCAGCATGGCGGCGAAGCTGTCGTTGGCGTAGAGCGCGTGGAAATCGCGATGGATGATGATGCCCTGGATCGATCCCTCGACCAGATCGCGGAAACGGCGCTCGTTGTCGGCCAGCGCCTGCTGGCGCCGGTCGATCTCGTCGATGAAGTAGCGGATCGAGGCGCCGATGTCGGTGATCTCGTCGTCGCCGTCCACAGGCACCGGAACCGTCCCGGCCGCCCCGCCGCCGGCCTGCCGGCTTCCCGACAGCCGGGCCAGCACCGCCCGGTTCATCGCCACCAGCCGCGAGGACAGGAAGCGGCGGAAGATGAAATAGACGCCGACCGCCAGCAGGATCGACGCGCCGGCCAGCATCATGACCGTTCGGGTGCGCTCGGCGATCAGCTCTGCCAGCGCATCGGTGCGCTCGGCCGACTGGTCGCGGATGGAGTCGTAGAGCGCGCGGGTGGACCGTTCGACCGTCTCCACCAGAACCTGGGCCTGCCCGGTCAGCGCCTGGGCGCGGTTACGCGCCTGCAGCCGGTCGATTGCGCTCTCGAACATCCCGCCCGGCGCCACCAGCAGCGAGAACAGCTCCTCCTGTACGGTGGAGATCATCTGGCCGGTGGGGTCCGGCGCGCCGGCCGACAGCCGGGCAAGCTCGGCAAGCGTGCGCTCCACCGCTCTCGCCTCACCCTTCAGACGGCTGAGATGGTCGAGCTGCATGGCCCCCGCTGCCCGTGCCATCAGCGCACCGATGCGCGCGGCCCACGCCCCCGTCTCCGGCATGCTTTCCATCGACGTCGCCAGCCGGCCGAGCGCGCGGGCGGCCTCTGCCTGACGGTCGCCATAGTCGATCTGGCGGGTGACCTCGGCATTCAGGTCGGCGACGGTGGCGGCCAGGATCAGCAGGGTGGAGCGGGTCTGCTCCAGCAGGCGGACATTGCCGTCGCGCTCCTTCCCGTCCCCGTGCCCGTGGTTGTCCTTCATCAGGCCGCGCATGCGGGCGACCAGAAGCTGCATTGAATCCAGCTCCGTCACCAGCCCGTCATAGATGGACCGGCGCTGCGGCATCGAATTCGCGGCGGCAAGCTGCGGCAGCTGCGCCACCAGCTTCTGCAGCGACCCATGCAGTTCGGCGCTGGTGATGACCTCCGGCAGGGTGGTGGTCGACAGGGCCGTCACCTCGGCCCGGAACAGGCGGAAGGACGACATCGACACGCCACCGATCAGCACCACCAGCAGCGCCATCACCGACAGCCCCAGCGTGATGCGCACCGCGATGCCGAAACGCCGCGTCCGGTTCGGCGGCGGCGTCTGCGGACCCGGCCTCGCGCCCGGTGACGACGCGGTCAGCGCGGCCGCCCGCACCGGGCTCTGCACGATCGCCGACGTGCTCTGCACGATGGCCGACGTGCTCTGCACGATGGCCGACGTGCTCTGCACGATGGCCGAGGTGCTCTGCAAAAGGCTCGGCACGGTGGAGGAAGACAGGCTTGTGGAGAGCTGGCCGTCCATTACCGCCTCACCGTCATGCGGCCGTCCAGCCGGGGAACGAACTCGCCGCTGCGGGCGATCTGGTCGATCATCTGGGTGGAGATGAACTCGGTATTGCGGTCTTCGACCAGCCTCGGCACGCCAGCCAGCACGCCGTACCCGTCGCCGCCCGCCGCCAGGAAGCTGCTGGTCGCCAGCCGGTAGCGGGTGGACCGGCCGACCGGCTTGCCGCCGATCGACAGGCTGCGCAGCCGCTGGCCGGGCGGGCGGGTCAGGTCGATCTCCGCGCGGGCGTTGGATAGGTGGGGGAAGCGGCCCTGCAACTGCTCCACCGCCGAAACGCCGCTTTCCACCGCCTCCCAAAGCTGCTGTCCGGTGATGTCCAGCACGACGCCGACATCGTGAAAGGGAAGGATCGTGTAAATGTCGCGCCGGGTCAGCAGGGTGTCGGCCGGATATTGGCGGTCGCCGCGGACGCCGCCGCCGTTGATCAGCGCCACATCGGCGTCCAGCGTCTCGCGCAGCGTGTCGACCACCGCGTTGGCGAAGGCGTTCTCGCCCGTCCGCAGCGACTCCTTGCGGGTGTCGAGCGGTGCGGTGAGACGTCCCACCTCCATCCGCAGCATGGTGTCGAGCCGTGCCGCATAAGCCTTGGACTGGATCAGGACGGCGGGATCGGGCGGCACCGTCGCGCTGTCGATCAGGCGGGGCGCCGGGGTCCAGATCACCTGCGGCTTGCCGTCCGGCCCGGTCCCGCGTTCCACCGTCAAATCCAAAGCCAGCACCCAGGCGGCCTGCGGCCCGACGGTGGCGGACAGGAAATGCCCGTCATAATCGACGGCGAAGGGGCGGTTGCGGTCCTGGTACAGCACGATGTCGGCGGGGCGGGCGGCCAGCACGCTGCGGTGGGTGTCACCGGCATAGCCGGTCATCGCCACCACCAGATCGACGCCGTCGGCCCGCAGCGCCGCGGCCTTGGCCCTCAGCGCCGGAACCGGGTCGCGAAACTCCGTCCGCTGGGCGCGGGTGGTCTCCCGCGTCAGCACCGGCGTCGCCGCCATCACGCCGATGCGCAGGGGGCCGGCGTTCAGCACCACCGCATCCTCCAGCCCGTCCGGTGTCCGGCCGGTGGCGCGGTCCACTGTGTTGGTGGTGACGATGGGAAAGCCGGCCTCGAAGGCACGGGCGCTCAACCGGTCGTCGCCATGGTGGAATTCGCGGTTCAGCGCGGCCATCGCGTCGATGGTCATGCCGTTCAGCAGGTCGATGATGTGGGCGCCCTGGTCGTAGAAGGCGAGCACCGACGGCGCCAGCGTCTGGCCGCCATGCAGGACCAGCAGGTTGGGGTGCGCTGCCCGTTCCTGGCGGATCGTGCCGGCCAGCCGGGCCATGCCGCCGCGCCCGGCGGTCTCGTCCAATTCGGTGGTGCCCTGGGTGTAGAGGATGGTCAGATGGACCGGCCCGGTTTCCGCCGCGGCCTTCCCAGACCGAGCCTCGGCCGCGGCGTCAGGCTGCTGCGCCTGCGCCGACAGGACCGCCGCAGCGGAGACAAGTCCGAGGCCGAGCGTCAGCGATGCGGCCAGACACGACAATGTCCTGCCGAACCGGATCCGCATCCCGCCGGCAGCGCCGTTGAATATACCGATAGTGTCCATAGCCCGGCGTCACCTCTGCCCCCGCGCCGGATTATGCTCATTTCCACGTCACTGTTGAAGCAAAGCCGCGTTACGGGATTGTCATATTGACGACACACGGCGTGGAAGAGCCCGTTTTACCCAATCGTAGACACCGAGAACTCGCAGAATCCCGATCAACTTCATCCTCACCGGCGCCGGAACTGCGGCAAAACGTGGCGCCAGCCCGGCGCGCCGGGTTTTCGACAGTGCCGCCCGTCGGGCATAGGCGACGCGGTGCAGGGTGACCCGCCGGCGGGCGGTATCGAAGCTGGCGAAGCTGGCACGGGCATCTGCGCCGCGCGGCTCCCCCACCGTGCCGGGATTCAGCAGATACAGCCCGTCGGCCCGCAACTCCGCCCCGCCGTCGAGCGGTACCGCCCGCACCGCCCCGTCGCGCCATTCCCACAGCCCCGCCCGGTGGGTGTGGCCGAAGGCGCAGACACGCGCCCCCGACGGATGCCCGAGCAGCGCCTGCAGGCTCAGGCGCCGTTTGCCGTCATCGTCCAGCCGCACCAGTTCCTTGCCCACCTCTGGATGCAGGGCGCCATGAACGGCGACCAGCGCCCCATCCACCACGGCGGTCAGCGGCAGGGCGGACAGGAAGGCGCGGCTCTCCCCGTCCAGCCGTTCTTTGGTCCAGGCGACGGCGCGCGCCGCCGGCCCGCTGAACCCCTCGGTCCCGATGGCGCCGGTCACCGCCCGGTCGTGGTTGCCGGCGATGCAGACGGCGCCGGCCTGCCGCAGCAGGGCGATGCAGGCGGCAGCGTCGGTGTTGTAGCCGACGATGTCGCCCAGGCAGACGATGCGCTCCGCCCCCTCGGCCCGGATGGCGTCGAGCGTCGCCTGCAACGCCTCCAGATTGGCGTGAATGTCGGAAATGAGCGCGATCTTCATGGCTTCGCCAGCCGCACCGGGCCGGCGACGCCGGGAATGCGGGCGAGCAGCCGGTCCAGCTTCGGCCGCAGAAAGGGCATCGGGTCGTCCGGTGTGATCGCCTTCGCCTCGCAGCGCGCCACCCAGGCCAGCCAGCGCGCCGTCGGAACGCCGCTGTCCCGTGCCGCCAGCCTGTCCTTGCTGATATGGCACCAGCAGGCGCCGGGCCGGGCCTTGGCAGGAGCAGGATGTGGGTCTGGGCGGGGACGGCCGGTCAGGTCGGCCTGCACCATCGCCGGCAGGTTCACCCCGGCGACCGCACCCAGATGATGCCACAGGTTGAAGCGCGGATTGATCTCCAGCAGGTGCAGCCGGCCGTCGGGATCCCGCTTGAAATCGAACTTGGCGACACCCTTCAGGCCAATGCGCGCGGCAATTTCCCGCCCCAGCGCCGCCACGTCGGCCCCCTCGCCGTCGATGTCGGTGATGGTCAGCGCGGTGCTGTGGCCGTAATCGACCGGATATGTGCGGATCTTGCGGCCGGTGAACTCGCCGGCCACGGCACCGCCGGCGTCGATATACACATGATGGCTTTCGATCCGCGTCTCCGGTCCGGGGATCAGTTCCTGCGCCAGCAGATCGATGCCGACCGGGATCAGCCGCGGCCACAGGGCGCGAAGCTCATCATGCCCGTCCAGACGGATCGCCTTGCCAAGCCCTTCGATCTCGTCCCAGGGAGGGCGGCGGGTCAGCGGCTTGACGATGAGCGGATAGCGCAGGTCCAGATCCGGCGCCTCGCTGCCGGGCAGGGGGCTCAGGCGCCGGGTGCGGGGAACCGGCAGGTCCAGCCGCTCCGCCAGCGCCTGGAACCGCCCCTTGTCGACCAGCGTCTCCACCAGATCGGCATCGGCCAGCGCAATGCGGAAGACGGCGGACAGCCGGTCGCGGTGGCGTGACACCATCAGAAGCTGCGCGTCCTCCTCCATGTAGAGCACCGGCTTCTCGGCCTGCGCAGCGCCGAAGCGCAGAAGCCGGTCGACCAGCACGTCCTCATTGCCGCCCTCCCACGGGATCAGCCGCTCGGCGAAGCGGGAATGGGCGGTCGCCCCGCCCGGCGGTCCGACCACGGCACAGCGGATGCCGGCCAGCCCCAGCGGGCGCACCAGATCCATGTCGCCCAACACGCAGGCCAGCGGCCCGGCTTTCGTCCCCGTTGCCATGGCGAACGCTCTCCCTTCTCAGATTCCCTTTGCCGGAGCGATCCAGCCGCGCAGCGACCGTTTGACGGCATCGGCCATCACCCCGCGCGCCCGGCGGCAATGCGCCTCCATCCGCCGGCTGAGCCGGTCGGGGCCGAGCGTCAGCCAGTTCATCGGCTGTTCGGCGTTGGAGAGCAGCGGCTTGTGCCCGGCCGGCGTCGACATGAAGTCGTAGCAGTCCTCGCCGCGGGCCAGCGCATCCTCGATGGCCAGCACATGGCTCAGCAGCCCCGGCTTCAGCCGGTTGTCCGCCTCGAAGGCGAAGCCGCCCTGGTAGTTCAGGACGCGGTTGCGATGGACGAAGTTGTAGAGATAGCCGATCGGCTGCCCGCCGGCGCTGACCCGGCTCAGCCGCACCGCGCCGCGCGGCAGCCCCTCGGCGATCAGCCTTTCGTGGAAGGGGCGGAAGGCGGGGTTGGCGAAGGCCCCCGCCTGGCCGCGCGCCCGCCAGCCGGCCTGATGCAGCACCTCCAGCCCGGCGAAATACTCCATCGCCTCGCCCACCGTCGCGGCGACGCGGTGCTCCAGCACGCCGCGGGCGTGGTAGAGCCGTTCCGTCCGGTTCACCGCCGCCCGCGTGTTGCGGCCGAGACCGCCGCGGAAATCGCCGCCGCCGGCCCGCACCGTGCCAAAATCGACCCATTGCGCCGAATCCGCGATGCGCAGTTGCACCGTATGGCCGGTCCGCGCCGCCACCCGCCGGGCGGCCCGCTCCGCCGCCAGGGTCAGCCCGCCCAGCACCAGCTCGTCATCGGCGGTCAGTTGTCCGCCCAGCCAGTGCAGCATGGCGTCCGTCACCTCGTCGGCGAAGCGGTGGTCGGCGAGGATGCCGTTATACTCCATGAACAGGCGGTCATAGCTGCGGTCGCCGGTCTCGTGCAGCATCCAGCAGCGGCTGGGCAGCAGCCCGAACCGCCGCCGCACGCGCGGGCAGAGCACGGCCAGACCGACCGGCTCGTCGCCCCGCACTGCCACCAGCAAATGCGGCTCGATCCCGTCCGGCATCTGCGCCAGCCAGGAACCGATCCAGGTCCAGGAGAGAAAGAAGGAGGAGTCGGCGCGGCTCTCCAGCTCCGTCCATGCCCGCGCCAGTTCCGGCATGGAGGGGAGGGGGTGCAGGGCGATCCGGATTTCGGTTGAGGGGGCGGAACCGCCGGAGGGCGGACGGGCGGAGTCGGGGCTGGGCCAGATGCTCATCGGCGCGGCGTCTCCGGAAGATATTCTCTACCGAAAACAACACGCTGGATCCGGGAACGGTCCCGTCTACGCCGGGGAGCCCCGAAAGTCTGCGCGGCGCAAAAGGATAAGGCGAAGAAGTGGGTCGCTATACGAAGTTGCCGTGCGGGCTGGCGCAGATAACTCCCTCTCCCGTCCCGGGAGAGGGAAGGGGCCCAAGCGCAGCTTGGGAAGGGTGAGGGGTGGCGCAAGACTCCCGAACCGCATGGCTTCTTGCATCACCCCTCACCCTCCCCGCCTCCGGCGGGTCCCCTCCCTCTCCCGGGGCGGGAGAGGGCGATTAAGCTCAGCGCTTGACTGTGTCGGCGGACTGCCCGAACAGGATCTTCTTGCTGTCCTCGTTCACCGTGGGCGTGCGGTTGGGGTTCACCGCCTGCCCCTTTTCATAGGCGCGCACCACCGCCGGCCGCTCCTTGATCGCGTTGAACCAGCGCTTCAGGTTGGGGAAGTTGTCCAGATCCTGCTGCTGGCGTTCATGCGGGACGATCCAGGGATAGCTCGCCATATCGGCGATGGACAGGTCCGCCCCGCCCAGGAACTCGTTGTCGGCAAGGCGCTTGTCCATCACGCCATAGAGGCGCCCGGTCTCCTTGACGTAGCGTTCCATGGCGTAGGGGATGCGCTCCGGCGCGTACTGCACGAAATGGTGGTTCTGGCCGGCCATCGGGCCGAGGCCGCCGACCTGCCAGAACAGCCATTCGAGAACCGTCTTGCGGCCACGCACGTCGCTGGGCAGGAACTTGCCGGTCTTCTCGGCCAGATAGACCAGGATGGCACCGGATTCGAAGACGCTGATCGGCTCGCCGCCGTCGGCCGGGGCGTTGTCGATGATCGCCGGCATGCGGTTGTTCGGCGAGAAGGCGAGGAATTCCGGCTTGAACTGGTCCCCGGTGGAGATGTTCACCGGCTTGAACTGGTAGTCCAGCCCGGCCTCCTCCAGAAAGATCGTGATCTTGTGGCCGTTCGGCGTCGGCCAGAAATAGAGGTCGATCATCCCAAACCCTCCTGTGATTTATCGGCCAGCCGTTTCGGGCCGGTGATTTGGGCAAAAGGTTAACCGCTTCGCCCCGGCTGGCAAGCCCGCACGGACGCGCGGCAGACCCTCGATCCGCCACACTAATTTCGTATACCGGAATACAATTTCATTTTGTTGACAGCCTCAGCGTCATCTGTCAGCGTGGCCAACGAACAGATGAGGCGGCGCCCCCTCAATCCCCCTTGATGCTTGGTTTCCCCTGAAATCATTCTCCCCGGACGGAGAGCACGCATGGCCTTGGACAAGGACGTTTTGGATCAACTGCTGGACACGCTGGGGCGCTTCGTCCGCGAAAAGCTGGTCCCGCTTGAGCATAAAGTGGCGGAGGACGACGCCATTCCGCCCGAGGTGATCGCCGCGATGCGCGAGATGGGCCTGTTCGGCCTGTCGATCCCGGAGGAATATGGCGGGCTGGGCCTGTCGATGTCGGACGAGGTGCAGGTCGCCTTTCAGCTGGGCCAGACCTCGCCGGCCTTCCGCTCGCTGATCGGCACCAACAACGGCATCGGCTCGCAGGGCATCGTCATCGACGGGACGGAGGAGCAGAAGCAGAATTATCTGCCGCGTCTGGCCGCCGGCGAGATCGTCGGCGCCTTCGCCCTGACCGAACCGGAATCGGGGTCCGACGCCGGCTCGCTCCGTACCACCGCGCGGCGCGACGGCGACCACTTCATCCTGAACGGCACCAAGCGCTACATCACCAACGCGCCGCAGGCCGGTCTCTTCACCGTGTTCGCCCGCACCGACCTGGAAAGCCGCGACGCCCGCGGGGTGTCGGCCTTCCTGGTGGAAGCCGGGACGCCCGGCCTGTCGCTCGGCCCCATCGACAGGAAGATGGGGCAGAAGGGCGCCCACACCTGCGACGTCATCTTCGAGGACTGCCGCGTTCCGGCCAGCGCCATCCTGGGCGGCAAGGAAGGGCAGGGCTTCAAGACGGCGATGAAGGTTCTCGACCGCGGCCGCCTGCACATCGGCGCCGTCTGCGTCGGTCTGGCCGAGCGGCTGATCCGCGACAGCCTGTCCTACGCGATGGAGCGCAAGCAGTTCGGCCAGCCGCTCGCCGAATTCCAGCTGATCCAGGCGATGCTGGCCGACAGCCGGGCGGAAGCCTACGCCGCCCGCTGCATGGTGGTGGAGACCGCGCGACGCCGCGACGCCGGGCAGAACGTCAACACCGACGCCGCCTGCTGCAAGATGTTCTCGACCGAGATGGTCGGCCGCGTCGCCGACCGGGCGGTGCAAATCCATGGCGGTGCCGGCTACATCGCCGATTACGGGATCGAGCGCTTCTATCGCGACGTCCGCCTGTTCCGCATCTATGAGGGCACCACCCAGATCCAGCAGCTCGTCATCGCCCGCAACATGATCCGGGAGGCGGCATGACTGTGGGGCGGCCGGTTCCCGATTTCGCCGCGATGGTGGCGGCGCTGCCGCCGCGCATCAGCCACGCCGCGCTCGCCTGGGCGGAACGGACGCCGGACGCCCCCGCCCTGTTCGACGGGACGCAGGAATGGAGCTACCGCCGCCTGTCCCAGGCCGTCGGCAGCGCCGCTGCGCATCTCCGGCGGCTGGGGGTGATCGGCGGCGACCGGGTGATGATCGTCTGCGAGAACGGCCTCGCCGCGGTCACCCTGATCCTGGCGGCGAGCGAGTGCGACGCCTGGCCGGTCATCGTCAACGCCCGCCTGTCGGACCGCGAGATCGATACCATCCGCGACCACTGCCGGCCGCGTCGGATCTTCTATACCGATACGGTATCCTCCGACGCCGCCGCCCACGCCGCCCGCCATGGCGCCGAACCTCTCGGCGACCCGGACCTGCCGCCGATGGCCGTCGGCCCGCTGCTGGCGGCCGAACCGGAGCCGGTCCATGCCGGCAACCAGCGGCAGGTCGGCGCGCTGATCTACACCTCCGGCACCACCGGCAAGCCCAAGGGCGTGATGCTGTCCCACCGCGGTCTGCTGTTCGTCGCCTCGGTGTCGGGCTGGATGCGCGGGCTCGGCCCCGGCGACCGCACCTATGGCGTGCTGCCGGTCAGCCACGTCTTTGGCCTCGCCTCCACCTGCCTCGGCACCCTCTATGCCGGCGGTTGCCTGCACACGGTCCCCCGCTTCGCTCCGGCAGCGGTCTGGCAGGCCTTGGAACAGGATGGGGTCACGGTGTTCCAGGGTGTTCCAGCCATGTACGCCAAGCTGGTGGAGCACGCCACCGTCACCGGCCGCACGCCCAACGCGCCGGCCCTGCGCTACCTGTCCTCGGGCGGGTCGGTGCTGGACCTCGACCTCAAGCTGGCGGTGGAGCGGGTCTTCGGCCTGCCGCTGCACAACGGCTACGGCCTGACCGAATGTTCGCCGACGGTGACGCAGACCCGGCTGGACGCGCCGCGAACCGACACCTCCATCGGCCCGGCCCTACCGCTGGTGGAGATGCGCTTCGTCGACCACGTCACCGGCCGGGATGTCGCCGACGGTGAACCGGGCGAGCTGTGGGTCCGCGCCCCCAACGTGATGCTCGGCTATTACCGCGAACCGGCGCTGACCGCCCAGGTCATCACCGACGACGGCTGGCTGAAGACCGGCGACGTCGCCCGGCTGGAGCCGGACGGCTGCGTCGCCGTGGTCGGCCGCATCCGCGAGATCGTCATCCGCTCCGGCTTCAACGTGTACCCGGAGGAGGTGGAGGGTGTGCTGACCAGCCACCCGGCGGTGACACTTGCAGCAGTGGTCGGCCACGCCGTCGCCGGCAACGAGGAGGTGGTGGCCTTCGTCCAGTTCGTCCCCGGCCGCAGCGCCACGGAGGAGGAACTGAAGGCCTGGGCCGCCGAACGGCTGGCTCCCTACAAGCGCCCGTCGCGCATCGTCGCCATGGACGCCCTGCCGGCCAGCCCGACCGGCAAGCTGCTGAAAAGCGGCCTCCGGGCGCTCGCCGCCGAAGTGATGGCCGCCTGACTTAACGAACAAAGCCCTAAAACGACAATGCCCATGGGAGGGAACGAAAGCATGACCCGGACGATCGCCAAATTCGCAACCGTATCCGCACTGGCCCTGTCGGTGGCGCTTGGCGCCGGGGCGGCGCAGGCCAAGGAGTTCCTGCTGGGCTCCGAACTGCCGCTGACCGGCAGCCTCGCCCGCGTCGGCCAGGGCATGCATGAGGGCATCGCCGTCGCCATCGAGATGGCCAACAAGAGCTATGCCGGCAAGCACAGCTTCAAAGTCCAGACCATCGACGACGAGACCTCCCCGGCCAAGGGCGTAGCGGCGGTGGAGAAGCTGGCCGGCGACGGGGTGGTGGCGATCACCGGCGGCTACGGCTCCAACATCATCGGCCCGGCGTCGGAAGCGGCACAGAAGGCCGGGCTGGTCTACATCACCTCGGGCGGCGTCTCGCCGGAACTGACCCAGCGCGGCTATCCCACCTTCTTCCGCATCAACAACACCGACGGCTACGCGCTGGCGATGATCGGCCTGATCCAGGAGATGGGCGCCAAGAAGGTCTCCATCGTCTATCTGAACAAGGATGCGACCAGCAGCCTCGCCAAGCAGGTGAACACCGCGCTGACCGGCAAGAGCATCACGGTGGGCATGCACGAGTTCGACGGCTCCACCAGCGACTTCAAGCCGCTGATGAACAAGGTGAAGCTGCAGGACCGCCCGGACGTCATCGCCATGGTCGGCTACGAGAACGACTATGTCGGCATCCTGCGCGCCGCCAAGGTGCTGAAACCGCAGGTCAAGGCGGTGGTCGGCGTCTGGTCGCTCGCCACCGCGCAGATGGCCAAGGAATTCCCCGACCTGATGGAGAATGTCTACGGCACCTCCATGCTGCCCTATCCGGTGGAATTCACCCAGCCGGAGGCGGTGGAGTTCGCCGCCACCTATAAGAAGCTGTTCAACAAGGACCCCGACTATCTGGGCCAGTTCGGCTATGTCCAGACCCGCCTGCTGATCGACGCCGTCGTCCGTGCCGACGAGGCCGGGACGCTGGGCAAGGGTGGCCTGCCGGAAGAACTGCGCAAGACCGACGCCAATACCCTGATCGGCCGCGTCACCTTCGACAAGAACGGCGACAACCTGAACTTCACCCACCGCATGGGCCAGCACCAGGGCGGCAAGGTGGTCCTGGTCTGGCCGAGCGACGCCGCCAACGGAAAGATGAACTTCCCGGCGGTTCCGTGGTGAGTGGATACCCCCTCTCCCCCCCGGGGAGAGGGTCGGGGTGAGGGGGATGCACAGCGTGGATATCCCAAGAATCCCTGCTGCGCGACCCCCTCACCCTAACCCTCTCCCCGGGGGGAGAGGGGATGAGGTCCCTCCCCCAAAAGGGCGTAATCCATGCTTGAACTGACGCTCCAGGCACTGTTCTCGGGCCTGCTCGCCGGCGGCTATTACGCGACCGTGGCGGTCGGGCTGGCGCTGGTGTTCGGTACCATGCGGGTCATCAACCTCGCCCATGGCGAGCTGGTGCTGCTGGCCGCCTATGTCGCCTATGCGGCGGAAACCAACTATGGCGTCAACCCAGTGATGGCGATCCCGGTGGCGCTGGTGATCGTCGGGACGGCGTCGGCCATCGTCTATGCGCTGCTCAGCCGGATCAACCAGGACCGCGAGATCAACTCGCTGATCCTCACCTTCGGGCTGGGGATCATCCTGACCAACGCCATCCTGTCGATCTGGGCCGCCGACATCCATTCGACCTCCGACCCCTGGTTCCAGGATTCGATGGTGATCGCCGATACCCTGTTCGCCATGAACGCGGAGGTCGCGGCCTTCATCGGCGGGCTGGTGCTGATGGCCGGCGTCTGGTGGTGGCTGAACCATTCCTGGCAGGGCCGGGCGGTGCGGGCACTGTCGTCGAACCGGGCGGCGGCGACGCTGATGGGCGTCAACCCGCGCAAGATCGAGATCCTGTCCTTCCTGATCGCGGCCCTGCTCGCCACCTTCGCCGGCTTCGCCATCTACACCGGCAAGACCGTCTTCCCGGCCTTGGGCCATGTGCTGACGGTCAAGGCCTTCATCATCACCGTGCTGGCCGGGATGGGGTCGATCCCCGGCGTGCTGATCGGCGCCATCATGATCGGCGTCATCGAATCGCTGACGGTCACCTATCTGTCGGCCTCGCTGCAGGAGTTGGCGGGAATGATCCTGTTCCTGGTCGTGCTGTTCGTCTCGCCCTCGGGCCTGTTCGGCGGCGGGAGGGCACTGGCGCGATGACCAAAACGCTCATGAACCGCATCGTTCTGACCGCGGCCCTCGCCATCGCCTATGTCGGCGTGCCGCTGCTGCTGGGCGGCAACGCCTATGTGCTGGGGCTGATCGTCGCGGCGCTGACCATCGCCGGCGTGGCGGTGGCCTGGGCGCTGCTGGGCAACCTCGGCGGCATGGTCAGCTTCGGCCACGCCGCCTTCTTCGGGGTGGGGTCCTACACCTCGGCCGTGCTGGCGATGAAGCTGGGGGTGCCGGTCTTCGCGGCCATGCTGCTGGGCGGGGTGGGGGCGGCGGTGTCCTCCATCGCCATGCTGCCGGCGCTGCGGCTGCGCGGTCCCTATTTCGCGCTCGCCATCCTCGCCTATGCCCACATCTTCCAGATTCTGGCGACGGAGATGACCGCGGTCACCGGCGGGGCCGGCGGGCTGCTGTCGATCCCGCGCTTTCCCACCCTGCTGGGCTTCGAATTCGGCGAGAAGCTGGGCGGCTACCTGATCGTGCTGACCATCGTGGTGCTGGCGGCGTTCGCCTATGACGCCATCCGGCGCAGCACCTGGGGCCTCGCCCTGAAGGCGATGCACGACACCGAGGTGGCGACCCGCGTCGTCGGCGTGCCCAGCACCCACCTGAAGGCGGCGATGCTGGTGCTGTCGGCCTTCATCACCGGGGTGGTCGGCGCCTTCAACGCCCATTTCATCAGCTTCCTCGACCCCGATTACGCCTTTTCCAGCGGCTGGACCGTGCTGCCCATCGCCGCGGCGATCTTCGGCGGCTACCGCACGGTGTGGGGGCCGGTGGTCGGGGCGTTGGCGATCTATCTGGTCGACCAGTTGCTGTTCAAGCCGATCCTGCCGCACGGCCACCAGATGATCCTGGGCGTGCTGCTCTGCGCCATGATCCTGTTCAGCCCCGGCGGGCTGATGCCGGCCTTGCGCCGCCGCCCGGTGAAGGAGAACCGCCATGCTCACGCTTGAAGGCGTCCAGGTGAATTTCGGCGGCGTGCAGGCGCTGAAGAGCGCCAGCTTCTCCGTCGCGGAGGGCGAGAGCATCGGCTTGGTCGGCCCCAACGGCGCCGGCAAGACCACCCTGTTCAACGTCATCTCCGGCGTGGTGCGGCCGACCGCCGGCCGGCTCGATTTCCGTGGCACCTCTCTCTTGAAGCTGCCGGAATGGAAGCGGGCGCGGCTCGGCATCGGCCGCAGCTTCCAGATCCCGCGCCCCTTCGGCCACTGCACGGTGCGGGAGAACCTGCTGGTGGCCCAACGCTTCGGCGCCGGCAAGAAGGATCCGAAGCGGATCGACGAGATCCTCGACATCCTGAACCTGCGCGACAAGGCCGACCGCGACGCCACCACCGAACTTGCGCTGACCGAGCACAAGGCGCTGGAGGTCGGCAAGGCTCTGGCGACCGAGCCCAGCCTGCTCCTGCTGGACGAGGTGCTGGCCGGGCTTGAGACCAGCAGCAAGCGCGCCTTCATGGAACGGCTGGCGGCGGTGCGCGACCGCTACCGCCTCGCCATGGTCATCATCGAACACGACATCGCCACCATCGCGGCGCTCTGCCCGCGCGTGCTGGTGCTGAATTTCGGCCAGATCATCGCCGACGGCTCCCCCGACGCGGTCTTCCGCGACCCGGAGGTGATCCGCAGCTACACCGGCGAAACCACACTTGCGGAGGCGTCATGACCAACGCGCTCGACATCCTGACGCTTCGGGCCGGCTATGGCGCGATCAACGTGCTGTGGGACGTCTCGCTGTCGGTGGAGACCGGCAAGACGACGGTGATCGTCGGCCCGAACGGGGCCGGCAAGACCACGCTGCTGCGCGCCATCATGGGTCTGGTGCCCGCCACCGCAGGCGACATCCGCGTCGACGGGCAGAGCCGCAAGGCGATGAAGACCTGGGACCGGGTGGCCGACGGGGTGGTGATGATCCCCGAAGGCCGGATGATCTTCCCCGACATGACGGTGGAGGACAACCTGATGATGGGTGCCTTCCCGCCCGGCTGCCGCAGGGATTGGAAGCGCAACAAGGCGATGGTCATGGACATGTTCCCCCGTCTGGCGGAACGGCGCGGCCAGATCGCCGGCACCCTGTCGGGCGGCGAGGCGCAGATGCTCGCCATCGGCCGCGGCCTGATGGAACAGCCCCGCGTCTGCCTGATCGACGAGCCGTCGCTCGGCCTCGCCCCCGTGGTGGTGGACGAGATCTTCCGCATCCTGGCCCGCCTGCGGGCGGAGGGGCTGACCATCCTGCTGGTGGAGCAGAACACCAGCCGCGCGCTGAAGATCGCCGACCACGTCTATCTGATGCAGTCGGGCAAGGTGGTGCTGTCCGAACGCGGCGACCGGGTGGACCTGGAGCGCCTGCACGCGCTTTACTTCGCACACGAAACAGCCGCGTGATGGGACAGGGTATGGACGATCTGATGAACGGGGAGCCGGAATCCGGCTTCCAACGCCTGCTGGGCTACGCCTTGAGTCGCTGGGAGGATGGGGCGGCGGAACTCACCATGGCCATTGACGAGCGCCACCTGAACCGGGCTGGCGTCGTGCATGGCGGCGTCATGACGACGCTTTTGGACACGGTTTCCGGATTTTCGGCAACATACTGTCCCTTCCCCAGCCGGGTGCGCCGGGTGGTGACGCTGTCCTTGTCGACCAGCTTCCTGGGTCAGGCGCGCACCGGTACGCTGGTGGCCACCGGCCGGCTGCGCGGCGGCGGGCGCAAGATCGTCGGGGTGGCGGCGGAACTCCGCCATGGCGACACCGGCGCCCTGATCGCCACGTCGGAAGGCATGTTCAAATACCGGCCGGGCAGCGAGAACCGGGAGGGGACCGAGCTATGAGCGGACAATTGACCGTCACGCACCAGGGCCGCGTGATGGTGCTGACGATGGACGACGCGGCCACCAGGAACGCGCTGGGGCCGGAGATGATGGTCGCCGCGCGCGACGCGCTGACCCAGGCGGCCGAGGATCCGGGGGTTGGCGCCATCGTCCTGACCGGGGCCAACGGCAGCTTCTGTTCCGGCGGCAACCTGGGTCGGCTGCTCGGGAACGCCAAGGCCGATCCGAAGGTGACCCGCGCCAGCCTGGAGCGCTTCCATGGCTGGACCCGCGCCATGCGCGCCTGCCCGAAGCCGGTGATCGCCGCGGTCGAGGGCGCCGCCGCCGGGGCCGGCTTCTCCATCGCGCTCGGCTGCGACCTGATCGTCGCGGCGGAGGATGCGGTGTTCACGCTGGCCTATGTGAAGGTCGGGCTGAACCCGGACGGCGGCGCGTCGGCCTTCCTCGCCCGCGCGGCGACTCCACAGCTGGCGGCCGAGATCATGTTCGAAGGCGGCAAGATCGGCGCGGCCCGGCTGGCCCAGCTCGCCATCGTCAACCGGGTGGTGGCTCCGGGCACCGCGCTTGCCGAAGCCCTGGCCTGGGCGGAGCGGCTGGCCGAGGGGCCGACGCTCGCCATCGGCCGGGCCAAGCGGCTGATCGAAAGCGGCTTCGGCGGACCCGACGACCAGCTCGACCGGGAAGCCGCCTTCTTCGTCGAGGCACTGCATGGGGCGGAGGCGGCGGAGGGCATCACCGCATTCTTCGAGAAGCGGGCTCCCAACTATCCCAGAGGCTGAGCTTATCGTCAGGCCAGCAACGACAGGGTAGGGTCGGGCGGGGTCGGTGCGGCGTTTTCCAGGGCGCGGGCGACATCGGCCGGCGCGCCCGGCAGCCGCAGCGGCTCCGCCCGGCCGGCGAAATACAGGTCGGTGCCTCCATCGGCCGTAACACGCAGGTAGGCGACCGCGATGGGGTTCACCAGAACGGTTTCCCCGGTCGTATCGGTCAGTTCAACGAATGACATTGCGTCTTTCCTCTCTCGCGTCTGGGTAAAACAGGCTGAAATGGTGTATGTTTCCAGCCCGGACGTTCAGTGAGGCGGCATACCCGTAAGGGAGTACCCCTTAGACCTCTTGAACGGAGCGGAACCGCGACAAACATGGGCGGTTCAGTTGATCGAAGCCGAACGCGCTTCGAAAACCGGACGGGACGGGCTATAAGCCCGCACCGTCAATCAAGGGAGCATGCCGTCTTGAAGTTGCTTGTCGTCGAGGACGATCCGCTGATCGGTCCGGCCGTAAAGGCCGTTCTGGAGAATGCGGGCTATACCGTGGTTGGACCGCTGCGCGATGCCGTGAAGGCCGCGCGGGTCGGTGCCCGCGAATGTCCCGACCTGGCGCTGGTCGACGTCAATCTCGCCGGTGGGGAGAATGGTCTCGTGCTCGCCCGGCGGCTGTGGGAGGAAAACGGCGTTCCGTCGCTGCTGATGACCGGCTTCGACCACCATGCGGCCGAAGCCCGCGAATTCGCCATGGGTCTGCTGCGCAAGCCGGTGATGCCGGACGCGCTGGTCCAGGCCGTCGGCGCGGCGGGCGAAATCCTGGGCGGCCTGCGGCCGTCCTCCACGCCGGCGGCGCTGGAAATCTTCCACGGCTCCGTCGCCACCACCGCCAGCCTGAGCGCCGGCAACCTGCCCAAGGCCCGCACGGCCTGACCGGCATCCTGGCGCATCGTCCCCTGAGAACGCCCGCCCCTTCGGCGGGCGTTTTCCTTTTGGGGCAAGATGCCTGCGCAATGATTGCCGGCTGCCGCTGTTGGTTGCGTGGATGACGGAGACGAACTCCCGCCTCCGTCCACGAGTTTCGACGTTCCGTTTCGATGTTCCCGGACTTCGACGTTCCCAGACACCGGCTGCCCATTGCTGCAAGACCAGCGGCAAGGGGCATGCGCAGCGAAAGGAATTGACATGAAGAGCCTGATGATCGGCACCGCCGCCGCTCTTGCCCTGATGGCCGCCCCGGCCTTTGCCGCCGGCAGCAACTCCATCTCCGGCAGCCCCGCCGCGACCAGCGCCGGTCCGAGCACCAACGCCAACCAGACCAACCCGCCCTGCACCTCCAACAACCAGCTCGGCTGCGGCAGCATGGGCGGTGTCGACAGCAACAGCGGCGCCACCAGCGGCTCCAGCGGCTCGTCCTCCAGCGGCTCTTCCATGGGCAGCGGTTCGATGACCGGTTCGGGCTCCTCCAGTTCGACCAACGGCATGGGCGGCAACAGCACGGGCAACAGCGGCTCCATGGGCACCGGCTCCGACGGCCCGGTCGGCACGCAGCAGCCGTCGGGCTCCATGGGCAGTTCGACGGGCGGTTCGGCGGGCGGTTCCTCCTCGGGCACCGGCGGCACGACCCGCTGACGCTCACTATCCCGGCAACGCAAAGGGGCGCGCGATCACTCGCGCGCCCTTTCGTTACGACGCCGGCCTCACCCCTCCTGCGACAGCAGGGCCACCGGCAGGTCGGCGAACAGCGTCGTCGCCATGACCGCGTCACCGCCCTCCACCTCCGCTCCGGTCAGCCGGTTGCGCCAGCGGGTGCCGCGCGGCAGCGGGATCGCGGTGTTGCCCCAGTCCGGGCTTTCTCCCAACTGCCCGACCAGCCGCGGCACCGCCACCAGCACCGTGTCTTCGCCGCTGCGGCGGGCATAGGCCACCACATGGTCGGCGCGGTCCCCGGTCGCCTCCAGCGGCAGATACTCGCCGGCACTGAAGACCTCCGGCATCTCCGCGCGAACCGCCAGTGCCTGCCGGGTGACAGCCAGCTTCACTGCACCGTCGGTCCAACGCTCCAGCAACCCGGACACGGCGCCGCGCTCCACCACCTCCTCGACCTCGTCCAGCAGCTTGCGGCGGGCGTCGTAATCCACCGGCAGGCGGTTGTCGGGATCGACGAGGCTGAGGTTCCACAGCTCGCAGCCCTGGTAGATGTCGGGCACGCCGGGGCTGGTCAGCTTCAGCAGGGCTTGGGACAGCCCATTGACCATGCCGATGCGCGCCAGCGTCGCCTGGAAGGGCAGGAAGGCCTCAAGGAAGGCGTTGCGGCGGGTCACGTCCAGGGCATCGTGGATGAAGCTAACGACCGCCCCCTCATAGGTCTCGTTCGGCGCCGCCCAGGTCGAATGGACCTTGGCCTCGCGCATCGACTTGGTCATGGCGCCGACGATGCGCTCGGCGAAGGCGGTCATCGCCGACTGGTCGATCTGCTCGACCGAGGCGCCGGTCAGTTCCGCTGGCCAGGCACCGAGCAGCAGCTGGTAGAACAGGTATTCGTCGTTGCGGTCGGGCGGGGCGGTGCCCTCCACATCTCCGCGGCGGGCGCGCAGCAGACGGCTCCAGGTCTGCACCTGCCGTTCCCATTCCTCCGGCATCTCCGACAGGGCGTAGAGCCGGGCGCGGGTGTCCTCGCCGCGCTTGGTGTCGTGGGTGGTGCTGGCCAGCATGTTGCCGGGCCAGTTGCGGGCACGGTCCTGGTTGGCGCGGTGGAAGGCGGAGACGCTGACGCCGAAATGGTCGGGATGGCCGCCGACCTCGTTGAGCGCAACCAAGCGGTTGTAGCGGTAGAAGGCGGTGTCCTCCAGCCCCTTCGCCATCACCGGTCCGCTGTACTGCTGGAAGCGCATGGCGAAGCGGGTGACCTGCCGGTGGCTGTAGCCGCTCTTGGGCGCCGCCACCAGATCGGTGGTCAGCAGCCGCTGCAGGAAGTCATAGACCGAGCCGTCCGGTCCCTGCTCCACCCGCCGCGCCTGGGAGATCGCCCAGTCGATGTCGCGGCGGTCGAGGTCGCTCGGCACGCCGCCATCGACATAGGTGCGATAGACTGGAAAGCGGGCGATGGTCTCCTTCAGCGCCTGATGCAGGATGTTGGCGGTGAAGTCGGCGGTGGCCGGGTTGGAGCGGGCGATGCGCGACGCCTTGCGCGACAGCACGTTCAACTCGCTCGCCATCTCGCTTTCCATGATGCGGATCTTGCACTGCCGCACCACCTCTTCGAAATCGTCGCGCCGGCCGATGAAGTCGGCATAGAGGCGGGTGAAGGTCTCCTCCGCCTTGGGATCGACGAACAGGCCGCCCATCAGGTTGGCATATTCGTAGCCGGTGGTGCCGTCGATCGGCCAATCCTCGCGCAGCCGCTCGTGCCGGGCGAGGATCTTCTCCACCACCAGATAGAAGGGCTTGGAAGACGCCGCGACCAGCCGCTCGCAATAGCTCTTGGGGTCGATCAGCCCGTCGATGTGGTCGATGCGGATGCCGTCGAGCGTGCCGTCGGCCACCATGGCCAGCACCATGCGGTGGGCGACGTCGAACAGTTCCTGCTCGTCCATGCGCAGGCCGGCCAACTCGTTGATGTTGAAGAAGCGGCGATAATTGATGTCGTCGGCCGCCACCTTGAAATAGGCGACGCGCCAGTTCTGGCAGGCGATCAGCTCATGCAGATGGCCCCAGGTGTCGATCTCCCCCTGATAGCCGCGGAAGACCGCCAGCCGCTGATTGATCGCGTCGGCCACGTCGGGCCGGGTCGCCACCAGCCCCGCCAGTTCCGCCTTCAGGTCGGACGCACCGCGAAGCTGATGGGGGCGGGCATCCATCAGATGGGTGAAGGCATCGGCGATCCGCTCCAGATCCGGGTGGTCGCTGCCCAGGATGGTGCCGTAATCCTGCGGCCGCACCGGCAGCTTGTGGCTGCCATAGGCCCAGACGGCGAAGCTGCCGGTCTCCGGATCGAAGCGAAGTTCCAGCCCGCCCGACACCAGCACCGCGCCATACTGGTCGCCCAGGAACGGCACCAGGACCTTGCCCTGGAGATAGCGGTAGTCGGATTCCCATTCGATGTCGAAATACCCGGCATACGGGCTATCCGGCCCCCACTCCAGGACATTCAACCACCATTCGTTGTCGCTGCCGCCGACGCCCATGTGGTTGGGGACGAAGTCCAGGATCTGGCCCAGGTTGTTGCGCTTCAGCGCCTCCACCAGATCGCGGAAGTCGTTCTGGTCGCCGACCTCCGGATTCAGTTCGTTGTGATTGACGATGTCATAGCCGTGGGTGCTGCCCGGCCGCGCCTTCATGTAGGGGGAGGCGTAGAGATGACTGACGCCCAGACGGGCGATGTAGTCGGCGATGGCGGCGGTGCGGTCGAAGCCGAACTCGCCATTCAGTTGGACCCGGTACGTCGCACGAGGGATGGGCTTGCCGGCGGCGGGGGCCATGGGTGTGTGCTCCTCGGAATAGGGAAGGGCGTTTTTTATTAGCGGCGAGCAGGGGAAGAGGATTGGCGCGCCGCGGCCAGGATATCGGCGACGGCGGCCGGTTCCGGTGCATCGGCCAGCTCCTCCAGCGTCATCGACAGCTTGCGGCGCCAGTTGGGATACTGGTCGGTGGTGCCGGGCAGATTGACCTGATCGCGCTCGCGGGTCAGGTCGTCCAGCTGCGCCACCGCCAGCGCCGCGTTGGTGCGGGCGAGGAAGGCATGCACCGCATGGTCCAGCGCCGCGTCATAGGGGCTGTCCGGCCCGAACCCGGCGGGCAGGGCGATGTCGGCGGCGCGCAGGGCGTCGATCAGGGCGTTGCGGTCGGCGGCGCGGCGGGCCTGCTGCTTCTCCGCCTCGTCCTCCGCCGGATAGAGGCCCTTCTCGGCTTTCAGTACGATATCGTCGCCCTCCCACCAGCCGCGCAGCGTGGCGAGGTCGTGACTGCCGACGGTGGCGAGCGCCAGTTCCGGATACTCGTCCGGCCCCTTGAAAGCGCCATCCTCCGTCCATTCGAAGAAGACGACGCGGTAACTCAGCACCCCGGCCTCGGTCATCCGCTCGCGGAAACCCTCCGGCACGGTGCCCAGATCCTCGCCGACCACGAGGCAGCGGTGACGCTGGCTTTCCAGCGCCAGGATGCCCAGCAGATCCTCCATCGGATAGGCGACATAGGCGCCTTCGCCCGGCGGGTGGCCGTCGGGGATCCAGTAGACATGCTGCAACGCCATGGCGTGGTCGATGCGCAGCGCACCGGCATGGCGCATGTTGGCGCGGACCAGATCGATGAAGGGCTGATAGCCGGCGGCGCGCAGCGCCTGCGGATGGAAGGGCGGCAGCCCCCAATCCTGCCCGGCCGGGTTGAACAGGTCGGGCGGGGCGCCGACATGGGCGGCGCCGACCACCGCCTCCGGCGTCATCCAGGTCTCCGCCCCGCTGGCATCGGCGCCGACAGCGAGGTCGCGGTAGAAGCCGATGGTCATGCCCAGTTCGGTCGCCCGCTCCGCCGCCACGCGCAGCTGGTCGTCGGCCAGCCATTGCAGCCAGGCGTAATAGGCGACGCGGTCGGAATGCTCCTTGGCGAACCGCTCCACCGCCGGCGCGGTGGCGTCGTGGTAATCCGCCGGCCAGCGGTGCCAATCGGCCTTGCCCTCTTGCGCGAAACGTTCGCGCAAGGCCTGGAAGGTGGCGAACCGCTCCAGCCCGATGCCGCTTTCCGTCCAGAAGGTGTCGAAGGCGGCGCGACGCTCCGGCTTGGCCGATGCCTGGAAATCGGCGAACAGCTTTTCCAGGATCGGCAACTTCAGCTTTGCGACCGCGACGTAGTCGACGTGGGAGGTGGACCGCGCCGCCTCCAGCGCCTGCCGGAACTCCGGCGAGGCCACTTGGCGGCGCAGTTCCGCATCGTCCAGGAACTCCGGAATGGCGGTGACGTCGATGTAGAGCGGGTTCAGGAACAGCCGGCTGGCCGGGGAGTAGGGGCTGGCATGGTCCGGATTGTCGAGGAACATGGCGTGCAGCGGGTTCAACCCGATCACCGCCGCCCCGCGCGCCGCCGCGATGTCGGCCAGTGTCCGCAAATCCCCGAAATCGCCGATGCCCCAGTCATGGTCGCTGCGCAGGGTGTAGAGCTGCGCCGACAGGCCCCACAGCTTCTCCCCCACCAGCATCGGCGTCGGCAGATGGCAACGGGCGGGCGCCAGGATCAGGCGGGTTTCGGCGGTGCCATGCTCCGTCTCCACCCGCAGCGTGTGGTAGCCGGCCTTGCCCAGTTTGCCCAGCGGCAGCCGCCGCTCGGCATAGGTCACGTCGCCGGCGGTGATGCAGCGGCAGCGCGGCAGGCTGGCGAAGCCGACGACGCCGCTCTGCGTCTCTCCGCTTTCCAGCGTCAGGGTGTAGCGCAGGGTGCGGGTGCCGTGGGGCAGGGTGACCGGCACGGTGACCGCCGCTCCGGCGCGGCGGACCACCGCCGGGGGCAGGGCGCGGCCATACTCCTCCTCGTCCAGCCGGTCGAGATGGGCCAGCGCGGCGGCCTCATCGCCCGCCTCTACCCCCATCGCCGATAACAGGGCGCGGATGGTCTCCTCGCTGGCCGTCACCGTCTCCCCGGCGGCATTGTCGAAGGAGCGTTCCACCCCCATGCGGTCGGCCAGCCGGTCGAGCGCCGAGGCCTCCTCCAGCCACAGCACCACCGACCAGGGCCCGAGCGTATCGCCGGAAAGCCCGGCGCCTTCGGACCACAGCACACGCCCCGACGCCTCCGGGAAGCCGGCGGCCGGCGTGTCGCCGAGATTGGCGAAGGCGTGCAGGCGGCTGCCGTCGCCCAGCTTCCAGCAGACGGTCAGCCCGGTCTTGCCGACCGCCTTATGGCTCGACGCACCGCCGGGAACCGCGTCCAGCCGCGGCACGATCTCCGCCCGGCGCACTGCCAGTGCCCGGCGATACCAGTCGAGCCAATTCGCATGCTCCGCCTGTCCGCGGGCATCCCAGTCCAGCTTCGCCGACTCCGCGGTCTCCGGCGCGGTGGGGTCGGGGATGCGGGCGCGGGCGTCGGGGTTCTGGAATTCGGGGAACTTGGCGAATTCCTCCGCCCGGCCCTTGCGCACCGCCTCCGCCAACTCCTCGCCGAAGTCGCAGAAGAAGGGAAAGGGCTTGGCCGACGCCCATTCCTCGCCCATGAACAGCATGGGGATGCCGGGACCCAGCAGATAGAGGATGGTGGCGGCGCGCACCGCCTCGGCCTTGGCGATGTGGGTGATGCGCTCGCCGAAGGCCCGGTTGCCGATCTGGTCGTGGTTCTGGATGAAGGTGACGAAGGCGGTCGGCGGCAGATGGGCCGACGGCTCCCCGCGCAACTCGCCGTCGCGATAGGCCGACGGATCGCCCTGGAAGGCGAAGCCCTCCGCCAGCGCGCGGCCCCATTTGGCCGGGTCATGGGCGTAGTCGGCATAATAGCCGCCATCCTCGCCGGTCGCCGCGCTGTGCAGGCAGTGGTGCAGGTCGTCGTTCCACTGGGCGGTGTGCCAGCGCGGATCGCCCTCGCGGTGGCGGGCCAGGAAGCGTGCCTGATTGGCGTCGTTCTCCAGCACCAGATGGACATGGCGCTGGTTCTGGAAATGGCCGTGCACCCGCTCCGCCAGTTCCTCCAGCACGTGGCGGTCACTGTCGTCGATGATGGCGTGGACCGCGTCCAGCCGCAGCCCGTCGAGGTGATATTCCTCCAGCCAATAGAGCGCATTGTGGACGAAGAAGTCGCGCACCGGCCCGCTGCGCTCGCCATCCACATTGATCGCCGCCCCCCACGGCGTCTTGTGACGGTCGGTGAAGAAGCTGTCGGCGAAGGCGTGGAGGTAATTCCCCTCCGGCCCGAAATGGTTGTAGACGACGTCGAGGAAGACCATCAGCCCACGGGCGTGCGCCTCCTGCACCAGCGTCTTCAGATCCTCCGGCCGGCCATAGGCGCTGTCCGGCGCGAAGGGCAGCACCCCGTCATAGCCCCAGTTGCGCGTGCCGGGGAAATCGGCCACCGGCATCAGCTCGATGGCCGTGATACCCAACTCGACCAGATCGTCCAGCCGCTCGATGGCGGAGAGGAAGGTGCCTTCCGGGGTGAAGGTGCCGACATGCAACTCGTACAGCACCGTCTCGTGCCAAGGCCGTCCGGTCCAGGCGGCGTCTGTCCAGGCATGCACGCCGGGGTCGATCACCTCAGACGCGCCATGCACGTCGTCCGGCTGGAAACGGGAGGCCGGATCCGGCACCGCCAGCCCATCCGGCAGGACGAAGCGGTAACGGCTGCCCGCCTGCGCCCGCGCGGTGGTCAGGCTGAACCAGCCGTCATGCTGGCTTTCCATCGCCAGTGGCGGCCCGCCATCGTCGAGCGACAGCAGGACCGACGCCGCCGTCGGCGCCCAGAGGGAGAAACGGACGGACCCGTCGGCCTGTACCTCCGCACCGAAGGGCATGGAATGGCTGCGGCGGCGCTCGTCCACCGGGGGAATGCGGTCGCGGTCGCGGCTGGCGATCTCCGGCCCGGCATCGGCGCGGATGATGGCGGTGACGCCGGCCAGCGGGATCGCCACCCAGCCCGGCCGGTTGGCAAGCTCGTATCCGACCTCGTACAACGCCTTTTCCAGCAGGAACAGCTTCAGCAGCGGCGCGGCGGCTTGCGGATCGCGCGGGAAGCCGGGACAGTCGCCGATTGCGGTGCGATAACCGTCGAGGAAGGCGGCCGACGCCGCCCCCTCCCACCAGGACAGCCACGCGACACGAGCATCACGCGACGGGCCATCCAGCCCGGCCGGGACCGCCTCGCGCGCCATGGCGGCGGCATAGGCGATGGAGCGCAGCATGCCGGCGACATCGCGCAGGATGCAGTGCTTGGCCCGCCTCTCGGCCAGCGGGCGCATCGGTTCGCCTTCGAAATCGACGATCTGCACGTCGCCGCGCGACACCAGCACCTGACCCAGATGATAGTCCCCGTGCAGCCGCATGGCGCTGAGATCGGCGTTCGCGGGGATCAGCGCGTCGATCTGCGCCATCACTGCCGCCTCGCTCGCCGCCAGGGCGGCGGCCTGCGCGGCAATCGCCGGGTCCAGCGTCTGCTTATCCACTTGCCCCGCAGCGCGCAGCCGTTCCAGCACGCGCTTCGCCAGGGTCCGCACCCCGGCCGCCCACTCCGTCAGCCGCTCCGCCGTCGCCGGCTCAGGCGTGAAGGCGTCGCCGCCGCCGGGGGTGGCGAGCGCCCGGTGAAGCTCCGCCGTCCGCTGGCCCAGCAGGCGAAGGAAGCCGACGCTGTCGACATCGGCGGCCTGCGCCGCCTCGCTATCCTCGAAGCTGGCGACGCGGTCGTTCAGGTAACCGGTGACATGACCCCAGGCGTCCTTCGCCTCCGGCACCAGCTCCTGCATGACGCACAGCGTGGTGGAGCCGGAGCTGTTGGACCGCTCGACCCAGCCCAGCAGGGCCGGCGTGTTGGGGAACTGCGCCACCTCGGTCAGGAAGCGGCTGACCTCCAGTTCGGGGTGCATGCCGGGTTCCAGCTTGCGCAACCCCTTCAAAATGGCGGCGTCCCCGACGCGGATGGAGGTGTTGGACTGTTCGGCAGTCATCCGATGCAGCGGGGCGTCGGCATGCAACCGTTCGGCCAGCGCCTCGCAGGCGCGGGTGTGGCCGGCGGTCAGGCCGGCGGACAGCGCGGTTTCGCTGGGTTCGGGATCTCGCTTCAGAATGGCGCCCAGCAGCGCGCGGACCACGCCGTCATCGGCATAGCCGTCGCGCAGGCGCCCCGGGACCGGCAGGTCCTTGGAGCCTGCGATCACCGACGCATCCTCGCCGGTGCCGCGGTCGAGGATCAGGGGAAGCTGGTAGAGCTGCGGCTCCCGCCCCGGCGGCTCCACCCGCAACAGGCAGAGCTGCGCCTGCGATCCGCCGGCGAGCGGCAGCGGCAGGGCGTCGACGATGCGCACGACCGGCCGTCCGGCGTCCTTTGCCGCGTACCAGCGGCGGGTCAGCAGATGGTCAGGCAGCAGGTCGTCCTGGAGGCGGGACAGGATCCCGCTTTCCAGCGGGTTGGCCAAAACAGTTGCTTGGGCATGTGGCTGCGGCGCGGTGGGCACGAGGGCTCCTCCCCTGTTGAGCGCTGGGTGGCACGTCGCTCAAACAGCACGGCGGGGAGAAATTCCCGCACCCGCGAAGCCGCTTCCACGAACGACCGCGCCCTTCTCCCGAAAGAGTGGTCAGACGGTCCGCGGGTGGTGCGGCAGATGGGCGAGACGGCCGATCCGCTCGGCCACTTGCAGGGCCTCGACCACGTCGTCCAACCGGCCGTCGCGCATCAGATTGTGTGCGTGGGTGTTCAGCGCGGCGACGACGGCCCGCTCATCGGACACCCCGCGGGCCGGCTTCCCGTCGGGATCGAGCACGGTGGCGCCCAGCGCCGCCATGGCCTCCGCGGTCAGGTTCACGGCCTCGGACAGGGCCTCTTCGTCGTCTTCCGCTGCGGTCAGGATCGGTTCCAGAAGCTCCGCAAGGAGACGGGGGGTCATGGTGCTAATCCTCGGTGACATTCTAAGGCCGTCCCCTTCGACGTCGGTGCTGTGTGGTCTTCAGTACAACAGCCGAAACGAAGGAAAGGTCCGCCCGGCCGAGCTGTCCGAAAGCCGGTTTCCTGAAGCATGGGGAAGGCTGCCGGACATGTGAAGCGACATGGGAACCGGGGGCGCAACCGGCAAGCGGAACCGGATGTCAACTGCACGGATGGGAGAAGGAAGGGGGCGGCCATCCACCGCAGGACGTGATGAGTTGTGGAAAATTCCTTTTTATTTCGCAAAAATACATTTGCATTCCGATTGTGGCGCGTACCAAGCGAGCAGAGTCCACCGAAAATCCAGGATAACGTTGCAATGGGCCTTCCGAACAGAGCATCCGGCATGGATGATCGGCAATCGATCACACAGGGTAGCGAACGTGCGCCCGTTGACGGAAGCGGTGGCGGGGGCCATCCTCCTAGTATGGACGACCTGACCCGACGCGTTGACCGGCTGGAAACCATCCTTGATCAGATGGCGCCGACGCTTGCACGGATTGACGAGCGGTTGAAATCCCTGGCGACAAAGGAGGATGTCGCCAAGGTGGGGGAACGTGTCGCCAAGGTCGAGGGCGCGGTCGAAAAGCTCCCGACCACACTTCATCTGCTGGGCTTCATCGTCAGCGTGCTGGCGCTCGCGGGGATCGCGAAGTTCCTGCATCTCTGAGGAGGATCCCTAACAGTGCAGGGACTCACTCGATGAAATCCTCCCGGCTCAGCCCGTAGCGTTTCAGCTTGTCGTAGAAGGTCTTGCGCGGGATGTTCAGCGCCTCGATGGCGGCCTTCACGCTGCCACGATGGCGGGCGAGTTCGGACTGGATCAGCCCCTTCTCGAACAAGTCGACCTGTTCGGCTAGCGACAGCGCCGACGGTGCCGACACCGGTGCTGGCGCCACATCCTCCAGCCCCAGCACGAAGCGGTCGGCGGCGTTGCGCAGTTCGCGGACGTTGCCGGGCCATTCCTGGCTCATCAGCCGCTGCATCTGCTCGCGGGTGGGCACACGCGGCTCGCGGTTGTAGCGGGCGGCGGCCTGGGCGACGAAATGCTGGAACAGCAGCGGGATGTCGTCCCGCCGTTCCCGCAAGGGTGGGATGGTCAGCACCACGACGTTCAGCCGGTAATAGAGGTCGGCGCGGAATTTCCCCTCGTCCGCCGCCTGCCGCAGATCCGCCTTGGTGGCGGCGACCACCCGCAGATCGACCGGCACCTGCTCGTTCGATCCCAGCGGTTCGACGACCCGCTCCTGGATCACCCGCAGCAGCTTGACCTGCAGGGCCAGCGGCATGCTTTCGATCTCATCCAGGAACAGAGTGCCGCCGCCGGCATGCTCGATCCGGCCGACCCGGCGCTTGGCGGCCCCGGTGAAGGCGCCGGCCTCGTGCCCGAAAAGCTCGCTCTCGAAGATCGTCTCCGGCATGGCTCCGCAATTCAGCGCGACGAAGGGGTTCTTGCGCCGGCCGCTGGCGGCGTGCAGCGCACGGGCCACCATCTCCTTGCCGGTGCCGGTCTCGCCGAACACCAGAACGTCGGCATCGGTGTCGGCAACCGCGGCGATGGTGGCGCGCAGCCGCTCGATTCCCGCCGTGCGGCCGACGATGGTCTCCGCCGGATCGGCCCCGCCGGCGATCTGCGCCCGCAGCCTGCGGTTCTCCAGCACCAGCCGCCGCTTCTCCACTGCGCGCCGGGCGATCTCGGTCAGCCGGTCGGACGGAAAGGGCTTTTCCAGGAAATCGTAGGCGCCGTTGCGCATCGCCTCCACCGCCATCGGCACATCGCCATGGCCGGTGATCAGGATGACCGGCAGGTCGGGGTCGATCTCCTGCACCCGCGCCAGCAGGGCCAGCCCATCCATCTGCGGCATGCGCACGTCGGTGACGAGGCAGCCCGGCCAGCCGCGGCCGAGATGGCGCAGAGCCCGCTCCGCCCCGTCGCAGGCCGTCACCTCGAACCCCGCCAGTTCCAGCGCCTGCTGCCCGGCCAGACGCACCGCACGCTCGTCGTCGACGAACAGCACGGCGCCGGCGGCCTCGGGAATGGGCTGACTCATATGGCCTGCTCCGTGGTGGTGAGCCGCAGGGTGAAGACCGCGCCTTGGCCCGGTTTCCCGTTGCGGTTGGCGGCGGTCAGGCTGCCGCCGAAATCCTCGACGATGCCGTGGCTGATCGACAGCCCCAGCCCCAGCCCCTCGCCGGCTTCCTTGGTGGTGAAGAAGGGTACGAACAGCCGGGGCAGATCGGCCTCGGCGATACCGCCGCCGGTGTCGGCGACGCTCAGCAGCGCTTCGCCCTCCGCCGTGACCAGCCCGATGCGCAAGCGGCGCACCGGACAGCCGCGCATGGCGTCGGCGGCATTGCCGATCAGGTTGACCAGCACCTGCTGCAGCCGCACATCCTCCGCCACCACCCGGACCGGCTGATCGGGCAGATCGGCCTCGACCGTGATGTCCTCGCGCCGCAGCTTGGATTCCAGCAGGGCAAGCGCCTGGCTCACCGCGCCCTGCACCGACACCGGCCCCAGCGTGCCGGAGGCGCGGCGGGCGAATCCCTTCAACTGGCGGGTGATGGCGGCCATGCGGTCGGTCAGTTCGGCGATCTCCGCCAGATTGCCGCGCACCGCGTCCATCCGCCCGCGCTCCAGCAGGACCACGGCGTTGTCGGCGAAGCTGCGCATGGCGGCCAGCGGCTGGTTGATCTCGTGCGCGATGCCGGCCGACATCTGGCCCAGCGCCGCCAGCTTGGCCGCCTGGGTCAGCTCGTTCTCCGCCGCGCGCAGATCGGCGGTTGCGGCGGCGACCCGGCGCTCCAGTTCCGCCCGCGATTCCTCCTGCAGGGCGATCCGCTCGACCAGGGCTACCCGGCGCAGCGCCACCGCATAGGCGGTGAGCGCGACCATCGCCACCGCCGCCGCCGCCAGCAGACCGGCGACCCAGGCGCGGGCGGTCACCGGGTCCAGGCTGGTCAGGCTGTGCAGGGTCCAATCGCCGCCGGGCATGGCGACGGAGGTCAGCAGATAGCGCCGCGGCCCGCCCTTTTCCTCCAGCGCGATGCGGTCGGAGGCGCCGCCGAAGGCCCAGGGCAGCACGTCCAGCCCCTCGCTGGTGCCTTCCGGCACGATGGGCAGGCTGATCGGCAGCCGGCGGGGCAGAGCGTGATAGCGCCACGAGGGCATGTTGGTGATGAACACGACCCCGTCGCGGTCGGTCACCAGCAGCTTTTCCTGCCCCGGAGTCCAGCCGCGCTCCAGCCGGTCGAACCCCAGCTTCAGCACCACCGCCCCCACTGTGCGGTTTTCCGCCACCACCCGATTCGCCGTGTAATAGCCCGGCACCAGCGAGGTGGTGCCCAGCGCGAAATGGTGCCCTTCCCCCTGGTCCATCGCCATGCGGAAATAGGGACGGTAGGAGAAATTCTCGCCCACGAAGCTGGCGGCGCTGTTCCAGTTGCTGGCCGCCAGCGTCGTCCCCTTGGCGTCCATCACGTAAAGCGCCAGCGCGTCCAGCGCCTGGGCAATGCCCTGCAGCTTGCGGTTCAGCCGGTCGACCGCGGCCGGCGTCGGGTTGACCAGCAGGGCGCGCACCTCCTCGTCCTGCGCCAGCGCCAGGGGAACGGCGGCATGACGCTCCAGCTCCGCCCGCAGGTTGGCGTTGTAGAGCGCCAATTGCGCCCGCGCGCTGTCCTTCAGATCGTCCAGCGCCACGGACGAGGCCCAGCCCGCCGCCAAAGCCGCCGCCGCCGGGACGCCCAGCAGCAGCGCCACCATCAGCAGCCGGCGCGGCCGTTCCAGCGCCCGGGCGACCAGCTGCGCCGCCGGCGACAACGTCGCGGCGGGGGAGGGAAGGGCGGTCGAATCTGTCGCCGTGCCGGTCGGATTGCTAAGCAACGTCTTCCCTGATCCTGCTGCGCCGCAACATTGATGCCGCAGCGCTGTGAAGTGTGCGGATTTTCGCACATCGCCGGACCCCCTGTCGTGCGGATTCTCGCCCTCGGCCATTCGGCAAATGCTTGATGTTGCTGGATTCAGCAATTGGCCCACCGCTTGCTTTCACAGGCAATCAGTTGGGGTCCGCCCGCCCAGCCGGCGCCGAATGCCGGACGAAAGAACGGGCACCCCGCCAGGAACGCCGTTCTGAGGAACGCCACGAGGAGAGCAACATGAGCGCCGACGTGACCGCCGCCCGCCCGGGCACGGTGAAGAAGCCCTTCTACACCAACCTGACCGTCCAGGTTCTGACCGCCATCAGCATCGGCATCCTGCTGGGGCACTTCTACCCGGCCATTGCGGTGCAGATGAAGCCGCTGGGCGACCTGTTCATCAAGATGGTCAAGATGGTGATCGGCCCGATCGTCTTCCTGACGGTGGTGACCGGCATCTCCTCGATCGGCAACCTGAAGAAGGTCGGCAAGGTCGGCGGCAAGGCCCTGCTGTATTTCGAGGTGGTGACGACCTTCGCGCTCGGCATCGGGCTGCTGGTCGTCAACCTCGTCCGACCCGGCGCCGGCATGAACATCCTGCCGGGTCAGCTGAAGGCCGACGCGGTACAGAAATACGCCACCTCCGCCCATGAGCACGGCTTCATCGACTTCGTCGTCGGCATCGTGCCGGACAATGTCGTCGGCGCCTTCGTCCAGGGCGACATGCTGCAGATCCTGTTCTTCGCAGTGGTGTTCGGCGTCGCCCTGTCCGCCATGGGCCAGAAGGGCAAGCTGGTCGAGGACATCTTCGACAAGATCGGCCATGCCCTGTTCGGCGTGATCGGCATCCTGATGCGCGTCGCCCCGGTCGGTGCCTTCGGCGCCATGTCCTTCACCATCGGCAAGTACGGCATCTCGTCGCTGACGGCGCTGGGCCAGCTGATGGCGTCGGTCTATCTCACCATGGCGATCTTCATCTTCGTCGTGCTGGGCGGCATCGCCAAGGCCTATGGCTTCAGCATCTGGAACTTCATCCGCTACATCCGCCAGGAACTGCTGATCGTGCTCGGCACCTCCTCCTCGGAGTCCGTGCTGCCGCGCATGATGGAGAAGATGCAGAAGTTCGGCTGCTCCAAGCATGTCGTCGGTCTGGTGATCCCCACCGGCTATTCCTTCAACCTGGACGGCACCTCGATCTACCTGTCGATGGCGGCGATCTTCATCGCCCAGGCCTTCAACGTCGACCTGACGATCTGGCAGCAGCTCTACATCCTCGTCATCCTGATGCTGACCTCCAAGGGTGCGGCGGCGGTCACCGGCGGCGGCTTCGTGACGCTGGCCGCCACCCTGTCGGCCACCGGCGTCCTGCCGATCGAGGGTCTGGCCCTGCTGCTGGGCGTCGACCGCTTCATGTCGGAGGCCCGCGCGCTGACCAACCTGATCGGCAACGGCGTCGCCACCGTCGTCGTCGCCAAGATGGAAGGCGAGTTCGACGAGAGCAAGGCGGTCGCCGAATACCAGCAGCACTTCAAGGAGCCGGCATTGGCCCGGATCTGACGACCCGCCGCAAACGCGCGGCACATATGCGGGCGCCGGATTTGGAAATTCCAAAGATGATCCATCCGGCCCTCATAAGGATCCTGTAAGGTAAGGGGGACGTTTCGATTAGGTTCGAATCGTCCCCCTTCCGTTTCGCGGGGCGGTTGGCGCAACAGTCCGAATGGGCTATAACCGCCAATCAGGTGAAGTGAACGCAAAGAATTAACTGAAATCTTGTTAACCGGAGGAAGAGACCCGATGTCCGGCGATTTTGAGGCGATGGCGCTTGAGTATCACCGCAACCCGCGGCCCGGTAAGCTGGCAGTAGTCGCGACCAAGCCCATGGCCAACCAGCGCGATTTGGCGCTGGCATATTCGCCGGGCGTTGCCCATGCCTGCACCGCCATCGCCGAGGATCCGTCGAAGGCGGCGGAACTGACGGCGCGCGCCAATCTGGTGGCCGTCGTCACCAACGGCACCGCCGTGCTGGGCCTTGGCAACATCGGGCCGCAGGCCGCCAAGCCGGTGATGGAAGGTAAGGCCGTCCTCTTCAAGAAGTTCGCCGGCATCGACTGCTTCGACATTGAGCTGAACGAGCTGGACGTCGATGCGCTGGTCGACACCATCGTCCGGCTGGAGCCGACCTTCGGCGCCATCAACCTGGAAGACATCGCCGCCCCCGCCTGCTTCGAGATCGAGCGCCGCTGCCGCGAGCGCATGAAGATCCCGGTGTTCCACGACGACCAGCACGGCACCGCCATCGTGGTGGGCGCCGCCGTGCTGAACGGTCTGGCGCTGGTCGGCAAGGACATCTCCAAGGTCAAGGTGGTTTCCACCGGCGGCGGCGCGGCCGGCATCGCCTGCCTCGACCTGATGCTGTCTCTCGGCGTCCGCCGCGAGAATGTCTGGCTGGTCGACCGCATCGGCGTGGTCCACAAGGGCCGCAACGAGGAGATGAACGAGTACAAGGAGGCCTACGCGCACGACACCGCGGCGCGCACGCTGTCCGACGTCATCGACGGCGCCGACATCTTCCTCGGCCTGTCGGGCGCCAAGGTGCTGAAGCCGGAGCTGCTGGCCCGCATGGCCGACAAGCCGCTGATCCTGGCGCTCGCCAACCCGGAGCCGGAGATCATGCCGGATCTGGCCCGCGAAGCCCGTCCGGACGCCATCATCGCCACCGGCCGTTCCGACTTCCCCAACCAGGTCAACAACGTCCTGTGCTTCCCCTTCATCTTCCGCGGTGCGCTGGACGTCGGCGCCACCACGGTGAACGAGGAGATGAAGATCGCGGCGACCCACGCCATGGCCAACCTCGCCCGCGCCGAACCGTCGGACGTCGTGGCGGCGGCTTATGTGGGTGAATCTCTGCGCTTCGGCCCGGACTACATCCTGCCCAAGCCCTTCGATCCCCGCCTGATCGTCGAGGTGTCGTCGGCGGTCGCCAAGGCGGCCATGGAGTCCGGCGTCGCCACCCGGCCGATCGCCGATTTCCGCGCCTATCAGGACCAGCTGAACCAGTATGTCATCCGCTCCGGCCTGTTCATGAAGCCGGTCATCACCAAGGCCAAGACCGCGCCCAAGCGCGTCGTCTATGCCGAGGGCGAGGACCCGCGCGTGATCCGCTGCGCCCAGGTGGTGGTCGACGACGGCATCGCCCATCCGGTGCTGATCGGCCGACGCGAGGTGATCGAGCGGGTGATCGGCGAAATGGGCCTGCGCCTGAAGATCGGCCAGGACGTGGAGGTCATCGAGATCATCCGCGACCCGCGCTATCACAACTTCACCGAACATTATCGCAAGCTGATGGGCCGCCGCGGCGTGTCGCCCAGCCATGCCGCCAACGTGGTGCGCACCCAGCCGACCGTCTTCGGTGCCCTGATGGTCCGCCGCGGCGAAGCCGATGCGCTGGTCTGCGGCACCACCGGCCGCTTCAACGAGCATTGGGCGCACATCTGCGGCCTCATCGGCCTGCGTGACGGCGTGAAGGTCGCCGCGACGATGAACGCGCTGATCTCGCAGAAGGGCGTCCACTTCATCACCGACACCTACGTCAACCCCGACCCGACCGCCGAGCAGGTGGCCGAGATCGCCCGGCTGGCCGCGGACGAGGTGATGCGCTTCGGCATCGAGCCGAAGGTGGCCCTGCTGTCCCACTCCAACTTCGGCAGCGCCGACACCCCGTCCGCCCGCAAGATGCGCGCGGCGGTGGAGCTGGCCTCCGAACAGATGCCGGGTGTCGAGATCGACGGCGAGATGCATGCCGACGCCGCCCTCGCCCCCGCCATCCGCAAGGAGGTGCTGCCCGACAGCCGCCTGAAGGGCGAGGCGAACCTGCTGGTGATGCCGACGCTCGACGCTGCCAACATCGCCTTCAACATGATGAAGATCCTGGGCGAGGCGCAGAATGTCGGCCCGATCCTGCTGGGCGTCCAGCGGCCGGTCCACATCGTCACCCCGTCGGTCACCACCCGCGGTCTGGTCAACATGACCGCCGTCGCCGTGGTCGACGCCCAACTGGCCGAGCCGGTGAACGCCGCCCCGACTCCGCCGGCGGGCGTGGCGTAAGATAGGGTTTTGCCCCCACCCTAACCCTCGCCCTCTTCGAGGGAGAGGGAACTGCCGCTGAAATCCCGCAAGGCTCCTGCCCCCTCTCCCGCGAAGCGGGGGAGGGATGGGGACGGGGCATGCGCAAGTGCCACGCCCCATTCCTCAACCGACAATTCGTGCTATCCCTTACCCGTAGCCAACCAATTCGGCACGGGGCATGAGCAACCAGCGCAAATCCGGCAATTCCGCCGCCGCCACCGCCGCGGCGCTGATCGGGCAGGCCGTGCCGCTGCATCAAGCCGGCCGACTGCCTGAAGCCGAAGCGCTCTATCGCCAGGCGATCGCCACCCAGCCGCGCCAGCCGGATGCCCTTCACCTGCTCGGCATGATCGCCTGCCAGACCGGCCGCTTTGCCGAGGCCGCCGACCTGATCGGGCAGGCGGTGGCGGCCAAGCGCGACGTTCCCGATTACCACGCCAACCTCGCCTACGCCCTTCAGGCGCTCGGCCGCTCCGTGGAAGCGGAACGCGCCGCCCGCAACGCCCTGCGCCTGCGCCGCCCGTTCCCGGAGGCCGCCAACACACTGGGCAACGCCCTCAATGCGCAAGGCAAGGCCGCCGAGGCCGCCGAGGCCTACCGTGCCGCCCTGCGCGCCCGTCCCGACTATGCGGAGGCGGAAGGCAACCTGGGCGCCGTGCTTCGCAGCCTCGGCCGCTCGGCTGAGGCGGAACCGCTGTTGCGTCACGCGCTCGCCGCCAACCCTGCGATGACCGAGGCGCGTGCCGCCTTGGGCCTCGCCCTGCTCGACCTCGGGCATGCCGACGAAGGGGAGGCGACGTTGCGTGCCGTGCTGGCCCGCCGGCCGGACCATGCTGCGGCGGCCCTGGCATTGGCCGGATCGCAGCAACGCCGGGGCCGGGACGCGGAGCCGGCCTATCGCCGCTACCTGACTCTGCAACCGACGGATGCCGAGGGCTGGAACGCCCACGGACTCGCCCTGCAAGCTGCCGACCGCATCGGACCCGCCGCCGATGCCTTCGCCCGCGCCGTACGGCTCGCTCCCGACATGGCGGAGGCGATGACCAATCTCGGCACCATCCGCCGCCTGCAGGGGCAGGCCGCGGTCTCCGCCGAGTTGCAGCGCCGCGCGTTGGACCTGCGCCCCGGCTACGCCGCCGCCCATACCAATCTGGCGCTCGCCCTCCAGGATCTGGGCGACGACGCCGGCGCGGAGCGGGAGTTCACCAATGCCCTGGACGCCGATCCGGCGCAGGCGCTCGCCCGCTTCAACCGCGCCATCCTGCGCCTGCGCCAAGGCCGCTTGGCCGATGGGTGGGAGGATTACACCGTCCGCTTCGAATCCGGACGCCTGCGCCCGAGACGCCCCTTCAACATCCCGGAGTGGGAGGGGAGCGAGCTTGCCGGGCGCCGTCTGCTGCTGTGGGCCGAGCAGGGGTTGGGCGACGAGTTCATGTTCGGCGCCATTCTGCCGGAAGCCCTGTCACGTTTCCCGGACGCCATCGTCGAATGCGAACCCCGGCTGGTCCCGCTGTTCCAGCGCTCCTTTCCCGGCACCACGGTGCGCGCGCCGACGCGGCGCCCGGACGATGCCGACTGCCATCTGCCCTTCGGTTCGCTGCCGCGCCTGCTGTGGAGGAGCGCTCCAGTCCCGCCCCCGCCCGCCGGCTGGCTGAAGCCGGATCCGGAGCGGGTGGCGGCGTGGCGGTCGCGGCTGGACGCGCTCGGCCCCGGCCTGGCAGTCGGCATCGCCTGGACCAGCCAACGCATCACCACCGAACGGCGCCAGTCCTATACGCAGTTGGAGGAATGGGCTCCGCTGCTGCGCCTGCCCGGCATCCACGCCGTCAGCTTGCAATATGACGGACGAGAGGAAGAGATCGCTGCCGTCGAGGAGCGCTTTGGCCGGCCCATCCATCGCTGGCCCGACCTCGACCAGATCGCCGATCTGGAGGGCACCGCGGCCCTGATGGCCAACCTGGATCTGGCGATCACCATCGCGTCCTCCGCCGGCGAAATGGCGGCAGCGCTGGGCGTGCCGGTCTGGCGGCTGGGACGGCGTGACTGGACGCAGCTCGGCACCGCGGTACGTCCCTGGTTCCCCACCATGCGCTGCATCCATCCCGATGGGGAACCTGGTATCGGCGGTGCCATTCCCAAGGCTGTACAGATGCTTACCAGACTTTCCGCAGGTGACCTGTGAGCGTTGCCGACTGGTTTGCCGAGGCGCTTCGCCACCATCAGGCCGGCACTCTCGACGCAGCCGAACCCCTGTACCAGCGCGTGCTGCAGGCCGAACCACGCCATGCCGATGCACTTCATCTGCTGGGCGTGCTGAACCACCAACGCAACGACAACGACCAAGCCATTGGGCTCATTGATAAAGCGGTCGAACTTGTTCCGGATGTGGCGGATTACCACGCCAACCGGGGCATTGTTCTGCAGCGTCTTGGCCGCCTTGATGAAAGCGAAGCAGCCCAGCGCCGCGCGCTGGAGTGCGATCCCACCCATGTCGGCGCCCATTTCAATTTGGGGCTGGTGCTGGCCGCGCTCGCCCGCTTTGCGGAAGCCGCCGCCGAGTATGCCGAGGCCGCCCACCTGTCTCCCGGCCTGGCCGATGCCCACCTGAATCTCGGTGCCGCCCTGCAGGAGATCGGCCGGGCGGAAGAGGCCTTGGCCGCCCACGCCCGCGCCGCGGACCTGCTTCCCGGGGATCCGCGCCCCTGGACCAACCGGGCGGTCAGCCTTCAGCATCTCGGTCGTGTGAAGGAGGCAGCCGACGCCTTGCACATGGCGGCGACGCTGGGCGGCGGCAGTTCCGACCCCACGGCGCTGTCCGCTCTCGCCGCCGCCCTCCACGCCGCTGGTCGGATGGAGGACGCCGCCGAGCGCTATGCTGACGCCCTTCGTCTCGATCCGCGCGATCCCTTTTCCCTCAATGGCTTGGGGCTGTGTCTTAAGTCGCTTGGTCAACTGGACGATGCCGCCGCCTGCTTCGATGCGGCCACCGCCATCCAGCCCGATCACGCCGATGCGCTGGACAATCTCGGCAGCATCCGCAACGCCCAGAACCGCCATGCCGAGGCGGAGTCCCTGCACCGGGAGGCGATCCGCCACCGGCCCGACTTCGCAGGCGCCTGGAATAATCTCGGCAATGCCCGACATGCCGCCGGCCGCACGGCCGACGCCTGGAGGGCATGGCATGTGGCGCTGACTCTCGACCCCGCCCTGCCGGAAACCCACACCAACCTGGGCAACGCCCTGCGCGGCGCCGAGCGTTACGCCGAGGCCGAGCGGTCGCAACGCCGCGCCATCCGGCTCGCTCCTCTGGTGGCACCCGCCCGCAACAATCTCGGCCACCTGCGCCAGGGCCGCCACGACCATGCCGGCGCCGCCGACTGCTACCGCAGCGCACTGGCGCTGGACCCGGCCTATGGCGAGGCCTGGAGCAATCTGGGGCTGGCCCGCCAGCGGATGGGGGACAATGCCGGGGCGGAACGCTGCTATGACCGGGCGCTGACGCTGCGGCCCGACCTGTCGCTGGCGCACTTCAACAAGGGCCTGCTGCGGCTGGAGGCCGGCGATCTCGACCATGGCTGGCCCAGTTATGCCTGGCGCTTCGGCTCCGGACAGGTCGGGCAGGGGCGCCAGCCGCGTGCTCATCCATGGCGCGGGGAGGATTTGACCGGTCGCCGGCTGATGATCTGGGGCGAGCAGGGGGTGGGCGACACCATCCTGTTCTCCGCCCTCTGCCCCGAATTGGCCGGCCGCGCCGTTTCCACCATCCTGGAGGTCGACCGGCGGCTGGTGCCGCTGTTCGCCCGCTCCTTCCCGGCCCTGCGGGTGCGGCCGGAGGCCCTGGACGCGCAGGGGCGGGAGGCCATGGCGATCCCGGACTACGACCGCCATGTGCCGATGGGTTCCCTGCCCCGCGTCCTGCGCCGCCGGTCGGCCGATTTTCCGCCGCGCCCGTCCTGGCTGGTGCCCGACGCCGGGCTGGTGGAGCGCTGGCGCGAACGGCTGGCGGCGCTCGGCCCCGGTTTGCGCATCGGCATCGGCTGGCGCAGCCAGATGATGACGGCGGAGCGCAGCGTCGCCTATCTGCCGCTGGACGCCTGGGCGCCGCTGTTCGCTTTGCCCGGCATCCGCTGGGTGGTGCTGCAATATGGCGAGGTGGAGGCGGAGGTCCGGCAGGCGGAACAGCGTTTTGGCATCAAGCTGCACCGCTGGGACGATCTCGACCGCAAGGACGATTTCGACGGCGTCGCCGCCCTGATCGCCGGGCTGGACCTCGTCATTTCGCCCGCCATGTCGGTCGGCGAGTTGGCCGGCGCGCTCGGCACCCCGGTCTGGCGCTTCGGCACCCGCGACTGGACGCAACTGGGGGCCGGTGTCCGCCCCTGGTACCCGTCGATGCGCCTCTTCCAGCCCCAACCCGGCGAGCCGTTGTCGGAGACGATGGCCGATATGGCCTGTGCGCTGCGATCCCTCTCCCGATTATCGGGCACGTCACGCCCTGCGCCCCTCTCACCCAGTCCTCTCCCCAGGGAGGAGAGGGTATCCGCAGCGGGAGAGGGGTTGGCGGCACAGGCGGTCGCCCTGCACCGGCAAGGCCTCCTGCTCGATGCTGAATCCCTTCACCACAAGGCTGTGGCTGCGGCTCCGACCCACCCGGCGGCCTGGACCAATGGGGGGCTTACGCTGCTCCGGCTTGGCCGCGTCGACGCCGCCATCCAGTGGCACCGGCGCGCGGTGGCGCTGAACCCGGCCTTTCCCGAAGCCTTGGGCAATCTTGGCGTGGCGCTCCAGGCCGGTGGGTCCGCGGGAGAGGCCGCGACGCTGCACCACCGCGCCGTCCGGCTGCGTCCGCTGCTGGCCGAGGGCTGGGGCAACCTCGCCGCCGCCCTGCTCGCCGCCCGGCACTTCGCCGAGGCGGAGACCACCTGCATGCGTGCCGCAGTCCTGGCGCCGAGCCTTGCCGGCATGCTGACCACCGCCGGCGCCGCACTGAAGGGGCAGGGGCGTTTCGCCGAGGCCGTCCGCCAGTGTCGCCGTGCATTGCGCATCGCGCCGACTTCAGCCAAGGGCTGGTCGAACCTGGGCATGGCCCTGGCCGGTCTTGGTCGCTGGAACGATGCCCTCAACGCCCACCAGCGCGCATTGACGCTCGCCCCGGACCTGCCGGACGTTCTGGTCAACCACGGCCACCGACTGCTGATGCGGGGAGAGCGTCGCCCCGCCCGCGACTGGACCGAACGGAGCCTGAGGCTGGCGCCGGGCAGGGCGGACGGCCGAATGAACCGTGCTCTGCTGCGCTTGGCCGAAGGCGACCTAACCGGCGGCTGGGACGACTACGCCCGCCGCTTCGCCACCGGCGATGCCGTATCCCGCCGCCTCACCATCCCGGAATGGCAGGGCGAACCTCTGGCCGGCCGCCGGATCCTGGTTTGGGGGGAACAGGGGCTGGGCGACGAGATCATGTTCGGCACGGCGCTGCCCGACCTGCTCCGCCGGTCCGGCCGGCTGATCGTCGAATGCGATCCGCGCCTGACCGGTCTGTTCGCCCGCGCCCTTCCGGGGGCGGAGGTTCGCGCGCCAACGGCGGACCCGCGCGACGCCGACCGCCATGCGCCCATGGGCAGCGTTGCCGCGCGGCTGCGGCCTGCCCTGCGGCATTTTCCCTCAGCCGCCCCGCTCTTCACCGCCGAGCCGCGGTTGGCGGCGGAATGGCGCGGCCGGCTGGCGGCCCTCGGCCCCGGCCTGCGGGTCGGCATCTGCTGGCGAAGCAGCCGCATGACGGCCGACCGGGCCGGCGCATACAGCCGGATCGACCAATGGGGACCGGTCCTCTCCGTGCCGGGCGTAACCTTCGTCAGCCTGCAATATGACGGGCACGAGGCGGAGCGCGAGGACGCCCTGCACCGTTTCGGCACGGTGCTGCACCATTGGCCCGATCTGGACCAGCGCAACGAACTGGAAGGGGTGGCGGCGCTGATGTCCGGTCTCGACCTCGTGATCTCCGCCCCGACCGCTGTGGGAGAGCTGGCCGCAGCCCTCGGTATCCCGGTCTGGCGGATCGCGGGGGCCGGCGACTGGTCGGCCCTGGGGACGGCGGTGCGGCCCTGGTTCCCATCGATGGCGCTGTCCGGCCATGGCGGTGACCATGACGTGACCCTGGCGGCGGTCGCGCAACGCCTGCAGCGCCTCGCCGAAGGGCCCCCTGACCATCGCCTCTAACCATCGCCCCTGACCATCGGATGGGGAGGCTCACGCAATTCCGCATTGCGATTCCGGAGCCGCCCCTTTATCGACTATGGCCGCCGGTCGCCACGCAGGGTGGATGACCCGGCGCCCGCGCCGTCGTAAGCTGTTTCCTGCCTGACGGCGACAGATGGGTTCAGGACGGGGTTTCGGGTCGGGGTTTATGGGAAAGGACGGTCGGTGCGGTCTGAGGACGCTCTTGCCAACATAGACGTCGCGGTGCTTGCCGGCGGGCTGGGCACGCGCATCCGGGGCGTTCTGGGTGACACGCCGAAGGTCCTGGCCCCGATCGCGGGCCGCGCCTTCCTCGGCCATCTCCTGGATTACCTGTCGACCTACGGATCGCGCCGGGTGGTTCTGTGCCTCGGCCATCTGGCCGACCGGGTGACCGCGTGGCTCGCCCGCGGCGATTCCGCGGGCACCATCGACGTGGTCTGCCAGATCGAACCGCGCCCGCTCGGCACCGCGGGTGCGCTCGGCTATGTCCGCAAGGAGCTGCGCAGCAGCACCATACTGGTGGTGAACGGCGACACCTTCCTCGACGCCGACCTGCGGGCCTTCATCGCCTCGCACCGCCTGTCGGGCGCGGAGGCGTCAGTGCTGTGCGTGACGGTGGAGGACGCCTCCCGCTTCGTGCGGGTGGAGATCGGTCCCGACAGCCGCGTCCGCCGGTTCCTCGACAAGGCGCCGGGGGCTGGCACCATCAACGCCGGCGTCTATCTGTTCTCCGCCGCCTTCCTCGACCGCTTCATCGCGGCCGGCGCGGTGTCGCTGGAACGCGACGTGCTGGAAAAGCTGCCGCCCGGCACGCTGAACGCCCATGTCGCCAAGGCGCGCTTCCTCGACATCGGCACGCCGGAAAGCCTTGCCACCGCCGCCAGCGTCATCGCCGGCCGCGAGTCCTGACGCGGAGGCTGGTCGGGAGTCACGGCGGCCGCAATTTACCCCCGCGTACGCGACCGTCTGCCACTGGACTCGCGCAAAGTGCCGGGCCAAGATGCGCACCGACTCGACACCATGCGCGGCAAGTGCCTGCGCCGGGGCCGGGCCGCCACGCCGATTTCTCCGGACCAGTGCCATGGCCGTCATCCTCATCCGCGCCGACGCGTCGCCGACCATCGGCACCGGCCATGTCATGCGCTGCCTCGCCGTGGCCGAAGCGCTGCGCGACCAGGGTCACGAGGCGCTGTTCGCCGCCGTGGAATCCACTCCCGCCATCGACCGCCGGCTGTCGGCGGACGGTTTCCGCCATGTCTCCATCGCCGGGCCGGTGGGGCAGGCGGCGGATCTGGCCGCCACGCGGTCGCTCCTGCGGCGGGAGCATGGCACGGCCGTGATGCTCGACGGCTACCGCTTCGGCGAGGCCTACCGCGTCGGGTTGCAGGCGGCCGGCGCGCGGGTGCTGGCCTGGGACGATCTGGGCGACGGCACGCCGCTGCATGCCGACCTCGTCGTCAATGCCGCACCACAGGCGGCGGCCCTTCCCTATGAGGCGATGGCGCCCGGCGCCGTCCTGCTGCTCGGCCCCGGCTACGCCCCCTTGCGGCGGGAGGTGCGGCTGGCGGCGCAGGCGCCGCGGCGGACCATCGCCGACCGGCCGGTGCTGCTGGTCACCTTTGGCGGCTCCGACCCGCTCGGCCTGACCGGGCCGGTTCTGCAGGCGCTGGCGTTGAAACGGCCCGACGGCTGCCGCATCGTTGCCGTCGTCGGCGGCAGCAATCCCCAAGCAAACGTGGTGGCGGAGGAGGTGGCGGCGCTCGCCGCCGATGGCGTCACCGTGGAGATCGACTGCCCGCGGATGGGCGCGCTGATGGCCGACTGCGGTCTGGCGGTTTCGGCCGGCGGCGGCACCATGGGGGAACTTGCCGCGCTGGCGGTGCCGACCCTGCTGGTGGTCACCGCCGACAATCAGGCGATGGCGAGCGGCGACGCCGCCGAACTCGGCTGGTGCACCGCCGTGGACGCCCGCGGCTGCGACCCCGCCAAGGCGGCGGCGGTCATCGCCGGGCGGGCGCTCGCCCTATGGTCCGACGTCGGGCAACGCCAGCGGATGCAGGATGCCGCCGCCGCGCTGCCGCTGGACGGCGACGGGGCGGTGCGCATCGCCAGCGCCCTGACCGGCCCGGCGCCCAAAGCCGGCAGCGCCGCCCGGCGGCGGACGGCGCTCGCCTGATCCTGCCGTTCCCGTCAGCTGACCACGCGCCACGTGCCGTCCGCCTGCTGACAGGCGGTGCCGAAGCCCTGCTGGGTGCGGCCCTGGACCACGATGGTGGTCTGGTATTCGCGGCAGAGCTGGCCCTGCGGCCCGGTGCCCTCGCGCACCGGCGTGTAGCTGCCGTAATTGCCGGTTTCCGGGTTGTTCCAGCGGATGGTGCTGCCGGTCGGCGCGCTGTAGGCGTTGACCGCCGCCTGCTGGGCATAATTCTGGTCGGCGCGGTCGAGGGAGGCGCCGGCCGCATTGCCCAACGCCGCACCCAGCAGCGTGCCGACGCCCACCGCTACCAGCTTGCCGCTGCCGCCGCCGAAGCGCGAGCCGGCCAGGCCGCCGACCACGCCACCCAGAACGGTGCCGGCCGTCTGCTTGTTGGCGCTGACGCCGCCATAGGAATCGCCGTAGCCCGGCTGGGCGCAGCCGGCAAGCGGGGCCGCGAGCAGGCTGGCGGACAGCGCGGCGGCGAGGAAGGGGCTGGCTTTCATGGTGGCTCTCGTCCTGTTGGGTCCTGTTTGGATCGGCACGAAACAGTTCGTTCCTGACGCCATCAACATGGCTGACCCGCATCTTATTCCCGGTGCGTGACGCGGTGCCTCGCTTGCCCCTATGATCGTGCCAACGGTTCCACAAAGGAATCGACGACAAGCCCTTGGGAGGGAACGAACATGCTGCCCAACGCGGACAGCTGGGAAGGGGTATCCCGCGCCTTCGCCTGGCGCGTGCCCGACCGCTACAACATCGGCGTCGACGTCTGCGACCGCTGGGCCGAGACGGACCCCGGCCGCATCGCCCTGATCCACAAGCGGCGCGACGGCGGAACCGAGGAATACCGGTTCGCCGACATCCGCGCCCTGTCCAACCGCTTCGCTAATGCGCTGGCGGCCCAAGGCGTCGCGCGCGGCGACCGGGTCGGCATCCTGCTGCCCCAGGCGCCGGAGACCGCGATCAGCCATGTCGCGGTCTACAAGATGGGCGGCATCGCCGTGCCGCTGTTCTCGCTGTTCGGGGTGGAGGCGCTGGAATATCGGCTGGCCAACTGCGGCGCCCGCGCCGTGGTCACCGACGCCGCCGGAGCCGCCAAGATCGCCCAGATCCGCGACCGGCTGCCGGAACTGCGCGCAGTCTTCCGCATCGACGGGTCGGGTCCCGGCTGCCTGGATTGGCATGGGCTGTGCGACGCGGCGTCCGACAGCTTCACCCCGGCCGACACCGGGCCGGACGATCCGGCGCTGATCATCTATACCTCCGGCACCACCGGCCAGCCCAAGGGCGCGCTGCATGCGCATCGGGTGCTGCTGGGCCATCTGCCGGGCGTGGAGATGTCGCACGACCTGTTCCCGCAGCCGGGCGACCGCATCTGGACGCCGGCCGACTGGGCGTGGATCGGCGGCTTGCTCGACGTGCTGCTGCCGGCCTGGCACCATGGGGTGACGGTGGTTTCCCACCGCTTCGAGAAATTCGACGCGGAAGCTGCCTTCGCTTTGCTGGCCGAATTCCAGGTGCGCAACGCCTTCCTGCCGCCGACGGCACTGAAGATGATGCGGGCGGTGAAGAACCCGCGGGCGCGCCATCGCATCGACATGCGCTCCGTCGCCAGCGGCGGCGAGACGCTGGGCGCCGGGCTGCTCGACTGGGGGCGCGAGACCTTCGGCGTGACGATCAACGAGTTCTACGGCCAGACCGAATGCAACATGATCGTCTCCTCGGCCGCGACGCTGATGGCGCCGAAGCCCGGCATCATGGGACGTCCGGTCCCCGGCCATGACGTGGCTGTGATCGACGGGCAGGGCAACCGGCTGCCGCCGGGGCAACTCGGCCTGATCGCCGTGCATCGGCCGGACCCGGTGATGTTCCTCGGTTATTGGAACAACCCGGACGCCACCGCGGCGAAATTCATCGACGACTGGCTGGTTACCGGCGACCAGGGAGAGCTGGACGAGGACGGCTATATCCGCTTCGTCGGGCGGGACGACGACGTCATCACCTCGGCCGGTTACCGCATCGGCCCCGGCGAGATCGAGGATTGCCTGATCGGCCATCCCGCCGTCCGCATGGCGGCGGTGGTCGGCGTGCCCGACCCGTTGCGCACGGAGATCGTCAAGGCCTTCATCGTCCTGCAGGAGGGGGTGACGCCGGACGACGCGCTGGTCGCCTCGATCCAGGAGCATGTAAAGACCCGGCTGGCCGCCCACGAATATCCGCGCTCGATCGAATTTCTTGAAAGCCTGCCCATGACCACCACCGGCAAGATCATTCGCCGGGAGTTGAGGAATCGCTCGTAATATCATGATCGAATTAATTTTATTGGCTGCGGCCTTTCTGGCCGGAGCGATGAATGCCGTTGCCGGCGGGGGAAGTTTCCTGACCCTGCCGGCCCTGATCTACGCCGGGGTGCCGCCGGTCGCCGCCAACGCCACCGGCACGGTCGCCCTGCTGCCCGGCTATGCCAGCGGCGTCTATGGCTACCGCCAGGACCTGACGCCGGTCGGCACGCTCGGCCTGCCGCTGCTGTCGGCGGTCAGTCTTGTCGGCGGGCTGGCCGGGGCCGGGCTGCTGCTGGTGACGCCGGATTCGGTGTTCCGTGGCATCGTGCCCTGGCTCCTGCTGCTGGCCACGGGTCTGTTCGCCTTCGGTAACATGCTGGCGCAGCGGCTGCGCAGCCTGGGCCTGCACGGCAACGGAGCAATGCTGGGCACGCTGTTCGCCGTCTCGGTCTATGGCGGCTATTTCAACGGCGGGCTCGGCATCCTGCTGCTGGCGCAGTTGAGCCTGTTCGGCATGACCGACCTGAATGCCATGAACGGGCTGAAGAACCTGTTCTCCGCCGTGCTGACCGCCATCGCCGTGGTGGCTTACGCCGCCGGCGGGGCGGTGGAATGGCCGAAGGCGCTGCTGATGGTGGTGGCCGCGGTCGCCGGCGGCTATGTCGGCGCCCGGCTGGGCCGCAAGATCCCCAAGCCGATCCTGCGCGCCGGCATCATCGCCGTCGGGCTGGTGATGAGTGCGGTGTTCTTCCTGAAATGATCGCGCTATAGAGGGCGCTCCCCGTCTTTTGGATCTGCCGCCATGCTGACCGTATCCGATCTCGACCTGTATTATGGCGATGCCCAGGCGCTCGACGGCGTCACGCTGCAGGTGGCGGCGGGGCAGACCACCGCCATCGTCGGCGCCAACGGGGCCGGCAAGACCTCGCTGATCCGCGCCATCTCCGGCATCCTGAAGCCGGCACGGGGCAGCATCCGCTTCAAGGACCGCGAGATCGCCGGCCTGCCTAGCCATGTCGTCTGCGACCTCGGCATCGGGCAGGTGGCGGAGGGGCGGCAGATCTTCCCGACGTTGAGCGTGCGGGAGAATCTGGAGATGGGCGCCGTCATCCCGCGTGCCCGGTCCAGCGCGCGCCAGACCTATGACCGGGTGCTGGCCCTGTTCCCCCGCCTGCGCGAAAGACTGGACCAGGCGGCCGGCACCCTGTCCGGCGGCGAGCAGCAGATGCTGGCGATCGGCCGCTGCCTGATGGGCAAGCCGGACCTCATCATGTTTGACGAGCCGTCGCTCGGCCTGTCGCCGGCCCTGGTGCAGGAGCTGTTCCGCATCATCCGTTCCCTGGCGGCCGAGGGCATGACGATCATTCTGGTCGAACAGAATGTCGCCGCCTCCCTGCGCATCGCCCAGGCGGCCTATGTGCTCGAAAACGGCCGGGTGGTGCTGTCGGGCACCGGGGAGGCGCTGCTGGCCGACCCGGCGGTGAAGCAGGCCTATCTGGGGCTGTGATCCGGAAACCCTCCGGCTGGCGATACCCCCCTTATCCTCCTATCGTTGAATATACGAACCATCTACAGTCCCCCTAAGCTGGCAGTCCAAGAATAAGCGGACGGGGATCATGGCGGCAGGCTGCACCAGGCGAACGACATTGCTGGCGGCCGGCGCGCTGCTGGCATCGGCGACGCTCCGGCACGCGGTGGCTGCCGACCGGCCCGTCGTCCGCGCCGGGGTTTTGAAGTTCGGCACGGTCAGCTGGGAACTCGACACCGTCCGCGCCAACGGCTTCGACCGCCAAGCCGGCATCGACCTGCAACTGGTGGAACTGGCCGGCAACCCCGCCACCCAGGTCGCGCTCCAGGCCGGCGGGGTGGAGATCATCGTTTCCGACTGGCTGTGGGTGTCGCGGATGCGCAGCAAGGGGGAGGCGCTGTGCTTCATCCCCTATTCGACCGCCCTCGGCGCGCTGGTGGTTCCGGCCCAATCCGCCATCGCCGGGATCGGCGACCTGCGGGGCAAGCGCATCGGGGTGGCCGGCAGCCCGCTCGACAAGAGCTGGCTTTTGCTGAAGGCCCTGGCCGCCGACCGGCACGGGCTGTCGCTCGACCGCGATGCGCAACCCTTCTTCGCCGCACCGCCGCTGCTGAACAGCAAGATCGCCGACGGCGACCTGGACGCCGTGCTGACCTTCTGGCCCTTCGCCGCCCGGCTGGAGGCGAAGGGCATGCGCGTGACCATGACCGTGTCCGACATGCTGGAGGCGCTGGGCCAGCCGGCGACGGTGCCCTCCATCGGCTATGTCTTCCGCGAGGAATGGGCGCGCGCCAACCCGGCCGCCCTCGCCGGATTCCAGGCAGCGACCAACAAGGCGAAGACCCTGCTGGCGGACTCCGACGCCGCCTGGGACCGGCTCGCCCCGCTGATGCAGGCGGAGGATGACGCCACCTTCCGCACCCTGCGCGACCGCTACCGTGACGGCATCCCGCGCCGCTGGACCGAGGAGGAGCGGGCAGGGGCGGCGAAGCTCTATGCGCTGCTGGCGCGGCTGGGCGGGCGGGAACTGGTCGGCGACGCGCCCGCCATCGCCCCCGGCACCTTCTGGACCGGCGGGGCCTGACCGGTGCGCCGCGCCCTTATGCCCGCCCTGATGCCTGTTGCGTCGATCCTGCTGCTGCTGGCGCTGTGGCAGGGCGCGGCACTGTCCATCGGTGGGCGCCTGCTGCCGGGACCGCTCGTGGTGGCCGAGGCGCTGCTGCGCGAGGCGGAGAGCGGCGCGCTGTTCCATCACATGGGCGTCACGCTGCTGCGGGTGCTGGCGGCCTTCGCGCTCGCCATGTCCATCGGGGTCGGGCTCGGCCTGCCGATGGGACGCTCGCCCTTCATCGACCGGCTGTTCGGTCCCTGGCTGGTCTTCTTCCTGAACCTGCCGGCGCTGGTGGTCATCGTGCTGGCCTATGTCTGGTTCGGATTGACCGAGGCGGCGGCCATCGGCGCCGTCGCCGTTAACAAGATTCCCAACACGGTGGTCCTGGTGCGGGCCGGCGCCCGCGCCATCGACGAGGGGCTGATCGACATGGCCCGCGTCTACCGCCTGTCGCCCGCGGACCGGCTTCGCCATGTGCTGCTGCCGCAACTCACCCCCACCATCGCCGCGGCTGCGCGGTCCGGCCTGGCGCTGATCTGGAAGATCGTGCTGGTGGTCGAACTGCTGGGCCGCAGCGACGGTGTCGGATTCCAGATCAACCTCTTATTTCAGACCTTCGATGTCGCAGGAATCCTGGCTTACACCATCGCGTTCGTGGCCGTGGTCCAGCTTCTGGAATACGGCGTCCTGCAGCCGGTCGAGCGCCATTGCCAGCGCTGGCGGCGGATGCCCGCTGAAGCTTGAGATCCGCTCCAAGCGCTTCGGCGCGGTGGAGGCGGTGCGCGGCCTGACCCTGTCCGCCGCGGCGGGGGAGGTCGTGGCCCTGGTCGGCCCCAGCGGCTGCGGCAAGACGACCGCGCTCGGCATCGTCGCCGGGCTGGACCACGATTTCGACGGCATGGTGGAGGTCGGGCCGCGGCAGGACGGCGGGCCGGCCCGGCTCGGCTATGTCTTCCAGGAGCCGCGCCTGCTGCCCTGGCGAACCGTCCGGCAGAATCTGGCGCTGGTCCTCCCGCGCGCGCAGCGCCGCGGCCCGGCGGTCGACGCCATGCTCGACGCGCTGGAACTGTCGCCCTTCGCCGACCGTTTCCCGACCCAGCTGTCTCTCGGCATGGCGCGGCGGGTGGCGCTGGCCCGCGCCTTCCTGGTGGAGCCGGACCTGCTGCTGATGGACGAGCCCTTCGTCTCGCTGGACGAGCCGACGGCGCTCCGGCTGCGCACCCTGCTGTCGCAGTTGCTGGACCGGCGGCCGGCCACCGTCCTGCTGGTCACCCACAATCTGCGCGAGGCTCTGGCGCTGGCCGACCGGCTGCTTCTGCTGGCGCCATCGCCGGGCCGGGTGGTGGCGGAGGTGCCCGTGACCGTCCCCCGCGCCGCCCGCGATGACGCCACCGTCGAGGCCCTGCGCCGCGACCTGCTGTCCCGGCCGGAACCGGCCTTCCGGCTGCTGGCCTGACCCTTCGCGGCGTGTGGGTCCATTTGCCGCTCGTCCGTTTACGAATGCTGCGGTATCTTGCCTCGCTGCCGGGTATGTCCGGCGATTGCGGGGGGTGGCGGAGCCGGATGGCCTTCGGTCGATCGACAGTGCGGCGGGTGCGGCGGCTCGGCCTGGTGGCCGGGATGGTCGCGCTGTTGCTGCAGGTCATCGCCTGGGGCTGGATGCCGATGGCTCCCGGAATCGCCCGCGCCGGCGAGACCGCTTCGCTGCCGATCTGTTCCTCCGACGGCCTGACCACCATCCAGGTCGACGCCACCCTTTATGGGATCGGCGAGATCAGGCTCGCTTCCGATGATGGCGGCCCTGACAAATCACCGGATCACGCGCCATCCGACACCGGCCCCGCCACTGGCCATTGCCCGCTCTGTCCGCTGGTGGCCGGGCTGGCCCTGCCGCCGCCGCCACTGATGGTCGGCCCGACTCTCGCCATGGCCAGCGACACCCGCCTGCTGCCGGGAGAACGCATCGCCGCCGGCTGGTTCCTGTCGACTCTCCAGGCCCGCGCACCACCGTTGCTCGGCTGATCTTCACGGCTGCTCAGCCATAGCCGCCGCGTGCATCGCCACGCCCGCTTTCCGTCCGGAACGGTGCGTCTGGCGGGCCATCCACGCTTTCCAACGCGCAACCTTCCAATCCACGCCCCGCGGCATCCCCCGCCGCGGCGGCTCCCCTCTGCTGTTCACATCCGCATTCCAGGAGAAGAGTCCATGAAGCGCTTTCTCGGCATCGCCGCCGCCGTCGCCCTGTTCGGTGCCGTCCCCGCCCTGGCCCACAGCTACAAGGCCGGCCCGATCGAGATCGGCCATCCCTGGGCACGCGCCACCGCACCGTCCGCACCGAACGGTGGCGCTTACCTGTCGCTGAACAACACCGGCAGCACGGAAGACCGTCTGGTTTCCGCCTCGACCCCGGCGGCGGAAAAGGCGGAACTGCACACCCATTTGAACGAAAACGGCGTGATGAAGATGCGGGAGGTTCCGGCCATCCCGGTTGCGCCGGGCGAGCAGGTGCAACTGGCGCCCGGCGGCCTGCATATCATGCTGCTCGGCCTCAAGAAGCCGCTGGAGAAGGGCGCCCGCATCCCCATGACCCTGAATTTCGAAAAGGCAGGCAGCGTCGATGTCGAGATCGCCGTCGAGGCGGCCGGACAGAGCGCACCTCAGGCCGAAAGCCACATGGGCGCCATGGGCGGTGCCGGCCACGGCCACAATGGCGATCCGGCCAAGAAGCAGTGACGCAAAAGGCCGCCGGCGGGGGAACCGCCGGCGGCCTCTCTCCACTGCTGCGCTACGCTCGGCCCCGTCAGCGCGGGCGGTGGCGGGCCAGGGCGTCGGTGATGTCGAGGTCGCGGAATGGCTTCCCGATCACCGGCCGTGCGCGGTGGGCATCGGGAAGCCCCTCGGCTCCATGGCCGGTGGTGAAGATGAAGGGGATGCCGGAGGCTGCCAATCGGTCGGCCACTGCGTCGACCCGCTCGCCACGCAGGTTGACGTCCAGCAGCGCGATGTCGAAGCCGCCCGCCTCGATCATCTCCAAGGCCGCCGAAACCGAACCGGCCGGACCGATACAGGTGACGCCCTGGTCGAGCAGGGCATCCTCCAGGCTCATGGCGATCAGCGGTTCGTCCTCGACGATCAGGACGGTCAGGTTCGACAGGTTCGCATCGGTCACTGCGGGTTCACTCGCGACGACAATGGGATTACCAGCCGGCATCGCACGCCGGCGGGGTCGAAGGCAAGGGCAACATCGCCTTCCAGTTCATGCGCCAGCCCGCGCTCGATCAGGCGGGAGCCGAAACCGCGACGGGTCGGCGGCACCACCGGCGGACCACCGCTCTCGCGCCAGCGAAGCACCAGCGCGCCCGTGGCGGCGCGGGAGGCCGTGGGGCCGGCATGGCCCGCCCCATCCCGTGCCGCAGGACCGGCCGGCGGCGTGATCTCCCAATCCAGATCGATGCGGCCGTTCTCCGCCGACAGGGCGCCGTATTTCGCGGCGTTGGTGGCGAGTTCATGGAAGGCGAGATGCAGCGATACCGCCACGCCGGTTGTCAGGTTGACCGGCGGGCCGCCGACCCTGACACGGCCGGCATCGACATGGGGCTCCAGCGTCAGGGCGGCGATCTCGCTCAACGAGGCGCCTTGCCAATGGCGGCGGGTCAGCAGGTCGTGGGCCTGGGCCAGGGCGCGCAGCCGCGACTGGAAGGCATCGGGGAAGGCCTCCACCGACGGGGCCGCGCGCAGGGTCTGCCTGGCGATCGACTGAACCATCGCCAGCGTATTCTTGACCCGGTGGTTCAACTCTTCCAGCAGCAGGAGTTGCCGCTCCTCGGCTTTCTTGCGGTCGGTGATGTTGAGCGAGACGCCGGCCAGACCGGTCGGCGTTCCGTCCTTGTCGTAGACGGCGCGACCGCGGACCTGAACCCAGTGGACGCTGCCGTCGGGCCAGATCGTCCGGTATTCCATGTCCAGCGGCGAACCGCTGCTCACCGCCTGCCGAACCATCGCCTGCTGATGCGCGCGGTCGTCGGGATGGACCAGCTCCAGCAGCCGGTCATAGGTCGAAATCTCCGACGGATCGGAAAGCCCCAGATTGGCGGCACAGATCGACGAGACGCGCAGCCGTTTGGTCGCCAGGGTCAATTCCCAGGACCCAAGCCGCCCGGCCTCCAGCGCGAAGCGCAGGCGCGCCTCGCTCTCGGCCAGGGCAGCCCGCTTGTCGGCCAGCTCGTTGCGGTCGCGCGACTCCACCAGGGCGCGTCGGACCACGACCTGCAGGCGCTCCATGCGCAGCTTCACGACATAGTCGGTGGCGCCCTTCTTCAGCGCCTCGATGGCGTTCTCCTCGCCCAGCATGCCGGACACGAAGATGAAGGGGACCCGGGGCAGCCGGTCGCGCGCGATCGCCAGTGCCGACATGCCGTCGAAATCCGGCAGGTCGAAGTCCGACAGGATCAGGTCGTAGGGGCCGCCGTCGGCGATGGCGTCGATGAAGGCCTGCCGCGTCTCCACCCGATGGATGTCGAACGCGTGGTCGTCGATCATCTTCAGATGTTCGCGCACCAGATCGGCGTCCATGCCGCTGTCCTCCAGCAGCAGGACACGGCACGGGATCGGCCGGCCCGGATCGGCCGGTCCGCCGTCCGTCAAAGGGGCACCGCTCAAGGGAGGACCGGCGGACTGGCCGGCGGAAGGTTCCATCACCTGCGCCATCAGCTGCCGCGCGGTCTGCGGGGATGACAGCCGGGCGGCGGTTCGTTCAGGATCGCCCAGAAACTGCCGATGTCGCGGATCGCGTCGAAGAACTCCTTGAAGCCGACCGGCTTGACCACGAAGGCGTTTACCCCCAGCCGGTAGCTGCGGACGAGATCCTGCTCCTCCTTGGACGAGGTCAGCATCACGACGGGGATGGCGCGGGTGCTGTCGTTGGCCTTGATCCGCTGCAGCACCTCGATCCCGTCCACCTTCGGCAGCTTGATGTCCAGGATGATGACGGCCGGATATTTCGGATCGGTCGGCTTCGACACCGCCTGCCCGTCCGCATGGAACAGATAGGACAGCGCCTCCGCCCCGTCGCGGGCGACGACGATGTCGTTGGCGAGCTGGGCCTCGGCGAAGGCCTCCAGCGTCAGCTCCAGGTCCTTCGGGTTGTCCTCGACCAGCAGGATGGGTTTCAGCGTGGCCATTGGGCTACCTCGATTCGGCGACCGCGGATCGCGGCAGGGAGAAATGGAAGGTCGCACCGTGGTCCAGCCTGCCGTCCGCCCAGACCCGTCCGCCGTGGCGTTCCACGATGCGGCGGACATTGGCGAGGCCGATGCCGATGCCCTCGAACTCCTCCTCGCGGTGCAGGCGCTGGAAGACGCCGAACAGCTTACCGGCATAGGCCATGTCGAATCCACGGCCATTATCGCGCACGTAGAACTCGTGCGCTTCCGCGGTGGAGCGGCAACCGACCTCGATCTCCGGCGCGGCGCGGTCGCGCGTGTACTTGATGGCGTTCGACAGAAGGTTCTGCACCACCAGCCGCAGCATGGTCGGGTCGCCGTTGACGTTGGGCAGCGGATGCACGGTCCAGCGCACGTCGCGGCCCTGCAGGTCCGGCTCCAGCAGGTGGCGCACCTCCTCCACCAGCCGGCCGACGTCGACCTCCACCCGCGCCAGCGTGGTGCGGCCCAACTGCGAGAAATGCAGAAGGCCGTCGACCAGCCGGCCGGCCGAACTCGCCGCTTCGATGATGCTGTCCAGGTAGTGGCGTTCCCGCTCGTTCAGCTTGTCGGCGGCGCGGGAGCGCAGAAGCTCGGCATAGCTGGTGACGTGGCGGAAGGGCGCCCGCAGGTCGTGCGAGACCGAATAGGAGAAGGCGGCAAGCTCGCCGTTGCTGCGGCGAAGCTCCTCATTCAGGGCGGCCATCTCCTCGGCCTTGCGCAGCACGATGCTGACGATGGCGTTGCGGAAATCGCCGGCCGCCTCGATCTCGCCATGGCTCCAGGGCAGGGACTGGCCGCGCACGGTCTCCTTCCAGGCCTCGAAGGAGTTGCGGGGGGAAAGCCCGCCGCCGGCGTCGAGCGGCTTGTTGGGATCGCCGGCCCAATCGATGGTCTGCACGATCTCCGGCCGGAACCACAGCAGATAGCTGGGATGGAGCTGCGAGATGGAGATCGCCAGCAGGCCGCTTGCGGTCCGCTCCATCCCGGCGGCGGCCGGGCTCTCGACCGGAAGCTGGTGGCTGGCGAACAGGTCCTTGATGCCCTGTCCGGCCAGTTCCGCGGCAATGGCCTCGACCACCTCCTGCGGCGGGGTGCGGCCGATCAGCCGGCAATCGCCGTCGAACAGGATCGCGGCGCCGTCGGCATTGACCAGGGCCAGCAGATCCTCGCGATCCTCCCCCAGACCGTCGACGAAATGCTCCGCCGCCGCCATGTGGGCGAGCAGCCGCGCCTGGGTGCTCTTGGAGCGGATGCGGTGGTCGGCGTCCAGAGCCCGTTCCAGCGCGATCATCTGACTGGACAGCATCTGCCCCAGCAGATCGCAGGCGGTGCGCACCGCGAAGGAGACCTGCCGCGGCTCGGCATGATGGCAGGAGATAAGTCCCCACAGCCGGTCGCCGTCCATGACCGAGATCGACATGGAGGCCGGCGTGCCCATGTTGCGCATATATTCCAGATGAACCGGCGACACGCTGCGCAGCACGGAAAAGCTGAGGTCGAGCGGCGGCGGATCCCGCCTGTCGGACAGGATCGGAACCGGCTGATAGCGGGCGTCGGCGATCAGCCGCAGCCGGTTCAGGGCATAGAGCCGCCGGGCCTGCTGCGGGATGTCGGAGGCCGGAAAGCGCAGGCCACGGTAGGAGGGCAGGCGGTCGTTCCCGTCCTCCGCGATGACGGTGCCGTTCCATTGCTCGTCGAAACGGTAGATCAGCACGCGGTCGAAGCCGGTCAGCGCCCGCACCTCCTGCGCGGTGATGGCCAGCAGGGCCTCGAAGTCATGGGCCGCCTGCATGCGGCGGATGCCTTCCCGCATCTGCGGATAGAGCGCCTCGAGCGTGCCGACGCCATTGGCCGGCAACTCCTCCAGCTCCAGGATCACCATATCGCCGGAGCGGTGGCCGATCGCCTGGAATTCGTCGCCGCCACGCAGGTGCAGGATGTCCAGCTGCACCGGTTCGGCCGGCGCGGCACGCAGCCCGCGCAGCAGCGAGGCCGTGGCCCTCGCGGCGATCAGCTGGTCGACCGGAATGCCGAACGCCTCGCCGGGCGGCCGGTTCAGAACCGCGCCGGCTTCCGCGCTGGCGCAGACGAGACGAAGACTGTCCGCCTCCATGCCCAGGAGATGGCCGTGCGGCTGGATGCTGCCGGGGATGTGAATCGGTTCGCGCGCGCAGGCGTCGAGGTCGAGAGTGCCCGCCATGGTCGGGGGCCACGGTTCCGGTCCGGTTGCAGGCGTCACAGTCGTCCTTTGCTCATCTCGGTCACGCGTCCGACGGGCTCTTCCCGAAGCGGACCCGTTTCAATCGGGTTCCACTGACATACGCCGAAGGCTTTCAGCGGCATTCAACATAATCAGCGGTATAGAAACCCCGCGTCCGCCGCGTGCACCGCCTTGAGGTGAACGAAGCGACAGCATGGCCCTTTAGCCGCTATCCTTTCATTATCATAGGATACGTTTTGCGCTCGTCCTTGGATTTTTCCGGCAGCGCGCTCTTTTCTCATACGCCGAAGATCATATACCGCGATCGAGCTTGAATTCGCTTATAAGATAGTATGCCGCAGGGGAATCGGGACCCTCCGCGTACAACGACAAGGGTGGGGAAGGGGACGCCATGAAAACCGAGGTGACGCGCCTGCTCGGCATTGATTACCCGATCGTGCAGGGCGGGATGCAGTGGGTCGGATTGGCCGAACTGGCAGCATCCGTGTCGAATGCCGGCGGGCTGGGCATCCTGACCGCGCTGACCCAGCCGACACCGGAGGATCTGGCGCGCGAGATCGAGCGCTGCCGTGCGATGACCGACCGTCCCTTCGGCGTCAACCTGACCATGCTGCCGGCGGTCACTCCACCGCCCTACGAACGCTATCTCGACGTCATCATCGACAGCGGCATCACCATCGTGGAGACCGCCGGCAACAGCCCACGCGCCTTCGTCGAGCGGATGAAGGCGCATAACATCCGCATCCTGCACAAATGCACCAGCGTCCGCCACGCGCTGAGCGCCGAGCGGGCAGGGGTGGACATCATCAGCATCGACGGGTTCGAATGCGCCGGCCATCCGGGCGAGGACGACATTCCCGGCCTGATCCTGATCCCGGCCGCGGTGCGGGCCCTGCGCATCCCGGTGATCGCCTCGGGCGGGATCGCCGACGGGCGCGGCATGGCCGCCGCGCTGGCCCTCGGCGCCCAGGGCGTCAACATGGGCACGCGCTTTCTCTGCACGCGCGAGGCACCGGTGCATGACAGCATCAAGCAGGCGCTGGTCGCGGCGGGCGAACGCGACACCAACCTGATCCTGCGCAGCATGCGCAACACCGCCCGCGTGTTCAAAAATGCCGTGTCGGACGAGGTCGTCGCCCTGGAAAAGCGGCCCGGCGGCGCTCAGTTCGAAGAGGTGCGGCCGCTCGTCGCCGGCCAGCGCGGCCGAACCGCCCTCCAATCCGGCAATGTCCAGGACGGCGTGGTGTCGGCCGGCATGGTGATCGGCCTGATCGACGACATTCCGACCTGCGACGACCTGATCCGCCGCATGGTCGCCGACTGCCGCGCCCACCTGCGCCGCGCCCTGGCAATGGCCGAGGAATGACCGGGCAGAGTGGAGCGAGGCAGGGCGGGGCAGGGTCAGAAGTTGGTCAGACGTTGGGTCAGAAGATCAGCTTCAGGATTCCGGTGACGACCAGCAGGCCGATGATGAAGATGATCAGGATGGCCCAGCCGAGAATCTTGAGCATGATGTCGGTCCTTCAATCGCTTCGGTCATGACGCCGCCGGTCACCCGGTGACGCCACGGTCATGCTTGGATCAACCGATCCGCGGCAAAGCGGTTCCCGCAGGACGGGCAAAGATGTACGACGGGCACCCTGCCGATGGAGCGCCCGCCTCATCAGCACACCATGTTGCAACCGGATAGAAATGTCAGTGGTTTGCGCAAAGTAGGAATGTCAGTAGGTCAGGCTTAGGCTTGACGGTGTGTCGGGGGGGCGGCCTTTTTCGGCATATCTGGCATGGATGCGTTTGGGATCGGCTCGGCGGCGCGGTCAAGCCCCATCGCCGCTTTGCGGTGCGCCGCAGGCGCAGGGCTTGACGGCGGCGACGATCGCCGAGCCATCATCCTGCTGCCAGAAATGCCGGCCGCATCGGGTCTTCAAGTCGGGGGCAAACACCTGCGGTCAGTCGGCCGCGCAGGCACTGTCGGGTGGTCCGCCCTGCCGCTTGCGCCGGCCTGTCTTGCGGTAGCCGGTCTTCTCGCTGTTGGTCTTCACCCGAGGTGGAGGTCGGCTCTCCTGCATCTCCTTCACCTGGGCCAGCACCGCACTCAGCCGCTTGTTCTCCACAACGTCGGCCTGGGTGACCCGCTGGTCCTTGTCGAAGGCCCGATAAGACAAGGCCACCCCCTTCCATCGCACCTCCAGACGGCCATCGGCGAAGGCGTAGGTGTCGACATACTGGCCAACCAGCCCCCGCGTCAGCTCCGTCTCCTCCAGCATGATCAGCTTGCGCTCGTAGGACAGCGTCAGCTGCTGCCCGACATGGCGCTGTTCGCGCCAGCACAGCACCTGGCGCAGCCGATCCGGCGCGATGTTCAACGGCCGGTGCAGATCGTCCGGCCGGGAAGGGGGCAGGGCAAAGCGGGCGTTGAAGCGCTCGACGAAGCCGGGCAGGAAGGCGTTGCCCGCCTCGATGCCGGTGATGCCGGCCAGCCGCAACTCCTTCACCAGCCGGTCCTGCAGCGTCCGGTTCACCCGCTCGACCCGCCCTTTGGCTTGGCTGGAGTTGGCACACAGGATCTCGATGTTCAATTCCGCCAAGGCCCGGCCGAACTGCGTCATGCCCTGGCCCCCCTTCGCCTCGCGCTGTGGAACCCGGAACACCGTGGCTTTGTCCGAGTAGAAGGCCAACGGCCGGCCATGGGCGTTCAGATAGCCCTCCAGCGCCTCGAAGTAGGAAAAGGCGCTCTCCGATTGAGCGAAGCGAAGCTGCATCAACTGGCCTGTCGCATCGTCGATGAACACCAGAAGCGTGCAGGGATCGGCGCGATCCTCGAACCAGCGGTGCTCGCTGCCGTCGATCTGGATCAACTCGCCGAACCGCTCGCGGCGCAGCCGGGGAGGGTGGAACTGCCGGCGCTGCCGACGCGACAACCACAGACCAGCGTCCGTCATCCACTGGCGCAACGTCTCGCGCGAGACCGTCAGCCCATGCTTGTCCCGCAGCAGTTCCGCCGCCAGGGTCGGGCCGAAATCGCCATACCGGCTGCGAACCAACTCCAGCGCCCGCTCCCGCACATCATCGCCAAGCCGCCGGTTCGATGGACGGCCGCGCCCCCGGTGAACCAAAGCACCGCCGCCACCGGCCTTGTAGCGCGCCAGAAGCCGCCACACCTGACGCTCGCTCAAAGCCAGAACCGACGCCGCCGATCCGATCCCACGGCGACCGCTCAGCACCTCGCCGAGAACCTCGACCCGTTGCAAGTCCCGTTCGCTCATCGTGATCCAGCCCATCGCCAGCCTCCCAGCCGTCGAAAACCGGATGGAAGACTGACACTTCTATGTTGCGCTGGACTGACATTTTAGCTTTGCGCCTACACACCAAAAACACATAAGCATTCTTATGGAAATTATATCGGAGGAAGGGCCGGGCATTGGGGAAATCCCTGACCGGAAAATCGCCGCTCTCGGCGCAGGACTTCGGCCTCTGTCGGCGTATAAATCCCTGACAGCAACCGGGAGCGGGCGGAAAACGGCGTGGAGCCTACCGAGGAAACGGTGACCGACGAGGCGTTGATGGCGAGCGCCGCGGCCGGTGATCGGAAAGCGTTTGGAACACTCACGCGCCGGCATCTGCGCCGCAGCATCGCCTTGGCCCAACGGGTTGTCGGCAACGCCGCCGACGCCGAGGAGGTCGCGCAGGACGCCTTCCTGCAGATCTGGGCCAATGCCGACCGCTGGCGCGGCGATGGAACCCGTTTCACCACCTGGCTGTACAGGATCGTGGTGAACCGCGCCATCGACTACAAGCGGCGGCGCAGCTTCGCCCCCCTGGATGACGCCGGCGAGATTGCCGATCCGGCCTGGAGCGCCGAGACGGTGATCGACGGCATCCGGATCGGCGCCGCGGTGGATGCCGCAATCGCCGCACTGCCCGAACGGCAACGGGCGGCTCTCAGTCTCTGCTACCATGAGGAGATGACGTGCGCTGAGGCTTCGGAAATATTGCAGGTGTCTGTTTCGGCTATGGAAAGTCTGCTGGTCCGGGCGCGCCGCGTCGTGCGGGCCCGGCTTCAACCCCTGATCCGTCAGAAGGACGGTGTACGGTCATGACGCTCAAAGAGTTCAAACGCTATGCCGCCGCCTACGGCGCCGACCTGGACCGCTGGCCGCGCTCCGTCAGAATGGATGCGCTTGCCCTGCTGGGCGGCAGCGCCGAGGCCCGCGACCTGCTGGCCGACGCTGCCATCACCGACGCGCTGCTGGACGCCGCCTCGACCCCGCTGATCTCCGCCCGGCGCGAGGCGCAGGTCTATGACCGCATCGCCGACTGTCTGGCCCAGCGGATCGTCCCGGAATTCGTTCCATGGTTCCTGTCGCGACCGCCCTTCCGCCCTGCCCCGCTCGCGGGCTTCCTGGCCGCCATGGCGCTGGCCGGCTTCCTCAGCTACAGCCAAGGCCTGATTTCCTTCGAAAAGACGAGCACGCCCGACCTGTCCGGCGTGATGATCGTCAGCTATCTGGGAGACGTGAGATGACGCCGGCCATTCGGCGCCGCTGGCCCTGGTTCCTTCTGGTCGGGTCCCTTGCGCTCAACATGCTGGCCGGCGGCTTCGTTGTCGCCCACGCCTTCCGTCCGCCCCCTCCCCCGCCCGGCGGACCGGAGCATCTGGTGGAGCGCTTCGTCGACGACGTGTCGCCGCGCCTGTCGCCGGCCGACGCCGCGATCCTGCGCAAGGCGATGGACGATGCCCGCCCGCTGTTCGTCCGCATGCATATCAGCCGCGAGGAATTCGCGCCGCGCCTGCGCATGGCGCTGATGGCCCAGCCCTTCGATCCGGCCGGTCTCAAGGCCCTGTTCGGCAGTATCCACGCCAACGACGCCGCATTGCGCAGCGAATTCGAGACTCACGTCGTCGACACCCTGTCCCGCCTTTCCCCCGAAGGCCGCCTGCGTCTGGCCGAAAGCCGCCTTCCCTGATCCTTTCGGTTCGGACCGGTGGCAGACACTTTTTGGGGTCCGGCCGGGATGGCATGTCCGTCCCGGCCCTCTTTCTTTGCCGAAAAAAGAAAGGGCGGCCTGACGGTATCACCGCCGGGCCGCCCTCTAGTTGGTTCGGGAGGAAACGCAACCAAGTTGCACGCAGAGGTATAGGGCCGATATGGTTAACGGCCGGTGAATGGCGGAAAGAAAAGAGCCCCTACCACTTTATTGCGAACTTCCGCCGCGAATGGTTGCGCTTTCGCTTGGGTTGCCCGACCCTCTGCCGAAAGGCCGGGGTGGCGTCCCCCCGCCCCGACGCGCTATGACAGACACCCTTTTGTTCGTCACAAGTCCGCAGGATCCCTGCCTCATGCTGTCCATCAGCCAGCGCATCGCCGACGAACTGTCGGTCCGCGAGTCTCAGGTCGCTTCCGCCATCGCCATGCTCGACGAGGGGTCGACCGTCCCCTTCATCGCCCGCTACCGCAAGGAGGCGACCGGCGGCCTGGACGACACCCAGCTCCGCACCCTGGAGGAGCGGCTGGGTTACCTGCGGGAGCTGGAGGACCGCCGCGCCAGCATCCTGTCGACCATCCAGGAGCAGGGCAAGCTGACGCCGGAGCTGGAACGCCAGATCAAACAGGCGGACACCAAGACCCGGCTTGAGGATCTCTACCTCCCCTACAAGCAGAAGCGCCGCACCAAGGCCCAGATCGCCCGCGAAGCCGGGCTGGAGCCGCTGGCCGACGCGCTGCTGGCCGACCCAAAGAAGCAGCCGGAGTCCGAGGCCGCCGCCTTCGTCAACGCCGACAAGGGCGTCGCCGATGTCAAGGCGGCGCTGGACGGCGCCCGCCATATCCTGGTGGAACGCTTCGGCGAGGATGCCGAACTGGTCGGCCGCCTGCGCACCGCCATGGCGGACAAGGGCGTCGTCACCTCCAAGGTGATCGAGGAGAAGAAGGCGGAGGGCGCCAAGTTCTCCGACTATTTCGACTTCTCGGAGAACTGGTCGAAGCTGCCGTCGCACCGCGCGCTGGCGCTGTTCCGCGGACGGGCGCAGGGCGTGCTCGACATCCGCCTGGACTTGGCCGTCGAAGAGGGACAGCCCCACCCGGCGGAGGGCACCATCGCCGCCCACACCGGCATCCGCGACCAGGGGCGCCCGGCCGACAAGTGGCTGTCCGACGTGGTGCGCTGGACCTGGAAGCTCAAGATCGGCCCGCATATCGAGACCGACCTGATGGGCGCCTTGCGTGAGCGGGCGGAGGACGAGGCGATCCGCGTCTTCGCCCGCAATCTGCACGACCTGCTGCTGGCTGCTCCGGCCGGCCAGCGCGCCACCATCGGGCTCGATCCCGGCATCCGCACCGGCGTGAAGGTTGCCGTCGTCGATTCCACCGGCAAGCTGGTGGAGACGACGACCATCTATCCGCACCCGCCGCGCAACGACTGGGACGGCTCCATCGCGGTGCTGGCGGCGCTGGCGGCGCGGCACAAGGTCGAACTGATCTCCATCGGCAACGGCACCGCCTCGCGCGAGACCGACAAGCTGGCCGCCGACCTGATGAAGCGCCATCCCGAACTGTCCCTGACAAAGCTGGTGGTCAGTGAGGCCGGCGCCTCGGTCTATTCGGCGTCGGAGACTGCGGCGCACGAGTTCCCCGGCCTGGACGTCAGCCTGCGCGGCGCCGTCTCCATCGCCCGCCGACTGCAGGACCCGCTGGCCGAACTGGTGAAGATCGAGCCGAAGTCGATCGGCGTCGGCCAGTACCAGCATGACGTTGCCGGCGGCAAGCTGGCGCGTTCGCTGGACGCCGTGGTCGAGGATTGCGTGAACGCAGTCGGCGTCGACCTCAACACCGCGTCGATCCCGCTGCTGACCCGCGTGTCGGGCCTGAACGAGACCATCGCCCGCAACATCGTCGAACATCGCGACCGCAACGGTGCCTTCCGCTCGCGCAAGCAGCTGCTCGACGTGGCCCGGCTGGGACCGAAGACCTTCGAGCAGGCAGCCGGCTTCCTGCGCATCCGCGACGGCGAGAACCCGCTCGACGGCTCGGCCGTCCATCCGGAAGCCTATCCGGTGGTCCAGCGCATCGTGAAGACCACCGGCCGCGACCTCGGCAGCGTCATCGGCGACGCCCGTTTCCTGCGCAGCCTGAATGCGGAGGAGTTCACCGACGAGCGCTTCGGCCTGCCCACCATCGAGGACATCATCAAGGAGCTGGAGAAGCCCGGCCGCGACCCGCGTCCGGAGTTCAAGACCGCCACCTTCAAGGAGGGCGTGGAGGAGCTGAAGCACCTTCAGCCGGGGATGATGCTGGAGGGCGTCGTCACCAACGTCACCGCCTTCGGTGCCTTCGTCGACATCGGCGTCCACCAGGACGGGCTGGTGCATATTTCCCAGCTCGCCAACAGCTTCGTGAAGGATCCTCACACGGTGGTGAAGGCCGGCGATGTGGTGAAGGTGAAGGTGCTGGAGGTGGACATCCCCCGCAAGCGCATCGCGCTCACCATGCGCATGGGCGAGGAAGCGCCCCGCCCGGCCCGCCGGGAGGAACGCCGGGAGGACCGAGGGCCGGCGCGCGCGCCGCAGCAGCAGGATCGCCGCCCGGCAGCACCCGCGGCCAAGGCTGCACCGAAGCCGGCCAAGGCGCCGGAGCCGGTCAATAGCGCCTTCGCCGAGGCGTTCGCCAGGGCGCAGGCGGGCAAGAAGAAGTAAGGGTTCAGGGGGCGGATGCCCCCTCCCTCCCGCTCGTTCGAGTGGGTCCCTCCCTCTCCCGTCCTCGACGGGAGAGGGTAAGTTTGCGATGCGGCGGCAGTTCCCTCTCCCGCGAAGCGGGGGAGGGTTAGGGAGGGGGCAAGGCGTCCGACATCAGGCGGACGCCCAGGCCACCGATCGCTGCCGCGGCAATCCGGTCGACCCAGCGCTTGGACCTGAGATAGGCGGCGCGCGGCCGGCCGGCGGAGAATGCCGCAGCGACGATGGCGTACCAGCCGGCTTCGATCAGAAAGATTGCCGGAGGCAGGAAAACGAACAGCCAGAACGGCGGTTCGGCCGGCATCAACGCGGCGAAGATGCTGCCATAGACGAGCGCCGTCTTCGGATTGCTCAGCTGCGTCAGCAACCCGAACAGCAGTGGCCGCATCAGCCCGGCGGGCGCCGTCTGTCCCTCGTCCGCCATCACCAGCGGCTCGGCGGCTCCGCGCCAGATCCGAACCGCGAGATAGAGCAGATAGGCGCCGCCCACCAGTTTCAGCACCGCATAGAGCCAGCCGACCTGCGAAAGCAGAGCATGCAGCCCCAGCAGCGCCAGCGACGCGAAGAACACGCCGCCGATCCCCATGCCGAGCGCGGTTGCCAGACCGGCCCGGCGGGATACGGCGATGGAGGTGCGGGCGACCAGCACGAAACTTGGGCCCGGACTGGCGGCGCCGACCGCGATGGCCCCGGCGATGCTGACGAAGGCAAGTACGGGATCCATGTTCGCTCCCCTTCGGCTTGAAGGTGGCGACGATAACACAACCTCGACAGTCCGCGAACGGCGGACAAAAAAGTCCCCTCGTCCGCGGGGGGAACGAGGGGAGAAAGGCCGATGGCTTGGCCGTTACGGGGATGTCATTCGGCTGCCATCAGCACCGGAGCCTCGTCACGCACCCGGTTCACCGCGACATAGCGGTCCAGCGCGTCCAGGCATTCGGCCAGGGTTCCGGAACCGACCGCGCGGCAATCCTCGAAGGCGTGCGGTTCGGGGCGGAACCAATGGGTGATGTAGCATTCCTCGCGCCCGTCCAGGCTGAGGGTGAGGGCGAAGCGGCCCTCACGCCCGATGCGGGCTTGAGCGGCGCGCAGACGCGCCTGGACCTCTTCTATCGTCATGGGATGATATCCTTCCCTTGATGTCCGCCTGCGGTCAGGCGGCGTGGGCGAACTTGCCGTCTTCCGATTCCGAGTCTTCCAACCGCCGAGCCCAGTCGATGTCACGCGACAGCGACTCGACCAGGACGCGGGCCGCCCCTGCGGTTTCCGTTGGGCTGTCGGACCGCAACAGTCCCGACAGCCGCATCGCCAGCGTTTCGGCCTCCGCCTCCACCCAGCGGGCGTAGTGGCGGCGGCGCTGGTCGCGATTCCAATACCAGCGCGGCAGCTGGGCGTTGGCGCGCTCGAACTCGCCTTCCCAGGCGCTCATGCGGAAAAGACCGCTGGGCGACCGGTCGCCGGTGTCATGAGTCATCTGGGCCATGGCGTTCCGTCAGGCGGCTTCCCGCCCGTCCTCTTCCTCGCGCTTCAGAATCTCGGCCTTCTTCTGGGCGAACAGGCCGGTGATGCGGTGCTGCGCGGCGCGGTCGACGGAGCCGATCTCGCGCAGGCGGGTGCCGACGCCCGACCGCCAGACCTCTTCCAGGTCGTCCAGATCCAGGCAGGCCCCCAGGCGACGCTTCACCTCCGCCTCGAAAGCCTCGACGGCGGCGGGCTGCAGGTCCGGGTTGGACTTGGCGGCATAGAAGGCCTCCGACTCCTCCCGGTACTTGCTGTCGTCGAACTGGCCCATATAGACATCGGCGGCCAGACCCAACTGCAGCAGGCATTTGCCGACCGCGTCGGTCATCGACATCTTGAAGCACTCGTCGTCCGGCATCTCCATGCCGTTGCGGCGGCGGACCATCTCGGTCCCGCCCCACTGCGGGCCGGTGAAGCACTTCTCCCTGGTCTCCGGGTCGATGTACCAGACGCGGGCGCAGATGAAGATCATGCGTTCCGCGATGGTCCAATCCACCTGCTCGTATCCCCAGCCCTTGCCGATCGGACCGAACACCTCCGTCATCATCTGGAAGCGCCAGGTCGGGTCGATCTGCGTGCCGCGGAATCCGCCGGAGCGGGTAAAAGGCTTGGTCGCCTTCGGATCGGTGCGCTTCAACCGGTTCCACAGGAACATGGTGTCGATGCGCTGCGGCTCGGCCGGCTTGGCTCCGCCGGCGGACCCCTTGGACCCCTGGGAGCCGCGGCTGCCGCCGGACTTCGGCTCGGCCTGGGTGGTCTCCGTCACGTTGGACTCGGCTACGCTGGTTTCGGCGTTTTCAGTGTCGGCAACGACGTGGTCGGTCTTGCTCATGCGTCCCATGATTTGGGTCCTTCTTGTCCAAACGTTTCGGCTCTCCCCTCACCCCAGCCGGCGGTCAGCACTGTTTCCAGGCTGAGTTCCACCGCGTTCGGGTCAGCGGAGGGTCCCCAGGATTGCGCGTCGGCCAGAGCCCGGCGCGGCGGTGCGCCATAGCGCAGGCTGAGCCGGCCCTCGCGGTCGCGCGCGAGATAGAGGCCGCCGGAGCGGCCATCGGCCTGATCGACCGCAACGAAGGCAATGCGCGCATCGTCAGGCATGAGCGCCTTCAGAGCGGCCTCATCCTCCTTCACCGCCAGCGCTGCCGCCCGGTTGGCGACCAGCCGGTCGGCGAGAGCGCGGAAGCGGTTGTGCCGCCCCATGTCGAAGACGCGGCCATGCTCATAGGACGGGCCGTCCATCGGCAGCGGGTCCGACGGCTCGACGTCATTGACGACGTGCCACCAGAAGGCTTCCAGAGTCTCCACCAGACGCTCGACATCGTCCGGGCGACGATCAACCGTCATCAGGCTGTGGCCGGTCGGGCGCAGGATCGACAGCAGCGCATGGTCCAGCCCGACCACCGCCAACTGATGCTGGACCTGCCAGTGATAGCGGCGGGCAAGGTCGGCATCGGTTTGGAAGCCGCTGTTGAACTTCGCCTCCACGATGGTGTCGAGCGCCCCGTCGGCCACGCTGCTGGTCAGGAAGTCGGGGTGGGCGACCATCCAATCATGCTCGGCATGGCGATAGGTGTCGGCCGCCGCCACGCAATCGCGGCCGGTGGCATGGGCGACGAAGCGCGGGTGCAGATGCTCGGTCGCGATGCCGATCTGCACGGCGGCGACGAGATCCAGGTTCTCGGGCTCGACCCGGCCGGTCTTCTCGCGCCACAGCGACAGCCAGTCGCCGGCCATCACGCGCGTCGCGTCCGACGACCCGATCCGCCCCGCCCGCAAGTCCCGCTGTGCCTGAGTGATCGCCATACTTTTCCCAACTTCCCGAACCCCGAAGCGAGACCGCCGCTGCGACTTCGCAGCATGTGTTTCGAACCGCCTCACCGGACCCTGAATATGGGATGCGAACACGCAGCTTTCAAGAACAAAACGTGAACCTATGGCTTGGCCGTAGACCAGCCCAAAGTCCTGGAAACACGCTATATTTGGTGTCTTCTGGCGAGAGTCATCACAAGACAAAACGGACGGAGTAGAGCCGTCCGTTTTTGCGAGTCGCGGGGGATTGGAACGCGCGCCGCGACTCGTGCCGCGGCAGCCTTTTACATGCGAAGCGCTCGCACCACATGCACGGCGACTCCGGCCACATGGGCGCTGTCGAAGGCGGTCGGACGGCAGTCGGGATCGGTCGAAACCGGCATCAGGTGGGGCGGGAAGAAGCGGTATCCGCAGATCGTGCCCTCGCCCACCGTCACCACCACATCGCCCGTCTGAGGTGTCAGCACGTCCAGCGGTTCCAGCACCACGCAGTCGCGCGGCAGCACGCCGGCGGCGTCCAGGCTCTTGGACAGGATGCGCAGCGCGAAGGCCCGGCGGGAGGTGCGGCCGTCCATGGCGACCGACGCGGCGCCGTCCTTCAGCGCCCCGGCCAGGAACGCCTCCCCCGCCCGGCGGCCGAGATCGAGGAAGATGTGCGCCTGCTCAAGAGTCAGCACCGGCACGCGGGAGACCGGCGCATAGGCGTGATCGTCGAGGAATCGCGGCTCCGACCCGGCGACGCGGGCCAGCCGGGCCAGCGTGTCGGCGCTGGGCACGCTGCCCATCACCGGATCGCGCAGGAAGCGGGTCAGGTTGGTGGCGGTGACGCCGGCCAGCCGCGCCCAGCCGCCGGCGCTCCAGCCCTTCGCCTCCATGACGCCGGTCATCCAGCGCAGGATGGCTCGCCGCGTGTCGTCCATCGTTTCCCCCTCGCCTTCCCCCACCTTGTCCTACACGGTACGGACGGGGTGGGGGAAGGCGCGATGGACTAGAACGCCCTGCGATTTCGCAGTGCCGCCTTGGACTCGGCGGTGCAGGCCCCATCTGTGCGGCAGCGAAATCACCTTGGGAGATGCGACCATGATCGTCACCAGCACCGATTCCGTCGAAGGCCGCCAGATCACCCTCTATCTCGGCATCGTCGCCGGCGAGGCGATCATGGGGGTGAACGTGTTCCGCGACCTGTTCTCGTCGGTGCGGGACATCGTCGGCGGCCGGGCCGGCGGCTATCAGGCGGCGCTGCGCGACGCGCGCGAGGCGGCCTTCGCCGACCTGGAGGAGTCGGCCCGCGCGCTGGGCGCCGATGCCGTGGTCGGCGTGGATGTCGATTACGAGGTGCTGGGCAAGGAGAACGGCATGCTGATGGTGTCGGTGAACGGGACCGCCGTCCGGCTGCGGTAAAGACAACCCCTAACCGTAAGCGTCACCGAAGGCGTCTGGACAGGCACAACCGTATGGGTAGACTGCCGCTCCAGCAAACAATCGGGAGGGGGATGCTCATGCATGGGGTTGTCCGCGGTTCCATCTGGTCCGGCTGCCTCGGCGGTCTCGCCATGGCGGCTTGCCTGTTCGGCGCCCTGCCGGCGCTGGCATTGGACGGCATCGTCGAAAAGAAGGTCTTCGAGATGCCGTCCTACACCACCACCGGCGGCGGGACGATCAAGAACGTCCGCATCGGTTGGGAAAGCTACGGCAAGCTGAACGACGCCAAGGACAACGTCATCCTCATCACCCATTTCTTCAGCGGCAACAGCCACGCCGCCGGGAAATACAAGGCCGACGACGCCGCCCCCGGCTATTGGGACAGCATCATCGGCCCCGGCAAGCCGCTGGACACCGACAAATACTTCATCATCAGCTCCGACACGCTGGTGAACCTGTCGCCGAAGGACCCCAACGTCGTCACCACCGGCCCGGCCAGCATCAACCCGGACACCGGCAAGCCCTATGGCATGAGCTTCCCCGTCGTCACCATCCAGGATTTCGTCAATGTCCAGAAGGCGCTGATCGACAGCCTGGGCATCAAGACGCTGCAGGCGGTGATGGGCGGCTCGATGGGCTCGCTCCAGGCCTTCGAATGGGGGGCCGACCATCCGGAGATGGTCAAGCGCGTCATCGCCGCCATCGGCGGGCCGGAGGCCGATCCGTTCCTGATCGGCTGGCTGAACCTGTGGGCTGCGCCGATCAAGCTCGACCCCAACTGGAACAACGGTGACTATTACGGCAAGGCGGAGCCGAAGGCCGGCCTGACCGAGGCGCTGAAGCTGGTCACCCTGCAGGCGCGGCACTGGAAATGGGCCGACGCGGCCTTCGGCCGCAAATGGGCGGAGGACGGCAAGGACCCGAAGGCGGCGATGGGCAACCAGTACGCCATCGAAGCCTGGCTGGACAAGGCCGCCGCCGGCCGCGCCGCGGTCAGCGACGCCAACCACTTCCTCTATCTGGTGAAGGCCAACCAGACCTTCGTCACCGGCAACGGCGGCTCGCTGGAGGACGGTCTGGCGAAGATCAAGGCGCCGGTGCTGCTGATCCCGTCGGCCGACGACCTCGTCTTCCCGCCCGACCGCAACATGCGCCCGCTGAAGGACCGGCTGGAGAAGCAGGGCAACAAGGTGGAGTACACCGAGTCGATCACCTCGACCCTCGGCCATCTCGACGGCGTGGTGAACATTGGCAAGGCGGGCGACACCATCGCGCAGTTCCTGGCGAAGTGAGCGGCTCTTTGAAGAGAAGCCAAGCCTTGATTTTCTTCACCCTGCCGCTCACCCGCTTCGGAGAATAACGTTCACATACATCGGTGGGCCGTCGACGCAAAGCCGGCGGCCCATACGACATTGTGAAGGTACCGGTAACATGGCTGGAACGTACCGGCCGTTGAACGGAAAGCCTTCCATGGCCTTGCTTGTATCCGGCCTTTGCGGCTTTTGAGGCCGCGAAGGCGATCTCTGGATCGCCACTGGCAGCCGACTGTATCGCAAACCGCGATCACGCCTGCCGATTGGTGCCGTCACCAGCCGCGCTCCTATGCTCATTGAAGACCTGTTGCCTGATGCCCGCCAGATAACCAAGACGGTTAATCGGAGGGCATTTTCCGTTTACGTTCAGCTATACTGCTGCCGTGGCACACATGTAATTTCCCACACTTGCGCCATAGGATTTGAACAAAGGATTTGCAAATGGAAGCGATTGATCTATTGCGTTTGGTCTTGATTTTCGGACTGGTTTATGGTGCATGGCGCGGCTGGAGAGCGCTTCCATCACCCGTTATTCTTAAAGGAAAACGTTATTACCGCCAACCCGATGGAACATACCGGACGATCGGAGGGCGAAGAGTGAGGGACCGTGAACTTATAATCGCTCTTGCTGCAGCAAACAATGAGTACTCCAAGTAAAAGCACGTGATGACGTATATATTTTCCGCATCGAGGAGAGATGATGAGGTTCCTGACAATAGCCGTACTGTCGGTGATTGTGCTCAACAGCGCGCCTGTGTATGCCGATGACTGGAACGATCTTTATGGCGCACTCAACTCTGCAATGTGGCAACAGAATGACCAAAAACTGATCGCCCTCCTCGAACAAGGCGTTGATATCAACACCCGGAACGGTGACGGCTGGACCCTGCTGCACATCGCATCCGACCAAGGAAAGACCGCTTTCGTAAGCCTGCTGCTCAACCGTGGAGCCGACCCTACGATCAAGACCAACTACGGCAAGACGGCATTTGACGTTGCCGGTTCCGCTCAGATCAAGCGGATGCTGACCGACGCGATGGCTGCTCGCGGTGGCGGCGGATTGCCATCCTTTGATCCTGCCAAGGCCTGGACGGAAGCTCGCTGGGCTATCGAGTACAATCAGCAGGATGAGTTGGCGCGACTTCTCGACACGGGGTTGGATGTAAACGCCCGCAACAGCGATGGATGGACGCTGCTGATGGTCGCCGCCTGGAAAGGTAATTTGAGAAGTGTGGAATATCTGGTCGGACGTGGTGCAGATCAACGCGCGCGAAACAACGAGGGAGAAACAGCCGCTCAACTTACCTCTGACCCCAATGTGCAAGCGCTTCTAGGTGGTGAAAAGAAAGTCACTCCGCCGCCAACCCAAGACAACTATTGCACGCGTATGTATCACGAGGCGACGCGCTTGTGCGATTCGGGCAGTGCTGGAAGCTTTTGCCGTATTAGAGCGGCAAACAACGCCCAGGAATGCAAGAGGACGGGACGCTGGCCCTAATCACATATGCTACACGACAGTCCTGCCGGCGCGCCTACTCCCCGATCGGAGCCCCGCGGAAGTTCAGCAGGCTCGGCGCCTTGTCGATGATCTCCTCCAGGATCAGCGATGCCGTTTCCAGATCGCGGTCCAGGTCCGGCCCCAGCTTGCCGGCATAGTTGGGCCGCTTCAGCTTTTCCGCCGCGTCGTGCAGGCTGCGCAGCTCCGCGACGAAAATCTCGCGCGCGCCCATCGGCAGGATCGGGTTCGCCGACAGCACGAAGAAGAAGCGCATGCTGGCGCGCACCAGAAGCGCCAGCATCACCATGTCCAGCTTCTCGAACTGGTCGCGCAGGTCGTCGGAGCGGGCATCGACCAGATTGCGCATGCGCTGCTCGATCAGGATGACCAGCGCCTGGAACTCGCCGACCTTGTCGCGGAAGTCGCGATAGGCGCCGAAGCTGTGCTTGCTCGCCTCATGCTCGGCCAGCTGGGCCAGCTTCGACGCTTCACGGCACTGGCGCTCCAGCGCGCCCAGCAGTTCCTTGACCTCGGCTCGGGTGTATTGGCGCTTGCTCATGGGGCTCGGCAGAGTTCGGACGGGCGTTCAGTCGATCCGTGAAGCTATAGCACAACCCACGGGCTGCAACCTATCCCGTGCTCAGTGATCCGCCTTCACCGGCCCGCCCGGCCGGCGCACCAGCGGCATGAACAGCAGGGCACCGAAGAACACCGCCGACATCAGCAGCATGGCGTCGTTGAAGGTCAGGATCAGCGCCTCGCGCTGGAGCAGCCCGACCAGCCGGGCCATCGCGGCGGCGGTGGGATCGGCCACCAGCCCGTCGAAGCGCTGGCTCAGGTTGTCGACCATCTGCTGCACCTCCGGCCGGGCGAGGTTCATGTTGTCGCCGAGCCGGTTCAGATGCAGCGCGTTGCGGTCGGTCAGCACCGTGTTGATCGCCGCCAGCCCGATGGCGCCGCCCAGGTTGCGCATCAGGTTGTACAGGCCCGACGCGTTCTTCAGCTTGTCCGGCGGCAGGGTACCCAGCGCCACGCTGTTGATCGGGATGAAGCACAGCATCAGCGACATGCCGCGCACCGCCTGCGGCAGGAACAGCTCCCAGAAGCCTGTCTCGGCGGTGAAGTGGCTGTTCAGCCAGACGCCGGTGCCGAACAGGATCAGCCCGAGCGCCAGCATGGCGCGCAGGTCCATCCGCTTCGACAGGGCGCCGGCAATCGGGGCCGACATGAACTGGAAGGCGCCGGTCACGAACATGATCTCGCCGATCTGCAGGCTGTTGAAGCCGCGCACGCGGGCCAGGAACAGCGGCTGCAGATAGACCGAGCCGTAGAGGCCGATGCCGAGGATGAAGCTGTAGAGCGACCCGATTGCGAAGTTGCGGTCGGCGAAGGCGCGCAGTTCCACGATGGGATTGCGGTAGGACAGCACCCGCCAGAAGAATCCGACGGCGGAGACGGCCGCCACCACGGCCAGCACGAAGATCGCCTCGTCGTCGAACCAGTCGTTCCGCGGCCCCTCCTCCACCACATATTCCAGGCTGCCCAGGAAGGCGGCCATCAGCGCCAGCCCGACGAAATCGAAGCCCTTGCGCAGTTCGGGGTTCGGCCGGTCGACATCGACCAGGAACCAGACCAGCGAGGTCACCAGGATTCCGGGAATGACGTTGGCCAGGAACAGCCAATGCCAGGACATGTGCTGCGTCAGGTAGCCGCCCAGGGTCGGGCCGATGGTCGGCGCCATGGTGGCGACCAGACCCATCATCACCGACACGCCCGCCCGCTTCTCCGGCGGGAAGATCATGAAGCTGGTGGCGAACACCGTCGGGATCATGGCGCCGCCGATGAAGCCCTGCAGCGCGCGCCAGACGATCATCGATTCGATGCCGCCGGCAAAGGCGCAGGCGACGCTGGTCAGGGTGAAGCCGGCGGCGGCCACGGTGAACAGCACGCGCGTCGACAGGATGCGCGACAGGATGCCCGACAGCGGGATCATCACGACCTCCGCGATCAGGTAGGAGGTCTGCACCCACGAGATCTCGTCGGCGCTGGCCGCCAAGCCCGCCTGGATTTCCGACAGCGAGCTGGAGACGATCTGGATGTCGAGGATCGCCATGAACATGCCAACGACCATCGCGAAGAAGCCGGCGATGTCGCGGGATGTGAGCGGGCGCATGCCCTGGGCCGGTGTCGCCATGGAACCGCTGCCTTCCGTCGCGGCCGAACGACTGCCGCCCCCAAATGGAGGGAGCGCGGCTCCGGCCTGAATGTCACTCGGATTGAAGGCGGGAACGCCGCCCCCGAAGGGGGGAGAAGGGGCGGCGCCCCCGCCGGAGCGTGACCGCCTACTTGGCGGCCACCGCCTGCTTGTCGGACAGCGCGCCGAACACGCCGCCGCTCGCCACATGCGGCGCAGCATCGGCACCGCGGGTGTCGACCTCCGCCTCCACCGACAGGCCCGGACGCAGCAGGCCGGCCAGCGCGTTGTCACGCGGCAGGGCGATCCGCACCGGCACCCGCTGCACGATCTTGGTGAAGTTGCCGGTCGCGTTCTCCGGCGGCAGCAGCGAGAACTTCGACCCAGACGCCGGGGCGAAGCTCTCCACGGTGCCCGTCAGATGGCGGTCGGGGAAAGCATCGACGGAGATGCTGACCTGCTGGCCGGGGCGCATGTGCGCCAGCTGGGTCTCCTTGAAGTTGGCGACCACATAGACGTCGGGCAGCGGCACCAGCGACAGCAGTTGCACCCCCGGCCGGGCATATTGGCCGACCTGGACGCCGCGGTTGCCGATCACGCCATCGACCGGCGCGCGGATCACGGTGTTGTCCAGGTCGTTGCGCGCGGTCTGCAGCGTCGCCTGGGCCTGGGCCAGATGGGCCTCCGTCTCGGTCCGGGTCGCGTGCAGGACGTTGACCTGCTCGTTCTCCGACGCCAGCGCCGCCCGCGCCTTCGCCACCTGGGCCACCGCCTTGCGCAGGTCGGCGTCGGCGGTCTCCAGCTTCTGGCGGCTGGTCCAGCTGTCGCTGGCCAGCGACCGGCTGCGCTCGAACTCCTGCTGGGCGCGGCGCTGTTCGGCCTCGGCGCTCGCCAGCGTGGCTGCGGCTTGGTCGATCACCGTGCGCTGAAGCTCCAGCTTGCTGTCCAGCGTGCCGAGCGCCGCCTTCTGCGCGGTGACGGCGGCTTCGGCCTCCGCCACCTTGGCACGGAAGTCCTGGTCGTCCAGCACCGCCAGCACGTCGCCCGTCCGCACCAGTTGGTTTTCCGCGACCTTCACGTCGCGGACATAAGCGGAAATCTTCGGGCTGACGACGGTGATGTCGCTCTGCACATAGGCATTGTCGGTCGACTCCAGGAACCGGCCCGTGGTCCACCAATGTTCGCCGGCGACGGCGCCACCCGCCAGCACAGCCAGCGCAACGCCCGACAGCACGATCTTCCGTACGCCATTCGCCATTGTCTCTATCCCCAATCCACCGCGGTCCGATTCGCAGTCCCGCCGATGCGCTCTTGCCGGCGCCGTCACGGAAAAGAAACTGAACCGTTCAGTTTAGTCTTGCCGGAAGATGGCGGACGGCCTATCTCTTGTCAAGACCGAACTGAACGGTTTAGTTTTTGGCAATTGGTGTCAGGGGGCTTGTCGAGCGATGCGGAACGCGGTAGGGGCCAGGAACATGGACCGAGGCAGCATGGACTCTGGCAACATGGACTCTGGCGAGGCGCGCATGACCACCTTGGTTGCCCCCACTCCCGAAGCAGGATCGAAGCCGGCCCAGATCATGGAGGCCGCAGGCACCCTGTTCCTGGACCATGGTTACAGCGCCGTCAGCATGGATGCCGTCGCCAAGAAGGCGAACGTGTCCAAGGCGACCCTGTACGCGCATTTCGGCAGCAAGGAGGAGCTGTTCCGGGCGATGGTCGCCTGCGAATGCGCGAACTCCGTCATGAGCAGCGTCTGGGACGAGGCGATGGACCTGCCGGCGGCGGACGGCCTGCGCCTGATCGGTCGCACCTTCGTCCGCTTCATCGCCTCGCCGAAGGCGCTGGGGGTCTACCGGATGGTGCTGGGCGAGGTGCTGCGCCAGCCCCAGCTTGCCCAGGCCTTCTATGAAAGCGGCCCGGCCGAGACCTTTCAGCGCGCCCGGCAGTTCATGGCCCATATGGCGGACAAGGGCGAGTTGGCGATCACCGACTGCGACCTCGCCACCCACCAGTTCTTCGGGCTGCTGAAGGCCAACATGCACATGAAGCTGCTGCTGTGCCTGAGCGAACGGCCGAGCGACGAGGAACTGGAACGCTATGTCGACGCCGCCGTCGACCTGTTCGCCAAGGGCTACGCCCCGGACAGGAGCTGACGGCAAGCGTTCAAAACGCACGGTTGGCGACAGCGGCAATCGAGAGACACTAACCGGGAATCCACGCGCAGAATTCGCCCCTTCGGCTTGTCACCGGCAAAGGCTTCCTATAGCGTGCCGAAGGCATACCCGCGTAACGGTGCGTGACGGATTCGCCGATGGATTATGAGACCAATTTCATCGCGCAGGTCATCACCGTCATTGGCTTTGCCGTCGGGCTGTCGATCGTCGTTGCCTCCGGCCGTTATCCCCGGCACATCCGCGAATCCCTGCGCGCTTATTCTTATGGAAAATTCCTGCTGGGGTCCGCTTTCCTCATCGCCGGACTGCGTGCCGGTCAGGCGCCGGAACTGCTGATTCCGCTCGCCAACGGGATCGGGCTGGCGGGACTGACGATGAACTACACCAGCGTCCGCCATCTGCAGAGCCGTCCGGCCTGGCCCTATCTGCCGGCGGTCGTCGGGCTGGGGGTGGCATCGCTCTGCCTGCTGCTTCTTCTTGCCGGCGGCGGCATCGCGTCGGTCCGCATCCTGACGAGCGCGGCAACCTGCGCGGTGTTGTTGGGCATCGCGTACGAGGTGCTTGTCCGCTACGAAGGACGCGGAGTCCCCCATTATGTCACCGGAGTGCTGTGCACCGCGCTCGTTACGGTCTATCTGGTCCGTATGACCGCCGGCATGACACAGGAGGAGGCGCCGGTCGCCCACATGCTGGATGACCGCGTGGAACGGATAACCTTCCTGCTGTCGCTGTTGGGGACCGTGATCGGAGCGATCAACTATGTCCTGATGGCCAGCGACGAGTTCAATCGCGAGCTGTCGAAACTCGCCCACACCGATGGGCTGACCGGCGCCCTGAACCGCCGCCGCCTGTTCGAAATGGGCGAGGTGGAATTCCGCCGGGCCCGTCGCTATGGCCGGGATCTGACCGTGCTGGTCCTCGACATCGACCGCTTCAAATCGATCAACGACCGCGCCGGCCACCCCTTCGGTGACCGGGTGATCCAGGCGGTGGCCGACTGCTGCACCGGACAGATCCGGCGCGAGGACGCGTTGGGCAGGATCGGCGGGGAGGAATTCGCCATCCTGTTGCCCGAAACCGGGGCGGAGGCCGGCCGGATGCTGGCCGAGCGGCTGCGCGGCGCCATCGAACGGCAGCTGGCCCAGCTCGGCGCCGAGGCCGGGGTGACGGTGACCTGCAGCATCGGCGGCGTCAGCCTGACCAGGGCGCACAGCGAGTTTTCCGACCTGATGGCCCAGTCGGACAGCGCCCTATATGACGCCAAGCATGCCGGGCGCAATCAGGTGCGCTTCTTCCCCGAAGCGGCGCATCCGGTGCCCATGCCGGCCTGACGCCCGCCTGATCCGGCAAGCGGGGCCGGTTAGAAAAAACGGCCGGCGCACGGCCGCCTTTACCCGCGCGACCGCTTGCCGCATTATCCGCGCCGGTACCCCCGGACGGTTTGCCCCGCCCGATCTTTCGGGGTCCGATCCGCCGGGTCCGATCCGGCTCCGTCCCTTCCGGCAACATCGGCGTAAGGTCGTGGTTCTTTCCAATCTCGGCTCCGGCGGCCTGGAGCCGCAGCGGTCGCAGCTGACGCTCGGCACGAAATTCAGGCTCATCAACTGGGGGCTGGTCCTGCTGATCTGCACGATCACCGGGGTCGGCGTCGGGCTGCTCTATTCCGCCGCCGGCGGCCATTGGAAGCCCTGGGCACAGCCGCAGCTGGTCCGCGCCATTCCCGGCCTTGTCCTGATGCTGGGCATCGCGCTGGTCGACATCCGCCACCTGATGAAATCGGCCTATGTCATCTTCTTCGTCATGCTCTGCCTGCTGATCGCGGTGGAACTGATGGGCCGCATTGGCATGGGCGCGCAGCGCTGGATCGACCTCGGCTTCTTCCAGCTGCAGCCGTCGGAGCTGATGAAGCCGGCGCTGACGCTGGCGCTCGCCCGCTATTTCCATGGGGTGACGCTGGACCAGATCGGCCGCCCGCTGCTGCTGATCCCGCCCCTGCTGCTGGTCTTCACGCCGGTGGCCTTCGTGCTGATGCAGCCGAACCTCGGCACCTCGCTGCTGCTCATCATGGGCAGCGGCGCCATCTTCTTCGCCGCCGGCGTCCGGGTCTGGAAGTTCCTGCTGGTGATCGGCGGCGGCCTCAGTGCCATCCCGATCGCCTGGGAGTTCCTGCACGATTACCAGAAGCAGCGCGTCTACACCTTCCTCGATCCGGAGACCGATCCGCTCGGCGCCGGCTACAATATCCTTCAGTCGAAGATCGCGCTGGGCTCCGGCGGGCTGTTCGGCAAGGGATTCATGTCCGGCTCGCAGAGCCAGCTGATGTTCCTGCCGGAAAAGCACACCGACTTCATCTTCGTCGTCCTGGCGGAGGAATTCGGCATGGTCGGCGCCGCCACGCTGCTGGCGCTCTATGTTCTGCTGTTCATCTATGGCTGGGTCATCGCGCTGAACAGCCGCAGCCAGTTCGGCCGGCTGGTCGCCGTCGGCATGACGGCGCAGTTCTTCCTCTACGTCTTCGTCAACGTGGCGATGGTGATGGGGCTGATCCCGGTCGTCGGCATCCCGCTGCCGCTGGTGTCCTATGGCGGCTCGGCGATGATGACGCTGATGATCGGCGTCGGCCTGCTGCTGAGCATGTCGGTCCACCGCGACGTGCGGATCCCCAAAAGCGGCGTGACCGACGTCTGACGGTCCGATGCGTATCGCCTGAGGTACGCCGGCCAGCGGGCGGGTGCACCCCGCCCGCGCGGTTGCCTCCCCGCCCTGCTCTCGCGATATCGGGGTGGAGGCCGACCGAAATTTCGGGTCGGCCCGGCAGCAGCGGGAGGAACCGGCCATGCGGAAAATCGCCACGGGACACGGCGTGCGGAGGACCACCCTGATCGGCGCGAGCCTCGCGGCTCTGTTGGCCACCGCCGGCCCCGCGCTGGCGGACTCGCTGTTCAGCCACATCGGCGGCAGCTTCAGCGAGACGTCGGGCTCCTTCGATCCATCGCGCTGGCAGCGGTCGGACGGCTGGAAGGCGGGCGGACACATGAACTGCACCTGGAGCCGCGCCAACGTCACCTCCCGCAAGGGCCACCTCGCCCTCACGGTGGACGACCGCATCACCGGCTACGACCGCTATTCCTGCGGCGAGTATTCGACTCACCGCTTCTACGGCTACGGCGCCTATACGGTGAACCTGAAGGCGGTGAAGGCCGATGGGGTGATGACCTCGGTCTCCCACTACACCGGCCCGCCCTTCGGCGATCCCTGGGACGAGATCACGCTCGGCATCGCCGGCAAGGACACCACCAAGCTGGAGATCAGCTACGTCGTCAACGGTGTCGGGCACCGCAATGCGGTGGTCGATCTGGGCTTCGACGCCGCCAAGGGCTTCCACAGCTACGGCTTCGACTGGAAGCCGGACGGCATCGTCTGGACCGTCGACGGCAAGCCGGTCCACGAGGTCTCCGGCCGGCCGGAGCAGTTGCCGCGCATGCCGGGCCGGCTGATGCTGCGCTTCTGGAGCGCGTCGGGCGACACCCAGTGGCTGCGCCGCTTCACCTATCCCGGCCACCCCCTGACCGCCGAAGTCGCCTCCGTCACCTATCGCGAAGACCCGGCGAACCTCAGCAACTGAGCCGGGCTCAGTCCAGCGCTTCGGCGCCCAGGTAGGACTCGACGACGCGGGGGTCGGCGACGACCTCCGCCGGGACGCCGTCGGCGATCTTCTCGCCATGGTCCAGCACCACCACGCGGTCGGACAGCGCCATCACCGCGCGCATGACATGCTCGATCATCAGGATGGTCAGCCCCTCGCGCCGGTTCAGGTCGCGCAGGACCTCGACCATCCGGTCGACCTCGGTGGGGCGCAGTCCCGCCAGCACCTCGTCCAGCAGAAGCAGGGTCGGACGGGTGGCCAGCGCGCGGGCGACCTCCAGCCGCTTGCGGTCGGGCAGGGTCAGGCTGCGCGCCGGGCGGTTGGCCTGGTCGGCCAGTTCCAGCCGCTCCAGCACCGCGCGGGCCTGGATGCGCGCCGTCTCCACCGACCGCTCGCGGGCCAGCGCGCCGACCACGACATTCTCCTCCACCGTCAGCTGGCCGAACGGCTTGACGATCTGGAAGGTGCGGCCGATCCCGGCGGCGCAGACCTGATTGGGCTTCAGCCCCGTCAGATTGCGGCCCTTCAGCGTCACCCGACCCTCGTCGGGCGGAAAGACACCGGCAATCAGGTTGAAGGTGGTGGTCTTGCCGGCGCCGTTCGGGCCGATCAGGGCGAGGATGCGCTCCTCCGGCACGGTGAAGCTGACCTCCGACACCGCCTTCAGCCCGCGGAAACGCTTCGACAGGCCCTCGACCTCTAGCAACGCGGCCATCTCAGGCGCCCTCCCCCGGCTGGCGGACAAGACGCAGGCGGCGGGCCAGCCAGGGCCAGACGCCCTCCGGCCGGAAGACCACGATCACCACCAGCGCCGCGCCATAGAACAGTTGCTTCAGACCGGGCAGATCCAGCCCGCCGGCCTCGATCAGGAAGGTCAGCGCCTCGCCCAGCGGGGTCAGGATGAAGGCGCCCAGGATCGGGCCGACCAGCGTGCCGATGCCGCCGACGATGGCCGGCAGGATGATCTCGATGGAGCGGCCCATGGAGAAGACCTGCTCCGGGAACAGGTTGTTGAAATAGAAGGCCTGGAACACTCCGCCCAGCGCGGTCAGGGCGGACGACACCGCCACCGCGGTCATCCGGGCGCGGAACAGGTCGACGCCCGACGCCTCCGCCGCGTCCGGCTCCTCGCGCACCGCCAGCCACTGGTAGCCCAGGCGGCTGTGGAGCAGCACCCGCGACAGCAGCAGCGCCCCGACGACCAGCGCCAGCGCCACGTAATAGAACAGCATGGGCGAGCCGCGCAGGTTCAGCGGATCGCTCGCCCCCGCCTCCACCGGCAGGAAGAACCCGCCGGAGCCGCCGACCCAGGTGATGTGATCGAAGCCGATGCGCGCCACCTCGGCGAAGGCGATGGTCAGCAGGGCGAAATGCACGCCCTTGACCCCGAAGCGGAAGCCCAGGAAGCCGATGATGCAGCCGGCGACCACCGCCACCAGCATCGCCAGCACCATGCCGGCCCAGGGGCCGATGCCGAAATGGACGAACAGCGCGGCGCTGACATAGGCACCCAGGCCCACATACAGCGCATGGCCCAGCGACAAGAGGCCGGAAAAGCCCATCATCACGTTCCAGGCCTGCCCGACATAGGCGAACCACAGCACCGTGGTCAGTACCGAGACCAGATAGCGGTCGGCGACGAAGGGCGCCACCGCCAGACCCAGCGCCGCCAGCACCAGCAGCACCATCCCGCGCCCGGTAATCCCGGAAAAGCCACTCATGACCGTTTCCCCAACAGCCCTTGCGGGCGCAGCAGCAGAACCACGATCAGCACCCCGTAGCTGAACAGGGATTTCAGGGACGGCGTCAGCAGGAAACCGGCCAGCGCCTCCGACATGCCGATCAGCACGCCGCCCAGCAGCGCGCCGGGCAGGCTGCCCAGCCCGCCGACGATGACGATGATGAAGCTCAGCAGCGTGTATTCCGGCGCCAGCTGCGGCCGGGCATCGACCAGCAGGGTCATCAGCGCGCCCGCCACCCCGACCACCGCGGCGCCGATGCCGAAGGTCAGCGCATAGAGGCCGTCGATGTTGAGCCCGACCACGCGGGCGCCCAGCGGGTTGTCGGCGCAGGCGCGGATCGCCTTGCCGGTCCGGCTGAAGCGGAAGAAGGCGAACAGCACCGCCGCCACCACGATGGCCGCCGCCCCGGCGCGCAGCCGCACGGCGTCCAGCAGCATCGGCCCGATCTCCACCGTGTCGAAGCTGTAGGGCACCTGCACATTGCGGGCGTCGGGGCCGAACAGCATCAGCATGGCGTTGACCAGGATGGTGGCGACGCCCAGCAGCAGGATGAACTGCATGTGCTCCGGCCGCTCGACGAATCTGTTCACCAGCCCGCGCTGCAGAAGCCAGCCGCAGACGAACAGCAGCGCCGCCATGATGGGCGCGGACAGCAGCGGGTCCAGCCCGAGCCAGCCGCCCAGCAGCACGGCGCCGTACATGCCCGCCACCATCATCTCGCCATGGGCGAAGTTGACGACGCGCACAACGCCGAAGATGACCGACAGGCCGAGCGCCGCCAGCCCATAGACCAGGCCGGTCAGCAGGCCGGAGGCCGCGATGTTCAAATAATAGTCGATCGGCATGGGCGGCGGATTGTCCGAACGGTTGGGTTCTGCGGGTTAGCAGTCCGCAGGCATACAGGCAAGCCAGAACGACCGCGGACCATGCTATTCGGTCTTTCCGGCTATGGCTGTCCGGCCAGCCGCATCCCGCGCCGCAGGCCGGCGATCCGGTCCGCCACATCAGCCAGCCGCCGCTCCAGCGCCGTGGTCAGGCAGGAATGCGCCGCCGCGGCCACCGCCGGGTCGCCCTCCGTCCCGGCACGGATCCAGCACAGCGCGGCAACCCGCTCGTGAAAGCGGCGCTCGTCCTGGATCAGGTCGTAGGACGCCGCGGCGCGGGCCGCCGGATCGGCGATGCCGGCCAGGAACCGCTCCTGCGCCCCACGGGCGCGGCCGTCGAGCAGGGCGAGCGCGGGGACGTCGCAGATCATCCGCCGCAGCGGCGCCGTCACCGTGGCGCAGCGCGGATCGGCGACCGGCGCGGGCGGCGGCTCAGGCGCCGGCATTGGCGCCGGCACGGCAGGAATGGTGGAAGCCGGCATTTTGGAAGCAGTCACGGCGGCCACCGGCTGCGGGCGCGCTGCCGGCGGCGGGACCGTCCTGACCGCAGCCTGCAGCGTCCTCGCCGGCTGGAAGGCCGGCGGTTGGGTCCCGGGCCGTTCCGGCGCGCTCCCGCCCAGCGAGTCCCGCACGACCCGCACCGGCGTGCCGACCTCGGCCGCTGCGAAGACCGTTTCGATGTCCGCGGGCAGCATGCGGAAACAGCCGCCGCTGGCCCGCCTGCCCACCGAGTCCGGCTCGTTGGTGCCATGGATGGCGATGGCGGGCCAGCCGAGGTCGAGCGCGAACTTGCCCAGCGGGTTGTTCGGCCCCGGCGGCACCGCGCGCGGCAGCGACGGCTTGTCGCGCCGCTGGTGCGCGGTCGGCCGCCAGGTCGGGTTGCGGCGCTTGCGCAGGATGGTGCTGTCGCCGACGGGGATCGGCACGCCGGGACGGCCGATGGCGACCGGAAAGCTGCGGACTTCGCCGTCGGCCCCGGTCAGGTACAGCCGCCGGTCGGCAAGGCTGATCGCGATCGACGGCCCGCCGGATGCGTCCCCGGCCGTCCCCTCCGCCGGCGTGGAGGCACAAGCCGCCGTGGCGCCCCCCGTGGCGACCCCCGTGGCACCCGCGATGGCGAGCAGGACCCAGAAAAGACACCGTGCCAGGATGCCCGCAATGGCTGTTGTCGGTCGGGGGATGACGCCGCGGCCGCGGCCTCCCCGAATGGTCGTAGGTCTACGCATGCGGAAAGTTGATCGCGTGTCCCCTAAAACAGAGTAAACAGCATGGGACGACGGTCTCCGGGGGATGGGGGCCGCCCCGACAGCAAGGACGTGCATCATGGACCAGATCGAGCAGACGTTGGCCGTCGCGACGGAACACCACCGCGCCGGCCGCACCGCGGAGGCCGAACGGCTGTACCGCGACGTGCTGGACGCTTCGCCCGGCCATCCGGACGCCCTCCATCTGCTTGGGGTCATCGCCCTGCAATCCGGCCGGGCGGAGGAGGCGGTCGACCGAATCGCCCAGGCGGTGGCGGGCGACGACGGCTCTCCCCTGTTCCACGCCAATCTGGGCCACGCCCTGCACGCCTCCGGCCGGCAGCGGGAGGCGGCGCTCAGCTTCGCCCGCGCCCTGACCCTGTTGACCAACGAAGGCGAAGGCTGGGGCAATGTCGGCGCGCTCGCGAATCTGATCCGTCGCTATGACGACGACACCCGCGCCGCCGCCGCGGCGGAGGTCGATGCGCGTTACACCATGGGCGACGTGATGCGGCGCCAGTCCCTGCTGTTCCTGCTCAGCGGCGACATCGCCCATTACCGCAATCTGGTGAACACCGCGCTGGAAGACCCCCTGCGCTTCTCCGTGCCCTCCATGCATTACGCCTATTGGGGCATCGCCATGCGGCTGTTCCAGGGCGATGCGCGCAAGGGCGACGTCGGCGCCTTCACCAATGGCGAGTTCCGCCGTTTCTACCGGCTTCTGGTGGAGGAGACCGCGCGCCGCTACGGCCTGGACGGCCGCCTGCGCCGGGCGTCTCCGCGCGCGGCGGTGAAGCGGGTGGCGCTGATCACCAACCAGATGCTGGGCGAGGGGCACCAGCCCACGGCCGATGCCTTCGATTACGCCCGCCGGCTGCAGGACGACCATGGCTGCGAGGTGCTGATCGTCAACCCCAACGCCATGGCGGTGGAGGGGGAGAACGGCTTCGTCCCCGAATACAGCTACAACGTCACCGAGGAATATGACGGCGAGCAGACCATCTCCGCCCAGGGCGCGAGCGTCCGCATGCTGTCCTTCCCGCAGCCGCGCTTCGACGAGGAGAAGCTGACCGCCATCGTCGACGCGGTGGAGCGGTTCGATCCCGACGTGATCGTCGCCTTCGGCGGGTCCAACACCGTGGCCGACCTGTTCGCCGGCACCCGGCCGGTTGTGTTCCTGCCGACCTCCAGCGGCCTGGCGCCTTCGCTCGCCACCCTCCTGCTGGGCTATGCGCCGGAGGACAGTGCCGCCGGCTGGCCGGAGGAGGCGCGGACGCGTTTCCGTCCCTTCTCCTTCGGCTGGAGCCTGCCCGCCGCCGGTCCCGCACGCAGCCGGGCGGAGCTCGGCCTGTCCCCGGACGGGCCGCTTTACGTCGTCGTCGGCAACCGCCTGGACCAAGAGGTCGGGCCGGAGTTCCTGGAGACACTCGACCGCCTTCTAGACCGCGTGCCGGATGGGCAGGTCGCCTTCGCCGGCGCGGTTTCGGAACTGCCCGGCCGGATCGCCGCCGCCCGCAACGCGGCGCGGATGCGTGCGCTGGGCGATGTCGAGGGCATTCGCGGCCTGTACGGCGTGGCGACGGCCTATCTCAACCCGCCGCGCCAGGGCGGCGGCGGCAGCGCCGCATTCGCATTGGCCGACGGCCTGCCGGTGGTGACCTATGCCCGGGGCGACGTCGCCGGCGTCGTCGGCCCGGCCATGACCGTGGCCGACGAGGCGGCCTTCCTGGAGCGCGCCGTGGCGCTCGGGCAGGTTCCGGCCGCAAGGTCGCAGGCGGCGGACGCGGCGCGGACGCGCTTCGCCGAAACGGCCGACCGCGCGCGGTCGGTGGAAAAGCTTCTGGACTATGCGCGCGAGGCCCAGGGGCTGTTCTGAGGCGACGCCCCGCCGGTTCCGCAAAACAATCCCGCCCGGCCTTCCCACGAAACTGTGCTTCGTGGGAAGGCCGGGCGGTCCAGTTTAAGAAGAACAGGGTTCAGGGCATCGGCCGCGAACGGCGCGTCACGCGGTCACCGGTCGGCGTTCACTGGTCATAGGTCCCCGCCCCGACGATGTAACGGCCGTCGCGGGTGACGTAGGAATGCTTGTGCTCGACCTTGTTGGTCTGGCGGTTCAGCCAGACATAGTCGATGACGGCGTTCGGCTTTTCCTTGGTTTCAGTAATCATCGCCTGGACGATGGGCTTGCCTTCCGCGTCCTTCAGATTGGCGGCGTCGGTACCGGCCAGCTTCGGGTTGGCGCCGGAGGCCACGTAACGGCCGTCGGTGTCGAAGACGAAGACATACAGCTCACCGCGGCGGAAGCTGCCCTTGGGGTCCTGGAAGGCCTTGGCCGCCTCATCCGGCCCCTTGGCCTTCAGATAGGCGACGGCGTCGGCGACCAGTGACTTGGCCTGTTCCGGCGTGGCGTGATCGGCGGCGAAGGCGGGCGCGGTCAGCAGGGCCGCCGCGACGGCGACCAGGGATGCGGTTCTGCGAATCATGGATGACCACCTTGGATGTGAAGCGTGGAAGGGAAGAGCCAACGATCCGGCAGGGGTCATTCCTCGTGCACGGTTTCCAGCCAGGAGCGGATCGACCACAGAGCCTCCTGGCCCAGCGCCTCGCCGAACTTCGGCATGTAGGTCACGCCGTTGCGGATCGAACCGTTGGTGACGCGCTCCTTGAACCACTCGTCGCCGGCGTCGCCCTTTTCCAGATAGCGGAGGTCGGGAGCGATGCCGCCGGACACCGCGCCCAGCCCGTGGCAGCGCGCGCAGTTCTGGTTGAAGGCCGACGCACCGATCTCGATGGCGCGCTCGTTGCCACGGTAGGGATTGCTGTCCCGCCAGGTCTCGCCCAGCTTCTCCAGCCCGGTGGTGTCGACCGGCTGGGGAACGACATCGCCATGGGCATAGACCAGACCGGGAAGAGCAACGGCGCCGATCAGACCAACGGCGGCGGCAAGTCGAATAATCCGTGCATTCATGAGAAAGACGTTCCCTCTGTTTCTAGCCGCCCTGCGGCCTTTGCTTCGCATGAGCAGACGTTATCAGCAGTGGGACCCGCGAATAATTGGACTATGGTAGGACATCGTTGAAAAGAAGACGAAACGGCCAAATAAGAACAGGCACGGGAATGGGCGGACCGGATTGCTCCGGCCCGCCCCGTTTCCGCTTGGACGCGCCTGATGTCAGGCCTTCGGCAGCTTGAAGACCCAGAGCGAACCGCCCTGGTTGATGTCCTTCACCAGCTTGGCGACATCGCCGCCCCACAGCGGCACCGCACCGCCCCAGCCGGACACCACGGCGACATACTGCTCGCCGTCCATCTTCCAGGTGACCGGGCTGCCGACCACGCCGGAACCGGTCTGGAACTTCCAGACTTCCTTGCCGGACTTGGCGTCGAAGGCCTTCAGATAGCCTTCCGGCGTGCCGGTGAAGACCAGATTGCCGGCCGTGGTCAGGACGCCGCCCCACAGCGGGGCCGGGTTCTTGTATTCCCAGACGATCTTGCCGGTCTTCGGATCGACGGCGCGCAGCGCACCGATGTAATCGTCATACAGCGGCTTGATGGTGAAGCCGGCGCCGAGATAGGCGGCACCCTTCTTGTAGGTGATCGGCTCGTTCCAGATGTCCATGCCCCACTCGTTGGCCGGGACATAGAACAGCTCGGTCTGCGGGTTGTAGGCCATCGGCATCCAGTTCTTGGCACCCAGGAAGGCGGGAGCCGCGAAGACCGACTTGCCCTTGGCGTCGTGCGCATCGCTGGTGGCCGGGGCGCCGGGCCGGTTGTCGTCGATGTAGATCGGACGGCCGGTCTCGATGTCGATGCCCTTGGCCCAGGTGATCTTGGTGACGAAGGGCGAGGCGTTGATCAGCTTACCGTTGGTGCGGTCGATGACGTAGAAGAAGCCGTTGCGGTCGGCCTTGCCGCCGGCCTTGATGACCTTGCCGTCCTTCTTCAGGTCGAAGGACACGAACTCGTTCACGCCGTCGAAGTCCCAGCCGTCATGCGGCGTGGTCTGGTAATGCCACTTGATCTCGCCGTTGTCCGGATTGATGGCGAGCGTGGAGGAGGTATAGAGGTTGTCGCCCGGACGCAGGTGCGAGTTCCAGGGCGCCGGGTTGCCCGTGCCGAAGAACAGCGTCTTGGTCTCCGGATCGTAGGTGCCGCCCAGCCAGGTGGCGCCGCCGCCGGTCTTGTACATGTCGCCGGGCCAGCTGGCGTTGGTCTTGCCGGTGACGGTCGATTCCTTGCCGTTCAGCGTGCCCATGTTGCCTTCGATGGTCGGGCGCTGCCAGACCAGCTCGCCCGTTTCGGCATCGCGGGCCTCGACCATGCCGATGACGCCGAACTCGCCACCGGAATTGCCGGTGATGATCTTGCCGTCGACGATCATCGGGGCGGCGGTGTTGGAATAGCCTTCCTTGTAGTCTTGCAGCTTCTTGTTCCACACCACCTTGCCGGTCTCGCGGTTCAACGCGACGAGGCGGGCGTCCAGCGTGGCGAAATAGATCTTGTCCTTGTAGATCGCCGCGCCGCGGTTGACCACGTCGCAGCAGGGCATGATGCCGTCGGGCAGGCGGTGGTTGTATTCCCACTTCTTGTGGCCGGTGCGGGCATCGACGGCATAGAGGCGGGAATAGGAACCGGTGACGTAGATGGTGCCGTCATAGACGATGGGCTGGGCTTCCTGCCCACGCTGCTTCTCGCCGCCGAAGGAGAAGGACCAGACCGGGACCAGCTTCTTCACGGTGTCGGCATTCAGCTCGGTCAGCGGGCTGAAGCGCTGGGCCTGCGGCCCCATGCCATAGGTCAGGACCGCTTCGGTGTTGGTGGCGCTCTTCAGCAGATCGTCGCTGGACGGGCCGGGGGCGTCGGCGGCCAGGACACCGGTGGCGCTGAACGCAGTCAGCGAGGCTGCCAGGGCGAGACTTGTAACCAGGCGCTTCATATGCGGTTGCCTCCCAAAACTGATTAAGACGGCACCGCCCGGGGCATGACCCGACCGTTGCCGCCGGACGGGCGGGTCCGGCGGGCGATAGCGGGATCAGGGGCGGCTTTTTAAGCTTTTGGCGGCCGAAGGGACCGCGTCGCTTTACGATATCGGCAGTGTAGACGGATGATCGGTTGGGTAAATTGTCGGATAGTAGCAGGCGTAAGCGTCAGGCCCGCCGCCCTTCACCCCCCGCGCTTCAATTGACCCGCGGCAGAGCAGCCTGTTCGATCTTCGGCCAGAGATGGGCGACGGAGCGGCGATACTCTTCACGCAACACGTCCAGCACTTCGAATCGCTCAGGTATCGGCAGTTCCAACGCTTCCGCCATGTCCAGGCCGGAGTCCACCGCGTGGCGCAGCGTGCCGTCCAGCCAGGTCAGCCAGTCGCGCGTCTGGGCGACGCAGGCCTTGTCCGGCCGGATGTGTCCGTGGTTGGGAACCAGCAGCCGGATGTCCAGGCCATCGACCGCGTCCAACTCCTTCAGCCAGTCGGCGATTGTGGCGTGCGGCGTCGTCGGCGTGCGATCGCAGAAGACCACGCCGCCGGCGAAGAGCACGCCCGTCGTCTCGTCCAAAATCATCAGGTCGGCGGCGGTGTGGCCGCTCAGCGGGATCAGCCGCAGGCGATGGTCGCCGAACTTCACGGTCGAGCCATAGACCGGCTCCGTCGGCACCGTCACCTCGGTGCCGCGCATCCAGTCGCCGACCAGCCGGTACATGTTGTCGGCGATGCCGCTCCCCTCCTCCTGGATGCCGGCGATGGTGCCGGGCAGGGCCGCGATGGGCACATCGGCGAAGGCCTGGGACCCCAGCCAATAGTCGGGGTGCAGGTTGCTGATGAAGACCTTGCGGATCGGCTTTTCGGTGACCTTGCGGATGGCCGCGCGCATTTCCTCGCCATAACGGCGGGACGGGCCGGTCTGGATGACGATCACCCCGTCGGCTGTGACGATGAAGCCGGAATTCAGGATGTTGCCGCCGTTGGCACGGGTGAAATGCTTGGTCGAGCCCTCGAAGACATAGGTATCGGGGGCGATGCGCGTCGGCTTCAGATCGTAGGTCAGCGGCCCGGCGGCCCGCGCCGATCCCGTCGCCGCACCGGCCATCAGGGCAACGGCAAAGGCGGTGGTCAGCGCCAGCCGGCGCAGAAGCGGCATGCTCATTGCCCGACACTCCAGGGCTGGTCGGCCGGTTTCACGGACATCGCCGGCCTCATCGCCGGCAGCGCACCAGGCGGCGGAATCGGGATCGTCGCGCGAATCTCGCCGCCCTGGTTGTCCCGGCCGCGCAGCACCAGCGCCGTGGCGTCGGGCGGCGGACGCACGTCCAGCGAATAGACCGGATTCTCCGACACCGGCTCCAGACTGTCGATCTTCGCCAGTTCGGCCGAACCGCCGGGGGACTGCGCCTCGACCTGCAGGGTCTCCACGAAATAGGCGGGAATGCCGTCGACCAGACCGGTGTCGTTGGGATGGCGGATGCGCAGCCGCAGCCGCGCCACCCCATCGGTGTCCGCCGGCCAGAGCCGGGCCTGCACCTCGCCGACATGGTCGGCCCAATCCTTCTGGGCATAAGAGGCCGGCGGCGCGCTGCAGCCGCCACCCGCCGCATCCACCATCACGCCGGAGACATGCCACACCCCATCGGCGGTTCGTGCAGCCCCGCGCACCGCGGTCGCCTGCTGGATCTTGATGCGGGTGGCGATGTAGGGCGCGGCGGTGCCGGGCTGGTAACGCAGCACCAGCGGGAACGGATTGAGGTCGGCGATCGCCACCATCTCCACCACATGGCCCAGCGCCGTGGCATCGACGGAAACCGGCACCGCCCGCGTGTCTTCCGCCGCCGCCGGGGCGTTGACCCTGACGGCATCGTCGAACACCACCGGCGCGCCGGCGAAATACTGGTCGCGCAGCGCCTCCCACATCACCGAGTTCAGCGGGTCGGAGGGGGAGCTTGCGGCGAACGCGGTGCCCGCGACGACGATCATCGCGCCGGCAAGTCCTACTTGGTAAAGGGCGTGTCCCATCCATCTCCTCCCGACCGGCCGTTTCCTTCCGTCCCGATCACTCCACCAGCGGCGGCGGCGTGTGGGTCGCGCCATAGGCGGCGAAGATCCGGCCCATCGTCCCGTCCTCGGTCAGCGCCGTCACCGCATCGCCGATGCTGTACGCGAGATCGCGGGAGTTCTCTTTGGTCGCCATGCCGATGTTCCAGTTGGAGGTCATCATGCCCGGCAGGGTCACGGTGGTGACCGGGAACTGCTCCGCCCGCGCGCCCAACGCCGCCTGCACCTGGCTCAGCGGCGCCAGCACCGCCGCTGCCTCGCCGGAGGTCAGCTTCTCGATGGCGGCCTCGGGCGTCGGGCAATGGATGATGCGGCTGCGCAGCCGGCCGCCCTGCAGGCCCAAAAGGAAGAAGTCGGGAACGCTGTCGATCTCCACCGCGATCGGCTCGTCCGGCAGGGTCGCCAGCACGGCGGAGCGCACCCGCTGCGGATCGCGGGCGAGCGCGAACACCTCGTGATGATAGGGGCCGAACAGCACCGCTTCCGGATTCATCAGCCCGAATTGCTTGTCATAGGGGATGTGCATCATGATGTCGGCCAGCTCGCCGCCGAACAGGCTGCCGCGCCAGACCGCCACCCGCAGGTCGTCCGACACCGTCTCGCCGGGAATCTGCTCGTAGATGTCGGCCTTGACGCCCAGCTTCTCCGCGATCGCCCTCGCCAGATCGACGTCGATGCCCACCAGCTTGCCGTCGCGCTGGAAGGAGAAGGGCGGGAAGTCGCGATAGACCGCCACGCGCAACCGGCCGCGCTCCATCACCTCGTCCAGCGGCCGGGCGGCGGCACTCCGCGGCACGCCGAGTGCGGACGCGATTCCGACAGACGCGCAGCTCGCGGCAAGTCCGGACAGGAATCGGCGGCGGGTCACATACGCCATGGCAAGTCCCGGCAATGGTGGTTTCATCATGGAACGGGCAGCCAGGATAGCCATCGCTCCGCAACACCAATAATTGGACTTTCGTACAAGACGGGGTCCCGCCCCTGCCGTCGCCTGTCCATCCTTCCATAGTCGCATTCCGCCATCCGGATTCGCTCGATAGGCTGCACTCCAAACAGTTGGCGTTCCGACGGATATGATGACCAAGCCCCGCCTTCCCGGCCCTCTCCGCAGCGCATCGCTGGCCGCCCTCGCCGCAATCCTGCTGGCCGGGACGCCCGGTGCCGGTGCCCAGGCCGTCGGTGCCGATTCCATCGCCGAGATCCGCATCGGCCTGCTGTCGCAGACGCCGGAACCGCCGCCCTCGGTCTCCAACCCCGACGAACCGGCGGCCGACGACGGGCTTGCCGGGGCGACGCTCGCCATCGCCGACAACAACACGACCGGCAAGTTCCTGAAGCAGTCCTTCGTGCTCGACAGCGTGGAGGTTCCGCCGGACGGCGACGCAGCCGCCGCCCTGCGCGAGCTGGCCGGCCGCGGCAACCGCTTCGTCATCGTCGACGCGCCCGGCGCCACGGTGGAGGCCCTGTCGAAGCTGCCGGAGGCGCGCAACCTGCTGCTGCTGAACGCCAACGCCCCCGACGACGCCCTGCGCGGCAGCGCCTGCGCCGCGAACCTCGTCCATGTCGCCCCCAGCCGGGCGATGCTGGCCGACGCGCTCGGCCAATATCTGGTGAAGAAGCGCTGGCCGCGCTGGTTCCTGGTCACCGGCCGCCGGCCGGAGGACAAGCTTTACGCCGACGCGATCCGCCGCACCGCTAAGCGCTTCGGCGCCCAGATCGTGGCGGAAAAGGAATGGACCGCCGAAAGCGACGTCAACCGCACCGCCGAATCCGAAATCCCGGTCTTCACCCAGACCAAGGCCTACGACGTGCTGATCGTCGCCGACGAGGTCGGGGAGTTCGGCGATTACCTGTCCTACCGCACCGCCGATCCGCGCCCGGTCACCGGCACCCAGGGGCTGGTCCCCACCGTCTGGCACCGCACCCACGAGCAATGGGGCGCGGCACAGCTGCAATCCCGCTTCAAGGCTGCGGCCAAGCGCCCGATGACCGCGCGCGACCACAATGACTGGACGGCCGTCCGCGTGGTGGGCGAGGCCGCCGCCCGCACCCGCACCGCCGATCCCGACCGCCTGATCGCCTTCATCCAGTCGCCCGACTTCACCATGTCGGCCTTCCGCGGCGCGCCGCTCAGCCTGCGCCCCTGGGATGGGCAGCTGCGCCAGCCGGTGCTGCTGGCCGCCGACCGGTCTGTGGTGTCGGTATCGCCGCAGGAGGGATTCCTGCACCCGCGCACCGAACTGGACACACTGGGCTACGACCAACCGGAAACGCTCTGCAAGACGCGAGGAAAGACCACGCCATGACCGCCGTCCGCTTCACCGGCATCTCCTTAGCCGCCCTGATCGCAGCCACCTTGGCGTCTGCCGCCGCGGCCCAGACCATCTATGTGTCGAACGAGAAGGACAACACCCTGTCGGTGATCGACGGCAAGACCATGTCCGTCACCGACACCATCAAGGTCGGCAAGCGCCCGCGCGGCATCACCCTGTCGAAGGACGGCACCCAGCTGTTCATCTGCGCCAGCGACGACCATGCGGTCCAGGTCCTCGACCTCGCCAGCAAGAAGGTCGTCCACAACCTGCCCTCCGGCGAGGATCCAGAGCAGTTCGCCCTCAGCCCCGACGGCAAGAGCCTGATCATCGCCAACGAGGACAGCAACATCGTCACCGTGGTCGACGTGCCGACGCGCAAGGTCGCCTTCCAGGTCGATGTCGGGGTGGAGCCGGAGGGGATGGACGTCAGCCCCGATGGCCGCTGGGGCGTCAACACCTCCGAGACGACCAGCATGGTCCACTGGATCGACATGGAAAAGCGGCAGGTGGTCGACAACACGCTGGTCGGCCCCCGTCCCCGCTACGCCCAGTTCACCCGGGACGGTTCGCAGCTCTGGGTCTCGTCGGAGATCGGCGGCACCGTCAGCGTCATCGACACCGCCAGCCGCAAGGTCACGAAGGTCGTCGATTTCCATATCAAGGGCATCGCCAAGGACCGCATCCAGCCGGTGGGCGTCAAGCTGACCGACGACGGCCGCTATGCCTTCGTCGCGCTCGGCCCGGCCAACCATGTCGCGGTGGTGGACGCCAAGACCTTCGAGGTGAAGGATTACCTGCTGGTCGGCCGCCGCGTCTGGCAACTGGCGCTGACGCCCGACCAGAAGACGCTCTACACCACCAACGGGGTCAGCGGCGACGTTTCGATCATCGACGTCGACGCCCTGAAGGTGACGAAGACGGTCAAGGTCGGCCGTTATCCCTGGGGCGTGGCGGTCAAGGGTTGAGACGAACAGGGACTGAGGCAGAGAGGAACGGTGGAATGACGGTGCCGGCACTGGAGGTCGATGGACTGCGCCACAGCTATGGCGGCAACCGCCTCGCGCTGGAGGATGTCGGCTTCCGCGTGATGCCCGGCGCCTTCACCTGCCTGCTCGGCCCCAACGGCGCCGGGAAGAGCACGCTGTTCGCGCTCGCCACCGGCCTGCTGCGGCCGACGGCCGGACAGGTGCGCATCCACGGCCACGACATCGCGCAGGCACCGGGCGACGCGCTGGCCCATCTGGGTGCGGTGTTCCAGCAGCCGACCCTCGACCTCGACCTGACGGTGGTGCAGAATCTCCGTTATTTCGCGGCCCTGCACGGCATCGGCCGGCGCGAGGCCGACCGGCGGATCGAAGCGGAACTCACCCGCCTGTCCCTGTTCGAACGACGCGGGGAGAAAGTCCGCGCGCTGAACGGCGGCCACCGCCGGCGGGTGGAGATCGCCCGCGCCCTGCTGCACCGCCCCACCCTGCTGCTGCTGGACGAGCCGACGGTCGGGCTGGACATCCCCGCCCGCCGCACCCTGATCCGTCACGTCCACGCCCTGTGCGCGGAGGATGGCATCGCCGTGCTGTGGGCCACCCACCTGATCGACGAGATCGACCCTGCCACCGATCATGTGGTGGTCCTGCACCGCGGCCGGGTTCGCGCCGATGGGCCGGTGGCGGCAGTGAATGAAGAGACCGGCTGCGCCACCGTGGCGGAGAGCTTCGACCGGCTGACCGCCGCCCGGCCCACCGCCGCCCAACCTAACGCCGATGCGGAGGCCGCAGCATGACCGACCGGCGGTTCGCGGGATGGTGGATCGCCTTCCAGGCCATCGTCGCGCGCGAGGTGCTGCGCTTCGTGCATCAGCGCGAACGCTTCCTCGGCGCGCTGGTGCGGCCGCTGGTGTGGCTGTTCGTCTTCGCGGCGGGGTTCCGCGCCGCACTCGGCATCGCCATCATTCCGCCTTACGAGACCTACATCCCCTACGAGGTCTACATCGTGCCGGGGCTGATCGGCATGATCCAGCTGTTCAACGGCATGCAGGGCTCGCTGTCGATGGTCTATGACCGCGAGATGGGCAGCATGCGCATCCTGCTGACCAGCCCGCTGCCCCGCGCCTTCCTTCTGCTGGCCCGCCTGCTGGGTGGGGTGGTGGTGTCGATCCTCCAGGTGGCGGCCTTCCTGCTGATCGTCCGGCTCTACGGCATCGACCTTCCCGCTTGGGCGCCACTGACCGTGCTGCCGGCCCTGTTGCTGAACGGGCTGATGCTGGGGGCGCTGGGCATGGTGCTGGCCTCCACCATCCGCCAGCTGGAGAATTTCGCCGGGGTGATGAATTTCGTCGTCTTCCCCCTCTTCTTCCTGTCCTCCGCCCTCTATCCGCTCTACCGCATGGAGGAGGCCGGCCCGCTGCTGTGGTGGCTGTGCAGCCTCAATCCCTTCACTCATGGGGTGGAACTGATCCGCTTCGCGCTCTACGGCCGGATCGACGGGCTGGCGCTGGCGGTCGTTACCGGCGCCACGCTGCTGTTCGCGGCCCTGGCGGTGCGCGGCTATTCCCCCGCGCGCGGCATGGGATCGCGGGCGCCATCGGCGGCGGGGTGACTCCTCACGCCGCGTCATGGAAGATGATG
>NZ_FXAK01000002.1:290000-864124 GCF_900177515.1 Azospirillum oryzae
CTTTTTTCGTCGCCTCGTCATTTTTTCGTAAACCCCGACCGGAGCGCGATCCGTAGAGTGGCGCATCGTTTCGTTGCGAGCGCAGGACCATGCGGAGCTTCCGTCTCCTCCACACCGCCGACTGGCATCTCGGCCAGACGCTGCACGGCATTCCCCGCGATGCCGAGCATGCCCGCTTCCTCGACTGGCTGATCGACCGCATCGGCGACCATCGGGTGGATGCGCTGGTGATCGCCGGCGATGTCTTCGACGGACAGAACCCGCCGATCCCGGCGCTCGCGCTCTTCTACCGGTTCGTCGCGCGGGCGAAGGCGCTGCATCCGCGGCTGGACATCGTGGTGGTCGCCGGCAATCACGACAGCGCCAGCCGGCTGGAGGCGCCATCGCCGCTGATGACGGAGATGGGCGTGCGGGTGATCGGCACCCTGCCCTCCTCGGCCGAAGGTCTGTTCGATCCGGCACCGCTGATCGTGCCACTGCGCGATGCCGATGGAACCGTCGCGGCGCGCTGCGTCGCCATGCCTTATCTGCGACCGTCCGACCTTCCTGCGATTGACGAGGCTGAAGAGGTCGATCCGCTGATCGAGGGCGTGCGCCGGATCTATACTCAAGCCTGGACGGGTGGGCAGGAGCGCTGCGGACGCGGAGAAGCGCTGATTCTCACCGGTCACTGCTATATGCGTGGCGGCGCCCTGTCGGAGCTGAGCGAGCGCAAGATCCTGGGTGGCAACCTGCATGCCCTTCCGGTCGACATCTTTCCCGAAGACGCGGCTTATGTCGCGCTCGGCCACCTGCACCGGGCGCAGGCGGTGGGCGGGCGCGAGGCTGTGCGCTACAGCGGCTCGCCGATTCCGCTGGCGCTGGACGAGGAGCCCTATCCCCATCAGGTGGTGCTGGCGGAGTTCGCGGGCGGCCGGATGGTAGGGCATGAGTCCCTGCGCGTACCACGCCATGTGCCGATCCACCGAATCAGCGAGGCCAGCCCGGACGCGGCGCTGGAGAGGCTGAAGCGGCTGGAACTGGATAATGCCCTGCCGCGCGATGCGTGGCCTTTCCTGGAGGTGACGGTCACCCTGCCGGAACCGCGCCCCGCCCTGCGCGACGAGGTGGAAGCGGTGCTGGCCGGCCGGCCGGTGCGTCTGCTGAAGCTGGGGGTGCGGCTGACCGGCAGCGGCCAGACGCTGGCCGACAGCGCGCCGCCGATCGATCTGGCCTCGCTGGAGCCGGAGGAGGTGTTCCGGCGCCTCTACCGCCGCAGCCACGAGGGCGACCCTGACCCCGATCTGATGGCGGCCTTCCATGAGTTGCTGACCGGCGTTCAGGAGACGATGTGATGCGGATTCTCGCGGTGCGCGGCGCCAACCTGACCAGCCTGGACGGCGCCTTCTCCATCGACTTCGACCGCGAACCGCTGCGGCGGGCCGGGCTGTTCGCCATCACCGGGCCGACCGGCGCCGGCAAGAGCACGATCCTCGACGCCCTGTGCCTTGCCCTGTTCGACCGCATGCCGAGGCTGCCGGAAGGGCGCGGCGAGATGCTGGGGCTGGAAGGCGATCCCAACAGCATCCGCACCACCGATGTGCGCACGATCCTGCGGCGCGGCGCCGGTTTCGGCTGGGCCGAGGTGGATTTCGTCGGGATCGACGGCGAGGCCTATCGCGCACGCTGGGAGGTGCGGCGGGCGCGGCAGAAGGCGCAAGGGGCCTTGCAGCAGCAAAGCATGTCGCTGAGCAGCCTGGATGGCGAGCGGCGGTTCGGCGACGGCAAGAAGAGCGTGCAGGAGGAGATCGAGCGGCGGCTCGGCCTGAGTTTCGAACAATTCCGCCGCGCGGTTCTGCTCGCCCAGGGCGATTTCGCCACCTTCCTGAAGGCACCGGCGCGTGACCGCTCCGAATTGCTGGAGCTGCTGACGGGGACGGAAATCTACTCCCGCCTGTCGACCCGGGCCTTTCAGCGCGGAAATGAGGAAAAGCAGGCGCTCGACCGGTTGCTTGCCCAGGCGGGCGGCATCGGCGTGCTGAGCGACGACGACCGCGCGGCCTTGCAGACCGAAGCCGAAGCGGCGACGGAGGCGGTGCGGAGCGGCGAGCAGGCACTGGCGCTCGCCCAGGCGGCATTGGCCTGGCATGAGCGCGACGGACAGCTCGCCGCGGCGGAGAGCAAGGCGGTCGAGGCGGCCGACGCGGCGGAGCGGGCCTGGATCGAGGCGGAGGGGCGGCGCGAGGCGGCAGCCCGGCTGCGCAGCCTGCAGCCGCTTCGACCGCTGTTGGCCGATGCCGACCGGGCGAACGGCGACGCGGCGGAAGCCGGAGCGGCGGTCGACCGGGCGGCGGCTGCCTGGGAAGTGGCCCGGCTTGCGGTGGGGGACGCCACCACCCGCCATGCCGAAGCCCGCCGACGGTTCGAGGACGCCCGCTCGGCCGAGATGAAGGCCGAGTCCGATCTTGAGCGCGCGGCCGATCTGGATGGACGAATCGCGCTGCTGGCCGGCGAGCAGGAGACTGCCGAGGCTGCCGCGAAAGCGGCGACGCAGCGCGTCGGGACCGCACGGAAGGCGATGCGGGACATCGAGGCCACGCTGTCGGCGGCGCGGAACGACATGGCGCGGCTGGAGGTCTGGCTGCGGGAGCAGGCCGGCCTCGCCACGGTGGCCGGGCAGTGGGAGCGGTGGGACCGGCTGCTGGCGCGGGCCATCGCCGACACGCGAACCGGCGAGGCGGCCGCGCAGGAGCGCGGGCGGCTGGAGCGGGCGCTTGCGGCGACCTCCGCCACCGCCGAAGCGGCAGACGCCCGGCTGGCGGAGGCGCGCGAGCGCTGCCAAGCGGCGGAGCGCGCGCTGGAAAGCCTTCAGGGCCAGTCGGTGCCGTCGCTGGAGGAGGCGCGGCAGGCGCGGGCTACGGCGGCGGCGCGGCGGGAGGGGTTGCTGGCTCTGCTCGCCACCGGCGAAGCACGGCAACGGCTGGCCGCCGAGCGCAAGGCGGCGGAGGACGAGCGGCTGCGGCTGCTGAGCGAAGCGGAGCGCGACGGGGCGGCGGCGCGGGAGCTTGCCGAGCTTCGCTCCGGACAACGGGCGGCGGTCGAGGAGGCCGAGCACACGCTGCAACGGCTGATGCTGGCCCAGCGTGAGGATGTGGCAAGCCTGCGCGGGCGGTTGGTGGAGGGCGAGCCCTGTCCGGTCTGCGGATCGGCCGAGCATCCCTGGGCCGAGGCCGGGGCCACGCCGCTCGGCCGGGTGACGCGGGATCAGGAAAAGCGCCTTGCCGAATTGCGTGAAGCGCTGGCCGCGACGGTCGCCCGCCATGCGGCGTTGGAGGCGGCGGAAGGGGCGGCGCGCAAGGGCGCCGAGGGACTGATGGCCCGTCTCGCCGCCATGGCGCGGGAAGCCGAGGGGCTGGAACTGCGCTGGACGGAACAGGCGGCGGCGGCTGGATGGCAGGCCGAGGACGGGACGCTGGCCGACATCCGCAAGGCGGTCGAGGAGCTGGACCGGCGGCTGGCGGCCATTGCGGCCGATGAGGAACGGGCACTCGACCACCGCCGGCGGGTGGATGCCGCTCAGCAGGACCATCGGCGGCTCGAGACCGCGGCGGCCGGGCTGGCGGCGGAGTGCGAGGCGAACCGGCAGCGGCTGGCCGACGGACGGCAGGCCTTGGCGCTGGCGGTGGCGGCCCTGGAGCGGGCGGAGGCCGATCGGGACGCCGCCCTAGCCGAATTGGATGAGGGACTGGCGGGAGAAGCCGACTGGCGGGCGCGGCTGGAACGGGAAACGGACGGGTATCGGACCGGGTTGGCGGCGCGGGTGGCCGAATACCGGGAGAAGAGCGACGCGCTGGCCCGTGCCGCACGCGAGGTGGAGCGGTCCAGCGGCGAACTCGCGGTGCAGACGGCAGATCTGGATGCCGTGCTGCGGGCCGAGGAGGAGGCGCGCAAGCGGGCCGACGATCTCGCCGGTCGGCTGGCGGAGGCGCGGACGGCGCGCGGCGATCTGCTGGGCGGGCGGCCGGTGGCGGTGGTGCGGAAGGCACTGGCAGGGGAACGGCACGAGGCCGAAGCCCTGGTGGAAAAGGCCACGTTCGCACGGCAGGACGCCGTCGCCCGGCTGTCGGCGGCGGAGCGCGAGCGCGAAACCCGCGGCGAGGCGGCCCGGCAGTGCGCCGAAAAGGCAAAGGCGGCCGGCCAACGGCTGGAGCATGCCGCGGCGGTGCGCGGCGCCCGGGTGGACGAGGTTCGCCTGTTGCTGGCGGCGTCCGAAAGCGCCCTGGAGGCGGAAGAGCTGGCCTTGGCGGTGCTGGAGCGTGCGCGCGGCGACGCGGCGCTGGTGGTGGCCGAGCGGCGGCGGCAGCGCGCCGATCACCATGGCTCGGGCGGGCCGGCGCTGAGCGCCGAGGAGGCCGGCACCGTTGCGGAGAGCACCCGCGCGGTGCTGGAACGGGACCGCGACCGGCTGGGCTCGGCGCGTGGACGGCTGGAAGCCGATGACGGCAATAAGCAGCGGCTGGCCGGACTCCGCGTGGCGATCGAGGCGCAGCAGGCGCGCTGTGCACTGTGGGGCAAGATGGCGCAGCTGATCGGCTCGGCAAACGGGCAGAAGATGCGCAACTTCGCCCAGAGCCTGAGCCTGGACCTGCTGCTGACCCATGCCAACCGGCATCTGGAGGACCTCGCCCGCCGCTATCGGCTGGAGCGGGTGGCGGGGGCCGATCTGGAAATCCAGGTGGTCGACCGCGAGATGGGCGACGAACGGCGCGGTGTGCATAGCCTGTCGGGCGGCGAGCTGTTCCTGGTGTCGCTGGCCCTGGCGCTCGGCCTGTCGGCAATGGCGGCGGGGACCTCCGGCGGGATCGGCACGCTGTTCATCGACGAGGGGTTCGGTACGCTCGACCCCGACAGCCTGGACGTGGCGCTGTCCTGCCTGGAGGCGCTGCAGGCCGGCGGGCGTCAGGTCGGCGTGATCAGCCACGTTCCGGCGATGGTCGAGCGGATCGGCACGCAGATCCGCGTGATGCCGCTCGGCGGCGGGCGCAGCCGGGTGACGGTGCAGACTGTGGCGGGGACGGCGCTGGGTGTGGCGATGGAGGAGATGGAGGGGGTTTGAGGGGGACGTGTCGCCCCCGATCACCGCCCCCGCTTTGCCAGAAACGCCAGCCGTTCCAGCGTGTGCACGTCCTGCTCGTTCTTCAGCAGCGCGCCGCACAGCGGCGGGATCAGCGTGCGGGCGTCCTTGGCGCGCAAAGTCTCGGGATCGACGTCCTCGACCATCAGCAGCTTGATCCAGTCCAGCAGTTCAGACGTGGACGGCTTCTTCTTCAGCCCCGGAACCTCGCGCAGGTCGTAGAACAGGTTCAGCGCCTCGCGCAGAAGCGCCGACTTCAGGCCGGGGTAATGGACCTCGACGATGCGTTCCATCGTCTCGCGGTCGGGGAAGCGGATGTAATGGAAGAAGCAGCGGCGCAGGAAGGCGTCCGGCAGCTCCTTCTCGTTGTTGGAGGTGATGATGACGATGGGGCGCTTGGCCGCCTTGATCGTCTGGCGGGTTTCGTAGACGTGGAACTCCATGCGGTCGAGTTCCAGCAGCAGGTCGTTGGGGAACTCGATGTCGGCCTTGTCGATCTCGTCGATCAGCAGGACCGGAGCCTCCGGCGCCTCGAAGGCTTCCCACAGCTTGCCGCGGACGATGTAGTTGGCGATGTCGTGGACCTTCGCCTCGCCCAGCTGGCTGTCGCGCAGGCGGCTGACCGCGTCGTATTCGTAAAGGCCCTGCTGTGCCTTGGTGGTGGACTTCACATGCCAGGACAGCAGCGGCTTGTTCAGCGCCCGGGCGATCTCCACCGCCAGCACGGTCTTGCCGGTGCCGGGTTCGCCCTTCACCAGCAGCGGCCGCTCCAGCGTGATGGCTGCGTTGACCGCCACCATCAGGTCGTCGGTGGCGACATAGCGGTCGGTTCCGGTGAAGCGCATGGGCCTGCTCCCTCAAACGGCGATGGTTCGGTCCACGATAAACAGGGCGGAAACGAGTTCGGCGAACAGAAAAACGGCCCCCGGACGGATCCGGAGGCCGGGTTTCGGTGCGATCAGGAGGCCTTCTTGGCCGCGATCGCCTTCTCGATGGCCTCGATGGCCGCCGGGGCCAGGGAGGCATCGGGGCCGCCGGCCTGGGCCATGTCCGGCCGGCCGCCACCACCCTTGCCGCCCAGCGCCTCGGCACCGACGCGGACCAGATCGACGGCGCTTAAAGACCCGGTCAGGTCGTCGGTCACGCCGATGACGATGGAGGCCTTGCCCTCGTTCGACGCGATCAGCACCACGACGCCGGAGCCGACCTGCTTCTTCAGTTCGTCGGCCATCGGCTTCAGGTCCTTGGCCGGCAGGCCTTCGACCACGCGGGCGGCGAACTTCACGCCGGCAACGTCCTTGGCCTCGTTGCCGCCGTCGGCCTTCGCACCGCCACCCATCGCCACCTGCCGGCGCAGCTCGGCCAATTCGCGTTCCATCTTGCGGCGTTCCTCGACCAGCACCGCCACACGGGACGGGACTTCGTCGGGCTTGACCTTCAGGACGCTCGCCGCCTCGGTCAGCAGGTGGTCGCGTTCGGACAGCCACGCCTTGGCGCCGGTGCCGGTCAGCGCCTCGATGCGGCGGACGCCGGCGGCGACGGCGCCTTCGGAGACGATCTTGAAGACGCCGATGTCGCCGGTGCGGCGGACATGGGTACCGCCGCACAGCTCGATCGAGTAGTCGCGGTCGATCTCGCCATGCGGGCCGCCCATGGAGACGACGCGGACCTCGTCGCCGTACTTCTCGCCGAACAGGGCCATGGCGCCCTGGGCACGGGCCTCGTCCGGGGACATCAGGCGGGTGATGACCTCGCTGTTGGCCAGGACGCGGCGGTTCACCTCGTCCTCGATGGCGGCGATGTCGGCGGCGGACAGGCCGGTCGGCTGGCTGATGTCGAAGCGCAGACGCTCCGGCGCCACCAGCGAGCCCTTCTGCGTGACATGGTCGCCCAGGCGATGGCGCAGCGCCTCGTGCAGCAGGTGGGTGGCGGAGTGGTTGGCGCGGATGGCGGCGCGGCGCTCGCTGTCCACCCGCAGCTCGACCACGTCGCCGACCTTGAGCGTGCCCTTGGTGACGGTGCCGACATGGGCCCACACCGCACCCAGCTTTTTCAGCGTGTCGGAAACCGCGACCTCGGCCCCGCCGGCGGAGAAGATCACGCCGGCGTCGCCGACCTGACCGCCCGATTCGCCATAGAAGGGCGTCTGGTTGACGACGACCATAACCTGATCGCCGATGGTGGCGGCCTCGACGCGGGCGTCGCCCTTGACGATGGCGGTCACTTTGCCTTCGGCCACCTCGGTGTCGTAGCCGAAGAACTCGGTGGCGCCCAGCTCGTCCTTGATCTCATACCACAGCTTCTCGGTGCCGACCTCGCCCGAGCCGGCCCAGGATTCGCGGGCCTTGCGGCGCTGCTCGTCCATCGCCGCCTTGAAGCCGGCCTCGTCCACCGCCCGGCCCTGGCCGCGCAGCACGTCCTGCGTCAGGTCGAGCGGGAAGCCGTAGGTGTCGTACAGCTTGAAGGCGACGTCGCCAGCCAGCGGCTGGCCTTCGCCCAGATGGCCGACCTCGTCCTCCAGCAGGCGCAGCCCGCGCTCCAGCGTCTGCTTGAAGCGGGTTTCCTCCAGCTTCAGCGTCTCGACGATCAGGGCGCGGGCGCGGTTCAGCTCCGGATAGGCGTCGCCCATCTGTTGGATCAGCGCCGGGACCAGACGGTGCATCAGCGGTTCGCGCGCGCCGATCATGTGGGCGTGGCGCATGGCGCGGCGCATGATGCGGCGCAGCACATAGCCGCGGCCCTCGTTCGACGGCAGCACGCCGTCGGCGATCAGGAAGGAGGTGGAGCGCAGATGGTCGGCGATGACGCGGTGCGACACGGCATGCGCGCCGTCCGGCGAGGTCTTGGTCGCCTCGGCCGACGCCATGATCAGCGCCCGCATCAGGTCGATGTCGTAATTGTCGTGCTTGCCCTGCAGGACGGCGGCCAGACGCTCCAGCCCCATGCCGGTGTCGATCGACGGCTTGGGCAGCGGCACCAGATTGTCCGGACCCAGCTGTTCATACTGCATGAACACAAGGTTCCAGATCTCGATGAAGCGGTCGCCATCCTCGTCCGGGCTGCCCGGCGGGCCGCCGGCAATGGACGGGCCGTGGTCGAAGAAGATCTCGGAGCAGGGACCGCAGGGGCCGGTGTCGCCCATGCGCCAGAAATTGTCGTCGGTCGGGATGCGGATGATGCGGTCGTCCGACAGGCCGGCGACCTTGCGCCAGATCGCCGCCGCATCCTCGTCGGAGGTATGGACCGTCACCAGCAGCTTGTCGGCCGGCAGCCCGTATTCCTTGGTGATCAGGTTCCAGGCGAACGCGATGGCGTCGTCCTTGAAATAATCGCCGAAGGAGAAATTCCCCAGCATCTCGAAGAAGGTGTGATGCCGCGCGGTGTAGCCGACATTGTCCAGGTCGTTGTGCTTGCCGCCGGCGCGCACGCATTTCTGCGAGGTGACGGCGCGCTTGTACGGCCGCGTCTCGGCACCGGTGAAGACGTTCTTGAACTGGACCATGCCGGCGTTGGTGAACATCAGCGTCGGGTCGTTGCGCGGCACGAGCGGCGACGAATCGACTTTCTGATGGCCCTGCTTGGCGAAGAAATCCAGGAACGTGCGACGGATGTCGTTGGCGGTCTGCATACGGTCAAGGCTCCGGGTGCGCGGCTGCGGCCTTCCATTGGCCGAACCGTGCTTTTAGCGCGAGAATGGCGGCATGTCCACGACGGACGGATTATTACCCTGCGTCACGGCAGACAAAAGGGGCGGACGAATGCCCGGCCGGCTATTGGGCTTCCGCCTCGGCCCGCGCCTTTTCGATCCGGCGGCCGATGATGATCGCGATTTCGTAGAGCGCGATCAGCGGCAGCGCCAGACTGACCTGGCTGATGACGTCGGGCGGGGTCAGCACCGCCGCGGCGACGAAGGCGCCGACGATGGCATAGCGCCGCTTCGACGCCAGGGCGTCGGTGCTGATGATGCCGACGCGGACCAGCAGGGTCAGCAGGACCGGCAGCTGGAAGGCGATGCCGAAGGCGAAGATCAGCGACATCACAAGGTGCAGATATTCGCCGACGCGCGCCTCGAACTCGATGGGCAGGGCATTGCCGTCGCCGCCGGGATGGAACTCGAATCCCAGGAAGAAGCGCCAGGCCATCGGGAAGATGAAGTAATAGACGATGCCGGCGCCGGTCAGGAACATCACCGGGGTCGCCACCAGGAAGGGCAGAAAGGCGCGGCGCTCGTGCTTGTAGAGCCCCGGCGCCACGAACATCCAGATCTGGCTGGCGATGACCGGGAAGGAGATGAAGCAGCCGGCCCAGAACGCGACCTTCACATAGGTGAAGAAGGCCTCGGTCAGGCCGGTGTAGATCATCCGCCGCCCCTGCCCCGCCAGCAGATCGGCCAGCGGCTGGACAAGGAAGTTGTAGATCTTGTCCGACACCGCATAGCACAGCAGGAAGGCGATCAGGATTGCACCGATCGACCACATCAGCCGGTTCCGCAACTCGATCAGGTGATCGATCAGCGGCATCTTGCTGTCTTCGAGTTCGTCCTGCTGCGTTTCGCCGGTCATGGCCCGTCTTTATCTTCAGGTCTGCTTGTCGGTCGGCTGGGCGGAGGCCACGGCATCCGGCCGCGGGGCCGGAGCGGGCTGCGGCGCAGGGGCCGGAACCGGTTGCGGCGGCTCGGTAGCAATAGGCGTGGTGGTGATCGGAGACGGGGCCGCCGACGGCGCCACGCTGTCGGTCACCGCCGGCGCTGCGGGCGGCGGCGCCTGGGGCAGGTCCGGCTCCGGCGTGCTGCCGTGATGGCCGTTCAGCCCGACATCGAAGCTCTTGGGATCGAACGCCTTGCCCACCTCCCCCTTCGGGTCGATGGTGTCTTCCATCATCTTCTTGATGTTCAGGTCACGGGTCTTCAGCGCTTCCTTGCGAAGCTCGTCCAACTCGGTTTCCCGCATCATGTCGTCGATGTGGGTCTGGAACTCGCGCGCGACGCCTCTGGCCTTACGCACCCATTTGCCGAGCGTGAAGATCGCCTTGGGCAAATCCTTGGGCCCGATGACCACAAGGGCGATGACGGCGATCACCATCAGTTCGGACCAAGCGATGTCGAACATGTTCTTCCGGCTTCACGAATGCGGTGGGCAGAGTCGGCGCGCGGCGTTCCGAAAGGGCGCCCGCGCGCCCGCCGGTCAGCTGCGGACCGCCTCGTCCTTCTTGGCCGCGGTTTCGGCCGTGTTGGCCGGCTGGTTCGGGATGGTCTTGGCGTTGGCGCCCGGGGCGTTCGATCCCGGAGTGGCATCGTCGCTGTCGTCCTGCAGTCCCGCTTTGAAGGACTTCACGCCCTTGGCGAGATCGCCCATCACCTTCGGCAACTTACCGGCGCCGAACAGCAGAAGAACGATCAGAAGAACGATGATCCAGTGCCAGATGCTGAAAGAACCCATGGCGCGCCTATCACGTTTGAACGGCCTTAGCGGCGGGGCGGCACTATGGCAGAAAGGCCGTGGAGCCGCAACGTTCGCCCCACCATCCTTAAACGGTTGTCATTGAGCTTTCACGGGAATTCGCGCAGCACCCCCCAAAAACCGGGTCTCACGGCTCGTCGTCGCTCCCCAGCGCGCTGTCGTCACCGGTGGTCCCCAGCCCCAGCAGCACCGGGCGGCTGTCCAGCAGGCCGGCGGCGCGCAGGTCGTCGACGCTCGGCAGGTCGCGCAGGCTCTCCAGCCCGAAATGATCGAGGAAATGGTCGGTGGTGATCCAGGTCAGCGGCCGGCCCGGCGTCTCCCGCCGCTTGCCCGGCCGGATCCAGCCATGTTCCATCAGCAGGTCCAGCGTGCCCTTGCTGGTCGCCACGCCGCGGATGGATTCGATCTCGGCCCTGGTCACCGGCTGGTGATAGGCGATGATCGCCAGCGTTTCGATGGCGGCGCGGGAGAGCTTGCGCGACACCTCCTCCTCCCGCCGCAACTCGGGCGCCAGATCGACCGCTGTGCGGAAGGCCCAGCCGCCGCCGGTGCGCACCAGATTGACGCCGCGCGGGGCGTAATGGGCGCGCAGTTCCTCCAGCAGCGGGCCGACCTCCTTCCCGATCCGTCCGGCCAGCGTCTCCTCGTCCAGCGGATCGGCCGAGGCGAACAGCAGCGCCTCCAGCAGGCGCAGCCTGCCGATGCGGGCCTCCGCCTCTTGGGCGTCGGTGACTTCCTTAATCATTGGACTGTGCTTCTTCCGAATTGTCGCCGCCCTGGGGATTGCCGGAGCGTCCGCGGACATAGAGCGGGGCGAATGCCCCCTCCTGCCGCAGTTCCACCCGGCCGGCCTTCGCCAGTTCCAGCGTCGCCGCGAAATGGGCGGCGAGCGCGGAGCGGGTCAGCAGCCCGCCGCCCTCCCCGCCCGGCAGGAAGCTCGCCAGCGTCGCCCAGTCCGGCATGCGGCCAAGCAGCGACGACAGGCGCTGCACCGCCTCCTCCATCGAATAGAGGCGCACCGGGGCGATGTGGAGGACGCCGGCGTCCTTGCGGGCGCGCTGCTGCCCATAGGCGCGCAGCAGGTCGAACAGCGTGACCTCGTAGACCGACTTGCGGCGCAGGTCCAGATCCTCCGGCGCGCCGCGCGGGTGGACATCGATGCCCAGGCGCGGGCGGGCGAACAGCTTCTCCGCCACGCCCTTCATCGCCTCCAGCCGCTGGAGCTGGAAGGCGAGCGCGGCGGCCATGTCCTCGCCGGACGGTTCCTCCCCCTCCGGTTCGGGCAGCAGCAGGCGCGACTTCAGGTAGGCCAGCCACGCCGCCATCACCAGATAGTCCGCCGCCAGCTCCAGCCGGACCTTCCGCGCCTCCGCCACGAAGGCGAGATATTGGTCGGCCAGTTCCAGGATGGAGATGCGCGTCAGGTCGACCTTCTGGTCGCGTCCCAACGCCAGCAGCATGTCGAGCGGCCCCTCGAACCCATCCAGCACCAGCAACAGCTGTTCGGACGGCGACGCCTCCGCGGCAGCGGGGGCTTCACCCGCATGCTCGGCCACCAGATCAGCCATATGATCGCCTTCAGTCGTTGCCGGTCAGGATGCGGATGAAGTCGATCACCGCATCCACGGGCGGGCCCAGCACCCAATGCATGACGCTGAGGTCCATGCCGATCTGCCGTCCCAACATCGGCAGCAGGAAGAAGGCCGCCATCAGGATCAGCAGCCCGACGCGCTCCAGCTTCGCCAGCGGCACCGCCAGCACATCCGGCAGGATGCCGACCGCAACCCGTCCGCCGTCCAGCGGCGGCAGCGGGATCAGGTTGAACACCATCAGGATGACGTTGACCAGCACCGACACCTCGGCGGCGGAGCGGATCCACAGTTCGATATAGCTGTTTTCCGGATTGACCAGCCGCCAGATCACCGCCGACGCCACCGCCAGCAGGAAGTTGGTCCCCGGACCGGCCAGCGCCACCCACACCATGTCGCGGCGCGGATGGTCCAGCCGGGCGAAATTGACCGGCACCGGCTTGGCCCAGCCGAAGACGAATCCGGTGGTGAAATACATCAGCGCCGGCAGCAGGATCGTCCCGAACGGGTCGATGTGGCGGATCGGGTTGAAGGTGACGCGCCCCAGCCGATAGGCGGTGTCGTCGCCCAGCCTCCAGGCGACGAAACCGTGCGCCGCTTCGTGAAAGGTGATGGCGAGGATGGCCGGCAGGGCCACGGCCGTCACCTGGAAGATCCATTCCTCCATCGTCCGCTCCCGTCCGTCAGGCCTGGGCCGTGCCGAGAAGCTCGGCCAGCCGGGTCGTCAATGCCGCGATGTCCGCCGGCTCCGGCGCGTGGCGCATCGCCTCCGCCCGCGCCCAACGCTCGGCCGCCGCGCCGCTCAGCACCGGCACGGCGTCGATCAGCGACCGCATCTCGGCCAGATCGCCGTTGCAGTGGAGCACGACATCCATGCCCGCCGCCAGCACCGCTTCCGCCCGCGACCTCGGGTCGCCCTGCAGCGCGTTCATCGACAGATCGTCGCTGAACAGCAGGCCGCCGAAACCGATGGACGGCCCCCGCACCACCTCGCGCACCACGATGGCGGAGGTGCTGGCCGGCGCGGTCGGGTCGATGGCCTTCAGCACCACATGGGCCACCATCGCCAGCGGCAGGTCGGCCAGCGCGCGGAAGGGGGCGAAGTCGGTCGCTTCCAGCGTCGCGCGGTCGGCCTCCACCACCGGCAGTTCGGCATGGCTGTCGGCGAAGGCGCGGCCGTGTCCGGGGATGTGCTTGACCACCGGCAGCACGCCGCCGGCCAGCAGCCCCTCGGCGGTGGCGCGGGCCAGCCTGATCACCAGGGCGGGGTCGCGCGAGAAGGCGCGGTCGCCGATGATGTCGTGCGCGCCCTCCACCGGAACGTCGCAGACCGGGGCGCAATCCACCGTGATGCCGACCTCCGTCAGCATATGGGCAAGCAGCCGGCCGTTGATCCAGGCAGCCTCTTGGGCGGCCTCGCGCCCGGCGGCGGCGTCGCGTTCGGCGAGCGCCCCAAATACGCCCATCGGCGGGTGGGCCGGCCAGTGCGGCGGACGCATGCGCGCGACCCGGCCGCCTTCCTGGTCGATCAGGACCGGGGCGTCCGGCCGGCCGACGCTGGCGCGCAGATCGTCCACCAGCCGGCGCATCTGGTCGCGGCTGTCGCAGTTGCGGCGGAACAGGATGAAGCCGAGCGGATCGGCATCGCGGAAGAAGGCGGCCTCGTCGGGCGTCACCTCCAGCCCGGCGCAGCCAAAGACGACCGCGCGCGGACGGGCAAGCGGGACGGCCGGGTCCACAGCCTCAGGACCCACAGACTCAGGGACGGACAACCACACACCCCACATTCTGTGCGCGCAGCTGGGCGCAGACCGACTTCGCCCGCGCCTCGTCGGCGCCGGCGCCCTGCACCCGGTAGAAGATGCCCTTCGGCCCCAGATCGACCTTCGCCACCTGCATCGACAGGCCACCAAGCGCCTCTGGATGACGGCCGGCGAGACGACGCCACTCGGCCGCGGCCTCGCCTTCGCTGCGCACGGAGGCCAGCTGGACACGCCAGCCACCGCTGCCGCCGACAACCGCAGGGGCGGCCTTCGCGGGCTGAGGCGCCGCCTTGGCTGGGGCGGCCGGCAGGGATGCGGCCTCCAGCTTGGCGATCAGCTGCCCCATCGACGGAGCGGCAGTCTGCTGGACCGGCGGCGGAGCCGGCGGCTTCGCCGTGGAGGCCTGCTGCTGGACCACCGGCTTGGACGGGGCGGCGGGGGGCTGCTGCGGTTTGGCGGCCACGCTGGGCGGAACCTGCGTGGCTTGCGCCTGAACCGGCGGCACGGCGGCCGGATCCGCGGCGGACAGGCCGGGCGCGGGCTCCGGCGCGGTCAGCGGGGCAGCAGCCGCGACGGCCGCGGCGACATTGTCGCGCGGCACGGTGGCGGTTGCGCCCGGCGGCAGCTGGGCCACCGACGGGACCGACGGCAGCGGCACCACGGCCGGCATCTGCGGCGTCACCACCGGGCGCGGCAGCGGCACCTCCGGCGGCGGCAGCAGCCGTTCCACCTGATTGCCACGCCCGCCGTCATGGTCGCGCAGCCGTTCATAGGCCAGGATGTCCTGGTGCGGCACCTCCATCCCGCCGGGCTGGTCGGGACGCGACTTGGCCGGGGTGGCATCGGCGGTCAGCAGCGGCGGGCCGTCGCCGGACAGCCGGTCATGCCCGCGCAGAGCCACCACCGCCGTACCGGCGAAGGCAACGACGCCGACCACGGCGAAGCCGAGCGCCAGCAGCCCGCGCTTGCTCGCGGCCTGTCGGGGCGGCATCCCATAGGGATTGGCCGCGTAGTTGACGTCGCCGTCGTACCTCATGAACGCAGTTCCTCCACCGGTTCGACACCCATCACCTTCAGACCCGAGGCGATCACCGTCGCCACCGCGGCGATCAGCGCCAGACGGGCCGTCGTCAGCTCCGCATCGCCCTCGATCAGGAAGCGCAGCGAGGCATCGTCGCGGCCCCGGTTCCACAGCGCGTGGAAGTCACTGGCCAGATCATAGAGGAAGAAGGCGATGCGGTGCGGTTCATGCGCCTCCGCCGCCGCCTCGACCACGCGCGGCCAGGTGGCCATGCGCTTGGCGAGCGCCATCTCCTCCTCGGCATCCAGCCGGGCGAGGTTCGCCGAGGCCGCCAGAGCCGCAGGCGTCTGATCCAGCTGCGGCAGCGCCGTCGCGGCATGGCGCAGGACCGAGCGGCAGCGGGCGTGTGCGTACTGCACGTAGAAGACCGGGTTGTCCTTCGACTGCTCCGTCACCTTGGCGAAGTCGAAGTCCAGCGTCTGGTCGTTGCGCCGGGTCAGCATGATGAAGCGGACCACGTCCTTGCCGACCTGATCGATGACGTCACGCAGCGTCACGAAGGTGCCGGCGCGCTTGGACATCTTCACCGGCTGGCCATCCTGCATCAGATGGACCAGCTGGCACAGCTTCACGTCCAGCTCGGCCTCGCCGCCGGAGATCGCCCGCGTCGCCGCCTGCATGCGCTTGACGTAGCCGCCATGGTCGGCGCCCAGAACGTCGATCAGCGACGCAGCACCGCGCCTGTACTTGTCATAGTGATAGGCGATGTCGTTGGCGAAATAGGTGAAGGAGCCATCGGACTTCTTCAGCGGCCGGTCGACGTCGTCGCCGAAGTCGCTGGACTTGAACAGGGTCTGCGGCCGCGGCTCCCAATCCTCGGGCTTCTTGCCCTTCGGCGGCTCCAGCACGCCGGTGTAGATCAGGCCGCGTTCTTCCAGCGCCGCCAGTGCCGTCTGGACCGCACCCGCCGTCACCAGCGCGCGTTCGCTGCTGTAGACGTCCATGGTGACGCCCAGAGCGCCCAGATCTTCGCGGATCCAGCCCATGATCATGGAGATCGCAAAGTCGCGGCAGGCCGGCAGCCATTCGGACTCGTCGGTGCCGACCCAGCGGTTGCCGTCGCGCTCGGCCAGGGCCTGACCGACCTCCTTCAGATATTCGCCGGGATAGAGGCCGGCCGGGATCTCGCCCACCTCCTCGCCCAGCGCCTCGCGGTAGCGGATGAAGGTGGACCGCCCCAGCACATCGACCTGGGCGCCGGCATCGTTGATGTAGTACTCGCGGGTGACGGCGTAGCCGGCCTTCTCCAGCAGCGAGGCCAGCGCGTCGCCGAACACGGCGCCGCGGCCATGGGCGGCATGCAGCGGGCCGGTCGGGTTGGCCGACACATACTCCACATTGACTGGTGTCCGGCCGCCCAACTCGCTGTCGCCATAGGCGGTGCCGGCAGTCAGCACGTCGCGGATGCGGTCGCGCCAGACGTCCGGCGTCAGGCGCAGGTTGACGAAGCCCGGACCGGCGATCTCGACCGACGCCACGTCGGCGCGGCCCTTCAGCTTGCCGACCAGCAGCTCCGCCAGCGCGCGCGGCGCCATCTTGGCCGGCTTCGCCAGGATCATGGCGGCGTTGGTGGACAGGTCGCCATGCGAGGCCTCGCGCGGCGGCTCGACCGTCAGACGGCTGCTGTCCAGCCCGGCGGGGATCGCACCCTCCGCGGCCAGCTCTTCCAGCAGCTTGCGAATATCGGTCTCGAAGGCCTTGAAAATATTCATCGTCTCAGGTCGTCTTTTCAGGAGGTCACAGGAGCCGTCCGGCTCAGGTCTTCACATGTCAGGTTTTTACATGCAGATCGAACAGCCGGTCATGTTCGGCCAACGCGTAGCGGTCGGTCATGCCGGCGATGTAGTCGGCCACATGGCGGGCGCGCACCGCAAGATCGGCGTCGCCGCCCGCCTTGGCGATGTCGCGCTGCCATTCGGTCGGCAAGGTGTTGGGCTCGCTCATGAACAGCTCGAACAGGGCGCGCACCACGCGCTTGCACTTGCTCATCTCGCGGTTCACGCGATAGTGCCGGTACATGCGCTGGCGCAGGAAGGCGCGCAAGGGCCGCTGCGCCTCCAGCATCCCATCGGAAAAGCTGACCATCGCCAGCGGCAGGGCGCGCAGCTCGGCCGCACTGCCCGGCTTGTGCTCCGCCAGCCGCCGCCGCGTCTCCGTCACCAGATCGACGACCATGGCGTTGATCATCCGCCGCACCGTCTCGTGGATCAGGCGCGAGCGCTCCAGCCCCGGATAGCGGTCGCACACCTCGCGGATGATCGGACCGACCAGCGGCAGCTCCGCCACCTCCTCGACCGTGAACAGGCCGGCGCGCAGGCCGTCGTCGATGTCGTGGTTGTTGTAGGCGATGTCGTCGGCCAGCGCCGCCACCTGCGCCTCGGCCCCCGGATTGGTGTGCAGCTCCAGATCCCACTCGCCCTGGAAGGCGGCAATCGTTGTCGGCAGGCGGTGTCCGGGCAGCAGCGGGCCGTTGTGCTTGACCACGCCTTCCACCGCTTCCCAGGTCAGGTTCAGCCCGTCGAACTCGGCATAGCGCCGTTCCAGCCGGGTCAGGATGCGCAGCGTCTGGTCGTTGTGGGCGAAGCCGCCGAACGGTTCCATGCAGGCGTTCAGCGCGTCCTCGCCGGCATGGCCGAAAGGGGTGTGACCGAGGTCGTGGGCCAGCGCCACCGCCTCCGCCAGATCCTCGTTCAGGCAGAGCGTGCGGCCGATGGAGCGCGCGATCTGCGCCACCTCCAGGCTGTGGGTCAGCCGGGTGCGGTAATAGTCGCCCTCGTGGTAGACGAAGACCTGCGTCTTGTGCTTCAGCCGGCGGAAGGCCCCGGAATGCACGATGCGGTCGCGGTCGCGCTGAAAGCACGAGCGCGTCGGGCTTTCAGGCTCCGCCGTCAGCCGCCCGCGCGTGTCCGCCGGGTTGCAGGCAAAGGGAGCCAGCCGATCGTGGGAACAGTCCGCCGTCATGGGGCGGACACTACCGGCGGGAAAACGCAGGCGCAACGGCGAAGGCGTGCTATGCCCCGCCCCCGGGGCCAGCCGGCGATTGAGCGTGCCAGAAGCGCAACGGTTTGGCGCAACCGTGCCCATACTTTGACGAAGCCCCCGATCCCCCTTACATTTGTGGCAACTCCCGCACCGCACCAGAGGGGCCACCCCATGCCCGATACCGCACTGCCCACCGAAACCCGCGTCCTCGGCGTCAGCGAAAGCGCCGCCAAGCGCGTCGCCTTCCTGATCGAGCAGGAGGGCAATCCCAACCTGATGCTGCGCCTGACCGTCTCCGGCGGCGGCTGCTCCGGCTTCCAGTACGGCTTCACCTTCGACGAGACCGCGACCGACGAGGACCATGTCTTCGAGAAGGACGGCACCAAGGTGGTTACCGACGACGCCTCGCTCGACCTGCTGGCCGGCGCGACGCTGGATTATGTCGAGGACCTGATGGGCGCCGCCTTCCAGATCAAGAACCCCAACGCCACAGCATCCTGCGGCTGCGGCAACTCCTTCGCGGTTTGAGGCCGCGGTCTGAAGCCGGATAACGAAAAGAAAAGGCAGGCCTGTTTCGTGAAGATCGCCACCTGGAACGTCAACTCGGCGAAGGCCCGCCTTCCGCTGATCACCGACTGGTTGCGCACGGCGTCCCCGGACGTCGTGCTCTTCCAGGAAATCAAATGCGAGACCGCCGCCTTCCCGCGCGCAGCGTTCGAGGAACTCGGCTATCACGTCAACGCCGTCGGGCAGAAAGCCTACAACGGTGTGGCAATGCTGTCGAAGGTCCCGGCGGAGGACGTGCTGACCCGCCTGCCGGGTGAGCCAGAGGACGAACAGGCCCGCTATGTCGAGGCCACCGTGTCCGGCGTGCGCATCGCCTCGCTCTACCTGCCCAACGGCAACCCGGTGCCGGGCGAGAAATTCGCCTACAAGCTGCGCTGGATGGATCGGCTGTACGACCATGCCCGCACCCTGCTGGCGCAGGAAATCCCGGTGGTGCTGGGCGGCGATTACAACATCATCCCCGAGGCACGCGACGTCTACTCCCCGCAGGCCTTCGCCGGCGACGCGCTGTTCCGCCCAGAATCGCGGGCCAAGTTCCGCGCCCTGCTGAATCTCGGCCTGACCGAGGCGTACCGCGCGCTGCATGACGACGACCGCGCCTATACCTTCTGGGATTATCAGGCCGGCAGCTGGCCGCGCGACAACGGCCTGCGCATCGACCATTTCCTGCTGTCGCCCCAGGCCGCCGACCGTCTGGCCGGCTGCGCCATCGACCGCGGCCCACGCGGCCTGGAAAAAGCGTCCGACCACACCCCCGTCATCCTGGACCTGCGCGACGCCTGACCGCGGCTGTGGATTCCGCGTGACAAAAAGCATTTTGTTAAAACTTTCGCTTCTAGGATGACTGCGCGCCCCGGACGACAACCGGGCGGGCGCGGTCATTGGGGGAGCGACGGGCGGGCATGGCGTGGGGGCGCGACAACGGCCGGGAACGGGTGAAGTCTCTGCTGGCGGCATTGGAACGTCAGGCGACCGAGGCCTCCCGGCTTGCCGAGCGCGCCCAGCGCGACATGGGCGACGACCGCTTCGCCTCCTTCCTCGACTTCCGCCGCAAGGTGGAGGAGATCCGCGCCCTCTTCGCCCTGACCGAGGAGCATCTGCAGGGCGTCGACGAGTCGCGCCTGTCCGACCTGCGCGCCGAGTTCGAGCGGATGGATCTGCTGCTGACCCGCATGCTGGTGCGGGCGATGCGCAATTACTTCTCCGGCATGCGCGAGGATCAGGTTCTGCCCATCGGCGCCCGCGAACTGTTCGAACCGGAACTGCGCAGCATCGACCAGACCCGCACCCGCCTGCTGAGCCCCCGCTATGCCGACCGCGTGGCGCAGGAAGTTCTGGAGGATCTGGACGCCACGGCGGAGTTGATCCGCAAGACGATAGCCCGCGCCCCCAGCCTGCCCGACTTCTCCGACAGCCCCAGCCCGCCCAAACCAACCCGCCGTCTGCGCACCCTGGGCCGCCCGATCAGGAATTGAGGGGCAAATCGCAGCGACCTTCGCGCGACACTTGACCCACCGCGACGCATTCGCTACTCCCGTGGGCCGAAGGAAGAGTGGCCGAGTGGTTTAAGGCAACGGTCTTGAAAACCGTCGTAGGTGTGAGCCTACCGTGGGTTCGAATCCCACCTCTTCCGCCATTCAACTTACGAAATCATCGATTGCCTGAAACGGACGAACCCGCCGCCTGGGCCGCGGGTTCATGTTCGCTGTGTGTAAACGACCGTCACGAAGTCGGCAAAGTCGCGATCTTCGGCTTGGTTCCGGATTGCACCAGGGCTTGGTGCAGATTCGTATCTTGAACGACAAGTTGAACGGCATCCCGCAACGCGGCCGTCAAGGCCGGTGCGGCCTGCTCCCCCATCATGAGCATGACGTCCTTGTTCACGCCGACCGACCGATAACTCCGGCTGTAGACCAGGGTGCCGTCCTGGCGTTTCGCTGTCAGATCAAACGCAACCTCTGCCACTGCTTCAGCGGTCCAGAAGCCGGGCTTGAAATCGTTGTAGAAATTAGTGGTCTGCACGGTAATGGCGATGCCGCCGGGACCAACGTTGAAGCCGAGGGATGCCAACTCCGTCTGTACGGCTTGGCTGACTTCGGCCACCACATCGTTGGAGGCGGTGATTTTCGCCATCTCCATTCCATAGCCGTTCTTCTTCGTGGACACACGGTCACGGTTCGATACCCGGCCGTCGGCCGCGGTAACGCTGACGGTCACATCCTTGGCTCCCGGCACTACCGAAATATTTGCCGGAGCCGAGTATTTGACCGGAATGGCGTCTTCAGTCAAAGCGCAACCGGAAACCAGCGCCGCAAGCAGAACGCACGCGATAAATCTAATCATTCTGTTTTCCTGAAGTATTTCAATCGACGACTTTGATGCCTTGCGGTCGCGCAATCTGGTTCGGCAGGTGATCGGCCGGCAAAACGCGCTGGTAAGTTCCATTGGCCTGTACCATCACGCGCTCGGATGGGCTGAACACGCGGTCATCCGCCGCCTGCTCCTGAACGATGGTCATGGTTTTCCCATTCGCGAGGGTGATGGTGTACTCGATCCCGACCCGGTCGCTGGCAGCCTGTTCCGCTATGGCACCGATTGCGGCACCCACAAGGACGCCACCCAGAATCGCAGCGACGTTCCCAGACCCCCGGCCGACGTTCGACATCGCCAGACCGCCTGCCGTCCCGCCGACGACCCCACCGACACCTGTGTTCTGCCCCCGGATGTCCACCTGACGCGATGCCACCACCGTGCCGAATTCGACCACTGTCGCCCGGCCGACATCTTGGAAGCTGTAACGGCTTTGCCCCTGCGTGGCACAACCAGTGAGACTGGCAGACAGGCAAATAGCTGCAACGACTGTAATCAAAAGCTTTCGCATTGCCAATCAGCGCCCCTGTGCTGAGATAACATTATCACTAGATCAACCAGAGAATGGCAGAGCCTCCTTTCCATGTCGATAGCGGCGATTCATCATCCCGCCCCTCGCCAAAAAATTCAGACACCCCGCATCGTCTTCGCTTGGCGCCGGACGATCCGCATACCTTCATATGACCCCCACCCTTTTGCGCCTCCCCGATTGCTCTGCTAGCGTCCAATCCGGGTTACGGAAGGGGCGCGGACCATGGGACTCATCAGCTTTCTGAAAAAGACCGCCGCCGGTCATACCGACCGGCAGAAACAGGCGCGTTACGACCGGGCGAACGCGCGGGCAAACGAGTACATGGAGGTGGCGCAGTGGTATGCCGAGGAAGGCGACGGCAACCCGCGCATCCTGCAGAATTATCAGGAACTTTCGGCGCTGCCCTTCCGCCAGGGCCATGCGGCGGTGCTGGTCGGCTACCGCAACGACATCACGCGCAAGCTGGGTCATGCCGCCCACATCGGCACCCGGCAGAACCCGTGGATCGCCGCCTTCCTGCGGCCGGACGACGGCACCGTCTATTGCGCCTATGTGCTGCTGCGCGACGACAACCAGCAGTTCGCGCTGATGAAGGCCTACTGGTTCCTGTCCGGCAACGAGACGGAGGCCGGATACAAGCGCCCCGTCTTCGGCGTCCTCTGATCCATCCAGCAGGAAAGTCGCGCACATGCCGAACATCGCCGATCTGGTCGCGAACCCGGAAAGCTTCCTCAAGAACAACCTGATCTGGATCCAGTATCAGGCCTACCAGCCGAACTACCGCGTCGGCGGCGTCAAGAGCTTCAGCCTCAGCGACGACGGCATGACCTGCACCCGCAAGGGCACCGGCATCGTCTCGCAATTCTCGACCAAGAACGTCGATGTCTGGTCGGTGCGCTACGACCAGGGCAACCGGCCGGGCAGTTGGAACGCATACTGGCTGCCCTACGATCAGGATTTTAAGCATCTCGTCGTGCTGGAGGACGAGGCCGACGTGATGTTCACGCCGACGATGGACGGCTGCTCCTTCGGCTTCAGCGACCATGGCGGCGGCACCTACTCCGCCTCCCACGGCAACCTGCAGACCTCCGAAGGCCGGATCGACGAGACAGGGCTGCGCCAGGGCATGCGCATGCACGCCACCACCCTGCACAAGTCGCAATACATGAACGTGCCGGGCACCGACGCGGTGAAGGTCACGCTGGTGGGCGTGCGCAACGGCAAGAAATGGCGCTTCTTCTATCAGCAATACATCGACCAGATGGGCGCCTTCACCCTGCTGAAGGTCGCGCAGGTCAAGAGATAGGACATTCCCGGGGGGCCTCCGCGCCCCTCCCCCATTCCCACTCAAGACAGCCCGGTCCCGCCTTGCTACAGTCCTTGTCCCTCGGACCTGTCCCGAACGGCTTGATCCGCAAGACAGACACAGACCAGAGACAAGGCACATGGACAAAGGCACGCCGAAGGCCATCCGGCTTCAGGACTATCGCCCGCCGGCGCATCTGATCGACACGGTCGACCTGTTCGTCGATTTGGGCGAGGATGTCACCACCGTCCGCACGGTGCTGGCGATCCGCCGCAACCCGGCCCGCCCCGATGCCGCGACGGAGCCGCTGTCGCTCGACGGGCAGAGGCTGGATCTGGTGTCGGTGGCACTGGACGGGCGGACGCTGGGACCGGACGACTATACCGTCACCCCCGATCACCTGATCGTGCTGGAGGTGCCGGACAGCTTCACCCTGGAAACCGTCGTCCGCATCAAGCCGCAGGAGAACACGGCGCTGGAAGGGCTCTACAAGTCCTTCGGCAATTTCTGCACGCAATGCGAGGCGGAAGGCTTCCGCAAGATCACCTACTTCATGGACCGGCCGGACGTGATGGCGCGCTACAGCACCACCATCACCGCCGACAAGGCGCGCTATCCGGTGCTGCTGTCCAACGGCAACCTCGCCGCGTCCGGCGATCTGGAGGGCGGGCGCCACTGGGCGCGCTGGGAAGACCCCTTCCCCAAACCCTGCTACCTGTTCGCGCTGGTCGCCGGCAGCCTCGTCCATGGCGAGGACCGGTTCCGCACCGCCTCCGGCCGCGACGTCACGCTCCGCATCTATGTCGAGCCGGGGAACGAGGACAAGATCGACCACGCCATGCGCTCGCTCATCAAGTCGATGCGTTGGGATGAGGAGGTCTATGGCCTGGAATACGACCTCGACATCTTCAACATCGTCGCGGTCGGCGATTTCAACATGGGGGCGATGGAAAACAAGTCGCTCAACGTCTTCAACACCAAATACATACTGGCCAAGCCGGAAACCGCGACCGACACCGATTTCCTCAATATCGAGGCGGTGGTCGCGCACGAGTATTTCCACAACTGGACCGGCAACCGCGTCACCTGCCGCGACTGGTTCCAGCTGTCGCTGAAGGAAGGGCTGACCGTCTTCCGCGACCAGGAATTCTCGTCCGACATGCATTCCCGCGCGGTGAAGCGCATCGCCGACGTCCAGGGGCTGCGCACCGTGCAGTTCCAGGAGGATGCCGGGGCCATGGCCCATCCGGTGCGCCCGGACAGCTATGTCGAGATCAACAACTTCTACACCCCCACCGTCTACAACAAGGGTGCGGAAGTCATCCGCATGATCCACACCCTGCTGGGGCCGGAAAAGTACCGCAAGGGCACCGACCTTTACTTCCAGCGCCATGATGGGCAGGCGGTGACCTGCGACGATTTCGTCGCCGCCATGGCCGATGCCAGCGGCGTCGACCTGACCCAGTTCCAGCTGTGGTACCGCCAGTCCGGCACGCCGGAGCTGGACATCGCCGGCAGCTACGATTCGGCGTCCAAGACCTACACCCTGACGGTGAAGCAGACGGTGCCGCCGACGCCTGGCCAGCCGGTCAAGCAGCCGATGCACATCCCGCTGGTGGTCGGCCTGCTCGGCCCCGACGGGCAGGACCTGCCGCTGCGCCTGGACGGTGAGGACAAGGGCGAAGTGACGGGCGCCGGCACCAGCCGCATCCTGCATGTGACGGCGGAAAACCAGAGCTTCACCTTCCACGACATCCCGGCCCGGCCGGTGCCGTCGCTGCTGCGCGGCTTCTCGGCCCCGGTCAAGCTGAAGACCGACCTGACCGACACCGACCTCACCTTCCTGATGGCGCATGACAGCGATGCCTTCAACCGGTGGGAGGCCGGGCAGATTCTCGGCACCCGAATCCTGCTGAACCTCGTCGCCGACCGGCAGGCCGGACGCGATCTGGTGCTGCCGGAGGGCTATGCCGACGCCTTCGCCAAGATCCTGGACGATGCGCAGCGTGACCCCGCCTTCGCCGCCCAGGCGCTGGTGCTGCCGACCGAGGCCTATCTCGGCACCCAGATGCCGGTGGTCGATCCCGACGCCATCCATGCGGTGCGGGAGTTCGCGCGCAAGACGCTGGCCGGGCGGCTGCGCGCCAAGTTCCTCGACCTCTATCGCCGCAACAGCAGCCAGGAGCCCTTCTCCGTCGATGCCGAGGCCATCGGCAAGCGGGCGCTGAAGAACCTGTGCCTTGCTTACCTGATGGCGCTGGAGGACGCGGAGGCGCTGGAGCTGTGCCTGACGCAGTACCGCAGCGCCCAGGGCATGACCGACGAGATCGCGGCGCTGCAGTTCCTGTCCAACGCCGCCTCGCCGGAAGGGGAGAAGGCACTGGCCGACTTCTATGAGCGCTGGAAGGGCGAGGCGCTGGTGGTCGACAAGTGGTTCAGCGTGCAGGCGATGTCGCACCGCGCCGACACGCTGGCCCGCGTCACCGCCCTGCTCGGCCATCCGGCCTTCGAGATCCGGAACCCGAACAAGGTCTATGCGCTGATCGGCGGCTTCGCCAACGGCAACCCGGTCCGCTTCCATGACGCCAGCGGCGCCGGCTATCGCTTCCTGGCCGATCAGGTCCTGCGCCTGGATCCGATGAACCCGCAGGTTGCAGCCCGTCTGATGGGTCCCTTCTCCCGCCTGCGGCGCTATGACGCGGCCCGTCAGGGGCTGATGAAGGCAGAGTTGCAGCGGATCGTCGCGACGCCGGGCCTGTCTCCGGACGTCTACGAGGTCGCGAGCAAGAGCCTGGAGGCCGCCGGCTGAGACTCGGGGGAGTCTAAGGACCGGGCACATAAGCAAAGGGCCGGTGGCGTCACCACCGGCCCTTATGCCGTCCGCGATTCTCCGGCCGCCGGACCGGAGGATGCGGTCTTACTTCTGCTCAGCCAGGAAGGCGATCAGGTCGGCGCGCTTTGCGTCGTCCTTCAGGCCGGCGAAGGCCATGGTGCCGCCCGGGACGATTTCCTTCGGCGCCTTGATGTAGGCGTCCAGGTTCTCCGGGGTCCAGACCAGGCCGCCGGCGGCCTTCTCCTTCATCGGGGCGGAATACTTGAAGCCCTCGACCGACGCGGCCGGACGGCCGACGACGCCGAACAGCGACGGACCGACCTTGTTCTTGCCCTGCTCGGCGGTGTGGCAGGCCATGCAGACCTTGAAGACATCCTTGCCGGCCGCGGCATCGGCCGCCTGGGCGGCACCGGCACCCATCACGACCGCGGCGATGGCGGCAACGCCCATCAACAGCTTCTTCATTCTTCGGCTTCCCTTCCGATGGATCCACCGGCCGACGGCGCCGGCCGGAATCGCGCGGCAGCATACACATTCCGCAAGGGGCTCGAACCCCCTTTGATGCCGCCGTACGACCAATGAACAATTTGCCGCGCTAATTCATCCAGGCAAGCGCCGCGAACAGAACCACAACCACAAGGATTGCAGCCCACGGCACATAGAAATTGCCGGTTCCGCCCCCCTTGCCGCGGCCGACCGGCAGCGGCAGCGGGATCTCCGGCGGCGGCTCCGCCATGCGGGTGGCAGGCTTCGTAGCGGGTGCGGCGGCCGGCGCGGGGTCGGAGTAGACGGCGGGCCGGGCCGCGGGCTGGGGAGCCGCCTCGGTCGCCGCCGGGGCCGCCACCGGTTCAGCCACAGACACCGTGTCAGCGGGCGCCGTTTCAGCGGGCGCCGGGCCGACGATCTGGGTGAAGCGGGCGAAGAACTCCTCCGCCATCTTGCGGGCGGTGGCGTCGACCAGCCGGGAGCCGATCTGCGCCAGCTTGCCGCCGACCTGGGCCTTGGCGGTGTAGCTCAGCAGCGTGGCGCCGCCATCGTCGGCCAGCGTCACGGTGGCGCCGCCCTTGCCGAAGCCGGCCGCCCCGCCCGACCCTTCGCCGGTGATGGTGTAGCCGTTGGGCGGGTCCAGGTCGGACAGGGTGACCTTGCCGGCGAACTTGGCGCTGACCGGACCGACCTTGGCGACGACCTTCGCCGTCATCTCGGTGTCGGACTGCCGGACCACCTCCTCGCAGCCGGGGATGCACTGGCGCAGGATCTCCGGATCGTTCAGCGCCGCCCACACCGCGTCGCGGCTGGCCTCGATCCGGTGGCTTCCGCTCATATCCATGGTTCGTGGTTCCTCCAACCCTGATGGCAACCCTGATGCGGCCCTTCGCGGGCGTCTCCCGCCCCGGCTGCGGCCGGGGTTACGGTCGAGAATATGGTATTACCGGGCGCTGCGACAGCCCCGGCGTCCTCATCTCAAAGTCTTAAAGGCGGCGCCGGCTCCCTCACCCGCGCGGCGCCATGCAGTTGCTGACGATCGGCGTGCAGGCCGACAATGTGGCGCCGGCCGGGTAGCTGACCTGCTCCACCGTGCCGCGCGTGCCGATCACCACCGTCGCCTCGCAGCCGGTCGAGGTGTTGCCGCCGACCGGCACCCCGAAGCCGAGGCCGAGCCCCACCCCGCCGCTGCCGCCGAAGCTGCCGGCACCGATGCCGATGCTGCTGCCGGGGCTGTAGGCCACCGCCGGACGGGCGACATAGGTGTAGTATTCGCGGCCCGCCGCCGTCGCCTGACGGTCCGGCACGCCGGCGCAGGCCAGCAGGTCGGCCTTGGGCATGCCGACCATGGCGGTCTGGGCGCGGCGCGCGATCTCCGGATCGGGACCGGTGGCGCAGCCGGCAAGGATGGCGGCCGCGCCGCCGAGAAGGATCATCGCAGCGCCCACGCTCCTCGCCTTACCCGTCCCTTGGCCCATGTCTCGTCCTCCACCAGAATATCGTGTCATCGCCGGGTTCTTCTCAACCGGTTGATACAGTCCTGAAACCCCGCCGCCGCCCGTCCGTTCCCCGAAGGAGCAATGCGGCCCGGAAGTGACGGACAGGCGCGGATTTGCTAGGAGTTCCGTCCACAGTCCATACCAGCATATCGGAACCGCCGACGCCATGGCCGAGCTTACGCCTCCCCCTTCTCCCGCCGCCTCCGCCGTGACGGTGTATCTCGCACTCGGCGGCAACATGGGCGACCGCGCCGCCAACCTCGCCGAGGCGATCCGGCGGCTGGGCGCGGCGGTGGAGATCGACGCGCAGTCCGCCCTGTACGAGACGGCTCCGATGTATGTGACCGACCAGCCGGCCTTCCTGAACATGGCGGTGCGCGGCACCACCCGCCTCGGCCCCTTGGAACTGCTGCGCTTCCTGAAGGAGATCGAGGCGACGCTGGGCCGCGATCTCGGCGGCCTGCGCTTCGGCCCGCGCCCCATCGACGTCGACATCCTGCTCTACGCCGACCGCGTGGTGACGGAGCATGATCTGGAAATCCCCCACCCCCGCATGGCGGAGCGTGCCTTCGTCCTCTGCCCGCTGGCCGACATCGCCGCCGACATCGTCCACCCGGTGCTGAACCGGCGGATCGACGCCCTGCGCGACGAGGTTCCCGGCCGCGAGACCGTCGTCCGCATCGCCGAGACGCTGTGACGAACGCCTCCCTGAGTGCGGTGGCCAATGCACTCTCCGAGTGCGGTGGCATGCGGCCGCCGCACCGCTTATAGTGCCGGCCTGAACGCAACGCCGGCGCCCGTCCGCCGGCCGGGAGAGTGTGTTGTCGGACGATAGCGTGAAACGGACCATGCTGGTCCAGCCGGGCGGCGCGCCGCTCACCTACACCATCCTGGTGCGCGGCTTTTCCGCCACCGTGGATCTTGCCGGTCGCACCGACCGGCCGGACGTCCGCTTCGACCTGACGCTGACCGTCACCCATCCCGGCCCCGGCTTTCCCGACGACATCGCCGCGGTGATGTCTTACGAGGACATCGTCGAAGACTTGCGTCGTCTTTGTGCCGAATCCAACGTATCCGGCGCCGAATACTTGGCCGACCGCGCCGCGAACCTCTGCCTGTCCCATGCAAAAGTGCGCCTGGTCCAGGTGGACGTCACCATTCCCGCGGCCGACTCGGGCGGTTCGGCGGCCGGCGCCAGCCTGACGCGCGGCCGGCCGGGACTGGCCTGACCGCGCCCTTCGCCGCCACGCCGCTGCTCATTACTGCATAACACAAAGATATAGCGCCTGTTGACAAAAGGACGGGTGACAATATCACCCGGCCTGAGTTATGGTCGCCATATTGTATTTTAGACCCACAATCCGGGCCGGACGGGGTATATCCCCGGCGGCGATCCGGATACCGAAAGCCGAGACGAGCGCGCAGCAGGGATTAGGCCAATCGCCATTGCCGGCTTCGACCGTCCGCCGATCCCCCTTCCGGGACGGCAACGGCCCCCGGAAGCCGGACTCTAAGGGAGGGACGCATGGACCGCAGCACGACGCCGACCCTTTCCGAACTGCTCGAAGATCCGATCGTGATCGCCGTGATGGCGCGCGATGGGATCAGCCCCGACAGCGTCCAGCAGCTTTTCGAACGCCTTCGCCGGAGCCGCCGAGTACAGGAAGAACGGCTCGCCGCCTGACCTGCGGCCACACTGACCCAAGCGCTGGATAAAGCCCGGTCAGAAACCTTCGGCTGAACCCCTTTCTGTGAGGCGCCGCTTTCCCCGGAGAGCGGCGCTTCGCTATTCGGGGACGACGCTTCACCCCTCCAGAACCTCGCGCACGACCTCCATCACCTCGGCTGGGGTGAAGGGCTTGCGCAGGGTGCGGTGCGCGCCCAGCGCCTCCGCCACCGGCAGCACGTCCAGCGAGGCGCGGGCGCCGCCGCCGGAAATCGCGATGATCTTCAGCGACGGCGCGCCGCGCCGCAGCGCCATGATCGTCGCCAGCCCCTCCTGGTTCGGCATGAAGATGTCGGTGATGACCAGATCGACGGGATGGCCGGCCGGCCGGTCGCGGAACCGCGACATCCCCTCCAGCCCGTCGCGGGCGCCGACCGCCTCGTGACCGGCCATCGTCAGCGTGCGCAGAAGCACCGCGCGGGCCACGTCGTCGTCGTCGATGATCAGCACGCTGGCCATGGCGCCGCTCTCCCCCTCACTCCGCCGGATGGGGCACGCCGTGGGCCGAGCCCCCATCCGCACCCTGCTCCGCAGCCTCATCCCGCATCGGCTTCTTGCGGGCGAGATAGCTGTAGACCGTCGGCACGACGAACAGCGTCAGCAGCGTGCCCAGCGTCATGCCGCCGACGATGACGGCGCCGATGGCCTGCCGGCTTTCCGCACCCGCTCCCTTGGCGTAGGCCAGCGGCACGGCACCCAGCACCATGGCGCCGGTGGTCATCAGGATCGGGCGCAGGCGCAGCACGGCGGCCTCCTCCACCGCCTTGCGGATGTCGGTCCCAGCGCGCTGGAGTTGGTTGGCGAACTCCACGATCAGGATGCCGTGCTTGGTGATGAGGCCGACCAGGGTGACGAGGCCGATCTGGCTGTAGACGTTCATCGTCCCGCCGCTCATCTGCAGGGCGGCCAGCGCGCCGGTCATCGACAGCGGCACCGTCAGCATGATGACGAAGGGATCGATGAAGCTCTCGAACTGAGCCGCCAGCACCAGATAGATGAAAGCCAGCGCCAGCACGAAGACGAAATAGAGCCCGGTCGCCGATTCGCGGAATTCGCGGCTCTGGCCGGCATAGTCGGTCTGGGCGGTGGCCGGCAGCACCTTGTTCGCCGCCGCCTGCATCACCGCCAGCGCCTCGCCCAGCGAGGTCCCCGGCGCCAGCGTCGCGGTGATGGTGGCGGAGCGCAGCTTGTTGAAGTGGTTCAGCTCCTTCGGCGCCACCCGCTCCTCAACCTTCACCAGATTGGCGAGCGAGATCATCTGCCCCGCACCGCCCGTCGCGCTGGTGCCGCCGCGGACATAGATGCCGGCGATGTCGTCCGGGTTGCGGCGGTCGACATTGGCGACCTGGACGATCACGTCATACTGCTTGCCGTCCTTCTTGAAGCGCGTCACCTGCCGGCCGCCCAGCAGGGTTTCCAGCGTGCGGCCGACGGTGTCGACATCCACCCCCAGATCGGCCGCCTTGTCGCGGTCGAGCGAGACCCGCAGTTCCGGCTTGTTCAGCTTCAGGTCGGTGTCGAGGTTGGTCAGGCCGGGGAAGTTGCGCGCCTCCGCCATCATGGCGTTGACCATCGTCTGCAGCTCCTCGAACGGCAGCGAGGTCTGGATGACGAAGTTGACCGGCTTGTCGATCGGGCTCTGCCCCAGCGAGGGCGGGTTGGTGACGAAGCCCAGGATGCCGGGGATGCCGAACATCTTGGGGAACAGCTGGGCGGTGATGGTCTGCTGCTTCACGTCGCGCTCGTCCCAGTCGATCAGGCGGACGAAGGCGATGCCCTGGTTCACCACCGGAAAGCCGACGACGACGAAGAACTTCTCCAGCACCGGGATCTGGCGGAACAGCGCCTCCATCCGCTGGGCGTAGCCCATGGTGTAGTCGAGCGTCGAGCCTTCCGGCGCGATGGCGATGCCGACGATGGTGCCGCGGTCCTCGACCGGCGCCAGTTCCGACTTCAACCCGGTGAACAGCACGTAACTCGCCGCCGCGACGCCCAGCCCGATCAGCAGCACCAGAGGCCGCGCCCGCAACGACAGGCGCAGCAGGCGGCGATAGCCGTTGGTCATCCCCTCCAGGAACCGCTCGATGGCCCGATAAATCAGGCCATGCTTCGTCTCATGCTTCAGCAGCTTGGAGCACATCATCGGCGACAGCGTCAGCGCGACGAAGCCCGACACGATGACCGCTCCGGCCAGCGTCAGCGCGAATTCGGTGAACAGCCGCCCGGTGCGGCCGGTCATGAAACCGATGGGCGCGTACACCGCCGCCAGCGTGATGGTCATGGCGATGACGGCGAAGCCGATCTCGCGCGATCCCTTCAGCGCCGCCTGGAACGGGTTCATCCCCTCTTCCACATAGCGGAAGATGTTCTCCAGCATGACGATGGCGTCGTCGACGACGAGACCGATGGCCAGCACCATCGACAGCAGGGTCAGCGTGTTGATGGAGAAGCCGAAGGCGTACATCAGGGCGAAGCCGCCGATCAGCGACACCGGGATGGTCACCAGCGGCACCAGCGTCGCCCGCAGCGAGCGCAGGAAGAAGAAGATGACCAGCACGACCAGGATGATCGCTTCGAAGATGGTGTGGAACACCGCGTCGATCGACTTGGCGATGAAGACCGAGCTGTCGTACCCGACATCCACCCCCATGCCCTCGGGCAGGGCGGCGCGGATCTTCGGCAGCGCCTCGTTGACCGCCTTCGACACGTCCAGCGGGTTGGCGGTGGATTGCTTCACCACGCCGATGGCGACGGCGCCGCGGCCGTTGAAGCGGGCGCTGACCCGCTCGTCGAGCGCCCCCAGCTCCGCCCGGCCGATGTCGCGCAGCCGGACCAGATAGCCCGAATCGTCGCGCAGGATGATGTTCTCGAACTCCGCCGGGCTGCGCAGGTCGGTTTCCGACACCACGGTAAACTCGCGCGCCACGCTCTCGACGCGGCCGGCCGGAATCTCGACGTTCTGCTTGCGCAGCGCATTCTCGACATCCTGCGGCGTCACCCGGTAGGCGGCCATCCGCTGCGGGTCGAGCCACAGCCGCATGGCGAAGCGGCGCTCGCCGAAGATGCGGACCTGCGCCACGCCGGGCAGGTTCTGCAGCCGGTCCTTGACGTAGCGGTCGGCGAAATCCGTCACTTCCAGCGGCGAATGCCGGTCGGAGGAGAAGGCGAGATAGATGATCGGCTGGGCGTCGGCCTCCACCTTGGCGATGACCGGTTCGTCGATTTCCGACGGCAGGGCGGCGCGGACGCGGCCCACCCGGTCGCGCACGTCGCTGGCGGCGACATCGACGTTGCGGTCCAGCCGGAAACGCAGGGTGATCTGCGACTTCTCCGCCCGGCTGATCGAGGACATGACGTCGATGCCCTCGATGCCGGCGAGGCTGTCCTCCAGCGTCTGGGTCACCTGGCTTTCGATGATCTGGGCCGAGGCGCCCTTGTAGGTCGTCTCCACCGTGACGACCGGCTCGTCGATCTTGGGATATTCGCGCACCGACAGGCGCTGGTACGACACGATGCCGATCAGCATCAGGGCGAGGCTCATCACCGTCGCCAGGACGGGACGGCGGATGGAGATCTCGGACAGGACCATGGATTTAGCTCCCGGCCGGCTTGTTCGGAACCACCGCCACCGGCGCGCCGTCGCGGATTTTCAGCTGGCCGGCGGTGACCACCATGTCGCCGGGGGCGAGGCCCTTGGAAATCTCCACCTCCGCATTGCGGCGTTCGCCCAGCGTCACGCGGGTCTGCGCCACCTTGCCGTCGACCACCTTGAAGACATACTGGTCCTTGCCGAAGGCGACGATGGCCTGTTCCGGCACCAGCACCGCGTCGGGCACCGTGGTCAGCGTCAGCGACACCCGCGCGAACAGGCCGGGGCGCAGCGAACCGTCCGGGTTGGGCACGCGGGCGCGGATCGCCAGCGCACGGCCGTTCACGTCCACCAGCGGGTCGATGGCATAGACGGTGCCGTCGAAGCTGCGCCCGCCGAAGGCATCCACCGCCACCTTCACCGTCTGCCCGACTTTCACCGCCGGCAGGAACATCTCCGGCACGCGGAAGTCCAGCTTCAGCGTGTCGATGTCCTCCAGGTTCACGATGTCCTTGCCGGCCTGGACGAAATCGCCGACCGACACCTTGCGCAGCCCCAGCACACCGTCGAAAGGCGCGGTGATGACCTGCTTGTCGAGCTGCGCCCTGGCCAGCTGCACCGCCGCCTCGTCGGCCAGCAGCTTGGCGGAGGCCTGTTCGCGGCTGCGCAGCGGGCCGGTGTTCTGGCGCACCAGCTGGTCGGCGCGCGACAGCTCGGCACGGGAGAAGGCGATGCTCGCCTGCGCCTGGGCCAGCGTGGCGCGGGCGATGGCGTCGTCCAGCCGGACCAGCACGGTGCCCTTGGTCACGCGCTGCCCCTCCTTGAAGGCGATCTCGCTGATGCGGCCGGCGATCTCCGGCCGGATCACCACCGATTCGTTGGACAGCAGCGACCCGACGGCGGTCACCGTCCGCTCCACCATGCCGATGCGGACCGGAACGGCCTCCACCGGCATCGGCGGCGCACCGCCCGGCGGCTTTCCGCCACCTGAGGCACCCCCGGTTGCAGGCGCACCGCCGGACACGGCACCACTCACCATCGCCGTCAGCCCGGCGACTGTCCCGCCCTGCTTCACGAAATACCAGTAGGCCCCGCCGGCGAGTGCCGCCAGGACGAGGAGAGCAGCGATGCGAAGCGTGTGGCGCATGGGACCGGGATCCGGACGGGTTTCACCTTGCCGCAGCGCAACCGAAGAGGGCGCTGGGCAAACTGAACTATATCGTTCAGTTCACATCCGGAGTCGAGAAGGTTCAGCGATCAGAACCGTCCGCCGGTCCGTTTGTCGCGGCCCCGACCTGAGGCACTCCACTCTCCAGCAGTCCGCCCCGCATCGGCACCGTCCGGCCGCCGCACAGCGTCACCCACAGGTCGGCGGGATCGCCGGCCGTCACGGGACCGTCGCCGTCCATCCGCCGGACCTCCCCGCCCTCCAGATCGAGTCCCGGCGCGCAGCAGGGCGACTCGCCGGCCGCCACCAGGGCGCGGACCCGGCCGTCTTCGATCCGGATGTCACATAATCCGTCATGGACCCGCGCGTTCTTCAGCCAGAATTTCCCATTGGCGGGGATGCGGGCGAGGCAGCAGGTCGGGGCGTTGGTCGGGACGTTCATGGAGTTTACCCGTGTCCGGTCCGGCTATGTGCGACGCAGCAAGGCTGACACAAAATGGTAAAGCAAAGCCAGCGGGAGCTTGGGCTTTCCGGGTTTACCCGTTCCCCAGCGCCAGGAACTCCTGGAAATTGGCGCAGCGGCCGGCCTTGAAGGCGGCCTCATAGGCGGCGTTGCGGGCGCGCTTGCCGGCGATGGCCTGCGCGAACCGATGGCGAAGCCCGTCGTCGCGGATGCCCAGTCCGTCGCCGGCCAGCCGCTCCAGCACATGGCGGTAACAGCGCTCCGCCCGTTCTCCGCTGTCGGCGGAAAAGGTGATGGAACCGGCGCGCTGGCGATACTCGTAGAAGGGCGTCGCCACCAGCGGCACCGGACCGGTCGCGTCGAGCACCCGGACGTTGAAGACCACGTCGTCGCAGAAATTCACGTCCTCGTCCCAGCCCGGCACCAGTTCGCGCCGCACCACCGGAAACATCGGCACGGAGGTCGCCACGAACCCCTCGCCGTCCAGCAGGGCCGGGGCCTGCCCTTCCTCGAACAGGCGCAGCAGCGGCGAATCGTCCTCGTCGCGCACCACCGCGACATTGTCGAAGGCCGCACCCCGCGCCAGCGCCAGCGGAATCAGCGCCGACAGCCGGCCGGGGCGGAAGCGGTCGTCGGCGTCCAGCGGCGCCACCAGCGCCAGTCGTGCAGCATCCAGCCCGGCATTGCGCGCGGCGGGCGCCCCGGCACCGATCCGGCCGGTGCTTGCAAAGACCAGCCGCGGGTCGTCGATTCCGGCGGCCTGCAGAGTCGGGCGGTAATCGGTGCCGTCGTCACTGACGATCACCGCCTCCCACGCCGTCCAATCCTGGTCCAGCAGGCTTTGCACCGCCCGGACGATGGTGCCGTGGGCGCGGTGGGCCGCAATGATGACCGATACGCCCGCTCCGTTCCCGCGCATTCCAACGCTCCCCCTCCACACCGACGGCGGAGTTTGGCCGTGGGCGGCGAATGGCGTCAATGCTGCGCGACCATGCCGCTCCCCGCTCCTACCCGGTTTTGGAACCGCCCCTTACCCGCCGAGGTGTCGCGTGGTAGGAAGAGACATCGTGCCGCGCCGACTGGAAGGACACCCGCGTGTTCGGTGAATGGAACAGTGGAACATCCCCGGAAAACTGTTGCACGCTGTTCCAAACGTTCCATCAGGCCCCACCCCCGCCCGTGGCCCCACCAGTGGCCCCACCCATGGCCCAACCCATCGATTTTGACCCGGCGGACGTTGAACATGAAGGCCGGACGGGCTATGTGGTGAAGCAGGCAAGGCGCATGCGGCAGCGGGACAGCGGCCGGGGTTCTCCTCCGGCGGCGCATCCCGGTCCCGATACCCCGCTTCCGATACCAGGGAGAAGAACATCAATGGCGCAGGTCGGATACACCCGGTTCGACGACGAACCTGAAAAGGAACCGGACGAGAAGTCGAAGGAAAGCGCCCAGCCGCAGTTCGCCGCCGTGCAGCAGAGCCTGTTCAAGGCGCGCACGGTCCTGATCTTCGGTCAGATCGACATGAAGCTGGCGCAGGTCGTCTCGGCCCAACTGCTGGCGCTCGCGCATGAGAGCGACGACGACATCACCGTCGTGGTCAACTCGCCGGGCGGCCATGTCGAGGCGGGCGACACCATCCACGACATGATCCGCTTCATCAAGCCGCGGGTGAAGATGCTGGGCACGGGCTGGGTCGCCAGCGCCGGCTGCCACATCTATCTGGCGGCGAAGAAGGAGGACCGTTTCTGCCTGCCCAACACCCGCTTCCTGATCCACCAGCCGCTGGGCGGAACGGGCGGCCGGGCGACGGACATCGCCATCGAGGCGAAGGAAATCATCCGCATGCGCGAGCGTCTGAACAAGATCATCGCGCGTGAGACCGGGCAGCCGTATGAAAAGGTCGCCAAGGACACCGACCGCAATTACTGGATGTTCGCCGAAGAGGCGAAGGACTACGGCATCGTCAGCCAAGTCATCAACACGATGGACGAGCTGAAGTAACGGTCGGGTCTATCCAACAGAAAAGGGCACTTTCTCCTTCGCGGGAAAGTGCCCTTTTTCATTTCCGATAACAGCCTCGAAGCCGAAACGATGACGGCAACGCGCTCCCTCAGACCGATACGTCCAGCAGCGATCCGCGCTGGCGATAGCCCTGGGCATTCACCCTGGCGGCAAGCGCGCCGGCATTGGTGTCGACGGCCTGACTGCCCTCGGTGCCGCTGCGGGTATCGCGGGACTGGTCGGTCTTCCCGATGGCCGGGGGGGCGGCCACCGTCTGGGTCCGCACCGGCGGCGTCACCTGCTGCGCGGCCTGGACCGCCGGGGACATGGCGATTTGTGCCGCGGGCGTCAGCTGCGGCATTGGCTTCAGCGTCTGGTAGGACGGTATGGCCGGATTGAATTGCATTCCTAAAATATGCGCCTACCCGGCGCAGGTTTCAAGAAGCTCGGCCCTGGCTTGCCGTCCCCTCACGGTGTCTCCGGCACGGCCGCCTGCGGCACCGCGGACTTGGCCGGCTGCCGGCGGGTCCGCCGCCGCTCCAGCACGGTCGCCATCGCCAGCAGCACGGCGATCCCCGCCAGATTGACCGCCAGCACCGTCAGCGAGTTCCGTTCGGCCAGCAGCACGGCCGTGCCGGCGATCGACAGGACGATGCCGACGCAGAAGACCGGCAGCGAATGCCGCCCGCAGGCGATCAGCAGCCGGGCGGGGACGGAGCGCAGCCAACCCGCCTCACGCGGCACCAGCAGCGCCGCCGCACAGGCCAGCGCCAGGAAATGCAGAAGCCGCATCGGCCCTAGCGTGTCCTTGTCGGCCCAGGGGATGGTTTGCTCAGGCAGCCAGCCTTGCAGTGGCGCCGGCGTCAGCGCATGACCGATGTCGGAGGCCGCGAACTTCCACAGCGCCATGCCGGCCAGCAGAGCCAGCGACCCGGTCAGCAGCCAGCGGGACCGCGGCAGCCGGACCCGGCCGCTGCGCACCACCAGCGCCAGGCTGGTGCCGAGAAAGAACACGCATTGCCAAGCCAGCGGGCTGAAGTTCCAGTCCTCCTCCCACAGATTTGGCGGGACCAGTCCGGGCGCCGCCTGGGCGACCAGATAGAGGACGAACGACAATGCCACCGCCGTGTAGCCGAAGCGGGCATAGGTCCACAGGAACAGCGGCGCCACCGCCACCAGCAGGATGTAGAGCGCCAGGATGTCGAAGGCGAAAGGCAGATACATCAGCACCAGATGCCATGCCATCGCGGTCACCGGGGTTTCGAAAAGCGGCTCGAAGCTCTCCAGCCGGTTCGACGCCTCCATCGGCAGATCGCCGACATGGACGGCGAGCGCGACGACCAGTGCGCTGACCAGCATGGTCATGATGTTGGCTGTCCACAGCTGTCGGCAGCGGCCGAGCGCCTTGCGCTGGCAGGCGGCGAACCCGCGCTCCGCCAGCACCGGACCATAGGCCAGCGCGATGGCATAGCCGGAGATGAAGACGAAGATCTCGGCCGAATCGGACGGGCCGAAGCGGGCGGGCATCAGCTTTGCCAGCGGGTTTCCGCCGACATGGTTGATGAAGATGATCAGAAGGGCCACGCCCTTGAAAAGATCGAGACGTGCGTCGCGTGCCTGACGTTGCTGCATGCAGCCGTGCCTCTCCTGCTGTGGCGGGTTCCCCGGCGGGGCGGATGCCGCCCTGAGGGGGGTCAGCAGACGAATCGCGGTGGCGCCGGACCACCGTAGGTTCGGCACCGCCACGGCGGATGTAGCCCACCATGGACATTTTCGCCGGCCGGGTGTCCAACGCGATGGGGGAACCCTTCCAACGCGGCTCCGGAGGGGAAAAGCATTAAACCCTTCTCATAGGGGCTGCGAAAACCAATCCGTAATCGGCGGACCGCAAGTGGGGGAACCGGAGCCGGAAAGGCCTGTTGGGGGCTTCAGGCTTACCTTGAGCCCTGTTGGAGAACTGCCCGATGTCCGCCGCCGATCCGCTGCCGCGCCCGCTTCCGATGTCGGACATCCCGCAGGGGCCGGGCCGGACCCTGCTGATGGCGGCGTTCTGCCTGGGCTTTGCGCTGAGCGGCTTCTTCGACGGAATCCTGCTGCACCAGATCCTGCAATGGCATCACCTGCTGTCCGGCCTTGCCAGCCCGGCCTTCGCGGACATCCGGGTGCAGATCCTGGCTGACGGGCTTTTCCATGTCCTGATGTACGTGATCGCCGCCCTTGGGCTATGGCTGCTGTGGCGCGGGCGCACCGGGCTGGCTTTCGTCGGCGGGCGCCGGCTGATGGGATGGGCGCTGGTGGGATTCGGCGTCTGGCACATCCTGGACGGGCTGCTGTCCCATTGGCTGCTCGGCATTCACCGAATCCGCATGGATGTCGAGAACAAGCTGTTCTGGGATCTGCTGTGGTTCTTCGTCTTCGGCGTCGCCGTGCTGGCCGCCGGAATGTTGCTGACGCGCGGCGACCATGGCCCTGCGGGCGGCGGAGGCATGCGCCGGACGGCGACGGCGCCGCTGCTGCTGGCCCTTGCCGTCGGGATCGCCGGAACGGTCGCCACCCTGCCGCCGCCGGGGGTCACCACCAGCATGGTGCTGTTCCGTCCGGGCACCGGCCCGGCCGAGGCGCTGGCCGCCCTGGCGTCAATCGACAGCCGTCCGGTGTGGAGCGACCCCAGCGGCCAGCTCTGGGCCATCGACCTGCCCGCCGGCAGCAGCACCCTCGGCCTTTACCGCCGGGGTGCGATTTTGGTCAGCAACGGCGTGGTCCCGACCGGCTGCCTGGACTGGTTCAGGCTCTCCCCCGGACAGGCCGCGGCGACCGGGTCGCGGTCGGCCGCGCTTTAGGCGGCTTGCGGACCGCCTGGGCGGCACGCCCGGCCAGAACCGCCTTGCGGACGGTCTGCATCGCCGCCGCCTCGATCTGGCCGATGCGCTGGCGCGACAGATTGAAGCGCCGGCTCAGCTCGTCGGCAGGCACCGGTTCGTCAAGCAGACGGCGCGCGATCAGAATCTGGCGGTCGCGCTCGGTCAGCTTCTCCAGCCCCAGCGCGATCAGGCGCTTGTGCTGGATGCGCTCCTCGGTCTCCGCCAGCGCGGTTTCCTGGTCGGCACGGTCGTCGGCCAGCAGGTCCTGCCACTCCATCTCGCCCTCCTCCCCCACCGTGGCGTTCAGCGAGCGGTCGGCGGCAAGGCGGCGGTTCATCTCCACCACCTCGCGTTCCGGCATGTCGAGTTCGCCGGCAATGGCGGTCGCCGCCTCCGGCGACAGGTCCCCGCTGTCCAGTTCCTTCAGCTTGGCCTTCAGATGGCGCAGGGCGAAGAACAGGGTGCGGTGGGCGCTGGTCGAGCCGATCTTCACCAGCGACCAGTTCTGCAGAACATGGTCCTGGATCGCCGCACGGATCCACCAGTGGGCGTAGGTCGAGAAGCGGAACCCCTTGTCGGGATCGAACTTCCGCGCGGCGCGCATCAGCCCGATGTTGCCCTCCGCCACCAGATCGGCCAGCGGCAGGCCATAGCGCTGGAACCGCTTGGCGACGCCGACCACCAGACGCAGGTGCCCGCCGATCAGCCGGTCGAGCGCCTCGGCATCGTCATGGTCGCGCCAGCGGCGGGCAAGCTCCCGCTCCTCCTCCGCGGTGAGGAGGTCGTAGCGGCGCATGTCCTTCAGGAACAGGGTCAGCGGCTCGGCCGACACGGTTTCAGCGATCGGTTGGTTCTTGTTCGGCATGGAAGACTCCCTGCCCCGACCGCCCATCGCTCCGCAAGGCCGCCGCCCTCCCTCCCGGTCAGCCGCAGACCGGGCAGGATAAGGAATCGGTCGGCGTCTGGCCCGGAGCCGGCCGCCATCGCGCCAATGCGCGGGGAGCGTCGCACGAAGGACGCCAAATTCAAGGTTGTCGGGGACCACGCTGATGTGGGATCTAATGCAGACGAATCAAGGCCTGCGCAGGCTATTCGGCCGGCTGGACGCGCGCGACGGGGCGCCCGCGCAGCCGTTCCGTCAGGCGCTGGAAGGCGACGAACAGCACCGGGACGAAGACGATGCCGATCACCGTCGCCCCCACCATGCCGCTGAACACGGTGGTGCCGATCGACCGCCGGCTGGCAGCCCCGGCGCCGGTGGCGATCAGCAGCGGCACCGTGCCCAGGATGAAGGCCAGCGCGGTCATCAGCACGGCGCGGAAGCGCTGGCGGGCGCCGGCCACCGCGGCATCGACGATCGACCGGCCGTCGGCCCGCTGCTCCCGCGCGAACTCGACGATCAGGATGGCGTTCTTCGCCGCCAGACCGACCAGCAGCACCAGCCCGATCTGCGCATAGATGTCATTAGGAATGCCGGCAACCCACAGCCCGACGCCGGCCCCCAGCACGGCGACGGCCACCGACAGCAGCACCGCCAGCGGCACCAGCCAGTCCTCATACTGCGCCACCAGGAACAAATAGCCGAACAGCAGGGCGAGGCCGAACACCACCAGCCCCTGATTGCCGACCTGGCTTTCCTGATAGGACAGGCCGGTCCATTCGGTGGAGTAGCCCTGCGGCAGGGTGTTCCGCGCCACGTCCTGCATGGCGGTCAGCGCCTGTCCGGAACTGACGCCCGCCGCCGCCTGCCCGTTGACCGAGGCCGACATGAACTGGTTGTAGCGGGTGATGCTGTCGGGAGCGAGCGTGGTGCGTACCGACACGAGGCTGCGCAGCGGCACCATGTCGCCCGACTGGCTGCGGACATAGAGCTGGTCGATCTCCTTCACCTGATCGCGGAAGCGGGCAGCGTCCTGCACCTTCACCTGGAAGACGCGGCCATACAGGTTGAAATCATTGACGTAGCTGGCGCCCAGATGCGCCTGCAGCGTGGTGAAGATGTCGGCCGGCGACACCCCCAGCAGGGAGGCGCGGGTGCGGTCGACGTCCAGATACAGGTGCGGCACGTCGGCGCTGTAGGTGCTGAACACCGCCTGCAGGTCCGAATCCTGGTTGGCGGCGACCAGCAGGCCGCGCAGGACCGATCCCAACTCCTGCGGGCTCTGCCCGCCGGTGGCGAGCACCCGCAGGTCGAAACCGCCGGTGGCGCCCAGGCCGGGGATGGAGGGCGGGTTGAAGGCGGTGACCGTCGCCTGCGGCATCGCGCCGAAGCGCGGGCGCAGGCTGCCCAGGATGGCGTCCACCGTCTGGTCGCTCCCCCGCTCCGACCAGGGTTTCAGCGCGACGATGACGAGACCGACGTTGGAGCCCTGGCCGCTCAGGATGCTGAAGCCGGAAATGGCGATGACGTCGGCGACGCCCGGCTCCTCCTTGATGGTTTCGCTGACCCGGTCCATCACCGACTGGGTGCGGGTGACCGACGCGGCGCTGGGAAGCTGGACGTTGACGAAGAAATAGCCCTGGTCCTCCGCCGGCAGGAAGGCGGTCGGAAGACTGCGCAACAGGGCGAAGGCGCCGGCGGTGATCGCCAGGAACAGCACCAGCCCGACGATCAGCCGCCGCCCCAGCCCATGCACCAGCCGTCCGTAACCGTCGCGCACCCGGTCGAGCCCACGATTGAAGGCCGCCAGCGGGCGCCACGGCTCCACCGGTTTGCGCAGCAGCAGGCCGCACAGCGCCGGGCTGAGCGTCAGCGAATTGATGCCGGAAATGATGAAGGACGCGGCGATGGTGACGGCGAACTGGCGGTAGAGCTGTCCGGTGATGCCCGGCAGGAAGGCCACCGGCACGAACACCGCCGCCAGCACCAGGGTGGAGGCGACGATGGCGCCGCTGACCTGCCCCATCGCCCTGCCCGCCGCCTCGGTCGAAGACAGGTCGGGATGCTCCTCCATCACGCGCCGGACATTCTCCACCACGACGATGGCGTCATCGACGACGAGGCCGATGGCGAGGATCAATGCGAACAGCGTGATGGTGTTGGCACTGTATCCCAGCACCAACAGCACGGCGAAGACGCCGATGATCGACACCGGGATCGCCAGCGTCGGGATCAGCGTCGCCCGCCAGTCCTGCAGGAACAGATAGATGACCGCCACCACCAGCAGGAAGGTGATGCCCAGCGTCAGCACGATCTCTTCGATGGTGGCGGTGACGAAGTTGGTGGTGTTGAAGACGACCGCGTATTTCAGCCCTTCGGGGAAGCGCTGCGACAGGCGTTCCAGCTCCGCCCGCACCGACTTGGCGACGTCCAGCGCGTTGGCGCCCGGCGATTGGTAGACGACCAGCGTCGCCGCCGGCGCGCCGTTCAGCTTGGAGGAGGAGGTGTAGGATTGCGCCCCCAGCTCCACCCGCGCCACGTCGCCGAGGCGGACGATGCCGCCATTCTCGTTGCTGCGGATGATGATGTTGGCGAAGTCCTGTGGATCGTTCAGCCGGCCGCGGGCGATGATGGTCAGCTGCTGCTGCTGATCGCCGCCGATGGGCGGGGCGCCGATCTGGCCGGCGGGGGCCTGGACATTCTGCTTCTGGATCGCGCCGATCACATCCGAAGCGGTGATGCCCAGCGCCGTCATGCGGTCGGGGTTCATCCAGATGCGCATGCTGTAGTCGAGCGCGCCCAGCACCTGCGCATCGCCGACGCCGGGCACGCGGGCGATGGAATCGCGCAGGTTCAGGCTTGCGTAGTTGGAGATGAAGATCGGGTCGAACTTGCCCTCGGGGGCATAGACGTTGACCGCCATCAGCATGTTGGACGACTGCCGGCGCACCGTGACGCCCTGGCGCGTCACCTCCGACGGCAGGCTGGCGCTGGCCAGCGACATGCGATTCTGCACATTGACCGCGGCGATGTCGGGATCGGTGCCGGGCGCGAAGGTGATGGTCAGGGAATAGCTGCCGGTGTCGGTGCTGGTGGACGACATGTAGAGCATGCCCTCCACGCCGTTCACCTGGGCTTCGATCGGGGCGGCGACGCTGTCGGCCACCACCTGGGCGTTGGCGCCGGGATAGGTTGCCGACACCTGGACGGTCGGCGGGGTGATCGACGGATACTGCGCCACCGGGATGGCGTTCAGCGCCAGAAAGCCGGCGATCAGCGTGACGACGGCGATGACGATCGCCAGATTCGGCCGGCGGATGAAGAGTGCCGAGAACATCGCCTCACTCCTTCGCCGTACCGGAGGTGGCACCGGCAGCGCCGCCGGAGGAGCCGGCGCCGCCACCCGTCAGGTTTCCCTCGGCCAACTGGTCCGCCGGGGTGGGCTGCACGACCATGCCCGGCCGCACCTTCTGCACGCCGCCGACCACGACCGTCTCACCGGCGGTCAGACCCTTCTCGACCACCAGCGACTGGTCGACCTGCGCGCCGGTCTCCACCGGACGGCGCTGCACCCGGTTCTGGTCGTCCAGCACAAGCACGTAACGCCCCTGCTGGTCCTGCTGGACAGAGGCGACCGGCACCACCGGGCGCTGTTCGGGCTGGTCGCGCCGGACCCGGACGGTCACATACTGGCCGGGAAGCAGCAGGCGCTGCGGGTTGGCGAAGGTGGCGCGGATGCTGACGGTGCCGGTCTGCGGATCGACGCGGTTGTTGGCGAACTCGATCTGGCCGTCCTCGCCATAGTCGCTGCCGTCGGGCAGGACCAGGGTCGGCACGAACTTCTCCGCCGCCTGCGACGGCTGGCGGACGTCGAACTTGCGCTGGAACGCCAGCATGTCGCGGTCGGCGACCGAAAAGACGACGCGGATGGGGTCGAGTTGGACCACCGTCGCCAGCACGCCGGTGGACGGGTTGACGAGGTTGCCCTGCGTCACCGCCGTGGCGCCGATGCGGCCGTCGATCGGGCTGGTGATGCGGGTGTAGCCAAGATTGATCTCCGCCGTGCGAACCTGGGCTTGGTTCATCATCACCCCCGCCTGGGCGGCGTCGCGGTCGGCCAGCGCCTGATCCAGCTGCGCCTGCGAGACGTTGCCGCGCTGGCGCAGTTCCTCGGCCCGGTTGTAGGCGCGTTCCGCCTCGCGCAGCTTCGCCTCGGCACTGGCGAGCTGGGCCTTGGCGCTGTCGAGCGCAGCCTGATAGGGCGCCGGCTCGATCACATAGAGCAGGTCGCCTTCATGGACGTCCTGCCCCTCCTGGAAGCCGACCTGCTCGACGGTGCCTTCGATCCGGGGACGCGCGTCGAAGGAGCGGATGGCCTCGATCCGGCCGATGAACTCCGATGCGGGGGCGATGTCGCGGCTCTGCACCGGCGCGGTGGTCACCGCCGGAGGAGGCGCCTTCTGGCCGCCGCCGGGCTGTCCCTGCGCCCATGCCGGCCCGGCGGCGAACAGCCCCGACAGCACGGCCGCGCAGACGGCGGAAAGGGCGCGGGTGCGGCGGGACGAGGCGGCGGGCATGGCGGTCTCCGGCGGCGTTTCCGATTGGCCTTCGCGGTTCAACACCCCGGCGGCCGATCTGCTCCCAATTCATCGGGTCACTCACCGCCGGAAACGTCGCCTTTTCCGGGAACATCCCGCCATGCCGGTTATTGGACAGCATGCAGAGTCCCCACCGGAACCCGCGAGGCCAAGCCATGGCAACAGACAGCCTTCCCTTCATTCCCTATTGCGGTGTCCCGCCGGTGCCGGACGAGCTGTCGACCGCCTGGAACGGCGATCCGGCGCTGCTGGCCGCCTTTGCCCTGGCCGCGATCGGGTTGACGGTGGTGGCGCGCCGCCCGGCCGGCTACGCCGGCCAAGCCCGTCATCGGTCCTTGTGTCTGGCCGCCGGCTGGCTGGTGCTGGGCGTCGCCTTCGTCTCCCCGCTGTGCAGCCTGACCTCCGCCCTGTTCTCCGCCCGCGTGGCCCAGCATCTGCTGACCATCCAGGTCGCGGCGCCGCTGTTCGTGCTCGGCTGGCCGGGCGGAGCCGTCCGCTGGCCGACCCTGCTGCGAACGGCGGCGAGACCGCTGGCCAAGCCCGAACTGGCCTGGGGACTGTTCGGCATCACGCTGTGGGTCTGGCATCTGCCGGGCCCCTACATGGCGGCGCTGGCCAACGACGCCGTGCTGTGGCTGATGCACGGTACGCTGTTCGCCGGGGCGGTGGCGGCATGGCGGACAATCCTGGCCCCAACCGACGCCGCCATGCGCCTGCGCGGCCTTCTGGCGGCCTTCGGCACCTCCGTCCATCTGGCGATGCTGGCGGCGCTGCTGATCTTCGCCGGATCGCCGCTGTTCAGCTACCACCTGACCACCACCGCGCCTTGGGGCCTGTCGCCGCTGGCCGACCAGCAGCTGGGCGGCTTGATCATGGGGGTCGTCGGCGCGCTGGCCTATGTCGCGCTGGTGCTGGCCGGCGCGGCCCGCTGGCTGCGCCCTGGGAACGATGGCCAGGGAGAAGACGGGCAACTCTCCAGCGGAAAGGTCGGTTGAGCGCATGTGGCGGACCCTGAAGACACTCGCCATCGCCGGCGTGGCCGCCGGGATCGGCGGACTCCTGTTCGCGTGGTCGGGCCTCTACAGCGTGGCGGCGAGCAAGGCGCACTGGACGCCGGTCGAAATGTTCTTTGAAATGGCGATGCGAAGTTCGGTGGAGACGCATGCGGCGTCCGTCGGCGAGCCGCCGGACCTGGACGACCCGGCCCTGGTCCGCCGCGGCGCCGGTCATTACGAGGACGGCTGCGCTCCCTGCCACGGCGCCCCCGACACGCCGCGCAACCCGATCTCCCGCCACATGATGCCGGAGCCGCCCTACCTGCCCGACAAGGTGGCGGAGTGGGAGCCGCGGGAGCTGTATTGGATCACGCTGCACGGCATCAAATATGCCGGCATGCCGGCTTGGCCGGCGCAGCAGCGCAAGGACGAACCCTGGGCGGTTACCGCCTTTCTCCTGCGGCTCAAAGGGATGAGCGCGGAAGAATACCACAGCCTCGCTTTCGGTCGGGCTCAGGCCGACGACCATGCCCGGGTGACCGAACTGACCGGCCCGACCAGTGGTCCGATGAGCAGAGGTTTGGGAGAGACCCTGCAGGACTGCGCCCGCTGCCATGGCTATGACGGCAACGGCGACGGGAACGACGCCTTCCCGCGGATCGCCGGACAGTCGCCGGATTACCTGCGCGAGACGCTGCAGGCCTATGCCGACGGCAACCGCTTCAGCGGCATCATGCAGCCCGTGGCGGCCGGGTTGGACGATGACGCGATCCGCACATTGGCCGAGCATTACGCGGCGCAAAAGCCTGCAACGCCAACGGTTGAGACCGCCGATCCCGAGCCGGAGCTGCTGGAGTTGGGTCGGCGGATAGCGGCGTCCGGTGCCCCTGACGATGGCGTCGCCGCCTGTTCCGGCTGCCATGGGGGAACAGCAGACGACAGCCGGTATGCCCGCGATCCGCGATACCCGTCGCTCGACGGGCAGCATGCGTCCTACATCGCCGCCCAGTTGCGGCTGTGGCGCGACGGGGCGCACGGCAACACGGCGCTGTCCCGCATCATGGAGGCCGCCGTCCGCCGCATGACCGACGAACAGATCGATGCAGTGGCGGAGTATTACTCCCGCCGCGCCCCCGAACGCGCCATGGTGAAGGGTGAAGACGGAAAATCCTGACGGGACGTCATGGAACAAGAAGGCCCGCTATTGATTGTTCATCGCATGACCCAGCTGTCGCTTGCCGTGCGGCAGGACAGTACAGGCCGCACCGGGCGGCGGGTCGCCAACATCGAATCGTAATCGAGAAGGATGGCAACCATGCGTGGGATTTCGAAGATCGTCATGACCGCCACCGCGGCCGGCGCCCTGTTCGCCCTCAGCGCCTGCGGCAGCACCGACACCTCGCGGACGGCGACGGGCGCCGGCACCGGTGCCGTGGCCGGCGCCGTCGTCGGCGGCCCGGTCGGCGCGGTGGTGGGCGGCGTCGGCGGCGCGGTGGCCGGCAACAGCATGGACGAAAGCCTGAGCAAGAAGACCGACCGCGTGACCGACCGCGCCACCAACGAGGTCCGCGAGGAGGTGTCGGACGATTCGTCCTCCAACCGCTCCTCCTCGCGCAACCGCATGTCCTCGGGCATGAGCCACGAGCAGGTGCGTGAACTCCAGCAGGCGCTGAATGACCGCAACGACGGCCGCGACATCACCGTCGACGGCATCTGGGGCGCCAACACCCGCAGCGCCCTGATGAAGTTCCAGCGCGACAACGGTCTGCGCGCCACCGGCCGCGCCGACCAGCAGACCATGGCCGCGCTGAACCTGAACGACAACGGCATGGGCACGTCGGGCAGCACCGGCGCGGGCAGCACCGGCAGCACCCGCAACAACACCGGCAACAGCAGCTCGATGGGCAACACCGGCAACTCGCAGGGCAACGCGATGCCCAGCGACACCCCGCAGAACCAGACCACCCCGCAGGGCTCGATGGGCCAGAACGGCACCAAGTAACAACCCTGGCTTTACAGCGAACCGAGCGCCGGTCCTCTCCGCCGGTTCCGGGGCAACGCGACGGCACATCAAGCCGTCGCGGCGTCCGGGAACCGGCGAAGTTCTTTTGGGGCGGCCGCTCAGCCGCAGGCGGGGACCATCAGGGCGGGCATGCCGACCCACAGGATCGCGACGAGCGCCGCACCTGATCCGGCGATGGCGAACCAGCGGGCGAAGCGGCGCGGGTCGGCGGCGCCGACATGCTTCCCCGGCCCGGCACCGCGCCACGCCTTCACCATCAGGACGGCGACCCAGCCCAGGGCGAGCAGCGTCGCGATGCCGACCAGCGCCACGGACATCGGAAAGCCGAACAGCCGCGCATCCTCGACCCTGCGCGCGCAGACCATCCCGTTGATGCCGTAGACCACGCCGAAATGCGCCGCCCAGATCAGGAAGGGCGCCAGCATCCCGATGAAGATGCCCGGAAAGCTGCGGCTCGCCATCGCGCTCCTCCCTCAGATCGCCAGACGGGGGAACAGGTGCAGAAGCAGCAGGGCGGTTCCACCCTGCGCCGCGCTGTACCAGCCCATCAGCATGGTGTTGTCGAAGGTCACCCGCCGCTCCGAATGCAGCAGCCCGGCGGCGGAACGCGCCAGCGTGTAGCCCAGCATCAGCGTCATCACCGCGACGTGGAAGCCCTGCCACGCCACCAGCATGTAGGCGATGGCGCCATAGGCGCTGGCCGCGCCGACGAGGCCGGTCTGCATCTGCGCAGTGGCGTCCAGCAGGATGCCGCCGACCATCGCCGCCCAGGCCAGGATCAGCGCGAGACGGACCCGGCCATGCCGGTTGCGGTCCACGGCGGAGCGCGCCCAGCCGATGGCCAGCGCCGCCAGCGCCCACAGCGCCAGCCCGCCGGCCAGCCAGGAAAGGCCGGGCAATCCGTCTCCATCCGTCGGCCATACATCCGGGCTGACCGTCCACAGGAACAGATAGGTGAAGATCAGACAGGCGAAGGCGGTGCCGTCCACCAGCAGAAGCACCACCGTGCCCCACCAGCTATGATTCTTCGGCCCCTGCACATAGACCGGCACGCGCCAGCCGCCGCCGACATCCTGCGGCGGATGGTCCGCCCCCTTGTCGAGGCCCCACAGCCACCAGATCACCAGCCCGATCGCCAGCACCGCGGGAACCAGGGAGAAATAATAGAGCTTCAGCGTCAGGGAGATGAAATGGGTGGCGGTGAACAGTCCGGCCAGGAATGGCGCCCAATGCGGCCCCGGCAGCGGCATCAGATATTGCGGTTTCGCCTCGATCGGGCTGGTGACGATGGTCTCCCGCCGGGCGGTGGGCGCGCCGGGCAGGAAATGGGCGCCCTCGCGCACCTCGCGCGGCAGGTCGGGATTGTCCCACAGGGGGTAAAGGCCGGTGACGTGTGGGATGCTGCGGACGGCGTACAGCTCGTTCGGCAGCCATTCCAGCGTCCCGGCATTCCACGGGTTGTCGGGCGATTTCTCCCCGCCGCCCAGGGCGCTGCGCGCCATGTCGACCAGAACCAGCAGCACGCCCAACGCCAGCACGAAGGCGCCCACCGTCGACACCATGTTCAGCAGGTTCCAGCCGAGGTCGCCGGGATAGGTGTAGACCCGCCGCGGCATGCCCAGCAGGCCGCTGATGTGCATGGGGAAGAAGGCGGTGTTGAAGCCGATGAACATCAGCCAGAAGGCCCAGTTTCCCAACCGCTCCGACAGCATCCGGCCGTTCAGCGTCGGCCACCAGTGGTAAAGCCCGGCGAAGACCGGGAACACCATGCCGCCGATCAGCACGTAATGCAGGTGCGCAACGATGAAGTAGCTGTCATGGGCCTGCCAGTCGAACGGCACCACCGCCACCATCACGCCGGTCAGCCCGCCCAGCACGAAGATGAACAGAAAGCCGAACAGAAACCGCGTCGCCACCGTCCATTGCACCCGCCCGGCCCCCAGCGTGGCGATCCAGGCGAAGACCTGGATGCCGCTCGGCACCGCCACCGCCATGCTGGCGGCGGAGAAGAAGCTGAGCGACAGCGACGGGATGCCGGTGGCGAACATGTGGTGGACCCACAGCCCGAAGCTGAAGAATCCCGTGCCGACCAGCGCCAGCACGACGAAGTCGTGGCCGATCAGCGGACGGCGGGCCAGGGTCGGCACCATCATCGACACCAGCCCGGCGGCGGGCAGGAAGATGATGTAGACCTCCGGATGGCCGAAGAACCAGAACAGGTGCTGCCACAGCAGCGGGTCGCCGCCCTTCTCCGCGATGAAGAAGGGCCAGTGGAAGGCGCGTTCGATCTCCAGCAACGCGGTGGCGACGATCACGGCGGGAAAGGCGAAGATGATCATCCCCGCCATCACCAGCATCGACCATGCATAGATCGGCAGCTTGTCCAGCGTCATGCCGGGCGGCCGGGTGCGCAGGATGCCGACCACGATCTCGATGGCGCCGGCGATGGCAGAGATCTCGATGAATCCGATTCCGAGCAGCCAGAAATCGGCGTTGATGCCCGGCGAATGCTCGTAGCTGGTCAGCGGCGGATACATGAACCAGCCGCCGTCGGGCGCCGCCCCAAAGATCAGCGAGCAGAAGAAGGCGATGCCGCCGAAGAAATAAGCCCAGAAGGCGAAGGCCGACAGCCGGGGAAAGGGCAGGTCGCGCGCCGCCAGGAAGGACGGCAGCAGATAGACGCCGATGGCCTCCACGATCGGCACGGCGAACAGGAACATCATCCCGGTGCCGTGCACGGTGAAGAACTGGTTGTAGGTGTTGTGATCGAGCAGGTCGTTGTCCGGCACCGCCAGCTGCAGCCGCATCACCAGCGCCAGCACCCCGGCGATCAGGAAGAACAGCAGCGCCGTAGCGATGTACCAGACTCCGACGCGGGAGTTGTTCACCGCCGTCAGCTGCGCGATCCCCGGCGGCAGCCGCCAAACGCGACGCAGCGTCTCCTCCTCCCCCTCCGGCCGGGGCGTGGGGCTGGGAAAGCGGCCGGAGAACTCGTCGCGGGGTCCGTCGGTGCGCAGCGTCATTTCAGGCTCTCCAGCCAGGCGGCCATGGCGTCCAGGGTCTCGCCGTCCATCACGTCGAAGGACGGCATGCGGTTCTCGGGCTTGATGTGCTGGGCGCCCTGGATCCAGGCGGCGATCGTCTCCACCCGTGTCGGCAGCGTCCCGGCGGCGAGCGAGGGGCGGGCGCCGACGCGGCTCAGGTCGGGGCCGACCAACCCTTCCGCCTCCGTCCCGCGCACGGCGTGGCAGGACTGGCAGCCGAAGGAGAAGAAGGCGTCGCGGCCGCGCGAGAGCTGCGGCGTCGCCGGCTCCGGCGGCGGGCGCCGCTGCGCCGCCATCCAGGCGTCGAACTCGTCCGCCGGCAGGACCCGGATGTCGAAGGCCATCAGGGCATGCTGCGCCCCGCAATATTCGGCGCATTGGCCGCGATAGAGCCCCGGCCGCTGCGCCACGATCGGCAGCCGGTTCACGTGGCCGGGGATCATGTCGATCTTGCCGGCGAGGCTCGGCGCCCAAAAGCTGTGGATGACGTCGGCGCTGGCGACCCGCAGCTCCACCTGCCGTCCGGCCGGCAGCACGAGTTCGTTGGCGCCGCGCAACGGTTCCTGCCCCTCCACCTGATAGCGGACGTCCCACCACCACATGTAGCCGGTGACCTCCACCACCAGTTCCGGGTTCGGCGTCAGGGTCGCCAGCCGGCGGGCCAGGGCGAATTCATGGAGCTGCAGCGCCGTCAGCGTGACGAGCGGGAACAGGATGCCGCCACCGATCACCCAGGCACGGCGGCCGGGAAACCGCTCCGGCCGGACCAGCGCGGCATAGAGCGCCAGCCCCATCACCACCAGGAAGATCACGGCGGCGCCGATGAATAGGATCCAGCTGGTGACCAGGATCTCCTGCGCGCTGACGCCCGCGGCATCCAGCGCCGACTGCCGCCCCTCACATCCCGCCAGTGAAAATCCGGCAATGGCGAGCGGCGCAATGGACAAGCCGCGTCGCAGAGAGAGTCGCGCAGGTCGCCGGCTCGCCCAGGTCATGTCCATCGCCTCCCCTTCACCGGGCCACGCCCATTTTCCCCCTCGGGGTCAACACAGCCGAGGCTCGACGGTTTCGTGGGCAATCCGAAGTTCCCATGTGAAATCGCGAAACCAGTGCGTGGCCGTAAGCGTTGAAGGTGGAAATACGGCCCCGGCAATCGCGGCGGGGTTGGGAAAGGCGCTTGAGGAGACGATGAATGACCGCCGACACGGGCCGGACGGGGGCGGCGTTACCGGAGAAGCCAGCCTACGAGGACAACCGCTCCTTCCTCGTCGGACTGGCGCGGGCCTTTGCCGGCGCGCTGATCTTCTCGCTGCCGATGCTGATGACGATGGAGATGTGGTGGATCGGCTTCACCATGGAGTCCTGGCGGCTGGTCCTGCTGCTGGTGCTGCTGATCCCGCTGCTGGTCGGGCTGTCGGTGGTCAGCGGCTTCAAATCCACCGCCAGCCTGCGCGACGACATCGCCGACGCCTTCGTCGCCGTAGCCGTGGCGGTGGTGATGTCGGTCGTCATCCTCGGCATCTTCAAGGTGCTGTCCGTCGACATGCCGGCGCGCGAGATCATCGGCAAGATCGCGCTGCAGAGCTTCCCCGCCGCCATCGGCGCCATGCTGGCCCGCGACCAGCTGGGCGAGAAGAGCAGCGAAAGCATGCAGCGCCGGACCGCGATGACCTATCCGCAGGAGCTGTTCCTGATGGGGGTGGGGGCGCTGTTCCTCGGCCTCAACGTCGCCCCGACGGACGAGATGGTGCTGCTGTCCTACATGATGGACCCATGGCGGGAGATCGCGTTGCTGCTGCTCTCGCTGGTGCTGATGCACGCCTTCGTCTATGCGGTGGAGTTCCCCGGCGGGTCGAAACCGCCGGGCGGCGTCGGGTTCTGGAGCCTGTTCCTGCGCTTCACCGTCGTCGGCTACGTCATCGTGCTGGCGATCTGCCTTTACCTGCTGTGGACCTTCGGCCGGACCGACGGCACCGGCTTGGCCGAGATCATCAGCGCCACCGTGGTCCTGGGTTTCCCCTGCGCCATCGGCGCGGCGGCGGCCCGCCTGATCCTGTGACCCTGGTCCTGTGAAGGGGGAGAGTGGCCGATGGCGACGACCGGCGACGAATCACAAGTGAACGAGGATTCCCGGGGGAATGACGGAGCGGAGCATGCACCGCCGACCTCACCGCTGGAATGGGTGGTGGCGGGGCTCGGCGCGCTGCTGATCGCCGCGATGATCGTCTACATGGTGCAATACGCCCTCAAGGAGCACAGTTCGGTCCCCGGCGAAATGGACGTGACCGTGATGGAAACGCGGACCGGCGGCTCTGGCCACACCGTCCGTTTCCAGATCCGCAACCGGACGGCCGCGACCGCCGCAACGCTGATCGTGCGTGGAGAGCTGCGGTCCGGCGATCGCGTGGTGGAGACGGCGGAAGCGCAATTCGACTATCTGCCGCCCTATTCCGAACGCTTCGGCGCCCTGATCTTCCAGCACGACCCGGCCCGCTACGAATTGCGCATCGTCCCCACCGGCTACAGCGAGCCTTGAGCAACCGTCAGTCCCGCCCCCAAAGCCCCCGTTCACCCAAATCCTCACCGCGCTGCCGCTCCAACGCCTGGGAATAGCGGCGGAGCGCGAAGGACTCCGTCACATAGCCGATGATCCGCCGGTCGGTGGGGGAGGACAGCACCGGCAGTGCCTCCACCTCCTCGCTGCCGAAACGGTTCAGCACCGTGCGGGCGTCGTCGCCCGGCATCAGGACCGCGTCGGCCTTGCAGGCCAGCGATCCGACCCGCGTCTCCGTCGCCTCCGCGTCCTGGTCGGGGTCGTGGATGATCGACATGTCGACCATGCCGGCATACCGTCCCGTCTCGTCCACCGCGAAAACGGCCTTGGTCGACCCCAGCGGATAGAGGCGGCGCAGCGCCTCCACCGTCAGGGTGGCGGGCACCGTCTTGGCATCGCGGCGCATCAGCCGGAAGGCGGTCAGTTCCGACAGCCAGCCGATGTCGTAGGCGCCGCGGATCGGCACGCCGCGCAGGTGGAAGCGCCAAGTGGCGAAGGAGTAGCCGAAGGCCTGACGCACCACGGTCGTCGACAGCACCACCCCGATCAGCACGCCCGACGCCGCCCACAGATCCTGCGTCGTCTCCAGCACCAGCAGCACCATGGTGACCGGGGCGCCGACGATGCCGGCGGCGACAGACCCCATGCCGACCAGCAGCAACAGACCGCCGTCGATCCCCAGCCCCGGCAGAAATGCGGAGGTCGTCTGTCCCAGCAGGCCGCCGAACAGCCCACCGATGAACAGCGAGGCGCTGAACAGGCCGCCGCGGAATCCCGACCCCAGCGACAGGGCCGATGCCAGGATCTTCGCCACCAGCGTCAAGGCCAGCGCCAGCGCACCGCCCGCCAGCTCCGGCGGGACGGCGCCCGGCCCGCTGCCCATCACCGCCGGCACCGCCAGCGCAAGCGCGCCCACCATCACCCCGCCGATGGCCGGCTTCATCCAACGCGGGCCCGGCAGCCGGTTGAATCCACGCTCCGCCACCGTCACCGTCTGCATGGCGAGGATGCTGAGCCAACCGGCCAGGAAGCCGACGACGCCGCAGGCGGCATAATCCCAGCTGGCGATCACCACCGGGCGGCCGAGCGCCAGCGGCACCTCGCCGCCGGTCAGCAGGGCCGACGCCGCCACGCCCAGCACCGCTGCCGCCCCGACCGGGGCCAGCACCGCCAGCGTGTAACCGCCGAGCACCAGTTCGAAGGCGTAGAAGGCGCCGGCCAACGGCGCGTGGTAGGCCGCGGCGATGGCCGCCGCCGCCCCGCAGCCGACCATGGTGCGCAGATCGGCCCGGCGCAGCCGCAGCCGCTGGCCCAACGAAGACGCCAGTCCGGCGCCGGCCTGGGTGTAGGCGGCCTCCATGCCGACCGATGCGCCGGAAATGTTAGACAGGGCGGTCGTCACCGTCAGCCGCAGGCTGTCGATCAGCGACATCTTGCCGCCATAGAGCGCGTTCGCCTCCACCGCGTCGACGATGGCGTTGGGGCGCCAGCGCCGCACCAGCATCGACAGGATGCCCAGCAGCAGCCCGCCGACGGCCGGTACGCCCAGCGTCCGCAGCAGGTCGGGCACGCCCTGCCCCAGCCGCTCGCCCTCCGGCAGGTCGAAGGCCAGCGCCTGCATCAGCAGCACCGCTTCGTGGAGAAGCCCGACCGCCAGCCCGACCACCCCGCCGACCAGCGCGGCGAGGACCACCACCGCCAGCACGCTGTTGCGGACGCTCCAGCGGTCGGACACGGTTGTGGCTGCGGACGCATCGAGCGCCGCATAGGGGTCGTTGCCGGCGCGGGCGTTGTCGCCCACGCCGTCGAGGGAGGCCGAGTTGTCAGGCATGATCACGCTGATTGGTAGCCCTTCCGTAAGGGGACAATGGGCCGGAAGGGCGTGAGTTCCGTCAGGGCTTGGCTTGCTGCGGTTTTGTCTGCGGCTTCACCGTCGCCGGCGCGGGCGCCGACGGAGCGGATGGGGCCGCAGTAGGCGCCGGTACTGGGGCTGGTGCGGAGGATGCTGCCGGGGTCTGCGTCGCAGGTGCCGGTTGAACGGGCGTAGGCTGAACCGGGGCCGCGTCCGTGGTGACCGGCGGGGGCGCGGTTCCGGCGCGGCGCAGCACCTGGGCGAGGTTGTCGCGCACCTTGTCGGCCAGCGCGACGTCGGGTTCGCCGGCCTCGTGGAAGATCACGGTGAACAGCCGGCGCTGCGACAGCAGGAAGTTCAACGTGACGTGCAGCTTGCCCTGCGGCATCGCGCAATCGACCGATCCCGTGCGCAGCCAGACCGCACCGGCCTGTTCGGACGGGTTCAGGCTGACCGTCGGCGCGCCTTCGCAGCGCTGCTTCATGGCGTCGGCGAAACTGTCGGACAGCTCGTCGATCTTGGCACCCTCGCCCACCGCGCGCTCGCGGATGCCGCCGACGATGGGGCCGAAACGCCAAGCGACGTCGGCCGGGCGGCGCTCCTGCGGGACCTTGTCCATCGGCACCAGTTCGGCGTCATGCACCCCGGCCGCCGTCAGCAGGCTGTCCAGCCCTTCCGGCAGGCGGTTCTTCTTTTCCGCCGGGCGGCCGGCGGCGACCTTGATCGGCGGGACGTTGCCGCCCTTGTCGACGCAGGTCTTCAGATCGCCCAGAACCTTCTTGGTGCCGTCCAGCTTGAAGGCGATGCGATCCGATGCCGACGACACCACCAGTTCGTTGCCGCCCATCAGGGCGTTGACCAGTTCCTCGTCCTTGCCGTTGGAGACCACCAGCATGTCCGGCTGCGAGGCGATGGCAACCCGCTCCCGCTTCAGCTTCTTGTCGACCTCGATGGTCACCGGCCATTCGCCGCCCTTCGGCAGGTCGGCGCCGGGAATGCCGATGCCGATGTTGGTCTCCCCCTTCGGGCTGCGGGCGAACATCAGCACATGGCCGGAGGTGAATTCCCCCTCCGCCACGCAATAGGCGAAGCTGCCGTCCTTCTTCTTGGCGGCGCCGCCGTCCCAGCTCTCGATCAGTTCGCCCGGCCCCTCCGGCTTCGGCGGAGCGGCGGCCTTGTCGGCGCCGGGAGTGCCCGGAGCAGACGGATTGGCCGGCTTGGCGCCCTGCTGCGGCGCGGCCGGAGTCAGAATCTCTTCTTCCGGTTCGGGCAGCCCGTAATAGGCGGCCGGCGGCATGTTCGGCTCGACCGGCACCAGCTCCGCCACCGCCGGAGTCGACGCCACCCCCAGCAGGAGAAGCGCGGACAGCGAAGCGGCAAGGCGGGCGGTCATCACGAGGTAATCCATAGATGGTTGTGGCGGCGAAGCTATCCGCGACCGCCCCCATCCGCAAGCCCAACCGCCCTTCCCGGTGCGGGAGGCTGGCACCTGTTGCACGGGACACGCAGGGGCAGGCTCCTACCCCCCGAAGAACGCGCCCCGCAGCACCTCTTCCGACAGCGACGCGACCGGCCCGTCGCCGACCACGCGGCCCAGCCGCAGCAGGACGGCACGCGGCGCGACCGCCAGCGCGCGTGCCGCGCTCTGCTCGGCCAGAAGCACGGCGGTGCCCGCGGCGGCGATGCGGCCGACGGCGGAGAAGACCTCGTCGGCCAGCTTGGGCGACAGGCCGAGCGACGGCTCGTCGAGCAGAAGCAGGCGGGGCCGGCCCATCAGCGCGCGGCCCAGGCTCAGCATCTGCTGCTGACCACCGGAAAGGCGCCAGGCGCTCTCGCCGCTCTTAAGGGCAAGGTCGGGGAACAGGGCGAAGACGCGTTCGACATCCCGGGCGCGGTCGCGGGCGGCGGATAGGCCGGCGACCTCCAGATTGTCGCGCACGCTCATGCCGGGGAAGACGCGCCGCCCCTCCGGCACATAGCCGATGCCGCGCCTCACCCGCGCCTCGGTCGCCAGCGGGCCGAGATCGGCGCCGTCGAAACGAAGATCTCCCCGCGCCGGGACAAGGCCGAGCAGAGCCTTCAACAGCGTCGACTTCCCCGCCCCGTTGGCGCCGAGCAGCGCCACCGTCTCCCCCGCCGCGACGGTCAGCGACACGCCATCGAGCGCGCTCGCCCCGCCATAGCCGGCGGTCAGGTTGCGGATGGTCAGCAGCGCGCTCATGCCGATCCCGCCTGGCCCAGGTAAGCGGTCGTCACCGCCGGATCCTGCCGCACGCCGCCGGCCGGGCCATCGTAGATCACCCGTCCCCGGTCGAGGCACAGCACCCGGCCGGCCAGCGGCAGCAGGAATCCCATGTCATGCTCCACCAGCAGGATCGCCATCCCCTCCCCGGCCAGATCGCGCAACAGGTCCGCCAGATCCGCCTTCTCGCCATCGGTCAGGCCGGCGGCCGGCTCGTCCAGCAACAGGACCGCCGGTCGGCGAACCAGGGCACGGGCCAGTTCCACCCGCCGCCGCAACGCCGCCGGAAGCCCGTCGCAGGACTGCCCCGCAAGCTCGTCGACGCCCAGCCGGTCGAGCGCCCAGCGGGCATGCGCCTCCGCGGTCGCGGCGTCCGGATCGAAGGCGAGCCGGGCGGCGGCCACCGCCTCCAGCACGCCGGCCCCGGCGGGCAGCGCCGCCGCCTGGAAGCTGCGGGCCAGCCCGGCACGGGCCAGCCGGTCGGCGCGGGCGCCGGTGACGTCCTGCCCGCCGAGCCGCACCCGCCCGGCATCCGGCCGCTCCAGCCCCGACAGCAGGTTGATCACCGTGGACTTGCCCGACCCGTTCGGCCCGATCAGCCCGGTGATGCTGCCCGGCCGCAGGTCCAGCGAGACACGGTCCACCGCCCGCACGCCGCCGAAGGATTTCCGCAAGCCCTCGACCGTCATCCCGTCCGGCCGGACGGATGGCAGCGGCGGCTCTCTCACCTCCACCAGCGCACGGGGCCTGCCGCCGTACAGGCGTGCCGTGAGGCGGTGGAGAAGCCCGGTCAGCCCGTCCGGCGCCAGCACGACGGTCAGCAGCAGGGCGGCGCCATAGATGACCAGATAGCCGCGCTCCAGAAAGCGGAACCATTCCGGCAGATGCAGCAGCAGCACGGCCCCAAGCACCGCCCCGGCCATCCGCCCCCGCCCGCCAACGATGGATATGGTGAGGATGGAGACCATGACCGGGAATTCCAACACCTCCGGCGAGACGACGCGCTGGGTGTGGACGGCCAGCGCTCCGGCGGCCCCGGCGAACAGCGCGCTGATGCCGAAGGCGGCCAGCCGCAGCCGCCCGACATCCAGCCCCAGCGTCCCCGCCGCCAGCGGATCGTCGCGCAGCATGGTCAGCGACCGCCCGAGCCGTCCTCGCGCCACCCGCCAGCCGATCAGCCCGCCCAGCCCCACCAGCCCCCAGACCAGCCCGGCCATCGGCAGCCCCCTCGGCACCGCCCAGCCGAACAGCACCGCCGCAGGCACCCCGGCGAGCCCATTGGAGCCGCCGGTCAGCTCCGGCAGATTGACCGCCAGCAGATGCAGCACCTGCGCGATTCCCAGCGTCGCCAGGGCGAAGTAATGCGACTCCAGCCGCAGCACCGCCAACCCGACCGGCAACGCCAGCAGAAACGGAACCAGCATCGACAGCGGAAAGGTCGCCTCGAAGCCGAGCCCGTATCGGCTGCCGAGGATGCCCGTCACATAGGCGCCGACGCCGAAGAAGGCGCCCTGCGCCAGCGACAGCGCACCACCCAGGCCGAAGACGATCTGGAATCCGAAGGTCGCCAGCGCATACACCCCGGCGACGGTCAGCACACGGAGCCCATAGGGCGAAGCGAAGGCGAGTGCGTAGACCAGCAGGGCCAGCGCGCCGGCGATGAGAATAACGGCCGGCCGACGCTCAGCCACGGCGGCGCACCGCTTCGCCGAACAGTCCTTGCGGCCGCAGCACCAGGATCGCCAGCAGCGTCAGGTACAAGGCCCCCAGCGCCATCGGATAGGAGAGCACCGACGACACCCCGACCTCGAACAGCGCGATCAGCAGCGCCCCCACCACCGCGCCCGGCACCGATCCCCAGCCGCCCACCGTCACCGCGATATAGGCCTTCAGGATCAGGTCCCCGCCGGAGGTCGGCGTGACGAAATAGCGGTTGGCCAACAGCAGTCCGGCTGCACCGGCACAAGCGGCCCCGATGGCGAAGGTCACCAGGATCATGGCGGTGACCGGCACGCCGCAGGCGCGCGCCATCTCCGGATCCTGCGCCGTCGCGCGCAGCCGGCGGCCGAGTTGCGTACGTGCGAACACCCATTGCTGCACACCGATCAGCAGGCCCGCCACCGCGACGATGGCGAGCGACTGCTCGGGAATCGCCAGCCCGCCGATATGAAGGGTGTCGTCGCCGAACAGCGGCGGCGCGGCGCGAGGCTCCGGCCCGAACAGGATGGCCGCGCCGTTCTGCAGGATGATGCCGACCGCGATGGTGCTGATGAAGACCGACACCGGCGGCCGTCGCCGCAGCGGCAAATAGGCCGCCAGCGCCAGCAGCAGCCCCAACCCCGCCATCAGCACCAGCACCACCGGCAGCAGGACGATGCCCGGCAGCGGAATCAGCGGCGCCAGCGCCACCGCCAGCAGCCCGCCGGCCATCACGAGGTCGCCCTGGGCGAAATTCACCGCCGAGGTGGCGTTCAGCACCAGCACGAAGCCCAGCGCCACCAGGGCATAGGCGGCCCCCAGCGCCACCCCGTTGACCAGCAGTTGAAACGCCGCCATCCGCTCACTTCGCCGCGAGTGTCGGGTCGTCGTAACGCTTCACCAGTTCCGGCACGCGGCTGGTCCCGTCATAGCAGACGATGACGGCGGAATGGGCCATGTTGCCCTTGCCGTCCGACTTGTAGGTCATGGCGAGACCCTTGAACGTCTCCGACGACAACGCCTTGCGGATGGCGTCGGGGGTCCGGGCGCCGGCCTTCACCGCCTCCAGCACCATCGTCATGCCGTCATACTGGCCGAGCGCGAAGGCGTCCGGTTCCTTGCCGAAGGCGGTGCGGTAGGCGTCGGTGAAAGCCTTGACCTCCGGCGTATCGCCTGAAATGGGCGAGGCCGCGGTCTCGGCGCAGACGCCTTTCAACTCCGCCGGCTCCAGCAGGGCCGCGGTGCTCGGCTGATGCATGGCGGAACCAGCGACGATGGGCAGGGTCACGCCGCTGGACGCCGCCTGCCGCAGCAGCAGCGCGGTCGGGCCGGAATGCAGGTGCAGCACCAGCACGTCCGGCTTGGCGGCCAGCGCCTTGGTCAGCACCGGCAGCAGATCCTTGGCCGCTGGGTCCACCCCCTCCTCGAAGACGGGCGTGACGCCCAGCGCCTTGAAGGCGGCGTCGAGATGGGCCTTGCCGCTCTGCCCATAGGCGGTGGTCTGATAGATGATCGCCGGCTGCCGCTTGCCCAGTTCCTCAACCACATAGCGGGCATGGGCGGCCTTGGTCACGGCGTCGCCGGGGAAGAAGCGGAAGACCCAGGGGTTGCCCTGCTCGGTGATCGAGGCGGTGCCCGACACGGTGACCAGCGGCAGCTTCAGCTCCTGCGCCAGCGGCAGCATCGCCAGCATCTGGGTGCCGAGCATGCTGGCAGCGACCGCCCCGACGGTGCCGCTGCCGGCCGCGCGTTCCAGCGCCGTCACCGCCGCCTCGGGCGAGGTGCCGGTGTCGACAACCTCCGACGTGATGGCGACGCCGGCCGGCGTCTGCTTCAGCGCCAGCACCGCGCCATTGCGCTGGCTGGTGCCCTCCAGAGACAGGAAGCCGGTCAGCGGCACCAGCACCGGAAAGGACAGCGTGTCGTCGGCCCGCGCCGCCGGAGACAGGCAGGACGTGGCCGCCAGCAGGCCGATCAGAAGGGGAAGCGCGCGCCGCATGACCGAAAACTCCTCAACTCGCGCCGGCGACCGGAGCGACGCGGAGGGGACGGGGCGTTTGCGGCTGATCCGTCGGGTTCCGGTCGGCTCCCTTCGCCGGCATGACCCGGATCAGGTTCGATGGGTGTTGTCTCAGCCCCCGCATCCGCCGACCCGGCGAAAGGCAGGGGCACCCCAGCCGTGAACAGGCGGCGAGAGTGTCGCCGCCGGCCCCGTCCTGTCAAGAACCCAACCGGCGGCGCGCCACCAGCGTTTCACGATGCAGGATGTAGAGACCGCTGCCGATGATGACCATGGCGCCGGCGATCACCGGCACGGTCGGCAAATCGCCGAACACCAGCCAGCCGAACAGGCTGGCCCAGACCATGCCGGTATATTCGAAGGGCGCCACCACCGCCGGCGGCGCCCGGCGGAAGGCCTGGGTCAGCAGCACCTGCGCCCCGGCGCCGATCGCACCGACCAGCGCCATCAGCCCCAGCGCGAAGCCGGTCGGTGCGGTCCAGACCGGCACCGTCAGCGCGCCGCTGACCACCGTGGTCGTCAGCAGCAGATAGAGCACGATGGACGCGCTGGTCTCCGTCCGCGACAGGCCGCGCACGGCCAGCGCCGCAAGCGCATAGAACAGCGCGGCGCACAGCCCGACCAGAACCGGCACCAGCGGCGCACCCGCAGACGGTTGCGCCATCACCACCACACCGCCGAACCCGACCACCACCGCCGCCCAACGGCGCCAGCCCACCGGCTCCCCCAGCAACGGGGCGGACAGGGCGGTGATGAACAGCGGCCCGGCGAAGCTCAGCACATAGACGTCGGCCAGCGGAAGCTCGCGGAACGCATAGAAGAAGCATCCCATCGAGATCAGTCCGGCGAAGGCCCGCCAGACATGGCCCAGTGGCCGCCGCGTCCGCATCGCCGCAATCCCGCCGCCGCGCCACAGCGTGTAGCCGCCCACCAGCAGGAAGGCGACCAGCGAACGCACGAACATCAGCTGCGGCACCGGGTAATCGGCGGTCAGGAACTTGATGAGCGTGTCCATCGCCGCGAACAGCAGGATCGCGCCCAGGAAGCAGCCGACGGCATAGGGAACCGAATCGGCCTCGGCAGGCAGCAGGTCGGCGGTCTCGGCGTCGGTCATGGATCTGTTCGGGGCGGCAATGACGGAGAATGCCCACATTATGGGCAAATGCGCCCGCGTCCCAATGCCGCAACCGCAGGTCTGGTAGGCGTGGGGCTTTGGCCGAGTTCAGGCTCCGGATGCCCCCACCTATCCTCCCCCGCTGGGCGGGGGAGAGACTGCCGCTCCCTTTCCGATCAAGCGCTTATCCCCTCCCCCGCCCAGCGGGGGAGGGTTAGGGTGGGGGTCTAACTTTGCCGCGGCCGACACCTCACCGCGACAGCACCATCACCAGCCGCTCCACCGGCGCGTCGTTCACCAGATGCGACTCGACGATCTCGTCGATGTCCTCCGCCGTCTCCGGCCGATACCAGATGCCTTCCGGATAGACCACCATCAGCGGCCCCGCCGAGCAGAAGCCGAGGCAGCCCGTCATCGCCATCCCGACATCGGCCAGACCCTTCGCCTGGATTTTCTGGTCGAGCCGCTGCCACAGCGGGTGGGCACCCTTGGCGGCGCAGCTGCCGCGCGGATGGCCGGGCGGACGCTGCTGGGCGCAGCAGAAGACGTGGTGGCGGAAGGTCTGCGGAATGTCGAGCGGCATCGGGCATGCTCCATAGCCATAAAATTATTATGGGTAAGAAGCATGCCAGAATGCTGCGCTGCGGCAAGGCTTTTTGTAATGCGTCCAACTCTCGATAGCCGCAGGCCGCCCGGCGCCACGAAATGCTTGGTCGGCTGGGCGTTGGCGGTTAAGAATCCCCGACAGGGGGCAATCCAGGAGACGCCGGTGCTGCTGAGCGGGTCGGGTAAGGGACAGCCGGGCGCCGTGCCGGGCTGGGTCGGATATGCGCTGCTGCCGGTCCTCAACCTCGTCGCGGCCTTCGTGCTGTCGGGGCTGGTGATCCTGGTGATCGGCGAGAATCCGATCGACGTGCTGTCGCTGCTGCTGTCGGAGGCTCTGGGCTACCCGGAGGCCATCGGCTACACCCTGTATTACACCACCGACTACATCTTCACCGGGCTGGCGGTCGCCATCGCCTTCCATTGCGGGCTGTTCAACATCGGCGGCGAGGGGCAGGCCTATCTGGGCGGGCTCGGCGCCGGGCTGGTGGCGCTGGCGCTGACCGGCTGGCCCTGGCCGGTGGTGGCGCTGCTGGCGGTGCTGGCGTCGGCCCTGTTCGGCGCCGCCTGGGCCTTCATCCCGGCCTGGCTGCAGGCCAAGCGCGGCAGCCACATCGTCATCACGACGATCATGTTCAACTTCATCGCCGCGTCGATCATGACCTGGCTGCTGGTGGACGTGCTGATCCGCCCCGGCAGCCAGTCGCCGGAAACCCGCGAATTCGATCCGGGCGTCTGGCTGCCGTCGATGGACCGGGCGCTCGGCTGGTTCGGCATCACCATCCCGGCCTCGCCGCTGAACCTGTCCTTCCTCTGGGCCTTGGCCTGCTGCCTGCTGTTCCACATCTTCCTGCGCCGCACCCGCTGGGGCTATGAGCTGCGCACCGTGGGCCGGAACGAGCGGGCGGCGGTCTATGCCGGCATCTCGCCGTCGCGGAACATCATCATCGCCATGCTGATCTCCGGTGCCCTGGCCGGCTTCGTCGGAGTGAACGAGATCCTCGGCGTGCAGCACCGGGTGATCCTGAACTTCACCGGCGGCGTCGGCTTTGTCGGCATCGCCGTCGCCCTGATGGGACGCAACCACCCGGTCGGGATCATTCTGGCCGCCTTGCTGTTCGGGGTTCTGGCGCAGGGCGGCGGCCAGCTGTCCTTCGACTATCCCACGATCAACCGCGAACTGGTGATGGTCATCCAGGGCTTGGTCATCCTGTTCGCCGGCGCGATGGAGAACCTGTTCAAGCCGCAGGTGGAGGCGCTGTTCCGCCGCCGCAGCGCTGCCACCGCCGCAGATGTCGCCACTGGGGGAAGGGGCTGAGCGATGGAGGACGCACTTCTTCTGGCGCTGCAGCTGCTGAGCGCCACCATCCGGGTGGCGACGCCGCTGGTGCTGGCCGCCTTCGCCGGCATGTATTGCGAGCGGTCGGGCGTGGTCGACATCGGGCTGGAGGGCAAGATGCTGGCCGGCGCCTTCTTCTCCGCCGCCGTCGCCTCGGTCACGCTGAACCCCTGGCTCGGGCTGCTGGCCGGCATCGCCGCCGGGGTCGTGCTGGCGCTGGTCCACGGCTTCGCCTGCATCACCCACAACGGCAATCAAGTGGTGTCGGGCATGGCGATCAACATCCTGGTCGCCGGGCTGGCGCCGACGCTGGCCTATGCCTGGTTCCAGCAGGGCGGCCAGACCCCGCTTCTGCCCAACGAGGCGCGCATCCCCGCGGTCGAGCTGCCGGGGGTGGAGGCCCTGTCCGGCATCCCGGTGCTGGGGCCGGTCTATCGCGAATTGTTGAACGGTAACAATGTGCTGATATGGGTGACGCTGGTCCTGGTGATCGCCACCCATTGGGTGCTCTACCGCTCGCGCTTCGGGCTACGACTGCGCGCGGTGGGCGAGAACCCGGCGGCGGTCGACACTGCCGGTCTGTCGGTGACGCGGCTGCGCTATCAGGCGCTGCTGGTGACCGGCGCGCTGACGGGGATGGCCGGCTCGTATCTCTCCACCGGGCATGGCGCCGGCTTTGTCCGCGACATGACCGCCGGCAAGGGCTATCTGGCGCTGGCGGCGCTGATCTTCGGCAAATGGCGGCCGGGACCGACCCTGTTCGCCTGCCTGCTGTTCGCCTTTACCGACGCGGTGCAGGTGCGCCTGCAGGGGGTGGAACTGCCGGGCATCGGCGTCATCCCGGTGCAGTTCATCCAGATGCTGCCCTATGTGCTGACCGTCCTGCTGCTGGCCGGCTTCGTCGGCAAGGCCATCGCCCCGAAGGCGAGCGGCATCCCCTATGTCAAGGAGCGCTGACGCCATGACCTACCCGGCAGAGCTGACCCCACTGATCGAAGCGGCCCGCGCCGCGCGCGGGAACGCCCACGCTCCCTATTCCAAATTCAAGGTGGGCGCCGCCATCCTCGGCGAATCGGGGCGCATCTTCGCCGGCTGCAATGTGGAGAATGCGGCCTACCCGCAGGGCCAGTGCGCCGAAGCGAGCGCCATCGGCGCCATGGTCACCGCCGGCGACCGCCGCATCCGCGCCATCCTCGTGATGGGCGGCGAAGCGGGGGCGGAGGAGATCTGCACCCCCTGCGGCGGCTGCCGCCAGCGCATCCGCGAATTCGCGACGCCGGACACCCCGATCCACATCTGCGATCCGGCCGGCCTGCGGCGGACCTTTTCGCTGGAGACCCTGTTGCCCGAATCGTTCGGCCCCACCAATTTAGCCTTCTGAGCGGAGTTCCCCGACATGACGGCAGCCCGCGCCGCCGCGGACATCCTTCACCGTGCCTCCGGCCATCGGCCGCGGGTCGGCATCGTGCTGGGCTCAGGTCTTGGCGGCATTGCCGACCGCATCGCCGGTGCCGTTTCCATCCCCTATGGCGAGATCGCCGGCTTCCCGGTTCCCAGCGTGTCCGGCCATGCCGGGCGGCTGGTCGTGGGGCAGCTCGGCGGGGTCGAGGTCGCCTGCATGCAGGGCCGCGTCCATGCTTATGAAGGCAACGGCTTCGATGCGCTGAAGACCGCGGTGCGGGCGCTGAAGCTGGCAGGCTGCGACACGCTGGTGCTGACCGCCGCCGTCGGCTCCCTTCGGTTGGAGGTCGGGCCGGGCCGGCTGATGGCGATCAGCGACCATCTGAACCTGCTGGGTTCCAACCCGCTGACCGGCCCGAACGACGAAGCCTTCGGCGAACGTTTCCCCAGCATGACCGACGCCTGGGATCCGGACCTCCGCGCCCTGCTGAAGGAGGTGGCCGCCGGCCTTTCCATCGACTTGGCGGAGGGCGTCTATGCCGCCTATCCCGGCCCGTCCTTCGAGACGCCGGCCGAGGTGCGGATGATGAAGCTGCTGGGCGCCGACGCGGTCGGCATGTCCACGGTGCCGGAATGCATCATCGCCCGACATTGCGGCCTGCGGGTCGCCGGCTGCGCCGTCGTCACCAACCTGGGTGTCGGGCTCGGCGACGGGCCGGTCGACCATCACCAGACCCTTACTGCCGCATCGGCGGCAGCCGCCGACCTGGAACGCCTGCTGGTCGGCTTCCTCGAACGCCTGCATGAAAAGGACGGGTCCCGGTCATGAAACTGTCTGCCGACCTGCAAAGCGCGCTCGACGCCAGCGCCAACGCCCCGTCCGACGCCGATCTGGCGCGCCGTGCCGTGGGCATGCTCGACCTCACCAGCCTGAACGGCGACGACAGCGACCGCGTGGTGCAGGAACTCTGCGCCCGCGCCGTGACGCCGGCGGGGCCGGTCGCCGCCGTCTGCGTCTGGCCGCGCTTCGTCCCTACCGCGCGCAAGGCGCTGGAGGGAACGCCGGTGAAGGTCGCCACCGTGGTGAATTTCCCGACCGGAGAGGCCGATGCCTCCTCGGTGGCGGCGGAGACCCGGCGCGCCATCGCCGACGGCGCCGACGAGATTGACGTCGTGCTGCCCTACAAGGCCTTCATCGACGGCGCCCGCACCCAGCCGATGAATGTGGTGAAGGCCTGCCGCGAAGCCTGCGGCGACAAGGCCTTGATGAAGGTGATTCTCGAATCCGGCGCCTTCCCCGACGCCGACCTGCTGGCCTGGGCGGCCCGCGACGCCATCGCCGCCGGCGCCGATTTCCTGAAGACCTCCACCGGCAAGACGCAGCCGGCCGCGACCCTGCCGGCGGCGGCGGTGATGCTCGACTGCATCTATGAATCCGGCAAGCCGGTCGGCTTCAAGGCATCCGGCGGCATCCGCGACGCGGCGGAGGCGGCGCGCTATCTGGCGCTGGCCGACCGCATCCTGGGCGAAGGCTGGGCAACGCCGCAGACCTTCCGCTTCGGCGCCTCCAGCCTGCTCGACTCGCTGCTGGCGGCGGCCGGGCATGGGGAGCGGGAGGGCGAACGCGAACCGGCCCCGGCGGGAGGCTACTGAGGCATGCTTCCGCAGGAGATCGTCCGCGCCAAGCGCGACGGCCAGCCGTTGGACGACGCCACCATCCGGGACTTCGTGCGCGGCATCACCGACGGCAGCGTGTCGGAGGCCCAGGCGGCGGCCTTCGCCATGGCCGTCTTCTTCCGCGGCATGAGCCTGGACGAACGGGTGGCGCTGACCCGCGCCATGCGCGATTCGGGAACGGTGATGGAATGGCGGTCGCTGGACCTGCCCGGCCCGGTGATCGACAAGCATTCGACCGGCGGGGTCGGTGACAAGGTCAGCCTGATCCTGGCGCCGATGCTGGCGGCCTGCGGCGGCTTCGTGCCGATGGTGTCGGGGCGCGGGCTTGGCCACACCGGCGGAACGCTCGACAAGTTCGAGAGCATCCCCGGCTACCGCGCCAAGCCCGACAACGACCTGCTGCGCCGGGTGGTGAGGGAGGTCGGCTGTGCCGTGATCGGCGCGACCGACGACATCGCCCCGGCCGACAAGCGGCTCTACGCCATCCGCGACGTGACGGCGACGGTCGAATCGCTCGACCTCATCACCGCGTCGATCCTGTCGAAGAAGCTCGCCGCCGGGCTCGACGCACTGGTGATGGACGTAAAGTTCGGCAGCGGCGCCTTCATGCAGCGGTTCGAAGATGCCGAGGCGCTGGCCGACAGCATCGTCACCGTGTCGAAGGGCGCCGGCCTGCCGGCGGTGGCCCTGCTGACCGACATGAACGAGGTGCTGGGCCGCAGCGCCGGTAATGCGCTGGAGATGCGCGAATGTCTCGCCATCCTGCGCGGGGAACCGGCCGAAGCGCGGCTCTATGAGGTGACGGCGGCGCTGGCGGCGGAACTGTTGGCGCTGAGCGGGTTGGCGCCGGACGCTGCGGCCGGGCGCGCCATGGCCGACCGCTCCATCGCCAGCGGCGAGGCGGCGGAGCGTTTCGCCCGCATGGTGGAGGCACTGGGCGGGCCGGCCGATCTGCTGGAGCAGCCGGATCGCCATCTGGAGAGCGCGCCCATCGTCCGCCCGGTCTTCGCAGACCAAGCCGGCTTCGTCGGCGCCATCGACACCCGCGGAGTCGGCATGGCGGTGGTGGCGCTGGGCGGCGGCCGGACCAAGACCACCGACTCCATCGACTTCGCCGTCGGCTTTGACGAGATCGCCGGGCTTGGCGACGCCGTCGGGCCGGGCGAGCGCCCGCTGGCGATCCTGCACGCCCGCACGGAGGCACAGGCCGACGAAGCCGAGCGCCGCCTGCGCGCGTCGGTCACGGTGACGGACACAGCTCCGGGGAGAGGTCCGCTGATTGCGAAGCGTCTGGGGTGAAATGCGCTGAACTCCTTCTCCCCCCTGCTCACGCGCAAACTTCGTTTGCGCTGACGCGACAGGCGGACCTGTGGTCCGCCGAAAGCGGGGAGAAGGTTGGGATGAGGGGGTTCGGCGTAGCCGAAGAGAGCCACGAAGCGGATCCCCCTCACCCTAACCCTCTCCCCGGGGGGGAGAGGGGATCCGGGGCGGGAAAGGGATACGCCACAGTCCCAACCTACCGCCGGAACAGGAACTCGCGGCCGACCTTCACGCGGCGTTCGCCGTCATACTCGATGATGTCGGCGGTCGCGTAGGTCTCGGTCCAGCGTTCGGGCAGGTAGCTGCCGGTGCCGATCACGTCGACCGGGGCGTTAGCCTCCGCCATCAGCCGGCACTTGGCCGGGCCGAAGCCGCTGCTGGCCACGATCTTCACTGCCGGGAAGCCGGCCTCGTCCAGCCGCTCGCGCACGTAATGGATCGCCGCGGCCGAAACGCCGGTGCCGATCAGATAGCGAAGCTGCGTCTCGTCGCGGTAGCCGCGGATGGCATGCGGCGCATGGCGCTCCAGCACGGCGTAGGAGCCGGGCGGGTCCAGCCCCTCGACGAAACGGCCGCCGGGGGTGTCGAGCCGCAGCGACAGCTTGCCCTGGGCGGCCAGTTGCGGGAAGCGGCGGCAAACCTCCAGCCCGTCGGTGATCTCCCGGCCGAAATAATCGACCAGCACGGTCAGGGCCAAATCGGGGAAGGTCTCGTGGAACATTTCCGCCGCGCGCACGGTCGAACCGGCATAGCCGATCAGGGCGTGCGGCATGGTGCCCATGCCCCGGTCCTGCCCGAAATAGGAGGCGGTGGCGTCGGTGGCGTTGCCGACGAATCCCTTGGCGCCGACCTTGCGCTTGGCGCGGTCGGATCCGACGGAGGCGGCATAGGCCATCATCTCCGCCATCTCGGTCCCGGCGCAATGGCGGGCGTCCATGGCGAGGAAGGCGACCTTCGGCAGGTCGGCACACATGGTGAAGGCGTTGTAGGCGGCGACGCTGGCCGGGCCCAGCTTCTGCAGCAGGATCGTCTCGCAATCGACCAGATGATAGAAGGAGCCGGTGATGTACATGATCGGCTCGCCGGCCCCGACCCACTTGCCCTCGGGGTAATTCAGCTCGATCTGGAAGCTGGTGTTGCGCTCCCGCGCCACCGACTCCAGCCAGTCCACCGCAAGGCGCGGGGCGCAGACCACCGGGCGCCGCATGAAGATGGCGTAGGTGACGGTCTTGTCGCCGAACTTGCCGACCGCCTCCTTGGTGCGGCGGAAATAGGTGTCCGTCCAGTCGGGAACCGCGGCGGAGGACGGGTGAAGGGCAGTCGGCCCGCTCCCGGTTGTCTGGATGCCGGCGGGCCGGATACCTGCTGCCCGGCTGCCAACCGATCGGTTATCGCTGTCGCTCATACCCGTCACCCTCGCCTTCCGCCCCTGTCTGCGCCAGAGTCTGCGCATGGTATTGCGGCACATCGTTATGGATGGTCCGGCCGCCGGGCAGGGCCAGCCGGCCGGTTGTGTTGGAATCCCAGCATTATACGCCCCGGGCAGGCGGGGGAAGAGGCTTCCCACCCTGTCAACCCGCGGCGGATGGCTGCGTTGCATTTTTTGACGGGGACAAGATCCCGGTCGCTGGAAAAAACCTCAAATGCTCGCAAAAGAAGCCTGGCCATGAATCAGTCGATCGCCCTCCATCCATCGGCAATCAAAGAAAAACCAGATAAAATGCCATTATTTGACCTACCACTTCCGCGCTTTTAGAGTTTCCGAAGCGGTTCGGCGGCAACAACTCGGCAGCGCGGAATGACCAAGGCATCAGTCTCTGCCGAAGCCGGCCAAGGCAACCTGCCCTCCTTCGATGGGACCGGTAACCGGATCATCCTGGCATTGCTGGGACTGATGCTGGCCTTCGCCGGTGCCGGGATCGGCAGTGCGCTGCTGCTGCGCCCTGCCCCCGCCCAGGGCGCCTATTCCCATGCCCGGATAGAAGCGGCACCGGCCGTCTATGCCGCCCTGCCCACGCTGACCGTCACGCTGAACGACGGCCGCCGGCTGCAGGAGTTGCGGCTGCGCGCCGTCCTGGAATTCGACCCGGCGACCCCGCTGGAGTCGGTCACGCCGCATCTGCCGCGCATCGCCGACGCCATCGAACGGCGACTGCTGGAGGTCGATCCGGCCGAACTGCGCGGGGCGGAGGGGCAGGTCTATGTCAAGGACGCGCTGCGCTATGTCGCCAACAAGACCATGCGTCCGCTGAAGCTTCGGCAAGTGCTGATCCAGGACATGCTGCTACGCTGAGGGCGCGCTTCCCAACGCCCACTCCGACCCCATATCCTGCCGGACCACATTCGTTTGTGGAATGAAGGTCCAGTTGCGCAAGGAGACGGCCGTGGCCGAGTTCGATTTCGACCTCTTCACCATCGGGGCGGGGTCCGGGGGCGTTGCCGCCAGCCGGCGCGCGGCGTCCTATGGCGCCAAGGTGGCGATCTGCGAGGGCAGCCGCGTCGGCGGCACCTGCGTGATCCGCGGCTGCGTGCCGAAGAAGCTGCTGGTCTACGCCGCGCAGTTCCGTGACGGATTCGAGGATTCCTGCGGCTATGGCTGGAACTCGCACACGCCGACCTTCGACTGGGAAGCCCTGATCGCGCGCAAGGACCGCGAGATCGACCGGCTGAACGGCATCTACATCAACATGCTGAAGAACTCCGGCGTCACCCTGTATGAGGGGTTCGGCCGGATCGTCGACCGCCACACGGTCGAAGTCGACGGCAAGCGCTACACCGCCCGCAACATCCTGATCGCCACCGGCGGATGGCCGACGCTGCCGCAGGTCGAGGGGATGGAGCATGCCGCGACCTCCAACGAGGCGCTGCATCTGGAAAAGCTGCCCCACTCAGTCCTGATCATCGGCGGCGGCTATATCGCCGTGGAGTTCGCCAGCATCTTCCGCGGGCTGGGCGCCGAAGTCACTCTGATGATCCGCGGCGACGACCTGCTGAACGGCTTCGACGACGACATCCGCGTCGCCCTGGCGCAGGAGATGCGCAAGCGCGGCATCAACATCATCTCGCGCTGCAAGCCGGCGAAGTTGGAAAAGGGTCCCGGCGGCTATACCCTTACCGACCATATGGGCCGCGAGCATTCGGCCGGCCTGGTGATGGCCGCCACCGGCCGCCGCCCGAACACCAAGAATCTCGGCCTGGAAGAGGTCGGCATCACCCTGAACGAGGCCGGCGCGATCCCGGTCGACGAATGGTCGCGCACCTCCGTCGACAACATCTATGCCATCGGCGACGTCACCGACCGCATGGCGCTGACCCCCATCGCGATCGCCGAAGGGCGGGCTCTGGCCGAGACGCTGTACAACGACAACCCGATGCACATCGGCTACGACAACGTGCCGACCGCGGTGTTCTCGCTGCCGCCGCTGGGCACCGTCGGCCTGACCGAGATGCAGGCCCGCGCCAAATACCCGCAGGTCGACATCTACAAGGCCGGCTTCCGCCCGATGAAGCACACCCTGTCCGGCCGCGACGAGCGGGTGCTGATGAAGCTGGTGGTGGACGGCGAAAGCCAGCGCGTGCTGGGTTGCCACATGATGGGCATGGATGCGCCGGAAATGATGCAGCCGATGGCCATCGCCATGAACTGCGGCGCCACCAAGCGCGACTTCGACCGCACCATTGCGCTCCACCCCTCCACCGCAGAGGAATTCGTGCTGATGCGCGAGAAGGCGGAGCCGGAAAAGACGATCTGACGCCTGCGGAGAACGCTTCGTTGCAATGGCGGCGCGGGGGGCTATCCCCCTGCGCCGCCTTTTTCATGCATGGCGCGCGCCTCCCATGCCCCAAGCGGTATAGCACGCCAAGACAGGGCATTTTTCCTGGAACGCTTCTAAAGGCTTCTGGTTGAGGCATGGAGCGATTGGGAGCGGAGCGGCCTCTCGGTTCCCGATCTCTCCGATCCTCGGCCCCCGCCAACGGGCCACCAGACGCAGGAGGAGTCCCTCGCATGTTCATGCATAACAAAAAGCTCATGTACACGGTTCGCGTGTCGGAGCCAAACCCGGTGCTCGCCAGCCTGATGCTGGAACAGTTCGGCGGCCCGCAGGGCGAACTGGCCGCGGCCATGCGCTATTTCACCCAGGGTCTGGCCGATGAGGATCCGGGCCGCAAGGACATGCTGATCGACATCGCGACCGAGGAGCTGAGCCATCTCGAGGTCATCGGCTCCATCGTCGCCATGCTGACCAAGGGCTCCAAGGGCAAGCTGGCCGAGGGCGCGGAGGCGACCGCCGACCTCTATGCCAACATCACCCAGGGCAACGGCAGCCACACCCTGTCGCTGCTCTATGGCGGCGGTCCGGCCCTGGTGAATTCGGCCGGGCAGTTGTGGACCGGCGGCTATATCGACAGCATCGGCGAGCCGACGGCCGATCTGCGCTCCAACGTCGCGGCGGAAGCGCGCGCCAAGATCATCTACGAGCGGCTGATCAACGTCACCGACGATCCGGGCGTGAAGGATGCGCTGGGCTTCCTGATGACCCGCGAGATTGCCCACCAGAAGAGCTTCGAAAAGGCGCTGTACGCCATCGACAACAACTTCCCGCCGGGCAAGCTGCCGGGCAAGCCGGAATACACCGACAAGTATTACAACATGAGCCAGGGCGAAGGCGACATGCGCGGCCCCTGGAACCAGGGCGCCCAGTGGGAGTTCGTCGACGTCAAGATGGGCGACGGCCCGGTCAACGGCGGCGACGGCAACCCGACGGTCAAGCTGGCTGCGTCGGAACTGGCGGCGGTCAACGCGGTGGCCGCCCGCACGATGTCGAAGCCGGACTCCGACCCGACCACCGGCGCCGACCTGGGCGCCGGGCCGGGCGCCGGCAAGACCAAGACGACCGCCGGCGAGCGGTAAGCGTCTCCGGCATCGCCGTCCCCGTCATTGTGCGGGGACGGCGGTCTCTTCCTCCCGGCGGTGAAGGCCCATCAGCCAGACCAGCAGGCAGAGCGCCGGCACCGCGCCCGCCATCGACAGCAGGAAGAAGCTGACCCAGTCCATCCGCTCCGCCAGCCAGCCGGAGGAGGCGCCGAACAGGTCGCCACCCAGCTTGTAGAGGCTCGACAGCAGCGCATATTGCGTTGCGGTGTAGGCGACGTTGCACAGGCTGGACAGGTAGGCGACGAAGGCCGCCGTCGCGATGCCGGCGCAGACATTCTCCACCGCCACCGTCATCGCCAGCGTCGATACGTCGTTGCCATTCCAGGCCAGCACGACATAGCCCAGGTTCGACACCATCTGCAGGATGCCGCCGATCATCAGGCCGCGCAGCACCCCGACCTTGCCCACCAGCAACCCGCCCAGCAGCCCGCCGGCGATGGTCGCCCACAGCCCGAACAGCTTGCTGACATTAGCGATCTCCACCTTGGAGAAGCCCAGGCTGATGTAGAAGGTCGAGGACATCTGGCCGGCCAGCACCTCCCCCAGCTTGTAGCTGGCGATGAAGGCCAGGATCACCACCCAGCCGCGCCGCTCCATGAACTGGGCGAAGGGCGCCACCACCGCCCCGTAAATCCAGGCGAGCACGACCGCGCTGCGGCCCGACAGGTGCGGCCGATGCCCCAGCCATTCGGCGATCAGCTTTTCGCGGGCGCTGGGCGGCGGCTCCTTCGGCTCGCGGCACAGCAGGATGGTGGCCATGCCGACCATAACCAGCGCCGCCATCACCTCGTAGGCCGTGCGCCAGCCATGGTACTGGGCGATGTAGAGCGCGCCGGCTCCCGCCGCCATCATGCCGAAGCGATAGCCCAGCACCAGCACCGCGGCGCCAGCCGCCTGCTGATGCTCCTCCAGCACCTCGACGCGATAGGCGTCGACGACGATGTCCTGGCTGGCGGAGCAGAAGGCGACCAGCACGGCGCACATCGCCGTCCACCACAGGTCCTGGCCCGGATCGGTCGTGCCCAGCCCCAGCAGCGCCGCGATCAATGCCGCCTGCGCCGTCAGCGCCCAGCCGCGCCGCCGCCCGAACAGCCGCGTCATCACCGGCAGCCGCAGCCGGTCGATCAGCGGCGCCCACAGGAACTTCAGCGCATAGGGCATGGTGACCAGCGCGAACAGCCCGATGTTGGTGCGGCTGACCCCCTGTTCGGTCAGCCAGACATTCAGCGTGGCGCCGGTCAGCGCCAGCGGCAGCCCTTCGGAAAAGCCCAGGAACAGGATCGCCAGCACGCGCGGGTCGCGGTAGACGGACAGGGCCTGCCCCCAGGAGGACAGGCGCCCTGCCCGCCAGGATGTCGCTTTCACCGGGTTAAGCTCCTCTCGGGCGTGGTCGGTTTCCCCCGATGTATAAAGGCCGCGGGCGCAGGCCGCCAGCGACCCTTGTAAATCGGCGGAGAAGCGAAGTTCCTTTCATCTGAAATCACCCCCGGTGGCAGGCGACCTGTCCCAATGGCACAGCATTACCGGCAGGCAGGCCGAAACTGTGGAAAAGTTACCGCGAGTCGCGCTATAGAGTACCCCCCACGGGTTTCGCCGCCGGTCGTTCGCCGCCCGCCCGGCCCCCGTTCCGCAATCGTCAAGGAAGAGCAGGCGCGTCATGGTCGAGCGTTGGACACCCGCCAGTTGGAGGACGAAACCGGCGAAGCAGATGCCGACTTATCCCGACCAGTCCAAGGTCGAGGCGGTCGAACAGCGTCTGTCCTCCTATCCGCCGCTTGTCTTCGCCGGCGAGGCCCGCCGGCTGAAGGCCAAGCTGGCCGAGGCCGCCGCCGGCCAGGCATTCCTGCTGCAGGGCGGCGACTGCGCCGAGAGCTTCGCCGAATTCCACCCCAACAACATCCGCGACACCTTCCGCGTCCTGCTGCAGATGGCCGTGGTGCTGACCTTCGGCGCCTCGATCCCGGTCATCAAGGTCGGCCGCATGGCCGGCCAGTTCGCCAAGCCGCGCTCGGCCGACATGGAGGAGATCGACGGGGTCGAGCTGCCGTCCTACCGCGGCGATATCATCAACGGCTTCGACTTCACCAGCGACGCCCGCGTTCCCGATCCGGAGCGCATGATGCAGGCCTACACCCAGGCCGCCGCGACGCTGAACCTGCTGCGCGCCTTCGCCCAGGGCGGCTACGCCGACCTGCACAAGGTCCATCAGTGGACGCTGAGCTTCGTCGAGAAGTCGCCGGCCGGTGAGCATTTCCAGGAGTTGGCCAACCGCCTGGACGAGACGCTGGCCTTCATGGCCGCCTGCGGCATCACCGCGGAGACGACGCCGCAGTTGCGCGAGACCGACTTCTTCACCAGCCACGAGGCGCTGCTGCTGCCCTTCGAGCAGGCTCTGACCCGCGTCGACAGCACCACCGGCGACTGGTACGACGTGTCGGCCCACATGCTGTGGATCGGCGACCGCACCCGCCAGCCCGACGGCGCCCATGTCGAGTTCCTGCGCGGCGTGAAGAACCCGATTGGCCTGAAATGCGGCCCGACGACCGACCCGGACGAGCTGATCCGCCTGATCGACATCCTGAACCCGACCAACGAGGCCGGCCGCCTGACGCTGATCGTGCGCATGGGCTCCGACAAGGTCGCGGAGAAGTTCCCGCCGCTGCTGCGCAAGGTCCAGCGCGAAGGCCGCACCGTGGTGTGGTCCTGCGACCCGATGCACGGCAACACGGTCAAGTCGACCACCGGCTACAAGACCCGTCCGGTCGAGCGGGTGCTGGCCGAGGCGCGCGGCTTCTTCGAGGTGCATCAGGCCGAAGGCACCCATGCCGGCGGCGTGCATTTCGAGCTTACCGGCCAGGATGTGACGGAGTGCACGGGCGGCGCCCAGGCGATCACCGACCACAATCTGGCCCTGCGCTACCACACCGCCTGCGATCCGCGCCTGAACGCCAGCCAGTCGCTGGAACTGGCTTTCCTGCTGTCGGAAAAGCTGAAGGAAGGCCGCCAAACCCGCGAGGCCCAGCGCCGCGCCGCGATGGCTGCCGAATAAGCATCCGCAAAAAGATCGGGGGGCGCTTTCGGCGCCCCCTTTTTCATGCCCTGATTACCGTTCGATTTCCTTGTTCCAGCGCTGGTTCCAGTCCGGACGCTTCTCGTTGATGACGTCCCAGTCCACCGTGACGGCGTTCTTCATGTAACCCTGGAACTTGGTCATCTCGTCGGCCACCTCGGCCGGCGCGCTGACCTTGGTGTTGGACGGGATCTGCGCGCCGTACTGCAGGGCGGCGAGCTGCGCCTCCGGGCTCAGCAGATAGGCGGCGAGCTTCTGCGCGGCTTCGTTGTCCGGGTTCTTGGCGACGACGCATTCGCCGACCATCAGCACGACCGAGCCTTCCTTGGGCTGGGCATATTCCACCGGAATACCCTTGGCCTTCAGGCTGCCGACGCCGGTCGGGGTCAGCGGGAAGATGGCCGCCTCGTTGGTCTGCACCATCTCGGCGATCTTGGCCGAGCTCGGGATGTATTCCAGAACGTTCGGGCCGATGGTCTTGCGCCAGGTGGTGAAGCCCGGATCGACGTTGGCCTCGGTGCCGCCCTTGATGCGGTTGTACATCAGGAAGGCATGCAGGCCGAAGGAGCTGCTGGCGGCCGACTGGACGACGACCTTGCCCTTGTACTTGGGATCGGCCAGATCCATCCAGCTGGTCGGCGGCGCCCAACCCTTCTCGTCGAACATCGCCTTGTTATAGGCCAGCCCGGTCATGCCCATGTTCACGCCGACCGCCATGTCGCCCTTCATGCGCGACGACGGGTAGACGTCGTTCAGCACCGGCGCGCTGTCCATCTTCTGGCACAGGCCCATGCCGATGGCACGGTACATCAGCCCGTCGTCCAGGAAGACGACATGCATCTGCGGATTGTCCTTCTGCGCCTGCAGCTTGGCCAGGATGTCGGACGAGGTGCCGGGGACCACCACCACCTTGATGCCCGTCGCCTTCTCGAAGGCGGGGAAGACATGCTCGGTGTAGGTCTTCTCCATCGTGCCGCCGTTCATGCCGATATAGACCGTCTTGGTCTGGGCGGCGGCGGGGGTGGAGAGCGCGGCGGCCGCCGTGATGGCGACCGTGGCGAGACCGGTGAGCGACAGGTTACGCAAGCTGGGCATGCATGTCCTCCATTGGGCCAAGGGGATAGAATCTTTAGGCGGTTGGTGGAAAGCGGTCGATACGGAAGGGCTCCAGCGGCATCGGCGTCTCGCCGGTTGTGACAAGCTCGGCCAGCGTCTGGCCGACGCCGGGACCGATCTGGAAGCCGGCACCGGAGAAGCCGAAGGCATGGAACAGGCCGGGGGTGGTGCGGCTGGGGCCGATGACCGGGTTGCGGTCGGGCGTGTAGCCCTCCACCCCGGTCCAGCAGCGGATGACGTGGGCGTGGCGCAGCTGCGGGAACAGCTCCGCCGCGTCGCGCATCAGGGTCAGCACGGCGTCGCGCTGCGGCCGGGCGCGGTCGGCGTCCAGCGCGAAGCCGCGCCCGCCGCCGACCACCACATTGCCGCGCGGCACCTGCCGGCCATAGACTCCGCCACCCTCTACCCCGATGTTGACGTCGAGGAAGCGGGGAAGCGGCTCCGTCACCGCCATGTTGGGGTGGAGCGATTCCAGCGGCACCGGCTCGCCGAAGGCTTCCGCCACCCGCCGGGACCAGGCACCGGCGGTGTTCAACAGGAATCGGGCACGGACTTCCAGGGCATCGCCGCTCAGCAGCACGAAGCGGTCGCCGTCCTTCTCCACCCGGTCGACCGGCGTCTGTTCGCGCACCACGGCCCCCAGCGCCGCGGCGGCACGGGCGAAGGCGGGGGAGACGAGGCGCGGATTGGCGTGGCCGTCCTCCGGGCAGAGCGACCCGCCGAGCGCACGGTCGCCCAGTGCCGGCCAGCGCCGGCGGAACTCCTCGCCCGTGATGATCTCCAGCCCGAGGCCGAAGCCCTGGCTGCGCTCGCGGTAGGCGATCAGCGACTCCAGATCGGTTTCGCTGCGCGCCAGCTTCAGATGGCCGGAACGGATGTACTCGGCATCGGTGCCCAGCAGTTCCGGCAGCCGGCCCCAGATGGCGTGAGCGCGCTGGGACAGCGGCAGCTGCTCCAGCGGGCGGCCCTGCCGGCGCACACCGCCGAAATTGACGCCGCTCGCCTTGGCGCCGCACCAGTCGCGCTCCAGCAAGGTGACGGACAGGCCGGCCTGCCGCAGGAACAGCGCCGCCGATCCGCCGACGATCCCGCCGCCGACGATGGCGGCATCGCACTCGATCCGTTCCCGCATCACGCGACCTCCCGCCGTTCGGCACCGGCGGAGACCGGCAGCGGTTTGATCGGCGGCTGCGCCCGCAGGCGCCCCACCCCGTCAGGGCCGGTGCCGAGGGTGCGGGACAGCAGTTCCGCCGTGGTGGCGCTGCACATGCGGCCCTGGCATCGCCCCATGCCGGCGCGGGTCAGCGCCTTGGCGCGGTTCATCTCGCGCGCTTGGCCGCTGCGGGCGATCTCGCGAACGGCGCCGGCAGTCACGCCTTCGCAGCGGCAGATCATCGTATCGTCGGCGATGGCGTCGGCCCAGTCCGCCGGGAAAGGGAAGGCCGCCGACAGGCTGCGGCGAAAGGCGGCGATGCGGGCGAGCCGGCCGTCCAGTTCCTTCACCCGCTTGCCGTCCACCGGCCGGCCGAGATCCTCCAGCAGGCCCAGCGCCGCGCGCTCCCCCGCCAGTTCCGCCGCATCGGCACCGGAAATGCCGCTGCCGTCGCCGGCCAGATAGACGCCGGGAACCGAGCTGCGCCCTGCCCCGTCCCGCTCCGGCAGCCAAGCGCGGTCAGCCTCGTCGAAGCGGAAGCGGCAGCCGGCAAGGTCGGCCAGTTGGGTCTCCGACCGCAGGCCAAGCCCGAACGCGACGGCGTCGCAACCCGTGCGCCGCTCCTGCCCCCGCGCATCGCGCCAGACCAGCGCCTCGACCCGCTCCGTCCCCTCGGCGCGCACCGGGCGGATGCCGTTGTGGATCGGCACGCCATGGGCGCGCAGCCAGCCGACGAACAACAGCCCCTTCGCCAGCGTCGCCGGATCGCGCAGCATGCCGGTGGTGGCGCGGGCCTGGGCGGCGAAGGGCGTGGTGTCGAACACCCCCGCCACCTCGACCCCGGCCTTCAGATACTGGTAGGCGACCAGATAGAGCAGCGGCCCGGTGCCGAGGAAGGCCACACGCCGGCCGACGGCGCAGCCCTGGAACTTCAGCGCCACCTGCGACCCGCCCAGCGTGAAGACGCCGGGCAGGGTCCAGCCGGGGAAGGGCAGCACGCGGTCGGTGGCGCCGGTCGCCAGGATCATATGGCTGAAGGGCAGAGTTTCGCTGGCGCCGTCGCACAGCAGGTCGAGCGCCCCGTCCTCGCAGTTCCACACCAGCGTGCGCGGCCGGTAGTCGATGCGGTCGCGGATCGCTGCCATTGCGCGGTGGACCGCGTCGGCCTTGCCCGCCTCGAAACCGTACAGGGCCGTCTTCGGCCGGGTGAAGCCGCCGTCAGGAGGCTGTCGGTAGATCTGGCCGCCCCAGCGCGCCGCCTCGTCCACCACCACCGGCCGCAGTCCGGCGGCGACCAGCCGCTCCGCCGCGCGGATGCCGGCCGGGCCGGCGCCGACGATCACGGGAGGGAGAACTTCGCTCACGACGTCCACTCCCCGCCGCTCAGCAGGCGCATGCCGTCGGCGATGAAGGTGCCGCAGGCACGCAGCCGCTCGCCCTCCTCCGTCCGCACCCAACAATCCTGACAGGCGCCCATCATGCAGAAGCCGGCGCGCGGACTGTCGGCGAACTCCGTCCGGCGCAGCCGCTCGCCATTGGTGAGCATGGCGGTCATGACGGTGTCGCCCTCCAGCGCCTCCACCGGGCGCCCGTCGAGGGTAAAGCGGACCACGCGCCGGCCCTGTTCGGCCACACGCTGCAGCAAAGCCATGATGACTGGTCTCCGAGGAGAAAGGACGGCCGGAACGGGAACTCAGTGCTGGCCGACCAGGATGCGGTCCAACCCATAGACGCGGTCGAGCAGAAGAACGGCGACCGCGGTGATGCCGATGATCAGCGCCGACACCGCCGCCATCATCGGATCGATGGATTCGGTGGCGTACATGTACATCCGCACCGGCAGCGTCACCGTGGACGGCGAGGTGATGAAGATGGACATGGTCAGCTCGTCGAAGCTGTTGATGAAGGCGATCAGCCAGCCGCCGGTAACGCCGGGCAGGATCATCGGCAGGGTGACGCGGCGGAACACCGTGGCCTCGCTGGCGCCCAGCGAGAAGGCTGCCTGCTCCACGCTGCGGTCGAAGCCGGAAATCGCGGCGATCAGCAGGCGCATCACATAGGGTGTGACGATCACGATGTGCGCCGCCACCAGCCAGGCGAAGCTGCCCGTCGCACCCACAATGGCGAACAGCCGCAGCATGGCGACGCCCAGCACCAGATGCGGGATGATCAGCGGCGACAGGAACAGCGCGTTCAGGAATCCGCGGCCGGGAAACTCCCAGCGCGTGATGGCGAGCGAGGCCGGCACCGCCAGCACCACCGCCAGCGTCGCCGACAGCACGGCGAGCCACAGGCTGTTCCAGAAGGACTGGACGAAATCCGGATGGTGGAACACCGCGTCGAACCAGCGCAGCGAGAAGCCGTTGGTCGGCAGCGACAGCGTGTTCTCCGGCGTGAAGGCGACGAGGCAGACGATGGCCAGCGGCGCCAGCATGAAGATGACGACCAGCGTATGAAAAATCAGGGCGACGGGTCCGTTGCGGGTCATGGCATCCTCACCCCAGCCGGCGGCGGTAATGGCCTTCCACCAGACGGTGGTAGGTCAGCATGACGATCAGGTTGGCGATCAGCAGCAATGCGGCGACCGCGGCACCCATCGGCCAGTTCAGGTCGCTGAGATACTGATCGTAGACCACCGTCGCGACCATCTTCAGCCGCCGCCCGCCGAGCAGGCCGGGGATGGCGAAGGCGCTTGCGCTGAGGCCGAAGACGATCAGGCTTCCCGACAGGATGCCGGGGAGGATCTGCGGTGCCACCACCCGGACGATCGCCGTGCCGCGCGAGGCGCCGAAGGACAGCGCCGCCTGCTCCACCGCCGGATCAAGCTTCTGCAGCGAGGTCCAGACCGGGATGACCATGAAGGGCAGCATGACGTGGACCAGCGCCACGATCACCGTGCCTTCGGTGTAGAGCAGCCGCATGCGGCCGATGCCGAACGCCATCAGCGCGGCGTTCACCGGCCCCTCCGGCCCCAGCAGCATGCTCCAGCCGAAGGCGCGCACGACGACGGAGACCAGCAGCGGCGCCAGGATCACCAGCAGGAAGATCGACCGCCAGGGATTGCTCATCCGGCTGAGGATGTAGGCCTCCGGCACGCCGATCACCACGCAGATGACGGTCGCCAGCGCCGAAATCCGGAAGGTGCGAAGGAAGATTTCCAGATAATACTCGTCGGTCAGGACCGACAGGTAATGCTCCAGCGTGAAGCCGCCGGTGCGCCCGGTCGCATAGTCGAACTGGTTGAAGGACAAGAGCGCCGTCAGGAACAGCGGGATCAGCACCAGTGCTGCGAACAGCAGGACCGCCGGGGCCGACAGGAACAGCGGCGCGGTGGGAAAGCGGCGTTCCGGCGTCTCGTCGCCGGACGCCGCGGGCGCCGCTTCGGGAACGGTGGCGCTCATCCCGTCACCTCGAGCGCCACATCCGGCGCCTCCGCCATGGCACCGCGATGGACGCGCACGACCGACGGCGACCATTCCAGCCCGACCGTCGCGCCCTGCTCCGCCGGGGTGGAGCCGTCATTCGGCGTCACCACCATCAGCGTGCCGAGCGGCCCGTCGATGTGATAGAGCCACTGGCTGCCCAGGAAGAAGCGGTCGGCGACACGGCCGGTCAGCAGCCCGTTCGTCGGGACGGTCAGGTGCAACTTCTCCGGCCGGATGCACAGCGTCACCGTCTCGCCCACCGACAGGCCGGCGGCCTCCACCGGCACGGCGATGCCGGCCAGCGACACCGTGGCGCCGGCACCGGTGGCCGTGGTCACCTTGCCCGGCAGCAGGTTGGTCTTGCCGACGAAGCGGGAGATGAACTCCGTCTCCGGATGCTCGTAGATGCGGTAGGGCTGGTCGATCTGGGTGATGCGCCCGGCCTCCATCACCACGACGCGGTCGCTGATCGAGAAAGCTTCCGCCTGATCGTGGGTGACCATCACGGTGGTGGTGCCGACCTTGCGCTGAATCTCGCGCAGTTCGAACTGCATCGCCTCGCGCAGCTTGGCATCCAGGTTCGACAGCGGCTCGTCCAGCAGCAGCACCGGTGGGCGGATGACCAGCGCGCGTGCCAGGGCCACGCGCTGGCGCTGGCCGCCGGACAGTTCGCGCGGATAGCGCTTGGCGTAGGGCGAGAGGTGGACCAGCGACAGCGCCTCTTCCACCCGCGGCTTGCGCTCGCCCTTGGGCACGCGCTGCATTTCCAGCCCGAAGCTGACATTGTCGAACACGGTCATGTGCGGGAACAGCGCGTAGCTCTGGAACACGATGCCCAGCCCGCGGCTGTTCGCCTTGGCCCGCGTGATGTCGCGGCCGTCCAGACGGATCGTGCCGGCCGACGGCTCGACGAAACCGGCGATCATCTGCAGGGTCGTGGTCTTGCCGCAGCCCGAGGGGCCGAGCAGAGAGACGAACTCCCCCTTTTCCACCGACAGCGAGACATCGCCCACCGCGGTCAGCGGGCCGTAACGCTTGGTGATGTTTTTCAATTCGAGGAACGACACGGGGGAATTCTCCCTCTTGCGACAATTGGCCCCGGTCTCCGGGCCTCACCTGTTGCCCCGATGGTTCCGCTGCGCCCCCGGTCGCGTCAATCCGGTTTTTCCATAGACAGAAAAGATTTTGCAAAAGCTTCCGATATACGGAATAGATGGGGCAGCAAACATCACCGACTTTCAGGCCGAGGCTGAAAATGAGCGCCGACACCCGCAGCAAGGGGAACGAGAACGCCGGGGCCGACGAGGCGGGCGGTAAGTCCAGCCTGCAGCGGGGGCTGGCGATCCTGCGCCTGCTCGCCTCCTCCAATGAAACGGGGGCGCGACTGACCGACATCTCGCGCGCCCTCGACCTCACCCCGCCGACCGTCCACCGTCTGCTGAAGATCCTGGTGGAAGAGGGGATGGCGGAGGCCGACAAGGCGACCAAGCGCTACCGACTGGGCATCGACCTGTTCGGTCTGGCGGCCCAGGCCGGCAACCCGAACAACCTGCGCGACATCTGCCGGCCGATCCTGCTGCGCCTGTCGGCGACCCTGCGCGACACCATCTTCCTGCTGGTGCGTAGCGGCTTCGACGCGGTGTGCCTCGACCGCAGCGAGGGGCCCTTCCCCATCCGCTCCTTCACCGGCGACATCGGCGGCCGGGTGACTCTGGGCGTCGGCCAGGGCAGCCTCGCCATCATGGCCTTCCTGCACGAGGAGGAGCGGGAGGAGGTGATCCGCTTCAACCTGCCGCGCATGCAGGGCGTGGGCATCATCGACGAGGTGTATCTGCGCACGGAGATCGCGCGGGTGCGTGATCTCGGCTATGCCAGCCGCTCCACCGGACTGCTGCCGGGCATGTCGGGCGTGGCGGTGCCGGTGCTTGACCGCGACGGCCATGCGGTGGCCGCGCTCAGCGTCGGCACGATCAGCGAGCGGCTGAACGAGGAACGGCTGCCGGTGGTGGTCGACATCCTGAAGCGCGAATCCGCCGCCATCAGCCGCCAGTTGAACCCCTTCGACCCCGTCCTCCGCCGACCGGCGGCGATCCTGGGAGGCGGCCCGGCGTGAGGGGCGTGAAGAAGGGCGACCTGCCGGCCAAGACCTGCCCCGTCTGCAGCCGTCCGTTCACATGGCGCAAGAAGTGGGAGCGGGTGTGGGACGAGGTGAAATACTGCTCCGACCGCTGCCGTGCCGATGCCAGAAAGCACGGTCAGGCATCGGAAGGCGGCACGCCGCGATCCTGACCGGATCGCCAAGAAGAGTTGCCCCTTTTTCAATCACATGCCAGCATTCTGACCGGCAGGGTGACAGCGTCCGCAAGGCGGGTGGCGGTTCCGGCCGATGGCATTTCCGTTGCACATGCATGCGCGGCACGCACGGGTCCATGGAATTGGGGAAGCATTCCCGGGTATTCAGGTTCCGGCGGGTCGACCGCTCTGCTGCCAATGACTGCAGCCAACGATACTCAGCGACGAAGGGGACTCACGATGTCGGTTCGGGGGACGGGGGATCGGGCGATGACGGGTTCGGGAATGACGCGCCGCGCGGTGCTGTGCGGCGTGGCCGCGGTCGCATTCGCGGCGGCTGCCGGCGGCTCCCTGCCGGCATATGCGCAGAGCAAGCTGAAGGTCGCCGGCATCTACACCGTGCCGATCGAGCAGCAGTGGGTCAGCCGCATCCATGTCGCGCTGAAGGCCGCCGCCGACCGTGGCGACATCGAGTATGTCTGGGCCGAGTCGGTCGCCAACACCGACTATGAGCGCGTGATGCGCCAGTATGCCGAAGCCGGCCAGCAGCTGGTTTTCGGCGAGGTGTTCGGGGTGGAGCGCGCCGCCCGCGCCGTCGCCAAGGACTATCCGAAGACCGCCTTCGTCATGGGCTCCAGCTTCAAGCCGCAGGAGCCGAACTTCTCGGTCTTCGACAACTACATCCAGGAGCCGGCCTATCTCAGCGGCATGGTCGCCGGCGGCATGACCAAGTCGAACATCATCGGCATGGTCGGCGGCTACCCGATCCCCGAGGTGAACCGCCTGATGAACGCCTTCATGGAAGGCGCCAAGGAGGTCAACCCGCAGGTCAAGTTCTCGGTCAGCTTCATCGGCTCCTGGTTCGACCCACCCAAGGCCAAGGAAGCCGCCTTCGCCATGATCGACCGCGGCGCCGACGTGATGTATGCCGAGCGCTTCGGCGTGTCCGACGCCGCCAAGGAGCGCAAGGTGCTCGCCATCGGCAACGTCATCGACACCCAGCCGCAATATCCCGACACCGTCGTCGCCAGCGCCCTGTGGCACATGGAACCGTCGGTGGAGCGCGCCATCGCCGCGGTGAAGGCCGGCACCTACAAGGCCGAGGATTACGGCCCCTACAGCATGATGGCGCACAAGGGCTCCAGCCTGGCGCCGCTCGGCACCTTCGAGTCGAAGGTTCCCGATGCCATCAAGGCGAAGGTGAAGGAGCGCGAGCAGCAGATCCGCGACGGCAAGTTCACCGTGAAGGTCAACGACGCCGAGCCGAAGTCGACGATGTGACGCCCGGCGCATCTCCAATGTCATCACCCGTGAAAGGCGGGCCGGAGGTCGTCCTCCGGCTCGCCGGCATCTCCAAGCGGTTCGGCCCGCTGCTCGCCAACGACGACATTTCGCTGACGCTGCGCGCCGGCGAAGTGCTGGCCCTGCTGGGTGAGAATGGCGCCGGCAAGACCACCTTGATGAACATCCTCTTCGGCCATTACGTCGCCGACGAGGGGACCATCGAGGCGTTCGGCCGCCCGCTGCCGCCCGGTTCGCCCCGCGCGGCGCTGGAGGCCGGCATCGGCATGGTCCACCAGCATTTCACCCTGGCGGACAACCTGTCGGTGCTGGACAACATCGCGGTCGGGACCGAATCGCTGTGGCGCTGGCGCTCCGACCGGGGTGCCGCCCGCCGCCGGCTGCTCGACCTCTCCCAGCGCTTCGGGCTGGAGGTGCGGCCGGACGCGCTGGTCGGCGACCTGTCGGTCGGCGAGCGCCAGCGGGTCGAGATCCTCAAGGCTCTCTACCGCGACGCCCGCATCCTGATCCTGGACGAGCCGACCGCGGTGCTGACCCCGCAGGAATCGGCCGGGCTGTTCGACACGCTGCGCAAGCTGACCGCCGACGGCCTCGCCGTCGTCTTCATCAGCCACAAGATGAACGAGGTCTTCGCCGCCAGCGACACCGTCGCCGTTCTGCGCGCCGGCAAGCTGGTCGCCACCCACGCCACCGCCTCCACCGACCGCGCCAGACTGGCCGAGCTGATGGTCGGCCGCAGCGTCAAGCCGCCGGCCCCCACCCCGCTCAGCCCCGGCGAGCCGGTGCTGGAACTGGCGGGCGTCACCGTCGCCTCCGGCCATGGCCGTCCGCTGCTGGACGGGGTCGACCTGACGGTGCGGCGCCATCAGGTGGTCGGCATCGCCGGCGTGTCCGGCAACGGTCAGACCGCGCTGGCCGAGCTGGTCAGCGGCCTGATCCGCCCCGAGTCCGGCCGGCTGTCCTTGAAGGGCAGCGTGGTCGAGCATGGCGACCCGGCCGATATGGTCCGGCGCGGCGTCGCCCGCATCCCGGAGGACCGCCACAGCGCCGGTCTGGTCGGCGCCATGGCGGTGTGGGAGAACCTGATCGCCGAGCGCTATCACGATGCCGCCTTCTCCCGCTTCGGCGTGCTGCGGCGAGGGGCCGCACGGACTTACGCCCGCAAGGTGATCGAGGAGTTCGACGTCCGCTGCCCCGGCCCGGATGCCCGGACACAGCTGCTGTCGGGCGGCAACATGCAGAAGCTGATCCTGGGCCGCACTCTGGCCCATGGGCCGGACCTGATCCTGGCGAGCCAGCCGACGCGCGGGCTCGACATCGGCGCGGTGTCCTATGTGCACAGCCGGCTGCTCGACGCCCGCGCCGCCGGGGCCGGCGTGCTGCTGATCTCCGAGGATCTGGACGAAATCCTGGCGCTGGCCGACTGCGTGACCGTCGCCTATCACGGGCGCCTCACCCCGCTGCTGCCGCATGACCGGGTTTCGGTCAGCCAACTCGGCCTGCTGATGGCCGGGCATTGGGACATCCTGCGCGACATCCTGCCGGAGACTGTTCATGCGGCTTGAACCGCGCACCGATACCCCGCTCGCCCTGCGGCTGCTGGCGCCGGTGGGTGCCGTGGTCGCGGCGCTGGCGCTCTGCGCCCTGCTGGTCGCCTGGACCGGCGCCCCGGTGCTGCGCGCCTATGGCCTGCTGTTCGAAGGGGCCGTCGGCTCCCGCTTCGCCCTGACCGAGACGCTGACCCGCGCCACCCCGCTGATCCTGACCGGCCTCGCCGCCGCCGTCGCCTTCCGCGCCAAGCTGTGGAACATCGGGGCGGAGGGGCAGCTCTATATGGGTGCGCTGGCCGCCGTGGTGGTGGGCGGCGGCATGCTCGACCTGCCGGCCTGGGCGCTGATCCCGGTGGTGATGATCGCCGGCATGGCGGCCGGCGGCGTCACGCTGCTCGGCCCCGCAGTCCTCAAGGTCCGCTTCGGCGTCGACGAGGTGGTGACCACCCTGCTGCTGAACTTCGTCGTGCTGCTGCTGGTGTCGATGCTGCTGGAAGGGGCCTTGAAGGACCCCATGGGCATGGGCTGGCCGCAGTCGGCGCCGGTCGTCGAGGCGGCGGAACTGCCCAAGCTGGTGGAGCGCACCCGTTTGCATGGCGGGTTCGCCATCGCGCTCGGCCTGTCGGTCCTGCTGTGGCTGGTCGATACCCGCACCATCTGGGGCTACGAGAACCGCGCGGTCGGTGCCAACCCGCGCGCCGCCGCCTTCGCCGGCATGCCGGTGACGCGGATCATGCTGCGTACCGCGCTGCTGTCCGGCGGCCTCGCTGGGCTGGCGGGGGCGGCGGAGGTCTGCGGGCTGAAGGGCTACCTGACGCTCGACCTGTCGCCCGGCTTCGGCTACAGCGGCATCGTCGCCGCGATGCTGGCGCAGCTGCATCCCATCGGGGTGGTGGGGGCCGCGCTGTTCATCGCCGGCATCTTCGTCGGCGCCGATGCCATGAGCCGGGCCATGCCGGTTCCCAACTACATCGCCGACGTTCTGGTCGCCGCCAGCCTCTTGTGCATGCTGGTCGCCGGGCTGCTGGCGCGCTACCGGCTGCGGCGGGGGTAAGGGGCCATGGATTTCCTGTCGATCATCCTCGACATCCTACTGTCGGCCGCCTTCTGGACCGCGGTGCTGCGCATCGCCACCCCCTATGTGCTGGGAACGCTGGGCGAACTGGTGTGCGAGCGGGCCGGCGTGCTGAACCTCGGCATCGAAGGCATCATGACGCTGGGCGCCATGGCCGGCTGGATGGCGGTCTACCAGGGGGCCGATCTGTGGACCGGCGTGCTGGTCGCGGCTGCCTGCGGCGCGCTGCTCGGCCTGCTGCACGCAGCGCTGACCGTGCCGCTCGGACTATCTCAGCATGTGACGGGCATCGGTGTGACCCTGCTCGGCACCAGCCTGTCCTATTTCGTCTACCGCCTCGTCCTGCCGCAGGCCAGCACCCCGCCGACCATCGAACCGTTCCAGCCGCTGGCCCTGCCCGGCGCCCTGGCTCAGACGCCGCTGACCTACCTCGCCTTCCTCCTCGTCGCGGTGGTCGCCTACGTCCTTTACCGCACGCCGGTCGGGCTGGCGGTGCGGATGGTCGGCGAGAATCCGGCGGCGGCCGAGGCCCAGGGGCTGAACGTCACGGCCATCCGCATCGGCGCCGTGGTGGCGGGCAGCGCGCTGATGGCGCTGGCCGGCGCCTTCCTGACGCTGTCGGCCTTCAACGCCTTCTTCTTCAACATGGTCAACGGGCGCGGCTGGATCTGCATCGCGCTGGTGGTCTTCGCCTCCTGGCGGCCGGGCAAGGCTCTGCTGGGCGCCCTGCTTTTCGCCGTGTTCGACGCGCTGCAGCTTCGGTTGCAGCAGGCCAGCGGCGGCGTCCTGCCCTACCAGCTGTTCCTGATGATGCCCTATCTGTTGAGCATCCTGGCGCTGGTTCTGGTGGCCCGCCGGGCCTCCTACCCGCGCGCCCTGATGATTCCGTACCGCAAAGGAGAACGCTGATGTTCGACCTGATCCTGCGCCGCGCCACCCTGCCGGATGGCCGCAGCGGCATCGACATCGGCATCAAGGACGGCCGCATCGCCGCGGTCGAAGCCGATCTGGGCGGCGAGGCCCCCTCCGAAATCGACGCCACCGGCCGGCTGGTCACGCCGCCCTTCGTCGATTCCCATTTCCACATGGACAGCACGCTGAGCTACGGCCTGCCGCGTGTGAACCAGAGCGGCACGCTGCTGGAGGGCATCGCCCTGTGGGGCGAACTGAAGCCGCAGCTGGTGCAGGACGCCATCGTCGAGCGGGCGCTCGCCTACTGCGACTGGGCGGTCGGGCGCGGCCTGCTGGCGGTGCGCAGCCATGTCGACGTCTGCGACCCGCGCCTGCTGGCGGTGGAAGCCCTGCTGGACGTCAAGAAGCGCGTCGCCCCGTACCTCGACCTGCAACTGGTCGCCTTCCCCCAGGACGGCGTTCTCCGCTCAGCCGGCACGGAGGAGCTGCTGCGGCGGGCGCTGGACATGGGCGTCGATGTTGTCGGCGGCATCCCGCATTTCGAGCGGACCATGGCCGACGGCGCCGCTTCGGTCCGCCTGCTCTGCGAGATCGCGGCGGAACGCGGGCTGCTGGTCGACATGCATTGCGACGAGACCGACGATCCGCTGTCCCGCCATGTCGAGACCTTGGCCTACGAGACGCAGCGGCTGGGGCTGCACGGCCGGGTGACGGGATCGCACCTGACCTCCATGCATTCCATGGACAATTACTATGTCTCCAAGCTGATCCCGCTGATGGCGGAGGCGCGGCTGGGGGTGATCGCCAACCCGCTGATCAACATCGTCCTCCAGGGCCGCCACGACACCTATCCCAAGCGCCGCGGCATGACCCGCGTGCCGGAACTGATGGCCGCCGGACTGACCGTCGCCTTCGGCCATGACTGCGTGATGGACCCCTGGTATCCGCTGGGCTCCGGCGACATGCTGGAGGTGGCGCATATGGGGCTGCATGTCGGCCAGATGACCGGTCAGGACGGCATCAAGGCCGCCTTCGACGCGGTGACGGTCAACCCGGCCCGCCTGCTGCATCTGGACGGCTACGGGCTGGAGCCCGGCTGCAACGCCGATCTGGTGGTTCTGCAAGCCGGCGGCCCGGTGGAGGCGATCCGCACCCGTGCCGCCCGCCTGTTCGTCCTGCGCCGCGGCCGGATCGTCAGCCGCTGCGAGCCGGTGCAGGCCAAGCTCGACCTGCCCGGCCGGCCGGAAACGGTCGATTTTCTGTTGAACCGGGGGTAGTTCTCGAGCAGGGCCGATCCGGAAGGAGCCAAGCTATGAACTCGCGATACGATCCTGAAGCCGACGCGCTGTTCGTGCGCTTTTCGGAGCGTACTATCATCGGTTCCCAGGAGGTTGCCCCCGGCATCATTCTGGACTTTGACGATCAGAACCGGATTGTCGCTCTCGAAGTGCTGAACGCAAGAGAGAAGATGGCGGCCGGCGCCATCCCAATCGCCGGGCTAGATCCCCTCTCCCCCCAGGGAGAGGGTTAGGGTGAGGGGGAGGCGCGCGGATGATTCTTGGGATCACCACGCGGTGCATCCCCCTCACCCCGCCCCTCTCCCCGGGGGGAGAGGGAAGTTTTCCCAAGCCGAGAAGCCCCTTACCCCTTCAAAAAGTCCCGCAGTGCGTCGGCCACCGCGCGCATTTCCTGCTCGGTGCCGATGGTGACGCGCAGGCAGCTCGGCAGACCATAAGACGGCATTTGGCGGACCAGGATGCCGCGGGCCTTCAGGAACTGGCGGGCGGCCTCGGCGTCGTCCTTGCCGGCGGGCTGGCCCTTGAAATCGACCAGCACGAAGTTGGTGACGCTGGGGTGAACCGTCAGGCCCAGTTCCCGCACGGCGGCGGAGAACCACTCGCGCCACTGCTCATTGTGGCGGCGGGAGCGGTCGAGGAACTCGGCATCCTCCACCGCGGCGATGCCGGCGACATGGGCGGCGGTCGACACGTTGAAGGGACCGCGCACCCGGTTCAGCACGTCGACGATCCCGGCCGGGCCATAGCACCAGCCAATGCGGAGCGAGCCCAGCGCGAAGATCTTCGAGAAGGTGCGGGTCATCACCACGTTGGGGAACTTCTCCACCAGTTCCTCGCCGGCGGTGTAGTCGTCCTTGTTCATGTATTCGGCATAGGCCGCGTCGATGACCAGGATGACGTCCGAGGGCAGGCCGGCATGCAGCCGCGCCACTTCCGACGCCGGCAGGTAGGTGCCGGTCGGGTTGTTCGGGTTGGCGAGGAAGACCAGACGGGTGCGCGGGGTGACGCGGGCCAGCAGATTGTCGACACTGGCGGTCAGCCCGTCCTCCGCCGCCGTCACCGGGGTGGCGCCGACCGACTTGGCGCCGATCGGGTACATCAGGAAACCGTACTGCGAATACAGCACCTCGTCGCCCGGCCCGGCATAGGAGCGGATCAGCAGGCTGATGATCTCGTCCGACCCGGCGCCGCAGACGATGCGGTCGGCGTCCAGGTTGAAGCGCTTGGCAATGGCGCCGCGGAGCGCCGCGGAGGCGCCGTCCGGGTAGCGGTGCAGGGTACCAGCCGCCGCCGCATAGGCTTCCATCGCCTTCGGGCTCGGCCCCAGCGCCCCTTCGTTGGAGGCGAGGCGGATATGACCCTGATGCTCGCCGCCGACATAGGCGGCGATGTCGAGAATCCCCGGACGCGGCTGCGGGCCGTTCGGCTGGGTCATGGTCTGCTTACCTTCCGACAGAATGGGATGGGTTCGGGTGGGATGGGGTGGAACAGGATGGAACAGTCCCGGCGTTGGTGTTCCATCGCGGAAAATGGGGGAGCAGGATAAGGCAGGAGCCGGCCCGACGGCTCACCCCAAAAGCGCGCATCAGCCCAGATGCAGCGGCACGGCATAGCCGCCGACGACGTTGACCCGCACCGGGATGTCGCCCGACCGTTCCAGCAGCGTGGCGAGGCGGGGGTCGGCCTGCCCGACGAAGTCGGCGATCTCGACCAGATGGACCGACGGGCCGCCGCCGCTCATCCCGGTGGCATGGCCGGCCGGGTGCCAGGTGCAGAAACCGACCGGCAGCAGGCCGCAGGCCTCCAGCAGATCCTTCAGCCGGCCGCGGCTGAGATCACCGCCGATCTCGATGCTGAGCAGGCTGCGATCGTCGCCGGTGGGCTCGTGCGGGACGGCGGCGATGGCCAGAGCGTCGCGATTCTCGCCGCGGGCATTGCCGCGCCCGCCGAAGGGCAGACGTGCCACCACCTGCGGCCGGCCGGCGTCGGCCGACACCAGGAAGCGCCACCAGGGATCCGAATCGTCTTCGGCCGGATAGGGCACCACCGCGACGGTTGCCGTTCCCTCCGACACGGCACGGAGCGCGGCGGCGGGGGTGTTGACGGCGGTCATCGGCACGAATCCGCCGAAATGGTCGCGGGCGACGTCCCAGAAGCCGCGGCGGTCCTCCGGCGCATAAACGGCGACGGCGAAGGGGCCCTGCATGCGGGTGAAGGCGGTGATCATCTCCCGCCAGATTCGCACCACGACCTGGGCGGGGAAGGAGCCGGCATGGCGGGCCATCAGGCGCCGCAGAATCGTCGCCTCCCGCGCCGGGCGCAGAATGATCGGCTGTGTGCCGGTTTCGGCCGCGCCATTGCCCTTTGCCGCCCCGATGCGTTCCACCACGGCGGCGCGGCGCATCAGCAGGTCATGGATCGCGTCGTCGATCTGGTCGATCTCGCGGCGCAAATCGTCGAGCGGGGTCCGGGCGGCGGCCATGGGTCAGAAAACCATCGAATGCAAAGCCGGTTAGTAGTAGTCCGCATGCGCCCTGAAATCAAAGAAAACATTGACACTCCGAAGGCGGGCTTCGTAGCTATACCCTCCCGTTCCGCCACAGCTCTCCGAGGGCTTCGGCCAAGGCGCCGCAAGGCTGGAAATCCCGAAGGCCAGAACCGCTTCCAAGGCACGAAACGACATGTCCGCGCCCCCCACCGCGCAGCAGCCCTCCCTGGTCACCCCCACGGTCGCCGACAGCCCGGAGATGCCGGGCAAGCGCGTGCGTCTGGCGGTGGACCGGCCGATGCGGCTGGACAGCGGCGTGGAGATCGGCGGCTTCCAGATCGCCTACCAGACCTACGGCACGCTGAACGCCGACAAATCGAATGCCATCCTGATCTGCCACGCCCTGACCGGCGACCATTTCGTGGTGGAGAAGCACCCGGTCACCGGCAAGCCCGGCTGGTGGGAGATGCTGGTCGGCCCCGGCAAGCCGGTGGACACCGACCGTTACTTCGTCATCTGCTCCAACGTGTTGGGCGGCTGCCTGGGCAGCACCGGGCCGAAGGACATCGACCCCGCCACCGGCCAGCCCTATGGCCTGTCCTTCCCCGTCGTCACCATCGGCGACATGGTGCGGGCGCAGAAGCTGCTGGTCGAGCATCTGGGCATCGAGAAGCTGTTCTGCGTCGTCGGCGGCTCCATGGGCGGCATGCAGGTGCTGCAATGGGCCGTGGCCTATCCCGAATCGGTGTTCGCCGCGGTTCCCATCGCCACCGCCGCCCGCCATTCGGCGCAGAACATCGCCTTCCACGAGGTCGGACGCCAGGCGATCATGGCCGATCCCAACTGGCGCGGCGGCAACTATCTGCTGGAAGGCACCAAGCCGGAGGCCGGTCTGGCGGTCGCCCGCATGGCCGCCCACATCACCTACCTGTCGGAAACCGCCCTGCACCGCAAGTTCGGCCGCAACCTTCAGGATCGCAAGGCGATCACCTACGGCTTCGACGCCGATTTCCAGGTGGAAAGCTATCTGCGCTACCAGGGGGCGGCCTTCGTCGAGCGGTTTGATGCCAACTCCTACCTCTACATCACGCGGGCGATGGATTATTTCGACCTCGCCGCCGATGCCGGGGGCACGCTGGCCAACGCCTTCCGGCCTGGGGGAAAGACGACGCCGGTGCGCTTCTGCCTCGCCAGCTTCTCCAGCGACTGGCTGTTCCCGACCTCGGAATCGCGGGCCATCGTGCATGCGCTGAACGCCGTCGCCGCCAATGTCAGCTTCGTGGAGATCGAGACCGACAAGGGCCACGACGCCTTCCTGCTGGACGAGCCGGAGTTCCATCAGGTCATCCACGGCTTCCTGGAGGGCTGCGCCGAGCATCGCGGCCTGTCCGCCCGCCGCCGCGCGCGCTGATTGGCATTGGGATTGGGACTGGACGACCGACCATGGTGGACATTCGCGACGACCTGAAGCTGATCGCCGAGATGGTGGAGCCGAACAGCCGCGTGCTGGACGTCGGCTGCGGCGACGGCGCCCTGCTTGACTATCTGTCCCATGCCAAGAATGTCGACGGGCGCGGCATCGAACTCAGCATGGACGGCGTGCGGCAATGCGTGGCGCACGGCCTGTCGGTGATCCAGGGCGATGCCGAGACCGACCTGAAGGACTATCCGGCCGGCGCCTTCGATTATGTGATCCTGGGCCAGACCCTGCAGGCGATGCGGCAACCGCGCGACGTGCTGCAGATGATGTGCCGCATCGGTCGCCGCGCCATCGTCTCGGTCCCCAATTTCGGTTATTGGCGGGTGCGGCTGCAGCTGATGCTGACCGGCCGCATGCCGGTGACGGAAAAGCTGGGCTATCAGTGGTGGGAGACACCCAACATCCATTTCTGCACGCTGCGCGACTTCGTCGTCCTGACGGAGGAGATGGGCATCACCATCGAGCAGACCCGCATCATCGACCGCGCCGGCCGGGTGACCAGCCACGCCCATTCCGGCCTCGCCAACCTGTTGGGCGAACAGGGTGTCTTCCTGCTGCGCGGCAACGGCGGCTGACGATTTTCCGGTGAGGGCGGGAACTTCCCACCTTCACGCCTGTTCTTGATGCGTTCCTTTTCATGAGGCACGGATCATGACCAGCAAGCACACCGACGACCGCCGGACCCATTCCGAGCACGAGAACCCGAAGACCGGCGAGGACCACTCCAACCGCGACAAGAACCCCGACGACTGGACCACCGGCGACGAGCCGATGACCGGTGCCCAGGCCTCCTACCTGAAGACGCTGAGCGAGGAAGCCGGCGAGTCCTTCGACGACGGGCTGAGCAAGGCGGAGGCGTCCAAGCGGATCGACGCGCTGCAGGACAAGACGGGACGCGGGAAGTAGGGGGGATGGGTGATCATTGCCCTCTCCCGCCCCGGGAGAGGGAGGGGACCCACAAAGTGGGGAGGGTGAGGGGTGCGGCAAGAATCCCGGACCGCATGGTTCCTTGGATAACCCCTCACCCTTCCCATGCTCCGCATGGGCCCCTTCCCTCTCCCGGGACGGGAGAGGGAGGCGTGGCAACCCAAGCGCATGTTCCGCTGTTAACCAGGGCGATACCGAATCCGAATGGAAGGGTCGCCCTAATGCTCCGCCCCCTGTTGCTCCTGCCGGCCGCGGCGCTGCTGCTGACCGGCACCGCCTTTGCCCAGACCACACCGGCGCCGGGCGCCACCGCCTCGCCGCCGCTGATGACCGCGCCGCGGCCGGATGACCAGCCGGCGACCGGGGCGATCACCTCCCCGCCCGGCGTCAGCGGCGAAGCGCCGTCGCATGAGGTGCAGAACCCCGCTCCGCCGGTAGGATCGGGACAGGCGTCGCCGCCGGTGGCGGCCCTGCCGCCGGCCGCGCTCAACCCCGATCAGGCGCGGGCGATGGTGGGGACGGAGCTGCGCACCAATGACGGCCAGCCGGCCGGCCGCATCCTCGACTTCACCATGGACCAGACCGGCGACCGGGTGGACCGAATCGTTGTGGCGCCGAACGAGGTGCTGGGGCTGGGCGAGAAGCTGGTGGCGCTTCCGGCCGGCATGCTGGGCAACGGTCCGACCGGGCCGGTGCTGAACATCGGACAGGCCGACTTCGCCAAGGCGCCGACCTTCGCCTATGGCGACGAACCGACGCTGACCCGGCCCGACAGCCAGCAGCCTGAAGAAGGCCAGCCGAACAGCCAGTAACCCCGTCAGGCGGCGGCCGGACGGCGGCGGAAGATGCCGGTCATGCAGGCGACGAGGCATAGCCCGGCGCCCAGCCACAGCACGACGACGCTGCCGTCCGCCTTGCCGATGGCGGTGAAGACCAGACCGACCGTGGCGGCGCCCAGCGTCTGGCCCAGCAGCCGGCCGGTCGCCTGGATGCCGCTGGCGCCGCCGCTGCGCTCCTTGGGCGCGCTGCTGACCAGCACCTTGTTGTTCGGGGTTTGGAAAAGGCCGAAGCCGAAGCCGGCCAGCGCCATCCGCCAGACCATATCCAGCGTCGACGGATCGGGCGGCAGCAGCGCCATCAGGGCAAGGCCGGTGGCGAACAGCGCCAGCCCGACCGCCGCCAGCCGCGTCGGCTCGTAGCGGTCGGCCAGCCGGCCGGAGATCGGGGCGACCAACGCCACCATCAGCGGCCAGGGTGTCATCAGGAGACCCGATTCGGCCAGCGACCGGTGCAGCACATCCTCGAAGAAGAAGGGCATGGCGACGAAGACGATGTTCTGCGACGCGAAGGAGCAGACCGACGTCACCACCGACAGGGCGAAGACCGGCCGGCGCAGCAGATCCACCGGCAGCAGCGGCGCCGCCTGCGCCAGTTCGCGCCGCACCAGAATCGTGCCGAGCGCCAGCGCCGCCGCCAGTTCCACCCCGACCAGCCAAGTGGGCTGGCTGCCGTCCACCCCCTTGAAGCCGACGATCAGCAGCCCGAGCATGGCGGCATTCAGCGCCGCGCTCAGCCAGTCGAAGCGGTGGCCGGCGGGGTTGGACACCGGCATCGCCCGCGCCGCCACCACCAGCGCCGCCAGCCCCAGCGGCACATTGACCGCGAACAGCCAGGGCCAGGAAGCCACCGACAGGATCAGCGCCGCGAGGCTCGGCCCCGCCGCCGACGACACCGCGACGATCATCGCGTTGTAGCCGACGCCGCGCCCGAGATGGGTGGAGGGGTAGATGTGGCGGACCAGCGCCAGATTGACGCTCATGATCCCGGCGCCGCCGATTCCCTGCAACACGCGGGCGGCGGTCAGGACCGGCAGGTTCGGCGACAGCGCGCAGGCCAGCGAGGCCACGGTGAAGACCGCCAGACCGAACCAGTAGACCTTGCGGTAGCCGATGATGTCGCCCAGCGAGGCCATCGGGAACAGCGAGACGGTGACCGCCAGCTGATAGGCGTTGACCACCCAGATCGCGCCGGCGGCATCGACCGCGAATTCGCGCTGGATCGTCGGCAGGGCGATGTTGGCGACCACCCCGTCCAGCACCGCCATGATCAGCGCGACGGTCATCGCCGCCATCGCCCAATAGCGCTGCGGGGTCGGCAGCCCGTCCGACACCGCGACGGGCGGCTTGCGGACGGCGGATGCTGCGGCGGGGAGAGGCTGGACGGGAAGATCTGGCATGGGGATCAGCATAGAGGCCGACCCACTCTGTGCGGTCGCAGCAATTTCGCATGAAAGCATTGCGAAAGCCGACCGCGCGAGTGGGTCTCTATCCGACCGGAACCCCTCCCCCGCCCTCCTGTTGGAAGGAAACGCGAGCCAACAGGAAGGAGCGCCACCATGACCAAGCACATTCCGCCCGTCCCGCCCGAGGGCCGCAGCGACAAGGGTCCCGGCGAGCCGGCGACCAGCGCGTCGCCCGACGACGGCACCACCAACCGCGGCGCCCCCAACACCAAGGAACAGGGCCAGCAGGGCAACACCCGGCAGAACACCACCCATCAGGGCTATCAGCAGGATCGGTGAGGCATGAGCAAGCACAGTGACGCGACCGACCGCCACCATGGCGGTCCCGGCAGCAGCCAGCAGAACGCCGACAAGCCGGCTCCGGCGCCGGAAAAGCACCCGCATCCGGGTGAACCCACCAACACCCGCCACTCCGGCACCTCCGGCGGCGGCGGCGAACGCGACATCCACCACACACACGACCCGAAGACGAAGCGGTAGGGGGTAAGTGCCCTCTCCCGGGCCGGGAGAGGGAGTTTCTCACGACGCCAAATCCTTCAAGATCGGACAGTCCGGCCGCTCGTCGCCGTGGCAGGCGTCGGCAAGCTCGTGAAGCGTGTCGCGCATCGCCTGCAACTCGGCGATCTTCGCCTCCAGTTCGTCGATGTGCTGCATGGCGATCCGCTTCACCTCCGAACTGCAGCGGGAGCGGTCCTGCCACAGCCCGACCAGCTTCTGGATCCGCTCGATCCCGAAGCCCAGAGTCCGCGCCCGCTTGACGAAGCGCAGCACGTTCACGTCGCGGTCGCTGTAGACGCGATAACCTGACGCCGTCCGCCCGGCCTCCGGGATCAGGCCGATGGATTCGTAATAGCGGATCAGCTTGGCGTTGACGCCCGACGCCTTGGCGGCGTCGCCGATGGTCATGCCGTCCTTCATCACAGATCCTCATTCTTCGGCGGCGTCCAGCCGCGCAGGGTCAGGGCGTTCACCACCACGCTGACCGAACTCAGCGCCATCGCCGCCCCCGCCAGCACCGGGCTGAGATTGCCCGACGCCGCCAGCGGGATGCCGACCACATTGTAGGCGAAGGCCCAGAACAGCCCCTGCCGGATCTTCGAATAGGTCCGGCGCGACACGTCGATGGAGCCGGCGACCAGCCTGGGATCGCCACGCATCAGGGTGACGCCGGCGCTGTGCATCGCCACGTCGGTGCCGGTCGCCATGGCGATGCCGACATCGGCGGCGGCCAGGGCGGGCGCGTCGTTGATGCCGTCGCCGACCATGCCGACCACCTTGCCCTCCCCCTTCAGCGTCGCGACGACGGCGGCCTTGTCGCCGGGCAGCACCTCGGCGAACACCCGCTCGATGCCCAGCGCGGCGGCGACGGAGCGGGCGGCACCCCAGCCATCGCCGGTCACCATCACCGGTTCCACCCCCTGCGCCTTCAGCGAGCCGACGGCGGTGATCGCGCTGTCCTTCACCGTATCGCCGAAGGCGACGAGGCCGAGCAGACGCGGGGTTTCTCCAAGTTCGATCAGCCATGACAGGGTGCGGCCGGTCGCCGCCAGCGCTTCGGCCGGTTCGGCCAGCGGACCCGGCTGCAAGCCGGTCTCCTCCACCGCGCGGGCGTTGCCGAGTTGCAGGCGACGCCCCGCCACCGTGCCGGAAACGCCGCGGCCGGCCAGGGCGCGGAAGTCGCTCACCGGCTCCGGCGCCATGCCGGCCGCCTTGGCGCGGTCGCGCAGCGCATGGGCCAGCGGATGCTCGCTGCCGGTCTGGAGGGACGCGGCGAGGCGCAGCAGGGTCTCGCCGTCGCTGCCCTCGGCCGGGATCAGGTCGGTGACGCGGGGCTTGCCCTCTGTCAGCGTGCCGGTCTTGTCGAAGGCGACGGCGGTCAGGGCATGGGCGCGTTCCAGCGCCTCGGCGTCCTTGATGAGGATGCCGTGACGGGCGGCAACGCCGGTGCCGACCATGATCGCGGTCGGCGTCGCCAGACCCAGCGCGCAGGGGCAGGCGATGACCAGCACCGAAACGGCGGTGACGATGGCCGCCTCCAGGTCGCCGCCGACGATCCACCAGCCGATCAGCGTCAGCGCCGCCACCGCCAGCACCGCCGGAACGAACACCGCGCTGACCCGGTCGACCAGCCGCTGGATCGGCGCCTTCGACGCCTGGGCACCCTCCACCATGCGGACGATCTGCGCCAGCATGGTCTCGGTCCCGACCGCCGTGGTTTCCACCACCAGCAGGCCGTCGCCGTTGATCGAGCCGCCGGTGACGCGGGCGCCCGGCTCCTTGTCCACCGGCAGGCTCTCGCCGGTCAGCATCGATTCGTCGACTCCGCCGCCGCCCTCGACCACCCGGCCGTCGACCGGCACCCGCTCGCCGGGGCGGACCACCACATGATCGCCGACATGGACGCGCTCCACCGGCACCTCGGTCTCCACCCCGTCGCGGCGCAGGCGGGCGGTGGCGGGGCGCAGGTCCATCAGCGCGCGGATCGCCGCCGCGGTCTGGCCCTTGGCCCGCGCCTCCAGCCATTTGCCGAACAGCACGAAGGTGATGAGGACGGAGGAGGCTTCGAAATACAGGTGCGGCTCGTGCCCGTCATGCGCCGTCAGCATCAGGTAGAGGCTGAGCCCCCAAGCCGCCGAGGTGCCGAGCGCCACCAGCAGATCCATGTTGCCGGCCCCCGCCCGCACCGCATTCCAGCCGGCGCGGTAGAAACGCGCGCCGAGCCAGAACTGCACGATGCTGGCAAGGATCAGCTGGACCCAGCCCGGCAGCATCCAGTTCGCCCCGAACAGGTCGCCGACCATGCCGGCCAGAAGCGGCAGCGACAGGGCCGCGGCGATCAGCACATGGTGCAACTCGCGGCGGCTGCGGCCGGCCCGCGCCTCCTCTTCCGCCTGTTCGCCGCCCTGGCCGATGGGGGCGGCGCCATAGCCGGCCTTCTCCACCGCCGCGACCAGATCGGCGGTGTCGACGCTGCCCGCATAGGCGACGACATGGGCGCGCTCGGTCGCCAGATTGACCGAGGCCTGCTCGACGCCCGGCAGCCGGCTCAGCGCCTTCTCCACCCGGCCGGAACAGGAGGCGCAGGTCATGCCGGTGACCGACAGGTCGAACTCCCGCTTTTCGGCCTGGAAGCCGGCGGCCTCGACCGCATCGGCTGCGGCCTTGACGTCCGGCGGGCCGGCGAAGGTCAGCCGCGCCCGCTCCGTCGCCAGATTGACCGAGACGGCGGTGACGCCCGGCACCCGGCCCAGCGCCTTCTCCACCCGGCGGACGCAGGAGGCGCAGGTCATGCCCGATACCCCAAGGTCGAGTTCGGCCAAGGGTCCGGCGGCCGTCGTTGGGCTGATGCTGTGCTGCGTCGTGGTCATGCCGGTTCTCCTTCGATTCCGCTCGGCATGGAGGGATATGGGGCTTCCAGCCATTGGAAGGTCAAGGGGCCGATCGACGCAGATTTGCCGTTCCATGAACAAAACACCGGATGGGGCGTTCGTGTCCTGACCCTCAGCCGCCAGCAGAAAGGCACCGCCCCCTTGACCCGCCTGACCATCGCCGAGGCGCAGAGCCGCGTTTCCCACCTGCTGACCCATGACGTGGTCGAGGATCTGCGTGCCGTGGAGTATGAGACACCGCCGCTGGCCGACGCCCCGTCCGCCACGCCGCTGGCCGAGCTGCGGCGGGCGGAGGTCGGCTTCAGCCACGCCCCCGGCGCTCCCGACTGCATCTATCGCATCGGCGCTTTCGGCGATTCGCTGCTGATGCGGCTTCAACTGAATGTCTGGCGGTTCGTCGCCATCTATCAGGTGCCGGTGAAGGACCCCATCGACAGCAACACCATTGCCCCGCATTTCGAACGCTGGGCCATCGGCGCCGGCCATGCCGGCTGGACCATCGGCTGGCGCGACGGCGTCGATCCCTGGAACCATGACCTGCGGGTGGTGGAAACCTATTGCTACGCCATGCTGCCGGAGAGCTTCCTGGACGAGCCGCTGACCCAACTCTATTGGCGCACCGACCTGTTGCAGATGACCCGCGCCTTCATGCTGGAAGCGCGGCGGATGGGCATCCGGCTGTCGGCGCCCGACACGGTGTAGCGGAGGTTTCGCTTGGCGCGACGGGCACCGCCGTGCTCAATCGGTGGGCAGACGATTTCCCCCAAAGCCCGCCCAAGAGCCCGACCATGCCGCCGCTTCCCATCCCGATGCCGACCGACCTCTCCGACCTGCTGACGGTGATGGATTTCATCGGCGTGTTCGTCTTCGGGCTCAGCGGCGGCACGCTGGCGGTGCGCAAGCGGCTGGACCTGTTCGGTGTGATGGTGCTGTCGCTGGCGGCGGCGCTGGCGGGCGGCGTGGTGCGCGATGTGCTGATCGGCGCGCTGCCGCCGGCCAGCCTGCATGACGACCGCTATCTGATGGTGGCGCTGGCCGCCGGGGTGGCCGCCTTCCTGTTCCACCGCCCGATCAACCGGCTGGGCAAGCCGGTGATGGTGCTGGACGCCGCCGGGCTGGCGCTGTTCACCGTCGCCGGCTGCGGCAAGGCGCTGTCCTACGGCCTCGGCCCGCTGCCGGCCGCCCTGCTGGGCGTGATGACCGCCTGCGGCGGCGGGGCGGTCCGCGACCTGCTGGTGGCCGAGGTGCCGCGGGTGCTGCGCGAGGAGATCTACGCCATGGCCTCGCTGCTGGGCGCCGCGGTGGTGATCGCCGGCCAGCGGATGGATCTGCCGCCGGTGCCGGTCGCGGTGGTCGGCGCGCTCGCCGTGTTCGTACTGCGCGTGGTCAGCGTGCGGCGGAACTGGAGCGCGCCGAGGGCGCCGGGGAGTTAAAGAACCTTCACATCAAGCCCGCTTGCCCCAGCCCGGCATCGGGAAGACCGGCTCCGCTTCGGCCGAGACCTTCGGCAGGACCACAGTCGGGCGCAGCTTGTGGTTCTGGATGCAGGCGGAGATCAGGTTGGTGTTCTGGCCCTTCTCGTCGAAGGTGATCGCCGGGCCGACCATCAGCTTGTCCGACAGGTTGGTCTGGCGCAGCGCCGCCAGCATCGCCGAGGCTTCCGCCGTGCCGGCGCGCTTGAAGGCGTCGGCGGCGATCAGGATCGCCTCGAAGGTGAAGGCGACGTTGAAGGCGTAGCCCTCGAAGCGGTCGTTCGGGAACTGCTTCTTGAAGGCCGCCTCGACCCGCTTGGTCATCGCCGCCTTGGGGTCGTACCAGGGCAGGTTGGTGATGGCATAGTCGGCGTACTTGCCCAGCACCTTGTAGAACTGCTCGTCATACAGGCCGGGCGAACCGGGGGAGACGATGCCCTTCGGCTCCCACCGCTGCTTGACCATCTCGCGCACCATCATGATGGCGTCGTTGGCACGGGTGGTGACGATGGCAAGCTCGGCGCCGGTGGCCTTGGCCTTCGCCACCTCGACCGCCAGATCCTGTGCCCGCGGGTCGTAGGAGATCGATTCGACGATCTGGAACGGCATGTCCAGCTTGGGGAACAGCGCGTCGACGGCGGCCTTGTTCGCCATGCCGAATGTGTCGTTGGCGTGCAGGAAGACGGCGGTCTTCGGCGTGGTGCCGGTGGCGGCGAACAGGTCCTTCATCAGCGACATCCCGTTCGACACCAGCATGGTGGAGGTCGGGAAGTTGCGGAAGACGGTCTTGTAGCCCTGTTCCGTCAGCTTGTCGGCGGCGGCGATGTTCATCACCAGCGGCACGCCGCGCTGTTCGCAGACCTGGGCGGCGGCGGCGGTCTGGCCGCTGTCGAAGGCGCCGACGATGACATGGGCGCCGTCGTTGATCAGCTTTTCCGTGCGCGAGCGGGCGACGTCGGCGTTCGATTCGGTGTCGGCCGACATCACCTCGACCTTGTAGCCGAGGTCGGACAGCACCGCCGGCGCGATGTCGGCGCCGCGCTGGCAGGCCTGACCCGCCTGGGCCAGCAGGCCGGAGCGCGGCAGCAGCACGCCGACCTTCAGCGTGGTGTCCTGCGCGAAAACCGGGGCGCGGCCGAAGCCGGCCAGCACGCCGCCGGCAATGGCGGCCTGCCCCAGCGTGCGGCGGGTAAGGGCGAGTCCTCCGGTGGAGCGGTTCTTATGATCGTTGGTCATGGTGCTGCGGATGCCTTTTGGCTGGTCGCAAAGCGGATCGGTTCGACCGAAGAGTCCACCGCCGGCCCCCTCCGTGTCAAAGTGGAATCGCCGAACTTCTTCAATACGCAACGGAATGACCCCCATGCCCAACGGCGGCCGGACTGTTACCCTCGACGAGGCGCTCGCCATCGCGCTCGACCACCTGAAGTCCGGGCGCCTCGACGAGGGGGAGGAGCTTTATTCCCGCATCCTCGACGCCGACCCCGGCAATGCCGAGGCGCTGCACCGCATGGGCTTCATCGCCGGCCGCCGCGGCGACATGGACCGGGCGCTGGAGCTGCTGACCCGCTCGGTGGAGCGGGCGCCCGATGCCGACGCGCTGTTCAACCTGGGAACCCTGCACCATCGCGCCCTGCGGACTGAGGAGGCCATCGTCGCCTACCGCCGCGCCCTGGCGCTGCGCCCCGATTTCCCCGATGCCGAGTATCACCTGAGCGAGGCCCTGCAGGGCGCCGGCCGCCTGGACGAGGCGCTGGCGGTGCTGGACGCCCTGCTGGGCCGCCACCCCCATTATCCGGCCGGCTGGCGCCAGCATGGCGACATCGAGGCGGATTTGGGCCGTCCCGGCGCGGCGGTGCATTTCTATGAGATGGCGCTGGCGCTGAATCCCGCCGACGACCTGTCGCGGGAAAGGCTGGCGGCGCAGGAGGAGGCCTTCCGCACCCGCAGCGCGGCGATGGCGGCGCGGCTGCCCGACGGACGGCATGACCTGCGCGACACCACCTTCCTGATCCCCTTCCGCGCCGACAGCGACGACCGCAGGCGCAACCTGCGCTGGATCGTAGGTTTCCTGCTGAAGCATGTCGATGCCACGATCCTGATCGGCGAGGACAAGGACGGGGCGAGCGACGTGGCCGACGCGCTCGGCCCCGATCTGGCCGCCCGCTGCCGCCACCTGCATCTGCGCGGCAACGACACGCCCTTCACCCACAAGGCCCACCTCATCAACCGCATGGCCGAGGCGGCGGAGACGCCCATCGTCGCCCTGCACGACACCGACATCGTGGTGGACCCGGTGCAGTATGTGCTGGCCCGCGACGCCGTGCGGCGGGGCGGCGGGCTGGCCTTCCCCTACAACGGCCTGTTCTTCTGGATCATGGGGCGGGAGGTCCTGCGCTTCGGGCACACCCTGTCGGCGGCGCCGCTGAACGCCGTCTGCCCGCGCTTTCCGCTGATGCACCGCAATTCCCCCGGCGGCGGCGCCTTCTTCGACAGGGAACGGCTGCTCGCCAACGGCGGTTACAACGAAGCCTTCCTGTCCTGGGGCTTCGAGGACGACGAGATCGTCGAGCGCTTCCGCCGGCTGGGTCTCGGCGTCGAGCGGGTGCCGGGACCGCTCTACCATCTGGAGCATGCCCGGCCGGCGAACTCATCGGAGCAGAACCCCTTCTTCGAGGCCAACCGGGCGGAGCTGGAGCGGGTGCGCAACGCGGACGGAGACACGTTGCGCGCCGACATCGCCGCCGGGCGGCTGCGCCGGCCGCTGCTGTCGTCGCGCGACCTCACATCACCGGTCGGCTGAAAGCTGCGCAAATGCGGTGCAACGCCGGGAACCCCTTGAAGGGGAAACGGCCCGGACACAGGTGAAGGGACGGGATGTGACGAATTCGAGACCGATCTCGTGTTGAGCTTGGCACGCAAACTGTGGACGGAGGCCGTTTCGGGTGCTCCCTCCGTTAGCCGGGCGGGACCGGCATCGGTGCCGCGCGGCATGCGCGTCTATGCGGTCGGCGACATCCATGGCCGGCTCGACCTGCTGGACCAGATGCTGGGCCAGATCCTGCGCGATGCCGAACAGGCGCCGAACCTGCTCAAATACCTCGTCTTCCTCGGCGACTATGTCGACCGCGGCCCGGATTCGCGGCTGGTGATCGAGCGGCTCGCCTGCGGTCTGCCGCCGGCCTTCGGCGCGGTGTTCCTGCGCGGCAACCATGAGGACACCATGCTGGGCTTCCTGTCGGATCTCCGCGTGGCGCCCGGCTGGCTGACCTATGGCGGCGATGCGACGCTGGAGAGCTACGGCATCCCCGCCCCCGATCCCGATGCGCCGATGGACCATCTGCAGCAGGCGCAGAGGATGCTGAACAGCCTGCTTCCGGCCCACCACCGCGCCTTCCTGACCGGTCTGCGCTGCCATCTGACCATCGGCGACTATCATTTCGTCCATGCCGGCGTCCGCCCCGGCGTCCCGCTCGACCGGCAGGAGGACCAGGACCGGATGTGGATCCGCGAGGCTTTCCTGGCCTCGCGCGTCGACCATGGCAAGGTGGTCGTCCACGGCCACACCATCGCGCCGGAGCCCGAGCTGCTGTCCAACCGCATCGGCATCGACACCGGCGCCTACGCAACCAACCGCCTGACCGCCCTGGTTCTGGAGGGGACGGATCGGCGGTTCTTGTGCACGGTGTGAAGAGGCTTTTGGCCGGAATTGAGGGGAATCGGCGCCGGAGCAAGGGCTAAAAAGCACATCTGCCGCAATGGAAACGTCCAGCCGACGTTTCACGGCGCATAATGGCCGCCTTCGACGCGAGCGTGTCCGCGCAACTTGCGGCATGCCCACGCCTCACCTCAGGGAGGGGCACATGGATCGCCAAGCGGTATACCAGGAGATCACGGACATCTTCGGGCTGGTCCCATCCTTCTTCAAGGAACTGCCCGACACCACCATCGAAGCCGAATGGCGCCTGTTCAAGGCCGTGCAGGTCGATGACGGGCCGATCCCACAGAAGTATCGCGAACTGATTGGTCTGGGGATTGCCGCCGTCATGAAGTGCCGGTATTGCGCCTTCTATCACACGGCGCTCGCCAAACTGTTCGGCGCGACACAGGACGAGATCGAGGCCGCCGTTCATTACGCGAAGTCCAGCGCGGGCTGGAGCGCCTACCTGAATGGCATGCAGGTGGATTACGACACCTTCACACGGGAGGTCGATCAGGCCTGCGACCATGTGCGGAGCCAGATGTCGCAACAGCAGCGCGCCGCCTGATCGGCACCGGTCCGGAAACGACGAAGGGCTTCCGGATCACTCCGGAAGCCCTTGTCTGTTGGTCGGAGAGAGAGGATTCGAACCTCCGGCCCCTGCCTCCCGAAAGCAGTGCTCTACCAGGCTGAGCTACTCTCCGATCATGGCACCGGCGGGCGGTGCCGTCCGCCGGTGGAGCGGGTGTATAAACGGTTCCGGCCGGCGGCGCAATGCAAAGTCACAGCCTGACGGGCGCATTTTTGCCATGCCGTTTCGCCATGCCAACCGAACCCCGAAACGACGAAGGGCTCCCGGATTTCGCCGGAAGCCCTTGTCTTGTTGGTCGGAGAGAGAGGATTCGAACCTCCGGCCCCTGCCTCCCGAAAGCAGTGCTCTACCAGGCTGAGCTACTCTCCGATCATGGCACCGGCAGGCGCTGTCGTCCGCCGGTGGAGGGGGTGTATAAACGCTCGCGCTCCGGCGCGCAACGCAAAAAATGCGTCATCTCCCAAAAAGATCCGGCCCCCTCCCATCCGGTCAGAAATCGCGATCGATCACGAAATCAATGACTTCCAGCAGGGCCTGCTTGATCTGCCCGTCGGCGAACAGGCCCAGGCTGTCGCGGGCGATGGAGCCGTAATGGCGCGCCCGCTCCACCGTGTCCTTCAGGGCGTTGTGGCGGGCCATCAGCGCCTGGGCACGCTCCAGGTCGCCGTCCTTCTGGTCCAGCTCCTCCATCACCCGGCGCCAGAAGGCGCGCTCCTCGTCGTTGCCGCGGCGGAAGGCCAGCACGACCGGCAGGGTGATCTTGCCCTCGCGGAAATCGTCGCCGACCGTCTTGCCCAGCTTGGCCTGCAGGGCCGAGTAATCCAGCACGTCGTCGACCAGCTGGAAGGCGATGCCGAGATTCATGCCGTAGTCGTAGAGCGCCAGCTCCTCCGCCTGCGGGCGGTTGGCGACGACGGCGCCGACGCGGCAGGCGGCCGCGAACAGCTCGGCCGTCTTGCCCTTGATGACTTCCAGATAGGCCTGCTCGCTGGTCTCGGTGTCGTTGGTGGTGCGCAGCTGCAGCACCTCGCCCTCGGCGATGATGGCCGAGGCGCCGGACAGGATGCGCAGCACGTCGAGCGACTGCACCTCCACCATCATCTCGAAGGCGCGGGAGAACAGGAAGTCGCCGACCAGCACGCTGGCCTTGTTGCCGAACACCGCGTTGGCCGAGGCCATGCCGCGGCGCAGGTCGCTTTCGTCGACGACGTCGTCGTGCAGCAGGGTGGCGCTGTGGATGAACTCCACCACCGCGGCCAGCAGCCGGTGATGCTCCCCCTGATAACCGCACATGTTGGCGGCGGCGAGCGTCAGCACCGGGCGCAGGCGCTTGCCGCCGGCCGCGATCAGATAGCCGGCCAGCTGGGGAATCATCTCGACCTGCGACTGCATGCGGTCGAGGATGATCTGGTTGACGGCGCTGAGGTCCTCGGCCACCAAAGCGGTCAGGTCGTCGAGCGGGGTAGACTTGCGCCGTTTCGGCTCGAAGTTGGTCACGACCGCCAAGGTCGACTCCACGGGTGATTGACGCCAGAATTTGCGCTAGGGAGCATAACGGCCTAGCCTCTTCGGTCAAGTCCGCAGGGGACCGTTCTTTCGAGACGTCATGACCGAACTGTTGCGCACCACCGACCCCGTCCGCCTGTCCTGGCTGGTCGCCCTGCTGGCCGATGCCGGCATCGAGGCCATCGTGCTGGACAGCTACACCAGCATTCTGGAGGGCTCCATCGGCGCCATTCCCCGGCGGCTGATGGTCGGCACGGAGGACGCCGCACAGGCCCTCCGCATCCTGCGCGAGGCCGGCGAAGCGTGAGCGGCCATATCGTTACGCCTCCGGAACAACTCAGGGAATCTCCCGTGGATTTCCTGCTGAACGGTCGGGTTAAACTGCTCCAGCCGGACGGCGGCTATCGCGCCGCCATCGATCCGGTTTTCCTCGCCGCCATAACCGCCGCCGCTGCCGGCGAGCGGGTGCTGGATGTCGGCACCGGCACCGGGGCTGCGGCACTGTGCCTCGCCGTCCGGGTGCCGGGCGTGGCGGTGGTCGGGCTGGAACAGCGGGCCGACGCCTGCGACTTCGCCCGCCGCAATGCCGCGCTCAGCGGTGTGGCGGAGCGGGTGACGGTGGTCCAGGGCGACCTGCTGGCCCCGCCCGAGGCGCTCGGGACCGTCGGATTCGACCGCGTGATGATGAATCCGCCCTATCTGAAGGCGGGTGCCGCCAGCGTCCCGCCCGACGACTGGAAGGCCGCCGCGAATGTGGAGGGGGCGGCGGGGCTGGCCGACTGGGTGCGCTTCGCCGACCGCATGCTGAAGCCGCGCGGCACGCTGACCATGGTCCACCGCGCCGACCGGATCGACGACATCCTGCACGCGCTGCGCGGACGGTTCGGCAGCCTCGTCCTGGTGCCGCTGTGGCCCAAGCCGGGGGTGGAGGCCAAGCGGCTGCTGCTGGTCGCCCGCAAGGGCGGAAAGGCGCCGGCCCGGCTGACCGCCGGCCTGACCGTGCACAGGGCGGAAGGCGGCTACAGCCCGGAAGCGGAGCGGATCCTGAGGGACGCCGAAGCGCTCACGATTTAGCGGGGGCGGAGCCTTTCAATCGGGAGACTTCAATCCCATCTCTGCCGGCATGAGCCTGCAATCCCTTCTCGCCAAACTCCCCTTCGGCCCCTGGCGCAAGGCCGGGCCGCTGGTGTCCGTCGTCCGCCTGACCGGGGTCATCGGCCAGGGCGGCCCCTTCCGCTCCGGCCTGTCGCTGGCCGGCGTCGCACCGCTGCTGGAACGCGCCTTTGCGCCGAAGTACCAGAAGGCGGTGGCGCTGATCATCAACTCGCCGGGCGGGTCGCCGGTGCAGTCGGCGCTGATCGCCAAGCGCATCCGCGATCTGGCGGAGGAAAAGAAGGTGCCGGTCTTCGCCTTCTGCGAGGACGCGGCGGCGTCGGGCGGCTACTGGCTGGCCTGTGCGGCGGACGAAATCTGGGCGGACGAAAGCTCCATCGTCGGCTCCATCGGCGTGGTGTCGTCGGGCTTCGGATTGCATGCGCTGATCGAGCGCCATGGCATCGAACGGCGGCTCTACACCGCCGGCGACAAGAAGGTGCTGCTCGACCCCTTCTCGCCGGAGCGGGAGGACGGCGTCGCCCATCTGAAGGCGCTGCAGGCCGATGTGCACGAGGCGTTCAAGGCGATGGTGCGGGCACGGCGCGGCGCGCGGCTGACCGGACCGGAGGAGGAGCTGTTCTCCGGCGCCTTCTGGGCCGGGCGCCGGGCGCTGGCTCTCGGGCTGATCGACGGGCTGGGCGACCTCCGCTCGGTGATGCGCGGGCGGTTCGGCGAGAAGGTGCGGTTGCGCGTGGTGCAGCAGGAGCGCGGCATGCTGCGGCGGCTGGGCTTGCGGACCGGATACGGCAACGCCCCGGCACTGGAGGCCGGGGCGCATGAGGCCTTCGCCGAGGCGCTGGTGGCGGCCGCCCGCACATCGCTGGACGATTGGGCGGCCTGGGCCAGGCTGGGGCGTTGAGGAAGCCTGCCGTCAGCGGTCGGCGGTGACGGCCGCCGACTGCAATCCGTAATCGTCGGCCTGGATGAAGCTGGCGCGCAGCGGCTTCAGGACGAACATCGCCAGGATCGCCGCCACCAGATTGAAGCTGGCGGCGATGTAGAACACCGCCTGCCAGCCGAAATGGCTGGCGATGATGCTGCTGATCGGGACCAGCAGCGCCGCCGTGCCCTTGGCGGTGTAGAGCATGCCGGCGTTGGTCGTCGCGAACTTCGAGCCGAAGGTGTCGCCGGCGGTGGCCGGGAACAGGCTGTAGATCTCGCCGAACACGCAGAAGAACATCGCCGTGAAGATCACGAACATGATCGGGTTGCGGCCCAGCTGCGTCACCAGGATGATGGCGATGGCGGCGGTGCCGAAGGCGATGAACATGGTGTTCTCGCGGCCGATGCGGTCGGACACCCAGCCGAAGAAGGGGCGTCCGGCGCCGTCCAGCACGCGGTCCAGCGAAATCGCCAGGGTCAGGGCCGGCAGGATGAAGCCGAACATGTTGATCGGCGAATCGGCGACGTGGAAGTCATGGGCGATCGGCGCGATCTGGGCCGCCGCCATCAGGCCGCCGGACGCCACCATCACGAACATCAGGTAGAGCAGCCAGAAGACCGGCGTGCGGATGACGCGGGCCGGCGGATGGTCGATCTTGGTCTGGGCCGGGCCGGTCCTGCGCGCCGCCGCGTTCGACTTCGGCGCCTTGCGCAGGAAGAAGGACAGCACGAAGATCACCACGCCCTGCCCGATGCCGAAGACCAGGAAGGCATGCTCATAGCCCTGGTTGGCGATCATGTTGGCGATTGGAATGACCGTGGCGCCCGCACCGGCGCCGAAGCCGGCGGCCGTGACGCCGGCGGCCAGACCGCGCTGCTGCGGAAACCATTTCAGCGCGTTGCCGACGCAGGTGCCATAGACGCAGCCGGCGCCGATGCCGGAGATCACAGCCGCGGTGTAGAGCATCGGCAGCGACGAGGCCTGGCTGTCGATCACCCAGGAGCCGCCGACCAGCAGGCTGCCGACCAGCACCACCGCCTGCGGGCCGTAGCGGTCGACGAACCAGCCTTCGATCGGGACCAGCCAGGTTTCGGTGAAGACGAAGATGGAAAAGGCGATCTGGATGGCTGCACGTCCCCAGCCATGCTTGGCGTCGATGGGATCGACGAACAGCGTCCAGCCATATTGCAGGTTGGCGATCATCGCCATGCACAGCAGGCCGACGCTGAGCTGGAACCATTTGTTTGTCAGAAGACCGCGGTCTTCGGTCGTCTCTGTGGTCATGCCCCAAAGTCCCGTTGAGCGTGGGGGCGCAGGAGTCTCGGAGTGCGGCGGTCCATCCGTATCGCACCGCGTCATGCGCCGTTCGGAGATGACTGTGCGCCCCAACTGTTCGTATTCCAAATACCGGATACTGAACGCGTAATTCTTTTCCACATTGTGGAATGCATTGAAAAGGCTCGCTTTTTCGCGATTGCTGGCATGCACACATTGCTTGACTTACGAACAAAACTGTCAAAGACAAGCCATGCGGCGCACACATATTTGAAATACGGTATCTGGTATACATAATATCTTGCTGCAGCGCAGAGCCGGGCGCATGATCCGCTCATGGTCGACGGCGCCGGCGGACGGTGCCGCAGCAAGGGGAAATCGCACGATGTCGAGCATTCTGAGCCGCCTGTTCGCCGGTCCCGCCGCCCTGGCGCCTGCCGGCATCGCTCCCGCCGGGTTCACCTTTGCCGAGGCGCTGCCGCAGATCGCGATGGCGGACCTGTTCGCCGGCCTCCGCACCCGGCATGGCGGCGGCAAGCGCAAGCCGGAATCGCCGGACGTCGCGCAGTCCTGGGCCGAGTTCGGTCGGGGCTTCTGAGCGATCCGCTTAAAGCACTACGCCGCGGAGTTCTGCGTCAGCAAAGTGGTGAGCCAGCGGAAGTTGGTTCCGTCGCCGGCCTGGATGGCGCTTTCAACCACCTGCATCGCGGTCGCGGGGTCCTGCGGATCGGGCACCATCGATGCAGGGTCCATGGCGGCGTCGCCCTGCCCCTCTTCCTGGGCGAACAGGGTGACGGCGCCGACGCCGAGACGGACGGAAGGCTGGGCGTTCGGCACCACCCCGGTGCCGTCGGCGGAGGTTCCGGCCTCCCCCACCCCATTGAGGGTTTCCAGCATCGCCGCGAACTGGCCGGCCAGCGCCCCCGCCTGCCGGGACGCGGACGTCCCTTTGCGCTCCAGGACGTCTTCCGCCCTGATGCGCATGGCTTGCGTGGCCTCGCTGTTGGCCATCATCGACATGGGACGATTCCCTGCGGTTAGTGGCGAACCGCAGGGACACACGCAATAATCACGCCATCAACACAACCGGCGGAACGCAAGGGCTCTACCCACTCCTGCGACGATTTGACCGGCAAAAATTTCCCAGCCGCCCGGCAGAAGTTTCCCAGCGGCCGGCAAGCCTTGCCGGCCAATGGCGTTCCATCAGTCGCGGCCCATCAATCCCGAAAATTCTGGTACTGCAGCGGCTGCTCGATGCCCAGCCGCTTGACCAGGGCGATGGCGTCCTGCAGGTCGTCGCGCTTCTTGCCGGTCACCCGCAACTCGTCGCCCTGGATCGAGACCTGGACCTTCATCTTGCTGTCCTTGATCCCTTTGACGATGGTCTTCGCCAGATCCTGCGCGATTCCCTGCTTGATGGTCACCGGCTGGCGAAGCGCGTCACCGGCGGCCCGCTCCGGCTTGGCGGAGAAGTCGAGCGCGGCGGCATCCAGCTTGCGGCGGGTCACATAGACGCGCAGCAGCTCCTGCATCTGCTCCAGCTTGGTGGCGTCGTCGGCCAGCAGAACGATCTCGTTCTCGGTCCGCTCGACCGTGCATTTGGAGCCCTTGAAGTCGAACCGGGTCTCGATCTCGCGACGGACGCCGGCGATGGCGTTGTCGACCTCGTGGACGTCCGTCTTGGACACGATGTCGAAGGACGGCATGGCGGTTCTCTCCCTGATAGGACGGCTGAAGAACGAATCGGCCGCACCGTAAAGAAGACGGCCGCCGCACTCAACAGCCGCCTTCCGCACATCTGCTCTCCAAACAACCGCCGGGCAGGTCAGTTCATCTCTTCGGCGTAGTGGCAGGCCACCAGCCTTTCATCGACCGGACGCAACGGCGGGACCTCCGTGGCGCAGCGGTCGGTGGCGAAGGGGCAGCGCTTGTGGAAGGCGCAGCCCGGCGGCGGGTTCAGCGGCGACGGCAGTTCCCCCTTCGGCACCACCCGGTCGACCCGCAGTTCCGGATTCACCCGCGGCGTCGCCGCCAGCAGGATGCGGGTGTAGGGATGGCGCGGCCGGGTGAAGACCACGTCCTTGGCGCCATGCTCCACCGGCTTGCCAAGATACATCACCATCAGCGAATCGGCGATGTGCCGCACCACGCTGAGATCGTGGGAGATGAACAGGTAGGCGAGGTTCAGCTCCTCCTGCAGATCCATCATCAGGTTCAGCACCTGCGCCTGGATCGACACGTCGAGCGCCGATACCGGCTCGTCCGCCACCACCACCCGCGGGTTCAGCATCAGCGCGCGGGCGATGGCGATGCGCTGGCGCTGGCCGCCGGAGAACATGTGCGGATAGCGGTCGACCTGATCGGGACGCAGGCCCACCTTCCCCATCATGGCCACCGCGCGGTCGCGCCGTTCGTGCTTGTCCATGTCGGTATTGATGACCAGCGGTTCGGTCAGGATGGATCCCACCGTCTTGCGCGGGTTCAGCGAGCCGTAGGGGTTCTGGAACACCATCTGCACCGTGCGGCGCAGTTCCTTCATCTCCGCCGCGCTGCGGCCGACGACCTCGCGGCCGTCATAGAGCAGCTCGCCCGAGGTCGGCGGCTCGATCATGGTGACGGAGCGGGCCAGCGTCGACTTGCCGCAGCCCGACTCGCCGACCACCGCCAGCGTCCTGCCGGCCTGCAGGCGGAAGGACACGCCGTCCAGCGCCTTCACCGTCGCCATCGGCTTGAAGGCGCCGCGCTTGACCGCATAGTGCTTGCGCAGATCGCGGGCCTCCAGGACGACCGACGAACCGGCGGTGGCCTCGAAGATGTGGGGTTCGGTCTGAGGCTGGGTCTCGGTGGTCATCACAGCGCCTCCCCGGCGGCGGGATGGCCGTCCGGCAGCGGGTAGAAACAGCGGGCGCGCCCGTCGTCCACATCGAACAGGGCCGGGCGCTCCGCACGGCAGCGGGCGTCGGCGAAGCGGCAGCGCGGGCTGAACAGGCAGCCGGCCGGTCGGTCGGCGATGCCCGGCACCATGCCGGGAATCGTCGGCAGCCGGCGCTTGCCCAGCGCCCGCTCCGGCAGCGCGTCGAGCAGAGCGCCGGTGTAGGGGTGGCGCGGCCGCTCGAACAGGGAATGGACCGGTCTCGTTTCCGCCACCTGGCCCGCATACATGACGACGACGCGCTGGGCCGTCTCCGCCACCACGCCCATGTCGTGGGTGATCAGGATCAGCGCCATGCCGCGCTCGCGCTGCAGATGGACCAGCAGGTCGAGGATCTGCTTCTGGATGGTGACGTCCAGCGCGGTCGTCGGCTCGTCCGCCACCAGCAGGCGCGGGTTGCAGGCGATGGCGATGGCGATCATCACGCGCTGGCTCATGCCGCCCGACAGCTGGTGCGGGAAGGCGGACAAGCGCGTTTCCGGCGCCGGGATGCCGACCTGCTCCAACAGAGCGATGGCGCGGTTGCGCAGCGCCTTGCCGGACAGCCCCTCGTGCACCCGCAGGGTTTCCATGATCTGGAAGCCGACGGTGAAGCAGGGGTTCAGGCTGGTCATCGGCTCCTGGAAGACCATGGCGACGTCCTTGCCGGTGATCTTCCGGCGCTGGGCGGCGGGCATGGTCAGCAGGTCGTTGCCGGCGAACATCATCCGGTCGGCGACCACCCGGCCGTTGGAGCCGAGAAGCCCCATCACGGCCAGCGAGGTCACGGACTTGCCGGAGCCGGATTCGCCGACGATGCCGACGACCTCGCCTTCGTCCACGGTCAGGTCGATGCCATCCACCGCGCGGAAGGTGCCGGCGCGGGTGGTGAACTCGACCGACAGGTTCTTGATGTCGAGAAGAGGCATGAGGTCAACGTTTCAGCTTGGGGTCGAGCGCGTCGCGAAGACCGTCGCCCAACAGATTGAAGGCCAGCACGGTCACCAGGATGGCGATGCCGGGCCAGGTCACGACCCAGGGCGCGCGCTGGAGGAACTGCAGCGAGGAGGCCAGCATGGTGCCCCATTCCGGCGTCGGCGGCTGCGCACCGAGGCCGAGGAAGCCCAGGGCGGCGGCGTCCAGGATGGCGGTGGAGAAACCCAGCGTCGCCTGCACGATCAGCGGCGCCAGACAGTTCGGCAGAACCACGATCAGCATCAGGCGCAGCGGCCCGGCCCCGGCGACGCGCGAGGCGACGACGTAATCCTTGTTCACCTCCGCCAGCACGGCGGCGCGGGTCAGGCGGGCATAATGCGGGATCACCACCACCGACACCGCCAGCATGGCGTTCACCAGCCCCGGCCCGAGGATGGCGGCCACCACGACGGCCAGCAGCAGCGACGGCAGCGCCAACAGGATGTCCATGGCGCGCATGATCAGCACGTCGGTCATCCCGCCGAAGAAGCCGGCGAGCAGCCCCAGCCCCAGCCCGACGGCCAGCGACAGGGTGACGACGATCATGCCGATCATCATCGACAGCCGCGCCCCGTACATCAGGCGGGACAGCATGTCGCGGCCGATGTCGTCGGTACCCAGGATGTAGCTCCAGCTGCCGCCATCCTGCCAGACCGGCGGGGTCAGGATTGCATCGCGGTACTGGATGTCGGGATCGTGCGGGGCGATGACGCCGGCGAAGATGGCGATCAGCGCGATCAGCGCGATGACCACCAGACCGCCCAGCGCGCCCTTGTTCTGGCGGAAGTGATACCAGAACTCGGTCAGCGGATGCGGTGGGCGCGAAACGGCGATCGGTTCGGGGGTTGCCGGCTCTGCGTTGGTCGAAAATTCAGCGGACATGGATTGGCCTCACCGCGCGTGACGGATGCGGGGGTTGAGGACGCCGTAAAGCACGTCCACCAGCAGGTTGACCAGGATCACCGAGGTGGCGATCAGCAGGACACCGCCCTGCAGGGCCGGATAGTCGCGGCGGTTGATCGATTCGATCAGCCATTTGCCGACGCCCGGCCAGGAGAAGATGGTCTCGGTCAGGATGGCGCCGCCCAGCAGCGTGCCGACCTGCAGGCCGATAACGGTCACCACCGGGATCAGCGCGTTGCGCAGCGCATGCATGCCGATGACCCGGCCGTCGGCCAGACCCTTGGCGCGGGCGGTGCGGATGTAATCCTCGCCCAGCACCTCCAGCATGGCCGAGCGCGTCATGCGCGCCACCACCGCCAGCGGCACGGTGCCCAGCACGATGGTCGGCAGCACCAGATGGCCCAGCGCGGAGCGGAACGCCTCGTAATCGCCGACCATCAACGTGTCGATCAGCATGAAGCCGGTCGCCGGCTCCACGTAATAGACCAGATCCAGGCGGCCCGACACCGGGGTCCAGCCCAGCCCGACCGAGAAGAACAGGATCAGCAGCAGGCCCCACCAGAAGATCGGCATCGAATAGCCGGTCAGGCTGAGGCCCATCACGCCGTGGTCGAACAGCGATCCGCGCTTGACCGCCGCCAGGATGCCGGCGGGCAGCCCGACCAGCGTCGCGAACAGCATGGCGCACAGCGCCAGTTCAAGCGTCGCCGGGAACAGCGTCAGGAATTCACGCAGCACCGAATTGTGGGTGATCAGCGACAGGCCGAAATCCCCATGCAGCACGTTGCCGACATAATCGAGGAACTGGTGCCAGAGCGGCCGGTCAAGGCCCATCTCGTGCCGCAGTTCGGCCAGCCTTTCAGGCGCGATGCCTCTCTCGCCCGTGCGCACCTCGATGGGGTCGCCGGGAACCAGCCGGATCAGGATGAAGGTCAGAAAGGTGATGCCGAGAAAGGTCGGAATCACCAAGCTCACCCGCGTCAGGATGAAGCGAAGCATCGACGGGTACTCGTTTTTTAAAAATTCGGTGAAAACCGGAACGGAGCGCCGAACCGACGACGCCCCGTTCCCTCAGGGGCACCTGCCCCACCTCGATCCCGCCGCCCGCTTTCGCAGGCGACGGGCACTGTCTCTCAACTCAGACCGGGGCGGGAGAGTGTTCATCACACCCCCGCCCCGGCAACCGGCTGCGAACGCGCCCCCTCTTGCGAGGAAGCGCCCCGCATCACTTCAGGTCGACGCCTTCGAAGCGATGGATGCCGAACGGATCCATCTTGTAGCCGACGACGTTCTTGGCGAGGCCCATGTAGACCACCGAATGGGCGATGGTGTACCAGGGGGCCTCTTCCTTGAAGATGACCTGCGCCTGCTCGTACAGCTTGGTGCGGGCGGCGATGTCGTTGGTGCGCTTGGCCTGGACGACGAGGTCGTCGAACTCCTTGTTGCACCACTTCGACAGGTTGTTGCCGCCCGGACGCGCCGCCTCGCAACCCAGCAGGGTGTAGAGGAAGTTGTCGGGGTCGCCGTTGTCGCCGGTCCAGCCGAGCATGCCCATCTGGTGCTCGCCCTGCTGCATCCGCTTGCGGTATTCGCCCCACTCGTACTGCACGATCTTCGCCTTGATGCCGACCTTGGCCAGATCGGCCTGCATCATCTCGGCGACGCGCTTGGCGTTCGGGTTGTAGGGGCGCTGCACCGGCATCGCCCACAGGTCGGTCTCGAAGCCGTTGGGGTAGCCGGCATCGGCCAGCAGCTTCTTCGCCCGCTCGACGTCGTACGGGTAATCCTCGATCGCGTTGTTGTACGACCACATGGTCGGCGGGATCGGGTTCTTGGCCGGGACGCCGGCGGCCTGATAGACCGCGGAGACGATGGCCTTCTTGTCCATCGCCATGCTGACGGCGCGGCGGACGCGGACGTCGTCGAACGGCTTCTTCGTCACGTTGAAGGACAGGTAGCCGACGTTCAGGCCTTCCTGCTCCTGCACGACGATCGAGCTGTCCTTCTTCATGCCGTCGATGTCGGCCGGGTTCGGGTACGGCATCACCTGGCATTCGCCGGCCTTCAGCTTGGCCAGCCGGACCGCCGCGTCGGGCGTGATCGCGAAGACGAGGTTGTCGAGCGGCTGCTTGCCGCCCCAATACTGGTCGAACGCCTTGTAACGGACGACGGCGTCCTTCTGGTAGGCGACGAACTGGAAGGGACCGGTTCCGACCGGAACCTGGTCCAGCTTCTCCGGCGTGCCCTTCTTCAGCAGCATCGCGGCATATTCGGCCGACATGATCGGCGCGAACGGCATGGCGAGGTTGGCCAGGAACGGCGCCTCGACCGCGTTCAGCGTGAAGCGGACCGTCAGGTCGTCAACCTTCTCGATCGACTTCAACAGCTTGGGCATCGCCATGTCGTTGAAGTAGTCGTAGGCGCCGCCCGACACCTTGTGGAAGGGGTTGTCCGCCTTCCACTGGCGCTCGAACGAGAAGATCACGTCGTCGGCGTTGGCGTCGCGGGTCGGCTTGAAATCGCCGACGCTGTGCCATTTGGCACCGGCACGCAGCTTGAAGGTGTAGACCAGACCATCGTCGGAGATGGTCCAGGACTCGGCAAGGCCGGGAATGACCTTGGTGCCGCCATGCTCGAACTGGACGAGATTGTTGTAGACCGGGAGAGCAACGTCGAAACTGGTGCCGGTCGTGTTCAACATGGGGTTGAAGTTTTCGGGGCTACCCTCGGAGCAATAAACAAGGGTCTTCGCCGCCTGGGCCGGCGCCGACAGCGCCAGCGCCGCGGCCATACCAAGCCCGGCACCCAGCAGGATGCGCTTCATTCGTCTTGCCTCCCGATTCCGGTTGGAGCGTACGGAAATTTGCCAGAACGCCTTTGGAAATAGCGCCGCCATTTGGCGCGTGGCAAAGCCGCCTGTCAACGCCAACATGCATACGTGGCTATACCGTGGCGCAGAGCATATTTTTGGGCACCAATACGTCCGTATGGACACATTTTCGCCGCCGAAAACGAAACAGTTGCAAAGCCAACCATCCGGTTGACCGAATCGGTAGATTCCTTCCCTTGCGACTCAGGTTATCCGGGTGGGCCATTCCGGCAATGCGCGCAGCCGATGGGAGTCGGACGGCTGCCATGCACAGCCGCCGTGAAGGGTGCTTTCGCCCGTCATGCTAGGCTCGGTTGCACCTGTCATGGAACCCCTTTTCGGATACCGGTCCGGCGATGTCGCTTCCGCTCCTGCCGTCTTTCCTGCGAACCGGTCCGCTGGCCGGCCCGCTGGCCGCCTATGGCCTCTACATCGTCGGCTCCGCCCTGCTGGCCTCCAACCCGGTGGTCGGGCGGGCGGTCGCGCATGTGGTGCCGCCGATCGGGCTGGCCTTCTGGCGCTGGCTGATCGCCTTCCTGATCGTGCTGCCCTTCGCCCTGCCGGGGCTGCTGACCCACCGCAACCAGTTGAAGCGGCAATGGCGGCGCTACCTTCTGCTGGGCGTGCTGGGCCAAGGGATTTCGGGCGCCATCGTCTATTACGGGCTGGAGCGGACCAGCGCCACCAACGCCAGCCTGATCTACGCCACCAGTCCGGCGATGATCCTGGCGCTCGCCGCCGTCTGGCTGGGCGACGCGATCCGGCCGCGGCAGGTGCTGGGCATCCTGCTGGCGATGGCGGGCGTTCTGGTGATCCTGACCCGCGGCGAGCTGGAGGCCTTGCGCCACCTGTCCTTCAACAGCGGCGACCTGCTGGTGCTGACCGGGGCGGTGTCCTGGTCGGTCTACACCATCCTGCTGCGGCAATCGGGCACACCCCTGCCGGTGGTCACCGCCTTCGCCGCCAACGCCTTCGCCGGGGTGCTGGTGCTGGCGCCCTTCTACGCGTGGGAGACGGTGGCGGTGCGGCCGGTGCCCTTCTCCGTCTCCACCATCCTGTCGATCGTCGCGGTGGCGCTGTTCGCCTCGGTCCTGGCGCTGCTGGCCTATCAGAAGACCATCGCGATGATGGGGGCCGCGCGCGCCTCCACCGCGCTGTACGTCTCGCCGCTGTGGGCGGCGCTGGCGTCCTGGGTCCTGCTGTCCGAGCCGCTGCAGGGCTTTCACCTGATGGGGGTGGCGCTGGTCCTGCCCGGCGTGATGCTGGCGACCCTGCAGGCGCGCAAGCCGGCGGCGGAGCCGGTGACCGAAGCCGCCTGAACGGAGTTGCTTGATCGGCACCCGCCGCCCGCCCATCTTGGCCGGAACCCCGCATCCTGCCTCCGTCCGGTCATGCCCGATACCGCGCCCACCCCGCTCCTGCTCTGCGCCGACGACTATGGTCTGGCGCCCGGCGTCAACGCCGCCATCCGCGACCTGATCGCCCAGGGGCGGCTGACCGCGACCTCCGTCATGAGCCTCTGTCCGCATTGGCGTGAGGATGCCGCGGCACTGCGCGAGTTGAAGTTCAAGGCCGATGTCGGGCTGCATTTCACCCTGACCGACCAGCCGCCGCTGGGCTCCATGCCGACGCTGGCGCCGGATGGGCGGCTGCCGCCGCTGGGCCGGCTGATGGGTTGGGCCTATCGCGGGAAACTGAACGCACCGACAGCGAGGGCGGAGATCCGTGACGAACTGTCGCGCCAGATCGCCGCCTTCACCGACGCCTGGGGGGGGGCGCCCGACTACATCGACGGCCACCAGCACATCCACCAACTGCCCGGCGTGCGCGAGGCGGTGGTGGAGGCGCTGGCCACCCTGCCCGGCGCCTATGTCCGCCTGTGCGGGGAGCCGGTGGCGGCGGTGCTGCGCCGGGGCGTGGCGGTGCCGAAGACGCTGCTGATCGGCGGGCTGGGCGGTGGGCTGAGGCGCATGGTGCGGGCGCGCGGCATCCCGGCCAACGACCGCTTCGCCGGCGTCTACGACTTCGCCGGCAGCCGGCCCTTCGCCGAACTGATGCCCCGCTTCCTCGATGGCATCGGCGGCCGCACCCTGGTGATGGTCCACCCCGGCCTACCCGACGAGGAACTGCGCCGCGTCGACACCCTGGTCGAGCCGCGGCGCACCGAATACGACTATCTGCGTGGGCCGGAGTTCGCCGCCCTGCTGCGGGCGCGCAACATCCGTCTGACCCGCTTCGCCGGCTTTCCCCGGTAGAGGGCCGTCCTACTCCTTGTCGTCCGGCTGCCAGGCCCGGCGGCGCAGCTTGAAGCGCTGGACCTTGCCGGTCTCCGTCCGCGGCAGCGCGTCGAGGAATTCCACCGCGCGCGGATACTTGTAGGGCGCGATGTGCTCCTTGACGAAGCTCTGTAGCTCCTCCGCCAGGCGCTCGTCGGGGCGGACGTCGTCGCGCAGCACGACGAAGGCCTTGGGGATGGTGCCGCGCACCGGGTCGGGGGCGGCGATCACCGCGCATTCCTGCACCGCCTCGTGGCTCAGCAGGATGTTCTCGACCTCCAGGCCGGAGATCTTGTAGCCGGCCGAGACGATCAGGTCGTCGGTGCGGGCGTGATACCAGAAGAAGCCGTCCTCATCGACGTGGAAGGCATCGCCGGTCAGGTTCCAGCCCTGCTGGACATAGCTTTCCTGGCGCGGATCGTCGAGATAGAGACAGCCGGTCGCCCCGCGCACCGCCAGCCGGCCGACCTGACCGGGGGGCAGCCGGCGGAACTGGTCGTCGACCACCATCGCCTCGTAGCCCGGCACCGGCTTGCCGGTGGAGCCCGGCCGGACATCGCCGGGGACGGCGTGCAGCACGGCGTTCAGCAGCTCGGTGGTGCCCAGGCTGTCGAGGATCTGCAGCCCGGTGGCGTCGCGCCAGCCCTCGAAGGTCTGCTGCGGCAGCGGCTCCCCGGCGGAGACACAGAGGCGCAGCGAGGACAGCCCCTTCGCCAGCCCGGGTTCGGCGGCCATGCGGCCGATCATGCCGCGATAGACCGTGGGCACGGTGAACATCACCGTCGCCCGATGGCGGGTGGCGGCCTCCAGCAGCCGGTCGGCGGTGCCGCGCTCCAGCAGGATGACCGACGCGCCGATGCGCAGCGGGAACAGCAGCAGCCCGCCCAGCCCATAGGCGAAGGCCAGCGTCGGCGAGCCGCAGAACACGTCCTCGGCCGTGGTGCCCAGCACGGAGCGCGGCGACAGGTCGGAGATCGCCAGCAGATGGCGGTGGAAATGGGCGGCCGCCTTCGGCGTCCCGGTGGTGCCGGAGGTGAAGGCGATCAGCGCGACGTCGTCCTGCGCCGTGTCGGCGGCCTCGAACCCGGCCGGCTTGGTGGCGATGCGGTGTTCCAGTTCGCCGTCGCGGAAGCCGACGATGCGCAGCGACGGCAGCGCCGCCTCTTCCAGATCGTCGAGGAAATGGGTGTCGCACAGCGCCATGTCGATGGCGGCGCGTTTCAGCACGTCGGCCAGTTCCGGCGCGCGCAGCAGCGGCATCGTCGGCACCAGGACGCCGCCGGCCTTGATGACCGCCAGCCAGCAGGCGGCCAGCATCGGCGTGTTGGGGCCGCGCAGCAGGACGCGGTTGCCGGGGACCAGCCCGTAATCCTCGGTCAGGACCCGGGCGATGCGGTCGACGGTGTCGCGCATCCGGCCATAGCTCCACACCTCGCCGTCGCCGCCGATCAGGCAGGGACGGCCGTCCCAGCCGCGCTCGCGCCAGCCGTCGATCAGGGCGGAGGCGGCGTTCAGCCGCTTCGGGTACTGGAGTTCGGGGCGTTCGAGAATCAGGTCGGGGCGTTGCGCCGGCGCCGGCAGCCGGTCACGGGTGAAGCTGTCCAGATGTCCGGATGGCGTCATACGCGGTGCTGCCTCCCCCCATTGGCTGACGGGGAGGATGGGGCCGGCGTGATCGGTGGGCGGAACCGGCCGCCACACGCGCGGTTCAGACACGGCCATGCCATCGGCCGGCGCGAATGCGCATCCCTTCATGGGCAATGCTCCATCTCCCCCCGCAGAGGACGCATGAACACGCCTCCGTCTTATCTTTTATGCTCCGACTATAGTGCCAGGGGGCGCGCGTGAGCCATGCAACGAACGAATGGTGGGTGCACCATCAATCGCCATTCGTGCCGGGACAAGTGACTGAAAATGCCTGTTTTTCGTTGGTAAGACGCATGATTCGGACCGAAAGTACGGGTCGGCGTACCAACCTTCAGCCGTTCTGCAGATAGATGTCGATCTCGCCCTGCTCCATCACATGGGCGGTGCCGTGGATGATCCCGTTGGCAACCTGGATGATGCGGTGGATCATCGCGACGGAGGCCTGGCAGTCCATCCGCAGCTTGTCGGGATCGCCGCTGTCGATGTCGGTGCCGATCCGCTCCAGCGTGTGGGCGATCACCTGATGGGCCTGGGCGATGGTGTCCTCGAAGGGGCGGAGGAACTTCGACGGCACATGGCCGTACGCCTCGATCGCCAGTTCCTTGTCGGAAAAGCCGCTGTCGCGGAAATGCTCGGCATAGCTCTTGGGCTGCCAGATGCGGCATTCCTCCAGCATGTCCGGCATGTCCGGGATCATCTCGATCAGCATCACGATTTCGTTGAAGTGATTGAGATAGTCGGTCGCCAGCAGCGTCTTTTCCGAGATGTTCGTGCCGCGCACGCGCTCCCGCCACCGGACGAAGTCGGCCAGCTCATCCGGCGGAATGCCATCCATCAGGGACCGATCCAACTCTTGGTCTTCCATGCACAAACCCGGACCCGATGCGGCAGCCCACGCGACACCCCGGCCGGCACGATCCGGCCGGCCCGTCACACGGACGGTGCGTCCCAGGACGCCCAACCCCAACCGTGTGCCGATGTCCTTAACGTTGGATTAAACGGCTTGCAAGCGTCGGGTTGTGAAAGTCACCAATTGACGAAATGGAAAAGGCGACAGGGCCGTTATCCATCCAGATAAAAATTCGCCGCCGGCACCCGTCCGCATGATGTCGCGGCGGCGCCCGGCGGCGATGAGGACTGGCGGTTCAGGGAGGAATCACACCATTGGCGGTTCCAACACCGCTCCTGCCGGTTGGTTCCCGGGCGTCATGCTTGGTTTTTTCAATCGCCGGACCGCGGTACCCGAAAGCGACGGCGCGCGGAAAGAAAAAACGCGCCGGCCTGGGGGTGGCCGGCGCGTTCGAGGATCGGGAACACTCGCCTCGCCCTCACACGGCAGATGCGCGGCAGATGCCGGAGGGCAATGTCAGAGTAGGCCGGTAAGTCTTTCGGAACGGTTAAGCCGTCTCCTCCACCAACCCCTATGCGGCGGGGGTCATAGACCGCCGGTCATTGCCATGGGGCCAGTTCCGGCCGTGCTTCATATTATGCATACTGAGTAATCCGTTGCAGGTATCTCGAATAAATCTTTCGGGTTCACTCCCGTTAGGCCGTGGACTGCGCCATATGAATTTGACCGTTGCAGGTCGCGATGCGTCAGTCTGCTGTGGAGGCAGCGTTGATGGCGTCGCGATCTCCGGCGGGAACCGACCTTCGGAATTTGTCGCCGGGATTCGTCGCCGAGCACCAAGCCCGGAAGGATCGGGTTGCACCGGCCGCATCCGGGTACCCGGAGCGGCATGTCGGGTGGTTGCCAGGAACACGCGCCGCAGAAAGGCACGGGGAGAGAGATGGAGCAGTACACCGGTCACTTCATGCAGCATTTGCCCTACCTGCGCCGCTATGCCCGCGCGCTGACCGGGACGAACGGGCGGGGGGACGCCTTGGTGACCCGCACCCTGGAATGGTATCTGGAGGCGGACGAGGCGGAGACCGGCCGGGGCGGCGACCTGTCGCGCGGCACGCTCTATCGCCATCTGAACGAGTTGCAGGACGAGGAAGGCGCGCCCCCGGCGGTGGCGCCGTACCATCCGGTCGAATCGGCCCTGATGACGCTGGAGGAGACCGACCGCCGGCTCTACCTGCTGGTCAATCTGGAGGATTTGCCGGTCGGCGATGCCGCCATCGTCCTGGGGATCGCCCCGGAAGAGGCGATGGAGCGGCTGAACCACGCCCGCGAGCGTGTCCGCGCCCGGCTGACCGCCACCATCCTGATCGTCGAGGATGACGCCATCATCGCCTACGATCTGGCGGAAACGGTGCGCGGCATGGGCCACATCGTCTGCGGCAACGCGGCGACGATGGACGAAGCGCTGTCGCTGGCGGCGGAACACCGGCCGACGCTGGCCCTGATGGACATCCGGCTGGCCGACGGCGACAACGGCCTGGAGGTGGCGCGCGAGCTGCGGGCCCGCCGGTTCCTGCCGGTGATCTTCGTCACCGCCTTCCCGGACGATCTGGCCAAGCATGGGCTGGAGCATCTGGGGCCGGTCATCCCGAAGCCCTTCACCCGCGACCAGATCGAACAGGCGATCACCCGCGCGGTGTTCATGCCCCAGCCGGAAGACGCACGCGAGACGGCGCAGCCCCACTGAGGGGCGGCGCCGCCTGATCCGGCTTTAGCGGAAGACCACCGTCTTGTTGCCGTTCAGCAGCACGCGGTGTTCCACGTGATAGCGGACGGCGCGGGCAAGGACGATGTTCTCGATGTCACGCCCGATGGCCACCAGGTCGTCGGGCGTCATCGTGTGGTCGACGCGCTCCGCCTCCTGCTCGATGATCGGGCCTTCGTCGAGGTTGGAGGTGACGTAGTGCGCGGTGGCCCCGATCAGCTTGACGCCGCGGGCATGGGCCTGATGGTAGGGCTTGGCGCCCTTGAAGCTGGGCAGGAAGCTGTGGTGGATGTTGATGACCCGGCCGGCCATCCGCTCGCACAGCGCCCCCGACAGCACCTGCATGTAGCGGGCGAGCACGACGAGGTCGACCTTCTCCTCCTCCACGATCTCCAGCAGGCGGGCTTCCTGCTGCGCCTTGTTGCCGGGGGCGACCGGCAGATGGTGGAACGGGATGTTGTGCCACGCCGCCAGCTGGTAGAAGTCGCGGTGGTTGGAGACGATGGCCGGGATTTCGATCGGCAGGTAGCCGGTGCGGTAGCGGTACAGCAGGTCGTTCAGGCAGTGGCCGAACTTCGACACCATGATCAGCACGCGCGGCCGGCGGCGGGCGTCGTGGATCTGCCAGGTCATGCCGAAGCGTTCCGCCACCTGGGCGGCGAATTCGGCCTCCAACTGCTCCTTCGTCGGCCCGGCGGGGTTGCCGTTGAAGCTGACGCGCATGAAGAACAGGCCGGAGATGCGGTCGCCGAACTGCGCGCTGTCGATGATGTTGCAGCTCCGCTCCGCCAGGAAGCCGGACACCGCGAAGACGATGCCGACGGTGTCGGGGCAGGAAACGGTGAGGATATAGTCGGAGCCGGTCTCAGACATCGCGCGTCCACCATGGCGTACAGCAAGAAAAGGGGGAAGCTTCCCTAGCACGAACGCCGCGATGTTGCACCCGCTTCATGAGCAGATGCGCACATGGCTGTATCGTCGCGTGGGCTGCACCGTCGCTTGGACTGCACCGTCAATCGGGATCGTCCGCCACTCCGGCGGCCCACGCCGCTCTGGCGTGGACGGGCCGGCGGTGCGACAATCGGCGGCGGCCGGACTGGCCGGCGAAGAGAGGCGGGATCACCCATGGCAACCGGCGGCAAGATCATCGGTGAATACACCAAGGGCAAGGTCGACAAGCTGATGACGGCGGACGCCGCCGACAGCAGCCGCAGCCAGCGCATCCGCCATTTCCTGGAAAACATGGATGCGGCGATCCTGGAGGCCAACTGCGAGGTCATCGGGCGCGAACTGCCCAACCTGGACCGCGACAGCTTCCTGCGCATGGCGGTGCGGGTGGCGGAACTGCGCGCCGACTATATCCGCGCCGGCCTGAAGATGTCCGAATCCCGGCACCCCGACTCCTCGACCGTCACCGACCTCGCCCGCCTGCGCGCGGCCTACGAGGAGATGCTGGCCGTCTATGAAGCCGCCGAACGGGTGATCGAGCGCGGATACGCCAAGCTGGGATGAAGGGCGGGGGATAGCTAGCCCTTTCCCCGAAAACAAAAATCCCCTCCCCCGCGATCCTGCGGAGAAGGGGCGCGACCGATCGGTCACATATTCAGTGGCGACCTTCCAAAGCGACGCCCGGTGGCCGGATGATGGCCGGCATTGGGTGTTACACGTCGTGGAAATGCTCCAACTCACGACGAAGGCTGGTCGCTTCCTGCCGCAGGCCGACGATCCGGCGGACGTCGGGACTGGGCTGCTGTTCCTCGCGTTCGAGCTTGTCCTCGATATCGCGCTGCTCTTGCCGGATGATGTTGAACAAGGCTTTCCTCAACATCGACACCTCCCGAGCTGATCGCTAAAATTTTAGCGCTTTTCCAATCGGTCATCAAGCAACCAATCACCTCTGTCGAATCCTCAGCCTGTCAAGTGTGCCCATATGACCGGAGGCTCACAAATATTCAGAAACGGTAACCTGCCCAGCCTTGACAATACTTTTTTGCAGCCGCATTGGTTAATGAATCAGGCTAGACCAACGGGTGGCACGGCGGGTCGGGCGACCTGACGCCGCGGTCTCCCCACCTTTGCAGCATGGTATTTCTGGCAATGGATCGACGGCAGCTGCTTGGGCTCGGGCTGAGCAAACTTTGGTTAACCGCTTTCGGCACGGCGGCGATGGCGCTGGCCCAGACGCCGGGCCCGGCGCTGGCTGCGGAGCGGCGGCCCGGCCGCAAGCCGGCCGGCGGCGCTTCGTCGCGGCCCCGGCTGGTCATGCTCGATCCCGGCCATGGCGGCAACGATCCCGGCGCGATCGGCACCCGCGGCACCTTCGAGAAGGAGGTGACGCTCGACATCGCCCGCGAGGTCGCCCGCATCCTGGCCGGCCGGACCAACGTCGCGGTGAAGCTGACACGACGCGACGACCGTTTCCTGGCGCTGGACGAGCGGGTGGCGCTGACGCGCGAGGCCGGGGCCGACCTGTTCGTGTCGATCCACGCCGACAGCGCCCCCAATGCCGATGCGCGCGGACTGTCGGCCTACATCCTGTCGGAAAAGGCGTCCGACTCCTTCGCCTCGCGCCTCGCCCAGCAGGAGAATCAGGCGGACCGCTTCGGAAAGCCGGGATCCTTCGGCGGTGGGCGCATCGTCAAGGACATCCTGCTGGACCTGACGGCGCGCCACACCCGCCATGCCTCGCTGGCCGCCCGCCAGCTTCTGGTGGAAGGCGCGGGCAAGGAGCTGCGCCTGCTGGAAAACCCCATGCGCTCGGCCAATTTCGCGGTGCTGAAGGCGCCGGACGTGCCGTCTGTGCTGGTGGAGACCGGCTTCCTGTCCAACCCCAGGGATGAGGAAATCCTGCGCGACGCCACGGCGCGGCGGGTGGTCTCGCGCGTGCTGGCCCGCGAAATCGCGGGTGTGCTCTCCAACCCAGCTTTCGCCTGATTTTGCCCCGAGACTGCACGAGGCGCTGCGACGAATCTGCTGTCTCAGCAGGCCCTTCGCAATCGCAGCGACTGCAACATCCGTGCATCACCTCGGGACAAAGTGACGATGACTGGTGAAAGCCCTGAATTTCCCCATTGCAAAGACCGTTCCGCCGTGACTTTTTCCGGCCGCGCGCCGCATCCGCCCGGCGCTCGACACGCAGGCAGGGGGAGGCACGCTGTGACGGGTTTGAGCCGCCTTTGGACGATGTTCGCGCTTGCCTGCGCCGCAGGAACCTCGCTGTCCGGTTGCGGGCCGCTGGTGCTGGGAACCGCCGGCGGCGCCGCCGTCGTGGCCTCGCAGGAGCGCGGCTTCAGCGGCTTCGTCAGCGACACCGAAATCCGCGCCCGCATCAATTCGCTGTGGCTGCAGCATTCGATCGATCTGACCAACCGGATCGGCCTGACCGTCGACCAGGGCCGCGTGCTGCTGACCGGCCGCGCCGCCGACGCGCAGATGCGCCTCGACGCGGTGCGGCTCGCCTGGCAGGCGGACGGCGTCAAGGAAGTCATCAACGAAATCCAGATCGACAACGGGTCCAGCATCGTGGACACCGCGCGCGACACCTGGATTTCAACCCAGATTCGCAGCCGCATCACGTTCGATGCGGATATTCATAGCCAAAACTACAGCATCGATACCGTCGATGGAGTTGTCTATCTGATGGGTGTCGCCAGCTCGCAGGAAGAGCTGGACCGCGTGCTCCAGCATTCCCGTTCGGTGCCCAACGTTCAGCGTGTCGTCAGCTACGTCCGTCTGCTCTCAAACCCAAACCTCCAGGGTTGAAACCCGACCGCCATGGCCTCCGCCCTATCCCGCGTCCTCGCCGTTCTCCGCACCGCCGCCGTCGCCGCAGCCCTGATCCTGCCGGCGGCGGTCGCGGCCGGTCCCGTTTCGGCACAGGACGCGGTGATCCAGGGCGATGTGATGGCCTCGGAAGCGATGATCCAGAAGGTGGCGGCCGAAACCGTGGTCGCCCAGGATCAGGTGGCGCAGGACCAGGTGGCCCAGGATCAGGACGGCGGCGGGGCGGATTCCCCCGCCGCCGGCACGCCGGGTCCGGCCAACCGTCTGTTCGTGCAGGCTCTGCAGCTGATCCGGCAGGCCGACAACACCTATGACGTCGCCGAGGAGTCGCGCCTTCTGAAGGAGGCGGACAAGCTGTTCAACGAGATCGTGACGAAATACCCCGACAGCCCGCTGGCGGTGCAGCTCGTCACCAACCAGTTCGTCGGCGACTTCGACTTCTACGAATTCCGTTCGCGCATCCGGGCGCTGGTCTGCAACGACGCGCTGAGCAGCCTGTGCTTCCTCCACCGCATCGGCGAGATGCTGCCGCCGGTGGAGACGCCGATCACCGCCGCGCGCTGGGACTGGCTGTCGCTGGCGGTCGCCTACCAGCAGCTGGGCGATCCCGGCCGCGCCAAGGAGATCATGGCGCCCTTCGTCAGCGCGGTGCGCCGCGGCGGCGTCGCCGACAGCTCCGGCCAGGATCTGTTCGTCGCCCGCGCCCTGTCGCTGATGGGGCAGTCGCCGCTGGCGCTCGACATCACCCGGCAGATCAACGACTGCTCGACCCGCATCTACAACCTCGCCGACATCGCCAAGGCGGCGTCCTGGCGCGGCGACGCGGCATTGACCAACGCGCTGGCCGACGAGGCCAAGAGCTATGCCTCCAGCCACAACTGCTCGTGGGAGCTGGGGCTGGTCGCCCAGACGCTGCTGCGCGCCGGCAAGGAGGCGCAGGCCCGCACCCTGTTCCTGAACACGGTCGAGACGCAGTTCTCCAAGTTCAAGGAAACCCGCGGCGACTGCTGCCCGCCGGAACTGGCGGTGGCGGCGGCCGACATCGGCGAGCCGAAGCTGGCGCTGGGGCTGCTCAGCACCGTGCAGGACGAAAACCCGTGGACGATCCCGGCGGTGCTGGGGCGGCTGGCCAAGCGCGGCGAGACGGCGATGGCCGTCGCCTATGCCGAACAGGTCGCCGACATCGACACCCGTGGCGAGGCCTATGCCGAGCTGATCGAGGCGGCGATGAAGCGCGGCGAGCCGGCCGTCGCCAACGACCTGATGAACCGCCTGAACAAGCTGGCGGACGACTCCGCCGGCCGCCGCCCCGGCCTGCTGGCGCAGCGGGCCAAGGCGGAAAAGGCCTTCTACAACGACGACCGCTGGCGCCGCACCTTCCAGCAGGCGATCAACGCGGCGGAAAAGGCCAGCAACTTCGTCCGCCGCGACATCGGCGCCCCGCTGCTGGCCGCACTGGTCAGGATCGAGACCGGCCTGCCGATGCTGGATTGAGGCGCTGGATCGAGGGGGAGGGAAACTCCCTCACCCCACCGCCAGCACCAGCTTGCCGACATGCTGATTGCTTTCCATCAGCCGGTGGGCGTCGGCGGCCCGGTCGAGCGGGAAGACCTCGTGGACGACCGGCTTGACCTTGCCCTGCTCGATCAGCGGCCAGACGCGGGCCTTCAACTGGTCGGCCACCGCCTGCTTGTAGGCGACCGGACGCGCCCGCAGGGTGGAGCCGGTCAGCACCAGCCGCTTGGTCATGACGGGGAAGAAGTTCACGTTGGCCGTCGCCCCGCGGACGAAGCCGATGCAGACATAGCGACCCTCGACCGCCAGCGCGTCGATGCTGCGGGCGACGTAATCGCCGCCGACGATGTCCAGCACCACATTGACGCCGGCACCGCCGGTCGCCTCCTTGACCACCGCGACGAAATCCTCCTCGGCATAGTCGACGGCCCGTTCGGCGCCCAGCCGGACGCAGGCGCCGCATTTCTCCGGCCCGCGGGCGGTGGCGAAGACGCGGGCGCCGAAGGCCGCGCCCAGTTGGATCGCCGTGGTGCCGATGCCCGACGTGCCGCCATGCACCAGCAGCGCCTCGCCGGGCTGGAGCGCGCCGCGCTCGAACACGTTGGACCAGACGGTGAAGAAGGTCTCCGGCAGGGCCGCCGCCTCGGCCATCGACAGGCCGGCGGGAATCGGCAGGCATTGCGCCGCCGGCACCACGCAGAACTCGGCATAGCCGCCGCCGGCCAGCAGGGCGCAGACCGGATCGCCGACCCGCCAGCCCTCCACCCCCTCGCCCAGCGCGTCAACCGTTCCGGCGACCTCCAGACCGGGGATGTCGGTGATGCCCGGCGGCGGGTTGTATTTGCCGAGCCGTTGCAGCACGTCGGGCCGATTGACGCCGGCCGCCTGGACGGCGATGCGGATCTCGCCCGGCGCCGGATCCGGGACCGGACGGCGGGCCGGGACAAGCACCTCCGGCTTGCCGGGCTGGCTGACCTCGATGGCCGTCATGCTTCTGGAATCTGTCATTCGGATCGCTCCCCTGCCCTGTCGTCGTGATGGGTTTGGCGGCACTGTGTCGCCGGGGCGAACCACCCGTCCACGCGGCGATGGATCCGATTTCGCCCAGCGGAAAAGGCAAAAAAATGGCCGTGCTGCACACAGCACGGCCAGTCTCCGAGAGAAGCGCGAACATGCAAAACAACACATCCGCCCGATGAGAAAGGAACGCCTTTCCCGAGACAGACAATCGCACCGATCCGTCCGATTTGCCCGAGAAAAACGACGCTTTTCCATTCCGTGGAAACGGCTCTTTTCTCAAGAAAAAGGGCCGCGTCCCGTGAGGAACGCGGCCCTAAGTGCGCCAGGGAGGAATGCCAACGTGCACCACCTGCCGTCAGCTCTTGGCGTTACTGGTCCGTGCAAGGGTCAGTTGGAAACCGGCACGCGGCCGCCCAATTCCTGCGTCACCGCGGCGGCGGCGCGCTTGACCATCTCGCCCAGGGCGCGCAACCGCGCGTCCTCGATGCGCCGGCTGGAGCCGGACAGCGACAGGGCGCCCATCACACGGGAATTCTCGTCGAAAATCGGGGCGGCGACACAGCGCAGGCCGGACACCCGCTCCTCCTGGTCCAGGGCATAACCGCGGGTGCGCACCAATGTCAGGTCGCGGTAGAGCGCCGGCAGCGACGACAGGGTGCTGCGGGTGAACTGGCGCATGCCGCGCTGGGTGACGATGGTCTGGACTTTGGTCTCCGGCATGCCGGCCAGCAGAGCCTTGCCGACGGCGGAGCAGTGCAGCAGCGTGCGGTCGGTCTGCGGAACCGCGACCTGGGCGGCGCGGGGACCACCGACGCGGGCGAGATAGAGCGCCTCGCCATTTTCCTCGACGGCGAGGTTCACGATCTCGCTGCTCTCCTCCATCAGGCGGCGCATGCGCGGACGGGCGACATCGACCAGATTGCGGGTCTTCAGGAAATTGGCGCCGGTCATATAGGCCTGGACGCCGACCACCCAGCCGCGCGCGCTCTGGTCGAAGCGGACGTAGCGCTCGTACTGCAGGGTCGTCAGCAGGCGATGGGTGGTGGAGGGCGACAGGTTCGCGGCCTCCGACAGTTCGGTCAGGGTCATCGGCCCGTCATTGGAGCCGAGGATCGTCAGGATGTTCAGCGCGCGGCACAGCGACTGGACCACCTGGCCCCGATCGGCCTTGGCGTCCTTGCCGTTGTCGTTCTTCACCCGCGGCGTCTCGATGATCGCGGTCTTGATGATCGCGGCGGCACCCTCGCTGGGGTCGTCGTGGATGATGCGGCGGGCCAGGATGCTGTTTTGGGCTTGCGCTTTCATGTCCCATCTCCCTCGGGGTCCGGCGCTTTGGCTGCGCCTGTCTGTTGCGGCTGATGGCGTGAGTGACAGAAGCTTCGATCAGGCCGCGGGACCGTCGCGGACGGCGGTCCCGCGGGATGGCGGTCAACCTTTGAAAATGGCCTGCATGGTGGAGCCCAGGCTGGCGGGGCTGTCGGCGACGGCGATGCCGACCGACTTCATGAAGTCGATCTTGAAGTCGGCGGTGTCGTTGCCGCCGGAGATCACCGCGCCGGCATGGCCCATGCGGCGGCCCGGAGGCGCCGTGCGGCCGGCGATGAAGCCGACGACCGGCTTCTTGGTGCCCGAGGCCTTGATGAACTCGGCGCCGCGGACTTCGGCGTCGCCGCCGATCTCGCCGATCATGATGATGCCCTCAGTCTCCGGGTCCTTCACGAACAGCTCCAGGCTGTCGACGAAGTTGGTGCCGTTGACCGGGTCGCCGCCGATGCCGATGCAGGTGGTCTGGCCCAGGCCGGCCGCCGTGGTCTGCGCCACCGCCTCATAGGTCAGCGTGCCGGAGCGCGAGACGATGCCGATCTTGCCGCGCTTGTGGATGTGGCCCGGCATGATGCCGATCTTGCACTCGTCCGGCGTGATGATGCCGGGGCAGTTCGGGCCGATCAGGCGGGTCTTGGAACCATTCAGGGCGCGCTTGACGCGGACCATGTCGAGCACCGGGATGCCTTCGGTGATGCAGACCACCAGCGGGATCTCGGCGTCGATCGCTTCCAGGATCGCGTCCGCGGCGAAGGGCGGCGGCACATAGATCACGCTGGCGTTGGCGCCGGTCTTCTCGACCGCCTCGGAGACGGTGTCGAAGATCGGCAGGTCGAGGTGCTTGGCGCCGCCCTTACCGGGCGTGACGCCGCCGACCATCTTGGTGCCGTAGGCGATGGCCTGCTCGGAGTGGAAGGTGCCCTGGGCTCCGGTGAAGCCCTGGCAGATCACCTTCGTGTTCTTGTCGACGAGAACAGCCATCTCACGCGGCCTCCTTCTTGACGGCGGCGACGATCTTCTTGGCTGCGTCGTCCAGATTGTCGGCGGACAGGATCGGCAGGCCGGAGTCTGCCAGGATCTTCTTGCCGAGAGCGACGTTGGTGCCTTCCAGGCGGACCACCAGTGGAACGTGCAACTGCACGTCGCGGGCCGCGGCGACGACGCCCTCGGCGATCACGTCACAGCGCATGATGCCGCCGAAGATGTTGACCAGGATGCCTTCGACCGCGCTGTCGGACAGGATCAGCTTGAAGGCTGCGGTGACGCGCTCCTTCGTGGCGCCGCCGCCGACGTCGAGGAAGTTGGCCGGCTCGGCGCCGTACAGCTTGATGATGTCCATCGTCGCCATGGCGAGGCCGGCGCCGTTGACCATGCAGCCGATGTTGCCGTCGAGCTTGACGTAATTCAGCTCATGCTTCGCCGCTTCGATCTCCGCCGGGTCTTCCTCGGCCTCGTCGCGCAGGGCGGCGACCTCCTTGTGGCGGAACAGCGCGTTGTCGTCGAAGCTCATCTTGGCGTCGAGAGCCAGGATGTCGCCCGAACCGGTAACGATCAGCGGGTTGATCTCGACGATGGCGCAGTCCAGCTCGGTGAAGGCCTTGTAGGCGGCCTGGATGAACTTGGCGGCGGCACCGATCTGCTTGCCTTCCAGGCCCAGCGCGAACGCCACCTTGCGGGTGTGGTAGCCCTGGATGCCGGTGGCCGGGTCGACGGCGACCTTGACGATCTTCTCCGGCGTGTTGTGGGCGACCTCCTCGATCTCCATGCCGCCTTCGGTCGAGGCGATGATGGTGACGCGCCCGGTGGCGCGGTCGATCAGCAGGCCGAGATACAGCTCGCGCTTGATGTCGGCGCCTTCCTCGACATAGAGGCGCTTAACCTCCTTGCCCGCCGGGCCGGTCTGCTTGGTGACCAGCACGCGGTTCAGCATCTCGGCGGCGTTGGACGCCACCTCTTCGACCGACTTGACGACGCGGACGCCGCCCTTGCCGGCCGGGTTGTCCTGGAACCGGCCGGCACCACGGCCGCCGGCATGGATCTGCGACTTCACCACCCAGACCGGACCGCCGAGTTCACGGGCGACCGATGCAGCCTCTTCCGGGGTGAAGGCCACGCCACCGCGCGGAACGGCGACGCCGTACCCCCGCAGCAGATCCTTGGCCTGATATTCGTGAATGTTCATGGTTTGCGTCTCAACCCTGTCGGGAATGGTCTTTTGGATGCCGCGGGGAGCCGGGAATTCATCGGCTGACGGGCGGCGGATTTTTAAAAACTGCGGGCTTCGGCTCTCGGGCGACCGGGAAGGGGACGGTCGGGGGAGAGCGAGGCGCGTTTCAAAAAAGCGATAGGCAACTTGAATTCTTGGGGCATTAGACCCCCACCTATCCTCCCCCGCTGGGCGGGGGAGGGACTGCCGCCACTCTCCCGCCTTAGTACCTGCTCCCTCCCCCGCCCAGCGGGGGAGGGTTGGGGTGGGGGTAATGGCGCGGAACCTACTCCGCCGCTAACCGCTCCACGACGCCGATGGCGCCGCTGTCGCGGATTTCGACGATCTCGCGCTCACCGAAACCCAGGACGTCACGCAGGATTTCGTCGGTGTGCTCGCCCAGCAGCGGGGAGCGGGTGACCTCCGTCGGGCTGTCGGACAGCTTGATCGGGTTGCCGACCGTCAGGTAGCTGCCGCGGGTCGGATGCTCCACCTCGACCAGCGTGCCGGTCTCGTAGAGCGACTTGTCCTCGGCGATCTCCTTCATCGACAGGATCGGGCCGCAGGGGATGTCGTACTTGTTGAGGATGTCCATAACCTCGAACTTGGTCAGGGTCTTGGTCCACTCCTCGACCGTGCCGAAGATCTGCATCAGGCGCGGCAGGCGGGCCACCGGGGTGGCATAGTCGGGATCGGTGATCCACTCTTCCTTGCCGATGACCTTGCAGATCGACTTCCAAACCGGCGCCTGGGCGATGAAGTAGATGTAGGCGTTGGGATCGGTCTCCCAGCCCTTGCACTTCAAAATCCAGCCCGGCTGGCCGCCGCCCGAGGCGTTGCCGGCGCGCGGCACGGTGTCGCCGAATTCGCCGTTCGGGTATTGCGGGTATTCCTTCATCGGCCCGTGGGCCAGACGCTGCTGGTCGCGCAGCTTGACGCGGCACAGGTTCAGAACCGCGTCCTGCATGGCGGCCAGCACCTTCTGGCCCCGGCCGGTCTCCTTGCGCTGGTAGAGCGCGGTGACGATGCCCAGCGCCAGATGGAGGCCGGTGCCGCTGTCGCCGATCTGGGCGCCGGTGACCATCGGCGGGCCGTCGTCGAAGCCGGTGGTCGAGGCCGCACCGCCCGCACATTGGGCGACGTTCTCGTACACCTTGCAGTTCTCGAACGGCCCGGGCCCGAAGCCCTTGACCGACGCGACGATCATCGCGGGGTTCAGTTCCTGGATGCGTTCCCAGGTGAACCCCATGCGATCGAGCACGCCGGGGGCGAAGTTTTCGACCATCACGTCGCAGGTCTTGATCAGAGCCTCCAGCACCTCCTTGCCCTTGGGCGTCTTGGTGTCGAGGGTGATGGACCGCTTGTTGTGGTTCAGCATGGTGAAATACAGGCTGTCGGCGTCCGGCAGGTCGCGCAGCTGGCTGCGGGTGATGTCACCCTCGCCCGGCCGTTCGACCTTGATGACGTCGGCGCCGAACCAGGCGAGCAACTGGGTGCAGGTCGGTCCCGACTGCACATGCGTGAAGTCGAGAATCCGCACGCCCTGAAGTGCCTTGCCCATGTATTTCTCCCCCTGCTTTTTGGTGTCGTGTGGTCGGCCCAGTTTCTTAAGGCCGTCTCTTAGGACGGCATTTTGCGGACCGAACTGGTCGGGTTCAGGCTGCCGATGTTGCCGCTTTCGGTGCCCGCCGCCGGATCGATGACGGCGTTGATCAGGGTCGGACGACCGCTGTCCATCGCCTCGCTGACCGCGCGGTACAACTCGTCCGGGTTGGTGACATGGACGCCGACGCCGCCGAAGGCTTCCATCATCTTGTCGTAACGGGAACCGGGGACGAAGACCATCGGCGACGGGTCGGCCCCGCCGGTCGGGTTGGTGTCGGTCCCGCGATAGATGCCGTTGTTGTTGAAGATGACGATGCAGACCGGCAGGTTGTAGCGGCAGATCGTCTCCACCTCCATGCCGGAGAAGCCGAAGGCGCTGTCGCCTTCCACCGCCAGGACCGGCTTGCCGCTCTCCACCGCGGCGGCGACGGCGTAGCCCATGCCGACGCCCATCACGCCCCAGGTGCCGACGTCCAGACGCTTGCGCGGCTCGTACATGTCGATGATGCCGCGGGCGAGGTCGAGGGTGTTGGCGCCCTCGTTGACCAGCATGGCGTCCGGCCGCTCCTTGATGACCCGGCGCAGAGCGCCGAGCGCACCGTGGAAGTTCATCGGCGACGCGTTGCTCATCAGCTTCGGCGCCATCTTGGCGACGTTCTGCTCACGCTTGGCCGCGACGGTGGCCATCCACTCGGTCGGCGGGGTCAGGCCGCCGTCGATGCCCTTCAGCATCACTTCCATGACCGACGCGATGTCGCCGACCAGCGGAGCGTGGATTTCGACGTTGCTGTCCATCTCCTTCGGCTCGATGTCGATCTGGATGAACTTCTTCGAGCCGGGCTTGCCCCAGGTCTTGCCCTTGCCGTGCGACAGCAGCCAGTTCAGGCGGGCGCCGACCAGCATGACCACGTCGGCTTCCTGCAGCACCAGCGAACGGGCGGCACCGGCCGACTGCGGATGGGTGTCGGGCAGCAGGCCCTTGGCCATGCTCATCTGCAGGAAGGGGATGCCGCTCTTCTCGACGAAGGAGCGGATGGTCTCGTCGGCCTGGGCATAGGCGGCGCCCTTGCCGAAGATGACCAGCGGACGCTTGGCGCCCTTCAGCAGGTCGAGCGCGCGGTTCACCGCGTCGGCCGACGGATACTGCGCCGGGGTCGGATCGACCACCTTGACCAGCGACTTGGCGCCTTCGGCCGCGTCCATCACCTGCGAGAACAGCTTGGCCGGCAGGTCGAGATAGACGCCGCCCGGGCGGCCCGACACGGCGGCGCGGATGGCGCGCGCCACGCCGATGCCGATGTCCTGGGCGTGCAGGATGCGGAAGGCGGCCTTGCACAGCGGCTTGGCGATGGCGAGCTGGTCCATCTCCTCATAGTCGCCCTGCTGCAGGTCGACGATCTCGCGCTCCGACGAGCCGCTGATGAGGATCATCGGGAAGCAGTTGGTCGTGGCGTTCGCCAGCGCGGTCAGGCCGTTCAGGAAGCCCGGTGCCGAAACCGTCATGCAGACGCCCGGCTTCTTGGTCATGAAACCGGCGATCGCGGCGGCGTTGCCGGCATTCTGTTCGTGGCGGAACGAAACGACGCGCATGCCCTCGGCCTGCGCCATGCGCAGCAGGTCGGAGATCGGAATACCGGGGACGACATACAGGTTGTTGATGTCGTTGAGCTTGAGCGCGTCGATGACGAGCTGGAAGCCGTCGGTCAGCGCCGGCGCGTCTTCGACAACAGATGCTTCCGTGGCCTGGTTCTTAGTGATCGTTGCAGCCGCAGTAGACATATGGGTGACTCCTCCCCGAGGCTCCAAAAAGGTTCAAGATCGGTTAGTCGAGGAAGGCGCAATGCCGTTCCACGTACTGTGCGAGACCGAGCGTGTGTTCCCGGACGCGGCGTTCCGCGAGATCGGCATCGCGGGCGGCAAGCGCCTCGATGATGTCCCGATGCTCGTGGATGGACTGGTCGGCACGGTCGCCGAGGCCCATCGTCGCGCGGCGGATCGCACGCATATGGATGAAGAAGCGGTCGGTCAGGTCCGAGATCAACGCGGAGCCGGAAGCCTGGACGATGCTTTGGTGGAAGACGATGTTGGCGTCCGAATACTCGGCGACATGTTCCGCCAACTCGGCTTTCGTGTATTTATCGAACGCGGCATGCAGGAGTTCCAGCTTTTCCGTGGTGGCGTTTTCGACGAACAGGCGTGCCGCCATGCCTTCCAGGGCGGCACACACCGTGATCATCTCCACCAGTTCGGCCTTCGTCTTGCGCACCACGAAGATCCCGCGCCGCGGTTGGGAGCGGATGAACCCCTCCTGTTCCAGCAGCGCCATTGCCTCACGCACCGGGGTGCGGCTGACACCCAACGCCTCGCACAGACGGCGTTCGTCCAACCTGATCTCGTTGCTCTGGCCGTAGATGTTCATCTGCGTGATGGCCTGTCGCAGCGATTGGTAGGCCTTGGCCTTGAAGCTCATCCCCTGCTCGAGGGGCTCGACACTGAATCTTTCCCGGTTCATCACGTTTCCGACCCTTTGCGCGCCGACGCCATCGGCGCCGCTTGTTGTCGTGAGCGTTCCTGTGCGAGCGTTCGGATGATCGCCCTCTGGTGCGTCGTTGTGAGCGGCGCGTCGTTTTGAATTATCGATACGGTATACCAGATGCCAGACACCCGCAACATCAATTGCGGGCACCTCGAACTATTTCTGCCGCAGACGGAGTTATGGGCGGTTTTGTTCGATTTTTCTGGCTATTGCGCGGTAATCGCCCTAACTTGGCCGTCCTGGGACCGCTCTTCGGGGAAGGAGCCATCGCATGGCCGACACGCAGCATCTGGCCAAGGCCACGGACAGCACATCGTCCGGCGCCGCGGAGGAGGCGTCCGACCCGAATTTCATGACCTCGCTGGCCCGTGGGCTGTCGGTGATTCGCGCCTTCACCGAACGCGAGCCGAACCTGACCATCGCCGACATCGCCAAGATCACCGGCCTGCCGCGGGCGGCGGCGCGGCGCTGTCTGCTGACGCTGATGCAGCTGGGCTATGCCGGTTCGGACGGCCGGACCTTCCATCTGAAGCCGAAGATCCTTGCGCTCGGCTATTCCTTCCTGTCGTCGGCCCCGCTGGCGACGATCCTCGATCCGCTGATCGAACAGGTGAGCGGGGCGGTGCAGGAATCCTGCTCCGCCGCCGTGCTGGACGAGGACGACGTGGTCTATATCGCCCGCGCGGCGACCAAGCGGATCATGTCGGTCGGGCTCAATGTCGGCAGCCGGCTGCCGGCCTACTGCACGTCGATGGGCCGCGTCCTTCTGGCGGCGCTGCCGGAGTCGGAACTTGACGCCTATCTGACGCGGGTGCCGCTGAAGCCCTATACGGAGCGGACCATTACGGCGGCCGACGCCCTGAAGCGCGAGCTGGAGCGGGTGCGCGACCGCGGCTTTTCACTGGTGGACCAGGAGCTTGAGCTGGGGTTGCGCTCCATCGCCGTGCCGATCCGCACAGCCACCGGCGGCGTGGTCGCGGCGATGAACATCAGCGCCCAGGCCGCCCGCGTCACCTGCCCGGAGATGGAGGTGCAGTTCCTGCCCCACCTGACCCGCGCGGCGGAAGAGGCGCGGGTGCTGCTGGTGCGGGCGCGGGGGGTGTGAGGTGGAGGTCCGCCCTTCTGCGGACGGCGATCCACTCTCGGACATCCTGACGCTGGCGGGCAGCCGCTGCGCCGTGTCCGGCCGGCTGGCGGCCGGCGGGGATTGGGCGTTGCGCTTCCCCCCGCCGGGGATGATCAAGTTCATCGCCATCATGACGGGCAACGTCTGGCTGGCGGTGGACGGGATCGACGAGCCGCGGCACCTTGACACCGGCGATGTGATCATGCTGGCCGCCGAGCGGCCTTTTCGGCTCGGCAGCGACCTTGCCCTGCCGGCGGAGGACGGAGCCGACGCCTTCGCCGCAGCGGCCGGCGATCCGACGAAGGGTGACCGGGTGACGGTCGGCAACGGCGCGGAGTTCCTGGCGGTCGGCGGGCATGTCACGCTCGACCCAACCCGTGGCCACCTGCTCCGGGACGTTCTGCCGCCGCTGATCCATGTCCGTTCGGGAGCGCCGGAGGCGCCGGCCATGCGCTGGCTGCTTGAGCAGCTCGGGGCGGAATTGGCAGGAGGACGGCCGGGCACCATGCTGGTGGCGGGACAGTTGGCGCAGATGCTGTTCGTCCAGATCATCCGCGCCCATCTCGCCACATCCGGCCCGCTCGGCCACGGTTGGACCGGCGCGTTGCGCGACCCACGCCTCGCTCCCGCCCTGCGGCTGATGCACGGCGATCCCGGCCGCCCCTGGCAACTCGGGGAACTGGCGCGGGCGTCGGGCATGTCGCGGACGGCCTTCGCCGTGCGATTCAAGGCGGCGGCCGGGGTCGGGCCGCTCACCTATCTGCTGAACTGGCGCATGCGGCTGGCCGAACGGGAGCTGTGCTGCGACACGACACCGGTGTCGGCCATCGCCCTGTCGCTCGGCTACCAGTCGGAAAGCGCGTTCAGCAACGCCTTCAAACGGACCTTCGGGATGGCACCGAGCCTCTACCGAAACCGGTATGCGACAACCGGGCCGTCGGCGCGGCGGTCAGGCCTGCGCGGTGGGGCGCACGATGATCTCGTTGATGTCGACATCGGCAGGCTGGTCGATGGCGAAAGCGATGGCACGGGCGACGGCGTCCGGCGGGATCCCAAGCGCGTCGCGTGATGCGGCATACCGCGCCCGCAACTCCGCACTGGCGATGCCGTCGATGAAGTCGGTGCTGATGAAGCCGGGCGACACGACCGTCACCCGAACGGTCTCGCCGGCCTCCTGCCGCAGCCCTTCGCAGATCGTCCGGACTGCGACCTTCGTTCCGGCATAGACGGCCATGGTCGGCACCGTGCGGTGCGCGGCGGTCGACGCCGTGGTGACGAAATGGCCGCTCCCCTGGGCGCGGAAGACCGGCAGCGCCGCGGCGATGCCATAGAGGACGCCCTTGATGTTGACGTCCACCATGTCTTCCCAATCCTCGACCCGCAACTCGTCGAGCGGCGAGATCGGACCGATCCCGGCATTGTTGATCAGAACGTCGAGCCGGCCGAACCGCTCGCACGCCAGCCCGACCAGAGCGGTCAGGTCATTGCGCCGACGGACATCGGTCGGCAGGAAGACCGCTTCGCCGCCGGCCTGCGCAATGCGTCGAGCCAATGCTTCCAGCCGATCCGCCCGGCGGGCGCCGAGGACGAGCTTCGCGCCGGATGCGGCCAGGCGCAGGGCCGTCGCCTCGCCGATGCCGCTGCTGGCACCGGTGATCGCCACGACCTTCGGAGTGGATGCTGAGGTGTTCATGAATCGTCTCCGCTGCGGTGGACGGAAACGATAGCCGTCGGGCGCCGAACGCTGAATGCGCTGGCGTTCGCAAGATCTGCGCGACCGTTCAGGAAACGACGGCGTTCACCGCCTTACAGGATCGTATCCGGCGAAATCGCCGTCAGCGCCGCCTTGATCTTCGGCACCATATGGTCGGCGAAGGCCCGCACCTTCGCCGGCACCAGCGCGCGGTGGGGATAGAGGACCGCCAGCGTCACCGGTTCCGGCGGGAAGTCCGGCAGAACCGGCACAAGCGCGCCGCTGGCGAGATGCTCGGCCACCTCCCACAGCGGCTTCATGGCGATGCCGCGGCCGTCCAGCGCCCAGCCCGTCAGCACGTCGCCGTCGTCGGCGTCGAAACGGCCGGACACCGGCAGCTTCACCGGTTCGCCGCCCTCCAGCACGCTCCATTGATATTGTTGGGTGCCGGGAAAGCGCAGCAGCAGGCAGTTGTGCCCGGACAGGTCCGCCGGCTTCGAAGGCACCCCGCGCTCCGACAGATAGGCGGGGGCGGCCACCAGCACGCGGCGCACGTCGGCGATCTTGCGCACGACGAAGCTGGAATCCTTCAGCGCCGCCATCCGCACCGCCACATCCACCGCCTCGCGCAGCAGGTCGAGCAGATGGTCGGACAGGCGCAGCCGCACCTCCACCAGCGGGTGGGCGGCGCAGAAGTCGGGGACCAGCGGCGACAGGATGCGGCGACCGAAGCCCAGCGGCGCCGTCACCCGCACGCTGCCCGACGGCACGCCGGACCCGGCGGCGATGCTGCTGTGCGCCCGCTCCACCGCCTCCAGCACCTCAAGGCAGCTCTGGTAGAAGTCCATGCCGGTCTCGGTCGCCTGCAACTGCCGCGTCGTGCGGTTCAGCAGCCGGACGCCGAGATGGGTTTCCAGCTGCTGGATGCGGTGGCTGACCATGGCCGGCGACATGCGCAGGTTCCGTCCGGCCGCCGACAGACTGCCCAACTCTACGACGCGGACGAAGATGCGCATGTTCTCAAGCAACGCCATGCTCGCGCGGACTCCCTGGCGGACGATTGGGCCGGACCGGTGGGTTACAGGTCGGGACGGACGCTAGCACGCCTCGCCCAGCCCTGGGAATTTGCCACTCCCGTTCGTGGCGTTGCAGTGCAAAAACTTACTCGTCCGGCGATCCAGGCGGAGATATGTACGGATGCCCGACCGGCCGGCCGTCGCGCGGCAGCCTATCGTCAACGGAAGGTCGCGCGGCATGCGGCCTTCGACAACGCAGGCGGTCAATCGGGAGGGCAGCATGTTCGAAGGCGATCGGTCCGGCAATTACGGCGGCAATTACGGCGGCGGTCATGGTGGGCACCATGGCAACGGCTGGGGCCACTGGAAGGGGCATGGCAGGGGGCATGACCATCATGGCGATGGTGACGGCGGGGGTGCCTACGAGGGGCTCTATGTCGTCGATGTCCAGGGTACCATCGACCTGCCCGTCCCCTTCCTGGACGAGGCGGTGCAGACCGGCGACCCGTTCCGCATGACGGTGGCGATGCTGTTCGACGATCCCGTCGTCACCACCGACGACACCAGCTTCCGGCGCTATTTCGACGACCAGCCCAACAAGTTGCTTCTGTCGGTGCAGGTCGGCGACAGCGAGGTGGAGCATGTGGTGGAGGCCACCGTCCATCCCGACGACGGCACCACGCTGGTGATCGGCGACGACACGCTCTACCGCGAATTCCTGGTGATCCCGGAGCCGCCGCGGACGCCGGAGGATCTGCTCTCCGTCATCGCCGCCGGCACCTCGACCGATCCGGCCAACGGACAGGAGGTTTGGCTGCGGGCGCAAATCAATGTGACCGATCCCACAGGCGCCATGATCGACGACCTGAACCTGGAGGACAGCGCCACCTTCGTCCCGCCGCCCGACAGTGAATCGGTGGCGAATTTCTCCCGCTTCCGCGAGGGACCGATCAATTTCGACGCCAACCTCTATGGCATCGTCACCTCGGTCTCGCTGAACAGCATCGACCCGACCGACGTGTTCTCGGCGGACAGCCTCGCGGCTATCGGCTATCCGCTCCAGACCGGTGGCGGCTGTTTCGCCGCCTGATGGGCGACCGGCCCGAAAAACGCAAAAGGCGCGCCGCCGGGCGCGCCTTTCGCTTTGAGAAGACCGGCCGTTCAAACCAGAACGGTCTCGCTCTCCTCCACCGGCAGGTCCAGCGTCTCCTCGAACTCGGTGACGTTGTCGATGTCGGTGCCCATGGAGATGTTGGTCACCCGCTCCAGCACCAGCTCGACGACGACCGGCACCTGATACTCGTCCATCCAGGCCTGGGCCTGGGTGAAGGCGTCCTGGATGCGGTCGGGTTCGGTGACGCGGATCGCCTTGCAGCCCAGCCCTTCGGCCACCGCGACATGGTCGACGCCATAGACGCCGATTTCCGGCGCGTTGATGTTCTCGAAGGACAGCTGCACCTGGAAGTCCATCTGGAAGGCGCGCTGCGCCTGCCGGATCAGGCCGAGATAGGCGTTGTTCACCAGCACGTGGATGTAGGGCAGCTTGTGCTGGGCGCCGACCGCCAGTTCCTCGATCATGAACTGGAAGTCGTAGTCGCCGGAGAGCGCCACGATGCGCCGCTTCGGATCGGCCACCCGGACGCCCAGCGCCGCCGGCAGGGTCCAGCCCAGCGGGCCGGCCTGGCCGCAGTTGATCCAGTGCCGCGGCTTGTAGACATGCAGGAACTGGGCGCCGGCGATCTGCGACAGGCCGATGGTGGTGACGTAGGTGGTGTCCTGGCCGAAGGCGCTGTTCATCTCCTGATAGACGCGCTGCGGCTTCATCGGCACCTGATCGAAGTCGCTGCGGCGGTGCATCGACCGCTTGCGGCCCTGGCAGTCCTTGACCCAGGCTCCGAGGTCCTTGAACTTGCCGGCGGCCTTCCACTCCTTCGCCACCGCGATGAACATGTCCAGCGCCGCGCCGGCGTCCGACACGATGCCGAGGTCGGGCATGAACACCCGGCCGATCTGGGTCGGTTCGATGTCGACATGCACGAACTTGCGGCCCTTGGTGTAGACCTCGACCGAGCCGGTGTGGCGGTTGGCCCAGCGGTTGCCGATGCCCAGCACGAAGTCGGACTTCAGCATCGTCGCGTTGCCGTAGCGGTGGGCGGTCTGCAGCCCGACCATGCCGGCCATAAGCGGGTGGTCGTCGGGGATGGTGCCCCAGCCCATCAGCGTCGGGATCACCGGCACGCCCAGCAGCTCAGCGAACTCCACCAGCTTGTCGGAGGCATCGGCGTTGATGATGCCGCCGCCGGCCACCACCAGCGGACGCTCCGCCGCCGCGAACATCGCCAGCGCCTTTTCAACCTGCTGGCGGGTGGCGGCCGGCTTGTAGACCGGCAGCGGCTCGTAGGCCTCGTCGTCGAACTCGATCTCCGCCATCTGGACGTCGATCGGCAGGTCGATCAGCACCGGGCCGGGACGGCCGCTGCGCATCAGATGGAAGGCCTGCTGGAAGACATAGGGAACCTGGGCCGGCTCCAGCACGGTCAGCGCCCACTTGGTCACCGGCTTGGCGATGTCCGGCACGTTGATGGCCTGGAAATCCTCCTTGTGCAGGCGGGCGCGCGGCGCCTGTCCGGTGATGCACAGGATCGGGATCGAGTCCGCGATCGCCGAATAGAGGCCGGTGATCATATCGGTGCCGGCCGGGCCGGAGGTGCCGATGCACACGCCGATGTTGCCGGCATTTGCCCGCGTGTAGCCCTCGGCCATGTGCGAGGCGCCCTCCACATGGCGGGCCAGCACATGGCGCATCGTGCCGCGCCGCTGCATCGCCGCGTAGAAGGGGTTGATCGCGGCGCCGGGGACGCCGAAGCAGACGTCGATGCCCTCCCGCTCCAGCACCCGCACCGCCGCTTCCGCCGCCGTCATTCTCGCCATCGCTCGACTCCTCACCAAACGCGATTATTCCTGAGGACAGCTAAGCGCGCGGATGGTGGGTACGGCAAATCAACGGGTTGCCTTTTCCACAGGCTGGAAAGCGGCGCGAAGGGGGGAGAGCGCGTCAGCTGCCGCGATAGGTGGAATAGGCCCAGGGCGAAACCAGCAGCGGCACATGGTAATGCTGGGACGCATCCTTGATGCCGAAGCGCAGCGGCACCTCGTCGATGAAGTCCGGGCCGTCGCCGGAGATGGCGCCGACGCGGCGGAAATATTCGCCGGCCATGAACAGCAGCTCATAGCGTCCGGGTTTGAAATCCTCGCCCTGGAGCGCCGGGGCATCGAGCCGACCGTCGGCGTTCGTTGTGAACTCGCCGAGAATGACGCCGGTGTCGAGCGCCGTCAGGCGGATGCGCATGCCCGGCGCCGGACGCCCGGCGGCGATGTCGAGGACGTGGGTGGTGAGGCGGCCCATGGCTTTGCGGTCTCCGGGACGATGCATCTCTGGATGCCGCAGCTTAAGCCCAACCGCCCTCCCCTGCCCACCCACCGAAATCCGGAAACTGTCTTCAGCCCCGCGCCCAATCCGCCGATTGAACCCCCTGCCGCCAATGGCTTAGCGTATGTCCCGCTTCGACCGCAGCGAGCGAGACGACGATGACCGACAGCGCCCAACCCCAGGGCTATCCCCGCGACATGATCGGCTACGGCGCCACCCCGCCGCAGGCCAACTGGCCGGGCGGCGCCCGGGTGGCCGTTCAGTTCGTCATCAATTACGAGGAGGGCGGCGAGAACTGCGTCCTCCACGGCGACGCCGCGTCGGAGGCCTTCCTGTCGGAGATCGTCGGCGCCCAGCCGATTCCCGGCGCCCGCCACATGAACATGGAGTCGATCTACGAATACGGCTCCCGCGCCGGTTTCTGGCGGCTGCACCGCCTGTTCACCGAGCGCAACCTGCCGGTCACCGTCTATGGCGTCGCCATGGCGCTGGAGCGCAATCCAGAGGTGGTCGCCGCGATGAAGGCCGCCGGGTGGGAGATCGCCACCCATGGCTGGCGCTGGATCGACTATCAGCATCTGCCGCCCGAGGTAGAGCGCGAACACATGCTGCGCGCCATCGATGTCCACACCCGCGTGACCGGCTCCCGCCCGCTCGGCTGGTATCTCGGGCGCTGCAGCCCCAACACCTGGCGGCTGGTCGCCGAGGAGGGCGGCTTCGTCTACAACGCCGATTCCTATGCCGACGACCTGCCCTATTGGGACGACAGCCATGGCCGGCCGCAGTTGATCGTGCCCTACACGCTCGACGCCAACGACATGCGCTTCGCCACCAACCAGGGCTTCAACAGCGGCGACCAGTTTTTCGCCTATCTGAAGGACAGCTTCGACACGCTCTATGCGGAGGGGGAGACGGCGCCGAAGATGATGTCCATCGGCCTGCATTGCCGTCTGGTCGGCCGGCCGGGCCGCGCGGCGGCGCTGGCGCGCTTCCTCGACTATGTGCGCAGCCATGACAAGGCGTGGGTGGCGACCCGGCTCGACATCGCCCGCCACTGGATCGCCGAACACCCCTACGTAGCGAAGTGAGAGCGCAGATGCCCTACAGCCTGGACGATCTGAACCGGATGGACCGCGCCGCCTTCGTCGCGGCGTTGGGCGCGGTGTTCGAGGAAAGCCCCTGGGTGGCCGAAGCCGCCTGGGACCAGCGCCCCTTCGCCGATGCGGCCGGCCTGCGTGCGGCGATGACCGGCATCGTCCGGAATGCCGGGACGGAGCGGCAGCGCGCGCTGATCCTCGCCCACCCCGACCTCGCCGACCGCGCCAGCCGCCCGGCCACCCTGACCGCCTTTTCCCAGACCGAACAGGCGAAGGCGGGCTTGAACGAACTGACAGAGGCGGAGGCGCAGGAACAGCGCAACCTGAACTGCGCCTATCGCGAACGCTTCGGCTTCCCCTTCATTATGGCGGTGCGCTTCAGCAGCAAACAGGAAATCCTGGCGGCGATGCGCGAGCGCGTGGCGAACGAGCCGGAGGTGGAGTTCGGCCGGGCGCTGGAGGAGATCTACAAGATCGCGGGGTTCCGGCTGGACGATCTGGTGGTGGGGTAGCGCCGGCCTACATCTCTCCAAAAAGAAAGCGCGCCGCCCCAGCCGGAGCGGCGCGCTTCATTACCGAACAACCTTCGTTACGCTTCCATCGCCTTGACCACCTCTTCGGTGACCTTCTTCGCATCACCGAACAGCATCATCGTATTCGGCCGGAAGAACAGCTCGTTCTCGACACCGGCATAGCCCGCCGCCATGCCGCGCTTGATGAAGAACACCGTCTTGGCCTTCTCCACGTCGAGGATCGGCATGCCGTAGATGGCGCTCGACGGATCGGTCTTGGCGGCCGGGTTGGTCACGTCGTTGGCGCCGATGACGAAGGCCACATCCGCCGTGCCGAAGTCGCGGTTGATGTCCTCCAACTCGAACACCTCGTCGTAGGGCACGTTGGCCTCGGCCAGCAGCACGTTCATGTGACCGGGCATGCGGCCCGCCACCGGGTGGATGGCGTACTTCACGTCGACGCCCTCATGCTTCAGCGCATCGGACATCTCGCGCAGGGCATGCTGCGCCTGGGCAACGGCCATGCCATATCCCGGCACCACGATCACCGACTGGGCGTTCTTCATGATGTAGGCGGCATCCTCGGCCGAGCCGGCCTTGACGCTGCCCTGCGGACCCTTGGCCTCGCCGCCCGCCGCGGCACTCTCGCCACCAAAACCACCGAGCACGACGTTGAAGATCGAGCGGTTCATGCCCTTGCACATGATGTAGGACAGGATCGCGCCCGAGGAGCCCACCAGCGCGCCGGTGATGATCAGCAGGTTGTTCTGCAGGGTGAAGCCGATGCCGCAGGCCGCCCAGCCCGAATAGCTGTTCAGCATCGAGATCACCACCGGCATGTCGGCGCCGCCGATCGGCAGGATCAGCAGGAAGCCCAGGGCAAGGGCGACCGCCACGATCAGCCACATCGCCGCATCGGCGTTCGACTGCACCAGCCAGAGGATCAGCACCACCGTCAGCACGCCCAGCGCCGCGTTCAGCGGGTGCTGCATCGGGAACACCAGCGGCTTGCCGGTGACCAGACCCTGCAGCTTGGCGAAGGCGACGATGGAGCCGGTGAAGGTGATCGCACCGACCGCCGTGCCCAGCGCCATCTCGACCAGCGAGCCCTTGGCGATGGCGCCGCGGACACCGATGCCGTAGGCCTCCGGCGAGTAGAAGGCAGCGAGCGCCACGAAGACGGCGGCCAGACCGACCAGCGAGTGGAAGGCGGCGACCAGTTGGGGCAGCGCCGTCATTTCGATCTTCTTGGCGACGACGTAGCCGATGGCGCCGCCGATGGCGATGCCCAGCACGATCATCCAATAGGACTGGACGATGGGCGAGGCCAGCGTGGTCAGGATGGCGATGGTCATGCCGACCATGCCGTAGATGTTGCCCTGGCGCGAGGTCTCCGGGCTGGACAGCCCGCGCAGCGCCATGATGAAGCAGATGGAGGCCGCCAGATAGAGAAGGGCCGACAAGGTTTCCATGGTCTTACTTGCCCTTCTTCTTGAACATGGAGAGCATGCGCTGGGTCACGAGGAAGCCGCCGAAGATGTTGACGGACGCCAGGATGACGGCGAGGAAGCCCAGGACCTTGGAGAAGCCGAACCCGGCGGGTCCGGCGGCGATCAGGGCGCCGACGATGATGACCGACGATACGGCGTTGGTGACCGCCATCAGCGGCGAGTGCAGGGCCGGGGTGACGCGCCAGACGACGTAATAGCCGACGAAGCAGGCGAGAACGAGCACCGTCAGGCCGGTGACGAAGAAGCTGCCATGGCCGCCGGCGGCCTCGGTGACGGGCTGAGCGCTGTGCGCGACCTGGGCGGCGAGCATATCGACCTGATTGCTCAGGTTCGCCAGGGTTTCACGGAATGCGGCGATGTTGCTTGCGGGATCCGGGTGTTCCATGGGATCCGCCTCCTCACGCGGGTTGCGCTTCGCGGGCGTCCGCGAAGGCAGGATGCACGATGGCGCCGTCGCGGGTCAGCGCGATGGCCTTGACGATCTCGTCGTCCCAGTTGACGGCCACGCCCGTTTCCTTGCCATGCAAGGACGTCAGCAGCGCCAGCAGGTTCTTGGCGTACAAGAGCGAAGCGCTCTCGGCGATGCGGCTGGCGTAGTTGGCATGGCCGACGATCTTCACGCCGTTGGCCGTGGTCACCACCTCGCCCAGCTTGGCGCCCTCGACGTTGCCGCCCTGCTCCACCGCCAGATCGATGATGACCGAGCCCGGCTTCATCGACGCCACATGCTCCGCCGTCACCAGGATCGGCGCCTTGCGGCCGGGGATCAGCGCGGTGGTGATGACGATGTCCTGCTTCTTGATGTGCTCGGCGACCAGAGCGGCCTGCTGGCGCTTGTAGTCGTCCGACATCTCCTTGGCGTAGCCGCCGGCGGTCTCCGCCTGCTTGAACTCGTCATTCTCGACGGCGACGAAGCTGCCGCCCAGCGACTGCACCTGCTCCTTCACCGCCGGGCGCACGTCGGTGGCCGAGACGATGGCGCCGAGACGCTTGGCGGTGGCGATGGCCTGCAGGCCGGCGACGCCGACGCCCATGATGAAGGCGCGCGCCGGCGGAACGGTGCCGGCGGCTGTCATCATCATCGGGAAGGCGCGGCCATACTCCGAAGCGGCATCGACGACGGCCTTGTAGCCGGCGAGGTTGGCCTGGGAGGACAGCACGTCCATGACCTGGGCGCGGGTGATGCGCGGCATGAACTCCATGGCGAAGGCGTTCACGCCGGCATCGGCGTAGGCCTTCACATGGTCGCGGCTGTTGTGGGGGTTGAGGATGGCGAACAGCAGCGCGCCCTTGCGCATCAGCGAAAGTTCGTCCACGTCCCCTTCGGCGGCGATCAGCGGGCGCTGCACCTTCAGCACGATGTCGGCATCGGCCAGCGCCGACGCCTCGTCGGCGGCGATGGACGCCCCCGCCGCCTCATAGGCCGCGTCGGTGATGCTGGAGCCGAGACCGGCCCCGCTCTCCACCACCACGTCCAGACCGAGAGTTTTGAATTTCTTGACGGTTTCGGGAGACGCGGCGACGCGGCGCTCGCCCGGGCGGCGCTCCCTGGGTATCGCGATCTTCATGTCGTTTGCTTTCGAAGGCCGGCCATGGCGGCGGGCAGAATCCACCCGCTTCCGGATCGGGGCCGGATCCGTGCTGGATCTGGGCGGGCAAGCGCCGAAGCGGCAAAGTCGGGCGGGCCGGCAACCGGCTTGCGCCGGCCCCACCGGCACCGGTCACTGGTTGGCGACGACCGGGAAGTCCCAGCTTTCGGCGGCCGAGGCCGCGATGGGCAGTTCGCCAGCCGGCAGATTGTCCGCCGGCAGCTCTTCCAACTGGCGGCGGATCAGGTCGCGGACGCTGACGACGCCGACCAGGGTCGTGCCCTCCAGCACCGGGACATGGCGGATGCCGTGCTCGTCCATCAGGCTCAGCACATGGCGCACCGAATCCGACGGGCTGCAGCAATAGGGATCGCGCGTCATCAGCCCCGAGACCGCCTGATCCAGGATGCCCGGTCCACGATCAACCAGCGCGCGGACCACGTCGCGCTCGGAAATGACGCCGACCACCGTGTTGCCTTCGGTGCGGCAGACGTCCTTGACCACCAGCGCGCCGGTGTTCTCCGCCTTCATCAGGCGCAGTGCGGTGGCGACCGTCTCGTTGATGCGCACCATGCCGATGCGCGTGCCCTTCTTGCGGAGAATGTCCTCGACCTTCATGACGCTCCTCCCCCTGTTCGATGCGGCCGGCCCCGTGAACCTTTCGGGTTCGACGCCGGCCGCGCCACCTGCCTTGTTTAGTGGACCGCGACCACTTCCGGTGCGGCAGCGGGAGCCGCCGCGGGCTGCGGCCGGCTGTAGCAGCCGGCGTTCTCGCCCCGCTGCTTCACCAGCGCCAGCACCACGTCTATGGTCGGCGTCGGCACGCCCACCATGCGGCCCATCTCCTGCACCACCGACAGCAGCGGATCGATCTCCATCGGCCGGCCGCGCTCCAGGTCCTGCAGCATGGAGGTCTTGTGCGCGCCCACCGCGGCGGCGCCGTTGATGCGGCGCTCCACGTCGACGCGGAAATGGACGCCCAGCCTGTCGCCGATGTCCTTGGCCTCCAGCATCATCGCCTTGGCGACGGCGCGGGTGTCCGGATCGCCGCAGATGCCTTCCAGCGTGCCGTGGGTCAGCGCGCTGATCGGGTTGAAGCACAGGTTGCCCCACAGCTTCAGCCAGATCTCGTCGCGGATTCGGTCGAGCACGGGGGCGCGCAGGCCGCCGGCCTCCATCGCCTTGGACAGGGCGACCACGCGCTCCGACTTCGAGCCGTCGGGTTCGCCGAGCGAGAACTTGTCGCCATAGACATGCTGGATGACGCCGGGCTCCACCACCTCGGTCGCCGGATAGACGACGCAGCCGATGGCGCGCTGCGGACCGAGACCGTTCCACTGGACCGCACCCGGATCGACCGTCTCCAGGGTGCGGCCGTCGAATTCGCCGCCGGTGCCGTGGAAATACCAATAGGGGATGCCGTTGACCGCGGTGACGACGGCGGTGTCGTCACCCAGCAGCGGTTGCATCGCGGGCACGACACCGGGGACGGAGTGGGCCTTCAGCGCGATGATGACATAGTCTTGCGGGCCGAGCTCGGCCGGGTTGTCGGTGCAACGGGGGTGGACGACGGTCTTCTCCTCCCCCATCAGCAAGGTGACGCCGTTCTCGCGCATCGCCGCCAGATGCGCACCGCGCGCCACCAGACTGACTTCGGCACCCGCCTGGTGCAGGCGCACGCCGAGATAGCCGCCGATGGCCCCGGATCCGTAGATGCAGATCTTCATGCCGGATTCCCCTCTCCCCCGATTTCACTTTTTGAATGCTGTGGGGCTGGACGACGCCAGCCTGCCCACACCGGCCGCATCCATCGGCAGACCGGTTGCTTTGCAGCGGCATCCAACAGTCTGTCGCGCAAACTGTGTTTGGAGTTTGGTATACCACATACCGTATGTCAATGCGGAATGTGGGGGGTTGCGGCAGAAGATTGCGGATCCGGGCGCCTACCCGATCGAATCAGGCTCCTTTCGCAAAGAAGTAGAGGGTCAGCGCCGTTCCGATGATGACCACCAGCGTTTTCAACAGCTTCGGGTCGACCCGCTTGGCCCCCATGGCGCCGGCATAGCCGCCGGCCACCGCCGCGACCGCCATGGCCAGCGTTTCCGGCCAGGACACGGCTCCGGCGACGATGAAGGTCCCGACCGCCGCGGCGTTCATCAGCATCGCCAGCAACAGCCGCAGCCCGTTCATGGCGTGGATGTCGCGCAGCCCGAACAGGGTCAGCGCCGCCAGCATCAGGAAGCCGATGCCGCCGCCGAAATAGCCGCCATAGATCGAGATCACGAATTGCACCACCAGCACGCTGCGCCCGCCCAGCCGCAGCCTGGACACGATTCCGGGTGCATAGGCGCCGACGGCGAAGACGGCGGTGGCGAACAGCAGCAGCCACGGCACGAAGCGCGCGAACACCGCATTCGGCGTCAGCAGAAGAAGCAGCGCGCCGATCAGCCCGCCGACAAGGCTGAGTGCGGCGAAGACCGGAACATTCACCTGCCCGCCGGCCGCGATCTCCCGCCGGTAGGCCCAGCTGCTGGCGGCCTGTCCGGGAAACAGCGCCACCGTGCTGGTGGCATTGGCGGCGACCGGCGCCACCCCGGCGAACAGCAGGGCCGGAAAGGTGATGAAGGCGCCGCCGCCGGCAACGGCATTCAATGCGCCCGAGGAAAAAGCCGCCAGCATCAGGACGACGATACCCAGCATGATCGATCCACCCCTTCCGATCGGTGTTGACGGTGCAAACCGTATTCTGTATACAGAATATCAGCCTTTGAAGCGGGCTCTGCCGGGACGGGTTGGTTTGTGACGCTCACCTCCTCGAGCGGTTCACGAAGCAGCCTCCCAAAACGCGACAAACCGACACCGGGACCAATGCGGTGGTCCCGATGCCGGCTTGTCTTGTCGTTCGGCGGTGATCTGTGCCGCCTTTTATCTGGAGTCCCGGCCGGCCCCCCGGTCGGCGGGGACTTCCCTTTCCTTTCAGTCGGCGCCCTCGGTGGCCAGCTTGCCGCCGACCGGCTGGACGGTGTCCTCGGCGATCTGGCGGGCACGCATCGGCTTCAGGACGAACAGGGCCATGAAGGCGGCGATGGCGTTGACCGCGGCGGCGAAGAAGAACACCGTCTGCCAGGACCCGCTGGAGGCCACTATGATGTTGGCGAAGGGAACGACCAGAGAGGCAGTGCCCTTGGCGGTGTAGAGCAGGCCGGCGTTGGTGGTGGCGAACTTCGACCCGAAGCTGTCGGCGCAGCAGGACGGGAACAGGCTGTAGATTTCACCCCAGGCGAAGAACACCAGACCGGTCAGGATGACGAAGGCGACCGGGTTGTGACCCCACTGGTTCAGCGCCAGGATGCCGACCGCTTCGATGGCGAAGGCGACGAACATCGTGTTCTCACGGCCGATGTGATCCGACACCCAGCCGAAGAAGGGACGGGTCACGCCGTTCAGCACGCGGTCGATGGTCAGCGCGAAGGTCAGCGCCGGCAGGGTCAGGCCCATGATGCTGACGGGGGCACCGTCGAGGTGGAAGTCCTTGGCGATCGGGCCGAGCTGGGCGGTGGCCATCAGACCGCCGGCGGCGACCATGACGAACATCAGGTACATCACCCAGAAGACCGGCGACTTCAGCGTCTCCTGCGGGGTGTAGTTGCGGCGGCTCTGGTTGACGGCGGACTTGCCCTTCGGCAGCAGGGCCGGGTTGGCTTCCTTCAGGAACCAGGCCAGCGCGAAGACGATCAGGCCCTGGCCCAGACCGAACACCAGGAAGGTCTGCTGGAAGCCGGAGGTCTGGATCATGTTGGCGATCGGCACGACCGTCAGGGCGGACCCTGCACCGAAACCGGCAGCCGTCAGGCCGGCGGCCAGACCGCGGCGATCCGGGAACCACTTCAGCGCGTTGCCGACGCAGGTGCCGTACACGGCGCCGGCACCGACGCCGCCCACGGCCGCGCCGATATAGAGCAGCGCCAGCGAGTCGGCGAACGAGTTGATGACCCAGGCCAGCGCGCAAAGAATGCCGCCGACCACGACGACGATGCGGGGACCGAACTTGTCGACGAACCAGCCTTCGACCGGCACCAGCCAGGTTTCGGTCACGACGAAAATGGTGAAGGCGACCTGAATGGCGGCACGGCCCCAATGGTACTTTTCATCGATGGGGTTGACGAACAGCGTCCAGCCATATTGCAGGTTCGCGATCATCGACATACAGATCACGCCGATGACCAACTGCATCCAGCGGCCGCCGAGCGGTGCTCCCTGCGCCTCCGAATTCGTATGCTGCATCTTCTATCTCCTCCTAGGAAGCGGTTTTCTGCCGGTTCGGGCGTCGCTTCTGTTTTGATGCTTAGGCTTTTACCTTTGGCGTCTTCTTAGATGCGTTCAGAGATTTGACGCTATTGTTCGCTTGTGCTTGGCAGCGCGGCGAGGATGCGGCCTCGGGGCGCTGCTCTGCTTGGGTGACGGATTTTCGCCTCCCGCCAAACCGGTGCGGTCCTGGTCCGATCTGGAATTATCAATATGGTATACCAGATGCCGGACACCTGACAAGCGATTAGTGGAATGGGCGAACTGTTTCTGCAGGCTGCATTCGCTTATGAGCCGGGGGCGAGAGTCGCGTTTTGATTTTCCGGCACGCGGAAAGCGGGGCGGCGTAGCTTTCGGCCGGACAATCTATTGGCATATGGTATGCCAGTTCCGACGGCACGGTTCGGCCCGGCAACCGCCGGCCGGCACGGTCTCCGCCGCCGGCGCTGACGCCCTTCCCGGCAGAACCCATATGATAAGGAGTCGACCGCCATGGACCAGCAGCAGAACATCGAGATCGTCGTGGCGCGTGACGATGCCGATATCGCCGCCAGCTACCCGATCATGAAGGAGCTGCGGACCCACATGACCGACCCCGAGGCCTACCGCGCGCAGATTCGCCGCCAGATGGACGACGGCTACAACCTCGCCCTTCTGCGGCTGGACGGCGAGATCGCCGGCTGCGGCGGCTTCCGCGTCCACGAGACGCTGTCGCGCGGTCGCTATATGTATGTGGAGGATCTGGTCACCAGCTCCGCCAAGCGGTCCTATGGGCTGGGCGACAAGCTGTTCGACTGGCTGGCGGGCGAAGCGCGGGAGCGTGGCTGCGCCCAGATGGAGATCATCTCCGGCATCCAGCGCGGCGAGGCACACCGCTTCTATCACCGCAAGCGGATGACCATCAAAAGCTTCCAGCTGGTGCTGCCGCTCGCCTGACCGGGGCGCGCGCCGCCCAGGCGCAGAAACGAAAAAGACGGCCTGGAATGGCCGTCTTTCTCACGAACTCGGGGGGTGTGGACCCGCGGATCAGAAGGCGCGGGGGAAGCTTGCCCAGGCGGGACCCGGCGGCAGCTCGTCTTCCGGTTCCTTGAGATCGGCTTCGGTCGGATTGGCGAGGCGAAGCGGCGCGGAAGAGAAATCGCGCTGAGACTTGCCCGCGGCGGCGATCTGCATCGACAGGATGTAGTGGACCGTGCCGCCGAAGACGGACAGCACAAGCGCCAGAACCAGCATTTCCAACATGTTCATCGCTCCAGTGTCTCGGTGGGGTGCTTTTTTTGTTTGGTCGGCTTCGGCGTGACCATTCTGTTATGACGCGCCGCAGCATTCGGTTCAAGTTTTTTGGTATACAAGGTACAAGATGCCGGACATGCGCATGCCGCATGCCTCCGGCCGTTTGCATGCGTATCAAACATATCGCATATCAAACATTTTGCCTCTTATGCTTTGGCATTACGGGTCCAACAGCGCGGCGGCGATTGCGCTGCACAATCGAATGGACCGCGGTCGAAATTGTTTGCGTGGCGTACTGTATCTGGCATACCATATTCAAAGCACGACGCCCGGCCGGGCGCCTTGCCGTCCCGAAGGGGAGCCGCCCGACAGACGGTTTTCCTGCCAGCCGCCAGCCGATCAGGAGTCACGCCATGAAGGTCGAACATATCCTGCGCACCAAGGAATCCCGCGTCGTCGCCGTGCGGACCAGCGCCACGGTCGCCGAGGCCGTCAAGCTGATGAAGGCGGAGAACATCAGCGCCCTGATCGTCAAGGATGTCTGCCGCACCGAAGGCAACACGCTGGCCGGCGTGCTTTCGGAGCGCGACGTCGTCCACGCCCTGCTGGAGCGCGGCGGCTCGCTGCTGTCCATGCCGGTGTCGCAGCTGATGACGCGCCAGCCGGTGACCTGCACCCCGTCCGACAGCGTCCAGCAGGCGCTGCAGCTGATGGACAAGCACCATATCCGCCATCTTCCGGTTCTGGAGGACGGCCATCTGGTCGGCGTCGTCAGCGCCCGCGACTTCACCCGCCTGCATCTGCAGGAGCTTGAAGGCACCGTCGCCTCGGTCGCCGAGCCGCCGCCGGCGCCCACCAGCTACGCCCACTGAACCATTCCCCGACCATGGCGCCGCCGGCACATCCTGTCCGGCGGCGCCTTTCCTATGGGAGAGGCCGCACCGTGACCACCCTGATCTTCACCCATCACGACTGCTTCGCGCATGACACCGGCCCCGGCCATCCGGAGGCGCCGGAACGGCTGGCGGTGGTGTGGCAAGTGCTGGACCGGCCGGAGTTCCGCGACCTGGAGCGCCGATCCGCCCCCGAGGCCGATGTGGAGCAGCTGTCACGCGTCCATGACCGCGCTTACGTCGATGCCGTGCTGGCCGCGGTGCCGGCCAACGGGTATCAGCGGCTGGACGGCGACACGCTGCTGTCGCCGGGGTCGCGCGGCGCCATCCTGCGCGCGGCCGGATCGGTCTGCGCCGCGGTGGACGCGGTGCTGGCCGGCGAGGCGACCAACGCCTTCTGCGCGGTGCGCCCCTGCGGCCATCATGCCGAACCGGCCCGTGCCATGGGCTTCTGCGTCTTCAACAACATCGCCGTCGGAGCGGAGCATGCCCGCAAGACACACGGGCTGACCCGCGTCGCCGTGGTCGATTTCGACGTGCATCACGGCAACGGCACCCAGGCGATGTTCGCCGACGACCCCGACCTGTTCTTCGCCTCCACCCACCAGTCGCCGCTCTATCCCGGCACCGGCAATTCGTGGGAGCGCGGCGTCGACGGCAACATCCTGAACCTGCCGCTGGAGCCCTACAGCGGCTCCGTCGAGTTCCGCCAGGCGGTGGAGCGCGCCATCCTGCCGGCGCTGGAGGCGTTCCAGCCGGAATTGCTGCTGATCTCCGCCGGCTTCGACGCCCACAAGCGCGATCCGCTGGCCCAGCTCGGCCTGACGGCGGAGGATTTCGAATGGGTGACGCGCAAGCTGGTCGAGCTGGCCGACCGTGTCTGCGGCGGCCGGGTGGTGTCGGCGCTGGAAGGTGGCTATGACGCGACCGGTCTGGCGGAGGGCTGCGCGGCGCATCTGACGGCGCTGATGCGGGGGTGACTGGTCCCCTCCCCCGCCCAGCTCTCGCACAAAGCTTCGCTTTGTGCTGACGCGGCAGGCGGACCGTAGGTCCGCTGAGAGCGGGGGAGGGTCAGGGTGGGGGTCTAACTCCGCACCCCTCCACCTCAATCCGCCGCCAACCCCACCCCGCACTCCCGCGCCCAATCCAGCAGCCGGGCGGTCGCACCGTCCGGCTCCGGCCGCTGCAGCGTCGCGGTTCCCAGCACCACGGCGCCATTGCTGCCGTCGATGGTCAGCAGGTCGCCGGTTCGGACGGTCACCTCGCCGGCCCGCATCACCTTCTCTTCCAGGTCGATGCGCAGCCCGCGGGCACCGCAGACGCAAGGGCGGCCCATGCCGCGCGCGACGGTGGCTGCGTGGCTGGTGAAGCCGCCGCGGGCGGTGACGATGCCGACGGCGGCCTGCATGCCGTGGATGTCCTCCGGCGAGGTTTCCGGCCGGCACAGGATCACCGGTGCGCCGCCGCGCGACAGACGCAGCGCGTCCTCCGTCGTGAAGGCGGCCCGCCCGGTCGCCGCGCCGGGCGAGGCGGGAAGCCCGGTCGCGATGGCGGCGGCCAGCGCCTCCGGCGTCAGGGTCGGGCGCAGCAGCTCGTCGAGCGCCTGCGGATCGACGCGGCGCACCGCCTCGTCGCGGGTGATGATCCCCTCCTCCGCCATGTCGACGGCGATACGGACGGCCGCTTCGGACGAGCGCTTGCCGCTGCGCGACTGCAGGATGAACAGGCGCCCGCCGTCCACGGTGAACTCGATGTCCTGCATGTCGCCGAAGGCGCGTTCCAGCCGTTCGGCCACCGCGCAAAGCTCCGTATAGACCGCCGGCATGCGGCGTTCCATCGAGCGGTCGGGGTGGGACTGGCTGGCGCTCAGCGGGTCGGGGTCGCAGGTGCCGGACACCACATCCTCGCCCTGGGCATCGGCCAGGAACTCGCCGCACAGGCCGGGCGCGCCGGTGGAGGGATCGCGGGTGAACAGAACGCCGGTGCCGGATTCCGCCCCGCGGTTGCCGAACACCATCGCCTGCACCGTCACCGCCGTCCCCAGATCCTCCGGGACATCGTGCAGGGCGCGGAAGGCGACCGCCCGCGGGTTCATCCAGGAACGGAAGACCGCCGCCACCGCCAGACGCAGCTGTTCGGCCGGATCCTGCGGAAAGGGACGGCCGCAGCGCGTCTCCACCAGCCGCAGGAAGCGCGGCATCAGGCTTCGCCAGTCCTCCGCCGTCAGCTCGCCGTCGCGCTGAAGCCCGCGCTCCTCCTTGTATTCGTCCAGCAGCGCCTCGAACCGGTGGCCGGGCACCCCCATCACCACGCAGCCGAAACACTGGACCAGCCGGCGATAGCAATCATAGGCGAAGCGCGCATCGCCCGAGGCCGCCGCCAACCCCTGCACCGTCCGGTCGTTGAGACCGAGATTGAGGATGCTGTCCATCATGCCCGGCATCGACACCGCCGCGCCCGAGCGGACGGACAGCAGCAGCGGACCGCCCCCTCCCGTGCCGTCGCCGAAACGCCCGCCCGCCTGCCGCTCCAGCGCCAGGACGGCGGCGTCGATCCGCTTCAGCAGCCCCGCCGGCAGCGCGTCGTCCGCGCCCAGCTCGCGCCCGGCCTCCGCGGCGATGACGAAGCCCGGCGGCACCGGAATCCCCAGCGCCGCCATCTCCACCAGACGCGCGCCCTTGTTGCCCAGCCGCTCCACATCGGCCCGCCCGGCGACCAGACCGGCGGCAAGCCCGGCCCCGAAAGGGACGATCACGTCATGTGCGGTCGCGAAGAGGCTGGAGGCCCGGCGGCGCATCGGGGCGATGTCGGGAGCGGTGGAGGTGTTCATGATGTGCCCAACCTGGATTCAGCCGGCCCGTCGAAGGCCATCAGACGCAGCAGCCGGTGCAGTCCATCCGGATCGTCGCTTTTCCTGTCCGTCCTCTTGCTGTCCGACATCTTCCTGTCTGACAGGCGGAGCAGACGCCCCCGCTGCCCCGAACCGGGACCGCCGGCACGGACGACGCCATCGGTAAACAGCCGCAGCAGCGGTTCGGCCCGCACACAGGCCGCGTCGCTGCCGCCGACATCGATGACCGGGCCGCTGCCGACCGGTGCATCGACCAGAAGCCCGCCCAGATCGGCGAGCCGCGCGGCGTTGGCCGAAGCCTCCGCCGGCGGCAGGACCGACAGGTCGATCACCAGCGCGCCCGGCGGCAGGGCGGCGGCAAAGCCGTCCTCGGCGAACAGGGCGCTCTCGACCGCGCAGGCGTCGGGCAACAGCATCATCACCACGTCGCACGCGCCGGCCCGGTCGCGGAAGGCGCCTCGGCCATGGGGGTGGCGGTGCAGCCGGTGCCCGGCCTCCCGCAGCCTGTCCATGATCGCCTCGGCCATCTCCCCGTCCCCGATGAATCCGACATCCATTCCGCGATCCTCCCGCCTCCGCGCGGAGCGCCGTCATCCGGCGCCGAGCGTCAGGCTGGAGATTGATTGCTCATGTCGCGTCGCACAATAGCACGCCCGCGCAATTTTCACATCGCGGAAACCCGCCTGAGCTTACCTAATCTTACCCAAGCCTAACACTTTCGGCGGAGGTCTCCAGTGGCAAAAAGCCGCAGCCGGCCGGAATCCGGAACATTGGGCCGGCGGCCGTTTCCACCAATTGCGGCAGGATCGGCGCGGGTAAGCCTTGGGCGGACGCCGCCGCAGAGGCTATCGCCGCACAGGCCATCGCCGCCGCCATGTCGGCGCATCCCGCCAGCCGCAGCAGGGTCATCCGGGTGGCGAAGACCAGCCGGCGGCGCCCGGCCTCCTCCTCCGCCAGCAGTCGGCGCGGGGTGGCCCACAGCGCGGCGACCGCCTCTCCGCCATCGCAGACCGGTTCCTGCCCGTCCGGTGCCGTGACCAGAAAGAACAAGGTGTCGAACCGGCGCGGCAGCATCTCCGGCGTGATCCAGCGGGCCAGCACCGCCATGCGGTCGAGCGCGGGGGCGACTCCGACCCGCGCCAGCGCCGCGGCGAAACCCTCCCCCGCCGCCAGCCCGCGGCGCAGTTCCGCCAGCGCCGCGGAGGAAGGCGGGGCGCAGGTCGGCAGCATGCCGCACTCCTCCACGCACTCCCGCAAGGCGGCGATCCGGTGCGCAAGGTCGGCAGGAGGCTCTCCCTGCGGCCAGCGGGCACGCCACAGCGGGTCATGGTCCGCCGGCTCCAGCCGCCCGCCGGGAAAGACGGTGGCGCCGGGGGCGAAGCGCAGGCCGGCGTGGCGTTCCATCACCAGCAGTTCCAGCCCGTCCGGGCCGTCGCGCAGCAGGATCAGCGTGGCGGCCGGATGGGGCGGAACAGGGCTTGGATTGGTCGTCTCGGACATGCCCCAGTGTCGCCGACGGGCGGTTCGGCTGTCCATGTGCGGCAGGAAGAACCACTCTCACGATGCGGAATAAGGGACGGGTGCCGTTTGACCGTCCGGCCTAGGACTTCCAGCATCCCGGCAACACCGAACCTCGCTCATCATCATTCGCCAGACCCGTCCCTTCTTGCAAAGGGCCGGGCGGAGGAAGGCTGTCGTCATGCCGTTTCACCGCAGCACAAAGATCGTCGCCACGCTGGGTCCCGCCAGTTCTTCGGAAAGCCAGATCACGGCCCTGGCCCAGGCCGGCGTGAATGTCTTCCGCCTGAACGCCAGCCATGGCACCCAGGCCGAGCATGCGGAGCGCTATGCCCGCATCCGCGCCGCCGAAAAGACGCTGGGCCGGCCGATCGGCGTCCTGCTCGACCTCCAGGGGCCGAAGCTGCGGGTCGGGACTTTCGGGTCCGGGCCGGTGGATCTCGCCATCGGCGACCGCTTCCGCCTGGACCTCGACCGCACTGCGGGCGACAGCCGCCGCGTCTGCCTGCCCCATGTGGAAGTGTTCGCCAGCCTGGAGCCCGGCCTCGACCTGCTGCTGAACGACGGGCGCATCCGGCTGCGCGTGCTGGACTGCGGCCCCGACTTCGCCGAGACGGAGGTGGTGGCCGGCGGCACCCTGTCCGACCGCAAGGGCGTCAATGTGCCGGGCGCGGCGCTGGCGCTGAGCGCTTTGTCGGAAAAGGACCGCAGCGACCTCGCCTTCGGCCTCGACCTCGGGGTGGACTGGATCGGCCTCAGCTTCGTCCAGCGGCCGGAGGACATCCTGGAGGCGCGTGAGCTGATCGGCAACCGCGCCCAGGTGATGACCAAGATCGAGAAGCCGGCCGCCCTGCCGACGCTGGACCGTATCATCGAGCTGTCCGACGCGGTGATGGTGGCGCGCGGCGATTTGGGCGTGGAACTGCCGCCGGAAGACGTTCCGGGCCTGCAGAAGAAGATGATCCGCCTCAGCCGTGCCATGGGCAAGCCGGTGATCGTCGCCACCCAGATGCTGGAATCCATGGTGTCGGAGCCGACCCCGACCCGCGCCGAGGCGTCCGACGTCGCCAATGCCGTCTATGACGGCGCCGACGCGGTGATGCTGAGCGCCGAGTCCGCCTCCGGCCGCTATCCGGTGGAAGCGGTGGCGATGATGGAGCGCATCGTCCGCCGGGTGGAGGGCGATCCGCTCTATCGCCGCATCATGGACGCCGATCATCCCAGCCCGGAGGCGACCGCCCCCGACGCGCTGACCGCCGCGGCGCGACAGGTGGCGGAAACCATCAGCGCCGCCGCCATCGTCACCTACACCACCACGGGTTCAACCACGCTGCGCGCCTCGCGCGAGCGGCCGACCGTGCCGATCCTCGGCCTCAGCGCCAACCACGCGACGGCGCGGCGGCTGTCGCTGGCCTGGGGCGTCCATGCCGTGCTGACCGACGACGTGGCGAATTTCTCCGAAATGGTCGGGCGGGCGCTGACCGCGGCGGCGGAGACCGGCATCGGCAGCACCGGCCAGTCGCTGGTGGTCACCGCGGGCGTGCCGTTCGGGACGCCGGGCAAGACGAACTCCCTGCGGGTGGTGACCATCGACGGCGACGACATGCCGAAGTTGGAGGCGGCGCAGAAGGAGGCGGTAACGGCTGCTTGAGGTTCGGGGGCGCTAGCCCCCCACCCTGACCCTCCCCCACTCTCAGCGGACCTACGGTCCGCCTGCCGCGTCAGCACAAAGCGAAGCTTTGTGCGAGAGCTGGGCGGGGGAGGTTAGGTGGGGGTCTAACTCCGCCTCACTCCAGGAAATCGCAATGCTTCTCCACATGCGCGGCCAAGCCCATGGTGTGCTCGCGCACCAGCCGTTCGGCGAGGTCGGCGTTGCGCTCTTCCAGGGCCTTGATGATGGCGCGGTGGTCGTGGATGGAGCGTTCGGCCCGGTCCTCCTGGCCGATGGTCAGCTTGCGGATCGCCCGCATGTGGATGAACAGGTTGTCGGTGACGTCCTGGATCAGCTTCGACCCGCTCAGCTGGATGATGCTCTTGTGGAAGGCGATGTTGGCGTCGGAATATTCGCTGACATGGTCCTTCGGGCTGCGCTGCTCGAAACTGCCGAACAGGTCCCACAGCTTGTGGATCTCCGCCGCCGGCGCATGTTCGGCGGCCATGCGGGCGGCCATGCTTTCCAGAGCCGCCCAGACCTGGATCATCTCGACGATCTCGGTCTTGGTCTTGCGGACGACGAAGATGCCTCGGCGCGGCTGCAGGCGGATGAAGCCCTCCTGCTCCAGCAGGGTCAGCGCCTCGCGGATCGGGGTGCGGCTGACGCCGAGCTTGTCGCTGAGCTGCCGTTCGTCCAGCCGGATCTCGCGGTCATGGTCATAGATGTCCATCTCCGTGATCGCCTGCTTCAGCGCGTGGTAGACCTGACTGCGGAAGGTGGTTCCGGTGTCGAGGGGCTGGACGTTGAGAGCGGGAAAAGTCATGGAGTGGATGTCCTCATGTCTCGCCGGCGGTCGCGGCGCACCCGGTAAGCCCCTAAGCGATGATCCATGGCATGGTTACGCATTAGGCTTCCGGCATTTTCGTATCCTACATACCAGATGCATGCAAGCCGTTGAAATGTCCAGTGCGACCGGCGTGAAACGCGCCTGGGGTCAGCGGGGGGACGGCAAGGCTGCCTTGTTCGGCGCCAGCGCGGCCAGCAGCGGCGCCAGCGCTTGCGGGTCGCGCATCGCCAGCCCCATCACCGCCACGCCCACCGCCCCGGCCGCCCGGCATTCCGCCACCGCGCCGGCATGGTCGATGCCGCCCAGCCCGATCACCGGCACACCCAGCTCTACCCATCGCCGCAGTCCCGCAGCACCCAGGCAGGGCCCATAGCCCGGCTTGCTGGCGGATGGGAAGACCGGCGACAGGGTCACGTAATCGGCCTGCTCCCTGCCCCGCTCGATCACTTCGGCACCGTCCGAGTCGTGGAGTGAAAGCCCGATCAGCGCCCCCGGCCCCAGAAGCGCACGCGCCGCCGCCGGATCGCCGCCGGAGGGCAGATGCACCCCATCCACCCCCGCCGCCGCCGCCAGCGCCGGGTCGCCATGCAGGGTGACGCAGGCCCCCCACGGCCGGGCGCGCACCATCAATGCGCGAGCCAGCTCCAGCCGCTCGGAATCGGGCAAATCCTTGTCCCGCAACGACAACCAGCGCACGCCGGTTGCGAACAGGCGTTCCGCCACCTGCGGCAACGGCTGCTTGGCCAAGCGGCGGTCGGTGACGACCAGCAGCAGCGGGTCGGGCAACGGCATAGGTCGGGGTCCTCCTGTTCGGCCAATCATCCTCGCGACGGCTTGGCGTGTTCGACCAGCCGCGAAGCACCGTATTTTCCGGATCGTGAAATTCCAGCGGATTCACATGGACAATTCGCATGCATGTCACTGCGTCGGCAAATGGTTCGTATTGACATAGTCAGTCAAACTGATGATCGTGAAGGAGGCATGGGGCATTTGGCATGCCAGCAACCATAAGTTGGCAGCAGAAGATCCCGTCCCGCCACCTTTTCCGAACCGGACAGCAGGAACCGAAAAACAAGGTCGAAGACCATACAAGTCCGGACATCCGAACAGAAGATGCCGAACAAAAGACGCCGAACAGAACATGTCGGGTGCAATGGGGAGGAAGGACATGGTGCGTGAAACGCACGGCAGCACGGCTCAGGTCGCACCCTGGGGCGGGCGCTGGATGCAGCTTGCCATCGGCATCGTCTGCATGTCGATGATCGCCAATCTGCAATATGGCTGGACCCTGTTCGTCGAGCCGATCGACGACAAGCATGGCTGGGGCCGCACCGCGATCCAGGTGGCCTTCACCATCTTCATCGTCACCGAAACCTGGCTGGTTCCGGTGGAGGGCTGGTTCGTCGACAAATTCGGCCCGCGCATCGTCGTGCTGGTGGGCGGCGCGCTGTGCGCCCTGTCCTGGGCGCTGAACGCGGTGGCCGATTCGCTGGCGCTTCTCTATCTGGCCGCGGTGATCGGCGGCATCGGCGCCGGCGGCGTGTACGGCACCTGCGTCGGCAATGCGCTGAAATGGTTCCCCGACCGCCGCGGGCTGGCGGCCGGCCTGACCGCCGCCGGATTCGGCGCCGGCTCCGCCCTGACGGTGGTGCCGATCGCCACCATGATCGAGTCCTCCGGCTTCGAGACCACCTTCATGACCTTCGGGCTGGGCCAGGGGCTGGTGATCCTGGTGCTGGCCTGCTTCATGACCGACCCGCCGAAGCTGGGCTATGGACAGGCGCGCGGCGCCACCGCCCCGCAGCGCCGCCACTACGCCCCGCAGGAGATGCTGCGCACCCCCGTCTTCTGGATCATGTACGGCATGTTCACCATGGTCGCCGCCGGCGGTCTGATGGTGACGGCCCAGCTCGGCCCCATCGCCGCCGACTTGGACCTGATCGACGCGCCGGTCAGCCTCCTGGGCCTGACCCTGCCGGCGCTGACCTTCGCCCTGTCGATCGACCGGGTGATGAACGGCATCACGCGGCCCTTCTTCGGCTGGGTGTCCGACCATATCGGGCGCGAGAACACCATGTTCATCGCCTTCACCATCGAGGCGGTCGGGGTGATGGCGCTCAGCGCATACGGCGCCGATCCGGTGGCCTTCGTCATCCTGACCGGACTGGTGTTCTTCGCCTGGGGCGAGATCTTCAGCCTGTTCCCGGCCTGCTGCGCCGACACCTTCGGCTCGCGCTTCGCCGCGACCAACGCCGGCATGCTCTACACCGCCAAGGGCGTGGCCGCCCTGATGGTCCCCGTCGGCAACCTGATGGTGGAGGCGACCGGCAGCTGGCAGACGGTCTTCTACAGCGTCGCCATCGTCAATGCGCTGGCCGCCTTCCTCGCCCTGTTCGTCCTGAAGCCGCTGCGCGCCCGCTATGTCGCGGCGGCCAGCAGCGCCGCCCCGCGCCTGACCACCCGGCTGGCCGACTGACCTTGTCCAATCACCTCGTCCAAGGGGGCCGGACGTTTCCGGCCCTACCTGACCACCATGCGGTCCAGCAGGATTTCCCTCACCCGCACGCCGCGCAGTTCGCGGTCGAGCACGCCGGCGATGGTGCTCTTCATCAGCTTCGCCCCGTCGGCGCCGGTCAGCTGCTCGGGGTCGATCTGGCGCATACGGTCGGACAGTCGGTCGGTGATGCGCGGGACATAGGGGTCGGCGACCTTGCCGTCCACCGACGGATCGATCTCCAGCAGGACCTTGACGTCCACCATCCGCGCATCGCCGCCGCCGAGGCTGAATGTCATCATCGGTAGGGCGGCGTATTTCTTGTCGGGACCCGTCTGCGCCTGCGGCGCCGGAGCCCGGTTGCGGCCGGCGATCACGGCGCCGCCCGCGCCGAGCGCCGCCAGCGTCAGCAGGAGGCCGGTCAGAACGAGCGGCATCAGGGAAACCGTTTCCCCCCGCCGGTTGCGACGGACGAGCCGCAAGATCGCCTTTCCGCCCCCATCGCGGGGGTCCGATTCCCATCGGGACCATGCCCGACGGAAATCATGTTAGGCGCGCAACAAATGCCGGTCAAATGCCATCGGGACAGCGGCCCTCATTCTCCGGTATGTCAACCGACGGGAGTCACCGGCACATTGTCGATCAGGCGGGCCTTGCCCATCCAGGCGGCGGCCAGCAGGCGGGCCGGACGGGTGACGGCGGTCACCGGCTCCAGCGTTTCGGCGTCGCGCAGTTCGACATAGTCGATGGCGCCGAATCCCGCCTCGGCGATGCGCCCGCGGATGCCGGTCAAGGCGCCGTCGGGCTCCGCCCCGCGCGCCAGCGCCTCGGCCGCCGCGGTCAGCGCCCGGTGCAGTTCGGGGGCGCGGGCGCGCTCGTCGGCGCTGAGATAGGCGTTGCGCGACGACATGGCGAGCCCGTCGGCCTCCCGCACCGTCGGCAGCCCTTCGACCCGAACCGGAATGTCGAGATCGCGGGTGAAGCGGCGGATCACCATCAGCTGCTGGTAATCCTTCTCGCCGAACACCGCGACGTCGGGCAGGGCCTGCAGGAACAGCTTGGTCACCACCAGCGCGACGCCGCCGAACATCTGCGGCCGGAAGGCGCCGCACAGCCCCTCCGCCGGGCCGCCGACCGAGATGGCGGTGGCGAAGCCCTCCGGATACATGGCGCGCACGGTCGGCGCATAGAGCGCGTGGCAGCCGGCCGAGGCCAGCTTGGCGGAATCGCCGCTCTCGTCGCGCGGGTAGCGGTCGAAATCCTCGTGCGGGGCGAACTGGGTCGGGTTGACGAAGACGCTGGCGACCACCCGGTCGGCCAGTTCGCGGCCGCGCCGCACCAGGCCCAGATGGCCGTCATGCAGCGCCCCCATGGTCGGCACCAGCGCGACGGTCAGCCCCTCCCGCCGCCAAGCTGCGACCTGGGCTCTCAGATCCTCCACCGTCCTCAGGATCGGCAGCGGACTGGAGGTCTGGGCAGTGGTCGGCGTCATGGCGTCGGTCCTTGGCGCAGCAAGATCGGGGGGCACGGCAAGATCGGGGGCACACCGACTATCGGGAGCACGGCGAAACCGGGCGCTGGATAACCCGACGGACCGTTCCTGTCCAGAAAAGCTTTCCGCGGGACAGACTGTTGCCGGACCCCAGGGGTTCGGCATCCGCGGCGGGGAAGGCTGCGCCCCGCCGCGGAACTGGATCAGCGCTTAATCGTGATGCCGACCAGATAGGCCAGATTGGCCCAGGCCAGCAGCGTGGCCAGCAGGGCGGTGAAGGACGGGACGAAGACCACCGAACCGATGATGACGGCGAGCACGGCGACCAGCAGGCCGAGGGAGAGCAAAGCGATACGGGTATCGTCCATCTGATTGGCTTTCCGAAGCGGGTGACAGGGATGGCCCCCCTATTACCGCATTGCAGCGCGAAGAGGGCTGATCTGCGTCAATCGACCGCGGATTCGTCAATCATATAAGCATTATATAATGAAGGTTTTCGTGCGGCCCACAACCGCCGGTGCCGAAAAGCAAAAAAGCTCCGGACTTTCGTCCGAAGCCTTTTCGTGATGGTGGGCGCGACAGGGATTGAACCTGTGACCCTTCGCGTGTGAAGCGAATGCTCTCCCGCTGAGCTACGCGCCCGAACCGTGAAACTCTTACCGAACTCTTTTGCGCCGCTGCCGTCTTTCGTCGGCCCCGCCGCTGCGGTGGGCGGGTTTCTACGGCCTTCCCCACCGGGTGTCAAGCACCAGTTTAATCCCCATCTTAAAAAAAGATCAGCCGCCCGCAGGAGCCCCGGACCGTGCCCCAGCCCAGCCCCCGCCGCCTTCCCAATCCTGTCCGGGCAGCCCTGATGGCGGCCGGCCTGTCCCTTTCCCTGCTTCCCCTCGCTGCCGCCAAGGCGTCGGCGGAGCCGGTCAAGGCGACCTACCGCGTCTTCGTCGGCGGCATCACCGCGCTCGACGTCGAAGCGATGCTGGAGGTGACCGGCGACCGTTACCGGATCGAGGTGTCGGCGGTGACCGGCGGCGCCATCGGCCGCCTGTTCAGCTGGCGCACGGATTCGCTGACAAACGGTTACGTCCGCGGCGACGACCTGCGGCCGGCCAGCCACCGCCAGACCAGCCAGCTTCGCGGCGAGCCGCGCAACGTCACCCTGACCTACGGGCCCCAGGGCGATGTCGACGCCAGCGTCACGCCGCCGCCGGAGAAGGACGACCGCGAGCCGGTGCCGCCGGCGCTGCAGCGCGGCACCCTGGACCCGCTGAGCGCCGTGCTGGACCTGCTGTTCGCGGTCGGGGCGAGCCAAGGCTGCGACCGGTCGCTGCCGGTGTTCGACGGCCGCCGCCGCTACGACATGGTGTTCAGCGAGGTGGGGCGGCGGATCGTCGACCCGTCGCGCTATTCGGTCTTCGCCGGCGTCGCCCAGCAATGCCGGGTCACCTACAAGCCGGTCGCCGGCTATGGCCGGTCATCGCCGACCGGCCGTTTCTGGCAGCGGAGCAACCCGGCCGACAGGCCCCCGGTCGATTTGTGGCTGGCCCCGGTCGCCGCCGGCTATCCGCCCCTGCCGGTTCGGCTGGAGACGGACAGCGATTTCGGCAGCGTGGTGGTCCACCTGACCGGCGTCACGCCGCCAGCGGCAAACCGCCGAACCGGTGCGATGCCGCCGCCGGCGCGCTGACCGCGGCAGGAGACCGGGTGTCCAGAATCAGGTCGGAGGGCGTGATGCCGGCCTGCCGCAAGGCCTCCGTCAGTGCCGGGACCGACGGCCAGAGGATGCGGCTGTCGAGTTCAAGCAGCGTGCCGTCCAGCAGCGCCGCATAGCCGCCCAGTTTGCCCATATGAACGATCCGAGCCATGCGAGAAACCATGGTGGAGTTCCTTCCCATCGGCCACCGCCGTGACGCCGGCCGGGCGGCGGCATGACGCGCCGCCGCCCGACCCGCACCCGGCAGGTTCTTGATTGCTTGTTGTGCCTGCCGGTTGCGGCCAGCGTCAGCAGCAGGAGGGTGGCGATGAAGGTCAGCGGACCGACCATCAGGGCATCCTCCTGCATCATGGCGCGTCCTCCCCCGGATCGACGTCCTGCCGCCCGGCGGAACCGGATCGACCCTAACAGTTTAGGGGCTTTAGCGAGCCGGTACGCGGGTCCTGAGGGATACCCCTGCTGTCCAAAGGGATAGTATCAGTGTATGCGACCGTCGGTGCCGCGTCCTGTACCGGCCGCGGTCCGGTTGGGGGGCGAGTTCACAAGAGGCGGCACTGCGCCTTCCTCCCAAGGATGGGGGAATTGCGCGCCGGCTTGCCGACCATTGGAAAGGTGGATGTGCCCCGAATTTCTCCATCGGCGCACCAATGGACCGTGCGCCATTGGTGCACGCTGAACACTTCAATCATTCGGGAAATTCAATGGCTTGGCACCTGCCAAGCAAGGTGGCGGAGGGGATGTCCGAAAATCCCCTATTAGATACAGCGCCTTAGACAAGCAACCACTTCAAAACCCATCATTCTACCCAACATCGTCTTCCCGATCGTCAGCGACGGCCAGCGAAGAATCAATGCGACTCGGGGCGTCCTCCAACCTGTCGCATTTCCTCTCGTGCAGCCTGTCGCCGATCAACTCCCACAGCGCGTCGCACAGCACTTCGACTTCCAAATACCCAACCAACGAAGCACACATTCATATTCGCATAACAATGCAACTGGGAACGTCAATAGAAGAACCACTATACAGACAGCAGAAATCACATTTTGTTTCGCCCTTATTTCCCAAAAATGTAATTTCAGGCACCGCTTCGTAGTGTTTTCACTTGATGCCCTCCGCCTGAAGGGTAACGCTGAATTGTGCATCGGCCTGCAACACTGGGCCAGTTTCAGGGGTGATCGGCGTCCAATAACCAGCCACCCCTGATCTGGCAGACTACCACCCTGGGTTTGGACGACAGGGTGGCGGACAGGGATGTTGACGGTGGAGACGATCGCACGGATACGACGCGAGCACGCGAAGGGGAAAAGCATCCGGGCCATTGCCCGGTCGCTGAAGGTGTCGCGGGAGACGGTGACGAAATACCTGCGCTCGGGCGAGACGGCGCCGCGCTACGAGCGCCAGCACCAGCCGCTTCCGAAGTTGTCCGGGTTCCAGGAGGAGCTGGAACGGCTGATCACGGAGAACGAGCGGCGGCCAGCCCGCGACCGGCTCGACTACCTGGGGCTCTTCGGACGGCTGAAGGATGCCGGGTTCCAGGGCGGCTACGACACGGTGCGGCGCTACATCAAGCGCTTCAAGCAGCGCCAGCCGCCGAGTGGGCCGGTGAACGCCTACGTTCCGCTCACCTTTGCCCCGGCCGAGGCGTACCAGTTCGACTGGGCGGAAGAGTGGATCATCCTGGACGGCGTGACGACCAAGGTGCAGGTGGCCCATGCCCGCCTGTGCCACAGCCGCATGCCGTTTGTGGCGGTCTACCCGCGCCAGACCCAGGAGATGGTGTTCGACGCCCACGCCCGTGCCGCGGCCTTCTACGGCGGCCTGTGCGAGCGCGGCATCTACGACAACATGAAGACGGCGGTGGACGCCGTATTTGTCGGCAAAGAGCGCCGCTTCAACCGCCGCTTCGCCCAGATGTGCTCGCATTACCTGGTCGAGCCGGTGGCCTGCACCCCGGCTTCGGGCTGGGAAAAGGGCCAGGTCGAGAACCAGGTCGGCACCTTGCGCCAGCGGCTGTTCACGCCGCGGCTGCGGGCCAAGACGCTGGAAGAGGTGAACGAACGCCTGCACGACGAGGTGATCGTCTGGGCCCAACAGACGCCGCATCCAGAGGATAGGAGCCGGACGGTGTGGGAGGTGTTCCAGGCGGAGCGGCCGGCGCTGATCACCGTGAGCGATCCTTTCGACGGCTTCCACGAGGCCACGCTCAGCGTCTCGAAAACCTGCCTGATCCACTTTGACCGCAACCGCTACAGCGTGGCCGCGATCGCCGCCGGCAAGCCGGTGCAGGTCCGCGCCTACGCGACACGGATCGTGGTGTGGTTCAACGGCGCGATCGTCGCCGAGCACCCACGAGCTTTCGGGCACGGCCACACGCGGTACAATCCGCTGCACTACCTGCCGGTTCTCGTCCGCAAGCCGGGGGCGCTGCGCAACGGGGCGCCGTTCCGGGACTGGGATTTGCCGCCAGCCCTGGCGACGGTGCGGACCCGCCTGGGCCGCGGCGACGACGCTGACCGGCAGTTCGTTGGCGTGCTCGCCGCCATCCTCACCGATGGCCTGGAGGCGGTGGAGGTCGCCTGCCGCGAGGCACTGGCGAGCGGTACGCACAGCCGGGACGTGATCCTGAACATCCTCGCCCGGCGCCACGACGTCACACCGGCACCGGCCATGGCGGTGCCGACGGCGTTGACGCTGTCCATTGAGCCGGCCGCCGACTGCGGGCGCTACGACCGCCTGCGCGCGGTGCGGGAGGGCTGCCATGGAACGGCATGAGCTGATGGCGATGATGGCCGAGCTCAGCCTGGCCGGCATGCGTGCCGCCTACGACGAGGTAATGAGCGATGGACTGAAGCGGCAGCGCACCGTCCAGCAGATCCTGGGCGACCTGCTGGCGGCGGAGCGGGCGGAGAAGCAGGCGCGCTCGATCCGCTACCAACTCGGCGCCGCCAAGCTGCCTCTGGCCAAGACGCTGGCCGAGTTCGACTTCACCGCCAGTCCCCTCAACGAGGGGCTGGTGCGCGACCTGCACGATGGCGGCTTTCTGGAAACCCAGCGCAACGCCGTGTTCATCGGGGGAACCGGGACCGGCAAGACGCACATGTGCATCGCCATCACGGCCAACTGCGTGCGCCGCGGCGCCCGTGCCCGGTTCTTCAACGTCATCGACCTGGTGAACCGGTTGGAGGCCGAAGCCCGGACCGGGCAGGCGGGCAAGCTCGCTGACCAGTTGACCCGCGTTGATCTCGTGGTGCTGGACGAACTCGGCTACCTGCCGTTCTCCCAGAGTGGCGGCCAACTGCTGTTCCACGCGCTCAGCCAGTTGTACTCGCGGACCTCGGTGTTGATCACCACCAACTTGAGCTTCGCTGAATGGCCGACGGTGTTCGCTGGCGACGCCAAGATGACCACCGCTTTGCTCGACCGGCTGACGCATCACTGCGACATCCTGGAAACCGGCAACGAGAGCTGGCGGTTCAAGAACCGCTCCTGATCCAAAGCCTTCCCCCTATCCGTTGCCCAGGGGGGCCCACAGGCCCCTCCCACGCGCGCCGCTGCGTCAGCCATAAGGGCACTCCGCGGCGCGCGCGGGACCCTCCCGTGGACTCCCTGGACAACAGGTTCTGCAACCGCAAGCGTGGCTGGAAATTGCAAGCCGATGCCGGCTGGAATTTGGAAGCCGATTGACAGCAGCCGCAGTTGCGACTCTACCCGTGGTCGCCATCACCACATCCACTCCTTCCGATCCTATACGCGAAGAACTCATGGCGATGTTCAACGAGTTGCCTCCAGAGGATACGGCGCATGTTGCTCGACTGGCCTGGGCTATGGCGAACCGGGACGTCGACGGAATGCTCAATGAAGCCGATGCACTCGGACTCAGGGAACCGGTGGAGGCCGACATCCATGCAGACCCCGAACGGTACGCTCACGGAGGTGCAGCATGATCGATCGTCGATCTATGTTGGCCGGCACTGCGGCGACCGTTGCCGTTGCCGCCCTGCCCACCACGGCATCGGTTACGTCTAGAATGACCGATCCCGACATGGCCGAGTTCGCTGCAGACCTCCAAGCGGCGCCTCTACCCGTGCGCATCGCCATCGGGCAGTTGATGCGGGGTATGGTGACCGGCGATCCGGACATGATGCTCACCGCTGCCGACAAGCTGGATTGTCGAGGTGAGGTAGAGGCGTACATCGAGCGAAGAGGAAGCCGACTCGCCTGACCTGTACCAGGGGAGGGCCACCGCGCCCTCCCACCTGACCGCTTCTGAACCGGCCCGTCATCCGGAGAGGAAAGCGGCCCACCCTTCCATCAACGCCCGCCGCTTTTCGAACAGGTCGCCGCGCTGATAGGCGGCCACCACCTTGTCGCCCTGGGTGTGCGCGAGTGCCGCTTCGGCCACTTCATGCGGCGCCGACGTGCATTCTGCCGCCCAGGTGCGAAAGGTAGAGCGGAACCCGTGCGGCGTCGCGTCCACCTTCATGCGGCGCAGAACCATCGCCATCGACATGTTGGACAACGGCTTTCCGGTCGTCATCCCCTCGAAAACGAATTCGCCTCGCTGGATCGCCGCCATCTTCTTCAGCAGCGCCAGCGCGGGATCCGTCAGCGGAACGCGGTGGGTGACGCCCGCCTTCATCCGCTCCCCTGGAATGGTCCAGGTGCGGGCGCCAAGGTCGATCTCCGACCATTTGGCGCCCAGCGCCTCGCCGGTCCGCGCCGCGGTGAGGATCGTGAACTCCAGCGCCCGCGCGCTGGCGCCGTCCTGGACCTGGAGGCGTGGCCAAAGGGCCGGCATATCCGAATAGGGCACGCTCGCATGGTGCTCGACCTTGGCGACCGCCGCCTTCGCCGGAAGGATCAGATCCAGGTGCCCTTTCCAGCGGGCAGGGTTCTCGCCGCTGCGCAGACCGGTCACCTTCGCGAAATCGAGCACCGATTCGATTCTCCCCCGGAGCCGGCTCGCCGTCTCGGTCTTCGTGGTCCAGATCGGTTGCAGCACCTGCAGGACGAGGGTCGTGTCGATGGCCGCCACGGGCAAGGCACCCAGCGTCGGGAAGGCATAGGTCTCCAGTGTCGCAACCCATTGGGCGCCGTGCTTGGCGTTCTTCCAGCCGGCCTTCATGGAGGCGATGTAGTCGACCGCGCATTCCTTGAAGGTCGCGGCCTTCGCGGTTTCCTGCAACTGAGCGGCCGCTTGCGCCTTGCGGGCTTCCAGCGGATCGACGCCGGCCGCCACCAGCTTCTTCGCCTCTATCGCCTTATCACGGGCCTGCGCCAAGCTGACCACGATCGCGCTGCCAAGCCCCATGTCGCGGCGCCGGCTACCCATGGCAAAGCGATAGATCCAAGACCGGGCGCCCGATGCGGTCACTTGCAGGTACAGGCCGTTCCCATCGGCGAACAGCCCAGGCGTCTTGATCGTCTCAACCTTCCGAGCTGTGAGCCCAGCGGCCTTTCGCGGCATTCCTACGCTCCGAATCAGCAGGCCCCGTTGATGGGTGCCGGATGATGGGTGCGGGTGTCCAAAGCCGTTCGGCATGATGGGCGGGACCGCTACCCACTAACGGACCCATCATCGGAACGCAGATTCCGGCGGTCAACGGCGAGCCGCAGCGGATTTCCCATTTAATTGGGAGCGTTGATTTCGTTGGGATTTTCGAAGCGCGGCGAAGCGGCGCGAGTGCCAAGGTGGCGGAGGGGATGGGATTCGAACCCACGATAGGGCTTTAAACCCTATGACGGTTTAGCAAACCGTTGCCTTCAGCCACTCGGCCACCCCTCCAGCCAGTGCGGTTGCCCGTGGGGCACCGCTGGCGTGGGGAGCGTTCTAACGGCCGGCCGTAGCCTTGTCAACGCTTACGGACACACAAATCCGCTTTTCCCGAAAATCGACAGAGAAGGACAAATCTGTATAAAATTTTAGGTACTTTTTAACGGAAGGCGGATATGATGCCACCATGAGCAATAAAAAGCCTGGGTGACGCACAACTCGGTCGCGCGGGGGTATCGCGAAGGCCCGCCCCGCCGGACAGTGACGCCGCACCCCGTCGCCGTGGAGGATGCCATGACCCTGTCACGCCGTTGCGCCGAAACGCTGATCGACCTTGTCGAGATCAAGCTGAGCTGCCTGGAGATCACCGACCGCGAGGACCAGCGCGAAAAGGAACTGCTGCAGCGCTGCGTCCAGGAACTGAACGCCGAGCTGCGCGGGGAAAACGGTGCGCTCGCCAATTTCGCGGCCCCCAAGCGCCGCGGCCGGCGGCCCAAACATCTGCAGTTTCACGAACTGCACGTCGCCTGATCCACCCGTGGCCTGATCCACCGCCACCCGCCGCCTGACCGGCCGCGAAACCGCCTCAGCCCAATGCCGGCTCCTCCGCCAGGGCCGGCTGCATGGCCGGCGCCTCGCGCGGCAGCAGGATGGTGAAGCGGGTGCCCTGCCCCGGCCAGGACTGCACCGACACGGTGCCGCCCAGCGGACCGGTGACGGTGTTGAACACGATGTGCAGCCCAAGACCCGACCCGCCCTGCCCGCGCTTGGTGGTGAAGAAGGGGTCGAAGACCTTCGACAGATGCTCCGGCGCGATGCCGGCGCCGTCGTCGATGAAGTCGATCCGCACCTTGTCGGACCCGTCCGGCTGGGCGGTGATCCTGATCGTGCCGGACGGCGTCTCCGACAGGCGCTCGCCGTCGCCATAGGCGTGGACGACGGCGTTGATCACCAGATTGGTCAGCACCTGCCCCAGCGCGCCGGGGAAACTGTCCATCGTCAGCTCGTCGTCGCACTCTACCGCCACCTTCAGGTTGGTGCGCTTCAGACGGGGCCGCAGCGAGAACAGCAGTTCGCGGATATAGCTGCCCAACTCGAACACCCGCCGGTCGCCGGAGGACTGGTCGACCGCCACCTGCTTGAAGCTCTGCACCAGCGACGCCGCGCGGTCCATGTTGGCCATCAGCAGGCGGCTGCTCTCGCTCAACCCATCCAGGAACTCCAGGAAATCCGAACGCCGCAACGTGTTGCCGGCGAAGCGCTCGCGCAGGGCCTGTGCCTGTTCGCCGATGTGGCTGGCGGCGGTCAGGCCGATGCCGATGGGCGTGTTGATCTCGTGCGCCACCCCCGCCACCAGCTGGCCCAACGACGCCATGGTTTCGGCCTGGATCAGGCTTTCCTGCGCCTCGCGCAGGTCGGCCAGCGCCTGTTCGGCCTCCTCCCTGGCCTGGTTCATCGCCGACTCGGCGACCTTGCGGTCGGTGATGTCGTAGAGCCAGGTCAGCAGCGCCGATTCGCCGTCCAGTTCGATGCTGTTCCATGAGGACAGCACCCAGACGATGCTGCCGTCCGGCCGGCGGAAGCGGATCTCGGCATTGCGGAAGGCGCCCTCGCGGTCGAACCGGGCGATCAGCGCCTCGCGGTCGGCGGGGTCGGCATAGAGGTCCGCCACCGGCGACCGCATCAACTCCGACCGGCCGCGCCCCATCAGCCGCGCCGACTGGGCGTTGCAGAACAGCCAGCGGCCGTCGCGGGTGGTGACGTTCACGGCGATGGGCGCCGCCTCCATGATCTTCAGCAGCCGTTCCTCGCTGGCGCGCAGGCGCTCCTCCTGCCGGCGGGCCTCGGTGATGTCGGTCATGATGCCGGCATAGCGCACCGCCCGGCCGCTCTTGTCGCGGAAGGCGCGGCCCTTGGCGGCGATCCACACCCAGCCGCCGGCCTCGTGGCGCAGGCGGTAGGAATAGGCGTAGGCCGAGGTCTCCCCCGCCAGATGCGAGGCGATGTGGGCCAGCACCCGGTCGCGGTCCTCCGGATGCAGCCGCCGTTCCCAGAAATCGGGCGGCATGGCCGGCCGGCTGCGAAAGCCCAGCATGCGCGGGAAGGTGTCCGACCACCAGCAGGTGCCGGCCACCAGATCGGCGTCCCACACGGCGGCCCCGGTCGCCTCCAGCGCCATTTCCAGCCGCTCGCCGATCTCCGGTTCATGGAGGAGCGGCGCCGCGACCTTGCCGGACCCGGTGCCCGAACCAATACCCGGCGGACGGGCGGCCGTCCGGCGCCCGGCATACCGGCCCAGCAGCACCCCGAGCAGACCGCCGGCCGCACCAGCCGCCAGCGCCATCATCACCGGCTCCGCCGCCATGGTTCCTCCACCGTTTCCAGCACTGTGGCGACGGAAACCGGGAAAATTCAACTGCGGCTTTACCGTACAGACGGACGATACCCAAGAAAAAAGCCCCTCCGCCGGACGGAGAGGCTTTCTTTCGGACAGGGCGGCGATTTCGCCCCGCCAACAGGCTGTGGCCGCTTAGCCTTTCAGCTTCTTGGTCAGGATTTCGTTCACCATGGCGGGGTTGGCCTTGCCCTGGGTCGCCTTCATCACCTGACCGACAAAGAAGCCGAACAGCTTGTCCTTGCCGCTGCGGAATTCCGCCACCTTGTCGGGGTTGGCGGCCAGGACGGCGTCGATCGAGCCTTCGATGGCGCTGGTGTCGGTGACCTGCCGCAGCCCCTTCTTCTCGACGATGTCGGCCGCCTTCTCGCCGGTCTCGAACATCGTCTCGAAGACTTCCTTGGCGATGCGGCCGGAGATGGTGTTGTCGGCGATCAGGTCGATCAGGCCGCCGAGATTCTCGGCCGACACCGGGCTTTCCTCGATCTCCTTGCCGGCCTTGTTCAGATAGCCGAACAGCTCGCCGGTGACCCAATTGGAGGCCAGCTTCGGATCGCGGCCCTTGGCCACCGCCTCGAAATAGTCGGCCTTCGACTTCTCCGAGACCAGCACGCCGGCGTCATAGACCGACAGCTTGTAGTCCTCGATGAAGCGGGCCTTCTTGTCGTCCGGCAGTTCGGGCAGCGTCTTCTTGATGTCCTCGACCCATTCCGGGTCGAGTTCCAGCGGCAGCAGGTCGGGGTCGGGGAAATAGCGGTAGTCGTGCGCCTCTTCCTTCGACCGCATGGAGCGGGTCACGAACTTCGTCGTGTCCCACAGCCGGGTCTCCTGGTCGATCTTGCCGCCTTCCTCGATGATCTCGATCTGGCGGCGGGCCTCATACTCGATCGCCTGCATGACGAAGCGGATCGAGTTGACGTTCTTGATCTCGCAGCGGGTGCCGAAGGGTTCGCCCGGCTTGCGCACCGACACGTTGACGTCGCAGCGCATGGAGCCTTCCTCCATGTTGCCGTCGCAGGTGCCGAGATAGCGCAGGATCGACCGCAGCTTGCGCACGTAGGCGCCGGCCTCCTCCGAGCTGCGCATGTCGGGTTCCGACACGATCTCCATCAGCGCCACGCCCGACCGGTTCAGGTCGATGTAGGTCTTGGACGGGTGCTGGTCGTGCAGCGACTTGCCGGCGTCCTGCTCCAGATGCAGGCGGGTGACGCCGACGGTGCGGCTGGTGCCGTCCGGCAGGTCCAGCACGATCTCGCCCTTGCCGACGATCGGCTGCAGGAACTGGCTGATCTGATAGCCCTGCGGCAGGTCGGCGTAGAAGTAGTTCTTGCGGTCGAAGACCGAGTTCAGGTTGATCTGCGCCTTCAGGCCCAGACCGGTGCGCACCGCCTGCTCGACGCAATATTCGTTGATGACGGGCAGCATGCCGGGGAACGCGGCGTCGACGAAGCTGACCTGGCTGTTCGGCGCGGCCCCGAATTCGGTGGCGGAGCCGGAAAACAGCTTCGCGTTCGAAATCACCTGGGCATGGACCTCAAGCCCGATCACCACTTCCCAATCGCCCGTTTCACCCTGGATGTACGACATCGTTCCGCTCTTCGACGTTCACGGCACGGGACCGGACGGGCGCCGCCCTGGAAAAGGGCGCCCCGGCCATACCCTTGGAATCCTGTTTCTTCTAACGCCCTTTGCGCCCGCGCGCACGCTTTATCGCGCCGCCGCCTTCCTGCCACGGCTCATACCCCGGCCCATACCCCGGCCCATACCCCGATTGTGCGGCCGGCCACAGACGGTTCGTTAACCTTCAGGCAAGCTTTGCCCGCCACGCTGAACCGGACGAGCGCGGGAGGGTCTGATGTCGGTGCGAAAGCTGCTGCGGAAGGTCGGGTTCGGTGTCGGTCTGGGCGCACTGCTGATGGCGGGCGCCGCCCTCGGCCATGCCGCCACCCGGCCGGACGGCCTGTCGCTCGGCCCGGCCGGCCCCGCCCCGGCCGTCGTGAACCCGGTCGTCGTGAACCCGGTCACCGTCAACCCGGCGCCCGCCGCGCCCTCCCCGTCCGACTATCCCGATGCCGCCATGTCCCGCGACGACCAGGGCGACATCACCATCCTGCGGCTGGACGGCATCATCACGCCGGGGGCGGAGCGCCGCTTCGTCGATGCCCTGCACACCCTGCCGGCCCAACGCCCGCTGGTGATCGAACTGTCGAGCCCGGGCGGCTTCACCGCCGCCGGCTACCGGATGATCGACGCCGTGCTGGCCGAACGCCGGGGCGGGCGGCCGGTCGCCACCCGTGTGCGCGATGGCGAGTCCTGCGAAAGCATGTGCGTCGGCCTCTATCTGGCCGGTTACCCGCGCTATGCCGCGCCGCGTGCGGAGTTCATGGTGCATGCGCCGCGCATGGCGGAGAATGGCCGGATGACGTTGCGCTCGACCCGGATGATGGTCGACCGTCTGGTGTCGCTCGGCGCCTCGCCGGCCTGGGTCCAGCGGGTGACGGCGGAGGGCGGCTTCTCCGGCGCCCGCGATTACCGCGAAACCGCCGACCGGCTGAGCGCCGACGGCGCCAACATCGTCACCGACCTGCTGCGCTGACCAGACCTTCTGCGACCGCCTCCGGCGTACGGCCGACGATCCGCTCATAGACCTCCGGGTCGGTCGCGCCCTCGGTCCCGAACACCAGCACGCGGGCGTCGGGCACGAGGCCCAGCGCGCGCCGGGTCTCCTCATGGGCCGCGGCGCAGAGCAGCCCGGCCAGTCCGGCGACGCCGGATTCTCCCGCTACCACCGGACGGCCGCCATGCCTGCCGTCCGCCAGCTTGCGCATGGCGGCGATCGCCCCTTCGTCGGGGATGGTCAGGAAATCGTCGGCGCCGCGTTCCAGGATCGCCCAGGCCAGCAGAGAGACCTCGCCGCAGGCAAGCCCGGCCATCACCGTGTCCAGGTCGCCCTCCGACCGCACCGGACGCCCGGCCACCGCGCTCTGGTACAGGCAGTCGGCGCTGTGCGGCTCCACCACCACGAAGCGCGGGCGCTGCCGGCCCCAGCTTTCCCACAGATGGCCACAGACCGCGGCCGGCAGCGCGCCGACGCCGCCCTGCACGAAGACATGGGTCGGCCGCTCGCTGGCGGGCAGCTGCGAGATCGTCTCCTCCACCATCATGGTGTAGCCCTGCATCACGTCGCGCGGCACATCCATATAGCCGGTGTAGGAGGTGTCGGAGACGACGAACCAGCCATGCTCCGCCGCATCGGCGGCGGCACGGCGAACCGCATCGTCGTACGACCCGTCGACCACCACCACCCGCGCCCCGTACGCCTCGATTGCGTCGCGGCGGCCGGGCGTACAGGCAGCGGGCACGTACACCACGCAATTGCAGCCGAACACCTGCGCGCCCCAGGCGACCGACCGGCCATGGTTGCCGTCGGTCGCCGTGGTGACGGTCAGCGTCCGCGTCACCTTGGCATAGCGGCCGACGACGAGATCCAGCGCGGTCACCGGCACGCCGGGCACCCGCGCCGTCACCTCCCGCGCAAGCAGCCGCAGCACGGCGTACGCCCCGCCCAGCGCTTTGAAGCTGCCGAGTGCGAAGCGGGCGCTTTCGTCCTTGTACCAGAGGCGGTCGATCCCGGCCTCCCGCGCCAATCCCGGCAGGGAGCGCAGCGGGGTGGGCGCATAGCCGGGCCAGGCGCCGATCTCCGCCATCGCCTCCTCGAAGGCGGCGCGGCTGAGGATCGCGCGTTCCGACGGGCCATAGACCCGCTCATGGTCGGCATGCGGATTGGAAAAATGGCGCGGCAGGCAGGAGGATGGGGAGACGGCGTGGTCGGTCATGGCATCGCTCTCCAGGCCGGCGATGCCGTCGGCGACGGCACATCCCACGACCACGCATAACGAGACCAAAAGCCACCGCCCGCCGTCAAGCCGCCAGCGCGGGCGCGGCTGCTACCGAATGAAGCATTACCAACGGTGCGCCCAAAGCCGGCATGCCGCGCTCAGCGCTTCCATTCGCGGCTGGACTTGATGAAGTCGGTCAGGGTGACGCCGATCTTGTCGTCGATGATCGCCACCTCGCCGCGGGCGACCAGCACGCCTTCGACATAGACGTCGGTCGGGTCCTTCAGGTGGCGGTCGAGTTCCACGACGGCCCCGCGGCCCAGCTTCAGCAGATCGCGGACGCGGAGCATGGCGGTGCCGATGACGACCTTGATCTCCACCGGCGCGTCGCCGATGGCGAAGGACGAGGCGTCGCCGTCGTTGGGATCGGCGGCGCCGAGCAGGTCGTCGATGTTGGCCATGGCTGTCCAAGCTCCCGCGCCGGAAATGGCGCCTTCTTACACGAACGGGACATCCTACACCCCGGACGGGTTACCCGGCAACGCCACCGACCGATGGGGATTGCGACAAGATTGGGCTTTTCCCATACCGGCGCTTCGCCCACACTGTCGGCCCCGCCCGCCTGCCGGTCTTTTCGTTGCCGCTACGCAACAATCCAGGCACCGCAGGGCATCGACCAACCGGAACCGGGTTCACCCTGATGACCGACAGCAGCATTTCCCCGCTTGTGGACGCCCCCTGGCTGAAAAGCCGGCTCGACAGCCCCGGCATCGTCGTCCTCGACGTGCGCACCCCGCCCGCCGGCGGCTTCGTTCCGGGATCGCTTCATTCCGACTACGCAACGGCCGGCTGGCGGACTGTGGTCGGCGGCGGGGCCGGAATGCTGCCGGAACCGGATGTTCTGGCGGGGCTGATCGGCGGGCTGGGGGTCGGCAACGGCGACCATGTCGTTCTGGTGGCGGCCGGCGCCAATGCGTCGGACATGGGCAACGCCACCCGCGTCTACTGGACCTTCAAGATGCTGGGTCATGACGCGGTGTCGGTGCTGGACGGCGGTTTCGCCGCCTGGACCGCGGCCGGCGGCCCGGTCGAACCGCAGCCGGCGGTGCGCAAGCCGGCGACCTTCACCGTCCACCCCCGCGCCGACCTGCGCGCCACCCTGGAGCAGGTCGAGGCGGCGGTGCAGGCCGGCGGCACGCCGTTGCACGATGCCCGCTCGCCCGAGCAGTTCGCCGGCAAGGCCAAGAGCCCGCAGGCCCGCGCCGCCGGCACCATCCCCGGCGCGGTCAATCTCGACATCGCCGCCCTCTTCTCCCCGGCGGAGCACCGCTTCGCCTCGCCCGAGGCGGTGAAGGCGATGGCCGACCAAGCCGGACTGCCCTTGCGCGACCAGCCCATCACCTTCTGCAACACCGGCCACCTCGCCTCGGTGTCCTGGTTCGCGCTCAGCGAGATCGCCGGCGTGCCCGGCGTGCGGCTCTATGACGGCTCCATGTCGGAATGGAGCGCCGACCCGCAGCGGCCTTTGCAGACGGAAGGGTGAGGCAGGAGGATATTTGGAAAGGAGCAGGAGGGTTCGGCAAGATCGACACGGATTTCACGGATTAGATCACGGATTTCACGGATGGCTTCACCGCAGCGTGCAGCGCCACCGCCAACCCGCAACAAGGCAAGCCAGAAGAAAAATCCGTGTAATCCGTGTCTAAATCCGTGACATCCGTGTCAATCTTGCCTGACAAAACAGTACGACGACAAAGCGTCATCCACCCGATTCACGCCTTCGCCCGGCGACGGCGCAGACGGCCGAGGTCGCTGCGCCGCACCAGCCCCAGCAGCACCGCGGCGACGGCATAGACCGCCAGCCCGACGACCGCCAGCACCAGCAGCCCGCCCAGCCGCTCCACCACCCCGGCGGCGCCCAGCCAGGGGGCAAGCCGCTCCGTCGCCAGCCATAGGGCGCCGGCCATGGCAGCGGCGGCGATGGCCATGCGCGGCAGATTCCGGGTCAGCCGCGCATCGGCGCGGAACAGGCCGCGCCGGTGCAGCAGCAGCGCCAGCAGCCCGGCATTCACCCAGGCGCCGACGGAGGTGGCGACCGCCAGACCGACCTGGGCCAGTGGTCCCATCAGCGCCAGCTTCAGCGCCACATTGATGCCGACCGCCGCCAGCGCCACCCGCACCGGCGTCGCCGTGTCGTGGCGGGCGTAGAAGCCGTTGACCAGGCTGCGGATCACCACGAAGGCCGGCAGCCCCAGCGCATAGGCCTGCAGGGTGAACGCCGATGCGGCGGCGTCCGACGGGCCGAAGGCGCCGCGCTGGAACAGCACCGACAGGATCGGCGTGCCCGCCACCAGGAAGGCGACGGCCGCCGGCAGGGTCAGCAGCAGCGACAGCTCGATGGCGCGGTTCTGGCTGTCGACCGCGCCGGCCTCGTCGCCGCTCTTGATCCGCTTGGACATTTCCGGAAGCAGAACGGTCCCGACGGCGATGCCGATCACCCCCAGCGGCAGCTGGTTCAGCCGGTCGGCGTAATAGAGGTAGGACACCGCGCCCGTCGGCAGGGCGGAGGCGATCAGCGTGTCGGCGAACAGGCTGATCTGGGTCAGTCCCGATCCCAGCGCCGCCGGCCCCAGCACCGTCAGGAAGCGCTTCACGTCGGGCGACAGGCGCGGCATCACCGGCCGCAGAGTCATGTCGGCCCGCCGGGCGTCCCAGGCCAGATAGAGATACTGCGCAACGCCGGACGCCAGCACGCCCCACGACAGCGCGTGTCCCGCCGTCGGCATCAGCGGCGTGCCGACCACCAGCGCCGCGATCAGGCAGAGGTTCATCAGGATCGGCGCCGCCGCCGCCGCTCCGAAGCGGCTCATGCTGTTCAGCACGCCGCCATAGAGCGAGACCAGCGAGATCAGCAGCAGATAGGGGAAGGTGATGCTGGTGAACAGCACCGCCAACCGGAACTTCTCCGGGTCGTCGGCGAAGCCGGGGGCGAAGACCGTCATGAACTGCGGCATGAAGGCCAGCACCGCCAGCAGCAGCAGCATCTGCACGATGACCAGCAGGGTCATCACCTCGTCGGCGAAGCGGCGGGCGGCAGCGGCGCCGTCCTGCACCAGCTTGCCCGAGAACAGCGGCACGAAGGCGGAGTTGAAGGCGCCCTCGGCGAACAGCGCGCGGAAATGGTTCGGCAGCCGGAAGGCGACGAAGAAGGCGTCGGCCACCGGCCCCGCCCCCAGCAGCGCCGCGGTCAGCACGTCGCGCAGGAAACCGAGCACCCGGCTGGCCAGGGTCAGGCCGCCGACGGACAGGATATGACGGAACACGATGGCAGGGTCGCTTCTGTGATGCGGATGATGCCCGGCGGCATCCTAGCGATGCCGCCGCATTCGTCATAGGATCGCCGCCCGGATTCGTCCAGAACGCATCTCCCGACATCACAGGTCGAAGGCCCCGACATGCCGCAGCAAGCCCTCCCCCTGACCTATCTGGAAGCCGGCGAAGCCAATGGCGGAACGCCGATGCTGGTCCTGCACGGGCTGTTCGGCTCGGCCCGCAACTGGCAGACGCTGGCCCGCCGCTTCGGCGAGCAGCACCGGGTCTATGCGCTTGACCTGCGCAACCACGGCGGCGCCCCCTGGGCCGAGAGCATGAGCTACCCGGACATGGCGGCCGACGTGCTGCGCTTCCTGGACGACCGCGGCTTCGCCCGCGCCACTGTCGTCGGCCATTCGATGGGCGGCAAGACCGCCATGGCGCTGGCGCTGGCCCATCCCGACCGGGTGGAACGGCTGGTGGTGGCCGACATCGCCCCCGTCGCCTACACCCACACCCACGCCCCCTATGTCGCCGCGATGAAGGCCGCGAAGCTGGAAGGCGTCACCCGTCGGCCGGAGGTGGAGGCGCAGCTGGCCGACGCCGTGCCGGAGGCGCCGCTGCGCTCCTTCCTGATGCAGAATCTGGTGCTGGAGAACGGCGTCTTCTCCTGGCGGATCAATCTCGACTCCATCGGGACGAACATGGAGGGGCTGATCGGCTTCCCCGATTTCGGCGGCGCCCGCTATGACGGCCCCACCCTGTTCATCGGCGGCGGCACGTCGGACTACATCCGGCCGGAGCACCACGACGCCATCCGCCGTCATTTCCCCAAGGCGGAAATCCGCATGATCGAAGGGGTCGGCCACTGGCTGCATGCCGAACGTCCGGCCGAATTCGCGGCAATGGTAGAGGGTTTCCTCTGATTTCCGCGGCAAAACCCCGCATTTTCGCGTGGTTGTAAGCCGAAGCAGATATTGCATCGCCCGGACGTCGGGGCTATCAAGCCTGCGCGCCTTAAAACGCGGCCTGCGAGACAACGCGGCTGCCATTCCTCGAAGGATCGACCGACCATGAGCGTCATCACCGAGATTCACGCCCGCGAAATCCTGGACAGCCGCGGCAACCCGACCGTCGAAGTCGACGTTGCGCTGGACAGCGGCGCCTTCGGCCGCGCCGCGGTGCCGTCGGGTGCCTCCACCGGCGCCCACGAGGCGGTCGAGCTGCGCGACGGCGACAAGGGCCGCTTCGGCGGCAAGGGCGTGCTGAAGGCGGTCGAATCGGTCAACGGCGAGATCTACGATGCGCTCGCCGGCCTGGACGCCGACGACCAGCGCGCCATCGACCTCGCCATGATCGACCTGGACGGCACCGAAAACAAGAGCCGGCTCGGCGCCAACGCCATCCTGGGCGTGTCGCTGGCCGTCGCCCGCGCCGCCGCCGAGGATGCCGGCCTGCCGCTCTACCGCTATGTCGGCGGCGCCTTCGCCTCGCTGCTGCCGGTGCCGATGATGAACATCATCAACGGCGGCGCCCATGCCGACAACCCGATCGACATCCAGGAATTCATGATCATGCCGGTGGGTGCCGAGACCGGCGCCGACGCCATCCGCATGGGCTCCGAGATCTTCCAGTCCCTCAAGAAGAAGCTCAAGGACGCCGGCCACAACACCAACGTCGGCGACGAAGGCGGCTTCGCCCCCAACATCGGCTCGACCGACGAGGCGCTCGGCTTCGTCATGAAGGCCATCGAGGCCGCCGGCTACAAGCCGGGCGACGACGTCATGCTGGCGCTCGACGCCGCCTCGACCGAGTTCTTCAAGAACGGCAAGTACGAGCTGGCCGGTGAAGGCAAGTCGCTGTCGCCGGAACAGATGGTCGCCTACTGGTCCGATCTGGTCGGCCGCTTCCCGATCATCTCGATTGAGGACGGCATGGCGGAAGACGATTGGGAAGGCTGGAAGGCGCTGACCGACGCCATCGGAAACAAGGTGCAGCTGGTCGGCGACGACCTGTTCGTCACCAACCCCAAGCGTCTGGCCCAGGGCATCCGCCAGGGCGTCGCCAACTCGATCCTGGTGAAGGTCAACCAGATCGGCACGCTGTCGGAGACGCTGGAAGCGGTGGATATGGCGCACAAGGCCGGCTACACCGCCGTCCTGTCGCACCGTTCGGGCGAGACCGAGGACAGCACCATCGCCGATCTGGCGGTCGCCACCAACTGCGGCCAGATCAAGACCGGCTCGCTCAGCCGTTCGGACCGTCTGGCCAAGTACAACCAGCTGATCCGCATCGAGGAGCAGCTCGGCGTCGCCGCCCGCTTCGCTGGCCGCGGCATCCTGAAGGCGTGATCGCCCTGATGTGAAAGAGCCCCTCTCCGGGATGCCGGAGAGGGGCTTTTTTATGCGGAGCGGGTGCTCACTCCCCCGCCAGCGCGCCGATCATCTTGCGGACGGCGGTCATCTGGAAGCCGCCCTTGCGGGCGAAGTCGTAGCCGGTGTAGCCGAACCAGTCCCAGCAGGCCTTGGGGTTGGAGGACAGCTTGGCGTCGCCGTCGATCTGCGGATAGAGCACGACAATGTTGTTGACGTCGGCCCAGCGGTTGTAGCCGGCATGCACGGCGAAATGGTCGCCGATCAGGTTCGACGCCATCTTGCAGCCATGGAAGGCGACATGGATGCGGCAGGTCTGCTTGCCGCCGTCGCAGGCTTCCGGAACATAGACGTAGCCGGTCTTGGCCATGCCGCTGCGGCTGGTGTCGCCGACGAAGGGCGCCTGGTTGAACAGCTGCGGCTGGCGGGCCGCGGCCGGGGCGTTCGGAATCTTGGCGTCGGCGTAGAAGAAGCGGACGATGGCACCGGCCTGATCGTACTGGCAGTTGTTGATGTATTCGCTCTTCTCATCCTCCTTCGGGATGAAGTCGCAGGCGGCGCCATAGCCGTCGGTGATGTAGGCATGCGCCGCCTTCGGCAGTTTCACATAGGTGAAATTGGCGTCCGTCACGCCCAGCGCCTTGTAGAACTGCTCGGTGGCGTCGGCGACCGGGCGCTTCACCGTCACGTCGTTGTCGCCGTTGAACAGGTAGATCTTCGACTTCGCCATGTTGACCAGCGGGTCGATGTCCTTGGCTTTCTCGCGCGCCTTGGCGTTCTCAACCAGTTTGCCGACGTCGGGCGCGCCCATCGCCACATCCATGCAGCGCTTCAGCGCCACCACCGCCGGGGCGATGCCGCCCTCCGACACCTCGGCACAATCATAGGGACCGCCGGCGACGAGGCCGGCCGCCTTGACCAGCCCCGAATAGGCGACCTGGAACTGCCCGGCCATATAGGCGCCGGAGGAGATGCCCGACACCGTGGTCTGAGCCGGGTCGATCTTCAGCTTCAGATCCGACAGCTTGACTTGCGCGGCGGCCGGAAGCGGCGCCAGGACGACGAACGCCGCCAGCGCGGATTTCAAAATGACTTGCTTGGAAATGCTCATCGGAAGGTCACCTTTGCCCTGCTAGGGGTATCAACGTCGCACGGACAGCGGCGATCTGCGCCCCGCCCCTTCGTCGCGTCTTCCGTCCCCGCCGTGCCGATCCTGTCCCGGCAAGCCGGGCGGCGCACGATCAGATTGTTGCCGGCCGCCTGGGAAACCGGAACCCTGGCTGAAGCCTGCGAAGAAGGTAGCAATGCAATGATGATTGTCTAATAAAAAGAATATCTGCCGCCGCAATACACGCATCCATACGCAATGCCGCACCCTGCCGTCGTCGGTGCCGCAGGCGCGGTGCGGACATGGAAAAGGCCGGCGGAGCCTTCGCCCCGCCGGCCTGTCACCCTGTACTCTGCATCCCGTCCCGCTCTCCGGCCCCCGGTGGACGCCGAATCGGGCGGGTCAGCTCCGCAGGTAAGCCAGAACGGTCTCCGGCGAGGATTCGCCGTAGGGATCGCCGTTCTCGCCCTCATCGTTGATGCCCGGCTCCTCGAAGAACTTTTCGATGACGCCGTCCTTCACAACCATGGCATAGCGCCAGGACCGATGGCCGAAGCCGACATGGTCCTTGTCGATCAGCATGCCCATGCGGCGGGTGAAATGTCCCGACCCGTCTGGGATCAGCTTCACCTTCTTCAGGTTCAGGCTCTTGCCCCACTGGTACATGACGAAGGCGTCGTTGACGCTGAGGCAATAGACCTCGTCGATGCCCAAATCCTTGAATTCGTCATAGAGCCGCTCGAAGGCCGGGCACTGCTCGTTGGAGCAGGTCGGCGTGAAGGCGCCGGGCAGGGAGAACACCACCACCCGCTTGCCCTGGAACAGGTCGTCGCTCCGCACATCCTGCCAACGGAACGGGTTGGGTCCGCCGACGCTCTCGTCGCGCACGCGGGTCTTGAACACCACCGAGGGGACCTTGCGCCCTTCCATCATCTTCTCCGGCTGTGGTTGGGGTGGACCGGCGGAACCGCCGCCGCGGGCCACGATAGCGGCAATGCCCGCCGCCACCAACCGGCCATAGGTCATGCGTCCCCGGCCGCCAAGCGGAGCAAATTACCCCGAAAGACCAATCAATACCGGAGTAAGTCTGCGCAAAAGTGGTGGCATCCGGTGGCAATCCTGTGACGTCCCCGAATGTTAAGGTCCCATTTACCAAGAAGGCGTTCTCTGACCTCGCCTGCATCCAGTGGGCACTGTGCCGACCGGTGACAATTGGAGGGCTGTTCATGCCTGTTTCTACCAAGACCAACTCTTTGCGACAGCCCGGCAACAATAAGCCGGAAGCCGCTTACGATCGCGGTTATTTCACCAGGATACTCGTTAGTACATTTGTCTTCAGCGCCACCATCAATGCCCTGATGCTGGCCATGCCGCTATATTCGCTGCAGGTGTTCAGCCGCGCCATTCCGTCCGGCAACTACGACACCCTGATCATGCTGACGCTCATCGTCGTGCTTGCGCTGACGCTGAGCGGGTTGCTGGAAATGGTGCGCTCGCGACTGCTGGCCCGCGCCGGCAACGCGCTGGAGGTGCGGTGGCGCCGCCGGCTGACCGCCGACGCGCTGGACGCCGCCGGCCGCGGCCGTCCGGACAACGGCCCGCTCGCCGACCTGATGGAGCTGAAGGGCGCCTTCTCGCGTCCGTCGCTGCCGGCGCTGATGGATCTGCCCTGGGCGCCGCTCTACGTCATCGGCATCTACGTCATCCACCCGATGCTGGCGCTGGTGCTGGTGGTGTCGATGGCGATCATGGCGGTGATGGGCTGGATCGGCTATGTGGCCGTCAAGGACATCAACGACGAAAGCAAGCTGCCGGCCGGCCGCGCCCAGAAGCTGTTCGAGGCGCTGGCCTCCCGTTCCGACACCGTGCGCGGCCTGCGCATGGGCAATGCCTCGCTGGACGCCGTCAACCGCGACTTCCTGACCGCCAGCGCCATGCAGGGCCAGGGTTATGAGCGCAGCGCCGCCATCGGCGCCGCCACCAAGTGGGTCCGCATGGTCCTGCAGATCGCCGTGACGGGCATCGGCGCCTGGCTGGTGATCGAGCAGCACCTGTCCTTCGGCGGCATGATCGCCACCTCGATGCTGGTCGGCCGCGGCCTCGCCCCGATCGAGCAGACCGCCGGCGCCTGGGGCGGGCTGGTCCGTTCCGCCCAGGCCGTCCGCCGCCTGCTGCCGCTGCTGAAGCGCCTGTCGCGTGAGCCGGAGCGTCCCTCCGTGCCCGTCGAGAGCGAGCGCCTGACCGTCGAGAACCTGCTGTTCGTCTCCCCCCGCGACCAGAAGCCGATCCTGCGCAGCGTCACCCTGTCGGTCGAGCCGGGCGAGACCGTCTGCATCGCCGGCCCCAACCGCTCGGGCAAGTCGGTTCTGGCCCGCCTGCTGGCCGGTGTCGCCCTGCCGTCGGCCGGTACGGTGCGTCTCGGCGGCCTGTCCGTCGCCACCCTGACCCCCGACAGCCCCGAACAGGGCATCGGCTACCTGCCGCAGCAGGTCGATCTCCTGCCCGGCAGCATCGCCGACAACATCGCCCGCTTCACCAGCGCGACCCGCGAACAGGTGGAGGAGGCCGCCAAGGCCGTCGGCATCCACGAGTGGATCGAAAGCCTGCCCATGGGCTACGAGACCGAGGTCAACGATCCGCTGTCCCCGATCACCGGCGCCAGCGCCCGCCTGATCGGCCTTGCCCGCGCCGCCTTCGGCCAGCCGCCGCTGCTGGTGCTGGACGAGCCGACCGCCGGCCTGGACGAACTGGGCATCAAGGCGGTCCGCGCCTTCGTCGCGGCCTGCAAGGAGCGCGGGGCGACCACCATCGTCATGACCCACGCCCCGATCTTCGTCGACATGTCCGACCACACCTATGTCCTGAAGAACGGCATGGCGATGGAGCTGCCGCGTCCGGACCAGCAGCAGGCCCAGCCCGGCGCCGTCAACCTCGCCCGCCTCCGCAATCTCGGCCCTCAGGGTCCGTCCGCCGCCACGGCGGGGGCCGCCGGCTGACCGCCGGCACCGCCCTAAAGACCGACCCGACAGAGCCAAGGAAGCACCATGACCACGATGACCACGACCTTTCCCGCCCCGCTGTCCGGTGACAACGGTTCCGAAACCCCCGCCGGCAAGCCGTCGCGCAAGACGGCAACCATCACCTCGATCCATGCGCTGCGGGCGACGATGCCGGAAACCAGCGTGCGCGGCCTGCTGCTGGGCGGCTTCCTGGTCCTGGCGGTCGGCTTCGGCGGCATGACCGGCTGGGCGGCGGTGGCCCCGCTGCACAGCGCGATCAGCGCCATGGGCTCGCTGGCGCCGGAGACCGGCCGCAAGGTGGTGAAGAACACCGAGGGCGGCGTCATCAGCGCCATCCTGGTCCAGGAAGGCGACCGCGTCGAAGCCGGTCAGGTCCTGATGCGGCTGGACAGCACCGAGGCGCAGACCCGCCTCGACATGCTGAACGCCGCGCTGGTGGACACGCTGGCCGCCGAAGCGCGCCTGTCGGCCGAGCTGTTCGAGAAGCCCGCCATCGAATGGCCGGCCGCGCTGACCGCTCGCCGCGGCAAGGAGCCGGCGGTCGACAACGCCATGCTGAACCAGGAGAAGCTGTTCCAGGTCCGCCGCAACCAGCTGGAGACCGAGGCCAAGCTGACCCAGGACCGCATCGCCACGCTGGGCGACGAGGTGAAGAGCCTGGAGCAGCAGCGCGCCTTCCTGAACCGCGAGATCAAGCTGTCGGACGAGGACATCCAGATCACCCAGGGCCTGCTGGACCGCGGCAACTCCACCCGCACCAAGCTGGTGGCGGCGCAGAAGGAGAACGCCCAGCTCCACGCCCAGGACCATGAACTGGAAGCCCGCATGTCGCAGTCGCGCCAGCAGGCGGTCGACGCCCAGGGCGATCTGGTCCGCCGCCGCAGCGACTTCCGCGAGAAGGTGCTGGTCGAGCTGGACAAGGCGCGCGGCGACGCCCAGAAGCTGGCCGAGCAGATCCGCGACGCCAAGAACCGCCTGGACAACCGCACCATCAAGGCGCCGGACGCCGGCAACGTCGTGATGTACGGCCACCCGGCCGTCGGCGGCACCATCACCGCGAACGAGCCGGTGCTGGACATCGTCCCCGACGACAAGGCCCTGCTGGCCGAGGTCCGCATCCAGCCGAAGGACATCAAGTCGATGGCCGTCGACCTGCCGGTGAAGGTGCAGCTGACCGCTTATGACAGCCGCGTCGTCGGCACCATCGACGGCACCGTCTCCTACGTCTCGGCCGACCGCCTGACCGACAACGCGACCCGCCAGGAATATTACCTGGCCCGCATCCGGCTGAAGGATGCCGACAGCCACGAGGTCCGCAACATGAAGATCAAGGCCGGCATGCCGGTGGAGGCCCGCATCGTGCTGTCCGCCCGCACTCCGCTGGACTATCTGATCCAGCCGCTGAGCCAGTCCTACGTGAAGGCGTTCATCCAGGAGTGATGCTGACGGCGTTAGACCCCCACCTTAATCCTCCCCCGCTGGGCGGGGGAGGAGACTGCCGCCACTCTCCCGAACAAGCACTCTCTCCCTCCCCCGCCCAGCGGGGGAGGGTTGGGGTGGGGGCATCGTCAGCCATCCCCTCCCCAAACAGAAAAAGCCCCCGTCCATCCGGCCGGGGGCTTTTTCTTTGCACAGGAACCTCAGCTTTTGCCCGGCCGCAAATCCGGCTTCGGCGGAATCGCCATCGGGGTCGGCAGCGGCTCCGGCATCTGGATCGCTTCCGTCTGCGTCCGCGTGCGGCGGGATGCCGCACGGTCCTCGGCGAGACGGTCCATCGCCTGCTGGCGCTGCGCCTCGGTGGTCAGGTCGGTCGGGCGCGGCGGGACCGTACCCAGGTTGGGGTAGTCGGTCCGCTCCCCGGTCATGTTGCGGATAGGCGACGAATTGTCGCTGACCGGCGAAGGCTCGCCGGTGACGGCGCCCAGAAGGCCGGTGTCCAGCGCCCGGTCGCTGCAGGCCGACATCCCGAAAACCATTGGTATTCCGACGACTAGGGCGCCGAATACCCGTCCGGCCGCCGCGATGCCCCGACCGTCCCCCTGATTGCCCGTTGCCATCATCCTTCCCCATCCCTGGCCGATACGCCACACTTGTGCGACGATCTATGAAATGAAATGTTCACATCAGCGGTGTATGAGAGGTTCCGGATTTCTCCCGCACCGCAACCGAAGGCCGGACCTCCGCACGCCATCGACAGCGACGCCACCAACAGCGACAAGGTGCAGACCGCCCCCAGAGAACGCCCGCAAGCCTATATAGCCGCCCGTCCGCAAGGCCCAAAGCCCAATCTGGGGCATGGCGGGCCGAGGCGGACCCCGGTGGCCGAGACGATGTGACCGAGACGACGCGACACCCGCCCAAAGAAGAAGGACCGTGCTCATGGCCGAGACCAAGGCCCCCCCCAGGCTTCCACCCCGGCTTCCCCCCAGGTGCCCGACGTCAAGCTTCCCGATCCGGTCGAGATGTCGCGGGCGATGACCCGCATCGCCGAACAGAGCCAGCGGCTGGTCTCCGAATTCCTCGCGCGCCAGGCCTCCGACGGCGCCGGCCCGAAGAGCCCGGATCCGATGGGCGTCGGCCATGCCTTCCTCGAGATGACCACCCGCATGATGGCCGACCCGGCCAAGCTGATGCAGGCGCAGATGTCGCTGTGGCAGGACTACCTGACCCTGTGGCAGCGCACCACCCAGCGCTTCTTCGGGCAGGAGACGCAGCCGGTCATCGCGCCCGCCAAGGACGACCGCCGCTTCAAGGACGCCGCCTGGGACGAGAACACGCTGTTCGACTTCATCAAGCAGTCCTACCTGCTGAGCGCCCGGTGGATGCAGTCGACCGTCAATCAGGTCGACGGTCTGGACGACCACACCGCCAAGAAGGTCGATTTCTACACCCGCCAGTTCGTCGACGCGATGGCGCCCTCCAACTTCGTCATGACGAACCCGGAGGTGCTGCGCGCGACCATCGAGAGCGGCGGCGAGAATCTGGTCAAGGGGCTGGAGCATCTGCTGAAGGACCTGGAGCGCGGCAAGGGCGAGCTGCGCATCTCCATGACCGACTACGACGCCTTCCAGCTGGGCAAGAACATCGCGGTCACGCCGGGCAAGGTCGTCTTCCAGACCAGCCTGATGCAGCTGATCCAGTACACCCCGACCACGCCGGACGTGAACAAGCGTCCGCTGATGATCGTGCCGCCCTGGATCAACAAGTTCTACATCCTCGACCTGCGCGAGAAGAACAGCTTCATCAAGTGGGCGGTCGACCAGGGCCACACCGTCTTCGTCCTGTCCTGGGTCAACCCGGACGAGACGCTGGCGGCCAAGGGCTTCGAGGACTACATGGTCGAAGGCCCGCTGGCCGCGCTGGACGCCATCGAGAAGGCGACCGGCGAGAAGGACGTGAACGCCATCGGCTATTGCCTGGGCGGCACGCTGCTGGCCTCGACGCTGGCCTACATGGCGGCCAAGAAGGACGACCGCATCAAGTCGGCCACCTTCTTCACCACCATGCTGGACTTCACCGAGGCCGGAGAGCTGTCGGTCTTCATCGACGAGGAGCAGCTGACCTTCATCGAAGGGCAGATGGCCGAGCAGGGCTATCTCGACGGCTCCAAGATGGCGACCACCTTCAACATGCTGCGCGCCAACGACCTGATCTGGTCGTTCGTCGTCAACAACTACCTGCTGGGCAAGGACCCGTTCCCGTTCGACCTGCTGTACTGGAACGGCGACAGCACCCGCATGCCGGCGGCGATGCACAGCTTCTATCTGCGCAACATGTACCAGAAGAACATGCTGGCGCAGCCGGGGGCGGTGACGCTGAAGGGCGTTCCGATCGACCTGGGCAAGGTCAAGGTCCCGACGCTGTTCCTGTCGGCGCGCGAGGACCACATCGCCCCGTGGAAGAGCACCTACAGCGGCGCCCAGCTGTTCAGCGGCCCGGTGAAGTTCGTGCTCGGCGCCTCGGGCCACATCGCCGGCGTCGTCAACCCGCCGGCGGCCAACAAATACTGCTACTGGACCAGCGACAAGCTGGCCAAGACCTCCGACGAGTGGCTGGAGAAGGCGACCCAGACCCCCGGCTCCTGGTGGCCGGAATGGAACAAGTGGGTCGGCCAGTATGCCAACGGCAAGGTTCCCGCCCGCCAGCCCGGCGACGGCGCCCTGCCCGCCCTGGAGGACGCGCCGGGGTCCTACGTCAAGGTCAAGAACGGGTAAGTCAGGGTTCGCCCGCTTATCCCTACGGAAAACCCCCGCCCCTCCCGGCGGGGGTTTTCCTTTCCGGTCCAATCCGATAGTGTTACGCACGCGCACGTTAAGGGTTTGTTTGCCCTTTTCACGCCACCTAAGGCCTGCGCACATTCGCACGCCCCGGGGATCCGCCGTCCATGCCATCCGATGCCCAAACCGCTACGATGGGAGCCGCCACGGCGGCGATGGCGAACGCCGAACCGGTGAAGCTCGCCGAACGCTACGAGATTCAGCCGGGCGCGCCGATCCCGCTGCTGAACGCGGTCGGCGGCAACGCCTTCACCGCCAAGGCTCTGCGCGAGAAGCGGATCGAGCCCTTCGCCGTCATCTGCCACGCCTCGATCCTGCCGCGGATGGACATCTGCTCCACCGTCGGCAGCCTCGACAACGCCACCCACATGCGGCTGCTCGACTGGGGGCTGGTGGACTGGCCGCAGGACCGCGGGCGGCGCTATTGCCTGGTGTTCGAACGGCCGGGCGGCAAGCGGCTGATGGGCTCGCTGACCGACACGCTGGATCCGATGCCGGAAGACCAGCTGACCCGGCAGATCATCCACCCGCTGGTCTCGGCGCTGAAGGAGCTGTCGAGCCGCGGCGTCGTCCATGGCGCGATCCGCCCGACCAACCTGTTCTACCGCGACCTCGCCGGCGGCGGGCTGATGCTGGGCGAGTGCGTGTCGGCGCAGCCCGGCTACGGCCAGCCGGTCCTGCTGGAGACGATCGAGCGCGGCATGGCCAATCCCGCCGGGCGCGGCACCGGCACCATGGCCGACGATCTCTATTCGCTGGGCGTCACCCTGCTGATCCTGGCGCTCGGCCGCAACCCGCTGTCCGGGCTCGACGACGAGGCGGTTCTGCAGGCGAAGCTGGAGCGCGGATCCTACCCGGCGCTGGTCCAGCAGCACCGGCTGCCGCTGGCGATCAACGAGGTGGTGCGCGGCCTGCTGGTGGACGATCCCAAGCAGCGCTGGACCCTGAACGACCTCGACCTCTGGGTGGCGGGCCGCCGGCTCAGCCCGAAACAGCCGCAGATCTCCCGTCGCGCCGCCCGGCCGCTGGAATTCCAGGGGTCGGAATACTGGCATTGCCGGACGCTGGCCCGCGCCTTCGCCCGCCATGCCCCCGCCGCCGCCTCCGTCATCGAAAGCGGCGAACTGGACAAGTGGCTGCGCCGGTCGATGGGCGACGACGTGCGGGCGGAGGCGGTCAACAACGCCATCCAGACCGCCTCCAGCGGCAAGGGCGGCAGCCAGGGCGACCGGCTGGTGGCGCGCGTCTGCATCGCGCTCGACCCCGCCGCCCCCATCCGCTACCGCGGCCGGGCGATGATGCCGGACGGTATCGCCACCATGCTGGCCGACGCCTTCATGCGCGGCGAATCCCCCCAGGCGGTGGCGGAGGTGATCGCCAACCAGCTTCCGATGTTCTGGGTCAACGTCCAGACCGACTTCAAGCCGGAATTCGTGCCGCTGGTGCAGACCTTCGACCAGCTGCGCGGCTTCCTCGACCGCTCCAGCCACGGGCTGGGGGTGGAGCGCGTGCTGTACGAGATGAACCCGACCATGCCCTGCATGAGCAGCCTGGTCGCCAAGCAGCTGCCGACCTCGCCGGCGGAGTTGCTGCGGGCGCTGGACTGGATCGCCGCCGGGGGCGAGCGACACAAGGACCCCATCGACCGCCAGATCGCCGCCTTCCTGGGCGCCCGCAACAAGCGCGGTGACGAGTTGCTCTATACCCAGCTCGGCAGCGGGGTGGAGCCGATGCGGCGCATCATCGCCATGCTGACCATCCTGTCCGACATCCAGGCCCGCACCGGCGTCGATGGGCTAACCCATCTGGCCAGTTGGGTGGTGGCTCTGCTCGACCCCGCCTTCCGCCGCTTCCACAACCGGCCGCAGCAGCAGGAGGTGCGCAAGATGGCCGACGCCGCCGCGCACAACGGCCGGCTGACCGAGCTTTTGAAGGTGGTGGACGATCCCGAGGCGCTGCGCCGCGACCGGCTGGCGTTCGAGGCGGCGCAGATCGCCTACCGCGAGGCCGATGCGGAGATGGACAAGATCCGCCACACCATCGCCGACCGCAATTCCATCATCGAGACGTCGGGCCGGCAGGTCGCCGCCATCGCGTCCAGCCTGCTGTCGACCGTGCTGGTCGCCGGCATCATCCTGTTCTTCGCCTTCTGACCGGAAAACGGGGGGATCGCCATGGCGCGCAAGAAGAAGAAGAAGGGCGGCGGCCTCACGCTGATCCTGCTGATCATCCCGGCGGCGCTGATCGTGCTGCCGACGACCATCCTGTTCGGCATCGGCATGATCCCGACCATCGTCGCCTATGTCGTCGACCGCGACCCCGACAAATCGGCGCCGATCACCGTCGGCGGGCTGAATTTCTGCGGCTGCATGCCCTTCGCCATCGATTTGTGGAAGCACCAGCACACCATCGGCGCCGCCGCGAAGGTGTTCGCCGACCCGCTGGCCTGGCTGGTGATGTATACCGCCGCCGCCGTCGGCTGGGGCCTCTATTACGGCATCCCGCCGCTGGTCGCCGGGATGGAGGTCACCCGCGCCGAAAAGCGGGTGGAGGTGCTGAAGCAGAAGAAGGTGGCGCTGGTCCAGGAATGGGGGCCGGACGTCGCCGGTGACTATTTCGACGAGTCCGGCGGCATGGAGCCCGACGCCGGGATGGAAGGCGCCTGACGGACGATCTTGCAACCGACACCATCGCCGGTGCATGATCGGCGGCGAAGGTCGCAAGGTCGGCCATGAGGTTCGGATGTTCAGCGTCAGCCAGGATGAAGCCGCCGCAATCCAGAAGGCGTTTCACGAGAGCGGCGAGTGGGCGGCGGTCGTCGAGTTGCGGCGGCATTTCCACATTCAGGACAATGTGCACGCCCTGAACGCCGTGCGGTCCATCGTGCGATGGGCCCAGCCCCCACAACCGCAGCAACCGGCGCCCGCATCTCCCGCCTGACCCCACCCGCTTGACATGCCTCAGACGGTCAGGGCGGCCACCGCCCGCGCCACCTCGGCATGGATGGAGTCCTGCTGCTTGAAGCCCTCCGCCGTTTGCGTCAGGTAGCTGGCGACCAGCAGCGGCGCGCGCCCCTCCGGCCAGACGATGGCGATGTCGTTGGCGGTGCCGTTGGTGCCGGTCCCCGTCTTGTCCCCCACCCGCCAGCCGGCCGGCAACCCGGCGCGCAGGCGTTTGTCGCCGGTCTTGTTGGCGACCATCCAGTCGATCAGCTGCCGGCGCGAGTCCGGCCGCAGCACGTCGCCGAGCATGAGCCGCTGCATGCTGCGCACCATGGCGGCGGGCGTGGTGGTGTCGCGCGGATCGCCGGGGATGGCGGTGTTCAGCGTCGGCTCGTTGCGGTCCAGACGGGTGGTCTTGTCGCCGATGCCCCGCATGAAGGCGGTGAGGCCGACCGGATTGCCGATGCCCGGCAGCAGCAGGTTGGCCGCGACATTGTCGCTGAGCGTCACCGCCGCCTCGCACAGTTCCGCCACCGTCGGCGGTGTGCCGTTCAGCCGCGTTTCGGCGAAGGGCGCATAGGGCACCAGATCGGCCTTGGTCACCGGGATCCGCCGGTCCAGCCGGTCCTTGCCCTGGTCCACAGTCTTCAGCACGGCGGCAGCCAATAGAAATTTGAAGGTGCTGCACATCGGGAAGCGTTCGTTCCCGCGCCAATCATGCAGCGTGCCATTCCCGCTGTCGAGCACCGCGACGCCCAGCCGGCCGCCGCTGCGCGCCTCCAGTTCCGTCATCTTGGCGGCCAGCGCATCGCTGCCCGATGCCTTTCCGGCCTTGGATTTGTTGCTTTCCGCAGCCTGCGCCCCAGCCACCGCCCCACCCGCCGACAGCAGCAGAACCCCGCCGGTCGCCGCCAGGAATCCCCGTCTTCCGATCATCTCCAACCCCGTTTTCCGCTGTTGCGATGGCCGGACGATAGAAAGCCGGGGGTCCGCGAACAAACGAGCTTTCCTTACGGAAGGTACAAATTAAACTTATGCCTCGCTTCGGCGGCGCCATGGCAGGCTATGGGCCGCCGCGGATCAGGGAGGGGAACGGGCCGATGCCTTTGCGTCAGGAGATGGAAACGGACCGCTTCGAGGCGACGGCCGAGGACGGCAGCACCCATGCCGTGGTCGAGACGACCAGCTTCATCCAGATGGTGACCTTCCGCGGCCCCGCCGGCTGGGTTCCGGAGAGCAAAAGCTATCGCGTCGACGGCGGCGAAGCGGTGGAGCCGACGCCGGACGGCGGCTTCCGCCTCGCCGCGTCGGGGCTGTCGCTGCGGCGCATCGGCTGAGCCGCCTCACGCCCCCTGCCTGACATTGCGCAGGATGAAGCCGCTCTGCGGCGGCGCCGGCATGCGCGACAGGTCGATGGTCAGGTCCTGCGGCGGCACCTCGTAGCGCATGGCTCCGCACAGTTGGCGCAGGGCGCCCTTGACCAGCGCGATGGTGATCCATTCCCCCGGACAGCGGTGACCGGCCCGGACGTCGCCGCCGCCCTGCGGCACCAGCGCATTCTCATCGGGCGGCTCGGGCGGCAGAAAGCGCTCCGGCCGGAAGGCCTCGGGGTCGGGCCACAGGCGGGGGTCGTGATTGGTGCCGTGCAGGTCCGCCAGCACCCAGTCCCCCTCTTCGAAGCGATGCCCGCGCCATTCGAAGGGCTGCAGCACCCGTCCGCCGATCATCGGGAAGAAGGGATAAAGCCGCCGCACCTCCTGGGTGAAGGCCTCCAGCTCCGCGTCGCTTCCGCCCGCCAGCCGCTCGCGCCACTCCGGATTGCGGTGCAGGGCATGGGCGGCGAAGACGATGTAGAGCGCGACGGCGACGGTGGGGCGCAGCAGGTTGATCAGTTCCACCGCCGCGACCTTCGCCGGCAGCGGCGATCCGTCGGCGTCGCGATGGCTGGCGACCGCCTGCAGCGCGCTATCCGCCGGCACGCTCAGCCGGCCCTGCCGCACCTCCTCGACCAGCCCGCGGATCCAGCGCTCCGACCGCCGGCGCAGCAGCTGTCCGCGCCAGTTGCGCGGCCCCGCCGTGCCCGACCCGTCGATCATCGCCGCGAATTCGCGCGTCCGTTCCTCCAGCTCGCCCTCGCCCAGCGGCACGCCGGCCCAGTCGCAGGCGGCGCCGCACAGGATCTCGCGGACCTCGTCGAGCAGGACGATGTCCCCGCCCCGTGCCTCCCACCCGCGGATGCGCGCCTGCCATCGTGCGTCAGCCAGCGCCACCAGCCGCTGGATGGACTGGGGTGACATCAGCCCCAGAAACAGGCGCTTGCGCTGGCGGTGCGCCTCGCCGTCCAGGGTCTGGACGCTGCCGCGGTCCTGCAGCAGGGTCAGCGTGGTGGTGGGCATGGCGCCCCTGCGGGTGAAGCGGCCGGGCACATAGAACTGCGCCACCGCGTCGCGCCCGCTGATGCAAACCGCCCGGCGCAGCATCAGGCGCGTCGTGAACACATCGCTGTGCAGGCGTCGGCAGCGCCGCGGAATGAAGTCGTAGCCCTCCCGCAGCAGCGCCAGGGTGCTGTCCCAGGCGCCGTCGCTGGGCAGGCCGTTCGAACGTCCGGTCATCGTCATCGCCAGGCCGACCCTCCTGCAGCCCCACCTCCTCCGGCCGGGGCGCCGTCGGTTCCGGGGACTGACGCCCAGTCAACACCGGGCGGCGCCTTCCGTTTCCGGGCTTGGTGCAGCGTGCCGCCCGCACGGACGACAAATCCCTTGAACCCACTCCGCCAAGGGATATGTTAGTTTATCCTAATTTACAGGCTTCCGACGTCAGGATGGTCCAGGCGATGACCTCAACGCTGGGCGACACAGAACTCAACACCTCGGATTTCGAGACACGGGCCGCGGAGGCGGAAGGCTTCCTGCGCTCCATCGCCAGCCGCCACCGGCTGATGATCCTGTGCAGCCTTCTGGAAGGCGAGATGCAGGTGGGCGAGCTGGTGCGCCGCCTCGGCCTGTCGCAATCCAATCTGTCGCAGCACCTCGCCAAACTGCGCGAGGAGGGTCTGGTCGCCACCCGCCGCCAGGGCACCGCGATCCATTACCGCATCGGCTCCGACCGCGTGCGTCCGATCCTCGGCGACCTCTACCACCTGTTCTGCGCCACGGGCGATCCCGGTGAAATCCCCCTCTCCCCCCCGGGGAGAGGGTCGGGGTGAGGGGGTCGCACGGCGGGACCCTTGTGAAAATCCTGCAACGCACCCCCCTCACCCTAACCCTCTCCCCGGGGGGGAGAGGGGACTCCCTCACGTCCCCACCAACTCCCCCGCCGCCGCCACCTTTTGCTGCCTCGCCCCCCGCTGCGGCGGCAGGGTGGGCGCGTCGCCACGCAGCACGACGTAGATCGCCGGGATCACCAGCACGGTCAGCAGCGTCGAGCTGAGCAGCCCGAACAGCAGCGAGATCGCCAGCCCCTGGAAGATCGGGTCGGTCAGGATGAACGCCGCGCCGATCATCGCCGCGACCGCCGTCAGCAGGATCGGCTTGAAGCGGATCGCCCCCGCCTCCAGCACCGCCTCGCGCACGCTCATTCCGCGCTCGCGCAGGTGTCGGACGAAGTCCACCAGCAGGATGGAGTTGCGGACGATGATGCCGGCCAGCGCGATGAAGCCGATCATCGAGGTCGCGGTGAAGGCCGCCCCGAACAGCCAGTGGCCGAGCACGATGCCGATCAGCGTCAGCGGCACCGGCACCAGGATCACCAGCGGAAGCTTGAAACTGCCGAACTGGCCGACCACCAGCAGATAGATGCCGAGGATCGCCACGCCGAAGGCCGCCCCCATGTCGCGGAAGGTGACATAGGTGATCTCCCACTCGCCCTCCCACAACAGCGCCGGCTTGCTCTGGTCCTCGGGCTGGCCGTGCAGCAGGATTTCCGGCTCCGCCCCCAGACCGGCGGCCTTCCAATCGACCGCCTTCAGGCGGTCCTGCACCGCCAGCATGCCGTAAATCGGCGCCTCGAACCGGCCGGCGAGGTCGGCCATCACCATCTCGGCATAGCGGCCGTTGCGGCGGAACAGCGGGTAGGAGGCCGGCTCCCGCGCCATGGTGACGAGGTCGCCCAGTTCCACGGTTCCACGCGCACCCGGCACCGGCGTGGCGAGGATGCGTTCGGACAGGAACAGCCCGGATTTCGGCAGCTGCACCGCGATCTCGATCGGATTGCGTCCGGCGCCGCGGTGGGAATAACCGACCGGCACGCCGCCGACCAGCGCCTGCAAGGTGTCGTAGACCGCCTGTTCCTCGACGCCGTGGAACTCCAGGCTTTCATGGTCGAGCGCGAAGCGCAGCCGCTCGCCCGGCGGACGGACGGTGTTGTCGACGTCGACGATGAAGTCGACGCTGCGGAAGGCGTCCTCGACGATGTGCGCCGCCTTCTGCCGCGTCGCCGCATCCGGGCCATAGACCTCGACCAGCAGGGTGGAGAGCACCGGCGGGCCGGGCGGCACCTCGACCACCTTGACCGTCGTGCCGTCCGGCACCGCCAGCGCCTTCAGCCGGGCGCGGACGTCGAGCGCGATCTCGTGGCTGCTGCGGCTGCGCTCGCCCTTCGGCGCGAGGTTGACCTGCAGGTCGCCCTGCTCCGGCTGGTCGCGCAGGTAATAATGCCGGACCAGACCGTTGAAGTTGAAGGGAGATGCGGTGCCGCTGTAGGCCTGGACGCTTTCCAGCTCCGGCAGGTCGGCGATCGCCCGCGCCGCATCCAACAGCACCCGCTCGGTCTCCTCCGGCGAGGCGCCGTGCGGCAGGTCGACGACGACCTGCAGTTCCGACTTGTTGTCGAAGGGCAGCAGCTTCACCGCCACGTCCTTGGTGTAGAACAGCGCGGTCGAGGCCAGCGTCGCCACGCCGACCACCAGCAGGAAGGTCCAGGCCCGCCGCTTGCTGCGGATCAGCGGCCGTGCCACCGCCAGATACATCCGCCCCAGCCTGCCGCCGCCGTCATGACCTTCGCCGTGACCGCCGCCGCCATGCCCGGCGGCCGGCGTTTCGCCGGGGCGCAGCTTCACCATCAGCCAGGGCGTCAGCACCATGGCGACGAAGAAGCTGAACACCATCGCCGCGGAGGCGTTGGCGGGGATCGGGCTCATGTACGGCCCCATCAGGCCGGACACGAACATCATCGGCAGCAGCGCGGCGATGACGGTCAGGGTGGCGATGATGGTGGGGTTGCCGACCTCGGCCACCGCCTCGATGGCGGCCTGCACCTTGGACCGGCCGTCCTTCATCGCCCAATGGCGGTCGATGTTCTCGACCACGACGATGGCGTCGTCCACCAGGATGCCGATGGAGAAGATCAGGGCGAACAGGCTGACCCGGTTGATGGTATAGCCCATCAGCCAGGACGCGAACATGGTCAGCAGGATGGTGGTCGGGATGACGATCAGCGTCACGATGCCCTCGCGCCAGCCGATGGCCAGCACGATCAGCGCGACGATGGTGACGGTGGCGAGCGCCAGATGGAACAGCAGCTCGTTCACCTTCTCGTTGGCGGTCTCGCCGTAGTTGCGGGTGACGGTCAGCGTCAGGCCCTTCGGCAGCGACTCCCTTTCGATGGCATGGACGCGCTCCAGCACCCGCTCGGCGATGGTGACGGCGTTGGCGCCGGCCCGCTTGGCAATGGCGAGGGTGACGGCCGGCGTGCGGACCAGCCCGCCCTTGCCGTCCGGCGTCATCGTCCAGGCCATGCTCTCGTCCGTCCGCGAGCCGACGACGATGTCGGCCACATCCTTGACATAGACCGGGCGTCCGTCACGGGTGGTGACCAGCAGCAGGCCGATGTCCGCCGTCCCCTGCAGGGTCTGGCCCGCCACCACCGGCAGGCTGCCGCCCTGGGCCCGCACCGATCCGACGATGAAGGACCGGTTGGCGTTCTTCACCTTGTCGACCAGCTGGTTCAGCGTCACCCCATAGAGCGCCAGCCTTTCCGGGTCGGGTTCCACCCGGATCTGGTCGGGCCGCCCGCCGACGAGATAGCTCTTGCCGACATCCTCGACCTGGACCAGCTGGGCCAGCAGCTCGTCGGCGACGCCGTGCAGCGCGGTGTCGGTCCAGCGCCCCGCCTCCTCCGGCTTGGGCGACAGCGTCAAGGTCAGGATCGCCACGTCGTTGATGCCGCGCCCGACGATCAGCGGCTCGGGAATACCAAGCGGGATGCGGTTCATGTTGGCGCGCACCTTCTCGTGCACGCGCAGGATGGCGTCGTCGGACGAGGTGCCGACCAGGAAACGGGCGGTCACCACCACCCGGTCGTCCATGGTCTGGCTGTAGGTGTGCTCGACCCCGTCGATGCCCTTGACGATCTCCTCCAGCGGCTTGGTCACCAGCTCGACCGCGTCGTCCGCCTTCAGCCCGTCGGCGCGGACCAGGATGTCGACCATCGGCACGCTGATCTGCGGTTCCTCCTCGCGCGGCAGCGACATCAGCGCGACGGCGCCGACCACCAGCGAGGCCAGCAGCAGCAAAGGTGTCAGGGGCGAGCGGATGAAGGTCCGCGTCAGCACCCCGGAAATGCCGAGCTTCATCACACGCCCTCCGGCCGGACGATCACGTCGCCCGGCTTCAATCCCGACAGCACCTCGATCCCGCCGGGCCGGCCGTCCAGCGCGGGGATCGGCCCGCCGACCTGGACCGGCGTTTCGCTGCCGTCGGCCAGCCGCAGGAAATCGGTGCCGAAGCGGCGGACGATCCAGTCCGGCGGCACCACGATGGCCTGCCGCGTGCCGGTCGCCACATAGACGCGCACCCGTTCGCCGACGAAGAAATCGCCCAATCCGCTGACCGTCGCGTCGGCGACCACCTGCCCGCCCGACAGCTCCGGATAGACCTGCCGCACCGTGCCGCGCTTCAACGCCGCATCGGCGGCCGGGGCAGTAGCCTGTGGCGAGGCCGGCGCCAGCCCGCGGTTGCCGACCAGCACCGGGTCGCCCTCATGCATGAAGCGGGCATGGCGCTCCGGCAGGTGCAGGCGCAGCACGTAGGTCTCGGTGGCGATGCTCGCCACCGTCTCGCCGGGCACCACCACCGCGCCGTCGATCGCCTTGACCTGCAGGATGCGGCCGTTGGCGGGCGCCAGCACCTCCCCCTCGCGCAGCTGCTGCTCGACCACCGAGCGCTCCGCCTTCATGGCGGCGATCTGGGCGCGGGCGACGTCCACCGCCGACTGCGCGTCGTCCAGCCGCTGCTGCGTGCCCGTCCCGCTGGCGCGCAGGCGCCGCGCCCGGTCCAGCTCCAGCTCGGCCTGATGCTGCTGCGCCTGCAAAGCCTGGATGCGGGCGTCCAGCGAGGCGATCTGCAGGGGCAGCTTCGGATCGCGGACGGTGGCGATCAGCTGTCCGGTGGTGACCTTGTCCCCCTCCTTCACCTTCAGCTCGGCGATGGTGCCGCCGATGCGGGTGCGGGCCAACGTCTCGTGAACGCTTTCCACCGTGGCGAAGACGGCCTTCAGATCCTCCACCGGGCGGGGCTGGATGGTGATGCCGGCCGGCTGCTGGGCACGTGACGCCGATGGAAACGCCACGGACAGCAGGGCCAGGGCGAGTGGGGCGGCCAGACGGGCTGGAAAGGATCGACGGGACATGGGGCCACCTCGGACGGCAGGAACGAACGGATAGGTGCGGCGGACGCCTGTTGACCTTTAATTTAGAATACTCTAATTTAGTGTCAATGAATGATTCGGATGGCCGCCATATCCGCTCCGCGGCGCGCCTGCTGAAGGCGATCGCCAACGAACGGCGCCTTTCCATCCTCTGCCATCTGGCGCACGGGGAGATGTGCGTCGGCGCGCTCGTGGCCGCCATCGGGCTCAGCCAGTCGGCCCTGTCGCAGCATCTGGCCCGGCTGCGCGCCGACGGCCTCGTCCGCACCCGGCGCGACGGACACTCGATCGTCTACGCGCTGGCCAGTGCCGAGGCCGCCGCGGTGATCGGCGTGCTGTCGGGCCTCTATTGCGACGGACCGCCGCCGGACCATTCCTCGACACCCCCTCCCTCCCCACCGGAGACACGGACATGAGCATCGATCGTATCGTGATGGCCTTCGCCGGGACCATGATCCTGGTCAGTCTGGTGCTGTCGCAGTTGCACAGCCCGCAGTGGCTGTGGCTGACCGCCTTCGTCGGCGCCAACCTGCTGCAGGCGTCCTTCACCCGCTTCTGCCCGCTGGCGATGATCCTGAAGCGGCTGGGCGCGCGCTCCGGCGTCGCCTTCTCCTGACGGGGCGGCGGCGCACATCTTCCACAAATGCAAGGCCCGCCGGTCGATCCGTCGAGATGACCGAGAAGAAGGCCTGCCTTAGGAGAGGAAACAGCAATGGCGCATATCGTCGTTCTCGGCGCGGGCATCGGGGGAATCCCGATGGCCTACGAGATGAAGGAACTGGCACGGCCGGAGGACCGGATCACCGTCGTGTCGAACAGCGACAGCTTCCAGTTCGTGCCGTCCAACCCCTGGGTGGCGGTCGGCTGGCGCAAGCGGGAGGACATCACCGTCCCGCTTGCCGAGCCCTTCGCCCGCAAGGGCATCGCCTTCACCCCCGTCGGCTGCCGCCAGGTGCGGCCGGAGGAGAACCGGCTGGAACTGAACGACGGCACCAGCCTCGACTACGACCAGCTGGTGATCGCCACCGGTCCCGAGCTTGCCTTCGACGAGATCGAGGGCTTCGGTCCGCAGGCCAACACCATCTCCATCTGCCATGTCGACCATGCGGTGGAGGCGGCCGAGCGGTGGGAGGCCTTCTGCCGCGACCCCGGCCCGCTGGTGATCGGCGCTGTGCAGGGCGCCTCCTGCTTCGGCCCGGCCTACGAGTTCGCGATGATCGCCGACGCCGACCTGCGCCGCCGGAAGATCCGCCACAAGGTCCCCATCACCTTCATCAGTTCGGAACCCTATGTCGGCCATCTCGGGCTGGGCGGCGTCGGCGACACCAAGGGGCTGCTGGAATCGGCGCTGCGCGAGCGTCACATCAAGTGGATCGTCAACGCCCGCACCGACCGCTTCACCCCCGACGCCGTGCATGTCACGGAAATGGACGAGGCAGGCCGGGAGAAGGCAACGCATGTGGTCGAAAGCCGTTTGACCATGATGCTGCCGGCCTTCCGCGGCATCGCCGCCCTGCGCGGCGCCGACGGGCTGGTCAACCCGCGCGGCTTCGTCCTGGCCGACAAGCACCAGCGCAACCCGACCCACCGCAACGTCTTCGGCGTCGGCGTCTGCATCGCCATCCCGCCGGTGGAAAAGACGCCGGTGCCGGTCGGCGTGCCGAAGACCGGCTATATGATCGAAACGATGGTCACCGCCGCCGCGCGCAACATCCGCTCCCTGCTCGACGGCAAGGAGCCGGTGGAGGAAGCGACCTGGAGCGCGCTGTGCCTCGCCGATTTCGGCGACAGCGGCGTCGCCTTCGTCGCCATGCCGCAGATTCCGCCGCGCAACGTCAACTGGTCGTCGCACGGGCGCTGGGTCCATTTCGCCAAGATCGGGTTCGAGCGATATTTCCTGCGCAAGGTCCGCAAGGGCATCAGCGAACCGGTGTACGAACGCTATGTGCTGAAGCTGCTGGGCGTGAAGCGGGTGCAGGAGCCGGCGACCGGCGAGGTTTGAGGCTGCGAGGAGGTGGGCGCGGTTTCCGCTGGCGCGGCCGGGCCGGTTGAGGCCATGCTCCCTGCAATGCCGGACACCGGTCGATCCGGTGTCCGCAATCCAGGGAGACAGAGCAAAGTGACCGCGCCCTTCATCCTCTACGGCAACGTGAATTCCCAGCCCGCGACCCGCATCGGGCTGTTCTTCCGCCTGGGTGGCATTCCCTTCCAGTACCGCCATATCGACCTGCGCAACGGCCAGCAGAAGTCGCCCGAGTATCAGGCGATCAACCGCTTCGGCCGGGTGCCGACATTGGTGCATGGCGACCGCTCGATTTCCGAATCCAGCGTGATCCTGACCTATCTGGCCGAGCAGACCGGCCAGTTCGGCGGCCGTGACGATCTCGAAAAGATCCGCCTCGCCGAATGGCTGAGCTGGCTGGCCGACGTGCTGCTGCCGGTCCAGCGCGCCCGCGCGGTGCGCAAGTTCAACGGCGACGCCAACGCCCTGCCCTGGATCGATGCTTCGGCTGCCAGCGGCCTGAAGCTGTTCGACCAGCATCTGGCCGGCCGCAGCTTCATCGAGGGCGAACGTCTGACCATCGCCGACATCTTCGCCTTCCCCTGGATCGACCTGCTGAACGAATCGGGGATCGACGCCAAGGACTACCCCAACGTCCAGGCCTGGGCCGACCGCATCCGTGCCCAGCCGGGCTACAAGCCGCAATACGAGCTGATGCCGTCGGCGGATGCGGAGTGCTGAGGGTCGTATTCTAGCGGAGTTAGACCCCCACCCTAACCCTCCCCCGCTGGGCGGGGGAGGATAGGTGGGGGTCTAACTCCGCATATCGTCGATCACCTTGCCGTCGTTCGCCAAGCTCCCCGGCGCCACGAACTCCACCGCGCCCTTCAGCTTGGTCACCGACGCCAGCGTCTCGCGGATGGCGGCGGACAGCGCCTCTCCGCTCTCCTCCGCCTCGCAGCGCAGCGTCATCGTATCGCTGGCATCCTGCCGCCCCACCACCAGACGGGCGCGGCCGATCTGCGGATGGCGGCGCAGCACCTCCGCCACCTGGGACGGGTGGACGAACATGCCCTTGACCTTGGTGGTCTGGTCGGCGCGGCCCATCCAGCCCTTCAGCCGCATGTTGGTCCGGCCGCAGGGGCTGGTCCCCGGCAGCACCGCCGACAGGTCGCCGGTGGCGAAGCGGATCAGCGGATAGGCCGGATTGAAGATGGTCACCACCACCTCGCCGACCTCGCCGTCGGGAACCGGGTCGCCGGTGCCGGGGCGGACGATCTCGACGATGCAGCCCTCGTTCACCACCAGCCCCGACCGCGCCTCGGTCTCATAGGCGACGATGCCGAGATCCGCGGTTCCGTAGCACTGGTAGACCTCCAGCCCGCGCGCCTCGTAGAAGGCGCGGGCGTCGGGCAGGTAGGGACCGCCCGACACGCTGGCGATGCGGATCGACGACACGTCCAAGCCCAGCGCGTCGCCCTTCTCCAGGATGATCTTCAGGAAGTCGGGCGTGCCGATATAGCCGCGCGGCTTCAGGCTGGCGACGACCTGGGCCTGCATCTCGGTGTTGCCGGTGCCGGCGGGAATGACGGCGCAGCCGACGGCGTGCGCCCCGGTCTCGAACATCGAGCCGGCGGGTGTCAGGTGATAAGCGAAACAATTGTGGGCGAGGTCGCCGGCGCGGAAACCGGCGGCGAACAGCGCGCGGGCGCTGCGCCAGGGATCGACGCCATGCGGCTCCGGATCGTGGATTGGGCCGGGGGAGGCGAAGACGCGGGCCAGCCGGCCGATCTCCACCGCCGCCAGACCGCCGAAGGGCGGGTTCGCCTGCTGCAGCGCAATCAGGTCCGACTTCCGCGTCACCGGCAGGGTGGCCAGCGCGTTCCGGTCGTGGATCGACGCCGGGTCGATGTCGGCCAGCAGCGCGCGGAAATAGGGCGCCGCGTCCTTGGCATGGTGCAGATGGGCGGGCAGCGCCGCGAACTGCTCGGCCTCGCGCCGGTCGGAGGAACGGGTTTCGAGGTCGTCGTAGAAATCGGTCATGGTCGTTCGTCCGTTCAGGGGTCGGCCGAGGTGACACGGGAGAGTTGCCGCCCTCAAATCCAGCGCTTGCGCCGCTTGAAGCTCTTCAAGTTCTTGAAGCTCTTGCGCTCCTCGTTGCCGCCGCCGAGGTAGAATTCCTTCACGTCCTCGTTGTTGCGCAGCTCTTCGGCGGTGCCGTCCAGCACGACCTTGCCGTTCTCCATGATGTAGCCGCGGGATGCTGCCTGCAGCGCCATGCGGGCGTTCTGCTCCACCAGCAGGATGGTGACGCCAAGGTCCTTGTTGATCTGCTGGACGATGCTGAACACCTCCTTCACCATCAGCGGCGACAGCCCCATGCTGGGCTCGTCCATCAGGATCAGCTTCGGCCGGGCCATCATCGCGCGGCCGATCGCCAGCATCTGCTGCTCGCCGCCGGACAGGTAGCCGGCAAGGCCGGTGCGTTCCTTCAGCCGGGGGAAATAGCTGAAGACCATGTCCAGGTCGTCCTTCACCCCGCTGTCGCGGCGGGTGTACGCGCCGAGCCGCAGGTTCTCCAGGCAGGTCATGTCGGCGATGATGCGCCGGCCCTCCATCACCTGGAAGATGCCCTTGCGGACGATCTGGTCGGGGTCGATGCCGTTGATGCGCTCGCCGTTGAAGGTGATGTCGCCGCGGGTGACCTCGCCGTCCTCGGTCTTCAGCAGGCCGGAGATCGCCTTCAGCGTCGTCGATTTGCCGGCGCCGTTGGCGCCCAGCAGGGCCACGATCTCACCCTCCGGCACCTCCAGGCTGAGGCCGCGGAGCACGAGGATCACGTCGTTGTAGACGACCTCGATGTTGTTGACGGACAGCATCATCCGCTTCGCAGCCGTGACGGGCGGTGCGACTGGAGCGTTGGTCGAAGCGGCCGTGGCGGTGGTCAGCATGCGGCACCTGAACTGTTCGGAAGAAGGGGGGCGCCCCCGCCGGAAACGGGGCGGAGGCGCCGGGTACTTGTCGACTTACCAGCCCAGCCATTCCGGCTTGCGCGGGACGTCGACGGTGGTCAGCTTCTCCAGCTTGATCGTGCCGGCCTTGACCAGCTCGTCCACGCTGGCGCCGGTGTCGCCGCCGACCTTGGCGCGGTAGATGTTGACCGCCGTCATGCCGCGGTGGTCGTTCTCGGTCCAGGTCGACGGAACGCAGACGCCCTCAAGCCCGGCCGGGACCCAGTCCTTCTTCTGGTACATCGCCTTGCGGATGTTCGGACCGGTGACGCCGCCGTTCTTCGACGCCCAGTCCATCGCCTCCTTCATGATGAAGGCGGTGCAGACGCCGGCCATGTAATGCACCGGACGGTAGGCGGTGCCGGCCGCGTCGGACATCTTGGAAATCTCCTTCAGCGTCTTCATGCCCGGCACCTCGGCGTTCCAGGTCACCGCGGTGCGCATCGGGAACACCACGCCGTCGGCGGCCGCGCCGGCAGCCTTGGCGGCGTTCTCATCCATGCCCCAGACGTTGCCCATGAACTGCACCTTGGCGCCGACCGTCTGGCAGGCCTTCAGCACCGAGATGTTGGAGCCGGCCGTGTTGCCGAGATAGGCGTAGTTGACGCCGGACTGCTTCAGCGTCAGGCACTGGGCGGTGTAGTCGCCGGGGGTCAGGGCGAACTGCACGGCCGGCAGCACCTCGAATCCCAGCTCCTTGGCCAGCTGCTCGCCGGCTTCCTTGGGCGCGTTGGGATAGGGGTGGTTGGCGCCCATGTGGACGTATTTCGGCTTGCCCTGGCCGCCCTGCTTCTTCCAGTCCTCCGCCGCCCACATCAGCATGCCGCGCAGCGCGTCGGAATATGAGGGACCGTAGAAGAAGTTGTAGGGCGCCGGCTTGGAGCCGTGCGGGCCCTTGCCGGTCGGGTCGGTCAGGTGGCCGGAGTAGGAACCGGAATAGGCCGGGATCTCGTCCTTGCCGACGAAGCCGGTCAGCGCCTCGGTGTCGGCGGTGCCCCAGCCCTGCAGGGCCGCGATCTTGTCGCTGCCCGACGACCACTTCTTGTACTGGCTGATGGCGCGCGGCGCCTGATAGCCGTAGTCGACGGTGTCCACCGCCAGCTTGGTGCCGTTGACGCCGCCATGGGCGTTGATATAGGCCAGCGCGTCCGACACGCCCTGCGCATAGGGCACGCCGACGTCGGAGGTGGCGCCGGACTGGTCCGCCAGATGGCCGACCGGGATGTCGGCGTAAGCCGTGGCGGAGGTCGCCAGCAGGAGCGCAGAGGTCGCGAAGAGCGCGGTCTTGATCGACATGGTGCGTTTACTCCCCATTCTGTTCTGTTTGTTGATCGGCAAAAGCGTACGCGTCAGTGCGAGAAGGGATAGAGCTTCCAATAGGCCTTGATCTGCTTCCAGCGGTGGGCCAGCCCGTCGGGCTCGAACACCAGGAACAGGATGATGACGAGGCCGATCGACATCTCGCGCAGGAAGGCGATGTTGTCCTTCAGGTTCAGCGCGGTATCGATGGCGGTGCCGCTGACCAGCTTGGTCAGGGCCTGCATCGCCTCGGGCAGGAAGACCATGAAGGCGGTGCCCATCAGCGTGCCCATGATCGAGCCGAGACCGCCGATGATGATCATGCCCAGGAACTGGATCGAGAAGAGGATGGTGAAGCCCTCGACCGACACGAACTGCAGGTAATGGGCGTAGAGCGCGCCGCCGATGCCGGCGTAGAAGGCGGAGATGCCGAAGGACATCGTCCGGTACTTCGTCAGGTTGATGCCCATGATCTCGGCGGAGAGATAATGGTCGCGCACCGCCACCAGGGCGCGGCCGTCGCGGGTCCGCATCAGGTTGGTGGCGAGGATGTACATCACCACCAGCGCCACCAGGGCGACGTAGAAGTACCGCTCGTCGGTGTCGAAGGCGAAGCCGAAGATGGTCAGCGGCTCGGCGATGGTGCCGGCGGTGCCGCCGGTGAACCAGTCGGCGCGGGCGAAGAAGTCCTGCAGGATATACTGCGCCGCCAGCGTGGCGATGGCGAGATACAGGCCCTTCAGCCGCGCCGCCGGCATGCCGAACAGCAGCCCGACCAGCGTGGTGACCACGCCCGCCAGCGGGATGGCCAGCGCCACCGGGACGCCCAGGCTGTTGTTCAGCCAGGCCGAGGCGAAGGCGCCGAAGCCGAAGAAGGCGGAATGGCCGATGGAGATCTGGCCGGTGAAGCCGACCAGGATGTTCAGGCCCAGCGCCGCGATGCCGAGATAGCCGATCTGGATCAGCAGGCTGAGCCAGTAGCGGTCCATGAAGGCCGGGCAGGCCAGCAGCAGGACCACGCCCAGGATCGCGAAGTTGCGGCTGGTCTTCGTCGGGAAGATGGTGGTGTCGGTCCCGTAGGACGTCTTGAAATCGCCGCTCGGGATGATGCTGATGTTCGCCATGGGGGCCTCACACGCGCTCGATGTCTTTGGTGCCGAACAGGCCGTATGGCTTGATCATCAGGATGGCGATCAGGACGTAGAAGGGCGCGATCTCGTACATGTTGCCCCAGTTCAGCCACTGGCTGTCCAGGTAGTGCGCCATGTTCTCCAGCACGCCGACGATCAGGCCGCCGACCACAGCACCGATGACGCTGTCGAGACCGCCGAGGATCACCGCCGGGAACACCTTGATGCCGAAGAAGGACAGCGCCGACGACACGCCGTTGACCACGCCCACCGTCACGCCGGCCACCGCAGACACCATGGCGGAGATCGCCCAGCTCATCGCGAACATGTGGCGGACCGAGATGCCGAGAGACTGCGCCACCTGCTGGTCGAAGGCGGTGGCCCGCATGGCGAGGCCGGTCCGCGAGTATTTGAAGAACCAGCCGAAGGCCGCCATGATCAGGATCGAGATGACCAGCGACATGACGTAGACGGTCTGCACCTCCAGCCCGAACAGGTTGACGGTGGGGCTGGCGAAGATCGGCGGGAAGGGCTTGGCGAAGACGCCGAACATCCACTTCATCGCCGCCTGGAAGACGATGGACAGGCCGATCGTCACCATGATGACGGAGATGATCGGCTCGCCGATCATCGGCCTCAGGACGACGATCTGCAGGATGACGCCGAAGGCCAGCATGAAGACCAGCGTGATCGGGAAGCCGATCCAGAAGGGCAGCTGCCAGCTGGTCAGCAGCCACCAGCAGGTCCAGGCGCCGATCAGCAGGAATTCGCCCTGCGCGAAGTTGACGATGCGGCTGGCCTTGTAGATCAGCACGAAGGACATGGCGACCACGCCATACAGCGCGCCGACGATCAGGCCGTTGACGAGAAGCTGAAACAGAAGGGTCATGGCGTGGCCTCTTTCTGTCCCTCTCCCGCCCCGGGAGAGGGGGACCGCGAAGCGGTCGGGTGAGGGGTCATCCAAGGATCAGGGCGCCCGTTTCTTGCCGGACCCCTCACCCTCCCCGTGCTGCGCACGGGTCCCCTCCCTCTCCCGGGGCGGGAGAGGGTGTGATTGGCGGTGTGCATCGCAATCTCCTCACGCCGCAACCGGCTGCCGCGGCGCCTTGGCGGCGGCGGGAGCCAAATCGATGACGGTCAGCGTCGTGCGGATGCGCTGCTTGGTGCCGTCCTGGAAGGCAATCGTGGTGTCCACGTCGATCTTCGGCTGGCCGGCATAGATGCTGTCGATGATGGTGCCGTACTTCTCGCCGATGACGCCGCGGCGCACCTTGCGGGTGCGGGTCAGTTCGCCGTCGTCGGCGTCCAGCTCCTTGTAGAGCAGCAGGAACTTGGAGATGCGCTGGTATTCGGGAAGCGTCTGGTTCACCCGCTCCACCTCCGCCCGCAGCAGGTCGTAGACCTCCTGCTTGGACGACAGGTCCGAGTAGGTCGTGAAGGCGATGCGGTTCTTCTCCGCCCATTTCGACACGATGGGGAAGCGGATGCAGATGATCGCCGACAGATACTCGCGCTTGTCGCCCAGGATCACCGCCTCCGCGACATAGGGCGAGAACTTCAGCTTGTTCTCGATGTATTGCGGGCTGAAGCGGTCGCCCTGGGCGGTGGTGGCGATGTCCTTGATGCGGTCGATGATGACCAGATGCCCCTTCTTGTCGAAGAAGCCGGCGTCGCCGGTGTGCATCCAGCCGTCGCGCATATCGGCGACGGTCGCCTTCTCGTTCCGGTAATAGCCGGCGAACATGTTGGGGTGGCGGGTGACGATCTCGCCGACGCCGTTGTGGTCGGCGTCGATCACCTTCACCTCGATGCCGCCGTCGAAGGGCACGCCGACCGTGTCGAAATCCACGTCGGTGCCGCGATGGACGGTGTAGGCGCCCATCGTCTCGGTCTGGCCGTAGATCTGGCGGAGCGGCACGCCCAGCGCCTGGAAGAACTTGAAGGTGTCGGGGCCGAGCGCCGCGCCGCCGGTCGCCGCCGATTTCAGGTTGGTGAAACCCAGCCGGTCGCGCAGAGCCTTGAACAGGATGGCATCGGCCATCGCCGAGCGCTGCCCCTTGGCCAGCGCCTCCAGCCCCAGCTTCATGCCGAGTTCGAACATCTTCTGCTTGAAGGGCGAGGCGTCCATCATGCGGGCGCGCACGTCGGCGGCGATCTGCTCCCACAGGCGCGGGGCGAACAGCACGAAGCTCGGCCCGATCTCGCGGAAGTCGTGCATCATCGTCTCGGCTTCCTCGACGAAGTTCACGCGCATCCGCGACACCATGCCCATGCCGACGGCATAGACCTGCTCCATGATCCAGGACAGCGGCAGGACCGAGACATACTCGTCCTCCGGCCCCTTGGGATCGGCCGACAGATAGCTGGCGACATGGCGGATCAGCCGTCCGGCCGGTAGCATCGCCATCTTCGGGTTCGACGTGGTGCCCGAGGTGGTGCAGAGGATGGCGACCTCCTCCCCCTTCGTCGCGGCGACCATGCGGTCGTAGAGGTCCGGCTGCTGCGCGTGCAGCTCCTCGCCCATGGCCACCAGATCGGTGACCGGCATCAGGCGCGGATCGTCGTATTTGCGCATGCCGCGCGGGTCGGAATAGATGATGTGCTGCAGCGTCGGCAGCCGCTCGGCAAGGTTCAGCAGCTTGTCGACCTGCTCCTCGTCCTCGGCGAACACCACCTTCACGTCGGCATAGGTGATGAGGTACGCGACCTCCTCGTCCAGCGCGTCGCGGTAGATGCCCAGGCTGTAGCCGCGCACCGCGTGGGTGGCGATCTCGCCCATCACCCAGTCGGGGCGGTTGTCGCCGAGAAGCCCGACGACCTCGCCGGGCACGACGCCCAGCTTGGTCATGCCCAGTGCGAAGGCGCGGACGCGGGTATGGACCTGGCTCCAGGTGAAGGTGCGCCAGATGCCGAAATCCTTCTCGCGCATGGCGATGTCGCCGCCATGCTCGCGGGCATGCAGGGCCAGCAGCTTCGGCAGGGTGTCGTTGGCCACCAGATCGGGAAGCGTGTTGGTCGTCATCACGCGACCTCCTTCCGGGGCGGAGGAACGGCGGCGGACACGGCGGCAACCGGCGCCTCCTCCTCGTCATCCTCGCCCAGATAGGCGCGGCGGACGCGGGGATCGGCCAGGACCTCCTCCGGCTTGCCCTCGGCGATCTTCTTGCCGAATTCCAGCACCATCACCCGGTGCGAGATGTCCATCACCACGCCCATGTCGTGTTCGATCATGACCACGGTCATGCCGAATTCCTCGTTCAGGTCGACGATGTAGCGGGCCATGTCCTCCTTCTCTTCCAGGTTCATGCCGGCCATCGGCTCGTCCAGCAGGATCAGGTCCGGCTTCAGCGCCATGGCGCGCGCCAACTCCACCCGCTTGCGCAGGCCGTAGGACAGCGTGCCGGCGGTCGCCTTGCGCACATGCTGGATTTCGAGGAAATCGATGATCTCCTCCACCTCGCGGCGGTGGGCCAGCTCCTCCTTCCTGGCCCCGGTCAGCCAATAGAGCGACCCGGTCAGGAAGTTGTTCTTCAGCAGGTGGTGGCGCCCGACCATGATGTTGTCGAGCACGGTCATGTGCCCGAACAGCGCCAGATTCTGGAAGGTGCGGCCGATGCCGAGCGAGGCGCGATGGTTCGGGGTCAGCCCCGTCACGTCGCGGCCCTTGAAATAGACCTTGCCGTCGGTCGGCCGGTAACGGCCGGAGATGCAGTTGACCATCGAGGTCTTGCCGGCCCCGTTCGGGCCGATGATCGAAAACAGCTCGCCCCTGCGGATGCCGAAGCTGACGTCGGTCAGCGCATGGACGCCCCCGAAGCGCAGATTGACGCCCCGAGCCTCGAAAATGGTCTCCGCCTGGGTGGTGGGCGAATTTTGGCCAAGGGAATTTTGGCCAGGGCCGGGGTGTGGTGCGACGGGCGCGCCTGACATTTCCTCCTCCGTTGCTGTTGGTACCGCTTCTCGGGGTCACGATCCGGCTCTTGGGGGCCGGCGGGGTCCATATTGTGGACCGTTTCATGAGCAACTTCCGCACTATATACCGAGCCTCATTCTGTTTTCAACACTGACATTCCGCCACTGCATGTTTTTTGTTGCGATAAGCGGCCGCACGGTCCATATGATGGACCTCATGAACAGCCCCGCCGACATCGCCCCCTCTCCGGCCGCTCCGAATGCGGCGGGCGGCACCCAGAGCCTGGAGCGCGCCATCGCCCTGCTGCGCGCGGTCGCCGACGCCGAGACCGGCGGCGCGCGGCTGGCCGACCTGATGACCGGGGTCGGGTTGTCGAAGGCGACCGCACACCGTCTGCTGATGGCGCTGGCGCGCGACGGGCTGGTGGAGCAGGACGCCCGCAGCAAGCGCTATCACCTCGGCCCCGATCTGGTGGCGCTGGGCGATCTGGCGGCGCTGCGCCACCGCCCGCCTGCGCCTCCCCCTGCCGCCCAGCCCCAAACCTCCGCCCAGCCCCCGGAAGCAGCGCCACCCTCGCCGGCACCACCTCCGCCGCCCGCCCTGATGGTGCGGCCGTCGGCCTTCCTGCGGCCGGAGTACCGCGGCGACTCCATCGCGCTGGCGACGCTGCTGTGCGACCGCCATGTCCGCGCCGCCGACGGCGCGCGGGCGGCGTTGCTGCATGAGAGCGTGGCCGGCCAGACGACGGAGCTGAGCTTCGCCCGGCTAGCTCGCGATTCGGCGCGCTTCGCCGCCGTGCTGGCCGGCATGGGGGTCGGCGCGGGCGACCGGGTGGCGGTGCTGCTGCCCAAGGGGCCGGAGCTGCTGATCACCGCGCTGGCGATCTGGCGGCTGGGCGGCGTCTATATGCCGCTGTTCACCACCTACACCGCCTCGGCGGTCGCCTACCGGCTGGCCGACAGCGAGGCGCGCGCCATCGTCACCAACGGCTTCCTCCGCCGCAAGGTGCCGCGCGACAACACCCGCCCGGTGGTGACGGTGGAGGGCGACGAGGCCTTCGGTCCCGACGCCGTGCCCTTCTGGTCGTCGCTGCACGAGGCCGCCCCGCTGGCCGAGGTGGCGCGCTACCGCGAGGGCGACGCCTTCGCCCTGATCTACACCTCGGAATCGGAACCGACGCCGCTCGGCGTGTCCCTGCCGGTCAAGGCGCTGTCGGGGATCGAGCAGTATATGCGCATCGGCCTCGACCTGCGCGACGACGACATCTACTGGAACATGGCCGATCCCGGCTGGGCCTATGGCGCCTATTACGGTCTGGTCGGGCCGCTGCTGCTGGGGCGGACGACGATCTTCTGCGACGGCCCCTACGACGTGCGGCAGGGCTACCGTATGCTGACCAAGTTCGGCGTCACCAACCTGACCGCGGCGCCGTCGCAGATCCGGGCGTGGCACGGCGCCGATCCCGGCGTGTCGCACCAGTTCGCCCTGCGCATCCTGTCGGTGGTGGGCGAGCCGCTGCCGCCCGACCTGATCGCCTGGGCCAATCGCACGGTGAAGGTCCCTCTGCTCGACCAGTATGGCCAGCGCGAGACCGGCATCTTCATCGTGAACCGTTACGACCCCGACGGGATCGGCCGTTACGAGTCCGACGCGCCGGAGGACGGCGACGCGGTCCAGCCGCCCAGCGGTTCGCTCGGCCGGCCGATGCCGGGCTTCCGCGTCGTCATCCTCGATCCCGACGGGCGGGAGGCGCCGGTGGGCGGCGCCGGCGAGATCGCCATCGACGTCGACCATTCCCCGCTGTTCTGGTTCGAATCCTATTCGAACAATCCGGAACGCACCGCCCGGCGGTTCCGCCACGGCCGGCGCTATTACCTGACCGGCGACCGCGCCTTCCTCGACGCCGACGGCAACATCCATTACCGCGGCCGGGCGTCCGACGCGATCCAGATGCAGCAGGGCGAATAGGCAGCGGCCCTGCTTTTCGGGTATAGATCGCCTCCGAGGATGCGGCAGCCGGAAAAGCGCGAAGGACGGGTATGGAATCCAAGACGAAGAACCGCGAATCCTGGCTGGCCGCCGCCTTCGCGGCACTGGCCGAAGGCGGCGTCGACAAGGTCCGGGTGGAGTTGCTGGCCAAGGCCCTGAAGGTGACCAAGGGCAGCTTCTACTGGCATTTCCGCGACCGCACCGACCTGATGAACGCCCTGCTCGACAGCTGGAAGACGGGCCGCATCGCCGCCATCAAGGAACAGACCCGGCTGGACGGCCGCGAGCCGGCGCAGCAGCTGCGCGACCTGCTGGCGCTCTATGGCGGCAGCAAGCCGCGCGGCATGGCGATCGAGCTGGCGGTGCGCGACTGGGCCCGCCGCGCGCCCGAGGCGGAAAGCGTGATCGCCGAGGTCGACCGCGAGCGCCTGCACAGCGTCGCCGGCCTGTTCGTGGCGCTCGGCCTGCCCCCCGACCAGGCCTTCGCCCGCGCCTACCTGTTCTACGCCTTCGCCTTCGGCCAAGGCCTTCTCGCCCCCGGCGCCGCCGCCGACCGCGCCGAGGTGGTGCGGGCGATCTGCGCCGACGTGCTGGTGCCGGCCGCCCAGGAAGACGCCTGAGATAAACGCCTGGGTAAGATGCCCGAGACACGCGTCCGGCGCCATGCGGCGGCCTCCGGCCCTGCCCCGCGACTATGCTGTTGAGGGAGATTGTCAGAAGGGCGCATTGGCGGTGGAATGGAAACCCTGGATCGCACCGAGGCATTGCAGGCGACGGTCCAGGACATGCCGGAACGGAGGCGGCGCCTTCCGGACCGGACGGACGCGCGCCTGCAGAACCTTGAACGCCATTCACCGCCTGAAGAAGGGGAAGCGCCATGCCCCAGACAAACCTCCCCGAGGATCATACCGAAGACCGGCGCGCCGATGCCGAAGACTGGCGGCACGGCGAGGAACGCCGCACCAGGGCGGAAGAGGCCCGCGACGCCGCCGAGCGGCGGCGCGAGGAGGCCGAAGAACAGCGCAACGCGATGTTCGAACGCCACATGGAGGCGGAAGACGCCCGCCTGATGGCCGAGGAGGGACGGATTACCGGCGAGACCCAACGGCGGGAAGCCGAAGACTGGCGGATCGATGACGAAAATCATCGCCGGGCCGAGGAAGTGGACAGGCGCTCGGCGGAGGAGAGCCGCCAAGCCGAAGAGCGGGCGCGCCGGCACCATGAGGAGGCCCGCTTTTCGGCCGAGCAGGCCCGGGCTTATGCCGAGCAGGCGCGGATCGAAGCCGAACGGGCGCGCGCGGCGGCCGACGAGCAGCGTCAACTGCTGGAGGAGATGCGCGAAACCGTCCGACGTTACGAAGCCCTGCTGGCACGGAACGGGTGAGTCCCGTCAGGAGGTATAGGCCAGCCGCAGGTTGCCCCAGTGACGGCCGCGCACGACGATCGGCGCATCGACCTCCTTCAGCCGCACCATCTGGCCGCCGCCCATGTCGCGGCGGTAGGCCTGCAGCAGGAACGGGCGGGTGTTGCGGGCGGCGGCGAGGCCGGAGCGGTCGGCGAAGACGCGCCGGTTGCGGCAATGGGCGGCGTTCCAGTCCGCGTCGCCCGGCCGCTGCTTCTCGGAATAGCGGGCGTTGTGGGTCGGCAGATAGCCGACGGCGTTGACCGCGGCACAGAACTGGAAGCGCGGGTTGGAGGCCAGCACCGGCTCCTGGATCGCCGGGAACAGCCGGTCGGTCAGCTCGGTGAAGGGGGCGAGGCACTGTTCCGGCTCGGTGCCGGGGATGGTGGACAGCTCCGTCGAGAACAGCGCCTCCTCGCCGATGCTGCCGTTGGACAGCGCCCCGTCCAGCGCCTTGGCCAGCGCCGCCGCGGTGTCCTGCACGGTGCGGATGATGGCCGAATCCGCCTCGATCATCGCGGTGTAGGCACGGTCCAACTGGGCGGTCTGGGCGTCCGACAGCTCGTCGAAGGCCAGATGCAGGCCGAGGTCGCTGGTGCCGGCGACGATGGCCGGCAGGTCGCCGACATTGCGCAGAGTCACGGTCAGCCGCGTCTGCTCGGCCAGCTCCGGCAGCCCCTTGCTCTCCACCAGCAGCCCGTCCAGCGACAGGTCGAGCATGGTGACGCTGCGGCGGTCGCCGGCAACCGTCAGGCCGATGGGCTCCTCGCACGGGATGCGGTCGGAGACGCGGCGGTCGCCCGCCACCGACTGGCGCAGCGCGATGACCAGCCGGCGCTTCAGGTCGGCCACCGCGCACTGGGTGTCGGTCATGCGGCGGCTGACGTCGGTGGCGATGCCGGTGATCTCGTCGGTCTGGTCGCGGATGTGCAGCACGCTGCCCGACACCTGCGAGGCGCCGCCGGCCGAGTTGGTGGCGCTGCGCCCGATCTCGGCATTGGCGGCCGACTGCTCCTCCACCGCGGCGGCGGTGGCGGCGGCGGCCTCGTCGATCTCCTCGATCACCGAGATGACGGTCTGGATGGCGCTGACGCTGCCGCCCACCGCCTGCTTCAGCTGTTCGATCTGGCGGGCGATGTCCTCGGTCGCCTTCGCCGTCTGGTTGGCCAGCGTCTTCACCTCGCTGGCGACGACCGCGAAGCCCTTGCCCGCCTCCCCCGCCCTTGCGGCCTCGATGGTGGCGTTCAGCGCCAGCAGGTTGGTCTGGCCGGCGATCTCGTTGATCAGGTTGGCGACCTTGGCGATCTCCTCCGTCGCGACCTCCATCTGGCCGATGGCGGTGGCGGAGCCGCGGGCGCTGTCCACCGCGCGCCGCGCCACCTCGCTGGAGCGCGCCGCCTGCCGGGCGATCTCGTGCCCGGCGGAGTTCAGCTCCTCCGTCGCGGCGGCGACCGACTGGGCGTTGGCGCTGGCCTGTTCGGAGGCGGCCGACACCACCACCGTGTTCTCGCGCACCACGCCCAGCGACTGCATCAGGTGCCGGATGCCGTCGCCGGCGCGGTTGCTGGCCAGTTCCACCCCGATCCAGGTGGCGTCCAGATCGCTCTCGATCGATTTGCAGGTCTCCAGCAGGGCCTGACGGGTCAGTGCCTTCTGGCGCAGTTCGGTCTCGTGCTTCTCGTGGATGCCATAGGCCAGCTTCGCCTTCATGGCGTTCAGTTCCGACGCCACGCGGCGGAATTCCGGCACGCCGACGGGCGGCATCGGGTCGGTCAGGGCGCCGCGGGCGATGCGCTCGAAGGTCCGTTCCAGCACCGCCAGCGGACGGCGCACCGTGCGCAGGATCGCCCAGCCGAACAGGGCGGCGAGCAGGGCGCTCAGCAGCATCGCCACGGCGACCTGGACGACGCGGCGTCCGTAATCCCGCTCCGCCTTGTCGAACTCCTCCCGCGCGACGCGGATCTGAAGCTCCAGCAGGGCGTCGGACACCCGGCGCAGGTCGGCGAAGGCCGGTCGGGTGGTGCTGCGCAGATGGGCGTCCAGCCCGGCGGCATCCTTCTGCTTGGCCAGCGCCAGCGCCGGTTCGATCCCGCGCTGCAGATAGGTCCCGACCAGCGGCTTGAACGTCTCGGCGAGGACGGCCTCCTCCGGGGTCAGGTAGGTCGCCAGATAGTCGGCCAGCAGGCGCCGCATCGCAGCGGCGTTGTCCGCCACCTCCTTCTCCACGGCGATCAGTTCACCGGCGCCGCTTCCCGTCCGCAGGTCGGCGGCAAGGTCGGTCAGGCGCTGCCGGCTGTCGCGGGCGAGGTTCTGGATCTCGCCGATCTGATAGGCGGGAACCGTGCGGTCCTCATACACCGTGCGCAGCGACCGGTTGGAATTCGACATGCCGTCCAGGCCGAGCCAGCCGGCCAGCAGCACCGCCAGGATCAGCAGCCCGAACACCGCGCCCAGCCGCCCCGACAGGCTGGCCCAGGCGAAGGCCGCGGCGCGGCCGGCGCGGCTCTTCCGCACCAGGGAACCTTCCGCCAGCGCCAGCGCGGCGCGGCCGTCGCGCATCTCCGCATAGAGCGCCTCGGCCGCCGCGACATCCTCGCGCGCCGGCTTTGAGCGGATGGAGATATAGCCGGTGACGGCGCCGTTCTCGACCACCGGGGTGACGTTGGCCAGCACCCAATAGTAATCGCCGCCCTTGGTCCGGTTCTTCACCAGCCCTTCCCAGGGCCGTCCCGTCTTCACCGTCGCCCACAGGTCGGCGAAGGCCTCCTTCGGCATGTGGGGGTGGCGGACGATGCTGTGCGGAGCGCCGATCAGTTCAAGTTCGTCAAAGCCGCTGATCTCGACGAAGGCCTGGTTCACGAAGGTGATGCGCCCGCCGGTGTCGGTGCGGGACACCAGGGGAACCCCCTCGGTCAGATGGACTTCCCGGTCGGTGATCGGAGTGTTGACGCGCATGACGGGGTTCCGCTCCAGCCAAAGCCTCGAAGGAATCGGCCGGGTGTGGAGGCGGAACGAAAGCCGCCGGACGACCATATCGGTCGCCACCCCGGTCCGGACCTTTCGCTGCAAGCGGTATGCCGGATCATTTTGTCAGCAAACGAACAAACTTCGCGTTGCCCCACAACGGCGGAGCGAAGTCCACCCGTCACATTCTTCGCAAAATGCATCCGGAAAAGAGGACTGGCCCAAAAGTATTATGCATTTTGGAAAATGCTTTGCTGTCTGATCATTCAGCCGCGCAACGACCCGTTGGACAGCCCGTCCAGCGGGATCGCGGTGACGCTCTTCACCTCTTCCATTACCGCGTAGGTGTGGGTTTCCCGCACGCCACGGGCGGTGGACAGCAACTCGCCCAGGAACAGGCGGTATTCGTTCATGTCGCGCACGCGGGCCTTGACCAGATAGTCGAAGCCGCCGGCCACCATGTGGCATTCCATGATCTGCGGCATGCGCAGCACGGTGGCCTTGAAGTCGTCGAAATTGTCGGGCGTGGTGCGGTCCAGCACCACCTCGACGAAGACCAGCATCCCCGCTTCCAGCCGGTGCGGGTCGAGCAGCGCGACATAGCGCTGGATGATGCCGTCGGCCTGCAGCCGCTTCACCCGCTCCAGGCAGGCGGCCGGGCTGAGGTTGATGCGGCGCGCCAGCTCCACATTGCTGAGGCGGCCGTCATCCTGCAGTTCGCGCAGGATCTTGATGTCGGTGGAATCGAGGCTGCGGTCCATCGGCGGCTCGGAATGCTGTTCGGCTGGCAGCCCCGATCCTAACGGAAAAAACGGGATCAGGCCATGCCGGACCATAGCCGGAGCGGCAAAGACGATGCCGCCCCGAAGCCCGTTCACCTGCAGCCCGGCCGAACGGGATCCCGGTCAGGCCGCCAGCGGCAGGGCCACCGTCATGCGCAGGCCGCCGGTCGGGCGGTTCTCGGCGAGGACACGGCCGCCGAAGGCCTCGATGTTGCGCCGGACGATCCACAGCCCGATGCCGAAATGGGCCGCGCCGGCCTGATGCGCCGCCGCCTCGTCCTCCGGCATGCCGCGGCCGGGCTCGCGGTGGGAGAAATAGCGCTCGAAGATGCGGTCCAGGTTGGCGGGATCGACACCCGGACCCTCGTCGTCCACCACCAGCTCGGCCCAGGCCCCTGTTCGGGTCAGGCGGACGCTGACCGTCCCCTCGGGCGGCGAGAAGCTGACGGCATTCTCCACCAGATTCTCGACGATGGTCTCCAGCGTCTCCTCGCTGGCGCGCACCACCAGCCCGGCATCGATGCGCGAGCGCATGTGCAGGCGGCGTTCGGCCAGCAGCCCGGTATAGCCGCCGGCCATCCGCTCCACCAGCTGCGACAGGTCGACCCGGCGGCGCGACGGGGCCAGCAGGTCGGCCGCCGCCTCGTCCATGCGGCGGGCGAAGGACACCAGCCCGTCCAGCTTGTCCAGCGACTTCTCGATCATGGTCAGGGCGCGCTGGCTGCGGGCGTTCTCCGCCGGCAGGGCGCGGCGCAGCGGTTCCACCGACTGGCGGATCACGGCAATCGGCGTCTTGAAGGCGTGGGCGTTGTCCTCGGCGGCCCGGCGCAGCGACTGGGCGCTGTCGCGCAGGGTGGACACCAGCCGGTCGAAATCCTCGGCCACGCCGGCCAGTTCCGGCACGGTGTTGCGCGCGGCGAAGGAGGCGTCGCGGTCCTCGCGCTCCGGCGTGTCGTCGCCGCCGACGATGCGGCGGGCCAGATCGCCGAAGCGGTTCAGGTTGCGCCAGATGCCGGCCAGCACCGCCAGCACCAGGGCGGCCATCGCCAGATAGATCGCGGCGGCGGCCTGGACCGCCGGCGTGCTCCAATAGGGCCGGCCGATGGAGGAGGAGATGTAGGCTTCCGTCGCGTGGCTGGTCACCAGCGCCCAGCAGCCGAAGCTGGTCTTGATCGGGGTGATGGAGGACAGCACCTCCTCCCCGCCTTCCAGATGGGGGACGCGCATCGCCAGCGTCGAATTGCCGGCGCAGCTCGACCCCAGCCGGTCCAGCACGCCCTGTTCCAGCAGCAGGCGCCGTTCGGCGTCGATGTCGGCGGTGGACAGGCTGGGGGCGGCGGCGACGTAGAAGAAGGGCTCCGGCCCGGCCTTGGCGCCGGACGGGGTGGTGGCGGCGCCGGATGCTGCCACGCGCGGGCGCACCAGCAGCTTCAGCCGCGTGCGGTCGTCGCCATAGCGGGCGAGCGCGATGCTCAGGCTGGGCAGCGCCGTGCGGTCGACGCCCAGCAGTTCGGGTTCCAGCGCGCGGGCGATCAGCTCGCCCTGGCGCTGGGCGCTTTTCAGCAGAAGCTGCTGCGACGCCTCGTCGGCGCGCTGGAACTGGTCATAGAGCAGGACCGGCACTGCGATGAAGACAAGGGTGAGCAGCAGCAGGCGGCTCGCCATCGAGCGCCAGAGCCAGAGCAGGCGGGCGGACGCCCGTCGGGGCGCCCGCATCGCGAGGTCAATCGGCAGCAGCGCCATCGATCAGCATATCCTCGCCCATACCATCCTCGTCGCGGCCCTGGTTGGCCGCGTTCTCGCCCTTGCCCCAGCGATAGCCGAAGCCGGGATAGTTCTCGATGCAGGCGAAGTTGGCGTCGACCGAGCGGAACTTCTGGCGGATGCGCTTGATGAAGGCGCGGACGTTGGCGCGGTAGCCCGACGGGCCGTAGCCGGCGACGAAGCCCTTGCCGTGGACGAGGTCGTAGATCTCGCGGTACGACACGTCCTCTTCCGGGCGGGTCGACATCAGCTTGACGATGTTGAACTCGGTCAGCGTCAGGTCGATGCGCTTGCCCTTCCAGAAGGCGCGGCTGTTGTCCAGGCGCAGCTCCAGCTCGCCCAGGCGGTGGCTGGTGCTGTTGCCGCCGGCCTCCGCATCCTCCGCTCCCTTGGCCGCATCGCCCTTGATGCCGTCGAGGATCAGGCGCATGCGCTTCAGCAGGATCGACAGGCTGCGCGACTTCTCGACGAAGTCCAGCGCGCCGCCGGCCAGGGCGGCCTCTTCGTAAATCTGGTCGGACAGCACGGTCAGGAAGATGACCGGCGTGGCGATGCCGCGGGCACGCATCTGGCGCAGAACGTCGATGCCGTCCAGCTTGGGCATGCGCCAGTCGAGGAGGACGATGTCGACCGACCCGCCTTCGGCGAAGAAGTCGAGCGCCGGTTCGCCACGGTCGAAGGTGATGACCTCGAACCCCTCGTCGCCGAGGTTGAGGCTCAGCGACTCGCGGAACAGGTCGTCGTCGTCCACCAGAGCGATGCGGGCAATGGTCGGATCGGTCATTGCGGACATTCCCTTGTTCGACTCCGCCTTACTGAATCCCGGCGCGGACAGGGCGCCCTGCGTCAGCTTGAGCGAGGAGTTGGGCGAAGCATCGGTGGTCGGCGTCAGGGACATTTTGGCTGCTCTTCATATCGTAGGAGAGGGCGCGGAAGTCCTGGGACGAGGTCATATCCATGAAGAAGAACACCTTGAGGGTGCAATCGCCCTTGGCATACCGCCAGATCTTGGCGGGAGGCGCCTCTTCCCGTGCAACGGGGGACCCCAGGAGTTTGAGAGTCTGGACTTCGTCCAGCCCGACAAGACTGTCGGGGTCGGCGTTGGTGGTTGCGGATTGGGTGGGCGTGCCCCCCGTCGGCGGTGCCGCCGCTTGCGCGGCGCTGTCGGAACCGATGGCCGCCAGATGGGCGGAGGCCTGATCGGCGGATTGGGCGGCGGTCAGCTCCCCGGCCGTCACCGGCGGCCCCGGCTGCGGCATCGGCAGGGCCGGCGCCAGGGTGGCGGCTTCGGAAGCCTTCCGGACCGGCTTGGGCTTCGGCACCGGCGGGGAGGCCGGATGGGCGTTCGGGCGGGCCGCCGTCACGTCCGCTCCCCCCCAGGGTCCGGCCGTGTTGGCCGGGCAACCGGCCAGCAGCAGGACCGCGACCAGCAGGCCCGCATGTCGGCCCCGGCCGGCGGCGTAGGCGCCGTACTGCGCCACATCGCGGAGGACTGCCGGCACGGTCATGGGGGCGGGCCTTTCAAATCCAAAGGGAAACGGGCATATCGGCATTAACACGGGACGAACCATTTCCATCTAGCCTGGAAGTCAACTTCGCGTGCTGGTTGGAGTTGGCCGCGTCTGATGTGCCTAAACTCAATCCAGTCTGGTTAATGGCGCGTTAAAGCCACAGCCCTTACCCCCATTTTGCGAAAGCCCATCAATATTTTTCGAAGTTTCGTTTGATTTTCGAGCGATTCCGGCAGGAGCTGCCGAGGTCTTTGCTCAAAAGTGGTATGAAATTCGGCAAAATCCATTACGCGCTGACCGCTGGCTCGGCGAATTGCGGAGCGGCACAGGACGTGACAGAAATGAGGCGGGAGGATGGCGGGGATCGGGCGGGGCCGTGGCGATTGCCCAAAAAACAGACGGCAAAAAACAGTCTGCCAAAAAACAATCGGCGGCGGAGCCACCCGGGTATGGCTCCGCCGCCGAACAGCCGGACGGGCAACAGGTCATGTGGCGGCGCGCGATGAGCGGCCGTGGGTCGTTGCCACTGGAACTCCAGCCGTGGTTCCGACCGATGCTCAGACCGGTCGGCGTCGTGGGAACAATGCGTTTTCGGCACCATCCATCACGCCGACCATGATGCGCCGGCCGGTCCGGATCGTCAAGTTTGTAGTACGTACAATTTAGTGGTCCGCATATCCGGACGATGCGGGCGGCGACCGACCGCGACGGTTCCGGTCAAGGCGCATAGCGGTCGTTGACCTGCCGGGCATGGCCGACCGACACCAGGATGTCGAGCAGTTCCTTGACCCGCGGCGACCGGGCGCCCTTGAACTGGCGGGCGAGGCTTTCGGCTTCGACGGCACGGCCGCAGCGGTTCAGCGCCGCCATCAGGCTGTGGACCTGTTCGGTCGGCGCCTTCGGCCAGACGATCCGCTTCGCCGTATCCGCCGCGATGTCGAGCGTCGCCGCGATCTGCACGGCGGGGCCCTGCCCGTTCGGGTTCTGGTACTCCGGCCGCAGCCAGCGGACGAGGCCGTCGCGTTCCTCGCGGTGACGTTCGGCGTTCAACGCCACGAGATTTTCCAGAACCCGCGCATCCTCCAGATCGGCCGGCCAGCCATAGGCGTCCGCCACCGCATGATCGATCCGGCTGTGGAGGTCCAGCATCACGCCGACCTGCCCCAGCTGGTAGATCTCCATCTCGCGCGCGGTCAGCTCCTCCCGGCTCCGTCCCTTCTCCAGCACATTGTAAAGCTCGGTCAGCGTCAGCCGGTCGGGATGCTCGGCCAGCACCCGCTTGCGATGGGCGTCGAGTTCCTCGGCAAGCTGACCGATCACCCGCTTCTGATGCGGCGTGGCATTGGGGAAGGGGAAGGTGTCGAAGCAGCGGGTTTTGTTATATACCGGCCTATCTTCAAGTGTTCCTCCGGTGGAAAGCGCCCAGTTCACGTGGAAAGCGCTGCTAAGAACCCCTAATACATACTGATCTTCTGACAGCCCGTTTCGAAAGTTGTCGCTGACGTGGTGAGGGTCTGACGTAAAGGCTGTTGGCAGGGGACACACACCCTGCCGGAGGCCGCCGATGTGGACGCCCGAGGACCGCCGGCTGGTTGGCGATTACGGCGCCGGCCAAGCCCTGAGCGATGACCAGTACCGCTTGATCGAGCCCCTGATTCCGTCAGCCAAGCCCGGTGGACGGCCCCGCAGTACGGACATGCGTCGGTTGCTGGACGCCCTGTTCTATGTGGTGCGGACCGGCTGCCAATGGCGCCATTTGCCGCCCCCGCCGGCCTTTCCGCCCTGGCCCACGGTTTACCGCTACTTCCGCGCCTTCCTGGAAGCCGGCGTGTGGGAGGCCCTTCGCCACCATCTGGTGGTGATGCTGCGCGAGCAGGAAGGCCGTGATCCGACACCCTCGGCCGCCATCCTCGACACCCAGAGCGTCAAGACGACGGAAAAAGGGGCGCCCGAGGCTTTGACGCGGCCAAGAAGATCAAGGGCCGCAAGCGTCACATCGCCGTCGACACCTCGGGCTTCCTGCTCGGCGTCCTCGTCCACGCCGCTGACATTCAGGACGCCGACAGCGCCGGAGCGCTGCTGACGCGGATCAAGCGGCTCTACTGCTGGCTGCGCGCCATCTTTGCCGACAGCATCTACAATCGGATGCCGGTGATCCTCGCCTGCTTCCTGCTCGGGCTGACGCTGATCATCGTCCGGCGCATCGCCGGCGGCGGCTTCATCCTCGTTCCCCGCCGCTGGGTGGTCGAACGATCATTCGGCTGGCTCGGACGGTGGCGACGCTTGTCAAAGGATTACGAGGAGCGCACCGACGTCGCCGAGGCCATGGTCACCATTGCCGCCATCAGGATCATGATACACCGCCTCGCTCACCCAAACCGAAAGCGGCTTCCTTCACCAGACTTTTGAAACGGGCTGTGAGGCAAAGCACACGATCCTGTTATCTGGAATAATATTTATCTCAATAAACTGAAATGATCGGTGCTTAGACGTCTCAATAGTTGCTATATATCTACCGATTCCACGGAAAGCCGACCGTAACTCCTTTCTTGGCTCACCAAACACCCACCAGTTCTCACGATATGACTGCCTGCCATTGGAGTTCCGTTCCGGCTTCACGCGATCCAACAGCCACTGATAAACCTTAGGATACTTCTGCCTGACTTCGGCTTCCGTCATGCCGAACAGGTCGATCACCATTATCCCACGGGAGCGCCCGGTCAGATCACGGCCATTCCGGTATTCGCGTATCCTCTGTTCCAGTCCAGCGATCCGCCCCAAGCCGAGAGCGCGCGCCTCTGCCGGGGTGACGAGAAAGCCCGACCCATGAAGCTTCACGCCGGGAGAGGACAGCCCGTCATTTGCCTTGAGCGCTTTCGCTGCCGCCACATCCGCTCCGACGGTCAGGTTCGCATGTATGCGCCCTTGCCGGACGGCGAGCACCACCGGCACCGCCCCGTCGCGATCCGGTGCCTGTCCCTCATGCACCACCGTCTTCAACAAGCCCGTCCGTTCGTCATGCTCGACGAGCGCGCCCACCGTCATCGCCACCCGCACCGCCGCCGCGCCCTGCCCGTCGGCCCAGGGGTGGTCCGGGATGGCGAAAGCCAGATACAGCGGCGTCTTCGCGTCCAGATGACGTTGGATGACCCGGCGGCTGAAGGTCTGGGTGATGCTGTTGGTGGTGATGAAGCCGAAGCGCCGGGCCGCTCCCTTGCGCACCAGATCGGCCGCCTTGTCCCACCAGTAGGTGACGAAGTCGGCGCCGCCGGGCATGTGAGGATAGGCCCGCCACAGCGCCTCGGCATAGCCGTCGCCCAGTTCGGCGCGCAGGTCCTTGCCGGCGATGAAGGGCGGGTTGCCGACGATGTAATCGGCCTCCGGCCAGTCCGCCGGCTTGGCTCCGACATGGCGTTGCAGCGGAACCGTCCGGCTTTCGTCCGGCACCTCCTGACCGGTGAAGGGGTCGGTCTTCCAGCTGAGGCCGTCCCACTTCACCCGCGGCTGGCCGGCTTCGTCCAGCATCGGTTCCACCCGCTCCCAGGACAGCACCGCGTCGCACTGCCGGATGTTGTCATAGGAATGGAGGATCGGCTCGCTCAGGCTTTCCGGCCCGCGCTGGCGTAGGTGGCATTGCAGATGGCCGATCCAGATAACCAGTTCGGCAATCGGCACGGCGCGGGGATTCTTCTCCAGCCCAAGAAGCTGGTGCGGCCCGACCGTGTGCCCGGCAAGGTCGAGATTGGCTTGTGTTCCGCCGCCGATGTCCTCCAGCGTCGCAATGACCTCCCCTTCCAGGGCCTTCATCTTCTCCAGGGCGACGTAAAGAAAATTTCCACTTCCACAAGCGGGATCCAAGACCCTGACAGAACAGAGCTTCCGATGGAAATCCTTGATTTCCTTGATGACCTGCGCCGGTTCTTTCTTTCGCTGGGCGTTCTCGGCGATCACCTGCGCCGCCCGCCACTCCGCCATCAACGGTTCGATCACGGCCGGCACCACCAGCCGGTCCACATAGGCGCGTGGCGTGAAGAAGGCGCCGTATTGGCTGCGCTCGCGCTTGCTCAGCGCGTTTTCCAGCAGGGTGCCGAAGATCGCCGGCTCCACATTCTTCCAGTCGCGTGAGCAGGCGGCGATCAGCTCGCCGATCTCCTGTTCGTCGAGCGCCAGCGCCTCGGCTTCGCGGAACAGCCCGCCGTTGAAATGCCGGACGCGCGAGCGGATGGTGATGTCGTGGTCGCTGCCCTTGTCCATGCTGCGCCAGAAGGGTTCCAGATAGCGCGGCAGGAACTGCGGGTTCGGCCGGGCGTCGTTCAGCACGCCGGTGAAGGCGCCGTCCGGCAGCAGCCCGACATTCTGCGCGAAGGCGGTGAACAGGCAGCGCATCAGGAACAGCGCCACCTGTTTCGGCTCGTACCGCTTTTCCAGGCTCTGCGCCAGCCGGGCGAGGCGCTGCGCGATGTCCCGCGTCACCTCGGCCCGCCGGGCGCTGGGGTCGAGGCTCTTGGGCGTTTCCCAGATCGCCTTCAGCCGCGCCCGTATCTCCGGATCGGCGAGATCCGCCAGCCTGATCCGGTGCGACCGGCTGTCGGGAAAGGGCATGTAGGCCTTGCCCAGCCCGGTGAAGTCGGCATAGGTCTCGATCACATGCCCGACATCGACGACGATCAGGAAGGGCGGCCAGCCATGATCGGTCGGCAGCGCCTTGGCATAGCGTTCGGCCTGGGCGCGCGCCTGCCGCATCAGCCGGTCCCATGACGGCCGCGTCCCGGCAGGCGGGGAGCTGTGGGGCAGCCCGCCGAACAGATCGCTCCCCTCCTGCCCGCCGCGCTGACGCTTGCGCGACTGCTTGGCCTCCAGAACGAAGCAATCCCGCTTGTAGCAGTCGAGATAGTTGTTGCGCCCGTCATCGCCCTCCAGGTCGAGCGCGCGAACCCTCTTCTCATAGACATAATTGTTGAGCGCGTCCTGTTCCGACGACGCTTCCGGCTCCGCCGTCCCGATCAGGGCGCAGAGCTGATTGATGAATTTCTGATAATTGGCGCGCTCCGACCCGCCCTTGTCGCTCCAATATTTGATGAAGGCTTCGGGGGAATGATGCGCGGCGGAATCGACAGCGACGCATCTGCCGTCAGCAACAGGACCGGAATGTGAGTCAATATGCAACTCGTGAGAGCTACATCCCTGTCTTACATCGCCCCTCATCCCATCACCACGGACAAATTCCCTAAATACGAGAAATTCGACCATGCGATAGATATTTTTATGCTGTCAAAACCTTCCCGCCGCTAACCGATAGATGCAAGAATGGATACACAAATCCGATAACTTAGCGGAAGCTGTCCGCAGAGTTGGCGACTAAATTCCTCATACAAAAGAAATCTATCAGGACATCTCAGCCGACTCGATACAAATAATACATTGGCGTGCAATGATCGGCTTTTCTTTTTGTTTTTATATGCTTGAGTATCATTAACAATCAACAAGGAATTTCCAACATCCCCATGCATTCATCTCCCTCAAATACGAAAGGGCCGCGCCCCCTTTCGGAAGCGCGGCCCTTCGTTGCCGAAGATTCCCTCACGCACAACCACGAGCGCGGGCCACCTTCGATGCGGTGGGGCGGCCGATGGCGTCGCTGATGAACGCTCCGGCCGCGATCAGCTTGTCCAGGTCCACCCCGGTCTCGATGCCCAGGCCGTTCAGCATGTACAGCACATCCTCGCTCGCCACGTTGCCGCTGGCGCCCTTGGCATAGGGGCAGCCGCCCAGGCCGGCGACGGAGCTGTCGACCACCGCCACGCCCATCTGCAGCGCCGCCAGGATGTTGGCCAGCGCCTGCCCATAGGTGTCGTGGAAGTGGACGGCGATCTTCTCCACCGGCACCCGCTCCGCCACCGCGGCGATCATCAGCTGCGCCTTGGTCGGCGTCCCCGTTCCGATGGTGTCCCCCAGCGAGATCTCGTAGCAGCCCATGGCGAACAGTCGCTCCGCCACGTCGGCCACCGCTCGTGGCGCGATCTCCCCCTCATAGGGGCAGCCGAGCACGCAGGAGACATAGCCCCGCACCGGCACGCCCGCCGCCTTGGCCTGCTCCATCACGGGGGCGAAGCGGTCCAGGCTCTCGGCGATGGAACAGTTGATGTTCTTCCGGCTGAAGCTTTCCGAGGCGGCGCCGAACACCGCCACCTCGTCGGCCTTGGCCGCCAGCGCGCCCTCCAGCCCCTTCACATTCGGGGTGAGGGCGGCATAGCGGACACCGGGCTTGCGGGTGATGCCGGCCAGCACCTCGGCGCTGTCGCCCATCTGCGGCACCCATTTGGGCGAGACGAAGCTGGCCGCCTCGACCACGCTCAAGCCGGCGTCGGACAGGCGGTCGACCAGCTCCACCTTCACCGCGGTCGGCACCATCGACTTTTCGTTCTGGAGGCCGTCGCGCGGGCCGACCTCCACCATGCGGACGAATTTCGGCAGTTGCATCATCAGCCCTCCGCGATGTCGAGAACCAGCAGGTCGACGCCTTCGGACACCTGATCGCCCGCCGCGAAATTCACGGCGCTGATGGTGCCGGCCGCCGGCGCCTTGATGGTGTGCTCCATCTTCATGGCCTCCAGCAGCATCAGCGGCGCGCCGGCCTCGACGCTCTGGCCGGCTTCGACCAGCACGCGGACCACGGTGCCCGGCATCGGCGCGGTGAGGCGGCCGGAGCCGCCCTCCTGCTCCGCCGCACGGGCACTGGGGTCGTCCAGCGTCAGGCGGGACACCGCGCCGTCGATCAGCACCGTGATGTCGAGCCCCTGCTGCACCACGGTGGCGCGGGTGCGCATGCCGTCCAGCGTCGCGGTCAGCAGCCCGTCCGACAGGCTGACGCCGGTCACCGGCATCGCCTTGCCGCCATCCACCGCGACCTCGTAGCCGTCGCTGCGGAAATGCAGCGTCACCTCGCGCGCGGTGTCGCCGTCCATCAGGCGCAGGTCGTAATGGTTCTCCTCGTTCAGCCGCCAGCCATTGGCGAGCAGCCAGGGCGAGTAGCGATCCGACCGGGCACGCAGAGCCGCCTGCGCCTCCTTCCGGCGCTTCAGCAGCACCGACAGTGCGGCGGCGGCCAGCGCCTTGTCGGCCACCGGGGCCGGCGGCGGCAGCAGGTCGGCGCGGTGGCGCTCGATGAAGCCGGTGTCGATCTCCACCGCCTTGAAGGCCGGGTGGCCGGCGATGGCGCCGAGGAAGGCGACGTTGGTGGTGACACCCACCACCTCATATTCGGCCAGCGCCACCCGCAGGCGGCGCAGCGCGCTGTCGCGGTCCTCGTCCCAGACGATCAGCTTGGCGATCATCGGGTCGTAATACATCGTCACCGAATCGCCCTCGCGGACGCCGGTATCGACGCGGACATGCTCATTCTCGGCCGGCGGGCGCAGCCGCACCAGCTTGCCGATGGCCGGCAGGAAGTCGCGCTGCGGATCCTCGGCGTAAAGCCGCGCCTCGAAGGCATGGCCCTTGCGGGTCAGCTGGTCCTGGCGGAGCGGCAGTTCCGCCCCGGCCGCCACCCGCAGCTGCCACTCCACGAGGTCCAGGCCGGTGATCTTCTCCGTCACCGGATGCTCCACCTGCAGGCGGGTGTTCATCTCGATGAAGTAGAAGCCGCCATCCTCATAGAGGAACTCGACGGTGCCGGCGCCGACATAGTTCACCGCCTTGGCGGCGGCGACCGCGGCCTCGCCCATGCGGCGGCGGAGGTCGTCGGGCAGGTTGGGGGCCGGCGCCTCTTCGATCACCTTCTGGTGGCGGCGCTGGACCGAGCAGTCGCGCTCGAACAGATAGACGCCGTTGCCGTGGGTGTCGCAGAACACCTGGATTTCAACATGGCGCGGCCGGCCGAGATACTTCTCCAGCAGCAGGCTGTCGTCGCCGAAGGCGGCCTTGGCCTCGCGCTGGGCGCCGGCCACCGCGTCGGCCAGCTCATTGGCGGCGCGCACCACGCGCATGCCCTTGCCGCCGCCGCCGGCCGACGCCTTGACCAGCACCGGATAGCCGATGCGCCCGGCCTCCGCCGACAGGGTGGCGAAGTCCTGGTCGGTGCCGTGATAGCCCGGCACCAGCGGCACGTCGGCATTCGCCATCAGCCGCTTGGATTCCGCCTTGGAGCCCATGACGCGGATCGCCTCGATCGGCGGGCCGATGAAGACGACGCCGGCCTCCGCGCAAGCCGCCGCGAAGCCGGCATTCTCCGACAGGAAGCCGTAGCCGGGATGGATGGCCTGCGCCCCCGTGCGCTTCGCCACGTCGAGGATGACGTCGCCGCGCAGATAGCTTTCGCCGACCGGGGCCGGGCCGATGCAGACGGCCTCGTCCGCCATCTGGACATGCATCGCCTTGGCGTCGGCCTCCGAATGGACGGCGACGGTCTTGATGCCCATGCGGCGGGCGGTGCGGATGACCCGGCAGGCGATTTCGCCGCGGTTGGCGATCAGGATCTTGTCGAACATGTGGGTCAACTCCGCCAGGACGGGGTGCGTTTGTCGAGGAAGGCGCCGACGCCCTCCTTACCTTCGGCGCTGGCGCGCTGGCGGGCGATGCGCTCCGCCGTGTCGCGCATCACCTCTTCGGTCAGCGGCCGGCGGGCGACGGCGCGGATCAGCTCCTTGGCAGCGGTGACCGCCGTCGGCGCGCTGTCCATCAGGTTCTTCACCGTCTTCGCCACCGCCTCCTCCAGCCCATCGGCGTTGGTCAGCTCATGCAGCAGGCCGATGCGATGGGCCTCCGCCGCGCTGAAGCGCTCGCCGGTCAGGAAATAGCGGCGGCAGGCGCGCTCGCCGATGGCGGCGATGACATAGGGGCTGATGGCGGCGGGGATGATGCCCAGCCGCACCTCCGACAGGGCGAAGGTCGCCGTCTCCACCCCGATGGCGATGTCGCAGGCCGAAACCAGCCCGACGCCGCCGCCGAAGGCCGGACCCTGCACCACGGCGACCGTGGGTTTCGGGCATTCGTCCAGCGTGCGCAACATGGTGGCGAGGCCCATGGCGTCGGCCAGATTCTCCTCACGGGAGTAGCCGGCCATCTTCTTCATCCAGGACAGGTCCGCCCCGGCCGAGAAGCTCTTGCCCACCCCGCGCAGCAGGACGACGCGCACCGCCGGATCCTCGCCGACCCGCCGGAAGGCCGCGGTCAGGTCGGCGATGACCTGCTCGTTGAAGGCGTTGTGCACGTCGCCGCGGTTCATGGTGACGGTGGCGACGCCGGTGTCGGCGATGTCGATGAGGATGTCGCTCATGCTCGCCTCCATCACATCCGGAACACGCCGAAGGGCGTCTTCGGCACCGGGGCGTTCAGCGAGGCGGACAGGCCTAGGCCCAGCACCATGCGGGTGTCGGCCGGGTCGATGATGCCGTCGTCCCACAGCCGGGCGCTGGCGTAATAGGCGTGGCTCTCGCGCTCGAACTGGGCGCGGATCGGCGCCTTCAACGCCTCCTCGTCCTCGGCCGACCACGGCTTGCCCTGGGCTTCCATGGCGTCGCGCTTGACCTGGGCCAGCACGCCGGCCGCCTGCTCGCCGCCCATGACCGAGATGCGGGCGTTCGGCCACATCCACATGAAGCGCGGGCTGTAGGCGCGGCCGCACATGCCGTAATTGCCGGCGCCATAGCTGCCGCCGATGATGACGGTGAACTTCGGCACCTTGGCGCAGGCGACCGCCGTGACCAGCTTGGCGCCGTCCTTGGCGATGCCGCCGGCCTCGTACTTCCGTCCGACCATGAAGCCGGTGATGTTCTGCAGGAACACCAGCGGGATGCGGCGCTGGCAGCACAGCTCGACGAAATGGGCGCCCTTCAGCGCGGATTCGCTGAACAGGATGCCGTTGTTGGCGATGATGCCGACGGGATAGCCGAAGATGTGGGCGAAGCCGGTGACCAGCGTCGTGCCGTAGAGCGGCTTGAACTCGTCGAAGCGCGAACCGTCGACCACCCGGGCGATCACCTCGCGCACGTCGAAGGGCTTGCGGGCGTCGCTGGGGATCACACCGTAAAGCTCGCGCGGGTCGAAGGCCGGTTCCTCCGGCTCACGCAGGTCGAGGTCGATGTGCTTGGCGCGGTTCAGGTTCGACACCACGCGCCGCGCCATCGCCAGGGCGTGGGCGTCGTTCATCGCGTAATGGTCGGTGACGCCCGAGGTGCGGGAATGCACGTCGGCGCCGCCCAGATCCTCCGCCGTCACCACCTCTCCGGTCGCCGCCTTCACCAGCGGCGGGCCGCCGAGGAAGATGGTGCCCTGGTTGCGGACGATGATCGCCTCGTCCGACATCGCCGGGACATAGGCGCCGCCGGCGGTGCAGCTGCCCATCACCACGGCGATCTGCGGGATGCCCTCGGCCGACATGTTGGCCTGGTTGTAGAAGATGCGGCCGAAATGGTCGCGGTCGGGGAAGACCTCGTCCTGGTTCGGCAGGTTGGCGCCGCCCGAATCCACCAGATAGATGCAGGGCAGGTTGTTCTGTTGGGCGATTTCCTGCGCGCGCAGGTGCTTCTTGACCGTCAGCGGGTAATAGGTGCCGCCCTTCACCGTCGCGTCGTTGGCGACGATCATGCACTCCTGCCCGGCGACGCTGCCGATGCCGGCGATGATGCCGGCCGACGGGATGTCCTCGGCATAGACGCCGTCGGCGGCCAGCTGCGACAGCTCAAGGAAGGGCGAGCCGACGTCGAGCAGCTGGCGGATGCGCTCGCGCGGCAGAAGCTTGCCACGGGCGAGGTGCTTTTCGCGCGCTCGTGAGCCGCCGCCCTGCTGGATGGTGGCGACCTTCCGGCGCAGATCGTCGACCAGCGCCTGCATGGCGTCGGCGTTGGCCTGGAACTCGGCGGAGCGCGCGTTCAGGGCGCTCTTCAGGACGGTCATGCCGTCTTCCTCCCGGTTTGGCGGTCTTGGTTATTGGGTGAGAGCGCGGCTGATGACCAACCGCTGGATGTCGCTGGTGCCCTCATAGATCTGGCAGACCCGGACGTCGCGATAGATGCGCTCCACCGGGAAATCGTTGAGATAGCCATAGCCGCCATGGATCTGGATGGCGTCGGAACAGACCTTCTCCGCGATCTCGGAGGCGAACAGCTTGGCCATCGCCGCTTCCTTCATGCAGGGCACCCCGGCATCGCGCAAGGATGCCGCATGCAGCACCATCTGCCGCGCGGCTTCCACGCGGGTCGCCATGTCGGCGAGGCGGAAGGCGACGGCCTGATGCTGGATGATCGGCACGCCCATGCTCTGGCGCTCCTGGGCGTAACGGATGGCATGGTCCAGCGCCGCGCGCGCCATGCCGACCGACTGCGAGGCGATGCCGATGCGCCCACCCTCAAGGTTCGCCAGCGCCACCTTGTAGCCGGCGCCTTCGGCCCCGAGCATCAGCTCGGCGGGCACCCGGCACTCCTCGAAGACGATCTGGCAGGTGTCGGAGCAGTGCTGGCCCAGCTTCTCCTCCGTCCGCGCCACCTGATAGCCGGGCGTGTCGGTCGGCACGATGAAGGCGCTCAGCCCCTTCTTGCCCGCCGCCGGATCGGTTACCGCGAAGACGATGGCGACATCGGCCTGCGAGCCCGAGGTGATGAACTGCTTGGTGCCGTTCAGCACCCAGTGGTCACCATCGCGCCGGGCGCGGGTCTTGATCGCCGAGGCGTCGGACCCCGCCTGCGGCTCGGTCAGGCAGAAGGCGCCCAGCATTTCGCCGCGCGCCATCGGCTTGAGGAAACGGTCCTTCTGGGCGTCGCTGCCGAACTTCAGGATCGGCATGCAGCCGACCGAGTTGTGGACGCTCATGATGGTGGAGACCGCACCGTCCCCGGCGGCGATCTCCTCGATGGCGAGCGCGTAGGCGACATGGTCGGTGGCGGCGCCGCCGAACTCCTCCGGCACCAGCATGCCCATCAGCCCGAGTTCGCCCATCTCGGCGAGTTCCGCCTTGGGAAAGGCGCCGCTGCGGTCGCGCTCGGCAGCGGTCGGGGCGAGCCGGTCCTGCGCGAAGGCGCGGGCCATGTCGCGGACCATGGTCTGTTCTTCGGTCAGGTGCATCGGGCGTTTCCTCAATCTTTATAGTCCCCTCTCCCCGGGGGGAGAGGGGGAATAAGGGCGGGAGAGCCTTACACCCGCTCCACCGCGATCGCCGTCGCTTCGCCGCCGCCAATACACAGCGACGCCACACCCCGCTTCAGGTCATACTTCTCCAGCGCGGCCAGCAGCGTCACGATGATCCGCGCCCCCGAAGCCCCGATCGGGTGCCCCAGCGCGCAGGCGCCGCCATGGACGTTCACCTTGTCGTGCGGCAGGTCCAGATCGCGCATCGCCGCCATGGTGACGACCGCGAACGCCTCGTTGATCTCGAACAGATCGACGTCGCGAGCCGACCAGCCCACCTTCTCGAACAGCTTCTGCATCGCGCCGACCGGGGCGGTCGTAAACAGCGCCGGCTGCTGGGCGTGGTTGGAGTGGCCCTTGATCTCGGCGATCACGCGCAGGCCGCGCTTGTCCGCCTCGCTGCGGGTGGTGACGATCAGCGCCGCACCGCCGTCGGAGATCGACGACGCATTGGCCGCCGTCACCGTGCCATCCTTGGCGAAGGCCGGCTTCAGCGTCGGGATCTTCTTCGGATCGCCCTTGCCCGGCTGCTCGTCGGTGTCGACCAGCACGTCGCCCTTGCGGCCCTTGACCAGAACCGGCGCGATCTCCGCCTTGAAGGAGCCGTCCTCCACTGCCTTGCGGGCGCGGTTCAGGCTTTCGATGGCGTAGTTGTCCTGCGCCTCGCGGGTGAAGTTGTAGCTGCTGGCGCATTCCTCGGCGAAGGTGCCCATCAGGCGGCCCTTCTCGTAGGCGTCCTCCAGACCGTCGAAGAACATGTGGTCCAGCACCTTGCCGTGGCCCATGCGATAGCCGGCGCGGGCGCGGTCCAGCAGGTAGGGGGCGTTCGACATGCTCTCCATGCCGCCGGCCACCACCACCTTGGCCGAGCCGGCCTTGATGACGTCATGGGCGAACATCACCGCCCGCATGCCCGATCCGCAGACCTTCGAGATGGTGGTGCAGCCGACGCCCTTCGGCAGCCCGGCGCCCAGCGCGGCCTGACGCGCCGGAGCCTGCCCCAGACCGGCCGACAGCACGTTGCCCATGAACACCTCGTCCACCGCGTCCGCGGCGAGGCCCGAGCGTTCCAGCGCCGCCTGGATGGCGACGGCGCCCAGCTGCGGGCCGGTCAGGCCCATGAGGTCCCCCTGGAAGCCGCCCATCGGCGTGCGGACGGCGGCGGCGATGACGATGCTGTCGGTCATGGTGGTCTGTCCCTTTCCCTCGATGCCTTGTTGCCGAACCGCTTTACGCGGTCTCTTTGAACAGTTCGCGCCCGATCAGCATGCGGCGGATCTCGCTGGTGCCGGCGCCAATCTCGTAGAGCTTGGCGTCGCGCAGCAGGCGGCCGGTCGGGTACTCATTGATGTAGCCGTTGCCCCCCAGCGTTTGAATGGCCTCCAGCGCCATCCAGGTCGCCTTTTCGGCGGAGAACAGGATGGCGGCGGCGGCGTCCTTGCGGGTGGTCTCGCCACGGTCGCAGGCCTTGCAGACGGCGTACACATAGGCCTTGGCGGCGTTCATGATCGTGTACATGTCGGCGATCTTGCCCTGCATCAGCTGGAACTCGCCGATGGGCTGGCCGAACTGCTTGCGGTCGTGGACATAGGGGATCACCACGTCCATGCAGGCCTGCATGATGCCGAGCGGACCGCCGGACAGCACCGCGCGCTCGTAATCCAGGCCCGACATCAGCACATTCACGCCGCGGCCGACGCCGCCCAGGATGTTCTCCTCCGGCACCTCGCAGTCCTCGAACACCAGCTCGCCGGTGTTGGAGCCGCGCATGCCCAGCTTGTCCAGCTTCTGCGCCACCGAGAAGCCCTTGAAGCCCTTCTCCACCAGGAAGGCGGTGATGCCGCGCGGGCCGGCATTGATGTCGGTCTTGGCGTAGATCACCAGCGTGTCGGCGTCGGGGCCGTTGGTGATCCACATCTTGGTGCCGTTCAGGACGTAGCGGTCGCCCTTCTTCTCCGCCCGCAGCTTCATCGACACCACGTCCGACCCGGCATTCGGCTCCGACATTGCCAGCGCGCCGATATGCTCGCCGGAGATCAGCTTGGGCAGATAGCGGCGCTTCTGCTCCTCATTGCCGTTCTTGCGGATCTGGTTGACGCAGAGGTTCGAATGGGCGCCGTAGCTCAAGCCCACCGAGGCCGAGGCGCGCGACACCTCTTCCATCGCCACGACATGCTCCAGATAGCCCATGCCGGCGCCGCCATACTCCTCCTCGACCGTCACACCGAGGATGCCGAGGTCGCCCATCTTGCGCCACAGCTCGTTCGGGAACTCGTTGCTGTGGTCGATCTCGGCGGCGCGGGGGGCGATCTCGTTGGCGGCGAAGCTCCGCACCGAATCGCGCAGCATGTCGGCCGACTCGCCGAGGTCGAAATTCAGGCTGGGGTACTGGTTGGACAGCATGGACGTATCGCTCCCCTGGGAAATCATCCGTTCTTTGACCATACGTTACCGTATGGCAAGGCCGGTGGCAAGGGGATAGCTGAGCGGCCAAAAACCTATTGAGCTTCAAGAGATTGGCCGCACCGCGCCTCCGCCTGAAATTTCCGCATCGTGGAAAGAACCGGGGGTGGGCCGATTTTCCCCAATCCTTTCAAGGCTGCCATGCATGTTGAATACTGTATTCCAGCCCGGCGAAGGTCGTTATAAGAGAAGCCAAGGCGCTATGTCCGGCCAGTGATAACGATTTGGGGGACCAACCAATGATTCGCGTGCCTCGCCCGAACATGGACGGCTTCACCATGGCCCTGGTGGCGACCGTCGGTCTGGCGACCGTGCTGCCGGTGGAGGGCCAAGCCGCCCAGGGCGTGCATTGGCTGGCGGAGGCGGCCATCGCGCTGCTGTTCTTCCTGCACGGCGCCCGTCTGCCGCGGGAAGAGGTGGTGGCGGGCATGGCGCATTGGCGCCTCCATCTGCTGATTTTCAGCCTGACCTTCGCCGCCTTCCCGCTGATCGGCTGGGCGGTGGTGGAAACGCTGCCGCACAGCCTGCTGCCGCCGGCCCTGGCGATCGGCGTGCAGTTCCTCTGCCTGCTGCCCTCCACCGTCCAGTCCTCGATCGCCTTCACCTCGATGGCGCGGGGCAACGTCGCGGCGGCGGTGTGCAGTTCCACCCTGTCCAACATCTCCGGCATCCTGATGACGCCGCTGCTGGTGGCGCTGTTCCTGAAGGTGCAGGGGAGCCCGCTGTCGCTCGACACGCTGCAGACCATCGCGGCGCAGCTCCTGCTGCCCTTCGTCGCCGGCCAGCTGCTGAGGCGCTGGGTCGGCGCCTGGGCGGCGCGGCACAAGACGATGCTGCGCTTCACCGACCGCGGCTCGATCCTGCTGGTCGTCTATCTCGCCTTCAGCGAGGCGGTGGTGAACGGCCTGTGGCATCAGGTACCGCCGGCCGCGCTGGGCATGGTGGTGCTGATCGACGGCGCCATCCTTGCGTTGTTCCTGATCGGCACGACGCTGCTCAGCCGCCGGCTGGGCTTCTCCCGCGCCGACGAGGCGGTGATCGTCTTCTGCGGCTCGAAGAAGTCGCTGGTCAGCGGCGTGCCGATGGCCGGCGTCCTGTTCGCTCCGGCCACCGCCGGTCTGGTGCTGCTGCCGGTGATGGTGTTCCACCAGATCCAGCTGATGGTCGGCGCCGTCCTCGCCCGCCGCTACGCCGAAGAGGACGAAGCGAGGGACGCCCTGCCGGCGACCTCGTAAGGGAACGAACCGCCCCTACTCCTCCGCGAACTCGCCCGTCGCGGCCATGATGGCGGTGCGGAACTGGTCGGCCTTGGCAGGGCCGGCGACCAGCTCCAGCAGGCGCAGGGCGTAGAACAGGCCGATCTCCGCCGTTTCCGCATCGTCCGGGTCGCCGGCCGCCTTGGGATACTGCGCCAGCAGGGCGTGCGCCCGCGCCATCAGCCCCTTTTCCATCGACGCCATCGCGGTCTTCAGCGGCTCGTGCAGGCCAAGCGCATCGGCCAGCCCCTCGCAGCGGCGCAGGGCACGGGCGTGGTCCTCGGCGGCGGCCTGGGCGTCCTCGTCCACCGCGGCGGGGCGGCCGTTCTCCGCCGGGGCCGCGACGGCGGTCAGGATGCCGCCGGGCGCGGTGTCGAGCACGGTGCCGGTCACCATGGTCCGCACCGCCGTCTTCACCGCCTCCAGCCGCTCGCGATAGACCGGCTCGGCCAGGAAGTCCATGACGGCGGAGGTGGTGGCGACGCTGGCGACCAGCCGCTCGGCGATGGCGATGGCCTCCTCCGGCGCGATGGCGGCGGCGGCCACCCCCGGTCCGGCGCTGTAGCCGTTGCCGTCCAGCCGGGCCGACCGCTCTTCCAGATTGGTGACCACCAGCCCGCTCAGCTGGGCGAAGATCACCGGCTGCTCGCGCCGCGCCTTGCCGAAATCCAGGTCGTTCAGCACCGTCAGCAGGTCGGCCGGGTTCGCCATGCGCGAGGCGGCGACCAGCAGCAGGTAATAGACCAGCCCGGTGGATTGCCGCGCCACCGCCTGGACCGCCTGCTCGATGACGCCGACATGCTCGTCCTCGAAGGCCGGCAGCGGCTTCGGCGCCAGCGCGTCCTTCAGCGATTCCACCGTCAGCCCGATCTCCAGGAAGGCGGCGATGTCCAACACCTGCCGCTGCAATTCCTCGTCGCCATGCAGCACGCGCCACAGCGCATGCCGGGCCCCGTCCTGCTCCACCGCCCCCCGAATGGCCTGGGCCGCCATCGGCCACAGCCGGCGCCCGATGTTGCGCAGCGCGTTGAGGTTGCCGGGCGCCGTCTCCTGCACCTGCCGGTCGAGCTGGTCGATCAGGGCGGTGTCGCCGCACTCCGTCACCAGCCGCCAGACCGGCTCGATCACCCGCCGCTCGATGCGGCCCAGCGGCACGTCGACGCCGCTGAAGCTTTCCAGCACATCCTCGAACGGCATGCACAGCACGCGCTTCAGCGTCGGGCGGCGGTTCGGGCGCACCTGGACCAGCCGCGGGCGGATGGCGGCGAAGGTCTGGCGCACGTCGGGATGGTCGCGCACCCGCTCCAGCAGGCGGACCACCTCGATGAACTTGTCCTCGGGGATGTCGAACAGCCGGCTTTCCAGCCCCGGCAGACGGTCGGCCTGCCCTTTTCCCCCCGCCCCTCCCGTCATGGCGCGCGCGCTTTCACCGCCTCGATCCGGCGGATGGCGTCGATGTCCATCTGGCCGGTGCGCCAGTCCTCCAGCATGCGGACGGAGCGGCGGTGGGCCACCTTGACCTGCTTGGAATCCCCGACGAAATCGCGGGTCGACTCCTTGCGCGGCAGCAGCGGCAGGATGCGGAACAGGTCGTTGACGGTCGCCGCCTGCTGGTGGTGGTCCTCGGCCTGCGCCACCTCCCACGCCCCGGTGATGTGGCTCCAGCCGTCGAGCAGCCACGCCATGCGGCCGGCCTGGGCGCGCACACGCAGGACCTCGCTGTCCCAGTCGCGCATCAGCGGCCCGATGGCCTCGATCCGACGGTGGAAGTCGCCCAGGACCTTGTCGCCGATGGAGATGGTGTGCTGCGCCACCTCGGCGCAGAACTGCGCCACCGGGGCGGCGTCGCTCGGCACGTCGTTCGCCCAGCCGGTCATGCTGTCGCGGAAGGCCTTCAGGTCGTTCAGCCCGCGCGTCAGACGGCCGGGCCGGGGCGAGCGCGCCAGCCCGACCGGCGCGGTGACCGCGGCGATGTCGGCCAGCCGGGAATAGAGCAGCGTGGCGTCCATCTTCAGGCTTTCCGCCGCGCGGGTCATCAGCTGCCGGGTCAGCCGCTGCCCCTCGTCGGTGTCGATGCCGGCCTTCAGCATCTCCGGCGATTCCAGGCCCACCGCCTTCAGGATCGCCAGGATCAGCAGATAATGGGTCAGCGTGCTCTGTTCCTCGTCCTCCTCCAGGGCGCGGCGGGCCGCCTGCGCCGCCTGCGGCCCGGCAAGCCCGCGCCGCGCCGCCTTCAGCGTCGCCCGGCGGATCTCATAGGGGGAACAGGCGTCCTCCTTCACGATCAGGTCGTGCAGATAGCGGTCGTGCATGGTCATCGACACCATGTCCGGCACCGCCTTCCAGGCGACGACATAGATGCCCATGCCCTGCGACAGGCTGGGGATCAGCACCTCAAGCTTCGACCGCTCGCCGCGGCGCACGCGGGTCTGGGACAGCAGCGGCGTGGTGAAGGCCACCGCGGCCCCCCGCTCCTCGAAGGTCGACGGCGCGTATTCGATCGCACCTTTCAACATGATTGCCGTTCCGGATTCGCCTGGTCGTTCTCTTGCGCCGGCGACGTCCCAGCCCCCCGGGTCCGTCGCAACCGCCACGCCCTCATCATTACATGGTCGTAAGAAAAGCGGCGGCGACCAATTTGTGCTGAATTGTAGCGCAGTGCGACGGCCTGTCGCACTCGGCAACAGTTCGCATAGCGAGACCGAGCAGTCCATAAGGGTTTTTCCTTGGATTACCTCCGCGACAGCTTGGCCGTCGCCGCAACGCGGCCGGATTTACCCGCGCAACTTTATAATGCGGGCAGGAAATCTCCGTACGGCCCGAGCCGCCTTCAGCGCCTCGCGACGCCCCTTGCGCTTTGCGCGGCGACGCGACAGTTTGGGCGCAGGTTACACCGCGAACATGGGAGAAGCAGAGGGTGAGCAACATCGGCATCGTGCTCGGACGGTTCCACCGCAAAGAGGTGGAAGAGATGCTGGACGAGGCGCGCACCGTCGCCGCCCGCCGCGGCCTCGGCATCGTCGCGGAGGTCTGGGTTCCCGGCTCGATGGAGAAGCCGCTGGCGATCAAGCGCCTCTTGATGCGCGACGACGTCGCCGGCGCCGTGGCGCTGGGCATCATCGAGCGGGGCGAGACCGAGCACGGCAACGTCATGGGCCATGCCGTCATCTCCAGCCTGATCGACCTGCAGCTGCAGTTCATGAAGCCGGTCGGCGTCGGCATCCTCGGGCCGGGCATCAACCCGTCGCAGATCCCGCCGCGCATCCGCCCCTACGCCGCCGCCGCGGTGGACGCCTGCGCCGACCTGATCGAGCAGGGATAAAAATCCTTCGCAGAAGACGGCGGACCGGCCGCTCCGGTCCGCCCACTCTGCCGGGCCGAACGCCGTCACCAGCCATTCACACCGCCAATATCGCACATAACAACTATCGATTTCAGGAATAGGGCAAGGACCTCTACATCAAGGTGCACAACAGCGGGGCGCCGCGCCGAACCGAAAGGCGGCACAGCGGTCCGCAGAAGAAATCACCGATGTTGGAGACACTTATGTCCATTCGCAAAACCGCCGCCACCGCCCTGTTCTCGGCCGTCCTCCTGGCCTCGGGCGCGTCCTTCGCGGCGTCCTCCACCGGCAGCGCTTCCTTCGCCGACCAGTTGAGCGAAGCCCGCGCCGCCCTGCAGCAGACCCTGCCCGGCGGCGTCGGCCGCACCGAGGTCCTGCAGGTGGAGCGTGACCTGTCCATCGCCCAGGATCTGAACCGCCAGGGCAAGACCGCGCAGGCGCAGAGCTATCTGAACCACGCCCGCGGCACGCTCGACCTGCCCTTCCGCGACGGCGAGGCGCCGGTGGCGTCGAACCAGGGCGGTTTCACCACCGCCAGCGGCGACTACGGCAGCATCTATCGCTGACCCACCTGTCGCTAACTGGCCAACCGCCCAGGCGACAGGGTCTGTCCGGTCATCCGCTGCGCCGCCTCGGCAACGAGGCGGCGCAGCCATGTGTGGGAGGCACGGGCCGTCACCTGCCGGTGCCACAGGCCCTGGATTTGAACCGCTTCCAGCGGACATGGCAGGTCGCGCACCGCCACCCCGGCCAGCCGGTGCAGCGATAGAGCCACCCGGTGCGGCAGCAGCGTCACCAGATCGGACTGCATGACGATCGGCAGCACCGCCGAATAATAGGGCACCGTCAACGCCACCCGCAGACGCAGGCCTCGCTCCTCAAGGCTGCGGCGCAGGGCCAGATGGCTGCGCGTCATCACCTGCCGGCGCAACCCGTGGCTCAGCAGATAGCCGTCGGACGATCCGTCATCCTCCTGGCCGGTCTGGGAAATCAGGATGTGCGGCGCCTCGGCCAGCCGTTCCAGGCTCATCGGCCCGGACGCCAGCGGGTGGTCCCAGCGGGCGACCAGCGACACCGACTCCGCCCACAGCGGCATGGCATCCAGCCGTTCCGGGATGGTATCGAAGAAGCCGATGGCCATGTCGCATTCGCCGTTGTCGAGGAAATGCATCAGGTCCAGCGTGTTGGCCGGAAGCACACGCAGGCGCACGCCGGGCGCGCGGTCGCGCAGCAACTCGGTCAGCGGCGGCAGCAGGGTCGAGCCGATATAGTCGCCGGCCGCCAGCGCGAAGGACAGCTCCGCCGTCGCCGGGTCGAACCAGGACGGCTCCAGCGCGTCCTTGATCTGCGCCAGCGCCTGCTGCACCGGGCCGGCGATCTCCAGCGCGCGGGCGGTCGGCTGCATGCCGGCGGGGGTGCGGATGAACAGCTGGTCCTTCAACAGCAGCCGCAGGCGTGACAGCGCGTTGCTGACCGCCGGCTGGGTCAGGCCGACGCGCCGGCCGGCACGGGTGACGTTACGCTCCTCCATCAGGGCGTCGAACACCACCAGCAGGTTCATGTCCAGTGCGGCCAGATTCATGATGCGGCGTTCATCTCACGGCATTCCTGTCACTGACCACCCAGCAGCTCACCCAGCGCGTGGCTCAGCTGGCGCGGGGTCACCGGCTTGTGGATGATGCCCAGCCCATGGGCGGCGGCGTCGCGTTCACAGTCGGGGCCGGTCTCGCCGGTCAGGATCAGGCCGGGAATGGGCCCAGGGGAAGGGGACTTGCCGGGATCGTCGTACAGCGCGCGGATGCGGGCGACCGCGTCGGTCCCGAACTGCCCTTCGCGCAGGCGGTAGTCGGCGACGATCAGGTCGGGGCGCCGGCCGGCGCGGCTCAGCCCCTCCACCGCCTTCTGGGCGGAGCCGGCGACCAGCACCTCGTACCCCCATTCGCGGAAGATCGTCTCCAGCCCCAAGAGAACGATGGCGTCGTCGTCGACCACCACGGCGAAGCGCCCGCGCCCGGCGGTCGCCGCCTCCGCCGCGGTCACCGGCGCCTCGATGCTGCGGCCCATCGGCAGGGCGATGACGAAGCTGGTCCCCTGCCCCGGCCTGGACTGGACGTCCACCGGATGGTTCAGCAGCTGCGACAGCCGCCGCACGATGGCCAGCCCCAGCCCCAGGCCGCGGTTGCGGTCGCGCTCCGGGTTGCCGACCTGATGGAACTCCTCCCAGATGCGCTCCAGATGGTCGGGCGGGATGCCGATGCCGGTGTCGCGCACCTCGATCAGCAGCCGCCCGCCGGCCCGGCGGCATTCGATGTCGATCCGCCCGCTCTCGGTGTAGCGCAGGGCGTTCTCCACCAGATTGCGCACCATGCGGGTCAGCAGCGTGCGGTCGGTGCGGGCGGCGGCCTTGCAGGAGGACACATGCAGCTCCAGCCCCTTCGCCGCCGCCACCGGCCGGTACGACGCGGCGATGTGGTCGAACAGCGGGGTGACCGACACATTCTCGATGTTCGGCTGGACCACGCCGGCATCCAGCCGCGACATGTCGAGCAGGCTGTCCAGCAGCTCTTTCAGCGCGTCCAGCCCGCGGCCCAGATGCATCAGCGCGTTGGCGCCCTGGCTGCCCTGCACATGCGGCTTCAGCACGTCGACGAACAGCAGCAGCGCCTGCAGCGGCTGGCGCAGATCGTGGCTGGCCGCGGCCAGGAACTTGCCCTTGGCGAGGTCCGCCGCCTCCGCCGTTTCCTTGGCCTGCAGCAATGCCTGCTGCGCCTGCCGCCGGGCGGTGATGTCGCGGAAATACACCGAAAGGCCGTCGGGGCTGGGATAGATGTTGACCTCCACCCAATGGCCCAGCACGGGAGACACCACCTCGATGGCCATCTCCCGCCCTTCGCGCGCCGCCTGCTTTTGCGCCTCCAGCGACTCGCTCCCCAACGTTTTGGGAAACACTTCCCAGAGGCGGCGACCCAGCATCGTGTCGCGCGACCGGCCCCAGAGCTGTTCCGCCTTGCGGTTGATGTAGGTGAAGCGCCAGTCGTGATCGACGGCATAGAAGGCGTCGCTGATGCTCTCCAGGATCTTCACCGCCCGCTCGTGCGAGGCGCGGGCCTCCTCCTCCGCCCGCTTGCGCGTGGTGATGTCGCGGAAGAAGCAGCCCACCCCCTCCGGCGTCGGCAGGAAACGGATCTCCAGCCACAGGGTGGTGCCTTCGCCGTCGAAGCGCTTTTCGACGCCGGTCGGCTGGCGCTCCATCATCGTCTTTCGGCACAGCGCTTCCAGGTCGGAACCGGCGAGCTGCGGCCACACCTCCCACAGGCGGCGGCCGCGCATCGCCGACAGCGACTGGTGGTCGAGCTGCTCGGCGCGGCGGTTCTGGTAGATGACGCGATAGTCGCAGTCCAGCGCCACCAGCGCCTCGTCGATGCTGTCCAGGATGTCGGTCGCGCGCCGGCGCGCGTCGGCGATGGCCTCCTCCATCCGCCGCTCGTCGGAGCGGTCGTGCAGGATCCACAGGAAACCCTCCTCGTCGCCCTGCAGCGGCAGGATGGTCAGCGCGCCCCAGACGACGAATCCGTCCCGGTGGCAAAAGGCACGCTCCTCCTGGATGCGGCCCTCGGCCAGCGCGCGCACCCGCAGCGCGTCGGGCACGCCGGCGGCGACCTCTTCCGGCGGAAACAGGATATCGACCGGCTGGCCCCGCGCCTCATCCTCCGTCCAGCCCAGGATGCGGACGGCGCCGGGGTTCCAGCTGGTCACCCGGCCGTTCGGCGACAGGGTCAGGATGGCGTGGCCGATGGCGCTGTCCAGGATCGCGCGCAGCCGCCGTTCGCTGTCGGCATGGGCGGCGCGGCTGTGTTCCAGCGCGTTGAAGGCGGTGCGCAGGTCCTCGTTCAGCGCGGTGACCGTCAGCAGGTCGTCGCAGCCGCTGCAGGCGGTGGACAGCGCGGTCTGCAGCCGGGCGTTCTCCCGCTCCAGCTCCTCCAGCCGCGCCAGCAGCGTCGCATCGGGACCCGAATCCGGTTGGCCATGCCGGTCACGCCCGCCTTTTATTCGGTTATCGGCGGACTCGTTCGGAACGGACTGCTGCTTGGTCATAGGCGCCCAAGAAAAACGAAAGTCTCATTGAATGAGAGTGCGCAATGACTAAAGCCTCTGTAAACCATCCAAAAGCAATATTCCGCATGATGGTCAGAGTGCGAAATTTAATCGATGTTGTTACCGCATATCGGTGATCGACTTCACCATCGCCCGCACGCCCGCATCGAGCACTTTATCACGCCGCAACACCAACCCCAGCTTGCGGATCAAGGGCGGCATCAGCGGCTGAACTGCGAAGCGGTCGCAATCCTGCGGACTCCCGACGGTGACCGACGGCAGGATCGACCGGCCCAGCCCGGCGGCGACGAGGTTCTTGATCGCCTCCACATTGCCCAGTTCCATCGCCGGGCGCGGCTGGATGCCGCCCGCCATGAACCAGCCGTCGATCACCGCGCGCATGGTCCCGCCGCGCTCGTACAGGATCAGCGTCTGGTCGGCCAGCGCCGCCGGGGCCACTCCCGCTGCCGGATCCTGAGCGCCGCCGCAAGGGTCGCCGCAGGGGTCGCTATTGGGGCCACCTCTGGGACCGACACAGACCAGCTCCTCGGCACAGACCGCTTCGATGGACAGGCCGGGGCGGCCGGCCGGCAGCGTGACCAGCGCCAGATCGAGCGATCCGCCCTCCACCGCGTCCAGGATGTCCGGCGTGTTGCCGGTGACGACGATGATCTCCAGCCCCGGATGGGCGCTGCGCAGCGCCGTCAGGATCGGCGGCAGGCGATAGATGCAGGCGGTGGCGCCTGTGCCGATGCGCACGCGCCCGACCTGCCCGGCGCGGTGGCGACCCATGGCGACAGTCGCCGCCTCCATCTCCTCTCGGAGGCGGCGGATGAAGGGCAGCAGGTCGCGCCCGGCCGCGGTCGGCAGGGCCCGCTTGCCCACCCGCTCCACCAGCCGCACGCCGAAGCGCTCCTCCAGATTGCGGATCTGCATGCTGACCGCCGGCTGGGTCAGGCCGAGCCGGCCGGCCGCCTCGGTGAAGCCGCCATGCTCGACGACGGTGGCGAAGGTGATGAGCTGGTCGAGGTTCAGGCCACGCATACCCACAGTCTTCCTTATGATTCCGATCAAATCAATAAATTTGCCTTTTTATCGGCCCTCCGCGACGGTGTGCCCATGACGACCGCCGCCATTCCCGCTCCCGCCGCCCGCCAAAGCTGGCTTCTGCTGCTGTGCGCCAGCCGCTTCGCCACCTCGCTGTCCTTCATGGTCTATGCCGGCGCGCTGGGTCCGGCGATGCAGGCCTGGGGCATGTCGGCGGGGGAGGCCGGGTCGATCCAGACCGCCTTCAACGTCGGCTATGCCCTGTCGCTGGTCGGGTCCTCCTGGTTCGCCGACAGCCTGGGCGCCAAGCGCGTCTTCCTGTGGGCAGGCTGGGCGACAGCGCTGACCGGCCTCGCCTTCGCCTTCTTCGCCCGCTCGGCGGAAAGCGGGCTGCTGCTGTTCGCGCTGGTTGGGCTGACCCAGGGCGGCACCTACGCCCCCTCCATCATGCTGGTGGCGCAGGGCGTGCCGCCGGCGCGGCGCGGGGCGGCGGTGGGCTGGCTGCTGGCGGCGGGGTCGCTGGGATATTTCGGCTCCATCGCGCTCGCCGCCGGCCTGTCGGAGCGCTTCGGTTACGAGGCCGCCTTCATCGCCTGCGGGCTTGGGCCGCTGCTGGCGGCACTGCTCGGCACGGCGGGACTGCGTGGCCGGGCCAATCTGGTGGCCGGCGGCGGAGCGCGGCGGCTGCGCGGCGCCTTCCGTTTCCTGGCCGACCGCCGCTCCCTGCTGCTGACCGTGGGCTACACCACCCATTGCTGGGAGCTGCTGGGCATGTGGGCGTGGCTGCCCGCCTTCCTGACCGCCAGCCTCGCCGGTTCCGGCGGCGCCGGGGTTCGCGGGCTGTGGATCGCCGCGGCCATCCACATCTCCGGCTTCCTGTCCTCGCTGCTGATGGGGCGCGCGTCCGACCGGCTGGGCCGGCGAGCGGTGCTGATCGCGATGGGCGTGCTGGGCGCGGCCTGTTCCTTCACCATCGGCTGGATGGACGCCATGCCCCTGGCACTGGTGCTGGCGGTGGCGGCGCTCTACGGCTTTTCGGCGCTGGGCGATTCGCCGGTGCTGTCCACGGCGATGACGGAATCGGTCGAGCCGGGCAGCCTGGGTGCGGCGCTCGCCGTGCGCTCCATCCTCGGCTTCGGCGCCGGCGGTGCCGCACCGCTGGCGGTCGGTCTGGTGCTCGACCATGCCGGCGGCGCGGCGGAAGCCATGGGCGGTTCCGGCTGGGGCTGGGGGTTCGCGCTTCTCGGCGTCGGCGGCGGGTTGGCGACCGTCTGCGCCCTTCTTCTTCCCGCCGACCGTCCTCAACGGAGCTGAGTCCAATGTCTGCCATCACGGTGCGGGCGTCCGCCGACGCCGACATTCCCGCCATCACCGCGCTCTATGCCCACCATGTCCTGCACGGCACAGCCTCTTTCGAGGAGGTCCCGCCGGACGAGGCGGAGATCGCCCGCCGCCGCGCCGACATCCTGGCCCGCGGCCTGCCCTATCTGGTGGCGGAGTGCGAAGGGCGGCTGGCCGGCTACGCCTATGCCGGGCCGTACCGCACGCGCAGCGCCTACCGCTTCACGCTGGAGAACTCGGTCTATGTCGCGGACGGCATGGGCCGTCGCGGCATCGGCCGGGCGCTGATGATCCCGCTGCTGGAGATGTGCGAGGCGGCGGGCTACCGCCGGATGATCGCGGCGATCGGCGACAGCGCCAACCACGGCTCGATCGGCCTGCACAGCGCCTGCGGCTTCCGTCACGTCGGCATCCTGCCGTCGGTGGGCTTCAAGTTCGGCCGCTGGCTCGACGGCGTGCTGATGGAGCGCCCGCTGGGCGAGGGAAGCGACAGCCTGCCGGTCGAGCGGCCGGCGCAGCCTTGATTATAGTGCAGCCGTGCCGCCTCGCTGATCCTGGGCGTCATCCTGATCCGGTTCTGACGCATCGGGCTCAGTCCGCCCCCAACAGCTCGTCCCGGTGCGGCCTGGGCGCCTTCGCCATCGGCACCGTCCGCGGCAGCTCCACCGACGGCAGTTGCCAGTCCATCGGCGGCGCCGACCCCGGCGTCGGCCGGTATTGGTCCAGCAGCGCCAGCAGGGTCAGCAGCGCCAGGGCCAGCGCCACCAGCAGCAGCCGGCGGTCCACCCCGGCCATAGGACCTTTGCCGTCGCCGGGTCCGGTGTTGTCGCGATCCAGCAGAGCCATGCTCCGTCCTCCCGTCCAGTCGGCCTCGTTCTCTGGAACAAGCTTGATCGATGCGGCGGATGGTCACAATGTGGCTTTGCCGCAGCCTGCCTTCGGCTGAGACGAAGGCAGGCTGCGGCTCTTGGGCTTATGAGAATCGCCATGCGCTTCGACCTGACCGACCTGCGGCTGTTCCTGCACATCGTGGAGACCGGCAGCATCACCGCCGGGGCGGAGCGCAGCGCCATGGCGCTCGCGTCGGCCAGCGCGCGGGTGCGGGGGATGGAGGAGACGCTGGGGATTCCGTTGCTGGAACGGTTCCGCCGCGGCGTCCGCCCCACCCCGGCGGGCCGCGCGGTGGTCCACCATGCCCGCCTCGTCCTGCACCAGCTTGAGCGGATGCGCGGCGAACTTGCGGAATACGCCAAGGGGCTGAAGGGCCATGTCCGGCTGCTGTCCAACACGGCGGCGATCAGCGAATTCCTGCCCGACGCGCTCGCCGGCTTCCTCGCCGACAATCCCAGCATCGACATCGACCTGGAGGAACGGCCGAGCCACGCCATCGTCGAGGCGGTGGCCGCCGGGCTGGCCGACCTCGGCGTGGTCGCCGACATGGTCGACCTCGGCGGGCTGGAGACCCGGCCCTTCCGCAGCGACCGGCTGGTCGCCGTCCTGCCGCTGTCCCACCGGCTGGCGGACCGCGACCGGATCGCCTTCACCGACCTGCTGGACGAGCCCTTCGTCGGCCTCAGCGCCGGCAGCGCCCTTCAGGAGTATCTGAACAGCCACGCCACCCGCGCCGGGCGTAGCCTGTCCTACCGCGTGCGGGTGCGTGGACCGGTGGCGCTGTGCCGGCTGGTCGAACGCGGCGTCGGGGTCGGCATCGTGCCGGAAACGGCGGCGCTGCGGGCGCTCGACAGCGGCGGCCTGCGTGTCGTGCCGCTGACCGACCCGTGGGCGCCCCGTCTGCTGGTGCTGTGCGCCCGCAATTTTGCCGATCTTTCCGCCCATGCCCGCCGGCTGGTCGATAGCTTGTCGGAAAACACCGCGACGGTGATCTGAAATACCATTAAGGCAGTGGTGCTGCCCTATTTTCCGGCCTCTCGCCTGGCTTTCCGCCGTTTCGTCGGCGAAAGAGCGATCCCACCGAATCGAGTCGGTGTTCCCGCCAAAAGGCCCGCCATCCAACCACCGCCGGATGCGGCGGATGGGCGCTGTGCGCCTTTGCCGCGGCACCGCTCATGCCGGGGATGTGAACGCGCTATGGATAAATTTGGCGGACATGTCACTGGATTGTCCGAATCTTTGGAGAAATACCCCCAAAGGGGTGCAAATCGCCGCTTGGTCAGAAATCCTGCCGTTTATTTGCCGTCGAAAAGTCGTTTGGGGGGTGGTACTACCAATCCAAAGAAAAACCCGACCAATGAAAACCCAAGAGGAGACATCCACCATCATGCGGACGGCGACGAAGGATCTGGCGGGCGACTTGCGGCAACAGCTGGCCGAGCTGGTGCGCAGCCGGGTTCCGAACGCGCGGGCGGAGCGCTTCGTGAAGCGCTTCTATGCCAACGTGCCCCCCGACGACCTGCTGCGCGGCACGCCGGAACAGCTTTACGGCGCCGCTCTCGCCATGTGGCAGTGGGGCCAGCAGCGTGTGCCCGGCGTGCCCAAGGTGCGGGTCTACGCCCCGCGGCTGGACGAGCATGGCTGGCAGACCGAACGCTCGGTGGTGGAGATCGTCAACGACGACATGCCCTTCCTGGTCGATTCCGTCACGGCGGAGCTGAACCGGCAGGGCGTCACCGTCCACCTCATCATCCATCCCGTCACCCGCGTCGTCCGCGATGCCGAGGGCCGCATCGTCGAGCTTCTCGAACCGGGCGAGGAGAAGGACGGCGCCCGCGATGAATCCTTCATGCACTGCTCGATCGACCCGCTGTCGGACCCAGCCGCCCAGGCCCGTCTGCGCGAGGGGATCGAGCGGGTGCTGGCCGATGTCCGCGCCGCGGTTGAGGACTGGACGCCGATGCGCGAGCGGGTGCGCAGCGCCCGCACCGACATCGCCAACGCCCCCGACGCCGAGGAATCGAAGGAGGCCGCCGACTTCCTGACCTGGGTCGACGACGGCAACATGACCTTGCTGGGCAGCCGCCTCTACATCGCCACCATTGGCGGCGAGGGGCAGGAGCCCTGGCTGGAGCTGGTGGACGGCAGCGGTCTCGGCGTGCTGCGCAACCCCGAGATCACCGTGTTCGACGAGCATGGCCACGCCGCCGTGCTGCCGGAGGAAATCCGCGCCTTCCTGCGCCAGCCGCGCGCGCTGCTGGTGACCAAGGGCACCCGCCACGCCACCGTGCACCGCTCGGTCCCGCTGGACGCCATCCTGGTCAAGCGGTTCGACGACCAGGGCAACGTGGTCGGCGTCACCCTGGCGGTCGGCCTGTTCACCTCCGTCGCCTACAACCGCAGCCCGCGCGAGATCCCGTTCCTGCGCCGCAAGGTCGCCCGCGTCATGGCCCGCGCCGGCTTCGACCCGACCGGCCATGACGGCAAGGCGCTGCTGAACATCCTGGAGACCTACCCGCGCGACGAGCTGTTCCAGACCCCGTCCGACGAGCTGTTCGAGACGGCGGTCGGCATCCTGCACCTGCAGGAACGCCAGCGGCTCGCCCTGTTCGTCCGCCGCGACCCGTTCGAACGCTTCGTCTCCGCCCTGGTCTTCGTGCCGCGCGACCGCTATGACACCGCGCTGCGCCGCAAGATCCAGTCGGTGCTGGAAACCGCCTTCCACGGCACCTGCGCCTCCTACTTCACCCAGCTGTCGGACAGCGCGCTAGCCCGCCTGCACCTGATGGTGAAGACGGAGCCGGGCAAAATCCCCGCCGTCGACATCAGCGAGATCGAATCCCGGCTGGTCCAGGTCTCCCGCAGCTGGGCCGACCGGCTGCGCGACGCCCTGGTCGAGGCGCTGGGCGAGGAAACCGGCAACGCCCGCCTGCGCCGCTACGCCGACGCCTTCCCGGCCGGCTACCGCGAGACCTTCACCGCCGAGACCGCCGTCCACGACATCGACCGCATCGAACGGGTCCTGACCGAACAGCGCCTCGGCATCGTGCTGTTCCACCCGCTGGAGGCCGATGGCGACGAGCTGCACGTCAAGATTTACCACCAGGGCCGGCCGGTGCCGCTGTCCGACGTGCTGCCGATGCTGGAGCACATGGACCTGAAGGTCATCACCGAACAGCCCTACGAGGTGCGCCCCGCCGGCGGCGCCACCCCGCTCCAGTCGGTCTGGATCCACGACTTCGCCGCCCGCACCCAGAACGGCCTTCCGGTCGACTGCGTCAAGGTCAAGCAGACCTTCCAGGATGCCTTCGCCGACGTCTGGGACGGCCGGATGGAGGATGACGGCTTCAACCGTCTGGTCCTGCGCGCCGGGCTGACCGGCCGCGAGGTCACGGTGCTGCGCGCCTATGCCAAGTACCTGAAGCAGGCCCGCTTCGCCTACGCCCAGGACACCATCGAGGCGACGCTGTCGGCCCATCCGCAGACCGCGCGCCTGCTGGCCCGGCTGTTCGCCGCCCGCTTCGACCCGAAGAACCTGAGCGACGAGACCCCGATCCTGGAGCAGATCGAGGATGCGCTGGACGCCGTCACCAACCTGGATGACGACCGCATCCTGCGCCGCTTCGTCAACCTGATCCGCGCCACGCTGCGCACCAACGCCTACCAGACCGCCCCGGACGGCACGCCGAAGCCGCACCTGTCCTTCAAGCTGGACAGCGGATCGATCGAGGAGCTGCCGCTGCCGCGTCCGTGGGTGGAGGTCTTCGTCTTCAGCCCGCGCATGGAAGGCGTCCATCTGCGCGGCGGCAAGGTCGCCCGCGGCGGCATCCGCTGGTCCGACCGCCGCGAGGATTTCCGCACCGAGATCCTCGGCCTGATGAAGGCGCAGATGGTGAAGAACACCGTCATCGTGCCGGTGGGATCCAAGGGCGGTTTCGTCGTCAAGCGGCCCCCGCCCCCCAGCGCCGGCCGCGAGGCCGCCCTGGCCGAAGGCATCGAGTGCTACAAGACGCTGATGCGCGGCCTGCTGGACATCACCGACAATCTGGCCGCCGACGGTTCCGTCGTGCCGCCGAAGGATGTCGTCCGCCACGATTCCGACGATCCCTATCTGGTGGTCGCCGCCGACAAGGGCACGGCCACCTTCTCCGACATCGCCAACGGGGTGTCGGTCGATCACGGCTTCTGGCTGGGCGATGCCTTCGCCTCCGGCGGTTCGGCCGGCTACGACCACAAGGTGATGGGCATCACCGCCCGCGGCGCCTGGGAATCGGTGAAGCGCCATTTCCGCGAGATGGGCACCGACATCCAGACCACCGACTTCACCGTGGTCGGCGTCGGCGACATGTCGGGCGACGTGTTCGGCAACGGCATGCTGCTGTCGAAGCACATCCGCCTGCTGGCCGCCTTCGACCACCGCCACATCTTCCTCGATCCCGCCCCCGACGCCGCGGTCAGCTGGGAGGAGCGCAACCGGCTGTTCGCCCTGCCCCGCTCCTCCTGGGCCGACTACGACCGCTCCAAGCTGTCGCAGGGCGCCATGATCGTGGAGCGCAGCGCCAAGACGGTGGAACTGACGCCGGAGGTCCGCGCCTGCTTCGGCATCGAGCAGGCCCACCTGTCGCCGGCCGAGCTGATGCGCCGCCTGCTGACGGCCCCGGTCGACCTTCTGTGGTTCGGCGGCATCGGCACCTACATCAAGGCGTCGGCCGAGACGAATGCCGAGGCCGGTGACAAGGCCAACGACGCGCTGCGCGTCGACGGCGGCCAGATCCGCGCCAAGGTGATCGGCGAGGGCGCCAACCTGGGCGTCACCCAGCGCGGCCGCATCGAGGCCGCCGCGGCGGGTGTCAAGCTGAACACCGACGCCATCGACAACTCCGCCGGCGTCGACACCTCCGACCATGAGGTGAACATCAAGATCCTGCTGGGCGACGTCATGGCGCGGGGCGACATGACGCTGAAGCAGCGCGACACCCTGCTGGCCGCCATGACCGACGAGGTGGCGGGGCTGGTGCTGGCCGACAACTACCGCCAGACCCAGGCCCTGACCATCGCCGAGGCGCAAGGGCCGGCCCTGCTGGAGGCGCAGTCGCGCTTCATCCGCAACCTGGAGCGCAGCGGACGCCTAAACCGCGCCATCGAGTATCTGCCGACCGACGAGGAGCTGGCCCAGCGCATGGCCGAGCGGCGCGGCCTGACCCGGCCGGAGCTGGCGGTGCTGCTGGCCTACGCCAAGATCACGCTCTATGACGAGCTGCTGGCCTCGGAGCTGCCGGACGACCCGGCGACGGTCGAGGATCTGCTGCGTTACTTCCCGCAGCCGTTGCGCGAGGGCCAGCGCGAGGCGATCTTCCGCCACCGCCTGCGCCGCGAGATCGTGGCATCGGCGGTCACCAACAGCCTGGTCAACCGCGTCGGCGCCACCTTCGTCCGCGACATGGTGGAAAAGACCGGCCTCGGCCCGGCGGACGTCGCCCGCGCCTATGCCATCGCGCGGGACGTGTTCCAGCTGCGCCCGCTGTGGGACGCCATCGACGCGCTCGACAACGTCGTGCCGGCGGCGCTGCAGACGGCGCTGATGCTGGAAACCGTCCATCTGCTCGACCGCACCGTGGCGTGGTTCCTGGCGCACAGCCCGCACCCGCTGGATCTGGGCCGCGAATCCGCCGCCTTCCGTCCGGGGGTGGAGGCTCTGGCCGCCGGTCTGGACCGCTTCCTCGACGAGGAGGAATCCTCCCGCCTCGCCGCCCGCATCGCCGATGCCATCGCCCAGGGCGTTCCGGAGGATCTGGCCCGCCGGATCGCAGCATTGCCGGTGCTGGCCGCCGCCCCCGATCTGGTGCGCATCGCCGAACGCACCGGCCGCGCGGTGGAAGGCGTCGCCTCGGTCTATTTCGGGCTGGGCCGCCGCTTCGGCCTGGAATGGCTGCGCGACCGCGCCGCCGGCGCCAAGGTCGACAACCACTGGCAGCGTCAGGCGGTCGCCGCCATCGTCGACGACCTGTTCGCCCACCAGAGCGCGCTCACCGTGCGCGTTCTGGAAAGCGAGGGCGACGAGTCCGCCGCGGTCGATGCCTGGATCGCCAGCCGCAATCTGGTGGTGGATCGCGTCGAACAGCTTCTGGCCGAACTGCGCGCCCAGCCGGCGGTCGATCTCGCCATGCTGGCTGTCGCAAATCGGCAGCTGCGCGGCCTGATTGCGGGGTAACGGTGTCACAGGGATAGGAGACCCTCGGTTCGGACGGTTCGGCTGCCCTGTCCTGCGCAGCCGGGCCTCCGGAACGCCGGTGCCTTTTCAGGCACGTTCGGGCACCGGCATTCAGTCTCCTCGCCTTGGGCGGATCCACGACCCCGTGGATCCGCCCACTTTCTTTTTCGAAAGCAACTTCTGCGATTTGTGGTCCGGGGAAGGACTCAACCATACTCGCCCTCTCCCGCCCCGGGAGAGGGAGCCACTTTCGTTAGCTCACCCTTCCCCCGGTCGCGTCCACCAGGGCCAGGATGCGCCGGGCAGCCTCACCCGGTTCGATGGCGCCGATGCAATGCGCCTCGGCCGCCAGACAGGACACGGTGCAGGGCGGCACCGCCGCCTCGGGCCGCAGCACCAGCGCCCGCTCCTCCCGTCCGCCGGTCCAAGGCCGGAAGCGTTCCGGCGCGTGGAAATGGTTGGGATCGCCGCCGATGGGATGGCAGGAGAACACCGCCACCGGCACCCCCATCGCCGCCGCCAGATGGGCCGGGGCGGAGTCCATGGTGATCGCCAGCGCCGCCTCCGCCATCACCGCGGCGGCGACGCGCAGCGGCGTGGCGCCGGTCATGTCGATGGTCCTCCCCGGCAGCGCCGCCGCGATCACGCCGGCCGCCGGCCGCTCATCCGCGGTGCCCAGTACGGCGACCCGCGCATCCAGCGTCGCGGCCACGGCGGACACCACTGCAGCCAGTTGGTCGGCCGGGTACATCCGGCGCGGGCTGGCCGCCCCCGGCGCCACCGCGATCAGCGGCCTGCCCTCGCCGCTCCCGAGCAGCCGTCGCGCCTGTTCGCGATCCTCCGCCGTCAGCGTCAGCTCCAGCGGACCCAGATCCGGCCGCGCCCCCAGCGCCTCCAGCAGGGCGGCGTTCTGCTCCACCTCGTGCCGCCCCGGCGGCGGGTGCAGCGCCAGCCCATAGGCGCGGTCGAAGCCCTGGTTTCCCTCCGCCTTCCACGGCGTCACCCGCTCGGAAAAGCCGGCGACCAGCCGCGCCCGGCTGTTGGCGGCGAGCGTCGTCGCGCCATGGCGGTCGAAGTCGTAGCGCGGCACCAGCGCCAGATCGAAGCCGGCGCGATAACACTCGGCGAACAGTTTCAGTCCGCCGGGGGTGATGCCGCGGAAATCGATGCCGCCGCCCTCCTTCGGCCGCGGGGCGATCACCCCATCGACCCAGGGGCAGGTCAGGGCCAGATCCGCCACCGCCTCGCGCACCGCCAGCAGGATGCGCGCCTGGGGCGCGGCAGCCCTCAGCCCGCGCAGGAAGGGGGTGGACATCACGAAGTCGCCGGCCTCGTCCAGCTTGATGACCAGGATGCTGCGGACGGTCGCCAGATCGCAGACACTCATGCCCGCCCCTCCCCTTCCACAACATCAATGGCCACCGGCGGCAGCCCGGCGCACCAGCGGCGCCATGCGCTGCGATAGCCGGCCTCCACCGCACGGGCATAGCCGGGCTCGTCCATCAGCGCCGACCGCCGCATCCGCTCGCGCAAATCCTTGCGCTGGGCGTCGAGGAAGCCACGGTCGGTCGCCAGCCGCACGCCCTGCGCCAGATAGCCGTCATCGTCCCGCGTCACCAGCTCCCCCATCCCGACGGCATCGAGCATGGTCGCGCCCCAACGGCCGATCTTGGTCGGCCCGCTCTGGTTCAGCACCGGCACGCCCATCCACAGCGCGTCGCAGATCGTCGTCCCGCCATTGGCGAAGACGGGGTCCAGCGCCACGTCGATGGTGACGTAATCCTGATAAGGATCCGGGGTGATGCCGCGCAACTCCAGCCGCTCCGCCGCGATGCCGTGCCGGGCGAAGGCGGCCAGCAGCCGCCGGTCGGCGCCGCCGCCGCTGCCCAGCCCCCGCCATTTCAGCACCAGCTTCGCCGTCGGCACCGCCGCCAGCAGCCGCGCCCACAGCGCGATGGTGGCGGCATTCACCTTGGTGATGTTGTTGAAGGACCCGAAGGTGACATGGCCGTTGCGCTCCAGCGGCGGCCGGTCCGGCGGTGCGAAGCCGGACTCCGCCGGGCGGTAGCACAGCACGCATCCCGGCAGCCGGATCAGCGTCTCCGCATGCAGCCCATCCGCCCCCGGCGGCGCCACGCGGGGATCGGCGATCTGGTAATCGACGGCGCTCAGCCCCGTCGTGTTGGGATAGAGCGGCAGGCTGACCTGCAGCGGCGCCGGGCGGCGCGCCACCAGCGGCATGCGGTTGCGCGACATGTGGCCGCCGGCATCGACGAGGATGTCGATGCGGTCCTGCCGGATCCGGCGGTCGAGTTCCTCGTCCGACAGGGCCGCGACATCGCGCCAGCGGTCGGCCGCCGCCTGGAAACGCTCCGTCGTTGCGTCGCGGCTGCGGTCGTTGTGATAGCAGGTGACCTCCACCGCCCGGCGGTCGTGCCCCTCGATCAGCGGCAGCAGGAAATGGTAGCCCGGCCCCGGATAGCGCTGGAAATCCGGCGACAGGTAGCCGACGCGCAAGGTTCGCTCCGGATCGCGGTTCTCCACCGCATGCGGAGCCGCCGGGACGGCGGGCAGATGCCGCTCGAAGGCGCGGTGTTCGCGGAAGACCTCCACCGGATCGGCCCGGTCGTCGAAGCACAGGCAGAACAGCATGTTGGAGCGGATCGCCGCATCGTCCGGCGTCCGGTCCAGCGCGGCGCGGAAAGCCGCCACCGCCTCGCCATGCAGCCCGAGCGCCATCCAGGCGACGCCCAGGTTGGAGTTGGCCAATGCCAATTGTCCCGGATCGCCCAGCCTCCTTGCGCGCTCCAGCGGTGGGATCGCCTCCTCCGCCGCGTTGGCATCCAGCAGGAGCGTGCCGATGTTGACCCAGGCCGCCGCGTCGCCGGGCATCAGCGCCAGCGCCCGCCGGTGCCAGGACAGCGCCGCCTCCGGCTGCAAGGCCAGCTGGAAGGCTGATCCGGCATTGGCCGCCGGCGCCGCGTCGCCGGGCGCCACGCGCACCGCGCGCAGGCTCCACCGCGTCGCCCCTTCCATCCCCAACGTCGCCCGCGCCAGCCCAAGCCCCGACAGCGCCAGCCCCGAGGCCGGCGACAGCGCCAGCGCATGGCGGTAAGCCCGCTCCGCCTCCGCGGTCCGCCGGCCATAGAGCCGCCCGGCCAGCGCCAGCACCGCCTCCTCGGCCAGCGGCTCCAGCCTCACCAGCCGCGCCAGCCAGACCGGATCGCTTGCCGAGCCCCCCAGGCTCCGCACCGCCGCCGGACGCCCCGGATCCAGCGCCAGCAGCCGGCGCGCCGCCGCCAGGGCCCCCGCCCCGTCGCCGGACTGCTGCCGGATCTGCAGGCATTGCTCCAGCGGCTCCACCATCAGCGGCGCCAGCCCGGCCAGCGCCCGGAAGGCCGCTTCCGCCAGATCCGTCCGGCCGGCGTCGCGCAGCGCCGCCCCCCGGTTGAAGGCGGCCAGCACCCGGTGCGGCTCCAGCCTCGCCGCCCGCCCATACCAGTCGGCGGCATGCAGGAAGCGCCCGCAGTCGTACAGCGCGTCGCCCAGATCCGCCGCGCTGCCGGCATCCACCGGTTCCAGCGCCATCGCCCGCAGCAGCGCCTGCGCCGCCGGCCCCTGCCGGCCCAGCCGCGTCCACACCGCCGCCTCCATCCGCGCCAGCGTCGGGTCGAGCGGCGCCAGACGGGCCGCACTGCGGAAGGCCGTCGCCGCGTCCTCCCAGCGTTCCGCCGCCTCCAGCAGCCGGCCCAGATTGGCATGGAAGACCGGCTGCTTCGGGTCGGCCTTCATCGCCTGCCGGATCCGCTCGATCCCCTCCGCCGGCGCACCGGTCTGCGCCTTGATCAGGCCCGACAGGTGCAGCGCGTCCGCCTGCTTCGGCAGCCGCTTCAGCACCTGCTCGTAGAGCGTCGCCGCCTCGGCCAGCTGCCCGTTCTGGTGATGGGTGACGGCACGGGTCAGCAGCACCTGTGCGTCGGCGGTGCCCGGCGGGCGTTGCGGCGGGCGATGGTTCGGTTTCATCCGCTGTCGGCACTCTCTGGTGGTCCGGCGGATAATGCGGGTCGCCCGGCGGCGGAACAAGCGCCAGTTGGCGCTGCCGCTCGGCCAGGGCCGCTTCACGAGCGCGGGTGCGGCGCCGCTGCTCTTCGGTGCGGGCGCGCAACCGCTGTTCCTGGCGCAGCCGGCCGGCCAGCCGGCGCAGATCGTCGGCGGCGCGGCTTTCCGCCGCCGGCGGCAGGGCGCCCAGCGCCTCGCGGAAGTCGCCCAGCGTCGGAAAGCGGCTCCAGCCGCTGCGGAACCCCGCCCACACCGCCTCGAAGGCCGCCATCCAGCGGTCGGCCGGCCACGCCGCCATCGCCCGCACGTCGGCCTCCAGCAGGTCGGCGTCCGGCAGTTCCAGCGCGAAGCGCTCGGCCAGCTTCTCCAGCCCGATCAGCACATTCTCGATGCCGATCGCCGGGGTCAGCGCGCCGATGGCCTGCTCCACCCGGTTGGCGAGCGCGCCGATCTCCTCCGGCGACAGATCCTGCGTCTCGAACCGCAGATCCGCCGCCTCAAGCCTGGCCAGCGAGGCGAAGGCGCAGGGCTGCAAGGGTTTCGCGGTTGCGGCCGGCGGCATCGGCGACAGGTCCGGCACGCAAGGAAGATGAGCGGCGGTCATGGCGGGGCTCCCGGCGGAACTGAGGGGCGGAGGGCTGGGCAGGTGCGGCGATTGGCCGTTCGGCGGTCGGTTCGGCCGGCGCCACCAGCTCGCGGGCGATCCAGCGGCGCCAGGCCGCTCCCGGATCCGGCGGACGGTAGCCGTTGCGGCGGTGGGCCTTGCGGCACCAGGACACGAACTTGGCGGTTACCCGGCTGGCATCGACCTCCGGCCGCTCCACCGCCGCCCAGGCCAGATCGGCGGCATCCGGCTGCCAGTCCGCCGCCAAAGCCTCCTCCCGCCGATCCATCCCCCCGCCCGAGGGGGAGGAGGAGGATTCAGGATTCTGGGATTCCAAGGAGATGCCGGCCGGCGAACCGCTGCTGTCAGCCGGCTGACAGGACAGGCCGGCGGTAACCCCCTCCATCCCCGCCAGCTGATAGGCGAACCCGCGCAGTCCCCGCCGCGGCTTGGCGCAGACCAGCGCCGCCGCAGAGTCCGAAGGAGCGTCCTGCGACGCCTTCTCCTGCAGGCCCTTCAGCACGGCGTTGAACCAGGCGCGGCTTTGCCCCAGCTCCTCGGCCAGCTCCCCTTGCGTGGCGGTGCAGACACCGTCGCGGTCGGCATGGGCGTAGAGCGCGGACAACACCGCGATGTCGGCGGCCTGGATGCCGGGCACGGCGATCCAGCGCCTGTACATGTCGATGTATGGCTTCATTGCGTCACCCGTCTGTCGGTCGATCCGTGGACGGGCGGAGACAAGGGGGCAGCGTCAACGGACTCGCTCTGAATCCGCTTGGCTTTGCGGGCCTGCCCTGCCATCATGGAGTCGCCAAACCGCCAGATGTGGGGTGCCCGGGTTTCCCTCGGTCTCCTCCGTCCGACACGAAGGGCCCGGAGCAATCCGGGCCTTTTGTGTTTGCGGAGGTCGGTTGTCCGTTACCTCATGCTGCTCGTTCCTTCAGAAAGCACGGGATGCAAGCACCCGTGGCGCCGGCCAGCATCTGGCAGGGGCGCATGTCGATGCGCGTCAGGGCGGTTTTCGCCCGTTTTTTGAAATGTGTACGTGCCGTCGCGCATCTGTCCACGGTCTTGGAAAAATCGCCCATGGGCGGCATTTCGCGGACACCCGGCGGGATTCTCACGGAGGAATCAACCACTTGGGCTGGAGCCGCCACGCCCGGCCGCCGGCAAGTGTCGCCGTTGTGCCGAAAGATTCGGGTCCAAACGTCGCCGTTGTGCCGAAAGATTCTTGGACATCGGCAGCGTGCGACGGCCGGATCGTGCCGTCGAACGTCGCCGTTCTGCCGAATGATGGAGCGGATCCCTCCCCTCCCCCACCCTCCCCAGGATGGAATCGGCGGGGAATCGGGCGGGAATCGGCCCTCCGGCATATCGTCCGAATGTCGCCGTTCTGCCAGTCAAAGGCCATCCAAGGGGGCATTCAGCCGTCACAGCAGGGGAGAGGGCCCACAATAACCCAATGAAAACAGCCTCTTGCCTCCCAACCCCCTGCCCTCGCCACCCTCCGGCACGGCAGAACGCAGACGTTGGCCCCGCCATCCAGTCGGCGGCAGCCTGTCCGTCGCCACCCATTCGCCGCCGTCCGCCGCCGGCCGGCAAAACTGGCAGAACGGCGACATTCGGAGCCCCAATCCGCCCCGGTCCCGGGAATCTTTCGGCAGAACGGCGACGTTTGAGCCGGCAGTGTGGAACAGGGCGGCAGGCTTGTGGATTATGGCTAGGACCCCTTCAAGCCGCACGGGACCCGCGGAGAGATCGCATGACCCAGACCACCAACGCCGAGCTGCTCGACCGGCCGCTGCAATTGGCTCTGCGGCTCGATTCCCCGCTGACCGGCGATGTCCAGAACGACCGCCACATGATGGTCTACAGCCTGTTCGGCCTGTCGAAGGACAAGGCGGAATCGCTGCCGACCTATGATGACGGCAAGGTGCGGATCGAGGTGCGGGCGCCGAAGAATGTCGGCGTTGCGACGATCTGGGACAAGGCGGTGCTGCTCTACGCCATCTCGCTGCTGCGCGAGAAGATGGACTCCGGCAAGGGCCCCTCCAAGCTGGGCGAGTTGCACTTCACCACCAGCGACCTCCAGCGCATCGTCGGCAAGACCGCCGGCGGCAGCGCCTACGACAAGATCGAAGGCGCGCTGGAGCGGCTGCAGGGCACCCAGATCAAGACCAACCTGGAAACCGGCGGGGAGGGCGAGAGCGGCGCCTTCTCGTGGATTTCCGACTACAAGCTGCTCTACCAGCGCAAGAAGGACGGCGAGCGGGCGGTGCGCGGTCTGAAGCTGACGCTGTCGGGCTGGGTCACCCGCGCGGCGCTGGGCCACAATCTGCTGAGCTACGACGACCAGTATTTCGCACTGAAGCCGGTGGAAAAGCGCCTGTACGAGATCGCCCGCGCCCACCTCGCCCGCGGCCATGCCTTCTGGATGGCGCTGGAGCCGCTGCGCAAGCGCGTCGGCTCCGACAACGACCTGCGCAAGTTCAAGAACGCGCTCGGCCCCGTCCTCGCCGCCGACCGCATCCCCGGCTATGGCGTCCGCATCGTCGAGACGGCGGAATACAAGGAAACCATGAAGGCGCGCGGCGCCGTTCAGGGCCGCGTGCTGAACGCCGAGTTGCCGGTCCTGTTCTGGAAGAAGGACCAGGGCCAGCCGGAAAACTGGATCGACGTTCCCAAGGTGGAATACGACGAAACGGTCTGATCCCCTGCCCCTCCGGCCACACCCGTTTGGTAGACACCCGTTGCCGGAGTCGCGACAACTTGCTAGGGTCGCTGCCAACCGGTGCCGGGGCAGGAGGACGGGGCGTGACAGGGGAACAGTTGAAGGCGTTGCGGGAACGGCGCGGCCTGACCCAGACGCAGATGGCGGCTTATGTCAATGAATTGACCGGCCGCAAATATGACAAGCAGCGGCTCAGCAAGTGGGAAACCGGCAAGGAGGCCCTGCCCCGCGACCTGCTGGGCCGGCTTCTGCTGCTGGATCTGGAACGGCCGGAAAGCGCCCTGCCCCGCCGCGGCACCACCGTCGCCGTCGGCCTGCAGAAGGGCGGCACCGCCAAGACCGCGACCTCCATCAACCTTGCCTTCATCCTGGCGCGTGCCGGCAACCGCGTCCTGCTGGTCGATGCCGACCCGCAGGGCAACGCCACCGTCCATGTCGGCGTGCCGCAGACCGACGTGGTGGCGCTGACCGAGGCGGGCAAGGTCCTCTACCACGCGCTGATGGGCAAGACCCCGCTCGACGCGGTGATCCTTCCCACCAGTGTGGAGGGGCTGGACGTCGTCCCCTCCAGCATCGCGCTGGCCAGTGCCGACACCGAGCTGCCGGGCAACCTGACCAACGCCCAGACGGCCCTTGCCGAGATGCTGGACGGCGTGCGCGAGCGCTATGATGTGATCGTCATCGACTGCGCCCCCAACCTCGGCGCCGTCACCATCAACGCGCTGACCGCCGCCGATTACGTCCTGGTGCCCTGTCAGGCGGAACCGCACGCCATCCTCGGCGTCAGCGCCTTCCTCGACACCGTCGCCAAGATCCAGCGTCGCCTCAACCCGCGGCTGGAGGTGCTGGGCATCCTGCCCACCATGGTCAACCCGCGCCAGACCCAGGACCGCTCGTCGCTCGACGACATCCAGCGCCTGTGGGGCGACAGCCGCCGCGTGTTCCCGCCGGTGCCGCGCGCCACCATCTACGCCCAGGCGGCGGGCGCCAACGTCATCACGCTGGACGCCGACATCGGCGCCCCCGGTGTGGAGAGCTATGCCGCCATCGCCTCCGCTCTGCTGACCGCCATGGGCCGCCTGCAGGAGACCGTCGATGCCGCCTAAGAAGCTGACCCGGCAGACCGCCGCCACCGTTCTTCAGGCCAAGGAGGCCGGCTTCGCCGCCGAGACCGACCGCATGTTCGGGCTGAGCGGCGTGCTGCCCCGGCTGGTCGAGGTCGATCTGGACGCCGTCGAGACCAACCCCGGCCAGCCGCGCACGGTGTTCGACGACGAGTCCCTGCGCTCGCTGGCCGACTCCATCGCCCGCCACGGGTTGCAGCAACCCGTGCTGGTGCAGGAGGGGACGGAGAAGGGCCGCTATCGGCTGGTGGCCGGCGAACGGCGGTTGCGCGCCCACCGGCTGCTCGGCCGCGGCACCATCGCCGCCATCATCACCAAGGGCCGGCCGGAAGAGATCGCGCTGATCGAGAATGTCCAGCGCGTGGACCTCGACGCCATCGACCTCGCCCGCGGCCTGTCGCAGCTGATCGAGGCGCATGGCTACACCCAGACGGAGGTGGCGGCGGCCGTCGGCTGCTCGGAGGCCGAGGTGTCGAAGCGCCTGAAGGTGCTGCGCCTGCCCGACGACATCCTCGCCGACTACCGCGCCAACCCCGACGCGGTGTCGCGCTCCGCCCTGGTCGAGCTGGCCTTCGTCGAGGACGAGGCGGAACTGCGCCGGCTGTGGCAGACGGCGCGGACCGGCGGGCTGACGGTCGGCGCGGTGCGGGCGGCCCGTCCGGCGGCCTCCAGCACGGCGGAGCCGCTGCGGGTGCTGGGCAAGGCGATCAACCGGATGGACAAGGACCTCGCCGCCATCGACACCGTCGCCCAGGCCCTCCAGCGCGAACACCGCGAACGGCTGCAGGCCCTGCGCGACCGCATCGACGCCCTGTTGAACGGCTGACCACGCCAGCCGCAGCTTTCGAATGCGAAAGCTCGCGATAATTGTACCGGGACGACGCAGCACCCCAGAGTTGCTTTCGATCGCGAAACCCCCTGACGCCAACCCAGAGGCTAAACGCCTGTGGTTCCCTCTCCCGCCCCGGGAGAGGGCTATTGCCTCCAAACCCGAAAGCCTCTGCCGCTCGCTCAGCGTGACCGCCTGCCCTGCCCCGTGGTAAGGATCAGTGACGAGACCATCGACCTTACGGAACAGCAATGCCGGCGGTGCAAAGACGACAGTTCCTGCGATTGCTCGGCAGCCTCCTTGGGGTGGCCGGTCTGGCCGGCGCGCTGCCGCGTCCGGCGATGGCCGCCGCCCCTGCCCTGCGGATCGGGCTGAAATCCCTGCCCGGCGCGATCAACCCGCTGACCGTCAATGATCTGGTCGCACGTCAGGTCCTCGGCTCGATGTATGAGAGCCTGACCACGGTCGATCCGGAGGGCCGCATTCTTCCCGGCCTCGCCACCGCCTGGGAAGGGTCGGAGGACGCCCGCCACTGGCGGCTGACCATCCGCGACAACGTCACCTTCCACACCGGCCGGCCGCTGACCGCCGCCGACGTCAAGCGCAGCTTCGAGGCGGCGCTCGCCGGCGACGGCGCCAACTTCGCAGTGCTGGCCCTGTCCAAGGTGCGGGGCTTCCGCGAATTGCGGGCAAAGACCACGACCGAACTGTCGGGCATCACCGTCATCGACGACCGGACGCTGGAGGTGGTCTGCGACGAACCCTGCGCCGTCTTCCCCTTCGCCCGGCTGAACATCGTCGATGTGGATGCGGCGGAAAAGGCCGGCCCCGACTGGTTCCGCACCATGTCGGCCGGAACCGGCCCCTACCGGCTGGTGCGGTCGAACGACGGCATCCGCATGGATGTGGAGGCCATTCCCGGCTGGCGCGGCGGTGCGGTGCCGTTCGAGCGGGTGTCCTTCCTCGCCACCGGCATCGGCAACGACGGCATCACCCTGTTCAACGACAGCCAGATCGACTTCACCTTCGTCGACACCGACGCGCTGCGCGGGGTGATGGACGATCCCGGCTTCAAACGCTGGCTGTCCAATGTGCCGCGCATGCAGATGCGGGTGGTCGCGCTCGATCCCCGGCGGGTGAAGGCCTTCGCCGATCTGCGGGTGCGCCGGGCGATGTCGCTGCTGATCGACCGCGCGGCGATGGCGGAACGCTTCTTCCGCGGGGTGGCGACCGTTCACAACGGCATCGTTCCCCCGGCGCTGCTGTCGAACGAGAAGCTCCAGCCGCTGGCCTACGATCCGATGCTGGCGAAGCAACTGCTGGAGGAGGCGGGCTATCCGGAAGGCCGCGGCATGGATCCCTTCCAGGTCGCGGTCATTCCGGAATACCGGCGGGAGTTCGTCTATTACGTCTCGCAATGGAACAATGCGGGCATTCCGGCGAAGCTGGTGATCTCTCCGCGGCAGGAGTTCATCTCGCGATCCCGCCGGCGCGACTATGATTCCTTCCTGTTCGGCTGGACCGCCACCTATCCCGATCCGATGAATTTCCTCGACGAGCTGTTCAGCAGCCGCAGCCGCTTCAACCCGGTCGGCTGGTCGAATGCGCAGTTCGACGCCCTGATCGAGCAGGCGATGGCCATCCCCGATTCCGGCCGTCGTGCCGAGGTCTACAAGGACGCCGAATGTCTGGTGATGAACGACCTGCCCGTGATTCCGCTGGTCGTGCCGGACTATGTCGCACTGCGCGGCAATGTGCTGAGCGAGAATTTCATCACCCCGTTCGGCGGCCTGAACTTCGGCTGAGCCGGCGCGGGGGCAGGGCAGGGTGACCGCATGAAAAAAGCCCCTGTCCGCTGCCGGACAGGGGCTTTTTGCCGAAGCCTCTGACGGGTCAGACGGCGCCCTGCGACCGCGCTTCGCGCAGACAGTCGGCCGGCTTGGCCTCACGGAGACAGTCAGCCTTCGCGGCCTCACGGAGGCAATCGGCAGTCTTCGCTTCGCGCAGGCAATCGGCCTTCGCGGCCTCACGGAGGCAGTCGGCAGTCTTCGCTTCGCGCAGGCAATCGGCCTTCGCGGCCTCACGGAGGCAGTCGGCGGTCTTCGCCTCACGCAGGCAATCGGCCTTCACGGCCTCACGGAGGCAGTCGGCCGGCTTGGCTTCACGCAGGCAATCGGCTTGCGCGGCTTCGCGCAGACAATCCGCGGCCTTCGCTTCGCGCAGGCAATCGGCCTTCGCGGCCTCACGCAGGCAGTCGGCAGTCTTCGCTTCCCGCAGGCAGTCCGCCTTTGCGGCCTCGCGCAGGCAATCGGCCCCGGCGAACAGGCGGGCGCTGTCGGTGCGGGCGGCGGCCATGCGCTCGGCCGGAACGGCGACGCCGTTGTGATGCAGGTATTCGCCATAGACCGCCTCGCAGAAGCGGAAATAGGCGCGGGTGTCGGCGACGATGAACTCGTGCCACAGATCGTCGCAGGCGGCGGATTGCGGGACGATGTCGCGATCCGGATGCTCGGCGCAGGCCAGCAGGAAGTCCTTCAGCTGGGCCAGGGCGATCCCGGACGTGCTGCGGGTCATGCCTGCGGCGACGGCGCGTTCGACCACATAGCCGAAGTCGAAGCCGGCGATGATGTCACGGGCACGGGTGGTGTCGGTCGGGGTGGCGCCGCGCATGAAATCCTCCGAGGTTGCTTTTTCGCCCTTGGACGGGGTTGCAGGAATGTCCATGGGCACCGCCCGATTGTTGTGCCACAGCACAGCCGGATATGTGAGATAATTTTGGTACTAAATATCCGCTGCCCGGAGGATGTCCGCAATTGGTCAGGTCTTATGCGGAGAGGCGGTGTCGAGCGGAAGCGCTGCCGCCGGCCGTCCGGCCGTCATCTGCTCCACCAGAACCGACAGCCGGTCCGGCATGATCGGCTTGGCGGCCACGGTGACGCCCATCGCCGCCGCGCGCGCCGTCACCGCGCCGTCCAACCGGCCGGAGATCAGCACCGCCGGGATGCGCAGCCCCAGCCGCCGCCAAACCGTCTCGATGAAGTCCAGGCCGTTCTCGCTGGCCGACAGGTGGTAATCGGCGATCACCGCGTCGGGGCGGACGGTGCCGTCCTCCACCGCGCGCAGCCCTTGCGCAACCGTGGAGGCGCCGACGACGCGGTGTCCCGCCGTGGTGAGGAACATCGAAATGGCCGACAGCACGAACTGGTCGTCGTCGATCACCAGGATCGCGATCTCGCCGTCCTTCGCCGGCGCATCGGCCAGCGTCGCGACCGCCGCACGCTCGGCAGGAGCGGGGGCAGGGGCAGGAGCGGGGGCAGGAAATGGGGCAGCCGCAAGGGGTGCCGGCTCGTCCACCGCCCCTCCGGCAAGCTCCACCGGCGCCAGCGGCACGGTGACCGAGAAGACCGACCCCTTGCCCGGCGTGGAGCGCACCTTGACCGGATGGTCCAGCACCGTGGCCAGCCGCTGGACGATCGACAGGCCGAGCCCGATGCCGTTGTCGCGGTTGCGTTCCGGGTTGCCGATCTGGTGGAACTCCTCCCAGATGGCATCCAGCCGGTCCTCGGGGATGCCGATGCCGGTGTCCCGCACCTCGACGATCAGGCTGCCGCCCGATTCCAGGCAGGCGACCTGAACCTGACCGGAATTCGTGTAGCGGATCGCGTTGTCGATCAGGTTGCCCAGCAGCCGCAGCAACAGCACCCGGTCGGTCAGCACCGCCGCGCGATGCTGCGGCACGGCGAAGACCAGCCCCTTGCCGCGGGCGACCGGGCCATACTGCGAATCCAGCGCCTCGAACAGGTCGGCGACCTCATGCACCGCCTTGTTGGCGGTGACGCCGCCGGCATCCAGCCGCGACACCTCCAGCAGTTCGTCCAGCAGCTGCTTCAGCGTCATCACCACCTGTTCGATCTTGCGCGCGGAGTCCGCCACCTTCGGATTGGGGGCGGTGGCGCGCAGCATGGCGGTCAGCATCAGCAGCGATTGGGCCGGCTGGCGCAGGTCGTGGCTGGCGGCGGCCATGAACTTGGCCTTCGACGCCACCGCCTGCTCCGCCCGCTCCTTGGCGGCGCGCAGGTCGATGGCGTTCTGGCGGAAGGTGCCGAGCGCTTTCGCCATCCGTCCGATCTCGTCGTCGCGGTGGCGCACCGGCACGGTCACCGTCACGTCGCCGGCCGCCAGATCGTCCATGGCGCGGGTCATGCCGGCGATGGGCAGCGTCACGCCGCGCGTCGCCCAGATCACGCCCAGCACCACCAGCAGAAGCGCCGCGATGCCGATCCCGCCCAGCACCAGCACATGGTGGCGGATGGCGTCGTCGGTCGGCCCGGTGTCCAGCCTGACCAGCAGGGTGCCGATGCTGCGGGCGGCGCCGCTGCGGTCCTGGTGGGTCAGCGGCACCGCCGCCACCGTGGCGGTATCCTCCGCGCCGATGCTGGTGCCCGGCTTGCGGTAGACGGCGAAGCGTTCGCCGTGCGTGCCCATGATCACCGCTTCGGCGAAGCTGTCGATCGAGCGCAGCGGGCTCAGCGCCGTCGCCGCCTCTTCGGGGTCGAGGTCCCACAGCGCGTTCGTCACGTCGTCCAGCACGATGCGGGTCGCCATCTCCGCCCGGATGGCCAGCTCGGCCCGGGTGTTCCGCACATCGGCCTGGATCAGCACGATCATCGGCACGGCGACCAGCACCGACACCAGCAACACCGCCGATGCCGTCGTTCGGGCGACCAGGCTCCGTGAGAAGATCTTCAAGAACATGCCGAAGCCACCGAGAACAAGACGACCACGAACAACTCGCCGCGCCATCCTAGCCGAACCGCCGGGCAAACACGACAGCCACGTAACGCCGCCGGTCAAGCCGCCATCATCGGTAGTAGTAGGAAAAAAGGCGGTATGACTGTTTCGAATCGTTTCTTCTTCTTGTTCGATTGCCTGTGTAGAAATTCGCGTCGAGCCGGGGGAGCGGGGAGGGCGGAGGAATGGGAACAGGCATCGTCATCGCCCTGACGCACGGCATCGGCCTGCTGGCGCTGGTCCTGCTGGCCTACCGCCATGTGCTGCGGCGCTTCGGAGCCCGCCGCCGGCCCTTCGCGCTGCTCTCCGGCCTGCTGTTCGGGGCCGCCGCCGCCATCTCCATGCTGGACGCCTACCCGGTGGCGGGCGGGGTGCTGATCGACCTGCGCAACGCGATGATCGGGCTGGCCGGGCTGTTCGGCGGCCTGCCGGCGGCGCTGCTGTCGGCCGCCATCGCCGGCGCGGTGCGGCTGTGGCTGGGCGGTGTCGGCCTGCCGACCGGCCTCGCCGGCATCCTGCTGACCGCCCTGGTCGCGCCGCTGCTGGCAAAGCCGATGGAGCGCCGCGCCGCCGCACAAGACCGCAACGGCAAGGGGAGCGGCAAAGGCGCCTTCGGCTTCGGCCTGCTGTCGCTGTTCGGCTTGGCGATCACGCCGCTGACCCTGCTGGCCTTCCTGCTGCTGCCCGACCTCGACCTCGCCCTGCGGGTGATGGAGGAGGCGGCGCTGCCGCTGATCGCCTTCACCACGCTGGGCATCGGCCTGCTCGGCACCATGCTGGCGCGGGAGCACCGCCGCATCACCGACGAAGCCGCGCTGGACGAGAGCGCCGCCCTGTTCCGCGCCGTCTTCGACAGCTCCGCCGACTGCCTCGCCGTCCTGCGCGTCACCGCCGACGGCGGCTTCACCCTGCACTGCGCCAACGCCGCCGCCCTGCGCCTGATGGGCGACCGCGCCCAGCAGGCGGAGGGCCAGCCGCTCGACCGCCTGCTGCCGCCGGACCTCGCCGCCAAGGCGATGGCCGACCTGCAATCCTGCATCGACGCCGGCGCCCCCACCCGCTTCGAGGAGCAGCACACCCACAACGGCGTCACCCGCTGGTGGGAGGTGTCGCAGGTGCCGATCCGCGACGACAGCGGCGCCATCGTCATGCTGTCGGTCGGCGCCCGCGACATCACCCGCCGGCACGAGGCCGAACGCGCGATCCGCGCCAGCGAGGCGCGCTATCGCCTTCTCGCCCGCAGCGTCACCGACATCATCGGCCGCATCGGCCTGGACGGCGTGCGCCGCTTCTGTTCGGAGGCGACGCGCGACAGCCTGGGCAGCCCGCCGGCCGAGCTGATCGGCCGCCCGCTGGTCGAGCGCGTCCACCCCGACGACCGCGACGCCCTTGCCGCCGGCCTTGCCCGCCTGACCCCCGACCGCCCGACCCTGAAGACCACCTATCGCCTGCGCCATGCCGACGGCCGCTGGATCTGGATCGAAGCGGCGGTGCGGCTGGTCACCGACGACTGGGGCGCCCCGCAGGATTACGTCAGCGTCGAGCGCGACGTCACCGCCCGCAAGATCATGGAGGCGGAGCTGCAGGACGCCCGCCACGCCGCCGAATCGGCCAGCCGCAGCAAGACCGAGTTCCTGGCGAGCCTGAGCCACGAGCTGCGCACGCCGATGAACGCCGTGATCGGCTTCGCCGACCTGATCGCGCGGGAGTCGGAGGGGCCGGTCGGCACCGCCCATTACCGCGACTTCGCCGTCAACATCCGCGACAGCGGCCAGCATCTGCTGGAGCTGATCAACGAGATCCTCGACAATGTCCGCGCCGAATCCGGCCAGCTGACCCTCGACGACGACCCGGTCGACCTCGACGCCGCCGCCACCTTCGCCATCCGCCTGCTGACCCCGCGCGCCGCCCGCGCCGGCATCGCCCTCTCGGCAAGTGTGGAGCCCGCCGCCCGCCACATGCGCGGCGACGAGCGGCGCATCCGCCAGATCCTGCTGAACCTGCTGTCGAACGCGGTGAAATACACCCCCTCCGGCGGCACGGTGTCGCTGACCGCCGCACCCGCCCCGGACGGCGGCCTGCTGCTGGAGGTGCGCGACAACGGCGTCGGCATCCCCGAACAGGATCTGGGCCGCGTCCTGCAGGCCTATACCCGCGTCGACAGCCCGGAGAACCGCCAGACCGAGGGCGCCGGCCTCGGCCTGCCGCTGACCCGCCGTCTGGTGGAACTGCATGGCGGCACGCTGACCCTGGCCAGCCGGGTGGGGCAGGGCACCACCGTCACCATCCATTTCCCGCCCGACCGCGCGGCCCCCGAGGGCGCCCCCCCGCCCGCCGGCACCCATCTGCCCGCCGCGCAGCGCCCCGCCCCCCGGCCCACCCTGTCGATCCTGATGGTGGAGGACGACCACAACATCCGGGAGCATGGCTGCGCCCTGCTGCGCAGCTGGGGCCACCGGGTGACCGCCGCGTCGGGGGCCGGCGAGGCCCTGCTGGTGCTGCGCGGTCCGGAGCCGCTGGACCTGCTGTTCAGCGACATCGTGATGCCGCCGGGCATGAACGGGGCGGAGCTGGCGCGCGAGGCGCGTCGCCTGCGCCCCGACCTGCCGGTCCTGCTGGCCTCCGGCTTCGCCGCCCATGCGGTGGTGGCCGACGACGTGGCGATGGGCGGCTACGACCTGATCGCCAAGCCCTATGACGCGGTGGAGCTGCGCGAGCGCCTGGACCGCCTGCGCCCGCCACCCCCGCCCGCCACCCTCCCGTCCTCCGCCCCGGCCCCGGTGCCGCCCCCGGAGTTGCCGGCGGAGCCGCCCGCCGGGTCGGCCCCCCGCTCGGCCCCCCAGTCGGCAGCCGAGCCGCCCCCGCCCCCCGTCGCCGCACTGCCTCCCCCGCCGCCCGCCGAGCCCGCCCCGCCCGCGTCGTCACCCGCGCTCCCGGCGACCCCGGCGACGGAGTCCCTGCGCATCCTGGTGGTGGAGGATGTGGAGATGAACCGCCTTCTGGCCGTCACCCTGCTGAAGCAGGCCGGCCACAGCGTCGCGGCGGTGGCGGACGGCGCCCAGGCGGTGGAGGCGGTTGGCCGCGAGCGGTTCGACGCCATCCTGATGGACATCAACATGCCGGTGATGGACGGCCTGGAGGCGACGCGCGCCATCCGCGCCATGCCCGGCCCGGAATCCCGCGTCGCCATCGTGGCGTTGACCGCCAACACCTTCCCGGACGACATCGCCCAATGCTACGAGGCCGGCATGGACTGCCATGTGCCGAAGCCGATCGACCGCGTGCAACTGCTGACCGAAGTCACCCGCTGCGTCGCGTCGCGGAGGGCGGTGGAGGCGATGGGGTAGGGGGCGGTGACGTCTGCTCGGGGTCGGAAGCTGCAACTCACCTCGCTGACATAAGGCCGTTGGGAATCTGTCAATGTCAGATTAATCGCAGCAATGTGTTGACAATGTCAGGATCTTTCCCCATCCTTCTGTCATGGGAGGTTGCCATGACCGATGGACCGTTCAGAAATTCGGAGTTGAGCCGTCAATGGAAACGGTATGGCGAGGACCTTGTCAGCGACGCTGCAAGTCCAGACGAGCGGGCCAAGAAGGCACTTCACAGTATGTTCGGCGACGTAGATTTGGAAGAATTTAGCAATCTGCTGCGAGAACTCAATCATTATGCGCAGAGTCAGCAAATGGATTTATATCCATCCAGCGGAGTTGAAGATATATTCGAAAGAAATCCCAATTCAACATTGATCAATTATTTCTATAGGGAGCTATTTTCAGAGTTAAAAGAGCAAAGCAACCTTCAAATAGCTTTGGACAAGGCGCTCGTCAGCACCGCTAAGGATTGGATCAAAATCGCCAAAGATCGAATAGACGATGAGTGCATTTGCGCACGCGATCTCGGCAACATGACGCGCGAAGATTACCGTAAAGCAATTTTGCGTAATCAAGAGGCTTTCTCCCAAATCAATCCAAATGATTTTTGCGGCGCTTTGATTGCGGGAAATAAGCGAACGATCTCGCATGCATTGAAAAAGAAGAGTGGCGTAGACGAAGGACCGGATGAATGAATATCGATATGAAATTGCAAGGAGCGCACGTCAAGAATTTGCGCGTTATAGAAAGTGGGCAAAAGTTAGGGTCTTCGTCTTTAAAAGATACCGCAATAGCTGAAATAGGTAGAGAAATTTCATTTGATACCGAAGCGTTGAATGCCTTTGATATAAGGGGGTGTCAGCCGCACCACTATGATTTACTAGTACTCAGTGCTGCTATTGAGTTCGCTGACCGTAAATGGAAAAGGCCGAAAAGTTGGGTTCGTAACTTCCACGTGACAATTCCGGTAGTTGACTTGGCAAATTGGCGGCGACCACTCGTAATTAATACCCTTGAGAGGGTATTAAAGCACCTGACTTGTGACTTGTGGCAATTTAACTTCGTGCAGGCAAAGAGTCTTTCGCCTATCGGTTCGCGCCAAATTCATTTCGACTTCGGAAAAAATAAGGCCTTAGCTATTGCCTACAGTGATGGTCTGGATTCTAGAGCTGTCTCGGCTCTCTGTGGCGATATAAATGAAGTCCTTTGTATTCGAGTCGCTAAAAAGCGCCAACGCCGTAAAGAAGGTGATAGTCCTTTCTCTCAGCTCCCGTTCGAGGTCAAAGGTCATCGGGGCGAGGAAAGCAGTTTTCGGTCGCGCGGATTCCAGTTCGCAGCGGTAACGGCGATAGCATCACAGCTTGCGAACGTGGAACGCATCGTAGTTCCTGAGAGTGGCCAAGGCGCACTTAGTCCGGTGTTGGCGCCTCTGTATGTAACTTACCCGGATTATCGCAACCATCCCACCTTCTTTCGTAAGATGGAGCAGTTCATCGCTGCGGTGCTGGGGCACCGGGTTAAGTTTGAGCAGCCGCGCTTGTGGTTTACAAAAGGTCAGACGCTGCGCGAGTTTTTGGGTCTTCAGGGGAAAACCTCGAAGCATCTGGAGAGCACCCGTTCTTGTTGGCAGAAGCGCAGAGTGGTCAATGTGCCTGGCAAAAAACAATGTGGGCTTTGCGCAGCCTGCTTGCTAAGACGGCTTAGCCTTCACGCCGCTGGTGTCAACGACGCACCTAACAATTATGTAGTGTCGAACCTTGGCGCTTCCGACGTGATCAAGGCTCTAGATTCAGTTTCCCGGAAGGCTGATAGAGAACTCATGATCAATTATGGAAGTGTGGGTGCGCGCCATTTCCAGAAACTCGCTAACATGGCAAACTGGACTGATGATGATCTTCGAGTACATGTCTCAGAAATATCGACGGCTCTGGGGGCTGATTACAAGGAAACTCTAAAGAACCTAAGATCTCTGTTGGCAACGCATGCGGAAGAATGGCACTCATTTGTCGCTGTGCAGGGAAGGGACAGCTTTTTGATGAGTTGGACGCAGGGGGAGCGTTATGGCTGATTTGAACGAGCTAAGCGCACAAGAAATTGGCCGACGCCTTAAACTCGCACGCGAGAATGCAGGTATTCGACAGGAAGATGCCGCGCAAATCATCGGAATGTCACGACCGACCCTTGTGTCTATTGAGAAGGGCATGCGCCGAGTGCGCATCCAAGAAATCCAGATACTTGCCCGCCATTATGGAATATCGGTGAACGCCCTTCTGCGTCGTGAGGCAGTTCACACCGACTTAATGCCTCGCTTCCGTAAATTGCAGGATGCGGAAGACAAAGATTCAACTGAAGCCATTCGGCAATTCAACGATTTGATCAAAGCGGACGTCGAATTGGAGAATACGCTTGGCATCGAGCGCCGGAGAAACTACCCACCGGAACGCGGTATTAACGAGGGCGACGTTATATCTCTTGCTGAGAAGCATGCCAAGGAACTCCGTGACTGGATAGGAATTGGTGTGGGACCAATTGCAGATATATTTTCTGTTATCGATTCGGGGCTTGGTATTAGATTGTACCAGCGCCGTCTTTCCCCAAATTCAAAGATCGCAGGGCTATTCACTTATGATGAAGCGGTTGGAGCATGCATTTTCTTGAATGCTAACCATCCGTTGCCACGACGAGTTCAGTCAGCTGCGCACGAACTCGGCCACTTTTATGGCACTCGCCATAACCCGGAAGTTCTTGAAGAGCATGAAAATTTTCTGTCGCGTGATGAACGCTATGCAAACGCATTCGGCCGCGCATTCCTGGCGCCGGCGGAGAGCTTCGCCGATAGCTTCCGTCAACTGAAGGCGATTACCGGGAAAATAACCCGGCGGCTAATCGTTCTCCTATCTCAGCAGTACAATATCTCTCGGCAAGCGTGTACTCTTCGTTTGGAAGATTTGGGGCTTGCTAAGAAAGGAACCTGGGCATGGTTCGAAAACAACGGCGGCATCACTGAAGAGCATGTTCGAGAGGTGTTGGGTGAAATGGCAAACCGCCCCGATCCTGCAAAACACGATGCGGATCGCGTTATATCCCAACGCATGAGCCTAATGGCGCACGCTGCCTGGAAGAGAGAGCTTCTGTCCGAAGGCCAGTTAGCGGAACTGCTGAGGGTCGGGAGAGTCGAAATGCGTCGCATTATCGACCAAATCGAGCTTGAGGAAAGAGAAACGGATGGGTTACTCAAGCTTCCTGAATGATAACCGAGAGTCGCTCGTGCTGGATACCAGCGTTCTCATTAACCTACGCGCCTGCACGCAAGGCGGGCGCGTTCTTGCATCGTTACCCAACAACATTCTCGTACCACAGATCGTGGCTGGCGAATTGGAGCACGAGTCGAGCGTTAGAAATGGGGACATTTCCTTTCTGCATGAAGTTGCAGAAAGAGGCATTGTAGAGATTACCGAATTAACTGATGAAGAGTACGATATATTTTATAATTTAACTTCTTTATCTCCGTCCTTAGATGATGGCGAGGCTGCCACTATTGCCGTTGCAATGTCGAGAAACAATCTTCCGGTAATCGACGAGCGAAAAGGGCGATCCCGTGCTAGTTGCCTTATGAATGGACGAGAGCCAATATGGTCTCTAGATCTGTTCCGCCATCCATTTTTCATAGATTCTCTTGGTGATCAAGCAGTTGAAGTGCTTTACCTTGCATTGCGTGATGGCCGAATGAGAATCCCATCTGCAAGCGCAGACATGGTCATTGCGTTATTAGGAATTGAGCGTTCGATTGACTGCACTTCCCTTCCGGGTTACCGGGAACGATTTTCTGTAAGTGAGCGGCGCCCAGACGTCAATGAAGCGCGACTTTCTATTCGACGGGATGATTAGTAGGGTGCATGGGGTAAACTTGCCGTAAAAGATAATAATGTGTCTTTTCCATAGTGGCTCCCATCTCTAGAAAGACGCGCCATAGCGACTGGGCTGCATTGGAATACCACCGCACGTTACGAACCTGTTTGCGCCCCCCATTTCCCAAAACCTCCCCACCACAGGACCAAAATCCCATACCCTCTCCGCAATGCCCACTCATTCGCGGAGCCGCCCCATGCCCCTCGACAGCCGCACCCTCGCCCCCGACGCTCTTGGCGACCGTTTCCCCTGCTGGGCGGAGGAGCCGCCGGTGCCCGCCGAAGGCTCGCTGGTGCCTGGATCGCAGTTCCACGAGGAGCAATGGATCATGGCCGCCGGCATGCTGGCGCGCGGCAGCAGCTTCCTCCATGTCTCCCGCGCCATGGGCTGCAGCCGCACCACGCTCTGGCGCGCCTATTACGGATCACAGGATTTCCGTCACAGGGTGTGGTGGGAACGGCAGGCGCTGAACCGCGAGGCCGAGCTGCGCCTGTCCTCGCTGCGCATCCTCGTCGCCGAGCAGATCGAGCGGCTGGTCTCCTCCGGCGATCCGGCGACGGTGCGCTGGCTGGCCGAGCGGCTCGGCCTCTTCGCCGGCCTCGACATGGCCGCACCCAAGCGGCAAGCCCCGCAAGCCGACCGCCGGCTCGATCCTCAGCCCGCCCCCAAGGACGCGGCCGAACCCGCCCCCAAGCCTGCCCCAAAACCTGAAGATTCCCCCGCCGTCACCGTCCCCGAACTGGACGACGACCTCCCCGGCGCGTTGCGCGAGCGCATGCCGCCCGACCCGCGCGCCGTCGCCGCCATCCTGGCCCGGCCGGAGGGCGAGGGGCCCCAGGGCGTCTTCCCCTGGACCGTCAACCGGCACGAGCCTTACCCCAACCTCACCCCCGGCCCGGTCAGCCGCCGCGCCGCCGGTCCCGTCTCCCCGTGCCGGTAGCGGCCCCGCCGGCCGATGGAACATCCGCCGGATCCTGTTCCACCCTGTTCCATCCTCCGCCGGCCCCCACCGGATCGCCCCACCGGCGGGCTTGATCGGGCGGCCGATCTGTCCGACCCTGCGGGTCCGTTGGAACAGTGAGGATCACGCGATGACCGCCTTCACCTGCGTGCTCGACGCCCGTGCCAAGCTGGGGGAGGGGCCGGTCTGGTCGGTGGACGAACAGGCGCTCTATTGGGTCGACATCAAGGGCCGGGCGCTGAACCGCTTCGATCCCGCCACCGGCGCCAACCGCGTCACCCAGTTGCCGGAGGAGATCGGCTGCGTCGCCCCGCGCAAGGGCGGCGGCTTCATCGCCGGCCTGCGCTCCGGCCTGTGGCAGCTGGACGGGGAGGGGGGATTGGTCGCCTGTCTCGCCGCCAATCCGGAGGACCAGGGCGCCAGCCGCTTCAACGACGGCAAGACCGATCCCGCCGGCCGCTATCTCGCCGGCACGCTGGACGAGCCGAAGGCCGGCGGCAAGGCGCATCTCTACCGTTATGACCGGCGCGGGCTGGCGGTGCTGGCCGGCGGGCTGCTGACCTCCAACGGCCTCGCTTTCAGCCCGGACGGGCGGACGCTCTATCACGCCGACACGCCGACCTTCACCGTCCGCCGCTACCGCTACGACCCGGCCACCGGCGCGATCTCCGACGGCGAGGTCTTCATCCGGCTGGAGCCGAAGGAGGGCGACCGCGGCCGGCCGGACGGCGCGGCGGTGGATGCGGAGGGCTGCTATTGGACGGCGCTCTATGAGGGCGGGCGGGTCGCGCGCTTCTCCCCCGATGGCCGCCTGCTGTCGGAACACCCGCTGCCGGCGCGCTGCCCGACCATGGTGGCCTTCGGCGGTCCCGACCTGCGCACCCTCTACGTCACCACCGCCAGCGCCGGCCGCCCGGCCGAGGAGCTGGAGCGCTTCCCGCAGTCCGGCGGCCTGTTCGCCATGCCGGTGGAGGTGCCGGGCCTGCCGGTGCCGCCCTTCGACCCGGCGGCCTGAGCATGTTCCGCAAGTTCGTCTATCTGCTGGCTCTGTCCCGCGAAAAGCATTTCGGCCGCGCGGCGGAGAGCTGCCACGTCTCGCAGCCCACCCTCTCCAACGCCATCCGCCAGCTGGAGGAGGAGCTTCAGGTCCCCATCGTCGAGCGCGGCCAGAAGTTCGAAGGCTTCACGCCGGAGGGGCTGAAGGTGCTGGAATACGCCCGCCGCATCGTCGGCGAGCGCGACAACCTGCGCCACGAGCTGCTGGCTCTCGCCCAGGGCGTCACCGGCCATCTGCGGCTCGGCGCCATTCCCACCGCCCTGCCGGCGGTGCCGCATGTGCTGGCGCCCTTCGCCACGCGATACCCGCACATCCGTTCCAGCATCGTCTCGCTCAGTTCGCGCGAGATTCAGCGCGGCCTCGACGAATTCGAACTCGACGCCGCCATCACCTATCTCGACAACGAGCCGCTGAACAACGTCCGCACCCTGCCGCTCTACACCGAGCGCTATTACCTGCTGGCGCGGCGCGACGAGTTGCCGGAGGAACTGGTCGCCCAGGGGGCGGCGCAGTGGGAGAAGGCGGCCGAGCTGCGGCTCTGCCTGCTGACCCCAGACATGCAGAACCGCCGCATCGCCGACACCGCCTTCCGCATGACCGGCCGGACGGTGCAGGCGGCGACGGAGACCAACTCCATCGTCACCCTCTACACCATCGTCCGCACCGGCAGCTGCGCCAGCATCGTCCCCGGCCAGCTGCTGACCTTCGTGCCGCCCCACCCGGACATCGTCGCCCTGCCGCTGGTCGATCCGGAGCTGAGCCACGTCGTCGGCCTCGCCTACGCCGACCGCGACCCGCCGCCGCCGCTGGCAAGGGCGCTGGCGGTGGCGGCATCCGACGCCGACATCGCCCAGCGCATGGCGATCAGCGTCGCCGAAGCGATGATCCCCTGGCGGGTGGCGATCCGCTGACGGGCCGTTCCTGATAGCCAAAAGCTATCAGCCCATCGGAAAATACAATTTGCTGGCATACCGTATCCTCCGACACTCTGACGGTGCCGGGCGCTGAGAGACGCCCGGAAAAAGCCAACAGAGCCAAGCCAGAACGACGCCGACCCCAAGCGCGGCGCGGACGATCGCAAGGAGGGACACCCGTGAACGCAAGCCATCCGTGGAGCGCTGAGCGCGCCATGACGATTGTCGAAGACAATCGGCATCTGCGCGGCGCCCTGCTGCCGATCCTTCACGCGCTGCAGGAGGAATTCGGCTATATCGACGAACAGGCCATCCCCCTGCTGGCGACGGAGCTGAACCTCTCGCGCGCCGACGTGCATGGCGTCGTCTCCTTCTATCACGAATTCCGCCGCGAAAAGCCCGGCCGCCACATCATCAAGGTCTGCCGGGCCGAGGCCTGCCAGTCGATGGGCGCCAACGCGCTGGTCGACCACATCAAGAAGCGCCTGCAGGTCGATTTTCACGGCACCACCGCCGACGGCGCCTTCACCCTGGAACCGGTCTTCTGCCTCGGCAACTGCGCCCTGTCCCCCGCCGTCATGATCGACGAGAACCTGCACGGCCGCGTCTCCCCCGACCGCTTCGACGAACTGGCCACCGAAACCCGGACCAACCCGACTGCCCACCAGCAAATCCCCCGCGCCCCCAGCCATTCCCATAAGGGTCACGCGCAATGAGCGGCCATCTGATCACCGTCTTCGTCCCGCGCGATTCCGCAGCCCTGTCGGTCGGCGCCGACGCCGTGGCCGCCGCCATCCGGGCCGAGGCCGCCAAGCGCGACCTGCCGCTGCGCATCGTCCGCAACGGCTCGCGCGGCATGCTCTACCTGGAACCGCTGGTCGAGGTGGAAACCCCGGAAGGCCGCGTTGCCTACGGCCCGGTCACCGCCGCCGACGTGCCCGGCCTGTTCGACGCCGGCTTCCTGACCGGCGGCGAGCATGCGCTCGGCCACGGCCTGACTGAGGAAATCCCCTACTTCAAGAAGCAGGAGCGGCTGACCTTCGCCCGCTGCGGCATCATCGATCCGCTGTCGGTGGAAGACTACCGCGCCCATGGCGGCTTCCGCGGGCTGGAGAACGCGCTGGCGATGTCCCAGGCGGAGATCGTCAAGGTCGTCACCGACAGCGGCCTGCGCGGCCGCGGTGGCGCCGGCTTCCCCACCGGCATCAAGTGGAACACGGTGATGCAGGCCAAGGCGGACGAGAAGTTCGTCTGCTGCAATGCCGACGAGGGCGACAGCGGCACCTTCGCCGACCGCATGATCATCGAAGGCGACCCCTTCTGCCTGATCGAGGGCATGACCATCGCCGCCATCGCGGTGGGCGCGACCTCCGGCTATGTCTACATGCGCTCGGAATACCCGCACGCCACCGCGATCCTGCGCCACGCCATCAAGCTGGCCTATGACGAGGGCTGGCTCGGCGACAACATCCACGGCACCGACCGCACCTTCCATCTCGACGTCCGCGTCGGCGCCGGCGCCTACATCTGCGGCGAAGAGACGGCGATGCTGGAGAGCCTGGAGGGCAAGCGCGGCATGGTGCGCGCCAAGCCGCCGCTGCCGGCACTGGAGGGTCTGTTCGGCAAGCCGACGGTGGTCAACAACGTGCTGTCGCTCTGCTCGGTGCCGATCATCCTCGACAAGGGCGGCGAGTATTACCGCGACTTCGGCGTCGGCCGGTCGCGCGGCACGCTGCCCTTCCAGCTCGCCGGCAACATCAAGAACGGCGGCATCGTCGAGAAGGCCTTCGGCATCACCCTGCACGAGCTGCTCTACGAGTATGGCGGTGGCACCATCACCGGCCGGCCGATCCGCGCCGTGCAGGTCGGCGGGCCGCTCGGCGCCTACCTCCCGCCCTCGCAGTTCGACCTGCCCAAGGATTACGAAGCCTTCGCGGCGCAGGAGGCGATGGTCGGCCATGGCGGCATCGTCGTCTTCGACGACAGCGTCGACATGGCCCAGCAGGCGCGCTTCGCCATGGAGTTCTGCGTCGCCGAGTCCTGCGGCAAATGCACCCCCTGCCGCATCGGCTCGACCCGCGGGATGGAGACGCTGGACAAGATCATCGCCGGCAAGAATGTCGACGCGAACTTGGAACTGCTCGCCGACCTCTGCGACGTGATGGTGGACGGCTCGCTCTGCGCCATGGGCGGCATGACGCCCTATCCGGTGCGCAGCGCCGTGAAGCACTTCCCGGAAGACTTCCGGAAAAAAGCCCCGGCAGTCCGCGTCACCCACATCGCCGCCGAATAACGAGCGACCCAGGAGCACCCGAGATGACCCTCATCCACGAGACCGACTACGGCACCCCCGCCCGCGTCTCCGAGACCCTGGTGACGCTGGAGATCGACGGCCGCAGCATCACCGTTCCCGAAGGCACCTCCGTGATGCGCGCCGCGATGGACGCCGGCATCACCGTGCCGAAGCTGTGCGCCACCGACAGCCTGGAGCCCTTCGGCTCCTGCCGCCTCTGCGCGGTGGAGATCGAGGGGCGCCGCGGCACCCCGGCCTCCTGCACCACCCCCGTCGCCCCCGGCATGAAGGTCCACACACAGACCGACAAGCTGGCCAAGCTGCGCCGTGGCGTGATGGAGCTGTACATCTCCGACCACCCGCTGGACTGCCTGACCTGCGCCGCCAACGGCGATTGCGAGTTGCAGGACATGGCGGGTGCCGTCGGCCTGCGCAACGTCCGGTACGGTTTCGACGGCGAAAACCATCGCGCCGCCGCGAAGGACGAGAGCAACCCCTATTTCACCTTCGACGCGTCGAAGTGCATCGTCTGCTCGCGCTGCGTCCGCGCCTGCCAGGAGACCCAGGGCACCTTCGCACTGACCATCGACAGCCGCGGCTTCGCCTCGTCGGTGTCGGCGGGTGCGAAGGAAAGCTTCATGGACAGCGAGTGCGTGTCCTGCGGCGCCTGCGTCCAGGCCTGCCCGACCGCGACCCTGACCGAAAAGTCGATCATCGAGCACGGCCAGCCCGAGCACAGCGTCATCACCACCTGCGCCTATTGCGGCGTCGGCTGCTCCTTCAAGGCGGAGATGCAGGGCACCACGGTGGTCCGCATGACCCCCTGGAAGAATGGCGGCGCCAACGAGGGCCATAGCTGCGTCAAGGGCCGCTTCGCCTGGGGCTACGCCACCCACAAGGACCGCATCATGAAGCCGATGGTGCGCGAGAAGATCACCGACCCGTGGCGTGAGGTGTCGTGGGAGGAGGCGATCGCCTATGCCGCCGAGCGGCTGAAGGCGGTGCAGGCCAAGTACGGCCGGGGCTCCATCGGCGGCATCACCTCGTCGCGCTGCACCAACGAGGAGGTCTATGTCGTCCAGAAGATGATCCGGGCCGCCTTCGGCACCAACAACATCGACACTTGCGCCCGCGTCTGCCATTCGCCGACCGGCTACGGCCTGTCGCAGACCTTCGGCACCTCGGCCGGCACCCAGGATTTCCGCAGCGTCGACAAGTCCGACGTCATCCTGGTCATCGGCGCCAACCCGACCGACGGCCACCCGGTGTTCGGTTCGCGCATGAAGAAGCGGCTGCGCGCCGGCGCCAAGCTGATCGTCATCGACCCGCGCCGCATCGATCTGGTGCGCAGCCCGCACGTCCAGGCCGAATACCATCTCCAGCTCCAGCCCGGCACCAACGTCGCCGTGGTCAACGCCATCGCCCACACCATCGTCACCGAGGGGCTGGTGAACCGCTCTTTCGTCGAGGAGCGCTGCGACCCGAAGGAGTTCGCGAAGTGGGAGGCGTTCATCGCCGAGCACCGCAACTCGCCGGAATATCTGGAATCGCGCACCGGCGTTCCGGCCGATCAGGTCCGTGCCGCCGCCCGCCTCTACGCCACCGGCGGCAACGCCGCGATCTATTACGGCCTGGGCGTGACCGAGCACAGCCAGGGCTCCAGCACGGTGATGGCGATCGCCAACCTCGCGATGGCGACCGGCAACATCGGCCGCGAGGGCGTCGGCGTGAACCCGCTGCGCGGCCAGAACAACGTGCAGGGCTCCTGCGACATGGGCTCCTTCCCGCACGAGCTGCCGGGCTACCGCCACGTGTCGGACGACCTCGTCCGCCAGGAGTTCGAAGCCGCCTGGGGCGTCACGCTGGATCCGGAACCGGGCCTGCGCATCCCCAACATGTTCGACAGCGCCCATGACGGCAGCTTCCGCGGCCTGTTCGTGCAGGGCGAGGACATCGTCCAGTCCGACCCCAACACCACCCACGTCACCTCGGCGCTGGAATCGCTGGACATCGTCATCGTCCAGGACCTGTTCCTGAACGAGACCGCGGCCTTCGCCCACGTCTTCTTCCCCGGCACCTCCTTCCTGGAAAAGGACGGCACCTTCACCAACGCCGAGCGCCGCATCAACCGCGTCCGCAAGGCGATGCCGTCCAAGGTGGGCAAGGACGAGCATTGGGTCGCCTGCGCCCTGGCGACGGCGATGGGCTACCCGATGCATTACGAGACCACGTCGGAGATCATGGACGAGATCGCCCGGCTGACCCCGACCTTCCGCGGCGTCAGCTTCGAGAAGCTCGACCGCGTCGGCAGCGTCCAGTGGCCCTGCACCGGCTTCGAGGATGACGACACCGGCATGGCGATCATGCATGGCGAGACCTTCGCCCGCGGTCTCGGCCGCTTCATGATCACCGAATATGTGCCGACCGATGAGCGGACCACGCGGATGTATCCGCTGGTGCTGACCACCGGCCGCATCCTCGCCCACTACAATGTCGGCGCCCAGACCCGGCGCACCGCCAACGTGGCTTGGCATCCTGAGGATGTGCTGGAGATCAACGCGGTGGATGCCGAGATCCGCGGCGTCAAGGACGGCGACATGGTCTCTCTCGCTAGCCGCATGGGGGCGACCACGCTGCGCGCGGTCATCTCCGACCGCATGCCGGCCGGCGTCGTCTACACCACCTTCCACCATCCGGTGACCGGCGCCAACGTCATCACCACGGAGAATTCGGACTGGGCGACCAACTGCCCCGAATACAAGGTGACGGCGGTGCAGGTCACCCGCAGCAACCAGCCGTCCGACTGGCAGGTCGACTACGCGAAGAACGACGTCGAGCGCAAGCGCATCGCCGCCGCCGACGTCCTCGCTGCCGAATGACGCCCTGAGGAGTGGAAAGCATGACCGCGATGCCTTCGGGTTCCATCCGTCCTGACGACAGCCTCATGTGCTCCATCGCCGTCACCGGCACCGGCTTTCCCGCCGGTGCCGGGGTGGAGGAGGGGGCGGACGTCGAATGGCAGGTGCCGGAGGAAACCGCGGTCGCTTTCGAATACAACGGCCGGTCCCATGCCGTGATGATGGCGACCCCCGCCGATCTGGAGGATTTCGCGCTGGGCTTCAGCCTGGCCGAGGAGATCGTCGGGACCGCCGCCGATATCGAGAACATCGCCGTGCGGGAAACGCCGCTGGGCTTCGTCGTCAACATGACGGTCGACCCGCTGCGTCTCCTGCGCGGTAGCCTTCGCAGCCGCTCCATGGAGGGGCGGAGCGGCTGTGGCCTGTGCGGCGTGGACAGTCTTGTCCACGCCGTTCGGGAGCCCCGCAAGATCGAAACCTGGCTGGAGGTCGATCCGGCCGCCGTGGCCGCCGCCTTCCGCGCCCTGCCGGATCACCAGCCGATGAACCGGGCCAACCGCTCGGTCCACGCCGCCGCCTGGTGCGCGCCCGACGGCGGCATCCGGCTGGCCCGCGAGGATGTCGGCCGCCACAATGCGCTCGACAAGCTGATCGGCGCCATCGCCGCTTCGGGCGCCGACCCGGCCGGCGGCTTCGTGGTGATGACCAGCCGCTGCAGCTTCGAACTGGTGCAGAAGACCGCCGCGGTGGGCATCCCGCTGCTGGCGACCATCTCGGCGCCGACGGCGCTGGCGCTGGAACTGGCGCGCAACGCCAACCTGACCCTGGGTGCGCTGTCGCGCCGCGATACCGTCATCCTGTTCCGCTGAACCCAACATCGCTTCGTCAATGGAGACACCGATGAGCCACACGAACCATGCCAAGGATCTGGTCCGGATGGCGAACCAGATCGCCGTCCACTTCGCTTCCTACCCGCGGGAAGAGGCGGTGACCGAGACGGCGACCCACATCCGCAAATTCTGGGATCCGCGCATGCGCGCCGGCCTGTTCGCCCATGTCCAGGCCGGCGGCGAGGCCGACCTGCACGAGGTCGCGCGCGGCGCGGTTGGGGTGCTGCAGGCTCGCTGAGGCGAAGCGGTCGCGACCGGGTTTCGTCAGACCTTGCGGAAGGCGAACATGACCGTTTCGTAGGGGAAGGCGATCTCGGGGCGATCAGCCAGTTCCGGCGTCCGGGCGATCAGCGCGCGGGTTGCGCGCTCGACGTCCGCCTGCCGTTCCGGCGGCAACGCCGCAATGAAGCTGACCGAAAGCGTGCGCTTGACGATGACGTCCTCCGGACTTCCGACATGGGCATGCCGGACATGGCGCTCGCCGGCGGCTTCAAATCCAGGAGCGGGAAAGACCCGGCGCCAGTTGCCGGTCCGATAGCGCGGGGTATCGCCCTCCCAGTGGTCAGTGATGTCGGTCAATGCCGCCACCCAGGGTACGCTCTCGTCGCGCGCGTTCCAGATCAACCCCAGCCTGCCGCCCGGAGTCAGGACCCTGCGGAACTCCTCCAGGGCGGCCGTTGTGGCGAACCAATGAAAGGCTTGCGCGCAGACCACGGCATCGACGGAGCCGTCCGGCAGGGGAATGGACTCCGCGGTTCCCGCTAGGACGGTGATTTCGGGAAAAGCCCGGACCAGCTGCTCGCGCATGCCGGCAACCGGCTCGACGGCGGTGATCTCGCCGCCGCAGTCCTTCAGCACCGCGATGAATTTGCCGGTGCCGGCGCCGACCTCCAGAACCTTTCGCCCCGGACCGACCCCCAGATCGTCGCGCAGCCATTCGGCGGCTTCAGGCGGGTAGCTCGGCCGGCCTTTGACATAGGTCGCGGCTCCCGTCTCGTAGCCTCTGGAGGAGTGATGAATCGGCATGTCGACCTCGATCCTTCCAGTGTGCCTCGAACCGGACCCTCAGACGTAATTGGCGACCTCGACCAGATTGTCGTCGGGATCGCGGAAATAGACGGAACGGATCGGTCCGGTGGCGCCCGTGCGGCTCACCGGGCCTTCTTCTATGGCGATGCCTTTGGCCTGGAGATGGGCGATCACCTCCTCCAGCGGCGTGTCGGCGATCAGGCAGAAATCGCCGCTGCCGGCGGTGGGCCGGGCCGCCTTCGGTTCGAACTCCCGCCCGACCTCGTGCAGGTTGATCTTCTGCGCGCCGAAGGACAGGGCGCGGCGGCCGCCGGCGAAGGTGACGATCTCCATCCCCAGTACGTCGCGGTAGAAGGCGCAGGTCGCCTCGATGGAGGCGACCGTCAGCACGAAATGGTCGATCCGGGCGATCCGCATCCCGGCCTCACATCCCCGTCGACGCTGGCAGCGGCTTGATCGGAGCGGGGGTGGAGGCGGAGGACAGCGGCGTCGGCGCATGGGCGGCCGGGACCGGCAGCGGCGCCGGCTTCGACAGCGGGCGCGGCGTCGAGACCGGCGTCACCGGACCGGCGGCCGTCGGATTGGCCGACATCGCCGCGCCCGACTGGCCGGACGGCGTCGCCAGCGTGGGCGGATCCTCGTAGATGTCGGGGTGGACACGCACCACGCCGGCGGTGTCGACCGACGCGTTCCAGTAGACGAAGCGCACGGGGATGGCATTCGGCAGCCGGATGGTCTTGGTTTCCCCGGTGTCGAGCTGCTGGCTGATGACGGCCGGCGTCACCTTGGCCGCGCTCAGCAGCGTCTCCGCCATCATCCGGGCATCCTCCAGCCGGACGCAGCCGGAGCTGGCGGCGCGCAGGTCGCGGCTGAACAGCTTGGGATCGTTGGTGCCGTGCAGGAAGATACCGTCGCCGTTGGTCAGGTTGAAGCGGAAGCGGCCCAGCGCGTTGTCGTCGCCCGGCTTCTGGACGATGCGCACGCGGCCGGGATCGACCGACCACCAGTTGACCGACTGGGTGTTGACCACCTCCGTCCCATCCAGATAGACGGCGGCGTTCTTGATGCCGGTGGTGCCCTTCTTGCGCAGGGCAGGCAGCTTGTCCTCGCTCAGCACCGTCGGCGGGACGGTCCAGGTCGGGTTGATGGTGACGCTGGTGATCCTGTCCTGCAGCAGCGGCGTCTTGCGCGACGGCCGGCCGACCACCGCCCGCATGGTGAAGGTCGGGCGGCCATGCTCGATCAGGGTGACGGACTGGCCGGGCAGGTTGACCAGCACCGTGGTGTCGGGGATGGAGGCCTGCTGCGCCCGCATCGCCGCGGCGGCGCGGCGCAGAAGCGCCACGGTCTGCGCCGGGGTGCGGTCCAGCGCCTGTCGCGTCACCTCGCCCACCTTGCCGTCGGGCTGCAGCCCCTCGGCAAGCTGGAAGGCGCGCACGGCGGTTTCCACATCCTCGTTGAAGCTGTCGGTCCATTTGTCGGCGGGCAGATAGCCCAGCTCGATCAGGCGGCGCGCGACCCGGCCGACGCGATCGGCCAGCGGCGAGCGCACGGAGATCACCACCGGCGGCGCCGGTTCGACCGGGGCGAGGCCGGGCAGGGTGGGGGCCTGCGCCTGCACGTCGGCGGGGGGCACGTCCATCGCCGGGGCGATGCCCTCGACCATGCCGCCGTCGCCCAGCTTCACGACCGCGCCGTAGCCGACGCGGGTGGCCGGCGCCTTGGGTGCGTTCTGGATTTCCTGCGCGCGGCTTTCCAGCGCCGCGGCCCAGCCGGCGACCAGCGAAGGCTTGGCGGCGTGCGCCGCCTCCTTCGCCGCTGCGGCCAGCGCCGGACCGCTCAGGACGACGCCGACCAGACCGCCGACCAGGCAGAGGGCGGCGGAGCGGCGGGACATCGGGCGGCGGAGATCATGCATGGCGATGGGACCGGAACGTGAACGGAAAGGATCGTGCGCTGTATCCTTCGATGAGCCTTCCGCAATCCGCAAGCGACATTTGGTGTCGGCAGCTCTGCTGTTCACACTGTTGCTCCCGTGCATCGCCCTGTCACTCGGGGACGGCCATGGCCGTTACACGCCCTGATTACGACTGTTGGACGCCACGGCGCCGGTTTTATTCCGAACCTCCGACCGATATAGGGCCGGGAAGGCCGGAGCCTGGCCGTATGTGTCATTTGACGTAGATACCGCCTTTCGCAGGCGCGGTAGCTTTTCCCCCGACGATGTGGCGAAGCCCCGGAGCAACCGGGGCGCCAAAGGAAGGGGGCAACTTCATGCGGACCAAGCAACTGACGTCGAGCTTCGGGATCAGCGCGCTGGCCGGTCTGGCCATGGGCGCGATGGCGTCCTTCGCGATGCCGGCCCAGGCCGCGGACGACACCATCAAGGTGGGCATCCTGCATTCCCTGTCCGGCACGATGGCCATCAGCGAGACGACGCTGAAGGACGTCATGCTGATGCTGATCGACGAGCAGAACAAGAAGGGCGGCCTGCTGGGCAAGAAGCTGGAGCCGGTGGTGGTCGATCCGGCCTCCAACTGGCCGCTGTTCGCCGAGAAGGCGCGCGAGCTGATCAGCAAGGACAAGGTGTCGGCCGTGTTCGGCTGCTGGACCTCGGTCAGCCGCAAGTCGGTGCTGCCGGTGTTCGAGGAGCTGAACAACATCCTCTTCTACCCGGTCCAGTATGAGGGCGAGGAGTCCTCCCGCAACGTCTTCTACACCGGCGCCGCCCCGAACCAGCAGGCGATCCCGGCCGTCGACTACCTGATGCAGAAGGAAAAGGTCCAGCGCTGGGTGCTGGCCGGCACCGACTACGTCTATCCGCGCACGACCAACAAGATCCTCGAAGCCTACCTGAAGAGCAAGGGCGTCAAGCCCGAGGACATCATGATCAACTACACGCCGTTCGGTCATTCCGACTGGCAGTCGATCGTGGCGGACATCAAGAAGTTCGGATCGGCCGGCAAGAAGACCGCCGTCGTCTCCACCATCAACGGCGACGCCAACGTTCCCTTCTACAAGGAACTGGGCAACCAGGGCGTGAAGGCCGAGGACATCCCGGTCGTCGCCTTCTCCGTCGGCGAGGAAGAGCTGGCCGGCATCGACACCAAGCCGCTGCTCGGCCATCTGGCCGCCTGGAACTACTTCCAGTCGGTCGAAACCCCGGCCAATTCCGCCTTCATCAAGGAATGGAAGGCCTTCACCAAGAACGACAAGCGCGTCACCAACGACCCGATGGAAGCCCATTACATCGGCTTCAACATGTGGGTGAAGGCGGTCGAGGCGGCCGGCACCACCGAGCCGGACAAGGTCATCGACGCCATGGTCGGCGTGTCGGTCCCGAACCTGACCGGCGGCTATTCGGCGATGCTGCCGAACCACCACATCACCAAGCCGGTGCTGATCGGCGAAGTGCAGGAGAACGGCCAGTTCGACGTCGTCTCCAAGACCTCGGGCCTGGTCCCGGGCGACGAGTGGTCGGATTACCTGCCGGACAGCAAGGACCTGATCGCCGACTGGCGCAAGCCGATGTCCTGCGGAAACTTCAACGTGAAGACCGGCAAGTGCGGCGGCAAGGGGTCGTGAGGGTAGCGTTCGCTCCCTGAGCTTTAAGTGGTTGCGACGCTTGTCCTTTCCCCAATCCCGCTGGACGGGGGAGGGGAGAGGGCAAGCGTTTCGCGTTGTTAGACACCCCCGCACCGAAGGACCCGCGATGCGACGCGCTCTCCGCTGGCTGATGGCGCTCTGTGTGGTGGTCGCCACATCGACCGCCGCCCATGCCGCCGATCTCCGCCCGCTTGTCCAGGCCCTGGGCAGCGGCGGCTATTCCGGAACCGAAAAGGCGCTGGAGCAACTGTCCGAGACCGGCGACACGGCCGCCGTGCCGGTGATCGAGGCGCTCCAGGCAGGCGATCTCCATGTCCGCAAGTCCGACAATGCCGTGGTGATCGCCCGCAAGTCCGGCGACGCCTTCGCCCTGAGCGACCCGCTGAGCGGTCAGGCGCTGGGGCAGGCCACCGCGGCGGACGTCACCCGGATCCGCATCAACAATTCGCTGCGTCGCGCCATCAGCGCCTCGCTGGGCGCCCTGACCCTGATGAGTCCCGATGCCGGCGTCCGCCGCTCCGCCGCCGATGCGGTGTTCAAGAGCCGCGACGCCAACGCGCTGCCGACGCTGCAGAAGGCCATCGACAAGGAACAGGACAAGGCCGTCCGCGCCGCCATGGAGCAGGCGCGCGCCGCCATCCTGCTGACCGGCGAGGCCGCGTCGAAGATGACCGATGCCGACATCCAGTCGGCGGTCGACACGCTGGCCGCCCGCGGCGACCGCGATGCACTGGTGCTGCTGAACATGGTCGCCGGCTCCGGCGCGTCGGACGTCACCAAGAAGTCCGCGGCGGCCGCCATCTCCACCGTCGAACAGAAGCTGGCCTTCTGGGCCGCGCTGCAAAATCTCTGGTACGGGCTGTCGCTGGGCTCGGTGCTGCTGCTGGCCGCCATCGGCCTTGCCGTCACCTTCGGCGTGATGGGCGTCATCAACATGGCCCATGGCGAGATGGTGATGATCGGCGCCTACACCACCTTCCTGGTGCAGGAGTTCTTCCGCGCCCATGCCCCCGGCCTGTTCGACCTGTCGATCCTGGTGGCGCTGCCCGCCGCCTTCATCGTGTCCGGCGGCGTCGGCATCATCATCGAGCGTAGCGTGATCCGCTGGCTCTACGGCCGTCCGCTGGAAACGCTGCTCGCCACCTGGGGCCTGTCGCTGGCGCTCCAGCAGGCGGTGCGCAGCATCTTCGGCCCGACCAACCGCGAGGTCGGCGCGCCCAGCTGGATGTCCGGCGCCTTCGAACTGGGCGGCCTGACCATCACTTACGGCCGGCTGTGGATCGTCATCTTCGCCTTCGCCGTCTTCGCGGCCCTGCTGGTGGCGCTGAAGCGCACCTGGTTTGGCCTGTCCATCCGCGCGGTGACGCAGAACCGGCCGATGGCCAACGCCATGGGCATCCGCACCGCGCGGGTGGACGCGCTGACCTTCGGTCTCGGTTCCGGCATCGCCGGGCTGGCCGGGGTGGCGCTGAGCCAGATCGACAATGTCAGTCCGAACCTCGGCCAGGGCTACATCATCGACAGTTTCATGGTCGTGGTGTTCGGCGGGGTGGGCAACCTGTGGGGCACGCTGGTCGGCGCGCTGACGCTGGGGTCCATCAACAAGTTCCTGGAGCCTTACGCCGGTGCGGTGCTGGGCAAGATCCTGGTGCTGATCTTCATCATCCTGTTCATCCAACGGCGTCCGCGCGGCCTGTTCGCGCTGAAGGGCCGCGCGGTGGAGGCCTGATCCGATGCTGCTGCGCTTTTTCCTGATGGGGCTGGACCGCAAGGCCGGGATCGTCCTGACGATCCTCGCCATTCTCGCGGTGGCGGTCCCGGTGATGACGCTGTGGGTACCGGCGGACTCGCCCTTCCACCTGTCGGTCTTCACCGTCTCGCTGCTGGGCAAATACCTGTGCTTCGCGCTGCTGGCGCTGGCGCTGGACCTCGTCTGGGGTTATTGCGGCATCCTGTCGCTCGGCCATGCCGCCTTCTTCGCGCTCGGCGGCTACGCCATGGGCATGTACCTGATGCGGCAGATCGGCCCGCGCGGCGTCTACGGCAACCCGGTGCTGCCCGACTTCATGGTCTTCCTGAACTGGAAGGAGCTGCCCTGGTACTGGCTCGGCTTCGACCAGTTCTGGTTCGCCGCGATCATGGTGCTGGTGGTGCCGGGTGCGCTGGCCTTCGCCTTCGGCTGGTTTGCCTTCCGCAGCCGCGTCACCGGCGTCTACCTGTCAATCATCACCCAGGCTCTGACCTTCGCCCTGCTGCTGGCCTTCTTCCGCAACGACATGGGCTTCGGCGGCAACAACGGCCTGACCGACTTCAAGGATATCCTCGGCTACGACATCCAGGCCGACACCACCCGCGTCGCCCTGTTCGTGGCGACGGTGGCCGCCCTGGCGCTCTCCTACATGATCGCGTCCGGCGTCATCGCGTCGAAGCTTGGCAAGGTGCTGGTGGCGCTGCGCGACGCCGAAAGCCGCGTCCGTTTCATGGGTTACGACACCGAAAGCTACAAGCTGTTCGCCTGGACCCTGTCGGCCTGCATGGCCGGCGTCGCCGGCGCCCTCTATGTCCCTCAGGTCGGCATCATCAACCCGTCGGAGTTCGCCCCGGCCAGCTCGATCGAGGCGGTGATCTGGGTCGCCGTCGGCGGGCGCGGCACGCTGGCCGGCGGCATCCTCGGCGCGGTGCTGGTCAACATGGGCAAGAGCTATTTCACCGGCGCCCTGCCGGAGCTGTGGCTGTTCGCGCTTGGCGGCCTGTTCGTGGCGGTCACCCTGTTCCTGCCCAAGGGCCTGCTCGGCCTGTGGGGCCAGCTGACCGCGAAGCTGCCCCGCCGCAACAAGCCGTCCGCCCTCCCCAACGCCCACCCTGCCGACCAGAAGGGAGCCTGACCCATGAGCGCGGAATCGACCCTTCTCTATCTTGACGGCGTGTCGGTCAGCTTCGACGGCTTCAAGGCGCTGAACAGCCTATCGCTGGTGATGATGCCTGGCGAGATGCGGGCGATCATCGGCCCCAACGGCGCCGGCAAGACGACGATGATGGACGTCATCACCGGCAAGACCCGCCCCGATACCGGCACCATCCTGTTCGAGGGCGACACCGACCTGACCCGCCTGCGCGAGGCGGCCATCGCCAATCTCGGCATCGGTCGCAAGTTCCAGCGCCCGACCGTCTTCGAACCGCACACGGTGTGGGACAACCTGGAACTGGCGCTGAAGGCACCGCGCCGGCCGCTGAAGACGCTGACCTACGCCATCAGCCGCGACGACCGCTCGCGGATCGAGGAAATCCTCGACATCACCCGCCTGTCCGCCCTGCGCAACCGTCAGGCCGGCAGCCTGTCGCACGGCCAGAAGCAGTGGCTGGAGATCGGCATGCTGCTGGCCCAGGACCCCAAGCTTCTGCTGGTCGACGAGCCGGTCGCCGGCATGACCGACGCCGAGACCGAACAGACCGCCGAACTGCTGTGCAGCATCGCCGGCAAGCATTCGGTGATCGTGGTGGAGCATGACATGAGCTTCGTCCGCGCGCTCGGCGTCAAGGTGACGGTGCTGGCCGAAGGCTCCGTCCTGGCCGAAGGCTCGCTGGATGCGGTGAGTTCGAATCAACAGGTCATTGACACCTATCTCGGCCGCTGACGGGAGATCCCAGGATGCTGGACGTTCGTTCCCTCGATCTGCATTACGGCGCCGCCCAGGCCCTGCGCAGTGTTTCCATGAAGGCCGAAATCGGCAAGGTCACCTGTCTGGTCGGCCGCAACGGCGTCGGCAAGTCCAGCCTGCTGCGCGCCATCGTCGGGCTGAAGCCGGTGTCGGGCGGCTCCATCGGCTGGGACGGCGCCGACGTGACCAGGATGGCGCCGGCCGACCGGGCGCGCCGCGGCATCGCCTACGTGCCGCAGGGACGCGAGATCTTCCCGCTGCTGACCGTGCGGGAAAATCTGCTGACCGGCTACGCCCCGCTGCCGCGCTCGCAACGCTCCATTCCCGACGAGGTGTTCGAGCTGTTCCCGGTGCTGAAATCCATGCTGGAGCGCCGCGGCGGCGACCTGTCCGGCGGGCAGCAGCAGCAGCTCGCCATCGGCCGCGCTTTGGTGACGCGCCCGCGCCTGCTGGTGCTCGACGAGCCGACCGAGGGCATCCAGCCCTCCATCATCAAGGATATCGGCCGCGCCATCTCCTACCTGCGCGACAAGGGCACCATGGCGATCCTGCTGGTGGAGCAGTATTTCGATTTCGCCCGCGACCTTGCCGACGACTGGGTGGTGATGGAACGCGGCGAGGTGATGCTGTCCGGCCCCCGCAGCGGCCTGGACGAGCAGGAGGTGCGCAAGTACCTGACGGTGTGATGCCGATGGCGGTGATTTTCGGCCGGTGACCTACGGAATAACCGCGTTTCCATTGCGTCCTTCATCCATCGGGTCCGCCGTCCGGCGGACCGGTTTTTGGGGAGCAACCACGCAATGATGTCCGCACTCCGTGTCACCGCCGCCGCCATCGGTCTGGGCGCCGTCCTGTTCGGCGCGCCCGCCTTCGCTCAGGACAAGGAGCCGGCCATGACGGGGAAGACCGCGATGGGTCCCGTCCTGACCGACGCGAAGGGCATGACGCTCTATGTCTTCGACAAGGACAGCGCCGGCAAGTCGGCCTGCAACGGGCCTTGCGCGACCAACTGGCCGCCGCTGATGGCTCCCGCCTCCGCCAAGCCGATGGGCAAATACACCGTGGTCACCCGCGACGACGGCAGCCACCAGTGGGCCTACAACGGCAAGCCGCTCTATACCTGGGCCAAGGACATGAAGCCCGGCGACACCACCGGTGACGGCGTGAACAATGTCTGGCATGTGGCGAAGCCGTAAGGCCCCGCCACGCGGTGCCGTGGTGGTGAATCCGCCCCACGGTGCCGCGCAATTTCGGAGTATACTTCGCCTGTCGAGGTAATTCGCAAACATCGGCTTCGCAGCCGGCGCTCTTTAATGGTCGTTAAGGATCGAAGATGCAAGATGTCCTCACCGTCATCTTGCTCATGGAGCAGCAGGCCATGTCGATCTACAACGCCGCCTCGTTCGAAGCCACCCCCTCCGCCGAACCGAAGGTCCGCAAGATGAGCGGCCTGCCGCGACTGGCGGTGTGGGCCGTGATGATCGGCGCGCCCTGGGTGGTGATCGTGCAGGCGGTGCGCCTGATCTTTTGAGGTTTTATCCTTCAGGCCTGGCGCACCTCCTTCGCATCGTTACTGGGCCGTCGGCACCCAGGGTTCCAGCGCGCCGATCTTCTTGGCCCGCTTCTCGTCCGCCGACAGTTTGAAATTGTGCCCATAGGGCGCGCTCTCGAACGAGCCGTATCCGGGATTGGCCAGCATCAGCCAGTCGCGCCCGAAATGCTCCTTCACCGTCTCATAGGCCTTCATCCGCTCCGCCTCGCTGCCGTTGGCGGCGTCGGTGAAGTCGCCGAAATTGTCGCCGAACAGCAGAACGATCCGGTAATCCTTGGCGATATAGGCGCGGCGCGCGCTCTTCGCCGAACCCCATTCCGGCTTTTCCTTCGACATCAGGAAGGTATCGACGTTCCCGCCCATCGGGAAGCCCAGCGCCTGCGCGTTGCGGCGGGTCGGCTCCTCCTGGTCGGCACTGCGGTTGGTGACATAGAAGACCTTGACGCCCTTCGACTCGGCGTACTGGGTGAACTCCACCGCGCCCGGCACCGCCGTCGCCTTCTCCGCCTTCACCCAGGCGTCCCAGGTCTTCGGCGAGAAGTCGGTGCCGCTGGTCACCAGACCGGTCTGGTAGGCGGAGTTGTCCATCGCCGTCTCGTCCAGGTCCAGCACCACGGCCGGCGGCAGCTCCTGGTAACTGCCGGTCTGCTCGGTCGCCGAGGTCCAGTTCTTGTCGGCCAGCGCCTTGTCCAGCTGGATCCTGCCCAGCGCATAGACCGCCAGCGCGTTGGCCTTGTATTCGACCGACCGCTGCATCCACAGCTCGGCGTTCAGCAGGTCGTTCTGGGGCACCGGACCTTGGGGCGCCGGATCTGCCGCCAGGGCGGGGCCGGCGAGAAGGGAGAGGACAACCGCACCGGACAGCAACGACCAGCGCCCGGAACAGGCGGAATTGCGCATCGACACACCCATCCATCAAGTGTCATGGAACCGTCATCGAAGCACAGATCCGGGCGCTTGGCGACGGTCGCGTGACGCTTGCGTCACGGTATCTCGGTACGCTCCTCCGGTTCGTTCCCCGGTTCCGTCCGACGCAGTGGGATCGCGGCCTTCCGCCGCCATCCGCGCTCCACCTGCAGGCTCCAGCTCCGTTGGGCGTTGGGCAGGGCATGGTCGGGCTCCCGATCGATGCCGACCGCCCCGGTCATCACCGTCGACCCGGATGAAACCCGCCGGCCCGCACCTGCGCCTCCCGCTCTCCGGGATGGAAGGGGTCGGGGATGCGGTCCTGGTCCATGGCCGTGCTCCTGCCATCAAGGGTGAAAGCATTCAGGCGGTCTGCGGAATCGCACTCTGGGGCATCGGGGTCAGCGCCGGGATCGCCTCCACCCGCTCCAGCCAGCGGCGGACCGCCGGGTAGGGATCGAGCGGGATGTGGCCTTCCGGCGCGCGGGCGACATAGGCGTAGCAGGCGATGTCGGCGATGGTCGGCCGTTCCGCCGCCAGCCAGTCGCGGCTTGCCAGATGGCCGTCCATGAAGCGCAGCACGCGCCCGGCGACCGCCTGCGCGTCGGTCAGCGACGCGGCCCCGCCCCACAGCGTCAGGATGCGCGCCAACGCCGGCCCGAAGCGCAGGTCGCCCGCCGCGACCGACAGCCAGCGCTGCACCCGCGCCGCGTCCTCCGGCGCCTTCGGATTCCACAGGCCGGAGGCGTCATAGCGGTCGGCGAGATAGACCAGGATGGCGACCGAGTCCGGCAGCACGAGGTCGCCGTCGACCAGCACCGGGATCTGCCCGAAGGGGTTGAGGGCAAGGAAGCTCTCCGACCGCCGCAGCTCGGCGCCGGCCTCGACGAAGCGGTAAGGCAGGCCGAGGATGTTCAGAAACGCTTCCGCCCGGTGGCTGTGCCCCGACAGCGGCGTGCCGTAGAGCGTGATCGCGGGTTCGGCGGTGGTGCTCATCGGACAGGTCCCTTTTGGCGGTGTTTGGCGATGTCTGTTTCGCGGATGCGCCCATCCAACCACTTGCGCGCTTCCGCAGGAATGCGCTTTCATCACAAGGAACTCTTTCAGAAAACGGAACAATCGTGGACCGGCTCGACGAATTGGCGATCTTCGTCGCGATCCTGGAGGCCGGCAGCCTCGCCGGCGCGGCGAAGCGGCTGCGGCGGTCGGCGCCCGCCGTCACCCGCGCGTTGTCCGGGCTGGAGGAGCGGCTGGGCCTGCGGCTGATCGAGCGGACCACCCGCAACCTCGCACCCACCGATGCCGGCCGTCGGCTGGCCGAGCAGGCGCGCCGGCTTCTCGCCGACTATGACGAGGCGCTGGCCGCCACCGGCACCGACCGGCCGTTGCGCGGGCGTCTGCGCGTCACCGCGCCGGTGATGTTCGGGCGCAAGCATGTGACGCCTCTGGTCCTCGACTTCATGCGGGCCTTCCCAGACATCCGGGTCGAGCTGGTGCTGTCCGACGGCAACCTCGACCTGATCGAGGAGGAATTGGACGTGGCGATCCGCATCGGCCCCTTGCCCGATTCCGGCCTCGTCGCCCGGCGGGTGGGGCAGGTCGGGCGCTATCTGGTCGCCAGCCCCGCATATCTGGCGCGATGCGGCAGGCCCTTGATGCCGGAGGATCTGGCCGGCCACGACCTCATCCTGTCGACCGCCCGGCCCCGGCCGCCCGACTGGCGCTTCCTGGTCGACGGGCGGGAGCGGGTGGTCCGGGTCACCCCGCGCCTGTCGGTCAGCCACATCGAGCCGGCGCTGCTCGCCGCCCGCGATGGGCATGGCATCGCCCGGCCGCTGTCCTATCAGGCGGCCGACGATCTCGCCGCCGGCACCCTGGTGCGCCTGATGCCGCACACCGAACCGGCGCCGCTGCCGGTCCATGTCGTGGTGCCGACGGCACGGCTGATGCCGGGCCGGGTTCGCGCCTTCCTCGACCATGCGGTGGACGGGCTGTCGGCGCTGGCCGTCCTGCGTGGCTGATTGACCCCGAGCGGGGCCTCAGGGGTCGCGGGCGACACGGATGCCGTAGGCGGCATAGCCGATCTCCGCCCCGTCGATCCGGCGGACGGCCGAGCGGACATAGCGTGGATGGCTGTGCCATGACCCGCCGCGCATCACCCGCTGCGTGCATTTCCCGGCGCCATCCGCCGCGCAGTCCTCCACCCACTGCCAGACATTGCCGAGCATGTCGTAGAGGCCGAAGCCGTTGGGCCGGTAGCTGCCGACCGGCGCGGTGAACAGGGCGCCGTCGCGGCAGTTCGCGACCTCCCAGTCGGTGAAGCGGTCCTTGGCGCTCAGGTCGGCACCGTTCGCGGCGTCGCACCCCTTGGCCGGATCGTCGCCCCACCAGCGGGCGGTCCGGGTGCCGGCGCGGGCGGCATATTCCCACTCCGCGTCCGTCGGCAGGCGGTAGGGCTTGCCGGTCCGCCGGCTGAGCCAGTCCACATAGGCCCGGGCGTCGTACCAGCTGATGCAGACAGCCGGGTCGCGGTTCGTCTGGTCGAAGCCCGGCCGGCGCCAGGAGAAATGCCAGCGCGGCAGCAGTTCCGTCTCGCCGGCATAGCCGCGGCAGGTCGTCCGCGATTTGTAACCGCTGTCCTGGATGAACCGGGCGTACTCGCCGCGGGTGACCGGATATTTGCCGATGGCGACGGGATGCCGGATCGACACCGGGTGTTGCAGCGGTTCGTCGGGAAAGCGCTCCCGTTCCGAGTCGGGCGAACCCTGGAGATCGCTGCCGGCGGGAATCGCCACCAGGACCGGGGCGTCGGGATGGTCCCAGATCTCGCCGTTCGGACTACCCGCCTGCCAGTGCTGGAAGGCCGCCAGCCGTTCGGCGCGCCAGCCGGACAGGTCCTCCGGCTCCGTCCGGCGCCAGCCGGCAAGCGCCGCCAGCACGAGAATAAGGACGACCACCGCGCCCACGGAGCCGGGCAGGGTGACAGACATGGCGGGGAGCCCTCTTGCAGGGGTGGCTTCGGCGGGAATGCGGGTGCGGATCATGCCCACCATTTCCCCGCGATGCCGCGCATCGGGCAACCGCGCGTCCGTGTCCCGGTCGTGGCACTTCCCCGCCGGTGCGGGACACGGGTGGCCGACGCTCTGCCCCTTTGAATTATGGCGGAAGCGGTAAGCGTCGAAGACGGTGTCCTGCTGTTGGTGCGGGCAGACGTTCAACGGAGCGTTGACACCACAGGAGCACACACATGGCTGCCTATCCCGCGGACCTCACGCGCGCGCTGTTCGTCGCCGGCCTGCGCAACGCCCATGCGCTGGAACAGCAGGCGCTTGCCCTGATGGACCGCCAGCTCGACCGCCTCGTGAATTATCCGGAGGTCTCCGACCATCTGCGCATGCACCGTGGCGAGACCGAGTCCCAGATCACCCGCATCGAGCAGATCCTGGACCAGCTGCAGGAAAGCCATTCCGGGCTGAAGGACACCGCCATGTCGATCATGGGCAATCTGGCGGCGCTCGGCCATACCTTCGCCGAGGACGAGATCCTCAAGAACTCCTTCGCCAACTACGCCTTCGAAAATTTCGAGGTGGCGAGCTACCGCTCGCTGCTGACGGTGGCGGATGCCGGCAACTTCGCCTTCGCCACGCCGTTGCTGCAGACCTCGCTGCGCGAGGAGGAGGCGATGGCCTCCTGGGTGATCGAGAATGTGCCGAAGCTGACGCTGAAGTACCTGTCGCTGAAGGCCGGCGATCACACCGCCGGCCGCTGACGCCGAGATTGAGGGTATGAGAAAGGCCGGGGAGGACAGGCTCTTCCCCGGCCTTTTCCGTGCGGCACCTTTCCAGCGCCTGACGGCGGTCAGACGTCGTAAATCGGGCCGGGGGTCTTCCTGTTGGCGCCGCCGGCCTTTTCCTCGGACTTTTCGGTCAGGGTCTTGTCGCGGTCCTGGTCGGTGCCGGCGGTGGATGGCTTGCCGCCTCCGGCGGCGGTGGACGGCTTGCCGCCCTTGGCCTTGTCGGCCTGCGCCGTTTCGGTCTGCGGTTTCTCATGCTTGGACGCATCGTTCATCATGGGTGCTCCCGCTTGTGGCGATGCTTTCCCAACAGCGTGAACCGGCTGCCGTTGCCGACAATCCGCTGTCGGCCCCCGGCCCGCCATCGCTGCACTGCAACGCAGCCCTCCGGCCTTGTCCGGATTTTGCCCGGTGACGAGCCGGGGGGCTTTGCCGTAAGAAACTGGGCGGGTTTCAAAACGGATGGCTCCCCCGTGTTCCGATCGGTCTCACTCTGCCTGTTCATCGCCGCGGCCGGCGGTCTTGCGGGCTGCACCTCCGACTATTCTCCCAACACCTACGCCTCCAGCGCGGTCCAGCAGGCCAACAAGGTGGAGCCGGGCGTCGTCGTCGGATTCCGTCAGGTGGCGATCAGCGCCAACGGCACGGTCGGCGCGGTCAGCGGCGGGGCGGCCGGCGGCATCCTCGGCGCGCAGGTGGGGTCGGGCGGCATGAACGCCGCGTTGGGCACCGTCGGCGGCACGGCGATCGGCGGCCTGCTGGGCACGGCGATGGAGCATATCGCCGGCGACACCACCGGCTGGGAATACATCGTCCGCAAATCTAACGGCGATCTGCTGTCGCTGACCCAGAAGGAGCCGCAGCCGCTGCCCATCGGCCAGAAGGTTCTGGTCATCACCGGCAGCCAGGCCCGCATCGTCCCCGACTATTCCAGCCCGGCCGATCCCGCGCCCGCCAAGCCCGACTCGCCCAAGCCCGAAGCCCCCAAGCCCGATTCGCCGCGTTCGGAAGCGCCGAAATCGGACATCAAGGCGATCCCGCTCGCCCCGCCGACCGAATCGGCCGCGCCGGCGGCACCCGCTCCGGCGGAGCAGTCCGCCACCGAACCGGCATCGCCCGCCAGCGGCGGCGGCCCGATCCGCCTGACCGCCCCCACCGACTCCGCTCCCGCGTCCGCGGCGACCCCGGAGCCGGCAAGCCCGCCCCCCGCAGAGCCGAAGCCGGCCGAATAGCAGCACCATACTTGTCCGAATGGCCGGGATGGCGCACAGTCCGTTGGTCCAACAGAGATCACCGGCCGAGGGTCCATGTCCGCCGTCGATACCGCACAGAACGCCGCTCCCGCTCCGGCCCCCACTCCCGCCATGACCAGGGAGGAGCTGGAGGAGTTGATCCGCGAGGGGGTTCCCCTGGTCGGGAACTTCGGCATCGTCGTGGAAAGCCTGGGCGCCGGGACGATTCGCCTGCGCCTGCCCTACAAGGACGATTTCGTCCGGCCCGGCGGCACCGTCACCGGCCCGGCGATGTTCGGGCTGGCCGACGTGGCGCTCTATGGCGCGGTACTGAGCCTGATCGGCCGGGTCGAGCTGGCGGTGACCACCAGCATGACCATCAACTTCCTGCGCCGCCCGCCGCCCGTCGCCATCATCGCCGAGGCGCGCGTCCTGAAACTGGGCAAGCGGCTGGCCTATGGCGAGATCCTGCTGTTCTCCGAAGGCGATCCGGAGCCGGTCGCCCACGTCACCGGAACCTACTCCATCCCGCCGCATGCCCCCGTCACTGTTGCGGTATCTCATTACCGCGTGGATGAGGTGCCATAAAAAGTCGTTTCGAATCAACGGGTTTGCTTGACCGGTATCTGAATACCGCGCTCGCAAGGCCTTGAAAGTAAACGGAAATTTTTCCGTTGACAGAGGTGTGCTCCGGCCCGTAGAAAGCCGTCCGCTTCGGCGCCCCGGTATCGGCGGCCTGCCGATCCGTATTCGAAGAAACGAGTGTGGCGATGAAGACCTTCAATCTGAAGCCGACCGAAATCGAGAAGAAGTGGTACGTCGTCGACGCCGACGGCCTCGTTCTCGGCCGGCTCGCCAGCATCCTGGCGAACATCCTGCGTGGCAAGAACAAGCCGACCTACACCCCGCACATGGATTGCGGCGACCATGTCGTCGTGATCAATGCCGAGAAGGTGAAGCTGACCGGCAACAAGCGCGACGCGGACATCTTCTACTGGCACACCGGTTATCCGGGCGGGATCAAGGGCCGTTCCAAGGGCCAGATCCTGGACGGCAAGTATCCGGAGCGTGTGATCGAGAAGGCCGTGGAGCGCATGGTTCCGCGTGGTCCGCTCGGCCGCAAGCAGATGACCCATCTGAAGGTCTACAAGGGCGCCGCCCACCCGCACGACGCCCAGCAGCCGGTCGCTCTCGACATCGGCGCGATGAACCCGAAGAATAAGCGGAGCGCGTAAGCATGGCTCAGGTCACCACCACCCTCTCCAGCCTGAAGGATCTGACGGGCGCCGCCGCGACCGCGACCGTCACCGAAGAGCTGGCCGCTCCGAAGCTGGACGCCCAGGGCCGCGCCTACGCCACCGGCAAGCGCAAGGACGCCGTCGCCCGCGTGTGGATCAAGCCGGGCTCCGGCAAGGTCACCGTGAACGGCCGCGACCAGTCGGTCTACTTCGCCCGTCCGGTGCTGCGCATGATGATCGCCCAGCCGTTCGGCGTGACCGAGCGTCTGGACCAGTTCGACGTCGTCGCCACCGTCGCCGGCGGCGGTCTGTCGGGCCAGGCCGGTGCCGTCCGTCACGGCATCTCCAAGGCGCTGACCTACTTCGAGCCGGCCCTGCGCCCGCCGCTGAAGGCCGCCGGCTTCCTGACCCGCGACGCCCGTACGGTCGAGCGTAAGAAGTACGGCCGCGCCAAGGCCCGCCGCAGCTTCCAGTTCTCGAAGCGCTAATCCCTACACGGGCCCGCGGCTTTACGGTACAAGCGAGGGGCGTCCCGAAAGGGGCGCCCCTTTCTTTTTGCCTTTACCCTCACGCCTACCCAAGCCTCAACGTTCCTCCCGTCAAGCGAAGGACAACGCTTTCATGGCCTCGATCAGCACTTCCGGCGGTTCGAAGATCCGCGTCGGCATCCTGGGCGCTTCCGGTTACACCGGCGCCGAACTGGTGCGCATGCTGCTGCGCCACCCGAACGTGGAGATCGCCGCGCTGACCGCCGAACGACAGGCCGGCAAGCCGATGGCGGAGGTGTTCCCGCATCTGGGCGGCTATGGCCTGCCCGATCTGGTGAAGATCGAAGAGCTGAAGTGGGACAACCTGGACTTCATCTTCTGCGCCCTGCCGCACGGCACCACGCAGGAGGTGGTCGCCGGCCTGCCCAGCGGCCTCAAGGTGGTCGACCTGTCCGCCGATTTCCGCCTGAGCGACCCGGCCGAATACGCCACCTGGTACGGGCATGAGCACCGTGCCGTCGACCTGCAGAAGGAGGTCGCCTACGGCCTGACCGAGTTCAACCGCCAGGGCGTGCGCAAGGCGCGGGTGGTGGCGAATCCGGGCTGCTATCCGACCTGCTCGCTGCTGCCGCTGCTGCCGCTGCTGATGGAAAACCAGATCGAGCCGGGCGGCATCATCATCGACGCCAAGTCCGGCGTGTCGGGCGCCGGCCGCGACGCCAAGCAGGCCAACCTGTTCACCGAGGTGTCGGAGGGCTTCAACGCCTATGGCGTCGGCCACCACCGCCACATGCCGGAGATCGAGCAGGAGCTGCGGCTGGCCGCCGGCCGTCCGGTCACCGTCTCCTTCACCCCGCATCTGGTGCCGATGAACCGCGGCATGATGGCGACCATCTATGTCCGCATGGCCGACGGCGTCACCGCCGACGACCTGCGCGCGACGCTGGCGGCCCGCTATGCCGACGAACCTTTCGTCGGCGTGACCCCGGCCGGCGTGGTGCCGGCGACGCGCCATGTCCGCGCCTCCAACCACAACCTGATCGGCGTTGTCGCCGACCGTGCGCCGCGCAGCGCCATCATCGTGTCGGTGATCGACAATCTGGTGAAGGGCGCCTCGGGGCAGGCCATCCAGAACATGAACGTCATGATGGGGCTGGGCGAGACGACCGGCATCGATCAGGCGCCGCTTTTCCCGTAATCGGCTACCGCGATCGGAGCGGGCGGGGGCTGTGACAGCGTTGTGGCCCCCTGTCCGCACTGTTGCACAGAGGCACCAATCGGGATTTGCTTTGGCCTGTCAATGCGAAATCAGGTGGTGCCTTAAGCCTTACGGTGTTTCAATCCCGCCCGTCATGCACGACTTCGGTACGACCTGATGACCGGCCTTGTCCGCGCCTTCAACGGCATCCTGCCCACCGTCGACCCGACCGCGTTCATCGCGGAAACGGCGGCGGTGATCGGTGATGTCGTGATCGGGGCGAACAGCAGCATCTGGTACGGCTGCACCGTGCGTGGAGACGTCAACGAGGTCCGAATCGGCGCTCGCACCAACATTCAGGACGGCACCGTGATCCACGTGGCCTCCGAAGGGCAGGGCACCTACATCGGCGACGACATCACCGTCGGCCACATGGCGTTGCTGCACGCCTGTACGCTGGAAGACGGCTGCTTCATTGGCATGAAGGCCTGCATCCTGGATGGGGCCTATGTCGAGTCGCGGGCGATGGTCGCGGCCGGTGCTCTGGTGACGCCCGGAAAGCGGGTGACGTCCGGATTCTTGTGGGCCGGCAGCCCTGCTAGACCGGTTCGCGAGCTTACGGAAAAAGATCTCGCAGTTTTTCCTGTGCTCAGCCACCGTTATACGGATTTGGCGGAAACCTACCGGAAAAGCTGCTATGGAAGTGGAGCATAGGTCAAGGTACAGGTCGGGTTCGGCCGAACGGCTGAGGTGTCGGAACGTCGCCGCACACCACATGTTGGGAAGGTCGCTGCCGCGCTTGCACGTGGGCTGATGCTTCGATTGATAGGTTCATCCCCCGCAGGCACTCTGATGGGGAAGGGTTCTGGAAGGGAGTGAAGACAATGAAGACTATTGTTCGCGCGGGTCTGGCTGCCATCCCGGCCGCCATCGTCGCTTTCGGTCTGTCGGCGGCCGCCAATGCCCAGGACGCGAGCCTGGTCGGCAAGGGCACCGAGTGGTGCAACCCGGTCATCGGCTGGGGCAACGTCGCCGCCCGCACCGGTGACGGCGGCTACGTCATCCATCAGGGCAGCTATCCGTGCCCGCCGGCCGCTGCTGCTCCGGCTCCGGCCGCCGTCGCTGCGGTCCAGAGCGAATATCTGGTGTTCTTCGACTGGGATAAGTCGAACATCACCCCGGCCGCCGATCGCGTGATCGGTGACGCGGTGTCGGCCATCCTGAAGAACGGTGGCGCCAAGATCCATGTCGTCGGCCACACCGACACCTCGGGTTCGCCGGCCTACAACCAGAAGCTGTCGATCCGTCGTGCCGACGCGGTCAAGAAGGCCCTGATCGCCAAGGGCATCCAGGCCGCCAACATCACGACCGAAGGCAAGGGCGAGAGCCAGCTGCTGGTCCAGACCGGTCCGAACGTCCGCGAGCCGTCCAACCGTCGTGCGCAGATCCTGCCGCGCCTGCTGAACGCTCCGTCGTCCTAAGGACGGTTGGCAGGGGGCCGTTCCGGGGGTATCGGACCGGCCATCCCGCCAGCGGGAGAAACCGCAGGAAAAAGGCCGCGCCGGGCTTCCCGGTCGCGGCCTTTTTCCATTTTGGACTGCCGTCGGCCGGCGGTCCTTCAGCCCTTGATCTGGGCCGGATCCTGTTCCGGTTCGCCGGCGGTCAGCCGTAGCGGCACCACGCCTGCCCACACTGGGTGGTCCATATCCTCCGGATCGTCGCCCGGCGGGCCGGAGCGCCGCTTGGCCGACGCCTCGGCAATGGGGAAGGCCAGCACGGACGTGGCCTTCAGCTCCTGCACATTGGGCGCCCGCACCTTGGCGCTGCGGCCGGGTTCAATCTTCTCCATCAGCGCGTCGAGCGCCGCGCGCTTCTCCGCCTCCTCCGCCACCAGCCGCGGCCGGCCGAACAGCATCACCGAGCGGTAGTTGACGGAGTGATGGAACGCCGAGCGCGCCAGCACCCACCCGTCGATCAGCGACAGCGTGATGCAGGCCTCGCCCCCCTCCTGCAGCCGCCGGATCATCCGGCTGGAGGACGCGCCGTGGATCATCAACTCGTCCCCCACCCGCCAGGGAATCGTCGGGATCACCATGGGGGAGGGCTGGCCATGGCCCTTGATGGCGTCGTCGACGAAGCCGACATGGCAGATCGGCGCCTCGTCGATGATGGAATGGATCAAGGCGACGTCATGGCTGCCGCGGTCGCCCAGCCGCACCGGCCGGGTGCGCGGGGTCTGGGCCAAGGTGGCGGGGGAATCGGTGGTGGAGGAATTGGTCAGAAGGCTGGTCATGGTCGTGCTCAAGGCCGGAACTGTTGCGATGGCCCAGATTGACCGGCAGAATGGCTCCTTCGAAAGGTCCGGAATGTCGATTCCATAGGTACCAAATCGCCACCCTCTCAGGAGCCTCGCCATGGCCCGCCCGGCGCGTCCGGTTCTGTCCAGCCTCGGGCCGGTGGCGCTCGACCGCGACGGGGCTGAGCCGTTGCACCGCCAGCTCTACCGCGCGCTGCGTCAGGCGGTGCTGGACGGACGCCTGCGTCCGGGGGAGCGGCTGCCGCCCAGCCGGGCGCTCGCCACCGAGTGGGGGCTGTCGCGCAACACGGTGGTCACCGCCTACGACACGCTGCTGGCGGAGGGTTATGTCAGCGGCCGGGTCGGGGCCGGCACCTTCGTCGCGCCCTCGCTTCCCGATGCGGCGCCCGGCGGCGTTCCGGCCCGTGACGAGGTCCGGCGCGGCGTCGGCCTGTCCGCCCGCGGCCGGGCGCTGGCGGAGGCGCCGGCCATCGCCCGCGACCGGGCCGGACGGCCCTTCGCGCTCGGCACGCCGGACCTCTGCGCCTTTCCCGTCGAGCTGTGGGCGCAGCTTCTCGGCCGCTGCTGGCGCCATGGCGGACGGGCGCTGGCGACCGATCCGGACCCGCTCGGCTATGCGCCGCTGCGGGCGGAGATCGCCGCCTATCTCCGCGCCGTCCGCGCCGTGCGCTGCGAGGCGGAGCAGGTCGTCATCGTCTCCGGTGCGCAGCAGGGCTTGGCGCTGATGGCGCAACTGCTTCTCGATCCGGGCGACGAGGCCTGGGTGGAGGAACCCGGCTGGCCCGGCAACCGCGCCGCCCTGCTGGGGGCCGGGGCGCGGCTGGTCCCGGTGCCGGTGGACGGCGAGGGCATCGACGTCGCCGCCGGCATGGCGCACGGGGCCGGCGCCCGGCTGGCGCTGGTCACCCCGTCCCACCAGTTCCCCTTGGGCGTCACCATGAGCCTGGCGCGGCGCCTGCGCCTGCTGGACTGGGCGGCGGCGCGCGACGCCTGGATCGTCGAGGACGATTACGACAGCGAGTTCCGCTATGCCGGCCCGCCGCTGGCCGCCCTCCAGGGCCTGGACGGCGCCGGCCGTGCCATCTATGTCGGCAGCTTCAGCAAGGTGATGTTCCCGGCGCTGCGGCTCGGCTATGTCGTGGTGCCGCCCGATCTGGTGGAGCCGGTGCGCGCCGCGCGCCGCCATTTCGACGGCGGGACCAGCGTGGTGCCGCAGGCGGCGCTGCACCGTTTCCTGGCCGACGGCCATTTCGCTTCGCATCTGCGGGCGATGCGCTCCCTCTACGCCGCCAAGCGCACCGCCATCCTGGAGTCGATCACCGACGCCTTCGCCGGCTTCGCCAGTGCCGAGGCGGGGGAGGCCGGCATGCACATCCTGCTCCGCCTGCCTCCCGACTGCCCCGACCATCTCCTGGCCGAACGCGCCGCCCGCGTTGGCCTGACCACGCCGTGCCTGTCCAGCTACCACCGCTCCGCCGATCTGGCTGCTGGCGCCGGGACCATCGGCAACGGCCTCCTCCTCGGCTTCGCCGCCCACGACCCGGCGACGCTCGACCGCGCGGTGCGCGATCTGGCCCGGCTGGCGTTGCCGAACCGCTAGACCGCCTCCGCCACCCGCTCCACCGCCGGCACTTCCCAGGCCGGGTAGCGCAGGCTCAGCTGGTGCGTGCGGTCCTGCATGTCCAGCACCGGGCGCAGCACCGACGGGTCGGCGCGCATGGCGTCCTCGCCGGCCATGTGGACGATGCCAAGGCGGCGGTTGGGCAGGTAATACTCCACCAGTTCCCGCCGCTCCGGGTCGAAGCGCCAGGGGCCGATGTAGTTGCACCATTCCGGCAGCAGCTCGACCGGCAGCCCGTCCAGATAGACCGCCCCCGCCATCGCCAGCTGATCAGACGTGAACAGCCGGCCCTTGCGCAGCACCCGCTTCTGCCAGCGCTGGAACGCCTCCCAATGCGGCGCGTCGGCCTTCAGCGCATAGGCGCCGGCATTCAGCGTCGGGCGGGTCGTCAGCGCCCGGCATTCCGTCGTGGTCAGCCCGGCGCGGCTGGAGTTCTTGTACAGGATCGACCGCACCCGCGCGAAGCGGCCGAACAGCCAGTCCAGCCGCAGCTCCGTCTCCGAAAAGCGGCCGAACTGGGCGACGATGGCGAAGCGGTTCAGCGCCGCCCCCCGCCGCAGCATCTCCACCGCCTCCCAATCCTGCACCCAGGCGTCGGCGTCGATCCAGATCACCGTGTCGTAGCCGGGGAAATATGTCGGCAGGTGGAGCTTGGCGAGGTTGGCCTTCAGGTGGATGCGGTTGCGCAGCTTATGCGCGGGAATGCTGACCGGCCAGGGCGGCGTCACCACCGCGGCGCCCTGCGCCTTCAACTCCGCGATCTGCCCGTCCGTCAGGCCGGCGTCAATCACGCCGACGGGGGACTCGGCCGCCGGCTTCAACGCCCGCAGCGACGCGATCAGCTCGCGGATCAGCGGATGGTAGCGGCTGTCGCCGCCGGTGACGACGATGAAGGAGCCCAGCATGGTTTATCCGATACGCAATAGGCGTAAAGTTGTACTTACACCCACCCTGCCTGGATAACCCTTCGGCGTCAATCCATGTCCAGTCCGGATTGCTGCGCTTTTGAACGGTTGCTCCGAACCTCCGGCAGTCCCCCTCTGACCGTTGTACGCCCTGGCTTTTGCCGTCCCGCCTATCCGGAAGTCAGGGGTTGCCTGATGGCCCTTCGGGTGAAACCTTCGACCGGGTGGCTTGTTTCCGTTCCGTGTTCCCGCGACACGTGTTCCGTCAAACGCTTCTCGAAAGTGCTCGACCCATGATCGATCGCCAGGACCGGCTTTGGTACAAAGACGCCGTCATTTACCAGCTGCACATCAAGGCGTTCTTTGACGCCGACAATGACGGCATCGGCGATTTCGCCGGCCTGACCCAGAAGCTGGATTATATCCAGGAGCTGGGGGTGACGGCGGTGTGGCTTCTGCCCTTCTATCCGTCGCCGCTGCGCGACGACGGCTATGACATCGCCGATTACACCTCGGTCAACCCGACCTACGGGAACCTGGACGATTTCCGGCGCTTCATGGAGGAATGCCACAACCGCGGCCTGCGGGTGATCACGGAACTGGTCATCAACCACACCTCCGACCAGCACCCCTGGTTCCAGCGCGCGCGGGAGGCGCCGGCCGGCTCCAACCATCGCGACTATTATGTCTGGTCCGACAGCGACCAGAAATACCAGGGCACGCGGATCATCTTCTGCGACACGGAAAAGTCCAACTGGACCTGGGATCCGGTCGCCAACGCCTATTACTGGCACCGCTTCTATTCGCACCAGCCCGACCTGAACTTCGACAATCCCGAAGTTCTGGAGGAGGTGCTGAAGGTGATGCGCTTCTGGCTGGACATGGGGGTGGACGGGCTGCGGCTCGACGCCATCCCCTACCTGAAGGAGCGCGAGGGCACCAACAACGAGAATCTGCCGGAGACCCACGACGTCCTGAAGGCGATCCGCGCCGCGCTGGACGCCGAATATCCCGACCGCATGCTGCTGGCCGAGGCCAACCAGTGGCCGGAGGACGTGCTGCCCTATTTCGGCGATCCGGAGAAGGGCGGCGACGAATGCCACATGTCCTTCCACTTCCCGCTGATGCCGCGCATCTACATGGCGGTGGCGATGGAGGACCGGCATCCCATCGCCGACATCATGCGCCAGACCCCGGACATCCCGGCCGATTGCCAGTGGGCCATCTTCCTGCGCAACCACGATGAACTGACGCTGGAGATGGTCACCGACAGCGAGCGCGACTATCTCTGGAACTTCTACGCCGCCGACCGGCGCATGCGGATCAACCTCGGCATCCGCCGCCGCCTCGCTCCGCTGCTGGAGAACGACCGCCGCAAGATCGAGCTGCTGAACAGCCTGCTGATGTCGATGCCCGGCACGCCGGTGCTCTATTACGGCGACGAGATCGGCATGGGCGACAACATCTATCTCGGCGACCGCGACGGCGTGCGCACGCCGATGCAATGGTCGATCGACCGCAACGGCGGCTTCTCGCGCGCCGACCCGGCGCGGCTCTACCTGCCGGCGGTGCTCGACCCGATCTACGGCTTCATGGCCGTCAATGTCGAGGCGCAGGCCCGCAACCCCTCCTCGCTGCTGAACTGGATGAAGCGGCTGGTGGCGGTACGCAAGCAGCGCCAAAGCTTCGGCCGTGGCAGCTTCTCGCTGCTCTATCCCGGCAACCGCAAGGTGCTGGCCTATGTCCGCTGCCTGGAGACCGAAAACGGGTCGGAAATCGCACTCTGCGTCGCCAACCTGTCGCGCTCGGCCCAGGCGGTGGAACTGGACCTGAAGAATTGGAAGGGCCGCATCCCGGTCGAACTGCTGGGCCGCACCGTCTTCCCGCCGATCGGCGACCTTCCCTATCTGCTGACCCTGCCGGCCTACGGCTTCTACTGGTTCGCCCTGACGGCGGAGGCGGAGCTGCCGACCTGGCACGAGACCCCGCCGGAGCCGGTGCCGGATCTGCTGACCATCGTCGTGCGCGACGGCTGGCACAGCCTGACCACCGGCAAGGCGGCGGACGAGCTGGGCCGCGACATCCTGCAGGCCTTCCTGCCGCAGCAGCGCTGGTTCTCCGCCAAGGATCGCCGCATCACCCGCTCGCACGTCACGCTGGCCGCCCAGCTTCCGGGACCGGGCGAGGGCTTCATGCTGGTCCGGACGCAAGTCGGTCTGGACGGCGACGCCGCCGACCAGAGCTATTTCCTGCCGATGGCGATGAGCTGGGAGAGCGGGGCCGGCGGCACCGGCTGGCCGCTGCTGCCCTACACGCTGGGCAAGGTGCGGCGCGGTCCCAGGACCGGCGCCATCTATGACGCGGTGCAGGCCGACGGCTTCGCCCTGGCGCTGATCGAGGCGCTGCGGCGCGGCGACACGCTGAAGGCCAACGCCGGCGACGACACCGTCCGCTTCACCGCGACCGAGGCGCTGGGCGCCATCGAGCTGTCGGAAGAGGCCGAGGTGCGACGCCTGGGCGTCGAGCAGAGCAACACCTCCGTCCTGGTCGACAGCCAGATCGTGCTGAAGGTGCTGCGCCGTCTGGTGGAGGGCGAGCATCCCGAGGTCGAGATGGGCCGCTTCCTGACCGAGGTCGGCTTCGCCAACACCCCCGCCCTGCTGGGCACGGTGGAACAGGTCGCCGCCGACGGCACGCCGACCGCCCTGGCGGTGGCGCAGGCCTTCGTCCGCAACCAGGGCGACGGCTGGGCCAGCACGGTGGAGGAGCTGGAACGCCAGCTGGAGGACATCCGCCTCGGCGTCGCCGGCACCACCGAGGACGCCGCCGAATCGGGCGAGCCCTTCGGCATGCATCTGGTGATGATGACCACGCTGGGGCAGCGCACCGCCGAACTGCACCGGGCGCTGGCCCAGAGTACCGGCAAGCCGGCCTTCGATCCGGAGCCGATCACCGCCGAGGATCTGGCGCGCTGGGCCGATGCCGCGCGCGTCCAGGCGGAGGCCGCCTTCGCCGCCCTGCCGGGAACGCTGGACCGCCTGCCGGCCGACGTGCGCGCCGATGCCGAACAGCTCCTGTCCCGCCGGGCGGAGGCGATGGACCGGCTGGCGGCGCTGGCGTCGATGCCCGCCGACGGCGTCAAGACCCGCATCCATGGCGACTATCACCTGGGTCAGGTCGTGCGGGCGCAGAACGACTGGTACATCCTCGATTTCGAAGGGGAGCCGGCCAAGACGCTGGAGGAACGCCGCGCCAAGTCCAGCCCGCTGCGCGACGTGGCCGGCATGCTGCGCTCCTTCAACTATGCCGCCTGGGCGGCGCTGTTCCGCCTGGACAGCGCGGGCGAAGGGTCCAACAGCGGCGACAGCCCGGCGCTGGCCGCCGCCCGCGACTGGGAGCGCCGCAGCGTCGAGTCCTTCCTCGACGGCTACCGCACGGTGATCGAAGGTTGCCCGGCCTGGCCGTCCACCGCCGGCACCGCGCGCGGGCTGCTGACCCTGTTCCTGCTGGAAAAGGCCTTCTACGAGATCGTCTACGAGGCGGCGAACCGGCCCAACTGGATCGGCATCCCGGTCAAGGGCGTGCTGGGCCTGCTCGACGACGCGCAGGAGGCGGGCGCGAAGGGGTAACCGGGCAAATCCGCGGCGGGAATGGTGTGACGAAACCGCCGCGGGTATGTTCACCTCCGGAGAAGGCGTTCCCTGCGTCTGCCGTCATTCCCGCGAAGGCGGGAATCCAGGGCTCCCCAAAGCGGGGTTTAGCGCGTAAGCCTGGATCCCCGCCTTCGCGGGGATGACGGGGATGGAACGGTTATGGTCCATGAAGACGACGGCGCCTCCACGAAGAAGGGCACTTGGCCAATGGCGAGCGACATGACGACGGACACCCGCAAGGACCAGGCGCAGACCGGCGTCCCCGAAAGCCGTAACGGCGATCAGCGTCCCACCGATCACCGGCCCGATCACCGGATGGAGGCCCTGCGCGCGGCGGCGGACGCCATCGCGCGGGCCGACCATGGCGATCCCTTCGCCGTGCTCGGCATGCAGCAGGAGGCCGCCGGCCGCCCGGTCGAGGTCCGCGCCTTCGTGCCCGGCGCCGAGCGGCTGTGGGTGATCGACAGCGCCACCGGCGAGCCGGCGGGCGAGGCCGAGCGCATCCATCCGGACGGCTTCTACCTCGCGGTGATGCCCGACCGGACGGAGCGCTTCCGCTACCGTCTGCGCGCGCAATACCCGCTGGCGACCCAGGAGTTCGAGGACGCCTATCGCTTCGGCAACATGCTGGGCGAACTGGACGTCCATCTTCTGGCCGAAGGCACCCACCTGCGCACCTACGAGAAGCTCGGCGCCCACCCGCGCGAGGTCGACGGCGTCGCCGGCGTCTCCTTCGCCGTCTGGGCACCCAGCGCCCGCAGCGTCAGCGTCGTCGGCGACTTCAACAACTGGGACGGCCGTCGCCTGCCGATGCGCCGGCGCGTCGAGGTCGGGGTGTGGGAGATCTTCGTCCCCGGTGCCCGTCCCGGCCAGCGCTACAAGTTCGAGATCCGCGGCCCCAACGGCAACCTGATGCCGGCCAAGGCCGACCCCTACGCCTTCCAGGCGGAGATGCGCCCGGCCACCGCCTCGGTCGTCCACGGCCTGCCGCCCTACGAATGGCGTGACCAGGAGTGGCAGAGCCGCAAGGTCGCCACCTCCGACCGCACCGCGCCGATCTCGATCTACGAGGTGCATCTGGGATCCTGGGCGCGGGTGCCGGAGGAGGACAACCGCTTCCTGACCTACCAGGAACTGGCGGAGCGGCTGATCCCCTATGCCAAGGACATGGGCTTCACCCATATCGAGCTTCTGCCGATCACCGAGCATCCGTTCGACGGCTCCTGGGGCTACCAGCCCATCGGCCTCTATGCGCCGACCGCCCGCCACGGCTCGCCGGAGGATTTCAAGGACTTCGTCAACGCCTGCCACCGCGCCGGCCTCGGCGTGCTGCTGGACTGGGTGCCGGGCCATTTCCCGACCGACCCGCATGGGCTGGGCGAATTCGACGGCACGCATCTCTACGAGCATGCCGACCCGCGCCAGGGCTTCCACCAGGACTGGAACACCCTGATCTACAATTTCGGCCGGACGGAGGTGCAGAACTTCCTGCTCGGCAACGCGCTGTTCTGGCTCGACCAGTACAAGCTGGACGGCCTGCGCGTCGATGCCGTCGCCTCCATGCTCTATCTCGACTACAGCCGCAAGGAAGGGGAGTGGATCCCCAACAAGTTCGGCGGGCGCGAGAACCTGGAATCCATCGCCTTCCTGAAGCGCATGAACGAGCTGGTCTATGGCCAGCAGCCGGGCGCCATGACGATTGCGGAGGAATCGACCTCCTGGCCCATGGTGTCGAAGCCGACCTATCTCGGTGGTCTCGGCTTCGGCTACAAATGGAACATGGGGTGGATGCACGACACGCTGCACTACATGCAGAACGACCCGATCCACCGGCGCTACCATCACCACCAGATGACCTTCGGGCTGATCTATCAGTTCTCCGAGAACTTCGTGCTGCCGCTCAGCCATGACGAGGTGGTGCATGGCAAGGGCTCGCTGATCAACAAGATGCCGGGCGACGACTGGCAGAAGTTCGCCAACCTGCGCGCCTATTACGGCTTCATGTTCGCCCACCCCGGCAAGAAGCTGCTGTTCATGGGCGGCGAGTTCGCCCAGTGGAACGAGTGGAGCGAGGCGCGCAGCCTGGACTGGCACCTGCTCGACCAGCCGATGCACCGGGGCATGCGCGACCTCGTCCGCGACCTGAACGGCCTCTACCGCGAGCTGGAGCCGCTGCACAAGACCGACTGCGACCCGTCCGGCTTCGAGTGGATCGAGTCGAACGACAACGAGAACTCGGTCTACACCTTCCTGCGCAAGGCCGACGATCCCGAGCACATCGTCATCGCCGTCTGCAACTTCACCCCGGTCCCGCGCCAGGGCTACCGCGTCGGCGTCCCGCTGCCCGGCCGCTATGTGGAGCGGATCAACACCGACGCCGGCAAATACGGCGGCAGCGGCATCGGCAATCCCGGCGGCGGCGTCTATGCCGAGGAAATCCCCTGGCACGGCCGCACCCACTCGCTGGACCTGACTATCCCGCCGCTGTCGACCCTGATCCTGGAGCGGAAGGCGGAGTAGAAAAAACAGCCCTCTCCCAGGGCCGGCTACGGACTGCCCTCGACCCGCAAGCGGAACCGCGCCGGAACCGCGTGCGGGACGAGGTGCTGGCATAGACTGGTTATGCAGGGGTGAGGTTTTGCAGATGTTGAGGGGCCGGCAGGGGGCCGAACACCTCGGCGGGGTACGGGATGGGGCCGTCGGGAGTTTGGTCGATCCAGGCGAGATAGCGCCATGCGTCGCCGCCGGCTTCGATCAGGCGATTGTTTTCGATATCGAAGCTTGCCCATCCGCCGCCTTTGAACATGTGGATGCATCGCACATTTCGGCCCGTCGCAACATCCCACAGGCGCGACGTTCCATCCTGCCCAACCGAGACGATGTGGGCGCTGTCGGGCGAAAAGGCGCAGGCATAAATCCCGCCCTCATGCCCGCGAAGAATGGCGCTGACCTCCCCGCTGGCAGCATCCCACAGACGCAGCGTTCCATTGGACGCAGCCGAGGCGATGCGGGTGCCGTCCGGTGAAAAGGCACAGGCCACAACCACGCCCTCATACCCCTGAAGAACGGCGTTGATTTGGCCGCTGGAAGCATTCCACAGACGCAGCGTTCCGTCCGACCCAGCCGAGGCGATGCGGGCGCCGTCCGGCGAAAAGGCGCAGTCATAAACCCCACCCTCATGTCCGCGAAGAACGGCGCTGACCTTGCCGCTGGCAGCATCCCACAGACGCAGCGTCCCGTCTGAACTGGCTGAGACGATGCGACGTCCATCGGGCGAAAAGGTGCAGGCCCAAACCCCGCCCTCATGCCCGCGAAGAGCGGCGCTCACCTTGCCGCTGGCAGCATCCCACAGACGCAGCGTTCCGTCTGACCCAGCCGAGGCGATGCGGGAGCCGTCCGGTGAAAAAGCGCATGCATAAACCCCGCTATCATGCCCACGCAGAACGGCGCTGACCTCGCCATTTGCAGCATCCCACAGACGCAGCGTTCCGTCTGACCCGGCCGAGGCGATGCGGGCGCCGTCCGGTGAAAAGGCGCAGGCAAAGACCCCACCCCCATGTCCGAGCAGCATTCCGACGGTCGTGCCGCGGGCGGTGTCCCACAGACGCAACGCTCCATCGTGGCCAACAGAAAGGATGCGAGAGCCATCCGGCGAAAATGCACAGGATCTGACCCATTCCGCATGTCCGCGTAGAACGGCGACGACCTCGCCGTTGATAGTATCCCATAGACGCAGCGTTCCGCCCGCACCGGCCGAGACGATGCGGGCGCCGTCCGGTGAAAAAGCGCAGGCTCTGAGCCATTCCCCATGTCCGCGCAGGATGGTTCCGGCTTCGCCGCTGGCGGCATCCCACAAACGCAACGTGCCATCGTCGCCAACCGAGAGGATGCGGGAGCCGTCCGGCGAAAAGGCACAGGCTCTGACCCATCCCTCATGTCCACGTAGAACGGCGACGACGTCGCCACTGGCGGAATCCCACAGTCGCAACGTGCCGTCCTGACCAGCCGAGGCGATGTGGGCGCCGTCCGGCGAAAAGGCACAAGCCCTGACCCATCCCTGATGCGCCCGAAGAACGGCACGGGACTCGCCACCGTGAGCGTCCCACAACCGCAGTGTTCCATCCTCACCGGCCGAGGCGATGCGGGCGCCATCCGGTGAAAAGGCACAGGCCACAACCACGCCCTCATGGCCGCGAAGAACGGTGCTGGCTTTGCCGCTGGTGAGGTCCCACAATCGCAAAGCGCCATCCTGACCGGCCGAGGCGATACGGGCGCCGTCCGCAGAAAAGGCGCAAGCCCAGATCCTGCCCTCATGCCCACGCAGGACAGCGACGGCCTCTCCGCTATTGGCGTTCCAAAGCCGCAGTGTTCCATCTTCACCGGCCGAGACGATGCGGGCGCCGTCCGGCGAAAAGGCGCAGGCCCAGACCCTGCCTTCATGCCCACGAAGAATGGCACCGACATCGCCACTGCCGGCGTCCCATAGTCGCAACGTACCATCGTGACCAGCCGAGGCGATGCGTCGTCCATCGGGGGAATAGGCGCAGGCAGTGATCTCGCCCACATGCCCGTCCAGCACCTCCAGCCGCGGTCCCGAACGGGGCCGTCGCCCCATCGCCGGCTCGCAGGCTGCGAACAGCGCGGCCGGAGGTTCGGTGGTCGGGGGGTGGACGTTCGCCATGCGGCAGCGCAGCCATCTGGTCCGGTGCAGGCGCGTCTCGGTGAAATCCGCGTTGTCGAGCGTCATGCGATGGAACAGTGTGCCGATCAGGCTGGCGCCGGTGAAGCGGGCTGCCACGGCGCGCCCATCCAGGAATTCGGCACGGTCCAACAAGGCGGTGGAGAAATCGGCGCCGTCCAGCGCGACGCGCTGGAACACCGTTCCCTCCAGCCGCGCCCCACGGAAGCTGATCCGCGTCAGATTCAGTGGCACATCCTCCGGTTTGCCTTGAATCTTCCACCCACGCAGGTCGGCCCCGTTCAAACGAAAGCCGGCCAGGGAGGGTGCCGGATAGCCGCCGGCCTGGGCCACCAGCGTATAGTCGAAGGCCAGTTCGGCAACCCGCGCCCCGCCTGCTCCAGTCCCCGCCCCATCGCGAATGGCGCGCAAGGTGGCGAGCGCCGCCTCTGCGTCCTCCCCGCTCATCATCATCTGGCCCAGAAAGTCCAGCGTTTCGCGGCTGGGGCGAGGCAGGTCCCAATCGGTCGGGCGGCGGTCGATCAGGGCACGGTATAGGTGGCTCGCTAGGAAATACTCCTGAAGCGAGCTGTGGGCGAAGCGGAAATCGGCGTCTCCCTCGCGGGCCAGGAAGGTGGCGGTGCGTAGATCCTCCTTCAGCAATTCGCGATCCTTGCCGTCGTAATGGGCGGCGATGTCGGGACGGGCGCGCAGAAGGTCGATCAGCGCCTGTTCGATGGCACCCACCCCCCAGCTTTTGCGGCCCGACCGCCACAGGGCGGCGGCGAAATGCTCCATCAGAAGCTGTTTGTGGTCGGGGGTGAGCTGGTGCTTGCCGGTGTCGCGTTCCAGCCAGGACAGCACCATGTGGCGGTAGAGGTCGACGCCGGTGACGCTCTGCCCCTCGGCCCGCCAGCCCTCGATGACGGCGATGTGCTGAGCCAACAGGCTGAGCGTGTAGGGGCGTTCCGCCATTTCCGTCAGATTGTGCACGGAATGGATCAGGTCCAGCACCTCTTGGGGATCCCGGCCGGGCAGTGCCTTGACCAGATAGGCGCGGATCTGATCCTCGGTGAAGGGCAGCAGAATGAAGGTGCGGTAGAGGTCGGGGCCGACACCGTCGCGGCCCTCCGCCGTCAGATAGTTCTGCTGGTCGCGCAGGGTGCGGAAATAATGCGTGCGGCAGGACAGCAGCAAACGCCCCGCCCCGGGCTGCTTCGCCCGGTCGGGCGGCAGGATGCGGAACAGCTCGCGGGTGAAGCGCTGGCCGGCAGCGGGGGACAGATGGACCAGCACCTCGTCCAGCCCGTCGAACAGGACTAGTGCGCCGGTCTCCCGCACCAGCCGGATCACCTCCGCCGCCGTCAGGCCAGGGTCGGTTTGGCCGCCGCGCCACATGCCCTTCAGCACGCGGTCGAGGATGGAGTCCAGCGACAGGTCGCTGCCGGCAACCTCCCCCAGATGCCGCAGATCGAGGTAGATGGGCAGCGGCGGCTTGTCAGCGCCCGCCGCCTCCCGCGCCCGCAGCAACGCCTCGGTGAAGGCCATGCAGGTGGTGGTCTTGCCCATGCCCAGGTCGCCCAGCAGAGCGAAATAGGGCCGTTCGTTGGGATTTTCCGCCCATTCCATCAAAAAGGTCAGCGCGTCCCGCCGCTCCCCCTTTTCTCCGGCAGCGGTCGTGGATGGCGTCTTGTCCAGCTTGTCGAGCGTTCCACAATAGCCGTCACTTGCCACGCGGTGATCCGGCAACCGCTCCGCCACCGCCCTGCGCAGCGAACCGTCCAGATCGGGACCGCGCGGCGTGGTGGGGTCGGTCGGGGGCAAGCCGGCGACGGCCTTCAGCATCTGGGCATAGAGGCCATCGGCGAAGTCGTCGCGCTGGATCCCTGTGCAGCGTTGGAAATCACGGCGCTTGTTGTCATGGAATACCTGGACCTCTTCCAGTCCCTTCAAGTCCATGCTGCCGTCGAAGGCCAGCCGCTTCAGGGCGATGGGGATCGCGCGTTTGCCGGTGGCAGTTTCGTTCGGGGTACGAGGGACGAAGCGCGGCAATTCCTCTACCGTAATGAAACGGCTACCAAGAAAAGCTGGGCTGGTGAGCAGCAACCCGACCGGGCAGCGCTCGACCGCCTTGCTAATCTCCTCCCGCCACCGCTGCCCCGGTTCCAATTTCCGGTCGTCCCACCGCTCGAACACGTGAGCGGGGGCCAGCGCGAGGCGCTGCTCCAGCCGCTTCAGCAGCTCGAACGCCAGGGCTTCGTCATCATGGGCATAGGACACAAAATATCGAATGACCGGCTTGCCGTCGCGCACCTCTATGCCATCCTGCGGCTCGTGCCGATGGTCGCGGACCTCCTGCCTGTCCAGTTGAGTGACCGCTGCCACCGCGCCGTCGTCGCCGCTGAACCAGCAGACACGCTGCTCCGGCGGGGTGCGCGTGGCGCCGTCGGTTTGAAGCGTCAACGCCACCCCGGCTCCCTCCGCCGCCGCCTGGACGCGGGCGCGGAACTGACGAAACGCCGTCAAAGCCGCCGCACGCTCCTGATCCGGATAAAGCGCCTGAAGCACGTCGGCGAGCGAAAGCGTTCCGTCCGTCCGCATCAGGCCGATGAGAAGGTCCAACCGCTTACGGTCGCTTCCCCCCAACTCCCCTTCGATGGAAATCGCAGAGCGGCGGACGGCGGGAACTAACAGGGGCTTTGGGGGCATGACCATCTCTATACGATATCTACGTTATTGATACGGTATTGCAGAGTTGCGGGACTTTCAACCCATATTGAGACCATGACCTCCTGACGATCCATCGCCCTTTTCCCGCATCCTGCGAAACCTCTTCGCCAACCTCCCTTGACGCCGCCGGGGGGAGGCTTTCTTATTGGACCCCTTGTGTCTTTTCGGGGAACCGGTGAGGCGTGCACAGGCTGATGGTCGACAGGAACCCCGTTCCCTCCTTTGATGACGCACTACGCACCCGGCCGGCAAACCGCAAGGCGCCGTGCCGCCAGGACCGTGGAACAATGGAACAGGCCCCGAAAACTGTTTCATCCTGTTCCAAACGTTCCATCCGCCGGCCTTCCAACCGCCGACCCTCCGCATCAGCGGCCCTGACGATCACGTTAAAGTACTCCACCACACAGGCCGCCCGCTGATGCCCTCCACCCCCGCCCGCACCCCGGTCTGGCCCGGCAAGCCCAATCCGCTCGGCGCCACCTGGGACGGGTTCGGCGTCAACTTCGCGCTCTTCTCCGCCAATGCCGAACGGGTGGAGCTTTGCCTGTTCGACAAGACCGGCCAGCGCGAGGTCGAGCGGATCACGCTGCCGGAACACACCGACGAGGTCTGGCACGGCTACCTGCCCGATGCGCGTCCCGGCCTGCTCTACGGCTACCGCGTCCATGGGCCCTACGAGCCGGAGGAGGGGCACCGCTTCAACCCGAACAAGCTGCTGATCGACCCCTATGCCCGGGCGCTGTTCGGCGGCTTCAAATGGTCGGATGCCCATTACGGCTACCGGGTCGGTTCGACGAAGGAGGACTTATCCTTCGACCGGCGCGACAACGCCCGCGGCATGCCGAAATGCCGGGTGGTGGACGGCGCCTTCACCTGGGGCCATGACCGCCACCGCCGGGTTCCCTGGACCGACACGGTCCTCTACGAGACCCATCTCCGCGGCTTCACCATGCGCCACCCGGAGGTGCCGGCCCATCTGCGCGGCACCTTCGCCGGCATGTCGACCCAGACCGTCATCGAGTATCTGCGCGCGCTCGGCATCACCTCGGTTGAGTTCCTGCCGGTCCAGGCCATCGCCGACGAGCAGCATCTCGTCACCCGCGGCCTGACCAACTACTGGGGCTACAACACCATCGGCTTCTTCGCGCCGGAACCGCGCTACATGAACACCGGCGTGTTGTCGGAGTTCAAGACGATGGTCGCCCGCCTGCACGAGGCGGGGATCGAGGTCATCCTCGACGTCGTCTACAACCACACCGCCGAAGGCAACCATCTGGGGCCGACCCTGTCCTTCAAGGGCATCGACAATCTCAGCTATTACCGGCTGATGCCGGACAGCCCGCGCTACTACATCAACGACACCGGCACCGGGAACACGCTGGATTTCAGCCATCCGCGCGTGGTCCAGATGGTGATGGACAGCCTCCGCTACTGGGTGACGGAGATGCATGTCGACGGCTTCCGCTTCGACCTCGCCACCGTGCTGGCGCGGGAGCCCTACGGCTACGATCCCGGCTCCGGCTTCCTCGACGCCGTGCGGCAGGACCCGGTGCTGGCCGACGTCAAGCTGATCGCCGAGCCGTGGGACGTCGGTCCCGGCGGCTATCAGGTCGGCAATTTCCCGCCGGGCTGGGCGGAGTGGAACGACCGCTACCGCGACACCGTGCGCCGCTACTGGCGCGGCGACGACGGCATGCTGCCGGAACTGGCCGGCCGCATCGCCGGCTCCGCCGACCTGTTCGAGAAGCGCGGGCGCCGCCCCTGGGCCAGCGTGAATTTCATCACCGCCCATGACGGCTTCACCCTGCACGACCTCGTTTCCTACAACGACAAGCACAACTGGGCGAACGGCGAGGAGAACCGCGACGGCCATTCCTCCAACTGTTCCTGGAACCATGGGGTGGAGGGGCCGAGCGACGATCCGGCGGTGACCGAACTGCGGGCGCGGCAGAAGCGCAACATGCTGGCGACGTTGATGCTGTCGCAGGGCACGCCGATGATGCTGGCCGGCGACGAGCTGGGCCACAGCCAGGACGGCAACAACAACGCCTACTGCCAGGACAACGACCTCACCTGGCTGGACTGGTCCAAGCGGGACGGGACGCTGGTGTCCTTCGTCCGCCGGCTGATCGCGCTGCGCCGCATCCATCCGGTTCTGCGCCGCCCGCTCTTCCTGCATGGGCGGGAGGTGGCGGCCAATGGGCTGAAGGACATCGTCTGGTACAATGCGCAAGGGGTGGAAAAGACGGCGGAACATTGGCGCAACACCCAGGCGCGCTGCATCGTCCTGCTGCTGAACGGTCGCGCCGGCACCCATGTCGGCCCGGACGGGCAGCCGCTGTCCGACGGCGTCCTGCTGATCGTGCTGAACGCCCATGCCGACGTGCTGACCGTGACCCTGCCCGACGTGCCGGGCGGCCGGGGTTGGCGCTGCGTGCTCGACACCCGCGTCGCCGACGGGGCGGGGGACGAGCGCATCCATCTGGCCGGACGCTCGGCCCTGGTCGACGGTCGGACGGTCCTGGTCTTCACCCTGGTGGAGCAGCCGGGCATGTGAGGGGCGGACATGAAACCGAGGGCGCATTGCCCTGCGATCCTTTGCCCACTGTCCATGCCCAGGCCGGAGATGCTACCGCGACGGGCGGAGACAAAGCGTGTTACGCTGCGCCGCGCGTTCCCGTCACAGCCGCAGCGGAGCTTCGGGTAGGACGATGCCGGATTACGATTTCTCGCAGGTCGACGCCGCGATCATCGACAGCCAGCTCAACACCGCGCGCGTGTTCCGCGACGTGCTGATCCGGCTGGGCTTCCGCCGGGTGGAGCTGTTCGATTCGGTGAAGGCCGCCGCCGGCCTGCTGGCTGCCGCCATGCCCGATCTTGTGCTGGTCGATGCCGACGGCGAGGATTCGGAGGCCTTCCGCTTCATCCGGTCCCTGCGCAACGAACCGGCGGTGCCCAACCCCTTCGCCTGCGTCATCGTCACCACCTGGGCGCCGACCCCGGCGCTGCTGACCCGCGTCACCAATGCCGGCGGCGACGACCTGCTGATGAAGCCGGTGTCGCCCAAGCAGGTGCGCGAGCGCATCGTCAGCCTGATCGAGGCGCGCAAGGGCTTCGTCGTCACCGCCGACTACACCGGTCCCGACCGTCGCAAATCCCCGCGCGAGGGGGCGCAGGTGCCGGTGCTGGATGCCCCCAACACGCTGCGGCTGAAGGCGACCGGCCAATGGACCCAGTCCGGCGCCCGCATGCGGCTGAACGAGGCGATTGCCACCGTCACCACCCAGAAGCGGCTGCGCGCCAGCATCCAGGTCGCCTTCCTGGTCGAATTCGCCCTGGTCGGGCTGGCGCGGCCGGTTCCCGACCGCATGTCCATCGACCATGTCGGCCGCATCGGCGGCTTCCTCGACGATCTGCTGCGCCGGCTGGGCGACGACGGCGACCATGCCCCGGTCGAGGCGGTCGCCCGCGCCATCAAGTCCCTGGCCGACAAGGTGCGCGCCGCCGCCGAAGCCGGACCCGTCTCCGCCGACGACCGTGATCAGCTGCAGGCCCTGTCCCGCGCCCTGATGCAGGCCGTCGATCCCGACCGCCCGCTGGAGGCGATGGCCCAAGAGGTTTCCACCGCCGTCGCCGGATATCGCAGCCGGCTGGAGCAGATCGCCCAGGCCAAGGCCGCCGCTGCCGCTTCGGCGCTGGCGGCGTCATCCGCCGATGCGGCGGGCGAGGGCGGGACCGAATCCATTGCATCCGCCGCCCCGCCGCCGGCAGCGGCCGGGCCGGCGAGCACTGCCCTGCCGGCCGGCTAATGGGGGAGTGCCGATGGCATAGGCCGCCGGGCGGCATTGACGCCGCGGGCCGCGACCCCAATCCCTAAGCCCCACCCTCTTTCCGTACAACCCGCGGGGACCCTGCATGAGTGATCTCGACCGGCTGGCCGATCTGCTTGGACTAGAACCCCACTATCACGACATCTGGGGCAACCGGCGGGAGACCTCGGCCGCCACCAAGCGGGCGCTGATCGCCGCCATGGGGTTGCCGGCCGCCACGGATGGCCAAGTCGCCGACAGCCTGCGCACGGTCGAACGCCGGTCCTGGAGCCGCCCGCTGCCGCCGGTGCTGGTGGTCGGGGAAGGGCAGGGGATCGCTCTGGACGTCGCCCTGCCGGCCGGCCTCGACGATGCCGTCCTGGCGTGGGACCTGACGCCGGAAGGCGGGACCGCCCAGGGTGGCCGTACTGCCATCCGCGACCTGCCCGTCACCGATCGCGCCACCCTGGACGGCACGGCCTACGAGCGCCGCGCGCTGGGGGCCTTGCTGCCGGTGTCGCTGCCCATCGGCTATCACCGGCTGGACCTGCATGTGGAAACCACCGGAGGGGCGTCGGGGCCGTCCGGATCCGCCACCCTGATCGTGGCGCCGGATCGCTGCGTGACGGTGGAGGAGATGGTGCCGGCCGGCCGCAGCTGGGGCATCGGCCTGCAGGTCTATTCGCTGCGCTCGGAGCATGACTGGGGCATGGGCGATTTCGCCGACCTCGCCGGCTTCGCCGAGGTTGCCGGGCGGCTCGGCGCCGGGCTGGTCGGCCTGAACCCGCTCCACGCCCTGTTCCCGGCCGATCCCAACCACATCGGCCCCTATTCACCGTCCAGCCGCCAGTTCCTGAACATCCTTTACATCGACCCGGCTTCCGTCCCCGAATTCGCCGGCGCCGACGACCTGCGCGCCCGCATCGAGGACCCCGCCTTCCAGTCCGCGCTGGCCGCCGCCCGGCAGGCTGAGCTGGTCGATTACCCCGCCGTTGCCGCGCTGAAGCTGCCGCTGCTGGAAGCTCTGCACGCCCGCTTCTGCTCCCTCCCCGACGACCACCCGCGCAAGGCCGCCTATGCCGCCTTCCGGCGGGACATGGGCGCGGCGCTGGACCGCCACGCCCTGTTCGATGCCCTGCACGAACATTTCTTCCGGCAGGATTCCTCTCAATGGATGTGGCGGAGCTGGCCGGCCGCCTTCCAGGACCCGCAGAGCGCCGAGGTTGCCGCCTTCGCCGCCGAGCATGCCGACCGCGTCGATTTCTTCGCCTGGGCCCAATTCGAGGCTGACCGCCAGTTGGGCGATGCCGCTGCGCGTGGACGGTTCGCCGGGCTTGCCATGGGCTTCTACCGCGACCTCGCCGTCGCCGCCCATCCCGGCGGTGGGTCCGCCTGGGCCGACCCGTCGATGCTGGTGCAGGGTGCCAATGTCGGGGCGCCGCCCGACCAGTTCAACATGAACGGCCAGAACTGGGGGCTCGCCCCCCTGTCGCCGCTGGGCCTGCGCGAGTCCGCCTACCGCCCCTTCATCGAGCTTCTGCGCGCCAACATGCGCCATGCCGCGGCTCTGCGCATCGACCATGTGATGGCGCTGCAGCACCTGTTCTGGATACCGGAGGACGGCAGCCCCGGCGCCTATGTCGCCTATCCTTTCCACGACCTGCTGCGCATCGTGGCGTTGGAGAGCCGCCGCAACCGCTGTGTCGTGATCGGCGAGGATCTGGGCACGGTGCCGGAGGGTTTCCGCCCGGCGCTGGAGCAGGCCGGCATCCTCAGCTACCGCGTGCTCTATTTCGAGCGCACGCCCGACGGCGGCTTCAAGCCGCCCGGCGACTATCCCGCCGGGTCGATGGCGACGGTCAGCACCCATGATCTGGCGCCTTTCAAAGGCTTCTGGACCGGCCGCGACCTGGACTGGCGCCAGCGCCTCGGCCTTTATCCGGACGATGCCAGCCGCGACAAGGACATCTGGGACCGCGGCGTCGACCGCTGGCGCCTGCTGCAGGCGCTGTCGCGGGAGGGGCTGCGCCCGGACAGCTATCCGACGGAGGATGGCGACCAGCCTTTCCACGTCGACCTGTCCGCCGCCGTCCACGCCTATCTGGCACGCACCCCGTCCCGCATCGCGATGGTGCAGATCGAGGACGCGCTGGCCGACGACGAGCAGCCCAACCTTCCCGGCACGGTGGACCAGCACCCCAACTGGCGCCGCCGCCTTCCCCGCAAGCTGGAGGAATTGGAGTCCGACGACGATCTCCGCCGCATCATCGCCCCGGTCGCCGCCATCGCCCCGCGCTGACCGCAGTCCACCACCGGCGGCCCTGGGGGAATCCGGGCCGCCGGTGGCCGTTGGAAAAAAATGCATCCCAATCGAAAAAAGCTCTTCACAGCCCGGCACATGGTCGCTATAAACCCGCCCACACCACGGGGCACGGCAAACGAGCCGCCCCGGTGACGGTCTGGGGGATCGTCTAGCGGTAGGACAGCGGACTCTGACTCCGCCAGCCTAGGTTCGAATCCTAGTCCCCCAACCAACCTTTTCAATCACTTAGCGACTGCGTTTGGGCCGGTTGGGTGCTCCAGTAAGCACCCAGTAAGCACGGTCCTTTGTACTGAGCAGGTCTTGCTGGTTGGCCGCATTTACCGAACCACCCACTTTCAGGCTCATAACCTGAAGGCCGCAGGTTCAAATCCTGCCCCCGCAACCAAATCAAAGCCCCTGAAAACAAACAGTTTTCGGGGGCTTTCCGTATCCGGAGGCAGCCCGCTTCCGACCGTTTCCGGAATCATATCGGAATCATTTGGGCGGAAATTCCCGCGTGTTTTGGCGTAGGGCTCTGGCGTAGGGCGCCAGTGCGTGGACGGGCACATAGACTTTGGAGAGGGCAGGGCGGTGGGTCTAGCTCAGCGACTCGCCAGACGGTCGCACAGCTTCGACCAGCGCCTGCTTCCCCGACTATCAAGTCACCGCACTTCCCCACCAACGACATGCCTGCCCAAGCCGTCTTCATCGCCGATCTGTTGGGGCGCTGCCTAACGTTGCAGAGGCTGAACTCCTTATCACCCGTGTTCAGACTTTGCAGCGGAACCCCGGTCACGTGCCGTCGTCAACCTGACTGCCTCCCTCTTCCCTGTAGGGAGTTAGGGAACGCATCGTCAGGACGCCAATCCGTTCAGGAAGAGCGAAGGCGCGGATATTATCGAGTTCGCCGTTGAGCGGCAGCCTGAACGCCGCCTCTGCGATCCAGGCGATGAAGCGCTCGAATCCGCCCTTGAGATCCAACGCTTGGCTCCACGTCTCCAGGACAGCACGATCCTCCGGGCTGAGCGAGTCCAACGCCTCGCCGCGTGCCAGACGCCAAAGGCTCTGTTCGCGATCATCCAACGACATCCCGGCGATGGCGTCGACCGCGACGGCCACCGTGCGGACGACCGCCTCGCGGTCGAACTGACGGGATGCACGGAGCCGCTTCAGAAGGTTCTCGCGCATCTCACCAGGGTGGACGCCAAAGGCGATGAGCAACGGACCCGCTACGGCCGCCTCATCCTGTTCTGCTATCCGTAGCGCATCAGCGCTCAGCATGTCCGATCGACCACTCGTCGCTCGATCGCAGAGCGACCAGGCGGCTGCTTGCGCGCGCGGCCGGTGGGATCGTGAATGGTCGAGCCCTGGGCTTGCGAGCGCGGATAGCATCACAGGAATGGTCCGCGGATCGTCCTGATTGGCTAGCGCGGACAACGCCCCGCACGCGACGAATGGATCCGGAGCCTCGGCTTGCGCGGCCTCCAACAGGGCTTCAATCGCTGGGGCCGGTAAGGCCTCATAAGCGCCCAATGCGCGTGCCGCTGCCCGCGCCACGCTGAACTTCGACCACGAGGACCCAGCGCCGAGATGGCTGGCGAAATTGCGTGTGTCACCCAGCAGCTTCACCAAGGCGTTGACCGCTTCGGGCCAGCAATACTCTTCCATGAGGGTGGCGAATGCCAGTCGGACGTCTGCGCTGTGATCGTTGGCGCATTCGATCAGGCGTGCGCGTTCCGTAGCCGGTGCATCTGCTGCAAGGACACGCAGGGCGCGTCGGCGCACGTTATAGCGCTTGTGTGCCAGAGCCTTCAGAAGCTTCGCGCGCAGGTCAGCGCCATTTGCGATCAATATCACCTGGATAGCCGCCTTGCCATCTGCGGCGTCGTCGGTTGACAGCAGCCGGGTAGCCGCATCGTCTATGTTCAGGCCACCCCCTGCCGCCAGACATGCCAATGGCCCCAGTAAATCGACCGAGGCGCTTGCGAGCATCAAGGCCAAAACTTCTCGACTTGGCTGCGACAGCGCACCCGCCACTGCACGGATGTCGCCGCCCGCGAGGATATCTACCAAGGCCTGAGCCAGCGCGCGTTCACCGCCGGTCAAGCTCTGCAACAGCCGCTCAGCCCGTGCCCGCCGGGCCGTCGTGCCATCCTCCCCCTCTGGGTCGTCATCGAGCTTGGTCGTGAAGACGTCGTAGACCAGCTCCAAACGGCGCCCGAGCGGCACGCGCCCGAATACCGCGACAAGGTCGGGCATGGGATCGCCACGGCCGTGAGCCGCAGCAATTTCGACAAGTTGGTGGCGCAGGCTGGTGTTGCCGATATCCGGACGCGCCAGCTCGTCGACGAGAACGCCGCCGAGAGAATCGTCCCAGTGCTGCTTGGCAGCCCGCCAAGCCTGGTCTCGAACCCAGTCGTCCGCGTTCTCCAGCAGGAACTTAAGTTCCGCAATCGGCGGCGCTCGACGGGTTTGCGCGATCAGATCGCCCAGTGCATAGAGAAGAAGCTTTCGATGCGGACTGGCGGCGATCCACATCACGCCCTCGTGCGCCCGCCGCAGGCGCACAACCATCTTCATGCCTTCTCGCGCGTTGAAATACTGCTCGCTCGGTTCGTCAACGATGTGGTCGGCTGCGTCGGCGTCGACCGCGTGTTCCTGCGCCTGATAGGACTCATCGGCAAAACCCTCAAGCCAGGCATCAGCCTCGGCCTCGGAGCGGGCGAAGCGCTCGGTCGCGCGCTCGTAATCGGGAGCGGCTCCCGTCAAGGCGCCCGTGACGATCACGTCGATGTTGTCGTGCGGACCACCAGGGCCAGCGATCGCGCCCAAAGCGTCCCAGAACGCGGGTCTGAGATCGGTTGCGAGCCTTTCGAGCAGCGGAATCAGCTCTGAGTGATAGTCCCGGTGCGAAAACGGCAACACTTCGCGGATGAACCGCTCAATCATCGGCTGCGTCCGGCTATCACTGCGGAGCGTCGACACGTCCGTCTCGGCGAGGGAGGGCGCGCGCCAGCGTTCGCGAAAGACAATGGAGTCCGTCTCGGGGCCGCCCTCGATCAGAATCCTGGCCAGCCGGGCCGGTGGGTGGTCTTCTGAGCCAAACCGTTCCAGGTCCCGCAGTGCACGCTCAAAGTCGGCACGCTTCTCGGCGGAGAGAGCAACAGCTTCTAGGTGCTGGTCAAGGCGTTGCGTGGTTGCGGCCGACAAATCCAGTTGGAGCTTTCCAACTTTCGCGGTCGCCCGCAGCACGTTGAGGCCTGTCTCCAAACCCCAATCCTCTCCGGATCGGTCCCAGCCCAACAGGACATCCACCAAGGTCGAGAGGGTCTGCTCGGCGTCGCGGGGGCGACCCATGAAAGTCAGCCGCAGTCCGTCTTCGACGCGAGGGTGGTAGAAGGCCAGCGCTGCGCCGTCCTGCCGGAGATTTTGGCCCGCCACGAGGAAGTCGATGAGGCCATCGATATCCGGCCGCAGATTGGGTTCGGCTGATCTGAGGCGTCGGCCGAGTTTGGCGAAAACATCACGCGAGACCGCGCCGCGCGCGCTAAGCATGGCCCAGATGATTGCAGCGGCCTCAGCGCCGTCCGCACCGAGCGGCGCGATCTGGTCGGCAATGACCTTGGATATGGCCTCGATTTGAGAGTCGGCCAGAATCTCATCGATCTTGCGCGGCTTTCGCCGATCTTCCCGACTGAGCGCGACCAGGAAGCGCTTCACCTCATACGGCCGCGTCAGCTCTTTGAGGGCTCGCTCGCGATGCTGCGCCGCCAGTTGCCTCGCGTGGTCACCAAGGTCCGCTGCGATACCGTCATAGATCTCGGCCAGCCGCTTTGGCCCATAGTCCTCGACCTCAATGGACACGACGTAGGGCTGCAGCTGCTTCATCAACTGATGGCCAGCGCTCTGTAGAACGTCCGAGCGCGAGGTGATCAGGAATTTTCGCCCTGGGCCGGCGTTGTCGAGCAGCTTGGGAAGTTCGCCACTCCAGCGGTCGGCGCCGGGCATTAGGCGATTGCCACCCCAGGGGTCGCGCAAATGAAACAGGACCGAATCGGCGCGGGTGAGATTTCGTCGGATGTAGCCGGGCCCGTTCTCTTCGCCGATCACATCGAACACAGGGGATCCCCGGCGCAGATCGAGCTCGAGAATATCGGCCGTAAGGGTTTTGCCGGTCCCCGACGGCCCCGCAATGACGACGGCGTGCGCTTTGTCGAGCTGAGTCTTGATCGCGTCGAATGACTTCGGGCGAACGTAGCGGTCCATGTCACGAGTTGGTGCCAGCGAGCCACCATGACGAACAAGCACGTCCATCACCTCTGATCGCTTCCAACGGCCCCCGTGTGCGCCCTCGATCCGCTGGCGAACCGCCTCGCGCAAGTCGCGCAAGCAATCGTGGTGCTTTGAGATCGGGACGTGGCCGTGCTGCGAAAGAAGCGCGCCGATCCGAGCGCCGAGCACCTCACGGGTGACGCCGGTCAGTAGGAGGATGCGAGGGGCGAGCGAAGCTTGTGCCGTGGAGTCGTAGCCGGCGCGCGTGTGGGGCGGTAGCTCATCGACTTCAGGAAAGTCAAACAGGTGCTCGCCCTCGTGGGCCCTTAAGCCTTCCGCCGACGCTTCATTCGTCACGAAGACATACCTGCGCTGCGGATCGTCCTGAAGCATCGCCAGCGGCCGGCTGCGCTTGGCGCCTCGATCAGATTCCTCGCCGTCCCTGCCGAGAAGGACATCGGCGATGGCCGTCGTTGGCCAAGGCGAGCCTGAGCGGGTCTTGGCCTGTAAGATCAAGTCGAGCCGCGCGCCTTGTGCCGTCAGGCCAAGCGAAGCCGCCGAGGGATCCCTCACGGCCGCTTCGAGATCTTCTTCCGAGCGAGGCTCGATTACGACCTCCTCGGTCACGCCCTTGGCGAGCATAAGATCGAGCGCCACCCAGACCGTGACCTCGATCTGGTACTCAAAGCCCGAAAAGCCGGGGTTGCCGGGTTTGCGGCGCGACCGTGCGGGCGGCCCACCGCTCGCGGCGGTGCGCCGCCCGCCGGCCTTATTCGGGGCGGCTCGCTTCGACCGTGCAGGCTTCTTATCCGCCACGACCCGTTCCCCTCAGTACGAGCCGCACGAAGGCGAACATCCGGGTGAACAGATACTCGATGTGATCCGCTGAGGTCAGAGCTTCCTGGGTGACTTCGAAATGTCGGATACGGAAGCTGTTGCCTATGCTTGTCAGTTCGGCCGCCTCGCGCCCAAGCGCTTCTCGAAACGCCGAACCCGGCGCTGCGACACGATCCAGTAACGCGTCTGCTTGGATGCGCTTGTTGGGCCCCGGCTCGAGGGTCTTCATTCGCTCGAACGCGTCCCAAAGCTTCTCCAGCGCATCCTGACGCTCTTCCGGCTTCGGCAACAGAATCCGGCGCCGGGCAGCCTCAAGAAGCCGGTCGGTTTCGGCATCGCCAGTTTGGAAGAGTGCCCAGCCGATCGTGTCGGCCAACGGCGCCGGGAGAACACGGCGAGCTTCACCGGCGGAAGTGAGTTCAAAGGCCAACGAGTTGCGCCGGAACAGCATGTTCACATCGGCGACGAAGCGCTCGAGCCCGGCTTCGCGGTCCCAGCTCAGATGGTAGTGCCGGAAGTATGAATGATACGCTCCCTGAACAGGCTCGCCCACAGCCTTGGCGCAGAACTCAAGCAAGTCGAGAATGACCGGGGTTTCCGGCACCTCCGTCGCTGATAGAGGCCACTCGATCCATGGAACCTCAGCCGCCAAGACTCTGCGGAATGATTGCTCATCACAGCCGCATGGACCGTTTCCGTCGGGGCACTGTCCAGGAAAGCGTAGCCCGAAGGAGCCGTCCTCGATGCGGGTTTGGATCAAGCTGTAAAGGCCCGCCCACAGCCGCTCGTCGATCGTGTCGATGGACGGAGGGCGCGCCCCGTATTCGCGCTCTGTGTAATAGGTGGACATACTGGCCTGCTATTCCCCGCGGTTTCCGTCTCTGTTCATTTGAAGAGCTGCTTTATGTCTGCCATCGGCCGAAACAGCTTCATGGGCTGATCTGGAAACGGTAGAAAGCTTTCCCGCTCATAGAAGCGGCGGGCGTTGTCATCCTTCGCATTGACGATCACCGCGAACGAGGCGATCTCACTCTGGGCGGCGCGGTAGAGAGCATTGGCCAGGAGAAACCGGCCGTGCCCCTTTCTCTGTTGCCGCCGGTCGACTGCAAGCCGGCCCAAAAGCGTCGCCGGCATCAACGGGTATCGCGGCAGCTTCCGCACCGTTTGCTCCGGCAACTCGCCGAGCTGCACGGAGGTCGACGAGAGCGTGTAGTAGCCTGCGATCGTCCCATCTAGCAGCACCAGAACAAAGGGCGCGGCCATATTCTTCCGTGCGTCCTGGCCGGCCTGCACCCGAAAGTACCTGTCCAGGGGCTCTACGCCGCTCTCAAACCCGGATCGATCATGGCTTGGAGTCAGCGGCTCGACGCGGAGCTTCTCTTCTGCTTGATCGTTCACGCGTCAAACGCCAGCTCTCTCACGATAGCGGCGTACCGTCTCGCGGAGGCGGTCGTTGACCGGCTTTGGATTTAAGAGCGCATCAACGAAGGCTTCGCTGTCGCGAACAGACAGTGAGAGCTGGTGGTGCTCCTCAATCGCACGCCGGGCAGCGTCCTGCACGCTTGTCAGCACGAAGTCGGTCACGGTCCGCCCCTGCAGCGCAGCCGCCTGCTCGATCAGGCTCTTTTGCTCCGCAGTGACACGGGCCTCCAAGCGTTCTGCGCGGGTTCGCCCGCTGCTCGATTTGGATGCTGCATTTGGCATGGTCATTCTCCTGTCCAAATGTACGGCCAATGGCCGGCCACTTCAAGAGATGCGCCCTTCGAGACCGATTTCCCGAACAGGGTGACGAGATACTTGCGACCGCTCGCCGCAATCCGCAGCACGCAGTGGCCGTTCTCAGCGTGGTGCTGGGTGGCGCGCTCCACCAGCCCGGACAGCGGCTCGCGGTTCTCAGCGGCGGGATGGGGCAGAGAGCGACGGCTTCGGCATGGCCCTTGAGGATGGAGCAGCGGCGGTGGGTTGTCACCCGCTCCCGACCGCGAGGCGCGCGGAGCTTCACCTGGGTCTCCTCCGAGTGGGAAAGACGATCCGGCGCCAGCTGCGCTTCCCCAGCGGGGTTCCGTCTGTCCAGATGCCCTGATCAACTGCATCGCTTGCGGTGCGGACAGCGCAGTGCTCACCTCCTTTACAATCGTCTGAACAGGGTTGGATCGGTGAGCGCGGAGAGCGCAATCAGCAGGCGGTCTCCACCGCTCGACGCTGTGGACACGAACGCATGCGGCGGCCGACCGGGACGGTCGTCCACAGCCATGACGATCAACACCCTCGACGGCTGGCCGACCTTGGTGAAGCGGTCGCCGACTGAGATGCTTGCCGGACGCCCAAACATCAGCGGTCCTCCGGCCGATCTGCGAGTTCGTCAATGAGATGACCGTAGCGCTCCGGCGGTAGCTGCCGCGGGCTGGCCGCAATGGCCCGCAGCGCGGTGTATCCCGACTCGGTGAAATGGGCGCGGGGAAATCCCCGATCCGTTTCGGCGATCGTTACCAACCCAAGCTCCAGCATGATCTGGATGGTGGCCGTGAGTTTCGGTTCGCCTCTTCTCGGGCCGGTCGCCCACCGCTTCAGAAGGATGCCGTCCGCCAGCCGCGGCGGTTCCGACCAGCGGCTCATGAACTCGCGGCGGATCAGGTCGCGCTCGGCGGGGGTGAAATCCAGGTTGTTGGTCATGGCCGTGACCGATAGCACCCGGACCACGTCCGGTCCAGCGGCGGCCAGGGAAACGTCCGCAACGTCGAAGGGCAGCGCGACGCCGTCGGGCCATATCAGGAGATGGCTCCGGCAAATGGTGCAGTCGCTGCTGCCGAACCCTGGAACCGGGATCGGCAGGGCGGCGATGCGTGTGATCAGCGCGCATTCGTCGCCGGCGGGAAAAGCCCAGCAGCCGGTCACCGTGCCCGCCGCGGTCAGGCGGTCGATGTGCCAGCGGAAGGTCTTGTCTCGGCGCATGTGGCGGCCGACACGGGCACACAGTCCACCCGGGCCGCGGGCGCTGCCGCAATACAGGTACCGCCCCGGCGGCAGAATGGCCTTGGCCCGGCCGGGCAGGGCGACGTCCACCGCCTCCGCCAGCCTGACGAGCAGAACGTAGGCGCCGGCGATGGGAGGGACCGTTTCCGCCGTGCGGTGGAACCGGGAAGTCTGCCTGGACATCATCACCGTCACTTCAGCGCGGCTGGCGTGAGGCGTCAACGGGAAGCCGCCGGTTTCTCCCTCGATCGGGGAATGCCGCGTCCCGATGACCTCCTTCATCTCCAGCTTTACCGACCGGGTGCGCTGCATTCGGCCGGTACTCCAGATAGGTTGGGCCCACCCCCTTCACCGCGGTATCGATTTCGTCGGTGGCGGCTGAAGGCCCTTCCGCTTCACACCGCGAACGGCCCGGCGTCAGCGTCGGCCGTTTCGTCTGGCGGTTGGGGCAGGCGCCCGGAGGAGAGGGAGAGGGCTTGACGGTGTTCGCGACGGGTTTCGGGGCTGGGGGGACAGGCTTCCGGCCTGCCCGTCGCGGAGACCCGCCATGCCCGACACCGTGCGAACCGTCCGTTCCGGCGCCGACCAGACCAGCCTCTACGCCGAGATCACCGCCCGAATCATCGCCGAACTGGAGGCCGGCCGACTGCCCTGGGTACAGCCCTGGGGAACCCCGGCCGCTGCCGCCCCGCTCGGCCTGCCCCGCAACGCCGCCACCGGCCGCGCCTACACGGGCGTGAATGTGCTCATCCTGTGGGGCGCTGTCGTCGCCCGGGGCTTCTCCGGCCAGAGCTGGCTTACCTTCCGTCAGGCCCTGGCTCGGGGCGGCCACGTCCGCAAAGGCGAACGCGGCACCACCGTCGTCTATGCCGACCGCTTCATCCCCGACGACGAACGCCGGCGCGCGCGGGATACCGGGGAAGAGCCACAGGCGATCACCTTCCTCAAGCGCTTCACGGTCTTCAATTGCGCCCAATGCGAGGACCTGCCCGACGGCATCGCCGTGGTGCCGCCGCCGATCCCGGAGGGGCTGATCCTGCCGCGGGCCGCGGCGCTGATCCAGGCCAGCGGCGTCGATGTCCGCATCGGCGGCACCCGCGCCTTCTATAGCCCCCAGCACGATTACGTGCAGGTGCCGCCTCCGCAGGCCTTCTTCGAGCCTGTCAACTGGCATCGCACCGTGCTGCACGAACTTGGTCACAGCACCGGTCACGCATCGCGGCTGAACCGTGACCTGTCTGGGGCCTTCGGCTCCCGCAAATACGCCTTCGAGGAGCTGGTTGCCGAAATTTCAGCCGCCTATCTCTGCGCTGCACTCGGCATCGTCCCTACCGTCCGTCACGCCGATTACGTTGGTGCGTGGTTGGACGTGCTGCGCGGGGACAATCACGCCATCGTCCGCGCCGCCAGCCAAGCCAGCAAGGTGGCCGACTACCTCCTCGGCTTCCTGCCCAAAACTGCTCCTGTGGCCGGTGACGAGCGGGAGTCCGTGTGATGGGCGCGCGCTCCTTATAGTGCCCGCCGCCCGAGCCGGCGTCGTCGTCGATCCGGTTGAGCGCCCTCAGCCACGGCTTCGGCGTCCAGTCCACCACCCTGGCCCTGATTGCGGCCCATGGCGCCGTTGGCCCGATGCCCGATTGCGCCGTCTTCGCTGACACCGGCTGGGAGCCACAGGCGGTCGACCGCCACCTCGCCCGGCTGATAGTCCTGGGGCGTGTTGCCCTTTCCGGTCCATGTCGTCTCGGCCGGCGACCTACGGGCCGACCTCCTGGCCGGACCGCGGGGGCAACGCCGGGCGTCCATCCCCGCCTACACCCGCACTGTCACCCCGCCCGGGACCGTGGTCCCGTTCGTCGGCGAGGACGGGTAGGGCGGAACCATTGTCGGCACGTGCGTTCTGCCGGCCGGCCGCGTCACCATCGGCATGATCCGCAGACAGTGCACCAGCACCTGCAAGGTCGTGCCGGTCCAGCGCAAGGTGCGCGAACTGGCCAGGATTGCCGGCTGGTGCTCGCCCACGATTCCGGTGGTGGAGGCGTGGCTGGGGATTTCGCTCGAGGAGGCGGCGCGCATGAAGCCGTCCACCGAGGGCTGGCAGGTCAACCGCTGGCCGCTGGTCGAACGGCGGATGACCCGGCGCGACTGCCTGCTCTGGCTGGCCCGGCACGGCTATCCGGAGCCGCCCCGCAGCGCCTGCATCGGCTGTCCCTTCCACTCCGACGCCCAATGGCGGCGGCTGCGCAACGGCGATCCCGACGCCTGGGCCGACGCCGTGGCGGTGGACCGCGCCATCTGCACCGGCTTTTGCGGCATCCGTGGCGAGGTCTATCTCCACCGCTCTGCCGTGCCGCTCGACGAGGCGGACCTGATGACCGAAGCCGACCGTGGCCAGCTCGATCTCTGGTCCAACGAATGCGAGGGCTTGTGTGGTGTGTAAGCTGCGCCGGTGCAGCGCCCTAATTGCCAATTCAGCGTGTCGATGAGAGGAGGCGGTAGCCGTAGGAGGTTTGCCGTGCGTTGCGGTTCGGCTATACCAGCGGCGGCTAGGAGGCTGAGAGGTCACATTCATGAATCCGATCATTGAAAAACTGGCACGCGAACACGCCGCGAGCTTTCGGCGCAACTTTCTCGAACTCTCTCGGGATTTGTTCGAGAATGGTACCACAGGTAAATTATATCATCCGGGAGAATTTGGCGGTTATAGGGAGCGCCTTCTTAAGCGCATGCTCCTATCGTTCCTGCCGTCTCACTTCGCATGCTCTGAGGGGGGTCGTGATCGGCCACACGTCGAAAGTTGATCCTGCGAGCCGCAGCACTCAATGCGATGTCATCGTCTACGATGAGAACGAAACGCCAAAGCTCGAAACTGGCGATCTGCGGCGGTTTTTCCCTGTAGAAACTGTCTACGGTGTCGGAGAGATAAAATCCGTTGTGGAGGCCAAGCGGTTTGAAGAAACTCTGGACAAGCTAAGTAAAGTTAAGCGCATGAGGGTCGACCCTCCTCCTATCGTCTATCCGACAAAGCCCACTCACATGGTTATGCAGTTCTTTCAGCTGCATCAGGCTTTTGTGGATGAGGGCTTTGACCGAAGGGCGGCGGCGCGCATGGCGTATGACGTGTTTGAGCATTCAACTCAAAATATCGTGACGTTCCTAGTGTGTGAGCGGATTGAATTTAATGGTGGCGATAACCTTAGCAGCTTGATGAAGCGGATTGTTTCAGCTTCGCCTGGAGGTGATGAGCAGTTCGCTATGAGGCACAATATGATTCTCAGTATTGAGGACGGCTATCAAAGTTATTTCCATGGCCATGGAATACCTACCACCTATCCGCGCGTTCTCAATGAAAAACTTGGAATGTCTGCGGCAACTGGAGTGCGCATCGTAGATGCGAATGACCGCAATGACCACATTATCGCATTCTTGGGGGACATCGCTTCCGCCCTTGGAAATGCGATGATTTTCCCATTCAATGTCAGCTCTTATATCAACGTTGAAGCGACCAACATTGGTTGGTAAAAGGCAGCTCGGCCGCGGTGGCATTGACCTGTTGGGCCATCGCGTCCTCAAAGCGACTCCAACGGCGGTGGTCTAGCCTTCCGCTGCACCAAGAATGTGGACGGACCGCTGTTTCTCCCCAAACGCTTCTGCCGCCCTGGGCGGGGTGATGCGTGTGGCGGTGCTCCCCGGCAAGTGGCCGTTCGAGGAGGACGGGGGAGCGCTGGTCGGTTGCAGAACCGTGCCCGGCATAAAGGGAAAGGGCGGTGGGGATCGGGCGACGGATGAGGAGGTTGGGAGAAAGGCTCCCAGCCGTCCGTCGCGGAGAACCCGACCATGGCCATGCCCAAGATCGTCCTCAACGCCTCGCGCGACATCCCCTTCAACAAGCTGGTGCTGTCCCAGGCCAACGTCCGCAAGGTCAAGGCCGGCGTCTCCATCGAGGAGCTCGCCGAGGACATCGCGCGGCGCACCCTGCTGCACAGCCTCGCCGTCCGCCCGGTGCTCGACGCCGAGGGCGCCGAGACCGGCGTCTTCGAGGTGCCGGTCGGTGGCCGCCGCTTCCGGGCGCTGGAGCTGCTGGTCAAGCAGAAGCGCATGAGCAAGACCCAGCCGGTGCCCTGCGTCGTGCGCACCGCCGGCCTCGCCGAGGAGGACTCGCTGGCCGAGAACGTCCAGCGGGCACCGCTGCACCCGCTCGACCAGTTCCGCGCCTTCCAGACCCTGCGCGAGGCCGGGCTGGGCGAGGAGGAGATCGCCGCCCGCTTCTTCGTCGCCCCCGCCGTGGTGAAGCAGCGCCTCAAGCTGGCCGCCGTCGCGCCGGCGCTGCTCGACGCCTATGCCGAGGACCGCATGACGCTGGAGCAGTTGATGGCCTTCACCGTCAGCGGCGACCATGCCCGCCAGGAGCAGGTGTGGGAGGCGTTGTCGCGAGCCTACAGCCGCGAACCCTACCAGATCCGCCGGCTGCTCACCGAGGGGGCGGTGCGGGCGTCGGACAAGCGGGCGCTGTTCGTCGGGGTGGAGGCCTACGAGGCGGCCGGCGGGGCGGTGATGCGCGACCTGTTCCAGCTCCAGCACGACGACGGCGGCTGGCTGCAGGACCCGGCGCTGCTCGACCGGCTGGTGGCGGAGAAGCTGGAGGCCGAAGCCGCCACGGTGCGGGCGGAGGGCTGGACGTGGGTGGAGGTGGCGCTGGCCTTCCCCTACGGCCACAGCCGTGGGCTGCGCCGTCTGACCGGTGAGCCGGTGCCGCTGAGCGAAGCGGAGCAGGCGACCTACGACGCGCTGCACGCCGAGTACGAGCGGCTGGAGGGGAGCGAGCCGGCACAAGCCGAGGAGCTGGACGCGGTGGCGCGGCGCCTCGCCGAGATTGACACGGAATTGCGGGCGCTGGAGGAGCGGCCGCTGGTCTACGAGACCGCTGAGGTGGCGCGGGCCGGAGTGTTCGTCAGCGTCGATGTCGAGGGTGGGCTCCAGGTGGATCGCGGCTACGTGCGGCCGGAGGACGATGCGCCGGTCGAGCCGGTGGTTCCGGCCGGTGGCGAGGAGACGTCCGCCGTCCCGGCCGGCGGCGGGGGCGGGGCGGTGGCCGCCCAGCCGGCCGCCATCGCCGGCGGTGCCAGCGTGTCGGGCCCGGTGCCGGTCGCCGATGCCGCGGCGTCGGAGGACGACGAGGGGCTGCGGCCCTTGCCCGAGCGGCTGCTGATCGAACTGAGCGTGCACCGCACGCTCGCCCTGCGCGACGCGCTGGCCAACGACCCCGACACCGCCTTCCTGGCGGCGCTGCACGCGTTGTGCCTGCGCACCTTCACCCAGCGCCCCGGCGCCTCCTGCCTGGAGCTGGAGCTGAAGAGCGCCGGCTTCGGGGTGCAGCCGCCCGACCTCGCCGCCAGCGCCGCGGCCCGGGCGATCGACGCCCGCCATCGCGCCTGGAGCGCCCAGCTGCCGAGCGAACCTGCCGCTCTGTGGGAGGCGCTGGTGGGGTTCGACGGCGACAGCCGGGCCGCCCTGTTCGCCCACTGCGTCTCTTTCGGCGTCAATGCCGTGCACGAGCCGTGGAACCGGGCGCCGCAGCGCGCCGCCCACGCCGACTTGCTGGCCGGGGCGGTCGGCCTCGACATGGCGGCGGCCGGCTGGACGGCGACGGTGGACAGCTACCTCGGCCGGGTGCCGAAGGCGCGCATCCTGGAGGCGGTGCGCGAGGCCCGCGGTCCGGAGCCGGCGCAGCTGATCGACCACCTGCGCAAGCCGGACATGGCCAAGGAGGCCGAGCGTCTGCTGGCCGGCAGCGGCTGGCTGCCCGAGCCGCTGCGCCGGCCGCTGGAGCCGGCGGTCGACGGCGATGCTGGTGCGGAGGGCGATGCGGAGGGCGGCGACGCCTCCCTGCCGGCCTTCCTGACCGGTGACGGGGAGAGCCCGGACGCCGGGGACGACGCGGACCGCACCGAGGCGGCGGCCGCGTGACGCGCAAACCGCGGAGCGGCTCCAGCCGCTCCGCCCCCGTCCCCGTCCCCGTTGCAGGAGGTTCGTCATGACCGAGCCCTTCGTTACAGCCCTGGCCGCCGATGTCCCGGTCCTGGTGATCACCGCCGAGGCCGTCGTCATCGTGATGCCGGCCGGCCAGGGAGCCGTTCTCTTCGACCCGGATGTCCCGCGGGAGCATGTCCTGTTGCGTCTGGCCGAGGAGGAGGTCCGGCAGGAGATCCGCACCGTGATCGAAGCCGACGGCACGCTGACCCGGCTGAGCCCGGAGATGGTCGGCGACGCCGAAATCCACGCCGCCTGCCGGGCTGTGGCTTCGAGCACCGACCTCGGCGAGGAGCGTGGCACCGCGCGGTTCCGGGCGGCGCTGGCCGCGATCCGCGTGGCGGAGCGCCGCCTCGGCGTTGCCCCCTGAGCCGGGCCCTCCGGACGGTCCGCCGTCTTGTCCACTGTCGAGCCCGGCCGTCGCGCCGGGCTCCTGTCTTATGGGAGACCCTCATGTCGATTCCCGATTTCGTGAAGGCGAATTTCGCGACGTTGCTGCGCGCCGCGGCGGCGGGCGATCTGGCGCTGGTGCAGGGCACCGACGCCCGCACCGGCGAGACCCGCTTCATTCTGTGCGCTGTCGGTCGGGACGGCGGACAGGTGGTGCTCACCCCCTTCGGGCATCTGGCCGATGGGAACCCCTACGAGCTTTACCACCCGCCGTTCGATCCCGGCGGCGGGGAGAGGGCGAGGGGGGCGGGGGCGGGCTGAGCCGGAGCGGATCGAGAGAGCGTCCGCCGGCCGCTGGTCTCCCCGCTCTCCCGGATACTCCGCCATGACCCTGACCGCCGATCTCCGAACCGATGCCGTCGCCCTCTGTCCTCCGGCCCCGGTGGACACCGCGGCGGCCCTGCTCGCCGCCGCGGAGCGGCTGCTGCCCGGCCTCGAACACGGCCGGGCCATCGACGCCGGCACGCTGCGCGCCGCGATGACCGCGGCGTTCGGCGGCTCCGACGCCGAGGGCGCCTGGAGCTGGAAGCTGGCCTACGACGCCGGCGAAGCGGCGCAGGTGCTGTTCCTGCGCCGCTTCGGCCCGACCATGCAGGCCCGCGCCGCCAGCCCGGCGGCGTTCCTGACCATGCTGGACCGGGTGGCGGCGCTGCTGCCCAGCCAGACACGCCGCTCCGAGGAGAGCCAAGCCCGGCAGCAGTTCTCCACGCCGCTGCCGCTGGCCGGCGTGGTGGCCGCCGCCGCTGCCCTCACCCCGGCCGACCGGGTGCTGGAGCCGTCCGCCGGCACGGGCCTGCTCGCCGTCTTCGCCGAACAGGCGGGGGCGGGTCTCGTCCTCAACGAACTGGCCGGGACCCGCGCCGGCCTGCTGGAGCGCCTGTTCCCCGGCGTGCCGGTGACCCGCCATGACGCGGCCAACATCCACGACCATCTCGACCCTGCGGTCCGGCCGACGGTGGTGCTGATGAACCCGCCCTTCTCGGCGCTGGCGGCGGTGGATGGCCGGGTGGCCGACGCCGCCCTCCGCCACCTCGCCTCGGCCTTGGCCCGCTTGGCCGAGGGCGGGCGCCTCGTCGCCGTTACCGGCGCCGGGCTGGCGCCCGGGCATCCGGCGTGGCGCGACGTCTTCGTGCGGTTGCAGGAGCGGGGCCGCGTCGTCTTCTCCGCCGTCATCGACGGGAAGGTCTACGCCCGCCACGGCACCACGGTGGACACCCGGCTGATCGTGATCGATCACGTGCCGGCGAATGACCCGGCGGTCTTCCCGGTTTCGCCGGGCACGGCCTCCGACGTTGCCACGCTGCTGGATTGGGTCCGGCGTGACGTTCCCCCGCGCGCTTCCGTTCCCGCCTCGGCAACGGCTCTGTTGCCCGTTCTGCCACGCACGGCGCTGGCGAGGCCGGCGCACCGGGTGGTCTCTGTGCCGACGGTGTGCACACCCGTGTCCGACCCGGCGGCCGTCGAACTGGCCTACGAACCGCTCGACTGGACGCCGGAGGCGGGAGCCCGCCTCACCGCCGCGCTCTACGAGCCCTACGCGCTCCAGTCCATCATGATCCCCGGCGCCCAGCCGCACCCGACGCCGCTGGTGCAGTCCGCCGCCATGGCCGCGGTCGCCCCGCCCAAGCCCCGCTACCGCCCGCACCTCCCCACCGCCCTGGTCACCGGCGGCGTGCTCTCCGACGCCCAGCTGGAAAGCGTCATCCTCGCCGGGGAGGCGCACGCCGGTCATCTCGCCGGCAGCTGGACCGTGGACGAGACCTTCGACGTCGTCTCGGCCGCCCCGGACGATGCCGCGGACGCGGTGTGCTTCCGCCGCGGCTGGTTCCTCGGCGACGGCACCGGCGCCGGCAAAGGCCGGCAGGTCGCCGGCATCCTGCTCGACAACTGGCTCAAGGGCCGCCAGCGGGCGCTGTGGATTTCCAAGTCTGACACTCTGATCGAGGACGCCCGGCGCGACTGGTCGGCCCTGGGCCAGGAGCCCCTGCTGGTCACCCCGCTGTCGCGCTTCCGTCCCGGAACGCCGATCACCCTGGAGCGCGGCGTTCTCTTCACCACCTACGCCACCATGCGCGGCGACGGCGGCGAAGGGGCCGTGCCGCGCGTCCGGCAGATCGTCGACTGGCTAGGCCGGGAGTTCGACGGGGTGATCGTCTTCGACGAGTCCCACGCCCTGCGCAACGCCGGTGGCACCGCCGGCTTCGGCCGCGATGGCGGTCCCGTCACCCCCTCGCAGCAGGGCCGTGCCGGCCTGCGCCTCCAGCACGCCTTGCCGGACGCCCGCGTGCTCTACGTCTCCGCCACCGGCGCCACCACCGTGCACAACCTCGCCTACGCCCAGCGCCTCGGCCTGTGGGGCGGGGCCGACTTCCCCTTCGCCAGCCGCGCCGAGTTCGTCCAGGCCATCGAGGCCGGCGGTGTGGCTGCCATGGAGGTGCTGGCCCGCGACCTCAAGGCCCTCGGCCTCTACGCCGCCCGCTCGCTGTCCTTCGAGGGGGTCCGCTACGAGATGGTCGCGCACCGGCTGACGCCGGGGCAGGTGGCGATCTACGACGCCTACGCCGCTGCTTTTCAAGTGATTCATACCAACTTGACCGCGGCGCTGGAAGCCGCCAACGTCACCGGGGCCGGTGGCACTCTGAACCGCGCTGCCAAGGCCGCTGCCCGCTCGGCCTTCGAGAGTGCCAAGCAAAGATTTTTCAACCATCTGATCTCGGCGATGAAAACGCCGACCGTGCTCAAGTCCATCGAACGTGACCTTGCCGCTGGTCACGCCGTGGTGGTGCAGATTGTCTCCACCGGCGAGGCATTGATGGAACGTCGTCTGTCCGACATCCCCATCGTGGAGTGGGGTGATTTGTCGATCGACGTCACACCGCGCGATCTCGTCCTCGAGTACCTCGCCCACTCCTTTCCGACCCAGCTGCACGAACCCTTCACCGATGCCGACGGCACCCTGTCGTCGCGTCCGGTGTGGCGGGACGGCCAGCCGGTGCCGTGCCGGGAAGCGGTGGAGCGGCGCGACCGCATGATCGAGCGGCTGGCGGCGCTGGAGCCGGTGCCGGGGGCGCTCGACCAGATCGTCCAGCGCTTCGGCGCCGCCATGGTGGCGGAGGTCACCGGCCGCTCGCGGCGCATCGTGCGCAAGACCGATCCCGGTGGGGACGAGCGGCTGGCGGTGGAGAGCCGCCCCGGCTCGGCCAACCTTGCCGAGACCCAAGCCTTCCTGGATGACGAGAAGCGCATCCTGGTCTTCTCCGACGCCGGCGGCACCGGCCGCAGCTACCACGCCGATCTCGGTGCCAAGAACCAGCGCTTGCGGGTGCACTACCTGCTGGAGGCGGGCTGGAAGGCCGACGCCGCCATCCAGGGGCTGGGCCGTTCCAATCGCACCAACCAGGCGCAGCCGCCGCTGTTCCGCCCGGTCGCCACCGACGTGCGGGCGGAGAAGCGCTTCCTGTCGACCATCGCCCGCCGGCTCGACACGCTGGGCGCCATCACCCGCGGCCAGCGCCAGACCGGCGGGCAGGGGCTGTTCCGCGCCGACGACAACCTGGAGTCCGTCTACGCCCGCGCCGCCCTGCGCCAGCTCTACGGTCTGCTGCACGCTGGCAAGGTCGAGGGCTGCACACTGGGCGAGTTCGAGGCGGCGACCGGCTTGGCGCTGTGTGACCGCGACGGCGGCCTGCGCGAGGAGTTGCCGCCGATCACCACCTTCCTCAACCGGCTGCTGGCGCTGACCATCGGCTTGCAGAACACGCTGTTCACCGTGTTCGAGCAGCTGCTTGCCGCGAAGATCGAAGGCGCTATCGCGTCCGGCACCTACGACCGCGGTGTCGAGACGCTGGTGGCCGACAGCTTCACGGTGACGAACCGGCGCACCCTCTACACCCACCCGGCGACCGGAGCGGAGACCCGGCTGTTCACCCTGGCGCGGCGCGATCGCAACCAGCCGCTGGGCCTGGAGGAGGCGCTGGAGAAAGGGGCCGGACCGCAAGCGCGGCTGCTGGTGAATGCCCTCTCCGGCCGGGCGGCGGTGGCGGTGCCCGCCGCCGGGTTGATGCTGGACGACGGCACGGTGGAGCGCCGGGTGCGGCTGCTGCGCCCGCTGGAACGTCTGACGGTGACGGTGGCCGAACTGGCGCAGAGCCACTGGTGCCCGGCCGAGCCGGAGGCCTTCGCTGCTGTCTGGGAGACGGAGGCCGCCGCGGTGCCGGAGTTCTCTACCACCACTCTGCACCTGGTGACCGGGCTGCTGCTGCCGGTGTGGCAGCGTCTGTCGGACACGAACCTGCGGGTGGTGCGGTTGCAGACCGACGATGGCGAGCGGATCATCGGCCGGGTGGTGGCGCCCGAGTCCCTGCCCGCGGTCGAGCGCAACTTCGGCGCCGGCGCCAGTGCCGTGCCGGTGCCGTCGGCGGAGCAGGCCTGGGCCTTGGTGCTGGAGGGGCGGGCGGTGCTGCATCTGGCCGACGGACTGCGGCTGCGCCGGGTCACGGTGATGGGCACCCACCGGATCGAGCTGTCGGGTTTCACCGAGGGCATGGTGGAGCGGCTGAAGGCGTTGGGGCTGATGTCCGAGATCATCGCCTGGACGCTGCGGCTGTTCGTGCCGGTGGGCGAGCGCGGACCGGCGGTGTTCGCCGCCCTGCTGGCCCGCCACCCGCTGCTGCGCGTCGTCGATCGGACGGTTCCGTGAGCGGCTAGTGTCGTGTCCGTGGCATCGGAGATGGCGCAACGCCTCGCGCGGGAGGCCGAGGCGGTGTGCCGCCACTACCTGCCGCACGGACGGCGGGAGGGGCGTTACTGGCGGGTCGGCGACGTCCACGGCACGCCGGGGGAGAGCCTCTACGTCCGGCTGCACGGGACCGCCGCGGGCCGATGGGCCGATCCCGCCGCCGGCGAACACGGCGACCTGCTCGACCTCATCGGGCTCAACCGCGGTCTCGGCCGGCTGGCTGAAGTCCTCGATGAGGCGCGGGCTTTTCTTAGCCTGCCGCGGGCGCCGCCGGTGTGGTACCGGGAACCCGCGGCCCCGGTGGGATCGCTGGAGGCCGCCTGCCGCCTGTTCGCCCGGTCTCGGCCGCTCGCCGGCACGCTGGCCGAGGCGTATCTGCGCAACCGCGGCATTCCGGATGTCCGGAAAGACGGCTCCCTGCGCTTCCAGCCGCGCTGCTGGTACCGCGACGCCGACGACCGGCTCGCCCGGGGGCCGGCGCTGATCGCCGCGGTCACCGCTCTGGACGGCCGCTTCACCGGCGTGCAGCGCACCTGGCTCGACCCGTCCGGCCGCGGCAAGGCGGCGATGCCGTCGCCGCGCCGGGCGCTGGGCCACCTGCTCGGCAACGGCGTCCGCTTCGGCGTGGCCCGCGACGTCCTGGCGGCGGGGGAGGGCGTCGAGACCGTGCTGGCGCTGCGCACCGCCCTGCCGGCCCTGCCCATGGTCGCCGCGCTGTCGGCCGGCCACCTCGCCGCCCTGCGCCTGCCGCCGACGCTGCGCCGCCTCTACGTCGCCCGCGACAACGACGCCGCCGGACGCCGGGCGGCCGAGCGCCTGGGGAGCCGCGCCGAGGCCCTCGGCATCGAGGCGCTGGTCCTGGCACCGGTGCTGGGCGACCTCAACGACGACCTGCTGGCGCACGGCGTGACGGCCCTGCGGGCGCACCTGCGGGCTCAGCTCGCCCCGGAGGATGTGGCGCGCTTCTGGGCCGGCCGTGACCGGTCATGGGGAGCCTGAGCCTTGGCGGATGGGCGCCGGTCGAGCCAGATCGGAGCCGCCTTTGACCGGCGGGAGGCCGCGGCCCCGGCCTTCCAGCGGGCGATCGGGCGGCAGCCGGGCCGGTTCCGCAACGGCGGCGGTCAACTTTCTTCCCCGGCCGGCAGAGCCGGCCTTCCTCGCGGGACAAGAAAGCCGCCCGCCGCCGTCCTCCGCTAACGCTGCGGCCCAAGAGGGTGCGGACCCGCCCCGTCCGCCGCTGGGGGATCGCCACGAAGGCCGCGGTGGGCGCGGCCGATCCTCCAGCCGAAGGGCAACCGCCATGATCACCGACGCTGCCGGGCTCCGCTACGCCTCCTCCCCCACCGACCACGCCCTGACCGAACTCCAGCTCTACGGCCACCGGCCCTTCGAGGACGATCCCGATCCCCGGCCGCTGCCCGACGAGACCGCCATCCGCGCTGCCCTGGCCGATGTCTTCGACGCCCTGGTCTCCACCCTGACCGACACCCGCCTCGAACCCGACCTGGCCGACCTGCTGTGGTCCACCGTCAACCTGTTCCACCGCGCCGCCGATCGCGTGCAGCGCGAGCTCGACGACAACGAGGACGCCCAGAAGCGCAGCCAGCGCGAACAGGACGGCTCGGAGATCCACTCGGTCGAACTCGAGCGCCTGCTGGCCGAGGGGCTGACGCTGATCGAGCGCCGCACCGCCATGGAGGCCTTCCGCGACCACGCCGCCGACCTGTTCGAGGTCCACACCGGCTCCGGCTGGCGACCGCGCGCCGGCTCGCTGGTCAGCCACCGCACCCTGACCGCGGCGCTGATCGACAGCCGCGACTTCCTCGCCGCCAGGCGGCGGGCCGAAACCGAGCCGCTGCTGCCGGCCGGCCCCCGCATCGCCTTCACCGGCGGGGCGGAGTGCAACGACCACCACCGCATCTGGGCGGTGCTCGACAAGGTGCGGGCCAAGCACCCCGACATGGTGCTGCTGCACGGCGGCAGCCCGAAGGGCGCCGAACGCATCGCCGCCTGCTGGGCCGAGCACCGCAAGGTGGTGCAGGTGCTGTTCCGTCCCGATTGGGCGCGCCACGCCAAGGCGGCCCCGTTCAAGCGCAACGACCGCCTGCTGGAGGCGCTGCCGATCGGCATCGTCGCCTTCCCCGGCTCGGGCATCGCCGCCAACCTCGCCGACAAGGCCCGGCACCTTGGCATCCCGGTCTGGCGCTTCGGCGATGGCGGCGCCTGAGCGCCGCCGTTCCGGCGATCCGCTTCGGCGGATCGCCGGCTTTCCGTAAATCCACCGTGTTTTACAGCTGGATCGGTGACTTCATACCGACAGTTTTCTTTGCCCCTCTTGCCGGAGAGCGACCGTCCGAAGGGCTATGGGCTAAGCGGAACAAGCGTGCTACGAACGGGGGGAAGCATGGCATTTCTTCGAATTTTGTACTTGTTCTGTTCGGTGCGGCGGATCAGACTCGCGATCCAGAGCTGAAGGGAGTGGATTAAACAATCATGGCGCGTCCATACGCGAGCGAGATGGCAAAACTGGCTGAGACGTTCACCTGGGCAGCCGGCGCCGATCTCCATCCGTTGCGTCAAGCGGTCCGCCTCGCTGGCTTGGCGCCGCTTCGTGCAATCGGTTCTGGCGGTTCTCTCACTGCTGCCCATGCGCTTGCTGGCCTGCATCAACGCTTTACGGGGCGCATTGCCGCGGTGGCCACGCCGCTCGAAGCCGCTGACGAGCCGCTCGATACGGGCGTGGCGACTTGGCTGTTGAGCGCTGGTGGCGGCAATGTTGACATCATCGCGGCGGCAAAGGCGCTCATCCAGCGTGAACCCCGCCAGATTGGAGTGCTATGCGGTCGCGACGACAGCCCGTTGGCAGAGCTCTGCCGTCAGCATCCCTTCGTCGATCTCCTGACTTACTCGCCTCCAGCCGGCAAAGACGGCTTTCTCGCCACCAATTCGCTTCTAGGCTTCGTGGCTCTCCTCACGCGGGCCTACGCTCTCGAGTTCGGCGCGGAAGCAGACTGGGAGGACACGGCCAAGCGTTTGCAAACATTGCTTCTGGAAGGCTCCGCTACACTCAAGTCGTGGGAGGCGGCCACGGCGCCATTGTGGGCGCGGCCCACGACATTGGTGCTATACGGCCCTACCGCCCGTGTCGGCGCCGTAGACCTGGAATCGAAGTTCACCGAGGCGGCAATCGGCAATTTGCAACTCGCCGATTACCGCAACTTCGCACATGGCCGGCACCATTGGCTGGCCAAACGGGGTGAGACGAGCGGCGTGCTTGCGTTTGTTACCGACTCCGACCGTGCGCTCGCCGAACGCACCCTCGACCTGATCCCGCCGGACATCCCTCTGGCGCGGATCGAACTGGCGGGTGGCCCCGGCGCGACGGCCTTGGCTTCGCTCGTGGCGGCCCTCCGGATCACCGGCTGGGCTGGGTTCACGCGCGGCATCGACCCCGGACGTCCCGGCGTTCCCGAATTTGGACGCAAGCTCTACAATCTTCCCTTGCCGCGTTCAGGGCGCAGCTCGGCAACGGCGCGTCTTACACCGAGGGAGTCGGCTGCCATTGTCCGGAAAGCGGGCGTCGATCTTGGCCAACTCGTCACCTCGGGTGAACTCGACCGGTGGCGTAGCGCGATCGTTACCTTCCGCTCCCGCTTGTGCGAAGCCAGCTTCGGCGGCATCGTTCTCGACTACGACGGCACCATCGTTGACACGCGCCATCGATTTGAGCCTGCGTCGGCGGAAATGTCCGCCGAACTTGTGCGCTTGGCAGAGGCAGGTGTCCGGATCGCCGTTGCGACCGGGCGCGGACGATCAGTCCGACATGATTTGCAACGCATTCTGCCACGCCCGCTCTGGTCTCAAATCCTCATCGGGTACTACAACGGAGCAGAGGTGGCGCCGCTGGACGACGACGAGGCGCCGAATGGGGCGGAGACCTCCTGTGCCTCGCTCCAGCCGCTTGTTGACGCTCTGCGCAGTCATCCGGAACTCGCCAAATGTGCCCGCCAAGAGAATCGGCCTTTCCAGATCACACTGGAGGCACTTCGAGTAATGCCAGAAAGCCGGCTTTGGGACTTGGCTCAACAGGTCATTCTTCTCGCCGATGCGAAAGGCGTCACCGTCACCCGCTCCAGCCATTCGATCGACATCGTCGCTGCGGGCGTTTCCAAGCAGAACGTTGTCCGGCGACTCCGCGAGGCGGTCGGGGATTCGCACATTCTCGCCATTGGTGACCGGGGCCGCTGGCCGGGGAACGATTACGAATTGCTGCGCGAACCGTTCGCGCTGAGCGTCGACGAAATCAGCGTCGATCCGGTTACGTGCTGGCACCTGGGTGAAGCGGGACAGCGTGGTCCTGCCGTAACGTTGGATTATCTGTCCGCGCTTGAGGTCGACGGTGGACATCTGCGGTTCGGTGAGGGGGCGTTGCGATGAATCAAGATCTCGGCCTCAAGGTGCTTGGCCAGATCATGAACTGGACCGACGACGTTGCGCGCCAGGAATTTCAGTGGCTGAGGCTGATGGCGCGTCTGAAGTACGACGGCTACCGTGACTTTCAGGCTGGTATGCGTTTCATTGAGAGTCTGGCCACTTGGCTCCAGCAATTCGCAGCGGATGAGCGCGATACGGCTTATGCTTTCGTACGCCAAACGCTGGTTTATATTGGTCCAGGTGAGATGCAGCGGCTGGTGGAACAATTCTATCCGCGTACGGTGCGCGATCGCATCATCCGCACCGTGGCCGCTGAACGCCGCATGCCGCACTACCGGGTTCTTGCCGATACGGATGCCCGTGCTGCGAGTGAACGCCTGCGTCGCCAAACTCTGTTTATGGGTTTGAGTGACGGCGCGCGGATCGACACCATCCGCCACGCTAATGCGGGTCTTCTCAGCAATGAGCAGCTTGTCCAAGGCACGCAGGTCGACACGGAGAAATGGAAGGATCTTCTAGACAACCTTCGCAAAGATCTTGCTGATGCGGAGGCAAGATTTCGGCTAATATATCTGGTTGATGATTTTGCTGGCACCGGAACTTCGTTTATCCGATATGACGAAGAAAAGTCAAAATGGAAAGGGAAACTGCTTCGTTTCAAAGATTCGGTTGAGAGCGCGACGGCAGCTTTGGGTGGAGAAAAGCTGTTCGAAGATGGTTGGGAGCTCTGTATTCATCACTATGTTGCTTCTTCGGCGGCCGAGGCGGCGATTGAAGAACGGTTGACCAAGACAATGGAGGTGTTCGGTACGGGGTGGGCGCGCGCCATGCATGCTTCCTTCGGCATGGTCCTTCCGCGGGATCTGCCGATCGATGCTGTGCCAGACCGTTACGCCGATTTCCTGAAGCTGACACAAAGCTATTACGATCCGAAAATTCGTACCAAGCACACCGACGTAGGGGGGGTGACCCACCTCGGCCTGGGGTACGGCGGTTGCGCACTTCCGCTCGTGCTCGACCACAACACGCCCAACAACGCCGTCGCACTGCTTTGGGCGGAGACGGATGGCGGCGACCGTGACGGCGTGATGGCTCCGGCGATGCGCCCGCTTTTTCGCCGTCGCCAACGGCACGCCTGAGGGGGAGATAGATGGTCAACCCTTTCGAAAAACGCGCGACCGAATATCTTCGCGACGACGAGGCCTTCCTCGCCGTGGTCACGCCCGAGCCCCTTTCGACCTTCTTCCAGAAGCCTGCGAAGGAGGGACGTCTTTACGACCGCTTGGCGATGGTGATCGGCACGCCCGGTAGCGGGAAAACCACCCTCGCACGGCTCTTCCAATTCACGACACTTCGAACCCTGCTGCGTAACCGCGGCATGACCAGCTACAAGCCTCTAATCGACACGCTGACCACCTGTGGGGCGATCGAAGACGAACGTCCGACGCTTATTGGTGGCCGGCTTCCGCTTGAGACCGAGTACCGGGAGTTTTGGGAATTTCCCTATCCCGAGGATCTCAAGACGGGCTTGATGATCGCGCTCCTCCAGGCACGCACCGTTCTGGCTTGGCTTCGTAACATTCAAGCCTCAGGTGTTCCGCTCGACCAAGTCAACATCGTGCCGCGCGCCGATTCGGACGCAGCCCTCACGGCCATCGGGGGCAAGGCGGGACCGGCACTTCTCGCCCGCGCTCGCGAGGTTGAACTCGCAATTTACCAAATCTCAGCAGCGTTGGTGCCGCCCGATGTCGAAGACATCGACAGTGAAGCAGCGGCGGTCTACCGTCCGTTCGACGTGATCGAGGCATTCCAGATCACCGACGGTGAGGATGAACTGCGGCTCCGCCCGCTTGTCATTTTCGACGACGCTCACAGCTTGCATCCAACCCAACTCAATGAGCTGCGGCGCTGGCTCGCGCGCCGCGAGCTGAAGGTTGCACGCTGGGTGCTGACCCGCCTCGATGCTCTGACGCCCAGTGATGTGCTCTTGGATCGGGTAGCCGGCGCTGAGGAACCTGGCCTCAAGCGTACCCGCGAAATTACCGTCATCCGGATGCAGAGCAACGAGGATCGTGCCAACCAGCGGCGGGCGTTCCGCAAGATGGCCAAAGATATGGCAGGCCGCTACCTGAGCCAAATGGAGGTGTTCAACCGGCGGCGCCTTCATAGCCTCGGTGATCTGTTGTCAACGACGCCCGAAGTGATCGCGCCGGGAAAGCGTGCGAAACTTGCCGAGTACGTTAACGTGCTCCAACGTCGATACAGCATTTCGGTGGAGCGTCGTCGTAGCCTTGAAAAAGAGGTCGATGACTATTTGGCCTCGGCTGATGAGAACGGCGAGGATCTGCGGCTCGGTATGCTGGCAATCCTATTCGAGCGCTACGCCAAGAGAATTCCGCAACGTAGCCTTTTCGAGGACAGCACGGATGACGTCGAACCCAACCGGCCACTGACAGCCGACGCCGGGGTTGCCGACGGTGCTCGCATTCACCTGCTGCACAAACATGATCGCCCCTACTTCTTCGGCATTGATGCCCTGTGCGACGCGAGCTCTGAGAATGCTGAACAGTTCCTTCAGCTTGCGGCTCGCCTCGTCTTGCAATCGGAAACTCAACTCGTCCGTCGTGGCAAGGACGCGATGTTGACCAGCGGCGTCCAGCACAAGCTCTTGCGCGAGCGAGCTTCTGAGATGGTGCTGCGGGATTGGGATTTCCCGCAGTCCCAACTCGTCCGGCGGCTGGCGAATGGGATCGCGGAAGAGTGCCTGAAAAAAAGTATGGAAGGAAACGCGTCGCTCGGCGGCGGGGCAACGGCTTTCGGCATTCCCCAGGAGGATTTCGACGCCATTCCCGAAACTCATCCGCATCTGGCGCGCGTGCTCCACTTCGGAGTCGCCTACAACGCCTTTGGACTGGTGCCCAACCATGGTACCAAGAAGCGCGTCTGGTGCCTGATCGAACTTGGTGGCGCTCTTCTGCTCCATCACGGGTTGACGCTGAAGCGAGGGGGTTTTCTCGAGCGTCGCAGTGAGGATCTTGTCCGCTTGCTCGGCGAGGTCTGAAATGGCACGCGATCGCCGCTGGGATCCCTGCGTTGCCCACCGTGGCAAAGAGGTGGACAGCTTCCTGTCGGATTATTTCACCCAACCGGAGCGGCTGGCGTTCCTCGTCGCGGGCGCTGGCTTCGACCCGCGCTCACGCGCCGTCGCGACCCGGCTGGCTGCGGCCGGTGCGCCGGTGCGCGCGCTATGGGTCCAGGAAAATCGGCCCAACCCGCACCAAGGGCAGGTGGAGCGAGCCACCACGAATACGGCAGAGTTGCTCGCCGCCTTCGCGGAACGGGAACTTGTCCCGGTTGAGATTTTTGGGTCGGACGGCGCCGTCGTTGGAGGGCGAAACATCATCAACGTCCTCAATCGGCAGAGCTTCGACAGCGTGACGGACGTGGTGGTTGATATAAGCGCACTGTCGGTTGGGACGAGCTTCCCGATCATCCGCTATTTCGTCGAACGGATCGGCCGCCGCAAGGGGCCGGCCAATCTCCATGTGTTTGTCGCCCATGACCCGCGCCTTGATTCGGACATTCGCTCCATCCCGAGTGATGCTCCCGGTTATGTCCATGGCTTCAAGGGCGGTTCAACGCTGTTCGCCGCCGCCGCCGCTGCACGACTTTGGCTGCCGCAGCTGGCGGCTGGACGCCGCAGCGCGCTCGGACGGCTCTACGACTTTGTCGAACCGCACGACACCTGCCCCATTCTTCCCTTTCCGGCGAGCGACCCTCGTCTGGGCGACGCTCTGGCAGCGGAATACCTGACCGAACTTGAAAGCACTTGGGCGGTGGACACGCGCAACATCGTGTACGCGGACGAGAGTGATCCGCTTGACCTTTACCGTACGATTCTCCGCCTGGACGACCTGCGCCAGCCTGTCTTCGCCGAAACCGGTGGCTCGATGCTGGTCCTTTCACCGCTCGGCAGCAAGGTGATGGCGCTCGGTGCGCTCATGGCAGCGCTGGAGCGCGATTTGCCCGTTGCTCACCTTGAACCGATCGGCTACGAAGTGGGGCCGGCGGTTCCGGTTGAGATTGTCGAACCAAATCTAGTTCATATTTGGCTAGAGGGTGATGTCTATCCCCAACCCCGGCCGTCGTTGGTGGCAGAAGGGAGGCCAAAACCATGACTTCTGTCGTGCAGCCTAAGATTTTCGGAGCCGGCCTCATCGCACTTGATTTGGTCATGGGGCCCGACCCTGAAACTCCTGTGCGCTCTTGGGCGGGTGGTACTTGCGGAAACGTGCTCTCTATCTTGGCTTACCTCGGCTGGGGCGCCTATCCGATTGCCCGGATGAACGGTGACCCGGCATCTGACCGCGTGCGTGCGGACATGGCGAGGTGGGGTGTTCACCTCGATTGGGCGAGCTGCGCACCGACGACCCACACCCCCATCATCGTCCAGCAGATTTCGCGCGGGCGGGATGGACGTCCCAAGCACCGTTTTTCGTGGTCCTGCCCCCATTGCGGTCAATGGTTGCCGGCTTTCAAGGCAATTACCTTAGCTGCGGTGGAAGCGGTCAAACCAGCACTCACTGGTGCGTCGGTGTTCTTCCTGGACCGCCTCTCTCGTGCCACCCTCACGCTCGCGGCTGAAGCATCTGCCCGTGGTGCAGTTGTGGTCTTCGAGCCTTCGGGTAAAGCGACTGACAAGCTCATGGTAGAGGCGATCGCATTGGCTCATGTCGTCAAATATGCCGACGAGCGGCTTGCGGGCGTTGACGGTGTTATGGCGGAGGGTTCGGCTACCCTGCTCGAGGTTCAGACGCTTGGAGAGCGTGGATTGAAATATCGCCACCGGCTCGGCGGGGAGCTCTCGAACTGGATCCACCTTGGGGCGGTTCGCGCGCCACGGCTCGCTGACACCTGCGGTTCTGGCGACTGGTGCACGGCTGGCCTCATCGCCAAGGCGGCCGTCGGGGGACAAGCAGGCCTCCGGCACGCAGGGCCGAGTGGCGTCGAGGCAGCGCTCCGTTACGGTCAAGCCCTCGCGGCCTGGAACTGTGGATTCGAAGGCGCTCGAGGGGGTATGTACATTGTCGAGCGGGATACATTTGAAGCGCAGATCTCCCGGCTGCTCAGAGGTGAAATCGATAGCCTTACAGACACGCCGGTGATGGTGGAGTCTACCCAGCCTATCGCTTGTCCCGCTTGCCCACCCATGCCATCCAAACCTCGTGCGTTAAAGGGGCTACGACCAGAACAAGCGGCCTGACGCAAACAGCTTGCTCCGTTAAACTCGTTTCCGTGCCATGGAGCGAGCTGTTTCCCCATTGCTATTCCTATATCGTCCGTGGCGCCGCTGGGGGCCTGACCGCTGTAAACGGTGTTTTCAAGCTAAAGCGGGTCCCGTCTGCCGAGTATCGTGGCAGGGCAGGAGTTCGCCGACCGGTAGGTCATGTCGCCGATATTAAATCGGCGCTGATGGGCACAAAAGTTCAAGTGAATCGTCAAGATAGCTGACGAAATATGGTGCCTCTTCACCATTCCAAGCGCCATCGGGGTGGGATGGCATCGAGTCCACCATGGCTTGAGCCAATGGTGACAGCTTCAATCGAGCGGTGCCCGCCGGCGCGTCGAGTAAGCCGACTTGCTCCTCGATCAAGGTCGGTACTTCGATCTGGAGATCGATTGGGCGCCGCACGCTTGTAAGCGTCGTCTAGAGGCTGCCTTGCGGGATCGGCGGGCTCTGTGCTGAAAGCTGGGTGTCGGCTGTGCGGGAGGGCATAGCCGGTTTGGCATCGTGGCAAGCAGCGTGGTTTGCACCGTGGCGGTCCAGCGTATTGAAGTCATCACCGGCGCCGGCGGACGGCGCGCCTACTCGGCCGAGGAGAAGATCCGCCTGGTCGGTGAAGCCCATGGCGGCCGCGGCGCGGTGGCGGCGGTGGCGCGCCGTCACGGCGTGTGCACCAGCCTGATCTACCGGTGGCGCCGGCAGCTCAAGAGCGGCGCACTGTCGGTCGAAGCGCCGGCGTTCGTGCCGGTGCGCATACTCGAGGCGCCGCCGTCCGCCAGCATCGTCGCTCCCACTCCTACGGCCGTGGCGGAACCAGCGCCCTCGGTCGAGCGCCGAACCGCGTTGGCCGAGGTGGTGCTCGCCAACGGTCGCGTGCTGCGCGTTGCCGAGGACATCGCCCCGGCCACGCTGCGCCGACTGGTCGGCGCGCTGGACGGCCTGTGATCTCGGTTCCCGCCGGTGTGCGGGTCTACCTGGCGATGGGCCCCACCGACATGCGCAAGGGCATGGACGGACTGGCCATGCTTGCCCAGGAAATCCTCAAGCAGGACCCGTTCGCCGGCCATTTGTTCGTCTTTCGCGGCCGGCAAGGTCACGTGGTGAAGGTTCTGTACTGGGATGGCCAGGGCTTCTGCCTGTTCACCAAGCGCCTGGAGAGGGGTCGCTTCGTATGGCCGATCAGCCGCGAGGGTGTGGCGGTGCTCACTCCGGCCCAACTGGCGATGCTCATCGAGGGCATGGATTGGCGCGCCCCGCAACGCACGTGGCGCCCGGAGATGGCGGGGTGAGTCCCGGCCGCCACGCTCGCCGCCGATCAGCACCGGGGCGGTGATCGATGCTCCGCCGTGGACCGCCGATCGGGTAGACTTCGGCCATGCCCGCCACCACCGAGCCGCCGCCCACCGACATCGAGACGCTGCGCGCGATCATCGCGGCGCAGGCCGCGGAGTTGGCGGCCGAGCGTCGGCGTCGCGAGGCCAGCGAGGCCGAATTGGCCGCCGCCAAGGCCGGCCTGGTGGCCAAGGCGCTGGAGGTGGAGAAGCTCAAGATCCAACTGGCCCGGCTGCGACGGATGCAATTCGGGCGTTCCTCCGAGAAGATCGACCGCGAGATCGACCAGCTCGAACTGGCGCTGGAGGATCTGGAGGCAGCCGCGGCGGCCGAAGGGATGCCGGCCGATCCCGCCGAGCCGCGGGCGCCCTCGCCGGAGAGCCGTGCCCAAGCCGGCCGGCGCAAGCTGCCGGAGCATCTGCCGCGCACCGAGATCGTGCACGCCCCGTTTGATGCCTGCCCATCCTGTGGCGGCGCCCTGCGCCAAGTGGGCGAGGATGTTCGCGAGGTTCTCATCGCCCGTCCATTGTGCCCATGCCGGGCAGGATGTTGACGTCCATTACCGCTGGCATCCGCTGCATGGCCGTCGCGTCCGGGTGATGTGGAGCGAGGCGCGCGCCATCGGCCGTCTGGTTTTCGTCGAGGCGGCACCCGGCATCATCACGGTGCTGCCGGAATGGATGCTGGACCCTGTCATCTGCGCTGGCATGGAACTCGGTACGCCGCGGATCGCGGTGGAAGCGCTCATCAACCTTCAGCGTCAGCTGAGCGACGGCGGATTCAGGCGAAGCTCTCCAGGCGATCCGATCATCGTCCCGGAGGAGCGACATGAAAATGCCGTCAGCATCAACACGACGGGTCAAGACCCGGCGCCAGTTCAGCATGGCCTTCGACACCGCAAGGCTGCGGACGATCAGCCCGGCCGACCGCGCCGCGGCGGTGGTGCAATTGGCCCTTCTCCTAATGGAAGCCGCAGGTGCCGGAACCGGGGAGCGTGACGATGGCGAACCCTGATCTCCTGCCGCCGTCGGTGCTCAAGCGCAAGGCCGTGGTCTACGTCCGCCAGTCCTCCCCGGCGCAGGTCCAGACCAACCTGGAGAGCAAGCGCCGGCAGTACGAACTCGTCGACGCGGCCAAGCGCCGTGGGTTCCTCCGGGTCGAGGTGATCGACGACGATCTGGGACGCTCGGCCAGCGGTACCACGGCGCGGCCCGGGTTCGAGCGGCTGGTGGCGTCGCTCTGTGCCGGTGAGATCGGCGCCGTGCTGTGCCTCGACGCCTCCCGGCTCGCCCGCAACGGCCGGGACTGGCACCACCTGCTCGAACTCTGCGGGCTCGTCGAGGCCAGGGTGATCGACCTCGACGGCGTCTACGATCCGGGGCGGCCGAACGATCGGCTGCTGCTGGGCATGAAGGGCAGCATGAGCGAGTTCGAGCTGGGAGTGCTGCGGACCCGGATGCTCGATGCCGCCCGCAGCAAGGCGCGGCGGGGCGAACTGCGCATCAGCGTGCCGATCGGCTATGTCTGGCACCGGGAGATCGGTCTGGGCTTCGATCCCGATCTGCGGGTCCAGGAAGCGATCCGCCTCGTCTTCGCCCGCTTCCGGGAGCTGGGCAGCGCGCGCCAGGTCCTGCTGTCGCTGGCAGCGGAAGGAGTCTGCTTTCCGCGGCCGTCCGACGGGAAGAGACTGATCAGCTTCGACTGGACGCCGATCCGCTACCGCAACGTCATCAGCGTGCTCAAGAACCCCTTCTATGCCGGCGCCTACGTTTACGGAAAGAGCCAGCACCGCACCGAAATCGTCGAAGGGCGGGCGCGGAAGAGCTATGGCCACGGCAAGCCGCTTGAAGAGTGGGAGGTTCTGCTGAAGGATCACCACGAGGCCTACGTGGACTGGGACGAGTTTGAGCGCAACCAGACGCTGCTCGCCGCCAACGCCTACGGCCGGGTCGGCGGCGCGAAGTCGGGACGCGGCGGGCGCGCCTTGCTGGTCGGCGTCCTGAACTGTGCGCGGTGCGGGCGGCGGCTGACGGTGTACTACCGTGGCCGCAGCCCGAGCCAAGCCGGCTATCGCTGCGACCGCCCGAACCAGATGCTCGGGCTGCCACGATGCCTTGGGTTCGGAAGTTCCCGGGTGGACGAGGCGGTCGCCGGCGAACTTTTGCGAGCCGTCGAGCCGATGGCGATCGAGGCCGCGCTGGAAGCTGAGCGGAGGCATATGGAGCACCAGACCGAACGACGGCGGATGGCGGAGCTGGATCTTCAGAAGGCGCGCTATGAGGCGACGCTTGCGGAACGGCGCTATGCCGCCTGCGATCCCGACAACCGGCTGATCGCCGCGCAGCTGGAAAAGAACTGGGAGGCGGCGCTTCAGCGTGTCGAGGCGTGCGAAGCGCGGATCGCGTCCGTGTCAGCTCCCGTTCCGGCTCCCGCGGCGCCGGACTTCGCCGGGCTGGCGGACGACCTGCAGGCCGCCTGGAACGCGCCGGGGGTGACCACCAGGGCGCGTCAACGGCTACTGCGGACGTTGATCGTCAACATCATCGCCGACGTCGACGAGGCGGCGCGCGAGGTCATCCTCACCATCCATTGGCGCGGGGGCCAACACTCGCAGCTGCGTCTCATCAAGCCGCAAACCGGGGAGCACGGTTGCCGAACGCCGGAGGAAGCGATGGCGGTGATCCGCAGCATGGCGACGCGCTGGTCGGATGCGGACATCGCCGCGCAGCTGAACCGGATGGGCATGCGCACCGGGCAGGGGAAATCCTGGACTGGGCACCGTGTCAGCTCGTTGCGCCGGGTCCATGGCATCCGCGCCTACCGGTCGGCCGAGAAGGATGGCGAATGGCTGACCCAGTACGAGGCCGCCGCAGCGCTCGGCATCTCGCGCCACCGCCTTGTCCGGCTCATCAATGCCGGGCTGATCGTCGCCGAGCAGGTCGTGCCCGGCGCTCCCTACCAGATCCGCGCCTCCGACCTTCGGGAGCAACGGGTTCTTACCGCTATCGGGCGGAAGGGAGAACCGTGTCGCCTCGCTTCCGAGGATCAACTTTCAATGTTTCCAGACACTTGAAGAAGAGGGGCATAATGAACGCATCATCGCCCTCACGCGCAAGAATGCTCTGTTCGCCGGCAGCGACGGTGGCGGCGAACACTGGGCGACCATCGCGTCGCTGGTGGAAACCTGCAAGCTCAGCGGTGTCGATCCGCAGGCCTGGTTCGCCGATGTCCTGACCAAACTCGCCAGCGGGCATCCGATCACCAGGCTCAATGAGCTGCTGCCCTGGAGCTATGCCCAGCAGGCCGAAACTGCTGTGGCCTGAAAACACCGCTTACCCTTCACCCGCAATGAGGACGGTTCTTTCGCGGGCACTATCAAGACGCTCACCCTCAACATCAAGGCCCGCTTCGTTCCTGTCGAAAGGGACAGCGAGAAATCTCCCGACCTGCGGGTGCTCTACGGCGGGATCGAAATCGGCGCTGGCTGGCGGAAGGCGGCCAAGGAGACCGGCCGGCCCTACCACTCGGTCAAGCTGGACGATCCGAGCTTCCCCGCCCCGATCTATGCCAGCTTGGTCGAGGTCGACGGCGCATACGCCCTCATCTGGTCCCGTTGAGGATTCAAGTGGATTGCAGCGCTCCGGTCTGGGCGCTGCAATCCCGTCTCAGATCGGTTCTTGGAGGACGTTGAAGGGAAAGGGCGACGCCATCCCCAACACGTCTATCCGTCTCTTCCGACCTCCCATCTTACCATGCCGGAGCGGCCCGCCTCGAGGACGAGCGGTCCCCCCAAAATGCTGGCGCATTTCGGCTCCCCCGCTCGCCGGCCCGGCCGGTCGCCTGGGGCGATCCTCGACCCGGCCCGATCCGGCATCGTCGGCGGCCTGCTGTCTTTCATTGACAGGAGGGAGCGATGCTGACCGTTGACCGCCAAATCCGCGAACTGCGTGCCGAACTGGAGGGCTGCGCCTTGACCCATCGGGAACGGACCCAGGCCCTGCTGGAGCTGAATGCGCTGATGGCTCGGCAGACGCAAATGGCCGCCGCCCTCGCGATTCGGGCTTCTGAGAGAGCAGCGCCCGACTGAGGCGCTGTTTCCATCCGAGTCAGCCGACCGGCGCGACACGCCGATAAACAACGTTTTCGGAAATCCGGATGTCCGCCATTGCGGATTTCCGGATCGGCCGGCTTCCGGCCGGGCACTATTGGTGGCGCCAACCGTTCAGATCCGAAGCGATGATGGTCCGGATGCGAAGGCATACCCATGTATGCTAAGGCTTGATATCATCATCGGGGCGCGGGATTGCGGCCAGTTCGGAGAGGTACGGGTGACCGGAAGGCAACGTCAGCAGATCGCCCGGCAGGACCGCCAGCGCCTTGGCCACCTTGCCGAGCGTGACCACCGTCGCCTTGTGCTCGGCTCGTTCGATCTGGCCGAGATAGCTGCGGTCGATGCCCGAACGGTGTGCGAGCTCCTCCTGCGAAAAGCCGCGTTCCCGCCGCAGGCGCCGGATGTTCGCGGCCAGTATGTCGGGCAGATCCTCCATCGCCAGGATGGAGCCTTATTGCGGGAAAGGTCTCCACGGGGTAGATCTCCCATTCGACCGCGCTCCCGTCTGCAGTCCGCAGCCGGTGCCGGACGCAGTGCTGGAGGAGCAGCATGAGCAAGCCGCGCATCGACGCGCCGGTGTTCGACGAGGCGCCGACCGGGGCGGACCTCACCGACTATGACCGCCTCCATCTGGTCACTTATCTGCGCCTGCTCGACGCGGCCGCCGACGGCGCCGATCCGGATGAAGTCGCCCGGATCGTGCTGCGCATCGACCCCGACGAGGAGCCCGAGCGCGCCCGGCGCGCCTATGACAGCCATCTCGACCGCGCCCGTTGGATGACCGAAAACGGCTACCGCCACTTGCTTGGTCCGAGTTAACCCGTCTTTGCCGTTCGGCCCGGTTGGGCTACAACGTCGTCTGCAACGTGCGGTTTCGCCAAAAAGATCAGCCATTTAAACACTCCAGCCGATCGGGGTGGTCTGGTGCCGCTTATCCCCTGATCGGCGCCACCAGCCTAGCGTTGGCGGGAACGATCCGCAACGTTGGCGCGTGGATGTGCATCCGTCCCTTCCCCTGTGATGAGACGGTTCGATGACGAACATGCGAGATTGGCGATCCGCTGCCGACTATGCCGACACGGTGACGCTGTCGGCGTCGGGCTGGGCCTGGGAGTTCCTGCGCCGCAACCCGGAGTACCGGGGCGAGGTGGGCAAGCCGTCCCCCAAGCCGAAGGACCGGGCCTCGCGCGGCCGGCGCTGGGGGTTGTTTTGTTGCCGAGGAGCCCGACCGGGAGGCCCATGAGGCCGCCTTGTTCTGGCTGCCCGACCTGCTGCCGGGCCTGGTGCGGCTGATTCCGGCTCCGTCCGGCTATCTGTCAGCACCCCAGGACGCCGACCCGATGGCCGGGCCGGGGCGCCGGTCGATGTTGCCGACGCCGGACGGCCTCTATGTGGTGATCGCCGACGGGCCGCGGGAGCGCCGGTTCCTGGTGCTGGCACCGGACCTGCCGGCGCCGGGCGTGCCGCTGTTGGCCACCGTCGCCTTCGACGCGCCGCTGGCGCCGCAGGTCGCCGGCATCGAGCGGCTGGGCCGAGCCTTGTCCGGTCCCGAGCCGCCGGCCGATCTCACCGCCTATCAGGCCGCCATGCTGCGCCAGGTTCTGCAGGGGCTCGACGCCGCGCTGGCCGGCGCCAGCCTGCGCGACACGGCGGCCGCCCTGTTTGGTGAGCGGCGGATGAGCGAGGACTGGTTCCGCTCCAGTCCGCTGCGCGATCGGGTCCGCTACCTGATCCGCCGCGGCCGGCAGCTGATGACCGGCGGTTACCGGGACCTGCTGGCCGGCCGGATCGGCCGTCTGCCGGGCGTGCCACCGCCAAGGGAAGGGCCGGGGGAATAACCGCACCCCGGCCTTTCCCCTCCTTGGCCCCGTCTTTCTTTCGCGAGCCTTCCGCCATCCTGCGCCGCCGTTCCCGGCGATGCGCTTGCGATCACGGAGGCCCGCCCATGTCCGATTCCGCCGGCGCTCTGCCGCCCCGCTTTCTGCGCACGCCCGAGGCCGGGCGGTTCCTTGGCCTGTCCGGCCGGACGCTGGAAAAGCACCGCGTCTACGGCACCGGGCCGCGCTACCGCAAGATCGGCGGACGCGTCGTCTATGCGCTGGACGATCTGAAGGCCTGGGCCGACCAGGGCCTGCGCACCTCGACCTCCGATCCCGGCGCCGGCACCGTGCGGCCGGCCCGCCGCTCGTGAGGGAGGCCGCCATGGACCGGCATTTCCTGTCGCCGCCCAAACCTCCGGCGCTGCGCGACATGGCCGACCTGATGGTCTGGCCGTGGTTCAGCCTGGCCAAGACGCCGCGCCGTCTGCCCATCGTCTTCGAACAGGGCGATGTCGCCATCCACGTCGAGCCCACCGGAGAGCTCGGCCTCGCCACCATCTGGGACGCCGACCTCCTGCTCTGGGCGGCCAGCCGCTGGACCGATACCCTCGACGCCGGGCGGACGCCGGACCGGCGACTGGAGGTGTCCCCTTATCGGCTTCTGCGCGACCTCGGCCGCGGCACCGGGCGTCACGACTACGCCTTGCTGCGCGCCGCTCTCAACCGGTTGGCGGCGACGCGGGTGGAAACCACGCTGCGTGCGGGCGATCCGAAGCGGCCGGCCCGCTTCCGCTGGCTGGAATGCTGGGAGCCGGGCAAGGACGGTGTCGTCCTGACCTTGCCGGACTGGCTGTTCGCCGCGGTGTGCGAGCGGCGGGTGCTGACGCTCGACCCCGGCTACCTCGGCCTCACTGGAGGGCTGGCGCGCTGGCTCTACCGGCTGGTACGCAAGATGGGCGGCCGCCAGCAGGGCGGCGGCGCCATCGGCCTGCGCCGGCTGCACGCCCGCAGCGGCAGTCCGGCCCGCTACGCCAACTTCGTCGTGGGCGTCCGGCGCATCGTCGCCGCCGGTCTGCCGGGCTACCGGCTGTCGATCGTGCGCACCGGCGGCGAGGACCGGCTGCTGTTCTCCCGGGAGTGCACCGCGGCGAACCTGTCCACGCCCGCCTGTGGACAAGGTGTGAACGCGGTCGGGACATCGCCTTCGGATCGTCTCGGGACATCGGCCCCCCCAGTCGCGGGAGAACGCGCACCCGACTCGGAGTCAACCCCTTGGCCCGCCTTGCCGATTCGCCCCTATAACATCTATAACTTAAACAATAACAGAATCATGGCAGCTGACTCCAAGACTCCTCTCCCTGTGGATAAGTCGCTGCGGGAAGGGGAGGCGGGGTCATGATCGTGGCTCTGCTGAACCAGAAGGGCGGCGTCGGCAAGACGACGCTCGCCACCCATCTCGCCGGGGAACTGGCCCGGCAGGGCTCCCGTGTGCTGCTGATCGACGCCGACCCTCAGGGCTCGGCACTGGACTGGGCCGAGCAGCGCAATCGCGAGGGGCTGCCCCGGCTGTTCGCGATGATCGGCCTGGCGCGGGAAACCTTGCACCGCGAGGTGCCCGACCTGGCCTCCGGCGTCGAGCATGTGGTGATCGACGGACCGCCGCGGGTGACGGCGCTGGTGCGCTCGGCGATCCTGGCGGCCGAGCAGGTGCTGATCCCGGTTCAGCCCAGTTCGTTCGACGCCTGGGCCTCAGCCGAGCTGCTGCGGCTGCTCGAGGAGGCCCGCGGCTGGAAGCCCGGCCTGTCGGCCCGTTTCGTCCTGAACCGCTGCATCGCCCGCACCCGGCTGCTGGCCGATGCGCGGCGTGAACTGGCCGCAGTGGTGCCGCCGGCGATGGCGGCCTCGGTCGGTCAGCGGGTCGCCTTCGCCCGTTGCGTCCGCTCCGGCCGGCTGGTCTTCGAGAGCGAACCGCAGTCCACCGCGGCCCGCGAGATCGCGGCGCTGGCCGCCGAGCTGCTCGAGCCCGTACAGCCGGAGACCGGGCGATGAGCGGCGGGCGGATCGGCTTCGGCGCTCGTCCCGTCGTGCCCGAGCCCACGCCGGACGCCTGGGTGCGGCGGGGCGAGGCGTCGCCGGCCAAGGCGGAACTCTACACCGCACGGCTGACGGTGGACATCACACCGGAGCTGCGCGGGCGGATCAAGATCGCCGCCTTCCGCCGCGGCGTGACCATGGCGGTGCTGTTGCGCGAGCTGCTGGAAACCAGCTTCGCCGGGGAGGAGCGGCCATGATCGCCGCCCTGGTCAACCTGATGCCCGGCGTCGGCAGGACCACGCTGGCGCTCAATCTGGCCGGCGAACTGGCGCTGCAGGGCAGGCGGGTGGTGGTGCTCGACGTCGATGGCGTTTCCGGCACCGGGGACTGGATCGCGCGGCGCCGGGCCAACGGGATGCCGGCCCTGTTCGACAGCGCCACGATTGCCGGCACCCAGCTGCGACATGGACTGGGAGGCTTTGCTGCCAGTTTCGACCATGTCCTGCTCGACACCCCGTCCCGTTCACCGGCTGCGCTGCGGTCCGTCCTGTCGGTCATCGAGACGGTGCTGATCCCGACGTGGCCAGACCGGAGGTCCCTCGGGCGCTGTGCCGCGACGATGCAGCTGGTCATCGAGGCGCTGGCGATGGAGCCGGCTCTCACGGCGTCGCTGGTGCTGAGCAAAGTACCCGATGGGCTGCGGGTCGAACCGGGCAGCGAGGCCACCGTGATGGGGCTGCGCCTGCCGGTCTCGGCGGCGGTGATCCGGCAGCGGCGGGTGTTCGCCGACAGCATGGACACTGGGCTGCTGGTGCCGGAACTCGAGATGGCGGGGCAGGCCGAGGCCGACATCCGCCACCTCGTCTCGGAAATTTTCGGGCTGGCGACGGCCGCAGTGACCGGCTGATCAAGGGGCCGACCGTCCTCTTGCGGCGGTCGGCGACCCTCTTCGCTCATCCGCGCGCAATGACAGGAAGACGGCCAAAGCCGGAAAGCTCCGGCGGGACTGCGTGGTGGTCTGGGAAGGGAAGGAAATCAACGGCCAGCAAGATAAAGGGGCGGTTCGTCGTCGGTCATGATCGTTGATGTTCTTCATGTTTCCCTGTGGACGCGCATCCTGAAACGAACATGGGCGAACACAGTCTCTGTTCTCCCGTCACTCCTTTGAAAACTGTCATGGAGGCCGCGTCCTGGCCCATCGTCGGCTCCAGTTTTGGTGGAGGAGCAGCGGCATGCGGGGACGCGGGTCCATCTTCGACGGCCTCTCGGCGGACGACGGCTTCCAGGCGCGGATGAAGGCGCTGGTCGACCGTGGCCGCGCGCTGGCCCGCGGCTACGTTCGCCGCTCCGAGCGCCGGGTCAAGGTCCGCGCCGCCTCGGCCGAGCACGGCGCCTATGCCCGCCCGGTCAACGTCAAGCTGCTCTACCACGACCGCGCCCGCGGCGCCTTTCCCAACTCGGTCGCCGTGCTGGCCAACTACCTCGCCAAGGACGGCCCGCTGTTCGATCGCGACCGCCCCGGCATCGACAAGGGCGAGGTGGCCGCCGCCTGGTCGGACGATCGCCGTGTCTTCCATGTCATCGTCAGCCCAAACGACGGCCACCGCATCGACGACATGGTCGCCTATGGCCGGGAGATCATGACCGCCTGGGAACGCCGGGTCGGCGAGCTGGAATGGGTGGCGGCGGTCGAGCGCAAGCCTGACATGGCTCACCCGGACGGCAACCGGCACCTGCACGTCATGATCCGCGGCGTGCAGGACGAGCGCGACCTCTACTTCGAGCGCGAGGTCGTCACCCACTGGTTCCGCCACGATGCGGTCGAGGTCACCACCCGGACGCTGGGCTGGATGGACGAGCGCGAGCGGCAGGCCTACGAGCGCCAGCTGGTCGAGATGCAGCGCTTGCGCGAGGAGCGTGGCCGTGAGGCCGGGCGCGACGGCCTGGACGAGCTGGGAGGGCGCGAGCTGTGACCCGCCTTTCCCGCGTCGCTGTTGCCTACGGCCTCGCCGTCTGGCTGTTGACCGTCCAGGCGGTCACTGAGCTGGTCGGTTGGCTCTTCGCCTGGCCGGCGGTCTTCGGCGGCCTGCGCATCGGCACCGTCGCGCTCTATTGGCCCGGCCAGTTCCTGACTTGGAGTGCCCTGCTGGCCCCCGGCCACCGCTGGATCGTCACCGTCGCCATCCTGGTCTGCATCGCCGGGGCCCTGGCGCTGGCGGTGCGCGCTGGGATCGTCTTGCGCGGCCACCAGGATCCTCGCTTCGGCGCCGGCCGTTGGGCCGGGGACGCCGACGTCCGCCGCAGCGGCCTGCTGTGACGGGGGCGGCGATGACAGACTCCTGCATCGTCCTCGGCGCCTGGAACGGCCGGCCCCTGCGCGAACGCACCCTTCAGCCGGTCCTGGTGATCGGCCCCACCGGCTCGGGGAAAACCACCACCACGGTGCTGCCCACCCTGTTCGCCGGCTGGCGGGAGAGCGCCGTCGTCTGGGACTTCAAGGGCGCCATGGCCGGCGATACGGGCGCGGCGCGCGAGCGCTTCGGCGACGTCATCGTGCTCGACATCGCCCGGCCCGGCGGCCCTCGCTACAACCCGTTGATGGCGGTGCGGCCGGGTGCGCATCTGGTGCCGGACTGCCAGCATGCTGCCCGCATCCTCACCGAGGGCGAAAAGGAGGGGCATTGGCGCAACGCCGCCTTCTCCTACCTCACCGGCGTCTTCGTCTATCTGCTGACCGCCGCGGCGGATGGCGAGAAATCGTTGGCCGGCGCCCGCCGGCACATCCTGCTCGGCGACGATGGGTTGACCCTGATGTTGGCCGAGGGGGTCCACCCCACCGCCCAGCGCGCCGCCCAGGAACTGTGGGACAAAAGCGTCGCCGCCGACGCCGAGCCGCCGGCGTCAGGGTTGGACGAGGAGGGCAGGAAGGACGCGCCGGCCCGGAAGGGCGGGCGGGGTGGGGCGGTCGACAAGAGCCTGCATTACCGCAAGTCGGTCTATGTCACCGCCTCGGTGCTGCTCGCCGAGTTCGAGGACTCTGTTCTCGACGTCCAGACCGCCGCCAGCGACTTCTCGATCTCCGACCTCGTGGCCGGCGAGCGGCCGGTGACGCTTTACATCGTCGCTCGGCCGATGGACGCCCGCCGCCTGCGCCGGGTCTTCACCCTGATCCTTACCCAGATGATCGATTTCCTCACCGTCGACCGGTCTCTGGCCGACGATGGACGGGCGCGGCGCTGGAGGCTGCTGGTGGCGTTGGACGAGTTCCTCCAGTTCCGCATGGCCGAGGCAGCGGAGTGGATCCGCTACGTCCGCGAATACGGCATCCGTCTGCTGCTGCTCGCCCAGAGCCTGGGCGAGGTGGAGGAGCGCTACGGCAAGGGCCTGACCGCCAACACACGGCTTGTCGTGTTCCGGCCGAATTCGTCGGACGAGGCGGAACGGATCAGCCGGATGGTGGGCGAGGCGATCGAGGAGGTGCCGACGCGCTCGACCTCGAAGGGCCTGCTCGACTTGGTGCCGACCGTCAGCCGCGGTGTGCGGGTGGACCGCCGGCCGGTGCTGCCGATGCACGCAGCGCTGGAGATGGACGGCAACGACCTGATCATCTTCGGCTACGGCAAGCCGATCCGCGGCATCCGTCTGCACCCCTACAGCGATCCGCAGTGGCGCGGCTTTTACGGGCCGCCGGTCCGAGGCTGGACGGCCCGGCCGGAGGCGAACCGCTGGTTCGGTGCGCTGGGCGGGCAGGGGGATGGAGCAACCGTCCCCTGGAAGCCGGAGCGTCCCGCCCGTCCGGCCCGTCGCAAGACCATCGTGTGAAGGGACGATCGCCATGAGCCGCGACACGGGCAACGCCCTAAATTCCGACGAGCTGCGCAAGCTCCGCCACGTCTCCGCCCGCATTCCCGAGGTGCTGGCCCGGCAGGTGGACATCATTCAGGAGCGCCACCGGCTCCGTCATTTCTCCGAGGCTATTACCCTGGTGATCGACCACGGCCTGTCGGCGCTCGCCCGCGCCCGGGTCGAAGAGGACCAGATCGAGGCCACCATCCTGCGCATCGAGGACATGATGGTGACCCAGCTCGCCCTGCTCAATGTCGGGCTCGAGGTCGATGCCGAGGCCGTGGCCGAGACCCGGACGGCGATCCTGGAGGAGTGGTCGCGCCGGGGTCGCCGCGGTGGGCCGACGTCATGAACGGGCCGGTCATCACCGAGGAAAGCCTCGACCGGCCGGCGCTGCTTCTGGCCTCGCTAGCGCGGCTGCGCGCGGCGCTGTTCGGCGACCTGCTGGCCCGCGACGACGTCGCCAACGTCCTGGTGCTGCCGCCGACCGGCGGGTCCAACCTGTGCCGGGTGGTGGTGAAGAACGGCCCGGTGCCGGAGTTTGTCCGCACCGTCGAGCCGGCCCAGGTGATGCGCTTCCTCGCCACGGTCGCCGGCTTTGCCCGCCGCGAGCTGCGCCGCGACCGTCCGACGCTGGACGCCGTGCTGCCGGTCACCGGCGAGCGCATCCACGCCGACATCCCGCCGGTGACGCCGGGACCGTCCTGCTCGATCCGCAAGCCCTACCGCGGCCGCATCACGCTCGACGAGTGGGCTGCGACCGGCGGCGCGACAACACTCCAGGTCGCCCTGATCCGCAAGCTGATCGCTGCCCGCCGCACGATGGTGATCGCCGGCGACGTCGACACCGGCAAGACGACGCTGCTGCGTGCCTGCCTGGAGGAGCCTGCCTTCCAGCAGGGTCTGCCCGCCGTCCTGCAGGATCCCTTCGAGTTCGAGCCGCCCTGTCCCTTCGCCTACGCGATGGTCGCCGATCCGCTGGCCGACCCGCCGGTGACGCTGGAGGCCCTGGTGGCCGGCGCGCTCCGGGTACCGATGACGCATCTGGTGCTGGGCGAGGTCCGCCGGGCCGAGGCGCACGCCATGGTGGTCGGCTGGACCACCGGGCATCCGGGGCTCTGCACTGTGCATGCCGGCTCGGCCTGGGACGCGCTCGACCGCGTCGCCCAGATGGTGGGCTTGGGCGGCATCGCGATGGACGCTCTGCAGATGCGCTGGATCGCCAAGGCTGTCCATGCCGTGGTGCATCTCGCCCGCCGTCCCGACGGGCGCCGCTTCGTGAACGAGATCGTCCGGGTCGAGGGCTACGACTCCGCCCGCGGCTTCCTCCTCCGCCCGCTGGGGGCGGGGGATTTCACCGGTGGAGGTGATGATGACGAGCAAGGGTACGTCATACCGGGCGCTCGCTCTGACGTTAACGTTGGCCGCGGTGAGCGGTCCGGCGCGGGCGCAGGTGATCGCCAACCTCGGCGCCGAGCTGCTGTCCTGGCAGGCGGTGTTTGACACCAACTTCGTGCCGATCGCGGTGACCGCCGGGCTGCTGCTGGCGCTGGTCGCCGCGATGTTCTCCCGCATCGCCGGGGTGGTGGTGTTCGTCTTCACCGTCGCCGGCGCCGCCGCCTACGGCGCGCGAGACGCCATCATCGCGTTGGCGGGAGGGTGAGCTGGACACCCTGCCGCCGGATGGCTGGGAGAAGCCGGTACGCCGCACCTCGGTGCGGCCGAACAAGATGCCGTTCGGCGTGCCGATCGAGCTGCTGGCGATCGCCCTCTGGCTGGCCGCCGAGCTGTGGCTGGCGCTCGGCGCCCTCCCCCAAGCGGTGGCGGGGTTCTTCGCCATCTTCCTCACCGCGCGCCACCTGACCCGCCGCGATCCCTGGTGGCTGGAGATCGTCCGCCAGGGCACCGCTGCCTGGCTGGCGCGCGTCCTCCGCACCCGCAGCGGATCGTTGGGCCGGTCCGCCTACAAAGCTCCCCGCTGATTGGAAAGCGCCGATCATGCTCGACCTGACCGCCTTCGACGACGGCTTCGACGCGTTGTCGCGCCACCTGCCCTGGGACTGCTTCGTCTGGCCGGGTGTCGTGCTGCTGGAGGAGGACGGGGCACTGATGGCCGTCGTCGAATATGGCGGCCGCGACCAGAGCGTGCAGGATCCGGTCGAGATCCAGCAGACCGCCATGGCCGCCGCCAATGTCCTGTTCCCCTTCACTGGCGGCTGGACCTTCCATTTCGAGATGCAGCGCCGCTGGGGCCGCGGCTACCCGTGCGGCACTGGCGTCCATTCGGTGGCCAGCCTGATCGACGCCGAACGCCGCGCGAGGCTCGACGCCGCTGGACGCCAACTGCGCTCGCGCACGTTTATCACCATCACCTTCACCCCCACCCACCGGCAGGCCCGCCGGTTGGCCGGCTGGTTCACCCGCAATCCGCCGGAGCGGTCCCGGCCGGACGTAATGCGCGACCATGTCGAGCCCTTCCGCCAGCTGGTGCTGCAGTTCGCCGGCCTGCTCGGCCGCGCGGTCGGCTGGGCCCGCATGCTCGACGACGATGCGGTGATGGCCTTCCTCCATTCCTGCGTCTCGCCGATCGAGCAGCCCCATGTCTCTGCCCCCGACATTCCCGGTTTCCCGATCAAGGCCAACCTCGTCGATGTCGGATTCCTCCCTGGCTCTTTCCCGGCCTGGACCAATGGCGCGGAACGCTGGCATGTCCGGGTCGTCGGCATCGGTGGCTATCCCAAGGCCAGCCACCCCGGCCTGCTCAACGCGCTCGACGCGCTGCCCTTTCCGGTCCGCTGGTCGGTGCGCTTCGAGGCGATGGACCATGTCCAGGCCCGCGGTGTCTTCGCCGCCCTGTGGCGCAAGCACGACGACACCTCCTACGACTGGCGCTCGGTGCTGCTGCGGGCCGTCGGCGGCTTCACCGCGCTGCGTCACGATCCGGTCGGTGTACTGGAAGCGCTGGAAGCCGAGGCCGCCCGGCTGGAGGCCGAGCAGGCCGGCACCAGCTCCGGCTGGATGACGCCCACCGCCATACTGTGGGGTTCATCCGTCGAGGAGGCCGAGGGCCGGAAGGAGGAGTTCGTCAAGACGCTGCGCTCGCTGGGCTTCACCGCGATTGAGGAGAGCTGGGGAGCCGAGCGCGCTTGGTACGGCACCTTGCCCGGCCATGTCCGCCCCAATCCGCGCAAGGTGCCGCTGACCCAGGTCCAGCTCGCCGACTTCCTGGTGCTGTCCGCGGTCTGGGGTGGGCCGGAACGCAACGCGCATCTGCGCTGCGACCCGCTGGCCCAACTGGAGGCCGAGGGCGGCACACCCTTGAGGATCGACCTGCACCAGGGGCCGGACGGGGCGGCGCTGGTGATCGGACCGCCGCGGACCGGCAAGTCCACCGTGCTGGCGTTCCTTGGCCACCAGTTCCTCGCCCGGGTGCCGGAGGGTCGGGTGGTGTGGATCGACGTCGACGCCACCGAGAGCACCAGCCTCGCCGCCACCTGGGCGGCCGGCGGCGAGTTCCTTTCTATGGGCTCGGGCGACCTTGCCTATGCCGATCTGGCGCTGCAGCCACTGGCCGATGTCGACACACCAGGCGGCTTTGCCTGGGGCCATGGCTTCATCATGGAGCTGCTTCGCATCCAGGGACTGCTGGTGCCGGGCGGGATCTCGGCGGCCGAGGCCGGCGACGCGGTGGATTCGGCGCTGCATTTGCTGGCGGCCTCGCCACCGGGGGAACGCACCTTGTCGCACCTCGCCCATCTGGTGCCCGACAATCTGGTGCGGGTGGCGCTGGAGCCCTATTGCCGCGGCGGCCCCTACGGCGATCTGGTCGATGCCGGCGAGGACCGGCTGCTGGGATCCTGTTGGACCACGGTGGACATCGGCGCGCTGATCGACCGCGGCGTTGGCGCCACCCCGGTGATCCAGGCGCTGTTCCGCCGCTTCTACCGGCTCTTCGCCGACGGCCGGCCGACCCTGTTCCTGGTCGACGAGGCCTTCAAGGCGCTGAAACACCAGCCGGCGGAGCTGGACGAACTGCGTCGGCGCGGGCCGAAGAAGAACGTCACGCTGGTGCTGGCCACCCACCAGCTCGACGACATCGAGGGCTCGGCCATCGCGGCGCTGCTGAAGACGATCCGCGTCCTGCTGCTGCTCGCCGATCCCAACGCCGCCAAGCGGGCGCTCTACCGTGACTGGGGGCTGAACCGGGCCGAGGCGGCGCTGGTGGCCGGGGCGATGCCGCGGCGCGACGTCTTCTTCAAGACGCCGGACGGCAGCCGGCTCGGCCAGCTCACCCTCGATCCGGTGGCGCTGGCGGTGTGTGGCTGTGGCGGGGCCACCCACCGCCGGGCCGCCTTCGAGACCATCGCCGAAGCCGGGCCTGCGGGTTTCGCCGCAGCTTGGCTGCGCCAGCACCGGCTGCATGAGGCGGCAGCCATCCTGGACCGCGCTGCAACCTGCGCTTCCCTGGGAGAAGCATCATGATCCTGCGTTTCCGAGCTGGCGCTTGTTCGGCCCTTGCCGCCCTTGCCCTGTTGGCCTCGACGGCGCTCACCATCACCCCATCGCCGGCCGCCGCCCAGATGTTCGGCGGTAGTGGGCTGGGAGGTTTGTTCGGTGGCAGTGGCGGCGGCTGCGGTGGAGAGAGCGACGGGCTGTTCGGCCTGATCGTGTCCGCGGCGGTCGGCTATTTCACCGGCGGGGTGGGCGGGGCCGCGATGGGCGCCGGCTCCAGTCTTGCCGGTGGCGGTCAGGGGCAGAGTCCGGGCTGCCCGATCGTCGAGAGCAAGCCGCTGATGGTCGAAGGGATGGTCCAGCGCCAGGAGGTCGAGATCATCGCCCAGACCGCGCATATGCTCACCCAGATCGACAACATGATCCGTATGCGCGCCCTGTCCGATCTCGACAGCGGTGGAGCGGTGGCTGCCCGTCTGGGCGAGACCCGCCGGGCCGCCGACGGCGTTGGCCGGGTCCAGTGGAGCCTCGACGGCGTCGACCGCCAGTTCACCGCCCTCTACCCGGACGTGTTGCCCAACGGTCTGGATGCGGAGGGGGTGGTTGCGCATCAGGCCGAGCAGGCCCGCCTCGCCCGCGATGCCAGCCGGGCCAGCAAGCGGGTGTCGGCCGATGTCGTCACCGGCATCGAAGCCTATCCGGAGCGGGCGCGCGACCTGATGGCGGCGCTGAAGGCCTGCGACGGCCAGACCTGTGCCATCGATGCCGGGGCTCAGGCGACCCTGCTCAACGCCGAGATGGCCGGCCAACTCCTCATGCTGCAGGCCGCTCATGGCCGCGCCCTCGAGGCTCAACTCGATTACGAGCAGGCCGCCGTCGAGCGCGCCCGTCAGCAGGCCATCCTCAGCTGGCGCGGCCTCGACACCTACGGTGCCCCTGGAAGCTGACCCCGGACATTGAACAGGGAGAGCTGAACCATGAGCCTCGCACGCATCGCTCTGATCTTCGCCGGCCTACTCCTGCTCAGCATTCTCGGCGCCGCCGTGCTGGTCGGGATGATGCTGACCGACGACGGCGCCTGGACCCGCGAGCGGCTGGAGCGCCTGTCGGACTGGCGCGGCATCGAGCGCTATCGCGCCGTGCCGCCCGGCCGGGAGTGACCGGCCATGGACGTCAGCGGCCTGTCGATCGCCCTGCACCAGCTGACCGCCATGGTGGTGACCGCTCTCGGTCTGCTCGGGCCGGACGCCCACCAAGCGCTCCGCCTGCTGATGATGCTATCCTACACCCTTGCCCTCTTGCTCTGGCTGTTCGAGGGCAAGCCGGCGGTGCACGGCCCCTTCCTGCGCATGCTGCTGAAATTCACCGTCATCGGTGCGCTGGTGGAGTGGTTTCCTGCGGGCTCGGCCGCCTTGATGCAGGCGGCGGCCCGGCAGGGTCTCAGCCTCGGCCCCGGTGCCCCCTTCGCCCTCGACGATCCCGGCTACATCGCCCATCTCGGCATCCAGGCGGTGATCCCGCTGATGCTGCGCGTCAAGGAGATGCTGGGGCCGGTCGATTTCTTCCTGAACTTCGTTGAGATCGTCATCTTCCTGCTGGCGGGCTTGGTGGTGATCGTCAGCTTCTGCATCCTGGCGATTCAGGTCTTCCTCGCCTTCCTGGAATACCGGCTGCTGTCGCTGGCCGCTTATCTCGCCATTCCCTTCGCGGTGCTGGGGCCGACCAGCTTCGTCGCCGAGCGCGCCATCGGCTACATCGCGGCGTCGGCCATGAAGCTGCTGGTGCTGGGCGCCATCATTGCCGTCTGTGGCGCCACCCTGACCAGCCTGACCTTCCAGGGCACGCCGACCCTGGCCCAGGCCTTCGGCGTGGCGGTGCTGGCCGCCGCCATCTTCGTGCTGGCGATCAAGGCACCGCGCGCCGCCGCCGGCCTGGTGAATGGCGGGCCGGTGATGGACGGCATGACGGCGCTGGCCGCCTTGTGGACCGCCGGCTGGCTCGGCGCCCGTAGCGTCGCCGGTGGAGCCGCCGCATCGAGCGGTGCTGCCGGCAGCGTACTGGCTGGGAGCACCACGGCCCTCGGCCTGCTGCGCACAGTGGCTGGTGGCGCTACCGCTTCGGTCGGCACCATGCCAGGCAGCCGATCCGGCTCGGTGGGCGGATCGGGCGGATCGGGCGGATCGGGGCGGCATTATCCGGCCGGGCACTTCGGTGGGGCAGGGGGAGGCGCCGGGCAGGGGAGCGCTCAGCGGTCAGGCGGCGGCTGGGACAAGCCGATGACCGAGGCCCAGCGCGGGCAGCTCGACCGTCTCTCTGCCGGCCGGACCTATCCTGCCGACCTCACCCGTGGGCAGGCCAGCCGCCTGATCGAGGAGTGGGGCGGTGAGGACTCCTGGCTTCGCGCTGGCGCCCGCAAGCCCAAACCCGACGCTCCGGAGAAGGGAGATCCATCATGAGGGAGCGCATCGTCAACGCCTACGATCCGCCGCCGGCCGGGGTGCCGGACAGCGCCCGCTACCTGGAGGCCATGACCTACCGCGCCAGCCGCGAGGCCAAGGCGCTGCGGCTGAAGCGCTGGTACCTTGGCCTGACCATCCTGAGCCTCGGCTGGGGCGGGCTGATGACCTGGGACAATCTGCGCGTCGCCGGCCAGTTGGTGGAGATCGCCCGGACAAAGCCGGTCTACCGGGTCGAGCAGGCGCTCGACGGTCACCAGAGCCTGCTGCTGCTCGACAGCACGCTCAGCGTCAGCAAGGGCGCGCGGATCAATGCGGTCAGTTGGTTCATCCGCTGGCAGCGCCAGATCGGCACCGACCCGGTGATGCTGGCCAGGGACCGCGCCGCGGCCCGCGCCCGCCTGACCGCCGGGGCCGAGAAGAAATGGGATGCCCTGGTGGCGGCCGATCTCGACCCGGCCGAGGGCTGGAGCCGCGACGTCGCCGACATCCGCGTGCAGGAGCGCGAGGCCGATCCGAAGACCGGCGCCTCCTCCTTCTATGTGGTGTGGACCGAGACGGTCTATCGCCGCTTCAAGCCGGAGAGCCGGGCGCTGATGAGCGCCGCGGTGGTGACGATGGATGGTGCGCCTCGTGACGGCGCACTCGACGGCGTGTCGATCTCCGGCTTTTCCCAGCCCAGCGGAACCCCGCTGGCGCTGGAGCCGCGCGACGCTGCGAAGGCGGCCCGGTCCGATCCGGCCGCGGCACCATCGACGCCGACCATTCCGCCCCTTCCGAGCCCTCCGACCCCATCGACGGAGTCCCGGCCATGACCCGCCTGTTTCCCTGGCTGGCCCTGCCGCTGCTGGCGGCCTGTGCCACCGAGCCGCCCTCGGTGCCGATTGCCGGGCCGCCCGATCCGCCTCGCATCTACACGATGGCCGATCTGCACGTCCCGCCGACGCAGATGCAGCGGGAACCGAAGGAGACGCTCGGCGCGCGGCCATCGCGGGCGCAGACCCGCAGTTGGGTGGGGCAGGCCAACGAAGCGGCCCTCGACCTGCCGACCGTGACCTGCTTCAAGGGCAAGAGCTGCGAATACTGGTACCAGCCCGACCAGCAATATCTCGTCTACATGGCCGAGGCGAACCAGACCTTGGTCTGCCTGAAGCCGGGCGAGGTGGTGCGCGACATCGTGGCGCCGGGCGCCCAGGTGTGGATTCCGCACCAGCCCTACAGCTTCGGCAAAGGCCGGCAGCGCACCGAATGCATCGCCTTCATGCCGCGGCGCGCCGGGATGAATCAGCAGATCTCGGTCTTCACCAACGAGCGCAAATACGACCTCAACGTCGAGACCCACAAGCGGGTTCATCACGTCGAGGTCCGGTGGCGCTATCCCGAGGACTGGCTGGCGGCGCTCAACGGTTCGCCGACCTTGGCCGGCGGCGCGGCCATGGAAGGGCGCGACCGGACCACCGAGCTGGCCTATCGCGACCGCCGCTGCACCTACACACTGGACGGCGACACGCCGCAATGGCGCCCGGTGCCGACGGCGGACGGGCAGCCGCCGGTGTGCGACGACAGCGAGGTGACGGTCATCAACTTCACACCCGGCGTACTCGGCGCCTACGGCGCTCCGGCGCTATGGCGTGTTGCCGAGGATGGCACTCGAACGCCTGTGCAGTATGGCAGGATGAACGCGACGTACCGCGTCGCCGGCATCCACGATCATCTTCTGCTGAGCCTCGGCGCCCAGGAGGTTCATATCCGGAGGAACCGGCCATGAGTGCGCCCGGTACCACGCCGTTGACGCCCGACCCACTGGAGCGCCGCCGGGTCATCGTCTCCGGCCCGCACCTCGTCCGCATCCTGCTGGTAAGCACCGCGGTGATTGGGGTGGGGCTGGTGGCCTACATGGTTGGCCGCGGCCAGGGAGAGGAGCCGGTGTCGAAGCAGCCGATCCTGTTCGACCATCGTCCGCCCAAGAGCATGCTGCCGAGCTACGCCGATCTGGCGCCACCCCCGCCGCCGGCTCCCCGCGTCGAGGTTCCGAAACCGGCCCCGGCACAACCAAAGCCGCAAATGCGTGGGCCGGCCAAGGAGGACGAGCTGCGCAAGAAAGCGCTTGAGGCTGGGGTAGGCGGATGGAGCCGCAAGGAACCAGGGGAGAGCGCCCCTGCCGGACGCCGGGAAGGGAGGGATTTTGCAGCCGCCGGTGGGGACTGCACCGTGCCGGCGGGAACGCCGTTCCCGCTGCAGACCATCAGCCGGGTCGTGACGGAGCAGGGCGGCGTGCTGACCGCCCAGGTGACGCAGGATGTTTGGGACGCCGGCTTCGCCTGCCTGGCGGTGCCCGCCGGATCGCTGGTGACGATGGAGGTTGGCAGCAGCGTCACCAAAGGTCAAAAGCGCATCGTGGTCGCTAAACCGATGATCACCCGGCCGTGGCCGCGCAATGACACCGTTCAACCGGCCGCCGCGGTAGTCGATGCGACCGGTGCCGGAGGCCTGCCGGGCTCGGTGGAGGTGCCCTGGGTTCAGACGGGTCTGCTGATCGGTGCCAGCGTAGCGGTGGACCTTGCCTCGGCGGCACTGACCGGAGGCGGCAGCCTGCTGGGCACCATCCTCGGTCGCAGCATGGAAAGTCCGCTGGATCGCGCGGCCAAGGACATGCTGGAGAGGGCGCCGGTGATCATGCTGGAGGCTGGCGAGCCGCTGCTGCTGGTGCTGCGCGGGGCCTTGCGGGCGGATGATTTCAGATCGTAACCAGGCGATCAGGAGGGATTGCTCGAGGCATCGTCAGTTCCGATTTCCTTGAGGGAGCGGGCGATGGTGAGAAAACGTTGCGCTGCCGGCGTAAGCCCCGAGGTTGGCCAGGTCGCGACAGTGGTCACCTTCAATGGGGGCGACAGAGGCCGGCTTACGATGCCTGGAATGGCGGCGAGAGCCGAGCTCAAGGCGGGTAGGGCCGTAATACCGAAGCCGGCAGCGACCAGCATAAGCCGGGTTTCCAGAAAGAAAACCGGTGAGGTGATGCTGATCGTGAGGCCGGCAATTCGACTGGCATTCAATAATGCGTGGCCGATCCCATCGTCGTCGTTGCAGCTGTCCAGGATCAGGGGAACATTCGCCAGCCGGCGGATGTCGATGATAGCGTCTGTGACGAGGGGATGGGTTGTTGGCAGCACGAGATGGATGTCTTCATCCCACAGGATCTCGGCATGCTCGACGTCAGCCGTCAGGGTGGAGGGCAACAAAGCGAGGTCGAGCAAGCCGTTGTTCAGCATCCATTGGTGACGTGGTCGCGGCACGTCGCTGACAGTCGCTTGGCCGGAGGTGGAAATTTTCCGAAAGCGGCTCAACGCATCTGTAAGCCTGATAGTGACGATGTCACGCGTGATCCCGAGACGCAGTGGAATGGCCGTACCGTCTTGAGCTTGTCGGGCGATTTGCACCGCTCGGTCGAGTGATGAGAGGATGTTCTGGGCTTCATTCAGGAACATCTCCCCAGCCTGGGTCAGGCGCGTTCCCGATGGACTCCGATCGACCAGAGATGTGCCGACATCGGCTTCCAACGAGCGGATCGACTGGCTGAGCGCTGGTTGTCGAAGCCGAAGCTGGCGTGCAGCCCGGTGAAGGCTGCCTGTCTCGGCCAACGTGATGAAGTGACGAAGATGACGTAGGTCCATTTTAGATCTTTGATTATTGAATGATTAACAAAAATCCGATATTCAGGGACTCCGTGGTGAAGATGAGGAGTATTTATTTCAGTCATTTTTCAGAAACGCGGGATGATGGAATGATATTCAAGCTTCCGTGATTTGGTCATATCGGCTTTCCAATCACCTGTTTTCTGGACCGAAACAACCCCTTCATCAGCAGTGCAGGAAGTTGTGCGGTCAGCGATAGTCCCAAAAGCTTGGCTGCTTGCCAACAGTCTTCGGGCTTGATGACCATAACGGCCGACATGGCTCCCATGATCTTGCCCTTAATGATTATGGCATCTCCCTCACGATGAATGGATTTGATGTCGATCATCTCCATTCCTTCCTTGCTGAATACCTTCATGATGCCCGCTCGCCTTATGAAATATTGCTGTTTGGAAAGAGTGGCGGTTGCTGGTGAACCGCCCCGCAACCGCCGTTTCGTCAGGCGGCGACGACCTTGTCGAAGTCGATGCCGAACTCTTCCATCAACAGCCGTGCGACGTTTCGGCCGGAAGCGGCGGTGACGCCGCCGCCGGGATGGGTGCTGGCTCCGCACAGGAAGAGCTGATCAACCGGCGACCGGTATTGGCCCCAGCCGGCCACGGGGCGGTTGCCGCCAATCTGCCAGGAATAGGAACCAAAATGAAGGATATCGGCGCCAATCATCGCGTTGTTGTGGCGCTCGATGTCCAGCGGCGTCATGAACGAGAAGCCGAGGATGTTGTCCTCGTCCATGTTGGTGGTCAGCGCCTTCAGATCGTTCAGAAAGCCCTGGGCGACCTCGTTGCCGATGTCGTCCCAGCGCTGCGGACCACCATCCTTCAGGTTGTACGGGCAGAAGGCGTACATGTTCAGCACCCGCTTGCCCTCTGGCGCGCGTCCGCCCTTATCGACCGAGTCCTGCGTCACATAGGCGACGAAGTCCCGCCGGGGATAGCCCCGCTCGAGATCTCGGAACGCTTTCTCGAATTCCTCGGCGTTGGAATGCGACCGCTCGACCCAGAAGAAATCATCGACCGCCGGTCCCACCTTGTACTTCGGAGCTTCCTTGAGGGCGACGTGCATGTTGAAGGGCTGGAAGCTGCTGGGCTTCAGCCCGCGGATCCGTGTCTCGAACCCATCGGGCAGCGCGACGCCGGGCACCATGTGCGGGAAGATCTGCTTGGCGTGGAGGTTCGTGACCACCGCGCGGGTTGCCAGGATTTCCTCGCCGCTCTCCAGAATGACGCCGGTCGCTTTCTGGCCGTCGAGCTTGATTTGCTTGATCGGGCTGCTGGTCCTGACCACGCCGCCGTGCGATTCGAGGCAGGCGCGCAAGGCGTCGGCGAACGCGCCCGACCCGCCGGCCGGCACACCCACTCCGTAGCGGTGCATAAAGGGCAGGATGATGTAAAAGCCGAAGCCGGTGCCGTTGTCGAACGGGTTGATCATGGCTTCCGATGCGTAGCGCGCCAAGGCGATCTTGACCTTGTCGTTCTCGAACCACTCGCCGATCAGATCCCAGGAACTGATGGACATGGTGCGCAGCAGTTCACGCCCCTCCGGGCTGCTGTCCATCAGCATGGTCTGGTGCCCGTAGCTGGGCGGCGTGTTGAACATCCCCGTGACCATCAGGTCGAGCGTCCTGAACACATGTTCGTTGAAGCGGCGATACGCGTCGGCGTCCTTGGCCGAGAATTTGGCGATGGACTGCGCCGTCTTCTCCAGGTCGGTGTAGAATTCGAGCGTGGAGCCGTCGTCATAGAAGATCGACGTCATCTTGTCCGGATTGAGATAATTCAACCCGAACGTCGACAACAGCTTCAGTTCGTCGTTCCGCAGCAGGGGGTTGGCCTGCAACAGCGTATGGGCGACGGAGCAGACGTCGTGCTTGAAGCCGGGGATGGTCAGTTCGCGGGTCATCACCCCGCCGCCGACCTTGTCGTTCTTCTCGACGACGCAGACCGTCAGGCCCGCCTTGGCCAGATAGCTGGCGGCGACCAAGCCGTTGTGCCCGCCGCCGGCAACGACGATGTCGTAGGTTTCAACCATCGGAATTTCCTCAGGAAAAATGTGTTCCGGACGTCCATGGCCGGACCGTCACGCTGGAAAGGGTTGGCGGCCTGTTCGAAGAACCCCGAACGGAGGCGCCGTTTCGGTCTTTACTGGAAATCCTCCAGCGGACGGACGCTCGGCCCCAGGATCGGGCCGGTCACCTCGTGCCCCCACAGGCTCAACCGCTCCGGGTTCAGTTCGAAGGGATCGCCCGGCCATGGCTCGAATTCATGGATGGCTTCCACCACGAAACCCGACGGCGTGAAATGATAGAAGGAGAGGTGCGGATCCTGGGTGTGCTGGCCCAGCGTCATCTGCATTTGGATCCCGCGCTTCTGCACGATGTCGTAGGTTTCGCCGAGATCGCGCAAGGTGGCGAAAAAAATGCCGATGTGCTGCAATCCCATAGAGCCCGGCCGCAGACCATAGGCGATGTCGTGGCTGGTCTTGTTGTTCAGCTTCGAGCGGAAGAAGCCGGTCTTGCCCTTGCCGGCACCCGCCCCATACCAGTGGAAGCCCATGACGTCGATCAGGAAGCTTTCCAGAGCGGGCGTGTATTCGGGGGTGATCACGACGATGTGACCGAGACCGCGCTCGTCGGCGACGAATCTGCGGTTGGGCAGGCCGGACACGAAGGAGTGCGGATCCCACTTCTGCCCGTAGAACAACTCGTGCTGGAAACCGACCGGATCCTTGAAGCGGATCAGTTCGCGCACACCGCGGAGTTTGCGGAGCGCCTCGTCGCCAACGGTGATCTCGACGCCGGCCGCCCGGAATTTTTCGACCGCGGCGTTGAACGCCACCCGGCCGACGGCTTCCCAGCCGATGTAGCTCACGCGATCGATCGGACCGGGGTGGATGGCGATGCGGTGACGGCGGTCGTCCATGCGCAGATACAGGGATTGCTCGTCCCCTTCCGGCGCGACGCCGACCCCCATGCCCAGCACGTTCGGCCCGTAATCCCGCCAGGCATCGATGTTCGGCGACTCGATGCCGATGTAGCCAACGCCGATGATGTCCATGTTTCGCCCCCTGGGATAGCTTTGACGTATTGGTTCGGGCGCGTTCCGCCGAGGGCACGGGCCGCGGCAGGCCGAAACGTCCGGCGGCCCGTGTCTGGTTCCGCAAGCCGAAGGCTCGCGGTTTCGGTGGAGTCCGGGAACCGCCGGTTCCCGAATGCGCGGGCTTCGGTCAGAGCGCCGATTCGGCGGCGGCGGCGGCGAACATCTTGTTGATGTCGCCGGAGGTGACCGGACCGTCCTTTCGGACCTGGGGAACCGCACCGCCAAGGCCGAGCATCGGCTCGGTCTTCACATGCTTGGCGCGGGCCTTGAGGGCGCCGACCGTGCAGTTCTCGCGCCCCAGGACGGAGAACGGGTCGTAGGAGAACTCCCGCATGACGTTCAGGTGGGTCACCTTGTCGATCGTGTCCTTGGACAGGTGCTTGAGGTCTTCCCACAGCAGTTCGGCGGAGTCCGGCCAGGTGCAGTCGGAATGCGGATAGTCGCATTCCCAGGCCACCATGTCCTCGCCGACGTCCTTCAGGTTGGCGAGGCCGAAGCGGTCCTCGATGAAGCAGGTGATGATGTGCTTGCGGAAGATGTCGCTCGGCATCTGCCCTTCGAAGTTCGACCCGGTCCAGGCGTTGTGATGGCGGTGGGTGAAGTCGGCGCGTTCGAGCAGGTAGGGGATCCAGCCGATGCCGCCCTCCGACAGGGCCATCTTCAGGTCCGGGTATTTCTTCCACATCGGCGCCCAGATCCAGTCGGCGGCGCTGTTGGCGATGGAGATCGGCATCGACGTGATCCAGGCGTCGATCGGCGACAGGTCCGAGGCGTGCTCCGCATGGTTGCCGGTGCCGATGTGGCAGCTGATGACCACCTGGTTGTCGGCGCAGACCTTCCACAGCGGGTCCCAGTAGTCGTCGTGGATCGACGGATAGCCGAGCTGGGCGGGGTTGTCGGAGAAGCTGATGGTGTGGACGCCCTGGGCGCTCAGGCGCTTGACCTCGGCGACGGCGGCCGGGATGTCCCACATCGGGACCAGGCACAGGGGGATGAAGCGTCCGGGCGCAGCGTTCGCCCAGTCGTGCAGGTGCCAGTCGTTGTAGGCCTGGATGGCGGCCAGCGCGACGTCGCGGTCGGGGTGGGCCTGGAACTTCTGGCCGGCGAAGCCGGGGAAGGTCGGGAAGCAGATCGAGCCGAGCACGCCGTTGGCGTCCATGTCCTCGACGCGTGCCTTGATGTCCCAGGTGCCGCGCCGCATGTGGTCGTAGCTCAGCGGTTCCATGCCGTATTCGGTCTTGGGGCGGCCGACCACGGCGTTGAGGCCCATGTAGCCCCATTTCTTGCCTTCGAACACCCAGACGTCGCGCTCGCCGATCCGCTCGATCTTCGGCTCGCGGCCCTTGAAGCGGGCCGGCATGTGGGGAGCGAAGGCGTTGGGCGGTTCGATCACATGGTCATCGACGCTGACGAGAATCATGTCTTCACGATTCATCGTGACGGTCCTTCCGACGGAGATTTTAAAAAATGGGAGGAGGCGTGAGCCGATCAGAGGAAGACGCCGAGATTCGGCATGCCGAGCGCGCTCTGGTCGAGGATGATCTCGCGGCGGGCCAGCTTGAAGCTTCCATCGACGCGGCGGACGAGGTCGCGGCGTTCGGCGCTCATCAGGTCGAACTGGTCGGCGTCGTAGCGGCTGCGGGTCATCAGGATGTAGCTCGACACCTCGAACTCGTCCGGGTTGGCCGTGCCGCTGACCAGAAGGTTGGTGATCAGGCGGCGGCAGCGTGAGGGCGGGTCTTCGGCATAGGCGCTCCGGGTGTTCATCAGACGCGCCACCCGCAGCTTGAGCGAGCCGATATCCTCTTCGAAGTGGAACATCGTGCGGACGATGGTCTTGTCGAATTCATGGGTCGGCCGGGTTTGCCGGAGCGGGGCGGTGTAGAGGATATCCTCGGCCAGCAGACCCACCCAGTCGTTCAGGCGGATCTGGTCGAGCAGCGCCGCTTCCTTGAACAGGAAGGTCTGCACCTCGTTGTAGACGGGGGAACCGATGGCGACGGGGTTGTCGAACCCCGCGATCGTGACGGTGGCGGAAGCGGTCATGGAGCCCATCCTTGATGGTCGGTCGATGCATGGGGCGGGAAGGCGGAGAGGGTCACCCGGCGTTCAGCATCAGGTCCCGCCATTGCAGCCACCAGTTCCACTGGGTGTCGTCCTTGGTGAAGCCTTCGTAGACTTCGGCCGGGCCGACCCACCAGGACGGGCGTTCCGGGTTGTGAATCGCCTGATACTTCAGCGTGATGTTGCGCGCCTGGGCGCCCTTGGCCAGGACCGCCTGATCGAGCCAGGGATCGGAATCGTCCTGTTCGATCATGCCCGACGTGCCGAGCATGCGGACGCCCATCTTCCGCATGGCGTCCTTCATCTCCTGCGGCGTGTCCTTTTCCGCCAGCAGCCAGTTGACGAACTCCATCTTGTCGACGCCGCGCGGCATGTAGGTGTGCACCGCGAACAGGCCGAGTGGCTTGCCGCCGGGCTGTGGCACATAGACATGTTCGATGATCAGGTTCGGGAAGATGTTGCCGACCTGGGGCGGCTGAAGCAGCAGCTGCTCGATCTGCTCCGTGCTCAGATGCCGCTCAAGCTCGGGGGCCATCGACGGGATGATGCCCGGCGGGGCGAGAATCTCCAGCCGTTCCGCCAGCGACAGGCTGGTGTCCTTGAGGGCGGCGCCGCGCTCGAACTTCTGCGCCATCGGCATGCAGCGCAGCGAATGGCCCAGCTTCGAGGTGACTTCGACGCCCAGCATGGAGGAGGTCAGGTCGCCGCTGCCGAACCCGGCGAGCTGGCCGAGCCACTCGTGCAGGGTGTAGGCGTGGAAGCCGTCCGACGCCGACTGTTCGGAGGCCGACTTCCAGTTGGCGCGCAGGACGAAGCGCTGCGGCGGACCCAGCGCCTCCAGCCCCTTGTCGGTGCGGTCGAACAGCATGTCGAAGTACCATTTCATCTCGCCGAGGAACTCGTCGAGCGAGGGGCCGTCGATGTTCCAGGTCGCGAAGATGAGGCCGCCATAGAGGGTGACGCGGGCCTTCTTCAGGCTCAGCTGCTTCTTGTCCAGAAGTTTGCCGTGCATCGTCTCGCCGCCGACCGGCGAGCCGATGAACGCGCCGTCCGGGCGGAAGGCCCAGCCATGATACGGGCAGCGGTGCGTCGGAGCGTTGCCGGCATCGGAACGGCACACCCGCATGGCACGGTGCGGACAGACGTTGAGGGTGACATGGATCTCACCGTCGCGGTCGCGCGCCACCAGGACCGAATCCTCGCCCAGCGCGCGGATCATGAAATCGTTGGGGTTCGGAATCTCGCTTTCATGGCCGAGGAGCTGCCACACCTTGCCGAAGATCCGCTCCATTTCGATCTGGTGGAGTTCCGCATCGGCCAGGGTTCGGACACGGACTTCCCGCGTGTCGACATCGATCAGGTCTTCGATGCGGGTGCCGTCCGACAGGCGCCTCTCAAAACTGCTCATTGACGTTCCTCCAGAATGTTCGATTTTCTCGTTGCCTGTCCCGGTTCTCAATCGACGGGCCGGGGCCTGTGGCCGGCAAAACGGCACCCCCGACAGGCATGGGGACGCAGCGCGCCGAACCCCTTGATCCAGGTGCGCAAACCGTCGGGCAGCCGATGCCCCGGCCCGAGGACAGGCGATCTCCGCTGCTGGTTTTTGATGCCCTGCCCACGCGGAAGCGCAGCCCCTGTGGCGCTCGACGTTTCCGCAAGGGAATTCAGTCAGGCACGAGGATCATCACCGTCCACGCGCCGTCTCCCTGGCTCGCCCCCGTTTTCCGTGCCGGATGGGGATCGATTTATTGAACACATTTCGATATTATGTTCAAAATGTTGGCGCGGTCAACAATGACCACAGCGGATGAAGAGGAGTTTCCTGCGACATTCTGGCGCATCCAGGCACGTGCGCCCACTGCCCCGCGCGTTGACGGAATCCCCGGCGACGGCGTTCCGCCTTGTCTTCTTGGACCCAGTCCAAAGGAGGCGTGATTTTCTGGCGTTCTTCAGGACGATGGGATAACCGATTGCATGGGAAGCGAATCAATGCCGGCGGTGGATGTGACGCACTCTCGCCCGGAACACGGCAAGCGGGAAACCCTCAAGCGGCTTTTGGCCGTGTCACGGCGGGAGTTCGCCGCCAAAGGCCTTGCGGGCGCGCGCGTCGATGTGATCGCGCAACAGGCTGGTGTCACCAAACAGCTCGTCTACCATTATTTCGGATCGAAGGAGGCGCTGTTCGCCAACGTCCTCGACGAGTCGTCCTTCGATGTCATGTCGGAGCTTCTTGCGCTGAACATCGATGACCTGCAACCGCCGGACGCCATTCTGTTTTTTCTGGACGCGATCTTCACGCGGTACAAGACCGACAAATGTCTCGGCTCTCTCGCCCAGGAGGGCATCCGCTATCACGAGAACCACAGCACACCCGCAAACAAGTTCATCGGGATGGCTCCGGCGCTGGTCGCCAAGCTGGACCTCGTTCTCAAGCGAGGGGCTCGACGGGGCGATTTCCAGCCCGGCATCGATGCCCGCCTGTTCCTTGCAACGGCGGCGCTGATCACGTCGGGCGGCTTCACCAACCGCTATTCGGTTTCATCCATCGTCGGATTCTGCACGACCTCCGAGGAGGGAATGGCGGCGTGGCACCGTCACGCCGCCGACTTCATCATGGCGGCGATCCGCGCCCGTTAACGGCGTGCCGCGCGACACATCGACAGGAGACAACATGAGTGGTCGTTTGACAGGGAAAGTCGCGCTGATCACCGGAACCGGTGGCGGTCAGGGACGGGAGGCGGCGCTGCGCTTCGCGGCGGAAGGGGCGATGGTGGTCGGCTGCGACATCGACGCCGCGGCGAACGAACGGACGATCGCGCTCGTCCGCGACGCCGGCGGGCGGATGGGCGGAACGGCGCCGGTCGATCTCGGCGATCCGGACGACGCGCGGCACTGGGTCGAGCGGGCGGCCGACGAGCATGGCCGGATCGACATCCTCTACAACAACGCCTCGGCCGCCCGATTCGGCACGGTCGCCGAGCTTTCGGTCGAGGATTGGCGTTTCACCATCCGCAACGAGTTGGACCTTGTCTTCCACACCACCAAATTCGCTTGGCCATTCCTGGCGGGGCAGGGCGGCGTGATCATCAACATCGCCTCGGTCGCCGGGTGGGGCGGCAGCGCCCATGCCGGCCTCGTCGCGCATGCCGCGACCAAGGGAGCGGTGGTGGCGCTCACCCGGCAGCTTGCGCTCGAAGGGGCGCCCAAGGGCATCCGCGCCGTCAGCATCAGCCCCGGCTTCATCCTGACGCCCGGAACGGCCAAGGTGCTGGAAAATCCGGCCGTCCTGAAGGGGATCCTCGACCACATCCCGTTGAACCGGCCTGGCCAGCCGGTCGAGGTCGTCGGGTTGGCGCTGTTTCTCGCGTCCGACGATGCGTCCTACATCACGGGGGCCGATTTCGTCGTGGATGGCGGAATGATGGCGTCCTGACCGTCGGCGCGCCCCGGCCAGGCCGGGGCGTCCGTTCCCGCTCAGAACAGCCCGCTGTAGGCGCCGCCGTCCATCTGGAGGCTCTGGCCGGTGATGTAGCCGGCGTGGACGGAGCATAGAAACGCACAGGCCGCGCCGAATTCTTCCGGTCTGCCGAGGCGCCGGGCCGGGATCTCGCGGATGATGCGCTCCCTTGCCTCGCCGTCCGTGATGGACTTGGCGCGGGCGAGCCGTTGCGTCATGAAGCGGATGCGGTCGGTGTCGAATTTTTCCGGCATCAGGCTGTTGATGGTCACGTTGTCGCGCGCCACGTCGCGGGACAACGCCTTGCTGAAGGCGGTCAGCCCGGTGCGTGCCGCCGCCGACAGGCCCATCGCCGCCTGGGGCGATTTGACCATCGCCGACGTGATGTTGACGATCCGCCCGAAACCCCGCGCCCGCATGCCGGGCAGCACGGCGCGGATCAGCAGCGTTCCAGCCAGCATGTTGCTTTCCAGCGCCGCCATCCAGGCGGCGTGATCCCAATCCTCGAGCGTGCCCGGCGCGGGGCCGGCGTTGTTGTTGACGAGGATGTCCGGCTCCGGACAGGCGGCCAGCAGCGCCGCGCGCCCGGCGTCGGTCGCGACGTCGGCCAGGACGGTGCGGGGGCGCTGGCCGGTGGCGGCGCAAATCTCGTCCTCGGCGCTGGACAGGTGGGCTTCGGTCAGGCCGTTGATCACGAGCTGGACGCCTTCCCGGGCCAACGCCAGCGCGCACGCCCGGCCGAGACCGCGGGAGGAGGCGCAGACGATCGCCCGTCGTCCGGACAGGCCAAGATCCATGGGGTCGAACCTCTCTATCTTGCGGGTGCCGGTTCCGAAGGATCGAAATCGATCTCCACCTCGACACCGTTCGGATCTAGGAAAAAAAGCTGCCACGTGCGGAAGGGCTTCGGCGCGCGGACGAGCCGGTGAGCGATGCCTCGGGAGCCGATCCACTCAACCGTACCGATCAGATCCTGTCCCCAAAACGCCATGTGGTCCAGCACGCCCCTGCGGGGGGTCGGCATGTCCGCCTCGCGAACTTCGATCACGTGGAGCAGCGCCTTGCCGTTGGCGTAGAGCCACAGGCCGGGGACCGGAAAGTCGGGCCGAGGGCCGGAAACCAGTCCCAGGCCTTGATAGAAATAGCGTGTCGCGGGCAGGTCCGCGGTCACGATCGTGAAGTGGTCCATGGTCTGGATGATGGACATGTCCAAACCCTCTTGTCCGTTGATGTCGGGATTTTTCCCGGTTTTCAGGGCGAAAGCGGAGGCCGGCGCCCGTCGGTCGGCTTAACCATTCCGAGAACGTCGCGGAAAAAACGAGCGGCATGGCACAGCGTCAGGCTGCATCGGCGAAGCAGGGTGCCCCCCTGTTCATCGCCTCGATCGACAACGTGACGATGGAGACGAACCGTAGTCAGCGGCTTTGGTCGTGTCAATGTCAGACTGTTGTTCTGATTATAGAATTCTTTGATGCCCCTGGGAGAGTTCGATGACGACGGAGCAGCCTGTCACGCCGCTCGTCCGGCTGCGACCGGGGCATGCAACCACACTTCGCGCGTGGTCATTGCTCAAGTCCTGAATGTTTACCGCACAAACTAAACGGTTGACGGCGACGCAGCCTAATGTTAGACATCAATGCACTTTGTGTCTAAAAAACCTCCCACCCAAAAATCAGGCAGGCAGGAAACTATGCCCACGCAGAATCTGGAAAAACGGACAAACGTATCATCCGACGTCAGCGCCGCGTTTTCCAGCGTGAGCGCCAGTTTCGCGGTCGGGCTGGACGACCCCTATCCCTTGTATCGGGAGCTTCGGCGGACCTCTCCGGTCATGGAGGGGGATCTGATGGCGAAATTCGGCGTTCCCTCTGTCCATGGCGGAATGGAGGATCGCCCGGCCTTCACCCTGTTCCGCTACGCGGACGCCATGGCCGTCTTGCGCGATTCCGCGACCTATTCGAATTCCCTGATCGGGAAAGGGCTGGCGCCGCTCGTCGGCGACTTCGCACTCACCGCCATGGATGGGGAGGAGCACCGCAAGATGCGGGGGCTGCTTCAGCCCTGTTTTTCCCACGACATTCTGAAAAAGTGGAAGGAGGAGCTTCTCGCTCCGGTCATCCGCAACCAGCTCGTCGCTCCGCTGGCCAAGCGCGCCGGCTGTGACCTGATCGACGATTTCGGCATCGCCTTCCCGATCCGTGTGGTCTACGAGGTTCTCGGCGTGATGACGGATCCCGAGACGGCCGAACAATATTCCTCCTGGGGCCTCCAGATCCTGGCATCCCTGCGGAATTTGAAAGATCCCGAGGTCCGCAGGAACGCGATGGAGCTGTCGCAGAAGCTCTACGACGCGATCCGGGCGACTGTGGAACACCGCCGCGCCGCCGGGGCCACCGGTCACGATCTCATCAGCAGCCTGATCCGGGCCGAGTTCGAGGGGCGTCGGCTGAACGACCACGAGGTCACGAATTTCGTCCGCATGCTGATGCCGGCGGCGACCGAAACCACGACGCGGACCTTCGGCAGCCTGATGGTTCTGCTTCTGGAGCGTCCGGCGCTTCTGGAGCGGGTTCGCCGCGACCGCAGCCTGTTGATGCGCGCCATCGACGAAGCGGTGCGTTTCGAGCCGGTCGCCTCCTGGAAGAACCGGCTGGTGACGCGCGACGTCGAGATTCGCGGCGTCAAGATTCCCGCCGGCTCCTTCCTGTCGATCGCGGTCGGTTCGGCCAACCGCGACGAGGACGTCTTCACCGACAGCGAGACCTTCAATATCGACCGGCCGACCAAGCTGTCCTTCGGCTTCGGCTTCGGGCCGCACATGTGCCTGGGCCTGTTCCTGGCGAAGGCCGAGATCGAGGTCGCCGTGAACGCCATCCTGGATATGTGCCCGGACATCCGCTTTGATCCGGACAAGCCGGCCGCCAAGATCCGCGGCATGCATCTGCGCGGTCCGGACAGCGTTCATGTGACCTGGGGCTGATCACTTTCAGGGCTTCGCCGCCGCCGGCCGACCGGCGCGACCGTGCGAAAGACAGGATCGTGGCGATGACGCCGGCCGCCTTCGGGACGGTCCAGGCGCGCCATGCCTGAGGAAACCACCAAAGAAAGAGGCAAGGAGAGTTGGTTATGACGACCGATGTTGCTGCGCAGAAATCCACCCTTCGCGTGGTTGCCGATCGCGGCTCGTGCTGCGGCTATGGGGTGTGCGCGGAGATCTGCCCGGAGGTCTACAAGTTGGACGAGGCCGGCCTGATCGTTCTCGACAGCGATCTGGTGCCGCCCGGACTGGAGGAGAAGGCGAGGGAAGGGGCTGAATCCTGCCCGCAGGCCGCGCTGCGTCTCGAACTGATCGAGGTTTGACAGCACCGCCGCTTCTGACCGGGGACGCAAAGGCCGGGGCTGCAAGCGTCCCGTCCTTTGTTGCCCTTCCTTCGTTGGATGCCCCATTCCCGACCGAACGCAACCGAGGGCTGTTTCCAAGCCCCGGAAGGAGCCGTTCCATGGCCGCCACATCCCGTGCCGAACGCTGGAAACTGGCCTGTCTGGCAAGCCTCAGCCTGCCGCTGGCGATGCTCGGATTGCCGCTGGTCGTGACCCTGCCGGAATACTACAGCAACGCCTTGGGCCTCGACCTTGCCGGCGTCGGCATGATCGTCATGGCGGGCCGCATCTTCGACATCATCCTGGATCCGTTTCTCGGTGGCTTGATGGACCGCACGCGCTCGCGCTGGGGCCGGTTCAAGCCTTGGCTGTTCGTCGGCGCTCCCCTGTTGATTCTGTCCACGGCGATGCTGTTCTTCGCCCGGCCCGGGGTCGGGCTTCTCTATCTGGGCGTCTGGCTGTTCCTCGTGTATGTCGGCTGGTCGATCCTGTCCCTCGTGCAACTCGCCATGGCCGCCGGCCTGGGCAGCGGAGTCGCGGATCGTGCCCGGGTTTACGGGTCCTTGCAGGCCGCCTTCTTTCTCGGCATCACCCTGGTGCTGACGCTGCCGCTGTTCCTTGGCAAGAACCACGCGAACGACGCGGCGGCCACGGTGACGTCGATGGGCTGGCTGATCATCGGCGTCACCATCCCGGCAAGCGTCCTGGTCGCGACGCTGCTTCCCAACGGCTTGCCGCGGTCCGCGCCGCATTCCGGCATCCAGGCCATCGGGGCGGTGATCGGACGGAAGTCGGTCTTCCGGCTGGTCGCCGCCGACCTGCTGTTCGGGCTGGGCTTCGGGTTGGCATCGACGCTGATGATCTTCTATTTCACCGGCGTGAAGCACATCGACCGCAGCGCCATCGGCCTTTTGTTGATCGGTCAGATGCTGACGGGCATCGCGGCGACGCCGCTGATCACCCGGCTGGCGCGCGCGGTGGGCAAACGGGTGGCGCTGTCCTTGTGCGGCGTGGTCGCGGCGGCGGTCTGTCCGTTCCTGCTGCTGCTGCCGGAAGGCGACGTGACGGTCGCGGCGCTGGCGATGGCGGCCTGGGGCGTCCCCTATGGCGGGGTGGTGCTGCTGCCGCGCGCCATGATGGCCGATGCGGCGGACGAGGTCCGCCTGAGCACGAACGCCGACCACACCGGCATGCTGTTCGCGCTGCTCATCAGCAGTTGGAAGATGGGGGCGGCGCTGTCGGTCGGGCTGTCCTTCGTGGCCCTGGACCTGATCGGCTTCAGACCGGCGCTGGGGACGGGGAATACTGCGGAGGCCCTGCTGGGGTTAAAGGGGCTGTTCGCCGGCCTTCCGGCCTTCCTGTTCCTCGCCGGAACGCTCTTCGCCTGGGCCAATCCGCTGACCGAAGCCGCCTATCTCGAAATCCGCGGCCTGCTGGAAGCGCGCGAGCGTGCCGAACGGACCGCCGCGTCGGCGTGAGGCACGGCGCACCGGGGCGCCGCTTGAGAAAAACACTCCGATCAAGGGAGCTGAAAACATGGACATCATCGGTATCGGCTATGTCGGGCTTGAATCGCCGAACATCGACGCTTGGCGCGACTACGGGCCGAACGTGCTGGGGTTGGGCGTCCGCCCGGCCCGCGACGAGGATTCGCAGTCGCTTTATCTGCGGATGGACGACCGCTGCCACCGGATCGCCATCCACCCCGGTCCCATCGATCGCCTGACCTATATCGGCTGGGAAGCGCAGGGGCGCCTGGCCTTCAACGCGGCAGTCGACAAGCTTCAGGCAGAGGGCGTGGAGTTCAGCCGCGGCGACGACGCGCTGTGCAAGCTGCGGGGCGTCCGCGAGCTGGTGCGCTTCATGGATCCGGTCGGTTTCCAGCACGAGCTGTTCTACGCGCAGAAATGGGACCCCCATTCCTTCGTGCCGGGCATCCACGGCCGGCGCTTCATCGCAGACGAGCGCGGCCTCGGCCATGTCGTTCTGATCACACCGGAATACACAGCCGAACTGGAGGATTTCCTGATCCGGATCATGGGATTCCATTGGTACGGGTCGGGCGCCGGCAAGGGCAGGACTGGGTTCTTCCGCTCGAAACTGAACAGCAAGACCAGCCACGACATCGCCTATGGGTTGCGGCCGGGCTACAGGGGCCTGCAGCACATCGGCATGTTCATGGCGACGCTGCGGGACGTCGGCCAGACGTATGACATCGTGCGCAAGCGGAACCTTCCGATGCAGATGACGCTGGGCCAGCACACCCAGGATCCCCACGTGTCTTTCTATCACTTCACGCCGTCGGGCTTCGCCGTCGAATGCATCGCGGAGTTCGAGCCGTGGCCCGGCGACCCGTTCGAGCTGAACTGCGACCGGTTGAGCCTGTGGGGGCACGAGATGGTCGGCCCTATCCTCGGTCCCAGCGTCCGCCCGGTCGAGGATTTCGTCTGAGTCGGGACGCGGGCCAATACCAGGAATTGCTGGTGCTTTCAGCAGTTGTGAGCTTGCATATTTTGAACATTTATGGCATTTATGCCTAGCAATAGACGGGGCGCACAGCGTGGTGCGCGAATGCCAACCGGTTGGAGGAGCGCGAAAGTGACAGACGTGATGACGCGAACGAAGGATCGTCTTGCCGATGGAACGCGGATCGACGAACTGATCGACGTGGAAAGGCGGGAGGTCCAGATCCGAACGCTGTCCGATCACGAGCTTTACGACCTGGAAATGGAGCGCATCTTCGGCAAGGCTTGGCTGCTGCTGGGCCATGAGACCGAAATTCCCAATCCCAACGACTTCGTGCTGCGGTCGATGGGCGAGGATCAGGTCATCGTCGCCCGTGCCCGCGACGGTGAGATCCATGTCTCGCTGAACGTCTGTCCGCACCGCGGCATGCGGGTCTGCCGTTCCGATTCCGGCAACCTGCCGGTCCACCGCTGCGTCTATCACGGCTGGGCCTTCCGCCCGGACGGTGCGTTCATCGGCTCGCCGGTGGAACGCGAGAAGATGCACGGCGAGATCCGGACCAAGGCCGAACTGTCGTTGAAGAAGGCGCGGGTGACGGTCTATGGCGGTCTGATCTTCGCGACCTGGGACCAGGACGGCCCGTCGTTCGAGGAGTTCCTCGGCGACATGAAGTGGTATTACGACATGCTGTTCTGCCGCACCGACAGGGGGTTGGAGGTGCTGGGGCCGCCGCAGCGCTTCGTCCTCGACGCGAACTGGAAGGCGGCCTCGGAACAATCGGCGTCGGACGGCTTCCACACGCTGACCCTGCACCAGTGGCTGGGCGAGATCGCCGGCTTCGGTAATGGCGACCTGACCACCTCGATGTATGGGGTGGAGGTGACGTCGCGGCTCGGTCACTCGCTGCGCTGCACGCATCTGGCCAAGAAGTTCGAGCAGGTCGCCGGCGCCCGCGCGTCGGAGCTGACGGTCGAGGAGCGTCTGGCGATGTTCCCGCCGCCTGGCATCAGCAAGGAGATGGTTCCGGAGCTGATGCGCAATCTGAAGCCCGACCAGCTGAAGCTGCTGACCACCACCCCGCCGCAGGTCGGCAACCTCTTCCCCAACATGCTGATCGCCTTCGTCTATGTTCCGCAGGCGGACGGCACGGTGCTGGGGCTGATCGCGGTCCACGCCTATGTGCCGCGCGGTCCGGGCCGGATGGAGTTCGTCAACTGGCTCCTGGCCGAGAAGGACACGCCGGAGCCTCTCAAGCAGGCCATGCTGCGCGAGTCGATCCACATGTTCGGCACCTCGGGGATGATCGAGCAGGACGATTCCGACACGTGGCCGGAAATGACCCAGGTGGCGCGCGGATCGCAGAGCCGGAAGGTCACGCTGAAATATCAGGCGATCAACACGGTCGGTCGACCGGCCGATTGGCCCGGCCCGGCGGAAGCCTATGACGGCTTCACCAAGGACGACACCCAGTGGAACTGGTGGCTGGCCTACCGCGACCACATGGTCAGCGCCGACTGACGCCGCTCGAGCCTGTCAACGGACAGGCCGCTCAAGGGAGAACCGCTTATGACTGGGAACACCGCCGTCGCCACGGCGACGGCCGATGCCGGAACGGCCCGCCGCGTTCCGGTCGGCTCCGCCATCTACAACGGGATCGTCGAATTCCTGTACGACGAGGCGTGGTTGCTCGACCAGATCGATCTGGTCGCGTGGGGCAGGATGCTGGCAACCGATCTGATCTACACGGTGCCGCTGCGGCAGACGATGCCGCTGTCGCAGCAGGCGGCGACCATCGTCCGCACCACCGCGCATTACCACGACGATTACCGGTCGATCAGCACGCGCATCGCCCGCCTGACCCGGACCAAAAGCGCCTGGGCGGAGGACCCCCCCTCGCGCACCCGCCGTCTGGTGACGAACATCCGCGTGACCGAAACCGCGCAGGCGGATGAATTTGCGGTCTCCAGCTACCTGCTGATGACCCGCAGCCGCTGCGAGAGTCCGGATTATCACCTGCTCAGCGGCGAGCGCCGCGACGTGGTGCGCAAGACTGACGATGGTTTCAAGCTGGCGCGGCGCGAGGTGATCCTGGAACAGTCCGTGCTCGGCATGCCGAACCTCGCCGTCTTTCTCTGAGGCGCAAGCCGGCTTTCGAAAGCGGCTTTTGAAAGCACAGGCGGAAGCGCGTCCGGAACCGCCTCCCGCCGCACCAGCGGTGCGCTCGACCTGCCGACGGTTCGGCCGGGCTGCCCCGCCGTTACGATCCGGCGATTGTCCATATCCAGGCGAAACGCCTGCCCCATACCCTGCTTCGAGGAGCGCCCAATGACTCGCGATGACATGATTCTTGTCAGCGTCGATGACCACGTGATCGAGCCGCCCAACGCCTTTGCCCGCCACATGCCGGCCCGCTTCAAGGGACGCGAGCCGAAGACGCAGCAAATCGGCGGCCGCGACGTCTGGATGTTCGAAGGCAAGGCCTGGGGCTATATGGGCCTGAATTCGGTCGTCGGCCGGCCGAAGGAAGAATACGGCATGGAGCCGCTGAGCTACGAGCACATGCGGCGCGGCACCTGGGACATCAAGGCGCGCGTCGAGGACATGGACGCCAACGGCGTGCTCGGCTCGATCTGTTTCCCGACCTTCCCCGGCTTCGCCGGCCAGAAGTTCCAGGCTCATCCCGACCGTGACATCGCGCTGGCCGCCATCCAGGCCTACAACGACTGGCACCTGCACGACTGGGCGAACGCCGCGCCCGGACGCTTCATCCCGCTGTGCCTGGTCCCGATGTGGGACATCCCGGCCGCCGTCGCCGAAGTCAAGCGGCTGAGCGCACAGGGCGTTCATGCCATGAGCTTTTCCGACAACCCGGCACTGCTCGGCTATCCGTCGATCCACGACGACTACTGGGATCCTCTGTGGAAGGTCTGCGCCGACAACCAGGTGGTCATCTGCTGCCACATCGGCACCGGCGCCCATGCGGAGCACGCCTCGGATCTGTCGCCGATCGACGCCTGGATCACGTCGATGCCGATCTCCATTTCCAACAGCGCCGCCGACTGGATCTGGGCGCCGATGTGGAAGAAGTATCCGGACCTGAAGATGGCCCTGTCGGAGGGCGGCATCGGCTGGATCCCCTACCTGCTCGAACGCGCCGACTTCACCCACCGCCATCACAACGCCTGGACCGGGTCGAACTTCGAAGGGCAGATGCCGAGCGACATCTTCCGCAAACACATCATCACCTGCTTCATCGAGGACCGCTTCGGGCTCGACAACCTGAAATACATCGGCGAGGACATGGTGACGTGGGAATGCGACTATCCGCATTCCGACTGCACCTGGCCGGAATCGGCGGACATCCTGTGGAACGACGTCAAGCATCTCCCGGAGGAGACGATCCACAAGATCACGCATCTGAACACGATGCGGGAGTTCTCCTACGACCCGTTCTCCATCCTGGGGCGCGAGAACTGCACGGTCGGTGCGCTCAAGGCCCGCGCCAAGCATGTGAACACCCTGCCGCTGCTCGGTCTCGGCGGCGCCAAGCCGGTGACGTCGGGCAAGGGGCCGGTGACGTCGGGGGACATCCAGAAGATGTTCCAGGCCGCCGCTGCGGAGTCGGCGCTCTGATCCGATAACGCTCCGGGCTGTGCGCGGTGGCGGCTTTTCCGGGCGATCAGGAAAGCCGGCGCCGCGCGGCCGTTGGCCCGTTTCCAGGAAGCGAGACGTGACGTTGCGCACCGTTCTCATCACCGGCGGGGCCCTGCGGGTCGGCCGGGAACTGTCTCTGCAACTGGCCGCCGATGGATGGCATGTGCTTGTCCACTGCCGGCGGTCCCGTGCCGAGGCCGACGCGGTCGTCCGCCTGATCGAACAGGGCGGCGGTGTCGCCGACGTGTTGTGCGCGGACCTGGAGCGGTTGGACGAGGTCGAGCGCTTGGCCGTCGATGCCGGGGAGGCGGCCACGCGGCGCGGGTCGCGCCTGACGGCGCTCATCAACAACGCGTCCCTGTTCGACTACGACACGCTGGATCGCATGACGGCCGACAGTTGGGGCCGCCACATCGACGTGAATCTGCGCGCCCCGATCTTCCTGACCCGGTGTTTCGCCGCCGCCGTGGCCGATGGCGACGACGGCTGCGTCATCAACATTCTCGACAACCGCATCGCGGCGCCGAACCCGGATTATTTTTCCTACGGCGTCGCCAAGCTCGGGCTGTCCGCCGCGACGGGAACCTTGGCGTTGGCGCTGGCGCCCAGGCTGCGGGTGTGCGGAATCGCTCCCGGCATCACGTTGGTCAGCGGCGGCCAGACCGCCGAGGAGTTCAGGATGGCGCACCGGGCCAACCCGATGCGGCGTGGCTGCACGGTGGACCAGATCGCCATGGCCGTGCGCTTCATTCTCGGCGCGCCGTCGCTGACCGGCCAGACCATCGTGATCGACGGTGGGCAATCGCTGGCGAATCCCGGCCGGGACGTCGCGTTCCTCGCCGACTGACGACAAGGATGACGAGGCTATGGACCAAATTCCCGGAACCCGGCGCATGGCATCGGCGGAACCCTTCGCGATCCGGCGCCATACCCTGTCCCTGGTCGATTTCGAACTGTTGGCGTCGATCGGCGTCCACCCGTTCGAGAAGCGGAACCCGCAAAGGCTTTTGATCTCGGTGAGCCTCACCCTCGATCCGGCGCATCAGGTCCGCAACGACGACATCGTCACCGCCGTCGACTACGACTTTCTGCGGACCGGCATCCGTGCGCTGATCGAGAGCCGGCATTACCATCTTCAGGAAACCCTGGTTCACGACATTCTGGTGCTGTGTTCCGGCCGCCCGGAAATCACCGGCGCGGTCGTGTCGTCGCGGAAACCCGACGTCTATCCCGACTGCGCCAGCGTCGGATACGAGGCGGCGGCGGAATACCGCAGGGCAGGGGCTTAAGAAATTCTGAAATAAGAAGATAATTCCGAATACAGAAAATCTGTTGACAGACTGCTGGCATTCCAAGCATCTTGACGACACTGAACACCCCCCGTCCCCCATTCGTCCTACCGAGATGAGGGTGGACGTGGCGCAGCGCGCGTCTCCGCGCCCGCCTCTGGAAAGCCCCTCCATTCAAAGGACCGAAAGCCGCTCATGGGACCGATCGAAACCTGGAGCGTTGGAGAGCAGGACACGGTCATCGCCGCTCTCGACCGCGCCGTCGCCAAGCATCCGGACCGTATCCTTCTGGATTTCGGCGGGGAGATGCACAGCTATGGCGCGGTGGACCGGCTCAGCACCCGGTTCGCGCACGCGCTGGCCGGGCTGGGTGTGCGGGACGGTGATACGGTCGTCACCATGCTCGACAACAACATCGACGCGGTCGTCGCGTGGCTGGCGATCAACAAGCTCCGCGCCGTCAGCGTGCCGATCAACACGGCGCTGCGCGGCGCCTTCCTGCGCCACCAGATCCACGACGCCGGCGCCGCCATCGTCCTGTGCGAACCCGATTACCTGCCTCGCATCGCGGCGGTGGCCGGAGAACTGCCGGACGTCAAACTCATCCTGCAACGCGGAGCCGTGGACTCCGGCGTTCCCTGCGCGAAGCCGGTGCTGCCGCTCGACGCCCATCGGGGGACGGACGACACGCCCTTGGACCGGAAGCCGGAGCCAGGGGATCTCGCTTGCCTGATCTACACCTCCGGCACCACCGGCCCGTCCAAGGGCTGCATGCTCAGCTACAATTACATGTGCAACCTCGCGCGTCTCCAACTGCGGGCGGGGCCGGCGACGGCCGAGGACATCACCTTCACGCCGCTGCCGCTGTTCCATCTGAACGCGATTTCCGTCGGCATCATCTCCAACATCCTGGTCGGCGCGCGGGTCGCCATCGCGCCGCGCTTCTCGGTGTCGAACTTCTGGCCGGAAATCCGGCGGTCGGGCGCCACCATCGCGTCGATCCTGGGGTCGATGGGGCAGTTGATCGCGCAGGCCGACGACAGCGACGACATGCGCGCCTGTTTCGGCCAGATCCATACGGTGCGTGGCAACCCCTTCACCGAGGAGGTCAAGGAGATCTGGCGCACGCGTTTCGGCGCGCGACAGGTCGGCGGCAATGGGTACGGCCTTACGGAAGCCTCCGTGGTGACGTCGCTGCCTGGCGGGGCCTACGCGGCTCCCGGTTCGTCGGGCACCCGCATTCCCGATTTCGACGTCCGCATCGTCGATGACCAGGACCGCGAACTGCCGCCCGGCGTTCCGGGCGAGGTCATCATCAGGCCGCTGCGCCCCAACATCATGTTCATGGGGTATTGGCGCCGTCCGGAAGACACGCTGAAGATCATGCGGAACCTGTGGCTGCATTCCGGCGACATCGGCAAGTTCGACGCGGACGGCTTCTTCTACTTCGTCGATCGCAAGAAGGATTACCTGCGGCGGCGCGGCGAGAACATCTCCAGCTTCGAGATGGAAGCGGCCTTCTCCGCCCACCCCGACCTGCTGGAGGTGGCGGTGCATGCCGTCCCGTCGCCCAAGGGCGAGGACGACGTCAAGGTCACCGCGATCCGCCGACCAGACTCGGCGCTGACCGAAGAGGCGTTGTTCCACTGGTGCGTGGACAAGATCCCCTATTACGCCATCCCGCGCTACATCGAGTTCCGCAACGCGCTGCCGAAGAACCCGCAGGGGCGCGTGCTGAAATATGAACTGCGCGACGATGGCAAGACGCCGGCAACCTGGGATTTGGAAGAGACCAACATCAAGGTCGCCAAGCGCTGAAGACGATCATTGACACCATGTCCGACGAACAGGGGCTGCACCCATGCGTCTGGTAACCTACACCCACAGCGGCATGAAGCCCCGCGCCGGCGCGCTGGTAGATGGGGACCGTTTCGTCCTCGACCTCGCTGGCGCCGACCGCGCCCTTTACGGCGGGGACAATGCTGATTTCTTGAGCCTGCTGGCACTGATCGAAGCCGGCGACGACGCGTTCGACCGCGCCGCCGACATCGTGAAGCGGGCCCCCGACGCCGCGTTGACGCCCCGTGCCGCCGTGGCGCTGCTGGCGCCGCTGCAACCGCCGCCGCAGATGCGCGACTGCATGTGCTTCGAAACCCATATCCGCCAGAGCTACGCGGCGGCCCGCCAGATTCGTGCGCGGGCCAAAGGCCAGGCACCGATGGAGACCGGAGAAAGCCCGCTGGAACAGCGGATTTTGAAGCTGTTCGACCAGCAGCCGCTGTACTACAAGGGCAACCGCTTCTCGGTCATCGGCACCGACCAGGACGTGTTGTGGCCATCCTATTCCAATGCACTCGATTTCGAGCTGGAGTTCGGCTGCTACATCAAGAGGGCCGCAAAGGACGTGCCGAAGGACAAGGCGCGTGACTTCATCTTCGGTTACACGATCTTCAACGATTTCAGCGCCCGCGACACCCAGTCGGTCGAAATGGCCGGGCAACTCGGCCCGGCGAAGAGCAAGGATTTCGACACCGGCAGCGCCATGGGGCCGTGTCTGGTGACGGCCGACGAGCTTTCCGACCCCTACGCGCTGGAGATGATTGCGCGGGTCGACGGTGAGGAATGGGGTCGCGGCAACAGCGCCTCCATGCGCTGGACCTTCGAGGATCTCATCGCCTTCATCTCGCGCTCCGAAACCCTGCATCCGGGCGAATTCCTCGGGTCTGGAACGGTCGGCAACGGCTGCGGGCTGGAGCACCTGCGCTTCCTGAAACCCGGTAACATCGTGGAGCTCGAGGTCGAGGGCATCGGCCTCCTGCGCAACCGTGTTGTCCGGCCCTGAGGCGGGCGCCCGTCAGCGAACAGCACAAGGAACAGGTCATGTTTGAAATGCTTCTCAGCGGCGACCTGATGGTCCACGACCCGGACGACATGGCCGCGCGCATCGTCTCCAAGCTAGGTGTCCACGGCCATCCGAACTGGCGCCAAGGCTTCGGCAACCATCCCTATGTCGCCCATTTCCTGCGAGTCCACAAATCGTTGGCGGTGTCGCCTACACGAATCGAGCCGCAGGGCCATCTCGACCGGCCGAACCAGGGTGACCCCTTCTTCCCGGTGTTCCTGAAGAGCCTGGAGGAGTTCCAAGGGCCGTTCCGCCCGATCAAGACCCACGCGACGGTGCTCGTCGCCCGCGATTTCGGCGCGGTGGTCGAGCGGCTGGCGCGGCGCAAGGCGCCCTTCCGTCTGGCCCAGATCACTCCGGAAATGCCCTTCGACCGGCTCTGGGTCGGCTGCACGCCGGAGCGTCCCGGCTACGAACCATCGGTCGATGGCGGGCTGTGCATCGAGGTGATGCCGCTGGAGCCGTTGCAGATGCCGGCCGACACCTTTCTGACGCCGCCGCCGCTGCCGCGCGATCCCAAGCCGGGCGACATGGTGCGGGTTGTCAATCGGGGTTTCCTGGTGCGCGACCTTGACGACACGCTGCGCCGTCTGTCGGCCAATTTGAATTGGGAACCGATGGGGCCGGTCGAGACCCTGACGGCCAGCGGCTACCGTCGCGCCCGAATGGGATTCGCCCTTACGCACAGCGCGACATTCGATATCATCGAGCCGACCCGCTGGGACAGCGAAACCGGCCGCTACCTGCACAATTGGGGACCGGGCCCCTACCACATCCGCGTGTCGGTCACCGGGCTGGACGCCAAGGCCGAGGATTTGCGGGCGCGTGACACCCGCTTCACGCTGGATGAACATTCCGACGCGGTCGACGGCCCGCTGCTGCGCGTCGATCCGGCCGAGTTCGGCGGGGCGATCTTCGAATTCGTCGAGCACCGGAACTGAGCGCGCCGCCGAGGCGGCGCGCATCATTCCCTCCTATCAATCCCTCATCGGGGGCGGGGCCAGAGCGCGGTCACCATCCGTGTCGTCCGTTCCAGGAAGTCCTGATAATTGCCGGTGGACGGCACGATCAGTTCGCTCAGCATGTAGCGGATCAGCAACTCCGACAGCAGGTCGCGGTCCAGCGTCACGCCGGTTGCTGCCTCCCAGTCGGTGAAGGTGCTGTCCAACACATGCTGGGTGCGCTTGATCGACTGTTCGAAGTTCTGCCGGAAATCCTTGACCGAGAAGACCGGCTCGATCTCGAACAGGCGGCGGGCGTTGTCGGCGTTCAGATACACCCAGACGCAGCGCAGATAGGCGGCGAAGCGCTCGGACGGATCGACTGAGGATTCCAGGACCTCGCCGACCTTGCGTTCGAATTTCTCGCGCATGTGGCGGCTGAAGCCTTCGAGCAGTTCCTCCTTCGAACTGAAATAGCGATAGAAGGTGCCGCGCGCGATGTCCGCTTCCTCGCAGACAGCGCGCACCGAGAGTTCCGTCGAGCCTTCGCGCAAGACCATCTGTTCGATGGTTTCAAGAATCTTCTGAATGGTTTCGGCTGGTCTCGGGTCCCAGCGCTTTCCTCGAATGACCGGCATGCAATCGCCCTTTGGATTGAGACCTGACGCGGCGCGTGGCTGGCTGGCGCATCCGATGTCCGATGCGCCTAGCGAATGACGAGCGGCGACATCGATATCACCGCGCGAAGGGTATTGACAATCGGCTTGACGGATCGTCGGCATGCGACTTCACGACATGATAATTCTGAAATTAGAATATCATTCTTCCATCAAAAAAAGATTGTGAACGTTTTCGCCTCTGTTGTACAACATTGCTGATAGAACGGATTGTAGGTCTCTGGCAACAGTATCGACGCCGACGATTTCAAAAGCGTGAGCGGCGCGAGGCGCGAGGCGCGCACGACGCCGGGGACCTGGGTCAACAAGCAACAATGACTCGAAACCGACGGGGGGAACGTGACACATCCACAACGGTCCTGCACCTATGCCGGGCGGACAGCCGCCGGCCTTGGCGTTGCCATGCTGCTTCTGGGGGCGGCGAGCGCGAGTGCCTTTGAAATTCCCACCGACAACTCTGATCTGCGGATCCGCTTCGACAACACGGTCCGCTATAATCTGGGTGTCCGCGCCGAAGGCATCGATTCCCGCATCGCCAACAACCCGAACTACGACGAATCCGATCGCAAGTTCGGCCGTGGCGACGTCATCACCAACCGCCTGGACATCTTGTCGGAGTTCGACGTCGCCTTTCGCGAACGCTACGGCCTGCGGGTGACGGGGGCCTTCTGGTACGACAACGCCTATCATGACACCGACGTCAATCCGAATCCGGCCCTGCGCGGCTATGTCAGCGGTTACAACGGCAATCGCTACAACAGCGACGTGCGCCGTTATTATCGCGGCCCGTCGGGCGAACTGCTGGATGCCTTTGTGTATGGCCGCGTCGATGCCGGGACGGTGCCGGTCGATGTGAAGATCGGCCGCCACGTCATCTATTGGGGCGAAGGATTGTTGTTCGGCGCCCATGCCATCAGCTATTCCCAGGCGCCGCTCGACGGTCGCAAGGCAGTGTCCAGCCCCGGTATCGAGACCAAGGAGGTCTTCCTGCCGGTCGGCCAAGTGTCGGCCAAGGCGCAGTTGTCGCCAAACCTGTCGATCGCCGGCCAGTTCTTCCTGGAATGGGATCCGACCCGCGTTCCGGCGGGCGGAACCTATCTGGCGCCGGCCGACTTTCTGCTCGGCGACCGGCTGGCCGTCGGCGGGAATCGATCGATTCCCCGGATCGGCGATCTGGAGCCGCACAACATCGGCAATTGGGGCGTTAACGCCCGCTACAACATCGAATCCATCGATTCGACGGTCGGTGCCTATTACCGAGCGTTCGACGACTACACGCCGTGGGGACCGCAAACGCTGCCCACCGGCTACCGGTTCGTCTACGCCAAGGACACCAAGCTGATCGGCCTCAGCTTCAACACCATCGGCCTGGGCGGTGCCAGCATCGGTACGGAGGTGTCGTACCGTCACAATGCCGCGCTCAACAGCGCGTCGATCAGCGCGGTGGACAACCAGGGTGCGCGTGGAAACACGTGGCACGCGGTGGCCAACGCTGTTTGGCTGCTCGACAGCAGCCCGGTCTACGACACCGGCAACCTCGTCGTCGAACTAGCCTACAGCCGCCTGGGCGAGGTCACCCACAATGCCAGCCTATACAAGGGCAGGGGATATGGCGGCTGTGTCGGGCTGAGCGCTGCCGACGGCTGTTCGACGCGCGATTACGTGGGCATCGCGGCGAACTTCACGCCGCAATGGCTCCAGGTCTTTCCGTCCACCGATCTCGACCTGCCGATGACGATCAATTACGGCCTGCGCGGGAACGCGCCCACCGCCGGCGGCGGCAACGAGGGCGTGCTGACCTGGTCGGTTGGCGCCAAGCTGACCTACCAACAACGTCACGAAGTGACCCTGCGCTACACCGATCAGCACGCTGACGGCAAATACGCCAACAACGCGCTGATTGGCGGCAACGGAAGCCCGCAGTTGAACGATCGCGGCTACGTGTCGCTCACCTACAAGACGTCCTTCTGAGAACGTGCGCGGACGCGCGTCGATATGGACCGGCAACGGTGGAGGTTGGGAATGAAATCGGCACGAGCACGGGCCTTGTCATGGACGCTCGGCATGACCCTTGCGGCGATGCTTCCGCAGGCGGCCGTGTCGGCAGCCTTCCAGGATCCCCTCGACGTTCCGGCGGCGGTCGACGTCGCGAGCCTGACATCACGAATCTTCGCGGTGGCCGGCGGACCGGAGCGGCTGTTCGCGGTGGGTGCGCAGGGGACGATCCTGGCGTCGGACGACCAGGGTGCGCGATGGGAGCAAATCCCGTCTCCTGTCAGCTCCGATCTGACCGCCATCACCTTCGCGACCAAGGCCGATGGGTTCATCGTCGGTCATGACAGCGTGTTGATGCGCAGCCGCGACGCCGGCCGGAGCTGGACCCGGCAGTTCGATGTCCGGACGCTGAACCAAGCCATGCTCGACCACTACCGCAAGCTTCCGGCCGGGGAAGCGGACGGCGAGGCGATCCGCCAATGGATCGCGGAGCTGGAACAGCGCGTCGCCAGCGGTGCGCCGCTTCCCTTCTTCGACGTGTGGTTCGCCGATTCCCGGCTGGGTTTCGCAATCGGGGCCTTCAACCTGCTGCTCGTCACTGAAGATGGCGGCGAGCACTGGACCCCCTGGATGGAACGGACGGAAAACCCGCGTGGCGCCCATCTCTACGCGGTGCGCGGAACGCCTGGACCGGACGGCGAGGTCTACATCGCCGGTGAACTCGGTCTTCTGATGCGGTTTGACCGGGCGTCGCGGCGCTTCGTCGCGGTCCCGACGCCCTATGAGGGCACGTATTTCTCGATGGCGGTCGATGGCGACACGCTGGTGGTGGCGGGGCTGCGCGGCAACGCATTCCTCAGCCGCGACCGGGGACGGGCCTGGACCCGACTCGACACTCGCACGACGGCGTCCATCGCGGCGGTCTCCCGGATGGAGGGCGGACGCTTCGCCCTGCTGGCGCAGAACGGCGGTGTTCTGGTGGCCGACCGCGACGGCAGGATCACTCCGGCGGGGGCGCCCCTAGGGCGATCGTCCTATGCGCTGGCGGTCGCCGCCGGCGGAGCGGTCGCCATCGGCACCGACGCCGGCGTGAAGCGGGTCGCCGTCGCGGCACCGACTCCCTGAACGGGGCATCGGCCCTCCGCACCAAATTCGCAAAGGAAAGCCTGTGGCAGCGCAAGCACAAGACATGGCACCGATGCCGGTGATCGGCGATCCGGCCCAGTTCGACCGCCGGTCGGGAAATCTGGTCGAGCGCGCGGTGTTCAATAACCGCGCCCTGTTCGTCGCGCTGTGCGCCCTGGTGACGGCGCTGTTCGCGTGGCAAGCCTACGGCCTGCGCCTGAACGCCAGCTACGAGAAGGTCATCCCTACCGCGCATCCCTACATCGGGAACTACCAGACCTACCGCGCGGACCTGCCAAACCTCGGCAATACGGTCCGCATTGTGGTGGAGAACACGCGCGGCGATATCTTTGACCCGGCCTATCTCAAGGATCTGCAACGGATCAACGACACCGTCTATCTGATGCCGGGCGTTGATCGATCCTGGATGAAATCGCTGTGGATGCCAATCGTCCGCTGGCGCGAGGTGACGGAAACCGGGATCAACGGCGGGCCGGTGATGCCCGCCGACTACAGCGGTTCGCCCGAGAGCATCGCCAAGCTGCGCCAGAACCTGGCGCGCGCTGGCGTGATGGGTTCGCTGGTCGCCAACGACCTGAAATCGACGATGATCGTGGTGCCGCTGCTCGGCGACGACCCGAAGACCGGCGAGCAGCTCGACTACCGCGCCTTCTCGCGCGCGCTGGAGGACAAGGTCCGGGCCCTGCAGAACGACGGAACGCGGGTCCACATCGTCGGCTTCGCCAAGCTGATCGGCGATCTGATCGACGGCGTCGCCGAAGTGATGGGCTATTTCGCTGTCTCGGTCGCCATCGCGGCGGTTATCATCTTCCTCTACAACCGCTGCATCCGCAGCACGGTGGTCGTGCTGGCCTGTTCGATGGTCGCGGTGGTGTGGCAACTGGGGGCGATCACCGCGCTCGGTTATTCGCTGAACCCTTACTCGGTGCTGGTGCCGTTCCTGGTCTTCGCCATCGGCGTTTCGCATGGCGCGCAGAAGATGAACGGCATCATGCAGGATGTCGGGCGGGGCACGCACCGCTATGTCGCCGCGCGCTTCACCTTCCGGCGGCTGTTCCTGGCCGGGTTCACCGCCCTGCTCGCCGACGTCGTCGGCTTCGCGGTGCTGCTGGTGATCGATATTCCGGTTATCAAGGAACTGGCCCTGATGGCGAGCCTCGGCGTCGGCATGCTGATCATGACCAACCTGCTGCTGCTGCCGGTGATCCTGTCCTATTCCGGTGTCGGCGCCGCTGCCGCCCAGCGCAGCCTGCGCGAGGATTCGAAGGTCGATGAAAGCAGCGGCAAGGGGTTCTGGGAGTGGCTGGTGCGCTTCACCGACCGGCGCTGGGCGGCAGGCACGCTGGCGGCCGCGCTGGCGCTGACCGTCGCCGGCTACGCCGTCAGCCTGAACCTGAAGATCGGCGATCTCGATCCCGGCGCTCCGGAACTGCGCGCCAATTCCCGCTACAACAAAGACAACGCCTACATCACGTCCCACTACAACCTGTCCAGCGATCAGTTGGCGGTCATTGTGGTGACGCCGGTGGAGGGCTGCCGGATGTTCCCGACCTTGGTCGACATTGGCCGGCTGGAGCGCAAGCTCGCCCAGTTGCCGGGCGTCCAGCGGGTCGAATCGCTGGCGGGAACGACGGCGATGATCACCTCGGCGTTGTTCGAGGCCGGCGGCAAATGGACGACCATCAGCCGCGACCAGACCATCACCGACAATGCGATGAGCGCCGCAATCGCGGTCGACCCCTCGGCGGTCAACGCCAACTGCTCGGTGACGCCGGTCGTCGCCTATCTGTCCGACCACAAGGCCGAAACGCTGGAGCGCGCGATCAAGGCGGTCGAGGACTTCGCCGCCACCCACAATCGCGACGGCGTATCGTTCCTGCCGGTGGCCGGCAGCGCCGGCATCGAGGCGGTAACCAACATCGTCGTGCACGACGCCAACCGGATCATGCTGCTCTACGTCTACGCGGCCGTGCTGGTGCTGTGCTTCGTCACCTTCCGCAGCTGGCGGGCGGTGGTCGTGGCGGTGGTGCCGCTGGTGATGACCTCGGTGCTGTGCGAGGCGCTGATGGTCGTGCTGGGCATCGGGGTGAAGGTGGCGACGTTGCCAGTGGTGGCGCTCGGCGTCGGCATCGGCGTCGATTACGCGCTGTATTTGCTGAGCGTCCAGATTGCTCTTCAGCGCGCCGGGCTGCCCTTGGCCGAGGCGTACCGCCGGGCGTTGCGCTTCACCGGTCGGGTGGTCGGGCTGATCGGCGTGACTCTGGCCGCCGGGGTCGGCGTCTGGGCTTTGTCGCCGATCAAATTCCAGGCCGACATGGGCATCCTGCTGACCTTCATGTTCCTGTGGAACATGGTCGGGGCGCTGGTGCTGATCCCGGCGCTCTCGCATTTCCTGATGCGTGGGAAGAAGGAGCGGGACGAGACCGCGCGCCGGGCGGCTGCCGCCAAGACCACCAAGACCGAAGGCGCCGCCGTGTTGCGCTCGGACGAAGCATCCGCCGGAGCCGACTGATCGGTCGGCGGCGCTATGAAACGGGCATCGCGGGGTGAGGAAAGCAAGGCTGACGGACAACGATCTCGCCGGACCGGCGGCCACGCACCAACCGCGCCAGAACAATCAAGACATGGGAGAAATGGTGATGACGATGAAGCATTGGCTGGCCGGAGCGTCGCTCCTGGTCCTCGCGGGTTCGCCGGCCCTGGCGGCGGTCACGCCCCAGGAGGCCGCCAAGCTCGGCGGTGAACTGACCGAGTTCGGCGCAACGAAGGCGGGCAACGCCGACGGCTCGATCCCCGCCTACACTGGCGGATTGACCAAGGCGCCGGCCTCCTACGCCAAAGGGAGCTTCAAGTGGACCGACCCTTTCGCGTCCGACAAGCCGATCCTGCGCATCGATGCCAAGAACGTCGATCAATACGCCGGCAAGCTGTCCGCCGGTACGGTCAAGATGATCAAGGACAACGCCGACTATTTTCTGAATGTGTTCCAGAGCCGACGCACGGTGGCCTATCCCGACACGGTGCTGAAGGCGACGGTGCGCAACGCCACCAGTTGCAAGACGCTGAACAATGGCTTGGCATTGGACGTCAAATGCCGGGGCGGCATCCCGTTCCCGATCCCGAAGGACGGCTACGAGGTGATGTGGAACAAGTCATTGGCCTATCATCCGCCAATGACCCAGCGTGCGCAGGCCTATGTCATGGACCGTTCGGGCAGCAAGTTCATGACGTCGGAGGTGCAGACCTACGTCGAACTCGCCTATTACAATGACGAGCGGTCGGACCCCAACGCCTATCAGATCCTATTCTCTCGCACGATGGCCCCGGCGCGCAAGGCCGGAGAGGCGACGGGCTACACCGATTACCTCGACCCGATGGAGAGGAGCCGTCGAGCCTGGAGCTACACGGTCGGCCAGCGTCGTGTTCGTCTTGCGCCTGAATTCGCTTATGATACGCCGGTGTCGACGCTAGGCGGCGTGATGCTGTACGACGAAATCTTTCTGTTCAACGGTGCGATGGACCGTTTCGACTACAAACTGGTCGGCAAGAAGGAGATGTACGTCCCTTACAACGCCTACAAGACGGCGTTCGACTGCCCGGCCGACACGTTGATCCAGCCCGGTCACCTGAACCCCGCCTGCGAGCGGTGGGAACTGCACCGCATGTGGGTGGTGGAGGCGACGTTGAAGCCCAGCTACCGCCACGCCTACAGTAAACGCACCTACTACATCGACGAAGACACCTATCAAGCCGGGATGTTCGACGCCTACGACCAGAGCGGTACCCTGTACCGGGGCGGCTACAATTACGCGCTCCAGTTCTACGACCCGGTGGCGCCCGGTTCGCCGGGCTATTCGGTGTTCGACTTCGTCAAGGGAACCTACATGTTCCAGGGCATGTCCACCGGCTTCAACGAGCCGTTCAAGTTCATCGCCCCGATCCCCGAGAACCAGATCTCGCCGGAAGCCATCGCCGCCTCCAACGCCCGCTGACCGGCTGGGCGGGCCGGGGGCGGGAACCCTCCGTTCCGGCCCGGCACCGCCTTTCGGGGAAGGACCGAAGACAGATGAAGATTGATCTTGCCGGCAAACGCGTGCTGGTCACCGGCGCCTCGCGCGGCATCGGGCGGGCCATCGCCACCGGCTTCGCCGCCGAGGGCGCGCGGGTCGCCATCTGCGCCCGCACCGATACCGCGATCCAGGCGGCAGCGGACGATCTGCGCGGCCGGACCGACCATGTGCTGGCGCGTTCCGTCGATGTCGGCGACACCGCGCAGGTTCAGGATTTCGTCCGCGCGATCGCCGACGCCTGGGGCGGCGTTGACGTGCTGGTCAACAACGCCGGCCAGGGGCGCGGCGGCAACATCGACACGCTGGCCCCGGAAGGGATCCTCGAGCACGCCAACCTGCTTCAGGTCGCCCATTTCCGTGTCGCCCAGGCCGTCGTGCCGTACATGCGCAAGCAGCGCTGGGGCCGCATCATCGACATCAGCGCCGTCGCCGGCACCGTGCCGACGCCCGACGGCATTCCGTCGGTCGTCAACCGCGCTGCCTGCATCGCGCTGTCGCGCTCGCTCGGCATGGCGCTGGCCAAGGACAACATCCTGGTCAACAGTCTCAACATGGGATGGATCGACACCGGGCAGTGGGACCGCCATCACAAGGAGATGGGGCCGGGCGTCAGCCGCGCCGAGTTCGACGCGATGGTGACCAAGGTCGTTCCGATTGGCCGTTTCGGCAAACCGGAGGACGTCGTCGGCATCGCCCTGTTCCTTGCGAGCGACCATGCCGGCTTCATCACCGGCGCGTCCATCGACATCGCTGGCGGGATGTCCGGGCAGATCGCCTATTACCCCACTTTGAAGCGCGACATGATCGAGATGGGACGCCAGCGCATGGATGCCCAGGGGGTGGATGCCCAGGGCATGGCTCCGGGCGCTTGAGCCGACCGGTCATCGTAGCTTAGTTAGAAAGGAGCACCATTCATGGCACTCAATCTGAAGGGCGCCAACGTCGTCGTCACGGGCGGCACCGGAGCCTTGGGCCGCGCCGTGGTTGCGCGGCTGGTCGAATCCGGCGCGGTCTGCCACATCCCCAATCTGGTGGCCGAGGAACTGACCGGCTTCACCGGATCGGAAAGCGGCCCGATCCGCATCGTCGAAGGGGTAGATCTGACCGATGAGGACGCCGTCACCCGCTTCTACGCCGGGCTGCCGCCGCTGTGGGCGTCGGTTCATGTCGCCGGCGGCTTCGACATGTCGTCCCTGCTGGACACGTCGGCGGCGGCCTTTGAGCAGCAAATCCGCATGAACACGCTGACCTGCTTCCTGTGCACGCGCGAGGCCGTCCGTTCGATCCGCCGCCGGTCCGGCGCGCCGGGAGGCCGCATCGTCAACGTCGCGGCACGGCCGGCGCTGGAGCCGCGCAGCGGCGCCGGCATGGCCGCCTACACCGTGTCCAAGGCGGGGGTCGCCGCCCTGACGCAGGCGTTGGGTGAGGAACTGGCCGCCGATGCCATCCTGGTCAACGCGGTGGCTCCGTCGATCATCGACACCCCCGCCAACCGCGCCGCCATGCCGGATGCCGACCACGACCGCTGGCCCAAGTCGGAGGACATCGCCGCGGTCATCGCCTTCCTCGCGTCGCCGGAGAATCGCACGGCGCGCAGCGGTGTCGTCTCGGTCTACGGACGATCCTGAGGGACGGGGATTCGCTTGTTTACAAGGCTGTGACCGCTTCGCATAATCCCGCCGAGAACAGCGAAGGGCGATGAGCCACCGATTATGGCGGATAAAAAGAACAAAACGATCAATGATCGGGATGAGGATCGCCAGGGCACGAAGTCCGGAACAGAAGACGCCGACAGTTCCTCCCGAAGCAAGCAGGTCATCGTTCGGCCTGTCGTCAACGCGATCCGAATTCTGAAATACTTGAGCGACAGCGGGCAGCCGCGCCGCGCGGCGCAGGTCGCCAAAGACCTGTCGATCAACACCAGCACCTGCTTCAACATCCTGCGCACGCTGGTGGCGGAGGATGTGCTCGAGTTCGATCCCCTGTCCAAAAGCTACACGGTCGGCTTCGGCATCGTCAAAATAGCCGAGCGCGTGATGTCGGAGGGCGAGCGGGTGTCCGCCGCGCGTCCCCACCTGAAGGAACTGGCCGAGCGGTTCGGCGTGACCGTAACGCTGTGGCGCCGGATCGGCGGCGATCGCATTGCCCAGGTCGCCGTTGAATACTGCACTCGCGACACCCGCATCCAGGTGTCGCCGGGGCGTCGCGGTCCGATGCTGATGGGGGCGACCGGGCGGTTGCTGGCGACCCAGATCGGCAAGAGCAAGGCCGAGGTGGAAAGCGCCTTCGCGTCCATCCGTTGGGCGCGGCCCCTCGACTTCGACCGCTATTGGGACGAGGCTGAGACCGCCGCGAAACGCGGCTGGGCGCTGGACGACGGTTTCTTCTATGGCGGCACGACGAACATCGCGGCGGCCGTACTCGACCCATCGGGCGCCTTCGCCTTCTCGATCGTCGCCACCATGTTCCGGGGTCAGTACGACGACCCCACCATCGCCCGGATGGGCGATGAGCTGAAAGCGTTGGGGCAGCGTTTGACCTCGGTACTCTACTGAGTTTCGGGTGGCGGTCCCCCCAGGGCACCGCCACCGTTTCCTTCAACAATCCGCTTGATCCCCTTGTCCAACCACGAGGCTGTGCGGCGCGCCGAGCGCGCGGCGTGGCGGCGGTTGCCCTTTGTCCGGTCGATCCGCCCTTGGATTTTCCGCATTCAGAATTTCATTCTGATAGAAGAAAAACTCTTGCGCCGTGCTTTCGGTTCGAATTACCGTGATGCTGACAATCAACAGGCCGAGCGACTCCCGCCGAGGAGCCGACGCCGTGGATCCCGGCCGCCATCCAGTGCCGCGCCCGGCATTCCCGCGTCGCTCGGGACCGTGACTTTTCCGGAGATCCACCCATGGGGGCCGAACAGACTTTGACCAGCGAAGACGCGGTTACCATCGAGCGAAAGGGCGCGGTCGCCATCGTCACGCTGAATCGGCCCGACGCCATCAACGCGCTGAACGACGCACTGCGGGCCGGGCTGACACGGGCCTTCCGGGACGCCGAGACCGATCCGGAAATCCGTGTCGTCCTGCTGCGCGCGGCGGGCGACCGGGGTTTTTGCGTGGGCGCCGACATCAAGGAATTCCGTGCGCCGGCCTCGCTGGTGGCGGCACGGCGCGGCGACAGCGAGCGGGCCTACATCGACGCCATCGGCCGCACCACCAAGCCGACCATCGCCGCCATTCATGGCTTCTGCCTGGGCGGCGGCTTCGAAATTGCGCTGGCCTGCGATGTGCGGATCGCCTGCGACGACGCGGTGTTCGGCCTGCCGGAACTCAACCTCGCCCTCATTCCCGGATCCGGTGGAACCCAGCGTCTGCCACGCCTGATCGGGGTTGGGCGGGCGCTCGACCTCATGCTGACCGGCCGGCGCTTCGCCGCTGCCGAGGCGTTGCAATTGGGCGTCGTCACCCGGCTGGCTCCGTCGCGGGACGCTCTGTTCGAGCAGGCGCTGGCATTGGCCGAGGACATTGCCGGCAAGTCGCCGACCGCCGCCGCCTATCTCAAGGAGGCCGTCCTGTCCGGCGCCGATCTGGATTTGCGGGACGGCCTGATTCTGGAACGCAACCTCTTCACGCTGCTGATGTCCACCGAGGACCGGCTCCAGGCCGCCGCCGCCTTCCGCGAAAAGCGCAAGCCCGTCTTCACCGGCCAATAAACCCAGGTACACAATCCAATGAACGCAAACAAGATCCTCGTCGTCGGCGCCGGGCTGATGGGCCGTGGCATCGTCCACGCCTTTGCGGTGCGCGGCCATCCGGTCACCCTGTTCGACGTCAGCCGGGAGGCCATCGACGCCACGCTGGCCGACATCCGCACGGTCACCGGCGAGGCCGTCAAGATCGGCAAGCTGACCGAAGAGGCCGCCGCCCGCACGCTGGACCTGATCACTCCCGGCACCGACCTCGTCGAAAGCGCCCGTGGCGCCGATCTGGTGGTGGAAACCGCGTCGGAGCGGCTGTCGGTCAAGATCGACATCATCCAGGCCATCGACCCGGTGTTGGCGGGGGATGCCATCATCACCACCAACACCTCGGCGCTCAGCATCACCGAGATCGCGGCGGCCTCCGCCAACCCGGCCCGCGTCGCCGGCATGCATTTCTTCAACCCCGTCCACAAGATGAAACTGGTCGAGATCGTCCGTGGGATCGCCACCGCCGACAGCGTCGTCGAGCGGCTGAAGGCATGGTCGGACGCCATCGGCAAGACCTCCATCGTCGTCAACGAGGCCCCCGGCTTCACCACCAGCCGCATGTCGGCGATGCTCGGCAACGAGGCCATGCACATGCTGGAATCCGGCGTGGCGACCGCCGAGGACATCGACACCGCGCTGCGTCTGGGGCTTGGCCACCCGATGGGGCCGCTGGAACTGGGCGACATGACCGGCTGGGATACCCGGCTGGCCGTGCTGCAATACTTGCATCAGTCGCTGGGCGAGAAGTTCCGCCCCTGTCCGCTGATCACCAAGATGGTCAAGTCGGGCCGCACCGGCCGCAAGGTCGGCCATGGCGTCTACCGATACGAGAACGGGGTGAAGATCCCCGGTTCCGGCCTGAGGAGCGCCTGATCATGCGGGATGTCGTGATCGTCGAGGCCGTCCGCACGCCGATGGGACGTTTTCGCGGGGCGCTGGCCCCCGTGCGCGCCGACCATCTGGGCGCGGTGATTCTCCAGGCGCTGGTCGAGCGCGCCGGCATCGGACCGGAGCTGGTGGACGACGTGGTGTTCGGCTGCGTCACCCAGGTCGGCGAGCAATCGACCAACCCAGCGCGCACCGCGCTGCTGTCCGCCGGCTGGCCGGCCCGCATTCCCGGCATGACTGTGGACCGCAAATGCGGCTCGTCGGAGGCCGCCGTCCACGCGGCCGTCGGCTCCATCGCGTCGGGCGAATTCGACGTCGTCGTGGCCGGCGGCGTCGAGAGCATGAGCCGGGTGCCGATGGGCGGCAACCGCGACGTCCATGGCGAGCCGTTCGGCTGGAAGCTGCTGGACGCGTATCCGCAGGTGCCGCAGGGCGAAGCCGCCGAGCGCATTAGCGACACCTGGGATCTGACGCGCGACGAACTCGACGATTACGCCATCTCCAGCCACCGCCGCGCCGCCGCCGCCGCCGATGCGGGGTGGTTCGACCGCGAGATTGTCCCCGTTGCCGTGGACGCATGGCGCGAGCGTTCCACCCCCGAGGGTTTCCCGCTGTTCAGCCGCGACGAGACGATCCGCCGCGACACCAGTCGTGACAAGCTCGGTACGCTGAAGACGGTGTTCCGGCCCGAGGGCCGCGTCACCGCCGGCAACTCCTCGCAGATCGCCGATGGCGCGGCGGCGCTGCTGCTGATGGCGGCGGAGGTCGCCAAGGCGCATGGGTTGAAGCCGCGCGCCCGGCTGCGGGCGATGACCACGGTCGGGGCGGACCCGACGCTGATGCTGACCGGTCCCATCCCGGCGACCCGGCGCCTGCTCGACCGCAGCGGGTTGTCGCTGTCCGACATCGCCCTGTTCGAGGTGAACGAGGCCTTCGCTCCGGTGCCGCTGGTCTGGATGCGCGAGTTCGGGATCGGGCATGACCGGGTCAACGTGAACGGCGGGGCCATCGCGCTCGGCCATCCGCTGGGCGGCAGCGGCGCCCGGCTGCTAACCACACTGTTGCACGAGTTGGAGCGGCGCGACGCCCGCTTCGGCTTGCAGACCATGTGCTGCGCCGGCGGCCTGGGCACCGGGACCATCCTGGAACGGCTCGGCTGAACGAGACGACCACTTATTGGGGGACGGCATGACGAGCGACACCAGCCGCATTCTGGTCGACACCGCGCAGCGTTTCTTCGCCGACCGCATCACGCCCGAGGCGTTGCACCGCGCCGACACGGGCGAGTGGCTGGCCGACATCTGGGCGGCGGCCGACGACCTTGGCCTGCCGCTGGCCCTGGTGCCCGAGGAGGCCGGCGGCTTCGGCGTGGACATGGTGGACGCGCTGGGGCTGATCCGCATCGCGGGCGCCGCCGCCGCGCCGCTTCCGCTGGCCGAGACGATGCTGGCCTCCTGGCTGCTCGCCAAGGCCGGGCTGGAACTGATCGCCGGACCGGCGAGCGTCGCGCCGGTGCTGGCGGACGACCGGCTGGATCTGACCCGTGAGGGCAGCGGCTGGCGGCTGACCGGCAGCGCGCACCGCGTTCCCTGGGGCCGCGTCGCCGCCGGGATTGCGGTGATCGCCGAGCATGACGGCGTACCGCACGTTGCGCGCATCGATGCCGGAGGTTGGACCATGGAAAACGCCACCAACCTTGCCGGAGAGCCACGCGACACCCTGTGTTTCGACGTCCGGCTCGACGCCGCGAGCGTCGCGCCCGCGCCCGACGGCATCGACGGCGCGGCCCTGCGCGCCGTTGGCGCCACGATGCGCAGCCTTGCCTTGGCCGGAGCCATCGACCGGGTGCTGGCGCTGACCACGCGCTACGCGGGCGAACGCGTGCAGTTCGGCCGGACGCTCGGCAAGTTCCAGGCGGTCCAGCAGTCGCTGGCCGTGCTGGCCGGGCAGGCCGCCGCCGCCGGGGCGGCTGCGGACGCCGCCGCCGAGGTGGTCGCCGAAGGTTTCCGCCCCTTGCCCATCGCCGCCGCCAAGGTCCGCTGCGGCGAGGCGGCAGGCATCGCCGCGTCCATCGCCCACCAGGTGCATGGCGCCATCGGCTTCACGCAGGAGCATAGCCTGCATCACCTCACCCGCCGCCTGTGGGCGTGGCGCGAGGAGTTCGGCAACGAGGCGGTCTGGAGCCGGATCATCGGCCGCCACGTCGCGGCTGCGGGCGCCGACGGTCTGTGGCCGCTCGTCACCGCCGCCTGAGAAGCGAGACCATCATGCACAACATCGTGTTTCCCCCGCCGCCCGTCACCGCCCGCACCGAGGCGTTGCGCGCGGAGGTCCGCGACTTCCTGAAAACCGAACTGGCCGACCGGCCGCCGCGCCTGCGCGCCGATTCCTGGAACGGCTTCGACGCCGGCTTCAGCCGTAAGATGGGGGAGCGCGGCTGGATCGGCATGACCTGGCCCACGCGTTACGGCGGTCACGAGCGCAGCGCATTGGAACGCTACGTGGTGTTGGAGGAGGTGCTGGCCGCCGGCGCGCCGGTGGCGGCCCACTGGATCGCCGACCGCCAGAGCGGCCCGCTGCTGCTGAAGAACGGCACCGAGGAGCAGCGCCAGCGTATCCTGCCACGCATCGCCGCCGGCGACTGCACCTTCTGCATCGGCATGAGCGAGCCGGACTCGGGGTCGGACCTCGCCGCCGTGCGCACCCGCGCGGTGCCGGTCCAAGGGGGCGGGGGTGGCGGCTGGCGGGTCAACGGCACCAAGCTGTGGACGACCTACGCCCACCATGCCCATTACATGATCCTGTTCTGCCGCACCGATGGCGGAACCGAGGACCGGCAGGGCGGCACCAGCCAGTTCCTGGTCGATCTCAAGACCCCCGGCATCACCATCCGCCCGGTTCTCGACATGACCGGCGCGCATCACTTCAACGAGGTGGTCTTCGAGGACGCGCTCCTGCCGGACGACGCCCTGATCGGCCAGCGTGGCGAAGGCTGGGCGCAGGTGATGGGCGAACTCGCCTACGAGCGCAGCGGGCCGGAGCGTTTCCTGTCTTCGATGACGCTGCTGACCGAATTGGTGCGGGCGCTGGGCGACGCGCCGTCCGATCAGGCGGCGATGGCGGTGGGGCGGCTCACCGCGCATCTGCTGGTGCTGCGGCGGCTGTCGCGCTCGGTGGCGGGAATGCTGGAAAACGGCGAGAACCCCGCGTTGCAGGCGGCGTTGGTCAAGGATTTGGGGGCGCTGTTCGAGCAGGAGATCCCCGAGATCGCCCGCCAACTGGTCAATGCTGAACCAGATCTCCAGGCGACGCGGGAATTCTCCGCCGTGTTGGCCAAGCTGGTGATGAACGCCCCGTCCTTTTCGTTGCGCGGCGGCACGCGGGAAATCCTGCGCGGCATCATCGCGCGGGGCTTGGGCCTGCGCTGATCCGACGAAACATCCCGAAAATGGCCCAAGGATTGGGAGACACACAAACCATGACCGACCCGGTTCTGTACGAACAGGACGGCGGCATCGTCACGCTGACGCTGAACCGGCCCGACCTGCGCAATCCCATTTCGGAACCCGAGATGGTGGATGCGCTGGAGGTGGCCCTGATCCGGCTCGACCGCGATCCCGACGTGCGCGTCGCCATCCTCACCGGGGCGGGCAGCGCCTTTTCCTCCGGTGGCAATCTGAAGACGATGCGGGTGGGCGGCGGCCTGAACGATGCGCTGCCGGCCCGCACCCGGTCGAATTACCGTCACGGCATCCAGCGGCTGCCGCTGGTCTTCGAACGGTTGGAGGTGCCGGTCATCGCCGCCGTCAATGGTCCGGCCATAGGCGCCGGCTGTGATTTGGCCTGCATGTGCGACCTGCGCATCGCCGCCGAAAGCGCCCGCTTCGCGGAGAGCTTCGTCAAGGTCGGGCTGGTGCCGGGCGATGGCGGGGCGTGGCTGTTACCGCGTGTCGTCGGCTTTTCCAAGGCGTGCGAGATGGCGCTGACGGGCGACGTGATCGACGCCGCCGAAGCGCTGGCCTGCGGGCTGGTGTCGAAACTGGTTCCCGACGACGACCTGCTGGCCGCCGCCCGTGCGCTGGCCGACCGCATAGCCGTGAATCCGCGCCACGCGGTGCGGATGACCAAGCGCCTGATGACCGAGGGCCGCACCGTCGGGTTGGCGACGCTGCTGGAGATGTCGGCGGCGATGCAGGCGCTGGCCCATGCCACCGCCGACCATGCCGAGGCCGTCGAGGCGCTCCTGCGCAAGCGTAAGCCGGTCTTTACCGGCGCGTGACAACACCGGGACGTGACTATAGCTTGGTCGATTTTTAAGACACAAATTGGCATATTGACTAACAATTGGAATTAGAACAATCTGTGTGGGTGACGGTCTTACGCTGGCCCCACCGGCGGTGAAGTCCCCCCGTTCCAATCGATGCGTTCGTGCAACGCCGGATCGCACACGCCCGACGCCGTGACAGCGCCTTTGTGCGGGCGGCGTCGGTGACCCACGACACACGCAGGGAAGACACTGATGCTGATCGATCTTCATGCCCATGCGCCGCTGCCGGGCTATTACAACCAGCACCCGCATTGGGGGCCGTTCTTCGAGCCGTGCGACGACGGCGACATCCGGTTGCGCGTGGGCAAATGGGTCCTGACCCTCGGCTCGCCCGAGCGCCGCGCCGCCGTCCGGGCCGGCAAGAAGCTGGATCTGCAAGAGTATTTCGCGCGCTGGGCCGATCCGAACGTCCGCCTTGCCGGGATGGACGCCGCCGGCCAGGACGCGCAGGTGCTGTCGGTACCGTCGCACTGCTACATGTACTGGACCGAGCCGGAATTCTCGGTGTCTTACGCCCGCAAGGTGAACGACACGCTGGCCGAATACTGTGCCGGTGCGCCGGGCCGCCTATTCTTCTGGGCGCACGCCCCGCTGAACGCGCCCGAGGCCGCCGCCGTCGAAATCCGCCGCGCTGTCACCGAACTGGGGGCCGTCGGCATCAGCGCCGGTGGTTCGAACTTTGGCGGGCTGGAGTTCGACTCGCCGGAGCTCGACGTGGTGTGGAAGACCATGGTCGACCTCGACCTGCCGATCTTCGTCCATGGCTACAACCAGTCTGTGACCTGGGGCGACAAGGCCAACGAGGACCGCTACGAGACGACAGCCATCGTCGGCATGAACTACGATGAAACCAAATGCTTCTGGTATCTGGTCTGCGGCGGCGTACTCGACCGCTTCCCCGATCTGAAGATCTACATTACCCACGCGGGCGGCTTCGTGCCGTTCCAGCTCGGCCGTTTGGAGCAGACGATCCAGAACCTGGACGTCGTCCACAACAAGAAGCCGATGCGCGAATACATGAAGAATTTCTGGTTCGATCCTGAACTGCACGAACTGCCGATGCGTCAGGCGCTGATCGACGTCGTCGGTGCCGACCAGCTCGTCTACGGCACCAATTTCGGCGGCAGCGACGCGATCCGCCACGACCTGACCCAAGGTCTACGGGTATCGCCGGAGGATCTGGACAAGATCCGCTACAAGAACGCCTGCAAGCTGCTGCACCTCGACCCGGCCAAGCTCGGCCGCGCCAAGGTCGCCGCCTGATGCGGATCGCCCGGTGCACCGACGGGGGCGCCCCGTTCTGGGCCGTCGTCGATAGGACGGGAGACACTGTCCGCCCGTTCCTTGGGGCCTTCGCCGAATGGGCGCCCGCCGTGACCCGTGGCGAGGGCGAGGCGACGCTCCGTTTCACCGGTGAGGTCCGCAAGCTGTCGGATGTGCGGCTGCTGCCGCCCATTGAGAAGACCAACAAGGTCGTGGTGGCCGGAGCCAATTACCGCAAGCATCTGGTTGAGTTCGGCGTCGCCCCGCCGGCGCGCCCGGTGGCCTTCCTGAAGGCCTACGGCGCGCTGATCGGCGCGGCGGACCCCATACGCTACCCGCCGGTGACCCGCGAACTCGATTACGAGGTCGAGCTGGTCGCGGTGGTCGGCGCCGAGCGCATCGACCCGGCCGACCCGTTCGCCGGTCTTCTGGGCTACACGGTGGGCAACGACGTCAGCGCCCGTGATGAGCAGAGGGCCGGACCACCCGGCATTGGCATGGATCTGTTCTCGGCGAAGAGCCAGGACCAGACCACCGGGCTTGGCCCCTGGATCGTCACCCGCGACGAGTTTCCCGCCGGTCAGCCCAGGCTGCGGCTTGGGCTGACGGTCAACGGCGCGGTGCGGCAGGACGGCACGACCGCCGACATGACGTGGACGGTGGGCGAGCTGCTGGCCTTCATCGACGCGCGGGTCGGCTTCGACTGCGGCGACGTCCTGTTCACCGGCACGCCCGAAGGCGTCGCGCAAGGAACCGGCAACTACCTTCAGCCAGGCGACGTGGTCGAGGCAACGGTGGAGGGGATCGGCACCCTCCGCAATGTGGTGGGTGACCGTCCGGTGTGAGGCGCGTCCCGCGCCGGTCCGCGGTTCGGGGAACGACTGGCAGCAAACTTGTCACCGCTCCCGGCGTCCGGTCCCCAGTCCGGACGCCCCCGGCTCCGTTCGGCGCCACGGGGGCATGACCGGGCGTCCCAGGTGCGGGTCTTCGGAAACGCGGCCTGGGACGCCCATCCTTTTTGCGCCGAACCGGATATTGGAGACGGATCATGCTTCAGGACGACAAGACGATCGTGATCGTCGGGGCCGGGCAGGCCGGCGGCACCGCCGCCGCGACGCTGCGGCAATACGGATTCAAGGGCAAAGTCGTTTTGATCGGGGACGAGCCGCTGCTTCCCTACCAGCGCCCCCCGCTGTCCAAGACCTATTTGAAGACCGATCTGTCGCCCGATGCGCTGAAACTGCGCGCGCAGAGCTTCTACGACGAGGCCGGGATCGAACTGCGGCTGGGCCGATCGGTCACCGCCATCGACGCCAAGGCCAGGACGGTCGCGCTGGCTGATGGCGAAACGCTGGCCTACGACATCCTGATACTGGCGACGGGGTCTCTGGTCCGCAAGCTCGACGTGCCGGGCGCCGGTCTCGCCGGGCTGTTCGAACTGCGCAGCCAGGCCGACGCGGATCGGCTGAAGCCGGCGGTGCGCAGCGCCAAACGCATCGCCATCGTCGGCGCCGGCTATGTCGGGTTGGAGGTTGCCGCGTCCGCCCGCGCGCTTGGCGCCGAGGTGGTGGTGGTGGAGCGTGAAAGCCGAGTGCTCGCTCGCGTCGCCAGCGCCGCGTTGTCCGGCTTCGTCGATGCCTATCACCGAGGCCGGGGCGTCGAGATCCTGACCGGCGCGTCGGTCGCCGCCTTCCTGGGCGACGGGCAAGGCCAGGGGGAGGGCAAAGAGGAGGGGAAGGTGCGGGCGCTGCAACTCGCCGATGGCCGCATCGTCGCGTGTGACGCGGTGGTGGTCGGCGTCGGCGCGCTGCCCTGCGACGCGCTGGCCCGGTCGGCTGGTCTGGTCTGCGACGACGGCGTGCGCGTCGATGAGCAGGCCCGCACCTCCGATCCGGCGATCTATGCCATCGGCGACATGACCTCGCGTCCGCTGGCGCTGTATGACGGGCGGCGCGTGCGGTTGGAAAGCGTGCCGAACGCGCTGGAGCAGGCCAAGCAAGCCGCCGCGTCGATCACCGGCGCGGCAGCGCCGCCGCCCGAAATTCCGTGGTTCTGGTCCGATCAGTACGATCTGAAGCTCCAGATGGCCGGGCTCGGCGTTGGCATCGACCGCACGATCACGCGCGGCTCGCCCGAGACGGGGAAATTCGCGCTCTATCACATGTCCGGCGACCGGGTGGCGGTGGTGGAATCGGTCAACCTGCCTATCGAGTTCATCACCGCGAAGACGCTGCTGACGACCAAGCGCCGCATCGACACCGACGCGCTGGCCGACATCGCGGTTCCGATCAAGTCGGACCGGATCTTCGTCGCGGACGCCCCGGTTGTCTGAGGGCGGCGATCCTTGCGTGATCGCGCTGTGCGGCGGCTGCCGGCCGTCCGGTCGTTGCCGTCTCGGCATCACGCGGATGACGATGGGCGACGACGGCGTCGCGTCGGCGGCGCTGCGCTGCGACGCGGCCAATCAGGGCGGCCCGATGGTCGCGCATGGCGGCTGGACCGCCGCCGTGTTCGACGACGTGCTGGGCCGGATTCCCGGCTTTCTCGGCACCATGGCGGTGACCGCGAGCCTGACCGTCGATTTCCTCAAGCCCGTGCCGGTCGAGCGCGATCTGGTGGCGCGCGCCTGGATGGAGGCGCGGGACGGCCGACGTCTGCGTCTGGCCGGGGTGCTGCACCTTGCCGCCGGCATGGCCGAACTCGCCAGGGCTCAAGGGGTCTGGATCGAGCGGCGCCCCGATCACTTCGACCGCCATCGGCGCTGGCTGCGGGATCAGACCGGCTGACCCGGCCTTGAAAAAAACCGGTAGGGAGAAGACGAGATGAGTTTCGGCCGGTATCTCCCATCGCTTCACATGGGAATTCGCGGAAAGCTGTTCATCGCCTTCAGCGTGGTGGCGGTCCTGACGACATTGGCCAGCGGCGTCGGTCTGTGGACGATGACCGCCATTCACGGGCGCATGCTGCAAATCAGCGAGCAGGATCTTCCCTCGGTGGTCCTGGCTCAGCAGCTTCAGGCCGACGCCAGCGCCGTGGTCGCCCAGGCCCCGGTGCTCGACAGCGTCACTAACCCGAACGAACTGTCCGATCGGGCCGAGGATCTCAAGGCGCAGATGGGGCTGCTGTCGCAGACGGTGCAGGAGCTGACGCCGCTGCGCCCCGGCGATGAGAGTCTCGCCTTTCTGAAGGAGGTCAGCGCCAAGATGACCACGCTTCAGAACGCCCAGATCCAGGCGGTGTCGGAACGATTGGCGATCCGCAAGACGCGCGACGCGGCGCTCCGCGACATCGACCTGGAGCAGGCGGCCTTCGCTGTCCTGTGCCAGCCCATCGTCGATGGCCTGCGCGCCACCGTCGAGCGCCGGGGCGCCGGGTCGGGCGAGGCGGGTGGAACGGTGGCCGGCGAGTTGGTCGCGTTGATGGCCGGTCTGGAACTGATGCAGGCCGGCAACCGCATGGGAAGCTTGGCAGCGGAGGCGTCGAAAGCGTCGAGCCTGCCCCAGCTCGACGCGTTGCGGATGGATTTCACGCGGCTGGTCGAGCGGCTGCCCTCCCTTGTCGCCCGGCTTCCCGTGGACGACGCGGCGCTGCTGGATCCGCATCTGCGGATTCTGGCCGAACTCGGCCTCGGTCCCCAGGGGCTGTTCGCGCGATCGGGGGAGGAGCTTGCGGCGGCGACCGCCAGTTGGACCGCGTTGAACGACAACCGGTCGCTGTCGGACGAGCTTCGCCGCGAGGCCTCCCGTCTGGTCCACAAGGTCCGGGCGGAAAGCGCCGAGCTGGTGGAGGAGGCCAGCACCGGAATTGAGCGCGGCCGTCGCACGCTGATCGCCATCGGGGCGGCGAGCGTCATCGGCACGATCCTGATGACATGGCTGTATGTCGGGCATGTCGTGGTCAACCGGCTGTCGCGGCTGTCGCAGGCGATGCGGTCGGTTGCGGAGGGCGATCTGAACGCCGCCATCCCAGTCGATGGCCATGACGAGATCACCGAGATGGGGCGTGCGCTGGAGGTATTTCAGATGAACGCGCGCGCCGCGGCCGAAACCGACCAGCGCGCCGAGCAGGAGCGCGCGCGTCTGGCCGGCGAACGCCGTCAAGCCTTTATCGGCCTTGCCGGACAGTTCGAGACGACCTTCAAGGCGGCAGTGGACCGTTTCGCGCGTTCAGCCTCGAACATGCATTCGACGGCGGAGATCATGGCCCAGTTCGCCGGGCAGGCGAAGCGGGAAGCCGCGTCGGCGTCGGTGGCCACGCACAGCGCCACGCACAGCGTCCAGACGGTGGCCTCGGCGGCCGAGCAGCTCACGTCCTCGATTTCCGAGATCACCCGTCAGGTTCGGGAGTCCGCGCGCATCGCCGGGGAGGCGGTGAGCGACGCGCGCGCGACCGACGCGACCGCGCGCAGCCTGAACGACGCCGCCGGCCGCATCGGCGAGGTGGTACGCTTGATCGGCGAGATCGCCGCCCAGACCAATCTGCTGGCGCTGAACGCCACCATCGAGGCGGCGCGCGCCGGGGAGGCGGGCAAGAGCTTCGCCGTCGTGGCGCATGAGGTGAAGCTGCTGGCGACCCAGACCGCGCAGGCGACCGACGAGATCGGGACGCAGATCGCCGCGATGCAACTCGTCACCGCCAAGACGGTGGAAGCCATTCGCAAGATCGGCGGCACCATCGCGTCGATCGACGGCATCACCGGTTCCATCGCGTCCGCGGTCGAACAGCAGGGCGCGGCGACGCAGGAGATCGCCCGCAACATCGTCCAGGCGGCTGATGGAACGTACCGCATGTTGTCCAGCATAGATGCGATCACCACCGCCGCGACTGAAACCGGCGAAGCGGCGGGACGGGTGGTCGATGCGTCGGCCGAGATGTCCAGCGAAGCCAGGGCGCTGTCCGCGGAGGTCTCGAACTTCCTCGGCGTGGTGCGGGCGGGCTGACGCCGCGAACCGCCGGGCATCACGGGCCGGACGCCACCGGAGAGACCCCGTGTGGCGTCCGGGACTTTCAGTGGGAGACCAGCAACGGCACGGTCGAGCGGGTCAGCAGATTTCCGGTGGTGCTGCCGACCATCGCTTCGCGCAGGCGCGACCGGCCGAAACCACCCATGACGATCAAATCGGCGCCCGTCGCCTCGACCCGCGCCAGGATGGATCCGCTGACGCCATAGGCATCCTCCAGCACCAGAAGCTTCACCGTCGCCGCCACCCCGTGCTGGGCGAGGAAATCGACCAGCTCGCGGCCCGGCCCTGATTCGGCGGTCGGAGCCGGTGCTTTCACCACGATGATCACTACCTCGACCGCCGAGGCGGTCCGCAGGATCGGCAAGGCGTCGTGGACGGCGCGGACCGCTTCCCGGCTGGCGTTCCAGGCGACCACGACGCGTTGTCCCAGGGTTTCCACCGATGGCCGTTCCGGCACCATCAGCACGGGCACGCCGGCCTCCAGCACGATCTGGCCGCTGATCCGTCGTCCGCCGGGTTGGCCGATGTCGGACGGGCCGACCACCGCCAGATCGGTGCAGCGGGCGTGGGCGATCACGGTCTGCGCGGCGTCTCCGCCAGCGTCCAGCCAACGTTGCCGGGCCTCGGCAGGCTGGCCGTGGCGGATGAACAGGTTCTTGGCCAGTGCGGCGGACTCGTCGGCGGCCTTGGTCAACGCATCGTTCAGGGCGGGCCCGGCGAAGGATTGCGCCAGGACGGGAATATCCAGGGCCGGCCGCACATGAAGGCCGGTCAACCGCGCGCCGTGGGCGGCGGCCAGTCGGGCGGCCATCGCGATGCGGCCGGCGGTACCGTCCCCGCCATCGACGTGAACCAGGATGTCGTTGAAGGGCATGGCGTGTCTCCCGAGCGCGGCCGTCAGGCCTTTGCCAGTTCCGTTTCGATCGCGGTGATGACCAGCGTATCGTCCGGCGTCACGTCGGGGGCGAAGCGGCCCGCCACCGTGCCGTCGCGGGCGATCAGGAACTTCTCGAAATTCCAGAGGATGCCGGGTTCGGGGTTGGTCTTGATGCCGTAGCCTTCCAGCTTCTGGCGAAAGCCGCTTTCGGGCTTGGAGATCGCCGTCGGATGGGCGGCGATCAGGGCGCGGTACAACGGGTGCTGCTCCTCGCCGGTCACCGCGACCTTGGCGAACATCGGGAAATCGACGCTGAAGTTGGTCCGGCAGAACTGCTCGATCTCCGCGTTCGTGCCGGGTTCCTGCGCGCCGAAGTCGTTGGCGGGGAAACCGAGTACGGCGAAGCCACGGTCACGGTAGCGTTCGTGCAGAGCCTCCAGCGCGGCGTATTGCGGCGTCAGTCCGCATTTGGAGGCGACGTTGACGATCAGCAGCACCGAATCCTTGTGGTCAGCGAGTGTTGCGCTCTCGCCGGTGATGCGGGTCAGCGGAATGTCCTGGAGGGGCGTGGTCATGGGTGTCTCCGGTCAGGGGGAGGTTCCCGGCGGCTCGTAAATGTGGCCGTCATCGGGCGATGGACGAAAGGGTCGGGGGATGAGAAGTCGGCCGGACTATCGACCGATGGATCGGCATCGCCCGTGGATGGCGGCGTGCCGATGAGGCGATCATCCGATCAATCGGTGGGAAACGCAATCGTCGGATTTGGTTTGTGCGCTTCAGCCGGTTTCCCGTGCCGTTGCGTCGAAGTCCCGGCGCGCGTCCTCGATCGCCGGACGGTGCGCCTGCGCCCATTGTGACAGGGCGCGCAACGGCGCGATCAATGAGTGCCCCAACGCGGTCAGCTCATACTCGACGCGTGGTGGAACCGTGGGGAAGACCGTTCGCTTGACCAATCCGTCGCGCTCCAGCCCGCGCAGCGTCAAGGTCAGCATCCGTTGCGACACGCCGCCTCCCCGGCGGAGCAGGGCGTTGAACCGCATCGGCCCGTCGGACAGGATGCCCACCACCATCACCGTCCATTTGTCGCCGACCCGGTCGAGGATTTCGGCCAGCGCGCGGCAGTCGCCGTGGTTGTCGGTTCCGGCAGGCACAGACGTGTTCCCTGGTGACAAAGTCATGCCTCCTTGCGGGGGATCCACCGCCTTCCCATGATGGCGGCAGGCACAAAAAGTGCCCTTGGCGGCAGTGTGCGCCGCCGGTTGGCGCACGGCACCGGGAAAACGCCTCTCCCACTGAAACCCACCCGCCAAAACTCCCCTTTGAAAGGATGTCATCGTGAAGATCGGCGTCAGCGGCGCAAGCGGCAAACTCGGCTCGGCGACCATCGCCGCGTTGCAAGGTCTGGCCTCCGGACACGGCATCGTCGGCATTTCGCGAACCCCCGAAGCGCTTCCTTCAACGGTCGAGGCGCGGTTCGGCGACTACGACCAGCCCGATTCTCTGGCCTCGGCCTACGCCGGGCTCGATCGGCTGCTGATCATTCCGACGACCGACATGCGGCCCGGACAGCGGACCATCCAGCATCTCGCCGCCGTCGATGCGGCGGTCGCCGCCGGGGTCGGGCATGTGAGCCTGATGTCGTCGGCCGGCACCCGGCGGGCGAAGGAGCCGGACATCTGGGGCTGCTATTTCCCGGCGGAGCAGCGCCTGATGCGGACGGCCGGCGCCTGGAGCATCCTGCGCATGAATTTCTACGCCGAAGCCTTCGTCCAGGAGGTTCGTTCGGCGCTCGACCGTGGAGCCATCGCCGGCATCGGCGACGGGCGGGTGGGCTATGTCTCGCGCGACGATCTCGCACGGGCCGCCGCCGGCCTGTTGACCGGGGACGGGCATGACGGCGCCATCTACACCGGCACCGGCCCGGAGAGCCTGTCGGGGACGGAGCGGGCGGCCATCGCCGGCGCGGTGGCCGGGCGGTCCCTGCGTTATGTCGAACTGACGGAAGAGGCGTTCCGTTCCACGATGGCGCAGGCCGGGTTGCCGCCGCCCATCGTCGCGGTGGTAGTCAGCATCCGAACCCGTTTTGCCATGGGCGGTTTCGACATCGTCACCGGGGACATCGAGCGTTTATCGGGTCGGCGACCCCGATCGTTGCGGGATGTGTTGAGCGACGCGTTCTCCGAGACGGACAAAAATTCTGAATAAAGAAATTAGTTCTGATATCGGAAAGTCCTTGACCTCAGCGATGGGATCGGCACAATCGGGGTCCATCCTGCGGCGCGTGGCGGCGGCTCTCTGTCCGCTTCCACCCGCGCCATGATTGGGGATCCCCATGCCAAGGAAGCTTCCGCTTCTCAATCCTGAGAACACGGCGTTCTGGACGGGCGGTGCCGACGGGGAATTGCGCATCGCTCATTGCGACGCCTGCGGCACCCTGTTCCATCCGCCGACGCCGGTCTGTCCCGCCTGCGCCAGCCTCGACGTCGGGCACAAGCCGGTGTCGGGACGCGCGCGCGTCGTCACCTTCACGGTCAACCATCAGGCCTGGACGCCTGAGCTGGCGGAACCCTACGTCATCGCCATCGTCGAGATCGTGGAACAGGCGGGGGTCCGTTTCCTGACCAACATCGTTGGTTGCCCGGTGGACCGGGTGCGCATCGGCATGCCGGTGCGCGTCACCTTCGAACCGATCGATGACGTATGGATTCCTCTGTTCGTGGCGGACGAATGATGTTTGACCGTGTCTTCGAAAAGGATGTCGCCATCACCGGCATCGGCCAGTCGGAGGTCGCCCGCCCCTCGTCCAAATCGGCCATGCGGCTGACGGTCGAGGCGTGCATGGAAGCGATCGGCGACGCCGGCCTGACCCGCGACGACATCGATGGCGTGGCCTGCTGGCCCGGCGACAACAACAACGGCGACAGTTTCTCGCCGGTCGGCACGGCGGCGATCAAGAGTGCGCTCGGGCTGAAGCTCAACTGGTATGGCGCCGGGTACGAAGGCCCCGGCCCGCTCGCCGGGGTGATCCAGGGGGCGATGGCCATCGCCACCGGGTTGGCGCGGCATGTCCTGGTCTTCCGCACGATCACCGAGGCGACCGGCCGCGCCAGGTCGCGCACGGCGAATGCCCTGACGAACAAGTCGGCCGGGCGCGACGGAACCTATTATTGGCAGTGGTACACGCCCTTCAACGTGCTGTCGGCGATCAACCTCGCGGCCATGTACGCCCAGCGCCATTTTCACGATTACGGCACGACGGCGGAACAGTTGGCGCAGATCGCACTGACCTGTCGCCGGCACGCCGCGCTGAATCCCAAAGCCGTCTACCGCGCGCCGATGACGATGGACGATTACTTCGCGTCGCGTCTGGTGTCGACGCCGTTGCGGGTCTTCGACTGCGATGTCCATTGCGACGCGTCGACCGCGCTGGTTCTGTCCCGCCGCGACGCGGCGAAGGACCAGCCGAACCCGCCGATCCGCATCGATGCCATCGGTTCCGCCATCCACAGCCCGCACGCCTGGGATCAGGTCGATCTGTCCGCCATGATCACGCAGGAGGTCGGCCGGATGATGTGGAACCGCACCGACCTGACGCCCGCCGATGTGGACACCGCGCAGCTTTACGACGGCTTCAGCATCCTGACCCTGATGTGGTTGGAAGGGCTGGGGTTCTGTCCGCGCGGCGAGGGCGGGCGCTTCATCGAGAACGGAACCTGCATCGGTCTGGACGGCGACTTGCCGCTCAACACCAATGGCGGCCAGCTGTCGGGCGGGCGCACCCATGGCCTGGGTTATGTCCACGAAGCCTGTGCGCAGCTGTGGGGCCGGGCGGGTGGTCGCCAGTTGGCCGATCCCCGCGTCGCCGTCGCGGCGGCGGGCGGGGGTCCGCTGGGCGGAAGCCTGCTGCTGGTGCGGGACTGAGTCGCGCGGCGGATCCGGCGGCGATTGCTGGGGTCTAATATTGTACGTTATGCGGAAAAGTGTTGATTTTTTCGCGGCGGACTGACGTCATTCAAGAAAGATTTCCTGGGAGGACGTGGTGGCTGAAACCATGCGGCAGAGCGGCGGTTCCCTTCTCAACGGCAAGGTCGCCTTGGTCACCGGGGCGGGTGGCGGCATCGGCCGCGGTGTGGCGCGGCGCCTCGTGCGCGAAGGCGCCGTCGTCGTGGTGGCCGAGATCGACGAGGCCAGCGGCGCCCGCACCGCCGGGGAATTGCGCGCGGAGTTGGGTGGCGACGCGGTCTTTATCCGCACCGACGTCACCCGAAAAGAGGATGTGCTGGCGGCGGTGCAGACGGCGGTCGACCGCTTCGGCGGTCTCGACGTGCTGGTCAACAACGCCTTCGCTCCGACACCGGAAGTCCTGTTCGAGCAGAAAACCGACGAGATGCTGCAAAGCTGCCTGAATTCGGGCATCTGGGCGGCGTGGTGGGCGATGCGCGCGGCCCTGCCGCATTTCAAGGCGCGCGGCGGCGGGCAGGTGGTCAACTTCTATTCGATCGACGCCCAGGTCGGCGCCTGGATGCACGCGGACTACAACATCGTCAAATCCGCGCTGCTCGGCCTGACCCGCAGCGCCGCCGCCGAATGGGGGCGCTTCAACATCCGCGTCAATGCCATCGCGCCGACCGCCGCCGGGGCGGTGTTCGAACGGATGTGCCGGGAAATCCCCGGCTTCCGCGAGGCTTCGGCCGCGCGCAAACCCCTGGGGCGGCCCGGCGATCCCGAGGACGACATCGGCCCCGTCGTCGTCTTCCTGGCGTCGGAGATGTCGCGCTACGTCACCGGCGAACTCATCAACGTCGATGGCGGTCTTCATCTTCCCGGCTACCAGTCGCGGCCGGGCAACCTCGCCGAACTCGAACAGCAGCAACGCTAACGGCCCAGCGGCCTGGATGCCGGGAATCCGCCGCACCTTGCGGCGGAGACGCCCGGATTTTACCCGGGTTCCGCCGACCTATCCGCGCCGGCCCAGTGGAGAGCACGCATGCGCACGATCTTCCGCGACGACCACGAGATCTTCCGCGATCAGGTCCGCCGCTTCATCGACAAGGAAGTCGTCCCCCATCACGCCGCGTGGGAAGCCGATGGCATCGTTCCCAAGGATCTGTGGCGCAAGGCCGGGGCCGAGGGCCTGCTCTGCGTAACGATCCCGGAGGAGTATGGTGGTCCGGGCGGCGATTTCGGCCACTCCGCCGTTCTCATCGAGGAGTTGGCGCGGGCGAACGCCACCGCAGTCGGCTTCACCACCCATTCCGACATCACCGCCCCCTACATCCTGGCCTACGGCACCGAGGAGCAGAAACGGCGCTGGCTGCCGCGCATGGCGAGCGGCGACTTGATCGCCGCCATCGGCATGTCCGAACCGGGCACCGGCAGCGACCTGCGCGCGATGCGCACCAGCGCGGCCCGGTCCGGCGACGACTACATCGTCAACGGCCAGAAGACCTTCATCACCAACGGAATGAACGCCGGGCTCGTGGTGACGGCGGCCAAGCTGTCGTCTAACAGCAAGGATCTGACCCTGCTGTGCGTCGAGGAGGGCATGGTCGGCTTTGCCAAGGGGCGGAAGCTGGAAAAGATCGGCCTGCGCGGTCAGGACACCTGCGAGCTGTTCTACGACGGGGTCAGGGTTCCGGCGGCGAACCGGCTGGGTGAGGACAATCAGGGCTTCACATACCTGACCCACCAGCTTGCCAAGGAGCGGCTGATCATCGCCATCCGCGCGGCGGCCTCGGTGGAGGCGCTGCTGGAGGAGACCGTCGCCTACACCCGTGACCGCAAGGCGTTCGGCAAAACGGTGTTCGATTTCCAGAACACGCGCTTCAAGCTGGCCGAGGTCAAGGCCAACGCCACCATGCTGCGGGTCTTCGTCGATCATTGCCTGGGCCTGCTGCTGAACGGCGACTTGACTGCCGACCTGGCGGCGATGGCGAAGCTGCTGGGCGCCGAGATGCAGAACCGCCTGCTGGACGAGATGCTCCAGCTGCACGGCGGCTACGGCTTCATGAGCGAGTACAAGGTCAGCCGCGCCTGGGTCGATGCCCGCGTCGCCCGCATCTACGGCGGCACGTCCGAAATCATGAAGGAAATCATCGCGCGCACGCTGTGAGGCGGGCCAAGCGCGCGGTGGCGACGGAGGGGATGAAAAGATGACGACTGGCAAGCTTGACGGCAGGGTGGCGATCGTCACCGGCTCGGGCGGCGGCTTGGGCGCGGAATGCGCGCGGGTCCTGGCCGGCCACGGCGCCCGCGTCGCCGTCGCGGACATCAACGCGGACGCGGCCGAGCGGGTCGCCGGAGAAATCGTGCAAGCGGGCGGGCAGGCGATGGCCGTGCGTGTCGACGTGTCGTTGGAAGACGACGTGTCGGCGATGGCCGCTACAGTCATCGATCGGTTCGGCCGTATCGACATCCTGCACAACAACGCGGCCGCGCTCGATGTCCAACAGCGCCAGCGCGACCGCGACATCTGCAACCTGGACATGGCCGCCTTCGACCGGGCCATCGCCGTCAATCTGCGCGGCGCCGTGCTGTGCAGCAAGCACTGCATCCCGGACATGCTGACGCGGAGCCGCGGCTCCGTAATATTCGCGACCTCCGGGCTGGGAGTGCAGGGCGATCTGTCACTGACCGGCTACGCCGCGTCGAAGGCGGCGCTCATCATGCTGCCGCGCGTCATCGCGGCCCAATACGGCAAGCAGGGGATCCGCGCCAACGCCGTGCAGATCGGTCTTGCTCCGGCGGAGAACGCCCATGGGTCGATGCCGGCCGAGCTGCTCGACATCCTGCGCGACAACCATATGACGCCGGAGTTGGGAACGCCACGGCAGATCGCTGACGTCGTCGCCTTCCTGGCGTCGGATGAGTCCTCTTTCGTCACCGGCACCACGCTGGTCGCCGACGGTGGCTTCGGTTGCCACACGCCGTCGCTGGTCGCCATGCGCTCCTTCTTTCAGAAGGCTGGCAAGACCGGCATGTGATCGGACCGGATTCGGGCGGTCGGCCGAACAGTTCATCTCGGACGGACGCATCCTCCCGCGACCGTCTTCCTTGGGCGGCCCGGTCCTGCGGGCCGGTCCGCCCATTTTTCGAGACCATCACGCCATGACCCAAGATTCCCTGTCGCTGCCCTCCCTGACGTTGGAAGACAAATACGCCGTGGAAAGCGGCCGGGTGTACCTGACCGGCACCCAGGCCCTGGTGCGCCTGCCGATGATGCAGCGCCAGCGCGACACGGCATCCGGTCTGGACACCGCCTGTTTCATCTCAGGCTATCGCGGGTCGCCGCTGGGCGGTCTCGACCAGAATTTGTGGAGCGCCCGCAAGTTTCTGGACAAGAACCACATTCACTTCCAGCCGGGTGTCAACGAGGAACTCGGTGCCACGGCCGTCTGGGGCAGCCAGCAGGTCGGGCTGTTCGAGGGGGCCAGGCACGACGGCGTCTTTGCGATGTGGTACGGCAAGGGGCCGGGGGTTGATCGTTCCGGCGACGCGTTGCGCCACGGCAATTTCGCCGGCTCGTCTCGCCATGGCGGGGTGCTGGTGCTGGCCGGCGACGATCACGCCTGCAAATCCTCCTCGGTGCCGCACCAGTCCGAGCACGCTTTCGTCCACGCGATGATTCCCGTGCTGAATCCCGCCGGCGTGCAGGAGATCCTGGATTACGGCCTGATCGGCTGGGCGATGAGCCGCTGGTCCGGCTGCTGGGTCGCCATGAAGACCATCGCCGAGACGGTGGACAGCTCGGCGTCCGTGCATGTCGATCCGCATCGGATCGACCCGGTCATCCCCACCGATTTTCCGCTTCCGCCCGGCGGGTTGAACATCCGTTGGCCCGATCCGCCGCTGGAGCAGGAACACCGGCTGATGAAGCACAAGCTGTACGCCGCCCTGGCGTTCGCCCGTGCCAACAATCTGGATCGTGTGGTGATCGACAGCCCGCGCCCGCGATTCGGCATCGTCACCACCGGGAAAAGCTATCTCGACGTTCGCCAGGCTCTTGATGAGCTGGGCATCTCGGAGGCGATGGCCGCCGACTGGGGCATCACCGTCTACAAGGTGGGCATGCCCTGGCCGCTGGAGCGCGAGGGCGTGCGCCGCTTCGCCGAAGGGCTAGAGGAGATCGTTGTCGTCGAGGAAAAGCGTGCGCTGATCGAGAACCAGCTGAAGGAACAGCTCTACAACTGGAACCCCGACGTCCGTCCGCGCGTGGTCGGCAAGTTCGACGAAGGCGCCGACTGGATTCTTCCCTCGGCCGGTGAACTCTCACCCGCGCGGATCGCCGTGGTGATCGGACGCCGTCTGCTGCGTTTCCTGGACCATGACGGGATCCGACAGCGTGTCGATTTCCTCGACGCCCGCGAAACGCAAGGGGTGCAACGGGCACGCGTCGATCGCAAGCCGACCTTCTGCTCCGGCTGTCCGCACAACAGCTCCACCGTGGTACCTGAGGGCAGCCGGGCGCTGGCCGGCATCGGTTGCCATTATCTGGCAATGGGGCTGGACCGCAAGACGGACACCTTCACCCAGATGGGGGGCGAGGGGGTGCCGTGGGTGGGCCAAGCCCCCTTCACCGAGGAAACGCATGTCTTCGCCAACCTCGGTGACGGCACCTATTACCACTCCGGCAGCCTGGCGGTGCGGCAGGCCATCGCCGCCGGAGTCAACATCACCTACAAGATCCTGTTCAACGACGCCGTCGCCATGACCGGCGGGCAGCCGATCGACGGCACGCTGACCGTGTCGATGATCGCCAGGGAGCTTGCGGCGGAGGGTGCCGCGCGCATCGTGGTGGTCTCCGACGAGCCGGAAAAATACGGCAACGGCGGTGATCTGCCTCCCTTCACCGGGGTGCGGCATCGTGACGATCTCGACGCGGTGCAGCGCGAGCTGCGGGGGGTGCCCGGCGTCTCCATCCTGATCTACGACCAGACCTGCGCCACGGAGAAACGCCGCCGGCGCAAGCGTGGCACGATGGCCGACCCGCCCAAGCGCGTCGTCATCAACGAACTGGTTTGCGAAGCGTGCGGCGACTGCTCGGTGCAATCGAACTGCATGTCGGTGGTGCCGGTGGAGACCGAGTTCGGCCGCAAGCGCCAGATCGACCAATCCACCTGCAACAAGGATTTCTCCTGCGTGAAGGGATTCTGCCCCAGCTTCGTTACAATCCATGGGGGCACGCTGCGCAAGCCCCAACCGCTGGCGAAGGATGCGGTCGATATCTCCGCCTTGCCCGAACCGGTCCTGCCCTCCGTTGATCGGCCCTGGGGGATCTACGTCACCGGCGTCGGCGGCACCGGGGTGGTGACGCTGGGCGCGCTGCTGGGCCTGGCCGCCCACATCGAGGGCAAGGGCGTCAGCGTTCTCGACATCACCGGCATGGCGCAGAAGGGCGGGGCAGTCACCAGTCACATTCGCATCGGCCACACGCCGGAAGATTTGCACGCCGTCCGCATCGCCGCCGGTGGCGCCGACGCGATCATCGGCTGCGACATCGTGGTGGCCGCCGCCGGGGATTGCCTATCGAAGATTCGGCCGGGACGGACCCGCGCGGTCATCAACAGCCACGAGGCCGTCACCGCCGAGTTCGCGCGGCAGCGCGATTTCAAGGTTCCGGTGCAGGACCTCGTCGGTGACATCGATATGGCGATGGCGGGCGGCTCGCTCGCCCTGGTCGATGCGACGCGGCTCGCCACCGCCCTGCTGGGCGACAGCATCGCCGCCAACCCGTTCATGCTCGGCTTCGCGTGGCAGAGTGGGCTGGTTCCGCTGTCGGCCGCGGCGCTTCTGAAGGCCATCGCGGTCAACGGCGTCGCCGTGTCGATGAACACCACCGCCTTTCACCTGGGCCGGTTCGCCGCGCATGACCCGGCGGCGGTGGAGGCTCTCGCCCATCGGCCGCAAGCGGTCGGAACGCCGACGGCCATTGCCGATCTGCGCCGCCGCTCGGGCGGGTTGGAAGAGGTGATCCAGCGGCGCGCCCGTTTCCTCACCGATTATCAAGACGCCGCCTACGCCGCGCGATATTCCGCGTTCGTCGACCGGGTCCGCGACGCCGAACGCCGCGCCGCACCGGGAAAAACCAGCCTGACCGAGGCGGTCGCGCGCAACCTCGTCACGCTGCTCGCCTACAAGGACGAGTACGAGGTGGCGCGCCTTTACGCCCACTCCGGGTTCGTCGAGCGCATCGCCGAGATGTTCGAAGGCGACTACCGGCTGGAGTTCAACCTCGCGCCGCCGTTCCTCGATCATGGCGTGCCGGCGGGCGAGAGACCGAGGAAGCGGACCTATGGACCGTGGATGCTGAGCGTCTTCAAACTGCTGGCGCGGATGAAGGGGCTGCGTGGCACGCCCTTCGACCCGTTCGGCTGGACGCCGGAGCGGCGGATGGAGCGCCGGTTGATCGCCGAATACGAGACGACGATCCGCGACGTGCTGCGCACCCTAACCCGTGACAACCACGCGATTGCGGTGGAGATCGCCTCCCTGCCGTCGGACATGCGCGGCTATGGCCCGGTCAAGGACGCGAGCGTTGCCAAGGCCAGGGAACGCCTGTCCGAACTGATCCAGTCCTACCGGGACGGCGACGTCAGCGTCATTGCGGCGGAATAAGAGAGCGTTGGAGATCGCATCATGAAGATCCTCGTGCCCGTGAAGCGGGTGATCGACTATAACGTCAAGATCCTTTTGAAGGCGGATGGAACGGGCGTCGAGACCGCCAACGTGAAGATGAGCATGAACCCCTTCGACGAGATCGCCGTCGAGGAAGCGGTTCGTCTCAAGGAAGCCGGCAAGGCGACCGAGATCGTCGCCGTGTCGGTCGGCCCGTCCGGGTGCCAGGAAACGCTGCGTACCGCTCTGGCGATGGGCGCCGACCGCGCCATCCTGGTGCAGACCGACACCGAAACCCAGCCGTTGGCGGTTGCCAAGATTCTCAAGGCGCTGGTCGATAAGGAAGGCCCGACGCTGGTCATCCTGGGCAAGCAGGCGATCGATGACGACTGCAACCAGACCGGCCAGATGCTGGCGGCGTTGCTGGGCTGGGGCCAGGGCACCTTCGCCTCCGACGTTGCGTTGGGCGATGGCTCGGTCACCGTGATCCGCGAGATCGACGGCGGGTTGGAGACGGTGGAGCTGAAACTGCCGGCCATCGTCACCGCCGACCTGCGGCTGAACGAGCCGCGCTACGCCTCGCTGCCCAACATCATGAAGGCGAAGAAGAAGCCGCTGGAGACCGTCACTCCGGCCGCGCTCGGCGTCGACGTGGCACCGCGGCTGACGACGCTGAAGGTGGTCGAACCGGCCAAGCGCAAGGCCGGCGTCAAGGTGCCGGATGTCGCCACACTGGTGGACAAGCTGAAAAACGAAGCGCGGGTGATCTGACCATGACGATCCTCATTCTGGCCGAACATGACAACGCCATACTGAAGCCGGCGACGTTGAACACCGTCACCGCCGCCGCCAAGATCGGTGGCGACATCCATGTGCTGGTCGCCGGCAAGGGCGCGCAGGGCGTCGCGGAGGCCGCATCGAAAATCGTCGGTGTGTCGAAGGTGCTGCTGGTCGACGATGCGGCCTACGAGCATGCGCTGGCCGAACCGCTGGCGGCCTTTCTGGTCGAGATCGGCCGGAATTACAGCCATATCCTCGCTCCGGCGACCTCGGTCGGCAAGAATGTGCTGCCACGCGTTGCGGCCCTGCTGGACGTGGCGGCGGTCTCGGACATCACCGGCGTGGTCTCGGAGGATATCTTCGAGCGGCCGATCTACGCCGGCAACGCCATCGCTACCGTCCAGTCGCGGGACGGGGTCAAGGTTGTCACCGTCCGCACTACCGCCTTCGAAGCGGCGGGTCCGGGTGGCTCCGCCCCGGTGGAGACGGTGAGTGCGACGGGGAACCCCGGCCTGTCCTCCTTCGTTTCGGCCGAGCTGTCCAAGTCGGAACGTCCGGAACTGACCTCGGCCCGCATTGTCATTTCCGGCGGGCGTGGCATGCAGTCGGGCGACAACTTCCACCTGCTGGAAGCCATCGCCGACAAGCTGGGCGCCGCCGTCGGAGCGAGTCGAGCGGCGGTAGACGCCGGTTTCGTGCCGAACGACTACCAGGTCGGCCAGACCGGCAAGATCGTCGCGCCGGAGCTGTATATCGCCGTCGGCATCTCCGGTGCCATCCAGCATCTGGCGGGCATGAAGGACAGCAAGGTCATCGTCGCGATCAACAAGGACGAGGAGGCAGCGATCTTTCAGGTCGCGGATTACGGCCTCGTCACCGACCTGTTCAAAGCCCTGCCGGAGTTGGCGGAGGCGCTGTAAGGCACGTCTGCGTAAGGCACGTCTGCCGCTCCGGCGCTTCCCGGCCGGCGCGGACCCTGGGCCGGGCGATCGTGATGGCGCCCGGCCCTTTTTCGACCAAGGATGATGTTTGTCATGCTGACCTTCGACGATTGCGTGGCCCTTGCCGACGGCGATTTCGCTTCCACCCCCGCGTTGCGCGAGATCGGGACCATTCCCGCCCTGCGCCTTATCGCGCGCGCCGACGTCGACGCCGGCGCACGGCCGTTCCGCGCATCGGGGCCGAGCCGTTGGGCGGATGACGAGACCTGATGCCGTGATGCCGCCGATGGTTCCGTTCCTTTCGGCCGGCTTTGCGCGCCTCACGCCAAACCTTCGGGGGGCGGTGTGGATGATCGCGTCGGCCGTCTGCTTCACGGTCATGACGGTTCTGGTGAAGCGGCTGGCCGGCTATTCGCCGCCGCTCCAGCTGTTCTTCAGCCAGCTTGCCGTCGTGATCGGGTTGACGCCGACGTTGATCCGTAAGCCGGGAGTCCTGGGATCAGGGCAATTTATGCTGCTGTTCGGGCGGGCGATGACGGCGGTCGCCGGGGTTCTGCTCTCCTACTATTCCTTTCAGGAATTGCCGCTCGCCGACGCCAACGCATTGTCCTTCACCCGCGCCTTGTGGATGGCGCCGCTCGGCGTCGTCCTGCTGGGGGAGCGGGTCGGGCCGGGGCGGGCCGCCGCCTTGATCGCCGGATTCATCGGGGTTCTGGTGGTCGTCAACCCGTCCGCCCAGACTGAGGTCGGTTGGCCCCACGCCGCCGCCATCGGGTCGGCCCTGCTCTTCGCGTTGACGGTCGTCAGCATCAAGCTGCTGGCCAAGCAGCACGGCACCTTCAGCCTTCTGTGCTGGTCGTCGATCCTCGGTTTCCTGCTGTCGATCCCGCCGGCCATCCTGGTCTGGACATGGCCGACGCCGGGCGACGCGGCTCTCTTCGTCGTCATGGGCGCGGCCAGCGTCGGGGCGCAGGCCTGTTACATCAAGGGGATGACCTGCGGCAACTCCGTGGCCCTGGCGCCGCTCGACTATCTGCGCCTGATCTTCGCGGTGATCATCGGCGTCTGCTTCTTCAACGAGGTGCCGACCCTGTCGATGGTGGCGGGTGGCGCTCTCATCATCGTGTCGACCGTCTCCATCACGCTGTGGGAAGCGCGGACGCGCTCCGGCCATCCTTAAGGGACGGTCAAGGAATGCCGAGACGCCCGTTCCGCCGCTGAGGCAGCAGGATGCGCTGCGGCCCCACGCTGTTCCGCAGGACGCCGATCCCCTCGATCTCGGCCTCGATGCAATCGCCCGGCCGCAGGAAGCGCCCGTCCTCCAGCCCCACGCCGCAGGTCGAACCGGTAAACAGCAGATCGCCGGAGCGCAACGCGACCCTGGCGTCCACGAAGTTCAGCAGTTCCGCCAACGGAAAGATCATGTTGCGGGTGTTGTCGCGCTGCCGGGTTTCCCCGTTGATGCGCAGGGTCATGTCGCGCTCCGGCTGGCCTGGGCCGCCGAACGTGTCGAGCGTCGCGATCCAGGGGCCGATCGGCGCGGTGCGGTCGAGCGCCTTCTGGGTGAACAGATCCAGGCTGCCGAGCGCCTTTCCGGCATCCCGCGCGCTGACGTCATTCCCGATGGTGTAGCCGAGCAGGCATTCCGTCGCGTCCTCCTCGTCGGCGAGGCGGCGGGCGACCACCGCGACCAGTTCGATCTCATAATCGAGCTGACGGGTGACCGCCGGATACTGGATGACGCCGCCGGGATCCACCAGCGCGGAGTCCGGCTTGAGATAGGCGATAGTGTGGGGTGGAGCCTCCTTGCGGCCAAGGCGGGTCAGATGGGTCAGGTAGTTCAGCCCGACGCCGAACACGCGGGCCGAGGGATCGACCGGAGCCAGCAACTGCACGTCGGCTAGATCGATGCCTGCGGTGTCGAGGTCGAGAGCGTCGATGCCGTCGCTGGTCAGCCTGGGCGCCCAGCGTGAGAATGGAGCGCGGATGCGCCGGACCCGACCTTCGTCGGCATCGACCAACGCCCAGCCACAGCGCTCGTCGGCCTCGCGAATGCGTGCGATCTTCATGCATTGCCTCTGGTCCGGGGGGAGGTCCAAGCTCGTGGACGGTCCGGCAAAGGGCTTCGACTACCGGTCAAAGGGATGCGGACGCCATAATTTAGCAAAGCGAAGACATGTCCGTCAGCAGTCGATGCGCTGGAAAGCGTCCCTTCGTTTGACTCCAGGTCAAACGAAGGGACGCGCCAGAATTTGCGGGGTTGTGCGACAGTCGGTGGGTTCCAGGATTCGGCGGTGATCGCGGAAAACCGATCCTTCACCGTGCCGGTTCCGGTGATCCGGGGCCGCCGCCACCCGCTTGCACAACCATCCCCGCAGGGCTTTCTTGGGAGGAGCCGGTTCGATGAAACGGTTCGATGCCGCGCCGGAGCGCGGTGATTTCGCTTTCCAGCAACTGGTCGGGCCACAAAAGGTGACGGGGGCCTCGCTGAACGGCCTGCGTGGCTTCTTCGGCCTCGCTCTCAGCAAGAGCATGCCGTTCGGATCGGTCCGCGACGCCGACGGCACGATCTTCTCCTTCGTCCGCTCGGTCATGGCGCCGACCGGGACGCCGAACCCGACCCGTTTCTTCTACCTTTCGACCGAGATCGACGGGCGGAACATCCGCCTCGATCGCGAGCGGATGGCCCGGCAGGCGCTGACCCCGACGCCGGTGCAGTCCTTCGACGGCGAGACCGTGACCTGGACCAGCCAGCCGGGCGAGGCCGGCAACCCATGGACGCTCAACGCGTCCGGCACCGAATTGTCCTGGCGCGAGGAGGGGCTGTTCGACCTGCGCGGGCCGCTGCTCGGCACCGGGATGCAATGGTATCTGCCCGGCGTCGATTGGGGAACCTTCTACGCCTCGCAGCTCTACGACCTCGCCGGGACCTGCCAGGGGCGGCCGGTCAAGGGGATCGTGGCGCTCGATCAGGTCTACATGGCCGAGGGCGGCGCCATCCACCTCCAAAAGGATTTGATCGTCAACAACAAGAAGCACGTCCTCTGGTGGACCTTCGCGACGGTCTACAAGGACGGCAGCTTCGACGCCGGGTCGCTGATGGTCGGCCATGACCACCTCGGCTACGCCATTCTGATGGACCAGACGGGCAGGGTTCGCTGCACCACGGACATCGAGGGGTCGGTCACCCACAGGCCCGGCAGCTACTTCGCCGAAACGGTGCGCGTCACCGTCGACGGGTCGGAGGAGTGGGAATTCCTGCCCGACCCGAAGGGCGAGATGATCGATTTCGTCGGTGGCTTCCCGATCACGGCCCAGCAGGAGGGGCGCTGGCGCCGGGTCGGCGACACCCGCGAGCCCGACCGCTGGGTCGCCTGGGGCGAGTCCGATCGGCGCAACGGCAGCGCCCGCAACGTGCCGGGCCTGGATCTGTAAAAACAAGACGAGCGACGAAGGGATTGGAACGGTTATGGATGCCGACGAACGCGATGTCATCGCGCATTTCCTGCATGGGCAGATCGCTTGCTGGAACGCCAAGGACCGGGATGGCTTCTTCGCGCATTACCGCGCGGTGGCGCCGAACGGCCTGACCATTGAGTATGCCGGCCAGCCGCCGCGCGACGATGCGTGGCAAGCGCTCGACGCGATGTGGACCAGCCAGAGCGCCCGGATCGACATCGAGGTCGTGGCCACCATCGTCAACGGCCGCGAAGCGGCGTGCCATCACCGCAACCGGGTGATCGGCGGCGATGTCGCGATTCCGACGATCGAACTGTACCGGTTCGGCAGCGGAACGCTGTCCATCCGCTATTTCATCGGGGTCTGACGGAATGTTTTCTTTCATGGAATTGTGCGACGGGTGGAAGCGATGACGGCTTACGGTGCAGGTATCGATTACGACGTGATCATCGTCGGTGGGGGGCACAACGGTCTTTCGGCGGGGTGCTACCTGGCGGCGGACGGCAAGAGGGTGCTGGTGGTGGAGGCGCTGCCCAACATCGGCGGCATGGCCTCGTCCTCCTACGCCATTCCCGAGGCGCCGAACCATCTGGTGCACCCTTGCGCTCTGGATTTGCTGTCCTGGCGGGCGCACACGGTCGGCGACGAACTGGAGCTGGAGCGTTACGGCTTCAAGCAGAAGGAGCTGTCACCCTCCTACGTCTATCTGCATCCGGACGGCCAGTCCCTGGTGCTGTGGCGCGACTACAAGAAGACGGTGGAGGAAATCCGCCGCTATTCGCCGCACGACGCGGACGCCTATCTGGAGTTCATGGAGGTCGTCAACGCCCTGCTCGACATCGTGCATCCGATGATGCGGGTCGATCCGGCGCAACCGAACCTGCTGACCAAGCTGGGCGCCCTCCGGGCGCTGCGCCGCCATCGCAGGCTGAAGCCGGACATCGTCGCGCTGGCGACCGGCTCGGCCTATCAGGTGGCCAGGGAGCGTTTCGAGCATCCGGTGACCATCTCGGCGCTGACCTGCCTGACCGGCGCCGCCGGGCCGGTGCTGGCGGACGGCAGCGGGCTGTATTATTCGATTCTGGGGTTCCTGCACCGTTTCGGCATCGGCCGCTCGATGGGCGGCATGCAGATGCTGACCAACGCCATGCTGGCCCGCTTCAAGGATTTTAAGGGTGAGGTGATGACCAGCGCGCCCGTCGAGGAGATCATCGTCCGCGACGGGCGCGCCACGGGCGTTCGCCTGAAGGATGGCCGGACCGTCACCGCCCGCGCGGTGGTGTCCACCTGCCATCCGAAGATGACGTTCGACATGGTCACCCCCGGCTCCATCGCGCGCAAGCTGATGACCCGCGTCGCGATGGTGCCGTCGAACGCCCATGGCGCGTCGCCCCTGCGGGTCGATCTGGCGCTGAACGGCGAGATTTCCCTGCCCAGGCATCAGGCAATGCGGAGCGACGGGCTGAACCTGCGCGGGCCGGTTCTGCTGGTCGGCACCGACGAGGCGGTGCTGGAGAATTTCGCCGCGGCCGCCCGCGGTCAGGTTCCCAAGCTTCCCTACATGTGGATCGCCACCCCCAGCGCCGCCGATCCGTCGCAGGCACCGGCTGGTCAGGACGTCGTGTATCTTTACCCGCCGGCGATGCCGGTGTCCCCGGACGGAGGGTGGGACGCCGTGCGCGAAACGGCGGTATCGCGGACCATCGCCCATGCGGGTGATTATATCGACGGGTTGGAGCGCATGGAGATCGGCCGCCGGGTCGAAACCTCGCCGGAGTTGGCCAAGCGGCTGAACGTCCTGAACGGTTGCGTCCTGCACCTTGACGTTTCGATCCTCCGATCCAGCGTCTTGCGTCCGGCCGCCGGGCTGGGGGGCGAGACTCTTCCGGTGGCGGGCCTGTTCTTCGGCGGTGCCGGAATCCATCCGGGCGGCGGCGTCACTGGGATGCCGGGCAAGATCGCCGCCGGTCGGGTCAAGCGCTTCCTCGGCCGGTGACATCGCCGTTGACGTGGCCGGGACAATGGCTTGGCGGGATCGGCTGTCCTTCCTGGGAAAAGTGACGGCACTGGACATGCCGAGGATCGGCTCCTCGGCATTCTTCCCGTCAGCGAATTTTTACCGGCGAAGCCGGCGTTGCCGGGGCCAGCGTTACCGGGGAATGGCGGCGGTGATCTTTGCGTGCGGCCCGGCGGTCTGCGCAGCCCAGGCTTCGTTGGCCTGGTCGAAGCGGTAATCGGCGTAATCGACGGTTATGGCCTGTTCACGGGCGATGACCAGCAGGCGTTCCCATATCGCGCGCCGGTCGGCGGGGGGACGCTGTCCCGTGCCGATGCAGGACAGGGAGCGGAACAGCAGATCCGCGATGTCCAGCTTGACCTCCCGCCCGGCTCCGGTGCCGATGGTGAAGATCCGCGCACCCCAGCGTGTCGCCTTCAGAGCGGCCAGCATGGGTGTCCCGCAGACGAGGTCGAGCACCACGTCGAAGCCTTCCCCCGCCTCGGCCTTCAGCGCGGCGACGTCATCCTCGCCGCCCAGACGGACGGCCGCGTCGGCGATTCCGCGCTCCACCAGCCGGGCCAGCGCCCGCTCGTTGCGGGCGGCGGCGACCACGCGCCCGGCGCCAAGGTGGCGAGCCAGTTGCAAGGCGATCTGCCCCAGCGTGCCGGTGGCCCCCAGGACGAGGACGCGCTCGCCCTTTTGGATGTTTGCCTGTTCCAGGGGAACCAGCGCGCCGGTTCCGGCGATGCCCATCACGATCGCCAGCTTGTCGTCGACCCCGTCGGGAACCTCCCACACCTCCTCGGTCGGAACGAGGGTGCGCTCCGCCCAGGCGCCATAGGGCTGCACCGACCGCTCACCGAAATAGACCCGCCGGCCATCGGCGGTGCGGCCGACCCCCTCGCCACGGATGACGCAGGGATATTGGATGCCGAGGCGGTAGGCGCCCAGCACGTCCCAGCCGCCAAGCCCGACGGTATCGACGTCGATCAGGACCGCACCGTCGCGGGGCTGGGGTTCCGGGAACTCGGCGATGACAGGGGCGACGCCCCGCTCCGTGATGACGGCTGCGCGCATTTGGCGACTCCTCTGTTGGATGCCCCGGCGTGGTTCGAGAGGCGCGTCGGTCAGAGTCAGATCGGGGCCTGTTCGGCTCCAGACACGTGGCTCCAGCCTGCGAGGCTAATTTTTTGAACAATATTTTTATATATGTACAATATTGTGCCTCATGTCAAGCGAATGGAGGAGCGTTGGAGCTGATCTTGCCCCGGATCGGTGGTTCTTGCGCACTTTTCGTGATGCCGGTGGCACCCAACGCCAGGGATGATCACATGAGGTGAACATCGCACCAGATTCAGTTCACCGTGACCAAGCGCCTCCTCCCAATGATCCCCAATGGTCTCTGTGTCGAGCATGTTCTGCCGGAGCCGGACCGCATCACCATCTTCGTCCGCCCCCGACACTCATCAAGTCCCTTGCCCGCGTTGCCACGCGCCTTCGTCGCGGGTGCACAGCCGCTATGAGCGCCGGTTGGCCGATTTGCCATGGCAAGGCCGGCCGGCAATTCGGTTCTTCAAAGTTTTGTGTGGATGATCGGAGCGTGTTTCACCTTTTGATGTTCGCGTCAGGCGTAACCGAGGACGCGAGCGCGCAGCAGATCGAAGCCGGCCCGGCCATACATCGTGCGCTTGATCGCCTTCAGCCGGTTGACTTGGCCCTCGACCTGACCGCTGCTCCACGGCTCGCTCAGGGCGGCGCACACCGCGTTCTCGTCGCGGCGGATCCCGGCGGCCAACGATGACAGCGCGCTGATCTCTGCCTCGCGCAGCCAGCCATCGAATGGGGCGGGCACCTTGCCCTTCACCTTCTCGCAGAAGCGGGTGATGAGATCGGCGGCCGTCGTGATCGACGGCGAGCGCTCCCGCAACGCCTGGACAAAGCGGCAGTCCTCGTCGGTCATCCTGTCGGGATCGCCCGCCTGGAGGCGCCGACGCTGGACCACGCCAACATCCGCGGTTCGCGGTACTTTCATTAGGAGCCCACCATACTTTCCCATCCCACCTTCGACCAGCTCAGCGACCTGGGTCTGCACGGCATGGCCAAGGCGCTGCGCGAGATGCAGGCCAACCGCGAGGCCAGCACCCTCAGCCATGAGGAATGGCTGGGTGTGCTGCTCGATCACGAGGTGACGCTGCGCCGGCAGAAACGTTTCGAAGCACGCGCCAAGAGCGCCCGGCTGCGCCATCCCGCCGTGATCGAGGATGTTGATTTCCGAGCGCCGCGTGGGTTGGACCGCGCGCTGTTCCAGAAGCTGGCGGCCTGCCGATGGATCCACGATCACCAGAACGTGATCATCACCGGGCCGACCGGCATCGGCAAATCCTGGCTGGCCTGCGCGCTTGGCCACCGTGCCTACTGCGAGAACCTATCGGTACTCTACCAGCGGATGCCTCGGCTGTTCGAGAGCCTGGCCCTGGCACACGGCGACGGCCGTTATGCCCGCCTGATGCGCGGCTTCGCCCGAGTGCGGCTTCTCATCCTGGACGATTGGGGACCAGAGCCACTGAACGCAGAGCAACGCCGCGACCTGCTCGAGATCGTAGAGGACCGCTACAACGCCGGCTCTGTGCTGATCACCAGCCAAATCCCCGCGGACCGCTGGCACGAACTCGTCGGGGACCCAACCGTTTCATAATGCCTTCCTCCTTGACGGGGTGGTGCGTCGAACCAGAGTACGGAGTTCCGGGATGCGCTCCTCCTCGAGCATAATCTGCCAGGGCAGGCCCTTGGCGAGCTGATGCCCGGACAGACGGCCACACTTCAGCCACTTCAAGATAGTCTGGGCCGTTACTCCGAGCACTTTGGCTGCGCCCTGGATTGAGTAGCTGCCATCCGGCCAACGGACGGGATTGGCCTCGGCCCCATTGATCTTCACCGTCGCGATGCCCCACCGCTTGCGCAGCAGGAAAACGAGCCCATGGTCGAACGTCGTTCCACGGCTCGACAGGAACCCTTCTGCATTCAAAGTCTCGGCGATTTCTCCGTCCATCTTACCCGCGGCGTTCAAAGCGCGTACGCGGCCTTCCAACTCCTCGATCTCGGCATAGCAGTCGTAGGAGTGCACGGTCCGCCGCAGATCATGTTCGCTGACGGCCCCGGTTTGCCAAACGAGGCGGATCAACACTCGGCCGGGAACCTGTTTCTGGTCGAGGATGGCTTCCTGGATGATCAAGCGCACGATACGCTTGCGGTCCGCAGCCGTGGTCGTCTGCGCGTGCCATACGGCCGAGAGATTCGCCCCGACCGCCAGGATCTCGGTGCGTTCGGCATCGCTCAGGGCCAAGGGTTGCTCCCGGTACCAGTGCTCGTACTCCGTCTCTACCTGCTCAACGGCGCGCAGCCGCTCCTCCCAGGCCCGTTCCAAGGACCGGGCGACCAGCCGGTTTTCCGGTTCGACCGCGTCGTATTGTCGACGAGCACGCTCCGCCTCGTACCGAGCCCGTTCACGCCGGAGGGCCCATTGCCGCTCCAATAGACGGGCTTCCTCGTCAAGGGTGCTCAGCGCGGCAATGGCCAGGGCCACCCGGTCGGGCGTGAGCGCTTCCAGCACAAGACGTTCGATTTCGGCATCGACCGCCAGGGCACGGACTTCCTGACACATCGGAGCCCCACTCTGATGTTTGTCGGCGCCGCAGCGATACACCGGATACTCGCCGTGGGGGCCGGAGTATCCCAGTCCCATCCGACGCCCACACCGTCCGCACACGGCGATCCCTTGCAGCAGAGCCATGCCCTTGCGAGGCACGCCCCGGTGTCCAGCGCTGTAGCGGTTGATGTTGTCCGACAGCCGTTTCTGGTTGGCCATGAACTCCTCCCAACCGATGTAGCCGGGGTGAGCCTCCAACAGGCACACCGGCCATGCGTCCGGCGGCCGCGTCACCGTTCCACTGCGCGGCACTCCGGCCCGCCGACGGCCCGGGTCCTGGAAGTGGCGGCCGTAAACGTAGGCGCCGGCGTAAGACGGGTTCTTCAGGATGTTGAGCACCCGGCTGCTGTCAGCTGGCTGCCACACCACCGCGTGCGGCGCGGGGCCCCGCAACGGGCGTACCGGCACCAACAAGCCGGCGCGCTGCAGCGCCCGCATAACCGCATGGGCGCTCCCCAGATCACGGAAGAGATGAAACACCAAGTTCAGGCGCGCCTGAACCTCCTCGTCGGGATTGAGGACAATCATGCCGCCGCGGTCCTCGGCCAATCCGGCTGGCAGCGGCTGGCGCAACTCGCCACGTTCCGCCTTCTGGCGTTCACCTTGGTGGAGCCGGATCTTGATCTGGTGTAGTTCCGCCTCGCTCATGATACCGGACAGGCCCAGCAGCAGCCGGTCGTGGTAGGCGGCCGGGTCGAACAGCCGTTCGCCATCGGCGATCAGCACGCCGAAGAGGCCGCACAGTTCGATGAGCTGGTACCAGTCACGGTTATTGCGGGCCAAGCGAGAGGCGTCCAGGCTGAGCACGAGGCCGGCGTGGCCAAGGCCGATCTCGGCGATCAGCTTCTGAAAGCCCTGCCGACCGTCGCTGCTTGCGCCGGAACAGCCGAGATCCTCATCGATGACCTGGACCCGCTCCCGCGGCCAACCAAGATGAAGGGCGCGGTCGACCAACCGGTACTGCAGCTCAGTGCTCTCTTGGTGCTGGCGGACTTGCCCGACCGATGACTGCCGCACATAAATGAAGGCCAGCTTGGCACGATGCGCCGTGGTGACCAGGTCCTCATGGGGAAGCGTCGCGGTCAGCATGATGCACCTTTGGAACGCTGGGAGTATCCGGCCTGTGCATCCGAGCCATCATGCCGGCGTACACCGCAGCGATTGTCCGGCGCGTGTCCGGTGGCAGTGCCGACCACAGCGTCGTTGGTGTCGCCGAGGGCTTCGGCGGCAGATTGGCTTGGGGCCGGGGCGCCGAAGCGATGTGGCTCATCGGCGACCTCCTCTCTCGAAACCTTCAACAGCGCCCGCAGGCATTCGGCCAAGGGCAGCAGCGTCCGCACGGTGATGCGTGCATCACCCCGGTCGGCCGGCATGCACTCCACTGCTTCCAAGACCGAGACAAGATCGGTAGCCGCCCGGTGAACGTGCCGGTGTCGCCCGTCGGGGAGAACGACAGTTACCCAGTCCGGACCACGGGGCGACGGTTCCGCTACGACTTCAAGGCGTTGACCGTAAAGGGAATGTCGCCGATCCACGATCGTGACCTCAGTCACCAGCCGATCAACAACTGTGGCAGCCTGCGATGATTGGGGATCCGACTCTCGGGGACGCGATCTTGGACCGCATTCTTCACAACGCCTACCGCATCGACCTCACCGGAGACTCAATGCGCAAGCAGCGACGCCAGCCAGCCCTGGCCGACGGAGAGGAACGAGACCGCCGGGCGCCCCCCGGAGCTCCACAGGCACCTTCCAGGCAAGCCGGCCGCTCTCCAGCGTGATGAGGCGCGCTCACGACCGGCTTGCCCGGGGCCCTCCTGTGGATTGCGGGGACGCCCTCCACCTCGACATGAGCATGGCGGCTTGACCCGACGACATGCTCATGCGACACGAAAAACGCCTCGCGGGGATACGCCACCCCGGCCGCTTTCCTTCGGAACCCTGGCCGGCTTCAGTTTGGAACAGTGGCCGCCTTCAAATCGGAATACCCGGCCGGCGTCATCGGAATCTGCAGGCGGATCCTGCCGCCGGCGCCGGGTTCCCCAATCCCGCACGACGCTGTACTGTCTGGGAAACCCGCGCTCCTGGAGTTCCCGCCACGGCGCTCCGGCAACCCGCCTGCCAGCGATCCTCCAGATAACCATGGTACGGATTGAGAATGCTGGTGCCGCGGTCGGCATGCTGCCATGTCGGCGCCTCCGGGCGGGCGATCCCGACAGGATGACCGACGAGGACTGCCGCTTTGTCCAGGCGTTGCGGGAGCGCTCGCCGTCGATCGCGACGGCCGCCGATCTCATCACCCGCTTCTGCGAGATGGTAAAGGGCAAGGCGCCCGCCCCCTTCGATGGCTGGCTGCGTGAAGCAGAGATCAGCGCGCTGTCACCGTTCGCCGCCGGGATCCGCCGCGACGAGGACGCGGTGCGCGCCGCCCTGAGCGAGCCGTGGAGCAGCGGTCAGGTCGAGGGCCAAGTCAACCGGCTGAAGGTGATCAAGCGCACGATGTATGGCCGGGCCGGCTTTGATCTGCTGCGCGCTCGCGTTCTCGGTCACGCCTGACGCGAACATCAAAAGGTGAAACACGCTCCGGTCATCCACACAAAACTTGGAAGAGCCCAGCGTTGCAGGCCGATGCACACAATCACGACCTCAACCCACCCAAAGGTCCGCGATCGGTGCAGTCAAACCGGTGCATCAGCCAGGGACATGGGGCGATTTGGACGAAGGCGAAACTTGCGCCGGCGGTTTCGCTGCGAAGTGGATTGGTCCAGTGCGTCAGCGATGACGGCGGAGATTTGATTGGCTGCGGTTAAGACGGGATCATGTCCCAGATGGGCGTAACGCTGCGTGGTTGTTGGTTGGGTGTGCCCAAGAATCTTCCCAATGACCAGAAGACTGCTTCCGTTGGCGGCTCCGACGCTGGCGAAGCTATGTCGAAGATCATGCAATCGAACATCGGGCAGACCGGCTGCGGTGCGGATCTTCTCCCAGGTCCGGTCGATGTTGACCAACTGTCCATGTTGCCCTTTGCCAGAGATGACGTATTGAACGCCAGACCGGCGTTGGAGCTTGGTCAGGATATCGAGTGCGGCCCGTCCCAACGGTACAATCTTTGCGCCGGTTTTGCTGTCGGGCAGACGCAAGCAGGAGTGGGCGACATCCACGCAGTCCCAGGTCAGGCTCAGAATTTCGGATTTCCGGCAACCTGTCAGCAGCAGGAGGCGAATGGCGGCGATAAGATATGGGTTGGCCCCCTCCTGTTCGAACGCGATCAGTGTCTTGCCAAGTCGGCCTATTTCCTCGGCGGTCAGAAAACGTTCCAGCTTTCTGACATTGAATGTCTTGATTCCGGCCGCGGGATTGTCGGAGCGGAGCGCCCGAGCCATGGCGAAGGCGAACATCGCTCTCAGCAGGATCACGGTTTGCGACGCAGCGCCCTTTCCGCCGGTTGCGCGGCTGCCACCCTTGCTGGAGCGGTGTGGGCTGGCAGTCTTTCCAGCCGCCACGTCGCGCAACAGGCGCTCGATATCACCCCGGGTGATATCCCCGGCTTTTCTTTTTCCCAGCAGGGGCTTGATGTGCCACGTGATCCGTCCCTGGTCGGCCCGGATGGTCGAGGGCTTCTTTGTTGTGCATCCTTCCGCTATGTACAGATCGCACAGCTCTGACACCGTCAATTCCCGCCGCCTGTCCGCCTTCCGGGCGGCAGGATCGTCGCCGAGATCCACCGTGGCCAGCACGCGACGGGCTTCCTGGCGCGCCTGCTCAGGTGTCCAGGGTGATCCATGCCGCCCGATTGTGATGCGGCGGGTTGGCATGCCGCGTCCGCCGGCGCGGTATTGCACGAGATATGTCTTCGTCCCCGATGGCGTAACTTTCAATCCGAAGCCGCTCAGCTCGCTGTCCCACAGATAAAAATCCCGCGCTTCAGGCGTCGCATCGTCGACAGCCCGCTTGGTGATCCGTGTCGATGGCATGGTCGCCCCTCCCGGAATATCGTCCTATATAAATGGGACTCCAGTAAGCACCCAGTAAGCACGGTGGAGTGAATGGCGGGATATTCTGGCGATGATCAGCGCAAGCTGACAAGTGAAAATACGTGGTATTACAATGCGTTGTCGTGCCGTCGCGTATGGTGTCGCAGCAAAGCGCACGCAGTTCTTGCGGACTCTGACTCCGCCAGCCTAGGTTCGAATCCTAGTCCCCCAACCAACTCTTGATCTTCCTCGACAATCTCCGCCCGGCCGGGAAGCGGTGGACCAATGGTCCACAGTCCTGGTCCACATCCCTCTGGTTTCGGGGCTGGGGCGTGACGGCGAATCTGAGGCTCAAGGGCACCACCTACCACTACAGGCGGCGAGTTCCGCCACCGTTAACACAATATTTCGGACGCTCGGAAATACTGCTGACCCTGGGCACGGGCTCCGCGCGCGAGGCGGCGGCGCGGGCTCGGGCCGTCAACGTCGAGATCGACAAGGTTATCCGGGCCGTGACCACCAAGCCGAACTCCCTGGCCGTCGAGCACATTGCACTCATCCTCCGGCGTCTGCGGGCTGAACCGCCTTGGGCTTCGCCGACCCGTGCGGAGTTGCTCGCCGAGTACAGGACGGGCGACGCCGCGACCATCGACCGCGTGTTCGCCCTCGGAACCGACGCGATCTTCTCGCTACCGCCGGAAGATCGACAGCGTGTTCTCGACCATCTCGAGCGGCTGCTCGACGGCGTCGCGATCGTCTCCTCCGAGGCGGGGACGGCTGCGGCACGGCTCGGCGCTGACGTGGCGACGCTCCGCGCCGCGACCGCTGAGACGCTCGCGGCGCAAGCTCAGCGGCGCGCGGATCTCGCCACGATGGCGATGGCGTTGCAGCAGAGACCTGCGGCTGCACCAGCCGTCACCCCCGCCGCGTCCCAGTCCCCCGAGTTCTCGGAGCACGAGCGGGCCTTCCTCGATTGGAAGCGCACCCAGAAGGGATGGACCGCGCAGAGTGGCGCGCAAGCCGAAGCGACGTTCCGACTTGCGCGAGAACTCATTGGTGACAAGCCGGTGAAGAACTACACCCGGCAGGACGCTGGGTTGCTGTATGACGAATTGCTGCGCCTCCCGTCCTCCCATGGGAAGGGGGCGGCCAAGGGCAAAGCGATCCCCGCCCGAGATGCCATCGCTCGTGCCGACGCGATCGAAAAGGGGGGAACGGCAGTACCGCGCGTTCAACTCAAGACGGTCAAACGACACTTTTCTGCACTCCTCCAATATTGGAAGTGGCTGCACCAGCGCGGCCATGTAGATGAACTGATTTGGAGCGGATTTGATTTCCCAGGAACCAAATCATCTAAAAAGAAACGTGATATATGGTCACCGGATGATATGAAGAAGTTGTTTTCTTCCACGTGGTGGGCGGTCGATCAGCCACGTGATACAGCGCGATGGTGGGCGCCTTTGATAGCGCTCTACAGCGGCATGCGGCTCGAGGAGATCTGCCGCCTGCGGCCCATCGACGTCGAGACGATGAAAGGCGCGGCGTGCTTCCTACTGCGTGAGCACCCCGACGGCTGGTCGCCGAAGACGGAGGCGGGCGAGCGAACGGTGCCAGTGCACCCCTTCTTGGTCGAACTTGGCTTTCTGCGATTGGTGGAGCAGCGGCGCCGGGAGGATGCTCCGCGGCTGTTCCCCGAACTCCGTGCTACGGGGCGCGACGGCAAGCTCGGGCAGGCTCTCGGCCGAGACTTTGGTCGCCTGAAGACCGGCCTCGGTGTAGGACCGAAGACGGTCTTCCACAGCTTCAGACACACGTTCAGGACGGTCTTGGAGTCCGCCGACCTTGAGGAAAGGTGGATCGACTCTGTCATGGGGCATGAGGATTCCCGGCGGTCGGAAGGAGGCCGGACGTATGCCAAGGGCGTGACCCTGGAGCGGCTGGCTCAGGTCGTCGCGGCCTTCGAAGCGCCGGTGGACCTGAGCCATATGCGGGGGAGCCGCCGCACTTGAGCTCCCCAGCCTGGAACCTGTAGCTCACCGGCGTCCACCCAGGTGCGTCGATGGGCGAGGACCAGCCGCAGGCGCTCCGCCGCCCTCCGGCCTCGGCTCCGCTTCCGGCTCGTCCGGCGGCGGCACCAACAGCCCCAACGGAGGCCCCGAAGCAACGCGCCCGGCGCCGGGCCATGACTGGAGCGCGTCCGCCCCGGCTCGACGGTAGCGTGCCAGCAGGCCGCGCCGATCCACCTCTGTCACCCCCTCCAGCGCCCTCGCCATAAGCTCGGCCTCTTCCGGCAATACGACGTTGGTGAGGGCTATCAGGCGGCGATCTAGATTCCACCCCTCAGCCAGCCCGGCGCCCCCACCGAGCTTCCAATTGAGGTAGGACAACAGGTCCTCCGTCTCCGCCCGCAGCGACGGGCCAAACTTCACCTCTCGCGGCAGGGCAGCGGCCAGCCGCGGGACTTCCGCCGCCAGCCGGAGCACCGTCTCAGGCTGCGTGAGCCAAGCGTCATGCGGGCGCGCCATGGCTCGGGAGGACAGGCTCCCGACGAGCCACGCCGCAGCCGTCCAGAAGGGCTGCATTTCTGGACCGGCCAAGACCTCCCGCACGATCGAGTCCGGCAAAGGCTCCCCGTCGCCACGTTTGGAGGGCCACCGGATACGCTGCTTCCCTGACCGGCGGCGTGCCCGCTTCGCTTGCGCGAACCTGATGGCTGCCAGATCCTCCAGTGTAGGAGGACGCACGAGCCGCAGCCGCAGCCACGCTATGAGTTCGCCGACCGGCATGTGATCGGGAGGCAGATCGTCGTCGTCATCGTACATGTTCAGCCCTCGTGCGTGATTTGGATCCCGACGGTGCCCCTGGCCGTGGCAAGGGAGAGCCCGTGTTCGGCCCGCCGGAGCGGCGGCCCATAGGGGGCCGTCCTTGACGCCGACCGAGGACCGTGGCGCCCGCATTGGCAGACGAGATCAACGCGGGCGAGGCGCGGCCTTGCCGCGTTGACGCCTGCCGACGCGCAGCGGCGAGCAGCAAGGCCGCCCTGGGGGCCGCGCCTGAGTAGTGGGGGGGGGTCACCGTCGTCCGAGAGCAGGCCCCGGCCGGGGCGAGACGCCGATCTTGGCGTCGTGGTTCAGGTCGGTGGCGTTCGCTTTCGCCTGCCGCTCGAGGCGCTCGCGCTCCTCCCGGCGCCGCTGCTCCTCGAGCTTGCGCTGCCCCTCGCGGACGAGGCGCTCGACGTCGCCTCGGCGGGCAGCGTCTTGCGCGGCCGGGTCGCCCGACCTTGCCGCCCGCAGCCCGGCCTCGAGGGCGTCGAGGCGCTGCTGGTCGCGCCGGTTGGCCTCGCGGTTCGCCTGCGCCCGGCGCGGCGCGACCGTCTCGGCCTGGTGGCAGGCGTCGCAGTAGTCCTCGCGCGCGGCGTCGTACCGGTCGATGGCCTCCCCCAACTGGCGCTCGAGATCGCGGCGCTCGTGGGCACCTCGGCCCACGCCGAGCCGGTCCAGCAGGCCGCGCGGCCGCTCGTCAAGCGTGCGCCGGAGCTCCTCGACGCGGCGCTGCGCTAGGTCGAGGACCTGCCCAGGGCCATCGAGCATGCTTGATGCGACATGGCGCGGGTCCGGCGGCCGTGACGCGATCTGCGCGCGCAGCCGCGCGAACTCTGCGGCGAACCGCTCCCGGGACGACGGGCCAACTGGCCACGTCGGGATCTGCGCCGGTGCGGGCGGCGCCGTGAGCCGCTGCGCGCGCCGGGTCAGCGCGGCGAGGCGGGCGGGCGGGTCGGGGCGGCCAGTAGCTCCTTGAGCTTCTCCACCGTTCACGACTTCCGGCCGCCGGTGTTGCTCGTGCCCGTGCCCGCCATGCTGTCCTCCTGCCTTGTGCTCCGGGTTCGCGGCAGCCTCCTTGGCCCGGTGGCGCTTTTCCGCAGCCGCCCACGCCCGCATGAATTTCCCGGCGGCGTCCATGTCGTTCGGGTCGAAATCGAGCACCTCGGCCTCGACCGCCGACGTATCAGCCTTAGCCTCGCCGCCGCCCGCGCCACCGGCTGGACGCTTCGGCGCCGCCGGGGCCGGAGCGGTACCCTCGCCACCGGCGGGATTTGCCGTCATCGCCTGCGCGGGCATTTCGCCAGTGCCATTTTCGACCGGCGATACCGGCTCCGGGGCGCTGGCATCCTGAACTGGTGCCTGTACTGCCTCGGGCGCGGCCTTTGTGTCTGGCGTCTCTGGCCTGTCTGCACTGTCGATGGCCGGTGCGCTTGCGCTGGCGTCCTGACGGGCTTTGACGCTGGCGATGGGCTCAGCCGGAGCCTCCGGGAGGTTCGCCAGCCGGTCCTCGGCATGGCGGCCGCCGAGGCGGGGCAGGTCGAGGCCCTCGAGGCGCTTCGCAACCTCGTCCGCCCGGATCCGCTCGCCGGTCTCCTCTTTCGCGGCCTTGCCGAGGACGCGACCGAAGGCATGGACGTTGCCGGTGGCGTCAACGAGGATTGCCGCGCGGTCGCCCTGGGCGAGGCGCAGCCCGCGCTCCTCGAGGGCCGCGCGCAGGCTGCGGCCGTCGTCCGAGGCCCGCCAAGCCGCAAGCGCGGCCGCGCCGACGGCCCGAGGGTCCACGCCGGTGCGCTCTGCCTGCTGACGCTGCTCGGGCGTGGTCTTGGCCTCGGGGCGCCGTCGGTCGAGCAGGCCCGCCTCGCGCATGGCCTCGGCGATGTCGGCCCGGCCCTCGCGCTCCAGCGCGGCCGCTACGGCGCGGTTGTGGGCGCCGGGGACGAAGGGCAGCCCGGCCTCGTGCTCGGCGATCCGGCCGAGCTTCTCGCGCCGGGCGAAGTCGTGGTCGAGCCGGATCGCGGTGCCGTCCGGGCGCACCCGCAGGTACTCGCGGTGCTCGTGGGTGCGCCCGCCCTTGGTGTGGAACTGCGACGCGAAGGGCGCCCGCTCGAGGCCGAACTCCCGCTCGAACCGCTGCCAATAGCGCTCGCGCTGCGCGTCGGTCCACTCGTGGTCGGGGTGCGGGTCGAGGTGGACATGATAGAGCGGCTGCCGGGTCCGGGCGTGGCTGCCGAGCTCGGTGAGCTCCGCGACTTGGTCGCGGATCGTGTCGGTCACGAGTCCGCGCGACGGCCCCATGCGGACCTCCTCGTTGGCCTCGGCGTTCGCGACGTGCGCACCGAGAGCGCGGCCGCCCGCTCCTCTGGTGGCGCCCGAGATCATCCGCGGTCCTCCTCGAGGAGCGCCTTCTTCAGGGCGTCGAGGTCAAGTGCGGCCGCGCGGACGCCGGGGAGCACGGCCTCGACGGCGGCATGCAGGTCCGCGTGACCGGCCTCGCGGGTGCGGACGGCCGCCTGCACAAGCCCCCCGGCGAGCTCACCGACGGCCTCACGCAGGCGGACGACCTCGACGACATGCTGCGGCGCTGGGGGTCGGGCCTTGCGGTAGGCCCGCACCGGCGCGGCCAACTCCGGCCGGGCGCGCGTGGCCTCGGCCGCCAGCCGCCGCAGGTAGGCGGCCGCCGTGAGGTCGGCCTCCTCGGCGGCGTTGGCAACGCGCATGGCGAGATCCGCAGGCAGGCGCACCAGCACCGCTCCCGCCATCTTCCGCCGCTCGCTGCCACGCTGCCCCGGCATGTGCCGTCCTCCGAAGGTGGGTCGCAGGGAGGCGCCAGCCTCCCCGTGGGGTCCACGGGGCGAAGCCCCTGGCCAGCTACCCGTGGAGCGCCTGGCGGGCGCGGATACGGGTATGGCTGGCTTCTTCCGAGAGTAGGCTCGAAGAATGCAAGACAGCGGGATATCAGCAGCGGGAGTGGGACCACCCCCCTTGGTGCGGACGGTCAGATGGCGGCGAGGAAATCACCTGCCGTTTGGCATCTCATCCCAGGTTCTTCCATCAATGATGCGACCGCTACGTTTCTTGACGACTCCGCCCCACTGCTTGAAATGGAAAGCAACTCTTGCGGCTATGCACTGGTCACGAATGGAGCGCACCCAATCTGGATCCATGGGCCGGGCGCCGGGGCCGCTCTCGCCTCCCACAATCACCCAGTCGATGCCATCGAGATTCAGATCGTGAAAGGGACCAAGGAGTGGCTCCAGGCTGAGGAACCGCGTCTTGGCGCCCGTCCTTCGTAGCCGGTCAACCCGCCAAGCATAGTCCGCATTCTCTACGCTGACCCCCATCCAGACGTTCCGGGGCCAAGGAAGCTCCGATGACAGTTCTAGCAGCCGGTCTGCGCGTTTGGTGAGCACTTGGTACGTATGCTGGGGCGTGGCGGACATCGTGGCAAACACGCGCCGGATCGCCTCGGGCGGCACGTCCTCATGAAAGAGGTCCGACATGCTGTTCACGAAGACCAGCCGCCCGGCCTTCCAAGTCCGTGGTTCGTCTAGGGCGGCATCTACAACGTTGATCCGGCCGGTCCACTTCGCCCGGCCGCCGGATTTTCGAGTTGTTCCTTGGTACTTGTCCTGGCCCATGGCGGCAAGCCGCGCGGCCATGCGCATGGCGTAGCAGTTTGTGCAACCGGGTGACAGGATCGTGCACCCCGCGATCGGATTCCATGTCACCTCGGTCCACTCAATGGACGACCTGCTCGCCACTCGCATCCTCCTCAGGGGAACTTCACCTTCACGTGTTCGGGGAAGGTGACCTCCCCCTTGATGACCCGCCGATTCTTCGCCGGGGGGTCCGCAGTGATGCGACCGTCCGCCTCAAGGCGCCGAAGGGCTGCCTTGTAATTCTTCGGAACGAACGGCGTGTCAACATGATGCTCGGCATGCACCTCCCCCATGGTCAGCGTCCGACCCGCGAACCTCTTCACGAGGTCGTCTGCCAAACCGTCGAGCGGGCGCGACAACGAGAACAGAAGAGGATATTTGGCGTCGGCCGGAGCGTACGTGAACGACGGTACACCTTGATCCGCGGTCGAGCTTTCCCCTGCCATGATGTCCTTCATGATCTCGTACCCGCGGATGTTCTTCGACACGAACACGAGGTAGTGAGAGGTCCGGTCGCCCGCCTCTCGCTTGAACCGGAAGGGCAGCACGTACCTGCCGCCCATTTCCTTCAAGGCGCTCGAGAGTTCGTTCAGGATGAACGCATCGCGTTCGCCCGGCTCCATCTCGGCCAGTGCCTTCCGCAACTTGTCGGCCCTCTCCTGACCGAAGAGTGCATCCATGTGGTGGGCGACCTTGTCGTTGGCCAGCCCCATGTTGATTCGGTTGTAATTGAAGAAGAATACACAATCGCAACCCCAGTCCTTGATGACTGCGTTCACGATCTTCAGGGAAAGCCCCTTGTAGCCGAAGGGGTCGATGAATGAGAAGGTAGGGGCAAGGCGGACCCCGCTCAGCGCCTTCTCTAGCTCCTCGCCGACGACAGCGTTGAGCACGGTTGGCAACTTCTTCAGCTTCTCGACACCGGACAGGACGGCGATTTCGTTTCTGAGCGTATCGGTGTTGTTGCTGTCCCCATCGTTGAAGATCGCCACCAGCTTCGGACCGATCTTGGGGTTCGCGATCGCCTTCTCCAGGATGAGCAGGGGCGTTGATGCGGAGCCGTCGCGGTAACGCCCTGGGCCAGCGTAGAGGTCGATGTAGACGATCTTGTCGCCGCCATACCGGGCTTGGGTGGCAACGATGACGTTGCTCCAGGCGTCGAAGTACTTCTGGACGATGCGAGCCTTGACTTCGGACTGATCCGACCGCTCCTCAAAAAACTTCTGTGCGAGCATCTGCCACCATGGAAGTTGGAGTCAGGGCGCCGCATACTAACGTATGCGTGTAGCAATGCGACGATAGATAGGGTTTTAATTGTATTCGAGCAACAATGCTGCGTAAAGGTCGTTCCTCATGGCCATCGCGCCGGAGCGCCCCTCGCGCCTCTCCGTCACCACGTTGCAAAACGATTTCCTTCTGCAACAGAACCTTGACCCAGGCGGATCAACGGGTTCATCGTTGCAGAAGGCTGTTGCAAAATTGGGGGGCGGAATGGGTCGGCTGCTGGGGTACGCGCGCGTCTCGACCGACGATCAGGACATGGCCTTGCAGACGGACGCGCTGCGTGCGGCTGGCGTCACCGACGAGGACATGTTCACGGACCATGGCGTCAGCGGCGCCCAAGCCGCCCGGCCGGGGTTGGACCGGTTGCTGTCGGCCGCCAGGACCGGGGACACCATTGTGTGCTGGCGCTTGGATCGCGTCGGGCGCTCCGTCGTCCACCTCGCGACGTTGGCCGAGGATCTGAGGGCGCGTGGGGTGGGTCTGCGGAGCTTGACCGACGGCGTGGACACCTCTACGGCAACCGGGAGGTTGGTCTACGGGCTGTTGTCAACATTGGCCGAGTTCGAGCGCGAGACGATCCGCGAACGGGTCAAGGCGGGCATGCAGGCCGCCAAGAAGCGCGGTGTCAGCGTTGGCCGGAGGAAGGCTTTGACCTCGACGCAAGCGGAGCACGCCCGCGCGCTCCGGGCCGAAGGGCGGTCGTGCGCCGAGGTTGCAGCCCTGCTCGGCGTGGATCGCACCACCGTGTGGAGGGCGACAAAGTCGTGACCCGTCCTTCCCTTCGCCTACTGAAGGGAATTTACCGACATCCCGTTGTGGTTTCGATGGTATTGCGACGGCTACCAGGGCACCGCGTCGTCGTCATGCGATGGCGGCGGGTGCCTCGGCGGGCTGATGGTCAGGGTCGGCCGGGGCTGGACCGGCTGATGGACGAACGAGGATTCGGGAGTAGCCGTCGTAAACGATGATGTCGCCAGCGCGGCGCGGGCTGCCGTTACGGCCGCGTCCAGATCGTAACGGCGGGCAAGTTCTTGCCATGAGCCGCGCCACCCACGCACAACAGCGACGGGCCGAAGCTCGTCGCCGATCCAGGCCGTCCGGAGGGCGAGGACACACGGTCCGGCCGCAGCCCAAGCGGCGTCTCGGCGGCGCTGCGGGCGCGCAGACACGACGGGGCGCAGGGCCACCCGACCATCTTCGTCGGCGTGGGGACGAACTCCGTTGAGCCGGAGTTCGGCTGCGAACCGGCGGAGTGGCCCGAGAGGCTGCCAACGGTGCAGCGGGGAAGGCCGGTAGACCTGCCGAACATACTCCGCGAGGTGATCGTCATCGAACGCCTCGACGTAGCGCTCCGTCGACTCCCGGAGGTAGGCCGCCAACGCTGCGGCGCTCCCCTCCGTCTCCGTTGGCGCCGGATCCTGCATGGCCTCGCGCTCTTCATCATCCGAGATCCAGGCGGACCAGCCCGCACGCACGAAATACCGGATGAGACGGGCGGTGACCTCGGACACGTCGTCGCCGTCGATCTGGACGGCGACATGAAAATGCAGGTCGATAGTCGATCCGCGTTCAGTCGGCCGATGGTGCGTCGCGCGGGCGAGCGGGATCACCCCAGGCCACCGCGCAACATACTCGAGAGCACGAGCGACGCGGCGGCCGTGGTCAAGGTGAGCCTCGCGCAGGCTGTTCACCGGGACCGGACCACCCAGCGGTCGAAGGCGGAGTTGCATCACCCGCCGGGGCCGGTGCTCCACGACGTAGGCGGCGAGCAGACCGTGGGCCTCCGCCTGCTCCTTGGCTACATGGGACCGAAACACGCACCAACGCGGGAGCTCGTCACGGGTCGCGACATGCTCGCCCTGCGTCGCGAGATCAACCAGCATGACCGGCGGCCGGTTCATGGTCGCGAGGCCATGGGCCTGAAGACGGCGCCGCGTTTCCCGGTCACGCTCGCGCGTCTCCTGCGCCTGCGCCGTCTGTGCGGACGAACGACGGCGCCCTGCCCCCAGGAAGTCGAGAGGGCTGACGGAAGGGATTTGCGAGTAACAGGCAAATTTGTTGACAGACTGGCCCGAGTGATCCCGGCGGCTGCTGATTGGCAGGTTCCGCCGGGCGGGCAACGCGGGCCTATCCCGTCATGGGACGGCCCTTGAACATTTCGCGTGCGTGCGTCATGATTCTTGGGCGAATGAATGAGAACCGCCCCGGAGGCCCTGCAAGGCCGATGATGGGGCGGTTTTCATTGTGCGCATGCCGAGTCTGGTCCCGTCAAGCGCAGCCGCGACGCGGTCCTCGGCAGTCACTCGGCGGGCGCCGCCTGATCCTCCGCTTCCCGATCGTGTTGGCCACGGCTCCCGTGCGGGAGGCCGTGACCGCGCCGTTCATGGCGTCCTCACCCGGCGAGCGACGGGGTCTTGACTGGTCCACCGCCTTGGTCCACAAACTTGCCCCAGGCGGCGGTTGTCAACTTTCAAGCTGTTGATTTAGTTGGGGTGCCTCGGGCGGGTACCGTATCCTAGTCCCCCAACCAACCTTTCCAAACGGCCAGCACTTTCAGGAACTTACGGGCAGCGCGCACCCCGCAACGCCGGGCGTGTGCGAAACTGACTCGCAATGCTGTCGCACATCGCGCACCCCGGCCGACCTGGAGTGACCGAGCGTGGCGAAGCTGGCCCACCTCTCTCTGCGTTCCAGAATCTGGTATTGGCGGCGACGCTGCCCGCGCGCTCTTCCCTGCGGTGATCATCGGACGACATACGAGATGTCGCTCAGGACGGGCGACCGACGCACGGCCATTCGACGGGCTCTTGCGCTCGATCTCGCGTTGGAAGAGGTCATGCTTATGGAAGCGCCGCCGTCTGCTCTCACCGTCCGCACGCTGCTGGTCAACCTGCGCAACGAGCTGGTGCTTGAGGGCGAGATGGAGCGCGCGTCGCGCCCGACGGCACCCAGCGCCGCATTGGGAGCGCTCCCGGCGGCACTGGTGGCAGGCGCGGGTGACACTTCCCTTTCCGAGTTGATGGCCGCCAGTGAGTTGCCTCATGTACCGGACGAGGATCTCGTCGAGGATCATCCTCTCGGTCGGCACTCTCCCATCGACGCACAAGCGAACTGCGTAGCCTTCGCATCGCGCAGCACTCCTCCGGCTGATCTCGCCACCCCGGCCCTGCGCGCTGTCTACTTCAAAGGATTGTCCCGTTACATGGCCCGGGCGGCCCAGCGGAACGACCTCGACTTGGAGGGCCTAACAAAACGGGATTTGGGCTGTTGGGAGGGGCATGGCTGGACCTCTCGTCTCCGACGCCCTGTGGGCGCTGATTGAACCGCTGCTCCCTCCGGAGCCGCCCAAGCCGAAGGGCGGGCGACCCCGGCTGGACAACCGCGCGGCGCTGACCGGCATCCTGTTTGTACTGCGCTCCGGCATTCCCTGGGAATTGCTGCCGGTGGAGATGGGCTGCGGCTCAGGCATGACATGCTGGCGCCGGCTGCACGAATGGCACCAAGCCGGTGTCTGGGAACGCCTGCACCGTGTCCTCTTGGATCGGCTGGGCTATGCCAACGCCATCAACTGGGAGCGAGCCGCCGTGGACAGCGCCGCGGTCCCGGCAAAAAGCAACCGTGTCGCCAAATGGCGGGACATGAACCGGCCGTGCTCCGGGTCAAGGCTCACGCTGGCGCGTGCCCGCCCTTCGGGCGGCGGTGGCCTTGACCCGTCCGCGCGTCCGGTTCCTTTGGCTTGGCATACGGTCGGCGCCGGGCGCCGACCATCGGCAGCTTAGGTGGGCGCCTCCTTCCAGGGCTGATTGTGGGCGAGCATGGCATTGAGGCGAACGATCAGCTTGCGCATACAGGCCGTCAGAGCAACTTTAGGCGGCTTTCCCCTGGCAACCATCTGCGAATAGAAGCGGGCCAGAACGCCCTTTGACCGACCTGTGGTCGCTTGCAAAGCGGCCATGTATAGGACCCGGCGCACGTCCGACCGACCGCCGGCAATCCGGCGTTTCCCGTGCCGCTGACCGCTATCATCAGGATAAGGAGCGACGCCGAGCAGGGCGGCAGCTTGACGGCCCGAGATCCGCCCCAACTCGGGCAGCAGCGTGGCAACGGCGACAGCGGTGATGGGACCGACACCAGGAGCGGACGCCAACACCTGTACACTCTGTGCCAGACCGCTATGCGCCTGGACGCGTTGCGCAATCTGGGCGTCAAGATCGGCAATGGCCACCCGCAAGGCCTCCACGGCCGGATAGACAAGTGCTCTGGCCTCGTCTGGAAGCCGAACCAAAGCTTTTTCGATATCGGCCCGCTTATCGACAAGAAGGCGCCGCGTCCGGACCAGATCGGCTACAGCTTCGCGTTCCGGTTCAACTGGTTGAGGCGGAAGGCTATGCAGCTGAGCTGTGAATTCTGCGATCATCGCGGCATCGATAGCATCGGTCTTTGCCCGCTGTCCGACTGCCTTGGCAAAATGGCGGACCCGCGCTGGATCGAGCACATGAACGCTTGCTCCGGCCGCTCTGAGCTCATTGCGGAGCGGTCGTTCATACCCACCAGTGGCTTCAAGCCCGACGATCCTCACATCGTGCGCCCCAAACCACGCGATCAACTCCTGCCGCCCCTCCGGATGGTTTCCTCCGTGCCATCGGGCTCCACCAGGAAACACGGCAGCATCAAGACAGGCTTTGCCCACATCGACACCGCCAAAGGCGTGGATCTGTGTCATCCTTGTCTTCCTTCCTTGTGGTACGGGCTGACGAGCCCATGCAACCGTTCGGACTTCAAGGAAGGCTGGTCGCCCACATGCTTTTTGCCGGCCTTTTCGCCTGGGGGGCATCGGGGTCGACCAACCCGGACGGCCGTAGCCAGCGTGCCGTCCGGGTTCCATTCTAACGGCTTCACAAGACACAAGGGGGGCGAAGCGACCGGGCCGAACCCGACGGACCGTGGCAAGCCGGGTTCCAAGCGCCACATCCTCGTTGATGCCAACGGCATCCCGCTGGCCGTGAGGATTTCTCCAGCCAACCGGCATGACAGCAAGTTGTTGGAGGAAGTCGTCGATGCCGTGCCGGCAATCCGGCAATGCGCGGGTCGCCCACGACGACGCCCAACCAAGTTGCACGCCGACAAGGGCTATGATTTCGCCTTCTGCCGGCGGGCGTTGCGACGGCGGGCCATCATTCCGCGCATCGCCCGCCGCGGCATCGAGAACAGCGAGCGCCTGGGCCGACACCGTTGGGTCGTCGAAATAGTCTTTACGCAATAAGCAAAAGCGGACGTGCTCGCTGTCGGGGCTGGTGGGCAGCACATAGCGGATTTCGATGTCGGCATCGGTGACGACGACGCGGTCGATCAGCAGCATCACCAGCTGCCGGCGCTGTTCGAAAGTGGCCCCTGCAAGCCCATGCTGCACGCGCATGCGGAACGCCTCCAGTGAAGTCGCCACGCCGGCAAGGTGTTGCTGGCGCTCCGCGTCGTTGCGCAGCAGTTCCTCCTGGCCGGCCAGGGCGTGCATGCGCTGCTCGAGGTCGCGCCGCCGCCGCTCATACTCATCGAGTGGGATGACCGCCCGCAGATAGGCGTCGGTAAGCCGCTCGACTTGCTGGCCGAGATGCCCTTGGGCTCGGCGCAGCGTCTCGCGACGGGCCAGCAGTTCCTGGGGCAGCCACGCCCCGCCGTGGGCACGCGCGACGGCCGCGGCGAGAGGCTCCGGCTCCCCCATCAGGGCGCACAGATCGGTCCAAACCAATTCGTCGAGTTGGCCTGCGGGGATATGGCGTGCCGGGCAGCCTGTGGCCCGGTGGGAATAGACGCTGTGTGCTTTGCCGTTGCAGAGGTAGTAGAAGTTCCGTCCGTTGGCCGCACGCGCGGTGCAGGCAAGACCGCAATGCCCGCAGCTCACCAGCGCGCGCAGAAGGTACTGATGAACGGTGTTGTTGCGCCGCGAGAAGGCGCGGTTGGTCGCCAACTTCGCCTGTACTTCGTCGAAGTGCGTTTGGCTCACCACGGCGGGCACCTGCCCGACCAGAAGCCACGTGTCGGCCGGTTGCGGCACCGCCGTGCCGTGCGGCCGGCCCAGCGGATGCGTGGCCGAGCGGCGGTGCGTGGGCGAGCGATAATGGGTGCGTTGCGCATAGACCTGCCCCGTGTAAGTCGGGTTGCGCAGGATTCCCCGGATCGTCGGGCATGACCAACGTGGCTTGCCCGAGGGAGTGGGCACGCCGCGCGCATTGAGATGCAAGGCGAGCTGCATCAGCGAGGTGCCCGGTTCGCGGTACATGGCGAACAGCTCGGCCACAACGGCGACCTCGGCCGGATCTGTTGTGACGCCATGCGGGTCACGCGGTCGATCCGGATCCATGCGATAGCCGTAGGGTGCATACGTCCAGGGCAGCAGCAGGCCGGCGCGCAGCTTGGCCAGCCGGCCGCGCCGCATACGCTCGGCAATCAGCGTCCGCTCGTATTCGGCCACCGCTCCCCGGATTTGCAGCAGCAAATGGTCATGCGGGTCGTCGCTCATCGGCCGGTCCAGGAACTCAGCGGCGCAGCCAAGACGCGCCCATTCCTCCAACAGCACCATCTGGTGCACGTAATTGCGCGCCAGCCGGTCCGGCGCGGTGACGAGCACACGGTCACACTCGCGGCTCTTCACGGCATCGCGCAGACGATCGAGCCCTGGACGCGCCAATGTGGCCCCGCTGTAGCCATCGTCGCGGAACACATGGGCTGGGTCGAGAACCCAGCCCTCAGCCGTGTTCGCGTGCACATGCGCCCTCAGACGCTCGAGTTGCTGCTCAATGGTCTGGTGGTCGACTTGGTGGCTGGTCGACACACGGCCGTAGATCGCTACCCGCATGACACACCTCCGGCAGGATTGGGGACGCCGGCGCCGACGTCGGCGCGGTCGTAGTCGTCGCCCACTGCAGGAGGAGCCGGTAGGCCCGGTCCCAGCGCTGCTGCCCGCTGGGCAGCGACACACCGGTGCGCCGGACATTCCAAGGACGCTGCCTTTGCCGCTGCATCCGTCCCTCCCTGGTGAGTGACCTCACCGAAGAGTTGGGACACGCCGGCTTCCCGTAGCCTACCCCGTGCGCGCGGCCAGCTCAGCTGAAGCCGCTCCGTGCGCGTCAGGCAAAACTTGTCATTTGTGATTAGACCATTGAGCGTACCTTGGCCTGGTTTGCCCGCTTCCGCCGCCTCGCCGTCCGATACGAGCGGCGCGCCGACATCTTCACCGCCTTCCACCAAATCGCCGCCAGCCTCATCTGCTGGCGCTTCGTCCAGAGATGGTTCTGTTAGGCGCTCTTGGCCGATGGTGTCGTGGAACGCCTGCTTGCCGAGCACGCCCCTGGCGCGCTGGTTGACGACGCCGTGAAGAGGCTGCTTCGGCGGTGTGCGCTGCGCACCTTGTCCGAAGTGCATGCAATCAACGCCTGCCACGAACGCGGCGAATACCAACTCTCTCCCTGTGCCGATCCAGCCTTGGACATTCCGCTGGGACCGGTTCCCAATTTCCCTTCCCCGACGCCGAGCGTTCAGGCGCCTGAGGTGAGCGCGCGCCCCGAAAAGCCGGTCAAGTTGCTGTCGGAGGCCTACGCCGATTATGAGCGATTTATGATGTCCGGCCTTGCCGAAGGAGGCCGTTGGAGGAACCAGACGCAGCGCCAGAACGCGATGACGATACGTCTGTTTACGGAGCTTGTCGGAGACCGTCCCATTCACACCTACAAAAAAGGCGACGCGAAGTCGTTCAAAGCTGCGTTGCAGCTTCTTCCGGCCATGCATGGCCGTTCACCACAATGGCGCATGTCCACGTCCGAAGCGGTGGAACGCGTGAAAGCCCTTATGGCTGCTGGACAGGCTCTGCCCAACTGTTTGAGTGTAAAGACAATCAAACGACATATGTCGGCACTCTCTGGTCTTTACGCTTGGCTTGACGAGAATGCCGACGAGTACGGCTTCGAAGGAGATAATCCCGTCCAGGGGCACACTTACGGCAAGTCGAAGACCAAGCGCGGCATGTGGGATAGCAGCGATCTGCAGGAACTGTTCGCGACGCCGATCTGGACCGGCTGCGATCCGTCGCGGCGCGCCAAACCAGGGGCAGCGATCATTTTCAGCGCCTACTACTGGTTCCCACTGATCGCCACCTACCACGGCCTGCGCCAAGAGGAAATCGCTCAACTCCGCGCTGTCGACATCCAGCAAGAGGACGGCGTTTGGATCATGAATATTCATGATGAGAGAGACAACAAGGTCAAGAACGAGGCGGCAGAACGCCACGTGCCAATCCATAAGAAGCTGATTGATTTGGGATTTCTGGAATACGTCGCCGCCTTTCGCGCCAAGAGCGACGATCATCTTTGGCCCACTTTGAAGCGGAGCGGCCCTGATGGAAAGTACGCCCACTACTATACGCAACGCTTCACATCCTACTGCCGCCAGACGAAAATGTACGACCCGACGCGTCCGTTTCATGCCATGCGCGCCTCCTTCCGGACGTTCCTTGAGGAAACGGAAGCGAAGTCAGCCCATATCTCAAAGCTGATCGGCCACAGCCTGAACGGGACGCTTAGGCGCGAGGTCGTGTCCCATTGGGTGGTGTAGCAACCGTGTTCAGCGAGGAAAGTTCGTGAACCGGGCGTGCTCCGCGTCAAGGCTCGCGCTGGCGCGCGCCCGCCCTTTGGGCGGCGGCGGCCTTGACCCGTCCGCGCTCCCGGTTCGTTTGGTTTGGCATGCGGTCGGCGACGAGCGCCGACCTTCGGCACTCTCAGGCGGGGTTGGCCTCCCAGGTTGCGCCTTTGGCCAGCATGGCGTTGAGGCGGACGACCAGTTTGCGTGCGCAGGCGGTCAAGGCGAGCTTGGATGGCTTTTTGCGCTGGATCAGGCTGTTGTAGAAATCCGCGATGGCGCCCTTTGTGTTGGTGGCGGCGGAAAGCGCCGCCAGATAGAGGGCGCGCCGAACATCGGCACGCCCGCCAGCGATATGGCGGTGTCCCCGCATCTTTCCGCTGTCGTGATCGAAGGGCGCAACACCGACGAGGGCTGCAATCTTTCGACCCGACGTCCTTCCCAATTCAGGCAGCAGGGCGGCTAGAGTTGCCGCCGTCACGGGACCAACCCCTGGCGCGGTCTGGAGGGCCTGGATCGTCTGTGAGAGGACCGGCTGAGCTTTGGCCGCCTGACAAATGGCCGCGTCCAATGCATCAACCTCGCGAGCCAGATATTCGACGGCACGGGATAGCGCCTCCTGCGCCGCAACCGGGGCATGAGCGATGCTCTTGTGCAGATCGGCCCGCTTGTCGACGAGTAGGCGACGCGCCTTGATCAGGCCGGCCAATTCCTCGCGAACGGGATCGTCGGGAAGCGAGGGAACACTCGTCTGGCTGGCGGTAAACTCAGCGATTACTGCGGCGTCGAGGCTATCGTTCTTGGCCCGCCGCCCCTTCGCTTTAGCGAAAAAGCGTACCCGCGCCGGATCAAAAACCCGGACCGAGACACCAGCCGTCCGCAGGGCATCACGGATCGGCCGCTCATAGCCGCCGCTGGCTTCCAGGCCGGCCACGGTTACATTTCGTTCAGTGAACCATGCCACCACCTCCTGGTGCCCCTGGGGAGAATTGACCACCCGGAGCGGGGCCACGCCAGGAAAGATGTCAATATCCAGAAAGTCCTTGCCGCAATCGATGCCGGCCACCCGCGTTTGTTCAGACATCCTCGTGATCCTTCCTTGTGGTGCGAGCTCAGGCTCACGCAACCGTTCGGACTTCAAGGAAGGTTGGTCGCCCTCAAGCTACACCACGGCTTTCCTGCCAAGGAGCTGGCGGGGTCGGCCAACCTGGGCGGTTGGTCGTCGCCAGCCGCCCAGGTCTCAATATGGAATCGCGCGACACACAAGGAGCTGTGGGGAACCGGCCCGCCGTAGCGCCCTTTCCTGGCTGGGGTAGGCGGGCCGGTTATCCACAGCGGGCGGTCATCGTGGTTCTTCGGTAAAGTCTGGTCACCACAACACAACCTTGAACGGGAATGACCACGATGACCGATGAGATGATGGCGCTTCGCGCGATGCTTGAAAAGGGCGCGGATGCCGATGTTCTGCGGGAGATGATCGGCTTTGCCGCTGAGCGCTTGATGGAACTGGAGGTGCAGGGCCTGACCGGCGCCGGACATGGCGAACGCTCGGCCGAGCGGCTGTTCCAGCGCAACGGCGATCGGGATCGCGACTGGGAAACCCGGGCCGGCACCGTCGAGCTGCGCATTCCCAAGCTGCGCAAAGGTTCCTACTTCCCCGGCTTTCTGGAGCCGCGGCGGATGGCCGAGAAGGCGCTCACCGCGGTGATCCAGGAGGCCTGCATCCAGGGCATCTCGACCCGCTCGGTGGACGATCTGGTCCAGGCCATGGGGATGTCGGGTATCTCCAAGAGCCAGGTCAGCCGGCTGTGCGAGGAGATGGGCATGGACATCGGCCCGTCGGAGGCCGAGACCTTCTGGATCGAGTTCCTGCGTAAGCTGAAACGCCGGGGGCTGAATGGCGTCAAGCTGGTGATCTCCGACGCCTATGGCGGCATCAAGGCCGCCGTCACCCGTGTTTTCCAGGCGACGTGGCAACGCTGCCGGGTGCATTTCTCCGGGACCGCGCTTGCCCATGCCGGCAAGAGCGGCCGGCGCGTCGTCGCCGCCTTCATCGCCACTGCTTTCGCGCAGGATGATGCGGCATCTGCACGCACACAGTGGCGGCAAATGGCCGATCAAGTCCGGGCCAAGCTGCCGAAGCTGGCCGCCCTGATGGACGAGGCGGAAGAAGACGTTCTGGCTTACATGACCTTTGCCAAGGAGCATCGGGCCAAGCTCCACTCGACCAACCCGATTGAACGACTCAACGGCGAGATCAAGCGGCGCACCGAGGTCGTGGGTATATTTCCCAACGAGGAAGCGATTACACGCCTCATTGGTGCCATCCTCTTGGAACAGAACGACGAATGGGCTGTCCAGAGGGCACGCTATATGACGCTGGAAACCATCGCACCTCTCGGCGATGATCCCCTCGTCAGCCTGCCCGCCGTGGCCGCCTGACAATCCCGGCCAGACCAGCCGGAGACCATGTAGTCGCCGCCACGCCCAGTACCGCGCCCTTCCTTGTGGAAGAGGGCGATCCTGTCCTCGTCGAACGCATAACGGCGGCGAGCCATGGCACCTCCGGGGTACGGCTACCTCTTTCGATGGTGCGCCGAATCCCCAGACGGTGCAAGGTCATTCAGGATGACACTTTGTTCTCAAGTATGACGGTTTATTCTTCAGTATGAGACATTATTCTCCGTGAACAACCGGCATTGCGAACGGCTGTCCCTTTACTCCACCGTCACGCTCTTCGCCAAATTCCGCGGCTGGTCAACGTCGGTCCCCTTCAGCACCGCGGTGTGATAGGCCAGCAGCTGCACCGGGATGGCGTACAGCAGCGGCGCCACCAGCGGGTCGCAGGCCGGCAGTTCGACCGACCAGCGGACCTTGTCCTTCAGCTTGTCGATGCCCTTGCGGTCGGCCAGCAGCAGCACCTTGCCGGAGCGGGCGCAGACCTCCTGCACGTTCGACACCACCTTCTCGAACAGGGCGTCGGACGGCACCAGCACGATCACCGGGACATTGTCGTCGATCAGCGCGATGGGGCCGTGCTTCAGTTCGCCGGCAGCGTAGCCTTCGGCGTGGATGTAGCTGATCTCCTTCAGCTTCAGCGCGCCTTCCAGGGCCAGCGGGTACATGGCGCCGCGGCCGAGATAGAGCACGTCGCGCGCCTCCGACACCTCCTGCGCCAGCTCCTTCAGCCGCTCGTCATGGGCCAGCACGTCGGCGGCGCGGGCGGGGACTTCGCGCAGGGCGTGGGCGATCTGCTGCATCCGCTCCTGGTCGATGGCGCCGCGGGCGCGGCCGACGGTGACGGCAAGGCAGGCCAGCGTGGTCAGCTGGGTGGTGAAGGCCTTGGTCGAGGCGACGCCGATCTCCGGACCCGCCATGGTGTAGAGAACGGCGTCGGATTCGCGCGCGATGGTGCTTTCCGGCGCATTGACGATCGACAGGATCTTCTGGCCCTGGCGCTTGCAGTACCGCAGCGCCTCCAGCGTATCCAGCGTCTCGCCCGACTGCGAGATGAACAGCGCGATGCCGCCCGGCGGCAGCGGCGCCTCGCGATAGCGGAACTCCGAGGCGATGTCGACCTCGACCGGGATGCGGGCCAGCGTCTCGAACCAGTATTTGGCGACGAAGCCGGCGTAATAGGCGGTGCCGCAGGCGACGATGGTCAGCTTGGATGCGCCGGCCAGATCGAAGGGGAAGTCCGGCAGCGAGAAGGCGCCGGTTTCCGGGTTGATGTAGGCGTTCAGCGTGTCGCCGATGACCTGCGGCTGCTCGTAGATTTCCTTGAGCATGTAGTGCCGGTAGCCGTCCTTGCCGATCAGGGCGCCGGACACCGCCGTGGTCTTCACCGGACGCTCCACCACCGCATCCGAAGCGTCGTGGACGATGGCGGCGGTGCGGCTGACCTCGACCCAGTCGCCGTCCTCCAGATAGCAGATGCGGTTGGTCAGCGGCGCCAGGGCGAAAGCGTCGGAGGCCAGATACATCTCGCCGTCGCCATAGCCGACGGCCAGCGGCGTGCCGTGGCGGGCGCCGATCATCAGCTCATGTTCGCCGGCGAAGATCAGCACCAGGGCGAAGGCGCCGGTGAAGCGCTTGAAGGCGGCGGCCGACGCCTGGACCGGCGTCATGCCGTGCTGGTCCAGGTAATAGGTGACGAGGTGGACGATCACCTCGGTGTCGGTGGCGCTTTCGAAGACGTAGCCGTGGCCGGTCAGTTCGTCCTTCAGCTCCTGGTAATTCTCGATGATACCGTTGTGGACGACGGCAACGCGCTTGGTGGCGTGCGGGTGGGCGTTGTTCTCCGTCGGGCCGCCATGGGTGGCCCAGCGGGTGTGGCCGATGCCGACGGTGCCGGACAGCGGCTGGTCGCGCAGCTTCATGTCCAGATTGCTCAGCTTGCCCTCGGCGCGGCGGCGCTCGATGTGGCCGTTCACCAGGGTGGCGACGCCCGCGCTGTCATAGCCGCGGTATTCCAGCCGGCGCAGGCCTTCCACCAGCCGGGGGGACGCGTCGTGAATGCCGTTGATGCCGATGATGCCGCACATGGACCTGATGCTCCTGAAAAGATGCCGACCGGAGAGAAGACCCGAACCGACCTTACGCCTTTTTCGCTTTCTCGTTTTGCTTCCGTTCGCGGAAGCGCTTTGCCCAGCCGGCGTACAGCTTCTGGCTGCCGCGGGCGACGGCCAGGGCGTCGGCCTCCACCGCCATCGTCACCACGCTGCCGGCGCCGACGATGGCGCCGTCGCCGATGACGACCGGAGCGACCAGCGCGCTGTTGGAGCCGATGAAGGCCCCGGCGCCGATCTCCGTCCGGCTCTTGGTGAAGCCGTCGTAATTGCAGGTGATGGTGCCGGCGCCGATGTTGGCCTTGGCGCCGACGCGGGCGTCGCCGATGTAGGTCAGGTGGTTGGCCTTGGCCCCGGCCTCGATCACCGCGTTCTTCACCTCGACGAAGTTGCCGATGTGGACGTCCGGACCGATCTCCGCACCCGGACGCAGGCGGGCATAGGGGCCGATGACGGCGCCGCTGTCGATGCGCACGCCTTCCAGATGGCAGTAGGGCTTGATCTCCACCCGGTCGCCAACCGTCACGCCGGCGCCGAAGAAGCAGCCGGGCCCCACCACCACGTCGCGGCCCAGTTTGGTGTCGACGCTGAGGAAGGTGCTGTCGGGGTCGATCAGGGTGGCGCCATTGTCCATCGCCGCCTTGCGCAGGCGGCGCTGCAGCAGCTTCTCCACCTCCGCCAGTTCGGCGCGGGAATTGACGCCGACCACCTCGGCCGGGGCGGCCTCCACCACGGCGCAGGCCATGCCGGCGCGCCGCGCGATCTGGACCACGTCGGTCAGGTAATATTCCGACTTGGCGTTGTCGTTGCCGACGCTGCCGATCAGGTCGAACATGCGGGCACCGTCGAACGCCATCAGCCCGGCGTTGCACAGGGTGACCGCGCGCTCCTCCTCGCTGGCGTCGAGATACTCGACGATCTTCTCCAGACCGCCGCGGGCGTTCAGGATCAGCCGGCCATAGGCGCCGGGGTCGTCGGGGCGCATGCCCAGCACGACCACCGCCGGGTCGGCCGCCTGCCGGCGCGCCTGGACCAGCGCGCGCAGCGTGTCCGGCGTGACCAGCGGCGTGTCGCCGTACAGCACGATGACGTCGCCGGTGAAGCCTTCCAGCAGGCCGAAGGCGGCGCGCACGGCATCGGCGGTGCCGCGCTGCTCATGCTGGACCGCGGTGGGGTAGGGGGCGACGGCGGCGGCCACGCTGTCCATGCCGGGGCCGACCACGACCACCACATGGTCGGGATCGAGCGTCTTCACCGCGGCCAGCACATGCCCGACCATCGGCCGGCCGGCAACCCGGTGCAGCACCTTGGGCAGATCGGATTTCATGCGCGTGCCCTTGCCGGCGGCGAGGATCACGCAGGCGAGCGGACGATTGGCCATGGTGGTGTTCCTGGTCGGACCTTGTGTGGAGGGGGAAACCGGTCGCAAAAGGCGTTGTACTTGAGCCGGGAAAGGTTAAGACATCACTGCCGGAATGGACGAGGCTTCTTCCGGAGTGGGCGCCGCACCATCGGCAATTCCGAAGGTGGTGTGCCACAGCACGCCGGAAAATCCCAAGTCAACTTTTGTTTCAATCTGCAATAAACGAATGTTTCCAAAGGGTTGCCTGCCCAACATCCTATGTTTTCCGTCGGTGGTCATCCAGCGTCGCGATGGCGTCATTCGTCCTTTGCCAGCGGTTCGCCCGACATGTGCAGATTTCGAGTTTTTTCAGTGACATGTGTCCGGTGATGGCCGCGATCTCCAGAGCCGGACAGCCGGCCTCCGCCGGCAGTGAGGCAGAGGCTTTCCGCAAGCCATGGAGAACCTAAGCCTTCACCTCCAGATGAGCTTTGATGGCCAGACATGCGGCGATGAAAAATCCAGTTCTGTTCCAGGGATGTCCGGAAGCGGGGGTTGACCAGTATTGTTACGGAGGTAGCGTTTCTCTTCCACTCCGTCAACTCGACCTTTAGGTCCGCTTGGCACGGTACCCACAGCCGGGTACCGGTCTTATTCTGGGTAACCTGGATCGCCGAGCCGTCATAATCATCCCACCGCATCGTAACGAGGTCCAATGACCTCTGGCCGGTGTGAAGCGCCGGAACCACGGCGCGGCGCATAAGCTCCTCGACGTTGGCGATGGCGAAATCGACCGCCCGGTCCGGGCACCATTCCCATTCGCCGAACTGCAGCCGTTCGGCACCGGCCGAGTTCTCTTCGCCCGGCCGGTAACCGGATGCCCCTCATTGGCGACCCTGCGCCTTTACCCGATGCGCCCCCGGGATGCGCGGGACTTGCTGAAATCCATGACGCCATCGTCCTTGCCGGACCCCGTGCTTCTGCCACCGCCTGCGACCAGATCAAGCTCGTGGTCGGACAACTCTCGACCATCTCCGGCGTCTGCGACCTCTGCCCGGAAGCCTTGGTCGTCTTCGATCAGCCGCATGGGCACCGGCAGGGCGACGCCGAAATGCTTCAGCACAGCGGCGTTCAGGTCGGCTTTGGCTTCGGCACGAAATTCCGGGTCCTGCTCCAGCTTCTGCAATGCCGCGCCAACCGCATCGGCACCGTACGTCTCGACCAGATCGATATTGTTCATGTCCGCTCCCAATACAGATACTTACATTAGAGAGGCCTATTGGAGGCTCATGTGTCACCGTGCCAATAAGACGGCGTAATTGCGGGAGAGCAAGATAAAATAGTTTGCTGTAGATGTCCCGCCATATTCATGCTTGAACCGACGCACGTTCTAGGCTCGGGTGGTGTGTGATTGCAGCGCTGCCGCCAAATATTTCAATCCGCTGCGCGATCAGCCATTCATGCCATCCCGGCTGCGGATTTTTCGCAATCGAAGGAAGGTCGCTACCCGTAGCTGTATGCTTCCGGTTCCCCATTCTCCGTCGGCCCACCTGCGTCGGATCGCTTTTTTCAATGGCGGTTTGTCTGTATCGGCGCAAATCGCCGAAGGACTGGCGGGATACCGGTCATGGGCAGCTTGACGTGAACGAAAGATTGGTGCGCCTGCTTTGCGAGCTGTTCTCATAAGCGGAAAATTAACTGAGGGCGGAGTAGAATAATCGCACCGTCCGGAATTTGGTAACCGCTGCGATGATCTCCGCACGAACTCCAGGAAACTTCGATCATGCCACGGGCGATGCTCGTCGCCTGAACGTGGTCGGCCTGCTTTTTTCCGCTATGGTTGTGTTGACCATTGCGTTCGTGCTGTTCATGGCGCTGGAGACGGCGCGCCGGATCGACATGACCACGGCGGAGCGGACGAAGGACGAGATCGCCGACGCCGTCGCGGATCTCGGTGCCGCAATGGGGAAGAAGGCCGAGGAATACAGCCTGTGGAACGACGCCGTCGACCATCTGGTCGTCGGCTACGACCCCGTCTGGGCCAACGCCAATGTCGGCCCCTATGCCGAGCGGCTGTGGGGTCTAGACCGTTCCTATGCCTGGAACGGCCGTGACGGGCTGATCTACGCGTCGAAGGACGGCGCCCTGCGCGACGACATGGACGCGGCGACCGGCGAGGCCGCCGATCTGCGGCCGGTGCTGGCGGCGGCGCGCGCCGCCGGAAAGCCGGTCAGCGGCATCGTCCATATCGGGCAAATCCCCTTCGTCTTCGGCGCGCGGGTGATCGCGTACGAAGACGGGCATGATCCCCTGCCGCCGAACCCAGACCGGCCGGTCCAGGTCTTCATGACCCGGCTCGAGTCGGAACTGGCGAAGCTGGCAAGCTCGCGCCGGATCGCCGATCTGCACGTGGCCGAGGCCGGCGGGCCGGCTCCGGCGGCTGTCGTCAGCCTGCCGCTGGAGAGCATCGCCGGGCAGCAGTTCGGCGTGCTGACCTGGACGCCGGAGCAGCCCGGCCGCACCCTGGTTCGCGAGACGGCGCCCTATGCCGGCGGCTTCGCGCTGGCGCTGCTGGCCCTGCTGTTCCTGTTCCAGCGCGTGCTGCAACGGTTGAAGCGGCAGGAACCGCTGCGCCTCAGCGAGGCCCGGCTGGCCCAGTCGCAGCGGGTCGCAAAGCTGGCCTACACGGTCCATCTGCCCGAAGACCTGCTGGAGGTCTCGGCCAATTTCCGCGAGCTGGTCGGGCTCGAACGGGTCGATCCGGGCGACGGAAGCGAGCGGCTCACCGTCGGTCAGCTTCTCGACCGGGTGGTGCCGGAACAGCGGCCGGACGTGCAGGACGCCTATCGCCGGGCCTGGGCCGAGAATGCGCGGTTCGACATCGAATACCGCGTCGCCCGGCCGGGCGGCGATCATCTGGACCTTCAGGAGGTCGGGGAGCCCTTCCACGACGCCGACGGTCGCGTGCTGGGGCTGATCACCGCCATCCAGGACGTCACCGCGCGCCGCCGTGCGGAGGAGACGATCCGCCATCAGGCCAATTACGACGCGCTGACCGGGCTTCCCAACCGGCCGCTGTTCTATGACCGGCTGCGCCATGCGCTGCGGCGGGCGGCGCGCGACCGGACCTGCATGGCGCTGCTGTTCATCGACCTGAACCGCTTCAAGTGGGTCAACGATACGCTGGGCCACCAGACCGGCGACGTGCTTCTGCGCGAGGCGGCGCAGCGGATGGCGGCCTGCGTCCGCGGGTCGGAGACCATCGCCCGGATCGGCGGCGACGAGTTCACCGTCATCCTGTCGCAGGTCGGCGACCGGGCGGAGGCGGAAACGGTGGCCCGCCGCCTGCTCGAATGCCTGGGCGAGCCCTTCCACATCGCCGGCCAGACGCTGCACATCTCGGCCAGCATCGGCGTCACCTTCGCACCGGAGCAGGGGAGCGACCCCGAACTTTTGGTGAAGAACGCCGATGTCGCCATGTACCACGCCAAGCGGCAGGGGACGGCCAACTGGACCTTCTACGATCAGGCGATGGACGCCGACGCGCTCGACCACCTGCGGATGGAGAACCAGCTGCATGAGGCGGTGGCCAAGGGCCAGCTGGGGCTGTTCCTCCAACCGGTGGTGGAGGTCGGCAGCGGCCTGCTGGCCGGCGCGCAGGCGGAGGTGCGCTGGAACCATCCCGACCGCGGCCTGCTGGCCCCCACCGACTACCTGCATCTGGCCGAGGCGAACGGTCTGATCCTGCAGATCGGCGCATGGCTGCTCGATGCCGGTTGCCGGCAATTGGCGGGCTGGCGCGACCGCGGCGCCGCGGGCTTGCGGCTGACCGTGCCGGTGTCCACCCTGCAGCTCAAGCATTCCGACTTCGGCGATCAGGTCGCCGGCTGCCTCGCCCGTCATGGGGCGTCGCCGGACCGGCTGATCCTGGAACTGCCGGAGGCCGCCATGCTGGCGCCGTCGGCGGAGATGACGCGGACCATGCAGTCGCTCAAGACGCTGGGTGTCACCTTCTCCGTCAGCGGCTTCGGCACCGGCTATGCGTCGCTCGGCCATCTGCGGCGGCTTCCGGTGGAATTCCTGAAGATCGACCGGGGCATCCTGCTGGACATGATCCGCAGCCCGGCCAACCGGGAGACGCTGCGCGCCATCGTGGCGCTGGCCCGCAGCATGAACCTGACGGTGATCGCCGAAGGCATGGAGACGGGAGAGCAGCAACTCCTGGCCGGCGAGGTCCGCTGCGGCTTCGCGCAGGGGGGCGTTCCTCGGCCGGCCCATCCCGGCCGAGGAGTTTGATCCGGTAACGGCGGTTCCCGCCGAAGCAACAGGCGAGTCGCTGTGTTCGGTGGTCGAGGAGAGCTGACAAGCCCCGAGGTGCCTGCTTTCGCGCCTTTCGGGCCGCTCCGCCGGGCGTCTTCGGCGCGTCGGCACCCGAAAGCCGGTTCCGATCAGGCAACCTCCCGAACAATACGCCGCATTTGCGACAAATCCTCGCGCATCCCGCTAGGATGTTCGCAATAAGCATATTAGGATAATCACACGAAGACAGATGCCTGAAGGTCGGCAACCCGACGGTTCGAAGGGGGGCGGCAGGTGGAGGAACCCAGCGCCACGGCGACGATCGCAACCGCCCTCGCGGGCGGTGTCGGGCTGCTGGCGCTGGTGACGCTCGTTTACGGGACGATCCTCTATCGGCTGGGGGAACGGCCCCGGATGCGGCAGCTTTGTCTGGGGCTGCTGTTCGGCATCGGCGGCGTGGCCGCCATGCTGCAGTCGGTTCCCATCTCTCCCGGGGTTTTTCTGGACGTGAAGGCGGTGCCGGTCGCGCTGGCCGCTCCCTTCGGTGGACCGCTGGCCGCCATGCTGGCCGCCGGGATGGTGTCGGCGGCGCGCATCGCGATCGGCGGCGCCGGAACGATTCCGGGGGTGGTCGGCATCCTGGTGGCCGGTTCCGTCGGGCTGCTGCTGCAGCGGCTGGTGCCTGCTGCGGAGTGGCGGAATTCACGGCCGCTGTTTATCCTCGGCCCGGTTGCGTCCCTCCACTCCCTCAGCATCTTCGTGCTGCCGTGGGAGGTTGCGCTGCCGGTCTTCGTCGATGGCGGGATCCCCATCGCGCTGTTCACGGCGGCGGGCATCCTGCTGCTGGGCACGATGCTGGCGCGCGAGCGCCGCCGCGTCGACACCGAGCATATGCTGCGCAACGCGGCCTTGAGCGACCCGCTGACCGGGCTGGCGAACCGACGCGCCTTCTTCGCCTCCATCGACCGGGCCGTGGCCAGCGCGCTGCGCCACGACACGCCCGTGTCGCTGCTGATGCTCGACATCGACCATTTCAAGCAGGTGAACGACAGCCGCGGCCACGATGCCGGTGACGCCGTGCTGGTGTCGCTCAGCCGCCTGCTCCAGTGCAGCGTGCGGCAGAGCGACCTCGTCGCCCGTTTCGGCGGCGAGGAATTCGCCATCCTGCTTCCCAACGCGCCGGGCGACGGGGCATTCCTGCTCGCCGAACGCCTGCGCCGCGCCGTTCGCGATATGAGCATCCCGCAGGACGGCGCGATCCTGCATGTGACCGTCAGCATCGGCCTGTCGACCCTGGCCCCCGACATCGGCCGGGCCGACGCCATGATCAAGGCGGCCGACATGGCGCTCTACCGTGCCCAGCAGGGCGGCCGGGACCGCGTCTGCCGCCATGCCGATGCCGGCGTGAAGAGGCCGGAACCGGTATCCTGAGCGGAGCTTTACAGCAGGGGGATGTCGCTGCCGCCGTTGACGATATCGACGGTGCCGGAGATCAGGTTCTCGGCGTAGAGCGCCTCGAGGTCGATGCCGCCGGTGGGGCGCACCGGGCGGATGGCGCGGATCCAGCCGGCGATCGCCTGTTCCTGGCGGCGGCGGATCGCTTCGGCCTCCTCCACCGTCACCGCCTGGAAGGACAGGCCGTCGCCGGGGCGCAGGCGGCCGGCGCGGGCCAAGTCGGCGGAGATCACCGTGGCGATCTTGGCATAGCCGCCGGCGGTCTGGTGGTCGTTCAGCAGTAGGATCGGCTGCCCGTTGCCCGGCACCTGGAGGGAGCCGGTGACCAGCCCGTCCGACGGGATGTCGGCGCTGCCCAGATGCGCCAGCGCCGGCCCCTCCAGTCGCAGGCCCATGCGGTCGGCCTGTTTGCCGACGCGGTAGGTTGCCGACAGGAAGGTCTCCACAGCGTCCTCGGTGAAGCGGTCCTCCTGCGGTCCAAGCACGACGCGCAACGGGCCGGCGCCGTAATCCGGCGGTTGCGGCACTTCGACGTCCGGCCCGTCCGGGGCGGCCTCAAAGGCCAGCGGCAGCCGGTCGCCCTCGGCCAGCGGCCGGCCGCCGAGCGGGCCGATGCCGGCGCGCACGTAGGTGGACAGGCTGTCCATCACCGGCGCCAGCGCGAAGCCGCCGGCCACAGCCAGATAGGCGACGGACGCCCCGTCCACCGCGCCCAGCCGCAGAACGTCGCCCTGCCGCAGGGTGTGGCTGCGGTGCGGGGCCAGCGGTTGCGGGGCGTCGCCCTCGCGCTCCAGCGTCAGGGCCAGCGGGCCGACGGCGGCGATGCGGACGGCGGGCGCATCCACCCGCAGGGCAGGGCCGAGCAGGGCGATCTCCAGCCCCGCCATGCCCTGCGGATTGCCGACCAGCGCATTGGCCAGCCGCAGAGCCACCGGGTCGAGCGCGCCGGCCACCGGCATGCCCAGCTCCTGATAGCCGAAGCGGCCCAGATCCTGGACTGTGGTGAAGGGGCAGGGGCGGATGACGGTGAGGAAGCCGCTCATCACGCGGCCCTCAGGCTTGCGGGGTCGAAGCGGCCGGCGCTTGCCGCCTCGGCAATCCGGTCGAAGGCCGCGCGGTCCACCGCCTCGAAGCGCACGCGGTCGCCGGCGGCCAGCAGCACCGGATCGGGCCGGCCGCCGTCATAGAGCGGCACCGGGCAGCGGCCGATCAGATGCCAGCCGCCGGGGCTTTCCCAAGGGTAGACAGTGGTCAGCCGCCCGGCGATGGCGACGGAGCCGGCCGGCACCCGCACCCGCGGTTCCGTCCGGCGCGGCCGTTCCAGCTCGGCCGGCAGGTCGCCCATGTAGCCGAAGCCCGGCATGAAACCCAGCATATAGACGAAATACTCCACCGAGCCGTGCAACGCCGCCACCTGCTCCGCCGTCAGACCGATCCCGTCGCACAGCTCCGCCAGATCGTGGCCGAGGTCGGGGTCGTAGCAGACCGGCAGGCGCCACAGCCGCCCCTCCGCCGGGGCGGCGTCGCTGCCGGCCAGCGCCGCCTCGACCGCCGCCTGCATCTCGCGCCGGCCGGTCGCGACGGGATCATAGACCACCAGCAGCGAGCGGAAGGTCGGCACCGTCTCCACCAGGCCCGGCGGCGGCGCGGCCTTCAGCCGGGCGTGCAGGGCCATGACGCGGGCGTTGGTCGCCCGGTCGATGGTCTCGCCGAACTCGACGTTGAAGGCGGTGTCGCCGCAACTGGTGAAGCGGACCTCCACGCTGTCGCTCCTCACCCGATCATTTTCGACGGCAGCCAGGTGACCAGCCCGGGGAACACCCACAGCAGGACCACCATCACCACCATCAGCAGGAAGAAGGGCAGGCTGGCCTTGCCGATGGTGAAGATGTCCTTGCCGGTCATCGACTGCAGCACGAACAGGTTGAAGCCCACCGGCGGGGTGATCTGCGCCATCTCCACCACGATGATGATGTAGATGCCGAACCACAGAAGGTCGATCCCCGCCTGCTGCACCATCGGTAGGATGACTGAGGTCGTCAGCACCACCATGGAAATGCCGTCGAGGAAGCAGCCCATCACGATGAAGAAGAGGGTCAGCGCCACAAGCAGCGCCGCCGGCGACAGCTGCATGGTGGTGATCCATTCCGCCAGCAGGCGCGGGATGCCGGTATAGCCCATCGCCACCGTCAGGAACGCCGCACCCGCCAGGATGAAACCGATCATGCAGGAGGTGTGGGCGGCGCCGAACAGGCTGTCGCGGAAGGTCGTCCAGTTCAGCGTGCCGGTCACCAGCGCCAGCACCAGGGAGCCCAGCACGCCGATGCCGGCCGCCTCCGTCGGGGTGGCGATGCCGACATAGATGGAGCCCAGAACCGCCGCGATCAGCAGCATGACCGGGATCAGTGCGCCGGTGTCGCGGATCTTCTCGGCAAAGCCCTGTGCGGCCTCCGGCGGCGGCACCCGGCCGGGATTCAGCAGCGACCAGCCGCCGACATAGGCCATGAACAGGCCGGTCAGCACGATGCCGGGAATGACGCCGGCGATGAACAGCCGGGCGATCGACACGTCGGCGGCGACGCCATAGACGATCATGATGATCGACGGCGGGATCAGCAGCCCCAGCGTGCCGGCCCCGGCCAGCGAGCCCAGCGTCATCATCGGGTCGTAGCCGCGCCGGTTCAGCTCCGGAATCGTCATGCGGCCGATGGTGGCGGCGGTGGCGGCCGAGGAGCCGGACACCGCGGCGAAGATCGAGCAGCCGATGATGTTCACATGCATCAGCCGGCCGGGCAGCCAGCCGGTCCAGGGCGCCAGCCCCTTGAACATGTCGGACGAGATGCGGGTGCGGAACAGGATCTCGCCCATCCAGATGAACAGCGGCAATGCCGTCAGCGTCCAGGAGGTGCTTGCGCCCCAGACATTGGTCGCCATCACCATGCCCACCGGCCGCGCGGTGAACAGCGCCATGGCGACGAAGCCGACGCCGGCCAGCGCCAGCGCCACCCAAACGCCGGCCCCCAGCATCAGGAACATCGTCACCACGACGACGATGGATGCGGTCGTCTCGTCCATCGCTCAGCCCTCGCTCTGCATGCCGGCATGCTGGTAGGAGGCGTCGCGCCCCTGCAGCACGGCCAGCAGATCGTCGATCAATGCTACGACCAGCACCACCAGGCCCGCCGCCATCAGCGCCTGCGGGATCCACAGCGGGATCGGCAGGACGCCCTGGCTGAGGTCGCCGAAATCATAGGAATCATAGGTCATGCGCACCCAGTACCAGGCGAAATAGGTGCTGAGCGCGGTGGCGAAGCCCAGGCACAGCAGTTCCAGCGCCCGGCGCGGGCCGCCGCGGAGCCGGTCCACCAGCACGCCGACGCGGATATGGGCGCCGCGGCGCAGCGCAGGTCCCAGCATCAGGAAGAAGGACGCGGCCATGCAGTAGCCCGCCAGTTCGTCGGCGCCCGGCACCATGCGGTCGAACAGGCGGCTCGCCACCTGGGTGACGATCAGGACGGCGATGGCGGCGAGCGAAACCGCGCCCAGAATCTCGGCGGTTCGGTAAAGGATGGACAGTGCGGTGCGCATGGCGCAACCACCTCCTGCGGTCGGTCTTGGCGGACGGGGGGCGGATGGGGGGCGGAACGGGCGTCGGAAAGCGGGATGCCCGGCCGGCCGCCCTTGCTGCTGGCTGCCGGCCGGGTCCCCTATGCTTTGCCTGCGGCCTTACTTGCGATAGGCGGCGACGATGGCCTCGCCGTCGGCGCCGGCGGCCTTGATCCATTCCTCGGTCATCGTCTTGCCGATGGCGGACAGGCCTTCCTTCAGCTTCTCGGATGGCGGCAGCACCTTCATGCCGTTGTCCGACATGGTCTTGTTCAGCTCGGCCGTCTTCTTCTCCCAATCGGCCCAACCCTTGGCCTCGGCCTTGGCCGCGGCGTCCTGGATCGCCTTCTGGGTGTTGGCGTCCAGACCCTTCCACACCTCGGAATTGATGAACACCATGTTGCGCGGCAGCCAGGCCTGGACGTCGTAATAGACCTTCACGAAGTCCCAGGCCTTGGTGTCGACGCCGGTGGCGGCGGAGGTGATCATGGCGGTGACGATGCCGGTGCCGAAGGCCTGCGCGACCTCCGCCGCCTCGATCTTCACCGGGATGGCGCCGGACAGCTCGGCGATGCGGGTGGTCGCCGGGTTGTAGGCGCGGAACTTCTGGCCCTTCAGCCCCTCGACCGACTGGATCTCGTCCTTCACATACAGGCCCTGCGGCGGCCACGGAATCGAATAGAGCAGTTTCAGGCGCTGGCGCTCCAGCTTCTTCTCAAGGAAGGTCTTGGAGACGTCGTACAGCTTGTGCGCGGCCTTGAAGTCGGTGGCGAGGAAGGGCACGGAATCGAGACCGTAGAGCGGATCCTCGTTCGCCCAGGAGCTGATCAGCACCTCGCCCAGCTGGGCCTGACCGGACTGGACCGCGCGCTTGATCTCCGGATGGCGGATCAGCGAGCCGTTGGTGTGGACGGTGATGTTGACCTTGCCGTTGGTGGCCGCCTTCACGTCGTCGGCGAACTGCTTCACCACGACGGTGTGCAGGTTCGTGTCCGGATAGGGGGTCGGCATGTCCCAGGTCTCGGCCGCGGCGGCCAGCGGCCCGGCGGCGACGACGCCCAGACCCAGCAGGCCGGCGACCACCGGACCGGCGATCCGGCGGGTGAGACGGGATTGCAGCGTGTCAGCGGTCATGATGTTCGGAAGCTCCCTGATTGTTGGCCGAAACGGCAGCCGCCGGCCTTCCGGCCGGTCGGGCGGGAGCGGAAAGCGCAATTCCGGAACGGTCATGTCCCGGAACGGTGGCCCCCCGATCCCGCCCTTATACGGAACCCAAAGGTTCACCGTTCCGCGCCGTCCGTCAAACGTCCTGTGAGGGAGGCGGAAAAATTCAGCTCTGTCCGCAGCTTATCGGCGAGAAAGCCCTTGCCGGTCAGTTGATGCCGGTCAGTAGATCAGCTCGTTCTCGCCGCTGCCTTCGGCCAGGACCAGCTCGCCGCGGGCGGCAAGGTCCTTCGCCAGCTGCACCATGTACATCTGCGCCTCGTCCACGTCGCGCACGCGCACCGGACCCATCGCCGCCATGTCCTCGCGCAGGATCTTCGCCGCACGCTCGGACATGTTGGAGAAGAACAGGTCCTTCAGCGACTCCGACGCGCCCTTCAGCGCGGTGCCCAGCTTCTGCTTGTCCACCGTGCGCAGCATGGTCTGGACGCCGGTGGGGTCGAGCTTCGACAGGTCTTCGAAGGTGAACATCAGCGACTTGATGCGCTCGGCGCTGTCGCGGTTGCGTTCCTCCAGCGCTGCCATGAAGCGGTGCTCGGTGGTGCGGTCCAGCCCGTTGAAGATCTCCGCCAGCATCTCGTGGCTGTCGCGCCGGCTGGTGCGGGCGAGGTTGGTCATGAACTCGGTGCGCAGCGTGCGCTCCACGTCATCCAGAACCTCCTTCTGCACCGCCTCCATGCGCAGCATGCGCATGATGACTTCCATCGCGAAGCTTTCCGGCAACTGCGCCAGCACGCGGCCGGCATGGTCGGAGCGGATCTTCGACAGGACGACTGCGACGGTCTGCGGATATTCGTTCTTCAGGTAGTTGGACAGCACCGATTCGTTCACGTTGGTCAGCTTGTCCCACATGGTGCGGCCGGCCGGACCACGGATGTCCTCCATGATCTGGTCGACCTTGTCCTTCGGCAGGGTCTTCAGCAGCAGCCGCTCGGTCGAATCGAAGGAGCCGACGACGGTGCCGCTCGACGACATCTGCTCGGCGAATTCGACGAACAGGCGCTCGATCAGGTTGGCCGACACCGTGCCCAGGTTCGCCATCACCTGGGACAGCTCCTTGATCTCCTCGTCGTCCATCAGCGAGAACAGCTTGGACGAATGCTCCTCGCCCAGCGCCAGCATCATGATGGCGGCCTTTTCCGGGCCGGTGAGGGTCCGGTAGTCCTCACGAACCTTCTGAGCCATTGCTACCCTTCATGATGCGCGGTTCCGATGATGCGCGATCATTGCGGCAAACATCGTTAACAAACGATAAGGAACACGCTAGGGACGTTGCGAAAGGGCAGGTCCGGAACCGAATCCGGGCGGGGCGGTTGGAGGGTGCAGCCCCAACCTCCCGCGCGAAAGGTGGCGTCCATGCCTGCCCGTGCCGCCCTTCTGCTGCCCTGTCTCGGGGCCGTCCTGTCGGCAATGCTGCCGGGCTCCGCCCTGGCGGAACGGGCGGTGACGACGGAGGGATCCGACTGCCGGGTGTGGGACCAGTATCCCGACCGGCGCAAGACGATCCGCTGGTCCGGGGCATGCCCCGGCGGCTGGGGGAATGGTCCCGGCGTGCTGAGCTGGTCCTACGACGGCCGCTATGACGGGCAGGTGGAGGGCACGCTGGTCGACGGTCGGCTGGAAGGGCGGGCGCGCGTGACCTGGCGCGACGGACGCCGCCTAGACGGAAACTTCCGCGACGGGCTGGTCTCCGGGCAGGCGACCCATGTCTGGCCCGACGGGCGCGTTTATGAGGGGGAGTGGAAGGACGACCGCCGCACCGGCTTCGGCACGCTCACCTTTCCCAGTGGAAACAAGTATGTCGGCCGCTTCCACCGCAACCGACCGACCGGGCCGGGCGAGTTCGTGACGGCCGATGGAGGGCGCTACCGGGCACGGATCGATGCCGGCGGCAAAGTCAGTGCCGACGCCCCGCTGGACCGCCGGCCGCAATCGGCCGAGGCCCCGTCTGCCGCGGAGCCCGACCCCGCTTCGCCGCCGTCCCGAGCGGGCCGGCCGCAGAAGCTGGAAGAGTGGCTGAACCAGCCGGATCAGGTCCTTCGAGAGCGGTCGCGGTAAGGGGCAATCTCCCTCTTCCCCCCCGGACTCCGGCCCACCGCATACGCCACTATGTGAAAATGGATTTACAGGAATATGCCGATCCTGTAACTCTATCGACATAGAAGGCGGCGCTGACGCTGCGAAGGGGGAGCGGGGGATGGAGCCACCCATTCAGACGGGATCGCTGCTGATCCGCATGCAGAATTGCCAGCAGCAGCTTCCGGCGGCGCTTGCCAAGGTCGGGGCCTGGGCGCTGGCCTATCCCTTCCGCACCGCGACGCTGAAGATCGGCGAACTGGCGGCGGCGGCCGAGGTCTCCGTCGCGTCGGTCAACCGCTATGCCCGCTTCCTCGGCTATGACGGCTATCCGGAATTCCGCGAGGATCTGCTGCGCGCCTTCGAATCCACCTTCGCGCCGGTGGAAAAGCTGCGCGTCGCCGTGCAGCGCGACACCTCGAATGCCGAGATCATGCGGGAATCGCTGGCCAGCGACGCCGTCAACATCACCCGCACCATGGATCTGCTGCAGCCGGAGCAGTGCGAGGCGGCGATCCGCCTGATCCGCGATGCCGGCCGCGTCGTGGCGCTTGGCCTCGGCGACAGCGCCTATCTCGCGCTGTTCCTGACCGACGTGCTGGAGCCCTATGTCGACAATGTCCACGAAGCCATCGAGTTCGCGGGCACCGAGCGCACCATCCGCCGGCTGATGACGATGAAGCCCGGCGATCTGGTGATCGCCATCACCTCGCCGCGCTATTCGCGCCGGACCATCGAGCATCTGCAGCTGTGCCGGGAGCGCGGGGCGAAGGCCATTGCGCTGACCGACGCGCCGGACAGCCCGATCGTTCCGCTGGCCGACGTCACCCTGCTGGCCGGGGCCGACCATGGCGTGCGCCACAGCTCCCCCACCGGGCTGATGGCGCTGATCGTGGCGCTGGGCACCGCGCTGTCGCGCTCCCGCCCCGACAGCGTCCATCAGGCCGCCGACATGGCCGAACGCATCCTGCCCTACTTGCACGTCGTGCCGAAAAGCAAGCAGCCGACGGATTGAGCCGGGCTTTCCCTTCCACGCGACAAAGAAGCCGAAAAGCGATGACGATCTCCTATTGGAACGGGCGTTACCTGCCGCTGGACGAGGTCCATGTGTCGCCGCTGGACCGCGGTTTCCTGTTCGCCGACGGCCTCTATGAGGTGACCGCCGCCTACAATGGCCGCCTGTTCGAGCCGGAGGCGCACGTCGCCCGCCTGCAGCGCGGCATGTCGGAACTGCGCATCGACTGCGCCCTGTCGGCCGGCGATTGGCTGGCGATCATGGAGCGGCTGGCCACGGAGTCCGGCATCGACGGCGACCTGACCGTCTACCTGCAGGTCACCCGCGGCGCAGCATCCAGCCGCGGCCATGCCTTCCCGGCCGGCGTCACCCCGTCGGTGTTCGGCATGGCCAGCCCGCTGAAGCGCCCGCCCGCCTCCTGGCGCGACCAGGGCGTCGCCGCCATCACCATCCCCGACATCCGCTGGGGCCGCTGCGACCTGAAGACGGTGGCGCTGCTCGGCAGCGTGCTGGCGCAGCAGGCGGCGACAGACGCCGGGGTGGTCGATGCGCTGCAACTGCGCGACGGCAAGGTGACCGAGGGCGCCGCCACCAACATCTTCGTGGTCAAGGACGGCGTCATCGCCACGCCGCTCAAGGACAACCGCATCCTGGAGGGCATCACCCGCATCGTCGTCCTACGGCTGGCCGCCGAGGCCGGCCTGCGGCTGGAGGAGCGCGACATCCCGGCGGCGGAGCTTGAGTCCGCCGACGAGATCTGGATCGCCAGCACCACCAAGGAGATCACCCCCGTCACCAGCCTGAACGGCAAGCCGGTCGGCAGCGGCGCGCCGGGCATGGTTTGGCGCCGCATCTTCGCGCTGTTCGCCGAAAGGCTCGGGCGATGAGCAGCGCTGCGGCTGCCGCAAAAGCGGTCGACACCGCGCCGGCCCTGCTGTCGGTGGAGGGGCTGAGCGTCGCCTTCGACGGCGAGCATGGCCCCGTGCGCGTGGTCGACGACGTCAGCTTCACCGTGGCGCCGGGCGAGACGGTTGCCATCGTCGGCGAGTCCGGCTCCGGCAAGTCGGTGACCTCGCTGGCGCTGATGCGGCTGGTCGATTATGCCGGTGGCCGCATCGTCGGCGGGCGCATCCGCTTCAAGGGCCGCGACGGGCGCGAACGCGACCTCGCCGGCCCGCCGGCCGAGGCGCTGACCGACATGCGCGGCAACGACATCGCCATGGTCTTCCAGGAGCCGATGACGTCGCTGAACCCGGTCTTCACCATCGGCGACCAGATCGCCGAGGCGGTGATGCTGCACCAGGGTCTCGACCGCAAGGCGGCGCGGGCGGAAGCCCTGCGCATGCTGGAGAAGGTCCGGATTCCCGAACCGGCCCGGCTGCTCGACCGTCACCCGCACCAACTGTCGGGCGGCATGCGCCAGCGCGTGATGATCGCCATGGCGCTGTCCTGCCGGCCGTCGCTGCTGATCGCCGACGAGCCGACCACGGCGCTGGACGTCACCATCCAGGCGCAGATCCTGCGGCTGATCCGCCTGCTGCAGGACGAGATGGGGATGGGCGTCATCTTCATCACCCACGACATGGGCGTGGTGGCGGAGGTGGCCGACCGGGTCGTCGTGATGTGGCGTGGCCGAAAGGTGGAGGAGGGGCCTGTCGAGCGCATCTTCCAGGCGCCCCAGCACCCCTACACCAAGGCGCTGCTGTCCGCCGTGCCGAAGCTGGGCGCGCTGCGCGGCCAGGATCTGCCGATCCGCTTTCCCCTGCTGGTCGTGGACGAGGCCAAGGCGGAGGCCACGCCGCCGGCCCCGCCGGTGCAGGACACCGTGCGCGCCACCGACGCGCCGCTCTTGGAGGTGCGCGATCTCACCACCCGCTTCGACGTGCGCAAGGGCATCTTCGGCTCGCTGAAGGCCCGCGTCCATGCGGTGGAGAAGGTCAGCTTCGCCGTCCGTCCGGGCGAGACGCTGGCCCTGGTCGGCGAGTCCGGCTGCGGCAAGTCGACCACCGGCCGCACCATCATGGGACTGCAATCGGCCACCTCCGGCACCATCCGCTTCGACGGCACCGACACCGCGACGCTGGATTCCAACGGACAGGCCAAGCTGAAGGAAAAGATCCAGTACATCTTCCAGGATCCCTTCGCCTCGCTGAACCCGCGCATGACCGTCGGCTTCAGCGTCGCCGAGCCGATGCTGGTCCATGACTATGTGCCGACGGCAAAGCCCGGCCTGTCGCGCCGCCGCGCCATCGAGGAGCGGGTCGCCGAACTGCTGACCCAGGTCGGCCTGAAGCCGGAACACGCGCGCCGCTATCCCCACGAATTCTCCGGCGGCCAGCGCCAGCGCATCTGCATCGCCCGCGCGTTGGCCTGCGACCCCAAGCTGATCATCGCCGACGAGGCGGTGGCGGCGCTCGACGTGTCGATCCAGGCGCAGATCGTCAATCTGCTGATGGAACTGCAGGCGAAACGCGGCCTGTCCTACCTGTTCATCAGCCACGACATGGCGGTGGTGGAGCGGGTCAGCCACCGCGTCGCGGTGATGTATCTCGGCCAGATCGTCGAACTCGGCCCCCGCCGGGCCGTGTTCGAGAACCCGCAGCACCCCTACACCCGCCGCCTGATGGCGGCGGTGCCGATCGCCGATCCCAGCCGCCGCACCCGCGACCTGCGGCTTCTGACCGGCGAGATCCCCAGCCCGATCCGCAACCTCGGCGACGAGCCGCTGGTCCAGCCCCTGGTGCCGGTCGGCGAAGATCATTTCGTCGCGCGCCACGCCGTGGGCGGCGATTTCTGAACCAAAAAACAGGGAGTTCTCACGTGAAGCGTTTTGCCCTTCCCCTGCTGGCCGGCCTGCTCGCCGGCACCGCGCTGGCCGGTCCGGCCTTCGCCGCCAAGGATCTGGTCGTCGGCATCCCCGACAACATCACCACGCTGGACCCGGCCGACATCAACGACACCCTGTCGCAGTCGGCCAGCCGCACGATGATGCAGGGCCTGTTCGGCTTCGACAAGGACATGAAGCTGGTGCCGCTGCTGGCCGAGAGCTTCGAAGTCAACGACACCGCCACCGAATACACCTATCACCTGCGCAAGGGCGTCACCTTCCATGACGGCACGCCCTTCAACGCCCAGGCGGTGAAGACCAATTTCGACCGCCTGTCCAACCCGGCCAACCGGCTGAAGCGCCAGAGCCTGCTGGCGATGCTGGCCGAGACGGTGGTGGTCGACGACTACACCGTCAAGCTGAAGCTGTCGCAGCCCTTCGGCGCGCTGAACAACAACCTCGCCCATCCCGGCGCCATGATCCACAGCCCGAAGGCGCTGGAGACCTTCGGGAAGGAGATCGGCCGCCATCCGGTCGGCACCGGCCCCTACAAGTTCGTCAGCTGGGAAGCGGATACGCTGAAGGTCGAGAAGAACGACAAGTACTGGAAGCAGGGCCTGCCGAAGATCGACCACGTCACGCTGAAGAGCGTGCCGGAGAACGGCAGCCGCATCGCCATGCTCCAGACCAACGAGGCGCAGTTCATCTATCCGCTGCCGCCCGAAATGGTGAAGATGGTGGAGGCCAACACCCAGTTGGAGGTCATCGACGCCCCGTCGATCATCGCCCGCTATGTGGCGATGAACACCATGAAGAAGCCGTTCAACGACCCGCGCGTCCGTCAGGCGCTGAACTACGCCATCGACAAGAACGCCTACGCGAAGGTGGTCTATCGCGGCTATGCCGGGCCGCTGGATTCGGCGATCCCGTCCAAGCTCGGCTTCCACGTCACCCAGCCGAACCAGTACACCTACGACCTCGCCAAGGCGAAGGCTCTGCTGGCCGAAGCCGGCTATCCGAACGGCTTCGAGGCCGAGATGTTCGGCCGCAACAGCACCAACTTCATCCGCGGCATGCAGTTCGTCCAGCAGCAGCTGTCGCAGATCGGCGTCAAGCTGACCGTCACCCCGCTGGAGGCCGGCGTCGAGACCGCCCGCGTCTGGGGCGTCGAGAAGCCGGAGGATGCCACGGTGCAGATGCAGTATGGCGGCTGGTCGGCCTCGACCGGCGACGCCGACTGGGGCCTGCGCCCGCTGCTGTGGGGCAAGGGCTTCCCGCCGAAGTTCTTCAACGTCGCATATTATAAGAACGACACGGTCGATGCGGCCATCGAGACCGGCATCGGCACCGCCGATACCGCCAAGCGCGCCGAGGCCTACCGCGTCGCCCAGGAACAGATCTGGAAGGACGCGCCGTGGATCTTCCTCGGCGTCGAGAACCTGCTGGCCGGCAAGTCGAAGAAGCTGACCGGCTTCTACTACGTCGCCGACGGCGGCCTGCAGATGGAAGAGGCCGATCTGCAGTGATGTGAGTGTGGCGCCAGTCGTCATTGCGGCTGGCGCCGCATTGCCCCCTCCCTAACCCTCCCCCACCTGCGGTGGGAGAGGGAACTTCGCCGCTCTACCACTTGCCCCCTCTCTCGCGATCGGACCGGCCTTCGGCCGGCCGAGAGCGGGGGAGGGTTGGGGAGGGGGCATTCGAAGCCGACACCCCACCCAGGCCCTCCACCAGGACCTCCGCCCCATGCTGAAATATCTCGTCGGCCGTCTTGCCGGCATCCTGCCGGTTCTGCTGGTGATTTCCGTCTTCGTCTTCGGCTTTGTCCATCTGCTGCCGGGCGATCCGGCGCGGCTGGTCGCCGGGCCGGATGCGACGCAGCGGGACGTCGAACTGGTGCGCCAGGATCTCGGCCTCGACCAGCCGCTGTGGGTGCAGTATGGCCGTTTCCTCGGCAATGCGGTGCAGGGCGAGTTCGGGCGGTCGATGAAGTCGAAGCGGCCGGTGTCGCAGGAGATCGGCGAACGCTTCATGCCGACCTTCTACCTCACCGTGGTCGCCATGGTCTGGGCGACGCTGGCCGGGCTGCTGATCGGCGTCGCATCGGCGACGAAGCGCGGGCGCTGGCAGGACCATGTCGGCATGGTGGTCGCCGTGTCGGGCATCGCCTTCCCGTCCTTCTGGCTCGGTCTGCTGATGATCGACCTGTTCTCGGTCAAGCTCGGCTGGCTGCCGACCAGCGGATACGGCACCTGGCAGCATTTCGTCATGCCGTCGCTGACGCTCGGCCTCGGCGTCGCCGCGGTGATGGCGCGCTTCACCCGCTCCGCCTTCATCGAGATCGCGCGCGAGGATTACGTCCGCACCGCGCGGGCCAAGGGCGTTCCGGCCCGGCTGGTGGTGTGGAAGCACACGCTGCGCAACGCGCTGATCCCGATCATCACCATGGTCGGCCTGCAGTTCGGCTTCCTGCTCGGCGGGTCGATCGTGGTGGAGACGGTGTTCTCCTGGCCGGGGCTGGGCCGGCTGCTGGTGGATAGCGTCAATTACCGCGACTACACCGTCATCCAGGCCGAGATCCTGCTGTTCTCGCTGGAGTTCATCATCATCAACCTGCTGGTCGACGTGCTGTACGCCCTCGCCAACCCCGAGATTCGCTACTCATGACCACGACAGACGCAACCGGCGTGGCCGCCGGCCAAGATACGGGCCACGAAGCCGTCCGTTCGCCGCTGCGCGAGTTCTGGCGCAAGTTCCGGCGCAACCGCACCGCCATGGCCGCCGGAATCTGTCTGCTGGCGCTGGCGCTGGCGGCGGCGGCGGCACCCTGGATCGCGCCGTTCGATCCGGCGGCCTTCGATTACGACCGCATCCTTGAAGGCCCGTCCATCGACCATTGGGCCGGCACCGACGCCTATGGCCGCGACATCTTCAGCCGCATCCTGTGGGGTGCGCGCATCTCGCTGTCGGTCGGTCTGCTGTCGGTGCTGCTGGGCGGGGCGGCCGGCGTGGCGCTGGGGCTGATCGCCGGCTTCCGCGGCGGCTGGATCGACAGCCTCATCATGCGCATCTGCGACGTGCTGCTGGCCTTCCCCGGAATCCTGCTCGCCATCGGCATCGTCGCCATCCTGGGGCCGGGCATCGAGAACGTCATCTATGCGGTGGCGATCTTCAGCGTGCCGGTCTTCGCCCGCCTCGTGCGCGGCAGCACGCTATCCTTGAAGCGCGCGGTCTATGTCGATGCCGCCCGCGCCATCGGCGTGCGCGACCGGCTGCTGATGGTCCGCCACATCCTGCCGGGCACGCTGCCCAGCGTGATCGTCTATGTCTCCATGCGCATCGGCACCTCGATCCTGACGGCGGCGAGCCTCAGCTTCATCGGTCTCGGCGCCCAGCCGCCCAGCCCGGAATGGGGCGCCATGCTGGCCGACGGGCGCAGCTACATCGGCGTCGCCAGCCATGTCACCTTCTATCCCGGCCTCGCCATCTTCCTGACGGTGCTGGCCTTCAACCTGCTCGGCGACGGACTGCGCGATGCCCTCGACCCCAAACTGCGCTGAGCCGGCCAAGCGCGCGCGGGCCTTCGGGCTCGCCTGCGGCCGGCTGACGCCGGGGCCGCGCAACGCCATCACCGATGTTCCGGGCGTGCGCGTCGGCCATGTCACATTGGATGAGGGCGCCGTCCAGACCGGCGTCACCGCCATCCTGCCCCATGCCGGCAACCTCTACCGCGACAAGCCCGTCGCGGCGGCGGAGGTGCTGAACGGCTTCGGCAAGAGCGTCGGGCTGATGCAGGTGGAGGAACTCGGCGCGCTGGAAACGCCGATCCTGCTGACCAACACCCTGTCGGTCGGCACCGTGTCCACCGCCCTGGTCCGCCACGCCATCGCGGCCAACCCCGACATCGGCCGCACCACCGCCACGGTCAATCCGGTGGTGATGGAGTGCAATGACGGCCCGCTGAACGACATCCAGGCGCTGGCGGTGACCGAGGCGCATGCCGCCGCCGCCCTTGCCGCTGCCCTTACCGAGCCCGACGGCGCTGAGGTCGCTGTCGGATCGGTCGGCGCCGGGCGCGGCATGTCCTGCTTCGGCTTCAAGGGCGGCATCGGCACCTCCTCGCGCCGCCTCAAGCTGGACGGCAAACGCCATCATCTGGGCGTGCTGGTGCTGGCGAATTTCGGCCGGCCGGGGGAGCTGCGCCTGCCCGACGGCCGCCGCATCGCCCCGCAGGTGAGGGACGATGCGCCGGAGAAGGGCTCCGTCATCGTCATCGCCGCCACCGACGTGCCGCTCGACCATCGCCAGCTGCGCCGGGTGATCCGCCGCGCCGGGGTGGGGCTGGCACGGGTGGGGTCCTTCTGGGGCCATGGCAGCGGCGACATCGCGCTGGGCTTCACCACCGCCAACCGCATCGACCATGACGAACGGGCCGACATCGTTGCCCTGCGCATGCTGAACGAGCGCCGCATCGACAGCCTGTTCGAGGCGATGGCCGACGCGACGCAGGAGGCCGTCCTCGACGCGCTGGCCGCCGCCACGCCGGTGATCGGCCGCGACGGCGCCACCCGGCCCTGCCTGTCGGAAGCACTCACCTCCGGGAGCACAGAGTGAAGATCTACATCTCCGCCGACATCGAAGGGGTGGCCGGCGTCGTCTCCCAGCAGCAGGTGACGCCGGGCAACCCCGAATACGAGCGCGCCCGCCGCCTGATGACCGCCGAGGTCAATGCCGCCATCGAAGGCGCGCTTGAAGCCGGGGCGAGCGAAATCCTGGTCAACGACAGCCACGGCCCGATGGTCAACCTGCTGCCGGACGAGCTTCACCCGGCCGCCGAGCTGATCCTGGGCCGCCCCAAGCCGATCGGCATGTTCGCCGGGCTGGAGCCCGACGCCGCGGGCGTCATGTGCGTCGGCTTCCACACCTCCGCGCGCCAATACGGCATCCTCGCCCACACCACCAACAGCTTCGCCTTCGGCCGCGTCCGGGTGAACGGGCTGGAGTTGGGGGAGGCCGGCAATTACGGCGCCTATGCCGGCGAGATCGGCGTGCCGGTGATCCTGCTGAGCGGCGACGACCGCTTCGCCGCCGAGATGGAACCGCTGTTCCCGGCGTCCGAGCGCGTGGTGGTCAAGAAGGCGCTCGGCCAGCGCGCCGCCCGCTCCGTCGCGCCCACGGTCGCCCGTGACCGCATCCGCGCGGCGGCAACCCACGCCGTCCGCCGGGCCTCCAACATCCCGCCTTTCCGCGTCCCGCCACAGAGCGAAGGCGCGCCTTACCGGCTGGAGATTGAGATGACCAGCCCGGCGCTGGCCGATCTGGCCTCGCTGATCCCGGTGTCGGACCGCCTCGACCCCGTCACCATCCGCCTGCCGGCCGCCAGCATGGCCGCCGTTCTCGGCTGGATCAACACCCTGTCGGCCATGTCGGCCACACTGCGCTGAGACCCGCAACCATGCCCTTCACCCACCCGCAGCCCTTCGCGCTGGCCGTCCATGGCGGCGCCGGCACCATCAAGCGCAGTGCCCTGACCCCGGCCCTGACCGAGGGCTATCACGCCGGCCTGCGCCGTGCGCTCGCCGCCGGGCACGAGGTGCTGGCCGACGGCGGCAGCGCGCTGGATGCCGTCACATCCGCCGTGATGGCGCTGGAGGACGAGCCGCTGTTCAACGCCGGCCGCGGCGCCGTCTTCACCGCCGAGGGCAAGCAGGAGATGGACGCTGCCATCATGGACGGCCGCGACCGCGCCGCCGGTGCGGTGGCCGGCCTGTTCGGCCCGCGCAACCCCATCCTGGCCGCCCGCGCGGTGATGGAGCACACGGAGCATGTCCTGCTGATCGGCGAGGGCGCGCTGGATCTCTGCCGCCGCCAGGGTCTGGCGATGGAGGACGCCCCCTATTTCTTCACCCAGCCGCGCTGGGACGCCCTCCAGGCCGAACTGGAACGCCGCCGCTCCGGCGCCCCCGACGATGGAGACGAGCAGCGCCGCCACGGCACCGTCGGCGCCGTTGCCCGCGACCGCGACGGCAACCTCGCCGCGGCGACCTCGACCGGCGGCATGACCGCCAAGGCCAAGGGCCGCGTCGGCGACAGCCCGGTGTTCGGCGCCGGCACCTTCGCCGACAACATCACCTGCGCCGTTTCCGCCACCGGCCACGGCGAGCATTTCATTCGCCGCTGCGCCGCCCACGAGATCGACGCCCGCATGCGCTGGGCCGGCCAGAGCCTGGAGCGCGCCGCCGGCGACGTGGTGGACGAACTGGGCGTGATCGGCGGCTCCGGCGGCCTGATCGCCATCGACCGCGACGGCCGGGTGGCGCTGCCCTTCAACTGCTCCGGCATGTACCGCGGCGCCATCGGGCCGGAGGGGCTGCCGATGACGGCGATCCACCGCGAGGAGTTCCGCATCGGCTGACATTCCGACGGGAAAGTCCCCTTTCCCCCGCTGGACAGCCGGGAGCCGGCGTCCCACGTTGCTGCTTCTCCAGTGCAAAGCCCGGAACGGAGGATGACGGCATGCGTGCGATGGTGATTTCGCGGTTCGGCGGTCCCGACGTGTTCGAACTCCAGGACCGGCCGCGTCCGGTCGCGGGACCGGGCGAGTTGCTGGTGCGGGTGGTGGCGTCGGGCACCAACCCGGTGGACGCCAAGATCAGGCAGGCCGGCAGCTGGGCCGGGATCCCCTTTCCGGCGGTGCTGGGCTACGACGTGTCGGGCGTGGTGGAGGAGGTCGGTCCCGGCGTGACCGGCTTCAAGGCCGGCGACGAGGTGTTCTACACGCCGGAGATCTTCGGCAACCCCAACGGCAGCTATGCCGAGTACACCGTCGCCGTCGCGTCCATCGTCGCGCACAAGCCGCCCGGCCTCAGCCACATCGAGGCGGCGGGCATCCCGCTGGCCGGCGGCACGGCGTGGGAGGCCATCGTCCGCCGTCTGGCGGTGCGGCCGGGCGAGACGGTGCTGATCCATGGCGGGGCCGGCGGAGTCGGCAGCTTCGCCATCCAGTTCGCCAAGGCGGCCGGCGCCCGCGTGCTCGCCACTGCCAGCAAGGCCAACCACGAGGCGATGCGCGATCTCGGCGCCGACGTGACGCTTGATTACCGCGACACGGACGTGATGGACCAGATCCTGCGCGAGGCGGGCGGGGCGGGGGTGGACGCCGCCTTCGACACCGCCGGCGGCAATGTGCCGATGAGCACCCATGTGACCCGCCCCTTCGGCCGCATCGCCACCATCCTGCCGCCGACCGGTGACCTCGACGCGCTCTATGTGAAGAACCAGACCCTCTACGGCACCTTCCTGACCCGCGAGGGCGCCCGCCTGCGCGAGATGGCGCCGCTGTTCGAGCGCGGGCAGGCCAGGGTGATCGTCGACGAAGTCCTGCCGCTGGAGCAGGTCGGCAAGGCGCATGAACGGCTCGATTCCGGCCACGGCCGCGGTAAGATCATCCTCCAACTGGGCGCCTGACGCCCGGACGAGGCAGTCGAGGGGCGGTGGCCGTGTATATCTGGCTGATCGGGCTGCATGTCGCCGCGGTGACGGTGTGGATCGCGGGCATGTCCGTCGCCGCCATCCTGATCAGCGCCCTGGATCCCGTGACCGCCGCCGAGCCGGGACCGGCCCGCGTCCTCCGCGCCGCCTTGCGCTGGGACCGCCGCGTGACCTCCCCGGCGATGGGGTTCGCCTGGATTCTCGGGCCCGCACTGGTGGTGATCGGCGGCTGGGGCTTCGAGCCGTGGCTGGTGGCGAAGGTCGCCATCGTCATCGCCCTCTCCGCTCTGCACGGCAAGCTCGCCGCCGCACTGCGCCGGATGGCCGAACAGGATCCCGCTTCCGCTGTCCACCCGGTTTCCCCGCTGCTGCGGTTCTCCCCGCTGGCGGTGATCGCCGGGGTCATCGCCATCGTGACGCTGGTGGTGGTGAAGCCTTATTGAACACGGTATGGTGTCGGACCGGGAGGATTCCAGCGCGAAAGGACACGCCATGGCCGTCGCCAAGACCACGATCTGCCTCTGGTACGACAAGGACGCCGAGTCCGCCGCCCGCTTCTACGCCGAGACCTTCCCCGACAGTGCCGTGCTCGCCGTCCACCGCGCCCCCGCCGACTACCCGTCCGGCAAGGCGGGCGACGTGCTGACGGTCGAGTTCACCGTCGCCGGCATCCCCTGCCTCGGCCTGAACGGCGGCCCGGCCTTCACCCACAGCGAGGCCTTCTCGTTCCAGATCGCCACCGACGACCAGGAAGAGACCGACCGCTATTGGACCGCCATCGTCGGCAACGGCGGCCAGGAGAGCGCCTGCGGCTGGTGCAAGGACCGCTGGGGCATCTCCTGGCAGATCACGCCGCGCGTGCTGACCGATGCGCTGGCGGCGGGTGGGGACGAGGCGAAGCGGGCGTTCGAGGCGATGATGGGGATGACGAAGATCGACGTGGCGGCGATCGAGGCGGCGCGGCGGGGGTGAGGGGGCTGTGGGGATGCGGTGGAGGTGTGTCGGTTTGTGACCCGAAGCGGACGGTTCACGACGGGTGGATGGGTTCGTCGAGAACAGAGGCGCTAACATGATCGCACTCGGTGTTCCGTGACTTTTTTCGACGTTGAACGGCTTCAATTTAAAGTCAGCCTGTCATTGAGCGCGTGTTGCTGTACCCGACCTATTCGAGATCGGGTACACCTTTTCAAAAGACCCTTAGACCTGCCGCAAGCCACCGTCGACGCACAGTTCAGCACCGGCGATGTAGCTTGCGTCATCGCTCAATAAGAACAAGGCGGCCGCAGCCACTTCTGAAGGCCGTGCCATACGACCCATCGGAATCGGAGCGACAATTGCCGCGCGGGTGTCTTCCGCAACAGCAGCCATCATCTCCGTATCCGTGGGGCCGGGTGCAACGACGTTGACCCGAATACCTTTGGGTGCGAGTTCTGCCGTCCAAGTTCTGGCGTAGGATCGAACGGCCGCTTTGGTTGCGCAGTAGGTTCCATAACCCGAGTAGCCCGCGCTCCCGGCTATGGACCCGACGAGGACGACCGAGCTGCCTTCTGTCATTGCGGGGAGCGCTGCCTGGAGGCCGAACACCATCCCTCGGACGTTGACGCCAAAATGGCGGTCGAAGTGGCCCGGAGTTATTTCGGCGATCTGCGAAGGCTCGGAAAGACCTGCATTCAGAACGAGCGCGTCAATACGACCGCATTCTTTTCGAACTTTCTCAACAGCCTCCACCAAATCTTCCGGAGAGCTTGCGTCAGCGGTAATGCCGACCGTGCCATTGCCGATGCCTCTGGCTGCCTTTTCAGCATCTTCACCTCTACGACTGGTGATGAAGACATTTGCTCCTTCGGCAGAAAGCCGCTCAGCAATCGCTAGGCCGATACCCTTTGCGCCACCGACGACCAAAGCCACTTTGTTATTCATTCGAGCCATCGTAAGTCCTTTCACTGAACGGTCTCGACATGATATGCGCTGTATACCTGATATCAATTACGCACCTGGAATAGCCTAGATATGGACCAGTATACCGACCTGGAGGCACTTTCTCATCGCGCGCTTTGCGACATGGCGCAGGTTCGTCCGGTGCTCGACAAGATCGCTGACAAATGGACGATCCTGATACTGACAGTGATCTGTCCGAAACCTGCGCGGTTCAACGAACTCAAGCGGCGTCTCGATGGGATCACTCACAAGGCTCTGGCCGATGCTTTGAAGAGGCTTGAGCGGAACGGCCTTGTGACGAGAACCGTACTCCCAACACAGCCAATTGGCGTGGAATATGCGATCACTCCACTAGGCCATTCACTGCGGGAGCCGTTTGAAGCGTTGTGCTTGTGGGCAAAGGCCAACGGCGACAAGATCGAGGCAGCCACGCTGAGCTATGACAACACGGCAAATCGTCGTTGACGGCTTCCCTGTGTCCGCTCCTGGCGCATAACAGACTCTCCCTCCGCTCCCATATCATCCCGAATGCACGCCACCGAGTGCTCCGGTGCTCTCTCCGGTAGCCTTTGCACCACCGGTTTCGCGCAGGGCAGCGTCGCAACCTTGCGCCCCACCTCCTGTTTGCTGGGTCTTCACCCAGACCCACAAGGAGTCCTTCATGCCCAGCACCCCCGAGTCCCGCACCCCGGAATCCACCACCGACCGCACCGAAGACCGCAAGTCCGGTCAGGCCCAGGTGCCGAAGCCGCCCTCCCGTGCCGAGGTCGAGGAGATCAGCCGTTCGCAGGAGTATCTAACCGACGACTGGACCGGCGACGGCGGCAAGCCGGACGGGTCCGGCCGCTCTCCGGCGTGAACGGCGGCGGGGCGGACCCTTCCGGGGCCCGAACGGCGTACATCCTCCGCCCTCAGGCTTACGCTGTCTGAGAGGTGGACGAATCAGGGAACTTGCCGTCCGCCCTCCTGTCGAAGGAAGTCCCCTTCCGAAGCCGGAGTGACCGGGATGCGCAATCTCCTTCCAGCCCTGATGCTCGCGACCGCTCTGATGCCCGCCGCCGCCGGCGCGCAGGTCATCGATGCCGGCGACGCCGCCTGCCGGCCGGGCGACAGCGGGTGTGCGCGGTTCGTCGGGGACGTGAAGGGGGGAACGCCGAAACGCGGCGGCGCCAAGCAGCCGGTCGTCATCGGCGCGTCGGTCTACATGCTGACGCCCTGGCAGGCGGAGCGGGAGCGCCGCTGTCTGGCCCTGGCCGGCTGGGCCGAGGCACGCGGGGAGGGGGCCGACGCCATGGCGGCGGTGATGTGGGTGGTCGCCAACCGCGCCTCCTCGGCCGACCAACCGTCGCTGCCCTGCCGGGTCGTCGTCGCCGCCGGCCAGTTCGAACCCTTCGCGGTGCCGCCGGTCGAGCCGAAGACGCGGGAAAAGCACGGCAAACAGGCGAAGCAGCGGGAGAAGGCCGCCGAACAGGCGAAGCTCGCCGCCGACCCGCGTGTCGAGGCGCGGCGCATCCTGGCGGAGATCCACCGGCAGGCCCGCGTCATCCGGGCGGGCGGCATGCCGTCCTGGCCGAAGCCGCGCCTCGCCCCCGACCAGGACGCTCTGCGCATCGCGCGGGGGCTGGCCTGGAGGCTGAACGACGACGATCTGCCCGATCCCACCGCCCGCGCCTCGCTGTTCTACAGCCCACCGACGCAGGCGGCGCTCCGCCGCCAGAAGCCGGACTGGGCCGAGGCGCGGCTGCACACCGCCTCCATCGGCGGCCATGCCTTCTACCGCTATCCCGCCCCGCCGGCCGATGCGCCCACCAACACGCCTGCCGATCCGATCGCCACGCTGGTGGCGGAAATCAGCGAATAATTGACGGAATTTTCCGGGTCTACGTAGAGTAAGGCGCCGCCCGTTCAGAAATACCGGAATGTCCGCTAACTCTCTGAAATTGCGGATAGGTTTCCGGTATTTTCCACCATACGGAAAGCCGCTTCGCGAATTGCTGCAGATCAATCGCCGTGGTCTGTCGATCTCCTAGGCTGTGCTTGTCGAACGACATCATAGCCAACGATTTCGAAGGGGAGAGAAACCATGAAGGCAGTCGATCTCATGACGCCGCGCGTCATCACCATCGGCCCGGATGCGACCATCGCCGATGCCGCCCGCAAGATGCTGGAAAACAACATCAGCGGCATGCCCGTAGTCGATGCGGCCGGCAAGGTGGTGGGGATCATCAGCGAAGGCGACCTGCTGCGCCGGGTGGAGCTGGGGACGGAGCGTCATCGCTCCTGGTGGCTCGGCATGGTGTCGGGCGGCACCCTTCCGGCGGAGGACTTCATCAAGTCGCACGCCCGCAAGGTCGCCGACGTGATGACCAGCCACGTCACCACGGTGGACGAGAACGCCACGCCGGAGGACGTCGTGCGCCTGATGGAGACGCGGCGGATCAAGCGCGTGCCGGTGGTGCGCCATGGCGCCCTGGTCGGCATCGTCAGCCGCGCCAACCTGCTGCGCGCGCTGGCCAGCGTCGCCCCGGACACCCCGGCCGCCGCGCCCGACGACCGCGCGCTGAGGGAGCGGGTTGCCGCCGCCGTCAGGGAGGTATCCTGGGATTCGCGCTCGCACGACGCCATCGTCGTCCGCAACGGGGTGGTCCAGCTCTGGGGTTTCGCCAGCAGCGGATCCCAGCGCGACGCCGTCCGCGTTGCGGCCGAAAGCGTCCCCGGCGTCAAGGCGGTGGAGAACAACATCCAGGTCGTCGACGCGGCGGAAAGCGGCGCCTGGGGGCTGTGATCCCGATGCCGGGGCGGGTTTCCGGCATTCAAATCCGCCCCGGCAGCCTCGCTCCGACCAGATGGGTCGCCTGCGCGCCATACTCATAGACGGCTTCCCGCATCGCCCGGCCCGACACCGTCTCGACGGGCGTGCCGGGAAGCGGCATCTCCGCCTCCGGCAGCTTGCCGGTGACATGCTCGGCGAGGCAGCGGCCGAGCACGGTGCCGGGGGCGATGCCGCGTCCGTTGTAGCCGCTGAAGGCGATGACGTTGCGGTCCAGCCGGTGGAAGCGGGGCAGGTTGTCGCTGGTCATGCCGATCTGCCCGTACCATTCCGCCTCGAACCGGACGGGTCCGAGCTGCGGGAACAATGCCGCCAGCGACCGCTGCGCCCAGGCCTGGTGCACCGCCGTCCCGGTCCCGCGCAACGCGCCGACGCTGCCGAACACCAGCCGGCCCTGCCGGTCGAAGCGGTAGGAACTCAATACCGACTTGGTGTCCCACACCCCCTGGCGTTCCGGCAGGATGGCCTTTTGCATGGCGTCGGACAGCGGCTCCGTCGCCAGGTTGAAATAGGGCAGGTGGACCTGCTCGGTGCGCAGTTGCGCCCAGGGGCCGGTGCTGTAGGCGTCGGTGGCGACCAGAACCCAGTCGGCGGTGACCGACCCGGTCTGCGTCTTCACCTCCCATTTGTCCCCGGTTTGGTTCGCCGAGTGGACGGGGCTGCCGGTGAAGATGCGCGCACCCGCGGCGATCGCCGCCGTCGCCAGCCCGCGCGCATAGGCCAGCGGCTGGATGGTGCCGGCGCGCAGATCCAGCAGAGAGCCGGTGTAGGCCCCGGTGCCGACCTTCGCCGCCGTTTCCTTCGCATCCAGCAGGCGGACGGGGGCGCCACGCTTCTGCCAGATCGCCGCCCGCTGTTCCAGTTCGCGCAGGCCCGCCGGTCCGACGCCGCAATGGAGCGTGCCGGCGCGCTCGTCCTCGCAGGCGATGCCGTGTCTGGTGATGAGGTCGAAGACATAACGGGGCGCATTGCCCAGCAGCTCGATCAACCGCTCGCCATAGACCGGGCCCAGGGTGCTGACCAGCTGGTCCGGCATCACCCACATGCCGGCATTGACCAGCCCGACATTGCGACCGGCACCGCCGAAGCCGATCTCCACCGCCTCCACCACCACGGCGTCGACGCCGCTTTCGGCCAGATGCAGCGCGGCCGACAGGCCGGTGTAGCCGGCACCGACGATCACCACGTCGGCCCGGACGCTGCCGGCCAGCGCCGTGGTCGGCGGTGCCGCCGGTGCGGTGCGTTCCCAAAGCCCGTGCGACCGCGGATCGTTCTGCATCCCCTGTGATCCTCTGTATGCGAGTTGCTTTTGCTTTTGTACGCCCGTCATTCCCGGCGGGAAACACCGTCCCCACCGCATCCATGGGCGGAATGGGCCGCCGCAGCCCCCGGACAGCTGGGATGATTGACTTCTCTACCTCCTTCGGCCAAGTGATGTTTGTTCAACCGGTCATTCCGCACGGGAATGAGATGCCCCGAGGCTGAGATGCAGAGCCCGCGCCGCTTCCTTCCCTCCCTTGCCCTGCTCTCGGCCTTCGAGGCGGCGGCGCGCACCGGCAGCATCACCGCCGCGGCCAGGGAGCTGTCCCTGACCCAGAGCGCGGTCAGCCGCCAGATCAAGGCGCTGGAGGAACTGCTGGAGGTCGAGCTGTTCCACCGCGAACGGCAGACCATCCGCCTGACCGCCGGCGGCGAGTATTACGTGCGCGAGGTCCGCGACGCGCTGCGCAAGATCAGCACCGCCTCGCTGAACCTGCGCGCCAACCCGTTCGGCGGCACGCTCAGCATCGCCATCCTGCCGACCTTCGGCACGCGCTGGCTGGCGCCGCGGCTGCCGAACTTCCTGGCCGACAATCCCGGCATCACCATCAATCTGGTGACGCGGATGGCGCCCTTCGACTTCCGGCTGGACCCGGTGGATGCGGCGATCCATTTCGGTCGGCCGGACTGGCCGGGCGGGGAGATGGCGCTGCTGCGCCGCGAGACCGTCATCCCCGCCTGCAGCCGGGGCTTGCGCGACCGCTTCGACTTCCGGCAGCCGGCAGACCTGCGGCTCGCCCCGCTGCTGCATCTGACCAGCCGCCCCGACGCGTGGGAACGCTGGCTGACCCTGCACGGCACCCCCGCCGACGGTGTGCACGGCATGCTGTTCGACCAGTTCGCCACGGCGTCCCAGGCGGCCGGCGCCGGGCTGGGCGTCGCCTTGCTGCCGCTGTTCCTGATCGAGGAGGAATTGCGGTCGGGACAGCTGGTGCCGGCGCTCGACCTGCCGATGGAGAGCGAATTCGCCTATTACCTCGTCTGGCCGGCGGAACGGGCCGGCTATCCGCCGCTCGCCGCCTTCCGCGACTGGATCCTGGCGGAGACGGCCGACTGCCGCAATTCTGCCGGATCATGAGCTTTGGTCATGAAGTCGGGAAAAACAATCGCAATCCAGCGCGGCAGATCGTTGCTATAGCAGAGGTTTGGAGGGGACCGCACGGGTCCGGCAAGCCAACGCGAGCGAGATTTGGAATGAGCGTCCAGACGATCACCAGTGCAGATGCGATCCGCACCCTGTTCTCTACCGCCATGTCGGAGATGTATCGGACCGAGGTTCCGGCCTATCAGACGCTCGTCGAACTGGTGGAGGAGGTGAACGCGGCGGTGCTGGCCGCCGACCCGACCGAACGCCACCGGCTGGAGTCCGCCGGCGGCCTTGCCCGCATCACGGAGGAGCGCCACGGCGCCATCCGCCTCGGCACCGCGGAAGAGCTTTCGACCATGCGCCGGCTGTTCGCGGTGATGGGCATGTACCCGGTCGGCTATTACGACCTGTCGGAGGCCGGCGTCCCCGTCCATTCCACCGCCTTCCGCCCGGTGGACGGGGAGGCGCTGAGCCGCAACCCCTTCCGCGTCTTCACCTCGCTGCTGCGCCTCGACCTGATCGCCGACGCCGATCTGCGGCGGGAGGCGGAACAGGTGCTGGCCGGCCGCAGCATCTTCACTCCCGGCTGCCTCGCTCTGATCGAAAAGGCCGAGGCCGAGGGCGGGCTTGACGAGGAGGATGCCGACCGCTTCGTCGCCGATGCGCTGGAGACCTTCCGCTGGCACAGCCGGGCCAACGTGCCGCTGGACCTCTACAACCGCCTGCACGACGCCCACCGGCTGATCGCCGACGTGGTGTCCTTCAAGGGACCGCACATCAACCACCTGACGCCGCGCACGCTGGATATCGACGCGGTCCAGCGCCTGATGCCGGAAAAGGGCATCGCGCCCAAGGCGGTGGTGGAAGGCCCGCCGACCCGCCGCTGCCCGATCCTGCTGCGCCAGACCTCCTTCAAGGCGCTGAGCGAGCCGGTCGATTTCCGCGACGGTGATGGAGACGGCTGGCGTTCGGGTGTCCACACCGCCCGCTTCGGCGAGATCGAACAGCGCGGTATCGCCCTGACGCCGAAGGGGCGGGCGCTGTACGACACGCTGCTGCAGGACTCCCGCCGTCTCGTCGCCCCGGCCGCCGACGGCTCCAACGCCGCGCAGTATATGGCGGCCCTGCAGGAGGTCTTCGCCCCCTTCCCCGACAGCTGGGACGAGATCCGCCGCCAGGGGCTCGGCTACTTCGCCTATTCGCTGACCGAGGCGGGGCGCAGCAACCCGCCGGCTCCGGGCGCCGATCTGGAAACGCTGATCGAAACCGGCCTCGTCCGTTTCGATCCGGTGGTCTACGAGGATTTCCTGCCGGTCAGTGCCGCCGGAATCTTCCAGTCCAACCTGGGCGACGAGGCGAAGCAGGACTTCACCGCCAGCCCGAACCAGCAGCGCTTCGAATCTGACCTCGGCGCCCCGGTGCTGAACCCGTTCGACCTCTATGCGGAGATCGAACGGGCCTCCATCGCTGCCTGCGTCGCGGCGAAATAGGTCAGGCGGACATGGCGGCGGGCCGGAAGGCGCCCGCCGCCAGCCAGTCCTCGAACGCCGCAGGCGCCAGCGGCCGGGAAATCAGATAGCCCTGGCCGAAATCGCAGCCGTGCAGGCGCAGCCAGTCGTAGGCCTCCGCCGTCTCCACCCCCTCGGCGACGACGAGATAGCCCAGGTCGTGGGCAAGCTCGATGGTGGAGCGGACCATGATCTGGTCGCTGCGCTCCGCGGCGATGGAGCGGATGAAGCGCTGGTCGATCTTCACCGCCGTCGCCGGTATGTCCTTCAGATAGGACAGGGCGCTCTGCCCCGTGCCGAAATCGTCGATCTCGACGGCGATGCCCAGATTGCGCAGCCGGTGGAGCTGGCGGTCGACCTCCGCCCGGTCGGTCATCAGGGCGCTTTCCGTCACCTCGAAATCGATCCAGTCCGCCCGCACGCCATGGCGGTCCAGCATCGCCGCCACCCGGTCGGCGAAATCGCCGGTGCCGAGATCCAGCATCGAGATGTTGATCGACACCGGCAGGGCGATGCCGCGCCGGCGCCAGTGCGAGACCTGCCCCAGCACCGCCGCGATCACCCATTCGGTCAGCGGGCGCACCAGCGCCGTGCGTTCGGCCAGCGGCACGAATTCGGCCGGCGAGATCGGCCCCAGTGCCGGATGGGTCCAGCGCAGCAGCGCTTCCGCCCCGATGCAGCGGTCGGTGCGCAGATCGACCTTGGGCTGATAGGCGATGTGCAACTGGTCCTGCGCGCCCATCGCCTCGGTCAGGCTGCGCAGCAGCAGGAAGGCGCGATGGGCGGCACGGTCCTGCTCCTCGTCATAGGCGCACCAGGGCTTCTGCTCCTCCAGCGACTGGTGGGCGGCGCTGGTGGCCGCGCGCAGCAACTCGACGCCGCCCGGCGGGCTGTCCGACCGGTGGACGAAGCCGATGCCGGAGGAGGTGGCGATCGGCACGCCCTGATACTGGAAAGGGCTGCGGATGGCCGTGCTGATGCGGTGGAGCGTGGAGGCAAGCTCGCCGTCCGCCGCGTCATGGCCCGCCAGGATGCAGGTGAAGCGGGCCGGCGACACATGGTAGAGCCGCGTCCGCTCCGGCAGGCTGGCGGCGATGCGGCGGGCGCAATCGACCTCGAACGCATCGGCGCAGACCTGCCCCAGCACGCGGGTCAGTTCGGCATATTGCTGGGACGCCGCGGTGTCGATCACCACCGCCGTTTCCCGGAAATCCGCCGGTTCGGCCATCGTGGCATCGGCCGGCAAGGCATCAACATCGGCCAGGAAGCGGAAGCGGTTCGACAGCGCGGTGACGGGATGCAGATAGCCCACCGCGCGCCGTGCCTCGATATGCGCCATCGTCATCGCCGACAGGTCGCGCAGCGCCTCCTCCTCCTCCGGAGTCAGGGCGGCGCGCGGCTGGTCATCGATGACGCAGATGGTGCCCAGCGCCAGCCCGTCGGCCGTCCGCAACGGCGCCCCGGCATAGAAGCGGATGTTGGGGTCGCCGGTGACCAGCGGGTTGCCGGCGAACCGCTCGTCCTGCCGGGCGTCGGTGACCACCAACAGCGAGTCGGACTCCAGCGCATGGGCGCAGAAGGCATGGTCGCGCGGGGTCTCCTGCACCGGCAGCCCGATCCGCGACTTGAACCACTGCCGGTCGCGGTCCACCAGCGAGATCAGCGCGACCGGCACCTTCAGCAGCTTTGCCGCCAGCCGGGTGATCTGGTCGAAGGCCGGTTCCGCCGGGGTGTCGAGCAGTTCGTACCGCTGCAACGCCGCAAGGCGGTCGTCCTCGCGGGCCGGGATCGGCGGCAGGGCCGAAGCGGGTGTCATGGGGAGGGTCATTCTGGTCCGGGCAATATCGTCTTCAATCAATTCCGGCACCGATCCTGCCGTCAAATCCGTCAATGAGCCAGTGAGAATGGTGCAACGCAGCATAAAGACAACCTGCCGTCCTCAATCTTCCTGTCTTTCGTTCTGGCGTCGCTCGATCGCCGCCAGTGCCGTCACCGTCAGCTGGGCCAGCACCATGCGGTCCACCATGCCGAAGCTGCGCGGCACCGTGTCGATCAGGCAGACGGAGCCGAGCGCCAGCCCGTCCCGGTTGATGATCGGCGCGCCGGCATAGAAGCGGATGTGCGGCTCGCCCAACACCAGCGGATTGTTCTGGAAACGCGGGTCGAGGGCGGCATCCTCCACCACCATCGGCAGGCTCTGGCGGATGGTGAAGCGGCAGAAGGCGACGTCGCGCGGGGTCTCCTGCACCTCCAGGCCGCGGCGCGCCTTGAACCATTGGCGGTCCGCATCCAGCAGCGACACCAGCGCGATGGGCACGCGGAAATGGTCGCAGGCCCAGCAGACCAGATCGTCGAAGGCCGGTTCCGGATCGCTGTCCAGCAATCCCGTGCGCCGCAGCGCCTCCAGCCTTGCCGCCTCGTCGTCGATGGGGACCGCGCCGCGCGGGATGGTGCCGGGAGCGACCTCCCGCGCGGTGCCGCCGGCGCCGGTCTCCGTCAGAAATGTCATGGGCTGGGGCTCCGCAAAGCGAATCTTGGTGCTGCCTTCTTTCTACGTATGGGGGCAGATTTGGATTTGCCGGTTGGGAATTATTTGCTGCCGCGTCGTCCTATGACGGAACGAAGAAAGCCGGCCGGACCCCCGTGGGATCCGGCCGGCTCCTGTCCATCCATCCTTGCAGGCTACGCGCTATTCCCCCGCCGGCGGCGACAGCGCACCATCCGCCGTCTCGTCCGCGGTCTTGGGCGTCCGCCGGCTCATGCCGCGCAGGACGGCGGCGACGCCCATCGCCAGCAGCGCCATCGCTCCCACCACGTTGGTTTGTACCGCCCCGCCATAGACATAGCTGGTGAGGTACAGCGCCGCGATGCCGACTGTCATGGCGGTGACCGGCAGGCCGAAGCGCAGGAACGAGACGAAGGGCATGTGGTGGCCGTCCTTTTCCAGCAGCCCGATGGTGGTGACGTTGGCGCTGGCGCCGATCAGGGTGCCGTTGCCGCCCAGGCAGGCGCCGAGCGCCAGAGACCACCACAGCACGTTGGTGGTCGTCTGCAGGTCCGTGCCGCCCAGCCCGGCCGCCGTGAACTCCGTGGCGAAGGAGGCGGCCAGCACCCGGACGATGGCGGCGGCGGCGATGGTGTAGGGGATGTTGTCGACCACCGCCGACACCACCGCGCTGAACACCAGGATCAGCAGGGCCGCGGTCAGCAGCTTCGCCTGCAGCCCCATGCCGAAGCCGACGGAGACCGCCTGCACCAGATCCTGCAGCTTGGCCGCGGCGGCGGCGATCAGGCCGGTATGCTCGGCCGAGCTGATGGCCATGAACAGGAAGATGAAGAAGCCCAGCGTCAGCCACTCGATCCCATGTTCGAAGCCGTGGGTGAACAGATGCTCCGCCTTCTTGGGCCCCAGTGGGCCGCGCAGGATGATGTGCCGTCCGGCCATGGTCAGCACCGCGCCGGCGAAGGCGACGACGCCGACCGGCAGATGGGTGATGCTGTGGGTGAAGAAGCCGAGGAAGGTCAGCCCGACCACGCCCAGGGTCCAGGACAGCACCTTCGGGTCCTGCAGTTCCACCGTTTCGGCATCTCCGTCGGACTCGGCATGGGCGCCGGCCAGATCCCTGCGGTACCAGAAGGCGCTGAAGGCGCAGAGCGCGACGATCATGAAGATCACCGGCACGGCCAGGAAATAGATGAAGTCCATGAAGGGCAGGCCGGCCGCCACCCCGACGATGACGTTGGGCGGGTCGCCGATCAGCGTCGCCGTACCGCCGATGTTGGCGGCCATCACCATCGGCATCGCCAGCGCCCACACCGACACCCGCAGGCTGCGCGCCGCCTTCGACACCACCGGCGCCATGAACAGCACGGTGGTGACATTGTCGGCGAAGGCCGACAGCACCGCCGTCGCCACGATGACCGTGTTCGCCAGCAGCTTCGACCGGCCGCGTGCCCAGGTCACCATGCGGGCGTTCAGCCAGTCGAAGACCCGCGTGCCGATCAGCACCGACACGATCGCCATCATGCTGCCCAGCAGGAAGATGACGTTCCAGTCGACCGCGCGCACCGCCGTGTCGAAATCCATGATGTGCAGCGGGGTCGCCGCCGAGACCATCAGCATCACGGCGACGACGGCGCCGGCCGCCAGCGTCTTGTGGAAGGTCTCGGCGATCAGCGTGGCGAACAGCGCCGCCAGCAGCAGCCCGACGGCGATCTGGGCGCCGCCGTCCGTCGAATAGGCGAAATGACCGTGACCGGTATCGGCCAGGGCGGCGGTCGCCGGCAGCAGGACCAGTGCCCCGGCCAGGGCTGCGGAGATCTTGTTCGGCATGATCTTGTCTCCTTGCCTGGATTTCTCCCCGAACTGGTGTCGGGGACCGGTATCCAGGAACCGGCAGTCGGGAAAAGAAGGGTGGAAAGCGGTTTCCGGAAATTTCACTGCGCGAACATACGCGGCAGGAACAGCGAGATCGAGGGGATGTAGGTGACAAGCGCCAGGGCGACGACGCAGGCGACGTAGAAGGGCCAGATCGTCCGCACCGCCTGCATGATCGGGATGCGCCCCACCGCGCAGCCGACGAACAGCACCGATCCCACCGGCGGCGTGCAGAGGCCGATGCCGAGGTTCAGCACCAGCACGACGCCGAAATGCACCGGGTCCATGCCGAAGGCGGTGATGACCGGCAGGAAGATCGGCGTGGTGATGATGATCAGCGGCGACATGTCCATGAAGCAGCCCAGAACCATCAGCACGACGTTGATCAGCAGGAAGATGACATAGGGATTGTCGCTGATCCCCTGCATCAGGTTGACCATGGCGGTCGGCACCTGCAGCAGGGCCAGCAGCCAGCCGAAGGAGGCGGCGGCGCCGATGACCAGCAGCACCATCGCCGTTGTGCGCACCGCGCCCATGGTGGCGGCGACGAAGTCCGACCAGCTCATGCTGCGGTAGATCACCAGCGTCACCAGCAGGGCGTAGCCGACCGCGATCATCGAGCTTTCGGTGGCGGTGAAGATGCCCGACCGCACGCCGCCGACGATGATGCCGATCAGGGCAAGGCCCGGCACCGCGTTGATGAAGATGTTGCGTACCGCGGCCCAGCCGGGGAAGGTCTCCGCCGGGTAGTTGCGTTTGCGCGCCACGTAATAGGCGGCGATCATCAGCATGGCAGCGAGCAGCAGGCCCGGCAGGATGCCGGCGGTGAACAGGTCGGCGATGGAGATCGAACCGCCGGCCGAGATCGAGTAGATGATCATGTTGTGGCTGGGCGGGATCATCAGCGCGATGATCGCCGAGGTGACGGTGATGTTGACCGCATAGTCCACATCATAGCCGCGCTTCTGCATCTGCGGGATCATCAGCCCGCCGACCGCCGAGGCGTCGGCCACCGCCGAACCGGACACGCCGCCGAAGAAGGTGGAGGCGGTGACGTTGACCAGCCCCAGCCCGCCGCGGAAATGGCCGACCATGGCCGCCGCCAGCCGCACCAGCTTTTCGGCGATGGCGCCGCGCACCATCAGCTCGCCGGCATAGATGAAGAAGGGGATGGCCATCAGGGCGAACACGTTCATGCCCGACGCCATGCGCTGGAAGACGATCAGCGGCGGCATGCCCATATAGACGATGGTCGCCAGCGACGAGATGCCGAGCACGAAGGCGATCGGCACGCCCAGGAACAGCAGCACCACGAAGGTGCCGAAGAGGACGGTGAGTTCCATGGCCGAATTCCTTGTACGAGCGGGACCGCCCGCCCGATTGCGTTCAGACGACCGGCGGCCTTAGTCGGCCGGCTGTTCCAGGGCGCAGACCGGCTCGGCAGCCTGCGAATGAGGCTGGGCATGCGCCTGGGCCAGCGCCTCGGCCCCGGCCTGGGACCGGCGCTCGACCAGCAGGTGCAGCGTGCGCTCAATCGAGAACAGGACGATCAGCCCGCCCGACAGCATCACCGGCAGGTAGTTAAAGCCTTCCGGCAGGTCCAGCACCGGGATGGTCGCCCCCCAGGTGCCGATCACCAGTTCCGATCCATACCAGGCCATGGCGGCGCCGAAGCAGCCGACGACGGCGAAGCTGGCGATGTCCATGCCGACGCGGACGATCTCCGGCACGATGTCGCGGATCAGGTCGAGCCCGAGGTGGAAGCGCTCGCGAACCCCCACGGCGGCGACCAGCAGGATGAACCAGAGCATCAGCAGCAGCGACAGCGGCTCGGTCCAGGACGGGCTGTCGTTCAGGATGAAGCGGCCCCAGACCTGCCAGCCGACGGCGGCGGTCATCAGGACCAGCCCCGTGCCGCCGACCCACAGGGCGATGCCGGCCAGGACGTCGAGAAGTCTGGAAAGGGCGTGGAGCGCGGTTTTCATGGTGGTCTCCGCACGAAAATTGCCGCGCCGGAACCGGTCCGGCGCGGCGGGTCAGGCGTTACTGGACGGCGCGGATGCGGGCGACGAGGTCCTTCATCTTCGGATCGGCGACATGCTTGGCATAGACCGGTTCGACCGCCTTCTGGAATTCGGCCTTGTCGACGGTCGTGACCTCGACGCCGGCCTTGCGGACGATCTCTTCCGATTCCTTCTCCTTGGCCTGCCACAGCTCGCGCATCTTGATGACCGAGGCCTTGGCCGCCTTGCGGACGACCTGTTGATCGTCCTTGGACAGCTTGTCGAAGCTGCGCTTGGACATCACCAGCGCTTCCGGCGTGATGGTGTGTTCGGTCAGCGACATGTATTTCGCGACCTCATAGTGGTGGCTGCTCTGATAGCTCGGCCAGTTGTTCTCCGCGCCATCGACGACGCCGGTCTGCAGGCCGCTGTAGACCTCGCCGTAGGGCATCGGGGTCGGGTTGCCGCCCATCGCCTTGACCAGATCGATGAACAGGTCGGACTGCTGGACGCGCAGCTTCAGACCCTTCAGGTCGGCCAGCGTCTTGATCGGGCGCTTGCTGTTGTAGAAGCTGCGTGCACCGGAGTCGTAGAAGGCCAGGCCGACCATGCCGTGCGCTTCGAAGGCCTTCAGGATCTCGTCGCCGATCGGGCCGTCCATCACCTTGTGCATGTGATCGACCGAGCGGAACAGGAAGGGCAGCCCGGCGATCCGGGTTTCCGGCACCACGTTGTTCAGCGGCGCCATGCTGATGCGGTTCATGTCGATGACGCCGAACTGCGTCTGCTGGATGGTGTCCTTCTCGTCGCCCAGCTGGCCCGAGGGGAAGATCTTGATGGCGATGCGGCCGTTGGTCTCCTTGGCGATCAGCTCTCCCATGTACTTCACCGCCTCGACCGTCGGATAGCCGTCGGGGTGGATTTCGGCCGAACGCAGCGTGACCTGCTGGGCGTTCGCGACCGCAAGGGTGGCGACGATCGCCACGGCGGTGGAGGCCAGGAGCTTGACGATGGACTTCATGGTCGATTCCTCGGTTCTTGATTCGCGGTGCCGCCGTCCGATGGCGGTGCGGGCGGCTCTCCCCTTGGGCCGGCTGCCCGGAGCGGCCGCTTCCGAAGCCGTCGAGGAATTATACTAATATATCAAGCGAGGGTGGCAAAACGGGAACTGGGGCGGAATTGCGCCGGTGCCAAAATGTCGCATGTGTTGTGAACAGATGGCGCGAGCGATGGCGATGAACGACCATGGCAGTATGGCTATAAAATAGCGCTGAGATAGCCAAGAGGATGGCGCCGTTCTCTGAGAGTTACTTACAACTCGTCATCAGACCTCTCTGATAAACACAGAGACTGGCGTCCCTATGTTTCCACAATGAATTTAAGGCCCCGACCCAATTGTCGCTCTGCACCATGCCGGCCTCGCTGTGCTGCGTGTTTGCCGGATCAAAGCCCCACCGGGGGCATGGCTGTTCTGCGGACGCTTCGGTCGGCTTTCTGCCGCTGCGGTGCAACGTAATGGGGGGATGCGGTGTTTCGCGCTGGGGAGCCGCGCCGCTCCCGCGCGACAACGACCGGGCCCCAACCGATTGCCCGGCATTTCGGTCAGGAGCGTCACACCATGCCGGATGACCAGCAGCAGAGGGACGTCGTCACACTTGCGGATCAGGATGCCGGCCGCAGCGAACGCAGGCAGCCGGCCGCCGATGACGGCGGCAATGGCAAGAAGCCCGGATTCATCCGGCGCCATCCGCTGGCGATCATCGTCGGGCTGGTGGTGATCGCCCTGCTGGCGGTCGCCGGCTATATCTACTGGCAGCGCAACATCCATCCCTATGAATCGACCGACGACGCCTTCATCGACACCCGCCAGTTCCCCATCGCGCCCAAGGTTTCCGGCTATGTGACGGAGGTGGCGGTCGGTGACAACCAGCATGTGAAGACCGGCGACCTGCTGTTCCGCATCGACCCGCGCGACTACCAGACCGCGCTGGAGCAGGCGCAGGCGCAGATCGCCTCCGCCCAGGCCGCGATCACCGGCTATGACGCGCAGATCGCCGCCCAGCGCGCCCAGATCGATCAGGCCAGGGCGGAGGTTTCGCAGGCGGAGGCGGCGGTCGGCTTCGCCAAGGAGGATGCGGCGCGCTATCGCGACCTGCAGTCCCGCGGCGCCGGGACGGTGCAGCAGGCGCAGCAGTCGACCGCCAACCTGCAGGAACAGCAGGCCAAGCTGACCAGCGCCAACGCCGCGGTGATCGCCGCCGAACGGCAGGTCGGCGCGCTCCAGGCCCAGCGCAGCAGCGCCGAAGCCGATCTGGTGCGCGCCAAGGCGCAGTTGGACCAGGCGAAGCTGAACCTGTCCTACACCACCGTCACCGCGGCGCAGCCGGGCCGGGTGGTGCAGCTGAGCGGGGCGGTCGGCCAGTTCGCCCAGGCCGGCCAGAGCCTCGCCATCTTCGTGCCCGACGACATCTGGGTCACCGCCAATTTCAAGGAAACCCAGATCACCGACATGCGCCCCGGCCAGCCGGTGGACATCCGCATCGACGCCTATCCCGACCAAAAGGTCACCGGCCATGTCGACAGCGTGCAGCCCGGCTCCGGCACCGCCTTCTCCCTGCTGCCGGCCCAGAACGCTACCGGCAATTATGTGAAGGTGGTGCAGCGCATCCCCGTGAAGATCGTCGTCGACCAATGGCCGGACGGCGTCTCCATCGGCCCCGGCATGTCGGTGGTGCCGCGGGTGACGGTGCGATGAGCGCCGCGGCGGAAGGCGCCGGTGCCGGCGGCTTCGATGCGTCGCAGAGTGCCGCCGGCGGACGCAATCCCTGGCTGATCGCCGTGGTGGTCTCCATCGCCACCTTCATGGAGGTGCTGGACACCACCATCGCCAACGTCGCCCTGCGCTACATCTCCGGCACGCTGGCGGTCAGCGCCGACGAGGCGTCGTGGGTCGTCACATCCTATCTGGTGGCGAACGCCATCGTGCTGACGGCCAGCAGCTTCATCGCCAAGCGATACGGCCGCAAGCGCTTCTACCTGACCTGCCTGGGGCTGTTCACCGCCAGTTCGATCGCCTGCGGCTTCGCCTGGAATCTGGAATCGCTGCTGCTGTTCCGGGTGCTCCAGGGCTTCGCCGGCGGCGGCATGGTGCCGATCTCGCAATCGATCCTGGCCGACAGTTTCCCGCCGGCCAAGCGCGGGCAGGCCTTCGCCATCTTCGGCATTGCCGTGGTGGTGGCGCCGGTGGTCGGGCCGACGCTGGGCGGCTGGCTGTCCGACAATCTGTCCTGGCACTGGTGCTTCCTGATCAACGGGCCGGTCGGTCTGTTCGCCTTCGCGCTGGTCAGCTTTCTGGTGCAGGAGCCGAAATCCGCCATCGAGGAGCGTCAGCGGATGAAGCGGCAGGGCATCCGGATGGATGTGGTCGGCTTCCTTCTGGTGGCGACCTTCCTCGGCTCGCTGGAGGTGGTCCTCGACCGCGGCCAGACCGACGACTGGTTCGCCTCCGGCTTCATCGTCACCTTCACCATCATCTGCGTCGCCGCCTTCTGCCTGATGATCCCGTGGGAGATGACGCGGGAGAACCCGATGCTCGACCTGCGGATGGTGGCGACGCGGCAGTTCGGCTCCTGCTTCCTGGTGATGCTGGCGACCGGCGCCATCCTGATCGCGACGACCCAGTTCCTGCCGGAGCTGCTGCAGGCCTATTACGGCTTCACCGCCACCTGGGCCGGTCTCGCCCTGTCGCCGGGCGGCATGGTGACGATGGTGATGATGATCGTCGTCGGCCGGCTGTCCGGGCGCGTCCAGCCGAAATACCTGATCGCCACCGGCGCCACCATCGTCGCGCTGGCGATGTGGGACCTGACGCGGCTGAACCCGGACTCGACCTTCTGGTTCTTCGCGTGGTCGCGCATCTATATCGGCATCGGCCTGCCGCTGATCTTCATTCCGATCACCACGGCCTCCTACGACGGCATCCCGCGCGACAAGACCGATCAGGCCTCCGCCCTCATCAACGTCGCGCGCAATGTCGGCGGCTCCATCGGCGTGTCCATCGCCCAGAATGTGCTGGCCATGCGCGAGCAGTTCCACCACAGCCGGCTGGTTGAAAGCATCGTGCCCTCCAACCCGGCCTATCAGCACACTCTGGAGCAGGCGACGACCTATTTCTCCACCGCCGGCGGGCAGGCGGCGGCGCGGGAACGGGCCATCGCCTATATCGGGCAGCAGGTGCAGATGCAGACCGCCTACTGGTCCTACATCGACGTGTTCTTCGCGCTGATGCTGATTTCCGCCTCGGCCGTGCCGCTGGCCCTGATCCTGCGGAATGTGAAGCATTGAACACGCAAAGGCCGCCCGCAGCGGCGGATTGCTGCGGGCGGCCCTTTGACGGAGACCGTATCGCTCAATAGTCGCCCAGCGACCGGTCCATCTCCGACACCAGCCGGTCGGCCGTGCGGATCGACCGCTGCAGGTCGGCCGGGCTCATGCCCAGGCCGGGGTCCTCGACCACTGGGAAACTCTCCGCGCGGTCGAGACCCAAGCCCTTGGCGCAGACCAGCACCTCGTAGCTGCGGTTGTCCTCATTGAACAGGCATTCGGTTTCGAAGCCGCGGGCATCGGTTTCGGCCCACATGATCGCTTTGCTCATGATCTCTGTCCTGGCATGGAGGGGTATTTACTTGACCGGCACCGTGTCCTTGCGGGCGGCTGATTTCGTGGCAGGCTTGACCTCGACCGGCGCCGCGTCCTGGGCGGACGCCTCGACATAGGCGCGGCCATAATAGCTGTCGATCAGCAGCTGCCTGATCTCGGCGACCAGCGGGTAGCGCGGGTTGGCGCCGGTGCACTGGTCGTCGAAGGCGGCTTCGGCAATCGCGTCGACCCGCGCCAGGAACGCCGCCTCCGGCACCCCCGCCGCCTGGATCGAGGCCGGGATCTCCAGCGCCCGCTTCATCTCCTCGACCCAGCCGATCAGCTTCTCCACCCGCTCATGGTCGCGGCTGCCGCCCAACTCCAGATGCCGGGCGATCTGCGCATAGCGCGCCACGCCCTTGGGACGGTCATACTGGCTGAACGCCGTCTGCTTGGTCGGGATGTCCGCCGCGTTGTAGCGGATCACGTTGGCGATCAGCAGCGCGTTGGCGATGCCGTGCGGAAGGTGGAACTCGGCCCCCAGCTTGTGCGCCATCGAATGGCAGACGCCGAGGAAGGCGTTGGCGAAGGCGATGCCGGCCAGCGTCGCCGCGTTGTGCACCAGCTCCCGCGCCTTCGGGTCCTGCGCCCCGTTGCGGTAGGCCGAGGGCAGATTCTCCTTCAGCAGCTTCAGCGCCTGCAAGGCCTGACCGTCGCTATACTCGTTCGCCACCACCGAGACATAGGCCTCCAGTGCATGGGTCACTGCGTCGATGCCGCCGGCCGCGGTCAGGCCCTTGGGCATGTCCATCACCAGATTGGCGTCGACGATCGCCAGCGTCGGCGTCAGCTCATAGTCGGCGATCGGGTATTTGGTGCCGGTGCGCTCGTCGGTCACCACCGCGAAGGGAGTCACCTCCGATCCGGTGCCGGACGTGGTCGGCACCGCCACCAGCTGCGCCTTCACCCCCAGCTTGGGGAAGGTGTAGATGCGCTTGCGGATGTCCATGAAGCGCAGGGCGAGATCCTCGAACGCCACTTCGGGCGCCTCATACATCACCCAGATGATCTTGGCCGCGTCCATCGGCGAGCCGCCGCCCAGCGCCAGGATCACGTCGGGCTGGAAGGCATTCGCCAGAGCCACGCCCTTGCGCACCACCGCCAAGGTCGGGTCGGCGCTGACCTCGAAGAAGGTTTCCACCTCAAGGCCCAGCGACTTCAGCACGCGGACGCTGTCGTTGACATGGCCGTTCTCGAACAGGAAGCGGTCGGTGACGATCAGGCAGCGCTTCTTGCCGCGCAGTTCCTCAAGCGCGAAGGGCAGGCAGCCGCGGCGGAAGTAGATCGACTTGGGCAGCTTGTGCCACAGCATGTTCTCCGCCCTCTTCGCCACCGTCTTCTTGTTGATCAGATGCTGCGGCCCGACATTCTCGGAGATCGAGTTGCCGCCCCACGACCCGCAGCCCAGCGTCAGCGACGGTGCGAGGCGGAAGTTGTAGAGGTCGCCGATGCCGCCATGCGAGGACGGCGTGTTGATCAGGATGCGGGCGGTTTTCATCTTGTCGCCGAAATGGCGGATGCGGTCGGCCTGTTGGTCCTGGTCGGTGTAGAGGGCGGAGGTGTGGCCGATGCCGCCCAGCGCCACCAGCGCGGCGGCCTTATCGCAGGCCTCCACGAAATCCTTGGCGCGGTAGAGCGCCAGGGTGGGCGAGAGCTTCTCGTGGGCGAAGGGTTCGCTGTCGTCGATGTCGGTGACCTCGGCGATCAGCACCTTGGTGGCGTGCGGGACATTCAGGCCGGCCATGGCGGCGATGGCGTGGGCGGGCTGGCCGACGATGTCGGCGTTGAGATGACCGTCGGTCAGCAGCACCTTGCGCACGGCGTCGGCCTCGATGCCTGAGAGGATGTAGCCGCCGTGATGGGCGAAGCGGTCGCGCACCGCGTCATAGACGGCATCGACCACCACCGCCGACTGTTCGGACGCGCAGACCACGCCGTTGTCGAAGGTCTTGGACATCAGGATGGAGGCCACGGCGCGCTTGATGTCGGCGAACTCGTCGATGACGGCGGGCGTGTTGCCGGCGCCGACGCCGATGGCGGGCTTGCCCGAGGAGTAGGCGGCCTTGACCATGCCCGGCCCGCCGGTGGCGAGGATCAGGTTGATGTCGGGATGGTGCATGACGGCGTTGGAGAGCTCGAGCGAGGGCTCGTCGATCCAGCCGATGATGTCGTCGGGGGCGCCGGCCTCGACCGCGGCGGCGAGCACCAGGCGGGCGGCCTCGCAGGTCGATTTGCGGGCGCGGGGATGGGGGGAGAGCACCAGGCCGTTGCGGGTCTTCAGCGCGATCAGCGCCTTGAAGATGGCGGTGGAGGTCGGGTTGGTGGTGGGGACGATGCCGCAGATCAGGCCGACCGGCTCGGCGATGGTGAGGATGCCGGCGTCATGGTCTTCGGAGAGGACGCCGCAGGTCTTGTCGTCCTTGTACTTGTTGTAGATGTATTCGGCGGCGAAGTGGTTCTTGATGACTTTGTCTTCCATCACGCCCATGCCGGTCTCCGCCACCGCCATCTTGGCGAGCGGGATGCGGGCGTTCGCCGCGGCCAGAGCGGCGCTGCGGAAGATCAGGTCGACCTTCTCCTGCGGGTAATCGGCGAAGCGCGCCTGCGCCGCCTTCACACGGGCGATCAGGGCGTTCAGGTCGGAAAGGGATTTGACAGTCGTAGCCATGATCGGGCCTCTCCCGTCGGGTGTCGCCATGCGGCCGGTTTCCCGGCCCGGAACCCCCGAATCTCGCGGTTCCATGCGGTATGTAGGAAACCTACATCTCGCCTATCTTCCGCGCAAGAGTGGTCCTACCACTTGCCGTTAGAATTGATCTGGATCAGGTTGATGGAAGCGGATGCAGGGGCGGCCTCCTCATGAGCGCGCCCCTGTTCCGCAGATTTCTAGGTAATCCTCTGAAGAAACAGAATGTAGTTTAACTACATACGTTTAATTCTTGAAAATGGTCCCATCATCTGCAGCAAAGCCCGACGCACTGATGGAAATCGCGCTCCCTCTCGTCCTTCGTACCACGGCTTGGTTGCTTCGACGATGCGCACCACCGACAGCATCACCGGCACTTCGACCAGAACGCCGACCATGGTGGCGAGTGCTGCGCCGGAGCCGAGCCCGAACAGGCTGATCGCGGCGGCGACCGCCAGTCCGAAGAAGTTGTCCGGTGATGGCGCGGAGCCCAAAAACCAAAGGCCTCCGCGGCGGTGCCGGCGGAGGCCTTGGTGTGTCGGGATCGTCAAAGCTGGGCGGATGGAGGCCAAGCCGGGCGACTTAGAAGCCGATGATGCCTGTCATCCAAAGAAGGATCACGATGATTCCCGGAACACCCAGAAGCCAGAGAAGAATGGGCATGCTACGCCTCCCTATTCGGATTAGCAGGTTGCAAGAGCAGAACTCTCAGTTGCTTCCGAATCAACGGGACGACTTGCGATTCTGTTCCAAGGATTTTTGCCATGCCCACGGTTCGCGCGAAATTTTTGCCATCGCCGGCAGCGGTACCCTCAATCCTCCAGCAGCGGCCGGCCGTCGGCGATGATCGACACCAGCGCATCCATCACCGCCCGCACCCGTGCCGACCGCCTGAGGTCGCCATGCACCAGAAGCCACAGTTCGCGCGGCTGCGGCGGCGGGGGAGCGGGGTCCGGCATCACCGCGACCAGCGAGGGATCGGACCGGCCGAGGAAATGCGGAATCGCCGCGATGCCGGCGCCGGCCGAGGCCGCACCGCGCAGGCTCATCAGGTCATTGGCGCGGAAGACAAAGGGGCGGCGGCCGGCGATCTGCCGCAGCCAGCGCTGTTGCGGCACATGGTCCAGGCTCTCGTCATAGCCGATGAATTCCCAACCGGCCTCGTCCCGGCCGTCGAGATAGCCCGGCGTGGCGTAGAGCCCGTAGCCCATGGCGCCGACGCGGCGGGCCACCAACCCTTCGTCCTCCGGCCGCTGCAGGCGCAGGGCGACATCGGCCTCCCGCCGGGTCAGGCTGACCGCGCGGGCATCGCCCACCAGCTCCACCACCAGCTTCGGCAAGGTCCGCCGCAGCCCGGCCAGCCGCGGGGCGAGGAAATGGCTGGCGAAGGCCGGCGGAGCCGACAGGCGCACCGTGCCGGCCGGCTCGCCCGGCTGGCCGCGGGCATGGCGTTCAACCGCCAGCACCCCATCCTCCACCCGGCGGGCCAGCGCCGCGAACTCCTCCCCCTCCGCCGTCGGGGCGTAGCCGCGCGGCAGCCGGTCGAACAGGCGCACGCCCAGATCGGCCTCCAGCGCCGCCACCCGGCGGGCGACGGTGGAATGGTCCACCCCCAACCTCCGCGCCGTCGCCGACAGGCTGCCGCTGTCCGCCAGCGCCAGGAAGACGCGCAGGTCATCCCAGTTCATCAGCCACCTACTCTGCGCAAAAACACCCAGGCAATGCGCGATCATGCCGAATTCCTGCGCGCAGCACCACAGATTAACCTCCGCTCCATCGCAACGATCGACGGAGACAGCCGATATGATCCGCTCCATTCAGATGACCGCGCCGGGCGGCGTCGAGGTGCTGAAGTCCGCCCTGCTCGACCTGCCGGCTCCGGGCGCCGGGGAAATCCGCCTGCGCCATGAGGCCGCCGGCGTCAATTTCGTCGACATCTATCACCGCACCGGCCTGTACCCGCTGCCCTCATATCCCGCCACGCTTGGTGTCGAGGGCGCGGGCGTGGTGGAGGCGGTCGGGCCGGGCGTCGAGGGGCTCGCCGTCGGCGACCGCGTCGCCTGGGCCGGTCTGCCGGCCGGCGGCTATGCCGAGGCGCGCCTGCTGGCCGCCGACCGCGCCGTGCGCCTGCCCGACGGCGTCGAGACGGTGACCGCCGCCTCGCTGATGCTGCGCGGGATCACCGTGCACATGCTGCTCAACCGCGTCTGTCCGGTGGGTCCCGGCAGCACGATCCTGGTGCATGCCGCTGCCGGTGGGTTGGGCCTGCTGCTGACCCAATGGGCGAAGAGCCTGGGCGCCACCGTCATCGGCACCGTCGGCAGCGCCGCCAAGGCGGAGACCGCCCGCGCCCATGGGCTCGACCACGCCATTCTTTATCAAGAGGAGGATTTCGTCGCCGCGGTGCGCGACCTGACCGGCGGACGCGGCGCCGACGTCGCGGTGGACGGCATCGGCGGCGACACGCTGCGCCGGACCTTCGACGCGGTGCGGCTGTTCGGCACGGTGGCCAGCGTCGGTCAGGCCGGCGGCCCGGTCTCTCCCATCGAGCTGTCCGAACTGGGCCCGCGCCGTTCGCTCTGCCTCGCCCGGCCCAGCGTGTTCGGCTACATGTCCGACCTCGCCGCCTACCGCGCCGCCGCCGAAGAGGTGCTGTCCCGCGTCGCCAAGGGCCTGAGCGCCGGCCCGGTGACCTGCCTGCCGCTGGACGCCGCCGCCGAGGCCCATCGCGCGCTGGAAGGGCGGGGCACCAGTGGCGCCCTGGTGCTGATGCCGGGCTGATGCCGAGCCGAAGCGCCGCCTATTGCGGCGTCAGCCACTTCTCCATCGCATAGTTGTGGATCGGCACGTCGCCGATCCGCAGCTCGCGGCGCTCCAGCAACGCGAAGCCGCGGCGCAGGAAGAAGGGGCGGGCGGCCTCGCTCGCCTCCACATGCAGGCGCGGGTGGCCAAGGGCGCGGGCGCGCGCCTCCAGCCTGTCGACCAGCGCCGACATCACGCCGCGGCCGGCGGCTTCAGGCGCGCAATAGAGGAAGTTGATGTGGCCGTCTGACTCTACGTCGCTGAAGGCCACCGGCCGGTCGGCCCCGTCCACCGCGACCAGGGCCACGCGGCCGTCGCCATAGGCCTCGCGCACCCGCTCTACCGTCGGCGCCTGCGCCGCCCAGGCCTCCACCTGCTCCGGGCCATAGAATCGCGAACCGATGCCGCGGACGGAGCGGGCATAGATCTCCGCCAGAACCGGGGCGTCCGACGGCCGGTAGTCTCTGATCCTCATCTGCCCCATCTTTCGGCCCAACTTCAGGCGGTCACTTCGCCGGCGCCAACCTCAGGACCGCGCCGTCGGCGGCATCGGTGATGACATAGAGGGCGTCGTCCGGTCCCTGTGCCACATCGCGGATACGCGCGTCGAGCGGAATGCGCTCCACCTCCCTCGCGCTGGTGCCGTCGATGGCCACGCGCACCAGCCCCTTGGCGCTGAGGCCGCCGAGCAGCGCGCTGCCCTGCCAGTCGCGGAACAGCCCGCCGGTGTAGAAGACCATGCCGGAGGGCGAGATCACCGGCGTCCAGTGGACCGCGGCGTCGGCGAACTCCTTGCGGGTCGGCGGGTCGGGGATGTCGCGGCCGTCGTAATGCTTGCCCCAGCTGACCACCGGCCAGCCATAGTTCCTGCCGGCTTCCGGCCGGTTCAGCTCGTCGCCGCCCAGCGGCCCCATCTCGCCGATCCAAAGCGAGCCGGTGCGCGGGTCGATGGCCGCCGCCTCGATGTTGCGGTGGCCGTAGGACCAGATGGCGCCGGCCGTCTTGCCCTCGCCGGCGAAGGGATTGTCCTTCGGCAGCGAGCCGTCGCGGTTCAGCCGGACCACCTTGCCCAGCGTGTTGTCGCGCTTCTGCGCCGGGTCGAATTTGAACCGCTCGCCCAGCGTCAGGAAGATGTGGCCGTCGGGGGCGAAGGCGATGCGGGTGCCGAAATGGTTGCCGCCGTCCATCTTGGGCGACTGGCGGAAGATGACCTGGAAATCCTCGATCCCCCGCTCGCCCAGCGTGCCGCGCCCCAGCGCCGTCCCGGCGGTGCCGTTCTCACCCGGCTCGGCATAGGCGAGGTAAACGGTGCGGTTGCGGGCGAAATCCGGATCGGCCGCCACGTCCATCAGCCCGCCCTGGCCTTGATTGAAGACCTTCGGCGTCCCGGCCAGCGGCGCGGACAGCGAGCCGTCGCGCGCCATGATCCGCAGCCGTCCGGGCTTCTCCGTCACCAGCGCCCGGCCGTCGGGGAGGAAATCGATGCCCCAGGGCCGCTCCAGCCCGTCGGCGAAGCGGCTGATCGCCACCGGCCCGGCGCTGGTAGCCACGGTCTTCACCGCCTGCGACTGTGCCAGGGCAGGGGCGGCGGCGAAAAGTCCCGTGGCAAGAAGAGCGGCAACGGGAATGGCGGCCGACAGGGTCAGGGTGCTGCGCATCACGATCCTCCGGTTTCGGGCGGTGGACTTCCAGATGGGGGTGTCCGCGGACCGGCCAAGGTCCGTTCGCCGAAAGAATCCCCTGCCGACCCCGTAACACCCTGGGGGTATTGTCCGTCCGCCGCCCCGGGCCTCACCCTCCGCAAGACAAATGGTGATGTCACGGACCTTCCGTCAGATGCGCGACCCCGGAAGACGTCACCGGAACAGGAGTGTTTCAGGAGGTGGAAATGAGGGATGACGTGACTCTGCACCGCAGGCTGGGCCTGTCGGCGGTCGTGCTGTTCGGGCTGGCCTATATGACGCCGATGATCGTGCTGGGCACCTTCGGCGCCCTGGCGACCGCCAGCGAGGGCACGACGGCGATGGCCTATGTGCTGGCTGCCGGGGCGATCCTGCTGACGGCGATCAGCTATGGCGTGATGGCCAGGGTCTATCCGGTGGCGGGTTCGGCTTACACCTATGCCCGCAAGTCCCTGAGCCCCAGCATCGGGTTCCTGGTCGGCTGGGCGGTTCTGCTCGATTACTTCTTCCTTCCCATGGTGATCTGGCTGATCGGCGGCGCCTATCTGTCGTCGGCATTCCCCGATGTTCCGGTCTGGGTCTGGATCCTGGGCTTCATCGGCTTCACCACCATGGTGAATCTGGCCGGCGTGCATTTCGCCGCCCGCGTCAATCTGGTGCTGATGGTGGTCCAGCTGGCCGTGCTGGTCGCCTTCATGCTGCTGGCGGCGCGCTTCGTCATGGCGGCGAGCGGGCCGGGCGGGCTGGCGTCGGTCACGCCCTTCTTCCGGGCGGACGTGCCCTTCGGCGCCTCGGTCGCCGGTGCGGCGATCGCGGCCTATTCGTTCCTGGGCTTCGACGCCATCTCCACCATGACGGAGGAGGTCCGCGACGCCCGGCGCACCATGCCGCGGGCGATCATGATCGTGGCGCTTGCCGGCGGCGCGATCTTCGTACTTGCCGCCTATGTGACGCAGCTGGCCCACCCCGGCACCGAGTTCGCCTCCGTGGACGCCGCCGCCTTCGAGATCGCCAAGACCATCGGCGGCGACCTGTTCGTCACCATCTTCCTCGCCACCCTGGTGGTCGCCCAATTCAGTTCCGGCCTTGCGGCGCAGGCCAGCGTCGGCCGGCTGCTGTTCGCCATGGGGCGCGACGGCGTGCTGCCGTCGGGGCTGTTCGGGCGGCTTCACCCGCGCTGGCGGACGCCGGTGTTCAATCTGGTGCTGGTCGGCTTCGTCGGGCTGGCCGCGCTGTGGATGGACGTGACGACCTCCACCTCCTTCATCAATTTCGGCGCCTTCCTGGCCTTCACCGCGGTCAACCTGTCGGTCATCGCGCTCTATCTCCGGCGGGAGCCGCAGGTGCGGTCGGTGGGGGCGCTGGTCGGGCTGGTGATCCCGGCGGCCGCCGCGCTGTGCGATCTCTATCTTCTCGCCAATCTGGACGGCAACGCCAAGCTGCTGGGTCTGGCCTGGCTGGCGCTGGGCGTGCTCTATCTCGCTTATCTGACCGCACTGTTCCGCAAGGCGCCGCCGGAGATCCACTTCGTGGAATCCGTCTCCTGAACGGGACTCCGCCGGCCGGCGGTCAGCGCGGGCCGGCGGAGATCAGCGGATCGGTCAGGAAGGTGCGGAAGAGTTCGCCCTGGCTGGAGATCCGCAGCTTTGCATAGATCCGGCGGCGATGGACCTTCACCGTGTCGGGGGAAAGCGACAGCACCGCGGCGATGGACTGGGTGGAATGGCCCTTCAGGATCAGCGTGACCACCTCCAGCTCCCGGTTGGTGAGCGCCGGGTGCTCGATCCGCCGCGGCGCGCCGGCTTTCGCGCCATCGGCCGCGGCGGTCGGCAGGCCACGCCAGTGCCGCTCCCCCAGAGCACGGACAAGGCCGGCCGCAGCCTCAAGCCTCGCCAACTCGCCGGGGGAGAATTGCAGCGCGTCTCCGATGCGGCACAGGGACAGGATGCCGACATGGCCGGCGTCCAGCGTCAGGCGGAAGCCGACCTCATCCACGATCCGGGTCGCCGCGTAATGGAGGCGGAAATACTCCGACTGTTCGAAGTCGTCGGGCGCCAGTTGGCGCATGACGATGAAGGACGGCCCGTCGGGCCGGCGGCTGGCGTCGTAGAAGGGGTCGAGCACATAGGTGCCGGCCAGATACTGGTCGACGATGATCCGGCGGTCGGCGCCAAGCCGGTCGTTGTGCAGGTCGAAGGCGCGGCCGTCGGGGGCGTAATGGAAGCCGTTCATCATCTGGTGGCTCACCAGCCGTTGCAGCGCCGCTTCCATCGCCGCCGGAAAGCCCGGCGTGCCGAGCGCCGCGACGGCCCGGGCGACGGCGTCGTTCCAGTCCGCGAAAGGAGGAGCGGCGCCGGGTTCGCCAGAGGGAGTTGCGGCGCGAGTTGCGGCGGGTTCGGCAGCGGGGGGCATGCGGAGGGTGACCTTTCCTCGTCCGATGCCGGCCATTCGCAACAGGCGGCACGGGACGGCATCGTGGCATGACGCCCGTAGCATTTCCAAATTTTTCCAAGGGCATGCAGGCCCGCCGTCGCCATCGACGGTTCATTTTGCACAGGGTAAGTCCATGACCTCTCCGACGCCGACCGAACTTCACCCGCTCGACCTGCCGGCAACCGCGATGGCCGCGGGCATCCGCGCCGGCCGCTTCCGTGCCGAGACGGTGGTGGGGGAGGCCATCGCCCGTGCCCGCGCCGTCTCCGAACCGCTCAACCCCTTCACCCTGCTGCGGGAGGAGCAGGCGATGGCCGCCGCATTGGCGGCCGACCGCGCGGTCGAGCGGGGGGAGGCGGTCGGCCCGCTGCACGGCGTGCCCTTCGCCGCCAAGGACATGACGCCGACCGCCGGGGACCTGACCACGCTCGGCTCCTGGACGGAGGATTTGCGGCCGGAGGAGAGCGCACTGTGCATCCGCCGGCTGACCGACGCCGGCGCCATCCTGATCAGCAAGACCACCACGCCGGAATTCGCCCATTCCAGCTTCACCTACAGCCCGCGCTGGGGCGTGACGCGCAACCCGTGGGACCCGGCGCGCACGTCCGGCGGCTCGTCGGGCGGATCGGCGGCGGCGGTGGCCGCCGGGGTGGTGCCCTTCGCCGAGGGGACCGACATGGGCGGATCGGTGCGCATCCCGGCGGCCCTGTGCGGCACGGTCGGGCTGAAGCCCAGCCTGGGGCGCATTCCCATGACGATCCTGCCCAGCGTGTTCGACGGCATTTCCCATTTCGGGCCATTGGCGCGGACGGTGGAGGACGCCATCGCCTTCATGGAGGCGGCGTCGGGACCGAGCGACGAGGACATCCAGTCGCTGCCGTTGACCTTCTCCGGCGGCCGGGCGCGGGCGGGGCTGCTGGAGGGGCGGCGCTTGGCCCTGTCCATCGACCTCGGCTATTACGAGGTGCAGCCGGGCGTGGAGGCGGCGATCCGTGCGGCGGTGGACCTGCTGCGCCGGGCCGGGGCGGTGGTGGACGAGGTGCCGATCTCCTGGACCCGGGCGGTGAACGACCAGTGGTTCGACCTGTGGTGCGTGTTCATGAGCGCCTATTTCGGCGACCGGCTGGAGACGCGGAGACAGCGCATGGACCCGGCCATCGTGGCGCTGATGGAGCGCGGTTTCGCCCTGGGCGCCACCGAGGTCAAGCGGGTGGAGCTGCTGCGCACCGCCATGTGGCGCGACATGGCCCGGCTGTTCGACCGCTACGACGCGCTGCTCTGCCCGACCTGCGCGGTGACGGCGCCCCCGGCCGACGCCGGTGACGACGACTTCATGGCGACGGCCGATGACGGGCGTTATCGCGGGTTGGACATGACCTGTCCGTTCAACCTGCTCCCGCAATGCCCGGCGCTGTCGCTTCCGGTCGGGCCGGCGGCGGATGGGCTGCCGGTCGGGCTGCAGATCGTCGGCCGCCGCTTCGCCGACGAAGACGTGCTGGGCATCGGCCGTGCCGCCGAGGCGCTGCTGGCCGCCGCTGGCCGTACCGGGGCGCTGCCTCCCTGGCATGGTGCCCGCCCGGGTCGCGGCTGAGGGCCGCGGTTGAGCGCACAGACGAATTTCGTCACATCATTGTGCGCATACCCGGGTCATCCGAATCCGCATTCCGGCTGTTATCCCTCCGTCGCGTCGCAGGTTGGGTTGCTGGGAGCAAAGTACGGAGGATGGAAAATTTCTTACGTCGGCTGAGTTCCAGCTTGCCGCAAGCGGCCTGGGCGCAATACGGGATCACGTTGCTGCTGGTCGGGCTGACCGCGCTGGTGCGCTATGCGCTCGACCCGCTGCTGTTCAAATACCCGTTCCTGGTCTTCATCCCGACCATCTTCGTCATCTCTCTGCTGTTCGACCGCGGGGCGGGCTATCTGGCCGTGGCCCTCTCGGGGCTGTGCTCCGCCTGGTTCTTCATGAAGCCGGAGGGGGTGCTGTGGATCGCCGATCCCGGCGACCGGCTGGCCTTCCTCATCTACATGGCCCTTGGCTTCGGCATCGCCGGCGGCGCCAATGCCCTGCGGCGGGCGAACGAACAGTTGCGCCTGTCCTGGGACCAGCTGTCCGCCGCCAATGCGGAAAAGGACCTGATGCTGCACGAGATCCACCACCGGATCCGCAACGACCTGCAACAGATCTGCGCCCAGCTGACGCTTGCCGCCCACCGGTCGGGGAACGGGCAGGACATCGTCAGCGGCACCATCGAGCGGATCGGCGTGCTGTCCCGCGTCTATGTCCGCCTGCGCCGGGTTGAGGGCGTCAACATCGTCAGCTCCAAGGACTTCCTGGAAAGCCTGGTGGAGGACATCCAGCTTGGCGTCGTCGGGGTTCGGCCGGTGGCGGTCGGCGCCGAGGTGGACGACGTCGACCTCGACATGGGTGTCGCCGTGGCGGTCGGCACCATCGCCAACGAACTGATCACCAACGCGCTGAAATACGCTTTCCCCGACGGCCGCTCCGGCCGCATCGACCTGACCTTCCGCAAGGAGGACACGCACTGCGTGCTGCGCGTCTGCGACAACGGCGTGGGCATCCTGAGCGACCGGCCGCAGGGCACCGGACTGGGCGGCCGGATCATGCGGCAGCTCGCCCTGCAGCTGCGCGGCAGCCTCGACATCGAGCCGCAGCCGGAGCATGGACTGAAGGCCACCCTGCGCTTTCCCTGCTGCAGGGAGGCATCACCGGACGACAGGCTCGCCGCGACATGAAAAGAGGGGCCGCGCCACGAGTGGCGCGACCCCGTCAAGAGAACGTCCGGGCGAAGCCGTCCGGCTTAGAAGTCCATGTCGGCGCCGGGGGCAGGCACCGCGGGCTTCTTCTCCGGCAGTTGGGCGACCATCGCCTCGGTGGTGATCAGCAGGCCGGCGACGGAGGCGGCGTCCTGCAGCGCGGTGCGCACCACCTTGGCCGGGTCGATGATGCCGGCCTTCACCAGATCGCACCACTCGCCCTTGGCCGCGTCATAGCCGACGGCGTAGTCGTTGCTGTCGTTCAGCTTGCCGACGATGATCGAGCCGTCGACGCCGGCGTTGGTGGCGATCTGGCGCACCGGGGCGGTCAGCGCCCGGCGCACGATCTCCACGCCGACGCGCTGGTCGTCGTTGGCCGGCTTGACGGACTCCAGCACCGCGACCGCGCGGGCCAGCGCCACGCCGCCGCCCGGCAGGATGCCTTCCTCCACCGCCGCGCGGGTGGCGTGCATGGCGTCGTCGACGCGGTCCTTGCGCTCCTTCACCTCGACCTCGGTGGCGCCGCCGACGCGGATCACCGCCACGCCGCCGGCCAGCTTGGCCAGCCGCTCCTGCAGCTTCTCGCGGTCGTAGTCGGAGGTCGTCTCCTCGATCTGCTGGCGGATCTGGCCGCAGCGGGCCTTGATGTCGTCCTTCGACCCGACGCCGTTGACGATGGTGGTGTTGTCCTTGGTGATGACCACCTTGCCGGCGCGGCCCAGCATGTCGATGGTGACGCCGTCCAGCTTGATGCCCAGCTCCTCGCTGACCACCTGGCCGCCGGTGAGGATGGCGATGTCCTCCAGCATGGCCTTGCGGCGGTCGCCGAAGCCGGGGGCCTTCACCGCCGCGACCTTCAGGCCGCCGCGCAGGCGGTTGACCACCAGGGTCGCCAGCGCCTCGCCTTCCACCTCCTCTGCGATGATCAGCAGCGGCTTGCCCGACTGCACCACCTTCTCCAGAACCGGGATGATGGCCTGGATGCCGGACAGCTTCTTGTCGTGGATCAGGATGTAGGGATCGTCCAGCTCCACCTGCATCTTGTCGGCGTTGGTGACGAAGTAGGGCGAGGTGTAGCCGCGGTCGAACTGCATGCCCTCGACGACATCCAGTTCGGTCTCCAGGCTCTTGGCTTCCTCGACCGTGATGACGCCCTCGTTGCCGACCTTCTCCATCGCGCGGGCCAGCATGTCGCCGATCTCGCGGTCGCCGTTGGCCGAGATGGTGCCGACCTGGGCGATCTCCTCGTTGGTGGTCACCTTCTTGGAGCGGGCCTTCAGCTCGGTCACCACGGCGTCGACCGCCATGTCGATGCCGCGCTTCAGGTCCATCGGGTTGATGCCGGCGGCGACCGACTTGGCGCCCTCGCGCACGATGGCCTGGGCCAGCACGGTGGCGGTGGTGGTGCCGTCGCCGGCCAGATCGGCGGTCTTCGACGCCACCTCGCGCAGCATCTGCGCGCCCATGTTCTCGAACTTGTCGGCCAGCTCGATTTCCTTGGCGACCGACACGCCGTCCTTGGTGATGCGCGGGGCGCCGAACGACTTTTCGATCACCACGTTGCGGCCCTTCGGCCCCAGCGTGACCTTCACGGCGTCGGCCAGGATGTCGACGCCGCGCAGCATCTTGTCGCGGGCGGTGGAGCCGAACTTCACGTCCTTCGCAGCCATGGTCCTGTTCCTCCCCTGATCACGCGGCCTTCTTGGCGGGTTCGGCGGCAGCCTCGATCACGCCGAGGATGTCGCTCTCCTTCATGATCAGGAGATCCTCGCCGTCGATCTTCACCTCGGTGCCGGACCATTTGCCGAACAGCACGCGGTCGCCGGGCTTCACGTCGAGGGCGATCAGCTTGCCGGCCTCGTCCCGCGCGCCCGCACCGACGGCGATGACCTCGCCCTCCTGCGGCTTTTCCTTGGCGGTGTCGGGGATGATGATGCCGCCCTTCGTCTTGGTGTCGGATTCGACGCGGCGGACCAGAACGCGGTCGTGAAGCGGTTTGAAATTCATGGCGTGACACTCCTTGAGCTTAAGCGAATGTCTTGAGTTTCCAAGCACGCCCGAATGGGCCGTGCTTGCGGTTGGAAAATTTACTCAGGCTTTTTTTATCGTCAAGGGGATTTTTGAAGAAGAAATTCGAGATTTTTTCTTGTTATGTTCGGCCAGCGACAAGTGCCCGTTGCCGCAAGTGCCGGCACGGGTCGAGGTGCTTGCTCAGTTTTTCTTGAAGTTTTCTCAGGCTGGCGCCGAATCCGGCCGGACCGGATGGGGTGGGGCGCGCAAGAGTCTTGTCGTCGGCATCGCACACATCCTCCGCAGAGCAACATGCAGGACACGGTCTTCGGGCTCGCCGGGATCCTGTGGGGTGAGGCACCCCGGCGCGGGCAAAATTTAGTCGGGCGCGAGCAGGCGTCAAGATGGAAGGGCGAGTCCGTCGGCAGCTTGCCCGTCGGTACCGCCGGTGATACTATACGAGCATGACTCAGATGGAAAAGATCCTCGCCCGCATGAGGAACAATCCGCGGGATTGGCGGATCGAGGATCTTGAGGCTGTCGCCCGTGCACAGGGTGTGAATATCCGCAAACCCTCCGGCAGCCACGTCATTTTCGACTACGCCGGTGTTGTCGAGGCGCCATCCGTTCCCGCTCATCGACCGATCAAGCCGGTCTATGTCAAAGCCTTCCTCGCCTTCATCGAAGCCGTCCGGGAACGGCAGGCGATGGAGTGGCGTGAAGCACAGGAGAATGACCGATGAAACTCGACTATCCTTTCACCATCCGCCCCCTCAGCGAAGAGGATGGCGGCGGATACCTGATCGAGTTTCCGGACCTTCCCGGCTGCATGTCCGACGGCGACTCCATTGAAGAGGCGCTTGCCAACGGTGCCGACGCCATGCACGGCTGGATCGAGGCGATGCGCGCCGCCGGGCGGGAGATCCCGCCGCCGTCGGTCGCCGATGACGGGGCCTTCAGCGGCAAGTGGCAGCAGAGGGTGCCGAAATCGCTGCATCGGCGGCTCACTGAACGGGCCGGACGGGAGGGCGTCAGCCTGAACACCCTGGTCGTCTCGCTGCTCTCCGAAGGGTTGGGGCGCCGTGACGGCGCGGGGCCCGACACCAAAGCTCCCACCAATTAATCTGCATCAACGCGGGTCCCTTCCCCGCCGTGCCAGACTGGGCGGCGTGAAGCACAGCGCCGGCCGCGGGCCGTTTGCGATGTTTGCGCGACGCAGCCCCTCGACCGGCGGCCACCATCAAGGGGAGGACGCCATGGTCATGATGAAAGCGGCGGTGTTCGTCGAACCGGGCCGCATCGTGCTGGACGACAAGCCGATTCCAGATGTCGGACCGCTCGACGCCCTGATCCGCATCACCACGACGACGATCTGCGGCACCGACATCCACATCCTGAAGGGCGAATATCCGGTCAATCGCGGCCTGACCATCGGCCACGAGCCGGTCGGCATCATCGAGAAGCTGGGTTCCGCCGTCACCGGCTACCGGGAGGGGCAGCGGGTGATCGCCGGGGCCATCACCCCCAGCGGCCACAGCAACGCCTGCCTGTGCGGCTGCCATTCCCAGGACGGCGCCGGCACCAGGCATGGCTGGAAGCCGCTGGGCGGCTGGCGGTTCGGCAACAGCATCGACGGCTCCCAGGCCGAATACCTGCTGGTGCCCGACGCGATGACCAACCTCGCCCCCGTCCCCGACGGGTTGACGGACGAGGAGGTGCTGATGTGTCCCGACATCATGTCCACCGGCTTCGCCGGGGCAGAGCGCGGCAACATCCGCATCGGCGACACGGTGGCGGTGTTCGCGCAGGGTCCCATCGGCCTGTGCGCCACCGCCGGGGCCAAGCTGAAGGGCGCCACCACCATCATCGGCGTCGACACCGTGCCGGCGCGGCTGGAGATGGCGCGGCGCATGGGCGCCGACCATGTGGTGGATTTCCGCAGTGTCGATCCGGTGGAGGAGATCATGCGCCTCACCGACGGCCGCGGCGTCGACGTCGCGATCGAGGCGCTGGGCACCCAGGCGACCTTCGAGGCGGCGCTGCGCGTCCTGCGGCCGGGCGGCACGCTGTCCAGCCTGGGCGTCTATTCCGGCGACCTGCGCCTGCCGCTGGGGCCGTTCGCCGCCGGGCTGGGCGACCACACCATCGTCACCTCGCTCTGCCCCGGCGGCAAGGAGCGGATGCGCCGGCTGATGGGCGTCGTCGCCTCCGGCCGCGTCGACCTGAAGCCGCTGGTCACCCACCGCTTCACGCTCGACCGGATCGAGGAGGCCTATGAGCTGTTCGGCCACCAGCGCGACGGCGTGCTGAAGGTGGCGATCACGCCGAACTGACCACCGTCGCGGCGCCGGGATCCTCCTACGCCCGCCCTCCTATGCCTCGCTTGTAGACGATCAGGAAGGCGACGGCGGCGAGGAAGGGCAACCCGGCGTCGCGCAGGTCGTTGTTGAGGTGCAGCATGGCGGCATAGAGAACGATGCCGGTCACCGCGATCGTCGGCAGCAGGGCGTCGGCGATGCCGAGGATGCCGCGCCCCTCCAGCCATGCTCCCACCGCCAGCGTCGCGCGGACCAGCGCGATCAGGATGAGGAAGGCGATCCCGGCCAGCAGGACATATTCCAGGGTGATCGCCGCCGGCAGATAGAGGGCGGGTACCGATCCGGCAAGGACCGGAGACAGCGCGCCATGCGCCGATTTCACCGCGGCGACGGCGATGTAATGCAGCGCGGTCGCCAGCAGCAGATTGCCGGACAGCAGATCCACGGTCCGCCAGGACAGGAAGGCCGGCCAGCGGATGCGGTCGAGAACGAAGAATGCCAACGCGGTCCCGCTGCCGAACAGCAGGGCATAGTCGGGCGACAGCGGCCATTTCGACAGCGTGTGCCCGAGGATCAGGATGTCGAACAGCGCCACCGACAGCCCCAGCAGGGCGACGGCGGCGGTGCGGGAGGAGTGCCGGTGATGGGCGAACAACCGTCCGGCGGCGACGAAGACGATCCAGGGAAAGACCGGGAACCAGCCCGGAAGGGGCGACGCGAACAGGTTGTAGACGTAGGGCAGCGGAAGGACGATCCAGGCGCCGCACAGCGCCAGAAGGAACAGGGCGATGAACACCCGGTTGGCGGCGCCGGCACTGGCGTGGATATCGAACAGAAGCCGGGCGGCGAACAGAAACATGAAGAAGTCGCTGGTGAACGGATTCTTCTCCTGGTACAGGCCGTGGATGGCCGCTAGGATGAACAGCTTCAGATGGCCTTCGATCCTCTTGCCAAGCGGCTTTCTCAGGAAGTGATCGAGCGTCATTCCGAAGGCGAAGAAGAACATCACCGGCGCCAGTTCGAAAACGAACTGCAGGATGTTGACCAGATGGTAGGTGTCCGGGATCGAGCGCCCCCAATGGGCCGCCACCATGAAGACGAGGGCGGTGACGCGGATGACGTCCAGGCTTCTGTCCCGGGCCGGCTGCGGGGTCGGCATCAGCATAGGGGCACTCCCAGGCAAGGGCGGAGCCGTGCTCCGGCCTGTCGCGGCGAGGGTTTCGATCGGGCTGGCTGGCATCTGATACTCCGTCACGACTGGCCCCTCATGACCGGTGGGCCCGGGCGATGCGCAGCCGTCCCGGCAGTGACGACATCCATGCGGCGACCGCCGCCCTCTCCCTCCGGCCGAGCATCCAGACCATGAAGAGGGTCGCCCCGGCATAGAGCGGCAGGGCGGTCAGCGTCTTGGTGTAGAAGGGATCGAATCCGTCTTCGTAGCGCCAGAAGGGCACGACCGCGAAGGGGGCCAGCGCCGCGACGCCGAAGATCCAGCGCGAGAACCACCAGGAGGGCGACAGTGCCGCCAACGCCAGCGGCCACAGCAGGAACCAGGGCCACAGGTGGGTCGACAGTCCGAACACCACCGCCGCCATCACCGCCGCGGCGGCCTTCCAGGCCTTCTCCACGGTCGGCCGGCGGTACAGCGCTGCGAGAGACCACAGGGCGAAGCCGGCGAAGGCGCCGCGCACCAGCCAGCGCAGGGGGGCCATATCGATGCCCAGCAACCGCTCCGCCACCCGGACGACGTCCACCGGCTGCAGCCACTGCCACCCGGACATGCCGCGGACGGCGTCGAAGAAGGCGGGCGAGCGGAAGAACAGGAACAGGACGGCCAGGAAGAAGGCGGCGGCCGGGATCCCGCGCAGGAGATAGGCGGTGAGCCTGCCCTTGAGATCCTGTTTCCTGGTTTTGCCGAGCCTGTAGAGCAGATCGACGGAAACCAGGGCGGCGCTGGTGTATTTGCAGGCGGCCGAGGCCGCCAGCGCCAGCGGGCCGGCGCGGTCGCCGGTGGACAGGCGCATCAGCCACAGCAGCATCAGGACGACCATCGCCATGTCGTTGTGCGCCTCGCCGGCTGAATAGATATGGCCGATGGGCAGCCATCCGAAGGCGACGAGCCCGGCGGCGGCGGTCGCCTCGTCACGGGTCCGGCCGATCTGCCGGATGATGGCGAGCCCGCCGATCCAGGCGCCCGCCAGCAGCAGCTTGAACAGAAGCGCGGTCACCCAGACATTCCCGCCGCTGAGCGCCATGACGCCGGCCGAGACCACCGCCCACAGCGGGCCGTAGGTCATCATCGCCGGCACCTCGTCGAACGGAAAGGCGGCGGCCTGTTCCGGCGTGAAGGGCACATAGTAGGGATTTTGGCCCCGGACGATCTGCTCGCCCCACAGCGCGGAAAACCAGATGTCCTGCGTCATCACCGGAAAGGCGGGGAGGCTGACGGCGGTGAAGACGACCGGCCACCGGAAAAGCCGGTCCGTCACCGCCTTGGGAACCGGCCCGTCGGCGTCCGACAGCCAGCGGAACAGCCATGCGGCCAAGGCGACCGGCAGGGCGAGCGGCAGGCAATAGGCCAGGAAATACAGGCCGTCATGGGTGAAGACGGTGCCGGCGGTCAATGCGTGGGCCAGCGGGATGGGAAAGTCGGCGATGGAGTCCGCCAGGCGGTCGAAGAACGCCGCCTGATTGGGCAGGCCGACCTCTCCATAATGGGTGTTCGATGCGGCGAGGAAGTAGCTCAACACCGAAAAGGACAACAGGCACAGGGTTGTCGTCAGTCCAAGGCGGTCGAGGATCCTGATCGATCCGTTGCCCAATCCACCAGCTGATTGGGCGTCCGCAGGCGGCATTTGTCTTTGAATCGGCATCCGCATTTCGCCCACCAATGATGTTCCCGACGGCAAGGCCGGTAAACACGTTAGCGGAAGTCGGTGGAACCGATAAATTTCTAAAGAGATTCTAGAGAGATTGCTCCGGCGCTAATGCCGGGATTTCCGGTCGGGCGGCGATCATTTGCCTTGCGTGCGCGCCGGTTTCTTTCGCTTCCGCGCGAACAGGGTAAGCGGACCGCAAGTCGGCGGCAAATGTCCGGTCTATCGGACCCATTCAGGTCCCATCGGAGACAGCTGCAACGGCTGCCGGGTTGCCGCGGCGAACGTCCGGCTGCCCGGCCTCATCCTGTTTCGCCGCCGGAACCGCGGTGCTCGCGCAATGCGCGGGGCAAAAGAAGAAAGCCCCTCTCCCATGGTGGAAGGGGGGCTTCAAGGTCACGCGCAACACCAGAGAAGGAGAGACGACACCACAGAGAAAAGGAGACTTACTTCGCCAGATCGACCGCCTCGGCCAGACGTTTCACCGCCTCCTGCGAGGTCATGGTGGAGTTGAAGTGGGCGGTGACGACATCCAGGAAGGCGCCGCGCACGGCACCGGGCACCGCCATTTCGTGGGCCATGGAGGGCACCGCGCTGTTGCTGTCGATGGCGGCCTTCAGATCGTCCATCGACTTCACGGCGCATTCGTCGAAACTGTCGCGCGCCATGTCTTGGCGGGCGGGGATCGAGCCCTTCAGCAGGTTGAAGGTCTCCTGGAACTTTTTGCCCAGGATCAGCTTGGCCAGCAGCTTCTGACCCGCCGCGCGGTCGGGGTCGGCCGAGCTGAACATGACGAAGCTGTCGGAATTGACGATGTAGCCGGACTTGCCCGGCACATGGGCGCAGACGAAATCCTTGCCCGGCACCTTGCCGGCGGCGGTCAGCTCGCCCTTTTCCCAGTCGCCCATGATCTGCATGGCGGCCTGTCCGTTCATCAGCAGCCCGGCGGCGAGGTTCCATTCACGGCCGGGGAAGCCGTCGTCGACATAGCCGCGCAGCTTGCGCATCTGGTCGAACACCTTGACCATCGTGTCGCTGGTCAGCGCCTTCTCGTCCAGCTCCACCAGAGCCTTGCGGTAGAAATCGGCACCGCCGAGGCCCAGCACCACATCCTCGAACAGCGCGCCTTCCTGCCAGGGCTGGCCGCCATGGGCGAGCGGGATGATGCCGGCAGCCTTCAGCTTCTCGGCGGCGGCGTTGAACTCGTCCCAGGTCTTGGGGATCTCGACGCCGGCCTTCTTCATCGCCTGCGGGTTGACCCACATCCAGTTGACGCGGTGGATGTTCACGGGAACGGCGTAGTAATGGCCCTTGTAGGTCACCACGTCGCGGATCTGCGGCGGCAGGATGGCGTCCCAGTTCTCCGCCTTGGCGACATCGTCCAGCGTCGCCAGCTTGCCCTGCGCCGCCCATTCCTTGATGTTCGGGCCCTTCAGCTGCACCGCGTTCGGCGGATCGCCGGCCAGCACGCGGGAGCGCAGGACGGTGCTGGCCGCGTCGCCGCCGCCGCCCGCCACCGGCGCGTCGATCCACTTGCCGCCCGCCGCTTCGAAGTCCTGGCGCAGCGCGCCCGCCGCCTTCGATTCGCCGCCGGAGGTCCAGTAATGCAGCACCTCCACCTTCGGCTCGGCCCGGGCCGGCGCGGCCAGCAGGGCGCCGGCCATCACGGTCGCGACCGCGGTCATGCCGAGGATGGATGTGCTGAGAGACGGCATCTTGGACATTTCCCCCTGTTCCCTTCTTCGTTCGGTCTTGCTGTTGGCCCTGGCCGCAGGCCGTCCGGCCGCTGGAGGAACTCTATCCTGCACGCAATTCGACGCCCGGATTATTTGGTAACAACGCCTTTTCACGGCGGCGGCGCTGTTACGCAACCGTTACAAACCGGCCCTGGCGGCGCACTGTACCCGGACCGGCCGGGGAGGCTACACTCGGCGCCAACCAAGAAGAAACATCCATATGGAATAGGGAAGGGAAACCATGGAGCGCGCGCGCCATCTGCTGGTCGTGGACGACGATCCCGAGATTCGGGACATGCTGCATGATTTCCTGGTGAAGAGCGGTTTCCGCGTCTCCACCGCCGGCGATGGGCGCGAGATGGCGCGGGTGCTGGCGCAATGGCCGGTCGATCTCATCGTCCTCGACGTCATGCTGCCGGGGGAGGACGGGACCAGCCTGTGCCGCTCGCTACGTGCCAAGTCGGAAACCCCGGTCATCATGCTGACCGCCATGGGCAGCGAGGTCGACCGCATCGTCGGGCTGGAGGTCGGCGCCGACGACTATCTGGTGAAGCCCTTCAGCGCCCGCGAACTGCTGGCCCGCATCCGCGCAATCCTGCGCCGCTGCGGCGGGCCGGAGCCGGTGCGCGAACGGCCGCGCGTGCTGGGCTTCGCCGGCTGGTCGCTCGACCAGGGGCGGCGGGAGCTGCGCACGCCGGACCGGGTGGTGGTGCATCTCAGCCAGGGCGAATACGCCCTGCTCGGCACGCTGCTGGAACGCGCGCCGCAGGTGGTGGAGCGCACCGAACTGCTGGAGAAGCACCGCGGCGACACCTCGATTCCCTTCGACCGCAGCATCGACATCCAGATCAGCCGCCTGCGCCGCAAGCTGGAGGAAGGGCCGGGCGGCTCGGTGCTGATCAAGACGGTGCGCGGCATCGGCTACCAGTTCACCGCGACGGTGGTGGACCAGGGCGAATCCGTCAGCTCCGGGACCAACTCCGGAAGCGGCCGTGGCGCTTGAGCGTCTGTTGCCGACCCGACTGCGCGCCGCCCGGCTGCGCCACCGTATCCTGTTGGCGATGGTCGCGCTGCTGGCGCTGACCCATGGCGGGGCGCTGGTCGGCATGCGGCTGGTCGACGACCGCGCGCGGGAGCTGCTGACCGCTCATCGGCTGGGGCCGGCGATGGCCGCGGCGGTGGAGGCGGCCGACCGCGCGGTGCTGGACGGCGTCGCCGCCGGGCCGGCGCTGGCGCTGCACGGCCTGCCCGACCTGTCGGTGTCCTGGCAGGCGCCCGGCACCCCCACCGTGCCGTCCGGCTGGGTGCTCGACGGCGTCGTCGACGCGCCGCGCCCCGTGTTCGTCGCCGCCGCGCGCGCCCTGCTGCCGCTCCGCTCCGCCCATGCCCAGACGCTCGCCGAATCGCTGTCCCTGGTGGCGGAGGACACGGCGGCCCAACTGCGCGACGCCCGTGTCTATGTCCAGCTTGCCGGCGGCGGCTGGCTGGAGTTCGCCAGCCCACGCTTCTGGCGGCCGCGCAGCACGCCGTTCGAGATCGTGCTGGCCGGGCTGGCCGCCTTCGGTCTGGCGCTGGCGGTTCTGCTCTGGCTGCCCGGCCGGCTGGTCCGCCCGCTGGAGGCTCTGGCGGAGCAGGCGACCCGTCCGCACGACCGCTTGCATCCCCGCCCGCTGCCGGAGGACGGGCCGGAGGAGGTCGCTTCGCTCGCCCGCGCTTTCAATCAGGCGCGCAACGCGCTGCGCGACCTGATGGAGGGGCGTACCCATCTGCTGGCGGCGATCAGCCACGACCTGCGCACCCCGGCGACGCGGCTGCGGCTGCGCGCCGAATATGTCGATGACGACGCCCTGCGTGCCAAGATGATGGCGGACATCGACGAGATGGCGGCGATGGTCAGCGCGACGCTGGAGTTCCTCGGCGACGACGTGCTGCGCGAAGAGGTGGAGGTGGTCGCCTTCGCCAGCCTTCTGCAGAGCCTGTGCGACGACTATGCCGACACCGGCGCCCCGGTAACCTACCACGAGCCACCGCCGCTGCAGTTCGCCGCCGTCCGCACCATTTTCGGCGGCGGGGTGGAGCGCAACGACCGCTTCGACCAGCCGCGCCAGCTCCGCCTTGCCGGCCGCCCGTCCAGCCTGCGCCGCGCCTTCGCCAACCTGATCGACAACGCCATCAAATACGGCGAGCGCGCCACCGTCTCCGTCGACGCCGACGCCGCCGAGATCGTGGTCGACGTCTGCGACGACGGGCCGGGCATCCCGGAGGCGGAGATCGCCAACGTCTTCAAGCCCTTCGTCCGGCTGGAAGGCTCCCGCAACCGCAAGACCGGCGGCAGCGGGCTGGGCCTGTCCATCGTGAAGTCGATCGTCGAGGCGCACCAGGGACGGATCGAGCTGAGCAACCGCGCCAGCGGCGGGTTGCGCGTGCGCGTGACGTTGCCGCGGATGTTGTGAGGATAGGGCGATCAGGGGGAAACCCCCCTCTCCCCCGGGGGAGAGGGGGGATTAAGCGCCGAGTAAGCGTTCGCTCACTTGTCCCAAACCGGCGCCAACCCCGCCGGGCTGACGATCCGCCCATCCGGCCGCGCCAGCTTTGCAATGGCGGCCATGTCGCCGTCGTCCAGCGTGAAGTCGAACACCGCGAAATTCTCCGGCACCCGTTCCGGCTTGGCGGTCTTGGACAGCACGATGTGCCCCAGTTGGATCAGCCAGCGCAGCGTCACCTGGGCCGCGGTCTTGCCGTACTTGGCGCCGATCCGCTGCAACTCCGGGTCGCGCGGCACCTTGCCGTCGGCCATGGCGTAATAGGCGGTGATCGCCACGCCCAGTTCCCTGGCCGCCGCAGCCATCGCGCTCTGGTCGAGATAGGGGTGCACCTCGATCTGATTGGTGACGATGGGGGCCTTGCTGCGCTTCACCGATTCCCGCAGCTGGGCGATGTTCTGGTTGCTGACGCCGATGAAGCGGGTCTTGCCGGCCGCCTGCACCGCGTTCAGCATCTCGATCTGGTCGGCGATGGCGACCTGATCGGCCGGCCAATGCAGCAGCAGCAGGTCGACCCGGTCGACCTTCAGCTTCTCCAGGCTTTCGTCGACCGACGCGGCGAACAGGTCGGGGCTGTACTTGTCGACCCAGACCTTGGTGGTCAGGAACAGCTCGTCGCGCCGCGCGCCCGCGGCTTGCAGGGCGCGGCCCAGCGCCGCCTCGTTGCGGTAGATCTGTGCGGTGTCGAAATGGCGGAAGCCGGCTTCGAGCGCCGCCGGAACCACCCGCTCGACCTCCTCGTCCGACATGCGGAACACGCCAAATCCCAGCGCGGGGATTTCGGCGCCATTCGCTTTCACGGTCTGCATCCTGCTTTCTCTCCTAACCAGCGCCGTGGCGCGTCAATTCGGTTGCATGCAGACATATGGCGGGAAGGGCGGTCTGCAAACCGCCTTTCCCGCCATATCACCTGTGAATTCAATTCACAGATCGCACGCTGCGAAGCATCACATCAGCTTGTCGAGCGTGATCGGCAGGTCGCGGATGCGCTTGCCGGTGGCGTTGTAGACGGCGTTGGCGACGGCGGCGCCGACGCCGGTGATGCCGATCTCGCCGATGCCGCGGGCACCCATCGGCGCCTGCGGGTCGGGGATGTCGGTGTAGAGAATCTCGATGGCGGGAACGTCCATCTGCACCGGCACGTGATAGTCGGCCAGCGAGGCGTTGACGATGCGGCCGCTGCGCGGATCGAAGTTGGCTTCCTCGGTCAGCGCCAGCCCGATCCCCATGATGATGCCGCCCTTGAACTGGCTCGTCGCCGTCTTGGCGTTCAGGATGCGGCCGGCGTCGAAGGAGCCGAGGAAGCGGGAGACACGGACCTCCCCGGTGATCTCGCTGACCCGGACCTCGCAGAACTGCGCGCCGTAGGAGTGCATGGAGAAGGCCTCCATCTCCGCCGGCGGCGGGGCTTCGGCCTCGCAGACCAGTTCGTCCCGTCCCGACCGGCGCAGGATCGACTCGTAGCTTTCGAAGCGCGAGGCATCCTCGCGGTGGCCGATGCCGCCGTCCCGCGTTTCGACCTCGGCGAGCGACAGGCCGGCCAGCGGCGAATCGTTGCCGGCGAGCTTCAGCAACTCCTCGACGAAGACCTCCGCCGCGGCGATGACGGCGCCACCGATCGAGGCCGTCTGCGTCGAGCCGCCGGCGATCACCCCGCGCGGCAGGGTTGTGTCGCCATACTCGAAGGTGACGTTGCCGATCGGAACGCCGAGCCGGGCGGCGATGTGCTGGGCCTGCGCCGTCGCCGTGCCCATGCCCATGTCGTGCACAGCCGTCGAGACGGTGACCTGCCCGCCGGCCGTCAGCCTGATCCGCGCCGCACCGCCGGGGAAGCGGTGATAGGGGTATGTGGCTGTCGCGCAGCCCATGCCGATCAGCCACTCGCCGTCCCGCCGCTGGCGCGGTTTCGGGTTGCGGCGGTCCCAGCCGAACCTCGCCGCGCCCTTGTCATAGGCGTCGATCAGGTGGCGGGAGGAGAAGGGCTTGCCGCTGGTCGGGTCCGTTTCCGGCTCGATGCGCCGACGCAGCTCGATGGGGTCGAGGCTGAGCTTTTCCGCCAGTTCGTCGATGGCGCATTCCAGCGCGAAGGTGCCGACGGATTCGCCGGGCGCCCGCATGAAGGTGTTCGCCAGCATGTCCATGTCGGCCACCTCCTGGGCCAGCCGGATGGACTTGGCGGCATAGAGGTGACGGGCGGGAAAGGTGAACTGCTCCGGACAGGAGTTGTGGGTGGTCATCGCCACGATGCCGGTGTGGATCAGCGCATCCAGCCGGCCGTCGGTGCCGGCGCCCAGCGCCACCCGCTGTTCCGTCAGCGTCCGGCCGCCGACGATCCGGAACACGCCTTCGCGCGACAGCATGATGCGCACCGGCCTGCCGGCGAGCTTCGCGGCGGCGCAGGCGAGGATCTGGTGGTCCCACAGGCATTTGCCGCCGAAGCCGCCGCCGACGAAGGGGGAGGAGACGCGGACCTTGTCGGGCTCCAGGCCGAAGATGTCGGCCAGCTGTCCCGCCGTCAGATCGAGAAGTTGGTTGGCGTCATGCACCCGCAGCTCGTCGCCGGTCCAGGCGACGGTCGCCGCATGCAGTTCGATGGCATTGTGGTTGTGGCGCGGCGTCCGGTAGATCTGGTCCACCTGTACCGCGGCGGCTTTCAGGGCGGCTTCGGCATCGCCGATCTCCACGACCGGCGGCTGCCCCAAGATGTTGTCCAACTGGCGCGGCGTCTTCTTCGCCTCGTCGAAGGACGTGACGGCCGGCAATGGCGCGTAGTCGGCCCTCACCAGCGAGGCGGCATGGTCGGCCTGTTCCAGCGTCTCGGCGAGGACGACGGCGATGGGCTGGCCGTTCCAGTGGATCTCGTCATCCTGCATGACCGGCAGGTCGCTCGCCCCGGCGGCGGTCGGCGACGACATCATCAGCGACGGCGCCTTCATCCGCGGCGCGTTGCGGTGGGTCATGACCAGCACGACGCCGGGGGCCGCCTCGGCCGCCGCGGTGTCGAGCGCCGTGATCCGCCCGCGCGCGACGGTGCTGAAGGCGAGTGCGGCGTAGCAGAGCCCTTCATAGGGAAACTCGGCGGCGAACTGAGCCTTCCCCTGAACCTTCAACGGCCCGTCGATGCGCGAGACCGGCTGGCCCAGCGCCCCATGCTTGTGGAGCATCGGATCCTGGGTGACCGCCGGCTGCCAGCGGCCGGGCAGAGTGTTTGCGGATGTGTTTGCGGAGTCGGATTGCATGCTCATGCGTCGTCTCCCGTCAGCTCGCCGAGGACGGCGACGATCGTCCGTTTCGCCAGCTCGATCTTGAAGGCGTTGTCGCGAAGACCGGTCGCGGCGGCGAGTTCCGCCTCCGCGGCGGCGCGGAAGCTCTCCGGGCCGGCCGGCCGTCCCTTCAGCGCGGCTTCGGCCGCCGAGGCCCGCCACGGCTTGTGGGCGACGCCGCCGAGCGCCAGCCTTACGTCGCGCACCACGCCGCTGTCGTCGATATCGAGGGCGGCGGCGACTGAGACCAGCGCGAAGGCGTAGCTCGCGCGGTCGCGCACCTTGCGGTAGGTGGAGCGGCGGGCGAAGAGCAGGGGCGGGAGCTCGACTGCGGTGATCAGTTCACCCGCTTTCAACTCGGTCTCGATGTCCGGCCGGTCGCCGGGCAGGCGGTGCAGGTCGGAAAGCGCGATGCTGCGCGGTCCCGCGGGGCCGTCCAGATGCACCGTGGCGTCGAGTGCGGCGAGCGCCACGCACATGTCGGACGGATGGGTGGCGACGCAGGCCGGCGACGCGCCGAGGATGGCGTGATAGCGGTTGAAGCCGTCGCGGGCGTCGCAGCCGGCCCCCGGCTGCCGTTTGTTGCAGGCCGCAGCAGTGTCGTAGAAGTAGCGGCAGCGCGTCCGCTGCAGGATGTTGCCGCCGACCGTCGCCATGTTGCGGATCTGGGCGCTGGCCCCGGCAAGGATCGCGCGGGCGAGGAGCGGATAGTGGGCGCGCACATGGCCATCGGCGGCCAGCGCGGTGTTGGTCGCCGCCGCCCCGATCAGCAATCCACCGTCGGCGCGCGGCTCGATCCCGCGCGGCAGGCCGGTGACATCGACCAACATCTCCGGCCGTTCGACCGTCTCGCGCATCAGATCGACCAGATTGGTGCCGCCGCCGAGATAGCGCGCCGCGGCGTTGCCCTTTGCCAGTTCGATGGCGGCGGACGTGTCGGACGCCCGTTCATAGGTGAAGGGGTTCATGCCCGCGCCCTCTCCTGCGTTGAGGCCGGCATTTTTTCCAGCGTTTCGGAGATGGCCTCGATGATGCCGTTGTAGGCGCCGCAGCGGCAGAGATTGCCGCTCATGCGTTCGCGCAGTTCCCGCTCGTCGACGGTGACGCTGACCGCCATAAAGTCGGCGGTGACGACGCTCGGGATGTTGCGCTCGATCTCGCGCGCCATGCCGATGGCTGAACAGAGCTGTCCGGGCGTGCAGTATCCGCACTGGAAGCCGTCATGGTCGACGAAGGCCTGCTGCAGCGGATGCAGGTTGCCGTCGCTGCCCAGCCCTTCGACGGTGGTGATGCTGCGGCCCTGATATTGGACCGCCAGCGCCAGACAGGAATTGATGCGTTCGCCGTCGACCAGCACGGTGCAGGCGCCGCAGGCGCCCTGGTCGCAGCCCTTCTTGGTCCCGGTGAATCCCAGGCTGTTGCGGAGGAGGTCGAGCAGCGAACTGCGGATATCCGCCTCGACCTCGACGCTTTGTCCATTGATCGTGAAGTTCATCAGCGCATTCCCCAATTCGGAACGGGTTCTGGCCGACGGCAGCCCGCGGCCTGCCCTCCGCCATCCGGACGGATTGGGCCGGCCTGTTAACCGTCAGCGGCGCTGGAAATCACGCTGGGTGGTGAGAAAAACCCTCTCCCGGGACGGGAGAGGGCTATCAGCCGTTCAAATCCGCTGTTCGGTCTTCGGGTCGAACAGGTTGGCGCGGGCCATGTCGATCATGAAGTCGGCGGTCTCGCCCTCCGCCACCCGGTCGCTCGGCTTGATGCGGGCGACCACCTCGTGGCCGTTCAGCTCGACATAGGTGATGGTGTCGGCGCCGGTCGGCTCCAGCACGTTGACGCCGCAGGCGACCTTCACCAGCGCCGGGTTGCCGGCGGCGATCGCCGGGTCGTAGCAGGTGATGGCCTCGGGACGGATGCCCAGGATCACCTCCTGACCCAGCCAGTGGCCGGCCTGCTCCGGCGCCTGGAACAGTGGCAGGAAGCCGCTGCGCTCGCGCCCGACGCTGACGCCCAGCCGGTCGCCCTCGGCCGACAGGGTGCCGCGCACGAAGTTCATGGTGGGGGAGCCGATGAAGCTCGCCACATACATGTTGGCCGGCCGCTCGTAGACCTCCTGCGGCGGGGCGAACTGCTGGACGACGCCCTCCTTCATGATGGCGATGCGGCTGGCCAGCGTCATCGCCTCGATCTGGTCGTGGGTGACATAGACCACGGTGGTGCCGAGCCGCTGGTGCAGCTTCTTGATCTCGGTGCGCATGTCGACGCGCAGCTTGGCGTCCAGGTTGGACAGCGGCTCGTCGAACAGGAACACCTTGGGGTCGCGGACCAGGGCGCGGCCCATGGCGACGCGCTGGCGCTGGCCGCCCGACAGCTGCGCCGGCTTGCGGTCCAGCAGATGCTCGATCTGCAACAGCCGGGCGACGCGGCGGATGGCGCCGTCGCGCTCCGTCTTCGACTGGCCGCGCATCTCCAGCGAGAAGCCGATGTTCCGCGCCACCGTCATGTTGGGATAGAGCGCGTAGGACTGGAACACCATGGCGATGTCGCGGTCCTTGGGATGGACCTCGTTGACCACGCGCTGGTCGATGCGGATCTCGCCGGCGCTGATCGTCTCCAGCCCGGCGATCATGTTGAGCAGGGTGGATTTCCCGCAGCCGGAGGGCCCGAGCAGGACAAGGAATTCGCCGTCCGTCAGGTCCAGGTCGATGCCCTTCAGGACCTCGACGCTGCCATACTGCTTGCGGACATTGTTGATGCTGAGAGTCGCCATCGGAAGATCACCCCTTGACGGAGCCGGCGGTCAGACCGCGGATGAAGTATTTCCCGGCAAGCACATAGACGACGAGGGTGGGCAGGCCGGCGATCATCGCCGCCGCCATGTCGACGTTGTACTGCTTCACGCCGGTGGTGGTGTTGACGAGGTTGTTCAGCGCGACCGTCACCGGCTGGGCGCCGCCCGCCGCGAAGGACGCCCCGTACAGGAAGTCGTTCCAGATCTGGGTGAACTGCCAGATGATCGTCACCACCAGGATCGGCAGCGACAGCGGCAGCATGATCTTGGTGAAGATCTGGAAGAAGCCGGCGCCGTCGATGGTCGCGGCCTTCACCAGATCGTCGGGGATGCTGACGTAATAATTGCGGAAGAACAGCGTGGTGAAGGCAAGGCCGTACACCACATGGACCAGGATCAGTCCGCCGGCGCTGCCGGCCAGCCCGAGCGCGCCCAGCGTCTGCGCCATCGGCAGCAGGATCACCTGAGACGGCAGGAAGCTGCCGAACAGGATCATGCCGAAGACGATGTTGGCGCCGCGGAACCGCCACTTGGTCAGGGCATAGCCGTTCAGCGCCCCGAAGATGGTGGAGATGACCACCGCCGGCACGACGATGACGATGGAGTTGAGGAAATAGGGCGCCATGCCGCGGCAATCGGCGCCGATGCAGGCGCGGTTCCAGGCATAGCTCCAGGCGTCCAGGCTAAAGTCGCGCGGCAGCGACAGCAGCGATCCGGTGCGGATCTCCTCCGGGCTCTTGAACGAAGTGGTGATCATCAGCAGCAGCGGCAGCAGGTAATAGGCCGCGAACAGCAGGAGGATCAGGTACAGGCCCCAGCGGGCGATGCGGGCGCCGGTGCCCTGCGCCGGCGGCAGGGCGGAGGTCAGGCTAGACACGCTTGCCTCCCTTCAGTTCGGAATAGAGGTAGGGCACGATGATCGCCACCACGGTCGCCAGCATCATCAGCGCGCTGGCCGATCCGATGGCGATCTGGTTGCGGCGGAAGGTCATCTCGTACATGAAGGTCGCCGGCAGGTCGGACGCATAGCCGGGACCGCCGCCGGTCAGCGCCACCACGAGGTCGTAGCTCTTGACCGCGAGGTGGGCGAGGATGACGAAGGCGCTCATGAACACCGGCCGGATCGACGGCAGGACGATGCCCCAATAGATGCGCGGCAGGCTGGCGCCGTCCAGATAGGCCGCCTTGATGATCTCCTGATCGACGCCGCGCAGCGCCGCCAGGAACAGCGCCATGACGAAGCCGGAGCTTTGCCAGACCGCGGCGATCACCAGCGTGTAGACGGCGGTGTCCTGCTGGACGATCCAGTCGAAGGTGAAGGCGGGGAATCCCAGGTCGCGCACGAATTGCTGGATGCCGATGCCCGGATTCAGGATCCATTTCCAGGCTGTGCCGGTGACGATGAAGCTGAGCGCCATCGGGTAGAGATAGATCGTGCGCAACGCCCCTTCGCCGCGGATGCGCTGGTCGAGCAGCACCGCCAGCAGGATGCCGATGACCAGGCTGATGCCGATGAACAGCCCGCCGAAGATCAGCAGATTCTCGATGGCGACATACCAGCGCTCGATCCGCCACAGCTTCGAAAAGGCTTCGGCCCCGACCAGATCGTAGGACGGCAGCATCTTCGAATTGGTGAAGCTGATATAGACCGTCCAGGCGATGAAGCCGTAGACGAACAGCAGGATCGCCGCGAAGGACGGGGCGACCACCAGCTTCGACAGATGCCGCTGCGCCACCGCGCGCAGCCCGCCTGCCTTTTGTGGGGTTGCGCTGCCGGGAACGGCCCCGGCGTCCTCTCCGGCGGCCGGTCGCAAGGATGGGGTCTGCATGGTCATGGTGCGAGCCCTGCCGGCTTTTGAGCCAGTGTTCGGGCCGGCGCTGCACACGGATGCAGGTCGCGCATGTCGGTTCCCTCCCGTGACGGGTTGCTGTTGGACCGTCCGGATGAGGTCTTGTCCGGCGGTCGTTCGCTTGGCGGTCACTGTACGCTGCCGATGATGCGCGGGGCGGACAATTTGGTAACGCGGCGCTTTCCCGGGACCGGCGTTGTTACGCAAGCGTTACACAGATACGCGCGCCCCTGCGGGGCGGGCGGATTATGGTCTGCGCCAACGAACAAGATCAGTCGGGGAGCTTCCATCATGACCGCGCGCCTTCGTGTGTTCCGCGATGCCCAGGACCTTGCCGAAACCCTGGCCGACGAGACGGCGGCCCTGCTGACCGACGCCATCGCGGCGCGCGGGCGGGCCACCATGGCACTGCCGGGCGGGCGGACGCCGACGCCTTTCCTGACGGCGCTGGGCCGGCGCGACGTGGATTGGAGCCGGGTGACGGCGACGCTGGTGGACGACCGCTGGCTGCCGCCCGAAAGCCCGGACAGCAATGCCGCCACCCTGCACGCGACGCTTCTCGCCGCCGCTCCGGCGATCCGCTTCGTCCCGCTCTACACCGGTGCCGCGACGCCGGAGGAGGGGGAGGCCGCCTGCGCCGAGGCTTTGCGCGTCCTCGACGGCCCGTTCGACCTGATGGTGACCGGCATGGGCGAGGACGGGCATGTCGCCTCACTGTTCCCCGATGCGCCGGGACTTGCCGCCGCCTGGGAGGGGCCTGCGCCCTGCCGGGCGATGCGCTCCCCCACCGCGCCGCATCCGCGCATGACGCTGACCCTGCCGCGCCTGCTCGACAGCCGGCGGATCGTCGTGCTGATCACCGGCGGCGCCAAGCGCGCGGTGCTGGAACAGGCCCGCGCCGCCGGCCCGGAAGACGCGATGCCGGTACGCGCCCTGTTGCGCCGGGGCGGCCCCGACACCATGGTCTGCTGGGCGCCATAAACCGACCGCTTTGCCGGTCACCACATCACGAAGGAGTTTTTGCGACGATGAAGAGCCTGTCGGTCGGCCTGCTGGGTTTCGGACTTGCCGGGTCGGTGTTCCACGCGCCGCTGATCCTCAGCGAACCGCACCTGCGCCTGACGGCCATCGCCAGTTCGCGCACCGACGACATCCGCCGCAGCGCGCCGGGGGCCGTTGCGACCACGGCCGAGGCGGTGATCGCCGACCCCGCCATCGACCTGGTGGTGATCGCCACCCCCAACACCAGCCACGCCCCCTTGGCGCGCGAGGCGCTGCTGGCCGGCAAGCATGTGGTGATCGACAAGCCGATGGCGACCACCGCCGCCGAGGCCGACGAACTGATCGACCTCGCCAGGCGGCAGGGCCGGCTGCTGACCGTCTTCCACAACCGGCGCTGGGACAACGACTTCCTGACCCTGCGCTCGTGTCTTGAGAACGGCGACATCGGTCGCCCCTATCACTACGAGGCGCACTTCGACCGCTTCCGGCCGCAGATCAAGAAGGGCTGGCGCGAGCAGACGCTGGCAGGCTCCGGCGTGCTGTTCGACCTCGGCGCCCATCTGATCGATCAGGCGCTGACCCTGTTCGGCATGCCCGACCGCATTCTCGCCGATGTGGGATCCCAGCGGCCGGATGCGCAGGTCGACGACTGGTTCCATATCGTGCTCGGCTATGGGCCCATGCGGGCGATCCTGCATTGCGGAACCGTGGTCTGCCGGCCGGGTCCGCGCTTCCAGCTGCATGGCGATGGCGGCAGCTTCCTCAAGCACGGCATGGACGGGCAGGAGGCGGCCCTGCGCGCCGGCCGCCTGCCGACCGAAGCCGGCTGGGGCGTCGACGATCCCGAAAACTTCGCCCTGCTGGTCCAGGCCGACGGCAAGGAACGGCGGGTGGAGACCATCCCCGGCGACTATCCCGCCTTCTATCGCGGCGTGGCGGCATCCATCCTCGACGGCGCCCCGCCGCCGGTGACCGCCGAGCAGGCGCGCGACGTGCTGGCGGTGCTGGAGGCGGTGCGCAAGGCGGCGGAACTGCCGGCCTGACTCCTACCCCCGCCAGGGCACCACGCCCGGCGGCAAGCGGCGGCCCAGTGCCCCGGCGGCGAGCATCGCCGCCAGCACGACGAGGATGGCGATAACACCGAGGGCGGCGCCCAACGTCGGGCTGCCGCCTTCCTCCAGCGCATAGACGACGACGCCCAGCGTCTCCCGTCCCTGCGACCACAGCAGGATGGAGACGGTCAGCTCGTTGAAGGCGGTCAGGAAGACCAGCAGCCCGCCGGCGGCAGCCGCCGGCGCCACCAGCGGCGCCACCACCGTCACCAGCCGCCGTAGCGGCCCGGCGCCCAGCGCGCGGGCGGCCTCCTCCACCGTCGGGTCGAGCGCGGCGCAGGCCGCCTGCACCGGCCGCAGCGCCAGCGGCAGGAAGCGGACCAGATAGGCGGCCAGGATGATCCACAGCGTGCCGTACAGGCTGACACCCAGCCCGGGCAACGGCTTCAGGAACAGCAGGATACAGCCGATGCCCAGCACCACGCCCGGCACGGCATGCGGCAGCTCCACCAGCACGCCGACCGCCCGCGCGATCCGCCCGGCTCCGCCGCCCAGCGCCATGGCATGGGCCAGCGGCACCGCAAGCAGCGCGAGCAGCCCCGCCGCCGACCCCGACAGCAGCACCGAATTGGCGAAGGCGCGCCCGACCTGATCGAGCGCCAGCACCTCGCGGTAATGGGCCAGCGTCAGCGTGCCGAAGCCGATGGGCAAGCCATAAACGCTGACGAGGCTGGTGGCCAGCAACGCCATCAGCGGCGCCGCGACCATCAGCGCCAGCACGCCCCAGGCGATCCCCTCCACCGCCATGCGGGCGCGCCCGAGCGGCAGCGGCGCCAGCGGCCGGGCGCCGCCGGGCAGACGGCTGGCGATGTGGGCCTGCAGGATGGTCTGGGTGGCGATGCCCAGGCAGGCGACGATGCCGATCAGGGCGGCCAGCACCGCCACCTCCGGCAGGGCGGACGGCCCGAAACCGGCCAGCCGCCGGTAGATCAGCGTCGGCAGCATCGGAATGCCCGCCGGAATGCCCAGCAGCGCCGGCACCCCGAAATTCCCCAGCGCCGCGACGAAGGCCATCGCCAGTCCCGCGACCAGCCCCGGCAGGCAGAGCGGCAGCACCACGCCGCGCACCGCCCGCCACGGCCCGGCCCCCGACGCCCGCGCCGCCTCCAGCACGTCGCCGGGGATGGCGCGCAACGCCGCGCGCAGGGCGAGGAAGACCAGCGGCGCATGCTCGATCCCCATCACCAGCACCATGCCCGCCGCCGACTGCACCGGGTTCGCCGTGCCGACCGGCGGCGCCAGCCCCAGCGGCTTCAGGATCGGACTGCCGGACCCGGCCAGATGGGTCCAGGCCATCGCCACGATCTGCGGCGGGATCATCAGCGGCAGGATCAGCGCGAAGGTCATGGCGGTGCGGGCGCGCAGGTCCGTCAGCCCGACCAGCAGCGCGAACGGCCCGCCGATCATCGCGGCGGCCAGCGTGGCGCCGGCGGCGATGGCGATGCTGTTGGTGGCGGTGCGCCAAGTGGCGGGGGAGTCGAGCACGCGCGCCAGCACCGTCGCGTCGCCTGCCTCCCACAGCAGGCGCAGGACGGGGAGAAGGACAAGGAGGGCGAGGAGCAAAAAAACACCCTCTCCCGCCCCGGGAGAGGGAGGGGACCCGCGCCAGAGGCGTGGGGAGGGTGAGGGGTGTTCCAAGGAACCGGAAGCGCATGGTTCCTTGCGCCACCCCTCACCCTTCCCATGCTGCGCATGGGTCCCGCAGTCGTTCGCAAGTCTCACGACAGCGCTCCGCCTACGATCACCTTCGGTGCTCGTCCGGCCTGCGGCCGTCGGCTACACGCCCTCTCCCGGGGCGGGAGAGGGATATGCCGTTGAAGCACCCTCACCCGCCGAACAGATCGGCGAAGGCGCGCTTGTTGGCGTCGTCCTCGGCCAGCGCCTTGGCGGGGTCGTAGGGCAGCAGGGTGATCGTTGCCGGATCGGGGAAGCCCGCCGGCGGCTTCACCCCCGGCAGCGCCGGCAGGAAGCCCTGGGCCGAGGCCAGCTCCTGCCCCTCGCGGCTCAGCAGGAAGTCGATGAAGGCCTTGGCCGCCGTCGGGTTCTTCGCGGTGCTGAGGGTCGCCACCGGCTCGCTGACCGCGCTGACGCCCTCCTTGGGGAAGACGAAGGCGACGGGCGCGCCCTTCAGCTGTTCGCGGATCGGCAGGTAATCGACGACCATGCCGTAGAGCTTCGCCCCGCCGGCCACATCCTTCAGGATGCCGCCGTTGCCCTTCGCCGCGGTGACGCCGTTGCGCTGCAACGCCTCGTAATAGGCCATGCCCAGCGACGGCTGCGCCTTGATCGACGCCATATGGATGGCGGCGGCGCCGGAATAGAGCGGGCTCGGCATCACCGTCGTGCCCTTGGCCTCCGGCTTCAGCAGGTCCTGCCAGGAGGCCGGCTTCATCGGCGCTGCGGTGTTGTAGACGATGCCGGTGGTGATCAGCTTGGTGCCGAACCAATAGCCCTGCGGGTCGTGCGTGCCGGGCCGATAGCCGGCCACCGGCGCGCCCTGGTAGGGCTGCAGCCGCTTCTCCGCCTTCAGCGATTCCATCGTCACCGCGTCGGCGATCAGCAGCAGGTCGGGCTGCGGCGCCCCGGCGGTGAACTCGGCGCGCAGCTTGTTCATCAGCTCGGTCGTGCCGCTGCGGATCCACTCCACCTCGACGCCGGGATTCTTCGCCTTGAAGGCCTCCACCGTCTGGCGGGCGTCCGGCTCCAGCTGCGAGGTGTAGAGCACCAGCTTGCCGGTGGCGCCGTCGGCCTGCGCCGGCTGGGAAATGGCAGTGTGGCCGAGCGCCAGCGTCAGCACCGTGGCGAGGGTGGCGAGAAACGCCTTCATCTCTGTCGTCTCCGTTGGATCGGCGGTGAGCAGTGTCTTACGCCAAGCCCATGACAGGCATGTGACGGCCGGTCGAATGACCCAGTCAGTCGATCAGCTTCCCGTCCTTGAAGAAGGGATAGGGGCCGTCATAGTCGCCGATCACCGCGGTGTGGCTGACCACCCCGGTGTCGGCGCGCCACATGTGGATCTGATAGCCCGGCGGCTCCATCACGAAGGCCGACGGCGCATCGTCGCGCAGGTCGAGCGCCACCTGATGCGCGGTGGAGGGCGCCGTCGAGGCGATGGTGCCGGCCCAGCGCACCTGGATCGGCCGGTGCAGATGGCCGCACAGCACCCGCTCCACCTGGCGATGGCGGCGGACCACGTCGGCCATCGCCTCGGCGCCGCTCAGCCCCAGCCGGTCCATATGGCCGATGCCGGTGGCGAAGGGCGGGTGGTGCTGGAAGACGATGGTCGGCCGGTCGGGCTGCTCCGCCAGCCGCGCATCGAGCCAGGAAAGCCGCTCGGCACAGACCTCTCCCGCGCCGGAGCCGGGCAGCACGGTATCCATGGCGATCAGCCGCACCGGCCAGTCCTCCACCGTGTAGTGGAAGAAGCGGTTGTCGCCGACGCGGGACTTGAGGTCGGGAAAGGCCTGGGCCAACCCGGCACGTTCGTCATGGTTGCCAGGCACCGCGAACAGCGGAATGTCGAGCGGGCGCAGCAGGCCGAGCAGCCACTCATACTCATCCGCATGGCCGGCATCGACGAGGTCGCCGGTGGCGAGGATCACGTCCGGGCGCGGGGTGAGTGCCAGGATGGCGGCAACGGCGCGCTCCAGGAATGGCGCGGTGTCGACGCGACGGTAGGCGAGGCGGCCGGGGGGCTTGATGTGGGTGTCGGTGATCTGGACGATGATCATGGTGTGCCTTGGGCTTAAGTGTTTGATTTCGAGGCGTATGCCCCCTCCCTAACCCTCCCCCGCTAACGCAGGAGAGGGAACTGCCGCCGCTTCGCAATCCGGTTCACTCGCACAAGCATCCTGCCCCCTCTCCCGCCGAAGGCGGGGGAGGGATGGGGAGGGGGCAAAGCGTTGCGATCGCCGAAACTCACGGCACCGCCAGCACCCGTGCCGGATCAACCCGCAGCCAAACCCGGTCGCCGCGCCCCAGTTCGCTCCGCCCCAGTGTGTCCACCGTCAGCGCCGGCCCGTCCGCCGGCTCCACCACCAGCCGGGTGCGGTCGCCCAGGAACACCGCGGCGGCGACGGTGCCGCCGAAATGCCCGTCGGCCTCCGATGCCAGCGCCAGATCCTCCGGCCGCACCAGCAGCTCGACCGCGCCGTCCGGCCCGCTCCAGGGCAGCGACGCCACGCCAATGCTCAGCATCCCGCCGCGCGCCAAACCGCCCAGCCGGTTCATCGTGCCGATGAAGTCGGCGACGAAACCATCCGCCGGCTGATAATAGATCTCGCGCGGCGTCCCGACCTGCGCCACCCGCCCCTTGGCCATCACCACGATGCGGTCGCCCAGCGCCATCGCCTCGCCCTGGTCGTGGGTGACATAGACGGCGGTGATGCCCAGCCCGCGCAGCAGCCGGTCGATCTCCAGCCGCAGGCTGTCGCGCAGCTTGGCGTCGAGCGCCGTCAGCGGCTCGTCCAGCAGCAGCACGCGCGGGCGCACCACCAGCGCGCGGGCCAGCGCCACCCGCTGCCGCTGCCCGCCGGACAGCTGGTCGATCCGCCGCCCGGCGAACTCGCCGAGATGCATCAGGTCCAGCATCTCCTCCACCCGGCGGGCGCGCTCGGGCCGGGGCAGTTTGCGCACCTTCAGGCCATAGGCGACATTCTCCGCCACCGTCATGTTGGGGAACAGGGCATAGCTCTGGAACACCATGCCGACATTGCGCCGCTCGATGGGAAGCGCGGTGACGTCCTCCTCGCCGAACAGCACCCGGCCGCCCGGATCGGGGCTTTCCAGCCCGGCGATGATACGCAGCGTCGTGGTCTTGCCGCAGCCGCTGGGGCCCAGGAAGACGATGGTCTCGCCGCCGCGGATGGTCAGGTCCAGCGGCTCCAGCGCGCGGGCGCCGCCGGCGAAGGTCTTGCCGCAGCGCTCCAGGCGGATCGGCACGGCGTCGAGGTGGAAGCTGTCGGGCATCTGGGGAAGGCCTCAAACGGACGGACGGCCGCGCTTTGCCAGACCCTGCAGCAGGATCAGGCTGGGCACGATCATCACGAAGAAGACGAGGGTGTAGGCGCTGCCGATCTCGATCCGCAGCGAGGCATAGCTGTCGGCCAACCCGACCGGCAGCGTCTTGGTCAGCGGCGTGTGCAGCAGCCAGGTCAGGTTGAACTCGCCCACCGACAGGGTCAGCACCATCAGCGACCCGGCCAGGATGCCGGAGCGGCAATTGGGCAGCACCACGGTGAAGAAGCGGCGCAGGAAGCCGGCGCCGAGGCTGGCCGCCCCCTCCTCCAGCGTCGTCAGGTCGATGGCGCCCATCACCGCCAGCACGGCGCGGACCATGAAGGGCAGGGTGAACAGCACATGGCCGATCAGGATGAACAGCCAGCTGCTGCGCAGATCGCCGACACCGCCATAAGTGACGATCAGCGCCAGCGCGGTGGCGAGGCCGGGGATGGCGACCGGCATCATCAGCATCTCCTCGACCATCCGGGCGAAGCGGCCGGGCCGCCGCGCCAGCGCATAGGCCGCCGGCACGCCCAGCAGCAGCGTGCAGGCCAGACAGGCGAAGGCGATCTGCAAGGACAGCAGGATGGTGCCGGAATAGACCCGCAGCACCTCATCGACCCAGCGCAGGGTCAGGCCGCTCTTCAAGCCGACGAAATAGTTGGCGGTCAGCCCGGCCAGCATCGACATCACCATCGGCACGGTCAGCAGCGCGCAGACCAGCAGGGTGAAGCCCAACTGCAGCCAGAACCCCCAGCCCCGGCGATTCGAGAGACTCTGCATCGTCCGTCACCCCGCCGCCGCGACGGAGGTGCCGGCGACGCTGCGCGCGACTGCCAAAGCCGCCCAGGTGATGACGCCGAGCAGGACGCTGAGCGTCGCCGCCGCCGCGATGTTCGCCTGCAGCGTAAATTCCGTATAGATCGTCATCGGCAACACATTGATCCGGGTGGCGAGCGTGAAGGCGGTGCCGAACGCGCCCATCGAGGTCGCGAAGCACAGGGCGCCGGCCGAGATCAGCGCCGGTTTCAGCGCCGGCAGGATCACGTCGGCGACCACCCGCCAGGGGGCCGCCCCCAGCGAGCGCGCCGCTTCCTCCAGCCGGGGATCCAGCTTCTCCGCCGCCGCCATCACCGTCAGGATCACGCGCGGGATCGAGAAATAGACGTAGCCCAGGAACAGCCCGGCCATCGAATAGGCGAAGACCAGCTTCCCCCCGGTCAGCGCCTGGGTGATGGTGCCGATCAACCCCTGGCGCCCGGCGAGCATGATGACCATGAAGCCGATCACCACGCCGGGAAAGGCCAGCGGGAAGGTCAGCAGCGCCACCAGCAGGGCATGGCCGGGAAAGCGGTGCCGCACCAGGAACAGCCCGGCGACGGTGGACACCGCCAGCGTCACCAGGGTCACCCCCGCCGACAGCGCCAGCGTGGAGATCAGGCTGTCGAAATGGCCGGGATCGGCCAGCGTGGTCACATAGGCGCTCCACCCCTCCGCCCCGCCGGCGCCGATCAGGATCAGGCGGACCAGCGGCAGCAGGAAGAAGGCCGCGAACACCGCTGCCGCCGGCGCCAGCAGGGCCGCCAGCCGCAGCGGCTCGCCCATCCACCCCGGCCCGGCCGGCGGACGCGCCGCCGGCCGGTGGGGGAGGGGAGCGTCCTGCACGCAGGCGCTCACTTCACCTCCGCCTGATAGCGGTCCATGAAGCCCTTCTGCGCCTCGGCCATGCGCACCATGTCCACCGGCTTGGCGCGGGCGTAATCGGCGGCCGGCAGGAACTTGGCGGCGGTTTCCGGCGACATCGCCTCGGCCCGGACCGGGCGCATGAAGGCGTTGGCCCACAGGGTCTGACCCTTGTCCGACAGGACATAGTCCAGCACCTTCCTGCCGTTCTCCGGGTTCGGGCCGTTCTTGACCAGCGCCATCACATAGGGGACCGACACCGTGCCTTCCTTCGGGATGACGAAGGCGACCGGCGCCTTGTCGGTGTATTTGGCGCGGTAGGCGTTGAAGTCGTAATCGATCAGGATCGGAATCTCGCCCGACAGCACGCGGGCGTAGGAGGTCTGCTTCGGCACGATGGGCTGGTTCTTCTGCAGGTCCTTGAACCAGCCGATGGCCTTGTCGAAGCTGCCGTAATCGCCGCCCAGCGCCTGGTTGACCGCCACCGCGCCGACATAGCCGACGGCGGCGCTGGTCGGGTCGAGATAGCCGACCATGCCCGAATAGTCGGGCTTCAACAGGTCGGCCCAGCTCTGCGGCACCGGCTTGCCGCCCAGCGCCTCGGTGTTGACGAAGAAGCCCAGCGTGCCGCTGTGGATGGCGAACCAGTTGCCGTCGGCGTCCTTCATCCCGTCGGGGATTTCGGCCCAGCCCGCCGGCTTGTAGGGGGTGACGACGCCGGCCGCCTTCGCCTGGATGCCGACCGGCCCGCCGAGATAGACGACGTCGGCCACCGGCTTGTCCTTTTCCGCCAGCATGGCGGCGAGCGACTGGCCGGAATTCTTGTTGTCGAACGGTACGGCGATGCCGAGATCGGCCTTGATCGCCTTCAGCTGGGACGCCCAGTCGGCCCATTCCGGCGGGCAGTTGTAGCAGATGGCGGTCTGCTCCGCCGCCACGGCGGGAGCGGCCGTGGCGGTGAGGGCGGCAGCCAGGGCGGCGGCACCAAAAAGGAACGGCTTGAACATGATGGCGTGTGTCTCCGTTCGGAAAGCGCTTAGGTCGATTCTGACGGTGCGGCCCCGAGCGATTCGCCCGGACGCAGGGTGAAGGGCATCATCACGGCGCGGCCTTGCAGCTCGCCGGAAAAGCCGGTGCGCAGACATTCGAAGGCGGTGGCGCCCATGGCGCGGGCCGGCTGCACCAGGGTGGCGAGGCTGGGCGCCATCAGCCGTCCGACCTCGATCCCGTCGAATCCGCAGACCGACACGTCGTCGGGCACCCTCAGGCCGAGGTCGCGCAGCGCCCGGATGGTGGCGAGCGCCAGCATGTCGTTGGAGGCGAACAGCGCGGTCGGCCGCTCCGGCCCCTCGAAATGGGGAGTCAGCCGGTGGGCCAGCCGCAATTCGTTGAAATCGACCTCCACCACCGGTCCCGGCGGCAGCCCGGCATCGGCCAGCGCCGCCTGCCAGCCGGCATGGCGCCGGCGCGAGCGGTCGGACTGGCGGAAGCGCCCGGCGATCATGCCGATGCGCCGGTGGCCCAGCGCTGCCATCCGCTCCACCACCGCGCGGGAGGCGGCGACATTGTCGACCGACACATGTGCACGCGGCGCCCGTTCCGGCTGGTTGTATGCCAGCACATAGGGCAGCCGCACCTCGTCCAGCGTGTCGAGCGAACCGCTGCGGTCGGCATCGGCGACGGTCAGCACCAGCCCCTCGACCCGGTTGGACAGCAGCCCTTCGATGGCGCGCGATTCGCGGGCCGGATCATAGTCGGTGGAGGCGATCAGCACGCTGTATCCGACCTCCGCCGCCGCATCCTGGATGCCGGCGACGCTTTCGGCGAAGACGGGATTGGTCAGCGACGGCACCAGCACGCCGACGGTGCGGGTGCGCGCCGCCTTCAGATTGCGGCCGATGGTGCTGGGCCGGAAGGACAGGTCGGAGGCGGCGGCGCGCACCTTCTCCATGGTCTCCGGCGTGGCGTTGCCGCTGCCGTTGAGGACGCGCGACACGGTGGCGATCGACACCCCGGCCCGCGCCGCCACATCGCGGATCGTCGCCACGCGGTCCAGTGCCACCCGATCCATGGCCCGCCTGTCCGTCATCCCGCCATCCATCTGCCGCCCATCATCCCTGTTCCCGCACCCGTCGATCCGGTGCGGGTGCAGAGTGGCGACGGCGTGTTGCAATCGCGTGACGCCGTGAAAACGGTTTCGTGAAGAATGGAAACGTTTCCATCCGCCCTTGCGGCGGGAGCGCGGCCCTGCGAAGGCAGCGGTCATGGGGTTGGAAGCGGCCTCTGCAAGCCGCCGAAAAAACAGCGATTTTAGTGTTTGCGTCCCCGCAAGCCTTGGGCTATGTTGCGCCTCCACCAGCGATGGACCCGTAGCTCAGCTGGATAGAGCGCTGCCCTCCGAAGGCAGAGGTCATGAGTTCGAATCTCGTCGGGTCCGCCACGAATTCAAGGGCTTAGCCGTTTTAGCGGCTAGGTCCTTTTCGTTTCGGTACTCCTCATCCCCCCTCACTGGTCCTGCCGCACCTGCGCGTGGTTGATCAGCGCCACCATTCCGACTCCGCCCAGCACGTTGCCGATCAGCGACGGCAGCAGGAAGCCGAAGGCGTAGCGGTCCCAGCCGATCTCGCCGGACATGGCGGCGAAGGACACCTCGACCGAGCCGGCGATGACGTGGGCGAACTTGCCCAGCGCGATCAGCCAGGTCAGGGCGACGATCACGAAAAAGCGCGCCTGCCCGACCGACGGCGTGATCCACACCAGCAGCGCGATCAGCCAGCCGGCCAGAATCCCGTGCAGCAGCGTCGTCGTGAATCCCGACCGCGCCGCCGTCGTGCCCAGCTCCACGAAGGCGGCGTGCATCGGCGGGGCGAAGGCATCCGTCCCGATGGCGAAGGCGGAGAACAGCAGGGTGCCGACGATGTTCGCGGCGAAGACCAACCCCCACAGCCGCGCCACCCGCAGAAGCGTTCCCGTCGACCAGCGGTGCAGCAGGGGCAGGATCACGGTCAGCGTGTTCTCGGTGAACAGCTGCTGCCGCCCCAGGATGACGATCAGGAAGCCGAAGCAATAGCCGAAGCTGGCGATCAGCGGCCGCCAGGGCTCGTCCGGCAGATGGGTCGTCATCAGCGCCTCGCCCACCATCGAGAAGCCCATCGACAGCCCGGCCGCCAGACCCGACCACAGCAGGGAGGAGGTCGGGCGCTTCAGCTCCTCCTGCCCTTCCAGGCGGATGGCCTCGTGCAGGATCAGCGCCGGCGGGTTGGAGCGTTCCTTGACCTCGTCCCGCTCGTCCTGGTTCAGACGGGTATCGCTGGCGTCGGGCACGGGCGGAGCCTCCGATGAAGGGTTGGCAAAAGAGAAAAGGGAACGTCCCGCAGGGCGTTCCCTTCCACAGTCGTTACGGGATCGGGCGGGAGACCGCCCATGCGGTCGGCAAACCGGTCAATCTCACACCGGTCAATCTCACACCGATCAATGGCGCGCCGCCTTGTGGTCGCCATGCTCCCGCTTCTCGGCGGTGTCGCGGCCGATCAGCTTGTTGAAGTTGGAGCCCTCCTCGTAGAGCAGCGCCAGTTTGGAATCCTCGAACTGCCGGAAGAACTCGTTCCAGTCGATTTCCTCCAGCTCGCCATGGTCGGACTGTCGGGCTTTGGGGAACATCAGGCGCAGCAGGCCGACGCCGGTCTTGCGGCTTTTGCCGCCGCCATGCGCCTCGTCATGGGTGCTGCGGACGACGGCCGGCTTGCCGCCGTGGCTTTCGGCCCAGCGGCGGATCTCGTCGTGGTCGGTGGTGGTCTTGGCCATGTGGTCCTCCGGGTCTTTGTCCTGGCAGGATGCGTTCCCGTACCAGAACAGCCGCCACCGGAAGGCGTTGCGGTCCGCCTGTACTCGCAAGCGGCTAAGCCGACCTTTCTCAGCCGCCGTCCCGCAGCCGCGCGATCAGCGCCGGCACCTCCGCCGCCGGGACCGGACGCGAGAACAGATAGCCCTGCGCCTCGTGGCAGCCCAGCCGGCGGACGCTGTCGAGCTGGGATTGCTCCTCCACCCCCTCGGCGGTGATGACGATGCCCAGGTTGCGGCCCATGCCGGCCACCGCCTGCACCACGGCGGTGGAGCCGTCGCAGCGCGGCAGGTCGGCGACGAAGCTGCGGTCGATCTTCACCTTGTCGAAACGGAAGCGGCAGAGATAGCCCAGCGCCGAATAGCCGGTGCCGAAATCGTCCATGACGATCCGCGCGCCCAGCGCCCGCAATTCGCGCAGGGTGCCGAGATTGGCGTCGTCGTCCTGCAGCAGGACGGACTCGGTGATCTCCAACTCCAGCCGCTCCGGCGCCAGCCCGGTGTCGGCCAGCGCCTGGCGCACCGACTCCACCAGCCCCTTGTCGCGGAACTGGACGGAGGACACGTTGACGCTGACCCCGATGCCGTCGGGCCAGCGCGTCGCCTCGCGGCAGGCCTCGCGCAGCGCCCAGTCGCCGATCGGGCCGATCAGGCCGGTTTCCTCGGCGACGGGGATGAAGTCGGCCGGGCGGACCAGACCGCGGCCGGGGCGGCGCCAGCGGATCAGCGCCTCGAACCCGCGGATGCGGGACTCGCCGGTGCAGACCAGCGGCTGGTAATGCAGCTCGAACTCGGCCCTCCGCAGCGCCTCGTGCAGGCCCAGCTTCAGGTCGTGGAAGGCCTTCAGCCGCTCCGCCATCTCGGGCGCGAAGAAGCGGTGGGTGTTGCGGCCCTCGGCCTTGGCGCGGTAGAGCGCGATGTCGGCCGCCTTCAGCAGCGCGTCGGCCTCGGCGCCGTCGCGCCGGGACAGGGCGATGCCGATGCTGGTGCCGGTCCGGATCTGGGCGTCGTCGATGTCGAACGGCTCGGACAGCGCCGAGATGATGCAGCGGGCGAGGTCCTCCGCTTCCGCCGGTCCCCACAGGTTGGGCTGCAGGATGGCGAACTCGTCGCCGCCGAAGCGGGAAACCAGGTCGGCGGCGCCGATGCAGCCGCGCAGCCGGTCGGCCACCTGCCGCAGCAGCGTGTCGCCGGCATGATGGCCCAGCGTGTCGTTGACGGCCTTGAACTGGTCGAGGTCGATGTAATGGACCGCCATCACGCCTTCGTCGGGCGCTTCGCGCAGAGCCTGCTCCAGCCGCTCCAGGAAATAGAGCCGGTTGGACAGGCCGGTCAGCGAATCCAGCCGGGCGAGGCGGGCGATCTTCTCCTGCGCGGCGCGCCGCTCCTCCTCCACCCGCCGGCGTTCGGTGACGTTGCGGAAGAAGACGGACAGCCCCTCCGTGGTCGGGAAGGCGTGGATTTCCGTCCATTGGCCGAGCGCCGCGACGAATTCCTCGAAGACGACGGGAGTCTGGTCGGCCATCGCCTTGCGGAACAGGCTGCGGCTCTCGGTCTGCTGCGGGAAGACGTCGAAAAACCCGCCGCCCAGCCGGATGCCGCGGCCCTCATGGATGGCGGCGGCGGCCGGGTTGCGGTAGGTGATGCGCCAGTCGCGGTCGACGAACACCACGCTGTCGGTGGTGCTCTCCAGCACGCCGGACAACAGCGCGGTGGTCTCCTCCAGCGCCTGCCGTGCGAGTTGGGTGTCGGTGACGTCGCGGGAGATGGCAAGCAGCCGCTGCGGCTGTCCGTCCGCGCCGGGCAGGGGGCAGACGAGATTGTCCCACCATTTCGGCGTGCCCTTGGCCGTCGGGCAGAAGCCGAGGAAACGGCCGGTACCGCCCCGCTTCGCGATGTCGATCGCTTCGCGCAGCTGCGGCCGCCGCTCCTCCGGCCAGTTGTCCTCCCAGGGCTGGTCCATTATGCAATTGGAGCTGTCCAGTTCCATCAACTGGACGCCGGGGATGTTCATGAAGGTCAGCCGCCCCTCCATGTCCAGCACCTTCACGCATTCCGGGCTGTTGTCCAGGATCTGGCGGGAGAAGGACTCGCTCTCGCGCAGGGCGTCTTCGGCGGTCCGGCGTTCGTGGATGTCCTCGTCGGTGCCGTGCCACTGGAGGATGTGTCCCTCCGCGTCGCGCTGGGCGGCGGCGCGGCGGCGGAACCAGCGATGGGCCTCGCCGCCGGGACCATTGTTGCCGGCGACGCGCAGGCGCAGGTCGATCTCCAGCGCGGCGCCGTTGGTCAGGCTGAAGGTCCAGGCGGCATCGAAGGGCGCGCGGTCGTCGGGGTGGAGCGCCGCGATCCAGCCCTGCGGCGTCGCGACGTCGCCCTCGCCGAGGCCGGTGCGCTCACGCCAGCGCCGGGTGGTGCGCGGCATGCCGTCCGGGGTGCTGTACCACGGGTACAGGTCGCTCAGCTCCAGCGTGTGGCGGTGCAGGTCCTTGAAATGGCGCAGCTCGGCCTCGCACCGCTGCAGCGCGGTCCGGTCCTCCACGATGCAGAGCAGGGCGTCCCCGTCCTCTTCGTTGTGGGGATGCAGGCTGGCGACCAGCGCCCGCCCCGGACCGGCGAGGGGACCGGTCAGGGCGATGTCCTCCACCACCGTGCCGGTCAGGGCCAGCGATGCGGCGGCCAGCAGCGCATCCTCCGCCTCGGGCCAGACATCGGTGAAGGGCAGCCCCGTCGCGGCGGTCGAGGGAAGCCCTGCCAGCGCCCCCATGCGCCGGTTCATCCGCAGGCAGCGGAGCTGGCGGTCGAGGACCGCAATCCCGACCGGGATCGCGTCGTGGAGCGCGTTGATCCGCGCGGGCTTGCGGTCCGGGAGCCAGTCGAACTCGGCGGTCAGGGTTTGGTGCATTGTCCCGGATCGATAAGGATGGCGATGTCCGGCGTGAAGATGGCCGGATCACACGCTTATTCCTGTATCGCCGAAGAAAAAGTTAATGGCGCATCGTGGTTGTTGCCAATCCCGCCGCGGCAATGTTGAGCCGTTTCAAGAACATCGCCGGCCGGGACCGGCTGTTTTCAAGGAAATCCATCGGGGAAAACCCCGATACTCACTCGGCTGCGCCCGACTGTGACAAAAGCTGCGGTTCGGCCTCCTCGTCGATGAAGCGGTCGCGGATCTCCAGCATGGCGTCGAGGCGGCCGAGGAAGACCTCCACCAGCTCCGGATCGAAATGGCGCCCGGACTGCTCGCGCATGTGGGCGACGACGGACTCCAGCGGCCAGGGCTCCTTGTAGGGGCGGGCGGACAGCAGGGCGTCGAACACGTCGGCGATGGCGACGATGCGGCCGGACAGCGGGATCTCGGTGCCGCGCAGGCCGGCGGGATAGCCGGTTCCGTCCCATTTCTCGTGGTGGGTCCCGGCGATCTCGGCGGCAAGGTCGAGCAGGGCAGTCCGCTGCCGCCCAGCAGCCGCTGCCCGATGACCGCATGCTGGCGCATGGTCATCCATTCCTGGGCGTCGAGCCGGCCGGCCTTCAGCAGCACATGGTCGGGGATGCCGATCTTGCCGATGTCGTGCAGGGGCGCCGCCTCCAGCAGCTGCGCGGCGAATCCGGGCGCGCAGCCGGCCGACAAGGCCAGATGATGGGCGATCTGCGCCATGCGCGCGACATGCTGGCCGGTCTCGTTGTCGCGGAACTCCCCGGCGCTGCACAGGCGGCGGATGATCTCGCGCTGGGTCGCTTCCAGCTGCAGGCGGGTGGCCTGCAATTCCATGTTGGCGATGCGCAGGGCGCTGGCCTCATGCGCGGCGGCGGCGGAAAGCCTGCGGTCGGCGGTGGCGGACACCAGCGCCAGCAGCAGCAGGCCGAAGCTGCCGATCGCCACCGCGGCGGCCAGCGGCCCGCTGGACACCCCTCCGCCAGCGTGCCGTCCGCCGGCATCAGCATGGGGTCGACCTGCACCACCAGGGCGGCCATGCCGGTGTAATGCATCCCGCAGACGGCGACCGCCATCACCAGGGCGGCGAGCGCGCGTTCGCGCAGGCGGTGGTGGATGCGGGTGGACAGCCAAAGCCCAGCGGTCGCCGCTGCCACGGCGATGGCGACCGACAGGCACCACAGGACCGGCTGGTAGGCGATGCGGGCCGGCAGCACCATCGCCGCCATGCCGAGATAATGCATCGCCGCACCCCCAGCCCGACGATGACGCCGGCCGCGGCGATCGCCGCAAACGACCGGCGGCTCTGGATGATGCGGAAGCCGGTGGCGACGAAGGCGACCGACGTCACCAGCGACAGCAGGGTGATCGCCGGGTCATAGGTGACGGGAGTGTCGATGGTCAGCGCCAGCATGGCGATGAAGTGCATCGCCCAGATGCCGCCGCCCAGCGCCGCCGCGGCGCAGCCCTGCCACATGATGCGGGCGATCCCGGCGGTCCGGTGCATCCGCTCCGCCATGTCGAGCGCGGAGTATGAGGCGAAGGCGGCGACGGCATAGGACAGCGCCACCAGCCAATGGTCGTGGGAGAATGGCAGGCCGGACGCCGACGTGAAACAAAGCCCGGCCAGTTCGATCGACATCCCACCACTCTCCTGCAACACCCGACCGCCGGTCTTCTGATTGGCCTGTTCCGCCGGTCGGGTTTCAAGAAGGGGAACCCCGACCGCGACAGTCGGGCACCGGTCGGCATCCGGCAACGTCCGGCACTTAGCTAAAAAGCTA
>NZ_FXAK01000001.1:0-362500 GCF_900177515.1 Azospirillum oryzae
GGCGGGACGAGGCGCTGGCCCTGCACCGCGCCTGCGTCGCCCGTCGGCTGTCGCCCGGCGGCAGCGCCGACATGCTGGCGGCGGCGCATTTCGTCCACGCCCTGCGGGCGGGCTGGCCATGAGCCTGGGGATTCTCTGCTCCGGCCAGGGTGGGCAGGGTTCGGGCATGCTCGACCTGCTGCGGCGGGAGCCGGCGGCACAGGCGGTGCTGGATCGGGCCGCCGGCGTCATGGGGCGGGACCCGCGCGCGCTGGTCGCCGGGCCGGAGGCCGAGATGCAGCGCAATGCCGTCGCCCAGCCGCTGCTTTGCGCGGTCCAGACGGCGATCTGGGCGGCGCTGCGGCTGCATCTGCCGCCGGTGCGCGCGGTCGCCGGCTACAGCCTGGGGGAACTGTCGGCCTACCATGTCGCGGGGGCACTCGATGTGGACGAACTGCTGCGGCTGGCGGTGCGGCGGGCCGATGCGATGGACCGCGCCGACACCGAGCCGGGTGGGTTGTTGGCCGTGCGGGGGTTGGATAAGGCGCGAGTGGAGGCGGTCTGCCGCGACTGCGGTGCCGACATCGCCATCGAGAATGGTGCCGACCGCTTCGTGGTTGGGGGGCGCAAGACCGTGCTGGCGGTGGTGGAGGCGGCGGCTTTGGCGCTGGGCGCCGCGGTGACGCCGCTGCCGGTCACCGTGGCCTCGCACACGCGGCTGATGGCGCCCGCTGCGGCGGAGTTCTCACCGATTCTGGCGGCGAGCGGCCTGCAGGCTCCGCCGCTGCCGGTGCTGGCCGGCATCGACGGCACCCCGGTCTACACCCGCGAGCGGGCGGTCGCGGCGCTGACCCGGCAGATGACGGAAACAGTCGCCTGGGCGGCCTGCCTGGACGGGCTGATCGAGATGGGCTGTACCGTCCTGCTGGAAACCGGCCCCGGTAACGCGCTGGCGCGGATGGCCGCCGAGCGGCATCCCGGCCTGCCCGTCCGTGCCGTTGCCGATTTCCGCAGCCTGTCCGGCGCCGCTGCTTGGGTGGAGCGGCAACTCGGGTGATAATCGCCTTCTCCCGGGGCGGGAGAGGGAGCTATTTGCGCCCGACCGGCTTCGGTCCAAGCACGCAGGCGACGGCGGCGAGGATCAGCACCAGGGCTGCCGCAAGCCGCGGCGTCACCGGGTCGCCCAGCAGCAGCACGGCGCCGCCGACCCCGACCACCGGAATCAGCAGGGTGCTGACCGCCGCTTCGCCCACCGTCAGGCGGCGGACGGTGACGTACCACAGAGCCTGCGCCGCGCAGAGCGAACAGAAAATGTGCCAGGTGAAGCCGACCCACACCGCAGGGTGAAGCTCGGACAGCGCCGGTCTCGTCTCCGTCGCCGCCAGCAGGATCATCGGCGGGGCGCACAGCACATATTGCCAGCCGGTGATGACCATCGGGTGGGTGCGCCAGACCCGCCGCTTCATCACGATGGTGCCCAAAGCCCAGGCCACCGCCGCCACCAGCATCACCGCCGGCCCGGCCAGTTCCGATGGGGGCGCCGACAGTGCGGCCGGTCCCAGCAGCACCAGCAGCCCGGCCAGCCCGCTGGCGAGCCCGACGATCTGACGCGGCCCCGGCCTTTCGCCCAGCAGCGGGATCGCCAGCAGCGTCGCCCACACCGGCATGGTGAAAGCGACGATGGCCGCCTGCGAGGTCGCCATCAGGCTTTGCCCGAGCGCCGTGCACAGGTTGAAGACCAGCACGTTGCACAGCCCCGCCGCCACCAGCGACGGCCATTCCGTCCGCTCCACCCGCAGCCGGTGCCCGGCCAGACGCGCCGCCCCCAGCAGCAGCACCGCCCCGGCGGTGAAGCCGATGGCGCGCAGGCTGAAGATCGGCACCTGCGTCAGGATCGTCTTCACCGCCGGCCAGTTCAGGCCCCAAAACAGGCTTATGACGGCGATCAGCAGGTATTTGACCGGATCGCGGCCGGCTCCGGTGGCGGCGATGGCGGTCATGCCGCTGTCTTGCCTTCGAAGCCGTCGAGGAAGCTGGACAGGTTGGCCGACAGGTCGTCGATGGCGTAGCCACCCTCCTGCACCAGCACCGTCGGCAGGCCGGCGGCGGCGATCAGCGCGCCCATGCGGGCGAAGCCCGGCGTGGTGACGCCGAAGGCGGCCAGCGGGTCGCCGATGAAGGTGTCGAAGCCCAGCGAGACGAACAGCATCTCCGGCGCGAACCGCCGGATCTCGTCCAGGCCCTTGCCGATGGTCGCCAGCACCGTCGCCTCGTCGCTGCCGATGGGCAGCGGCAGGTTCAGATTATAGCCCTCGCCGCGGCCGATGCCGCGTTCCTGCGCGTAGCCGGCCATGTGCGGATAGAACTCCGCCGGGTCGCCATGGACCGAGACGAAGAACACGTCGTCGCGCTCGTAGAAGATGTCCTGCGTGCCGTTGCCGTGGTGGACGTCAACGTCGATGATGGCGACGCGCGCCGGCCGGCCCTGGGCGCGCAGCAGTGGCAGCACCGATTCCGCCGCGACGGCGACATGGTTCAGGTAGCAGAAGCCGCCGGCCATATCGCGGGTGGCATGGTGCCCCGGCGGCCGGCACAGCGCGTAGGCGGCGCTGTCCGCCCCGGTGGCGACCAGCTTTGCTGCATGGATGGCGGCGTTGGTGGCGGCGCAGGTGGCGGCCCAGGTGCCCTCGCCGATCGGGCAGGCGGTGTCGAACATGTGCCAGCCGGCCTGACCGACGATGCTGGTGGGGTAGTTGGGGGCGGCCTGCATCCGGTGGACGTTGGGCAGCACCACATCGCCCATGTCGCCCTCCGCCACCCAGCGCGCGTGCGCCGTCTCCAGGAAGGCGAGATAGGCCGGCGTGTGCACCGCGGCGCGCGGGGCGGGGCCGTAATCGTCGGGCCGGATCAGCGTCTCGCCCCGCTTCTCGATCAGCGAGGCCAGCGCGCCGACCCGCTCCGGCTTCTCCGGCAGGGCGCGCAGCAGACCCTTGTTGAAATAGGTCGCGGGGCGGTGCAGGGCGGCATCGGGGTGATGGACGAACTTCATGGGGGGACTCTCCAGAGAGCGGACGTGCTCAGGGCCGTCCGGCCGTGGCGACCAGTGTTTCGAACAGCACGGCGGCGCCGCGGGCGCCGTCGGCGGGGGAGATGTTTTCGACCTCGTTGTGGCTGATGCCGTCCTCGCAGGGGATGAAGATCATCGCCGTCGGCACCTTGCCCGCCACATAGACCGCGTCATGGCCGGCGCCCGACACGATGTCGCGGTGGCTGAAGCCGAAGCCGGCGGCGGCGTCGCGCACACTGTCGACCAGCGGCCGGGCGAAGGGCGTCGGCGGGAAGTGCCAGAAATCGGCGATCTCGGCGCTCACCCCATGCTGCTCGGCAATCTCCGCGACCGCGGTGCGGAAGCGGCGGTCCATGTCGGCCAGCGTGTCGGCATTCGGGTGGCGCAGGTCGACGGTGAAGAAGACGCGGCCGGGAATGACATTGCGCGAATGCGGGTGGACATCGAGGATGCCGACGGTGGCGCAGGGATCGCCGGCCGTCTCCAGACCGACACGCTGCACCGCCTGCACCATGGCCGAGGCGGCAACCAGCGCGTCGCGGCGCAGGCGCATCGGCGTCGGGCCGGCATGCGCCTCCACCCCCGTCACCGTCACCTCGTACCAGCGCTGGCCCTGGGCGCCGGTGACGACGCCGATCTCCTTGCCTTCGACCTCCAGCACCGGGCCCTGTTCGATGTGGGCCTCAAGGTAGGCGTGCATGGGGTGGTCGACGGGTGCCTCGCCGGCATAGCCGGTGCGGACCAGTTCGTCGCCCAGCCGCGCGCCGTCCTGCGCCACCTTGTCGAGGATCTCGTCCAAGGTGAAGACGCCGGTGACGACGCCGGAGCCCATCATCGGCGGCGAGAAGCGGGAGCCTTCCTCGTTGGTCCAGACCGCGACCTCGACCGGGTGCAGGGTCTCCACCCCGCGGTCGTTCAGCGAGCGCACCACCTCCAGCGCCGCCAGCACGCCGAACACGCCGTCGAAGCGTCCGCCGGTCGGCTGGGTGTCGAGATGGCTGCCCATCACCACCGGGGGCAGGCTGTCGTCACGGCCCCTGCGGCGGGCGAAGATGTTGCCGATGCGGTCGACGCTGACGGTGCAGCCGGCGGCCTCGCACCAGGAGACGAACAGGTCGCGGCCGGCCTTGTCCTCGTCCGACAAAGCGAGGCGGCAGCTGCCGCCCTTGGCGGTGGCGCCGATCTTCGCCATCGAGGCCAAGCTGTCCCACAGGCGGTCGGCGTCGATCGGCAGGTTGGAGGGGAGAGGCATGGTGGCTCCGGAGAAATTATTTCTGACGTTTGATTTGAGAGGTGTCGGCTTCGAATGCCCCCACCTAACCTCCCCCGCTGGGCGGGGGAGGGACTGCCGCCGCTTTTCCGATCAAGCACTTATCCCCTCCCCCGCCCAGCGGGGGAGGGTTAGGGTGGGGGCAAGTAAGTGAGCGAGGACTAAGCCGCCACCTCCCGCCGCTCCCGCGCCCTGAGGTCGACCATCGCTAGCACGGCGCGCAGCATCGGCACATGCACGCCGGTCCGCTCCGCCAGCTCGATCACAGACCCCAGGATCGCCTCCAGCTCCAGCCGGCGGCCGGCCTCGTAGTCCTGCAGCATCGAGGTCTTGAAGTCGCCGACGCCGGCCGCCATGGCGATGCGTTCGTCGACGCTGGTGGTGAAGACCACGCCCAGCTTTTCGGCCACCGCCTTGGCCTCCAGCATCATGGCGCGGCCGGTCTCGCGGGTGCCGGGATCGTTGCACAGCCGGCCGAGCGTCGATCCGGTCAGCACGCTCAATGGGTTGAAGGCGAGGTTGCCCCACAGCTTCACCCAGATCGCTTGGCGAATATCCGTGGTCTTGGCGGGCTGGAAGCCGGCCTGCCCGAACAGGGTGACGATGCGGTCCACCGCCGGGTTGTCGCGGCCGGCCACATCGCCGAAGACGAAGCGCTGGTCGCTGACATGGCGCAGGCGGCAGGGGCCGTCGCCCTCCACCGCGACGAAGGTCGTCGCGCCGACCACGCGGTCGGGGTCGATGGAGCGCCACAGCAGGCCGTCGGGATCGACGCTGGCGAGCGGCCGGTCGGCCAGGGGCTCCGGCTGGCGGTGCGGGTACCACCAGGGGATGCCATTGACCATCGGCACGATGGCGGTCTCCGGCCCCAGCAGCGGGGTCAGCGTGTCGATGGTGCCGCGGAGCGCATGGGACTTGACGCAGAGGAACACCAGATCCTGCGGCCCCAGCGACAGGCTGTCGTCGGTAACGCGCGGGTTGAGCCGCGCGACGCGGTTCAGCGGCGTCACCATGGTCAGGCCGTTGCGGCGGATGGCGGCGGCCGAGTTCGGCCGGGCGACCAGCGTCACTTCGGCTTCGGTGGCGCCGAGCCGGGCGGTCAGCAGACCGCCGACCGCGCCGGCCCCGATGATGGCGACCTTCATTCAGTGCGCTCCTGCCGGAACTTGTTGCAGGTCGTCCGGAATCTGCCAGGCCTTGCCGGGAATGGCGTCGAGCAGGCTGCGGGTGTAGGCGTCGCGCGGGTGGGTGAACACCTCCCGCGCCGTGCCGAGTTCCACGATCTTGCCGCGGCGCATCACGGCGATGGTGTCGCAGACCTGGGCAGCCACCCGAAGATCGTGGGTGATGAACAGCATGGCGAGGTTCAGCCGCCTGCGGATGTCGTCCAGCAGTTCCAGCACCTGCCCCTGGACCGAGACGTCGAGGGCGGACACCGGCTCGTCGGCGACCAGAAGCTTCGGTTCCATGGCCAGCGCGCGGGCGATGCCGATGCGCTGGCGCTGGCCGCCGGAGAATTCGTGCGGGAAACGGTCGGCGGCCGAGCCGTCGAGGCCGACCATCGCCAGCAGCTCCCGCGCGCGGGTCAAGGCCTTGGCCCGGTCCTCGCCGAAGGCCACCGGCCCCTGGGCCACGATGTCGCCGACGCGGTGGCGCGGGTTCAGCGAGGCGTAGGGGTCCTGGAACACCATCTGCACCGCCCGGCGATAGGGCCGGAAGCCCCGGCGGTCGAGCGACAGCAGGTCGGTGCCCTCGAACAGGATGCGGCCCGAATCCGGCTTGATCAGGCCGACGATGGAGCGGCCGAGCGTCGATTTGCCGGAGCCGGATTCGCCGACCAGACCGACGGTTTCGCCGGGGTGGATGGTCAGCGACAGGTCGTCGCCGGCGATGACCTCCTTGGACTTCTTGAACAGGCCGCCTCCGACATGGAAGACCTTTCGCACCTTGTCGGCGACCAGCAGCGGGGCGCCGGCCTTGGCGTGGTCGTCGCGGTGTTCGATGTAGTGCGGGACGGAGGCGATCAGCTGCCGGGTGTAGGGATGCTGCGGCCGGTTCAGCACGTCCGACGCCGGGCCGTATTCCACCAGCTTGCCGTGGCGCATCACCGCCACCCGGTGGGCGATCTCCGCCACCACGCCGAAGTCGTGGGTGATGAACATCATGCCCATGTGGCGTTCGGCCTGGATCGAGCGGATCAGGTCGAGGATCTGCTTCTGGGTGGTGACGTCCAGCGCCGTGGTCGGCTCGTCGGCGATCAGGATGTCGGGCTGGCAGGCGAGCGCCATGGCGATCATCACGCGCTGGCGCTGGCCGCCCGACAGGCGGAAGGGATAGGCCTCGGCCAGTTCGGCCGGGTTGGGCAGTCCGACCTGGGCCAGCAGCTCCACCACGCGGGCGCGGCGGGCGGGGGCAGGCAGGTCGGTGTGCTCGCGCAAGGACTCGCCGATCTGGCGGCCGACCCGCATCAGCGGGTTCAGCGCGGTCATCGGCTCCTGGAACACCATGGCGATGCGGCCGCCGCGAAGGGCGCGCTGCTCCGCCTCCGGCATGGTCAGCACGTCCTTGCCCTTGAACAGCAGGCTGCCGCCGGCGACGCGGACATGGGGGGCGGGCAGCAGGCCCATCATCGCATGCGCGGTCATCGACTTGCCGGAGCCGGACTCGCCGACCACGCAGAGGATCTCGTCGGGGTTCAGGGTGAAGGTCAGGTTGTCCACCGCCAGCGGACGGTCGGCGCCCGGCGGCAGCGCGATGCTGAGGCCGCGCACATCGAGAAGCGGCGTGGTCGTCATGGCTGCGGTCTCCGTCGCGGTGCGAAGCATTTCGGACTGGCTCATCGGATCAGCCCCGCGACCGGGCGAGCTTCGGGTTCAGGGCATCGTTCAGCCCCTCGCCGACGAGGTTCAGCGCCAGCACGGTCAGCACGATGGCAAGGCCGGGGAAGACGCTCATCCACCAGGCCTGCCGGATCACCGTGCGGGCGGCGCCGATCATGTAGCCCCAGCTCATGGCGTTGGGATCGCCGAGGCCGAGGAAGCTGAGCGAGCTTTCCAGCAGGATGGCGGTCGCCACCATCAGGGAGGCCGAGACGATGATCGGCGACAGGCTGTTGGGCAGGATCTGGCGCAGGATGATGGTGGTGTTGCTCTGACCCGTGGTGATGGCGGCCTGGACGAACTCGCGGGTGCGCAGGCTTAGGAACTCGGCGCGGGCCAATCGTGCCAGCGGCGGCCAGCTGACAATTGCGATGGCGGCGACGATGGTGGTCAGGCTGGGGGTGAAGATGGCGACCAGCACCACGGCCAGCACAAAGTTGGGGATGGTCTGGAACAGCTCGGTGAAGCGCATGATGGCGTCGTCCACCTTGCCGCCGTGGAAGCCGGCCAGCGCCCCCAGCGTGACGCCGATGGCCAGCGCGGCGGCGGTGGAGGTCAGGCCGATCAGCAGCGACACCCGCGCCCCGTGGGCGATGCCGGACGCGATGTCGCGGCCCAGCATGTCGGATCCGAGAAGCGCGTCGTCGGACAGCGGCGGCTGGAAAGGGGCCGTCGCCATGTCCCACGGATCGCCGGGGAACAGGACGGAGGCGAAGACGGCCAGCACCACGATGGCGATCAGGATCACCAGCCCCAGGACCGCGCCCTTGTTGCGGGCGAAGGCCCGCCAGAAATCGGATTTCATCATCATTGCGACACCTGGATGCGCGGATCGACGAGGCCGTAGAGGATGTCGGTCAGGATGTTGAACAGGATCACCATGATCGACGTGACCAGGAAGATGCCCAGCAGCACCTGATAGTCGCGCTGCAGCACCGCCTCGAAGGCCAGCCGGCCGATGCCGGGCCAGGCGAACACCGTTTCGATCAGGATCGACCCGCCGACCAGCTGCCCGGCCTGGATGCCCGCCACGGTGATGACCGGCAGGATGGCGTTGCGCAGGACGTGGCGGGTGACGATGCGGCTCTGCGACAGCCCCTTGGCCTTGGCGGTCTTGACGAAATCGAGGCTGCGCACCTCCAGCATCGAGGCGCGGGTCAGGCGGGCGTAGCTCGCCATGTAGAACAGCGCCAGCGTGATGACCGGCAGGATCAGGTGGACCGCCACGTCCGCGACATGGGCCAGCCCGGTATAGCCGGCGCCGATGGTCTCGTAGCCGAAGGCCGGCAGCCAGCCGAGCTGGATGGAGAAGAACAGGCTCAGCATCAGGCCGATCCAGTAGATCGGCGTGGCGTAGGCCAGGAGTGCGACGACGGTGATGGCGCTGTCGGCCCAGGTGCCGACGGTGACCGCCGCCAGCGTGCCCAGCGCCACGCCGGCGGCAAGCGCCAGGATGAAGGCGGTCAGCGTCAGCACCAGCGTGGCCGGCAGCCGTTCCGCCAGGATGTCCCAGACCGGCCGCTGCTGCCGGTAGGAGAAGCCGAGATCGCCCTGCACGATCTTGCCGACATAGGTGCCGAGCTGTTCGTAGAGCGGCCGGTCGAGCCCGAACTGCTCGCGCAGCTGCGTCACGAACTTTTCGTCGGCGGCCCCCGCCTCGCCCGCCATCACCATGGCCGGGTCGCCGGGGGCGGCATGGACGAGGAAGAAGTTCATCACCACGATGGCGATCAGGATCGCGGCGGCCTTGACCAGGCGGCTCGCGAAGAGTTGGGCGAATCCCAGCATGGGCATAAATCCTGTGTGCGAGCCCCTGGACCGCTTGCCCCCACCCCGACCCTCCCCCGCTGGGCGGGGGAGGGAGATTGGGCGCTTTTCGGGGAAAGGTCCGAGTCCCCTCCCCCGCCCAGCGGGGGAGGGTTAGGGTGGGGGCAAGTGCAGCGTCGCGTTACTTCGCCAGCCAGACGCTCTCATAGGTGTCGTTGACACCGATGGCCGTCGTGTTGGCGTTCTTCACCCGCTTGTCGAGGAAGGTCGGGAATTCCATCTCCAGCAGCCAGACGACCGGCAGCTCGTCGGACAGGATGCGCTGGACCTCGCTGTACTGTTCCTGGCGCTTGGCCGGGTCGATCTCCTGCGACGCCTTGGCGAACAGCTCGTCGACCTTCGGGTTGGAATAGCCCATGGTGTTGGTGAACAGAACGCCCTTGCGGATGTTCGACGAGATGTAGGTGCGGGCGACGCCCAGCGCCGGGTCGCCGTACTGGTAGAGGAAGTTGGTGGTGATCTCGTAATCCCAGTTGGCGACGCGTTGCGCCCAGCCGGCGGCGTCGGTGCTCTCCAGAACCACGGCGATGCCGACCTTGCCCAGCGCCTGCTTCATATACTCGCCGAGGCGGGTCCAGGTCTCGCCGTAGGGCATCGGCATCAGCTTGACGGTGGCGCGCACGCCCTGGCCGTTGGGCTTCAGCCCCATCTCGTCCAGCAGGGCCTTGGCCTTCTCCGGGTTCGGCTCGTAGGTCGTCACCTTGGGGTCATAGAACTTGACCACCGAGTTGATCGGACCGGTCGGCACGCGGCCCAGGCCGAACCAGATCTTGTCGCGGATGAACTTGCGGTCGATGGCGTAGGCGATGGCCTTGCGGAAACGCTTGTCGTCGAGCGGCTTGACGCGGTGGTTGATCTCCAGCCACGCCATCGGCGCCACGAACTCGTAGCCGGCGGTGGTCATGGTCAGGTTCGGCAGCGTCTTCATGCGCGGAACCTCGAAGGGCTCCAGGTCGCTGTACTGGGTCTGCTGCACCTGACCGCTTTCCAGCGCCAGCGAGCGGCTGGCGGCGTCCGGGATCACGCGGAAGGTGATGCCGTCCAGATAGGGCAGGCCTTCCTTGAAGTAATCCTCGTTGCGGACGAGCTGGATATAGCTGCCCTTCACCCATTCCTTCAGCTTGAACGGGCCGGTGCCGATGGGGGTGTTGTTGGCCGGGTTGGCGCGGTAATCGGTGCCCTCGTAGATGTGGGCCGGGACGATCGGCGCCGACGACACCTCGAAGGCCTGGATGAAGGCCGGGAACGGCTCCTTCAGCTTGAACTCGACGGTGTGGTCGTCCAGCGCCGTGATCGATTCGCAACGGCTGAACACGGCGCGGGCGCGCGGGTGGACCTCCATCAGGAACTTGGAGGTGGTGAAGACCACGTCATTGGCGGTGAAGGGCTTGCCGTCGTGCCACTTGACGTTCTCGAACAGCTTGAAGGTGTAGGTCAGCCCGTCCGGCGAGATCGTCCAGCTCTTGGCCAGCGACGGCATCGGGTTCAGCTTCTGATCGTAAGTCAGCAGGCCCTGATAGATCTTGCCGCCGACGGTCTGGGTCGGGCCCTGCTGGTTCAGGCCCAGCATCAGGGTCGGCGGCTCCGGCTGCACGATGGAGTTGAGGACACCGCCGCGGACAGGCGTCTCCTGGGCGATGGCCGGGGCGGCGACCAGGGCGGCCGTGCCGGGAATGGCGAGTGCGGCTGCCAGCAGGCCGGCGGCGGCGGCACGGTGGACGCTGCGGCGGAAGCCGCGTTGGAAGCTGGCGGGGATACCGGTAAGGCGTCTGGTCATCGGGTGTCCTCGTCTCCAGAAGTGTTTCGGTGGTGTTAGCGACCCTGTCGTGTCGATGGTTTTTGATTGGGAGGGTGTGGGCTGGCGATTGCCCCCACCTAACCTCCCCCGCTGGGCGGGGGAGGGACTGCCGCCACTCTCCCGTATCAGCGCTTGTCCCCTCCCCCGCCCAGCGGGGGAGGGTCAGGGTGGGGGTCTAACTCCAGTGGGGGTCTAACTTACCCACTCACCGCGGCCCCACCGGCCCGGACGTGCTGTCCAGCCAGCGCAGCAGCGCGTCCCATTCCAGCACCCCGGCGCGGGGATAGGCGCGTTCATATTGCAGGGCGGTGTGCTCGCAGACCTCCGGCAACGGATAGATCAGCGGCCGGCCGCCGGCCATCGCCATGATCTGCTGCTTGCAGGCCTGCTCCAGATAGTACATCAGCACCGCCGCCTCGGCGACGTCCTGGCCGACGGTCAGCAGGCCGTGGTTGCGCAGGATCATGCTGTGATGGCTGCCGAGATCGGCGACCAGCCGCTCCCGCTCCGCCAGATCCAAAGCGATGCCTTCGTAGGTGTGGTAGGCGAGGCGGTTGTACCAGCGCAGCGAATGCTGGGTGATCGGCAGCAGCCCGTCGGCCTGGGCGCTGACCGCCATGCCGGCGTCGGTGTGCAGGTGGATGACCGCGCCGACGTCCGGGCGGGCATGATGCACTGCGCTGTGGATGGTGAAGCCGGCCGGGTTGATGGCGTCGCCGTCGCGCCCGTCCACCAGATTGCCGTCGATGTCGACCTTCACGAGGTTGTCGGGCGTCACCTCGTGGAACATCAGGCCATAGGGGTTGATCAGGAAATGGTCGGGCGTGTCGGGGATCCGCGCCGACATGTGGGTGTAGATCAGGTCGGTCATGCCCAACCGGTCGAACAGCCGGTAGGCGGCGGCCAGATCGGTGCGCACCTTCCACTCCACGTCGGAGCAGTCGCGCGTGGCGTGGGGGGCGTGGGCGGCGTTCGCTTTCAAGGTGGCGGCGATCATCGGGCGGGTCTCGTCGGATAAGAGGTCAGATGGGTTCCAGGCCGCACCAGCCGGCGATGAACAGCGCCAGCACGCGGGTCACGTCGCGCAGGCTGTCCAGCGACACCGACTCGTCGATGCCGTGGATGCGCGTCGCCTCCGGCCCGTAGCAGGTGGCGGGCGTGTCGCCATAGAGCTGGAAGAAGCGGGCGTCGGTGGTGCAGGTCAGCGCCACCAGTTCCGGATCGCCGCCGCGCACGGCGCGATGGCTGTCGGCCAGCATGGTGACCAGCGGGTGGGCCGGGTCGATCTCGCAGCCGGCGGCCTGGAAGCCGTTCCACTGCAACTCGACGCCGACGCCGGAAAGGGCCGGGTCGGTGGAGCGCGCCTGCTCCACCGCCCGGGCGACCTCGGCGCGGACCGCCTCCGGCTCCTGCCCGGGGAAGAAGCCGAGCCGGAGGTCGAGCGTGCAGCGCGTCGGGACTGACGACGGCCACTCGCCGCCCTCGATCCGGCCGAGATTGATGTTGACGGGATGGGCATGGCCGCAGAAGGCGGGATGGCGGCAGGACGGCTCGTTCCACCGCACCTCCAGCGCCTTCAGGTGGGCGGCCAGGGCGTAGGCCGCCTCGATGGCGTTGACGCCGGCCGAGGTGTCCAGCACATGGGCCGGCGTGCCGGTCAGCACCAGCCGCAGCCACATCACCCCGACCTGGGCGACGGAGATGGAATGGTTGAACGGCTCCGGGATCACGGCGGCGTCGGCGCGATAGCCGCGGTGCAGGCAGGCCAGCGCGCCGTTGCCGGTGCACTCCTCCTCGATCACCGACTGCAGATAGACCGGGGCGGCCGGCTGGTAGCCCAGCGTGCGCAAGGCGCCGAAGGCGGCGGTGTAGGCGGCGATGCCCGCCTTCATGTCGCCGGCGCCGCGGCCGTAAAGCCGGCCGTCGGCGATGCGCGGCTCGAAGGGCGGGGTGGTCCACAGCTCCGCCGGGCCGGCCGGCACCACGTCGATGTGGCCGTTCAGGATCAGCGAGCGGCCCTTCGCCTCGCGCGGCTTGTGCACGCCGACGACGTTCTCGCGCCCGGCATAGGCGCCGGGCAGCACCGGCGGCGAGAAGCCCGGCATGCGGGAGATCGCCTGCTCGTCGATGTCGAAGCGGTCGACCTCCAGCCCCAGCGCGGCGAAGCGCTCGGCCATCAGCGCCTGGGCTGAGGATTCCTCCCCCAGCAGCGACGGCTGGCGGACGAGGTCGGAGAGATGCGACACGCACCCGCCCTGCGCCGCATCGGCGGCATCCAGGATTGCGGCGCGCAGGCCGGGGTCCGGCAAGGCATGGTCGAGACGGGCTGCCGTATCTCGTGTCATTCCGAATCCTCTGCCCAAATCCTTTTCGCCTCTGCGGTATGATTGCGCGGGCGAGTGGAAAAAGACGAATCTGTTGCGTTGCGGCCTATCCCTAATGGATATGACCGCCATATCGGCGCGTTATGCAGTGTGCGGCTTGGCGATGTTTGAGGGTCGCCATGTGTCGATTAGGCGATGAACAAATCGATCAGGCAAATAAGCATTTTTCATTTCCCCCATGAATCTGATTTATGCCGCAGTTGCTCACAGTGCGATCATGTGCGTAGAATTTGGGCGGCGGCAGGGATGCACCGGAATCGGGCACCGACGGAGAGGGCAGGGCGTTGAACGAAAGCGAGGCGGAACGGCAGGCATTGGCCCGTCTTGGCCAGCAGATGGACTGGAACCTGCTGCGCACCTTCATGGTGATCGTGCAGGAGGGGAGCTTCACCAAGGCCGCGGTCCGCCTGTTTTTAACGCAGCCGGCGGTCAGCCTCGCGCTGAAGCGGCTGGAGGAACAGCTTGGCCGCACGCTGATCGACCGCGGCCCCGGACGCTTCGCCGTCACCGCCGCCGGCGAGCAGGTCTATGACGAGGCGGTGTCGATCCATGCCACCGTGTCGCGCCTGGGCGCGCTGGTGCGCGACGCCAAGGACGAGATCAGCGGCCATGTCCATATCCTGATGACCAGCCGCATCCAGACGCCGCTGCTCGACCGCTCGCTGCGGGAGTTCCACCGGATGTACCCGCAGGTGACCTTCCGCATCGACGTGATGGCGTCTGCCGACGCGCACATCGCGTTGCAGCAGCGGGTCGGCGCCATGGCAATCTGCCTGCTGCGCGAACCGATTCCGGGGCTGTCGAGCCAGATTTTCCTGCGCCAGACCTACCGGCTCTATTGCGGCCCGGGATTCCGGCTGTTCGGTCAGCACGACATCGACATAGCCGAGCTGCGGCACGAGAATTTCGTCTCCTTCACCTCCGACCAGATCGACGGCGCCCTGTCGCCGCTGACCCTGTTCCGCGCGCGGGAGGGATTCGCCGGCCGCGTCGTCGCGTCCTCCGCCAATCTGGAGGAGGTGAGGCGGATGATCCTCTGCGGTCTCGGCATCGGCCCGCTGCCCGAACACATCGCCGCCCGCGACGTCGATGACGGGCTGCTGTGGGAACTGCCGCCCTATGAAGGGATCGCGCCGGTCAACGTCCACCTGATCTGGAACGAGCAGGCCAAGCTGAACCGCGCCGAGCGGGCCTTCCTGGAGTATCTGCAGACGGCGCTGGCGACGGCGCCGGCCAGGGAATTGGCCGGCGAGGCGGCGGAATCGCCGCCGGCGGCGATGTCACAGCCGGCCTGACCGTAACGATCCGCCCGTTGGAGCGTTGTCTATGGCGAAGGCCGGCTTCATTCCGGCCGAATCCTTACGATCAGGAGGACCACATGGACAAGGACCGCACCGAAGGCGCCATGGACAAGGCCAAGGGCAGCATCAAGAAGGGCGTCGGCGAGGTCACCGGCGACGAGAAGATGAAGGCCGAGGGCGCGGCCGACAAGGCGAAGGGCAAGGCAGAGAACGCCGTCGGCGGCGTCAAGGACGCCCTGAAGGGCAAGAGCTGAGGACGCAAGGCCCCGCGCGGCACAGTCCGCCGCGGGGCCGCTCCCCGGCAGGGAAATCCCGCCATGCTCAATGGGGTGTCTCCCGGACGATTTCTCCGGGACCTCTATCACGCCACCACCGAGGACAATGTCTTCAACGGGGCAGCCGCACTCGGTTTCTACCTGACGCTCGCCCTGTTCCCGGCGCTGATCGCGACGATGAGCATCATCCCCTACCTGCCCATCGACAATGTCGATCGGGCGATCATGGATCTGCTGGGGCAGGCGCTGCCCGATCAGGCGTCCGGCATGGTCCGCGACGTGGTGGGGCAGGTGACCGGGGAGCGGCGCGGCGGGTTGCTGTCCTTCGGCCTGCTGGGAACGGTGTGGGCGACCACCACCGGCATGTATGCCGTCATGCAGCAGCTCAACATCACCTATGACGTCAAGGAGGCGCGCAGCTTCGTCCGCGCCCGGCTGGTGGCGCTGGGATTGAGCCTGCTGTTCGAAGTCATGGTGATCGGCGCCTTCTCGCTGATCGTGCTGGGCGGCATCCTGCAGGACTGGATCGGCAACCGGTACGGCTTTTCCGGCGTGCTGCTGACATTCTTCGCGACCTTCCGCTGGGTCGTCATCGTCCTGGCGCTGCTGCTGGGTTTCGCGGTGATCTACCGCTATGGCCCGAACATCAGGGAGCGCTTCGTCTTCATCACCCCCGGCAGCGTGGTCGGCACCGCCCTGCTGATCGCCGCCTCGCTCGGCTTCTCGCTCTATGCCGGCCATTTCGCCGATTACGACGCCACCTACGGCAGCATCGGCGCGGTCATCACGCTGATGCTCTGGCTCTACATCGCCGGGCTGGTGATCCTCCTCGGTTCGGAGATCAACGTTCTGTGGCGCCGATACGGCGGGGGCCCTAACCAACAACCACTCACCGCAGAGGAGTAACGGCCATGGGTATCATCGCTTGGATCATTCTCGGCCTGATCGCGGGCTTCATCGCCTCCAAGATCGTGAACAAGTCGGGGCAGGGTGTCATGATGGACATCGTGCTGGGGATCGTCGGCGCGCTGGTCGGCGGCTTCCTCATGAGCATCATCGGCGGTGCCGGCATCACCGGCTTCAACATCTGGAGCATTCTGGTCGCCATCTTCGGCGCCATCGTCGTCCTGTGGATTTACCACGCGGTCGCCGGCAGGCGGACGGTGGGCTGACCTGTCTCCTCAGGAAAATCCATCGCTGAAACTTGATCGGGGCTGACGATTGGACAGCTATCACAATGCTCCGTTTGCGTGGGATAAGGCTGTCAATCCATCCCCGATCGCTCGCCCGCATTGATGAACGTCCAAGCTTATCCGCTTCCTGCCGGCGCCGGGCGGCGCCGGTGAGCCCGCTGTCGGCCGGAGAGTCTCCGCCTGTCTTTTCGACCGGGGCGACAGGGATGGGTGCGCTCATGCGCGGCCATGACTGGGCGTCCACGCCGCTCGGCCCGATGGATGACTGGCCGCAGGAGCTGCGTTTCACGGTCGGCCTGATGCTGCGGTCGCGGCAGGCGATGTTCATCGGCTGGGGCCCGGACGTCACCTTCCTCTACAACGACGCCTATCTGGACATTCTGGGAGCCCGTCACCCGCAGGCGCTGGGGCGGCCGATGAGGGAGGTCTGGCCCGACGCCTGGCCGGTGGCCGGCGACTTCGTCCGCCGCGTCTATGACGGGGAGCCGTTGCGGCACGAGGATTTGCGGGTCCCGCTGGAGCGGAACGGAGCAACCGAGGACTGCTATTTCACCTTCTCCTACACGCCGATCACCGACGAGGCCGGGCGGGTCGGCGGCTTCCTCTGCATCGTCGCCGAGACAACGTCGGCAGTGGAGCGCGCGCGGGCGGAAGAGGAGATTCGGCTCGCCAACGAGCGGCTGCGGGCGCTGTTCCGGCAGGCGCCGGGCTTCATGTATGTCTGGCGCGGACCCGACCATGTCTATGAGATGGCGAACGACGCCTATTTCGACCTGATCGGCCGCCGCGACATCATCGGCAAGCCGGCGCGGGAGGCGCTGCCGGAGATCGTCGGCCAGGGATTCTTCGAGCTGGCCGATCAGGTCTATGCGACGGGCGAGCCCTTCGTCGGCGAGGGGATGCCGGCGCGAATCGCCCGGCGTCCCGGCGCGCCGCTGGAGGAGCGCTTCGTCACCTTCGTCTTCCAGCCGATCCGCGACGACCAGGGCCGGGTCATGGGCATGTTCGTCCAGGGCAGCGACGTGACGGGCATGAAGCGGACGGAGGAGGCGCTGCGCGAGAGCCAGCAGCGGCTGCACATCGCCCAGGACGCCGGCGGGGTCGGCACCTTCGAACTGCGCGTCGACGGCATGCTGGCGGTATCGCCCCAGTTCTGCCGCCTGTGGGGCATCGAGGAACGCCCGTTGGTGCGGCTGGAGGAGCTGGTCGCCCTGATCCACCCGGACGACCGGGCCAATCTGAACACGCTGCGCCCCGGACAGGTGCCGACGGATGGGGTGGGCTATGTCGAATACCGCATCAGGCGGCCGGACAGCGGGGCGGAGCGCTGGATCGCCCGGCGGGCGCAGGCCATGGCGGGGGAAAAGGATGGGGAGGCGCGGATTCTCGGCGCCTGTTACGACATCACCGACCGCAAATGCGCCGAGGACGCGTTGCGCGCCCTGAACGCGACGCTGGAGCAGCGGGTGGCGGAACGGACCGCCGACCGCGACCGCATGTGGCGGCTGTCGACCGACATCATGCTGGTGGCGCGGTTCGACGGCACGATCACCGCGGTCAATCCGGCCTGGACCACCCTGCTGGGCTGGGAGGAGGCGGAGCTGCAGGATGTGGCGTTCCTCGACTTCGTCCATCCCGACGACCTTGCGGCGACGGTGGCGGAGGCCGGCCGGCTGGAATGCGGCCTGACCACCCTGCGGTTCGAGAACCGCTATCGCCACAAGGACGGATCCTATCGCTGGATCTCCTGGACCGCGGTGCCGGACGACCGCTTCATCCATGCGGTGGGACGCGACGTTACCGCGCGCAAGGAGTCCGAGGCGGCGCTGCGCCGGGCCGAGGACCAGCTGCGCCAGGCGCAGAAGATGGAGGCGGTGGGCCAGCTGACCGGCGGCGTGGCGCACGACTTCAACAACCTGCTCCAGGCGCTCAGCAGTTGCCTGACCATGATCGGCCGCCGCAGCGCCGAGCCGAAGCTGGCGCCGCTGCTGGAGGCGGGCATGCAGGCGGTCGACCGCGGCGCCAAGCTGGTCCAGCAGCTGATGGGCTTCGCCCGCCGCGACAGCCTGCGCCCTGAGCCGATCGACGTGCGCGACCGCGTGCTCGGCATGGCCGGCCTGCTGGAACGTGCGCTCCGCGCCGACATCCGGCTGGAAACCCGTTTCGCCCCCGGCCTCCACCCCATCGAGGCGGACCCCACGCAGTTCGAGCTGGCTCTGATCAACATGGCGGTGAACGCCCGCGACGCGATGCCGGAGGGCGGCACCCTGTCCATCGCGGCGGAGAACCGGACGCTGGGTCCCGGCGATGCATCTGGGTTGGATGGGGCGGGATTGGAGGGGGAGTTCCTGCGGCTGACGGTCGCCGACACCGGAACGGGAATGACGCCGGAGGTGGCGGCGAAGGCCTTCGACCCCTTCTTCACCACCAAGGAGGTCGGCAAGGGCTCCGGCCTCGGTCTGGCGCAGGTCTATGGGCTGGCTCGGCAGGCGGGCGGCACCGTCTGGATCGAAAGCCGGCCGGGGGAGGGAACCCGCATCGTCCTGCTGCTGCGCGCCACGGCGGGGGTGCCGCGGGTGCCGGCCGTCGCCGCCGACGCGGCCCGGCCGTTCATCGCGGGCGCACGGGTTCTGATGGTGGAGGACGATCCGGTCGTCGCCTCCTCCGTCGCCGCTGCGCTGGAGGAGAGCGGCTGGACCGTTCTGCGCGCCGGCTCCGCCGACGAGGCGCTGCCGCTGCTGGCCGGCGACGAACGGATCGACCTGCTCTTTTCCGACGTGGTGATGCCGGGCCGGCTGAGCGGCATCGACCTCAGCCGCGAGGCGGCCGTCCTGCGGCCCGGCCTGCCGGTGGTGTTGACCACCGGCTACAGCGAGGAGGTGGCCCGCACCGAAGGAATCGCGGTGCTGTCGAAACCCTACCGGATCGACACGCTGCTGCAGACGCTGCACGAGGCGCTGAGGAAAATCCCCTCTCTCCCCCGGGGAGAGGGTTAGGGTGAGGGGAGCGCGCGGCGGCACTCTCCCGAAAATCCAGCATGTGCATCCCCCTCACCCCGACCCTCTCCCCGGGGTAGAGAGGGAGTATTCGCCATCGCCCGTCCCAAAGCCTCGTAGATCCGCGGGTCGCCCATCTGGGCGACGTTGAAGCGCAGAAAGCCGGATGCCGACTGCGAGACGCTGAACACGTCGCCGGGGGCGAGCACGACATTCTCGCGCAATGCCGCGCGGGCGACGTCGGCGGCGTCCCGCCCGTCCGGCAGGCCGCACCAGAGATAGAAGCCGCCGCGTGGCATCAGCCATGGCCGCAGGCCGAGGGATTCCAGCCGTGCGGCCGTCTCGCGCCGGAGCCGGGCCAGACGGCGGCGGAGACCGTCGAGGTGCTTGCGATGGCTGCCGTCGTTCAAGGTCGCGAGGATGAGTTCGGACGCGGCCGGGCTGGGGCCGCCGAAGTTCGTCGCCACCTGCAGATCGACCAGCGCCTCCACCCAGTCCGGCCGCGCCGCGATGTAGCCGCAGCGGATCGAGGCGGACAGCGTCTTGGAGAAGCTGCCGATCCGGATGACGCGGGCCAGCCCGTCGAGGGCGGCGAGGCGGGGTGACGGTTCCGGCTCGAAACCGGCGAAGATGTCGTCCTCGATGATGGTGAGGGTATCGGCGGCGGGGTCATGGGCTGCCGCGGCGCAGAGCAGCCGGTGGGCGGTCTGCGGCGTCATCGTCGCGCCGGTCGGGTTGTGCAGCGCCGAGTTGGTGATGTAGAGGCGCGGTCGGTGCGTCGCCAGCGCCTGGGCGAACAGGTCGGTGTCCGGACCGGTCCGGGTATAGGGCACGCCGACGACCCGCGCCTGATGGGCGCGCAGCAGGGCCTGGAAATTGAAGTAGCACGGGTCGTCGACCAGCACCGTGTCGCCCGGCCGCAGCAGGAAGCGGCAGATCAGGTCGATGGCCTGGGTTCCCGAGGCGGTCAGCAGGATCTGGTCGGCGCCCGCCGCCATCCCTTCGTCGGCGAACTGGCGGGCCAGCAGCCGGCGCAAGGGCAGCGATCCGCGCGTGCCGCCATAATCCGCCAGCAGGCCGTCGTCGGCGCGCGCGAGTTGGCGGATCGCCCGGCGGATCGCCGCGTTCGGCATCCAGTCGGCCGGCAGCCAGCCGCAACCCGGCTTCAGCATCTCCGCCCCGGCATCCAGCGACTGCCGCGACACCCAGAAGGGATCGATGGCGCGGTCGAGCCTCGGCTCCGCCTCCGCCAGTGCCAGCGGCGGCGTGGCGCCGCCGACATAGAAGCCGGACCCCGGCCGTGACCGGATCACGCCTTCGGCCGCCAGCCGGTCATAGGCCTCCACTACGGTCGAGGGCGACACGCCCATGGTGGCGGCGAAGCCGCGGATCGAGGGCAGCTTCTCCCCCGGCGACAGGGTGCGGCTCGCCATCCTGCGGCGGATCGCGTCCATCACCTCGGCGGTTCGCGTGCCCGTTCTGCCCGTCATGGTTCCGTCACAGGAAAGTGTATTGCTCTGTAAGCCAGTACAGTTCGGTGGAATTGTATTGGACTGTCGCTGTCTCCGCCAGGGGCCTTCGCGCTAGCATCGCGGCACGAGGTTCGGTGCAGGAAGGGAAGACGGGATGCGACGGTCGATAGCGGGACGAGGGGCGGCAGGATGGGGCAGCGGGCTGCTCGGCGTGCTCATCTTCAGCGGGTCGCTGCCGGCGACGCGGGTCGCGGTCGGCGGCTTCACGCCGCTGTTCCTGACGGCGGCGCGGGCGGTGATCGCGGCGGCCCTGGCGGCGGCGCTGCTGGCGCTGCTGCGGCAGGCACGGCCGGCGCGCCGCGACCTTCCCTCCCTCGCCATCGTGGCGCTGGGCGTCGTCGCCGGCTTTCCCCTGCTGACCGCATTGGCGCTTCAGCACATCACGTCGGCGCAGTCGATCGTCTTCATCGGCCTGCTGCCGCTCGCCACCGCCCTGTTCGGGGTGCTGCGGGCCCGGGAGCGACCACGGCCCGCCTTCTGGCTGTTCGCGACGGCGGGAAGCCTGACCGTCGCCGGCTTCGCCCTGTGGCAGGGCGGCGGCGCGTCGCTGGCCGGCGACCTGCTGATGATCCTGGCGATCCTGCTCTGCGGGCTGGGCTATGCCGAGGGGGCGGCCCTGTCGCGCCGGCTGGGCGGTTGGCAGGTGATCTCGTGGGCCTTGCTGCTGGCGCTGCCGGCAATGGCTGTGGTGGCGCTGGCGACCATGCCGGACGACTGGACCGGCATCGCGGCGCCGGCCTGGATCGGGCTCGGCTATGTCTCGGTGTTCAGCATGCTGGTGGGATTCGTTTTCTGGTATCGCGGGCTGGCGCTGGGCGGCATCGCCGGGGTCGGGCAGCTGCAGTTGCTCCAGCCCGCCTTCGGCCTGATCCTGGCCGGGCTGCTGCTGGGCGAGCCGGTGGCCTGGACGATGATCGCCGCCGCCGGGCTGGTCGTGCTGTGTGTCGCGGGGGCGAAGCGGTTCGCCTGAGCGGGGCGGCTATGCCAGTCCATGCGCCTTGACGCCGGCCATCACGACGATGACGGCGAGCAGGGCGAGGATGGTGGCCAGCCCGATCGGCAGGGCGCGGCGGTAGATCGCCCCCTCCGACCGCTCCAGTCCGACGAGGCCGGCGGCGAGCACGATGCGGCCAGGGGTGAGCATGGTGCAGATGCTGCCCGACACGGTCTGGATTGCCGCGATCAGCATCGGCGGCAGGCCGCTTTCGGCGGCGAGGCTCAGCTGGATGTGCATCATCAGGGCGTTGGAGGCGGTGTTGGAGCCGGTCAGCATCCCGGCAGCGGCGCCGAAGACCGGGCTGGCCAGAACGGCGAATCGCCCCGCCGCCTCGCGCCATGCCTCGCCGAACATCGCCGCTCCGCCGGACGCGGCCATGAAGGTGGCGAACTCGACGAAGACCAACGTCGCCGCCATCGGCACCAGGGCGGCACGCAGGGAGGCGCGGACCAGTTTTCCGGCCTCGGTCGAGGGCAAGCCGGACAGCAGGATGCCGGCGATCAGCACCAGCCACGTCGCCGGATGGCGCAGCAGCGCCAGCGGGGCGAGACCGTCGAACGGGTCGAGCACCAGCCACCGCCCGGTCCAGTCGGACAGCGGTGGCAGCAGGCGGGTGGCCATCAGTGCCGCGATCAGCAGCCCGTAGGGCCAGAGCCGCCCGACCAGATCCCGGACGCGGACGCCGCTGCGCAGCAGGCGCGGCCCCTCCACCACCAGCAACAGCAGGCCGGTCGCCAGCCCGCCGCCCAGTTCCGGCGCCACGAACAGGTTGGTGAGCCAGATCAGCCCGGCCAGACACAGGAGAAGCGCGACGTCCGACAACCGGTCGGCAAAGCCGGAGCGCAGTCCGGAGGAGTGGATCAACCCCCAGAACACCGGCAGAAGACAGGGCAGAACCACCGCCATCAGCAGGGCGCTGGCGGTTCCGAGTTCGGTGAAGGACACGCCGATCAGCTCGGCCCCGACCCGCGTGCCGACGCCCATCGCGCCCCAGGCGGCCAGCACCTGACTGAACAGGCCGAGCGCCGCCGACTGCACCGGCGGCAGCCCGATGGTGCGCAGCATGGCGAGGGCGACGACCAGCCCGATGCCGAACCCTGTCACCGACTCCGCGAAGGGGCCGACCAGGAAGCAGGCGACGAAGACGGCGCGCCGGCGGTTCTCCTGTGCGACCGCGGCGGAGCGGGCGCCGCGCGCCTCGAATGCGCGGTGGAACAGCAGTCCGGCGGCGATGATCGACATCGCGTGCCATGCCAGCCACGCGCCTTCACCCGCCTTGGCCGCCGCCATCTCCAACACCGGACCGGCCGACGGCTGGGCAGCGGCCATGGTGACGATCATCGTGACGAGCGCCAGCGCCATGCCGACGACGCCCGCCGACAGAAGGCTGACACGGCGGGAGGCAAGCAGCAGGATCGTGCCGACAAGCGGCATCATGTGGAAGGCAAGGGGCATGGTTGGGCAGACGCGTTCCGGTGGGAGAAAGCCGGCGCGTGACCCTGGCCGGGGTCAATGGATACTAATATATCTGATGCGGCGCAATCTTTCCGCGTTTGCAGCGGTGACCGCGTGCCAGGACGTCGGCTTCCGCAGGATCGTGTCGGGTTGACCCGGAAACCGCTGGGATATACGATAGGGATATACAAGGGAGGTGCGCCATGACGGTCCGGACGACCCTGTTCCAGTCCAACCGCAGTCAGGCCGTTCGCCTGCCGAAGGACGTGTCCTTTCCCGCGCATGTCCGCGAGGTGGTCATCCTGCGCGATGGCGCGCGGCGGCTGATCGTGCCGGCCGACAGCGTGTGGGACGATTTCTTCCAGTCTCCCGGCATCGCGTTCCCCGACCGCGACCAGCCGGAGATGCAGGAGCGCGAGGCGTGGTGATGCTGCGCTACATGCTGGACACCAATGTCTGCATCCGCGTCCTGCGCGACCGTCCCCAGAGTGCCCGTGTCAGGTTCAATGCGGAAGCGGACGGCCTGTGCATCTCGGCGGTGACGCTGGCGGAGCTTCTGCACGGCGCCGCCAAGTCCGACCGACCGGCCGAGAAACGCCGGGAGGTCGAACGGCTGACCGCCCGGCTCGAAGTGCTGCCCTTCGATGACGAGGCGGCCGGACATTACGGCGACATCCGGGCCGATCTGGAGCGCCGGGGCTGCGTGATCGGCCCGTATGACCTGATGATCGCCGGCCACGCGCGCAGCCGCGGGCTGGTCGTGGTCACCGGCAACCTCGGCGAGTTCGACCGTGTGGCGGGTCTGCGGTGCGAGGATTGGCTGGACGAACCGCGTGGGTTCTGACCGCCTCGCCCGACCTCAGGCCGGCGTGTCGCGGTGGATCTTGAACGGGGCCCAGGACTGGCTCACCGGCATGATCTCCACGCTGTTGATGTTGACGTGTGGGGGCAGCGAGACCACCCAGCGCACCGTCTCGGCGATGTCCTCCGGCTGCAGCGGGTTGGCCCCGGCATAGAGCGCGTCGTAGGCGTCCTTGTTGCCGCCGGTGCGCACCAGGGTGAATTCGCTTTCCGCCAGACCGGGCTCGATGGAGGTCACACGCACGCCCTGGGCCGACAGGTCGCTACGCAGGCCGAGCGAGAACTGCCGGACGAAAGCCTTGGTGCCGCCATAGACGTTGCCGCCGGGATAGGGCCAGTTGGAGGCGACGGAGGCAAGGTTGACGATCAGCCCGCGCTGCGCGATCAGCCGGGCCAGCAGCAGCCGGGTGATCGTCACCAGCCCGGTGACGTTGGTGTCGATCATCGTCCGCCACTGTTCCAGGTCGCAGTCCTGCGCCGCCGCGGTGCCGAGCGCCAGACCGGCATTGTTGACCAGGACGGAGATGTCGGCGAACTCCTGCGGCAGCGACTCCAGCGCGGTGCGGGTCGCCGCCTCGTCGCGGATGTCGAAGCACAGCGGGTGGACCACCGCCGGCCCGCCCAGCGCCTCGACCAGGGCATCCAGCCGGTCCTGGCGCCGGCCGGTGGCGACGATCCGCCAGCCCTCCGCGACCAGACGCCGGGCGATGGCATCGCCGAATCCGGAGGTGGCGCCGGTGACGATTGCGGTTTTGGAGGCAGTGTTCGACATCGCGTAATCTTTCCTCATGACGGATTCAGGCTCAGGCTTACCGCAACGATGGTCGGGGTCAAGTTCGGCCGCCGCCCCGGTCAGCTTGGCTGCGGTTCGGCCAGGAACAGCCGGTAGGCCGGGTTGCCGCTCTCGTCCCAATACGGGTATCCGAGATCGTCGAGGCAGCGCCGGAACCGCGCGCGGTCCTTTTCCGGCACCTGGATGCCGGCCAGCACCCGCCCGTAATCGGCACCATGGTTGCGGTAATGGAAGAGCGAGATGTTCCAGTCCTGCGCCAGCCCGTTCAGGAACTTCAGCAGGGCCCCCGGCCGTTCGGGGAATTGGAAGCGGTAGAGCAGTTCGTCCTTCAGCCCGCGCACCCGGCCGCCGACCATGTAGCGGACATGGAGCTTCGCCATTTCGTTGTCGCTCATGTCCAGCACCGGGCAGTCCAGGCCGCGCAGCAATTCGATGATCTGGCGCTTTTCCGCATCACCCTCGGTCAACTGGACGCCGACGAAGATCTGCGCCTCGCGGTCGTCGGCATAGCGATAGTTGAACTCGGTGATCGACCGCTTGCCGAGCGCCTGGATGAACTGCCGGTAGGCGCCGGGCCGCTCCGGGATGGTGACGGCCAGCAGCGCCTCGCGCCGTTCGCCGATCTCGGCCCGCTCGGCAATGTGGCGCAGCCGGTCGAAGTTCATGTTGGCGCCGCTGCCGATCGCCACCAGCCCCTTGCCCTGCAGCCCCTCGCGCTCCGCGTATTTCTTCAGGCCCGCCAGACCGACCGCGCCCGACGGTTCGGTGATGGCGCGGGTGTCCTCGAAGATGTCCTTGACCGCGGCGCAGATCTCGTCGGTGTTGACGGTGATGACCTCGTCCAGCAGCTCGCTGCACAGCCGGAAGGTCTCGGATCCGACCTGCCGGACGGCGACGCCGTCGGCGAACAGCCCGACCTGATCGAGCTGCACGCGCTTCCCCGCCGCGATGGCCGCGCCCATGCTGGCCGCGTCGTCGGGCTCCACCCCGATCACCTTCACGTCGGGGCGCAGGAACTTGACGTAGGCGGCCACCCCGGCGGCCAGCCCGCCGCCGCCGATCTGCACGAAGATGGCATCCAGCGGGTGCGGGTGCTGGCGCAGGATCTCCATGCCGACGGTGCCTTGGCCGGCGATCACGTCGGGGTCGTCATAGGGGTGGATGAAGGTCAGCCCCTTCTCCGCCTCAATCTGGCGGGCATGGAGATAGGCGTCGTCGAAGACGTCGCCATGCAGGACGACCTTGCCGCCGCGGCTCTTCACCGCCTGGATCTTGATGGCGGGCGTCGTGCGCGGCATGACGATCACCGCCTTGATCTCCAGCTTCTGCGCCGACAGCGCCACGCCCTGAGCGTGGTTGCCGGCCGACGCGCACACCACCCCGCGTTCCCGCACCTCCGGGGCCAAGCCGACCATCTTGTTGTAGGCGCCGCGCAGCTTGAAGGAGAAGACGGGCTGCAAGTCCTCGCGCTTCAGCAGCGCGATGTTGTTCAGGCGCTGCGACAGCCGCGGCATCGGATCGAGCGGGCTTTCGATGGCGACGTCATAGACGCGCGCGGTGAGGATCTTGCGGACATACTCGTGCATGAACATCGGCCTTCCTGAACAGGTCGCGGCGACCATAGCAAATCCCGCGCGGTCTTGCGCTAGGGAGCCTGGACCGCGCGGAAGGCGATGGGCACGGCGACGCGCATCACCTCGATGAAGCGGCGCAGGCGGGCCGGCTGGTGGCGGGAGGGCGGATAAACCAGGCTGACCGGCAGGGTCGCCGCCCGCCAGTCCGGCGCCAGCTGCACCAGCCGCCGGGCCGCCAGATCGTCCACCAACGCCCATTGCGAGCCGATGGCGGCGCCGAGTCCCAGAATCGCCGCGTTGCGGATAGCCTGCAGCCCGTCGGTGGACAGGCGCGGCCGGATGGGAAAGCGGGCCGTCTCGCCGGTTCCGGCATGGGTCAGCTCCACCTCGTCCCGGTAGAAGGTGCGCAGCGCCAGCCAGGGCAGCTCCGCCAGCTCGTCCGGATGGCGCGGCAACGGCCGGTCGCCGAGCAGGTCGGGGGAGGCGACGACGATGCGCGGCACCTCCGCCAGCCGCAGGGCGACGACCGAGGGATCCGCCACCTCGCCGACGCGGATGGCGCAGTCGATGCCCTCGCCGATGAAGTCCGGCATGCGGTCGTGCAGGTACCATTCAACCGTCATGCTCGGATAGCGGCGCAGGTAATCCGCCACCGGGCCGATCAGCTGCTGCTGCCCGAAGGCGTGCGGCGCCACGATCCGCAGATGGCCGGACGGCTGGTCGTCGGCCCCGCGCACGTCGCTTTCCAGCATCTGCCAGCCCGCCAGCAGATCCTTGGCCCGCTCGTAGCAGCGTGTGCCGTCCTCCGTCAGGTTCATCCGGTGGGTGGAGCGTTGCAACAGCCGGATGCCCAGCAGCCGCTCCAGCTGCTGCAGCCGGCGGCTGACCGTCGGCTGGGTGCTGCCCATCTGCGCCGCGGCGGCCGACAGGCTGCCGGACTCGACGATGCGGACGAAGGTCTCAAGCAGGGCGATGCGGTCGCTACCGACCGCGGAAAGATCAGCGCTCATACGTACAACGTATAGAAAATCTACACTGGGTTCGGCTACCGTTCGATCGGACCGGCCGCCATACTCCCCATCAATCACGCACTCGCACGCTCTTGAGGGGGATTAGACCGATGTCAACCATTCAATCCGCGCATGCAAGCCCGCTGGCAACACCGCTGTCGCGGGCAGCGGCGCGCGACACCGGGATCAGCCGGCCGCTGGTCTTTCTGCTGGCGGCGGGCGCCGGCCTGGCGGCGGCTTCGCTCTATTACAGCCAGCCCATGCTGGGCGTTCTCGGCGCCGACATCGGCGCGGCGGACCGGACGGTCGGCTGGGTGCCGACGCTGACGCAGCTGGGATACGCCTTCGGCATCCTGCTGCTGGCGCCGCTGGGCGACCGCTTCGACCGCCGCAACATCATCCTGGCGAAGGCGGCGGTCCTGGTCGCGGCCCTGCTGGCAGCGGGCTTCGCGCCCTCCATCGGCGGGTTGCTGGCGGCGAGCCTGGTGATGGGCCTGTCGGCGACGCTGGCGCAGGACATCGTTCCCGCCGCCGCGACGCTGGCGCCGGCCGAACATCGCGGCCGGGTGGTCGGCACGGTGATGACCGGGCTGCTGCTGGGCATCCTGCTGTCGCGGGTGGTCAGCGGTGTCATCGCCGAGCAGTTCGGCTGGCGCGCCGTGTTCGTCGCCGCCGCCGGCAGCATCGCCCTGCTGGGGGCCGCCCTGTGGCGCGGTCTGCCGCGCTTCACGCCGACGACCGATCTCGGCTATGGCGAGCTTCTGGGGTCGCTCGTCACGCTGTGGGCCGGTCATCCGGGCCTGCGCCGGGCGGCCATCGCGCAGGGGCTGCTGTCGCTGGCCTTCAGCGCCTTCTGGTCGACGCTGGCGGTGATGCTGCATGGCGCGCCGTTCCATCTGGGTGCCGCCGCCGCGGGTGCCTTCGGTCTGGCCGGCGCGGCTGGTGCGCTGGTGGCGCCGGTCGCCGGCCGCATCGCCGACCGCCGCGGTCCGGCCCTGATGACCCGGCTGGGCGCCGGTCTGGCCGTGGTTTCCTTCGCCGCCATGGCCCTGTCGCCGCTGCTGCCCGAGGGGGCCCGCCTGTGGCTGCTGGTGGCGAGCGCCGTCGGTTTCGACCTGGGCGTCCAGGCTTCGCTGATCGCCCACCAGACCATCGTCTACGGCATCGACCCGGCCGCCCGCAGCCGCCTGAACGCAGTCTTGATGGTCGGCATGTTCATCGGCATGGCCGCCGGCGCCACGCTGGGCAGTCAGGCCCTGGCCGCCTGGGGCTGGAACGGCGTGGTCGCCGTCGCCACCGCCGCCTCGGCCGCCGCGCTGGTCCTGCGGCTGGTCACCAAGTCGGATCGCTGAGCCATCCATTTTCCACGAAGACCGCAAGCCCCCCGGAGCCATGCCGCGACGCACGGCTTCGGGGGCCTTTTTCGTTGCGATTTCGTCGATTGCCGGATCCAAGGAGCATGCCTCCGCCCCCAAATGGCCGTCGCCCGCATCGTCAGCGGGGAATATGTTGAGCGATCCCGCATTTTGAAATGGGGGGCGACATGGCCGACGTGGACAAGGCATTCGCGGGGGCGATTCCGGCGATCTATGACCGCTATCTCGGCCCCCTCCTCTTCGAACCCTACGCGCGCGACATGGCGCGGCGGCTTGCGGGGATGGAGGGACGGATTCTGGAAACGGCGGCCGGAACCGGAATCGTGACGCGCGCCCTGGTCCAGACACTGCCGGCAAGCGTCGAACTCGTCGCGACGGACCTCAATCAGCCGATGCTCGACCATGCGGCCAAGAAACTGGACGCGCCGCAGGTGACATGGCAGCAGGCGAACGCGCTGAGCCTGCCCTTCGAGAGCGCCGGCTTCGATGCCCTCGTCTGCCAGTTCGGCGTGATGTTCTTTCCGGACAAATCCGCGGGTTTCGCCGAAGCGCGCCGGGTGCTGAAACCGGGCGGCCGCTTCCTGTTCAGCGTGTGGGACCGGATCGAAGACAACGAGATCGCCGGGGTCGTCAGCGCCGCCGTCGCTGCGGCCTTTCCCGATGATCCGCCCGGTTTCATGGCGCGGACGCCGCACGGCTACCATGACACCGGGCGGATCCGCGACGAACTTCAAGGAGCCGGCTTCTCCGACATCGGGATCGAGACCGTGACTCTGCGCAGCCGGGCGGAAACGCCTGCCGATCCGGCAACCGGCTTTTGCCAGGGAACGCCCATGCGCCTTGAGATCGAGGCGCGGGATGCAAGCCGTCTCGACGAAGTGACGAATCTCGCTGCCCAGGCTGTCGCCCGGCATTTCGCGGACGGCCCTATCGACGGCAAGATCCAGGCGCATGTGATAACGGCGGTGGCCTGAGCCGTCGGCACGGTCGTCAGCGTCGGACCGCCGCCACCACCTTGCCCGGGTTCATCAATCCCTGCGGGTCGAACAGGCGCTTGATGCCCTGCATCAGCGCCATCTCCGCCGGTCCCTTGAAGGCGGCGAGCGCGTCGCGCATGCTCTGGCCGATGCCGTGCTCGGCACTGATGGTGCCGCCGAGTTCGACGGCTTCGCGGTGGACCGCGGCGCTGACCGCGTGGGCGATGCGGTCCAGCGGTTCGGCCGATGTCCGGAGGCTTTCCGGCAGGATGGCGACCAGATGGATGTTGCCGTCGCCGATATGCCCGACCGCCACCACGCGGGCGTCCGGCCGCACCGCCTCGATGGCCGCGGTGGCGCGAGTGACGAAGTCGGGGATGCGGGCCACCGGCACCGCGGTGTCGTGGCCGATGACGATGCCGCTCTTGCGGTTGGCCTCCGACACGCTGTGGCGCAACGTCCACATCGCGGCGGCCTGGGCATGGCTGCGGGCCACGGCGGCGTCGGCAATGCTGCCGTCCTCCAGTCCGCTTCCCAGCAGGTCCTCGAGCCGGCCGGAAAGATCCAGTCCCTGCATGGGATCGGTGATCTCGACCAGCAAATACCAGGGCATGACGGTGCCGAGCGGCCGGACGGTGCCGGGCACATGGGTCAGCACCGAGGCAAGCTGCGCCTCCGACAGGACTTCCGCCGTGGTCACCCGGTCGCCCAGCGCGCCGCGCAGGCGGGCGAACACCTGCAAGGCTGCTTCCAAAGAGGGAAGGGCGAGGAAGCCGGTGGCGACGCTCTGCGGCCGGGGAAACAGCTTCAGCGTCGCCGCGGTGACGATGCCCAGCGTTCCCTCCGCCCCGATGAACAGGTGCTTCAGGGCGTAGCCCGTGTTGTCCTTGCGCAGCGCGCGCAGCCCGTTCCACAGCGTGCCGTCGGGCAGCACCACCTCCAGCCCCAGCACGAGGTCGCGCATCGGGCCATAGCGCAGGACGGCGGTGCCGCCGGCATTGGTGGCGATGGTGCCGCCGATCTGACAGCTGCCCTCGCTGCCCAGGCTCATCGGGAACAGCCGGCCGGCCTCTTCGGCGGCGGCCTGGACGGCGGCCAGGGTGCAGCCGGCCTCCACCGTCAGGCTGTCGCCGATGGGATCGACCTCGCGGATGCGGTTGAGGCGCGACAGGCAGAGCACGAGACTGCGGCCGGTGTCGTCGGGAATGGCGCCGCCGACCACCCCGGTGTTGCCGCCCTGCGGCACCAGCGGCGTGCCCGTCTCGCCGCACAGCCGGACGATGGCCGCAACCTGCGCCGCATCGGCCGGGCGGACCACCGCCAGCGCGGCGCCCCGGTAGCGCCCGCGCCAGTCCGCCAGGAAGGGCGCCATGTCGGCCGGCTCGACCAGCACATGCGCCGGGCCGAGGATCGCCCGCGCCCGCTCCACCACCTCCGTGCCGGACATGGCCGTCACAGCCCGAGATATGCTGTTTTGATGCGCGGATCGGCGAGCAGGGTCTTGGCCGAATCCTCCATCACCACCCGCCCGGTCTCCAGCACATAGGCGCGGTCGGCCAGGCGCAGCGCCAGATCCACCCGCTGTTCGACCAGCAGGATGGTGATGCCGGAGCCATGCAGGTTCCTGATCGTGTCGGCCAGCGTGTCGACGATGATCGGCGCCAGCCCCAGCGTCGGCTCGTCCAGCATCAGGCATTTCGGGTTGGCCATCAGCCCGCGGCCGAAGGCGACCAGCTGCTGCTGCCCGCCGCTCATGGTGCCGGCCTTCTGGGTGCGGCGTTCGGCCAGGATGGGGAACAGCTCGTAGACCCAGCGCAGCCGCTCGGCGAAGCCCATGCTGCCCGGCCGGCCGCGGAGCGCGCCCAGCTCCAGATGTTCCAGCACCGTCATCTCGGGGAAAAGCTGGCGACCTTCCGGAACATGGACCAGCCCGCGTTCGATGACCTGATGCGGCGCCAGCCGGTCGATGCGCTCGCCGTCGAAGGTGATCGTTCCGCCGCTCGGCCGCAGCAGGGCGGAGATCGCCTTCAGCGTCGTCGTCTTGCCGGCGCCGTTGGAGCCGACGAGCGTCACCAGTTCCCCTTCCTCGACGGTCAGCGACACATTGTGGACCGCCTCGCGGTGGCCATAGCGGACCTTCAGACCTTCGACCTTAAGCATCGACCGGCTCCCGTCCCAGATACACGCGGATCACTTCCGGATCGTTCAGCACCTGTGCCGGCGCCCCTTCGGCGATCTTCACCCCATGGTCCAGCACCACCAGCCGGTCGCAGACGCTGGCGACCACCCGCATGTGATGCTCCACCAGCAGCACGGTGACGCCGCGGGCGCGGATGCGGCGGATCATCTCGACCAGCCGCTGGCCCTCCTCCGGGTTCATGCCGGCGGCCGGCTCGTCCAGCAGCAGCAGGCGGGGCTCGGCGGCCAGCGCGATGGCGATCTCCAGCCGGCGCTGCTCGCCGTAGGACATGGCGTCGGCCAGCGTGTCGGCGCGGTGGTCGAGATCGCAGAAGACCAGAATGTCCATGGCCTTGCGCCGAAGCTCCGCCTCTTCCCGGCGGTAGGCGGCGTTGCGCAGGATCGACGCGCCCCAGCCGGCCCGCGTGGTGCGGTAGGCGGCGCTGCGCACATTGTCGAGCGCCGTCAGGCTGGGGAAGAGGCTGGTGATCTGGAAGGTGCGCGACACGCCGCGCTGGCCCATGACGTGAGACGGCGCGCCGGTGCAGTCGGTGCCATCGAAGCGGATGCTGCCGGACGAGGGCGGCAGCGAGCCGCCCAGCATGTTGAACAGCGTCGTCTTGCCGGCGCCGTTCGGCCCGATCAGCCCGACCACCTCGCCGGCCTGCACCGTCATGGTGACGTCGCGCACCGCGGTCAGGCCGCCGAAGATGCGGGTCAGGTTGCTGACCGCCAAAATCTCTTTTGCCGGGATTTCCTGAGCGGCGGCGTTCATTTCGCACCTCCCTCGGTGCTGGGCAGGCCGGTGGGCGTGGCCGGCAGGTTGTTCTCCGCCTTGTGGCTGTTGCGCCAGCGCTGCCACAGGCTGACCAGGCCGCCCGGCAGGAAGACGACGGTGCCGGTCAGCAGGGCCGCGAAGATGACCATGCGCAGCGGACCGGCGACGCGCAGCGATTCCAGAAGGCCGATATAGACCAGTGCCCCCAGGATCGGCCCCAGGATGGTGCCGCGCCCGCCGATGATGACGACGATGATGAGGGCGGCGACATTGTGGACGCCCATGATGTCGGGGGTGATGACCCGGATATAGTGGGCGTAGATGGCGCCGCCGATGCCGGCGATGGCGGTGGCAGCGACGAAGCCCAGCAGCTTGGTGTGGAAGACGTTGATGCCGAGCGAGGCCGCCAGCGGCGCATTCTCCCGCACCGCCAGGAAGGCGCGGCCGGTGCGGCTGCTGACCAGCGCATGGCAGAGCCACGCGGTCGCCAGCACCAGCGCCAGCACCAGATAATAGGTCGGGCGGGCACTGTCGAAGGCCAGCGGACCGATCGCCATCGGCGGGATGTCGGTGATGCCCATGGGCCCGCGCGTCAGGTCCACCCAATGGTTGGTGATGGTGAACAGGATGGCGCCGAAGCCCAGCGTCAGGATGGCGAACTGCGGCCCGACCACCCGCAGGGCGGCATAGCCGATCACCAGCCCGAACGCCGCGGCCACCAATCCGGCCATCGGCAGCCCAAGCAGCGGCGGCAGGCCGAGCTGCGTGGAAAGGATGGCGGAGGTGTAGGCGCCGACGCCGACGAAGGCGGCATGGCCGAAGGTGAGTTCGCCGAGATAGCCGATGACGATGTTGAGGCTGAGCGCGAGCAGCGCATACAGCATCCACAGCACCAGCAGATGTTCCAGATAGGCGTTGCCGGCGAGGAAGGGCAGGACCGCCAGCGCGGCCACGCCGCCGGCAATCGCCAGGGAATGCCCATGAGAGTTGGTGTTCATCGCAGACCCCGCGCCGTGCTGAACAGGCCGTTGGGGCGCCACAGCAGGACCGCGATGATCATCGCGTAGCCGATCGCCTCCATGAAGCCGAGGGAGATGTAGCCGCCGCCCAGCGATTCGATGACGCCCAGCAGCAGGCCGGCGAACAGGGCGCCGGTGACGCTGCCGAGACCGCCCATGATGACGACGATGAAGCCCTTCAGCACCGCCCAGTTGCCGATGGTCGGGAAGATCATCACGGTGGGGCCGACCAGCGCGCCCGACAGTGCCGCCAGCCCGCAGGCCAGCGCGAAGGTGTAGGTGTGGACCAGCCCGATGTTGATGCCGGTCAGCGCCGCGCCGTCCGGGTTCTGCGCCGTCGCCCGCATCATCTTGCCGAAGCGCGAATAGCGGATGAACAGATAGACCGCGACCAGCGCCACCACCGCGGCGGCGAAGACCAGGATGCGCTGCTGGGTCAGCGTCACCGTGCCGATGTCCAGCACCTCGTCGGCGAAGGGGCTCTCGACATATTTCGGATCGGCGCCGAACAGCAGCTCGCCGCCGTTGGCGATCAGCAGGGCCAGACCCAGGCTGGACAGCAGGATGGTGAATTCATGGTCGCGGCGCAGCGGCCAGAAGATCAGCTTGTTGGCGACGACGCCGAGCCCCGCCACCACCACGGCCGAGATCGCCGCCGCAGCGATGTAGTCGAGCCCGAGCAGGGTACCGACGAAATAGGTGATGTAGGCGCCGAGCATATAGAACTCGCCATGGGCGAAATTCACGATGCGCAGCACCCCGAAGACCAGCGTCAGCCCGGTGGCGATGAGCACATAGGCCATCCCGTTGACCAGGCCGTTCGCGATCTGCTGGGCGAAGACGGTGAAATCCATGTCGATTCTTCCTGTCGGGAGTCCCCCTCTCCCGCCCCGGGAGAGGGAAGGGGCCCGCCGCGAAGCGGTGGGAAGGGTGAGGGGTGATCCAAGGAACCATGCGGTTCGGGAGTCTTGCCCTACCCCTCACCCTCCCCACTTCGTGGGTCCCCTCCCTCTCCCGGGACGGGAGAGGGCTTTTCGCTACCGGCCGCTCAGTCCCGGACGCTGACGATCTGCTTCTTCTGCACCTGCACCAGATGGATCGCCTGGCTCGCCTGACCCTTGTCGGAGAAGCGCAGCTCGCCCATCACCGTCGGCACCTCCTGCGACTTCAACGCGGCGGCGATCTTGTCGTAGGCGCGCGGGTCGCCGCCGGCGGCTTCGACGCCGAAGGCCAGGGTCTGCACCGCCTGGGCGCCGAGTGCCGCGATGAAGGACGGCTCGTTCTTATAGTCCTTGCGGTACTGCTCCAGCCACGGCTTCAGCGACGGGGCGCTGCCGTCCTCGGTGAAGGGCGAGGCGGAGTAGACCTGCTCCAGCGAATTGCCGGACAGCTCGACCAGCTTCGGGTTCATGTTGCCGGCCGACGCGATGACCTTGCCGCGGTAGCCGGTCTGCTTGATCTGCCGGTAGATCGTCGCGCCCTGCGAGGTGTTGATCGCGGCCACATAGATCGCGTCGGCGTTCAGCGACTTCAGCTTGGTCAGGGCGGTGGTGAAGTCCGTGTCGGTACGGTTGTAGAACTCGTGCCCCTTCACCTCGATGCCGCAGGCGGTCAGCAGCTTGGTGTAGTTGTCCAGCTCCAACCGGCCCCAGTCGTCGTTGACGTTCATGAAGGCGATGGACTTGGGCTTGATGCGGTCGCAGATCGCCTTCGAATAGAACTCCGACATCATCGCCGAGGTGGCGTTCAGGCGGAACAGGTACTTGTGCCCCTCCTCCGTCACCTTCGGGTGCTGGGAGCTGGTCATGACGGTGATGATCTTGTCGCGCGTCACTTCCTTCATCGACAGGGCGACGGCGCTGAACCAGCCGCCGATGATCATGTCGACGTTGTCCTGCTCCATCGCCCGCTTGGCGGCGCTGACGCCGTCCTCGGGGGACCCCTTGTCGTCGTAGGTCAGCAGTTCCAGCTTGCGGCCGGCGACGCCGCCCTTGGCGTTGATGACCGCGGCCATCGCCTGCGCGCCTTCCAGGCCGAGCTGGCCTTCGAAGGCGCCGGTGCCGCTCATCGGGCCGATGACGGCGATGCGGACCGGGGGCTGCTGCGCCTGGGCGCCGGTGGTGCCGGCGACGGGAATGGCCAGGGCCAGGGCCGCCGCGGCGGCAAGGAGAGTGCGCCTACCGAACATGGGGTTCCTCCGTGGATTGGTCGTCTTTTGGTTGGCCGCTTTTTGATTGGCCCTGGGACCGGCGGGTGGTGCGCGCCGGCAAAGGATCGTCAGGCGGTCTTCAGGTAGCGCTTCTGCAGTTCCTCGATCTGCGGGAAGCCTATGAAGTCGATGAAGCTGTTGTGGTCGGTCACCGGCCGCGGCAGGTCGCGGGTGGAGCGGCGCTCCGCCAATGCCGCCAGATTCTCCTTCAGCGCCGAGGCGACGGTCATCAGCGGCACCAGCGCGTAGGTCGCCATGCCGGCAACCTCCTCGACCTCGTCGGCCGACAGCTTCTCCAGCCAGCCGAGCAGCTGGAGCGACAGCGGCACGCCGACCGCCTCGCGCATGGCGCGCAAGCCGTCGATATCTTTGAAGCATTTGCTGATCGGCTGGATCATGTCGGCGCCGGCGGCGACATAGGCGCGTCCGCGTTCCATCGCGGCGGCCGGATCGACCACGTCGGTGCGGGCGATGATCAGCATGTTGGGATCGCGCCGGGCCTCGACCGCCGCCTGGATCTTGGCGACGCCCTCGTCCATCGGGATCACCTCGACCCCGCCGACGCAGATCGGGCAGCGCTTGGGCGCCACCTGATCCTCCATGATGACGGCGGAGACGCCCGACGCCTCGAACTCGCGGATCGTGCGCATCACGTTGATGGCGTTGCCGTATCCGGTGTCGATGTCGGCGATGACCGGGACGTTGACCGCCGACACCACATTGCGGACCACCGTCAGGTTCTCCGACATGGTGTACAGCTCGGCATCCGGCTGGCCGAGGAAGGAGGCCGAGACGCCGAAGCCCGAGGTCATCAGCGCGTCGAAGCCGGCCGCCTCGATGAAGCGGGCGGACAGGGCGTCATAGGCGCCGGCCGACCAGACGGTCTTCTGCGCCAGAATGCGGTTGCGGAATTCAGGTCCCCGAGACATTGGCATGGTCCTTCTGTTCGCGTTGCTGGGCCGCCTGCTGCTTCAGGAAGGGGACGAGGCCGCCGGCCTCGATCATCTCGGCATCCGCCTGCGGCAGCGGCTCATAGGGAATTTCGGTGCCTTGGCTGTGGTTGCGGACCACGCCGGCCGCCCAGTCCACCTCGATCTCGTCCCAGCGCCGGACGAAGCCGAGGATCCCGGGGCAGCTGACCTGCGGGAAGCCCATGCTGACCTCGCCGCGCCAATAGCCGGGGGAGAAGGACTCCGCGATCACCCCGGCGATGCCGAGATGGCGCATCGCCTTCATCGGCGGGTAGTGCGGGTGGCCGTAGCCGAAATTGTCGGCGCCGACCAGCAGGTCGCCCGGCCGCACCGACTTGGCGAAATCCGGGTCGTAGGTCTGCATGGCGAGCTGCGCCAGTTCGGCCACGTCGGTGATCTTGATGTTCTTGACGCCGACGATCTGGTCGACGTCGAAATTCACCTCGTCGAAGATGAAGGCGACGCGGCCCTTCATCACCGGCATATTCAGTGTGGCTTCGCTCATCGCCGGCCTCACAGGTAGGGGCGCGGATCGGCGATCCGGCCTTCGATGGCGGAGGCGGCGACCACCGCGGCGTTGCACAGGTAGATTTCGGAGTCCGGGCTGCCCATCCGGCCGCGGACGTTGAGCGTGCCGGTGGACACCGCGCGCTGGCCCGCCGTCATCGTCGCGATGCGGCCGAAGCAATAGTCGCAACTGGGCGAGGAGACGAAGGCCCCGGCCTCCACCAGGGTGGAGACCAGCCCTTCGCGCGCCGCCGCCGCCATCAGTTCCTGGCTGGTCGGCACGATGTGCAGCGAGACGCCGGTCTTGACCCGCCGGCCTTCCAGCACCTTGGCCGCCGCCCGCAGATCCTCCAGCCGGCCCGAGGCGCAGGAACCGAGATAGCCGGCATTGATCTCCAGCCCGAGGAACTCGGTCAGGTCGTGGGTGTCCGCCGGGGTTGGCGGCACGACGACGATCGGTTCCAGGTCCGACAAATCGATGTCGTGAACGGCGGAATAGCGGGCGTCGGGATCGCTCGACACCGGCTCCAGCTTTTTGCGGGCGCGGGGCAGGGCATAGTCGAGCCGCACCGGGTCGGGATTGACGATGGCGGTCAGGGCGCCGGTGAACATGGCAAGGCCGGTGATGGTCTGCAGCCCTTCCGTCGACATCGCCGCAACCGACGGGCCGCCCAGCTCCAGAACCTGGAAGCGGCAGGAACTCGGCCCTAGCCGGCGCACCAGATGGTGGAAGACGTCGCGCGCCATCACGCCGGGCCGCAAGGATCCGCGCAGGTTCACCCGCACCGTATCGGGCACGCGGATCGACACGGTGTCGCTGACGAAGGCCTCCATCACATTGCGGCGCAGACCGATGGCGAGCGTGCCGAAGGTGCCGAGCTGGCTGACATGGCCGTCGAAATGGACGACGAAGGCGCCCGGCGTCGCATAGCCGACCTCCGCCGCCACCTGATGGCCGATGCCGTGGCGTTCGAACAGCGGCACATTGTTCTCCGCGCACCAGGTGCGCGTGTTGATGTGCAGCTCTTCCTCCTTGGCGGTGGCGGTTGGCACCATGTGGTCGATGAAGATGCCGAAGCGTTCCGGCTCGGCCACCCGCTCGATGCCGAAATCCTCCTTCATCGTCTTGAAATAGACGTCGGTGTAGCCGGGGAAATCGTAGGCCAGCACGAAGTCCGGCTTCGCCTTGATGTCCTGTCCGGCGCGCACCGCGGGCAGCCCCGCCGCGCGTGCCAGGATCTTCTCGGTGATGGTGTAGCCCATGGCGTGGATGTCTCCGCTCCCGGTCCTCAGCGGCCGAGGCCGAGGGAGCCGGGATTCATCAGCCCCTGCGGATCGACGGCGCGCTTGACGCCCTCCAGCAGCGACCAGGTTTCGGGGGTCATGATCTCGCGGAACGGATAGTCGCGGGCGACCTGCCAGCTGACGCCGCCCAGGCTGCAGTACAGCTCCTGCGTCGCGCGGCGCAGCTCCGCCACCGCGTTGCGCGCCCCCGGGTTGGCCGGGCGGTCGCGCCAGGGCTTCACCACCTCGTCGCCCAGGCTGGCGGCGTGCAGCGGCGTGATCTCGTCGGTCCAGTAGAAGGCCGGCTCAAGGAAGAAGTCGTTGCCGACCGTCATGGTCATCACCGAATAGATGATGCCGTGCTGCTCCATGAAGCCGCGCTTCTCCGCGAAGAAGGCGTCGTTGGCGGCGACCACCTTGTCGGCGTCGCCCAGCGGGAAAATGGCGTGGATCGGGACCCAGCGCTGGCCCTCGCGCCCCAGCATGCCGCGCACCGGCCCGAAGGGCTTGGAGCGCATGACCTTCGGCACGCTGTTCTCGATCTCCTTGCCGTGGCGGGCGCCGATCTCGCGCACCGTCTGCATGGCTTCGCGCAGCTGGGTTTCGCTGCGCCCCTCCACCACCAGATGGAGGGTGAAGTTGTGGTCCTTGAGGAAGGCGGTGCCGGCGGTGGCGACGCTCAGCGCCTCCTTGGCGCCCTGGAACAGCGACTTGCCGGCCTTCGCCACGTTGCCGAGGGTCTTCAGCCCGTCCGACAGCTTGTTGACGCTGGCCGAATGCTCGACCTTGGTGCGGTCGATGCCGAAGCCTTCCGACACGCAGCGCGCCCGCGCCATCTCCACCTGGGCGGCGGCCATCGCCTGCATGGTGGCGAAGCCGAAGGACAGGAAATCGGTGTGCTCCGGCCGGCGGTGCAGCCGCAGCGTCGCCGCCACCTTGAAGCCCATGGCGCCGTTGTCGCCCAGGAACAGGCCGGTCAGGTCGGGACCGCCCGAGCGGGTGAAGGGCTTGGTGCCGACGCGCCCGCCCGATCCGGTGGTGACGGTGCGGCCGTCGGCCAGCACCACGGTGACGCCCAGCACGCTTTCCGCCACGGTGCCGTGCAGGGCGGAGCCGAAGAAGGCGCTGTTCTGCGACAGGGCGCCGCCGATGGTGGCGTTGATGCCCGACAGCGGCCCCCAATAGCCGGTGCGCAGGCCCGTGCCCTCCAGCGCTTCGTTCAGCGCGGCCCAGGTGCAGCCGGTCTCCACCGTCACATAGAGGCTGTCGGTGTTCAGGTCGAGGATGCGGTTCAGCCGGCGGCTGTCGATGACGACCGAGTTCGGGCCTTCGGGCAGGTAGCCCTTGGTGTAGGACATGCCGCCGCCGCGAGGCACCACCGCCACGCCGGCCTGATGCGCGGCGCGCACGGTGGCGGCGACGGCGTCGCGGTCGCGCGGCAGGGCGATGGCGAGCGGCGGGATGCCCGGCTGCCAGAACACGTCGTTGGCGTAGAAGTTGCGGCTCGTCTCGTCATCCAGCAGGCCGTCGGACCCAAGCGCCGTGCGCAGGGTGTCGAGCAGGGTGGCCGGGCCGTCGAGGGCGGCAATGCTCATGGAATGTCCCTTTCGGGTAAGGTCGGACTGACTTCGATCAGGCCGCGAGCGGTTCGAACCGGAAGGTCTCGCCAGTGCGGCGCACATAGCCGGTGTGGGGCGCGCCGAAATGGGCGGGGAAGACCAGGGCGCCGCGGTCGGCGGCATGGTCGAGCAGCCGGCGGCGGGTCGCCACCGCCTGGACCTGATCCTCGCAGAAGCGGCTGTTCCAGTCGGGACGCGCCACCTGCATCGGCTGGTGCAGGCAGTCGCCGGTGAAGTAGGCGGCATGGCGGTCCGACTCCAGCCGGACGAACATCTGCCCGGCGGTGTGGCCGGGGGCCAGCTCCACCGACAGGCCGTCGAGGATGCTGTCGCCGTCCTCGATCAGGTCGACCTGACCGGCTTCCCACACCGGCATGACGCTGTCCTCCATGACCGGGCCGTTGCCCGGCATGCCGATCAGCCCGCCCTCCGGGCTGCGCCAGTGCTTGAACTCCTGCGCGCCGTAGATGTAGCGGGCGTTGGGGAAGGTCGGGACCCAGCGCCCGTCGACCAGCTGTGTGTTCCAGCCGACATGGTCGATGTGCAGGTGGGTGTTGATGACCAGCGTCACGTCTTCCGGCCGCACGCCGGCCTCGGCGAGGTGGCGCAGATAGGGTTTGTCGAGCATGTGGAAGCGCTCGAAGCCCGGCGTGTGGCGTTCCTTGTGGTTGCCGCAGCCGGTGTCGATCAGGATCACATGGCGGCCGGTGCGGATCAGCCAGCTGTGCATGCTCGACATCAGGCGCCGCGACGCCGGGTCGAGGAAGTTCGGCTCGGCCAGTTCGGGGTTCCTGGTCAGGATCGCCTCGTCATAGGCCGGAAACAGGAAGCCGGGGTCGAAACCCGGCGTCAGCATTTCCTCGATCCGCGTGACCGTGAACGCACCCAGGGCGATGGTGTGCATTGTCCTCCCCTCGTGCAGGGTGCCGGCGGCCGGTCCGGAAAAGCGGGGGACAGCGGCGGGCCGGAACATGGGGCGCCGGCCATCCGCGAAGGCGATGGCGGCGCGCTTGTTCTGTTTGTTGGCAAAGGAAACCATTTGCGCTCTGCAGTGTCAACAGGCAAAAATGGTGTCACTGTTTGACACGAACGGTGGGCCGCGCCGGGGATGGCGGAAAGGGGTTGCGCAAGGGAGCGCGGCTCTTCAATGCTAGCCGGCGCGCTGCTACCGCGACGGGATGAGGGCGGTTTCGCCACCCTCCGTCGGCTGTGCCGGGCGGCGGGGCTTCCGCCTGGACTCGAGATGCGGGACATCCATAAGGGGCTTGAGCGTATGGACACCGAACAGGACGACAACCAGGGCACGGAAAAGAACGGACTGAGCGTCCGCGCGGTGTCGCGGGCCTTGGCCGTGCTGCGCAGCTTCTATCAGGAGGGACCGACCCTGACCCTGACGGAGGTCGCGACCGCCGCGAAGCTCGACAAGGGGACGGCGCGGCGCATCCTCCTGACGCTGGTGCAGGACGGCTTCGCCGTCTTCGATGCGCAGAGCCAGAAATACAGCCTGGGTCTGGAGATCCTGAAGCTGGCGGGGGCGGTGCCGGAACGGCGCGACCTGCGCCAGATCGCCTCCACCATCCTGTCGCGGCTGGCGAAGACCACGGGCAGCACCGTGTTCCTGTCGGTCTATCACGACGGATCGGCCGTGTGCCTGGACCAGTTCCACAGCGACCGCTCGGTGGAGGTGCGCTGGTGGATCGTCGGCGGGCAGCTGCCGATGAATTGCGGTGCCGCGCCGCGCGTGCTGCTGGCCTATCTGCCGGAGACGGAGGTCGACCGCGTGCTGGCGCGCGGGACCACGCGCCTCACCCCCCACACCACCACCGACCCGCGCCAGTTGGCGAAGGAGTTGGAGGAGGTGCGCGGGCGCGGATGGTCGGTGGCGGTCGATGACGTGATCGAGGGGCTGGCCGCCATCGCCATGCCGCTGTTCGATCCCGACGGCCGGTTGGTGGCCGCCGTCAGCCTGACCGGCCTGACCCCCCACATCGTCCGCAACGGCCAGCCCAATTTCCTGGAGGAGATGCGCGAGGCCGTGCGCGAAATCTCGGCCAACCTCTATTCCCTGTCGGCGCCGCCGCTGCACCGCGCCGCCCGCGCCCAATCCGCCATCGGCGGCTGAGGCGGGGGCGGGCGTGGTGTCACGCTATGCCACCGGGTGCGGATTCGCCATGTCCGACCCTGCAGTCAGGAAAGCGGCGTAGCAGTCGATGGTCGCCCGCACCGCCTCGTCACCCTGGCCGGGATACCAGACGGTGGCGGGGGTCGGCATGACCTCGGTTCCGGCCGGGGCGAGCGTCCGCGCCTCCGCCAGCCCTTCGACCAGCATGTCGGCCGGGCCGGCGCAGATCAGGGCCGGCCGGGTCAGGCGCACCAATGCCGCCCGGGTGTCGTAGCGGAAGGCGGCGCGGTAGGAGCGGTCGTAATGCCCGCCGCTCGCCAGCAAGCCCATGGTCCAGTCATGCAGCACCGCCGCGTCGGGAACGCCGATGGCGCGGGCGGCGGCACGCTCCTGCCGGTACCACGGCCAGAACAGGAACATGTCCCGCCGCATGTTCCAGGCCTGGAGCAGATGCAGCCCCCAGCGGTCGGGGGCCAGCGGCGGGAAATAGTGGTCGAGGATGTCGGCGCTGAAGTCGGCGGGGATCAGCACCGGCGCCTCCAGCACGGCACGGCCGACACGGTCGGGATGGCGCACGGTCAGGTCCAGCGCGACCAGCGCGCCGGTGTGGGTTCCCCACAGGTCGAAGCTCTCCAGAGCAAGCGCATCGGCCAGCGCCAGCATGTCGTCGGCCAGCACGCCGATGTCCACCGCGCGCTCCGGCTTGTCGGAGTCGCCATTGCCGAGATAGTCGGGGGCGATGACCTCCCGTCCCGGCGCCAACCCATGCAACAGCGGCAGCAGCGGTGCCGACGACCCCGGCGCCGACTGGAAGGCCAGCAGCGCCCGGCCGCGCCCGGCGCGGCGCAGATGGACCCGGCCGGCGGGCGTGTCGGCGTAGTCGTGCCAGACCCGCAGCGGATCCGCGAAGGGCCGCGTCGGCGGCAACGGCCCGGCGGGCTTTCGGCCGGCGGCCATCGGCGCGAGATGAGCGGCGGCCTCGTCCAGCCCCTCGAACCGAACCGTCCCATCGGTGGACTCTGACGTGCTCCGCACCGCGTCAAGGCAGATGGACCACAGCGCCTCGTAGCGCGCCGGTGCTCCGGCGGCGTTGCGCAGCATAGCGTCCAGTTCGGCGGGGGCGGGCAGGGGGGCGCCGGCTTTGGCCGGATGGCCGGCGTCGCGCGGTTCCAGCACATGGGCGTCACGCAGATGCGCCCACAGCACCGCCAGATGGGTTCCGTCGGCGCGGGGCGCCAGCGGGGCGGGGTGCAGTCTGCGCTCGCTCCAGCCTTCCGCCATGGCGGCATTGACCAGAAGCACCTCGTCGGGCCTCCACCCCGCCTCGGGCAAGGCACGGGCCAGCGGCGCTGCGAGATCGAAGGCGAGCAGCGGACAGGCGGGCAGGCCGAGCCGGCCGGCGGCATCGGCGATCAGGCGGGCCAGCCCGGCGATGTCCTCCGCCCAGCAGGTGACCGACCCGCCGGTTCCCGGAAGGTCGAGCGCGGTGACGGTCCAGCCCGGCAGGGCGCACGACAGCCTGTCGGCGCACACCGACGCCGCTTCGATCAGGCCGGGCAGGACCAGCAGATCCGGTCCCGAGCCGCTGCGCCAGACGCGCATCTGGCCGTCGGTAAGGGTCACATAATGGGGTGTCGGCATCGGTTTCCTCCCGATCGGCCGGCGCGAGGACCGCGCCAGCCCATTTTGTTTGCTGCACTGACGGTGCCGCTGTTTGACACTCAGTTCATAGGATGACATAGTTTCTGCAACAGCGACAAGGGCGGCACCACCACCACCGCAATGCCGCCGCCATTCATTTCAACGAAATCGTCAGGGAGGACGGGCATGGCCTGGCCGGACGGAACGGGCGTTCCCAAACGGCGCGAGCTGCTTTTCGGCACGCGTCTCGTACCATGCTACAGCGAGCGTCCCGCCACCATCGACGCCATGCTCCGCGCCGCCGTCGCCCGCCGGCCGCATGGCGAGGCTCTGGTAGATGGGGAGCGGCGGTACAGCTACGGGCAACTGGACGCGCTGGTGACGCGCGCCGCCGCGGTCCTGCTGGCGCAAGGCGCCCGGCCGGGCGACCGCATGGCGCTGGTGCTCAGCAACCGCGCGGAATTCCTGATCGCCCTGCTGGCGGCGGCCCGTGCCGGCATCGTCGCGGTGCCGGTCAGCGCGCGGGAACAGCGGCCGGGCATTGCCGGCATCCTGAACGACTGCGGCGCCTCGATTCTGATCCACGACGCGGCGCTCGCCGACCGCATGCCCGACGCAGGGGAGGTGCCGTCGCTCGTCTCGCGCGTCTCGGCCGGCGGCGTGGCGGACGGCTGCCGCCCCTTCGAGGAGTTGCTGGAAACCGGCGCCCCGCTTCCGGACTCCGCAGCGCCGCAGCGGGAGGAGGACACCGCCGTCATCCTCTACACCTCCGGCACCACCGGCAAGCCGAAGGGCGCGCTGCTGTCCCACGTGAACATCATCCACTCCGCCATGCATTTCGAGGAATGCTGGGACTATCGCGAGGGCGAGCGGGCGGTGTTGGCGGTTCCGGCGTCCCACGTCACCGGGCTGGTCGCCGTCATCATGGCGATGATCCGCGTCGCCGGCTGCACCGTGATGATGCCGGCCTTCGACGTCGCCGGTTTCCTGGAGCTGGCAAGCCGGGAGCGCATGACCACCACCGTGCTGGTGCCGGCCATGTACAATCTCTGCCTGCTGCGCGCCGACTTCAGCCGCTACGACCTGTCATCCTGGCGGATCGGCGGCTTCGGCGGCGCGCCGATGCCCGAAGCGACGGTGGAGGCGATGGCGGAACGTCTGCCCGACCTGCATCTGCTGAACGCCTACGGCTCCACCGAATGCGCCACCATCATTAGCGTGGTCCCCATCGGCCACACCCGCGCCTGCCTGGATTCGGTCGGCATGTGCGTGCCCTGCGGCGACCTGCGCATCATCGACGAACAGGGCCGCGAATGCCCGCCGGGGGTGAGCGGGGAGGTCTGGATCCGTGGTCCCATGACCATCCGCGGCTATTGGAACCGCGAGGATGCCACCCGCGACAGCTTCGTCGACGGCTATTGGCGCTCCGGCGACATCGGCGCGCTGGACGAGCAGGGCTATCTGCGGCTCTACGACCGCAAGAACGACGTCATCAACCGCGGCGGCCATAAGATCTACAGCGTCGAGGTCGAAAACCTGCTGGTCCGCCATGCCGACGTGGTGGAGGCGGCGGTGGTCGCCCATCCCGATCCGGTGCTGGGCGAGAAGATCCATGTCTTCGTGATTTCCAAGTCCGGCAGCCTGACCGCCGACGACGTGCGCGACTTCTGCCGCGCCAATCTCGCCGAGTACAAGGTGCCAGATTACGTCACGCTGCTGGGAGATGCGCTGCCGCGCAACGCCAACGGCAAGGTGACCAAGCGGGTGCTGCGCGATCAGGTGTCCGTGACCTAGGCGCGCCTCAGCCCCACCGCCGCCTCGACGAAGGCGATCAGCTGCTCGGCATAGAGGTCGGGCGTGATGCCGCGGCGGCGGTGCTTGGCGCGTTTGACGTACCAGTCCTGCAGCATCGGCTTGATCAGCGCCGCCGTCATCGTCACGTCGGGCACGGCGAACAGGCCGCGGGCGACGCCGTCGGCCAGCGCGTCGGCGATCATGCCCTCCGTCATCATCTCGCTGCTGACGGCAAGGTCGCGCCCGTCCTTGGGGAAGGACTTCGCCTCCATATAGGCGAAGACGAACCAGGGATGCATGGTCTCGGTCAGGAACAGGTGGGTGCGCAGAAGCCAGCGCAGCCGGCCGGCCGGGTCGTTCGCCAGCCCGCCGGGCGGGCGGCCCAGCACCTCCTCCACCACGCCGACGACCTGACCCAGGATCATCATCAGCAGCGTGTCCTTGCTGTCGAAATAAGCGTAGAGCGCGCCCATGCTCAGCCCCGACTGTTCGGTCAGGTCGCGCAGGCTGGTGGAATGGAAGCCCTTGCGGTTCGCCAGCGTCAGGGTGGTTTCGACGATCCGCGCGAGGTTGGCAATGGCGACCGCCGGCTTCTTCACCCGGATGGTCGCGGCATGCCGTTCCAGGATGCGCGCGCACAGCGCCTCCATCGACAGATCGTGCCGTGCCTGGAAATCCCGCAAGCTGCTCATACCCGGCTGCCCTATCGTTTGCGACACCGATCGTTCTTGCACAGGATCGGCTGTAAGGATATAAAGCGAGCGCTCGCTCGTTTTTTCAAGGGTGCTGTTCGGGGCCGTGCCTCGGCCGCCTCGTCAGGAAATCCCGACCATGGGAGGAAGCATGAGCGTCTCCATCGACCTGACCGGCAAGACGGCGCTGGTCACCGGCGCCTCCAGCGGTCTCGGCCGCCATTTCGCCGGTGTTCTGGCCAAGGCGGGCGCCCGTGTCGCGCTGGCCGCGCGGCGGACCGACGCGCTGGCCGAAACGCGCGCCGCCATTGAAGCCGCCGGCGGCAGCGCCGTCGTCGTCGCCATGGACGTGACCGATCCGGCCTCCGTCACCGCAGCGGTGGGGGAGGCGTGGGACGCGCTGGGCCGCATCGACATCCTCGTCAACAATGCCGGCGTCACCGCCACGCGCCCCTTCCTCGACATGAGCGAGGAGGAGTGGGACCGGGTGGTCGACACCAACCTGACCGGCTGCGCCCGCGTGGCGCGCGCGGTAGCGCAGCGCATGCGCGACGACAAGCAGGGCGGGGCCATCGTCAACATCGCCTCCATCCTCGGCATGCGGGTGGCGGGGCAGGTGTCGTCCTACATCGCCGCCAAGGGCGGGCTGGTGCAGCTGACCAAGGCGATGGCGCTGGAACTGGCGCGCTACGGCATCCGCGTCAACGCGCTCTGCCCCGGCTATGTCGAGACCGAACTGAACGCCGATTTCTTCGCCAGCGACGCCGGCAAGGCGCTGGTCAAGCGCATCCCGCAGCGCCGGCTCGGCCGGCTGGCCGATCTGGACGGGCCGCTGCTTCTACTGGCGTCCGATGCCGGCGCCTACATGACCGGATCGGTGCTGGCCGTCGACGGCGGCCATCTGGTCTCCTCGCTTTAAAAAGATTAAGGAGCGGTTCCATGGACTTCACCCTTCCGCCGGAGCTGGAAGACTATCGCCGCCGCGTCCGCGCCTTCGTCGAGCAGGAGATCCTTCCCGTCGAGGCCGACCGCGCCAATTGGGACGAGCACGAGAACATCGCCGAAGCCCCGCTGGAGGCGCTGCGCGCCAAGGTGAAAGCGGCCGGGCTGTGGACGCTGCAACTGCCGAAGGAGGCCGGCGGCCACGGGTTGCCGATGGTCGGCGTCGCCGCCTGCTACGAGGAGATGAACCGCTCCATCTTTGGGCCGGTCTGCTTCAACGCCGCCGCCCCCGACGACGGTAACATGCGGCTCCTTAGCATGGTCGGCACCCCGGCGCAGAAGGAGCGCTGGCTCGCCCCCATCGTCGAGGGGCGGGTGCGCAGCGCCTTCGCCATGACCGAACCGCATCCGGGCGGCGGCTCCGACCCGTCGATGATGAAGACCAGGGCGGAGCGCAAGGGCGACCGCTGGGTGGTGACGGGCCGCAAGTGGTTCATCACCGGGGCCGACGCCGCGCAGCACTTCATCCTGATGGCGCGCACGTCCGACGATCCGCGCAAGGGTCTGACCGCCTTCCTGTTCGACAAGGACCAGCCCGGCTGGCGCATCGAGCGCCGCATCCCGATCATGGGGCCGGAGGAGCATGGCGGCCATTGCGAGCTGATCTTCCACGGGCTGGAGATTGCGGACGAGAATGTGCTGATGAAGGTCGGCGACGGGCTGAAGGCGACGCAGATCCGCCTTGGCCCGGCACGGCTGACCCACTGCATGCGCTGGACCGGCCTCGCCAAGCGCTGTCTGGAGATCGCCGGCGCCTATGTGAAGGAACGCGAGAGCTTCGGGATTCCGCTGGCCGAGCATGAAGGCGTGCAGTGGATGCTGGGCGAGACGGCGATGCAGATCGAGATCGGCCGGCTGCTGACCATGAAGGCGGCGCACGCGCTGGACAGCGGCAGCTTCGCCCGCAAGGAAGTGTCGATGGCCAAGGTCCAGGTCGCCGACACGCTGTTCAAGGCGGCTGACACGGCGATCCAGCTCTGCGGCGCGCGCGGTTATTCCAAGGACACGGTGCTGGAGTGGATCTACCGCTACGCCCGGCAGGCCAAGCTGGTCGACGGCGCGTCGGAGGTCCACAAGATGGTGTTGAGCCGCAGCTACCTCGCCGAGGGCGACGATTTCTGGGGCTGGCGGTGAGCGGCGCTCCGAAGCCCACTCCCGGATTGGATCCCGCCCGGAAAGCGGCGCTGGAGTCCTGGCTGGCCGGGCAGGCGGAAGCGCGGGCGGTCGCCGTCATCGACGAGGGGCGGCTCAGCGGCGGCGCCATCTCGCTCAACCTCGCGGTCACGCTGGAGATCGACGGCGGCCCGCTGGCGGGGAACCACCCTTGCGTGCTGCGCACCGGTTCGGCGTCGGGCGTGTCGGCCAGCCTGGGCAAGGCGGAGGAGGCCGCGGTCCTGCGCGCCGTCTTCGCCGTCGGCGCCACCGTGCCGGAGCCGCTGTTCGTCGGCGCCGATCCGGCGATGCTGGGCGCGCCCTTCTACATCATGCGGCGGGCGGCGGGCATCGCCGCCGGTTTCCGCATGGTCAAGAGCGAGGAGCCGCGGCGCGATCTGGCCCGTGAACTCGGCCGGCAGCTCGGCCTGATCCACCGGGTGCGGCCGGGTGCGGAAGGGCTGGAGTTCCTGGCGTTGCCCGAACCGACGGCGGCCCTGCAGGCGGCGGCCGATTTCCGCCGCTGGGCCGGGCGCTATGCCGCCAGCGATCCGGTGCTGGCCTATGGGCTGCGCTGGCTGGAACGGAACGCGCCGCCGGCCGGCGACCTCGTGCTGTGCCATCGCGACTACCGCACCGGCAACTACATGGTCGATGGGGACAGGCTCACCGCGATCATCGATTGGGAATTCGCGGGCTGGTCCGACCCGATGGAGGATCTGGGCTGGTTCTGCGCCGCCTGCTGGCGCTTCGGCCGCAACGACCGTGAGGCCGGCGGCATCGCCGACCGCACCGACCTTTATGCCGGCTATGAGGAGACCGCCGGGCGGCGGGTGGATGCGGACGCCGTCGCCTATTGGGAGGCCGCGGCCTGCATGCGCTGGGCGGTCATCGCCATCCAGCAGGCGCAGCGCCACATTTCCGGCACCGAACCGTCGCTGGAACTGGCGTTGACCGGCCGGATGCTGCCGGAGATCGAAATGGATCTGCTGCGCCACCTCGACCGCGTCGGCGGCTTCCCCATGTTCGGAGGTGGAGCATGATCAACGACGATCCCGGCGCCCGCGATCTGGTCGCCATCGCGCTCCGCAGCTTCCGCGAGGCGATCCTGCTGGTGGTTCCGGCCGAGCAGCGCTTCACCGCGCTGATGATCGCCAATGCGCTGGGGGTGGCGGAGCGGGAGCTGGCGGCCGGCACCGCGGCCGAACCGGCCCTGGCTGCCGCCGTTGGCGGCCTGCTGGGCGAGGACGGCGACCTTCCGGATTTGCTGCCGAAGCTCTGCGCCGCCATCGACGCCGGACGCTTCGACACGCCTGACCAACAGGCGGCCTTGCGGGCGGTGCTGAAGGACATCACGCGGGCGAGGCTGGCGCTGAGCAATCCCAAACGTCTGGCCGCCGAAGGACAGGACGCCGAGCGATGAGCCTGTTTCCGCCGCTGCCCGGCACGGTCGCGCGCCGCCGCATCTACCTGCTGCGTCACGGCCATGTCGCCTATTACGACGCCGAGGGCAAACCGCTGAACCCGAAGCTGGCCGCCTTGACCGACCGCGGGCGGGCGGAGGCGCAGGCGGCCGGCGCCCTGCTGGCCGGCGTGCCGCTGGACCGCGTGCTGTGTTCCGGCCTTGCCCGCACGCGGCAGACGGCCGAACCGGTCGCCGCGCCGCACCGTCTGCCGGTGGAGGACCACCCCGATTTCCTGGAAATCCGCGCCGGCCGGTTGTCGGAGGTGCCGAAGGAGCAGCGGGAGGCGGCTTACGTCTATGGCTTCGAGGCGGCGACGGAGGACGGGCGCTTCGCCGGCGGCGACGGCTTCGCCGCCGTGCGCGACCGCGTGGTGTCGGCCGTCGAGGCGCTGGTGCGGCAGCCGGGCTGGACCCATCTGGCGCTGATCGCCCATGACGGCGTCAACCGCATGCTGCTGTCCTGGGCCTGCGGCGCCGGCCTGTCGGCGCTGTCGGCGTTCGAGCAGGATTACGGCTGCGTCAACATCATCGACGTGGATGTGACGGCCGGCCGGGTGGTCCGCCGCCTGATCCGCGCGGTGAATGTGACGCCGGGCAACCCGGCGAAGATCGGCCTGCACCGCAGCAGCCTGGAGGAGGCGTTCGGGCCGCTGCTGGCGCTGGATTGAGGGACTAACTTCCGGCACCGTCGATGCGGCGGCGCCAGGCCGGTTCCGACAGGCGCTCTATCAGGAAATCGGCAAGCACGCCGACCTTGGCCGGCCGCGTGCGGGCCGACGGCGTGATGAAGTAGAGGCCGCCCTTCGGCAGCGACCAGTCGGTCAGGATGGCGGTCAGCCGTCCCGTTGCCAGATGCTCGGCCGCCATGAATTCCGGCAGTTCGGCGATGGCCAGCCCCTCCAGCAGCATCGGCACCAGCGCGTCGGCGTTGGTGACGCGCAGCGGGCCGGAGGGCGTGACGCTTTCCTCCTCGCCGGCGCCGTTGGTGAAGTGCCAGATGTCCTGCCGCCGGCGATAGGCGTAGCCCAGGCAATGATGGCCGTTCAGCTCGCGCGGATGGCGCGGCTCGCCATGGCGGGCGAGATAGCTGGGGGCCGCGAGCACCACCGGCGACACCCCGCACAGCCGCCGCGCCACCAGCGAACTGTCCGGCAGCACCGCGATGCGCAGAGCGGCGTCGAAGCCGTCCCCCACCAGATCGACGGTGGCATCGCTCAGGTGGAGGTCGATGGAGATCTCCGGATAGAGACGGAAGAACTCCGGCAGCAGCGGCGTCACCCAGCGCAGCCCGAACGACATCGGCACGGCGAACCGGATCAGGCCGCGCGGGCGGCTGGACATCTCGCGCACCGCGTTTTCCGCCGCTTCCGCCTCGTCATAGAGACGGGTCGCGCGTTCGGCCAGGGAATGGCCGAAATCGGTCAAGGCCAGCCGGCGCGAGGTGCGGTTGAACAGCCGCGCGCCCAGCCGTTCCTCCAGCCGGCTGACCGCACGCGACACGGTGGCGACCGACACCCCCATGGCACGGGCCGCAGCGGCGAAGGAGCGTTCCTCCGCCACCTTGGCGAACATCGCCAGCCCTTCGAAATCCGGCAGCTTCGACATCGTCAATCCTGCGCAATTCTGCAACGATGGTTTTCAACCGTTTCTATTTCGGTGTGTATCCGCCGTCGATAGATTTGTCTCCAGAAGATGACCCATTCCCAAGGAGATTTCAGATGTCACGCAAGCTTGACGGCAAGATCGCCCTCGTCACCGGCGCCAACAGCGGCATCGGCCTCGCCGCGGCCAAGCGGTTCGCCGCCGAAGGCGCCACCGTCTATCTCACCGGCCGCCGCAAGGGCGAACTGGATGCTGCGGTCGCGGCGATCGTTGCGGCCGGCGGCAAAGCGACCGGGGTGCAGGCGGATTCGTCCAACCTCGCCGATCTCGACCGGCTCTATGCGCAAATCAAGAGCGAGGCGGGCCGGCTCGACGTGCTCTACGCCAATGCCGGCGGCGGCAGCATGCTGCCGCTGGGCGAGATCACGGAGGACCAGTTCGACGACACCTTCAACCGCAATGTGAAGGGCGTGCTGTTCACCGTACAGAAGGCGCTGCCGCTGCTCGGTCGCGGTTCTTCGGTGATCCTCGCCGGCTCCACCGCCGGCAGCATGGGCACGGCGGCCTTCAGCGTCTACAGCGCCAGCAAGGCGGCTGTGCGCAACTTCGCCCGCAGCTGGATCCTCGACCTGAAGGACCGCGGCATCCGCGTCAACACGCTGAGCCCCGGCCCGGTCCGCACGCCGGGTCTGGTCGAACTGGCCGGTCCCGACGCGGCGCAGCAGCAGGGGCTGGTGGATTATCTGGCCGCCCAGGTGCCGCTGGGCCGTGTCGGCGACCCGGACGAGATCGCCAAGGCCGCCGTCTTCCTGGCGTCCGACGACAGCAGCTTCGTCAACGGTATCGAGCTGTTCGCCGACGGCGGCATGGCCCAGGTCTGACGGGCGGTTCCGGCCCACAGCCTTTGCATCCGATCATCGGTTGGCCCCCCTTGCGGCTGCGTTGAGAAACGCTGCCGCAAGGGGGGCCGTGTCGTGTCCGCAGGCCGCTCATATAGTTCTATATAGAACTTGTTGACCGCCGCACCCATATGCGACAGGATGGCTGTGGGAGGATATCGATGCCACAGCATGATTCTGCTTCAGCCCCACTGCCGGATCGGCGGCTGCCGGCCTATCTGCAGCTGCGCGACGCGTTGGCCACCCGGGTGGCGCGTGGCGAATGGGGGCCGGACACCGCGCTGCCGTCGGAAAACCAGCTGACCGCCGAAACCGGGCTGTCGGTCGGCACCGTGCGCAAAGCGATCCAGACGCTGGTCGACGAGGGGCTTCTCGAACGGCGCCAGGGTTCCGGAACCTATCTGCGCAAGCGCGCCTTCAACGCCTCGCTGTTCCGTTTCTTCGCGGTCCAGTCCGCCGATGGCGAGGCGACGATCCCGTCGAGCCGGATCATCGCCCGCACGGCCGCCATCGCTCCGGCCGCCGTCGCCAAAATTCTCGGCACCGCCGACTGCATCCGCCTCGACCGCCTGCGCGGCCAGTCTGACGCCCTGTTGCTGTCGGAGGAGATCTGGCTGCCGCGCGCCCGTTTCGACGGCATCGTGGAGTTGGACGAGTCCCAATTCGGGCCGCTGCTCTATCCGCTTTATCACGAGCGCTTCAACGTTTTCATCGCCAGCGCCGTCGATGACGTCAGCTTCGCGGCGGCCTCCGCCAAGGTCGCGGCGCGGCTGGGCCTTGCGGAGGGGGCGCCCACCGCGGTGATCGAACGCACCGCCTTCACCGTGGACGGCACCGCGGTCGAATGGCGCATCGCCCAAGGCCCCGCCGAGCGCTTCCGGTACCGCAGCCGCCTGAGCTGACCCGCAGCGCCGGAACCGGTTTCCGGCGCGCTCCCTCATTGCGGCCTTTCCCGGACCCTCCCCCTCGCGGCGGAGGCCGCCCCCCTATTGCCTGTATGGATCGACCGATGACCGCACACCCCCCGATCAGGGGCATCGACACGCATGCCCATATTTTCCGCCCGGACCTGCCGATGGCCGCCGGCCGGCGCTACAGCCCGGCCTATGCGGCGGAGTTGTCGGACTGGTTCGCGCTGCAGGACAAGGCGGGGTTCAGCCATGGCGTGCTGATCCAGCCCAGCTTCCTCGGCACCGACAACAGCCTGATCGAAGCCGCCCTGCGCGCCCATCCCCAACGGCTGCGCGCGGTCGCCGTCGTCGATCCCGGCGTGACTGCGGAGGAACTGGACAGGCTCGGCGCCCTCGGCTTCGTCGGTGCGCGGCTGAACCTCGTCGGGCGGGATCTGGAGGATTATGGGGCGGCAGCCTGGCAGTACTTCTTCCGCCGCCTGGCATCCCGGCGCTGGCAGGTCGAGATCCAGCGCCGCTTCGACGACCTCGCGGAGGTGGTGCCTGCCATCGCCGACTCCGGCGTCACTGTGGTGATCGACCATTTCGGCCTGCCGCAGGGCGGCATCGATCCGGCAATCCGCCGCCATGCCGATTTCCTCGATGTGCTGCGCCGGACGCCGGCCGTCTGGGTCAAGCTCTCCGCCCCCTACCGTGCCGGGCTGACGCCCGACCTCGCGGCGCGCAGCCTGGACCTGCTGCGCGCGGCCTGCGGCGGTTCGCACCGTTTCGTCTGGGGCAGCGACTGGCCCCACACCCAGCATGAGGCGGAGACCGGCTATGCCGCCGAGGTGAGCCGGCTGCATGCGCTGATCCCCGATCCGGCGGAGCGGGCGCAGATCCTGGTCCGGAATCCGGCAACGCTTTTCCAATTCGACTGAAATACAGAAACTGGGAGGAAACCGATGACCCTCGTCATCGTGCTGGCCATCGCCCTGGCCGTCGTTCTGGGCTATGTCACCAAGATCAACATCGGCCTGTTCGCCATCGCCTTCGCCTATATCCTCGGCTGCTTCGGTCTCGGGCTGAAACCCGGCGCCGTCATCGAGATGTGGCCGCTGAAGATCTTCTTCGTCATCTTCTCGGTCTGTCTGTTCTACAGCTTCGCTCTGGTCAACGGCACGCTGGAAAAGCTGGCCGAGCATATGCTGTACCGTTGCCGCAACGTGCCGTGGGTTCTGCCCTACGCCATCCTGGTGACGGCGACGCTGATCGCGGCGATGGGCGCCGGCTATTACACCGTGCTCGCCTTCATGGCGCCGATCACGCTGCTGATGTGCCGGCGGACCGGGCTGGACATGGTGCTGGGGGCGATGGGCGCCAATTACGGCGCGCTGGCCGGCGCCAATTTCATGTCGAGCCAGAGCGGTATCATCTTCCGCGGCCTGATGACGGCGAACGGCACCAGCGACGCCGACGCCTTCCTCTACAGCGGGGTCATCTTCGCGGCGACGCTGATCATCCCGTTCCTGGTCATCACCGCGATGCTGTTCCTGTTCGGCAACCACCGCAGCCTGAACGCCTCGCTCGCCGACACCGGCCGGCCGGAGCCGCTCGACGGCCGGCAGCGCATGACGCTGACCTTGACTCTGACGATGATGGCGCTGGTCCTGCTCGGCCCGGTGCTGCATCTGGCGATGCCCGGCAACGCCACGGTGGCCTATCTCAATTCGAAGATCGACATCGGGCTGATCGCCGGCGTCTTCTCCGTCATCGCCCTGCTGCTGAAGCTCGGCGACGAGCGCAAGGCCATCGCGTCGGTGCCGTGGTCGACGCTGATCATGATTTCCGGCATGGGGATGCTGATCTCCGTCGCGATCAAGGCCGGGACCATCGCAGCGCTGGCGGCCTGGCTTGGCAGCAGCATCCCGGCCCTGCTCCTGCCGGTGGTGTTCGGCATCGTCGCCGCCGTGATGTCGCTGTTCTCCAGCACGCTGGGCGTGGTGACGCCGACGCTGTTCCCGCTGGTGCCGACGCTGGCGACCAGCCTGTCGGTCAGCCCGGTTCTGCTGTTCACGGCGATCGTCGTCGGTTCGCAGGCGACCTCGATCTCGCCCTTCTCGTCGGGCGGTAGCCTGATCCTCGGCTCGGCGCTGGAGGAAAAGGCGCGCAACACGCTGTTCACCCGGCTGCTGTTCCGCGCCGCCCCTTTCGGCGTCGTCGCGGCGGTGCTGGCGAACATCGTGCTGACCTTCCTGCTGTGACCGGCAGCTCCGCCGCTCAGAAGTCGGCTTGCTCCGCTTCCAGATAGGCGAGGCTGATGTATTTGCCGATGTTGCTGTCCCAGCCCTTGGTCTCGGCCGCGCGGGAGGCGACGCGCGGATCGGCCAGCACGGCGGCCTTGGCCTGCTCGACCGACTGGCCGGCCTTCACCGCGGCGACGCAGGATTCGAAGATGCCTTCGAACAGGCTGCGCTGCCACTCCGGCACGCCGGGGCCGGGCACGCCGTGGGCCGGCAGCCAGATGCGGGTGTCGCTGTCGGCCCGCAGCCTGTCCATCGTCTCGAAGGTGCCGAGATAAGAGCCGTCGTCCATGTTGGCGATGCGGCGGTCCATCATCACGTCGCCGACGCACATGACGCCGTCCTCCACCACCGCGACCGACAGGTCGGACGGCGTGTGGGCGGTGCCGTAATGGTGCAGGCGCAGCCGGACGTCGCCCAGCGACAGCTCGTCGCCATGCTTGGCGTCGCGGTTGGGGGCGACGATCCGCGTCCCGGCCGACGCCTGCGCCGTCCATTTGACCATGGAGCTTTGCCAGAAGCTGCCCTGCACGCCCAGGATCGCCTCCCGCGTCTGGGGCAGGGCGTAGCGGGGCAGATCCTCGCCGAACGCCTCGGCGAAGGCGTGGTTACCCAGCCAATGGTCGCCGTGGTAATGCGTGTTGACGATGCCGACGACCGGCTTGGGCGTCAGCGTCCGCAGCATCCGGATCGCCATCTCGCCGATCTGCAGCGAGGCGCCGCTGTCGACGACGATGACACCGTCGCGGCCGATGACGAAGGTGATGTTCGCCATCATCCCCTGGTTCTGAGGCGTCGGGAAGCCGTCGGGCGCCTGGATGATCCAGACATGCGGGCTGACCTGGACCGGCGGCATGTCGGGCACCGGCGGTCCCTTGACGAAGGACTCCACTCCGGCGGCGAAGGCGCGGACAGCCTCCAGGCCCGGCACGGCGGCCAGGAGTGCCGCACCGGCTGTCAGCAGGCGGCGGCGGGGCAGGCGTGGCATGCGGGATCTCCTGTGAAGGTCACTGTGCCGCGACCGGCGGAATTGCGGCGATGGCGGCGGCGCGCACCCGCGCCGGCCGGTCGATGGCGAGATCGGTCAGCACGGCGCCGATCCACATCGACCACAGCACCAGCCACGCCGTCGCCGTGAAGATGGACGCGCCGGACACGCCGGCCCCGACCGCGCAGCCGCCGGCCAGCACGCTGCCGAGGCCCATCATGCAGCCGCCGATGATGTAGCGCCGCATGGTGGAGCCGTCGTTGAACCCTTCCAGTTTCAGGTCGCGCCCGGCCAGCCCGGCGACGAAGGCGCCCAGCGCCACGCCGGGGATCAGCCCGGTGTCGAAGCTCCAGCGGGTGCCCGGCGGCGACAGCACCAGCATGAGGAAATCGGCCGAGGGCGCGGTGAAGCTGAGGGAATGGACGGTCACCGGATCGAAGGCGGAGGATGCGGCGCGCCAGGTGAACCACCAGGCGGCGGCCACCGTCGCCCCGACCCCGGCCGCGCCCACCCAGGACCAGCCCGACAGGGCGTTGCGCCGCGCGATCACCACGCCCGCCGCGAACCAGCCCATGCCGAACAGCAGCGCCCCGCCATGGCCGATGCCGGCCAGCGCCAGCAGGTCGCGCTGCTGCCCACTGATGACCCACCAGCCGTTGACCGTCTCGCGCAGCGGCGACAGGACGCCGCGCATCGCCGCCTGGGCGACCACCGCGAACACCAGCCCGGACAGCAGTGCGCGCAGGTTGCCGGTGGCCGACAGCACCAGCATGCGGCTGGCGCAGGCCCGCGTCAGCGTCATGCCGCAGCCGAACATCAGCCCGCCGATCACCGCCCCCGACAGGCTGCCGGGATTGTTGAGCTGGCGGACGCTGCCGGTGTCGAACAGCCCCAGCAGGATCAGCCCCTGCGTCGCCATCAGCGCGGTGGAGAAGGCGAGCAGCCAGACCGCCAGCCGTCCGCCCAACCGGCCATGCGCCACCTCCAGCGTCGAGGCGCGCAGGCAGAAGCGGGACCGCTGCGCCACCACGCCGAACAGCGTGCCGATCAGCAGCCCGCCCAGCGCCATGAAGCTGTCCTCGCCCAGGCTTTCCATCAGGGAATCGACGGTGAAACCCATGGCCATTGCTTTCTCAGGCGCCCTTTCAGGGCTTGATGTAGGCGTAATGGTCGCGCGCCTGCAGTTCGGTGATGCGGACGACGCCGGACGGGGTGAACTCCGCCTCCATCACGAACTGGTCCTTGGTCAGGTTGCGGCGCTTCATGGTGATCTCGCACACCTCGAACCGGACGCCGCGGCCCTTCAGGTCGGAGATCAGCGGGCCGTAGTCGATGTTGTTCTTGGTGTCCTTGGCGCCTTCCATCAGCAGATCGACGCCTTCGGCATGGGTGACCACGCGGATCTCGGTCTTCGGCGCCACGTCCAGATGGTTGCGGATGTTGCGCAGCGCCTTGGTGCCCTGCTCCGCGGCATTGTCGATGTGGTAGACGACCTTGTCCTGGGCCAGCGCCGGGGCGGCGGCGGCCAGGGCGAACAGCATCAGCAGGGGGGCCAGGAAACGACGAACGCTCATGGTCTGAGCCTTTCCGGATTGGAGCTTGCCCCAGTTGGCGGGCGGAATTTCGGGTCAGGCGTCGAGGCCGGGGTTGCCGTCCACGCCCTTCAGGGTCGGCAGGTTCAGCTGCGGCGGCGCCACAATCTTGCGGGCGCGCAGGTTGCGGGCGACGAGGTCCCAGATCGGCTCGCCGCCGGCCGCCTTCGCCTCCTCCGCCACGGGTGCCCAGCCGGCGACCTTGTAGGTCTTCGACGCCTCAACCGGCTTGCCGTTCAGCGTCATGTCCTGGATGCGCCGGCCGGCCGGGGCGGCGGGATCGCAGGCATAGGAAAGTCCGCCGACGCGCACCATGTCGCCGCCCTGCTGGTAATAGGGGTCGGGGTTGAACAGGTTGTCGCAGACATCCTCCAGCACCGTCTTGATCTGCTCGCCGCTCATCTGCGAAAGCGTGACGTAGGGATAGGTGATGGCGGTCTGGTCCAGCAGGTTTTCCATGGTGATGGGCTGGCCGGGCAGCAGCGTGGTGCCCCAGCGGAAGCCGGGGGAGAAGGCGATCTCGGCATCCTTTTCCGCCATCAGCGCGTCGAGGATCAGCTGGTCGAAGCTGCCGTTGAAGTTGCCGCGCCGGTACAGCGTGCCCTCCGTCACCGCCAGCGTTTCGCCCAGCTTGGCCTCGTAGGGCGCGCGGACGCGGGTGATCAACGCCTCCATCTCCGGGTCGGCGGGCAGGAGGTTGGCGAAGACCGGCATCAGCCGGTACCGGAAGTCGGCGACCCGTCCGCCGGTGACCTGGAGATCCAGGACGCCCAGGAACTTGCCGTTCGAGCCGGCGTTGGTGACCAGCGTCTTGCCGCCAGGGTTGGCGACGATGCTGGGTGCCGGCATGCCGTCATGGGTGTGGCCGCCGAGGATGGCGTCGATGCCGCGGACGCGCGACGCCATCTTCAGGTCGACGTCCATGCCGTTGTGCGACAGCACGACGACCACCGCGGCGCCGGCGGCGCGGGCGGCATCGACGGTCGCCTGCATCTCCTCCTCGCGGATGCCGAAGGTCCAATCGGCCACCATGTAGCGCGGGTTGGCGATCGGCGTGTAGGGGAAGGCCTGCCCGATCACCGCGACCTTGACGCCGTTGACGTCGCGCAGGCTGTAGGGCTTGAACACGTCGTCGCCGAAATCGGCGGTCTTGATGTTCTGGGCGACGATTTCGATGTGGCCGGCGAAGTCCTTCTCGGCGATCTCCTGCACGCGCTCCTGGCCGTAGGTGCATTCCCAATGCAGCGTCATGATGTCGACGCCCAGCAGCTTGGCGGCCTCCACCATGTCCTGGCCCTGGGTCCACAGCGCTGTGCCCGACCCCTGCCAGGTGTCGCCGCCGTCGAGCAGCAGGGCGCCCGGCCGGTTGGCCCGGACCCGCTTGACCAGCGTCGCCAGATGGGCGAAGCCGCCGACCTTGCCGTACAGCCCGGCCAGCCGTTCGAAGTCGAGGCAGGTGAAGGCGTGCGCCTCGCGGCTTCCGGCGGCGAGCTTGAAATGCTCCAGCAGCCGGCTGCCCACCAGATGCGGCGCCCGGCCTGACATCTCGCCGACGCCGAGATTGACGCTCGGCTCGCGGAAATGGATCGGCTTCAGCTGGGCGTGGCAGTCGGTGATGTGCAGAAGCGAGACGTTGCCGAAGGCCGGCGCATCGTAGACCGCGTCCGCAGCAGCCTCCGCGCGGGCCAAGCCGGCGCCGGGCAGCAGCAGGCCGGCGGCGTTGGCGGCGGCCAGGACGGTGAGAAACTCGCGGCGGTTCATTGTGCAGGCCCCGATTTGGCCGAATTGGACTGGGCGTTGACGGGAGAGTTCGGGTCGAACAGCAGCGCCATCAGATGCTTGATCTGCGTCTCCCCCAGGATGCCCATATGGCCGGCGCGCGGCATGTTGGAGCAGGCGTTGGCCGATTTGGCGTTGTAGATCTTGGCCCAGGCCGCCTTCATCGTCTCCTCGTCCCGGCCGCGCAGCGCGCCGTACTGCAGCAGGCTGGGACCGATGGTGCCATAGGAGATCTCGGTCGGGCTGATCTGGTGGCAGTTGTAGCAGTTGCCGCCGTTCGGCTCGCCCGGCTTGTCGGTCCAGGTGTTGCCCCGGCCGCTCTGGGCGATCTTCTCGCCCTCCTTCCAGTCGCCCAGCCATTTGCCGTCGGACGGCCATTTCACCGTCGCCAGGTTGGCGGCCTCGATCCGCAGCCGCTTCTCGGCGGCGGCGGGGCTGGCGGCGGCCTCCGGGTCGGAGCAGAAGGCCTGCGTCTCGTCCTGGGTCAGGCGGTCGATTTTGGCGATGCCCTTGTCCTTGAAGCTGGCGGCCAGCATGCGGGTGAAGGCGGCGTCGTCGGCCCCCGGTCCCCAGGAGGGAGCGACCTTGGTTTCGGAAAGGGCGGGACCGGCCAGCAGCAGGGCGGCAAGGAAGGCAGCGTGTTTCATGGCGTGTTTCATGACGGCCTCCCTCAGCGCTTGATTCCGGGTGTCTTCATGGTCTCCCCGCTGGCGTTGGCGGCCATGTACATCGACAGCGCGATGGTCGCGTCGGAGGTGTAGACCGGTTCGGGGAAACGCTGCTGGCGGAAGCAGTCGTTCAGCCGCCACTGCATCGACCACATCTGGCCGGAACTGACGCGGTAGGCCGGCCAGCTGCCCCAGCCGGCCGCGGCACCCTTCTGCCCCGGAATGTAGGGGAGATCCTGCAGCCGGATGCGCGTGCCCTCCTGGCCGTGGCAGGTGGCGCAGGCGAAGTCGTAGGGGCCGCCCTGATAGTAGAACATCCGCTTGCCCAGGTCGTACATCGCCTGTTCCTTGGGATGCTTGGGCTTCACGGTGATGGGATCGTCCTTGGACTGGCCGGAGACGTAGGCGGCGAGCGCGATCATCTCCTCCTTCGGCGGGGCGGTGAAGGAGGCCTCGACATAGGGTTTCGGGTCCTTGCCCTGCAGCGTTTCCATGCAGGTCAGCAGGCGCGATTCCAGGTCCTGGACGCGGTCGGTGTCGGCGAAGTAGCGCGGAAGCTGGGCATAGGCGCCCTTGACCACACCGGGGCCGAGGCCGAGGTCGCATTTCTCCAGCGAGTCCTTCTTCGGGCCGGCCGGCGTCTTCCACAGCTCCTCGCCGCTCAGCTCGAACAGTTCGGCGGGGTTGCCGTCCTGCAGGGCCTCGCGGTAGGCCTCGATGCCCTCCTGCGCCGCATCCTTCTGCTGGGCGTAGGCCGCCGTGGCGACCGCCGCCGACACCGCAAGGAACGCCGCAATCCCAACGCTTACGCGATCCATGTCTCCCCCCTCCCGTCCTTGTTCTTGTCGGCCTTGGTCCCGTCGGCGCGTCAGGTGACGGTGGCCTCGTCGGTGCGGGTGTCGCCCTTGCTGTCGACCCAGGTGACGGAGACCTTGTCGCCGGCCTTGCCGCCCTTGACCTTGAAGGCGAGGTAGGGGTTCTTGGAAATCGACGGTCCCCATTGCGCCTGCATCACCGTCTTGCCGTCGAGCTTGGCGGTGACCTCGTTGATGAACCAGGCGGGGATGACCGTGCCGCTGGCGTCCTTGCGCTGGCCGGTCTCCATCTCGTGGCTCATCAGCACCTTGATCTCGGTGACGCCGTCCTTGGCGGAGGCGCGGATCTTCATCGGATTGCCCATGATCTTCTCTCCCATCCTGTCCGTTCAGCCGCCGCAGCCGCCGAGCGTCACCTTGATTTCCTTGGCGGTCGCATAGAATTTGCCGTCCGCCTTGACCAGCACCATGACGTTGGAGGTCTGGCCCATCTTGATGCGGGCAGTGACCTCGGGGATGGTGTCCGGCCCGATGTCGAAGGCGGCGGCCAGCATGTTGGGGTTCTTTTCCACCAGGATGGCGATCCGCTCGGTCTTGGGCAGCTTGCTGACCGCCTGAACCGGAACCACCGCGCCGTTCTCCGCGATGTCGGAGGCGATGATCTGCACGTCGCCGCTGTCGGCCGGTGCGCCGGCGCCGAACGCCTTCAGCGCGTCGTCCATCGTCTTGGCGTCGAAGGCGGTCTTGTCCCAGTTGGCGAGCGCCACGCGTGGCACCACGAATCCGGCCGCCGCCAGCGCCCCCAGAAAGGTCAGTACCTGACGCCGTTCCATCGCTGCCTGTGTCATGAGAGATGCTCCTCCTCGGTCTCGTTACTTCTGCGGCGCGCCGGACAGGATCCAGGCGACCAGGGTCTTGGCGTCGTCGATGCTGAGGTCGTCCTGCGGCGGCATCGGCACGGCGCCCCAGGAGCCTTCGCCGCCGGCCTTGACCTTGGAAACCAGGGCCTCGGCGTTGTTCTTGCCGCGGTAGCGCGCGGCGATCTCGCTGTAGCTCGGGCCGACGATGCGGGTATCGACGGCATGGCAGGACAGGCAGCCGGACTTCTCCGCCAGCGCCAGGGCGGGGGAGGGAGCCTCAGCCGCCGCCGTATCCGGGCCGGTGCGCTGGCCGCGGACCGGCCCGATGACGCGGTTCTGTTCGGCGATGTTGCCGTGGGCGCCGCGGGCATGCTCGGGCAGCTGCGAGGCCAGCTCGGCCTTCGGCTTGCAATTGGTCATGCAGACGGCATTGGCGGTGTCGGGCTTGGCCGCCATGCCGGGGAAGTCCAGGCCGGGCCAGAGGGCGTGGGCGGTGGTCATGCCGTTGCGGTTCGGCATCCGCTGCTGCACGTCGCGGATCGTCGCGTCGGTCAGGGTGAAGTCGTCCGGGACGATCTCCGCGAGGTTCAGCAGATAGGCCAGCACGGCATAGACGTCGTCGTCGCTCAGCGACTTCGGCGCGTTCCACGGCATGGCGCGGCGGATGTAGTCGTAGAGGGTGGAGACGCTGGCGACCTTCATGAAGGTCGTCCGCGCCGGGAAGTCGGTGCGTTTCAGCGCCGCCACATGGCCGGTCTTGATGTCCTCGGCGGTGGTGCCGCCGACCAGCGGGTTGAAGACGCTGTTGCTCTCACCGAAGGTGCCGTGGCAGCTGGCGCATTTCTCCTCCCAGATCTCCATGCCGCGCGACACGGTGCCGGAGCCCTTGGGCAGGCCGCTGAAGTCGGGACCGACGTCGATGTCCCAGGCCTTCAGTTCCGCCGGGGAGGCCGGACGGCCGACGCTGGAGGGGCCGTCCGCCAGCACCGGTGCCGTCCAGGCGAGCATCGCACCGAAGGCTGACGCCAGGAGGGCCGCTTTACAGGATCTGGACATTGTTCACGTCCCCGCTTTCGGCAACCTGCCAGGTCTGGATCGCGTTGTTGTGGTAGATCGACCGCGTGCCGCGCACCGCGCGCAGCTGGCCGTAGGCGGGCTGGACGAAGCCGGTCTCGTCCATCGCGCGCGATTGCAGCAGCGCCGGCCGGCCGTCCCAATTCCAGGGCAGGGTGAAGCGGGTCAGGCATTTGGATAGGACCGGCGTCTGCAAGGTCGCTTGCGTCCAGTTGATGCCGCCGTCGACCGACACGTCCACCCGCTTGATGGCGCCGCGGCCCGACCAGGCGAGCCCGCTGATGGTGAAAAATCCCTTGTCCAGCAGCGTCTGGCCGCCCGACGGGCTGGTGATGACCGACTTGCATTCCTGGATGGAGGTATATTGCCGGTGCTGGCCGTCGGGCATCAGGTCGATGTAGTGGACCGCCTCGTCCTTGGCGGCATAGGGACGGTCGCCGACCTCGATCCGGCGCAGCCACTTCACCCAGGAGACGCCCTGCACCCCCGGAACCACGAGCCGCAGCGGATAGCCGTTCTCCGGCCGCAGCATCTCGCCGTTCTGGCCGTAGGCGACCATCACCTCGCCGGACAGCACCAGCTCGATCGGGATGGTGCGGGTCATCGACGAGCCGTCACCTCCCTCTGCGAGAATGAATTTGGCGGCCTTCAGGTCGGCGCCGCAATATTCCAGCAGCGTGCGCAGAGGCACCCCGGTGAATTCGCTGCAGGACAGCATGCCGTGGGTGTACTGCACGGTGGGGACCGCCACGTTGCCCCACTCCATGCCGGTGTTGGCGCCGCATTCGATGAAGTGCATGCGCGACACCGGCGGCAGCCGCATGATGTCGTCCATCGTGTAGACCCTGGGCGTCTTCACGAACTCCGGCCGCGAGCCGTTGATCATCAGCCGGTGCCGGGTCGGGTCGATGTCCTGCCAGCCCTGGTGGTGCCGCTCGAAATGCAGGCCGGAGGGCGTGATGATGCCGAACAGCCCCTGCAGCGGCGCGAAGGACACGCTGGCGGCTGCCACCTGGGTCAGGCCGGGGCTTTGCCGGCGCACCAGACCGCGCTCGTGCTTCGACGGCAGACCGTAGGGGTTGGCCGCCACCGGTTGGCCCAGGCTGCTGCCCCAGGGGGTGGGGTTCAGGATGTCGGGATCGCCGGCAGCGTCGGCTGTGGCGGCGGCGGCGTTACGGCCGCCCAGCGTCGCCGCGGCGGTGGCGCCGGCCGCCGCCAGAAAGCTGGCGCGCAGGAAATCGCGCCGTCCCTTGCCGACCTGCCCGATCTCGTCGGGAGTCAGGAAGTTCTCGGGCGCCCGCCGCAACCGGCCGGACAGTGCATCCGCGCCGGGGACGAGCGGATCGGTTCGGGGAGTCGCCTCTCCCGTTGGCCGCAACTTGCTCATTTCCGTCCCATTTCCTTCCGGTTCGCTGCCGGTATCTTTGTCACGCCGATGGTACGTGCAGCGAACAATCGCCGCCATCGGGTCGATTCCGGTGGCGACCAAGGGTAAACCCTTGCTTTGGGAGCGGGGGCGGGGCCGGAGCCTTGAATTGCTTGATTGTTGCCTGATTAAACCCGGTCGCCGGGGGTCAGTGCCAGCCGTGCGAGTTCGGCGACGGAGCGGGCGCCCATCTTCTCCATCACCATCTGGCGATGGCCCTCGACCGTCTTGACCGAGATCGACAGCGCCGCCGCGATCTCCTTGTTCTGCCGGCCGTCGAGCACCAGGGCCAGCACCTCGCGCTCGCGGCGGCTCAGCTGGGCCATCCGCGCCTCGACCGCCTCGCGCCCGGCGCTGCGCACCAGCACCTCGCGGCATTTGCGGATGGCGGCGTTGACGGCGTCGAGCAGCGCCTGATCCTTCCAGGGCTTTTCGATGAAGTCCTCGGCCCCGCCCTTCAGCGCCGCGACGGCCAGTGGCACGTCGCCATGGCCGGTGACCATGATGACGGGACGCTTGCAGCCGCGCTCCTTCAGGTGGCGCAGCAGTTCGATCCCGCTCATGCCGGGCATGCGGACGTCCAGCAGCACGCAGCCCGGCCGCAGCGGCGGGCGTAGGTGCGGCGAGGCCAGGAAGGCTTCGGCCGACGCGAAGCTCTCGCAGGCGATGCCGACGGAGGCCAGCAGATACTGCACCGAACTGCGCATCGCCTCGTCATCGTCCACCACCAGAACCAGGGGGGCGTCGGTCATGTGTTTGTCTCCTGGATGGACGATGGGACGGACAATGATGATACGGTTTCCCCGGCGGCCGGCGGCAGTGTGAAGCGGACGGCCAGCCCGCGCGGCACGCCGGGCACCGCCCAGATTCGGCCGCCATGCCGCTCGACGATGGTGCGGCAGATCGACAGGCCGAGTCCCAGACCGCCGGGCTTGGTGGTGAAGAAGGGCTCGAACATGCGCCGCCGCGACTCCTCCGGCGCGCCCGGCCCGGAATCGCGCACTTCGATCAGCACCATGCCGCCGGACAGCGCGGTCCGCAGCACGATCTCGCCGCCGCCATTATTGCCGGTCCGCGTCGCCTCGACCGCATTCTGCAGCAGGTTCAGCAGCACCTGCTGAAGCTCCACCTTGTCGGCCCTGACCTCGGGCAGCCCGTCGGCCGGTTCGGTCAGGATGGACAGCGCCGGGTCCGGCGGCGCGCCGAACAGCGACAGGGTTTCCTCCACCACGGCATTGACCGACAGGGCGGAGCGCTGGGCGTCGCGGCGGCTGACGAAACCGCGGGTGCGCTGGATGATCGCCGCGGCGCGTTCGGCCTGCTCGGCGACGGAGCGCGCCCCGGCCCGCAGCATCCCGAGGTCGGGCGTTGGTGCGTCGAGGATGCGGGTCATGCCGCCGGCGAAATTGCCGATGGCCGCCAAGGGCTGGTTCAGCTCATGGGCGATGTTGCTGGCCATCTCCCCGACGATGCCGAGGCGGGAGAGCTGGTCGCGCTCCTCGCGCAGGCGCAGCGCGGTGGCCTCCGCGCGCTCGCGCTCGGCGATCTCGCGTTCAAGCTCGGCGGTGCGGCGGCGGACCAGAACCTCGACACGGGCGGAATGGACCACCCACCACAGCACCGCCGCCGCGATGACCGCCAGCCATTGCCAGTTTTCCTTGAGAACCTCCTCCAGCGTCGGCGGGGTCTTGGGATAGGGGCCGATGTGCAGGGTGCGGAACAGCTCATGCACCGACGTGTAGTCGAGCGAGGCGGTCCAGGTCGGCCCCTCTGTCTCGGGCATGGTCAGCAGCGCCGCGGCGACGCGCCGGGCCAGATCGCGCGGCGTGTGCGCCAGCCGGGCGAAGGGCCAGTCGGGATAGAGCCGCGACGACACCCGGCAGGGCAGCTCGCCGGGCGGCTTCTCGCCGACCACCACGAACTCGTTGGGGGCGATGCGCCCTCGCGCCGTCATCTCCTCCAGCAGGCAGGCGCGCAGCACGCCGGCGTCGGCGCTGCCGGCGCGCACCGCCTCCACCACCCCTTCCATCGGAAAGCCCACCGCCGTCAGCTCCGCCAGATCGGTGAAGGGGCGGACGCCGGCCTCCTCCATCTCGCGCCACGCGATCTGGAAGCCGCCGAAGGCGTCGGTCGACACCACCGCCAGCCGCTTGCCCTTCAGGTCGGCCAGCTTGCCGATCCCGGCCCGGTCGGCGCGGCGGATGACGGTCGATCCGACGGCGGCGATGGGCGTGTCCGGTGTCCCCGACTCCAGCGTCGCGATGCGCGTCACCGCGAAGCGCGCCTCCAGCGTGACATAGCTGCCGGGATTGGTGATGACGAAATCGACCTGGCGGTCGGCGACGGCCAGCACCATGCCGGCGAGGTCGAGCGGCATCATGACGAAGCGGCGGCCGGGAATCGCGCGCTCCAGATAGGACAGCGTCGGCTCCCAATCGTGGGCCGCCCGCTCCGATCCGCGATAGGCGAGCACGCCGACGCGCACGGTGTCCAACTCCGGCTCCGCCCTTGCGGTGGCCGCGGAGATCAGCACGACACATGAAACTATCAGCAGCTTCCACATAATCGCCAGCATAGCCCGAAGAATCGCGGGCGGGCTATGGCATCCTGTCGGCGGCGCGACCATCCGTCCCACTTCCCCGCGCCTTTGAAGCGCCAATCTGTAAAGGCCGGGAGTAACGGATCATGGCTCATCTCGCAGAGACACGCACAGGCAGCCCGTCGCCGGCCGATGTCCCGTGGCATGCGCTGGACGCGTCCGCCGTCGCCGTGCAGCTCGACAGTCCGGCGGAGGGACTCGGCAGCGGCGAGGCGGCGGCGCGGCTGAGGCGCTTCGGCCCCAACCGCCTGACCCCGCCCAAGCGGCGGCCGGCATGGCTGCGATTCCTGGCGCAGTTCCACAATCTGCTGATCTATGTGCTGCTGGCGTCGGGCACGGTGGCGCTGCTGCTGCGCCACTGGACGGATGCCGGCGTGATCTTCGGCGTCGTGCTGGTCAACGCGCTGATCGGCTACATCCAGGAGGACAAGGCCGAGCAGGCGCTGGAGGCGATCCGCAACCTGCTGTCGCCCCAGGCGGTGGTGCTGCGCGACGGCCATGCCGTGACCCTGGCGGCCGACGCGCTGGTGCCGGGCGACCGCGTGTTCCTGGTTTCCGGCGACCGGGTGCCGGCCGATTTGCGGCTCGACCGCACCAAGGGCCTGCTGGTGCAGGAGGCGGCGCTGACCGGGGAGTCGGTTCCCACCGTCAAGTCCGCCGCCGCCGTCGCCGCCGATGCGGCGCTGGGCGACCGCAGCGGCATGGCCTATGCCGGAACCATGGTGGTCCAGGGCCAGGGCACCGGCACCGTGGTGGCGACCGGCGACGCGACGGAGGTCGGGCGCATCGGTCATCTGCTGGCCTCCGTGTCGTCGGTGGCGACGCCGCTGCTGGTGTCGATGGAGCGGTTCGGGCGCTGGCTGACCGGCGGCATCCTCCTGCTGGCGGCGGTCACCGTCGCCTATGGCCGGCTGGTCTGGGACGAGCCGTGGCAGGACATGATCCTGACCGCGGTCGGGCTGGCGGTGGCGGCGATTCCGGAAGGGCTGCCGGCGGTGATGACCATCACCATGGCAGTGGGCGTCACCCGCATGGCCCGCCGCAATGCCATCATCCGCCATCTGCCGGCGGTGGAAATGCTGGGCTCCGTCCGCACCATCTGCACCGACAAGACCGGCACCCTGACCCGCAACGAACTGCTGGTGACCGACGTCGTCACCGCCGACGCGACCTATCGGGTCGGCGGCAGCGGTTATGCCCCGGAGGGGGAGATCTGCCGCGACGGCCGGCTGGCCGACCCGTCCGGGGAGCCGTTGCTGCTCGATCTGGCGCGTGCGGCGCTGCTGTGCAATGACGCCGCCCTGCACCGCGATCCCGGCGGCGAGTGGCGGCTGGCCGGCGACCCGACCGACGGCGCGCTGCTGGCGCTGGCGATGAAGGCGGGGCTCGACCCGGTGGATGAGGCCCGGCGCACCCCGCGCCGCGACGCTCTGCCCTTCGAATCCGAACGCCAGTATATGGCGACCCTGCATCACGACCATGCCGGCCACGGCATCCTGGTGGTGAAGGGCGCACCGGAACGGGTGCTGGCGCTCTGCGAGCGGGAGAGGCATGGGGAGCAGACCGCACCGCTGGACCGGGGCCGCTGGACCGCCCTGACCGCCGAACTGGCCGGGCAGGGGCAGAGGGTGCTGGCGCTGGCGATGCGCCGCACCCCCATCGACCTGTCCGAACTGAATGCCGAGGATTTGCGGGAGGAGGGGCTGGAACTGCTCGGCCTCTGCGGCCTGATCGACCCGCCGCGGGAGGAGGCGCTGGTGGCGGTCGCTGCCTGCCGGCAGGCCGGGATCACGGTGAAGATGATCACCGGCGACCATGCCGCCACCGCCGCCGCCATCGGCCGGCGGTTCGGCCTCCCCGATGGCGTCATCAGCGGCCCGGAGTTGGACCGGCTGGACGAGGCCGGATTCGCCGCCGCGGCCCAGGACAACAGCGTCTTCGCCCGCACCACGCCGGAACACAAGCTGCGGCTGATCGCGGCGCTCCAGGCGGCGGGCGACACCGTCGCCATGACCGGCGACGGCGTCAACGACGCCCCGGCGCTGAAGCGGGCCGACATCGGCGTCGCCATGGGCCGCGACGGCACCGAGGCGGCGAAGGAGGTGGCGGCGATGGTGCTGGCCGACGACAATTTCGCTTCCATCGTCCATGCGGTGGAGGAGGGGAGGACCGTCTACGACAATCTGCGCAAGACGATCCTGTTCATGCTGCCGACCAATGGCGCCCAGGCGGTGGTGATCCTGCTGGCGGTGCTGTCGGGCAGCATCCTGCCGATCACGCCGGTGCAGATCCTGTGGGTCAACCTGGTCACCGCCGTGACGCTGGGTCTGGCGCTGGCCTTCGAGGCGCCGGAGCCCGGCGTCATGGCCCGCCCGCCGCGCCCGCGCGACGAGCCGATCCTGGTCGGCCGGCTGGTGTGGCGGATGACGGTGGTGCTGGTGCTGCTGGTGGCGGCCAGCTTCGGATTCTTCCATTACCACCGGATGCAGGGCGACGGGATCGAAATGGCGCGGACGATCGCCGTCAACACACTGGTGATTGGGGAGATCTTCTTCCTGCTGAGCGCCCGCGGGCTGCGCGGCGAAGCGGGGGGCCGGCTGGGGCTGCTGTCCGGTCTGGCCGGCAGCCGGCCGGTCTGGCTGTCCATCCTGCTGATGATCGTGCTGCAGCTGGCCTTCACCTATGCGCCCCCGCTGCAGGCCCTGTTCGGCACCGCCGCGGTCGGCGTCACCGCCTGGGTGGCGATGATCGCCGTCGGCGCCGGGCTGTTCGTGCTGATGGAGCTGGAGAAGCGGCTGCCGGGAGGTTGAGCCCGCCTCACCGTTCCAGGACATAGTGTCCCGGCGCCGGGCCGAGCGGGCCGAGGCCGCGCTTCGCCGATCCGATCGCCCGCGCCGCCACCGGCTCCGCGTCCGATTGCCGGTCCAGCCAGTCCGCCCAGGGGCGCCACCACGACCCGGTGCGGGCGGGTGTCGAGTCCAGCCACAGGTCGGGGTCGACATAGCGGTCGTCGGGTCCACGCTCGCTCATGCGGTACTGGCGGTCGGGACGGTCGGGGCCGGCGACGATGCCGGCATTGTGGCCGCCGTCGGTCAGCAGGAAGGTGACGGTCGTGTCGGTCTGCAGGTTGATCTTGTAGACCGACCGCCAGGGCGCCACATGGTCGCGCCGCGTCCCGACGGCGAAGATCGGCGCCCGGATGTCCGACAGGGCGACCGGGCGGCCCTCCACCTTGTAGCGTCCTTCCGACAGGTCGTTGCCCAACAGCAGCTGATGCATGTATTCCGAATGCATCCGGTAGGGCAGCCGCGTTCCATCGGCATTCCAGGCCATCAGGTCGGTCACCTCGGGCCGCCGGCCGCGCAGATATTGCTGGACCGCCTGCGACCAGATCAGATCGTTCGAGCGCAGCATCTGGAAGGCGCCGGACATCTGCGTGGTGTCGAGGTATCCCGCCTCCCACATGATGTCCTCCAGATAGGCGACCTGGCTTTCGTTGATGAAAAGCATCAGTTCGCCGGCCTCGGTGAAGTCGGTCTGGGCGGCCAGCAGCGTGATCGACTTCAGCCGCCGGTCCCCGTCGCGGGCCATCGCGGCGGCGGCGATCGTCAGCAGCGTGCCGCCCAGGCAATAGCCGCAGGCGTGCACGGGCGGCGGCGGGCCGTCTTCCGTGTCGCAGATCGCGCCGATGGCGTCGAGCGCCGCCATCACCCCCAGTCGCCGGTATTCGTCGAGGCCGTAATCGCGCATCTCCGGACCCGGATTGCGCCAGGAGATGGCGAACACGGTGAATCCGCGGCCGACCAGATAGCGGATCAGGGAGTTTTCGGGCGACAGATCGAGGATATAGTATTTCATGATCCAGGCCGGCACGATCAGCACCGGTTCGGCATGGACCGAGCCGGCCGATGGTGCGGTGGCTGGCGCGTACTGGATCAGTTCGATCAGTTCATTCCGGAAGACGACGCTGCCCGGCGTCACCGCCACGTCCCGGCCGACCTGGAACGCATCGAAGCCCTTCGCCTGCTGTCCGGTCATCAGGCGCAGGGCGTCTTCCATCCAGTTCGCCATGCCGAAGGCGAAGTTCATGCCGCCGGTGGCGATGACCGTGCGCAGGGTCTCGGGATTGGTGAAGGGGTTGTTGGACGGCGCCGCCACGTCGAGAAGCTGACGGGCGACGAAGGGCACGATGCGGGCGTTGGCCTGCGACAGGCCGGGAATGTCGGTGGTCGCGTTGTGCAGCCACTGCTGTGCCAACAGGAAGGACTGGGCATAGAGTGAATAGGGAAACTGCCGCCAGTCGGGATGGGCGAAGCGGCGGTCGCCCGGCAGCGGTTCGATGCAGGGCGGGGTGTCGCGGTCGATGGCAGCGGCGCCGGCATAGACCATCAGCCGCACCAGTTTGCGCACCGCCTTGTCGGCCAGGACGGCCTGCTTGCCCGGCGCATTGCCCAGATGCATCGCCCAGTCGGCGAAGGCCAGCGTCACCGCCGCCGGCGAGATCGACAGGGTGAAACGGCCCTGCCACGCATGCACCAGCCGGTCGATGATCTCGCCGCTGAAGGGCAGATAGGGAAATCCATAGGCCGGGCTGCGCATCGCCGTTCCCATTGTCGCCGTTCCGGGTGGAGGCGCCGGAATGGCCGCCGGACCGACCGCTGCCGGCGCGGCGTCGGACCGGTTGGGGGCAACGGGGCGGTCGGCTTTCAGTTGGGCCATCGGCATGGCTCTTCTCCTTGGCTTGGCAACCGTCTGTGCAACGGCGTCACCCATCCCAGCAGCTTGAGGAGAGCACGGCCTTAACGCCGGTTAAGGCCGGCATCGGAAAGCCATGGCTGAATGGCGTCATTCTCCCGACACGGCTGCACGGATGCCGTTCAGGGAGGCCGGCAATGGAGTGCGAACCGCCATTGACGAACTTCAAAACCGCCAAATGGGGAGACGGGCCATGGTCATCACCTTCGAGGACTGCGTCGGCATGAGCGGGCTGACGAAGGAGGAGATCGACGCGATCGCCACGCACGAGCATCTGCCGGAGATCGTCGCCTCCGAGCTGGGCAGCTATCTGGTCGCGACCGAGGCGGGGCAGGGCGAAATCCGCCGCATGATCGAGGACGACATCGCCGAGGCGAAGGCGCACGGCCAGCAGGAACGCACCGCGCTGCTGAAGCTCGTCCTGTGCCATTTCCTGCAGGAACATGTGGCCGCCCGCAGCGTCGATCCCTGACGGACGGGATCGCCGGCGGCCGGCCTGACCGTCGGCGATCCTGTGTTTCGCGATCCTGTGTTTCAGCGGCCTGTTCTGTGGCGCCGGGAGATCAGGACTTGGCGATCTCGATGGTGCGCTTGGTGGGCTTGCTCGGCTCCGCCTTCGGCAGCACGATGGTGAGCACGCCGTTCTTCATGCTGGCCGTGATCGCGTCCGCCTTCACATTGGCCGGCAACCGGAAGGTGCGGGCGCACAAACCATAGCGGCGCTCCGAGAAGTAACGGTTCTTGTCCTTTTCCTCCGTCTCCTCCTTCTTCTCGGCCTTGACGGTCAGGATGTCGTCCTGGATGGAAACCTCGGCGTCCTTCTCGTCCATGCCGGGGATTTCCAGGGTGACGCGGTACTCGGTCTCCCGTTCGTCCACTTCCGCCGGGGGCACGATCGCCTCCAGGTCGGCGTCGCCGCGCAACAGCGGCTCCAGGCCGAATACCGGGCGGCGGCTCCATGGGAAGCGCAGCATGGACGACGCCTCGTCGAACAGGCGGTCGAATTCGTCGCGCAGGGCGAAAAGCGGATGGCGATTGCGCTCCGCCACTTCCTTGGCCGCCTGGCCGGTGGTCTTCAGCTCCTTCGGCTTTTCGGCGGCGCTCGTTTCAGTCATGGTCATGGCATCCTCCTGGTTTTCCCTTGGGATTACCCTTGTGACGCGATGGTTTTTAGCACCCGGCGGAGCCGGCCGACTTTATCTGGATTAAGGCCGGTCGATCTTTCGTCGGAGAAGACGGTCGACGCTGCGGTTCGCCCGGGCGATCGGGATGGCGAAGCCGATGCCGCTGTTGCCGACGGCCGACCCGATCAGGCTGTCGTTGACCCCGACCAGCTCGCCCCGGAGAGTCACCAGCGCGCCACCCGAATTGCCGGGATTGATCGAGGCGTCGGTCTGGATGAAGGAACCGTCGGGCTCGGTCGGGTTGCGCGACCCCAGACCGCTGACGATGCCCAGCGTCGCGGTTTGGGCGAGGCCGAACGGGTTCCCGATCGCCACAACGAAATCGCCCACGCGCAGATCGTCGGAATTCCCCAGCGGCACCGCAACGAGGTCGCGCGCCTCGACCTGAACAACCGCGATGTCGCCGTCCGCGTCGGTGCCGACGATGCGGCCGGGGAGGCTCCGCGCGTCCTTCAGCGTGACGGTGATGTCGTCCGCCCCGTCGACGAGGTGGCGGGTGGTGAGGATGGTGCCGGTGGGCGCGTCGATGACGATGCCGGACCCTTGGACGAGGAACCGTTCCTCCTCCGGCCGCATGCGCTTGGGCAGGCCGAGCATGGCGCGGAATTCCGGGTCGCGGATCAGGGCCATTTCCTCCGCGGAAAACTGGCCGCTTGCCGCGATGCTGACCACTCCCGGCAGCACCCGCTCCAGCATGGGGGCGAGCGTGGGCATGGCGTTCGGCGACATGCCGTTCGGCGGTTCGACGGAGCCGTTCAGGGCGCAGGCGCCGAGGCTCGCCAGCACCGCCGATCCGATCGCCGTGCGTCGCACCAGATCGACGATCCGTTTCGCGGTCTTTCGAGACATGCGCTGCGCCCCCGCCTGAAACCGCCGCACCCACCGGCCGGCGCGGGACCCGCACCGGCAAGGCGAACCCGTCATTTGTCCTGAATGGTCTGGATGTAATAGACCAGCTCCAGGATCTTTCCGCGGACGACCTGTTCCGACCCCCAGGGCCAGAAGTCCTGCACCGATTCGGCCCGGAACGCCGACCCCCAGACCGGCATTTCCCGCGGGCCATGGGCCCCGATCGACTCGCGCCCGTCGATCATCCCATAGAGATAGTCGAGCGGGAAGACGCCCTTGTTGCGCTCGCGGATGGTGGTCAGATCCGCCGGTTTCCTGGTGAGGTAATCGGCATAGGGGCCGTCGCCATGACCGGTGCGGCCGTGGCACACCGCGCAGTTGGCGAAGTAGGAGGATTGGCCGATCGGCTCGTCAGACCTTCCCGTGGCCTTTTCGGAGCGCGATTGCGCAAGCGCCGGCGAGCACAGCGCAGCGATGCCCATGACCATGACGATCCGGGCGAAGAGCCGCCCGCCGGACAGGGTAGGGTGCATGGTGCCCTCCATCGTTGGTGTCGGGACAGAATGGCGGATGGCGGAGCGCGGGGCCTTAACCGGGATTAATGCCGCGGCGATGCGAAGGTCCGATCCTGGTCTTGCGAATGTCGGGAACGCCTCGGTCCCGTCAGCCGGAGGGATGGACCATGTACCGCAAGATTCTTGTTCCGCTGTCCAACGCGGCCGGCAGCATGGATGCCGCGCTCGACGCCGCACTCTTCATCGGCCGCGTCTTCGGTGCCCGTGTCGAGGTGCTGTACGCGCGCCCCAGCCCGGAGAACCTGATCCTGGTGCTCGGGAAGGGCTTTGCCGGCACGATGCTGGAAAACGCCATGCGGGAGGTCCAGGCGAAGATCGCACGGGATTGCCAGGCCGCACATGAGCGGATGCAAGGGCATCTCCGCCAGGCGGCGGCTGCCGGCCGCGATCCGGAGATCGTCTGGCGCGAGGTAGACGGGCCGGCCGACAAGACGATCGCGACGGAAGGGCGCTTCGCGGACCTCCTCCTGTTCGCCAAGCCCAAGCATGACGGCGTGACCGACAACGTCTGGCGGTCGATGTTCGACGCCGCCCTGTTCGGAACGGCCCGCCCGGTGATCCTGACTCCCTTCACGGCCGTGCGGCCCATCGGGTCGAGGATCATGATCGCGTGGAACGGCAGTCCTCAGGCAACCAGGGCCATGGTGGCGGCGCTGCCCCTGCTGCGCCATGCGCAGGAGGTCCTCATCGGAACCTTCGGATTGGGGGACGACATCCACGCCGATACGGAGCGGTTGCAGGACTATCTGCTGATGCAGGGGGTCGAGGCCAAGGCCGAACATCTGCCGGCAAGCCTGCGCGAGACCGGCAGCGTCCTGCTTGCGATGGCGGCCCAGTTCGGCGCCGACCTGCTCGTCATGGGCGGGCATGGCCGCAACCGCTTGCGGCAGTGGACGTTGGGAAGCACCACGTCCCATGTGGTGGGGCTCGCCACCATACCGGTGCTGATGGTGCATTGAGGCAAGATTGCGCCTGTTCGATGGGTAACGGTCATTGGATTTGGGTGGAGGCGTTGCGCCAGACGCCCTCGCGCCAGCGGTCCGGCTGAAGCGTCGGAGACGGGAGGACCGCGGAGCAGGGCGCCGGCGCTGCGGTCATCTCCGCCAGACCGGCCAGCCGTTGCCAGTCCATGACGCGCAGGCGCCCCTTGGCGAAGGACAGCAGCCGGGCGGCCCGCATCTCCTTCAAGGTCCGGCAGACGTGAACCGAGGTCAGGCCGGTCGCGTCGGCGATCACCGTCTGGCTGATCGGAAGCGCGAACTCGTCGACACCGGCGCCGGCCTCCCGGGGCTGGCGTTGGCACAGCGCGACGAGCAGACGGGCGATCCGCTCGGTCGCGGTGCAGGTGCCGAGCCCGCCCAGCAGACGCCAGTCCGAAATCGTCTCCGCCGCCAGAAGCGACCACATCCGCAACGTCAGTTCCGGTGCGGTCTGGCAGAACCGCATCAGCGACTGGCGCGGGATCGGACAGGCGGTGAGGTCGGTCAGCGCCTCCACCGTGCAGGGCATGCAGCCGTCGGCGGTCGTCTCGAACCCGACCATGCTGCCGGGCATGGCGAAGCGAAGCACCTGGCGACGCCCGTTCTCGTGGAAGACGGACACCGCCGCCCAGCCCCGGCGAATGATGAACACCATCTCGCTGCCGTCCCCTTCGGCGAAGACGCAGCCGCCCGCCGGCACATGCCAGAGCGGGTGCTTGATGGTGCCCAGCGCCTGGAGCTGCGCGTCGGAGGCGCTTGCGCATAGCCCGTCGCGTCGAACCGGGCAGGACTGGCATTCGGGCCGCATGGGATGCCTTTCTCGCATGTGCCTAATGTCTCGGCTCTTTCCGGCCTGTGGGTGGCAGATCGGGGCGCAGTTGGGAGAGCACATGAGCTTGCGCCAGGGAGTCGATCAGGGCTGAAACGATGACGTGGCTGCCGATGGGACCGTCCGCCGCTTCCTGGGCCGCTTCCAGGTGTCCGTCGAGGCGACAGGCCACGGTCAGCTTGACGGCGACGCCGAGCGGGGTTTGGGCGGGGGTGCTGATGAGCGAGCGCAGCAACCGCTTCCGCCGGGCGGTTTCCCCGTCTTTGGATTCGCGGTAGCGTTCGTGCAGCAGCAGGAGAGCGTGATCGCTGTGCGAGCCGGATGCAAGTGCGGCGACAGCAAAGCTCAAGAGTTCCGCGTAGAGCGCTTCGCTGTTCGAAAAGCCATGCGATGACGACATGGTCGTCTCCACAGAACCGTCAGAGAGCGGTGAGGGCGATGAGGCAATCCACTTGGAAAACGAAATTTGCGCCACTGCAAGGTGCGAGCGATTTGACATGGATCAAACCTGCGGAAACCCATACCAAAGAGTCTGAGGCCTATTCAAAACGATAGGGCTTCGACGTTCGCGCGGCTTCGGAAGCCGGGGTCGATGCGCCTTGTGTTCGTCGTCCAGGTTCAAAAAAGGACATGCCGCTGCGATCGGCATGCGGGGGGCATTCGGCCCGGCGGCGCAATGGGCAACCTGATCGCTTTGCGGGCAGTTCGGGCGTCGCCGGAGCGGCCGAAGCGCCGACGGACGGTCAAGGACGGGTCTGGTACGGGCGTTGCAGAGCCTGCGCGCCTTCATCCCGCCTTTTTCCTCTTCACCACAGGAGCACCGCCATGAAGCGCGAAGACGTCACCGAAAAGGTCCTCAGCAAGAAGCGTCTGGCGCGGCTGACCTGGGCGGAGATCGCCGAGCGCATCGGCGGCGCTTCTCCCGTGCTGATCACCGCGGCCCTCATGGGGCAGATGCCGATGACAGCCGAACAGGCGGCCGTGGCGGCGGAGCTGTTCGGCCTGGACGAGGAGGAGACGCTGCTTCTCCAGGAGATCCCCTATCGCGGTTCGCTGCCCACCGCCGTGCCGACCGATCCGCTGATCTACCGCTTCTACGAACTGGTGTCGGTCTATGGCACCACCTGGAAGGAGCTGATCCAGGAGGAGTTCGGCGACGGCATCATGAGCGCCATCGACTTCGAGATGGAGATGGACAGGCAGCCGGATCCCAAGGGCGACCGCGTGAAGATCACCATGTCCGGCAAGTTCCTGCCCTACAAGCGCTTCTGAGCCCGGACCGGCGCCCGCCGTCCGGTCGTGGCGGCCCCGCGGTCGTGTACGGACGGACGGGCGCCGGCATCCTTCGGGGCACGCCGACTGCCTGCTTGTCCGGGCGGAAGGCTGGCGTAGGATTCGCTCCCGGTCTTCTGAACATGGCGTCGACAGGCGCCGGGCAGGGCAGGGAGGACATCATGGCGCAAGCGGATCTGGCGTGGCTGCGGACCCTTTACCAGCGTTATGGCGCCGGCGAGGTGCAGGCGGTGTTCGATCACCTGTCTCCCGATGTGGAATGGATTTCCAACCGGGAGTCGCCGGTCTTCGCCCCCATGTCCGGTACATTCCGGGGGCCGGAGGGCGTCCGCCAGTATTTCGACGGGCTGATCCGGGATTGGAGCATCGATCGCCACGACATGCTGGACATCACGGTGGAAGGCGACGATGTCCGGGTGACGAATCTCGTCGGCGCCACCTACCGCAAGACCGGCAAGCGGATCGAGACGGTGACACACCACCATCTGCGTGTGAACGACGGCCGCATCGAGCGCTTCGAAGAACGGTTCGACGATGCCGCCGTCGCGCTCGGATGCGAAGCCGGTTGCGGCGAGGAGACGGCAGCCGACGTGACGCGTCCGGGCTGAGGCCGGCGACGGTTACGAACGCGGGGCCGGGTCCTTCGGTGCGGCCTCGTTCCGCGATGCGGCGAGGAAGGCTTCGATGGTGGCCAGCGCCATGCGTTCGTCTTCGATGACGACATGCCGGCGGAGTTCCTGCACCGCCGCAGCCAGACCGCCCGATGCGAAGGCCCGGTGAACCGCCTGGGTGGCCTTTTCGTCGATGAGTTGCATGATGTCCATGGACTCCTTTTGGAGGGCTGGTCAGCGCAGCACGATTGCCCTGTGGTCGTGGACCATGACGCGCGCTTCGATGTGCAGGCGGATGGCGCGGGCCAGCACGACGCTTTCGACATCGCGGCCGATAGCGACCAGATCGTCGGGCGACATGGAATGGTCGACGCGCGCCACCTCCTGCTCGATGATCGGACCTTCGTCGAGATCGTCGGTGACGTAATGCGCCGTGGCGCCGATCAGCTTCACGCCGCGCTTGTAGGCCTGGTGATAAGGCTTGGCGCCCTTGAAGCTGGGCAGGAAGCTGTGATGGATGTTGATGATCCGCCCGGCCATCCGCGTGCACAGGTCCTGCGACAGCACCTGCATGTAGCGGGCGAGGACGACAAGCTCGACCTCGTTCGCCTCCACGATCTCCATGAGGCGGATTTCCTGTTCCCGCTTGGTGCCGGCGGAGACCGGAAGATGGTGGAAGGGGATGCCGTGCGATTCGACCAGCGACTTGAAATCGTCGTGGTTGGAGACGACGCCGACGATGTCGACCGGCAGCGCCCCGATGCTGTGGCGGTACAGCAGGTCGTTCAGGCAATGGCCGAACTTCGACACCATGATGAGGATCTTCGGCCGCCGCCGCGCGTCCCGCAGGGTCAGGGTCATCGCGAAGCGGTTCACGATGGGCTGCAGCTCTTCGATGAGGCCGGCTTCGCTGCGGATCGCTTCGGGAGCGTCGAAGGCCATCCGCAGGAAGAAATGCTCGCCGTCGTGATCGACGAACTGCGCGCTTTCGATGATGTCGCAGTCGCGCTCCGACAGGTAGGTCGAAACGGCCGCGATGATCCCCGGCCGGCTCCGGCAGCTGACGGTCATGTAGAACGGGTTGTGAGTCTGACGCATCGCAGGTCTCGCGCGGAAGGGAAGGCCGGAGGGCTCAGGCGAGGTCGACGAGCGTCGGTTCGTAGCCGAGCCGGGCGAGGAAGGCCGACAAATCGTCGGGGTGCATCGACAGCGTCGCGCGGTTGGTCATCGGGTGGAAATTGACCGTGTCGCCGGCCAGAACACGCCGGTCCAGCACCAGACGGACACGGCGTTCCTTGTCCGCCACCAGGGCCAGCGGGCTGACGCCGCCCGGCTCGATCGACAGCACCTGCTCCAGCGTGACCGGGGAGGCGAAGGACAGCTTGGCCGAGCCGATGACCGGGGCCAGTTCCTTCATGTTCACCGATTGATCGTGCGGCAGCACGACCAGCCACAGAACGCCCTTGGCATCCTTCAGAAGCAGGTTCTTGGTGTGCACGCCGGGAACGCTGCGCCAGTGTTCCTCGGCGTCGGCGACGGTGCGCACCGGCGGATGGGCGTGCAGGCGCATCGGCATCGATGCAAGGGCGAGTTCCCGGCACAGGTCTTCCGGAATGCCGGCTTCACGCCAGTGCATCTGCATGGTGTCGGTTTGGTCGAGCATTTTCGCCATCCTTGTGGGTCCGGCAAGCCATGGAGAGCGGATTGCCGCTGTGCGGGTCGAGGGCACCGTGGATGGTTGCGATCCCGACCTTTCCGTAGGACGCAGCATGGCAAAGGGATCCACCCGCCGATTGTACGGGTGCGTCACCGGCATTGCATGAAACTGCCTTGCGGCTTGGCGGGAAGGGAGAGCCTCAGCCCTTGCGGAAGACGGACGGCGTCATGCCGCGGCGTTCCTTGAAGGCGCGGACGAAGTGCGACGAATCGCAGAAACCGACGGCGGCGGCGATCTCCGTCACCGACTGTTCGGTGTTGCGCAGCAGGAATTCGGCGTGCTCCAGCCGCATGATGCGGTAGGCCTCGGTCGGCGTCATGCCCAACGCATTCTGGAAATGCCGTTCCATCTGGCGCCGGGCGGCTCCCAGCCGGCGGGCCATCTCCGCCACCGACAGCGGCACGTCGATGTTCTGCTGCATCAGCAGCAGCGCTTTCCGCACCACCTCGTCATTGGTGGAGAAGTCGAGCGGGATGCCGGGCTGCGGCTTCTCCCCGCGCAGCGCGTCGTCGATGATCATGATGTGCAGGCTCTTGCGCGCCTGGGCACGGCCGACATGCTTCTCGACCAGATAGGCGGCGAGATGGGCCGAGCTGGTCCCGCCGGAGCAGGTCAGCCGGTCGCGGTCGACGATGAAGATCTGGTCGGACACCGGCGTAATGCCGTCGAACTGCTCCAGGAAATCGGCATGGTGGAACCAGCTGATGCAGCAGCGATAGCCGTCCATCAGCCCGGCCCGCTGCAGGATGAAGGCACCGGTGCAGACGCCCACCAGCGGGATCCTCGATGCCGCCGCCTGACGCAGATAGCGGATGTAGTCGGGGCTGAGGTTGGAGATCTCGTCGATCAGACCGCCGATCACGACGATGTAGTCGAACTTTGCCGGATCGCCGAGCCGCTCGGTCGGCTGGACCAGCATGCCGCAGCTGGACGCCACCGGCCGCATCTGGTCCGACAGCACGGCCCAGTCGCACAGGATCGGCCGGCTGCGATCGCCCTCGTCGGCGGCGAGCCTCAGCACGTCGACGAAATTCGCGAAGGCGCACAGCGTGAAGCGGTGGGCGAGGATGAAACCGACGGACAGGCGCGGTGCCGCGGGACGGTTCGGGAACCGGCCGGCCCTGGCGGCGTTTGATCCGTTGCTGCCTGCCGCGATTCCGCTGGCCCCAGTGTTGCCAGCCCCAGTGGTGTTCGTCATGTGACCTCCGGCGGACCCAGCGTCGCATGGGTGACATTAAACTGACGCATCCGTCCTGTCCAACAAAGGGTCGCTTCCCGATACTGTCAGCACGTTGAACTTCGCGGTGCTGCCATGACCCGCTTCTCATTCTCCTCGCTTTTGACGAACGCGCTGACCGGAAACAAGAACTGGCAGCCTCAATGGCCCGACGCGGAGCCGAAAGCCGAATATGACGTCGTGATCGTCGGCGCGGGCGGGCATGGTCTGGGTGCGGCCTATTATCTCGCCAAGGAACACGGCATCACCAATGTCGCGGTGGTGGAGAAGGGCTGGCTCGGCGGCGGCAACACCGGCCGCAACACCACCATCATCCGCTCCAACTACCTGTACGACGAAAGCGCCCGGCTCTACGAGCATGCGGTGAAGCTGTGGGAAGGGCTGAGCCAGGAGCTGAACTACAACGTCATGTTCTCGCAGCGCGGCGTGATGATGCTGGCGCACACGGTGCACGACGTCCAGAGCTTCAAGCGCCACATCCATTCCAACCGCCTGAACGGCATCGACAACGAGTGGCTGACGCCTGAGCAGGCCAAGGAATATTGCCCGCCGCTGAACATCGCCGCCAACGCCCGCTATCCGGTAATGGGTGCGGCGCTGCAGCGCCGCGGCGGCACCGCCCGCCATGACGCGGTCGCCTGGGGCTATGCGCGGGCCGCGTCGGCGCGCGGGGTGGACATCATCCAGAACTGCCCGGTGACGGCGATCCGCCGCGACGCCTCCGGCCGCGTCACCGGCGTGGAGACGGCGCGCGGCTTCATCAAGGCGAAGAAGGTCGCGGTGTCGGCCGCCGGCAACACCTCGGTGGTGATGGACACCGCCGGCGTCCGGCTGCCGCTGGAAAGCTATCCGCTGCAGGCGCTGGTGTCGGAGCCGGTGAAGCCGGCCTTCCCCTGCGTCGTGATGTCCAACACCGTGCATGCCTATATCAGCCAGTCCGACAAGGGCGAGCTGGTGATCGGCTCGGGCACCGACCAATACACCTCCTACAGCCAGCGCGGCGGCCTGCCGCTGATCGAGCACACCGTCGCCGCCATCTGCGAGGTGTTCCCGATCTTCAACCGCATGCGCATGTTGCGCAAATGGGGCGGCATCGTCGACGTCACCCCCGACCGCTCGCCGATCATCGCCAAGACGCCGGTGCCGGGGCTGTATGTGAACTGCGGCTGGGGAACCGGCGGCTTCAAGGCGACGCCGGGCTCGGCGAACGTCTTCGCCCATACCATCGCCCGTGACGAGCCGCACCCGATCAACGCGCCCTTCACGCTGGAACGCTTCAAGACCGGCCGGCTGATCGACGAGGCCGCCGCCGCCGCCGTCGCGCATTGAGGAAACGACCATGCTGCTCATCCGCTGCCCATATTGCGAAGCCGAGCGCCCGGAGCTGGAGTTCACCTATGCCGGCGAGGCGCACATCGCCCGCCCGGCGGACCCGTCCGCCCTGTCCGACGACGAATGGCGCGACTTCCTGTTCATCCGCACCAACCCGCGCGGCCGGCATTTCGAACGCTGGCGCCACATGCACGGCTGCGGCCGCTTCTTCAACGCGGTGCGCGACACCGTGACCGACAAATTCGCCATGACCTACAAGGCGGGGGCTCCGCGTCCGAGCGACGAGGAGATCGCGCTGGCCGCCTCCAGCGTCAAGGAAGCACGTCCATGAGCAATTTCCGCATTGCAGGCAAGGGCAGGGTCAACCGCAGCCGTCAGGTCCGCTTCTCCTTCGACGGCGTGGACTACACCGGATACGAGGGCGACACCCTGGCGTCCGCACTCCTGGCCAACGGCGTCCATCTCGTCGGCCGCTCCTTCAAGTACCACCGGCCGCGCGGCTTCCTGACCGCCGGGTCGGAGGAGCCGAACGCGCTGGTCGGCACCGACCGCGGCAACGGCCGGTTCGAGCCGAACACCCGGGCGACCGTGCTGGAGGTGTTCGAAGGGCTGAAGACCGAGAGCCAGAACCGCTGGCCGTCGCTGACCCGCGACATCGGTGCGGTGAACGACTCGCTCTACATGATGTTTTCGGCCGGCTTCTACTACAAGACCTTCATGTGGCCGAAGAGCTTCTGGAATAAGGTCTACGAGCCGTTCATCCGCAGCGCCGCCGGCCTGGGCAAGGCGCCGACCGCTCCCGATCCCGACACCTACGCCAGCCGCTTCGCCCATTGCGACGTGCTGGTCGTCGGCGGCGGCGCCGCCGGTCTCGCCGCCGCGCTGGAAGCCGGGCGCAGCGGCGCCTCGGTCATCCTGTGCGACGAGCAGACGGAGCTTGGCGGCTCGCTGCTGTCAGAGCCGGCTGCCGAGATCAACGGGCAACTGGCCTGGGACTGGCTGGAAGACACCAACGCCGCGCTGGCGTCGATGCCGAACGTCACCGTGCTGCCGCGCACGACGGCCATCGGCTATTACCACCAGAACTTCGTCGGCCTGTGCCAGCGGCTGACCGACCACCTCGCCATCGTGCCGGACGGCGCGCCGCGCGAACGGATGTGGAAGGTGCGGGCCAAGCAGGTCGTGCTGGCCCAGGGCGCCATCGAGAAGCCGCTGGTGTTCGCCGGCAACGACCGGCCGGGCGTGATGCTGGCCGGCGCCGCGCGCACCTACCTGAACCGCTACGGCGTCAAGGTCGGCAACCGGGTCGTCGTCGTCACCACCCATGACAGCGCTTGGCATGCCGCCTTCGACCTCGCCAAGGCGGGGGTGGAGGTCGCGGCCATCGTCGATGTCCGCGGCACCGTTCCGACCCAACTGGTTTCCGCCGCCGACGCGCTGCGCATCAAGACGAAGATCGGCTGGACCGTCACCGGCACCAAGGGCCGGCTGCGCGTCTCGTCGGTGCGGGTCAATCCGGTCGGCGCCGGCGGCAAGGTCGGCGGCGCCGAGACCATCGCCTGCGACGCCCTGCTGATGTCGGGTGGCTGGACCCCCAGCGTCCATCTGTTCTCGCACACCCAGGGTTCGCTGACCTGGAACGAGGACGGCCAGATGTTCCTGCCCGGCCGTGGCAAGGAGGAATGCCGTCTGGCCGGTGCCGGCAAGGGCCGCTTCGGGCTGAAGGCGGCGTTCGAGGATGGCGCCGCGGCCGGTGCCGCCGCTGCGGCGGACGCCGGGGCCGGGTCTGGGGCCGAACCGGCCTCCTACCATGTGGAGGGCGAGCTGTCCTTCACCGGGGTGACCGGCCGCGAGCTGCCGACCGACCGCGATCCGGGCCATGCCAAGGCCTTCGTCGATTTCCAGAACGACGTGATGGCCAAGGACATCCGGCTGGCGGTGCGCGAAGGCTTCAAGTCGATCGAGCACATCAAGCGCTACACCACCAACGGCATGGCGACCGACCAGGGCAAGACGTCCAACATCAACGGTCTGGCCGTCGCGTCGGATGCGCTGAAGCGGCCGATCCCGGCCGTGGGCCTGACCACCTTCCGTCCGCCCTACACCCCGACCACCTTCGGCACCTTCGCCGGCTACAACAAGGGCGCGCTGTTCGACGTGACGCGCAAGACGCCGATCGACGGCTGGGCCGAGGAAAACGGCGCGGTGTTCGAGCCGGTGTCGCTGTGGCGCCGCGCCTGGTACTTCCCGCAGGTCGGCGAGGACATGCACACGGCGGTGGCGCGCGAGTGCAAGGCGGTGCGCACGTCGGTGGGCATGTTCGACGCCTCCACCCTCGGCAAGATCGAGATCGTCGGTCCCGACGCCGCCGAGTTCATGAACCGCATGTACACCAATGCCTGGACCAAGCTGGCGCCTGGCCGCTGCCGCTACGGCCTGCTGCTGGGCGAGGACGGCTTCATCCGCGACGACGGCGTGATCGGGCGTCTGGCCCATGACCGCTTCCACGTCACCACCACCACCGGTGGTGCCGCGCGCGTGCTGGGCATGATGGAGGATTACCTCCAGACCGAATGGCCGGACCTGAAGGTCTGGCTGACCTCGACCACCGAGCAATGGTCGGTGATCGCGCTGCAAGGTCCGAACGCCCGCAAGCTGATCGAACCGTTCGTCGAGGGCATCGACCTGTCGGAAGGCGCCTTCCCGCACATGGCGGTGGCGACCGGCAGGATCTGCGGCGTGCCGACCCGGCTGTTCCGCGTCTCCTTCACCGGCGAACTCGGCTTCGAGATCAACGTGCCGGCCCGCTACGGCCGCGCGGTGTGGGAGAAGCTGTTCGAGGCCGGGCAGCGCTTCGGCATCACCCCCTACGGCACCGAGACGATGCACGTCCTGCGCGCCGAAAAGGGCTACATCATCGTCGGGCAGGACACGGACGGCACGCTGACGCCGGACGACGCCGGGCTGTCCTGGGCCGTCGGCAAGACTAAGCCGGACTTCGTCGGCAAGCGGTCGCTGTCGCGGCCGGACATGCTGGCGAACGACCGCAAGCAGCTGGTCGGCCTGCTGACCGCCGATCCGAAGACCGTGCTGGAAGAGGGGGCGCAGATCGTCCTCGACCCCAACCAGCCGGTGCCGATGGAGATGGTCGGCCATGTGACCTCGTCCTACTGGAGCGCCGAGCTGGGGCGGTCCATCGCCTTTGCGGTGATCCAGGGCGGCCGGTCGCTGCAGGGCCAGACCGTGCATGTGCCGATGCCGGACAACGTCCATTCCGCGACCATCACCGGCATGGTGTTCGTCGATCCCGAGAACAAGCGTCTCAGCGCATAGGAGGCCTAACCGTGCTTCTGGCCAATCACCCGTTGCTGGGCAAGACGATCGCCGGCGACAAAACCAGCAGCCTGACCATCCGTGCGGCCGAGGACGTCGCCCGCTTCAGCCTGCGCATCGATCCCGCATCCGCGCAGTCGGCCGGGGCCGCCTTCGGCACGCCGCTTCCCACCCGCATCGGCGGTTTGGTGGAGAATGGCGGCCGGACCGCGCTCCAACTCGGCCCCGACGAGTGGGTGCTGCTGGCGCCGGTCGCCGAGAGCGACGCCATCGCCGAGGCCTTCGCCGCCCTGCAGGAGCCGCACAGCCTGGTCGACATCGGCCATCGCGAGGTCGGCATCCTGGTGGAAGGCGAGGCGGCGGCGCTCGCGCTCCGCTCGGCCATCGCCTTCGATGTCGAGGCGATGCCGGTCGGCAGCGGCTGCCGCACCATCTTCGACAAGGCGCAGATCGTCCTGATCCGCGAGGACAACAACCGCTTCCGGATCGAGGTCTGGCGCTCCTTCGCCGACCATGTCTGGGGCCTGCTGCAAGCCGTCAGCCGCGAAATCGCGCTCGGCATCTGATCGGGAGAACCGCACATGAACCGTCATCAGTCACTGCCGAAGCCCGATCTCGCCGACACCGCGATTGCGGCGGCCATCGACCGCGAACTGAACCGCCAGAAGTACGAAATCGAGCTGATCGCCTCGGAAAACATCGTCTCGGCGGACGTGCTGGCCGCGCAGGGGTCGATCCTCACCAACAAATACGCCGAAGGCTATCCGGGCCGCCGCTATTACGGCGGCTGCCAGTTCGTGGACGAGGTCGAGACCATCGCCATCGACCGCGCCAAGAAGCTGTTCGGCGCCGGCTTCGTCAATGTCCAGCCGCATTCGGGCGCCCAGGCCAATCAGGCGGTGTTCCTCGCCCTGCTGCAGCCGGGCGACCGGGTGATGGGCATGTCGCTGGCCCATGGCGGCCATCTGACCCATGGGTCGCCGGTGACGATGTCGGGGAAGTGGTTCGACATCGTCAGCTATGAGGTGCGCGAGAGCGACCAGCGGATCGACTATGAAGCGCTGCGTGCCAAGGCGCTGGAAACCAAGCCGAAGCTGATCGTCGCCGGCGCGTCGGCCTATCCGCGGGTGATCGACTTCGCCGAGTTCCGCCGCATCGCCGACGAGATCGGCGCCTATCTGATGGTGGACATGGCCCATTACGCCGGGCTGGTCGCCACCGGCCATTATCCGGACCCGCTGCCGCATGCCCATGTGGTGACCACCACCACGCACAAGACGCTGCGGGGTCCGCGCGGCGGCATGATCCTGACCAATGACGAGGCGCTGGCGAAGAAGTTCAATTCGGCGGTGTTCCCGGGTAACCAGGGCGGCCCGCTGATGCATGTCATCGCCGCCAAGGCGGTCGCCTTCGGCGAGGCTCTGACCCCGGAGTTCAAGGCCTATGCGGGCCAGGTGGTTGCCAACGCCAAGGTGTTGTCCGACACGCTGGTGAAGGGTGGGCTGGACATCGTCTCCGGCGGCACCGATTGCCACATGGTGCTGGTCGACCTGCGGCCGAAGGGCGTCAAGGGCCGCGATGCCGAGCGCGCGCTGGAGCGGGCCGGCCTGACCTGCAACAAGAACTCCATCCCGTTCGACCCGGAAAAGCCGGCGGTGACCTCCGGCATCCGGCTGGGCACCGCGGCGGGCACCACCCGCGGCTTCGGCGAGGAGGAGTTCGCCCGCATCGGCGAGCTGATCCTGACCGTGGTCGACGCCCTGGCCGAAGCCGGCCCGGACGGCAACCCCGATGTCGAGAAGCGGGTGCACGGCGTGGTCCGGGAACTGTGCGAGCGCTTCCCGATTTATGGTTGAGAGTTTGTGAGTTTTTGTGAGTCCTGCCGAGAGACGTTCAAGATTGAACCGCTTCGCACCGGATCTCATCATGAGCATCTCTCGGCCGTCATTCCCGCGAAGGCGGGGATCCAACAGTTTCGAAAGCTTAGACGCGGAGCCGCCTGGATCCCCGCCTTCGCGGGGATGACGGCCGAGAAGAGCTTTGAAAACTCACGAACTCTGACGAGGCGCCCGATGTTCCTCAGCGTATTCGATGTGTTCAAGATCGGCATCGGCCCATCCTCGTCGCACACGATGGGGCCGATGACCGCCGCGGTGCGGTTCCTCGCCATGCTGCGGGAGTGGACCGGGACAGCGCCTGCCGCCGTCCGGGTCCGGCTGCACGGGTCGCTGGCCTTCACCGGCAAGGGCCATGCGACGGATCGGGCGGTGGTGCTCGGCCTGCTCGGCTACCGGCCGGACAATCTGGACGTCGACGAGGCCGACCGCCGCATCGCCGAGCTTTACAACGGGCGGACTCTGACGCCTCCCGGCCTGCCGCCGCTGGCGTTCGATCCCGAGGCCGACGTGGTGTTCGACTTCGGGCCGGCGCTGCCGGGCCACGCCAACGGGCTGGTCTTCGAGGCGCTGGACGGGCAGGGCACGGTTCTGCTGTCCGAGACCTTCTATTCCATCGGCGGCGGCTTCGTCGTCACGGCGGCGGAGCGGGAAGCGGCCCCGACCGCGGCCCGCGAGGGGAGCGCCGAGTGGCCCTATCCCTTCGAGCGTGCCTCCACCATGCTGCGCATGGCCAGGGAAAGCGGCCTGTCGATCGCCGAGATGAAGCGCGCCAACGAACTGGTGCATCACTCCGGTCCGGAGCTGGACGACGGCCTCGACCGCATCTGGGCGGTGATGAACGGTTGCATCGAACGCGGTTTGAGCCTGGACGGCCAGCTGCCGGGCAGCCTGAAGGTGAAGCGGCGGGCGAAGGCCATCCACCAGCAGCTGCTGCGGGAGCGCGGTGTCAATTCCAGCCAGCCGCATGTCGCATACGACTGGCTGAGCGTCTACGCGATGGCGGTCAACGAGGAGAATGCAGCCGGCGGCAAGGTGGTGACCGCGCCGACCAACGGGGCGGCCGGCGTCGTGCCGGCGGTGATCCGCTATTACCTGGACCATTGCGCCGGGGCCGAACCGGCCAAGGTCGCCGATTTCCTGCTGACCGCCGCGGCCATCGGCGGGCTGATCAAGCACAACGCCTCGATCTCCGGGGCCGAGGCCGGTTGCCAGGGCGAGGTCGGGTCCGCCGCCGCCATGGCCGCCGCCGGTCTCTGCGCCGTTCTGGGCGGAACGCCGGAGCAGGTGGAAAATGCGGCGGAAATCGCGCTGGAGCATCACCTCGGCATGACCTGCGATCCGGTGGCCGGGCTGGTGCAGGTGCCGTGCATCGAACGCAACGCCATCGGCGCCACCAAGGCGGTCGCTGCGGCATCCCTGGCGCTGCGCGGTGACGGCCAGCATTTCATGCCGCTGGACAACTGCATCCAGGCGATGCGGCAGACCGGCGAAGAAATGAGCAGCAAATTCAAGGAAACCAGCCTGGGCGGACTCGCGGTCAATCTGCCGGAGTGTTGATGGGCGCAGCTACCCATCATGCGATGTCGCATGACGGGTAGTGTTTTCCATAAGGACCGTTATGCGTTTTTTTGGGTGCAAGCAAGGCCGGATTCCATTCTGACGTGCAACTTGTCCCGACCGACTGCGATACGCTTCCCGGCCGCGTGAGCTGAGCTATTCTGATGGCGTCGACCGCCACGGACCGCGAAGCCACGCCATGCATACAGTCCTGCTTATTTCGAGCGCCCTGCGCTCCCGGCTCCGGATCGTCGGGCTGCTGTTTCTGATGGCGCTCTGGCCGGCGGCCGGGGCTTCGGCGCAGGCGATCCCGCCGGCGGCTCCCGCGCCCGCGCCGGCAACCGCCGCCGCGCTGGGCGGTGGCGACTACATGATGATGAAGATGCTGAGCGAGAGTCAGGACCGCATGGCCGGGTTCCGCGGCAAGCTCGCCCAGCGGCTCCGCGCCACGCCGGACATTCCCTCGGCCATCGTGGCGACCCTGACGGCCCAGAGCCCGACCGGCAATCCCGGCCACTTCCTGCGGGTCATCGGCATCGTCATCGCCCTGCTGGCCGCGGGACATGCGGTGCAGCATGTCTTTTATGAGCGGCCGGTCGCCCGCCGCCTGCTGCCGCGCCGCGCCGCGCCGGATCCGGGCGGTTCGGACCTGGCCGACCGCTTTCCCGGTCTGGTTGCCCGTGCGCTGATGACGGCGGTCGGCATGGTCCTGGCCAGCCTGATCGCATTCGGGCTCGCCACCGCGCTGCTCCCGGACCCGACGCCGATGACCGAAAAGACCGTCATCCTTGCCGGAGTGGGATATCTGCTGGTCTGGGCCATCGGCCTGTTCTGGCGGCTGGTGCTGCCCCCCGGCGGCCATCGGCTGCGGCGCGACCTGACCGCCAGCGGTTCCGTCGGCATCGCCCTGATGACGTGCACCGTCTGGCTGGAGGCGCTGGGGATGCCCGCCGATCCCCATGCGGTGCTGGTCGCGCTGTTCGGGCTGCTGACCGTGCTGGCGACGGTCGGCGCGCTTTATATCCACCGGCGGACGGTCGATCATCTCGTTCTCGCCGGACGCAGGGCCGAAGCGGTCGCGCCGCTGGTGCGGCTGGGCCTGCGCCTGTGGTTTCCCGTGGTGGTCGCCTATTTCGCCTGCGCGTGGGTCGTGCTGGTCAACCGCCTGATTCTCGGCTGGCCGACCGAGTTGCCGCTGCTGCTCGGCGCCTATGCGGTCGCCGGGGCGATCCTGGTCGTTTACGCCACCGTCACCTACGCCACCCACCGGCTGTTCCACCAGCGGCGGCGCCTCTGGTGGTCTGCGGGAGAGCCCGCGGACGGCGACGCCCTGCCCTCCTCTCCCCCGCCGGCCGGCGCCCCCGACAGTTTCGAGGCGCTGGCCCGGCGGGTCGCCGGCATCCTGGCCGCCGCCGCCGGGGTGACGGTGACCCTGTCGGTGTGGAACATCCCGCGCATGCAGGGCGATGCGGCCGAGCACCTCACCAGCATCATGACGATCTGCCTGATCGGCTACGTCGCCCACCAGAGCATCCGCATCTGGATCGACCGCCGGATCGCCGAGGAGGGGCCGGTGCCCGGCACCGTGCCGGGTGACGAGGGCGGTGGCCACGCCTCGGCCAGCCGGCTGGCGACGCTGCTGCCGCTGGTGCGCAACTTCGTGCTGCTGTCGATCATCGGCGCGGTGCTGGTCAGCGTTCTGATGGATCTGGGGGTCAACATCGCGCCGCTGTTCGCCGGGGCGGGCATCGCCGGCATCGCCATCGGCTTCGGCGCGCAGACGCTGATCCGCGACATCTTCTCCGGCGCCTTCTTCCTGATCGACGACGCCTTCCGCAAGGGCGAGTACATCGAGATCGGGAACATCCGCGGCACGGTGGAGAAGATCTCGGTGCGGTCTATGCAGCTCCGCCATCATCGCGGCCCGCTGCACACCGTTCCCTTCGGTGAAATCCACCAGTTGACCAACTATTCGCGCGACTGGGTGATCATGAAGCTGCCGCTGCGCATCACCTACGACACCGATGTCGAGAAGGTGCGCAAGCACATCAAGCAGCTGGGCCAAGCCCTGCTGGAGGATCCCGAACTGGGGCCGAAGTTCCTGCAGCCGCTGAAATCGCAGGGCGTCATCCAGATGGAGGATTCGGCGATGATCCTCCGCGTCAAGTTCATGACCCGCCCCGGTGACCAGTGGGACGTCCGCAAGCGGGTGTTCCAGGAACTCCACGCGCTGTTCCGCCGCGAGGGCATCCGCTTCGCCCATCGCGAGGTGACGGTCCGCTTCGCCGGCGAAGCGACGGTGAACGGCCCCGCCGGCGCCCCGCCCGGAGATGCACCGCGCGGAGACGATGCCCGGACCCTGGCCGCCGGCGCCGTCCTGCACACGCTGGGCGAGGACGGGCCGGACGCCGGGGTCGGAAGCGGCCGGCACTGACGGACGTCAACCTGCCCGATCAGTTGGACGCGGCGCAGAGCTTCTCGCGGGAGGTCTGCTTGGCGGCCTCGGCGGAGAAGCCGTAGGGCTCGATGATCTTGGCGAACTCGCCGGACGCCTTCATCTCGGCCAGCACCTTGTCGAAGGCATCGCGTAGCGCGGTGTCCTGCTTGCGGAAGGCGGCGCCGTCGCAATAGACCGGGGCGCCCTTGACCGGAGCGACCACCTCGATGTTCGGGTCGTTGGCCTTGGCGACCAGATCATGGATCGACAGGACCGGCAGCGAATAGACGTCGATGCGGCCGTCCTGCAGCATCTTCAGGCCGCTCTGCGGGTCGGGGACCACGATCACGCGGTCGCGCGGCACGCCGGCCTGCAGCGCCAGCTTCTCCTCGGTGCCGCCGCCGGGAGCGCCGATCTTGGCGTTGGGGTTCTTGGCGATGTCCTCGTAGGAGGTCAGCTTCAGCGGGTTGCCCTTCTTCAGGGCGAAGGACTCCGCATCGCAGAGGATCGGTTCGGAATAGGCGACCGCCTTGCAGCGTTCCGGCTTCATGAACAGGCCGGCGGTGACGATGTCGAAGCGGCGGGCCTGCAGGCCGGGGATCATCGCGCCATATTCGGAGATCGAGGCGACGACGTCGTTGACCCCCAGCTTCTTCATCACCGCGCGGGCGACGTCGGGGGCGGCGCCCGACACGGTGCCGTCCGGCTTGACGGCGGTGTAGGGCGGTTCGTTGGCGATGCCGATGCGGGCGAAGCCCTGTTCGCGCAGCGTCTCCAGCGTGTCGGCGGCGAAGGCCGGCGCGGCGAGCGTGAGGAGTGCGGCGGCGATGCCGAAGCCTTGGGCGATCTTGAGGTGTTTCATGTCGGCCGTCCCTTGTTCGTGATTTGGTGATTGCCCGGCCGGCGTTCCCCTTGGGGCGCCGGCCCCTGTTTGGTCGGTGTCGTTACCGTTCTTGCAACTTGCCCGCCTTCTGCCGAGGCGGGTTCATACAGGCGGCGGTCAGGATTCGACCGTTCCGACCACCGCGATGCAGTCGCCGGCCTTGACGAGGCCGGGGAAATGGCGGGCCGCCAGGATGCCGTCCAGCGCCGCCCGGTATTCGGAAGGCGCCAGCCCGGTGCGGCCGATGGGATGGATGCGGGCAAGCAGATCGCCCTTGCGTACCGGCTGGCCCAGATCGACGCAGGCCTCGATCAGGCCGCTGTCCTCGGCGAAGCGGAAACAGTCGGCCGACGGCATGTCGAGCCAGCGGCTGGCTTCCGCCGCTTGGGCGTCCGACGGTTGGTCGCCCGTCAGGATCCCGGCGTGGTGCAGCACGTTGCGGACGCCGCGCTTGGCGATGGCGATGGTCTCCGCCCGGCCGGTGCCGCCGCCGCCGAGTTCGGTGGTGACGAAGGTCTTGCCCTGTTCCTCCGCCGCGGTGTCGTACATGCCGACCGCGTCGATCTCCAGCATGCGCATGGAATAGGGCGCGGCGAAGGCGGCCACCGCGGCGAAGCAGCGCGCCTCCTGGTCCTTGTCGGGCAGGATGTGGGCGGCGGCGAAGGGAACGAAATCCAGCGTCCGGCCGCCGGAATGGATGTCCATCACCAGATCGGCCAGCGGCAGCAGCTCGCGGGTGAAGTAATCGGCGATCTTCTGCGTCACCGTGCCGTCCGGGCGGCCGGGAAAGCTGCGGTTCAGGTTGCCCTTGTCGATGGGCGAGGTGCGGGTTCCCGCCTGGAAGGCCGGGTAGTTCATCGCCGGGACGATGATGACGCGGCCGGCGACCCGGTCGGCTGTCAGCGTCTGGGACAGGTCGAACAGGGCGACCGCGCCCTCATACTCGTCGCCATGGTTGGCGCCGGTCAGCAGGGCGGTCGGCCCGCTGCCGTTGCGCACCACGGTGATCGGGATCATCACGGATCCCCAGGCCGAATCGTCGCGGCTGTAGGGCAGCCGCAGGAAGCCGTGCTGCACGCCGTCACGGTCGAAATCGACGGTGGGGGTTATCGGGGAGGGGGCAAGTGTGACGGGCGCCATGGTCAGGACTTCACGAACAGCTTGCGCGGCACGTTGGCCAGGCATTCGACGCCGGTGTCGGTGATGGCGATGCTTTCGGTGATCTCCAGCCCCATATCCTCCAGCCAAAGGCCGGTCATGAAGTGGAAGGTCATGCCGGGCTGGAGTTCGGTGCGGTCGCCGGGGCGCAGGCTCATGGTGCGCTCGCCCCAGTCCGGCGGATAGCTGAGACCGATCGGGTAGCCGGTGCGGTTGTCCTTGGTGATGCCGTAGCGCTTCAGCACGGCGAAGAAGGCATTGGCGATGTCCTCGCAGCTGTTGCCCGGCTTGGCGGCGGCGAGCCCGGCCTCCATCCCCTCCAGCGTCGCCTTCTCGGCGTCGAGGAAGGCCTGGGTCGGCGTGCCGAGGAAGACGGTGCGCGACAGCGGGCAGTGGTAGCGCTTGTAGCAGCCGGCGATCTCGAAGAAGGTGCCCTCCCCCAGCTTCATCGGCCGGTCGTCCCAGGTCAGGTGCGGCGCCGAGGCGTCGGCCCCCGACGGCAGAAGCGGCACGATGGCGGGATAGTCGCCGCCGAAGCCGTCCGCTCCGCCGATGCCGCGGATGCCGGCATCGTAGATCTCGGCGACGAGGTCGCATTTGCGCATGCCCGGCTCGACCCGCTCGACGATGCGGGCGTGCATCGCCTCGACGATGCGGGCGGCCTTGCGCATGTAGTCGAGTTCCTGCTGGCTCTTCACCGCGCGCTGCCAGTTGACCAGCGCCGTCGCGTTCTTGAAGCGGGCATTCGGCAGATGGGTGGTCAGCGACTGGAAGGCGGCGGCGGTGAACCAGTAATTGTCCATCTCGACGCCGATGTTGAGCCCGCCCCAGCCGCGATCCGCCAGGATCGTCGATAGCAGATCCATCGGGTGGCGTTCGGTCGACTGCACGTAATGGTCGGGATAGCCGATGATGCTGTCATGGGCGAGATAGGCGGTGCGCTTGGCGCCGTTGGCGTCCTGGCCGCGGCCGTACCAGATCGGCTCGCCGTGCGGCGGCACGATCACGCATTGGTGGACGTAGAAGGACCAGCCGTCATAGCCGGTCAGCCAGGCCATGTTCGACGGATCAGTGACGATCAGCAGCTCGATGCCGGCCTTGTCCATGGCGGCACGGGTCTTGTCGAGCCGTGCGGCATATTCGGCCCGGCTGAAGTTCAGCGTCGGTTCCAGCATGTCGGTGGTCTCTCTTGTAAGAAGAGGGCTGTTCAGGTCTCGAAGACGGTGCCGGCGCCGGCCGCTAGGGCCCGGCTGCGCGCCAGCGTGGCGATGGCGGTGTCCTGCACCCCGGTTCCGGTGAGGTCGCAGACGGTGATGGCGTCGGTGGACGGCCGGCCGGCGGCCTGCCCGGCGATGACGGCACCCAGTTCGGGGAAGTCGCGGTCGGTGGCGACGATCCCGGCGGCGATGGCGTGATGCAGTTCGCCCAGCCGGCGGGTCTGTTTCAGGCTGTCGGCGACGTAGAGGTCGGCGCGCGACAGGATGGCGGGATCCAGTTCGTTCTTGTGCTCGGCATCCGACCCCATGGCGGTGACATGCTGGCCGGGTTGCAGCCAGTCGGCCGTCAGAATCGGCCGGTCGGCCGGGGTGGTGGTGACGACGATGTCGGCGCCGGCGACCGCCGCCCTGCCCTCCTCCGCGGCGTGCACCGGGATGCCCAGCCGCTCCGACAGGCGGGCGGCGGTGGCGGCGGCGCGCTCGGGCTGGCGTGCCCAGATGCGGGCCTCGCGGATCGGGCGGACCAGGGTCAACGCCTCCAACTGCAACGCCGCCTGCACCCCGGCGCCGAAGATTGCGGCGACGGCGCTGTCGGGGCGCGACAGATGTTTGGCGGCGACCGCCCCCGCCGCGGCGGTGCGCACGTCGGTCAGATAGCCGTTGTCGAGCAGCAGCGCTTCGACCAGCCCGGTCCGGCTGCTCAGCAGCACCATCAGCCCGTTGACGCTGGGCAGGCCGAGCGCCGGGTTGCCGAAGAAGCCGGGGCTGATCTTGATGGCGAAGCCGTCGAGGCCGGGGACATAGGCGGTCTTGACGTCGACCTCGCCCCGATATTCCGGGATGTCGAGCCGCAGGATCGGCGGCATCGCCACCGGGCGGGTGGCCAGCGCCAGGAAGGCGTCCTCGACGCAGGCGACGGCGTCGCGGTCGAGCGGAACGATCCGCCGAAGCTCCGCCTCGGTCAGGATGGTCATGCGGGGCATGAATGGGCTCCGGTGATGATGCGGCGGTGCAGGTCCATGGCGATGTTGCGGCCGGACAGCAGCGCGATCGTGGGGCCGCGCGGCGTCACCTTGCCGGCGAGAAGCGCGGCGATGCCGACGGCGCCGGCACCCTCGACGATCTCCTGCTCGGCGGAATAGGCGTGCTCGATGCCGGCTGCGATCTCGTCCTCGGTCAGCAGGACGACGTCGTCGAGCAGGCTGGCGGCGAGGCGGTGGGTGTAGCGGTTGTCGAGGCCGATGCCGCCGCCGAGCGAATCCGCCAGCGTCTCCAACTCCTCGACCAGGACCGGGTGCCCGGCCTTCAGGCTGGCATGCATGGCGGCGCCGCGCTCCATCGAGACGCCGATCACCCGCAATCCGGGCCGCAGCGCCTTGGCCGCCAGCGCCACGCCGCCGATCAGGCCGCCGCCCGACAGCGGCACCAGCAGCAACTCGGCATCGGGAACCGCCTCGATGATCTCCAGCCCCAGCGTGCCTTGCCCGGCGATGACGTCGGCATGGTCGAAGGGGGGGACGGTGGCGAACCCCTCCTCGCGGACCAGCCGGTCGACTTCGACCTGGGCGTCGTCCTGGGAGCGGCCGACGATGCGGATCTCGGCGCCCAGCGCCCGGATGCCCTCGACCTTGTTGGATGGGACCAGCGCCGACATGCAGACGACGCAGCGGACGCCGGCCTGTGCGGCGGCATGGGCGAGCGCCCGGCCATGGTTGCCGGTGGAGGCCGCCGCGACTCCCGTCGCCAGAGCCTCGCGCGGCAGGGCCGACAGCGCGTTGGTGGCGCCGCGCAGCTTGAAGCTGCCGGTGGTCTGGCGGGTTTCCAGCTTCAGGAGGACCGGGGCGCCGCAGCGGGCGGTCAGGCTGGGCGAGGCCACGGTCGGCGTCGCCGCGATCCGCCCGGCCAGCCGCGCGCGGGCGCGGAAGACATCCTCCAGGCCGATGCTGCGCTCGGTCATGACCCGGTCGATCATTTCTGGGCCTCCCCCGGCAGCGGCAAAGTCATCAGACGCCCGCCTTCGGGCCGGGGACGCTCGTCGCCGCACAGGCGCAAGGTGGCCCAGGCGGTGGCCTGGTTGCTGGTGACGACGGGACGGCCGACCGCCGCCTCGATCTCGGCAGCGACGCCGGCGGAGCGCAGGGCGGTGCAGGAGATGAACAGCGCGTCGGCGTCGGGCGCCATCGCCTCGACGGCGGCGCGCACCAGGCTGGCCGGCGCGATGCGCGCCATCTCGCGGTCGTCGTCCAGACCGAAGCAGGTGAAGCGCGCGATGTCGAAGCCGTGCTCGGAGAAATAGACCGCCATCGGCCGGCTGGTCTCTTCGGTGTAGGGGGTCAGCACGGCGATCCGCCGGGCGCCGAACGCCGACAGGGCGCGGCGGGCGGCGGCGGGTGGCGTGATGACGGGAACGCCCGGCTTGGCCGAAGCGATGGCCTCCTCGATGGCGTCGTCGCCCATCACGACGCTGGCCGAGGTGCAGGAATAGCAGATGGCGTCGAGCGGTTCGTCGGGCAGGATCAGCGCCGCCCCTTCGGCGAGGCGCGGCTGCATGCGGCGCAGATTCTCCGGCGTCGTCGGGTTGGCGTAGGCGATGCGCGCGGTGTAGACGCCGATGCGCTCACTCGCGACCATGCGGCGGAAATCCGGCTCGGTCGTGTGGTCGGTCGCCAGGACGACGAGGCCCACGCGCTTTTCCACCGGTCGGTCGTCGAAGGCCAGCGTCGTGTCCGAGCGCAGGATGGGAATGGAGGGCATGGCTCGAAAACTCCAGAGATCGGCTTGCTGCAATCAGCGTGTCCGCAGTCAGCGGGTGGGCCGGAACCGGCGCTCCAGCAGGTGCAGGGCGGGCACGGCGATCAGGCTGATGCACAGGAACAGGACGCCGACCAGCGTCATCGGCTCCAGATAGCGGTAGTTGCTGTTGGCGACGCTGCGGGCCTCGCTCATCAGCTCGATCACCGTGATGGCGGAGAGCAGAGGCGTTTCCTTGAACATCGCGACGAAGTAGTTCGCCAGCGCCGGGATCATCGGCGGGATCGCCTGCGGCAGGATGATGTGCCGCCAAGTCTGATAGGGCGTGAGGTTGCAGGCCTTCGCCGCCTCCCACTGGCCGCGCGGCGTGTTGTCGATGCCGGCGCGGAAGACCTCAGAGGTGTAGGTCGCGTAATGGAGGCCTAGCCCCACCACCCCGGCGGTCAGCGGCGACAGCAGCACCCCCAGTTCCGGCAGCACGTAGAACAGGAAATACAGCTGCACCAGCAGCGGCGTGCCGCGGATGAACTCCACCACGAAGCCGGTGGTGCGCGCCACCGCCCGGCTTTTGGACCGGCGCAGCAGGGCGAAGCCCAGCCCGGCGGCGGCGGCCAGCATGGAGCCGAGCAGCGTCGCCAGCAGCGTGATGCGCAGGCCGTCCAGCAGCGTCGGCATGATCTCGCGGACGAATTCCCAATCCCATTCCATGGCCGGTTCCTCAGGTGCGCAGCCCGTCGAGGCCGCGGGTCATGCGGCGCTCCAGGGTTTTCATGCCGAACGAGATCAGGCTGGCATAGGCGAAGTAGATGACCAGGACGGTCAGGAAGGGCATGGCGGTGCTGCCGGTCTGCGAACGCACCACCTGCGCCTGGAAGGTCAGGTCGCTGAGCGAGATCAGCGAGACGACCGAGGTCGCCTTCAAAAGCTCGATGGCGTTGTTGCAGAAGGTCGGAACCATCACCACCGCCGCCTGCGGCAGCAGCACATGGCGCAGGCTCTGCCAGCGCGTCAGGTTCAGGGCGACGCAGGCCTCGTGCTGTTCGCGGCCGATGGACTGCACCGCCGACCGCACCACCTCCGCACCATAGGCGCCGACATTCAGCCCCAGCGCCAGCACGCCGGCCTGCAGCGGCGTCAGCGTCACCCCCATCAACGGCAGGACGAAATAGGCCCAGAACAGCTGGACGAAGATCGATGTGCCGCGGAAGAACTCGATGTAGGCGACGGACAGGGCGCGCACGGCGGAGAAACGCGACAGCCGGCCCAGCCCGGCGAGGAAGGCGGCCGGCAGTGCCAGCGCGCAGCCGAGCACGGTCAGCTTCGCCGTCACCAGCGCGCCGTCCAGCATCAAGCCCATATAGCCGGCCCAATCAGCCATGAAGCCGAAATCTCCTGCGTTCGGAATGGATGCGGCAAGAGCGCCTGTCGTCGGCGCAAACGGTCAGATCCGCTGGCCGGCCGCGATGATCTTTTTCAAAAAGGTCTGGGTCCGCTCGTGCGACGGGTTGGTGAACAGCACGTCGGGCGGCCCTTCCTCCACGATGCGGCCGCGGTCGAAGAACAGCACGCGGTCGGCGAAATCGTGGGCGAAGCTCATCTCGTGGGTCACCAGCAGCATGGTCATGTCGGTGGTGGACCCCAGCATCCGCATGACGCTCAGCACCTCTTCCACCAGTTCGGGGTCGAGCGCCGAGGTCACCTCGTCGAACAGCATGATCCTGGGCTGCAGCGCCAGGGCGCGGGCGATGGCCACCCGCTGCTTCTGGCCGCCGGACAGCTGGGCCGGCATGGCGCGGGCCTTGTCGGCGAGGCCGACGAGGTCCAGCAACTCCATCGCCCGCCGCTCGGCATCCGCCTTTTTGACGCCCTTGGTCAGCATCGGCGCCAGCGTGATGTTGTCCAGCACGCATTTGTGCGGGAACAGGTTGAACAGCTGGAACACCATGCCGATCTTGGTCCGCATCCGGTGCAGATGCGCCTCGTCGGCGGGGACCAGACGGCCGTTGCGCTCCATCTGGAACAGGTTCTCGCCATCGATGCGGATGGTGCCGCCTTCGATGGTCTCCAGCGTCATCAGCGTCCGCAGGATCGTCGTCTTGCCGGAACCGGACGGCCCGATCAGCGCCAGCTTCTCCCCTGGACGGACTGAAAAGCACAAGTCTTTCAGCACGGTGTGCGAGCCGTAGCGTTTGGTGACGCAGTCGATGTCGATGATTGTATCGGTCACACCGGTCTTCCCTTGCAATGTTGGCGACCGTGGATGTGCGTGAACGATGCGGGACCGCCTAAATCATGTCAATCCGGAAAATCAAATCATGACAATGTAGTGCCTGTCATATGGCGAGCAGCACCGGCTCCGGGTCGCTGTTCAGCAGATTGACGATCACGCGCAGGCCGGCGTGAAGCTCCGCCTCGGTGGTGGAGCCGATGGAGACGCGCAGCGCGTCGGGCCGCGTGCCGGGGCCGATGGCGAAGGCCGATCCGGGCGCCAGCGCCACCCCCTGGTGGCGGGCATGCGACACGAAGGTCGCCTCCGGCCGCCCTTCGCCCAGCGGCAGCCACAGATGCAGCCCCTCGGCATGGCTGCGGTGGGGAATGCCATGCAGGATTTCCGCGGCCAGCGCGTGGCGGCGGTGCAGCGCCTTGCGCTGCCACTCCACCATCTCCATCGCGAAACCGCTCTCGACCCAGCGTGTGGCGATCTCGGCGACGATGGGCGTGGCGATCCAGTTGGTCACCAGATGGCGGTTGGTGACGGCGGCGAGCAGCCGGTCGGGAACCACCAGATAGCCGGTGCGCAGGCCGGGCATCACCGTCTTGGTGAAGCTGGTGACGTAGAGCGTCCGCTCCGGCGCCAGGGCCGCCAGCGGCGGGCGCCGGTCGCTCAGCAGGGGGCCGAGCGGGTCGTTCTCGACGATCGACAGATTGTGGCGCTGGGCCAGCCGCGCGATCTCGGCGCGCCGGGCCTCGCCCATGTGGGTCGCGGTGGCGTTGATCGGATTCGGCATGACGAACAGCGCCTTGGCCATACCGTCCCGGCAGGCGACGTCGAGCGCGTCGGGCCGGATTCCTTCCTCGTCGATGGCGACGCCGCGCAGCTTGATGCCGAGATAGGAGGCGAGCGGCAGCAGCGTGTGGTGCCCGACCTCCTCCGTCACCACGGTCGATCCGGGAGGGGCGGCGGCCATCAGGGCGATGGTCATGCCGGCGGTGGCGCCGTTGGTCAGGGTGACGTTGGCCGCCGTGGTCTCCACCCCGCAATGGCGCAGCCAGGATACCGCCGTCGCCCGGTGGCGGGCGAACAGGGTGTTGGGGCGGAAGGACAGCACGACGGCCGGCGGCAGGCTGGCGGACAGTTCCACCAGCGCCTGCCGCATCGCCTCGACATGCAGCGGCTCGCACACCGGCTTGAGGATCGACAGGTCGATCACCTCGTCGGTGCGCTGGGGGATATAGGGCGGATCGACCTCGGTCTGCGCTGCGCGGATGAAGGTGCCGCGGCCGGTCTCCCCGCTGATCAGGCCGCGCCGGATCAATTCCTCGTAGGCGCGGCTGACGGTCTGGACGGAAATGCCCAATTCGTCGGCAAGCTGCCGGTGAGTGGGCAGCTGGTCGCCGACCGCCAGTTGGCCTTGCGTTATCGCCCGCTGCACCTGATCGGCCAGCGAGAGATAGACGGGCCTGCTCAAAGCCGATGCATCGGGGTGCCAATTTGTCATGCAACATTTCTGCTGGAAATCATCACATTTGACAATGGCGGAAAGCATGGACATCGTCGGGTTGTCACTTTTCCCAAGGCGGCCGGCCCATGTCTGACCTGAAGCTCGATCCCATCGACCTGCGCATCCTGTCGGAAATCCAGCGCGACGGCCGCATCACCAAGCTGGCGCTGGCCGACCGGGTGGGGCTGTCGCCGACGCCCTGCTGGGTACGTCTGCGCCGGCTGGAGGAGGCCGGCATCGTCACCGGCTATCACGCCCGGCTGGCCCTGCGGCAGGTGACGCCCTTCGCCATGGCGCTGGTCGAGGTGACGCTGGGCAGCCACCGGCAGGCCGATTTCGACCGGTTCGAACGGGCGGTGCGGGCGGAACCCGGCATCGTCTCCTGCTGGTCCGTCGGCGGCGGGCTCGACTATGTCCTGCGGGTGGTGGCGCGTGACGTGGACGCCTATCAGCGCATCATCGACCGGCTGCTGGAGGGCGACGCCGGGATCGACCGTTACTTCACCTACATCGTGACCCGCACGGTGAAGGACGACGCGGCGATGCCGCTGGAGGCGCTGATGGAGGAGCCGGGCGGGTCCGTACCATCGTGAGAGAGACTTTCTCTTCCACCCCGCCCCGGCAAAGAGACAGTCTCCGCCAAGCAGGCCCAGTTCGGACACAGTCTCCACCGCATCACCGCTAGACTCCGGATCACCGGCGCTTCTGCGCCCCACTATTCCGGAGGTGCCCATGACCGCGCAGCTGTCCCGCCTGGACCGTCACGACGCCGTCAGCCGCCTGACCGACCGCCGCCTGCTGCGCGAACTCGCCTATGTCGGCGGACGCTGGACCGCAGCCCCGGACAATTCCACCTTCCCGGTGACCGATCCGGCCAGCGGACGGACGCTCGCCCATGTCGCGGCGCTGGACGCCGCCCAGGCGACCGCCGCCGTCACCGCGGCATCGGCAGCGTTCCCGGCCTGGAGCGCCCGGCTGCCGCAGGACCGCGCCGCCCGCCTGCGCGACTGGTTCGACCGCATCACCGCCGCCCGGGAGGATCTCGCCCTGCTGATGACGCTGGAGCAGGGCAAGCCGCTCGCCGAATCGCGGGGGGAGATCGACTATGCCGCCTCCTTCGTCGAGTGGTACGCCGAGGAATCCAAGCGGGGCGGCGTCGAGAGTATCGCCAGCCATCTCCCCGGTGCCGAAATGCTGCTGCGGCGGGAGGCGCTGGGCGTGGTCGGCATGGCGACGCCGTGGAACTTCCCGTCGGCCATGCTGACGCGCAAGGCGGCGGCGGCGCTGGCGGCCGGCTGCACCGTGGTGGCGCATGCGTCCTCCGAGACGCCGCTGTCGGCACTGGCGCTGGCGGAACTGGCGGAGCGGGCGGGCATCCCCGCCGGCGTGTTCAACGTCCTGACCGGCGATCCCGAACCGCTGGTCGGCGCGCTGTGCGACGATTCCCGCGTCCGCGCCATGAGCTTCACCGGCTCCACGGAAATCGGCAGCCGCATCGCCGCGCGCTGCGCGCCCACCATGAAGCGGCTGGTGATGGAATTGGGCGGCCATGCGCCGCTGCTGGTCTTCGCCGACGCCGACCTCCAGCGGGCGGTGGACATCGCCATCGACGCGAAGTTCGCCACCTCCGGCCAGGACTGCCTCGCCGCCAACCGCATCTATGTGCAGCGCCCACTCTACGACTCCTTCTGCGCCGCCTTCACCGCCCGCAGCGCCGCGCTGCGCGTCGGGCCGGGGCTGGAGCCGGAGGTGCAGATCGGACCGCTGATGAACGAGCGGGCCGTCGACAAATGCGCACGCCACGTCCGCGACGCGGTGGACCGCGGCGCCCGCTGCCTGACCGGCGGCGAAATCCATCCCGCCGGCCCGCTGTTCTACCGGCCCACCGTGCTGGCCGACGTGGCGCCGGACTCGCTGATCCTGCGCGAGGAGACCTTCGGTCCGGTTGCCGCGATCCTGCCCTTCGATGACGAGGCGGAGGTGGTGGCCCGCGCCAACGACACCGAATTCGGCCTCGTCGCCTATCTGGTGACCCGCGACGCCGGCCGGATTCTGCGCCTGTCGCGGTCGCTGCAGTACGGCATGGTGGCGGTCAACCGGTTGAAGATCACCGGCGCCCCGGTCCCCTTCGGTGGGGTCAAGCAATCCGGCCTTGGCCGCGAAGGCTCGCGCCATGGGATGGAGGCCTTCACCGAGCTGAAATACGTCTGCCTCGACGCCGCCTGAACCAAGATTCATATCGGGAAAGAAACGTCATGACCGACCTGACCAACGAGCTGACCGCCTGGGACCGCGACCATTTCTTCCACCCGTCGACCCACATGGCGGCACATGCCCGCGGCGACACGCCGACCCGCGTCGTCACCGGCGGCGAAGGCGTCTATATCTCCGACCGTGACGGCAAGCGCAGCCTGGACGCCTTCGCCGGACTCTATTGCGTCAATGTCGGCTATGGCCGCCGCGAGATCGCCGATGCCATCGCCGAGCAGGCCGGCAAGCTCGCCTATTATCACGCCTATGTCGGGCATGGCAGCGAGCCGTCGATCACGCTGGCCAAGATGATCATCGACCGCGCGCCCGCCGGGATGTCGCGCGTCTATTTCGGCCTGTCGGGATCGGACGCGAACGAGACCAACATCAAGCTGGTCTGGTATTACAACAACATCCTCGGCCGGCCGGAAAAGAAGAAGATCATCTCGCGCTGGCGCGGCTATCACGGGTCGGGGGTGATGACCGGCAGCCTGACCGGGCTGGAGCTGTTCCACAAGGCCTTCGACCTGCCGCGCCCGCCGGTGCTGCACACCGAAGCCCCTTATTACTTCCGCCGCGCCGACCGCAGCATGAGCGAGGAGCAGTTCTCCCAGCACTGCGCCGACCAGCTGGAGGCGATGATCCTGGCGGAGGGGCCGGAGACCGTCGCCGCCTTCATCGGCGAGCCGGTTCTGGGCACCGGCGGCATCGTCCCGCCGCCCGCCGGCTATTGGGAGAAGATCCAGGCGGTGCTGACCAAGTACGACATCCTGCTGATCGCCGACGAGGTGGTGACCGGGTTCGGCCGGCTCGGCAGCATGTTCGGGTCCGACCATTACGGCATCAAGCCGGACCTCATCACCATCGCCAAGGGCCTGACCTCCGCCTATGCGCCGCTGTCGGGCGTGATCGTCGGCGACCGGGTGTGGAAGGTGCTGGAACAGGGTTCCGATCAGCTCGGGCCCATCGGCCATGGCTGGACGTATTCGGCGCATCCGCTCTGCGCCGCTGCCGGCGTGGCGAACCTGGAGCTGATCGACAAGCTCGATCTGGTGACCAACGCGGGCGAGACCGGCGGCTATTTCCGCGCCGCGCTGGCCGATGCGCTGGGCGGGCATCCGATGGTCGGCGAGGTGCGCGGCGAGGGCATGCTGGCGGCGGTGGAGTTCGTCGCCGACAAGGACGACCGCCGCTTCTTCCCGGCCGAGGCGAAGGTCGGACCGCGCCTGTCCGCCGCACTGCTGGAACGCGGCGTCATCGCCCGCGCCATGCCGCAGGGCGACATCCTCGGCTTCGCCCCGCCACTCTGCCTGACGCGGGAGGAGGCCGACATCGTGGTGGCCGCCACCGCCAAGGCGGTGAAGGCGGTCGCGGCCGAACTCTGAGAAAGGCTACTTCCGCCGGGCAAGCGCCTCCATCTCCTTGGCCCATCCGCTGTAATTGCGGTGGTAGTCACGCAAGGCCGGATCGTCCCTGGTCCGCTCCGCCATTGCCCGGAACAGCGGGGCCTGGGCGGCGGCGATCTCCACGGCATCCGGCCGGCGCGTGGCGGTGAGGAAGGAAGACAGGCTGGTGACCAGATTGCCGCCGGTCGGCTTGGCCGCCAGCTTCGCCAGCTCGTCGACGATCCACGGCATGTATTTCAGCACATAGTCGGCGTAACGCTGGATCACCGGCGCCTGGTCGAGCAGGTCGCCCCGCTCGCGGTCGAAATCCTTGCGGTCGAGGATGGCGTGATTGGCATAGACGACCGGCGCCGAGGCCGAGGTGTCGCACTGCCAGCCCTTGCGCGGGATCAGCAGGTCGGCCTGATCCTTCTCCTCGCGATAGGGGTAGAAGGGCATGGTGCGGCAGCGCGACGGCTTGTCCTCATGGATGCCGCACAGCCCGTCCTCCCGCAGTTCCGGACAGGGGTGGGAGGTCGGCAGGTAGGCGGTCGGCACGATCAGCACCGCCACCGTCTTGCGGTTGGGCAGCCGCACCGTGGCGCCCAGCCGGGTCGCCAGCTCGTAGGACCGGGCGTTCTGCCGCACCGGCGTCCACACCATCGCCAGCGGGAAACGGCCGGCATGGGCGACGGCGTCCGCCAGCGTCAGCGGCAGCCAGCCGTGGCAGCATTTGCCGCAGGCGGTGCAGGAGAAACGCGGTTCCATCGCGGCGCCCCTCCGGTCACTTGCCGCAGCAGGCTTTGTATTTCTTGCCGGATCCGCAGGGGCAGGGCTCGTTGCGTCCGACCTTCACCACCCGGCGCGGCTCGCCCTTCGGGTTGACCTCGCCGCTGACATACAGCCACCGCCCATCCTCCCGGCGGAAGCTTGCCCGTTCGTGATGGCGCATGTCCTTGCCGTCCTTGCGGAACTGGATCTGGAACTCCACCACCGCGCTGTCGCCCTCCTCGGCGGCGCGCAGGATGTCGAGCCGCTGCCATTCCGATTCCTCCGCCACCCGCTCCGCCTCGCCGCGGTTGAAGTCGTCGCGGATTTCCGGAGCGTGGGTGCGCTCGACATGGTCCAGCTCGTGGCGGACGAAGGCGGTGTAGCGGGACCGCATCAGCGCCTCGGCGGTCGGTGCCGGCTCCCCGGCCAGGATGGGGCCGCAGCAGTCTTCGAAGGAACGGCCGGAACAGCAGGGGCAAGACGACATCGTTGGTCCTCGGTTAAAGGTGGCAAGACTATCAGAAGGCGACCACCAGCGCCACGTAGCGGGCGGCCTTGCCGATGGTCACCAGCAGCAGGAATATCCAGAAATTCTCCCGCAGGATGCCGGCGACCAGGGTCAGCGGGTCGCCGATGAAGGGCGCCCAGGCCAGCAGCAGGGACCATACCCCCCATTTCTGATACCAGGCGGTGGCGCGGTCGATCAGCGAGGCCTTAACCGGAAACCAGCGGCGGTCGCGGAAATGGATCAGGTAGCGGCCGAGCAGCCAGTTCACCACCGACCCCAGCACATTGCCGACGGTGGCGACGAGCACCAGCGTCGGCGTCGAATGGGTCCCGGCCATATGCATGCCGGCCAGAACCACCTCCGACTGGGCCGGCAGGATCGTCGCCGCCAGCAGCGCCGCGCTGAACAGGCCGGCCAGACCGGCGAAATCATCCATGAGACCTCCGTCGGATCGGCGGGCGTCGGATCGGCGGGAGCCGACCCCCGCCCCGCGCGCGTCGCCGCGGCGATCCTATCCAGGGGGATAGAGCATGATCAGGGGGTCGGTCAACTCCGCCCGGCATGCAGCGCAATCAATGCATAACCGGCAGCACGTCCGGCGCGGCCGTGGCTCTTGCCATATCCTATCCAGGGGGATACGATTTCGGCATGAGCACGCACCACAGCCACCCCGACATCATCAAGCGCCTCAAGCGGGCCGATGGACATCTGCGCGGCATCATCGAGATGATCGAAGCCGGCCGGCCCTGCCTCGACCTTGCCCAGCAGCTGCATGCAGTGGAAAGCGCCGTGCGCGAGGCCAAGAAGGTGCTGATCCACGACCATCTGGATCACTGCCTGGACGCGGCGGTCGACGCCACGCCCGCCGAAGCGCGGGCATCGATCGCCGAGTTCAAGGCGATCACGAAATATCTGTAGGAACCCGCGATGCCGGAGTTTTCCGCCCTCCTGCAGCAAGGCGCCGCCAACGCCTGGCTGTTCATCCCGAGCGCCATCCTGCTCGGCGCGCTGCATGGGCTGGAGCCGGGCCATTCCAAGACGATGATGGCGGCCTTCATCGTCGCCATCCGCGGCACCGTCGCCCAGGCGGTCCTGCTCGGTCTGGCCGCGACGGTTTCGCACACGGCGGTGGTGTGGGCGGTGGCTCTCGCTGGGATGTGGATCGGCCGCGGCTGGAACGCCGAGACGACCGAGCCCTATTTCCAGCTCGCCTCGGCGGCGTTGATCATCGCGGTGGCGCTGTGGATGGCGGCGCGGACATGGCGGGATCAGCGGCATGAGACGGCCGGGCACGATCACCACCATCATCGTCACGGCCATGTGCATGACCATGACCACGGGCATGATCACCACCATCACGGCCACAGCCATGGTGGACATACCCATGCCCACGCGGGCGGACTGGATCTCGGACGGTCAGACCATCAGGACGCCCATGAACGGGCGCATGCCCGCGACATCCAGCGCCGCTTCGCCGGACGGCACGTCACCACCGGACAGATCCTGCTGTTCGGCCTGACCGGCGGGCTGATCCCCTGCCCGGCGGCCATTACCGTTCTGCTGCTGTGCCTGCAGCTCAAGGAGGTGACGCTCGGCGCCGCCCTGGTCGTCTGCTTCAGCATCGGCTTGGCGCTGACCCTGGTCGCCGCCGGGGCGGTCGCCGCGCTGGGCATGCGCCATGCCGAGCGGCGCTGGTCGGACGCCTTCGGCAAATTCGCGCGCCGTGCCCCCTACCTGTCCAGCGCCGTCATCATCCTGGTCGGGATCTATGTCGGCGTCCATGCCCTGTACGGGCTTGGACTTACGCTGGTCTGAAGGGGGGCCGCACCTGTCGTGACGCCCCTTACATCGCCCAGCCGCCGTCGATGATGTGGATCTGGCCGGTGGTGTAGGTGGCGGTGGCGAGGTGGAGGGCCAGATCGGCGATCTCCTCGGGCTGGCCGATGCGGCCGATCGGCTGACGGGCGACGAAGGCGGCGCGGGCGGCCTGATAATCGCCCTGGGCCGACAGCCGCTCCTGCAGCGACGGAGATTCGACCGTCCCCGGACAGATGGCGTTGCAGCGGATGCCCTTCGCCACATAATCGGCCGCGACCGACTTGGTCAGCCCGATGACCGCCGCCTTCGTGGTCGTGTAGGCGAAGCGGTTGGGCACCCCCTTCACACTGGACGCCACCGACGACATGTTGATGATGCAGCCGTCGCCGTGCTCCAGCATGGCGGGCAGCACCGCCCTCGTGGTGCGGACCAGAGCCTTCACGTTGAGGTCGAGGGCGAACTCCAGCTCGTCGTCGGTCATTTCCAGGATCGTGCCGTTGTGGACCACGCCGGCGCAATTGAACAGGATGTCGACGCGGCCGATCTCGCCCAGGACCGACCGCACCGCCTGATCGTCGAGGACGTTCAGCACCCGCGTTTCGATCCCCTGCCCTGCCAGCTCGGCCAGCTTGGCGCCGTTGACGTCGGTGGCTACGACCCTGGCCCCTTCGCGGGCGAACAGCTCGGCGGTTGCGCGGCCGATCCCCTGGGCCGCGCCCGTGATGACGGCGGTCTTCCCGGTCAGTTTTCCGGTCATGGTCCTACTCCTGAATACGGGACGTGATGCGTGTGGGTAACGGTTCATATGGAAGGACGGCTGCGGCGTCAGTCCACCGGTGTCGCCCCGACCGGCATCAGCGGGGAGTCGTCACGGTTCGTCTCCGCCAGTCCCTGGCCGAAACGCTTGTACCAGAGGCCGGTGATGACCGGGACGGCGACCGAGGTGACGATGATGCAGATCGCAACCAGCACGGTGGCATCCGCCGCCGCGGGGGCGAATTGCGGGGCGACGGCGGCGATCGCCACCGGGTTGGCCGCCGCCGCGCCGGCGGTGGAGGAGGCGGCGATGCCGGCGGTGCCGGTGCCGCGGCCGATGATCTTGTCGGCCAGGATCAGCGGAATGCCGGTCAGCACGATGACGCCGAGCGCCAGCAGCACGCCAAGCCCGAGCAGCGGCGAGAACAGCGTGCCGAGATTGATGGTGTTGCCGAGCGAGAAGGCGAAGAACGGGATCATCAGCTGGCCGCCCGGCGCGAAGAGGGCGCGCAGCTTCGGATCAAGGTTGCCCAGCGCGAAGCCGACCAGGAAGGGCAGCACGGCGCCGATGAAGATCTGCGGCTCGAAATGCGCCGCACCGGATGCGCCGAGGATGATCATGCTCATCAGCGGACCGGATTCGATGGAGGTCAGCACGAAGGCGCCGGCCTCCTCCTTGGTGCCGTAGGTCTGCATCAGCGAGGCGTAGAGCCCGCCGTTGGTCATGTCCATGGCGCAGACGATGGCCAGGATCGACAGACCGGCGAAGAAGCCGCTGTGGATGCCCTCGGGCGGAATGAACTGCGACATCACCAGCACGATGATCCAGGCGGCGATCAGCTTGGTCAGGACCAGTGTGCCGGATTTGCGCAGCACCGTTCCGGTGGCGCTCAGCTTAATCGACGCGCCCATGCAGAAGAACCACACCGCCAGGATCGGCACCACGCCGGTCATGATCCCCTGGGTGAAGCCTTTGAAATAGCCGGGCGCCTCCGGCACGAAGGTCTTGCACAGCGCACCGAGCAGCAGCGGCACCAGCATCAGGCCGCCGGGAATCCGATCCATTCTGTCTTTTATGTTCATGGGGCGCTTCCTCCACAAATCTCGGCCACAAATCTCGGCCACAAATCTCGGATGGATGAGCGGGCGCAATCCCGCGCTACGGCGAGTTCCCGCTTTCTGCATTGACTGGTACGGGCGGCGATGGGACGCCGAAGAAGGCCGGGACGGGCGGCGCGGCCGAACTGAAGGCCGAACCCGCGCGCCGCCGGAAAAGCGGGCCGCGACGGATCGCGGCCCGGATAGCTGCTCAGGTGGCGGCGACGCGCTGGTTCTGCACGCCCAGCCCCTGGATTTCGACGCGGATGCTATCGCCCGGCTTCAGGTAGCGCGGCGGCTTCATGCCCATGCCGACGCCCGGCGGCGTCCCGGTGGTGATGACGTCGCCCGGCATCAGCGTCATGAACTGCGAGATGTGGGAAACCAGGAACGGCACCTGGAACACCATCGTCCGGGTGGAGCCGTTCTGCATGGTCTGGCCGTTGACCGACAGCGTCATGGCGAGGTTGTGGACGTCCTCCACCTCGTCCTTGGTGACCAGCCAGGGGCCGAGCGGACCGAAGGTCGGGCAGCCCTTGCCCTTCGTCCACTGTCCGCCGCCGCGCTCCAGCTGATAACCGCGCTCCGACACGTCGTTGCACACGCAATAGCCGGCAACATAGTTCAGCGCGTCGGCCTCCGACACGTAGGAGGCGCGCTCGCCGATGACGATGGCGAGTTCGACCTCCCAGTCGGTCTTCTCCGACCCCGGGGGGATCAGCACGGTGTCGTCCGGGCCAACGATGCAGGACGGCGCCTTGTTGAACAGCACCGGTTCCGCCGGAACCGGCATGCCGCTTTCCGCCGCATGGTCGGCATAGTTCAGTCCGACGGCGATGAAGTTGCCGACACCGGTCACGCACGGCCCCAGCCGCACCGCGCCCGAGACCAGCGGCAGATCATCGACCGTGACGGACCGGATCCTCTCCAGGCTGCTTTTATTCAGAGAAGAACCGTCGATGTCCTTGACAACCGACGACAAGTCCCGGATGGAACCGTCCTTGTCGATCAGGCCCGGCTTCTCTTCTCCCGGAGCCCCGAAGCGAACGAGTTTCAAAACGTCGTCTCCTTGCGCCGACCAGCTTTGTGGTCAATTTTTCAGGATTGCTGCGTTACCATACAGTTTCCACGGATCATTTATGCTGTCAACGGTTTTCGAATGAGGATAGGATTTTCGAAAATGTCGGTGCCGGTTTGGAAGGAGCAGTCATGAAGGATCGTGCCGAGACACGCACGCTGGCGGGCGACGCCTATGCCGTCATTCACCGGGCGATCCGCTCCGGCCTGCTGAAGCCCGGCCAGCGCCTGCGCTTCGCCGAATTGCAGGCCCTGTGCGGCATGAGCGTTTCACCGGTGCGCGAGGCGCTGGTCCGGCTGACCGCGGAAGGCTTCACCGTCTCGGACGATCACCGCGGCTTCTCGGTGGCGCCGCTGTCGGTTGCCGAACTGCTGGACATCGTCGCCACCCGCAAGCTGCTGGAAGGCGAGGCGCTGCGCCTGTCGATCGAAAACGGCGACTCGGAATGGGAGGGCCGGCTGCTGGCGGCGCACCACATGATGTCGCGCCTGCCCCGCGAACGCGACGACCTGCCGACCGCCATCCGAGAGGATTGGGACCTACGGCATGCCGATTTCCACCGCATCCTGATCTCCGCCTGCGGGTCGCCGATCCTGATCGAGCTGTGCGAGAAGCTGTTCGTCCGGGCCGACCGCTACCGCCGTCTGTCGGTCAGCGTGCCCAAACAGGACCGTGACGTGGTTCGTGAACATGAGCGGATCATGAGTTGTGCCATCGACCGCAACGCCGAAGAGGCGGTGGCGGCCCTGAAGGACCACTATCAGCGCACCGCCGACGCCGTCCAGCGGCTGTTCGAGATGCAGGAGGCGCTCTGAGCCGTCCCATGGTCAAGTAAGAGGCACGCACGCATGGCCATCTACAGCCACCACATCCTGCCCCGGATGATCAACTGGGTCATGGGGCAGGCGATGCTCGCGGAGGCCCGCGCCAGGGTTGCCGGGCTGGCGCGCGGGCGTGTTCTGGAGATCGGCATCGGCTCCGGCCGCAACCTGCCCTTCTATGGCGCGGCGGCCGGGGAGATCGTCGGCGTCGATCCCTCCGCCGAACTTCTCGCCATGGCCCGTCAGGCCGCGGCGCAGTCGCCCCGTCCGGTGAGCTTGGTGGAACAAACCGCCGAACGCTTGCCGTTCGAGGACGACAGCTTCGACACCGTGGTGGTGACATGGTCCCTGTGCAGCATACCCGACCCGTCCGCCGCCCTGACGGAGGCGCGCCGGGTGCTGAAACCGGGCGGGGAGTTGCGCTTCGTCGAGCATGGGCTTGCCCCGGCCCCGTCTGTCCGGCGCTGGCAGCGCCGCCTGACGCCGCTGTGGTCGCGCTGTTCGGGCGGCTGCCACCTGGACCGCAAGATGGACGATTTGATCCGGGCGGCCGGATTCGAGATCACCGACCTGACGGAAAGCCACCTGCCGGGCCCGAAGATCATGACCTTCATGTATGAGGGAACGGCGGTGCCGTCAGGCGGCGCAGCGCCTCCACCGCCGCAGCGGGCGTGGTGAGCACCGGGACCGACAGCAGCGGCTGCAGCCTTGCCTGGGCGCGCGCCATCGAGAACTGGCCGAGGACGACGACATCGCAGCCCGCCAACTGCCCGGCGGTTTCCGCGACGCGGTCGTCATGGCCGTCGCCGTCACCGCTCTTCAGCGCGGCCAGTGCGCCGTCGGCGATGGCGACGGTGACCTCGATCCGGCGGCCGGCTGCTGCGGCCATCGCCAGCAGTTCGGTGCGCAGCGAGTCGGCGGAGGGGCCGAAGCTGACGACGATGCCGATCCGGCCGCCGATCGCCATCGCCGCCTCGAAGGCCGACTCGTTCGGCCGCAGGACCGGGATCGCCAGGCACGGCTTGACGGCGTCGATGGCCGGGGCGAAGGCGGAGCAGGTGAACAGAATGCCCGCCGTCCGCCCGCCCGCCCCCACCGTGCCGGCGGCATAGTCGGCGAGCGTCCGGAAGCGCCCCATCATCGCCTCGTCGAGCCGGCCGGCCTCGGCCAGATCGACGGCGAGCGAGGTATCGAGAAGGTCGAAGATCCGCGCCTCGGGCCAATGCGCCCGGAAGGCGGCCCGCGCCGGACCCACCGACTCCTCCAGCGCATGGATCAGGGCGATGCGCGGTCCCTGCAAGCTGGCCGTGCTGTCGGCATTCATGCGCTCTCTCCCTCTTGGGTCTTCCGCAGGGTGGGTATGGACATCACGTGCGGCGGCACTTGACCCCCGGCCACTCCCGGCTCATTATGATGCATCATACAGCAAAAGCGGACGGCGGGTGAAGGGCAGACGATGAGCGGGTTCGACCTCACCCTTCTTGAACACGACAATCTCGGCAGCACGATCTACCAGCGGCTGTGCGAGGCTCTGATGAAGGGCGTGTTCAAGCCGAACGACCGCCTCAAGATCCGCGATCTGGCCGAACGGCTGGGGACGAGCGTCACCCCGGTGCGCGACGCCATCCTGCGTCTGGTGCAGGATCAGGCGCTGGTGCTGCGCTCGCCGCGTGACATCCGCGTGCCGATGCTGACCCGCGCCGCCTACCTCGAGATCCGCGACATCCGCGTCAACCTCGAAGGGCTCGCCGCCGCGCGCGCCGCGGAAAAGGCCACGCCGGCCCAGATTGCGCAGTTGGAAGCCCTGCTGAATCACAATGAGGACGCGCTGGCCGCCGGCGACACCGCGCGGGCCACCGAACTCAACCAGATCTTCCATTTCAAGCTGTCGGAGATCGCCGACATGCCGGTGCTCGGCGACATTCTGCGGCGGTTGTGGCTGCAGATGGGGCCGTTGATCGCCGACGTCTATGGCGGTGCCGGGCGGACGATGATCGACCACCATTACCCGCTGATGGAGGCCATCCGCCGCCACGACGGCCCGGCCGCCGCCCACGCCATCCAGACCGACATCCTGCTGGCCAGCGGCCCGATCCTGGAGCGGATCGACGGCGCGACCATGGCTACTCCTGCCCCTGCCCCGGCGTCCAGGGCGCTGGTTTCCTGAAACCCCTCCCCCCACATCGGTTTGCAAGGCCGGTTCGTTCATGACGATGATGCATCAAACATTGAAAGCTTCGAGCGACGAGGAGAGTGCGGTCATGACGCAGCCCGATGTTCTGACCACCGCCGCACCGCCGATCTCCGCGATCGAGGCCGGCGCCATGATGCAGCGGTGCTTCGGGGTGAGCGGCAGCATCCGCGAACTCAGCAGCGAACGCGACCGCAACTTCCACATCACCACGCCCGATGGGCAAGGTTATGTGCTGAAGTTCACCAACCCGGCGGAACCGGCGCTGGTCACCAGCTTCCAGACCGGGGCGATGCAGCATGTGGCCCTTCGCGACCCGTCCCTGCCGGTGCCGCGAGTGGTGCCGACGCTGGATGGGGAGTCCCAGGCGACCGTTCGGGTCGATGGCCACGCGATGATCCTGCGCCTGCTGACCTATCTCGACGGCACGCCGCTGCACGCGGCGCCGGCCTCACCGGGGCAGATGCGGGCATTGGGCACGACGCTGGCCCGGCTGGATCTGGCGCTGGCCGACTACGAGCATCCCGGCTCGGAGCGCGACCTGCTGTGGGACATCACCCGCACCGCCAGCGTTGCCGACCGGCTGCATTACCTGATGGACGGCCCGCGCCGCGGGATGGTGGAGCGCTTCATCGCCCGCTTCGCCGATCTGGTGGCCCCGCGCCTGCCGGCCCTGCGGCATCAGGTGATCCACAACGACCTCAATCCGCACAACGCGGTGGTCGATCCGGTCGGGCACGAGACGGTCACCGGGATCATCGATTTCGGCGACGCGCTGAGGGCGCCGCTGGTCAACGATCTGGCGACGGCGCTTGCCTACCACGTCACCAGCGGCGAGACGCCCTTCGGCTCCCTGGTCGAGATGACCGGCGCCTTCACCGCCGTGCTGCCGCTGACGGATGACGAGGTGGACCTGCTGCCCGATCTGGTGGCGGCCCGCTTGGCCCTCACCATCGCCATCACCGGTTGGCGGGCCGCCGAATATCCGGCCAACGCCGCCTACATCCTGCGGAATGCCGAACGCGCCTTCGCCGGCCTGGAAAAGCTGACCGGCGACGAGGCCGCCACCGCGCGCCGTCTGCTCCATCGCGCCTGCCAGAGAGTGTGACCCGTCATGACCATGATCAACGCCTATGCGCCCGACGCCGCCGGTTCCTTGCCGGAGCGCGAGCGCGCCCTGATCGCCCGCCGCGAAAAGCTGCTCGGCCCGGCCTACCGCCTGTTCTACGCCGACCCGATCCATGTGGTGCGGGGGGAGGGCTCCTACCTCTATGACGCGGACGGCAATCGTTATCTGGACGCCTACAACAACGTCGCCTCGGTCGGGCACTGCCGGCCGGAGGTGGTGGAGGCGATGGCGATGCAGGCGGCGGTGCTGAACACCCACACCCGCTATCTGACCGACGGAATCCTCGACTTCGCCGAAGCCTTCCTGGCGGAATTCCCGGCGCCGCTGTCGCACCTGATGCTGACCTGCACCGGCAGCGAGGCCAACGATCTGGCCCTGCGCGTCGCCCGCCATCACACCGGCGGCACCGGCGTCGTCATCGCGCACAACGCCTATCACGGCGTCACCTCGGCGCTGGCGGAGATGTCGCCGTCGCTGGGCGGCGCGGTGAAGCTGGGCGACCATGTCCGCGTCGTGCCGGCCCCCGACAGCTACCGCATCCCGGAGGCTGAGATCGGCGCCGCCTTCGCCCGCTCGGTCGAGGCGGCCATCGCCGACCTGCGCGAGAAGGGGATCGCCCCGGCGGCGCTGCTGGTCGACACTATCTTCTCCAGCAGCGGCGTCTTCACCGATCCGGCCGGCTTCCTTGCCCCGGCGGCGGAGGCGATGCGCAAGGCCGGCGGCATCTTCATCGCCGACGAGGTCCAGCCCGGCTTCGGCCGGCTCGGCACCCACATGTGGGGCTTCGCCCGCCACGGGCTGGTGCCCGACATCGTGACGGTCGGCAAGCCGATGGGCAACGGCCATCCGGTGGCCGGCGCGGTGTTCCGGCCCGAGGTGATCGAGGCGTTCGGCCGCAGCCAGCGATATTTCAACACCTTCGGCGGCAACCCGGTGTCCTGCGCCGTGGCGCTGGCCGTGCTGCGCGTCATCAAGACCGAACGGCTGCAGGAGAACGCCCTGACCGTCGGCACGCAGATGATCGAGGGGCTGCGCGCGCTCGCCGCCAAGCACGATCTGATCGGCGACGTCCGCGGCAGCGGCCTGTTCATCGGCGTCGAGATGGTGCGCGACCGCAAGCTGAAGACCCCGGCGCCGGAGGAAACCGCCCGCGTGGTGAACGACATGCGGCGCCGCCGGGTGCTGATCAGCGCCACCGGGCAGGAGGGGCACATTCTGAAGATCCGGCCGCCGCTGGTGTTCTCGCCCGACGACGCCCGGCTGTTCCTCGCCACGCTGGACGAGGTGCTGGCGGCGCTTTGACCGGGAGGACCGCGCCGGTCAGGACTGCGCCCTGCCGGTCCGGCCGACGTGCCGGGCGGCGTCCGCTACTCCCTCACCACATAGGTGAAGTAGCGGATCGCGCCTTTCGCGTCGGTCTCGCGGTACAGGCCCTGGATCTCGTTGTCGAAGCCGGGGAAGCGGTTGGCGCTTTCCTGGAAGACCTTCAGATAGTCGATCATCGGCTTCGCCCGCTCGTCCAGCCTTTCGCCGGGAACGATGGTGGCGATGCCCGGCGGGTAGACGACCCACAGGGTGGTGGCGATGCGGCCGGCGATCTCGTCGATCGGCAGGTAATCGACGTCGTTGCGCACCAGATGGCGCGTCGCCTCGCGCGGTGGCATCGCCATGGTCGGCAAATGCTCCGGCCGGAAGATGGCGCGCTGCAGGGCACTGGTGTTCTTCTCGCGATAGAAGGCATGCATCTCGGCGCATAGGTCGCGCAGGCGCCGGCCCAGATAATGGGCGCGCCGCTTGGCGACGAATTCGGGGATGACCTCCTCCAGCGGGGCGTTGTCGTCGTGCAGCCGCTTGAAGGCGACCAGACCGCTCAGCAGCGTGCCGGCCTTGCTCGATTCCACGCCGGGCGTCAGCAGGAACAGCAGGGAGTTCAGGTCGTTCTTTTCCGGAACGATGCGGTTCTCGCGCAGATACTGCGCCACCACCGGGGCCGGGATGCCGTGGTCGCCATAGGCGCCGCTGTGGCGGTCGAAGCCGGGGGTCAGCAGCGTCAGCTTGTTGGGGTCGGTCATGGCATAGCCCGGCCCGACATGCTGGAAGCCGTGCCAGTCGGCGCCGGGGGCGAACTCCCAATGGCGCACGTCGGTCGCCAGCTCGTCGGTCGGCACCTCCTCCCACGCGGTCTCGCTGCCCTTGCGGGTGACGCGGTCGGGCACGAAGGGGTCGAAGAACCAGCGCTTGGCCGGGTCGCTCTCGCGCTCCTCGAACTCGCGGCGGATGGCGCGGATCTTCTTGCGCAGCTCGATGCCCAGCCGGATCGTGTCGTCCCACAGCACCTCGCCCGACCGTCCCTTCATCATCTGCGCGCCGACATCCAGCGAGGCGAACAGCGGGTAGAAGGGCGAGGTCGAGGCATGCAGCAGGAAGGTCTCGTTGAAGCGGCGATGCTCGACCCGGCGGCGCTGGCCCTTGATGTGGTTGTCCCTCACATGGATCTGCGAAGCCTGCGAGAAGCTGGCCAGCTGCTTATGGGTGGACTGGGTGGCGATGATGCCGGGATGGCCGTCATGCAGCCCTTCCAGCCCCATGGCGAAATGCCCTTTGAACAGCGGGTGGAATTTCAGGAACCCCGCCCACGCCTCGTCGAACAGGATATAGTCGCAGAGATTGCCGATCCGCTCCAGCATCATCTGGGCGTTGTAGATGGTGCCGTCATAGCTGCACTGCTGGATCACCGCGGCGCGGAAGGGGCGTTCGCGCTTCCAGGCGTCGGGATCCTTGACCAGCGGGTTGCGGCGGATGCGCTCGCGGATCACCTCCTCGTCCAGTGCCTGCGGGTCGATCGGGCCGATCAGTCCATGGGCGTTGCGCTCGGTCTCCAGGAAGATCGGGATGCCGCCGCCCAGGAACAGGCCGCCATGATGGGCCGCCTTGTGGTTGTTGCGGTCGAACAGAACGAGGTCGTCCTCAGCCACCAGCGCCGACAGCACGATCTTGTTCGAGGCCGAGGTGCCGTTCAGCACGAAATAGGTGCGCTCCGCCCCGAAGATGCGGGCCGCTTCCTTCTGTGCCTGCAGCGCCGGCCCCTCATGGACCAGCAGGTCGCCCATCTCCAGCACCGAATTGTCGATGTCGTCGCGGAACACCGCCTCGCCCAGATGCTCGACGAAGATGCGACCGATCGGGCTGCGGCTGTAGAAGATGCCGCCATTGTGGCCGGGACAGGTCCAGAGCTGGTTGCCCTCCTCCGCATAATCGACCAGTGCGCCGAAGAAGGGGGTCTTCAGCGTGTCGGCATACTGCTTCAGCCGGCTGACCAGATTCTTGGCGATGAACTCCGGCGTCTCCTCCGCCAGGAAGATGTAGCCGTCGACCTGATTCAGCACGTCGACCGGGATGTTCTCCAGCCGCTGGCGGCGGACCAGCAGGATGATCGGCATCTCCAGCCCGCGCTGGCGGGCGAAGGCGATCAGCGAGGCCTGCTTGCCGTCGGCGCCGCGCTTGCCCCAATCGACGATCATGCAGCCGATGGCGGCATCGGTGCGGATCGCCAGCTCGGCATCCTCGACCCGGCGGGCCCGCACCACCTCGAATCCCATCCGCTCCACTTCCGACAGGATCTGCTGAAGCCGCATGCCCTCCAGCTCGTCCACCTCGAAGGCGGGGGCGCAGACCAGGAAGTTGAAGCGGCGGAAGAAATCCATACGACGGGTCTCCGGAGGGACTGGGCGGCCTTGGGCCGGCGGGCCACGCTACAACAGCTCAGTGACAGGCGTGTGACGCCCGGACGGCACCGACCGCTCAGGCGGCCCGGATCGACGAGAGGAAGGCGGCGACCTGGGCATGCAGCGACGACGCCTCGCCGGACAGGGCGGCGGCGGCGGTCTTGACCTGATCGGCCGCCGCCTCGGTGTCGCGGGCCGCCGCCTCCACACCGCCGATGTGGGAGGACACCTGGCTGGTGCCCTGCGCCGCCTCCTGGGTGTTGCGCGCGATCTCCCGCGTCGCCGCGCTCTGCTGTTCGACGGCGGCGGCAATGGTGGCGGAGATCTGGCTGATGGACCGGATCGTCGTCCCGACATTGCGGATCGCCGCGACCGTCTCGCCGCTCACCGCCTGGATCTCCTGGATCTGCGCGGTGATCTCCTCCGTCGCCCGCGCGGTCGAGGTGGCGAGGTTCTTCACTTCCTGCGCCACGACGGCGAAGCCCTTGCCGGCCTCTCCGGCGCGCGCCGCCTCGATGGTGGCGTTCAGCGCCAGCAGATTGGTCTGGCTGGCGATCTCGGTGATCAGGTGGGCGACCTCGCCGATCCGGGCGGCGGCGGAAGACAGCCCCTCCACGGTCGTGTTGGTCTGCATCACCTGCTGCACGGCCTCGCCGGCGACGCCGTTGGCCTGTTCGATCTGGCGGCTGATCTCGGCGATGGATGCGGTCAGTTCATCGGCGGCGGCGGCGACCGTCTGCACGTTGCCGGACGCCACCTCGGAGGCGTTGGCCACCGCGGCGGTGCGCTCGTGCGTCGACTCCGCGGTGCGGTTCATCAGCTGGGCGGTCTGCTGCATCTGGTCGGCGGCATTGGTCAGCACCGTGAGCTGTCCGGTGATGCCGTTCTCGAAATTGGCGATCAGCCCGTCGACGGCCTGCCGGCGCCGGTCCTTCAGCGCCTCCTGCTCATGCTGCTGCGCCTCCAGACGGCGCATCTCGCGCGCGTTGTCGCGGAAGATGTGGAGCGCGTGCGCCAGCGTGCCGACCTCGTCGCCGCGCCCCTCGCCAAGGGCCTCCAGTTCCACATCCAGATCACCGCGCGACAGCCGCTCGGTCGCCGAGGTGAGGCGCTTCAGCGGACGGGAGACGTGACGCTGGACGATCCAGACCAGCAGACCCAGCGACAGGGCGATGCCCAGCACCGATCCCAGCGACTGCCAGAACAGGGCGGCGTCATAGACGGCGTCGCCGCTCCTCTGGGCGGCCTGCATCTCCTCCTTGGCGGCGGCGACCAGCTTTTCCGCCTCACCGTTGATCTTGAAGCGCACGTCGCGCATCTCGCCGAAGATCACCTGGAAGGCCTCGTCCTTCTTGCCTTCGGCCGACAGGGCGATGGCCCGCTGCGCCAGCCGGTCATAGTCGCCCGACAGCGCCTGGATGTCCTTCGCCGGCTGTGCGATGGCCGGTGCGGGGTTGGTCTCCAGGATCCGCTTCGAATAATCCAGCACGGCAGCCAGACGCTGCTGATAGCGTCCGCGGATGGTCTTCACATCCTCCGCCTTGGTGGCGAGCACGGCGTTCGAGGTGGCGATCGCGGTGACGTTCAACTCGCTGTTCAGGCGCAGCGCCATTTCCAGACGCGCCGCGTCGCGCTCGACCAGCTGGACGTTCCGGTCGTGCAGGGTGGACAGCGACACCAGGCCATACACCGCGATCCCGACGGCGATGGCCGCCAGCAGCAGCGACGGCGCCATGATCCTGGTGACGAGGCGCTTGCGGGTGGGCGACACGGAGGTGAGCGAAACGGACATGGGGAGCACCTTTTCGAACTCGATCGGCCGGACGTTGCCGCGCGGGCCACGCCGTTTGATGTCAGTTTCGAACGCAAACATTGCTGCCCGGTTTACATATGGCGGTATTTCAGGGAATTCGGGCGCGGCGGCGGCGGATAAGTTGACGGCGGGCGATGCTCCTGCGCCAACAAGACGCACACCGCCGGACCCAGACGTGGCCTCGGAGGTTCAGCGTGACGGGTTGGGCGCCGGCATGGTCAGTTCGGGCCCCTTCCCGGCATCGGCGATGGTGATGGCGGACGGCCCCTGCGACCCCAGCGTCACCGTCACCGGACGGCCGTTGTTGTAGTTCTTCCACATCTGGTACAGGGCCAGCGCCGCGTACATCTTGCCGTCGCGGCCGGTGTTGTAGAGCCATTCCTGGGTCGGGACGACGCGCAGGGTGCCGTTGCCGGTCTGGTCCACCTTGTCGGCGAAGCGGTAGCCGAGACGCTCGCCGATGGTCGCGACCAGCCCGTCGAAGCCGGGCGACAGCCGCTCGAACCCGGCCTGCGCCGGTGCCGCCTCGCCGCCGCCCAGCGTGCTGGCGGTCTGCCGCTTGACGAGGTCGGAGAACAGCCAGCCTTCCTCGCCGGTGCGCAGCACGCGGACGCCGAGCCAGTTGCCCTCCCGCCGCAGTTCCAACACCTCGTCGCCGCGCGCGACGGTGGAGCGCACCGCCGCGTCGTCGGAGGGGCCGGCGCGCAGGTTCACCTTCTCCCCCACAACCGCATGGACGTCGCCCGATGCGGCCAGCGCCGGGGTGCCCGCCAGTCCGAGTGCAGCAACCAGGACCATGATCGTCTTGCGTGACATGACTTTTCCTCCCGCTGTAATGCTGGCCGCTGTGGTGCCGGCCACCGTTGTGCCGGTGCGCACCGTTTCGCGAACAACACGCGGCAGCGGGCGGATGATCCATCGGGGGAGACCGCGGCATTTCCGCTTGACCTGAAGTTAGGTTGAGGTTTTAGGCTGCCTGGATTGAATCTGGCATACCAAACGCCAGAGTCTTTCCTAACCACGAACTTTCCAGGCAGGTCCGATGATGAGCAGCCTTGAGCCGGAGACGCAGCGGCGCCCGCCTTCGACCACACGGACCCTGCGCGCGCACCGTCTGGAGCGGGTCGCGCCGCAGGTCATGCTGGTGGAACTGCGCGACCCCGACGGCCGGCCCTTGCCGCCGGCCGAGCCGGGCGCGCACATCGACCTCCATCTGCCGGACGGGGCGATGCGGTCCTATTCGCTGTGCGGCGATCCGGCGGACCGGCACGCCTACAGCATCGCCGTTCTGAACGTCCCCGACGGGCGGGGATCGCGCTTCGTCCATGGCGAGCTGGAGCCGGGCGCCACCGTCGCCATCGGCCTGCCGCGCAACAATTTCCGCTTCGACGAGGCGCCCCGCTATCTGTTCATCGCCGGCGGCATCGGCATCACGCCGCTGCTGCCGATGATCCGCGCAGCGGCCGGCCGGGGCGCCGACTGGACCCTGCATTATTGCGTGCGCAGCGCCGCCGCGGCACCGTTCCTCGGCGAACTCCGCGCCCTGCCCCATGGCCGGGTCGAACTCAATGCCGCCGATGAGGGGCGGAAACTGGACGTGGATGCGCTGCTCGCTGCCACGCCGCCCGATGTCCCGATCTATTGCTGCGGTCCGCAACGGCTGATGGAGGCGGTTGCCGCTGCCGCCCAACCGGCGCAGGATGTCCGCTTCGAATGGTTCACGCCGCGGGTCGATCCGGTGCGCGAGGAGGCGACCGCCGACGGCTTGGAGGACGACAGCTTCGAGGTGGTCTGTGCGCGGTCGGGGGTGACGGTCACGGTGCCGCCGGGGACCAGCGTGCTGGAGGCGCTCGACGCTGCCGGCGTTGCGGTCGACTCCTCCTGCGAACAGGGCATCTGCGGCACCTGCGAGACGACGGTGCTGGAGGGCGAACCCGACCACCGCGACAGCGTGCTGTCCGACGCCGAACGCGCCGCCGGCAAGACGATGATGCTGTGCGTGTCGCGGGCCCGCAGCGCAAGACTGGTTTTGGACCTGTGAGTCCGGACAATTCAACGATGACAGTGGGAGGAACGATGACCGAGGAAGACCTGCAGAGGCTCGGGCTGGCGCTGTTGAACAGCCCGGCCGAGGCCATCGTCTATTCCGACCGGGAGGGCATCATCCGCTTCTGGAATGCCGGCGCCGAGCGGGTGTTCGGCTTCACCGCCGAGGAGGCGCTGGGCCAGTCGCTGGACATCATCATCCCGGAACGGCAGCGCCAGCGCCATTGGGACGGCTATGACGAGGTGATGAAGTCGGGCGTCAGCCGCTATGGCAGCGGCGACCTGCTGTCGGTTCCGGCGACGCGGAAGGACGGCAGCCGCATCTCGGTGGAGTTCACCATCGTGCCGCTGAAGGATGCGGACGGCGCGATGCTGGGCATGGCCGCCGTCATGCGCGATGTCTCCGCGCGCTTCGAGGAGTTGAAGGCCCTGCGCCGTCAGGCGGCCGGCCGCTGACGGGCCTTCCCCTGCGCTATGCGCCGCCGGCCAGACGCTCACGCAGTTCGCGCTTCACCACCTTGCCGTAATTGTTTTTCGGCAGCGCCTCGACGAACAGGTAGCGCTTGGGCCGCTTGAAGCGGGCGATGCTGGCGTTGCAGTGGGCGTCGAGGCTGTCGGGGGAAATCTCGCGCCCGGCCTCGGCGACGATGAAGGCGACGACGATCTCGCCCCATTCCGGATCGGGCTGGCCGGTGACGCAGACCTCGGCGACGTCCGGGTGGCGCAGCAGCACCTCCTCCACCTCGCGCGGGTAGATGTTGGTGCCGCCGCTGATGATGACGTCCTTCGACCGGTCGCGCAGGGTCAGGTAGCCGCGCCGGTCGAAGGATCCCATGTCGCCGGTGTAGAGCCAGCCGCCGCGCAAAGCCTCGGCCGTTGCCCTGGTGTTGTTCCAGTAGCCCGCCATCACCACGTCGCCGCGGCAGACGATCTCTCCCACCTCGCCGGGCGGCAGCGGCCGGCCGTCGGCATCCACCACCGCCACCTCGACGCCGCTGCGGGCGAAGCCGACCGACCCCAGCACCGAATCGTCGTCCACGGCATGGTCGCGGCGGCGCAGGCTCGTGATGGTCATCGGCGCCTCGCCCTGGCCGTAGATCTGGACGAAGACCGGGCCGAAGACCGCCAGCGACCGCCGCAGCTCCTCCACATACATCGGGCCGCCGCCATAGACGATGGAGCGGAGGTTGGCCGGCCGGCGCCCGCCGCGCTCCGCCTCCAGCCGCAGCCGTTGCACCATGGTCGGAGCCAGGAAGGCGCCGCAGCCGGGATGACGGTCGCAGAGATCGAGGAACTCCGCCGGCTCGAAAGCGGAGGAAGCCGGAACCACCTGCCGGGCGCCGCGGGCGACATAGGCCGCCATGTAGAGGCCGGAGCCGTGCGACATCGGCGCCGCGTGCAGCAGGCTGCACTCCTCGTCCACCGTCTCGACATCGGCGAGATGGGCGATGGTCATGGCCAGCAGGTTGCGGTGCGACAGCATCGCCCCCTTGGACCGGCCGGTGGTGCCGCTGGTGTAGAACAGCCAGCCCAGCGCCTGCGGATCGGGATCGACCGGCCCGGCCCATTCCTGCCCCGCCGCCAGGGCCGCGTAATCGCTCCCGCCGATGACGATCCGGCGGCAGGACGCCGCCGGCGATTCGTCGAGCGCCTGTTCCAATCCGGGGGCGAGCTTGGGCGAGACGAAGACGGTGGCGGCAGCGGAATCCTCCAGGATCTGCACCAGCTCGCGTGGATGCAGCTTGGCGTTCACCGGCGTCGCCGCCATGCCGGCCGCCCAGATGGCGAAGAACAGCTCGACATATTCCGGCACATTCTCGGTCGCGATGGCGATGCGGTCGCCCGGCTGCCCCGACGCCCGCAGCCCGCCGGCGATGCGCAGCGCGCGCGAGCGCAGCTCCGCGAAGCTGTGGACCGGCTCGGTGCCACGGAACACCGCGCCGCGGTCGGGGAACCGGGTTGCCGCCTGATCGAGAAGGGAGAAGAGATTCACCGGGACTGTTCCTCTTACGGCTGATCCGCTCGTTCAGCCGATTGTAGGACATGGAAACCGGTTCGGGCAGCCCCCCTGATCGCCCGGCTCCCATGAGTGCCGCGGTGCCGCCGGGGCTATGCCGCCAGGCGATTCAACTGCTCCAGGGCATCGGCGGGCAAAACCAGCTCCGCCGCCGCCAGATTCTCCCGCAGGTGGCCGACCGAAGAGGTTCCGGGAATCAGCAGCACATTGGGCGCGCGCTTCAGCAGCCAGGCGAGCGCGACCTGCATCGGCGTCGCACCGAGCCGGCGGGCGACATCCGACAGCTGGTCCGACTGCAGGGGCGAGAAGCCGCCGAGCGGGAAGAACGGCACATAGGCGATCCCCTTGCCGGCGAGATCATCGATCAGCGCGTCGTCCGCCCGGTGCACGAGGTTGTAGTGGTTCTGCACGCAGACGATCTCGCAGATGCGGCGGCCCTCCTCGACCTGGGCGGCGGTGACGTTGCTGAGGCCGATGTGGCGGACCAGCCCCTGCCGCTGCAGGTCGGCCAGAACGCTCAGTTCCCGTTCGATCGTGCCCTCGGCCGGGGCATGGCCGTTGTCGCCCCACAGCCGCAGATTGACGACGTCGAGCACCTCCAGGCCCAGATTGCGCAGATTGTCGTGCACGGCCTGCCGCAGTTCGTCGGGCGAGGCCGCCTGCAGCCAGGACGCATCGTCGCCGCGCCGGGCGCCGATCTTGGTCACGATCAGCAGATCGTCCGGATAGGGCGCCAGCGCCTCGCGGATCAGCCGGTTGGTGACATGCGGACCGTAGAAGTCGCTGGTGTCGATGTGGTCGACGCCCGCTTCGATGGCGTGGCGCAGCACGGCGATCGCCGCGTCATGGTCCTTCGGCGGGCCGAACACGCCGGGACCGGCAAGCTGCATGGCGCCGTAGCCAAGCCGGCGCACGGTCTTGCCGCCGAGGGTGACGCTGCCGGATTTGCCGAGCTTGGATTTGTCGAGGATGGACATGATGGCCTCTCTTGTTGGTCTCGCCAAATCTAGTCGCCGGCGCCCCGTTCGATTAGTCTGCACAATCGGGACGGCCTGTGCGGATCGGCGGACAATGCAGCATGACCTTGGGGACCTGAACGCCTTCGTCGCGGTGGCCCGCTCCCGCGGTTTCCGTGAGGCCGCCCGCGCCAGCAACGCCAGCGCCTCGGCCCTCAGCGAGGCCGTGCGCAGGCTGGAGGCGCAGTTGGGCGTGAGGCTGCTCAACCGGACGACGCGCAGCGTGGTGCTGACGGAGGCGGGGGAGCGCCTGCTGGCCCGGCTTGCCCCCGCGCTGCGCGAGGTCGATGCCGCGCTCGACGTGGTGAACGGCTTCCGCGACCGGGTGGCGGGGACCCTCCGGCTCAATGTGCCGGTCAGCGTGGCGAGGCTGGTGCTGCCGACGATCCTGCCGCGCTTCCTCGCCGCCTATCCCGAAATCAAGGTGGAGGTGATGGCGGAGGACAGCTTCGTCGATATGCTGGAGGCCGGCTGCGACGCCGGCATCCGCTACGACGAGCGGCTGGAGCAGGACATGATCGCGGTTCCCATCGGCCCCCGCCTTCAGCGCTTCGCGACCGCGGCCTCGCCCTCCTACCTCCGCGCGCGTGGGCGGCCGGAGCATCCGCGCGACCTGATGGCCCATTCCTGCCTGCGCGGTCGCTTTGCCAGCGGCGCCGTACCGCTGTGGGAGTTCGAGCGCGACGGGGAGGTGATCCGGCTCGACCCGTCCGGTCCGCTGGTGGTGGGGCCGGGCGGCGCCATGGAGCTGGCGATCGACGCGGCGGTGTCCGGCGTCGGGGTGATCCATCTGTTCGAACAGTGGCTGCGCCCGCATCTGGACAGCGGCGCGCTGGAACCCGTCCTCGAACCCTGGTGGCAAAGCTTTTCCGGCCCCTTCCTCTATTACGCCGGGCGTCGTCTGGTGCCGGCCCCGCTCAGGGCCTTCCTCGACTTCATCAAGACCGGGGACGGGACCCGCTGATGCCTCCCGCATGGTCAGCTTTCCTGGAACCGCCACGGCGTGCCAGGGTTAAGCTTGAAAGCAAATGCAGGGAGCGATCACTCATGCCGAAGGAAAAGACCCGTTCACTGCGCCTCGCGGCGATGATGGCCGGATGCCTGGCGCTGGCCGGGTGCGGTGGCGGGGCGACGGGGCTCGGCCTCAACCTCGTCTCGCAGGAACAGCTCGCGGATCTGGGAAAGCAGGACTGGCAGCGCCTTGTCTCCTCCACGCCGGCCACCACCAACCAGTCCTACCAGCGCCGGGCCGAGGAGGTGTCGGCGCGCCTGCTGCGCGCCGCCGGCCTCGACGCCTCGCAATGGGAGGTCCGCGTCTTCCAGGGCGAGGAGGCCAACGCCTTCGCCCTCCCCGGCCAGAAGATCGGCGTCTATGAGGGGCTGTTCCGCTACGCCAAGAACGACGCGCAGTTGGCCGCGGTGATCGGGCACGAGATCGCCCACAATCTGGATGCCCACGCCGCAGAGCGTGTCAGCACCCAGATGGCCACGGAGGCCGGGGCCGGCATCGTCGGCGCGGCACTGGGCGCCGGCGGCGTCCCGGCCAGCCAGCAGATCGCCGCGGCGCTCGGCACCGGCGCGCAATACGGCCTGATCCTGCCCTATTCCCGCAATCAGGAACTGGAGGCCGACCGCGACGGGCTGATGCTGATGGCGCGCGCCGGCTACGACCCGCACGAGGCCGTGTCGCTGTGGGGCAACATGCGGCAGGCCGGATCGGCACCGCCGGTCTTCCTGTCCACCCACCCCGGCATCGACGACCGCATCGGCCAGATGAACCGCCTGATGCCGGAGGCGCTGAAGCTCTACGCGCCGAAATGACGGCCGGCCCGAACCGTCCGGCCCGGATGCCGGGACGGGTCAATCTGATCGCGTCCGCTTTTGCGCTGACCGCCCTGACCTATGGTCTGGCGCGTTTCGCCTATGGCCTTCTGCTGCCCGAGATCCGGGAGGACCTGTCCCTCAGCGCAACGGCCGCCGGATGGATTGGAGGCGGTGCCTTTGCGGCCTATTGTATCGGGATCGTTGCCGCATTCATGACCGTCCCGCGACTGGGCGAACGCGGCGTCACCACATTGGCCGGCCTGACGGCGACCTGCGGCCTGGCCCTTGTCGCCATTGCGCAGTCGGGTTGGAGCCTCGGCATCGCAACCCTACTTGCGGGGCTCAGCACCGGGCTGACTTCCCCGCCGCTGGCCGCCGCGGTCGCCCGCTGTCTGGATGATGTGGACCGGCCGAAGGCGAACGGCGCGATCAACGCCGGCACGGCAGCCGGCATCATCTTTTCCGGCATCGCAGTCATGGCTTTCCCCGGCGGTTGGCGTGGGCTCTATGGGCTCTTCGCGGCAATCGGTGCGGCAGTAACGATCTGGCTGTGGTTCGCCATGCCGGCAGGTCCCCGCAAAGCCGCGACGAGCTCCGGTTCCGGCGGCACCCTGATGCGAAGTGGCGTCGGAGGGCTTTGCGCCAGCGCCTTCCTGATGGGGGCCGCCAGCACTTCGATCTGGACCTTCGGAGCCAGCATCATGCGTGACGAGCTGGCGATCGCCGACGGCCGCATCGCACTCGCCTGGATCGTGCTGGGTGCCGCCGGAGTTGCGGGCGCTGGCACCGGTCTTCTCACCGCCCGCCTCGGCATCGGTACGGTTCATCGGGCGGCGCTGTCCGCAATGGCGCTCGCCCTGATCGGCCTAGCTTGGGCACCCGGCATGGCGCCTGACATGGCACCCGGCACTCCGATGATCGCCTTCGCCGTCATGGGCCTGTTCGGCGTCGCCTACATCGTATCGAGCGGTGCGTTCCTATTGTGGGGCATCGCCCTGTTTCCCGACCGGCCGGACTTCGGTCTTGGCCTTCCGTTCCTGATGCTCGCACTCGGGCAGACGACGGGCTCTCCGCTGTTCGGCTCCGTCTGGGAGTCGGCGGGGAGAGCGACGGCGCTGCTGTCCTTTGCGGCACTCATGGGAACCGCCGCAATCTGGACCCGAGCCAAGGCTACAACGCCCGTCACTCCGGCAGCATGGCCGCGAGACAGTCGGCAATCTGGTGGGGGGTGAAGGGCTTGCGCAGCAGGCGGACGGCCTCCCCGAAGTCCGGCGTGTCGGCATAGCCGGTCACGATCAGTGCCGGTATTCCGGGGCGCAGCTGCCGGGCGCCCCGCACCACGGCGGCGCCGTTCATGCCGGGCATGGCGAAGTCGGTGATCACGGCATCGACCTCCACCCCGTCGCTGAGAACGGCCAGGGCCTCTTCCCCGCCGTCGGCCTCAATGACCCGGTGTCCGAGATTCTCCAGCAGCGCCATTGTCCCCATGCGCACGATCGCATCATCCTCCACCAGCAGGATGGTGCGTCCTGTGCCGGAGGTCATCTCGGCGTCGGGCGGGGCCAGCGTGGCGGCTGCGGCCGGAACGCTGGGCAGGTACAGGGTGATCGCGGTTCCGACGCCCGGCGTGCTGTCGATCCGGACGCCGCCGCCGGATTGCGTCGCCATGCCGTGAACCATCGACAGGCCGAGCCCCGATCCCTTGCCGACCGGCTTGGTGGTGAAGAACGGCTCGAAGACGTGCGGCATCACCGACGGCTCGATGCCGGTGCCGGTGTCCTCCACCCGGATCGCCACATAGGTTCCGGGCGCCAGCTCTGCCGGCACATCTCCGCCGCCGTTGCGGCCCACCGTGGCGGCGAATGCCGTCATCGACAGCCGCCCGCCCGCCGGCATCGCGTCGCGGGCATTGATGACGAGGTTCAGGATGGCGGATTCGAACTGGGCCCGGTCGATCAGCGCGGCGGGAAGTCCGGGCGGCACCTCCATCTTGATTTCGATCTGGCCGCCCAGCGTCCGCTCCAGCAGCGAGCCCATGCCGGACAGCAGCTCCCCCAGGTCGGTGGCCTCCGGCATCAGCATCTGGCGCCGCGCGAAGGACAGCAGGGACTGCGTCAGCCTTGCCCCCCGCTCGATCGACCGGTTCGCCGCCTCGAACAGCTGGCGCGGGGTGCCGTCGGGCACCGTGGGTTCCAGAACGGCGAGGCAGCTGACGATTCCCTGCAGCAGGTTGTTGAAATCATGCGCCACACCGCCGGTCAACTGCCCAAGCGCCTCCATCTTCTGGGACTGGAGCAGGGCCGTCTCGGCCCGCCGCCGGTCGGCCATTTCGGCCTGCAAGGCCCGGGTCCGGTCGGCGACCCGCTCCTCCAGGCGGCTGGTGGCCCTGGTGATCTCCTCCAGATGGCTGCGGGTCCGGTACTGGCGCGCCCGGCTGCGCAGCGCGGCCTGCGCGGCGCTCTGCAGCGCCTCGCGGTGCAGCGGCCGGTCCAGCAGCGTGACGTTGCCGAGCGACTGGAAGAACGCCTTTCGTCCACGGCCCGCCTGCCGGCTGCCGCGCGAGGTCAGGATCACGATGGGCAGGTCCGACCAGGGGGGCTGGCCCTCCAGCCACGCCGCCAGGGGCTCCACATCGCCCAGCGTTCCTTCGGAGAGCACCAACGCCGTCGTCGCTTCCCCGAGGCTTCGGCATAGCGCCGCCATATCCGCGCAAGGCCGCGTCTCCAGACCGATCTCGTCGAGGACCGAGCCGATCACCTCGGCATCCCGCCCCTCCGGGGCCAGGACAAGGATGGACGTGCGCATCGTCCTCGATCACCCGCCCTTTGAATGAGCGTGCAGCAGAGGTTCCGCCGGACCGTCATACTGTGGCACGCCGGTCAGCACGCCGCGAAACTCCATCAGCTGCGGGCCGACCTGCATGCCCTCCGGGAACAGCCGGAATTCGCGGATCGACAGCTCGTGGATTCCGGTGCGCTTCTTGACCACCGATATCGCCTTGCGAACCTCGCCGCCGGCTTCGAAGAAGCGCAGCAGGACGACGGTGTCGCTCATGAAGGAGAGGTCGACCGGGTTCTGTACGTCGCCGATGATGCCCTGCTGGGCCAGGATCAGGATGGTGACGACACCCTTGTTGTTCAGATACGTCAGCAGCTCGTGCATCTGCAGGATCAGCGCCTGCTCCTCCGGCATGGTGCTGAGGTAGGAGTTCAGGCTGTCGATCACCACGATGCGGGCATCGCGGTCCTCGACCTCGCGGCGGACCTGCCAGACGAACTGACCCGGCGACAGGCGGGACGGGTTGGCGCGCTGCCAGCCGATCTCGTTCCGACGCACCGCCTCGACGATGTCGACCCCCAGTGCGATGCTGCGGTGCTCCAGCGTCTTGAAATTCTCGTCGAACGAGAAGTATGCGGCATGTTCGCCGCGCTTGACCGCCGCCGAGACATATTGCAGGGCGAGCGAGGATTTTCCGACCCCCGAAGGCCCGACCAGTATCGTCGTGGTCCCCTGCGTCAAGCCGCCTCCCATCAGCGTGTCCAGAGCCGGCAGTCCGCTTTCCATGCTCTCCGCCTCGAAGTCGCTGCGATGCTCCTCGGCGATCAGGCTGGGGAAGACCAGGACATCGCTTTCGGTGATGGCGAAATCGTGCCAGCCGCTCTGGTATTCGGCGCCCCGCATCTTGGCGATGCGCAGGCGGCGGCGTGCCGCGCCATAGGAGCGTTCGCTCTGTTCCAGCACGATCACGCTGTGCACCAGACTGTGCAGCTCCGTCGTGCTTTCCTGATGGGTGAGGTCGTCGAGGATCAGCGTGGTGCAGCGGCGGCCCTGCAGGAACTGCTTGAGCGCAAGGACCTGCCGCCGGTAGCTCAGCTGATCCTGGGTGAGCAGCCGCAACTCCGACACGGTGTCGATCACCAGAATCTCGGGGTTTTCCGCCTCGATGCGGTCGATGATCAGGCTCACCGTCTCGCCCAGCTCCACCTCGGACGGGTAGAGCACGCTCTGCTGGCGATCCAACTGCGCTTCGATGGGCACGATGTCGAACACCGGGAGGCCGTCCAGCGACCAGCCATGGCTGGCGGCGGTCGCCTCCAGCTCCGGCGCGCTTTCCGACAGCGTGATGTAGAGCCCCCTCCTGCCATCTACACGCGCCTGCAGCAGAAATTGCAGGGCGATGGTGGTTTTCCCGGTGCCGGGTGCCCCTTCCAGCAGATGTATTCGGCCGCGCGGCAGTCCTCCGCGCAAGATCAGGTCGAATTCCGGAATTCCGGTCTGCACTTTCTCAATAGGGATCGGCTTGGGCACCAACGGCTCCTTCACTTCCATGTCTGCTGAGAAACACGGCGTGGGGAAAATGTTCCGTCGGCGCTAATCTCCGGCCAAGAAATCGGCAGGTCGTGTCATTGCGCCCACTGAAAACTCAGCGGTTGACCGAGGGCCGGCCGGCACGGTCGGCGACCGGGGAACGGCCGTCTCCCTCGGCGTCCGCCAGATGCCGGCAGAGCGCCGCCGCCAGCGTGCGCGGGGTGACCGGCTTGTGCAGCAGGTGGAAGCCGTATCTGAGGGCATCGTTCTGCGGCTCGGTGCCGATCTCGCCGGTGACGATCAGGCCGGGAATGTCTGGATCGTGCATCGCGCGGATGCGCAGGATGGCCTCGGTGCCGATGCGCTTGTCCCGCAGCCGGTAGTCGACGATCAGGATGTCCGGCCGCCGGCCGTCCCGTTCCAGCCCCTCCACCGCATGGTCGGTCGAACCGGCGGCGATCACGTCGAATTTCCAGGAGCGAAGGATGCTCTCCATGCCCGCCAGGACGATGGGGTCGTCATCCACCACCACCGCCAGCCGCGCCTCCCCCCGCTCCGGCGGCGTGGGTTCTTCCGCCGTCGGTTCGGGCTCCGGAATGCGGTCGTCGGTGGCGAGCGGGACGGCGATGCTGAACAGCGCCCCCTGCCCGGCCTGCGAATGCACGGTGACGGGGTGATCCAGCAGGTTCGACAGGCGGCGGACGATCGCCAGCCCCAGTCCCAGCCCCTGGTTGCGGTCCCGTTCGGGATTGTCGATCTGATACAGCTCTTCGAAGACGCGGTCGATCTGGTCGGCCGGGATGCCGCATCCGCTGTCGCGGACCCCGATCAGCAGATGGTCTCCCTGCAGGGTGCATTCGACCGTGACGCCGCCGCGGTCGGTGTAGCGGATGGCGTTCTCCACCAGATTGCGCAGCATGCGGCCGAGCAGCACACGGTCGCTGCGGATCGCGGTGCGGCAGGGCTTCACCTGCCAGTCCAGCCCCTTTTCCCGGGCGAGCGGCGCAAAGGCGTCGTCCATGCTCCTCAGCAGATCGGACGCGCGGAACTCCTCCAACTGCGGCGCCACGATGCCGGCGTCCAGGCGGGAGATGTCGAGCAGGCCGTCCAGCAGCCCCTTGAGGATTTCCAGACCATCCTGCAGACGTCCCAGCGCGTCGAGGCCGGGGCCGTCGCCCAGGTGCGGGCGCAGCACCTCGGCGAACAGCAGGATCGACTGCATCGGCTGGCGCAGGTCGTGGCTGGCGGCGGCGAGAAAGCGGCTCTTGCTGCGGCCGGCCTCCTCCGCGGCGTCGCGGGCGTGGTGGATGTCGTGGATGTCGACCGCGCCGCCGTACCAGGCGACGATCCGTCCGCCCTGATGGATCGGATGGGTGCGGCTGAGATGCCACCGGTAGGCTCCGTCGGCCCGGCGCAGGCGCAGTTCATATTCGTGCGGCGCGCCGGCGGCGATGGCGCGGGCGCGGATCGCCTGGACATTCCCGACGTCGTCGGGATGGAGGTCTTCCATCCGGTTGCCCTCGGTCGTCAAGCGGCCGGTGTAGGCGCGGAAGGCGGCGTTGACGAGTTCCAGGGTGCCGTCCGGATGGTTCACCCACATCATGTGCGGCGCGTTCTCGACAAGGGCGCGGAGCCGTTCCTCGCTGGCCCGCAGCGCGGCGGAAGCCTCCTCCTTGGCGCGCATCTGCCGGTCGAGGTCTTCGACAAGCGCATCGAACGACAGGCCGAGCCGGCTCATTTCCGGGCCGTCGATCGCGCCGACGCGGACGGAATGGTCGGCGGCACGCCAGCGCTCGGTCGCGGCAAGCAAAGCCGCCACCGGCCGATAGATATGGCGCCTGGCGATCACGTAGGCCGCCAGCAGGCCGAGCAGCAGGGTGGCTGCGATCAGGATCAGCGACCGCCGCAGCGCATCGTCGATGCTGCCCATCGCCGCATCGTGGTCGATGCCGATGGCCACGAAGATATGCCGGACCCCGGCCGACAGCGGCACATAGGCGAACACCCGCTCGGCGCCGTCGATCCCCATCAATCGGGCGGTGCCGACGGCGTCGGCGTCCAGCAGCGGGCGGAACCGTTGCGGAAGGACGGTGCCGACGATTCCTGGACTTGCCGGCGCATGGGCCAGCACGACGCCGTTGCCGTCGGCCACCAGCAGCGACGCGTTGTCGGGAAGCGGGTGTTCGGACAGATAGCGTTCGAGCCAGCCGAGATCGATCAGCGCCGTGACCACGCCGATCGGCGGACCGTCGGCACGGTCGCGGCGGATCGGCAGGCCGAACGGCATGGCGGGCTTGCCGTTGTGCCGTAGCAGGATGAACTCGCCGACGGTGAAACCGCCGCCATCCAGGGCGGCGCGCACATGCATCCGGTCGGCGATGGGCCGCCCGATCAGGGCCGGGTTGGTGGCGCAGAGGATGACGCCGTCCGCTCCGGTAAGGGTGATCGTCAGGTAGTCCGGAATGCGCGCGCCGGTGCGCGACAGCAGCGTCTGGCAGGCCGGCGCATCGAGATCCTGCGCGGCCGGTGTTTCGGCCAGCAGTTCCAGCATCTGGCGCACGCCTTCGACGAGGCGCTGCTGCTCGCCGCCGAGCAGGCCGAGAAGCTGCCGGGCATGGTCGTGGATTTCCTCGGAGCGCTGGCGGCGCAGGTCGATCTGGTTCCAGACCTCCAGCGCGCAGATCGGAGCCAGGGCCAGGGACACGAGCAGCAGCAGGCGGGTCAGGAAGCTCATGGCGCCCTGATTCCGGCCCTGTTGCCGTGGACTGCGACCGTCATTGCTCCGCCTCCCGTCCGGTCCCTCTCCCCCTTTAACCGTCAGGGGTTGCCGAACGCTGCCTTGCGATCGCCAATCGTGGCTGGACAGGTTCGGCGGGCAATCGACGGAGCACAACAGATCAGAAGGGGGAGCTGCCGGGCATCCCCGGCGGACGCGCAGGCCGCCCCTGCAGTCACCGCGCCGCGATGGCGCTGTTCAGCGAGGCGATCAGGATATGGGCGTCCACCGGCTTGCCCAGCACGTCGCGGGCGCCGCCGCCGATCGCCCGCGCCCGCGTGGTCTCGTCGGCATAGGAGGTCATGAACAGGATCGGCGGATGTCCACCGCCGTCGGCGTTCAGCCGCTCCTGCATCTCCAGCCCGGACAGGCCGGGCATGCGCACGTCCAGGATGATGCAGGCGATGCCGCCGCGGTCGGTGCCGGCCGGGAAATGCGTCAGGAAATCCTCGGCGGAGACGAAGGACCGGCAGCGGAAGCCGACGGACCGCAGCAGGTCGTCCAGCGCCTCGCGGATCGCCTCGTCGTCATCGACCACCGCTATCAGGGGTGCGTTGGACACTTCGTGATGCCTCGACCGGATGGAGGCGCCGTTCCCTGGCGCCACGCGCATCCTAGCCGGACGGGACCGCGGGGAGATACCACACCTAGGTCTACTCCTTTGCGGTCTACTCGTCGGAGTCTACTCCTCCGGATCCAGCACTTCCGCCTTGCGGACGAGGTCGGCGACCGAGCGCACCTGCATCTTCCGCATCACCTTGCCGCGGTGCAGCTTCACCGTCACCTCGCTGATGCCGAGATCGCCGGCGATTTGCTTGTTCAGACGGCCCTTGACCACCTCGGCCATCACCTCGCGTTCCCGCGGGGTCAGGGTCGCGGCCAGCGATTCCACCGTCATCGCGGCAGCCCGGTCGCGCCGCCGCGAACGGTCGCGGGCAATGGCGGCCTCCACGGCGTCCAGCATGTCCTGGTCGCGGAAGGGCTTGATGAGGAAATCCATCGCTCCCGCCTTCATCGCCCGCACCGACATCGGTACGTCGGCGAACCCGGTCATGAAGACGATGGGCAGCGCGATGCCCAGGCTGTCCAGCCTGGTCTGGAACTCCAGCCCGCCCAGGCCGGGAAGCCGCACGTCCAGGATCAGGCAGCCCGGCCGGTCGGGAACCGCCGCCGCCAGCAGCTCGGCCGTGCTGCCGAAGGCAAGGCTTTCGATGCCGACCGACCTCAGCAGATCGACCACCGCCTCACGCATGCCGGCATCGTCATCCACGACGAGAACCAGCGGATCATCGGTAACGGGCGGTGGTGCGGGCGATTGCGGCATGGCGGTCAGTCCTCTCGTGCCGGAACGGCCGGCGACGGCCCGGCGGCGGCCGGGGCAGGGGCAGGGGCAGGGGTCGGAGGCTCGGGCAAAGCCGCGGGTATGGTGAACTCGAACACCGCCCCACCCTCCGCGTGGTTGTGCGCGGTCAGCGTGCCGCCGCAGGATTCCACGGTGGACCGGCAGATCGACAGCCCCATGCCCATGCCGTCCGGCCGGGTGGTGAAGAAGGGGTCGAACAGGCGGGCGCGGCTGGCCTCGTCGATGCCCCGGCCGCGGTCGCGGACCGCCACCCTCACCTCGGCGCCGTCTCCGGCCCGCTCGACGGTGACGGTCAGCTCGCGGCGCGGGGTTCCCGCCTCCGCCATGGCGTGCAGGCCGTTGGTGACGAGGTTGATCAGCACCTGCTGCAAGGCGACCCGGCTGCCCCGCACCGGCGGCACGTCGGGCGCGAAGCCGGTGACCAGCACCGCCGCGGCGGCCGACAGCTCGCGCTCCAGCAGCAGCGCCACCTCCTCCACCAGCTGGCGCAGGTCGATGGTCTCGTCGCAGCGGGTGTCCCTGACCAGCATGCCGCGGGTGCGCTGCACGATGTCGGCGGCGCGTTTGCCGTCGCGGACGATGCGGTCCGCCGCCTTGGCGGCGGTCTCGATGTCCGGCGGGTCGCGGCGCAGCCAGCGCAGGCAGGCCTGCGCGTTCAGCACGATGGCGCCCAGCGGCTGGTTCAGTTCATGGGCGATGGAGGCGGACAGGGCGCCCAGCGTGGCGGCGCGCGCGGCACGGGCGAGTTCGGCCTGGGCCGCCAGCAGCGCCTCCTGCGTGCGTTCGCGCTGGGTGATATCGACGACGCCGACCACGACCCGGTCGAAGCCGACGCCGTCGTCGGGAAAGCTGATGCCCAGCAGCACCGTCAGGGTGCGTCCGTCGGCGGCGATCAGCTGCGCCCTCCCCTCGAACCGGTCGCGCCCGTCCCAAAGCGCCAGGAGTATCTGCGGCAAGGCCGGATCCTCGGCGGGAAGGAAGCGTTCGAGCGGCCCCAGCACCTCCGCCCGGCCGGCGGCGCCCAGCAGTTCCAGGGTCGCGTCATTGACGTTGGTGGTGACGACCGCTGCCCCCATCTCCCGCGCCCAGCCGGGATTGGCCTGCGCATGGGCGGCGATGTCCGTCACCCCGTCCGCCCGCAGCGCGTCGAGCGCCGCCGTCACGGCGGTGAAGTCCTGCTCCCACAGCGAAATGCGCGCCTGCTCGAACATGCCGCGGTAGCGCCGTTCGCTGCGCGCGAGCGCCGTGTTGGCCCGGACAAGCAATGCCCGCGAGTCATGGTCCCGCACCAGCAGCGCACCGGTGATCAGGATGGCCGCCAGCGATACGCCGCAGCGCAGCACCGTCGACAGGTCCATGTCGTGCCAGTGCGACAGGAAGAAGGACAGTACCGCCAGCAGCGCGCAGCCCGCCGCCACCCGCAGGATGCCGCGCCGGGACAGCGCGGTGGCCGCCAGGAGAAGCACCAGCACATACAAGACCGCGATGGCGCTTTCGATGTCGGTGAAGGTGTCGATGACGAACACGGTCAGCGCAAGCGGAATCGCCAGCAGGCCGAGCCGGCGCTCGGCCGCCCGGCCCGCCGCCTGCGAACTGCCCCACTCCGCGCCCGTCCAATCTGCGCCCATGCGCCCGTCTCCAACCTCGCGGTGTGCCGTTCCGATTGCCGCAGCTTGCCTGCCGGTCCCGCCCACTTCTTGAACGATCTGGACGTGACGGCGCCAGTCATACCTTGGGTTGGTTGAGAAGATCGCCGCACCGGCGCTACCATCCTGCCCCACGCCTTTCCCCAGCGAATGCCTCAGGCCGCAGGAGCCCGCCATGGTCGACGCCATCATCATCGGAGCCGGCCAGGCCGGACCGCCGCTCGCCGAACGCCTCACCGCCGCCGGCATGAGCGTGGCGGTGGTCGAGCGCAAGCTGTTCGGCGGCACCTGCGTCAACACCGGCTGTACCCCGACCAAGACGCTGATCGCCAGCGCCCGCGTCGCCCGGATGGCCCAGCGCGCCGCCGAGTACGGCGTGATGCTGGACGGCCCGGTGCGCATCGACATGGCGCGGGTCAAGGCGCGCAAGGACGAAGTCTCCGGCCGCTCGCGCCGGAATGTCGAGCGCTGGCTGCGCGGCATGCCCAACTGCCGGGTGCTGCAAGGCCATGCCCGTTTCGAATCGGCCAACAGCGTGCGCGTCGGCGACGAGCTGCTGACGGCGGAGCGCATCTTCCTCAATGTCGGCGCCCGCGCCGCGGTGCCGGACATGCCCGGCATCCATGACGTCAAGATCCTGACCAGCGGCACCATCCTCGACCTCGACCATGTGCCGCGGCATCTGGTGGTGGTCGGCGGCAGCTACATCGGCCTGGAATTCGCCCAGATGTACCGCCGGTTCGGCGCCGAGGTGACGGTGGTGGAAAAGGGGGAGCGGCTGATCGGCCGCGAGGATCCCGACGTTTCCGACGCCATCTGGGAGCTGCTGGAGAGGGAGGGGATCACCGTCCGCCTGTCGGCCGACTGCATCCGCTTCGCCCCCCATGCCGACGGCATCGAGGTCGGGGTGAACTGCGCGTCCGGCACCCCGTCGGTGGTGGGAAGCCATGTGCTGCTGGCGGTCGGGCGCACGCCCAACACCGGCGACCTCGGGCTCGACCGCGCCGGGGTGGCGACGGATTCGCGCGGCTACGTCACGGTGGACGACAAGCTGCGCACCAACGTGCCGGGCATCTGGGCGATGGGCGACTGCAACGGGCGCGGCGCCTTCACCCACACCGCCTACAATGATTTCGAGATCGTCGCCGCCAACCTGCTGGACGACGACCCGCGCAGCGTCGACGACCGCATCCAGGCCTACGCGCTCTACACCGACCCGCCGCTCGCCCGCGTCGGCATGACCGACGAGGCGGTCCGCCGCTCCGGCCGGCGGGCGCTGGTCGGCCAGCGGGCGATGACCCGCGTCGGCCGCGCGGTCGAGAAAGGTGAGGCCGACGGCTTCATGCGGATCGTCGTCGATGCCGACAGCCGGGAAATCCTCGGCGCCGCCATCCTCGGCCCCGGCGGCGACGAGGCGATCCACGGCGTGCTCGACATGATGTACGCCAAGGCGCCCTACCCCACCCTCCAGCGCGCCGTCCACATCCACCCCACCGTCGCCGAACTGCTGCCGACCCTGCTGGGCGAACTGAAGCCGCTGGAGTGACGGCGGACCTGCCCTGCGCCGCCGCGCGCGGCGCAGGGCAGGGCGGCGTTTGCGGCGCAACGGAAATTCTTGACCACGGAACCGACGGGTCTATGTTTTGGATCAGATGATCTAAAATGTGGATCGGGAGGCGGATGCGATGGCTCGGCCGCGGAAGTTCGATGAGACGGCGGTGCTGGACGCGGCGATGGACCGCTTCTGGACCCAGGGCTACGAAGCGACCTCGACCCGCGAGCTGGCGGAGAGCATGCGGATGACGCTCGCCAGCATGCACAATGCCTTCGGCGACAAGCGGGCGCTGTTCCGCCGCTCGCTGGAGCATTACCTGGACGGCTCCCTGCGCGCCCGCATTGCCCGGCACGAGGCATCCCCCTCTCCGGCCGCCGCCGTCGCCGCCTTCCTGCGCGAGAGCATCGAACGCTCGCTCAGCGACGGCTGCGGGCGCGGTTGCCTGCTGGTCAATTCCGCGCTGGAGATCACCTCGGCCGATCCGGACTTGCGCGAATTCCTGAACGCGGAACTGTCGACCATCGAAGACTTCTTCCGCCGCTGCATCGTCAAGGGACGGCAGAGCGGCGAAATCCCCCCCGGCATCGATGCCGACGACGCGGCCCGCCTGCTCTTCGCCAGCATCCTGGGCATCCGCGTCCTGGCCCGCGTCCGTCCCGAACGCAACCTGCTGGAAGGCGCCGCCCGTGCCGCCCTGGCGAGCCTGGGCCTGCCGCCGATGCCGGATTCCTGACCGCTTCACTCCCGTCCGCCACACGCCGTCATATTCCCAGCCATCCCGGCAACCGGGCGGGCCGCAGCCGCGGCGCCGTCAAAGGGGACGCACGACCATGAGCACCACATCCGCAGCCGCGGCGCCGAACAAGCCGACCAATCAACCGGCCAACCGCCAAAAGGACCGTCTGGACGGCGCCGCCTGGATGGCGACGCTCGCCGGGATGGCGGGAAGCCTCGTCGCCGTCGGGCTGGCACGCTTCGCCTACTCCCCGCTTGTCCCATCGCTGATCGAGGCGCACTGGTTCTCCGCCGGCGACGCCGTGACGCTGGGCGCGGCGAATTTCGCCGGCTATCTGGCCGGTGCCCTGCTCGGGCGACCGATGGCCGGGCTGCTGCCCAACCGGGCGCTGCTGCGGCTGCTGATGCTGGCGACGTCGCTCGCCTTCATCGCCTGTGCCTACCCGCTCTCGCTCGGCTGGTTCTTCGCATGGCGCTTCGTTTCCGGCCTCGCCGGCGGCGCCATCATGGTCCTGGTCGCCACCAGTATCCTGCCCCACATCCCGGCGTCGCGTCGCGGCTTCGTCAGCGGGATGATCTTCCTGGGCATCGGCCTCGGGATCGCCGCGTCGGGCACCGCCGTGCCGGCATTGATGCGGCTGGGACTGCACGAGACATGGCTGGGGCTGGGCGGGCTGTCGCTGCTGCTGACCGCCCTGTCCTGGTTCGGCTGGCCGCCTTCCGCCCCGCCGCAGGACATCGCCGCCCCGGCGGTGGAGCATGCGCCGCGCCATGAAGGGGGTGTCCTGCGCTCGCTCTATGCCGAATATGCGCTGAACGCCCTGGGGTTGGTGCCGGTGATGCTGTTGCTGGTCGATTACGTCGCCCGCGGCCTGCACCAGGGCGCCGATGTCGGCGCCTATTACTGGGTCCTGTATGGCGTGGCGTCGGTGGCCGGTCCCGTTGCCGCCGGATCGCTGGCCGACCGGATCGGCTATGGCGCGGCATACCGGATCGCCCTGCTGCTTCAGGCCGTAGCCGTCGCCACGCTGGCGCTCAGCGGCCATCCGCTGGTGGTCGGGGCCGCGACGGTGGTGCTCGGCGCCCTGACGCCGGGCATCGTCCCGCTGGTGCTGGGCCGCATCCACGAACTGCTGCCGCACGGCCAGACCGAACAGCGCGCGGCCTGGAGTAGGGCCACCACCGCCTTCGCCCTGTTCCAGGCGCTGGCAGGCTACGGCTACTCCTACCTCTTCACCCACAGCGGGGAGAGCTATGCCGCCGTCTTCCTGTGCGGCACCGTCGCTCTGGTGATCGCGCTGGGCGCCGACATCGTCGCCAACGCCCGCCGCCGGCGTCACGCCGGAAAGGATTTGGCCGGGAAGGATCAGACCGCGAAGCCGGCGGCTGTCATCCGCTCCTGAAACACCGTCTGCAGCAGGGCCAGGAAGGCGCGCACCGCCGGGTTGGTGTGGCGGCTTTCCGGCCAGAGCGCCGTGATGTTGTTCCGCTCGACCGCGAAGTCCGCCAGGACCGGGACCAGGGCGCCGCGCGCCACATGGGGACCCGCAACGAAGGTCGCGGCCATGCCGATGCCGCCGCCGGCCGACAGCGCGGCGATCAGCGCGTCGCTGACGTCGACGACGATACCGGCCGGCGGCACCACCTCCACCAGCCGTCCGCCGATGCGGAAAGGCCAGCGCAGCGCCTGTCCGCTGCTCTGATAGCGCAGGAGGACGGTGTCATGCCCGTCCAGCTCGTTGGGGTGCATCGGCATCCCGCGCGCCGCCAGATAGTCCGGCGAGGCGAAGCAGCAGAGCCGGTACGGCGCCAGCCGGCGCGACAGCAGCCCGGAGTCCGCCAGTTCGCCGATGCGCACGGCGACGTCGATCCTCTCCTCGACGATGTCGACCATCCGGTCGTTCAGGCGCAGATCGACCGTCACCTTGGGGTGGAGCCTGCGGAAGGCCGGCAACGCCGGCGCGATCACATGGACGCCGATCGGCAGCGGGGCCGCGACGCGCAGCGGGCCGGACGGCTCCGATCGCGCCGCCATCGCCGCCTGCTCGATCTCCTCCGCGTCGCGCAGCAGCCTCACCGCGCGTTCATGCAGCTCGCGGCCCTCCGGCGTCAGCATCAGCGAGCGCGTTGTGCGCGTGAACAGCGAGACCCCAAGCCGCTGCTCCAGCCGCTGCACGCTCTTGCTGACGGCGGAGGGTGAGATCGACAGCGACCGCGCGGCGGCGGTGAAGCTGCCCAGCGATCCGGCGCGCGCGAATGCGATCAGCCCGGTCAGCCGTTCCAGGCCCATTTGTTCCTTCATGGCATAATTGAACAGATGTTGAGGCCGATTATCAATCCCGAACCGCCGACCATATGCTCGTCCAGGTCCGATCCATTCCCTCCGATCCATTCCCAAGGAGCCTGAGATGAGCGAAATGATGAAAGCGGTGCGGCTGCACGCCTTTGGTGGTCCGGAGGTCCTGGTCTATGAAGATGCGCCGAAACCCCGGCCGAAAGCGGGCGAGGTCCTGGTCCGCGTCCACGCGGTGGGACTCAATCCCCCCGACTGGTATCTGCGCGACGGCTACCGGATGCTTCCGCCCGAATGGCGGCCGCGCGTGTCCTTCCCCATCATCCCCGGCACCGACATTTCGGGCGTAGTCGAGGCGGTCGGCGATGGAGCCGGGACGGTGGCCGTCAGCGACGAGGTCTATGCGATGGTCCGCTTTCCCGCCGGCCTTGCCGGCGACAGCCGGGCCTATGCCGAGTATGTCTCGGTCCCGGCATCCGAACTCGGGATCAAACCGCGGCGCGTCGACCATGTGCATGCCGCCGCGGCGCCGATGTCTCTGCTGACCGCTTGGCAATTCCTGGTCGATCTCGGCCATGACGAACCGAATCCGCTGCAGCCGGACCAGCATCGGCCGGTGCCGCTCGCCGGCAGGACCGTGCTGGTGAACGGCGCCGGCGGTGGCGTCGGCCATCTGGCTCTGCAGATCGCGAAATGGAAGGGGGCGCACGTCATCGCCGTGGCTTCCGGCCGGCACGGGGCGCTGCTGCGCGATCTCGGCGCCGACGAGGTCATCGATTACACCAGGACCAAGCCCGAGGAGGTGGTGCGCGGGGCCGATCTCGTCATCGACGCGGTCGGCGGCCCGGCCACCCGCCGTTTCCTGCCGACTCTGAAGCGCGGCGGCGCCCTGTTCCCGATCTTCCCGCTGGGCTTCGACGCCGGCATGGAAGCGGCGGAGCTGGGCGTCACCGTGTCGGCCACCCAGGTCCGGTCGAACGGCGCCCAATTGACGGAAATCGGAAGGCTCCTCGACGCCGGTACCATCCGCGTGGTGATCGACAGCGTCTTCCCGCTGGCCGACGCGCGAAAGGCACACGAGCGCGCGGCCGGCGGCCATGTCCAGGGCAAGATCGTCCTCACCGCCGCCTGACCGCGCGCACGGCAGCCAAGCCCAGGCCGGCCTTGCAACCCCCTTCCCATCCGGACCATCCTGACCGGCGGCACCGGAACCAAGAGGAAGAATCGTGCAGCCGGAGATCATCGAGATTATTGAAGGACATACGGCGTCGGCGGTGCCGGCCCTGCAGGTGCTTTGGCCGAAATACGATGCGGCAGAGATGACCCGCATCATCGACACCGTGCTGCGCCCGAACGGCTACCGCCTTGTCGGCATCCTCCCCGAAGCGGGCGGCCCGGCCGCCTGCGTCATGGGATTCCGCCTGCAATATTCCCTCTGGCTGGGCAAGTCCTTCTACATCGTCGACATGGCGACCCTGCCCGACCAGCGCGGCCGGGGCTATGCCTCGCTCATCCTCGACTGGGCGAAGGCCGAGGCGGAAAGGCTGGGCTGCGCAGCGCTGCACCTCGATTCCGCTGTCGGTCCGGAGCGCAGCGACGCCCACCGCGTCTATATGGGCAAGCGCTATCGGATCGGCTGCCACCATTTCGTCCACAAACTGGACTAGCGCGCCCCCTCAGCCGCCGCGCGGTAGGGGGCGAACCAACCCAGCCCATCCAGCGTGGCGGCCCTCGGCCGGTATTCGCAGCCGACGAAGCCGCCATAGCCCAGCCGGTCCAGCTCCGCCAACAGGAAGGGCCAGTTCAGTTCCTCGCCGTCCGGCTCGTTGCGCGACGGGACCGAGGCGATCTGGACATGGCCGGTCAGCGGCATCAGCCGGCGTAGCGCCATGGTCACGTCGCCATGGAGGATCTGCCGGTGATAGAGGTCGAACTGCAGCCGGACATTGGGCAATCCGGCCCCGGCGATCAGCCGCTCGGCAAGGGCGAAATCGCTCAGGAAATAGCCCGGCATGTCGCGGCCGTTGATCGGCTCCAGCAGCAGCTCGATCCCGCGCGCCGCCAGCGCCTCGCCCGCGTAAGCCACGGCGCGCCGGTACGAGTCGAGCGCCGCCGGAACGGCGGGATCGGCCAGCCCGGCCATCATGTGCAGCCGGCGGCAGCCCGTCGCCTCCGCATAGTCCAGCGCCTTGGCGACCCCGGCGCGGAACTCCTCGAACCGCTCCGGCAGGGCGGCCAGCCCGCGCTCCCCGGCGGCCCAGTCGCCGGGCGGCATGTTGAACAGCGCCTGGGTCAACCCGTTGCGCTCCAGCCGCCGGGCCACCTCGTCCGGCGCATGATCGTAGGGGAAGAGATACTCGACCGCCCGGAATCCGGCATCGGCGGCGGCGTCGAAGCGGTCCAGGAACGGCCACTCCGTGAACATCATCGTCAGGTTGGCGGCAAAGGCGGGCATGGCGCGGCAGGGCTCCCTCATGGCACGGGCGGCCCGAAACTGATAAGGGAAGGCAGGCGAAACGATAAGACCAAAGAGACCGGCCAATGACGAAGCCCCTGATGACGAAGCCGGTGCTGACCGCGGTGCTGACCGGCAAGGCGGTGCCGTTCGGACGGCCAAACACGCAGAGCGCCATCGGCAAGCAACCGACCGACGCCGCGGTCGCCATCGGCCCGGCCGGGCTGGAGGGCGACGAGCAGGCCGACCGCCGCAACCATGGCGGGCCGGACAAGGCGGTCCACCATTACCCCTTCGACCATTATGCGGCATGGCGCGCCGACCTGCCCGCCCCCGCCCCGCTGCTGGATGCCGTCGGCGCCTTCGGCGAGAACCTCTCGACCCAGGGCCTGACCGAGGAGACGGTCTGCGTCGGCGACGTCTTCCGCATCGGCACGGCGGTCTTGCAGGTCAGCCAGGGGCGCCAGCCCTGCTGGAAGCTGAACCACCGCTTCGGCGTGGCGGACATGGCGCGCCGGGTTCAGGCCACCGGCCGGACCGGCTGGTATTATCGCGTGCTGGAGCCCGGCATCGCCGCCGCCGGCGACGAGGTCGCCCTGATCGAACGCCCCCTGCCCGACTGGCCGCTGGCCCGCATCCTGCGCGCCTTCTATCACGATACCGGCGACCTCCCGACGCTGGCCGGCATCGCGGCGCTGGAGCCGCTGGCACCCGGCTGGCGCACGCTGGCCCAGCGCCGGGTGGAGAGCGGCCGGGTGGAGGATTGGACCAGCCGCCTCGGCGAGTGATCCGCGCCGTTCGGATTTCCGGACGCCCAAGAGCGGGCGCATCCGGAAATCCGAACGGGCGCTGCTCTGACCAACAGTAAAATCGTCATAGATCAATCGCTTGGCAGGCCACCGCCCGCCGATGCGCCTTGGCATGCCCGTTGCTCTTGTCCGGAAGCGTTCCGCCACCCGGTCCCGACCCGTTCGGGGCCGGCTTCCATCGACCGCAATCCGGCCGGCGCGAAAGGTGAGGTAACAGGACAATGAACAAACAGACGACGCTGATCATCGTCGCCATGCTGCTGGGCATCGTCACCGGCTATGTCTGCAACAGCCTGTTCGACGCGGCCGCGGCCAAGGAGATCGCCGGCTATTTCGCGATGGTGACGGACATCTTCCTGCGCCTGATCAAGATGATCATCGCGCCGCTGATCTTCGCCACCCTGGTCGCCGGCATGGCCGGCATGGGCGACGCCCGCACCGTCGGCCGCATCGGCGGCAAGGCGGTCGGCTGGTTCCTGATGGCGTCCTTCGCGTCGCTGTTCATCGGGCTGATCTTCGCCAACCTGCTGCAGCCGGGCGCCAATGTCGGCGTGCCGCTGCCCGATGCGGCGGCCAGCGCCGGCCTGAAGACCTCCGCCCTGAACCTGAAGGATTTCCTCACCCACGTCTTCCCGCGCAATTTCTTCGAAGCGATGGCGAACAACGAGATCCTGCAGATCCTGATCTTCTCGGTCTTTGTCGGCCTCGCCATCGGCCAGCTGCGCGACACCAAGGCCGGCCTGCTCGCCCGCTCGATCGAAGAGGTCGTGCCGGTGATGCTGAAGGTCACCGACTATGTCATGCGCTTCGCCCCCATCGGCGTCTTCGCCGCCGTCGCCAACGTGGTGACGACGCAGGGCCTCGGCGTCCTGGCCGTCTACGGCAAGTTCATGGGCAGCTTCTATCTGACGCTGGCGGTCCTGTGGGCGACGCTGATCTTCGCCGGCTTCGTCGTGCTGAAGGGCGAGGTCTTCCGGCTGGTGAAGGCTCTGCGTCAGCCGATGCTGCTGGGCTTCTCCACCGCGTCCAGCGAATCCGCCTATCCCCGCGTGATGGAAGAACTCAAGGCCTTCGGCGTTAGTGAGCGGGTGATCGGCTTCGTCCTGCCGCTCGGATATTCCTTCAATCTCGACGGCTCGATGATCTACACGACCTTCGCGTCGCTGTTCATCGCCCAGGCCTATGGCATACCGCTGACGCTGGAACAGCAGATCGTCATGCTGCTGGTGCTGATGGTGTCGAGCAAGGGCATCGCCGGCGTTCCGCGCTCCTCCCTGGTGGTGGTGGCCGCGGTGCTGCCGATGTTCCACCTGCCGGAGGCCGGCGTGCTGCTGATCATGGGCATCGACCATTTCCTCGACATGGGCCGCACCGCCACCAACGTGCTGGGCAACGGCATCGCCACCACCGTCGTCGCCAAGTGGGAGAACGCCATCGGCGCGCAAGAGGACGAAGAGGAGGCCGGCGCCGCCCTGCCCTCCCCCGCCGCTGCCGAGTGACGGGCTGATATCCTGGCCGATTTCCTGAGGGACCGGTCCCGAAGACGGGCGGGCAATGGGACGGGGGCTTCTGCTATGATGCGGCGGCCCCTTTCCCTGCCCGCCTTTTTCATGCCCGTCACCAGACGCCTCCGCACCATCGGCCTTCTGCTGCCGGCCCTCGCCGGTCTGGCCCTGCTTGCCGGCGGCGTCGGCTTCCGCGTCAGCGAAGGGATGGGGTTGGCCGCCCTGCAGGAGACCGGGCACCACCGGCTCGACCTCTATGCCGGGAGCCTGGAGCGCGAGATCGACAAATACGCCTATTTCCCGGCCACGCTGGGGCTGGAGCGCGACGTGCTCGACCTCGTCTCCGGCCGCGCCCCGCTGGCCTGGGGACTGAACCGCTATCTGGAGCGGCTGAACGAGCGGGCTGGCACCCTGTCGATCTATGTGCTGAACCGCCAGGGCCGGGTGCTGGCCGCCAGCAACTGGAACCGCCCCGACAGCTTCATCGGCGAGGATCTGTCCTACCGCCCCTATTTCGTCGAGGCCGCCGCCGGCCGCCAGGGCCGCTTCTTCGGCGTCGGCACCACACGGGGGGAGGCCGGCTATTACCTGTCCGCCCCCCTGTCGGAGGACGGCGCCATCGTCGGCGTCGCGGTGGTGAAGGTCAGCCTGGAGCAGCTGGAACAGGGCTGGTCGACGGTGGAGGCGCCGGTGCTGGTCACCGACGAGAACGGCGTGGTCATCCTCGCCTCCGTCCCCTCCTGGAAATTCACCACCCTGCGGCCGATGGACGAGCCGACCCGCCGCCATTTCGACCAGACCCTGCAATACAACGCCCGTCCGCTGCCGCCGCTGGGCCTGACGCCGGTCAGCCGAATCGCCGAGGATGCCGAACTGGTGCGCCTGCCCCGCCCGCCCGGGGGGCAGTTGGAGGAAACGGTCTTCCCGGTGTCCGGCGGCTTCCTGGCCCAGACCGCGCCGCTGCACGGCACCGGCTGGACGATGACCGTGCTGTCGCCGGTGGCGCAGGTGACCGGCATGGCCTGGACCCGCGCCGCCCTGGCCGCCGTCGGCAGCGCTTTCCTCGGTATCCTGCTGCTGATGTGGATGCAGCGCCGCCGCCACCTGCACGACCTCGAACGCAAGGTGGAGGAGCGCACCCGCACCCTGCGCGCCGCCCAGGACGAACTCGTCCATGCCGGCAAGCTGGCGGTGATCGGCCAACTCTCCGCCGGTCTGGCGCATGAGCTGAACCAGCCGCTGGCGGCGCTGCGCACCCTGTCCGGCAACAGCGTCAAGTTCCTCCAGCGCGGCAATCTGGAGGCGGCGCAAGGCAATCTGGAGCGCATCGCCGCCCTGGTCGACGCCATGGGCGCCCTGACCAGCCAGCTGAAATCCTTCGCCCGCAAATCCTCCGGCGCCCCCCGCCCGGTGGCGGTGCGCCGGCCGATCGACAACGCGCTGTTCCTGCTCGACCAGCGGCTGCGGCGCTCCGGCGTCGCCGTTCACCTCGACGTGCCGGAGGAGGTCACGGCGCTCTGCGACCCCAACCGGCTGGAGCAGGTGCTGGTCAATCTGGTCGCCAACGGCCTGGACGCGCTGGCCGGGCGCGAGGACGGCAGGCTGGCGCTCACCGCCCGGACGGAGGATGGCCGGGTCCGCATCGACGTCGCCGACAACGGTCCCGGCCTGTCCGCCGACGTGCTGCCCCGCCTGTTCGAACCCTTCTTCACCACCAAGGAGGGGGCCAAAGAGGGTGGTGGTGGGCTCGGCTTGGGGCTTGCCATCTCGGCCGGGATCGTGCGTGACTTCGGCGGCGCCCTGACCGGGGCGAACGGTCCGGATGGCGGGGCGGTGTTCACCATCGACCTCCCCGCCGCCACCCCTCCAACCGACCCGTCCGCCACCCTGGCCGCCGTCCAGGCCGGAGACCTCATATGTCCGACGCTGCCCTCCCCGCCCTGAAGGTCCTCATCGTCGAGGATGACCCGAACGTCAGCCTCGGGTGCCAGCAGGCATTGGAGCTGGAGGACATCCCGACCCAGGCGGTGGACAGCGCGGAGAAGGCCCGCCGGCTGGTGGCCGACGGCTTTCCCGGCATCGTCGTCACCGATATCCGCCTGCCGGGCATGGACGGGATGGCGCTGCTGGCCGAACTGCTGGCAAGCGATCCCGACCTTCCGGTGGTTCTGATGACCGGCCATGGCGACGTTGCGATGGCGGTGCAGGCGATGAAGCTCGGCGCCCACGACTTCATCGAGAAGCCCTTCTCCCCCGACTATCTGGTCGAGGTGGTGCGCCGCGCCCTGGACAAGCGCCGTCTGACCCTGGAGGTGCGCGACCTGCGCGCGCGCCTGCAGAACCGCGACAGCATCGAGGCACGGCTGGTCGGCGGATCGCCGCAGATGGAGCGGGTGCGCCGGCTGATCGGCGAGCTGGCCAACTCCGCCGCCGACGTGCTGATCCATGGCGAGACCGGCTCCGGCAAGGAACTCGCCGCCCGCTGCCTGCACGATGCCGGCCCGCGCCGAAGCGGCAACTTCGTCGCCATCAACTGCGGCGGCCTGCCGGAAAGCCTGATCGACAGCGAGATCTTCGGCCACGAGGCCGGCGCCTTCACCGGGGCCGGCAAGCGCCGCATCGGCAAGGTGGAGCATGCCAACGGCGGCACCCTGTTCCTCGACGAGATCGAGAGCATGCCGATGCCGGTGCAGATCAAGTTCCTTCGCGTGCTTCAGGAACGCACGCTGGAGCGGCTTGGCTCCAACACCCCTGTCCACGTCGATTGCCGGGTGATCGCCGCGACCAAGGTGGATTTGCGCGAATTGGCCGACCGCGGGCAGTTCCGTGCCGACCTCTATTACCGCCTGAATGTCGCCAACCTGCCGCTGCCCCCTTTGCGCGACCGGCGCGAGGACATCCCCCTGCTGTTCGAACAGTTCACCCTGCAGGCCGCCGCCCGCCACGGCCGCCCCGTCCCGCCGCCGGATGTGGAACGCATGCGCCGCCTGATGGCCTACGACTGGCCGGGCAACGTGCGCGAACTGCACAATGTCGCCGACCGCTGCGTGCTCGGCATCGAACAGGGCTTCCCCCCCTTCGCCAGCGCCCACCCCGCCACCGGCCGCCCGTTGGCCGAGTCTGTGGAGGCCTTCGAGCGCGCGCTCATCGCCGACACCCTGCGCCGCACCGACCACAGCCTCGCCCGCGCCGCGGAGGAACTGCAGATCGCCAAGACCACGCTGCACGACAAGATCAGGAAATACGGGCTGTCGTGACGTTGGCGCTCAGGAGGCGCAACGTTACACAGGAGACGTGCGAAGCTCCGGCGGTATGGATTCAATTGCCCATGCGGGCAAATTCAAAGCCAGTTTGGTCGTCCGGTCCATTTCGCGTTTCAGCAGCAGGCGCCGTTGTCCGCCGGAATTGTCGAAGATCCATGTGCGGTGTGCGATGGCAGCCGCATCAGCCAGAGCCGCCATGCTACGCCCATAGCGACGCAGAATAGCTTCCTTTGGCACATCATGGCCGCCCATGAGAACGCGCGTCCGCACGCGCGCGGCGGAAATTGCAACATTGCCGATGCCGATGAAGATGAGATTGACCTTATAGCCGGCGTCCCGCGCCCGTCGCATCAAAGCCAACTCGCTCTTGCCGGTCAGCGTCGTTTCCATCGCGAAGGTTTCATTCCGGCGCAGGTGTTCTTCGCGAAGCTCCAATGCGACGCGGCCCGCCCGCATGTGGGCCGCCAAGCTGTTCACATCATCCGGATCGAGATCGCGTGCAATGTCATCGGCATTCACGAACGGAAGCCGTCCGATGATGAAGCGACGGGCGGTGGTCGACTTGCCGGCGCCGTTCGGACCGGCAAGCACCCAAATCTGCGGTCGGATCATTCCGTGAGCAGCGAAACCAGGCGTTCGTCACCGGTCGAGAAGTCGACCAGCTCTTTTCGCCCCTCCGGATACTCTTTGATGACGCAGCCCGGCGGCGTGTCGTCCCGGGTGTAGTAAACCGGCACACCGGCATGGAGCACCCGCCGCATTTCCGTCCCGTCATCCTGCTCCAGCTGAGATTCGAAATGACGTTCCTGTTCGGGTGTCATCCTGTCCAGCGTGCCGGGTGTCAGATCCATCGGTTGCCCATCCAAGCGAGTCCTTCATCGATAATGAACAGTAAGACCGACGCGGCGGGATGACAAATCACATTCCGAGAAGGCTGAGCCCTGCCGTCGGCTGAGATAGCGCGACGATCACCCCCACAGCACCGCTTCGATCCCGGCGGCGATGCCCAGCAGGCTGCGGTCGCTGCCGCGCCGCCCCATCGCCATCAGCCCGACCGGCAACCCGTCGGCGGGAACCTGCAGGGAGATGGCCGGCAGGTCGAACAGGTTGGCGACGCGGGTGTTGCGCAGCAGCGCCAGATTGACGCGGTGGAAGGCCGCATCCTCCAGCACTTCCGATATGGCCGGCGCCGTCATTGGCACCGTCGGCAGCAGCAGGACCGGATGGCGGGTCAGCCGCTCGTCCATCAGCCGGATCAGGTCGGCGCGGCGGCGCAGCATGCGGACATAATCGGCGGCGGGCGCCTTGCCGCCGGCCTCGATCCGCGCGCGGGTCTTCGGATCGATGCCGTCGAGCGCCGTGATGCCGAGTTCGGCCAGCGTCGCCGCCAGTTCGATGGCGGTGAAGACGCCGATACGGTCCAACTCCGCCAGCGCATCCAATTCCGTCTCGATGGAGCCGTCGACGATGTGCGCCCCGGCCGCGCGCAGCCGGTCAAGCGCCGCCTCGAACGCGGCGGCGACGGCGGGCTCGACACCGTCGAACAGCCGGCCGCGCGGCACCAGGAAGGACTGCCCGGCAACCGGCAGCGCCGGCAACGGCGCCGCATCGCCGTCGGAAAGCACGCTGTCCAGCAAGGCCGCATCGGCGACGGTGGCGGCGACCGGCCCGATGACGTCCAGCGTCGGCGACAGCGGGAACGCCCCCTCGGCCGGCAGGCGCCCGGCGGACGGCTTGAAGCCGACGGCGCCGGACAGGGCGGCCGGGATGCGCAGCGATCCGCCGGTGTCGCTGCCCAGTGCGATCTCCGCCATGCCGTCCGCCACCGAGATCACCGCCCCCGACGACGACCCTCCGGGTACCCGCGAGCGGTCACGCGGATTGCCGGGATTGCCGTAATGGGGATTGATGCCGACGGCGGAGAAGGCGAACTCCGTCATGTGGGTCCGGCCGATGATCACCGCGCCGGCCGCACGCAGCCGGGCCACCGCACGGGCATCGCGCGATGCCGCCGGCTGGCCGCGCAGGATGGCGGACCCGGCCGCCGTGGTCTCGCCCGCCACATCGAACAGAGCCTTGACCGAGACGATCCGCCCGTCGAGCGGCCCCAGCGACCGGCCGGCCGCCGCCCGGCGGTCGCTGGCCATGGCGGCGGCGCGCGCCTCGTCCGCAAAGACCTCGGTGAAGACCAGGGCGCCCTGCCGCTCCGGGTCGGCGATCCGGGAGAGCGCCGCCTCAACCCTGTCGGCGGCGGAGGCGAGGGAGGCGGGCGGCACGGTCATGGCAGGCTCCTGACGGGACATGGAATGGGGCACGCATCGGCGCGGCGCCCAATCGCATGTGCCACATCGCCGCCGGGTTGGCGATAGCGATGATGCGGGCCAGCCCCGACCCGTCGATCACACCCGCATGCCGGCGGTTGCCTTCAGCGAGTCCTGGATCTCGCCCGCCAACTGGTCGGCGATCGGCCCGACGATCACCTGGACCGAGTTGGCCGACGGCTTCACCACGCCGCGGGCGCCGATCCGCTTCAACTCCACCTCATTCACCCGACTGGCATCGACGACATTCAGGCGCAGGCGGGTGGTGCAGGCCTCCACCGAACGCAGATTGCCGGCACCGCCCAGCGCGGCGACATAGGCGCCGGCCCGGTCGCTGGCGACCGCCACCGGCGCGGCGGCGGGACGGATTCCCACGGCGGCCGGGGCCTGGCCGGCGGGAACGGCGACATCGTCGCGGCCCAGCGTCTTCAGATCGAAGCGCTGGATGACGAAGCGGAACAGTCCGTAATAGACGGCGAAGTACACCGCCCCCACCGGCAGAAGCAGGATCGGGTTGGTCGCCTTGCCGTAATTCAGCACATAGTCGAACAGGCCGGCCGAGAAGCCGAAGCCCAGCTTCACGTTCAGCACGTCCATCAGAACCATCGACAGGCCGGTCAGCACGGCATGGACGGCGAACAGCACCGGCGCCAGGAACATGAAGGCGAATTCCACAGGCTCCGTCACGCCGGTCAGGAAGGCGGTCAGCGCCATCGACAGCAGCACGCCGCCGACCGCCGCGCGGTTCTCCGGCTTGGCGGTGTGGTACATGGCGAGACATGCGGCGGGCAGGCCGAACATCATCACCGGGAAGAAGCCGGCCATGAAGGCGCCGGCCGTCGGGTCGCCCTTGAAGAAGCGGTTCAGGTCGCCGGTGACGCCCTGGTAATCGCCCAGCAGGAACCACGCGATGTTGTTGATGATGTGGTGCAGGCCGGTGATGATCAGGATGCGGTTCAGCACGCCATAGAGGAACAGGCCGAACTCGCCCAGCCCCAGCACGCCGGTGGTCAGCGCGGTCAAGCCTGAATCGACGATGGGCCAGCCATAGCCGAAGACCAGCGCGATCCCCAGCGCCGCCAGACCGGTGACGATGGGCACGAAGCGCCGCCCGCCGAAGAAGGCGAGATAGTCCGGCAGCTTGATGTCCTTGTACTTGTTATAGAGCTGGCCGGCGATGATGCCGATCAGGATGCCGACCGGGATGCTGATGCGGCTGGACATCTTCGCCACCAGCTCCGGCGCGACGCCGCTCAGCACCACCGCGCCCTTCACCGCGACGAAATAGCCGACCGCGCCGGCCAGACCGGCGGCGCCATGGTTCTCCCGCGCGAAACCGATGGCGATGCCGACGGCGAACAGGACGCCCAGGTTGGAGAAGACGGCGTCGCCCGCCGCGGCGATGAAGGCGATGTTCAGCAGGTCGGGCTGGCCGATGCGCAGCAGCAGCCCGGCGATGGGCAGCACGGCGATCGGCAGCATCAGCGCCCGCCCCAGCCTCTGGACGCCCGAGAAGCGGTCGCCCGGCAAACGATCAGCAGACATTCGGACGTCTCCCAGTGAAACGGGCCCCGGCCTCACAGTGCCGGACCCGTCATGTTGGTCATTTTCGCGTTATCAGTTTGGCCTGCTCCATCGCCCGGCGCAGGTTGCCGCCGGTCTCGGTCAGCAGCCGGTCGATGTCGGGCGCCTCCAGCCCGGCCAGGCCCAGAACGGCGCGGCGCACGTCGCCATGCCGTTCCAGCGCCGCCCCGGCCGCCGTCTCGTCCACCCCGGCGATGCGGGCGACCATGGCAGTGCAGCGGCGGCGGAGCTTGGCGTTCTCCGGCCGGACATTGATCATCAGGTTGTCGTAGACATTGCCGAGCGCCGTCATGACGCCGGTCGAAAACAGGTTCAGCACCACCTTCTGCGCAGTGCCGGCGCCAAGCCGGGTGGAGCCGGCGATCACCTCCGCCCCCGTGGCGGTCAGCACCGGATGCTCCACCGCCTCCAGCAGGGGCGATCCGGCGCTGCTGGCGATGCCCATGGTCAGCGCCCCCGCCTCCCGCGCGGCGCGCAGGACGCCGACGGTGTAGGCGCTGGCCCCGCTGGCCGACAGCCCGACCACTACGTCGGCGGCGGAGATCCCCGCCCGCCCGGCATCGGCGCGGCCGGCCCCCTCGTCGTCCTCCGCCGCCCCGGCCAGCCCGCGCGACAGGTCGAGCCCGCCGGCGATCAGCAGCACCAGACGCTCCGCCGGCCAGTCGAAGGTCGGCCCCAGATCCAGCCCGTCGAGCGCCGCCACCATCGCCGACGACCCCGCCCCGGCATAGACAAGCCGACCCTGTCCGCCGGACGGACCTCCGCCGGACAGGCGCCCGGCCGCGGCCTCCACGGCGGCGGCGACCATCGGCAATGCCGGAACGCAGGCGGCCAGCGCCCGCGTCTGCCCTTCCCAGAGCGCAGTCATCAGTTCGGCGGCCGGCCACACGTCCAGCCGGCCGTACCGGTTCGCCGCATCCTCGGTGCCGCTTGCCATTCCCCGGCTCCGCTGTCGCTCCGGCGCATGGACCGGAGGTTGGTGGTATTAGATTGGACTGTATGTGCAGAATACCAAAATCCGGACATTCCGCAATCTGAAACTGGTCACAATCGTGCGCGGCACCGCCGGCTGCCGTCCGGGCCTGTTGCCCAAAGGCCTTTCAGTGGTATCATGCCGGTCCCGGAGCACTGGAGTGGTTGCCGATGTCCACCGCCGCCCCCGCGGCCCCGTTCGACCCCGCCGCCCTGTCGGATGCCCTGCCCCTGCCGCTGTATCTCCAACTGGCGCGGCATCTGCGGACGCTGATCGTCGAAGGCCGGCTGACCGACCAGGACGCCCTTCCCGGCGAGCGGGAGCTGGCGGAAACCTTCGGGGTGTCGCGCGTCACCGTGCGCAAGGCGCTCCGCGAACTGATCGCGGAGGGGCTGCTGCACCAGCGCCAGGGTGCCGGCACCTTCATCAACCGCAGCCCCCATGTCGAACAGCGCCTGTCCGCCCTGACCAGCTTCACCGAGGACATCGGCGGGCGCGGGCTGAGGCCGGATTCACGCTGGCTCGGCCGCTCCGTCGCCACCGCGACGCCGGAGGAGGCGATGGCGCTGGGGCTGCGGCCGGGGGCGGAGGTGGTGCGGCTGCACCGGCTGCGGCTGGCCGACGGCACCCCGCTCGCCATCGAACTCAGCGCCCTGCCGACCAGCGTCCTGCCCGACCCCGATCTGGTGCAGGGCTCGCTGTACGAGACCCTGCGCGCGCGCGGCCATCCGCCCTTCCGGGCACTGCAACGCTTGTCTGCCATTCGCCTGCCGACGGATCAGGCGACGCTTCTGGGGGTTCCGGACGGCGCCCCCGCCCTCTACATTGAGCGCCGCACCTTCCTGGAGAACGGAACCCCCCTGGAGTTCGTCCGTTCCCACTACCGCGGCGACGCCTATGACTTCGTCGTGGAGCTGTCGCTGGTCTGATCCCCCCGGACCAATCCGTCCCGCAAAGAAATATCCGACGAGAGCGCGCGATGAAGCCTGCCCTTGATACACCGTTCCGTGTCCGCGCCATCCTGTTCGACATGGACGGCACCCTGATCGACACCAAGGGTCCCGTGGAGCGCTCCTGGCGCCGCTGGGCCGCCCGGCACGACCTGGATCCCGATGCCATCCTCGCCGCCTGCCACGGCGTCCGCAGCATCGAGACCGTCCGCCGCTTCGCCCCCGCCGGCGCCGACATCGAGGAAGAGGTGCGGCTGGTGGAGGAGTGCTACACCAACGACGTCGAAGGCGTGCGCGCCGTCCCCGGAGCGCTGGAGATTCTGCAGTCCCTGCCTCGCCACCGCTGGGCGGTGGTGACCTCCGCGCCGCAGGACATGGCGCGGAAGCGCATCGCCCAGGCCGGCCTGCCCCTGCCCGACCTGCTGATCGGCGCCGACATGGTCACCCACGGCAAGCCCCACCCCGAAGGCTACCGCACCGCCGCCGAGAAGCTTGGCTTCCACCCGCGCGACACCGTGGTGTTCGAGGACGCCCCGGCGGGCCTGGAGGCCGGCCATGCCGCCGGCGCCCTGGTGATCGCGCTGACCACGACTCTGCCGGCTGAGGAATTGGACGGCAACCTGTGCCTGCCCGACCTGACGGCGCTGCGGGTGCGCGTGGAGGAGGATGGGCTGGAAATCGTGGCGATGGCTGGGTGATCATTGCGAGGTGAGACCCCCACCTAGCCTCCCCCGCTGGGCGGGGGAGGGACTGCCGCCACTCTCCCGCGCAAGCACTTGTCCCCTCCCCCGCCCAGCGGGGGAGGGTCAGGGTGGGGGCAATCGACAGCCGATACCTGCCCACCCTAGGCCCCCCGCCACTCCCCCTCGACCCAAGTCCCCTTCACCGTCAGATCCGGCCGCAGCAGCACCAGATCCGCCCGCCAGCCCGGCGCGATCCGCCCGCGCTCGCCGGCCATCCCCAGGAACTCCGCCGGATAGAGCGACGCCATGCGCAGCGACTCCTCCAGCGGCAGACCGATCAGTGTTCCGGCATTGCGCACCGCCGTCGCCATGTCGAGGTCCGCCCCGGCCAGCGTCCCGTCGGCCAGCACCAGCCGGCCGTCGCGCCGGTAGATCGTCCGTCCGTTCAGCTCGAAGCGATCCGCGTCGGTCCCCGTCGGCGGCATCGCGTCGGTCACCAGCATCATCCGCCCGCGCGGCCGGGCGGCCAGCGCCGCGCGCATCATCAGCGGATGGACGTGGTGCCCGTCGGCGATCAGTCCGCACCAGGGCCGCCCGTCGCCCAGCGCCGCCCCGGCAGGTCCCGGCTGCCGGTTGGCGATGCCGGGCATGGCGTTGTAGAGGTGCGTCACCCCGCGCACGCCGAGATCGAAGGCCTCCACCACCCGCTCGGCGCTCGCCATCGTGTGGCCGACCGACAGGATCACCCCGGCGGCCATCAGCCGCGACAGCGCCGCATCCTCCACGCATTCCGGCGCCAGCGTCAGCAGCACCCGCCCGCCCGGCATGCGTGCCGGCAGCCCGCCGATGAAGTCCAGGTCGCCCTCGTCCGGCGCGCGGACGAAGCGCGGGTCATGGGCGCCGACCCGCTGCGGGCTGATGAAGGGACCTTCGAAATGGATGCCCAGCACGCCGCTTCCCGGCTGCGCCACCGCCGTCACCGCGGCCTCGGCGGCGGCGCGGTGGCAGTCGGGGGTGTCGGTGATGATGGTCGGCAGCAGGCCGGTGGTGCCGAAGCGCCGGTGCGCCGCGGCGATGGCGAGCGCCCCCTCCGCCGTCGGCCGTTCGTTGAACAGCACGCCGCCGCCGCCATTGACCTGGATGTCGAGGAACCCGGGGGCCAGCAGGTCGCCCGCCTCCAGCGCCACCGTCCAGTCGACATCCGGCGGGGTGCGGCCGGGGGCGACGATGTCGAGGATGCGGCCATCGGCGACCAGCAGGCTGCGGCCGTCGAGGATGGTCTCGCCCGTGAAAATCCGGGCGCCGGTCAGGAGCTGTCGCATCAGACGGTCTTCGTCACTTTGGCAAGGTTGGGCGGCCTGTCGGGGTCGATGCCGCGGGCCAGCGCCAGTTCATAGACCGCGCCGTAGAAGCTCTGCAACGCCGCCAGCGGCGCCGCCTCCGGCGCGATCCCCGGCAGGCTGGGCAGCGGGGTGGTTCCGGCAAGTCCGGCCTCGGTGGTAGCGACCGCGGCGCCCAGTCCGACGATGCGTTCAACCACCGCGCGGGTGTGGGGTTCCGCCGCGTCGGCCTGGGTCAGGGCCAGCACCGGGAAGCCGGGGCCGACCAGCGCCAGCGGGCCATGCACGACCTCCGCCGCGCTGAAGGCCTCGGCATGCAGGCGGCAGGTCTCCTTGAACTTCAGCGCCATCTCCAGCGCCGCGCCGAAGCCGACCCCACGTCCCAGCACATAGAGGTTCCGTGCGGTGGCGAGCGGCATCAGCGCCGGTTTCCAGTCCAGCGCCTTGGCCGCCTCCAGCGTGTCGGGCAGGGCCGCCAGGGTCGCCTTCAACGCCGAATCGTCCTGCCAATGCGCCACCAGCTGCAGATAGGCGGCCAGCGAGGCGATGCAGGATTTCGTCGCGGCGACGCTACGCTCCGGCCCGGCCGCCAGCGGCAGGAAGTGGTCGCACATCTCCGCCAGCGGCGAGTCCTCCGCATTGACGAAGCCCACCACCAGCGCCCCGCCGGCCTTCGCCGCCTCCACCAGCCGCAGCAGGTCCGGGCTGCGCCCCGACTGCGACACCGCGACGAACAGCGCGCCCTCCAGGCTCAGATGCCCGCCATAGACCGAGGCGATCGACGGCCCGATGGAGGCCACCGCCCGGCCGATCCGCGTCTCGATCAGGTATTTGCCATAGGCCGAGGCATGGTCGGAGCTGCCGCGGGCGCAGGTGACGACGAAGCGCGGCGGCTCGCGGCGCAGACGCGCGCCCAGTTCGGCAAAGCCGGCGCCGCAGCGCGTGATCTGCCGGGCCACCGCGGCGGGCGCCTCCGCCGCCTCCGCCGCCATCAGGGGAGTGGGACGGGACGGCTTGAAATCTGGATTGCCCGGATCGGTCATGGCGGCGCTCGCGATTGACTGGTATAGATACCAATGTAAGACCTTCTTGCGCCGGAGGCCAGCGTCCATTGGTGGAATCGCATCATGACAACTGCCGCAATGCGGAAAAGAAAAGCGGCGCGATCCGGATAAGATCGCGCCGCCGAATGGAACCACTCAAATACCAGACCGAGGGTCCGCTATTCCGCGGCGCGGCGCCCGCCCGGCAGCATGCCGGTCATCGCGCCGGCCAGCGCGTCGGCGTCGTTGCCGACGATCAGGTCGATGCCGTTGGCACCCAGCCCCATCACCGCGCGCACGCCGGCCCGCTTCAGCGCCTCGGCATTCGCCTTGCCGGCGTCGGTCAGTTCGACCCGCAGGCGGGTGGTGGCGAAGGCGGCCAGCGTCTTGATGTTGCCGGCCCCGCCCAGCGCCTCGGCGATGCGGGCGGCACGCTCGGTCGGCACCGGCGCCACGGCCGATGCGGCGACCGTCTGCACCGCAACCGGCGCCTGAACGGCCGGGCCGTCGGCTTCCGAACCGGCGCTATGCAGATACTCCTGCATCTCCGTCTTCAGATTCTCCGACAGGGTGCCGAATACCGCCTGCACGCTGTCGCGCACCCGCAGCACGCCCGACGCACCCATGCCGCGCAGCTTGCCTTCGTCCACCCGCCCCGGATCTTTCACCACCACGCGCAGGCGGGTGATGCAGGCGTCCAGATTGCTGATGTTGCCCCGCCCGCCGAAGGCCAGCACGAGGTCGCGCGCCCGCTCGCTGCCGGTGGCAGTGCTGATGCCCTCTTCCGTCGCGTCCTCGCGGCCGGGGGTCTTCAGGTTCAGCGCCTGGATGGTGTACCGGAACACGACATAATAGATCGCCGCATAGACCGGCCCCAGGATCAGCACCAGCCACCATTTCTGCGAATAGGGGCTGAGCACGTTGAACAGCACGAAGTCGATGCCGCCTTGGGAGAAGGTGAAGCCCATATGGGCGCCCAGCGAGTTCATGATGAACTGCGAGGTCGCCGCCAGCACCGCATGGATCAGGTACAGAACCGGCGCCAGGAACAGGAAGCTGAACTCGATCGGCTCGGTGATACCGGTCAGGAAGGAGGTCAGCGCGGCGGAGATCATGATGCCGCCGACCCGCACCCGGTTCTCCGGCTTGGCGGCATGCCACATGGCGATGGCCGCGGCCGGAAGGCCGAACATCTTGAACAGGAAGGCGCCGGACAGGATGCCGCCGGTGGGGTCGCCGGCGAAATAGCGGTTGATGTCGCCATGCACGATCTGGCCGGCGGCGGTCTGGAAGGACCCGATCTCGAAGAAGAAGGGCACGTTCCAGATATGGTGCAGGCCGAAGGGGATCAGCAGCCGTTCGACGAAGCCGTAGATGGTGGCGGCCATCCGCGGGTCGTTCACCGCCGCCCAGTGCGAGAAGCTGTTGATTCCGCCCTGGATCGGCGGCCAGATTACCGACAGGACGACGCCCAGCACGATGGCGGCCAGCGCGGTGATGATCGGCACGAACCGCTTGCCGGCGAAGAATCCCAGATAGGCCGGCAGCGCGATCTTGTAGAAGCGGTTGAACATCGCCGCCGCCAGCCCGCCGGCCAGGATGCCGCCGAACACGCCGGTTTCCATCGACTTGATGCCCATGATGGTCTTCGGCTCCATGCCCCAGACCCCGGTCATCACGCCCAGCGTGGCGAGCATCACCACATAGCCGATGGTGGCGGCGATGGCCGACACGCCGTCATTCTCGGTGTAGCCCAAAGCCACGCCGATGGCGAAGATCAGCGGCAGGTTGCCGAAGATCACGTCGCCCGAACTCTTCATCAGCATCGACAGCAGCGTCGGCATCCATTCGAAGTTCGCCGCACCGATGCCCAGCAGCAGACCGGCGACGGGAAGAACCGCCACCGGCAACATCAGCGACTTGCCGATTTTCTGTAGAAACGCAAAGGGGTTCAATGCCATGGCGGCTCTCCCGCAAATTGTCCGGCGGCGGCAACATCCTTTGGCCTGGATGGGTCAGCCCAGGATGGGAAGACAACCTGACCCATGCTCAGGTTTCACGACATAGGCGACGTTGGGTGTCGGGCAAGCTTGCGGCTTATCCCCGATGCACCGCATGGGGCGCGGATTGGCCGCAGGCTTCCGCCTTTTCCGTACAGGATCTTTCGATAACATATAATCGGAATTGCGCTTGGGCTATGCGGCGTCTGCGCACAGATGGCGTCCGACAGGAGACGCCCGCCATGGGACACCCGCCCCGGTCGAAGCGATAAGAAAAGAGGACCGAACCATCATGACCTCGATCACGCTTGCAGCCCCGCTGGCCGGATGGGCCATGCCGCTGAGCGAAGTGCCCGACCCCGCCTTCGCCCAGGGGCTGGTCGGAACCGGCATGGCCATCGACCCGACGGTGAACGACCTGCGCAGCCCCTGCGACGGCATCGTGCTGTCGGTCCACCGCGCGCGCCACGCCTGCACCGTCCGCGCCGCGAGCGGGGCAGAGGTGCTGCTGCATCTGGGCGTCGACACCGTCGGCCTGAACGGCGAGGGCTTCACCGCCCATGTGCAGGACGGGCAGGCCGTGAAGACCGGCGACCGCCTGATCAGCTTCGACATGGATCTGGTGGGAAGCCGGGCGCAGAGCCTGGTCAGCATGATGGTGGTGGTCAATGACGGCTACACCGTCGACGGCCAGTCGGTGAATCGCGAGATCGCCGCCGGCGACCCGGCGATGACCGTCCATGGCGGCAGCGGCGCCGATTCGGCCCCCGCCCCGACCGCCGCCTCCGCCTCGGCCGACTCGGGCGAGACGGCGGAGCGCACCGTGCCCCTGCGCATCGCCCACGGCCTGCATGCCCGCCCCGCCGCAGCATTGGTCGCCGCCGCCAAGGCGCATCCCGGCACCGTCACCATCCTCTGCCGCGACCGCAGCGCCAACGCCAAGAGCGTCGTCGCGCTGATGGGGCTCGGCACCGTGCTGGGCGACCGGCTGACCATCCGCGCCACCGGTCCCGGCGCACAGGGCGTGGTGGAGAGCATCGCCGGCCTGATCGACAGCGGCTTGGGCGATCCCATCGTCGAAGGCGCCGCGACTCCGGCCGCAGCAACGCCCGCCGCCGCCCCCGCTCCGTCGCAGCCGGCCGCCGAGGAAGACGTCGGTCCGCCCTTCGCCCCCGGCGAGGAGGCGCTGCTGAAGGGCACCATCGCCGTGCCGGGCCAGGCGGTCGGCACCGCCGTCCGCCGTTTCCGCAGCAGCGTGCGCGTGGTCGAACAGGGCGCCGGCCCGGATGCCGAGGAGCCGCGGCTGCGGCAGGCGCTGGACCGCGTGGTCGCCGGCCTGACCCAGTCGGCGCAGCGCATGCCGGACCACGCCGCCATCTTCCAGGCCCACCGCGAGCTTCTGGACGACCCCGAACTGCTGGACGCCGCCCTCGCCGACATCCGTGCCGGCAAGAGTGCGGAATGGGCGTGGCAGCGCACGGCGCGGACGCAGGCCGACGCGCTGGCCAAGCTCGCCGATCCCCGCATGGCCGAACGCGCCGCCGACCTGCGCGATCTGGAGCAGCAGGTGCTGACCGCCCTGTCCGGCAAGGAGCCGTCGGTCGGTCTGGCCGACCTGCCGGCCGGCAGCATCGTGCTGGCCGACGAGATCCTTCCCTCCGACCTTGCCGGGGTACCGGCCGGGCGGCTGGCCGGCATCGGCATGGCGCATGGCGGCCCGACCTCCCACGCCGTCATCCTGGCCGCCGCGCTGGGCGTGCCGACGGTGGTGGCGCTGGGCCGGCAGGCGGAACGGGTGCCGGACGGCGCCCCGGTGGTGCTGGACGGCAACCGCGGCGAACTGCTGGTCTTCCCGCCGGAGGAGATGTTGGCGACCACCCGGACCGCCGTCGCCGCCCGCGCTGCCCGGCGCGAGGAGAACCGCCGCACCTCCCGCGAGGAGTGCCGCATGGCCGATGGCACCCGGATCGAGGTGTTCGCCAATCTCGGCCGGGTCAGCGACGCCCCCGGCGCGGTGGTGGAGGGGGCGGAAGGCTGCGGCCTGCTGCGCACCGAATTCCTGTTCCTGGAGCGCCAGTCCGCCCCGACCGAGGATGAGCAATACCAGCAGTACCAGCAGATCGCCGACGCGCTGGAAGGCCGGCCGCTGGTGATCCGCACACTGGACGTCGGCGGCGACAAGCCGCTGTCCTACCTGCCGCTGCCGAAGGAGGAAAACCCGGTGCTTGGCCTGCGCGGCGTCCGCGTGGGCCTGCGCGAGCCGGAGCTTCTGCGTGCGCAGATCCGCGCCATCCTGCGCGTCAAGCCGGCCGGCATCTGCCGCATCATGGTGCCGATGATCGCCTCGCCGTCCGAACTCCAGGCGGTGCGGGCGATGGTGGACGAGGAGCGGGCGAAGCTCGGCCGTGCCGAGCCGATCGAGCTGGGCGCGATGATCGAGGTGCCGGCCGCCGCCCTGATCGCCGACCGCATCGGCGCGGTGGCGGATTTCCTGTCGATCGGCACCAACGACCTGACCCAGTATGTGCTGGCGATGGACCGCGGCAACCCGCATGTGGCGGCCCAGCTCGACGCGCTGCATCCGGGCGTGCTGCGGCTGATCCGCCTTGCGGTGATGGGGGCGAAGACCCATGACCGGGTGGTGGCGGTGTGCGGCGGCTCAGCCTCCGATCCGATGGCGGCGCCTCTGCTGATCGGGCTGGGCGTGACGGAGCTGTCGGCCACCCCGGCGGTGATCGCCGACCTGAAGGCCTTCATCCGCACCCTGCGCATGAAGGATTGCCGCCGCGTCGCCGAAGCCGCACTCGGCACCGACAGCGCCGACGAGGTCCGCCGTCTGGTGGCGGAGACGTGGCCGGGGCTTTGAACGATCGTTTACCGAGTCATACACGCCCGACCTTGAACATCACCGCCGCCTGCCGTCCGCCATGCCAGCGGGCGGCGGCTCGGGCGGCGGAGCGCATCGCGGCGATGCCGATCAGCGAGGCGGCGGCGAACGGTCCCGGCTCCAGATCGCCGCGCACCAGCAGTGCCGCCCCCATCCCGACGATCAGCACGCGATAGACCGTCTCGCAGAAGCCCAGCCCGGCAAGGAATCCGTCGGTGCAGCCGAAGCTGTCCGCGCCGGCCAGCCGGGCGAGTTGCGATTGCCCGCCGATGGCACTCGCCGGCCCGGTGCCGCCGACCGCGATCATCGCCGCCAACGCCGCGATCCCCGCCAGCGCCATCGCGCCCATCAGCGGATTCAGCACCGCCAGCACCGCCAGATGGACCGGCGCCCATGCCGCTTCCGGCAGCCACAGCCGCTCCAACCACCCCGCCGACGCGCCGGGCAGCACGCCGGTCGGCATCAGACGCGCCAGTTCGCGCGATTGGCCGAAGTCCAGCAGCGCATGCAGGGCGAACAGTCCCAGCGCGATGGCGACCAGCAGAAGCAGTCCGCCATCGCCGGCCCCTGTCCACAGGGCGTCCTGCAGCGGCCGGGCATAGAGCGCGGTGCCAGCCACCAGCAGGTTCGCCGCCGCCCCGAACAGGATGCTGCGGATCAAGGCCGACCGGCTGGCGGCCGCGTGACGGGCGATGGACGACACCATGTCGGACGCTCGCGTTCGAAAGGGAAGAACCGAAGACGGGTTCCGCTTTTCTTGCGCCTCGACAGGATCCGGAGCATCCCGGCGGGCGGCCTGGCAAGCGGGCTGGTCAATCGATGACAGGCTCATGCGGGCTACGGCCGGACGGCCGCTCCTGACCTTGGGGAAAGCTTGGGGACCCTGGTGGTCCTCGTGAAACTGCGCAACGGCGGCGGCCGTCGCATGCCCGACATGATGCGTGGGAAAATTTCCCACATCAAGCGAAAAGCTGATTCCCTTTCCGTCCCACCGCGCTATTGTCACATCGGCCATCGAGACAGCCCCAACCGCCGGAGTGTCAGGCGCGTGCCCACCCGCAGCCCCCAGCCGGACCGCCCCAAGGAGGCGGGGATCACCGGGACGGCGCCGCCGCCGGCGCTGCTGTCGGCGGTGCGCCGGCTGCTGGTCCCGCTGGTGCGGACGCTGATCGGCTTCGGCATCTCCTGGCCGATGCTGGCCACCCTGCTGAAATCGGTCTATGTCGAGGTGGCGGAGCGTGGCTTCGCGCTGCCCGGAAAGCCGATGACCGACAGCCGCATCACCCTGCTGACCGGCGTCCACCGCAAGGACGTCAGCCAGATCCGCGGCGCTCCGCCGGCCGCGGAGGAGGCCGCCACCGCCGCGCCGTCGCTGGGGTCGCAGGTGCTGAGCCGCTGGCTGACCGATCCCGCCTTCCTCGATGCCGCCGGCCGCCCCCGCCCCCTGCTCCGCGGCCCCGGGTCGGACGGCGAGCCCGGCTTCGAGGCGCTGGTGACCGGCATCAGCAAGGACATCCGCCCGCGCGCTCTGCTGGACGAGTTGCTTCATGCCGGGCTGGTGACCGAACAGCCCGACGGCCTGCTCGACCTTGCCGAGGCGGCGCATGTGCCGCGCGGCGACCTGGACAAGCTCGCCTATTATTACGGCCGCAACCTCGCCGACCATCTGGCGGCGTCTGGACACAATCTGGCCGGCGGCACGCCGCCATTCCTGGAGCGGGCGCTGGCCTATGACCGGCTCAGCCCCGACTCCATCGCCACCCTGCGCCGCGAGGCAGACCGGCTGGGCATGGCGATGCTGGTCGAGTTGAACCGCATGGCCGCGGACCTCGCCGACGGCGATGCCGACCGCGACGATGCCGGCCACCGCTTCACCGCCGGCCTCTACCTCTATGACGAGGACGAGGCGTCCGGTCCTGCGCCGCAAGATGCCGGCTCCGGCGGGGGAGCAGGCGCATGTTGACCCGCAAGCCCCTCGCCCGAACCCTGCTGCTGACGCTGCTGCTCGCCGCCGGCTGTGGTCCTACTCGTGACGACGGGCTGGCCGATCGCGGCATCGGCGGCACCGGCGTGTCCGTCGCCGACCGCGGCATCGGCGGCACTGGCATCGTCGGCACCGTCACCGCCTTCGGCAGCGTGTGGGTCAACGGCCTGCGGGTCGATCTGCCGCCGACCACCGCCGTGCGGATCGAAGGCCGTCCGGGGCAGCCCGGCGATGTCCGCATCGGCCAGACCGTCGCCATGACAGCCGTCCCCGGCGGGCCGACCGGCCTCACCGCCCGGACGCTGGACGTGCGCTTCGCCGTCGCCGGCCCGGTGGAGCGGGCGGCGGCGGGCGGCGCACTGGTGCTGGGCCAGCGCATCGACCTTGCCGAGGCCGAGGGCACCACCGCGCTCACGGCCGGACGCTGGGTCGCGGTTTCCGGGCTGCGCCGGCCCGACGGCGTGATCGACGCCACCCGTGTCGATCCCTGGGATCCGGCGCGCGGCTGGGTCCTGCGCGGCCGGCTCGATGCCGTCACGCCGAAGACGCTGACCGTCGCCGGCCTGACGCTGTACCGCGGGCGGGGGCTCGACGGTGCCTTGCCGGAGGTCGGCGGCATGGTGCGCGTCACCGGCGCTGCCGCCGGAAAGGCCGATGGCAGTGCGGCGCTGACGGTGGAACCCGATCCCTTCAACCCCTTCGGCACCACGGTCGGCGCCCTGTCGGTCGAGACCTATGTGGACGGATCCGGCCAGACCGTCGCGCCGGGCGGACCGCGCATCGAGCGGGCAAACGGCAGCGCCGCGCCGGCACGGGTGGTGATCGACAGTCTGGTCACCTCCGGCGGCGGAACCGACGGCGGCCGGGCCTTCGGCGCGCCGCATCTGGGCGGCCGGTCGCTGCCCGGCACCGATCCCGCCGCCCGCGCCGCCGGTCTGGCGGGCGCGGGCATGCGGCCCGAGGGCATGCCGGGGCTGGATGCACCGGGGATGGAGGGGCCGGGCATGGAGGGACCGAATGGCCCGCTCGACGGCATGCGCACCCGTCCCGGAGCGCCGCCGCCGCCCGGCCCCAACGGCGGCCCGCCCGGTCCCGGTGGTGCGTTCGGCGGTCCCGGCCGGGGACCGGGCGGCTCACCACACGGCAGCCCCCGTGGCGGATTCGGCGGCGGCTTTGGCGGCGGGCCGGGCAGCGGTCCCGATGGAGGTTTGGGCGGTGGCTTCGGCGGCAGAGGTGGGCATTTCTGACCGCGTGCAGAGACCCCACCCCGTCAACCTGAAGCCGCACTTCCGTGGGAGCAGCTCTTTTCCGCCATATTTATTTTAAAATCCGGCCAAATACTTCTGCAATCTTTGTGCGGCATTTTGATCCATGCTTGGAATTTGCCTGCACTCTCATACCAAGCAGTTTTAGAATATTAATATATCAACGTCGGAGAGATGCCGCTGCGGGCCATGCCGGCCGCTGTCAATAGGGGCTGAGCCGAAAGGACGATTCGGTTTCCATCAATGTCTTTGGCTCAGATCCCGTCACGCTTTCAAACAGCGCCCGTTCCGCCACGGCTCGAACTCTCCGCACAAACAGGAATCGACCATGATCACGCTCCTCTCGCGGCTGTCGATCCGCGCCACCCTTGGACTCGTCATCGCCGCGCTGGGCCTCCTGCTGATCGCCACCAGCAGCTATACGCTGGTCGACGTCGTGGATCGCACCCGCAACGCCCACCGCGTCGCCACGCTCAGCGAGACCAGCCGCGACCTGTTGCGCACGCTGCTGGCGATCCGTCTGGAGCGCGGTCTGGTCGGCCCGGCACTGGGGGCGGAGGAGCCGGCCGGCGATGCCGAACTGCGCGACATCGCCGCCAACCGCGCGGTGGCGGAGGACGGCTATGCCGCCATCGCCGCCAAGCTCGCCACTGTCGACCTGCCCGGCCTGCAGTCCGCGGCCGACAAGTTGCGCGCCACCCACGAGACGCTGGCCGCCCTGCGCCGGCAGGCCGACGGCGCGGTGCGCCAGCGCAAAGCCACGCGCGATCCGGCGGTGGCGGAGGCCTGGGCGACGGCGCCCGTGGCCTATCTCGACGCGCTGACCGCCGCCACCGACCTGCTCGACGGTTCGCTGAAGCTGGCCGATCCGGTGGTCGACCATCTGCTGGGCATCAAGCGCGCCGCCTGGAACACCCGCCTGAATGCCGGCGGGATGGCGCTGCGCATCCAGACCGCGGTCGCCACCGGAGAGGCCTGGACGCCGGCCGACGCGCAGGCGGTGGCGGAGGCCATCGGCCGAACCGGGCAGGCCTGGGCGCTGGTCAAGGAAGCGGCCGCCCGCCCCGACACGCCGGACAGCATCCGCGAGGCGGTCGAGAAGGCCAAGGTGAATTTCGAAGGCCCGCTGGTCGACCAGCGCAAGGCGGTGCTCGCCGCACTGGCCGAGGGCCGCCCTTCGCCGGTCGAGATCGGAACGCTGCGCCGGCAGGACACCGCCAGCCAGGGCTACATCGTCGATGCCGCGCTGGCTGCGGTGGACCGGATGGTCGCCCGCTCCGAATCGCAGGCCGCCCGCGCGACCCGCGACGCCGTCATCGCCGGCCTGCTGGTGCTGGCCGCCGTGCTGCTGACCGTCGCCGGCCTGATCGTCGCCAAGCGCCGGGTCAGCGATCCGATCCGTTCGATGACCGAGGCGATGCGCCGTCTGGCCGACCGCGACATGGCGGTGGCGATCCCCGGCCTGGACCGCGCCGACGAGATCGGCGGCATGGCGGCGACCGTCACCGTCTTCCGCGACAGCATGATCACCGCCGACCGTCTGGCGGCGGAACAGGCCCGCGAACAGGCCGCCAAGGAGGCGCGGGCCGCCCGGCTGGAGGCGCTGATGCGCGACTTCGACGCCAAGGCGATGCACATCGTGGAGACCGTCGCGTCGGCCGCCACCGAGATGCGGGGCACCGCCGGCGCCATGTCCACCACCGCGACCCAGGCGAGCGCGCAGGCGACCGCCGTCGCCGCGGCCTCCGAACAGGCGTCGGCCAACGTGCAGACCGTGGCCTCGGCAACGGAAGAGCTGTCGGCCTCGATCCTGGAGATCGGCCGGCAGATCGCCGCCTCCACCCGCATCTCGGGCGAGGCGGTGACCCAGGCCGAACGGACCAACAGCACCATGCGCTTGCTGGTGGAGGCGGCCGACCAGATCGGCCATGTGGTGGAGATGATCAACACCATCGCGGCCCAGACCAACCTATTGGCGCTGAACGCCACCATCGAAGCCGCGCGGGCGGGTGAAGCGGGCAAGGGTTTCGCCGTCGTGGCGGGCGAGGTGAAGGCGCTGGCCAGCCAGACCGCCCGCGCCACCGACGAGATCCAGGCCAAGGTGAAGGAGATCCAGCAGGCCACCGGCGGCGCCCAGGACGCCATCGCCGGCATCGGCCAGACCATCGGCCGCATCAGCGAGATCACCACCACCATCGCCGCCGCCATCGAGGAGCAGGGCGCCGCCACCCGCGACATCGCCGGCAACGTGACGGAGGCGGCGCGCGGCACCACCGAGGTCTCCTCCACCATCGTCGGCGTCAATCAGGCGGTGCTGGAAACCGGCTCCGCCGCCACCGAGGTGCTGGACGCCGCCAGCAGCCTCGCCCGCGAGGCCGAGACCCTGCGCGGCGAGGTCACCAGCTTCATCACCGCCGTCCGCGCGGCGTGAAGTCCGCACCGGAGCGGCTCAGGGACGGCCAGCTCCGGCCAGCATGGTCTCCTGAACCGCCATCACCGCCGCCCCGATCACCCCGGCGCTCTCGACCTCCGGCACATACTGGATGTCGAGATGCCGGGTGGAGAGGGCGAGCGAGCGCTGATAGACGCTCTGCCGGATCGAGGCCAGCAACAGCGGCCCGATCCGCGCCACGCCGCCGCCGATGAAGATGTGCGACGGGTTGAAGAAATTGACCACCGCCGCCAGCATCCGGCCGATATGGCCGCCGGCCTGCTGGACGATGGCATTGGCCGCCGCGTCGCCCGCCCGGCTGGCATTGCCGAGATCGACGGTGGTCAGCGTGCCGTTGCGCTCCAGCAGGTCCATCAGCCGGGGGCTCTCGCCGGCGCGCGCCGCGTCCTCCGCCATGCGGGCGATGGCCGGGCCGGCTGCCATCGCCTCGACGCAGCCGGCATTGCCGCAATGGCAGACCGGCCCGTGGGGATCGACGCAGATGTGGCCGACGTCCCCCGCCGAACCGTCCCGCCCGCGATAGACCATGCCGTGGCAGATGATGCCGCAGCCGATGCCGGTGCCGATCTTGATGACCAGGAAGTTCTGAAGCTGGCCGCGCAGGCGCCAATGGGTGCCCAGCGCCATGATGTTCACGTCGTTGTCGACGAAGACCGGCGCGGCATACTCCTCCGCCAGACATTCGCGGATCGAAAAACTCTCCCACCCCGGCAGCAGCGGCGGGTTGACCAGCATGCCGCTGCCGAAGGCGACCGGCCCCGGCACGCCGACGCCGATCCCAAGCACCCGCGCCGGCCCGATCCCCATCCGCTCCCGCGCCTCGCGCAGCAGGTCGCGCACCCGTCCGAACACCGCCGCCGGCCCGTCGCGCACGTCCGCCGGTTCCGACCGGTGGTCCAGCACCGTCATGTCGGGGGCGAGCAGCGCCACGTCGATGCTGGTGGCGCCGATGTCGATCCCCGCCAGCACGCCCATCCGGTGGCTCAGCCGCAGCACCTCCGGCCGCCGCCCGCCGGACGACGGTTGCACCCCGCCCTCTTCGATCAGTTCGCGCCCGATCAGGCTGGAAATGGCGAGGTTGGCCTTGCTCTTGGAGAAGTCGACCGACGCCGCCAGTTCGCCGCGCGACAGCCCGCCCGCCCAGAACAGCCGCTCCAGCAGGGCGCGCTCGCCATCGGACAGACGTTGCCAGTCAACCATGGAGGGATGCCTTTCCGAGGTGCTCTTGCCCCCTCCCCATCCCTTCCCCGCTTCACGGGAGAGGGTGCCTTATGCGAAGCGGCGGCAGTCCCCTCTCCCTCGAAGAGGGGAGGGTTAGGGAGGGGGCAATCGGAGCCAACGCCCCCTTCCCTACCACACCCACCCCACTTTTGCCAAATTATGTTCGAAGTCGTCCATTGTCTGTCCAAAGCGGCGGGCTTACCATCCGCTTAACAGACGAAGCGGCGGCCTCCGGGACGACACGCCTCGCAGTGGGAGAAACGTCATGGACGGTATCCGCCCCGCCGCAACGCGGCTGGTGGAACGACCGTCAGGGGGTGCGGAGCCATGAGCCTGCATATCGCCTTCGACGGCATCACCAAGGAATTCGGCCCCGTGCGCGTCCTGCACGGCGTCGGCTTCGACCTGCATCCGGGCCGGGTGCATGGGCTGCTGGGCGAGAACGGCGCCGGCAAATCGACGCTGATGAAGATCCTCGCCGGCTACCACGCGCCGACCTCCGGCTCGGTCCGCATCGACGGCGAGGCGGTGACCTTCCGCAACTCCCGCGACGCCGAGAAGCGCGGAATCGTGCTGATCCATCAGGAACTCAGCCTCGCCGACGACCTCACCGTCGTCCAGAACATGTTCCTCGGCCACGAGATCAGGCGTGGCTGGCTGCTCGACGACCGCGCGATGCGCGCGCAGGCAGCCGAGGCCCTGCGGCAGGTCGGCTTCGACCGCGATCCCGACACCAAGGTCCGCGACCTGATCGTCGCCGAAAAGCAGCTGGTGGAAATCGCCAAGGCGCAGTTGCGCAACGCCCGCCTGCTGATCATGGACGAACCGACGGCCAGCCTGACCCCGTCCGAATGCGACCGGCTGTTCGGGCTGATCGAGCGGCTGCGCCGGGACGGCGTCACCATCGTCTACATCTCCCACAAGCTGGACGAGGTGGAGCGCATCACCGACGAGGTGATCGTGATGCGCGACGGCCGCTTCGTCGCCCGCGCCCCCACGGCGGAAACGCCGCGCCAGCGCATGGCGACGCTGATGGTCGGGCGCGAGCTGACCGACATGTTCCCGGAAAAGCACATGCCGGCTCTCGGCAAGCCGCTGATGGCGGTGCGCGGCCTGACCGTGCCCGGCTGGGCGGAGGATGTCGGCTTCGACCTCCACCCCGGCGAGATCCTGGGCTTCGCCGGGCTGGTCGGCGCCGGCCGCACCGAACTGTTCGAGGGCATCCTCGGCCTGCGCCCGCGCAGCGCCGGCACCGTCGAGATCGACGGCCGCCCGGTCCGCTTGCGCAATCCGCGCGAGGCGATGCGCAACGGCCTGACCTATCTCAGCGAGGACCGCAAGGGCAAGGGCCTGCATGTCGGCATGAGCCTGCGCGACAACCTTACCCTGATGACCCTGCGCCACCACGCCCACCCACTGCTGTCACCGGCGTCGGAGGACAGGGCGCTGGAGCATGCCGTGGCGTCCTTCGGCATCCGCGGCGATCCACGGGGGGCCGCGTCGTCGCTGTCCGGTGGCAACCAGCAGAAGCTGGCCATCGCCAAGTTCCTGGAGCCGGATCCGCGCGTCTTCGTGCTGGACGAGCCGACGCGCGGCGTCGATGTCGGCGCCAAGCGGGACATCTATTTCCTGATCGCGCGGCTGGCCGCCGAAGGGCGCGGCGTGATCGTCATTTCATCGGAACTGATCGAACTGATCGGGCTCTGCCACCGGGTGATCGTGATGCGCGGGCGCCGGGTGACCGCGACCGTGCCCGCCGACCGACTCAGCGAAGAGGAGTTGATTGCCCATGCCATCGGGACAGATGCCAGCGGGACAGACATCGGCACCCACCCCCGCCACTGAGGTCCGTGCGGTGTCCACTGCCAAGCCGGCGCGCCGTTTCGACCCGCACCGCTTCGGCCCGGTCGTCGGGCTGATTTTGCTGCTGGTGATCGGCACGGCGCTGAACCCCGACTTCGCGACCTGGGGCAACCTGATGAACGTGCTGACCCGCACGGCCTTCATCGGGATCATCTCCATCGGCATGTGCTTCGTCATCATCTCCGGCGGCATCGACCTGTCGGTCGGGTCGATGGCGGCGCTGATCGCCGGCAGCATGATCCTGGTGATGAACGCGCTCGCCGCATCGGTCGGCTCGCCGGTGGCCGTCGTGGCCCTCGGCGTCCTGTTCGCGCTGCTGCTGGGCGGCGGCTTCGGGCTGGCGCACGGCTATCTGATCACGCGCGGGCGGATCGAGCCCTTCATCGTCACGCTGGGCACGCTCGGCATCTTCCGCGCGGTGCTGACGTGGCTTGCCGACGGCGGCGCCATCACGCTGGACAACGACCTGTCCGACGCCTACGGCCCGGTCTATTACGGCAACCTGCTGGGCATCCCCATTCCGGTGTGGGTCTTCCTGGCCGTATCGGTGGCGGGCGCCGTGCTGCTGAACCGCACCGCCTTCGGCCGCTATGTCCAGGCCATCGGCTCCAACGAGCAGGTGGCGCGCTTCGCCGCGGTGGATGTCGACCGGGTGAAGCTGTTGACCTACGGCCTGCTCGGCGTCTGCGTCGGCATCGCCACGGTGCTGTATGTGCCGCGCCTGGGCTCCGCCTCCCCCACCACCGGACTGTTGTGGGAGCTGGAGGCCATCGCCGCGGTGATCGTCGGCGGCACCTCCTTCAAGGGGGGAGAGGGCCGGATCGCCGGGACGGTGATCGGTGCGGTCCTGCTGTCGGTCATCAGCAACATCCTGAACCTGACCAGCATCATCAGCGTCTATCTGAACGCGGCGGTCCAGGGCTGCGTCATCATCGCCGTCGCCTTCCTGCAGCGCCGGCGCCCCTGAAAAAACGATAAGGAGGAGAAACGTCATGTCGGAAGTTGCGCGTTACACCCGTCGTGTTGTGCTGGGCGCCGGCCTTGCCATGGCGGCGACGGTGGCCCTCGGCGGCGGCTTCGCCCTGGCGGCCGATACCGTCAAGCTGGGCGTCAGCATCCCGGCCGCCACCCACGGCTTCACCGGCGGCATCGTCTGGTGGGCCAATCAGGCGAAGGCGGAGCTGGAAAAGGCCCATCCCAACCTGAAGATCACCGTCAAGACCGCCAGCGGCGCGCCGGAACAGGCGAACCAGCTTCAGGATCTGGTGACGGTGACCGGCATCAATTCGCTGGTCATCTTCCCCTTCGAATCCGCCGCCCTGACCCAGCCGGTGATGCAGGCCAAGAAGAAGGGCGTCTATGTCACCGTGGTCGACCGCGGCCTGACCGACACCAGCGCGCAGGATGCCTACATCGCCGGCGACAACACCGCCTTCGGCCGCATCCCCGCCGAATACATCGCCAAGAAGTACAACGGCAAGGCCAACATCGTGGCGCTGCGCGGCATCCCGACCACGCTCGACAACGAGCGGTGGGAGGCCTTCACCGGCGTGCTCAAGCAGTATCCCGACATCAAGATCCTCGACGGCAAATACGCCAACTGGAACCGTGACGACGCCTTCAAGGTGACGCAGGACTTCCTGACCCGCTTCAAGGACATCGACGTCATCTGGGCCGCCGACGACGACATGGCCTTCGGCGTGCTGAAGGCGATCGAGCAGGCCAAGCGCACCGACATCAAGGAGGTGTTCGGCGGCGCCGGGTCCAAGACGATGGTGAAGACCATCATGGACGGCTCCAACCCGCTGATCCACGCCGACGTGTCCTATTCGCCGAAATTCATCTACGACGCCATCAAGATGACCGCCGAAGCCCGCCTGAAGGGCGACAAGCTGCCGGCGACCTACATCATCCCGTCGTCGCTGATCACCAAGGAGAACGCCAAGGAGTTCTACTTCCCGGATTCGCCGTACTGATTCTTGGCAGAGTTAGACCCCCACCTAACCTCCCCCGCTCTCGGCCGACCGAAGGTCGGTCCGATGGCGGGGGAGGGACTGCCGCCACTCTCTCGCACAAGCACTTGTCCCCTCCCCCGCCCAGCGGGGGAGGGTTAGGGTGGGGGCAAGTGGCCGCACCTCCCCCCATCAGGGAGCCAAAACCCATGAAGACCATCAAAGGCCCCGCGATCTTCCTCGCCCAGTTCGCGGGCGACGCGGCCCCCTTCAATTCGCTGGACTCCATCGCCCGCTGGGCCGCCGGCCTCGGCTTCAAGGGCGTGCAGATCCCCAGCTGGGACCGCCGCCTGTTCGACCTGCACAAGGCCGCGACCAGCAAGACCTACTGCGACGAAGTCAAGGGCACGCTCGCCGACGCCGGCGTCGAACTGACCGAGCTGTCCACCCACCTGCAGGGCCAGCTGGTCGCCGTCCACCCCGCCTACGATGCCCTCTACGACGGCTTCGCCCCGGCGGAGGTCCATGGCCGCCCCGACGCGCGGCAGGCCTGGGCGGTGGAGCAGTTGCACCTTGCCGCCAAGGCCTCCGCCAACCTCGGCCTGACCGCGCACGCCACCTTCTCCGGCGCGCTGGCATGGCCCTATCTCTACCCCTGGCCGCAGCGTCCGCCCGGCCTGATCGAGACCGCCTTCGACGAGCTGGCGAAGCGCTGGCGTCCGATCCTCGACGCTTTCGACGAGGCCGGCTGCGATCTCTGCTACGAGATCCACCCCGGCGAGGACCTGTTCGACGGCACCACCTTCCAGATGTTCCTCGACCGGGTCGGCGGACATGAGCGCTGCAACATCCTGTTCGATCCCAGCCACTTCGTGCTGCAGCAACTGGATTATCTCGGCTACATCGACGTCTTCCACGACCGCATCCGCATGTTCCACGTCAAGGATGCGGAGTTCAATCCGACCCCCTGGCAGGGCGTCTATTCCGGCTATGCCCCGTGGAAGGACCGTGCCGGGCGCTTCCGCTCGCTGGGCGACGGACAGGTCGATTTCCGCGGCATCTTCTCCAAGCTGACCCAGTACGGCTTCGACGGCTGGGCGGTGCTGGAATGGGAATGCTGCATCAAGCATCCGGAGCAGGGGGCCGCCGAGGGCGCCCGCTTCATCCAGGACCACATCATCCGCGTCACCGACCGCGCCTTCGACGATTTCGCCGATGCCGGCACCGACGAGGCGGCCAACCGCCGGCTTCTCGGTCTGGGGAAAGGGGCAGCATGAGCCCGGATCAATTGCCACCCCACCCACGGGCCTCCGCGAGGCGCTTGCGGCTGGGCATGGTCGGCGGCGGCCAGGGCGCCTTCATCGGCGCCGTCCACCGCATCGCCGCCCGCATCGACGACCGCTATGAACTGGTCGCCGGCGCCTTGTCCTCCGACCCGGAGCGGGCGCGGGCCAGCGGGGCGGAGCTGTTCCTGGCGCCCGACCGCTGCTACGACGACTTCCACGCCATGGCGAAGGCGGAGGCGGCGCGCCCCGACGGCATCGACGCCGTCGCCATCGTCACGCCGAACCACCTGCACTACCCCGCAGCCAAGGCCTTCCTCCAGGCCGGCATCCACGTCATCTGCGACAAGCCGCTGGTCCACACGTTGGCGGAGGCGGAGGAACTGGCGGCCTTGGTGCGCAGCCGCGATCTCGTCTTCGTGCTGACCCACAATTACAGCGGCTATCCGATGATCCGGCAGGCCCGCGCCATGGTGGCGTCGGGCATGCTGGGCAAAATCCGGGTGGTGCAGGCCGAATATGCCCAGGACTGGCTGGCGACGGATCTGGAGGCCAGCGGCCAGAAGCAGGCGTCCTGGCGCACCGATCCGGCGCGGAGCGGCATCGCCGGCTGCATCGGCGACATCGGCACCCACGCCTTCCATCTGGCCGAGTTCGTCACCGGCCTCATTTGCACCGACCTCGCCGCCGACCTGACCGCCTTCGTCCCCAACCGGCGGCTGGACGACAACGCCCACATCATGATGCGCTTCGACGGCGGCGCCCGCGGCATGCTGTGGGCCAGTCAGGTCTGCCCCGGCACCACCAACGGCCTGCGCCTGCGCGTCTTCGGCGAGGCCGGCGGCCTGGAATGGCAGCAGGAACAGCCCAACGAGCTGCGCTTCACCCCGCTGGGCGAACCGACCCGCACCCTGCTGCGTGCCGGTGCCGGCAGCCTGCCGGCGGCCACCTCCATCTCCCGCACCCCCGCCGGCCATCCGGAGGGCTATCTGGAAGGCTTCGCCCAGATTTATCGCGACGCCGCCGACCTCATCGCCGCCCGCCTGGACGGCCGCCCCGCCCCCGCCGACGTGCCCCTGCCGACGGTGGAGGACGGCCTGCGCGGCGTGCGCTTCATCCACGGCGCTGTGGAGTCCAGCCGGCGCAATGCGGCATGGGTGTCGTTGGCCGGTTAGTTCCCTCTCCCGCCCCGGGAGAGGGAGGGGACCCGCGCCGCAGGCGTGGGGAGGGTGAGGGGTGATCCAAGAAATCTGAACCGCATGGCTTCGTGCCTTACCCCTCACCCTTCCCATGCTCCGCATGGGCCCCTTCCCTCTCCCGGGGCGGGAGAGGGAGTTTGACCACCCCCGGAAAAGCCGGTCCTTTCGCAAAAGGGCCGGCTTTTTGCGTTCCCGGCGGCGCAATGCGCAGAACCGGCAAAAGCCGTTCCGAAGAGGCAATCACCCTCTCCGCGCATTCCGTACCATCCGTTCATCAAGACAGCCGGAGCCGGCCCAGCCCGCCCGGTCCTGAACGGACTACGCATGACCACCCAGGAATTCCATCCCTCCCGCCGGACGGTCCTCTCCGGCAGCGCCGCCCTCGCCGTTGCGGGCAGCGGCCTGCTGGGCGCGCTCCCCGGCACCGCCGCCGCGGCCGAAAAGACGGCCACCCGTCAAGACCCGATCAAAGGAACGAAACCGATGCTCCAGGGCAGCCACGTCACCACCAAGGACGGCGTCCAGATCTACGTCAAGCAGTGGGGTCCGCAGACCGGCCAGCCGGTGGTCTTCAGCCATGGCTGGCCGCTGACCGGCGACGCCTTCGAAGACCAGATGATGTTCCTGGCCCAGCACGGCTACCGCACCATCGCCCATGACCGCCGCGGCCATGGCCGCTCGTCGCAGCCGGGCTTCGGCAACGATCTCGACCATTACGCCGACGATCTGGCCGCGGTGACCGAGGCGCTGGACCTGAAGAACGCCGTCCATGTCGGCCACTCCACCGGCGGCGGCGAGGTCGCCCGCTACATCGGCCGCCACGGCGTGTCGCGCGTCGCCAAAGCGGTGCTGATCGGCGCCATCACGCCCATCATGGTGAAAACCGACTGGAACCCGGAAGGCGTTCCGCTGGAGGTGTTCGACGGCATCCGTGCCAGCGTGAAGGCCGACCGGTCGCAGTTCTTCAAGGACCTGACGATCCCCTTCTATGGCTACAACCGGCCCGGCGCCAAGGTCTCGCAGGGCGTCATCGACAGCTTCTGGCTGCAGGGCATGATGGGCGGGCTTCAGGCCGAGTATGAATGCATCAAGGCCTTCTCCGAGACCGACCAGCGCGACGATCTGAAGAAGATGATCGTCCCGACGCTGGTGCTCCATGGCGACGACGATCAGGTCGTCCCGCTCGCCACCACCGGCAAGGCCGCCGCGGCGATGCTGCCGAAGGGCACGCTGAAGGTCGTCGCCGGCGGTTCGCACGGCATGTGCACCACCCAGAAGGACCTCGTGAACGAGGAACTGCTGGCCTTCATCCGCGCGTAACCGGGAAACCGGGGCACTGTCCTCCACGCAGCAACAATCATGTTCTGACTGGTAGAATTGTCTCGAAATCCCGGCATGTGCCAATATCCCTTCAGACGGCGCCGACGACGAAAACGGCAGCCAACCCCTTAAAAACCCACACGGAACAGGAAACGATCATGACCTTCCCGGCCAAGTCGCTCATCAACGCCGACGACACCGTCTTCATCTTCATCGATCACCAGCCGCAGATGTCCTTCGGCGTGGTCAACATCGACCGCCAGCAGCTGAAGAACAACACCATCGCCCTGGCCAAGACCGCGAAGCTGTTCGGCGCCTCGACCATCGTGACCGCGGTGGAGACCGAGAGCTTCTCCGGCTACATCTGGCCGGAGCTGATGGACGTCCTGAAGCAGGACCCGATCGAGCGGACCTCGATGAACAGCTGGGATTCGGAAGAGCTGGTGGCCGCCGTCAAGGCGACCGGCAAGAAGAAGCTGGTCATCGCCGCGCTGTGGACCGAGGCCTGCCTGCTGTACCCGACCCTGTGCGCCATCGAGGAAGGCTTCGAGGTCTACATCGTCACCGACGCCTCGGGCGGCACCTCCCAGGAGGCCCATGACGCCGCGGTCCGCCGCATGGAGCAGGCCGGCGCCCATTCCATCACCGCGATCAACGTCCTGCTGGAAATTCAGCGAGACTGGGCCAAGCGCGAGAGCTACGACGGCGTGATGAACATCGTGCGCGAGCATTTCGGCGCCTACGGCATGGGCGTCGATTACGCCTACACCATGGTCCACAAGGCCCCGCAGCGCGGCGAGTTCGCGCACAAGGTGACCGGCGCCGCCGCGCACGAACATGCGTAACCGGCACGCCTGATCCTGTCCCCGGTGCCCGGTTCCGGCCGGGCACCGGCCCCAATCTACAGACCGGGAGACCGGACCCATGATGCCCTATCTCCTTTCGGCCGGCGCCGGTATCCTGGTCGGCGTCATCTATGCGCTGATCGGCGTCCGCTCGCCGGCACCGCCGACCATCGCGCTGATCGGACTGCTCGGCATGCTGGTCGGCGAGCAGGTGGTGCCGGTGGTCAAGCGCATGATCGCCGGCGAACCGGTCGTCGCCTTCATCCAGACCGACTGCGCCCGCCATGTGCTGGGTCCGCAGGCCGGAGCCGACAAGCCGCCGGCCGATCTGGTTCAGGCCGACGAGGCCGGCAAGGGAAAGAAGGCATGATGCCGCCCGCCCCTCCCGCCGTCACCCGCCGCAAGGCGATGGCGGGCAGCGCCGCCGCCTCGCTGCTCGCCGCGCCGCTGCTGTCCACCCTCGCGTCCAGACCCGGGAATGCCGCCATGCCCAACACCGCACCCACTGGTGACCTGATCCTCGTCAACGCCAAGGTCACCACGCTCGACCGCGCCAACCCGCAGGCCGGCGCCGTCGCCATCCGCGACGGACGCTTCCTCGCCGTCGGCACGGAGGCCGAGGTGCGCGCCGCGGCGCCCCAGGCGACGGTGATCGACGCCAAGGGCCGGCGCGTGATCCCCGGGCTGATCGACAGCCACATGCACATCATCCGCGGCGGCCTGAACTACAACATGGAGCTGCGCTGGGACGGCGTGCCGAGCCTCGCCGACGCGATGGCGATGCTGAAGCAGCAGGCGGCGATCACCCCGGCGCCACAATGGGTCCGCGTCGTCGGCGGCTTCACCGAGCACCAGTTCGCCGAAAAGCGCCTGCCGACCATCGAGGAACTGAACGCCGCCGCCCCCGACACGCCGGTGTTCATCCTGCACCTCTATGACCGCGCCCTGCTGAACGCCGCGGCCCTGCGCGCCGTCGGCTATACCAAGGACACCCAGAATCCGCCGGGCGGCGAGATCGTGCGCGACGCCGCCGGCAATCCGACCGGCCTGCTGCTGGCCCAGCCCAACGCGACGATCCTCTATTCGACGCTGGCCAAGGGTCCGAAGCTGCCGCCCGAGTACCAGCTGAACTCCACCCGCCATTTCATGCGCGAGATGAACCGGCTGGGCGTGACCGGGGTGATCGACGCCGGCGGCGGTTACCAGAACTATCCCGACGATTACGCCATCATCGAAAAGCTGCATGCCGACGGCGAGCTGACGCTGCGCATCAGCTACAACCTGTTCACCCAGAAGCCGAAGGAGGAGCTGTCCGATTTCGCCGGCTGGGCGAAGAAGGTCAAGCCCGGCGACGGCGACGACAGCTATCGCCACAACGGCGCCGGCGAGATGCTGGTCTATTCCGCCGCCGACTTCGAGGATTTCCGCGTCGCCCGCCCCGACATGCCGCCGAACATGGAAGGCGATCTGGAACCGGTGATCCGCCTGCTGGCCGAGAACCGCTGGCCCTGGCGCCTGCACGCCACCTATGACCAGACCATCAGCCGCGCGCTGGACGTGTTCGAGACGGTCAACCGCGACATCCCCTTCGACGGGCTGCACTGGTTCTTCGACCATGCCGAGACGATCAGTGACCGCAACATCGACCGCATCGCCGCCCTCGGCGGCGGCATCGCCGTCCAGCACCGCATGGCCTATCAGGGCGAATATTTCGTCGAGCGCTACGGCACCAAGGCGGCCGAACGCACCCCGCCCATTGCGAAGATGATGGCGGCCGGCGTGCCGGTCGGCGCCGGCACCGACGCCACCCGCGTCGCCAGCTACAACCCATGGGTCTCCCTGTCTTGGCTGGTGACCGGCAAGACGGTTGGCGGCCTCGGCCTCTATCCCCAGGCCAACCTGATAGACCGCGAGACCGCTCTGCGGCTGTGGACGGAGGCCAACACCTGGTTCTCCAACGAGCAGGGCAAGAAGGGCCAGATCAAGGCCGGCCAGCTGGCCGATCTCGCCGTGCTGTCCGACGACTTCTTCTCGGTTTCGGAGGACCGAATCGCCCATCTGAACTCGGTGCTGACCATCCTCGGCGGCGCGGTCGTGCATGGCGAGGGCGATTACGGCCCGCTGGCGCCGCAACTGCCCAAGCCGATGCCGGACTGGTCGCCGGTGCGGACCTTCGGCGGCTATTACAAGTCGGCCGACAGCGCGTCGGGCGACCAGCGCAAGGCGCTCGCCTCGGCCTGCGGCTGCGCCACCGGCTGCGGCGTCCACGGCCACGACCACGCCGCCGCCTACGCCACCGATGTCCCGGCCGCCGACGTGCAGTCCTTCTGGGGCGCTCTCGGCTGCGGTTGCTGGGCGGTGTAAGGCTGTCCCCCCAAAACTCCCTCTCCCGGGGCGGGAGAGGGCGATTCCCCCCAACCCGGAACACCCCCGCCATGACCCTCCGCTCCTTCGAAGGCCCGGCAGAGCGCATCGTCGACCGCATCCTCGACTGGGACGGCACATGGCTGCTGGCCCGGCTGGCGCTGGTGGGTGCCTACCTGCTCGGCGGGCTGGTGAAGCTGACCGACTGGCCGGGCGCCGTCGCCGAACAGGCGCATTTCGGCCTCGCCCCGCCGGCGCTCTGGGCGGCGTTGACCATCCTGGTCGAGCTGGTCGGCCCGCTGCTGATCCTGCTGGACCGCACGCTGTGGCTGGGCGCCGGCGCACTCGGCGTCTTCACCGTTCTGGCCGCCCTGATCGCCAATGATTTCTGGACGATGGCGGGACCGGAGCGCTTCATGGCCACCAATGCCTTCTTCGAGCATATCGGGCTGGTCGGCGGCTTCGTCCTGGCGGCGATCGTCTCGCGGATGCGCCGCCGCCTCGGCCCGAACGCCTGACCAAGGGGAAGCACCATGGCCCCGCCCTCTCCCCCCGCCTCCCAGCCGATTGCAGCGCCGCTGCCCTGGCTGCTGATGCTGCTGTCGGTGACCACCGGGCTGGTCGACGCCACCAGCGTGCTCGGCCTCGACAAGGTGTTCACCGCCAATATGACCGGCAACATCGTCTTTCTCGGCTTCGCCGCCGCCGGCACACCGGGCTTCGACGTCGCCCCCTACCTGACGGCGATCTGCGCCTTCCTGATCGGCGCGCTGATCGCCGGCCGCACCGGCAAGGCCCATGCCGGCCGGCCGCTGCGGCGCTGGCTGCTGAAGGCCGCCGCCATCGAGGCCGGGTTGCTGTGGCTGGCCGCCCTGCTGGCATGGCTGCGCCAGGGCGGAGAGGTGTCGGCTGCCAGCTTCTACGGCATCATCCTGCTGACCGCGCTGGCGATGGGCTTCCGCAACGCGACGATCCGCCAGTTGAAGGTGCCCGACCTGACCACCACGGTGCTGACCCTGACGCTGACCGGATTGGCGGCCGATTCCCGGCTGGCCGGCGGGGCCGACACCAATTGGATCCGCCGCATCGGCAGCGTCGTCGCCATCTTCATCGGCGCCGCCATCGGTGCCGCGCTGGTGGCGCACAGCGGCCTCGCCGCGCCGCTGCTGCTGGCCGGCGCGCTGGGTCTGGTCGGCACCGCCGCCTGCGCCCTGCATCCCGCCGCCGCCACCCCGGCCGCCGCCTGATCCCCTTTGCCCCTTCCGGCGCGGGAGAGGGCGTTGTTACGCCGCCTCCCCCACCGGTGCCGGCTTGGCAGCCCGCAGGATCATGCCGAACAGGTCGCGCGGCTCGTCCGGGTCGGCCAGCATGTCCAGATTCTCGTAGAAGCCGGTCCCCGCCACCTTGTCGCGGACATAGCGCAGGGCGGAGAAGTCCTCCGTCGCGAAACCCACCGAATCGAACAGCGTGATCTGCCGCGCATCGCGCCGGCCGACCGCCTGCCCGGTCATCACCGTCCACAGCTCCGTCACCGGATGGTCGGGGGCCAGTTGCTGGATCTCGCCCTCGATCCGCGTCTGCGGCGGATATTCGACGAAGATGTCCGACCGCAGCAGGATGTCGCGGTGCAGTTCCGTCTTGCCGGGGCAGTCGCCGCCGACCGCGTTGATGTGCACGCCCGCCCCGACCATGTTGTCGGTCAGGATGGTGGCATACTGCTTGTCGGCCGTGACGGTGGTGATGATCTGCGCGCCTTCCACCGCCTCCTCGGTCGATTTGCAGGCGGTGATCTCGAAACCCTGGTCGCGCAGGTTGCGCACGCATTTCTGCGTCGCCACCGGGTCGATGTCGTAGAGCCGAAGCTTGCGGATGCCCAGCAGCGCCTTGAAGGCCAGCGCCTGGAACTCCGCCTGGGCACCGTTGCCGATGATCGCCATGCAGGAGGCATCCTTCGGCGCAAGATGCTTGGCGGCGACGGCCGACGTCGCGGCGGTGCGCAGCGCCGTCAGGATCGTCATCTCCGTCATCAGCACCGGATAGCCGTTGCCGACATCGGCCAGCACGCCGAAGGCGGTGACGGTCTGCCGCCCTTCCCGCATGTTCTTCGGATGGCCGTTGACGTACTTGAAGCCGTAGGTGCGGCCGTCGCTGGTCGGCATCAGCTCGATCACGCCCTCCGCACTGTGCGAGGCCACCCGCGGCGTCTTGTCGAAGCTCTCCCAGCGGCGGAAATCCTCCTCCACATAGGCCGACAGCTCGGTCAGGAAACGCTCCACGCCGATGTGCAGCACCAGCTTCATCATATGATCGACGCTGACGAAGGGAACGAGGTTCAGGTTCGGGATCATGGTCGGACGCTCCAGTCGATCAAAAGCTGCGGGTGGGATAGTCGAGGACGCGGCGCCCCATCAGGCTGGCCAGCAGTTCCACCATCAGGGTCGCGGTGCGGCCGCGCTCGTCCAGGAAGGGGTTCAGCTCCACCAGATCGACGCTGCTGACCAGACCGGTGTCGTGCAGCATCTCCATGACCAGATGCGCCTCGCGGAAGGTGGCGCCGCCGGGAACCGTGGTGCCGACGCCGGGCGCGATGGCGGGATCGAGGAAATCGACATCCAGGCTGACATGCAGCAGCCCGTCCGCCTCCACCACCCGCTGCAGGAACGGGCGCAGCAGGGCGACGATGCCGTGCTCGTCGATCTTGCGCATGTCGTGGACGGTGATGCCGGAGGTCTCCAGCGCCCGCCGCTCGGCCGGATCGACGCTGCGGATGCCCATCATGCAGACATTGTGCGGGTCGAGCCGCGCCGGCGGCGGCGGGAAATAGCCGTCGAAGCCGGCGCGGCCGGTGGCATAGGCCATCGGCACGCCATGCAGATTGCCGCTCTCCGTCGTTTCAAGCGTGTGGAAGTCCGGATGGGCGTCCAGCCACAGCACGAACAGCGGGCGCCGCATCTCGGCGGCGCGCTGCGCCAGTCCGGTCAGGGTGCCGGCGGCAAGGCTGTGGTCGCCGCCCATGAAGATCGGCATGGCGTCCTGCCCGGCGCTCGCCTCATAGGCGATCTGCGACAGCGCGGCGGTCCAGCCCGCCACCTCCGGCAGGAATTTCAGCGCGGCGTTGCCATGCGCCATCGGCCGCTGCGGTAGCGGCGCCACATTGCCGAGGTCGGTGACGCTGTGGCCCAAATCCGACAGCGCCTTTGCGATGCCGGCGGTGCGGAAGGCACTGGGCCCCATTTCGCAGCCAAGCCGGCCCGCCCCGTCCTGCACCGGCACGCCGACCAGCCGGCACTGCTTCGTCTTTGTCTTCTGGAAGGACATTGTTTGGTCTCTCGCCTGTTCCTCTCACCAGCAAACCACAGGATTCCGGCGGAACGGACAGGGCAATTTGACAAATGTCACCATTCGCCCTACCAAACTGGACAGCCAAGCTTGCCAGAATGTCGAAGGGCCTCACACAATGACGCTCGACCAGCTCGACGAGAAGCTCATCACCCTGCTGCGCCACGACGGCCGCCGCAGCATCTCCGACCTCGCCATCGAACTGAGCGTGTCGCGGGCGACCGTGCGCTCGCGGATGGAGCGGCTGGAAAGCTCCGGCATCATCACCGGCTACACCGTGATCCTGCGCGCCGACACGGTGGAGGCGCCGGTGCGCGGCATCATGCTGATCGAGGTGGAGGGGCAGGCGACCGACCGCGTGGTGCGGACGCTCAGCGGCTTTCCCGAGATCATGGAGATCCACAGCACCAACGGGCGCTGGGATCTGATCGTCGAGCTGTCGGCCGCCAGCCTGCCGGAATTCGACGGGGTACTGCGCCGCATCCGGCTTATTCCCGGCATCACCACCAGCGAGACGAATCTTCTGCTGAACACCCCGCGCAGCACCCGCGCCCGGCTGTAGCGTGTCCGCCTCCCGGATTTCCGATCCCCGACAGTCAGCAATCCCAACCGGCTACGCCATGGAACGCAGGGGGCCTGTCCAACGCGGGGGGCTGGCGACCGGGACCGCCGGCGTGCCTTTCCTCACGACCCGCCATTTTATGGCGCACTTCCTGCAATGAAAAGCTGGGACGGCGGGGGCCGTCAGCCTTCATTGGAGGAGCGCGATGTCCGATCAGACCCTGTCCACGCGATACTCGATCAAAGATTTGCAACCGATTGACATGTCGAAGGTCAAAGCAATCAAGCTCTCCGAAGCGCCGGAGGAGCAGTTTCAGAACTTCGTACGATCAACGGAGTCGATACTGAAGAACAGCCACATGATCATGCCCAACACGGCCGGCAACCCGGCGTATCAGGATTACGCACGGGTCATGGTGAACGGCAAGGAGGTCGCCCGGTTGGAAAACAACGGCATGTTGGAGCCCTCCAACAGTCTTGCGGTCAAGCTGGACGGGCTTATTCCCAACCAATCGGCGAAGGGCGGCACCGGTCCAGAGTTGGCGAAGCTCCGCGCAGAGACCATCGCCCGCTTGCTCGGCGGCTCTGTGGTCATGGCGGATACGGCGATGACGCAGGCGCGCTATGACGCCTTGCCGCCGCTGACGCCAAAAGTGGATTACGAGGCGATGCGACAGGATCCGATGTATCTGGCTCTTCAGGAAACCAAAAAAGCCCGCCTCTTGTTCCTGGCCCAGCAACTGGCGTGAAGGTGCCGGCCGGACGATTTTGCCGGGTCAACTTTTCCGGGAAAATGGCGCGTTCCCCATTGTTGTGGGCAAGGACACAAGGCGCGGCGATCCATGCTATCCTGCCGTCCGACCTCGACCGCACCAGCAACCGGACGACATGACCACCGCCTTCAGCGACCAGGACCGCCTCATCCCCATCCACACCGGCGCAGGCTCCGGCCGCCTCTATGTGAAGGACTGGACCCCGGACACGGAGTCCGCCGGCACCCACCCGCCGATCCTGCTGCTCCACGATTCGCTGGGCTGCGTCGATCTGTGGCGCAGCTTCCCGGCCAGCCTTGCCGCCGCGACGGCGCGGCGGGTCGTCGCCTATGACCGCCTCGGCTTCGGGCGTTCCGATCCCCATCCCGGCGCCCTGCCCCGCGATTTCGTCGCGGCGGAGGCGCGGGAGGTCGTTCCCCTTCTGCTCGACCATCTCGGCATCGGCGATTTCGTCGTCTGCGGCCACAGCGTCGGCGGCGGCATGGCGGTGGAGACGGCGGCGCGCTTCCCCGACCGCTGCCGGGCGCTGGTGACCATCGCCGCGCAGGCTTTCGTCGAGGAGCGGACACTCGACGGCATCCGCGAGGCGAAGCAGGGCTTCCAGGATCCGGCGCAGCTCGCCCGGCTGGCGAGATACCAGGGTGACAAGGCGCGCTGGGCAGTCGATGCCTGGACCGAAAGCTGGCTGTCCCCCGCCTTCGCGGACTGGACTCTCGACGTGCCGCTGTCGCAGGTCCGCTGCCCGGTGCTGGCCCTGCACGGCGACCGCGACGAATACGGGTCGGCCGAGCACCCCGCCCGCATCGCCGCCGGACGCGGCACCGTCCGCCTCCTGCCCGACACCGGCCACGTCCCCCATCGCGAGTGCGAGGACGAGGTGGTCGAAGCGATCCGGGCCTTCCTGTCGGAAGCCTGACGCAGCCGAACCGGCGCACCTAACCGGCCGGGCCGGTGCCTGCCACGCGGTCGCGCTCGGCCCGCAAGGCAGCGAGCTTCGATTCCAGCTTGCCGATCTTGCGGTCGAGCTTGCGCAGACGTTTGCGCGGCGCCTTCCCCTCGGCAGGCGGTCCACCCCCTTTGGCGATCCTGTCCTTGATCGCCGCCTTGGCGGCGTCGCTCAGCCGCTTCCACCCCTTCACCTCCGCCTTGGTGCGGTGGCAGCCCAGGCAGGCACCGTCGCCACCGAACCGGCAGAGGCCGATGCAGGGGTTGTCCGTCGCCCTGCCCAGCCTGTCCTTCGACTTTCCGCTCATCTGTCCTGTCGCATGGTCGTCTCCAGTCGCAAGACAATGTGCGCCGCAAATCCGGCGCGGCAATGGCGGCCGACCATGCGCAAAATCCGTACAATTCAGCGGAGCGCCGCCGAATTAGGATATTGCATGGATAGTCCAGCCGCTAATAACGCCGGACATGTTGCGTCAAACCGCCGCATGACGGATTTCCTGACGCGAATATCCGTACAATGCACTTGAGCGATCCGTACGAATGATCCATACAAGACGTATCGCCAGAGTGCCGCTGCTCCATACGCCTGTCAGGCGCGGGCAGGCGGCCGGACGGCTTCTTCGTGCCAGGTGATCCATGCCCAGCGATGCGCCCATCGTCACCCGCCGGCCGGACCATGCGACCGTTCCGCCGGATCAGGCCGCAGGCCCGGCGCCAAGTCCGGCCCCAGCGTCGGCTTACGCCCCCCACCGCAAGATCCATCCCAAGGCGGTGCGCGGGCGATACCGGCGCGTGAAGACGCTGTTGGGTGTGGTCCTGCTGGCGCTGTTCGCGGTCATCCCCTGGTTGCGCTGGGACCGCGGGCCGGGCCTGCCGGATCAGGCGGTCCTGTTCGACCTGGGCAGCCAGCGCTTCTACATCTTCGCCCTGCAGCTCTGGCCGCAGCATGTCTACTACATCACCGGCGTGATGATCCTGGCCGCCATCGGCCTGTTCCTGGCGACCGCGCTCGGCGGGCGGGTCTGGTGCGGCTTCACCTGTCCGCAGACGGTGTGGACCGACCTGTTCGTCTGGGTGGAGCGGCGGGTGGAGGGCGACCGCGGCGACCGCATCCGTCTCGACCGGCACCCCTGGACCGCCGGCTGGCTGGCGAAGAAGACGGTGAAGCATGCGGCGTGGCTGGCGGTCTCGCTGGTCACCGGCTTCCTCGGCATCGCCTATCTGACCGACGCGCCGACGCTGGCGGCCGACCTGCTGCGCTTCGACGCCCCGGCGCTCGCCGCCGGCTCGGTCCTGTTCGTCGCCGCCTGCACCTATGCGATGGCCGGCTTCATGCGCGAACAGATGTGCTTCTACGTCTGCCCCTGGCCGCGCATCCAGGCCGCCATGCTGGACGAGGACAGTCTGGTCGTCACCTATCAGGAGTGGCGCGGCGAGGGACGCGCGCCGCTGCGCAAGAGCGAGGGCTGGGACACCCGCACCGACAAGGGCTATGGCGACTGCATCGACTGCGGACAATGCGTCCAGGTCTGCCCGACCGGCATCGACATCCGCGACGGCATCCAGATGGAATGCATCGGCTGCGGCCTGTGCGTCGACGCCTGCAACGACGTGATGGCGCGAATCGGACGGCCCGGCGACCTGATCCGGTTCGACACCCTGACGGCCCAGGCGGCGAAGGCCGCCGCCACCATCCAGCCGGCGAAGGCCACCGCCGCTCCGCCGCCCCGTTACCGCCTGATCCGGCCGCGCACCATCGTCTATGGCCTGATGCTGGTCGTGGTCGGCGGGTTGATGGCAATCGCGCTGGCGTTGAGGTCCAGCAACGACATCTCCGTTCTGCGCGACCGGGCGCCGCTGTTCGTCACGCTCAACGACGGCCGCATCCAGAACGCCTACACCATCAAGATCGCCAACATGTCTCTGGTGGATCGCCACTACCGCCTCACCCTGGCCGGCCTGCCGCAGGCAAGCCTCAGCTTGTCCGGCGACGGCACCGAGGCCGGCACGCTGTCGCTGTCCGCCCGCGCCAACGCGGTGGAGACCTACCGCATCCAGGTCCGCGTCCCCCAGGCGGCTCTGACGGAGTCCTCCACCCCCGTGACAGTCACCCTGACCCCCGACACCGGCGATGGCCAGCCGGTCCGGCACGACAGCGTCTTTTTGGCACCGTGACCGATTCGAATCTCCCTCTCCCGCCCCGGGAGAGGGAACCTACGCGCGCTCCGCTGAATGCTTGCGGCACCCGCCCCAGAACGCGCATATGCTACCGACAGTGCCGCAGCAGGCAGGCAAGGGAACGGCCAGGACATCCATGCAATCCGATAACGCAGGACAAGCCGAAGCGTCGGACACCGGCATCTGGCAGCCGGATCTGACCAACCGCGCGCGGCCGGTCTATCTCGCCATCGCCGATGCCCTTGCCGACGACATCGCCGGTGGGCGTCTCGCGGCGGGACAGCGGTTGCCGCCGCAGCGCGTGCTGGCCGACCGTTTGGGGGTGGACTTGACCACCGTCAGCCGCGCCTACAGCGAGGCCCGCCGCCGCGGCCTGCTCGACGCCCGTGTCGGCCAGGGCACCTTCGTCCGCGCACCGAACGCGCCATCGGAAAGCGCCGCACCCGCTCCATCCCTGCGTCCGGCCGCTACCCCGGCCGCGGTCATCGACATGACCATGAACCAGCCGCCGCTGCCCGACTCGCCGGAGCTGCTGGACGGCGTGCGGCGGGGGCTGGCCCAGGCGATGCTGCGCCTCGACCCGCAGGCGCTGCTGCGCTATCCCGAGGCCGACGCCGGTTTCCGCGCCGGGGAGGACGACCGTGCCGCCGGCGCGAGCTGGCTCGGCAGGCGCCTGCCCGATGCCGTCGACAACGATCGGATCGTCGTCTGCCCCGGCACGCAGAGCGCGCTGCTGGCCCTGCTCTGCATGCTCACCCGCCCCGGCGACACCGTCTGTACGGAGGCGCTGACCTATCCCGGCTTCAAGGCCATCGCGCGCCAGCTCGGCCTGCGGGTGGTCGGGGTGGCGATGGACGGCGACGGCCTCGACCCCGACGCCCTGCGCGCCGCGGTGGAGGCCCATGCCCCAAAGGCGCTCTACTGCACTCCCACCCTGCACAACCCGACGACGGCGACCCTGCCGGGGGAGCGGCGCGCCGCCATCGCCGCCATTGCCCGCACGCACAACATCCCGATCATCGAGGACGACATCTACGGCGTGCTGCCGCAGGACGCCCCGCCGCCCATCGCCGCCCTTGCCCCCGACGTGACCTTCCATGTCGTCGGCCTCGCCAAATGCGTGGCCCCCGGGCTGCGCATCACCTACGTCGCCGCCCCCGACGCCCGTCAGGCGATGCGGCTCGCCGCCGCCCAGCGCGCCACCATCCTCGGCACGCCGCCGGTTCCCGCCGCCGTCGCCACCCAATGGATCACCGACGGCACCGCCGACGCCCTGTTGACCGCCATCCGCACCGAAGCCGTGGCCCGCCAGAGCATCGCCCGCGACCTGCTGCCTCCCGACTCGATCACCGCCCACGGGCAAGGCTTCCACCTGTGGCTGAGCCTGCCGCCGACCTGGACGCGCGGGGAGTTCGCCGCCCATCTGCGCAGCACCGGCATCGCCGCCGCCGTCAGCGACGTCTTCCTGACCGCCGGCCCGGCGCCGGAGGCCCTGCGCATCTGCCTCGGCGCTCCGGTGACCCGCGCCGACTGCCGCCGCATGCTGGAAACCCTCGCCGACGCCCTCGACCAGAGCCCTGCGCTGGCCGGCATCGTGATCTGAGCCGTCAGACCAAATCCCGCGCCATGCCCGACCGCACCAGCAAGTCGGTGTCGGGCGAGAATCGCGCCTTCAGCGGCAGCATCGCCGCCCCCAGCACCCGGGCCATCGGGCCAATGGAGCCGGCCAGCACCGGCGCGGCCTTCAGCCCCGACCGGTTGAAGCGTTCCACCGCCGCGGCCAGCCGCTGGGTGAAGCGGTCGCGCCAGGACGGCGGCAGGAAGCCGTCGACCACCACCTCCTGAAAATCGATGACGCTGAGCGCCGACACGACGGCGCGCGACAGCTCGGCACAGGCGGTTTCGGCCCAGGCGTCGAAGATGGCATCGGCCCGCTCGCCGCTGCCGTCGGCCAGGGCGGCCGACAGCGCCGCCGACGGGTCGATCCCGGCGGCCTCCAGGTCGCGCTCCAGCAGGAAGATCGAGGCGGCGTGAATCAGCTGCCCCGGCGCCTTGCCCGGCCCGGCGGGGCTGGTCGGCCCGGTCGGCCCAGTTGGCATCGATCCGATGGCCCCGGCATTGCCCTGTTCCCCCCGATAGAGCCGCCCGTCGATCACCACCCCGCCGCCGATGAAGGTGCCGAGATAGATGTAGAGCGCGCTGCGGCTGGTGATGGCATGGCCGGCGATCATCTCCGCCGCGCAGGCCGCCGCCGCGTCGTTGTAGCGCGTCACCGGCAGTCCGGTCTCCCGAGCGAAGGCGTCGCCGATGTCGGCATCGCGCCAGCCGTCCAGCGCCCCCGGCGCCAAGCCCAGCTCCGCCGACCACGCATGGATCTCGTCCGGCATGGCGACCCCCAGCCCGACCACCCGCGACCGTGCCGCCGGCGACAGATGCCCCAGCAGCCCGACCGCCTGGGCGATGGCGGTGGAGATCGTCGGCTCCGGCAGCGGCGCGTCATAGCGCACCCGGCTCGCCCCCATCTCCTCGCCCAGCAGGTTGATCAGGATCGCCTCGACGCTGCGCCGGCCGATCTTCACCCCCAGCGAATAGGCCCCCTCCGGGTTCGGCGCGATGGGGGTGGAGGGCTGGCCGACCTGCCCGCGCACCTTGTCCAGCTTGACCAGCAGCCCGTCCTCCAGCAGCCGGTTGACGATCACCGACGCCGCCTGCCCGCTCAGCCCGGTTTCCCGCGCGATTTCCGCCTTGGACAGCATGCCGGCCTGCAACAGTGCATGCATGACCAGCCGCTCGTTGTAGGCGCGCAGCCCGGTGGTATCGCCGCCCCGCATGCTCCCGCCGCCTCCTGCCTCGGATCTCACCAACAATCCGTATATCAATCGATCATAACAAAATCAAAGTGATTTACTTAGTAGCCCCTCTTGGCTGCCGGAATGGCATCTCCGACGCCGCTCCGGACCTCAATCACCGTAGCAAGCCCCGCCCGATCGACGCAAGCGCGGTACCGAAAACGGCTTACTCCCCAGCTCTACCCGCTCCTTCGGCAAAGACGCCGCCGCCATACGCCACCGAATACCAAAATCAATGTGATTTATCTATTGCAGCCCTCCACCGCCTGCGCCATAGTGTTCGTGTGCCCTACAAACCGAATGCCGTGGACGCATGCGGAGGTCGGGCGATCCGTCGCACAGGCCGGCAGGACAGAAGCCAGGGCGCGGCCGGACAGGACATTGGGGAGGAAAACTGGAATGAAGCGTGCGCTATCCTTGATCGGCGCGGCGGTCGCCGCGTTTCTCGGCAGCTCGGCACAGGCGGAAACGCTGTCGATCGCCACGGTGAACAACGGCGACATGATCCGCATGCAGAAGCTGGCGGAGCATTTCACCAAGGCCCATCCCGACATCACGCTGAACTGGGTGACGCTGGAAGAGAACGTGCTGCGCCAGCGCATCACCACCGACATCGCCACCAAGGGCGGCCAGTACGACGTCCTGACCATCGGCACCTACGAGGTTCCGATCTGGACCAAGCAGAAGTGGCTGAAGCCGCTCGACAAGCTCGGCGCCAACTATGACGTCGAGGATCTGCTGCCCTCGATCCGCAGCGGCCTGACCACCGACGGCACGCTCTATGCCGCGCCCTTCTACGGCGAAAGCTCGATGGTCATGTACCGCAAGGACCTGTTCGAGAAGGCCGGCCTGACCATGCCGGAGGCGCCGACCTGGAGCTTCATCGCCGACGCCGCGCGCAAGCTGACCGACAAGCAGAACGAGCTCTACGGCATCTGCCTGCGCGGCAAGGCCGGCTGGGGCGAGAACATGGCCTTCCTCAGCGCCATGGCGAACTCCTTCGGCGCCCGCTGGTTCGACATGAACTGGAAGCCGCAGTTCAACACCGATCCCTGGAAGCAGACGCTGACGACCTATCTCGGCGTGATGAAGGACGCCGGCCCGCCGGGCGCCTCCTCCAACGGCTTCAACGAGAATCTGGCGCTGTTCCAGACCGGCAAATGCGCGATGTGGATCGACGCCACCGTCGCCGCGTCCTTCGTCTCCAACCCGGCGCAGAGCAAGGTGGCCGACAAGGTCGGCTACGCCCTGGCCCCCGACAACGGCCTCGGCAAGCGGTCCAACTGGCTGTGGGCCTGGAGCCTCGCGGTTCCCGCCAGCAGCAAGAAGGGCGACGCCGCGCAGACCTTCATCTCCTGGGCAACGTCGAAGGAATATCTCGATCTCGTCGCCAAGGAGGAGGGCTGGGCCAACGTGCCGCCCGGCACCCGCAGCTCGCTCTACGCCAACGCCGAATACCGCAAGGCCGCCCCCTTCGCCGACCTGACGCTGAAGTCGATCCAGGCCGCCGATCCGCAGCACCCGACGGTTCAGGAAGTCCCCTACACCGGCGTGCAGTTCGTCGCCATCCCCGAATTCCAGGGCATCGGCACCGCCGTCGGTCAGGCCTTCTCCGCCGCGCTGGCCGGTCAGATGACCGCCGACCAGGCCCTGCAGAGCGCCCAGGCCCTGACCACCCGCGAGATGACCAAGGCCGGCTACATCAAGTAACCGCACACGCCTCCCGCAACGTCGTTCCCCAAGGGTCGAGCCATGGCCACCGCCCATTCGCGTGCAGCCGCGCGCCTGACGATGTCTCCGGCCGTCGTCCTGCTGCTCGGCTGGATGCTGATCCCGCTCGCGATGACGCTCTACTTCTCCTTCCTGCGCTACAACCTGCTGATGCCGGGGCAGGAGGAGTGGATCGGCGTCCTGAATTATCAGTATTTCCTGACCGATCCGGCTTTCTTCGCCGCGCTCGGCAACACGCTGGCCCTGGTCGGCGGGGTGCTGGTGCTGACCATCGCCGGCGGGATCGGGCTTGCCCTGCTGCTCGACCGGCCCTTCTGGGGGCGGGGGATCGTCCGCCTGCTGATCATCGCCCCCTTCTTCGTCATGCCCACCGTCTCGGCGCTGGTGTGGAAGAACATGCTGATGAACCCGGTGAACGGCCTGTTCGCCGCCATCGCCAAGGGGCTGGGCCTCCAGCCCTTCGACTTCCTGGCCGAGGCGCCGCTGTCCTCGATCATCCTGATCGTGACGTGGCAGTGGCTGCCCTTCGCCACGCTGATCCTGCTGACCGCCCTGCAATCGCTCGACAGCGAGCGGCTTGAAGCGGCGGAGATGGACGGCGCCGGTGCGGTCGACCGTTTCATCCACATCATCCTGCCCCATCTGGCGCGTGCGATGACGGTGGTGACGCTGATCCAGACCATCTTCCTGCTGTCGGTCTTCGCCGAGATCCTGGTGACGACCAACGGCGGCCCCGGCACCGCCACCACCAACATCACCTATCTCGTCTATGCCCAGTCGCTGCTGCAGTTCGATGTCGGCGGCGGCTCCGCGGGCGGCATCGTCGCCGTCGTCCTCGCCAACATCGTCGCCGTCTTCCTGATGAGGATGATCGGCCGCAACCTGGACATCTGACCATGGCGCGCGCCGCAACCAACCGCCAGAAGCTGGTCGTGACCCTGATCGCCTGGACCATCGGGATCGTGATCTTCTTCCCCATCCTGTGGACCGCGCTGACCAGCTTCAAGACCGAAGCCGAGGCCATCGCCAGCCCACCCTCCTTCCTCGCCTTCCACTGGACGCTGGAGAATTACACGGAGGTGCAGCAGCGCTCCGACTATTTCCTCCACTTCTGGAACTCGGTGGTCATCTCCGTCGGCTCGACGCTGATCGGCCTGATGGTCGCGGTTCCCGCCGCGTGGTCGATGGCCTTCGTTCCCGGCAAGCGCACCCGCGACGTGCTGATGTGGATGCTGTCGACCAAGATGCTGCCGCCGGTCGGCGTGCTGATCCCGATCTATCTGCTGTTCCGCGATTTCGGGCTTCTCGACAGCCGCATCGGTCTGGTCATCGTGCTGACGCTCATCAACCTGCCGATCATCGTCTGGATGCTGTTCACCTATTTCCGTGAAATCCCCGGCGAGATCCTGGAGGCGGCGCGGATGGACGGCGCGGGCCTGCGCGACGAGATCCTGTTCGTCCTGCTGCCGATGGCGGTGCCCGGCATCGCCTCCACCCTGCTGCTGAACATCATCCTGGCGTGGAACGAGGCGTTCTGGACGCTGAACCTGTCCGCCTCGCAATCGGCGCCGCTGACCGCCTTCATCGCCAGCTACTCCAGCCCGGAGGGGCTGTTCTACGCGAAACTGTCGGCCGCCTCGACCATGGCGGTCGCGCCGATCCTGGTTCTCGGCTGGTTCAGCCAGAAGCAGCTGGTGCGCGGCCTGACCTTCGGCGCCGTGAAGTAGGAGGACCCCGCCATGGGACAGATCACGCTCGACCGCGTCACCAAGAGCTTCGGCGACATCGCCGTCATCCCGCCGCTGGACCTCACCATCGGCAATGGCGAGTTCGTGGTGTTCGTCGGCCCGTCCGGCTGCGGCAAGTCCACGCTGCTGCGGCTGATCGCCGGGCTGGAGGACGTGTCGTCCGGCTCCATCCGCATCGACGGCAAGGACGCCACCGCACTGCCGCCCGCCCAGCGCGGGCTGGCGATGGTGTTCCAGTCCTACGCGCTCTATCCGCACATGACCGTGCGCAACAACATCGCCTTCCCGCTGAAGATGGCCCGGCTGGACAAGGCCGCCATCGACCGCAAGGTGGAGGCGGCGGCCAAGGTCCTGAACCTCACCAGCTATCTCGACCGCCGCCCCGGCCAGCTGTCGGGCGGCCAGCGCCAGCGCGTCGCCATCGGCCGCGCCATCGTCCGCGAGCCGACCGCCTTCCTGTTCGACGAGCCGCTGTCGAACCTCGACGCCGCGCTGCGCGTCAACATGCGGCTGGAAATCTCCGAGCTGCACGCCAGCCTCGGCACCACCATGATCTATGTGACCCACGATCAGGTGGAGGCCATGACCATGGCCGACAAGATCGTCGTGCTGAACGCCGGACGGATCGAACAGGTGGGTTCCCCCATCGACCTCTACAGCCGCCCGCGCAACCGCTTCGTCGCCGGCTTCATCGGCTCTCCCCGCATGAACTTCATCGAGGGCGAGGCGGCGCGCGGCGACGGTGCCGACTGCATCGGCATCCGCCCCGAACATCTGGCGCTGTCCACCGAATCCGGCCGCTGGTCCGGCACCGTCACCGTGTCCGAACATCTGGGCTCCGACACCTTCGTCTATGTGCAGGTGGAGGGCATCGGCACGCTGGTGGCGCGGGCCGGCGGCGAGTTCCCCGTCCATCACGGCGACCGCGTCTGGCTGACGCCGCAGACCGAAAAGCTCCACCGCTTCGACGCCCAGGGCAACGCCGTGTCCTCTGCGGCGCCGGGCGTCAAAGTGGCATGAAAGGTCCTGACCCTATGAAAGGTGGCCCCATGAAACGTCTCGACGGCAAATCGGCCATCATCACCGGCGCCGCCCGCGGCATCGGCCGCGCCTTCGCCGCCGCTTATGTCGCCGAGGGTGCGACGGTCGCCATCGCCGACATCAACCTCGCCGCGGCGGAGCAGGCAGCGGCGGAGATCGGCCCCGGCGCCTACGCCGTGGCGCTCGACGTGACCAGCCAGTCCTCCATCGACGCGGCGGTCGCCACGGTGGTGGAGCGGGCCGGCGGCATCGACATCCTGATCAACAACGCCGCCCTGTTCGACCTCGCCCCCATCGTCGAGATCACGCGGGAGAGCTATGACCGCCTGTTCTCGATCAACGTCGCCGGCACGCTGTTCACGTTGCAGGCGGTGGCAAAGCGGATGATCGCCCAGGGCCGCGGCGGCAAGATCATCAACATGGCTTCCCAGGCCGGGCGGCGCGGCGAAGCGCTGGTCGGCGTCTACTGCGCCACCAAGGCGGCGGTCATCAGCCTGACCCAGTCGGCCGGCCTGAACCTGATAAAGCACGGCATCAACGTCAACGCCATCGCCCCCGGCGTGGTGGATGGCGAGCATTGGGACGGCGTCGACGCCCTGTTCGCCCGCCACGAGGGCCTCCAGCCCGGCGAGAAGAAGCGCATGGTCGGCGAAGCGGTCCCCTTCGGCCGCATGGGCCGTGCCGAGGATCTGACCGGCATGGCGATCTTCCTGGCCAGCCCTGAGGCCGACTACATCGTCGCCCAAACCTACAACGTCGACGGCGGCAACTGGATGAGTTGATACGCCTCCCTCTCCCGCCCCGGGAGAGGGAAGGGGCCCATGCGAAGCATGGGAAGGGTGAGGGGTGATCCCGACATGGATTTCTGATCCTTGCCTCACCCCTCACCCTCCCCACGCCTTCGGCGCGGGTCCCCTCCCTCTCCCGGGACGGGAGAGGGAGATACATCTCACCTCCGCCGTCCACCGCAGGACCTCCGCCATGACCATCGCCCTTTCCGCCGCCACCCTCCCCGACATCGCCGCCCGCGCCTCGGTGCCGGTCTACGACCGTTCCGCCCTGACCGCCGGGATCCTGCATTTCGGCGTCGGCAACTTCCACCGCGCCCATCAGGCGGTCTATCTCGACAGCCTGTTCGCCCAGGGCCGCGACCATGACTGGGCGATCCTCGGCGCCGGGGTGATGCCGTCGGACCAGCGCATGCGCGACGCGCTGGAAGGCCAGGACTGGCTGACCACCGTGGTCGAGCAGTCCGGCGCGCAGAGCCTCGCCCGCGTCACCGGCGCGATGGTCGGCATGCTGCCGGTCGGCGACGCCGACGCCATCATCGCCAAGCTCGCCGACCCGGCGATCCGCATCGTCTCGCTGACGGTGACGGAGGGCGGCTATTACATCGACGCCGCCGGCACGTTCGACGCCAACCATCCGGCGATCCGTGCCGACATCGCCGTGCCCGCCCGCCCAACCACCGTTTTCGGCCTGATTGTCGCCGGTCTGGCCCGCCGCCGCGCCGACGGAACGGTGCCCTTCACCGTCATGTCCTGCGACAACATCCCCCACAACGGCGTCGTCACCCGCAACGCCGTGCTGGGCATCGCCAAGGGCATCGACCCTGACCTCGCCGACTGGATCGACGCCTCCGTCGCCTTCCCCAACGGCATGGTCGACCGCATCACGCCTGCCACCGGCGTGCAGGAGCGCGAGACCCTCGACCGCGAGTTCGGCATCGCCGACAACTGGCCGGTCTTCTGCGAGGACTTCACCCAATGGGTGCTGGAGGACCGCTTCTCCGCCGGCCGCCCGGCTTTGGAGGCGGTGGGCGTGCAGTTCGTCCCCGACGTGACGCCCTTCGAGACGATGAAGATCCGCATCCTCAACGGTGGCCATGCGGTGATCGCCTATCCCGCCGGCCTGCTCGGCATCACCTATGCGCATGAGGCGATGGAAACCCCGCTGATCCGCGCCTTCCTGCAGAAGATCGAGCGGGAAGAGATCATCCCCACCGTCCCGCCGGTGCCGGGCACCGACCTCGCCAGCTATTTTGGCATCATCGAGCGCCGCTTCGCCAATCCCAAGATCAAGGACACCATTCGCCGACTCTGCCTGGACGGCTCCAACCGCCAGCCGAAATTCATCGTCCCGTCCATCGCCGACCGCCTCAAAGCCGGCGCCGGCATCGAGGGGCTTGCGCTGGAATCGGCGCTGTGGTGCCGCTACTGCTTCGGCACCACCGACGACGGCCAGCCGATCGAGCCGAACGACCCCAACTGGGACCGCCTGACCGCCGTCGCCCGTCAGGCCCGCAACGAGCCGACGGCGTGGCTCGGCATGGACGACGTCTATGGCGAGGTCGGCCGGGCGCAGCCCTTCCGCGACGCCTTCTCCGCCGCCCTGCGCGCCCTGTGGGCGGACGGCACCCGCGCCGTGCTCGCCCGCTATACCGGCGTCGCCAGCTGAAGGACGACCACGCCATGACCGCTTTGCAACCGCCCGATGTGATTTGCCTGGGCGAGGTGCTGATCGACTTCATGCCCGCCGGCCCGGCGCAGCCCGGCGTGATCGGCGCCTTCGACCCGGCGCCGGGCGGGGCGCCGGCGAATGTCGCGGTCGGTCTGGCCCGGCTGGGGGTGCGCAGCGCCTTCATGGGCCGGACGGCGGCGGACGGCTTCGGTCGCTTCCTGGCGCGCGCGCTGACCATGGCCGGCGTCGATGTCTCGCGCCTGCGCCTCGTGCCCGACGCCAAGACCCCCGTCGCCTTCGTCTCCCTCGACGAGGAGGGGGAGCGGGAGTTCCTGTTCTATGGCGAGCCGATGGCCGGCTTCTCCGCCGCCGACCTAGATCTCGACGCCATCGCTGCCGCCCGCCTGCTGCATTCCGGCTCCATCGGCCTGATCGACCGATCCGCGCGCGACGCCAGCCGGCTGGCGGTGGAGACTGCGCGCCGCAACGGCCGGCTGGTCTCCTTCGACGCCAACCTGCGCCTCGCCCTGTGGCCCGACCGCGATACGGCCGAGCGCCTGATCCGCCAAGGCATCGCCGCCGCCTCCATCGTCAAGCTGAGCGACGAGGAACTGGAGTTCCTGACCGGCAGCGCCGATCCCGACACCGCCGGCCGCAGCCTCTGGCACGAGGACCTGCGCCTTTTGGTGGTGACGCATGGCCGCAACGGTTGCACCTTCCTGACCGCCGACGCCTCGGGCCATGTGCCGGGTTTGTCCGTCACCGCCGTCGACACCACCGGCGCCGGCGATGCCTTCGTCGCCGCCCTGCTCGCCGGCATCCTTGAGGATGTGGACACCGCCTTCACCCCCGACCGCCTGCGCGACATCTGCCGCTTCGCCAACGCCGCCGGCGCCCTGACCACCACCGCCCCCGGCGCCATCCCCTCCCTGCCCGACCGCGCCGCGATCGACCGCCTGCTGGGCCAATTTTGAAGCTTTCCGTGGTGTGGCGCCAGGCACGGGATTAGAGTTTCCGGATCAAGCCCACGCTATCCCCTCTCCCGCCGGGATCCCCTCTCCCCCCCCGGGGAGAGGGTTAGGGTGAGGGGGTCGCGCGGCGAGGATCTACAAGCGTCGCGCACTCCCCGTTCCCCACCAAATCCACTCCATGCACCCCCCTCACCCCGACCCTCTCCCCGGGGGGGAGAGGGAGAATGAAACACTGAACAGCACCCCGAAAACTGTTCCATAGCGTTCCAAACGTTCCACTCCCAGGGCGCCTCCACCCCCAACCATCACCTCTAGAAAGAAACTCAATCTTTAACAAAACAAATTGATCACTCCAAAATAATGATGGCGCGGCTCCGGGTGCCTAGCTATCGTGACGCCTGAAATTGCGAATCCTGTCACTCCAATACGGCATTCTATACCCAATGGTTATATCCAAAGGAGTAGAATATCCCGGAAGCGGCAGGCGTTGCTTTAGTGAGGCATGATGAGTGACTTGCAGACCCTGTCGCCGACCGAACTTGAATTGGCGACGCTGATCGTGAACACCCTCACCCTGGAAGCCGACCCGGAGGATATCGACCCGGACGCCCCCCTCTATGGCGAAGGGCTGGGCCTCGATTCCATCGACATCCTGGAGGTGGCGCTCGCCGTCTCCAAGACCTATGGGGTGAAGCTGCGGGCAGATGACGAGAACAACACGAAGATCTTCTCCTCGCTGCGCACCCTGAACGGCCACATCCAGCAGCTCAAAGCCGCCTGATGCCGTCCGCCGCCGCCTGGACCAGGGGAGGGGCCGCGGTGGGCGCCGGCCTGTCGCTGTTCGCGCTCTATCCCCTGCTGGTCCATGGCGCCATCGTCGCCGACCTCGACGCCGACACCGCGCTGGTGCTGGCGCTGGTCCAGGCCGGGGTGACCGGGCTGGTGGTCGGCCGGGCCGCGCCGCGCTTCCGCTGGATCGCGCTGGCCGGCGCCATCGCCCTGTTCGGCCTGTCCTGGCGCTCCGCCCGCGACGGGCTGCTGGCCGCCTCGGCGATCAGCCATGCCGCCATCTATGTCGGCCTGCTCGCCCTGTTCGGCCGCACCCTGCTGGCCGGGCGGGAGCCGCTGATCACCTGGATCGCCCGGCGCATCCGCGGCAGCCTGACCGACGAAATGCTGGTCTACACCCGCCGCGTCACCATCGCCTGGTGCCTGTTCTTCGCCGGGCAGCTGGCGATGTCGGCCCTGCTGTTCGCCTCCGCCCCGCCTGCGGTCTGGTCCTTCTTCATCAACGTCCTCGACCTGCCGCTGGTCGCCGCGATGTTCCTGACCGAATACGCCTACCGCCTGCGCAAGTTCTGGAACTACTCCCACGGCTCCATCGCCGACGTCGTCCGCGTCTTTTCGGAGCGGCCTAATCCATGACGATGCTGTCCACCACCCGCCTGCCGCTGCTGCGCCACGGCGGTCCCGACGACCTGTTCGCCCTGCATGACGGCCGGCCGGTGACGGTGCGCGCCTACCTCGCCGCCGTGCGCGATCTGGCCCGCCGCCTGCCGGACGGCACCTATCTGCTGAACCTGTGCGGCGACCGTCTGGGTTTCGCCGTCGGACTGGGCGCCGCCCTGCTGCGCCGCCAGATCTGCCTGCATCCCCCCAACGACACCCCGGCCACGCTGCGCCAGCTGGAAGAGAGCTATCCCGGCCTGATCTGCCTGACCGATGCCGGCGCCACCTACCCCGGCATGACCTGCATCCCGGCCCTGCCGCCCGACGGTCTCGACAGCCTGACCGGCTCGCCTTTCGACGCCGATCTCGCCTTCCCGGCCGATCAGGTCGCGGCCATCGCCTTCACCTCCGGCTCCACCGGCCGGCCGATGCCGCAGGTGAAAAGCTGGGGCACCCTGGTCCGCAGCGTCCATGGCGCCGGCACCGCGCTGGAGATCGCGAATCTCGGCTCCGCAGGCTTGGTGGGCACCGTGCCGCACCAGCACATGTATGGGCTGGAGTCGGTCATCCTGCTGGCGCTCCAGCATGGTCTGGTCCTGCATGGCGGCCGGCCGCTGTTCCCCGCCGACATTGCCGCCTGCCTCGCCGACCTGCCCGGCCGCCGCATCCTGGTCACCACCCCGGTCCACCTGCAGGCCCTGCTCGCCGACGGCACCGCCCTGCCACCGCTCGACTTCATCCTCTGCGCCACCGCCCCCCTGGCCCCCCAGCTCGCCATCGACGCCGAGGCGAAGCTGGGCGCCCCGCTGCACGAGATCTACGGCTGTTCGGAGACCGGTCAGCTCGCCGTCCGCCGCACCAGCGCCACGGCGGAGTGGCTGTGCATCGACGGCATCCGCCTGCGCCAGGACGAGCAAGGCACCTGGGCGTCGGGCGACTTCCTCGACGGCGAGACCCTGCTGGCCGACGTGATCGAGCTGAAGAGCGACACCCGCTTCATCCTGCACGGCCGCTCTGCCGATCAGGTCAACATCGCCGGCAAGCGCAGCTCGCTCGCCTTCCTCAACCACCATCTGAACTCGGTCGAGGGGGTGATGGACGGCGTCTTCTTCATGCCGCGGGAGGGAGACAGCGGGACCACCCGGCTCGCCGCCCTGGTGGTGGCCCCCGGCCTGACCGCAGAGACGCTGCTGGCCCGCCTGCGCGAGCGGATCGACCCGATCTTCCTGCCGCGCCCCCTGCGCTTCGTCGATGCCCTGCCGCGCAACCCGACCGGCAAGCTGCCGCGCGAGGCCCTGCTGCGGTTGCTCGACGACAGCCGTCCCGACTAGGGGACGCCGCCGTGCCCAACCGGACCGCCATCCACTTCCCCCCCGACCATCCCACCGCCGCCGGACATTTCCCCGGCAACCCGATCATTCCGGGCGCGGTCCTGCTCGACACCGCCCTGACCGCCATCGCGGCGGCAGAGGGCCTGACCTCCGCTCCCAGCCGCCTGCGCGCCGCCAAGTTCCTGCACCCGGTCCGCCCCGGCGACCGCATGCTGGTCGAATGGCAGGCGGCCCCGGCCGGCGCCATCGCCTTCACCGGCAGCGTGAACGGCCGTCCCGTGATGACCGCCACCATCATGACCGGCAGCGTGACCTCATGAAGCTCCCCCTGCGCGCCAAGCCGGCAGCGGACCCCGCGGCCTCCCCCATCGCCCCGCCGCCACCGCGCCGCCGTCGCCGCAAGGAGTGGATGACCCGGCCGGAGCGCAGCACGACCGCCGCCATCAAGTTCATCGTCTGGGTCGCCCTGCGCCTCGGCCGGCGGGCGGCGCGGCTGCTGCTCTATCCGATCTGCCTCTATTTCGTGCTGTTCTCGCGCAAGCCACGCCGGGCGTCGGCGCTGTTCCTGTCGAAGGCGCTGGGCCGCAAGCCCGGCTTCGGCGACCTGTTCCGCCACTATCACGTCTTCGCCGCCTGCCTGCTCGACCGCGTCTTCTTCCTGAACGACCAGTCCGACGATTTCGACATCCGCGTCCATGGCGAGGATATCGTCATCGACCTGATGCAGCGGGGGGAGGGTTGCCTGCTGCTCGGCGCCCATATGGGCAGCTTCGAGGCGATCCGCATGCTGGGCCACCGCCAGCGCGACCTGCGCGTCAGTCTGGTGATGTATGAGGAGAACGCCCGCAAGATCAACTCGGTCCTCAACGCCATCAACCCGCTTCTATCCATGGAGGTGATCGGGCTGGGCCGGCCGGACTCGATGCTGCGCGTGCGCGAAAGGCTGGACCAGGGTCATTTCGTCGGCATGCTCGCCGACCGCACCCTGGACGGGGAGGAAGAGGCCCGCCTGCCCTTCCTCGGCCAGCCCGCCGGCTTCGCGCTCGGCCCCTTCCAGCTGGCGGCGATGCTGAAGCGGCCGGTGGTGCTGATGGTCGGGATCTATCAAGGCGGCCGGCGTTACGACGTCCATTTCGAGCGCATCGCCGATTTCTCCAATGTGCCGGTGCAGGACCGGCCGGGGCTTGTCCGCTGGGCAGCCGGGCGCTTCGCCGACCGGCTGGAGCATCACGCCCTGTCCTCCCCCTACAACTGGTTCAATTTCTATGATTTCTGGAAATAGACCGGCCCGCCGCCCAATCCTGGCGGCCTTGGGAGCGGGCTTGGCCGCCCTGCTGCTGTCAAGCGTCGCCACACCGGCACCGGCGGCGGAATCCTGGGGCCTGGAGGATCTGTTCGCTCGCTTCGCCAAGATCGCCGCCTCCAGCGCCCGCTTCACCGAGACGCGCGAGATCGGCATGCTGACCGCCCCGCTGGAAAGCAGCGGCACGCTGACCTACCGCCGCCCGGACTTCCTGGAAAAGCGTACCCTGCAGCCCCAGTTGGAAGGCCTGCGGCTGGAGGGCGACCGGCTGACCCTGACCCAGGCGGACGGCGCGTCGCGCACGCTGTCGGTGTCCGCCATGCCGGAAATCCAGACCTATGTGGAGAGCATCCGCGCCACCCTGCGCGGCGACGTGCCAACCATCATGCGCTTCTACGAAGTGGCTTTGGAAGGCACGCTGCAGGATTGGCGCATGCAGCTGACCCCACGGGCGGAGGAGGCGCGCAGGACCGTACAGCGCATCGTCATCGCCGGCCGCGGTGCCGTCATCCGCCGGATCGAGGTTCTCCAGGCCGACGGCGACCGCTCCATCATGACCATCCAGCCCGATCCTGCATGACGGCGGCGGTACGAAGGGGCGGATGGGCCATCGCGCTGTGGCTGGCCGGGCTGATTGCCTGCGGCCTTCTGGTTGCGCGCACGCCGGTCACCGCCGACCTGTCCGCCTTCCTGCCGCGCTCCCCCTCCGCCACCCAGCAATTGCTGGTCGACCAGCTGCGCGACGGCGTCGTCTCCCGCCTGATCCTGGTCGCCATCGAAGGCGACGAGCCGGATCGCCTGACCGACCTCAGCCGCGCGCTCGCCGCCCGGCTGCGCGGCAACCCGCTGGTGGCGGCGGTCGAAAATGGCGAGCGGACGGCGCACGGCGCCGATGGTGCCTATCTCTGGTCCAACCGCTATCTCCTCAGCCCCGCCGTCACCCCTGACCGCTTCACCGCCGAGGGTCTGCGCGAAGCCCTGCAGAACGACCTACGCCTGCTGCAATCGCCCGCCGGCATGGCCCTGAAGCAGGCGTTGCCGGCCGATCCCACCGCCGAGATCCTGCGCCTGACCGACCGGATGCTCGGCGACGCAACTGGCCCGGCCAGCCGCAACGGCGTGTGGATGTCCGCCGACGGGTCGCGGGCACTGCTGCTGGTGCAGACCACTGCCCCGGGCTTCGACATGGACGCCCAGCAGCAGACGCTCGACCTAGTCCGCGGCGCCTTCGACGAGGCACGGGCGGCGACCGGCTCCGCCCAACTGGTGATGACCGGGCCGGCCGTCTTCTCCGTCCAGACCCGCGACCGGATCGAGGCGGACGCCCGACGATCCTCCATCATCGCCACGGTGCTGGTGGCCGGGGTGCTGCTGCTGGTCTACCGATCCCTTCGCGCATTGGTCCTGTCGCTGCTGCCGGCGGCGACCGGCGCGCTGGCCGGGGTTGCGGCGGTGGGCTTGAGCTTCGGCACGGTGCATGGCATCACGCTGGGGTTCGGCGTCACCCTGCTGGGCGAGAGCGTCGATTACGCCATCTACCTGTTCACCCAGACCCAGCCGGGCAGCCCGGCGCGCCGCACCCTGCTGCGCATCTGGCCGACCCTGCTCCTGGGGGTGGCGACCTCCGTCGTCGGATTCGGCACCATGCTGTTCTCCAGCTTCAGCGGCTTGGCGCAACTCGGCCTGTTCTCCATCACCGGGCTGGTGGTGGCATTGGCGGTCACCCGCTGGGTGCTGCCGTCGCTGCTCCCGCAGGACTATTCCACCGAACGCCCGGCAAGGCTGGCACCGCTGCTGACCACCCTGACCAGTGCGGCCCCGGCCTTGCGCCTGCCGCTCGTCGCCGTGACGCTGCTGTCTCTGGCATGGCTGGCCTATCAGGGTGCGACCGTCTGGTCGGCCGAGCTGTCCAGCCTCAGCCCGGTCGCCGAAGCCGACCAGCGGCTTGACGAGGCATTGCGCCGCGACCTCGGCGCCCCCGACGCCGGCCATCTGCTGGTCACCGGCGCCCCGACGGTGGACGGGGCGCTGGCCGCCGCCGAACGCCTCTCCGCCTCGCTGGAGGCACTGGCCCGCGACCATCTGATCGCCGGTTACGACTCCCCCGCCCTCGTCCTTCCAAGCCAGGAGGCGCAGCGCGCGCGCCAAGCCGCCCTGCCATCGCCCGACCAGCTGCGCACCGCCCTGACCAAAGCCCTGCAAGACCTGCCCTTCCGCGCGGGCGCCTTCGCCCCCTTCCTGACCGACATCGAAAATGCCCGGAGCCAGCCATTGCTGACGCCGGCCAGCCTGGACGGCACCAGCCTGAAGCTGAAATTCGACTCGTTGCTGGTCCGCACCGGCACCGGCTGGACCGCCATGCTGCCCCTGCGCGGAGTCGCCGACCCGCAGGCGCTCAGCATCCGGCTGGCCGGCGACCCGGCGGCCAAGGGCGCCATCCTGCTGAACCTGAAGGAGGAATCCGACAGCCTGTACCGCACCTATCGGCAGGAGGCGCTGACGCTGGCCGTCCTCGGCGCCATCGCCATCACGATGCTGCTGGCGGCGGCCCTGCGGTCCGTCCGCTCGCTGGTCGCGGCGGTGATGCCGCTGGCCGCGGCGGTGGTCATCACCATGGCCTTGCTGACCGTTCTGGGACAGACGCTGTCGATCTTCCATCTGGTGGGCCTGCTGCTGGTGGTCGGTGTCGGCTCCAACTATTCGCTGCTGTTCGAGCGGCCGGAGCCGTCCGCCGCCTTGCGCGAGCGCACCGTCGCCTCCGTCGCCATCGCCAACCTCTGTACGGTGATCGGCTTCGGCACGCTGGCGTTCTCCGGAATTCCCGTGCTGCACGGCATCGGCATGACGGTGGCCATCGGCGCCTTCCTCAGCCTCGCCTTCGCCGCGGTGCTGAGCCGCCGGCATCCCGCCGCAGCGGAGGTTCCCTGCCATGGCTGAGCGCCGGTGGACGCCATCGCCCCTGCTCCACGCCTCGGCCGCCCTGCACGTCGCCGCCCTGGCCGGTGTGTCGGCTTTGCCCGCGGCATGGCCCTGGGCGCTGGGGGCGGTGGCCGGCAACCATGCCCTGCTCGGCGCCATCGGGCTCTGGCCGCGCAGCAGCCTGCTCGGCCCCAACCTGCGCCGCCTGCCGGCGGACAATGCGCGGCGGGGCCAAGTCGGTCTCTGTTTTGACGACGGCCCCGATCCGGAGGTGACCCCCGCCGTCCTCGACCTACTCGACCGCGCGAACACCAAGGCGAGCTTCTTCTGCATCGCCGACCGCGCCGCCCGCCAACCCGCCCTGATCGACGCCATCGTCCGCCACGGGCATACGGTGGAGAACCACAGCTGGCACCATTCCCACCGCTTCGCCGCCTTGGGCATCCGCGCCATCCGCCGAGAAGTGGGGGAGGCGCAGCGCATCCTGACCGACCTTGCCGGCCGGCCACCGCGCTTCTTCAAGCCGCCGGCCGGCCTGCGGAATCCTTTGCTCGACCCTGTGCTTGCCAGCTTCGGCCTGCGTCTGGCGACCTGGACCCGGCGCGGCTACGACGCCGTGCGGCGCGACCCGGCGAGGGTGGAGCGGCGCCTCGTCCGCAACCTCGCGCCCGGCGACCTGCTGATGCTGCATGACGGTTCCGCCGCGCGCGGTGAAGACGGCCGGCCGGTGGTGCTGACGGTGCTGCCGCGCCTGCTCGACACCGTGGCCGCCCACGGGCTGACCGCCGTTTCGCTGGAGGTGGTGGCCGATGACTGACGCCGTCTTCCGTGAACTGGTCGCCGCCGCCGCGAGCCCCTACCGCCGATGCGGCCGTTACGCCTGGAATTTCGCCAAGGGCAAGCTGTCCGGCGATCCCGTCTTCCGTCACCTGCTGACCCAGCCGCTGCTGCCAACCTGTGGCCGGCTTCTCGACCTCGGTTGCGGCCAAGGTGTCCTGACGGCGTTGCTGCGCGCGGCGGCGACGCGGCACGCAGCCGGCGGCTGGCCGGCCGACTGGCCCGTTCCTCCCGCCGCCCTCGCCACGCAGGGCGTCGAACTGTCGCCGAGGCGGGTGCGGATCGCCCGATCGGCGTTGGGTACCGATGCCGTCGTCCAGGGCGACATCCGCAACGCCGCCCTGCCGCCCTGCGAGGCCATCGTCATCCTCGACGTTCTGCTCTACCTGAGCCGCAGCGAACAGGCGGCAATGCTCGCCCGCTGCGCCGACGCGCTGGCACCGGGCGGACTGCTGCTGTTGCGGGAGGCCGACGCCGGCGGCGGCCTGCCCTTCCAAATCACCCGCTGGGCCGAGCAGATCGCCTGTGCCGCCCGTGGCCGCTGGCGCCAGCCCCTGACTTACCGTCCGGCAGCGGAGTGGTCCGCACTGCTGGTTGATTTAGGCTTCGTCACGGAGGCTCTGCCGATGAGCCAGGGCACACCATTCGCCAACACCTTGTTCATAGGCCGCCGAAGCAACGCCTCAGTCCAAATTTGTCCTTCCGGGCATGAATTTTCCAATGCTAGCATTTCACCGGAAATGAAACCGCAATCTGCCGCCTGCCCCGCCCAACGATCATAAGAACTTCATCGTGCATCCACTTTCCCTAAGCCATATGAGCATCGTCAGCAGTCTTGGCGCCGGCCAGAATGCAACCCTGGATGCTCTGCGCAACGGCCGGGGCGGCCTGAAACCTTGCAGTTTCGAGACGGTCACGCTCGACACGCACATCGGCGAGGTGGCGGGGCTGGAGGACATCCTGTTGCCGCCGGAGCTTGCGAGTTATGACTGCCGCAACAACCGGCTGGCCGAGATGGCACTGCACCAGGACGGCTTCGCCGATGCGGTCGCCGCAGCGCGCGAGCGCTATGGCGCCGACCGGATCGGGGTTTTCCTGGGCACCAGCACCTCCGGCATCCTGTCTGCCGAATTGGCGTTCCGGGCGCGCGACCCGCAGACCGGGGCCTTGCCCGCCGCCTTCAGCTTCGCCACCACCCACAGCACCGGTTCGCTCGCCGACTTCGTCCGCCACCGGCTGGGGCTGGAGGGACCAGCCTTCGTCGTCTCCTCCGCCTGCGCGACGACGTCGAAGGTCTTCGCCAACGCCGCGCGCATGATCGCCACCGGCCTCTGCGACGCCGCCGTGGTCGGCGGGGCCGACAGCCTGTGCCTGACGACGCTCTACGGCTTCCATTCGCTGGAACTGATCTCCCCCACCCCCTGCCGACCCTTTGACGCGGAGCGCAGCGGCGTCTCGCTCGGCGAGGGCGCCGGCTTCGCCCTGCTGGAGCGCGCGGCCGATAAGCCGCCGCCCGGCAGCATCAATCTGTTGGGCGCTGGCGAGAGCAACGACGCGCACCACATGTCGACCCCGCATCCGGAAGGGCTGGGCGCCCGGCTGGCGATGGAGCGGGCGCTGGCCAGCGCCGGCCTGCGCCCCACCGATATCGACTATGTCAACCTGCACGGCACCGCCACCAGCTACGGCGACGCGGCGGAGGATCAGGCGATCACCGGCCTGCTCGGCACCCGCACCCCGGTCAGTTCCACCAAGGGCTACACCGGTCACACGCTGGGTGCCGCCGGCATCGTCGAGGCCATCATCAGCGTGCTGGCGCTGCGCACCGGCCTGATCCCCGGAAGCCCGCAGACCCGCAACCTCGACCCCGCCCTGCGCTGCCGCTATCTGCTGGCCAACGAGAACGGACGGCTCGACCGGGTGATGACCAACTCCTTCGGCTTCGGCGGCAGCAACAGCAGCCTGATCTTCGGGTGGGCCGCCTGATGCGGGCCTATGTCGAGGGCATCGGCCTGCTCGGCCCCGGTCTTCCGGGCTGGGCCGACTCGCGCGCCATCCTGGCCGGCGAGCGCCCCTATGTCGCGGCCCCGGCCGTGCTGACCGCCAGTCCGCTCCTGCCCCCGGCCGAACGGCGGCGCAGCGTGCCCACCGTCAAGCTCGCCATGGCGGTGGGGGCGGAGGCGTTGGAGCAGGCCGGCCGCGACCCGGCAACCGTCGCCACCGTCTTCACTTCCTCCAGCGGCGATCCCGACACGCTGCACCAGATCCTGGAGACCCTGGCGACGGAGGAGCGCGACATCTCGCCGACGCGCTTCCACAACTCCGTCCACAACGCGCCGGCCGGCTATTGGAGCATCGCCACCCGCTGCCGCGAGCCCTCCACCAGCCTGTCGGCCCATGACGAGAGCTTCCAGACCGGCCTGCTGGAGGCGGCGGCGGAGGTCTCTGCCGATGGCTGGACCGTCGGGCTGATCGCCTACGACCTGCCCTATCCGGAGCCGTTGAACAAGGTCCGTCCCATCGCCGGCATCTTCGGCACCGCCCTGCTGCTGACCCCGCAACCGACCGACCGCTGCCTCGCCCGGTTGGACATCGGGCTGTCGCGCGGAGGGGAGCCGGTCAGCCTCATGGCCGACCTCGGCCTGGAGGCCCTGCGCACCGGCAATCCGACCGCCCGCGCCCTGCCGCTGCTGGCGGCGCTGGCGCGGGTGATTGCCGGCGGTACGCCGGAAACGGTGATGCTCGACCTGCCGCCGGGCGGGCGGGTGGTGGTGCGGGTCGGCGCGCCATGCCGATGACGCGCGAACAGCTGGCGGCGCTGATCCCCCACGCCGGCACCATGTGCCTGCTGGACGGCGTGCTGTCCTGGGACCGCAGCCGCATCCGCTGCATTGCCCGCAGCCACCGCGACACGGGCAACCCGCTGCGCCATGCCGGGCGGCTCGCCGCGCTGTGCGGGGTCGAATATGCGTCCCAGGCGATGGCGGTGCATGGCGGGCTGACGGCCGGCGGTGAACGCCCCGCTGCCGGCTATCTCGCCAGCCTGCGCGACCTTGCCTGCCACGTCGCCCGGCTCGACGACATCGCGGAGGATCTGGTCATCGACGCCGAGAACTTGACGGGCGAGGGCAGCCGGGTGATCTACGCCTTCTCCCTATCGGCCGGAGACCGGGAACTGCTGAGCGGCCGGGCGGCGGTGGTGATCGACACCGAGATTATTGGGGTGGAGAAGGCATGAGGGAGATGTTGAGCGCGGTCTGGCGAAATCTCCCTCTCCCCCCCGGGGAGAGGGTCGGGGTGAGGGGGAGGCACTGCGTTCCCTTCCGAGAATCCTCACCCCGCGTCCCCCTCACCCTAACCCTCTCCCCGGGGGGGAGAGGGGAATCATCTGCACTGGATGACCATGAGCGTTCGCCATGGGCATGAAACGCGCACTCGTCACCGGCGGCAGCGGCGCGCTGGGTGCCGCCATCAGCAAGACGCTCGCCGCCGCCGGCAGTCATGTGCTGGTCCACGCCAACGGCTCCCCCGCCCGCGCCGAAGCTCTGGTGGCGGAGATCACAGCATCCGGCGGATCGGCGGAAGCGATCGTCTTCGACGTCACCGACGCCGAGGCCACCGCCGCCGCCCTGGACCGGGCGCTGGAGTCCGGCCCCATCCAGATCCTGATCAACAATGCCGGAATCCATGACGATGCGGTGATGCCGGCGATGCGGCGGGAACAGTGGAACCGCGTCATCGACGTGTCGCTGAACGGCTTCTTCAACGTGACGCAGCCGCTGCTGATGCCGATGATCGGAACGCGCTGGGGCCGGATCGTCAACCTGTCGTCGGTAGCGGCCGTTGCCGGCAACCGCGGCCAGACCAACTATGCCGCCGCCAAGGCCGGGCTGCATGGCGCGACCAAATCGCTGGCGCTGGAACTCGCGCCGCGCAGCATCACCGTCAACGCGGTGGCGCCGGGCATCATCGCGTCCCCCATGGCCGATGCCGCCTTCGATGCCGAGACGGTCAAGCGGATGGTGCCGATGAAGCGCGCTGGCCGGCCGGAGGAGGTGGCCGACCTCGTCGCCTTCCTGGCGTCCGACCGCGCCGCCTATATCTCGGGCCAGATCGTCTCTATCAACGGAGGGATGATCTGAGCGGCCGCGACCGCACCCGCCGGACCGCCAGCATCGGCAGCCGGCCGATGAAACCCAGCATCAGCCGGGTGTGCATCCAGGTCAGCAGGGCGTTGTCGCGGACGTAGTTGAAGTGGGAGACGCCACCCTCCTCCGCCTTGAAATAGCGGACGGGGGCCGGCACGTTGATGGTCGGCAGGCCGGCCCAGCAGAGGCGCACCGCCGCCTCCGGATCGAAGTCGAAGCGGCGCATCCACGGATTGCGCCGCATCACCGCGCGCAGCGGCTTGATCGGATAGACACGGAAGCCGAACAGCGAATCGCCGATTCCGCCCCACAGCGTCTCCAGATTGGCCCACCAGTTGGAGATTTTACGCCCGCCAACCCGCAGCCGCGGTGCTGCAGCATCGAACACCGGCTTTCCCAGCACCAGCGCGTCGGGGTTGGCCAGCGACACGCCCTGGAATTGCGGGATTCGGTCGGCCGGATGCTGGCCGTCGGCGTCCATGGTCAGCGCGTGTGTGAAGCCGCAGCGCTCCGCCTCCTCCAGCCCATGCAGGACGGCGGCGCCCTTGCCGCGGTTGGCCGGCAGTTCCAGCACGCGCAGGTGCGGATCCTCGGCCGCCATCGCCCGCAGTTCCGACGCCGTTCCGTCGGTGCTGCCGTCGATGACGACCCAGACCGGCGCCCAGTGCGCGCGGGCATCCCGCACCGTCTCGAACAGCTTCGGGCCGGTGTTGTAGCTCGGGATCAGGACCAGATGGCTGGTCGAGGGGTCGGGTGTCACAGCTCTGTCCTGTAGTGGCGTTCCAGATCCCCGACCAGCCCGCGCACGTCGGTCGGCGGATCGAAGCGGCGGCCGAGGCGGACGGTGTAGACCAGCGGGAACTCCGGCTTGCGGAACAGCGGCCAGCCCTTGCCGAGGAAGTTGCTGTTGGCGTCGATGAAGACGGTCTGCACCGGCGCCCCTGCCGTCTTGGCGATCAGGGCGAAGCCGCCCTTCAGCGGGTTGACCGGCCCCCGCTCCGTCCTCGTGCCTTCGGGGAAAATCAGCAGTTGGTGACCCGCGCGCACCCGCTGCGCCGCCATCTTGACCAGCGAATTCGGCGCGTCGTTGCGGATATAGCCGGCCATCCGCGCCCCGCCGCCGAAGAGGAGATTGTCGTAGACCGGAGCCTTGGCGATGCAGACGACGTCCGGCAGGCGCGAGATCAGCAGCACGGCATCCAGGATCGACGGATGGTTCGGGCAGATCAGCAGGCCGCCGTGGCCCTTCAATTCGTCCAGGGCCGACAGGTCGGTCCTCAGCACCCCGCAGGCGCGCAATGTGCCCAGATACAGGCGAAATCCCGTCCTGATCGCCTGCCGTCCAAGCGGACCGGCGACCCGGCGCGGCAGAAGCGGGCCGATCAGCGCCGCGGTCAGGCTCCAGGCCAGCGACATCAGGCCGAACAGGAACAGCAGACCGTAGAAAAGGGGATATTCCCAGGCCCGCCGGACCGCGCCAAGAAGGGTTAGACCGCGTCGCCCACGGGGGTGCGCACGTTCCGCCGCCGTTTCCGCCATGCCATGTAGTTCCTTTTGAAGTCCAGCAGGGCGTTCAAGTAGTAGATCGCCTTGAATATCTTCAGCCGCGTCTTGATCGGCGACGGGCGGAAGACGTCGCCGGCCAGAAGCGACAGCAGCGCCTCCTCCACCCGGAAGACGTTGCGTGGTCCCATGAACAGGTTGCGCAGCGCCGGCGTCGTCACCCGGTAGATGTACCAGGAGAAGGTGCCGATGCCCTGGCGGACCGTCCGCTCGAAATGCTTCAGCACCTGTTCCTGGCGCGCCGGCTCGCGCAGGCAGGCATCGACCGCCTCGGCCCCTTCGAAGGCGCTGGTCATCGCCAGATAGACGCCGGTGGAGAACACCGGGTCGATGAAGGCGAAGGCATCGCCCAGCATGACATAACCCGGCCCAGACATGCGGTCGGCCTGATAGGAGAAGTTACCGGTCCCCGTCACCGGGCCGGTCAGTTCCGCCCCCTCCAGCCGCTCCGCCAGCGCCGGGCAGAGCGCCACCGTATCAAGGAAGAAGCGGGTCTGGTCGGTCTTGCGCGTCTTGAAATAATAGGGCCAGCACACCGCCCCGACGCTGGTGGTGCCGTCCGCCAGCGGGATGAACCAGAACCAGCCATGGTCGAACCAGAAGACGGTGATGTTGCCTTCCGCCTTGCCCGGCAGCCGCTTGGCGCCGGTGAAATGGCCGAACATCGCCGCGCTGTTGTGCTTGACGTTGCGCCGCTTGATGCCGAAGCGCGACGCCAGAAGCGTGTCGCGACCGGACGCATCGACCAGGAAGCGGGTGCGCAGGGTGCGGATCGTCCCGTCCTCCTGCCGCGCGGTGACGGTGGTGCCCTCGCTGCCCTGGACGTCGACGTCCGTCACCTTGCAGCCCTCAATGACGGTGGCGCCCTTGGTGGCGGCATTGCGGATCAGGATGTGGTCGAATTCCGACCGCCGGACCTGAAAGGCGTAGGGCTTTGACTTGTCCCAGGCGTTGGCGAAGTCGAAGGTGACCGCTCTGCCGTGATAGGGCGACACGAATTCCGCCCCATATTTCAGCATGCCAATCCGCTCCACCTCCTCCAGCACGCCCAGCCGCTCCAGCAGGGGCAGGTTGCAGGGAAGCAGGGATTCACCGATGTGGAAGCGCGGGTGATGGTCCTTTTCCAGCAGAACCACCCGATGGCCCTTCCCGGCCAGCAGCGCCGCCGCGGTCGACCCGGCAGGCCCGCCGCCCACCACCAGAACATCGCAGTCGTAATCGGAACAGTTCGACACCATGGGCTTTGCCGCTCTCCGCTTGTCCCGCATTGGGGTGTTCGAGGTGGATACCCGTTTCTGGCACCGCGACCGGCTGCTCTTGCCGAAATTTACCGCACCCCGTCACGCGCAATCCAGGGACAAAACCCCGACACTGCCCTTTATCCGGGGCCTACCCGAAAGGATATATCCATCTCCCATCGACATCAGCGTTCTTTGTTGCAGTATCTCTACGCAGCAATGTTTCAGAAGAATTTCGACGCTGCCGCACACTGCTGCCCGATCCCGCCAATGCACTTGAGACTTCGCAACTGGCTTGAGTGATTACCCATTTGGTGACATGCGAACCCACTTGCCTGCCGGGTTCCGCGCCCACAAGATGCCGACGGCCCGAAACCGACCAACTCAACCGGGGATGCATGGTGCGTGTGTTGCCAACGACGCTTGCCGTTGCCGCTTGCACCGTGTCGGCGATCCTCGGCCTGCCGGATCGGGGCCACGCGCAGGATGCGGGCAAGCCGCTGTTCGAGATCGGCATCGGCGGCGGTGCCGGCTACATCCCCGATTATCCCGCTGCCGACCAGAACCATGTCCAGGCCGCCGCCCTGCCCTATGTCATCTATCGCGGCGAGGTGTTCCGCGCCGACCGCAACGGCATCCAGGGGCGGCTCTACCGCTCCGACCGCGTGACCTTCGAGGTCAGCCTGGAAGGCGCGCTGGGATCTTCGGCCGACGACAACCGGGCGCGCCAGGGGATGCCCGACATCGACCTGCTGGGAGAGGTCGGGCCGGCGCTGAAGATCAACCTGCACCGCGATGGCGACCGGCGCGAACGGATCGACCTGAGCCTGCCGGTGCGCAGCGTCTTCTCCACCGACTTCAGCCGGATCAAGTACCGCGGTCTCGTCTTCTCGCCCGACGTCGCTTACAGCAAGGCCGGCATGATCGCCGACGACGACCAGTTCCGCCTCAGCCTGGGGCCGATCTTCGCGTCGAGCCATCTGATGGACTATTTCTATCAGGTGGATCCGCAATATGCGCGCGCCGGCCGCCCGGCCTACGACGCGAAGGCCGGCTATCTCGGCCTGCGCCTGCACAGTTCGCTCGTCATGCCGGTGACGGAGCGGATTTCCGCCTTCGGCGCCGTCCGGGGAGAGCTGTTTTCCGGCGCCACCAACGACGACAGCCCGCTCTACAAGCGCGCCGTCAATCTGTCGGTCGGGGCCGGTCTCACCTTCTCGCTCTACCGGTCCGACAGCCGGGTCAGCGCCGTGAACGACATTCTCGACTGAGTCCGGGACCAAACGCGAAGGAGACACCACCGTGCCGACCGAACCCTCCCCCCGCGTCGGCACCGCCGTCGAACCGCACCCGGTGCTGGACGCCTATTATGGCGACAAGGCGCAACGGCAGCATTTCGTCCGTGGCCTGTTCAACCGCACCGCCCACCATTACGACCGCATCAACGCGATCTTTGCGCTGGGCTCCGGCTCCTGGTACCGGGCGCAATGCCTGCGGCGGGCGGGCTTGCGGCCGGGCATGCGGGTGCTGGACGTCGCCATCGGCACCGGTCTGGTCGCGCGGGAGGCGGTGGCGCTCTGCGGCAATGCCCACGACGTCATCGGCCTAGACCTCAGCGAAGCGATGCTGGCCGAGGCGCGGCGCAGCCTGCCCATCCCGCTGATCCAGGGGGTGGCCGACGCGCTGCCGCTGGCGGACGAAAGCGTCGATCTCGTCACCATCGGCTACGCGCTGCGCCATGTCGGCGACCTGACCGCCACCTTCCGCGAGTTCCGCCGCGTGCTGCGCCCCGGCGGCACCGTGCTGGTGATGGAGATCGGCCGGCCGCGCCGCCCGGTCACCCGTCACCTGATGAACGCCTATCTCGGCATGGTGGTGCCGGCGGTCTCACGCCTCAGCGGCGGCGGCGAGAGCGGGCGGACGCTGATGCGCTATTACTGGGAGACAATCGACCGCTGCGTGGAGCCGGAGGTCATCACCGCCGCGATGGCGGCGGCCGGGCTGGCGCAGGTGCGCTGCGACACCGACTATGACCTGTTCAAGAACTACACCGGCAAGCGGCAGGTCGAAGCCGCGACGTAGCGGCGGATCGGACGGCCGGCTGCCTGTTGTTACTACCCCTCTCAGGCGTTCCTCATCCGCCTTTGCCAATGCTGGCAACCGGTTATCGCCCTCATAGTCGCCTCTACATGGCCACGGCCAGACCAGAACCAACAGGAAAAGACATGGTGGGGAAGACGACTTGGGCGGCATTGTCCGCGGTGGCGCTGCTGATCGGCTGCGCCGGGCAACAGCAGGGTACGGCCAGCAGCAACGGGACGGCGGCGACCGCATCCGCCGCGCCCTCGACGCCGGGCGCCAAGATGGTGAAATCGCGCGACGGCCGGTACGAGGGCGAGGTGATCGGCACCCCCGCCCCCGGCAGCCGCTTTTCCAAGCTGCAGATCGGCATGACGATGGAGGAGGTCTCCACCCTGATCGGCGCGCCCGACAACATGATCCGGCACGAAACCGGCAAGCGCTGGATTCCCTTCTATTTCGGCAACGATGCCCAGCGCCTGCAAGTCATCTACCGCAACGAAGGCTGCCTGACCTATACCGGCGGCAACGTCTTCGGCGGCGGCGGTTCGGAACTGATCCGCATCACCGTCGCGCCGAAGGGCGGTTGCCTGGACACCTGACGGCATATCTGACGGGATTGCCTGGGTCGGCGCCTCAGTGCTTGCCCGACCCCGGCTCCGCCATCTTGCGGTGCTGGCTGGCCAGCACGCCGGAGGGGGTGACGGTCGCCATCGTCGTCTGAAGCTTGTTCTTCCAGCCGGCGACCACGTCGCCCTCGCCCTTCATCATGGCGTCGAAGCCGACCTTGGCGACCATTGCCGGGTCGTCCTTCTTCCCCTGGCCGACCGCTGTGTCCATCATGCCGGCGCGCTCGAAGAATTCCGTATCGGTCGGGCCGGGCATCAGGCAGGTGACGGTGACGCCGCTGTCCTTCAACTCGTCGCGCAACGCGAAGGAGAAGGAGTCGATGAAGGCCTTCGTCCCGTTATAGACCGCCTGGAAGCTGCCGGGCATGAATCCGGCGATGGAGCCGGTGATCAGGATGCGGCCCTGGCCGCGGCTGCGCATGTCGCGCCCGATTTTCTGGATCAGATAGAGCGTGCCGGTGATGTTGGTGTCGATGACATGGCGGGCCTCGGCGAAGTCCTGATCCAGGAAGCCGTGGCCCAGCCCATGCCCGGCATTGGCCAGCAGCGCATCGACCGCCCGCCCTTTCAGCGCGGCATAGAGCCGGTCCACCCCGTCCAGCGTGGCGAGATCGGCCTGGACCGTCTCGACGGCAGCGCCCAGCTTGCGCAGCTCACCGGCCGCCTGCTCGATCGCCGGATCGTCGGCGGCAATGACGAGGTCGAAGCCGTTGCCGGCGCATTGTCTAGCGAGTTCAAGGCCGATGCCGCTTGAGGCTCCGGTGACGACGGCGAGTTGCGTATTGGCGGCGCGAGCCATGGGACTGCCCTTTCCGAAGATGGTGCTGTCCCGATCAACCGGCACTGCGGAAGGGAGGTTCCGATGCCGCAAGCTCCCTACCTATCGGTGCAGGAGATGTGGCGGTCGGCCGGGCACGCAAAAAGGGCGCGGCCCTTGCGAGCCGCGCCCCTCCGAAATAACCCGGCAACCCACCCGATCAGGCGTTGGTCAGCAGACGGTTCTTTTCGATTGCCACCTGCTCCGTCTTCGCGGTGGCGATCACCGCCTTCTGGAGCTTCTCGAAGGCACGCACCTCCAGCTGACGCACGCGCTCGCGCGAGACATGGAAGGTCTGGCTCAGCTCCTCCAGCGTCAACGGCTCGTCACGCAGGCGGCGGGCGACCAGGATCCGGCGCTCGCGGTCGTCCAGCACGCCCAGCCCCAGCTTCAGGAACTGCTGGCGCCGGCGGCGCTCCTCGGAGTCGGCCAGCGTCGTCTCCTGGTCCGGCCGCTCGTCGGCCAGCAGGTCCTGCCATTCGGCATCTCCCTCTTCCGACAGGCCGACGTTCAGCGAACGGTCGTTGCCCAGGCGGCGGTTCATCTCCACCACCTCGGTCTTCGACACGTTCAGTTCGGTGGCGATGCTCTCCACCGCTTCCGGCGACAGGTCGCCGCTCTCCAGCTCCTGCATCCGCGCCTTCAGGCGGCGCAGGCTAAAGAACAGCTTCTTCTGCCCGGCGGTGGTGCCGATCTTCACCAGCGACCAGTTGTGCAGGACATATTCCTGAATCGCCGCACGCACCCACCAGGACGCATAGGTGGCGAAGCGGAACCCCTTGGCGGGGTCGAACTTCTGCGCCGCCTGCATCACGCCGACATTGCCCTCCGCCACCAGATCGGCCAGCGGCAGGCCATAGCCGAGATAGCCGCGCGCCATCTTGACGACGAGACGCAGATGGCTGCCGATCAGCTTGTCGAGCGCGGCCTGATCCTGATGATCGTGCCAGCGGACGGCCAGATCGAGTTCCTGTTCCGGGGTCAGATACTGATACTTGCGGGCGTCCTGCAAATAGAGCTGCATCGGTTCGGCAGTGCGGGGTTCGCCAGGACGGGCTTGGGCGGTACGGGTTTGCACGGTGCGGGTTTCAGCGTTTTGCTGCATGGTGCCTCTTTATCTCCCTGCCGACGGGAGCGGCGCCGCAGGAAATAGCCGCGGCGTTGTTCGGGTCGGTCCTGTTGAAGGTCGGATTTTTGGTTCGTTGCGTTGCCGGCATTCGACGCTGCCGGACGGCGTGCACCGGGCCTCGGTGCGGGAAGGAACGAAGTGGAGACCTCTCCAGCCCCGCGAGCGGCGCCGCGACCGGGGAAGGGGGACGCGGCAGCCAGCAAGCCGCAGGGCGGGAGAGGAACGGCAGGGCCAGGCGCTCAGCGCGGCCGAACCGGGGAAACGGAAGCAGTCATATGGGCAAAAGCCATCCTATCGGGGTCGGCGCCATGACCGGCGCAACAGACTCTATATAGGAATTTTGACAACGCATTAAAGGGGCGCCCAGGCGAATTTTCCTGGCACCCTGATTGAGACCGGTTCCCGCGTCGATGTCCGGGAACGCTGTCGGAGATGGGTCGGCCTTCGCCCGCTTTCAACCCCCTGATCCCGCCACCAAACATCTTTCGAATTTCTATGCAACTTCGCAAGATCATCGACCGAACAGAGACAGGATCACAGAAATCAAATCGGCACCCGAAATTGCCTAGAAAGTCTAAGCACTGACAACGAACAAATACCCCGTGGCATTTTTCGGATGTCACTTGCAGTCTTACCTCTTCTGCGCTTACCGTCCGACTGTTTCCAGCATCCACCGACCCGAGGCTAGAGCCGACATGCTTGAAGACATCGTCATCGACACCCCTGTCGACCGGCCGCACTCTTCCGGCCAGACTGCCAGTCAGAGTGCCGGCCACGCTGGCGGCCGTGCATCGTCCCAGCCTCTGCGCGTCGCGGTGCTGTGGAAAACGCCGAATCTCGGCCTCTATTCGAACGCCGCCTTCGACGATCTGTACAACGGCATCGGGCACAACAACGGCAACCTCGCCTTCGTGCATTCGATCTGCAGCCACATCGCCAACCCGGTGAAGCATTTCAGCTGGGGCTCTTCGGCCGAGACGCTGCGGAACAACGCCGACATCATCGTCATTCCCTGCGCCAACCAGTTGGGCCGCCACACCGATTACGGTCAGATGGCAGAGAATCTGGAAAAGTCCGGGCTGCCGGTCGTCGCCATCGGCCTCGGCGCCCAGGCGAACAGCTACGACCACGACATTGAACTCAGCCCCGGCACGCTGCGCTGGGCGCAGGTGATCGCGGCATCGAACCCGTCGTCGGCGACCTCGGCCAACATCTACACCCGCGGCGCCTACACCACGGCGCAGTTGGACAAGCTGGGCATCACCGGGTCGCTGCCCGGCGGCTGCCCGTCGCATTTCCTCAACCAGGCGCCGGGTCTGGGCCGGAAGATCCACGCCAACTGGTCGGCGCTCGACCTGCCGCGCTCGATCACGGTGGCCGGCGGCCATCAGGCCTGGGTGAAGACGCGGGAAATCGAGCACCAGCTGATCGCCCTGATGATGGATCCCATCGCGCCCGGCCAGTACATCGTCCAGTCGATGGGCGAGATGATCCGCGCCTCGCGCGGGCTGTTCGACAGCATCGACCCCCATGCGCTGAAGGAAATCCACCGCCACACCGTGCCGCATTACTCCTTCGAGGAGTTCAAGGTCTGGTGCCGGAACTACATGCGCTCCTACTATGACGTGCCGGCCTGGATGGACACCCTGCGCCAGCAGGACCTGACCATCGGCTGCCGCTATCACGGCGTCGCGCTGGCAATCCAGGCGGAGCGGATGGGCCTGACGGTCACCATCGATTCCCGCACCCGTGAGCTGTGCGAGAACACCGGTGTCCCCTATGCCGACGCTGCCGACCTGACGATGCCGCTGACCCGCAGCCGGCTGAAGTCGCTGATCAATTTCGATCCCGACGCCTATGACCGCCACCGCGCGGAGTCGGCCGCCCGTTATCTGGACTTCCTGATCGCCAACCGGCTGCAGCCGGCGCCCTTCCTGAAGTCCATCGCGAACGGCAAGTGACCGGGCAAGTGACGGCCGCCATGCTCCGCCGGACCGCGGCGCTCGTGCTGTCGCTGAGCATGGCCGCCGCCCCCGCCCACGCGCTGACGATCAAAAGGACGGGGGAGCCGGAAACGGTCACCTCCTGGCAGCGCGACGCCTGCGCCCGAAGCGACGCGCCGGACACCCCGGCGCGCGCCTTCCGCGATGCGGGCGGCACGGTGCACCTGATCGCGTCCCATTCCACCGCGCGGGCGCTGACCGGCCCGTCGCTGGACGCCGTGCGGCCGAACTGCGCGGTGATCTTCCAGGGCCACGGCCAGGACGACCCGCGCCTGCATGACGACCGCAGCTGGATTTCGTCCTTCTACACCCCGGACGGCAACACCGTCTTCGCCCTGGTCAGCAACGAGTTTCACGCCCAGAAACGCCCGGCACTCTGCCCGTCCGGCCAATACATGCGCTGCTGGCGCAACAGCATCACCGCGGCGATCTCCACCGACGGCGGTGCGAGCTTCCGCCTGAGCGCCGCACCGCCCAACCACACCGTCGCGACGCTGCCCTACCCCTACGGCGGCGATGTCGGCCAGCGCACCGGCTATTTCGCGCCCAGCAACATCGTCCGCAACGGCGACCACTGGTACGCCTTCCTGTGGGCCGAACGGTTCGGGGCGCAGAAGCGCGGCGCCTGTCTGATGCGGACCGACAATCTCGCCGATCCACACTCCTGGCGCGGCTGGGACGGCAAATCCTTTTCCGTCCGTTTTGTCCGTGATGACCAAATTGAAGACGCCCCGGAGGCCCATCTCTGCGCCCCGGTCGCCCCCGATGTCCTGCAAGGCACCGTGCGCAGCATCGTCCGTCACCGCGCCAGCGGCCGGTTCATCGCCACGCTGGCGATGACCCGCGACGGCCGCACCGGCATCTGGACCACGACCTCGCCGGATCTGGTGAGCTGGTCGAAGCCGGAGCTTCTGTGGGCGGCCCCGCTGCTGTTCCGCTACGGCTGCGGCGACAAGACGGCCTTCGACTACCCCGCCCTGCTCGATCCCGCCAGCCAGAGCCGCAACTTCGACGATGTCGGCAAGACCGCCTATGTCTACATGACGCGGCTGAACCTGGACAAATGCAGGATCACCTGGAACCGCGACCTCGTCCGCATGCCGGTGGAGATCGGCGGAGGCTGACCGGAGCGCCCGTCAGGGTGGGCGGTTCCAGGGTGGCGGCGACAGCCGGTCCGCGATACAGTCGGCGAAGGCGCGGGTCTTGCCGGCAGTGAAGCGGCCGGACGGACGGACCAGATGGATGGCAGCTTCCCCGCCGCCGCCCCTGCCGGCGTCGCTGCCGACCTCCCAATCCGGCAGCACGCGGACCAGACGCCCGCCGGCCAGTTCCCGCCCGATCAGCCATTCCGAACACACCAGCAGCCCTTTTCCGGCCACCGCCGCATGGACGAGGCTATCGACATTGTCGGTCAGCAGCGGCCCGGACAGCCGCACCCGCACCCGCTCGCGCCCCCGGCTGAAGTGCCAATCCGACGGTGAATCGAACAGCGCGAACAGCAGCGCGTCATGGCCGGCGAGATCGGCCGGCTCCTGCGGGACTCCCCTTGCGGCGAGGTAGGATGGCGCGGCGCAGACCAGCCGCCGTTCCGCCCCCAGCCGGCGCGCCACCAGCGAACTATCGGGCAGCCGGCCGATGCGGATGGCAAGGTCGAACCCCTCCCCCACCAGATCGACGAAACGGTCGCTGTAGAAGGCTTCGATCCGCACGCGCGGAAAAGCGGTGAGGAAGTCGGGCAGAAGCGGTGCCACCCACAGCCGCCCGAACGCCTCCGGCAGCGACAGCCGCAGCGTTCCCTGCGGCACCGCTCCGGCGTCGGCAGCCTCCCGCTCCGCATCGGCCAGCAGGGTCAGGGCCATGCGAGCCCGGTCGGCGAAGCGGCGCCCGGCCTCCGTCGGCGTCACCCGCCGGGTGGTGCGCTCCAGCAGCCGGACGCCCAGCCGCCGCTCCAGCGCCGATACCCGGCGCGACAGCACGGAGGCGTCGCGGTTCAGCACCCGCGCCGCCGGTGCGAAGCCGCCGGTGTCGAGAACCGCCAGGAAGGCGGCGACCTCCTCCAGCCCCTGATCGCTCAATTCGTGCATGATGTGCAGCAATATCATGCAGACACACCGGATTAAAGGCTCAAGCGCAACGGGCTAGCTTCGCGTCACACATTACAGCAAGCAAGGAACCACCCCGATGCGCGCCTATCAGCTTGAAGCCCCCCGCCTCGACGCCCTTCGCATCGCCGAACTGCCGCGCCCCACCCCCGGCGCGGGCGAGGTGCTGGTCCGCCTGCGCGCCGCCAGCCTGAATTATGTCGATCTGGCGGTGGCGACCGGCGCCTTCCCCGTGCCGTCCATGCCGCTCATCCCCGTCGCCGACGGTGCGGGGGAGGTGGCGGAGATCGGCCCCGGCGTGAGCGGACTGACGGAAGGCGACCGGGTCATCCCGCATTTCCTGCCCGACTGGCAGGCCGGTACGCTGCCGCCGGTCGCCGGCCGGCGGATGCGCGGCATCAATATGCCCGGTTCGCTCGCCGATTACGCGGTGGTCCCCGCCGCCAGCCTCGTGCCGGTGCCCAGCCACCTGTCCTTCGCCGAGGCGGCAAACCTTCCCATCGCCGCGACCACGGCATGGCGGGCGATCCGCACCGGCGCGGTGCGTCCGGGAAGCACCGTGCTTCTGCTCGGCACCGGCGGCGTCAGCCTGTTCGCTCTGCAATTCGCCAAGGCGTCGGGCGCCCGCGTCATCATCACCTCCTCCTCCGACGCGAAGCTGGAACGGGCGAAGGCGCTCGGCGCCGATGAGGCGATCAACTACAGGACGACTCCCGACTGGGACGCGCGGGTTCTGGAACTGACCGGCGGGGCCGGCGTCGATCTGGTGGTGGAGACCGGTGGCGCCCAGACCTTTGCCCGGTCATTGAACGCCACGGCGGAGGAAGGCACGGTCTTCGTCATCGGCTTCCTCAGCGGCGCCGACCTCCAGGCCTCGCTGTTCCCGATCATCATGAAGATGCTGAAGGTGGTCGGCAGCAACACCGGATCGGTGGCCGACCTGCGCGAGGCCGTGCGCGCCATCGACGCCGGCAAAATCCGCCCGGTGGTCGACCGCGTCCATGACTTCGAGGATGCGGCCGGCGCCTATGCCACCCTGTCGCGCGGCAGCCATTTCGGCAAGATCGCCATTGCGCTGGCAACCGGCGGCTGATCCCGCAAACAGCCGTTGCGAAGCGCTGGTCGGCAACCGATGTCTCGGCATGGCACCCGATAAGGAGCAGCGCCATGCCGCAGGACGATCCTTTCGACCTCCAGCGCTTCGTCAAGGCGCAGGATCCGGTCTTCGCAACCGTGCTTGAGGAACTGCGGGCCGGCCATAAGCGGAGCCATTGGATGTGGTTCATCTTCCCGCAGCTGCGCGACCTCGGCCGTTCCGCCACCGCGCAGTTCTACGGCATCGCCTCGCTCGACGAGGCGCGTGCCTATCTGGCGCACCCGGTCCTCGGTTCCCGGCTGGCACAGGCGACGGAGACCGTGCTGGCGGTGGATGGGCGGACGCTTCATGAGATCTTCGGCTCGCCGGACGACCTGAAGTTCCGCTCCTCCATGACCCTGTTCGCCCGGGCTGCGGCAGAGGACGGCGACCTCTACCGCAAGGCCCTCGACCGCTACTGCGGCGGCCAACCGGACGAGGCGACGCTGAAACTGCTGGGCTGACCGTCTTCAGGCCAGCAATTCGCCCAGGTCCAGTCCACGCTCCCGCCCCAGGCTGTCCAGCATCGCCAGCGTGGCGCCGTCCAGCGGGATGCCGTCGGCCAGACGCTGCCGACGGGTGCGGCTTTCCGGCTCGCCCGGCATCTGGATGGCGTCCACCCCCGGTACCGTCGGCGTGTCGCGGACATAGGCGACCAAATCGTCGAGATCGGCCGCCCACTGGGCGTTGCCGCCGCGCGCCGGGTCGAAGACGATGGCGAACATGTTGTTCATCACCCGGCCGGAGTTCTGGTGCGACGGCGTGCCGGGCATCGCCGAGGCCAGCGCCCCGGCCAGCACGTCGCACATCAGCGCCAGCCCGAACCCCTTGTGCCCGCCAAGCGGCAGCAGGGCGCCCGACGGATCCTGGAACATCACGCCGGGATCCTGCGTCGGGTCGCCCTGCGGGTCGAGCAGCAGGCCGGGCGCCATCTCCTGCCCCTTGCCCATGGCGACGCGGCATTTGCCGACGGCGACGGCGCTGGTGGCGAAATCCAGCACCAGGGCCGGGGTGGCGTCCGTACCGGGAACCGCGATGCAGATCGGGTTGGTGCCCAGCCGAGGGCGGGTGCCGTCATGCGGCGCCACCGCCGGGCGGGTAACGACGTTGACGAAGGCCAGCGCGACCAGCCCGGCGTCGCTGCACTGCTCGCCATAGGAGCCGACGCGACCGATATGGTGGCTGTCGCGCAGGGACAACACCGCCAGCCCCTCCCGCCGTGCCTGTTCGATGGCGAGATCCATCGCCTCGCGTGCGATCACCTGACCGTAGCCGCTGCCACCGCCGACCGCCAGGAAGGGACCGGAGCGGCCGATCACCGTCGCATGCTGGTTGGGCCGCAGCAGCCCGGCGGCAATCGCCGGCATATACATCGCCAGCATGCCGACGCCGTGGCTGTCATGGCCGCGCAGGTTCGCTTCCACCAGATGGTCGGCGACGACCGCCGCCTCCTGCTCCTCGCTGCCGGCCGCCCGCAACAGGCGCCGCACCGCTTCCGCCAACCGGTCCGCCCGCACCGGCCGCAGCCCCGTGCCATAGACGCCGGCGTTGAAGGACGCCGCCGCGGCGAAGGGATCCTTTTGTGTTTCTGTCATCCTGTACCTTCCCGACCGGCCGCCGCCCCACCCGGGCAACGGCCTGATTTCCGGCCCCTATTTGGTCGCCGCGGCGCCGGCAGGGCAAGGGTGCAAAATGGACGAGCGCCCCTCCAGCAGCCCGCCGGCCGGCCGGCAAGCTTTGCGACGCTTCGTCACATCGCTACTGCGAGTTATTCGCATCACTATGGTGACTGCGGCCCAGCGCCGCCGAAAGGTGATCCCGAATGACCTCTCCTGTTTCCGGCCTGCGACATCCCATCTCCACCAGCATCACCCTTGGCACCACCTCCGACCCTCCGTCCAGCGGCGATGGCTGCCGTCTCGGCGCGTTGCGCAAGGGTCAGCGCGCGGTGGTGACCGGCCTCGACGAGGCCGCCGTCGTCACCCCGCTGCCGCCCGGCGAACTGGAACGCCGCATGATCGAGATGGGCCTGATCGAAGGCGCCCGCGTGGAAATCCTGCATGAAGGATTCCCCGGTGCCGATCCGCTTGCCGTGCGCATCGACGACCACACCCTGGCCCTGCGCCGGGCGGAGGCGCACGCCGTTCTGGTGACGCTCGGCTGAGCCGTCGCCTCCCCTTCCTGCGGAAGGATTTCCGCGATGTCCGATACCGTTCTATCCACCCCCGTGCTTCCGGCCGTGCCGCCACGCATCGCACTGGTCGGCAATCCCAACTGCGGCAAGACCGCCCTGTTCAACGCGCTCACCGGCGCCCGCCAGAAGGTGGCGAACTACCCCGGCGTGACGGTCGAGCGCAAGATCGGCGAATTTCTCAGTCCCGCCGGCACCCGCGTGCAGATCGTCGACTTGCCCGGCACCTACAGCCTGCGCGCCCGCTCCCCCGACGAGGAGGTGACGCGCGATGTCGTGCTGGGCCGTTTCCGGCATGAGGCGCCGCCCGACGCGATGGTCTGCGTCGCCGATGCCACCAACCTGCGCCTGCATCTGCGGCTGGTGCTGGAGTTGAAGAAGCTCGGGCGACCGATCATCCTCGCGCTCAACATGATGGACGTGGCGGTGGCGCGCGGCTGCCGTGTCGATGCGGCGGCCCTGTCGGCGGCGCTGAGCGTACCGGTGGTGCCGACGGTGGCGATCAGGCGCAACGGCGTGTCCGGGCTGCTCGACCAGATCGACCGCAGCATGATGGCGATGACGACCGACCTCGCCGCTGCGCCCTGCGGCTGGAGCGAGCCGTCGGCGCGGGAGTTGCGCGCCTATCACCAGGAGGTCGAGGGCATCCTGGCCGCCGCGCTTCAGGATGCCGGCAAGCCGTCGCTCGCCACCCGGCGCATCGACGCGGCCCTGCTGCATCCGGCGGTCGGCCTGCCCTTCCTGTTGCTGGTGCTGTTCCTGATGTTCCAGGCGGTGTTCGCCTGGGCCGCCGTGCCGATGGACATGATCGACGGCGCGCTGGGCTGGGTGCAGGCTGCCGCCGGCGCCGCCCTGCCGGACGGCATGCTGAAAAGCCTGATCACCGACGGCATCATCGCCGGGGTGGGCAGCGTGCTGATCTTCCTGCCGCAGATCCTGGTGCTGTTCTTCTTCATCCTGGTGCTGGAATCCACCGGTTACATGGCGCGGGCGGCCTTCCTGCTCGACCGGCTGATGGGCGGCGTCGGGCTGCACGGCCGGGCCTTCATCCCGCTGCTGTCCAGCTTCGCCTGCGCGGTTCCCGGCATCATGGCGGCCCGCACCATCGAGAACCGCGCCGACCGGCTGGCCACCATCATGATCGCGCCGCTGATGACCTGCTCGGCCCGGTTGCCGGTCTATACACTCATCATCGCCGCCTTCGTCCCCAGCCGGACGGTGGCCGGCGGCATGATCGGGCTGCAGGGGCTGGTGATGTTCACCCTCTATGCCGCCGGCATCCTGTCGGCGCTCGCAGTCGCCTTCGTGCTGAAGCGCACGATCTTCAAGGGCGCCCGCGAGCCGCTGCTGATGGAACTGCCGTCCTACCGGCTGCCCAGCCCGCGCGACATCCTGCTGGGGCTGCTGGAGCGGACGCGCATCTTCCTGGCCCGCGCCGGCACGGTGATCTTCGCCATCATGATCCTGCTGTGGTTCCTCGGCAGCTTCCCGGCGGCACCCGACGGGGCCACGGGGCCGGCCATCGACTACAGCTTCGCCGGGATGCTCGGCCATGCGCTGGCGCCGCTGCTCGCCCCCATCGGCTTCACCTGGCAGATCGCCATCGCCCTGGTGCCGGGCATGGCGGCGCGCGAGGTGGCGGTGGCGGCGCTCGGCACCGTCTACGCACTGAGCGAGACGGGCGACGCGCTGTCCGGTTCGCTGGCCGGTGTGCTGGCGGCGGACTGGAGCCTGCCCACCGCCTTGTCCCTGCTGGCATGGTTCGTGTTCGCCCCGCAATGCGTCTCCACCCTGTCGGTGGTGAAGCGGGAAACCAACAGCTGGTTCTGGATGCTGATGATGATCGCCTACATGACGGCGCTCGCCTATGGCGCCGCATTCGTCACCTTCCGCCTGTCCACCGCCCTGCTGGGAGGCTGAGCCATGATGGAAAGCATCTTGGTCGGCTTGATCGTCGCCGCCGCCTTTGCCTGGGTGGCCTGGAGCATCCTGCTGCCGGCATCCTGGCGCAACCGCCTGCGCCGGCTGGCCGGACGGCCGGTCCCGTCACAGGCGGCCGAAGGCTGCGGGGGTTGTTGCGGCTGCGACGCCGCGACCCCGAAGCGCGGCCGGCACTGCTGAAATTACCAACCGGTGGGACAGGCCCGGCAGCCGGTCATCAGCGCATCCTGGAAGATGGCAAAGCGCAGCTTGGCTCCGTCCATGTTGGCGCCGGACAGGTTGGACAGCGCCATCTTCGCCTCCTGAAGATTGGCCCCCTCTAGGCTGGCGCCGGCGAGATTGACCTTGTCGGCGCGGATCGCCTCCAGATTGGCGGCGGTCAGGTCGCTGCCGGTGAAATCGGCGCCGGTGGCGCGGGCGAATTCCAGATTGGCGCCGCGCAACCGCGCTCCCGACAGGCGGGCGCCCTGCAGGAAGGCGGTGCGCAGGTCGGCGCCGTCCAGAATGGCTCCGGTCAGGTTGGCGCCACGCAGGTCCGCCTTGCGCAGGTCGGCCCGCATCAGGTTGGCCCCATGCAGATCGGCCCCCGCCAGCGATAGGCCACGCAGATTGCGGTGCCGCAGGTCCAGATTGGGGCAGACGATCCGCGGCCCGAGCGTACAGCCGTCGACGACGCTCGCCCGCTCCTCCTCGCCGCCGCCGACTGGTTGCGCCGTCTGGTCGTCCGACGCCGCCGGGATGGCCGCAGTCTCCATTCCCGCTGCGAGCGATGGCGAAACGGGTGCTGAAAGGCCGAGGGTCAGGACGCCCAGGGCAAAGAGCCGACGGAAGTCATCGGGCCGTTTCCGGCACTGCAGGGTGGCGAAGCGCGACGTCATGATGATGCCTCCGATGAAAGGCGCCGGGGCGGTCTTATGCCCCGGCGTTCCTTGGTCCGGTTTCTCAGGACCCGGTCACTTGGTGCTGGAGACCTTCACGTCGGCCAGCTTGAACACCCAGAAGGAGCCGCCCTGGGTCACGCGGGTGGTCAGGTCGGCCAAATCGCCGCCCCACAGCGGCACCGCGCCGCCATAGCCGGTGGTGATGCCGACATACTGCACCCCGTCCTGCTCCCAGGTGACGGGGGAGGAGACGATCCCCGACCCGGTCTGGAAGTGCCAAAGCTCCTCGCCGGTCTTGGCGTTGAAGGCCTTGACAAAGCCGTCGCCGGTGCCGGTGAAGACCAGATTGCCGGCGGTGGCCAGCGTGCCGGCCCACAGCGGCAGTTCCTCCTTATGCTCCCAGACGATCTTGCCGGTCTTCGGATCCAGCGCCCGCAGGCTGCCGACATGGTCGTCGAACATCTTGTGGATGCGGAACCCCATGCCGAGATAGGCCGAGCCGGGGTTGTAGCCGACATGCTCGGTCCAATAATCCTCCTTCCAATGGTTGGCGGCGATGTAGAACAGCTTGGTGTCCTCGCTGTAGGACATCGGGTTCCAGTTCTTGCCGCCGAGGAAGGGCGGCGACACCTCGACCGGCTTGCCGCGCTTCTCGCCTTCGGCCGGCAGCGGCGGACGCTGTCCCTCATTCTCGATGGGACGGCCAGTCTTCAAATCGATGCCCTTGGCCCAGGTGATGCCGTCGACGAAGGGGTAGGCGGCGATCACGCTGTTCGGCTTGTTCGGCTCACCGCCGGCCGTCGCCAGCTTGGTCCGGTCGGTGACATAGAAGAAGCCGTTGCGGTCGGCATGCGCCGTCGCCTTCACCGTCTTGCCGGCGGCGTCGGTATAGTCGAACAGCACCAGCTCGTTGTTGCCGGAGAAGTCCCAGGTGTCGTTCGGCGTGTGCTGATAGAAGCCCTTCAGCTCGCCGGTGGTCGGATCGACATAGGCTTGGCCCGAGGTGTAGAGGCTGTCGCCCGGCCAGCGCGCCCAGCCGTTCCATGGCGCCGGGTTGCCGGTGCCGATGACGATGGTGTTGGTCTCGACGTCGAAGGTGGCGCTCTGCCACGGCGCACCGCCGCCATGGTTCCAGGCCTCCACCAGATTGCCGTCCTTGTCGCGCGGCCAGGAGGGGGCCTTGTCGCTGCCGGTCGGTGTGCTGTCCTTGCCGTTCAGCCGGCCCATGTGGCCTTCGACCAGCGGACGCATCCAGATTTCCTCGCCGGTGTCGGGATCGCGGGCGAACAGCCGCCCGACCACGCCGAATTCGTCGCCGGACGAGCCGTGGATCAGCAGAACCTTGCCGGTCTTCTGGTCCTTCACGATGGTCGGCGCGCCGGTCATCGTGTAGCCGACCTTGTGATCGGCGAACTTCTTCTTCCAGACGACCTTGCCTGTGTCCTTGTTCAGCGCGACGATGGAGGCGTCGAGCGTTCCGAAGAACAGCTTGTCACCATAGATCGCCGCACCGCGGTTGACCACGTCGCAGCAGGGACGGATGTCGTCGGGCAGGCGGTGGGCATAGCTCCACAGCCGCTTGCCGGTCTTGGCGTCCAGCGCGAACATCCGCGAATAGGAGGCGGTGACGTAGATGACGCCGTCATGGACCAGCGCCTGGGTCTCCTGCCCGCGCTGCTTCTCATCGCCGAAGGAGAAGGACCAGGCCGGAACCAGACGCGACACGCTCTCGGCATTGATCTGCTTCAGCGGGCTGAAACGCTTGCCTTCCACTCCCATGCCGTACATCAGCACGTCGCCGGTGTTCTTCGCATCGTTGGCGATGGCGTCCCAAGTGACCTCGGAGGCCAGCGCCGGCCCCGCCGGAGCCGCGGCCAGGAACAGCGCGGCGATCACGCCGGCGACTCCTGCCAGATGGACCCGGCGGCGCGGCTTGGTGCCGGAATTGGTGCTGCCCGCAGATGTGCTGTAGGACGAAAGTGTCATGCGTTTCCCCCGATGATTGGCCGCCAAGCGGCGTTCGTGTCGTCCGCCGCAAAGCGGCGGCGATACCGCCACGCCGGCTTGTTCCCGATTCCGCGGACGGCGGGAGGCGATGCCGCCCGCGGGACCGGAAAAGCCGAACGTGACGATGTCGTGCCAGAAGGGTCGTGCCAGAAGGCCGTTGCTTTCTGAGCGGCAGGACCTTTTCAAAGCCGGTCTGTGCATCCCGCCCGGCGCACAGCACCTTGTCTTGCCACGTCCAATAGTCTCTCCCCCGGCGGCATGGTTCCATTCGACAATCCGGGGAAGAACTTCTTGACGGTGAGCCATGACGACATCCCGGCCGGACCAGGATTTTTTCCCGTCCGCCGATGCGGAACGTACAAATCCACATCGGCAGCATCATTCGATTGTCCGAAGGGCGGATGGCGTCCGATCCGATGGATCGACTAACATTCCGTCATTGGTCTTATTGCGGAGTGGGCGGCGGTGTCGTTGAGGCTGCGCATCCTGGCCCTGATCGGGCTTTTCCTGCTGCTGATGGCGGCGGCCGGCGGGGCGGTGATGGTCGCCAACGCCCGCGATGCCGTCCGGGCGGAAATGGCATCCGCCCTCGAGTTGGGCGGCGCGCTGGGACTGGCGATGGCGGAGCGCGGGGAGATGCCCGGCGGCATCGGCATCCTGAACGGGATGGGGTTGCGCCACCTTCGCTTCATCGGACCCGACGGGTTGCCGCAGCCGGAACCGGCGGAACGGCGGGCGCCGGACTGGTTCGCCGCGCTGATCGGCGGTGAGCCGCTGGAACGGCGGCTGGACACGGGCGAACTTGGCGGCGATCTGCGCATCGTCGCCGAGCCCTGGGACGAGATTGCCGAGGTTTGGGAGGATATGAGCGATCTCGCCGCGGCGATGCTGGCGGTCGGGCTGCTGCTGATGGCGGCCGCCCACCTCGCGGTCGGGCGCGCCCTGGCTCCGCTGTCGCGGCTGGAAGCGGGGGTGGAGCGGCTGCGCGCCGGCGACTATGCCTTCGCTGTCGACGGTCGCGGCGTGCCCGAACTCGACCGGCTGGGAGCCGGCATCGCCGCCCTGGCCGACGGGCTGGCGGCGGCGGAGCGGGAGAACCGGCAGGCCGGCCAGCGGATCGTCGCCGCGCAGGATGCCGAACGGCGGGAGATCGCCCGCGAAATCCACGACGAACTCGGCGCCGCCCTGTTCGCGATCAAGGTCGATGCCGGCCGCATCCTGCGCCTGCGCGACGGCGCTGCCGACAGCGAAGCCGCCGAACGTGCGGCCAAGATCCTGGACACGGCGGCGGAGGTCCACCGGCTGAGCCGCCGCATCCTGGCCCGCCTGCGCCCCGCCCTGCTCGACCAACTGCCGCTGAGCGAGGCGCTGGCCGAACTGACCGGAGAGTGGATGCGGCGCCAGCCCGACATCGCCGTGACGCTGACCATCGAACCGCCGGCGGCGATGGCCGATCTCGACGGCTGCGACGAGGTGCTGCGGCTGACCGTCTACCGGCTGGTTCAGGAATCCCTGGTCAACGCCTTTCGCCACGCCGCGCCGTCTGCCGTCGCGGTCGCCCTGCGGATCGACCCCGACATGGTCGAGATCACCATAATCGACGACGGCCCGGGCCTGCCGAGCGGCGGGGATGCGGGGAAAAGCGGCTTCGGCATTTCCGGCATGGCGGAACGGGTCCGTACGCTTGGAGGCACCCTGGCGATCGGAACCGCGGCCGGCGGCGGCACCCGCGTATCGGCCCGCCTGTGCCGCCCGGCCCTTTCGCCATCCTCCCCGCCCGCATTGGAGCGTATGACGTGACCCGTACCATTCTTCTGGTCGACGACCACCCCATCGTCCGGGCCGGCTGCCAGCGCCTGCTGGCCGAAGCGGCGCTCGGCCGCGTGGTCGAGGCGGAGGATGTCGGCAGCGCGCTGGCGCTGTGGCGGGCGGAGCGGCCAGATGTCGTCGTCCTCGACCTCAACATACCGGGTGACGGCGGCGGCATGGCGGTGCTGCGCAGCATCCGCGAGGAAACCCCGGCGGTGCCCGTCCTGATTTTCAGCATGCATGAGGATCCGGCCATCGCCGCCCGTGCACTGAAGGCCGGAGCCAGGGGCTATGTCACCAAGAACGACGCGCCCGACAGCCTCGCCTCCGCCATCGGCACGGTACTGGCCGGGCGCATCCATCTGGACAGCGGCCTTGCCCGCGATCTGGCGCTGATGACCCTGATGCCGCCATCCGACCCGCTGGCCGGACTGACCCAGCGCGAACGGGAAATCCTGGGGCTGGTCGGACGCGGACTGACTACGGCGGCCATCGCGGAGCGGTTGGGGATCAGTCAGAAGACGGTGGCCAACAGCTGCACCCAGATCAAGGACAAGCTGGGCGCCGACAGCACCCGCGCCCTGATCCGCATCGCCATCGACAACGGTCTGGCCGCCTGAAGGCTTTGAACTGGGGACCGCTCAGCCGCCCTTTGCCAGCGCCCGGCGGAAGGCATCCAGCGTCTCGGCGCTGACATGATGCTCGATGCCCTCGGCATCGATCCGCGCGGTGTCGGCGCTGACGCCGAGAGAGCGGAGGAAGGCCACCACCGTCTGGTGCCGTTCGCGGCTTTCCTCGGCAATCCTGCGGCCGGCGTCGGTCAGGAACACGGCACGGTAGGGCTTGCGGTAGACCAGCCCCTCGGCCGCCAGCCGGTCCAGCATGCGGGCGACGGTGGGCTGCGCCACGCCCAGCCGCGCGGCGATGTCGACCTGCCGCGCCTCCTGCCCGCTTTCGATCAGGTCGGCGATCAGCTCCACATAATCCTCGGCGAGGGCGGAGCGCTGCGCCTCCCGTGTCTTGCGGAAGCCTTCGGCATGGAGTTCGGCATCGGGCAGCGCCGTCTCGGCCGGCGCATCGCCTTCCCTGACCGTCACGCTTCACCCCCGGAAAAGTTTGGTTCCGGAAAGTATAGCATCTTGCATACTCGATGTCGCGGTACATACTTGATTGATACCAGTTTGCAATTCGGCCGGGAGCCACACGCCGATGTCGGAAGCCGAAGCCGCCGTGCCGCCCCCCAGCGCCTGGAGATACTCCAGCCAGGACGGGGACGGCCGGCTAAGCCTGCCGGAGGTCCATGCCTCCATCGCGGTACCGCAGGGCGGCCTGTGGCTGCGCCGGCTGCTGGCCTTCGCCGGGCCGGGCTACATGGTGTCGGTCGGCTACATGGACCCCGGCAACTGGGCGACCGATCTCGCCGGCGGGTCGCAGTTCGGCTACACGCTGCTGTCCGTCATCATGCTGTCCAACCTGATGGCGATCCTGCTGCAGTCGCTGGCGGCGCGGCTGGGCATCGTCACCGGGCGCGATCTGGCCCAGGCCTGCCGCGACCATTACCCCCGCCCGATCAACCTGACGCTGTGGGTGGCGTGCGAGGCGGCGATCATCGCCTGCGACCTTGCCGAGGTCATCGGCACCGCCATCGCGCTGAACCTGCTGTTCGGCATCCCGCTGATCGGCGGCGCCCTGATCACCGCGCTCGACGCCTTCCTGGTGCTGCTGCTGATGCAGCGGGGCTTCCGCTATCTGGAGGCCTTCGTCATCGCCCTGCTGACCATCATCGCCGGCTGCTTCCTGGTGCAGATCGTCGCCGCCGCGCCGCCGGTCGCCGCCGTGCTCAACGGTTTCATCCCGACGGCGGAGGTGGTGACCAACCCCGGCATGCTCTATGTCGCCATCGGCATCCTGGGCGCCACCGTGATGCCGCACAACCTCTACCTCCACTCCTCCATCGTGCAGACCCGCGCCTATCCGCGGACGGAGGAGGGGCGGCGCGACGCCATCACCTGGGCCACCATCGACAGCACCATCGCGCTGATGCTGGCCCTGTTCGTCAACGCCGCCATCCTGATCCTGGCCGCCAGCGTCTTCCACGGCAGCGGCCATACCGAGGTGGCGGAGATCGGCGAGGCGTTCGAACTGCTGTCGCCGCTGCTGGGCCTGGGTATCGCCTCCACCCTGTTCGCCGTGGCGCTGCTGGCGTCGGGCCTCAACTCCACCGTGACGGCGACGCTGGCCGGGCAGATCGTGATGGAGGGGTTCCTGCGGCTTCGCCTGCCGCACTGGGCGCGCCGGCTGCTGACCCGCGGGCTCGCCATCATCCCGGTGGTGGTGGTGACGGCGCTCTATGGCGAAAGCGGCACGGCGCAGCTGCTGGTGTTCAGTCAGGTCGTGCTGTCGATGCAGCTTCCCTTCGCAGTCATTCCGCTGGTCCGCTTCGTCACCGACCGCGGCAAGATGGGCAGCTTCGCCGTTCCCGGCTGGATCGCCGGCCTGTCCTGGATCGTCGCCGGCATCATCGTCGTGCTGAACCTGAAACTGCTCTACGACACGGTTCTCGGCTGATCGCCGTTGTGCAATTGAATGGATGCTTTATCTGAGGGAAAGTCCCGTTCGCTTGCGCGCCATCGCGGAGGACCAGAGATGACCAAAGGCCGGCGTCCGACGATTTGGGCCCTGCGCGGCGGGTGCCTCGCCGCCGCCCTGCTGGCGGGTTCCTGCGCCAACCCGCAGGCGGAACTGGCGCTGCGCGCGCCCGCGGCGATGGTCGGCATGAGCAAGGCCGCCCTGCTGTCCTGTGCCGGGGTGCCGGAACGCTCGGCCGTCGCCGGCGATGCGGAGTATCTGGTCTATACCCGCCGACAGACACTGGTCGACCGCGATGTGGATTGGGAGCCCAGCCCCTGGCTCGGCCCCCGCGGCCCGATGCTGTGGCAGCCCGACGTGACCACCTGGTCGCGCACCTACAGCTGCGAAGCCACCTTCGAACTGCATGGCGGGCAGGTCACTGCCGTCCGCTACAACGACCGACGCGATCCCACGCTCTGCTACCAGATCGTCGGGAATTGCGTGCGGTAGGAGCTGGCTGGCGGCGAACGCCCTGCCGTCCGCGCAAGGCTCCCTCTCCCCCGCCGATTCCGGTTGGCATGCGCCCATTGGCATGAGCCTATGTGACTTTCCGGAGATCATCTTGTGATTGGCTGCGCCGGACGGGCCGGGCGGCTATGCTCCCCGCCGCGGTGAAGGATCGAGAGCGGGGGGAGAGGCATGGCGACCAGACGGCGGAAGCTGCCACGCAAGCGCAAGGGACGGCAGGTGACCGCGGTTCGCGGAGCGGCGGCGGAGCCGATCAACACCGGCCGGCCGTCGCAAGGCGGTCTGACCACCGCCGTGAGAGGGACGGCGGCGGCCACGGCCAAGGCGGCCAAGGCTCGCGGCCGGGTGCGCTACGTGCCTACCCCCGATGCCGCCGCTGGCCGCTTCCTCAGCCCAGAACAGCAATTTCTGCTGAAGAAGCGGCGCGAGGCGGAACAGCGCGAGGCCAAGGACCGCCGCACCGCGATTGCCATCATCCTGGTGCTGGTCCTGCTGGCGGCCGGGGCGGTCGCTGGTCTGGTCTGGCTCTGGCGCTCGTCAGCGCTTTGACCTCGGCGCTTTGACCTGAACGCCGCCTGCCCTGCCGACCGTCAGTGCGTCGCCCCGGCCAGCGCGGCGGCATAGCGCTCCGCCAGCAGCGGGCTCGCGGCAGCGCAGGCTTCGGCGACGAGGCGGGATCCCTCGACATAGGCATCGGCCCGCTCGACGCTCCACGACAGCGGGCGTTCGACCGCCAGCGCCTGCAGGATCGAGATCTGCTCGGCCAGTTTGATGCGCTTGGCGCCCTCCGGCGCGGCCGCGAGGCGCGCGGCCTGGATCGCCTTGCGCTCGGAAATCGCCTTGCCGACATCCTCCGGCGCGTCGCTGACCGCCGCGACGAGGTCGGCGACCTCCCGGCCGAACCGGTCGGCCAGATCGTCGACGGTGGTCAGCCCGTCCTCGACGGCATCATGCAGCCAGGCCGCGGCGATCTCGGCCGGGCTGCCGCCGGCCTGCGACACCAGCTCCGCCGTTTCCGACAGGTGCGACACGAAGGGCGTGCGCGCCCGGTCGGGCCGATAGGTGCCTTCGTGCAGGGCCGCCGCGTGACGCAGTGCCGCGACGATCACTTCCTTGTCCATGGACATGTATTCTCCTCCGCGCCGCGGACGGGCGAAGGCCTTGGCCCGCCCGCGCGGCGACTGTCCGCAAAAGGCCCGTTCGCCGGGCCCGGCCGATTCCGTTCAGGCGGCGCGTGCGGTGGGAAGACGGCGACAGCCGGTCTCGAACGCATGCAGCCGGGTCCGGAAATGCTCCGCCGTCGCGCGGTCGATGTCCAGAACCTCGGCCGGCGGCACATCGCCGCGGATCCGCATGTGGATCGCCGCCCGCCCGTCATGCGTCAGGTGCAGGTCGAAATCGCCGATCAGCCGGTGAAGCCCCTCGCCACCGTCTTCGCCATGATGGGACCGGTACAGCACCTGCAATCCACCCTCCCGCTCCAGCACTTCGACAGTTCCGGCATCGCTCATGCGCCGTGCGAGCGCGTCGGCCTCGGCGCGCAGGCGGGCGACCGCGCAGGCGAAAGCGGCACGGACGTCGGCGCCGAGAGGCTCATGGTCGAGGGCGCGCTGGGCCGGAGCGACGGACCAGCGGTGGGACGAAACATCGTGATGCATCGGAAAAGGCACTCCTCGGGGGAGGCGTGGACGGGCCGATCCCGGCGCGTCTCCCGTCCCTTTCCTTAGCATGCTGCACCGCAGCGGCAGGACGCGACATATCGTCGAGTGGTATGACCACTTGGCAGATCTGCTGTGCCGGCCGCGCGGCCGAAAGGATCGGGGCGGTGGCCGGCACCGAGGTCACGCTGGCATCAGGACCCGCGACGGAGCGGCATAGACGGTGAAGCGGCCGTCGCGCACATAGGCGACCACACCGACGCCCACCCTTTCGGCGAAGCCGACGCACAGTGATGTCGGGGCGGAGATGGCGGCGATCAGCGGGATGCCGGCCGCCGCGGTCTTGTGGACCATCTCGAAGGAACAACGGCTCGACACCACGACGAAGCCGTCGGCGGGATCGACACCGGCGCGGGCCAGCGCGCCGATCAGCTTGTCGAGCGCATTGTGCCGCCCGACATCCTCGCGCACGGCGACCAGTTGCCCATCTGGACGGGCGAAGCCGGCGGCATGGACCGCTCCGGTCTCCCGGTTCAGCCGCTGCCCTGACGGCAGGGCCGCCATGGCGCGGCGGATCGCGTCCGGCGCGATGCGGGCGGTGGAGCGGACAGGGTCGAGCGGGCGCAGAGCCTCCGCGAAGCTGTCGGTGCCGCAACGGCCGCAGCCGGAGCCGCCCATCAGGTTGCGCTTGCGTCGCAGAAGGGCAGCCAACCGCTCCACCGGCAGTTCCATGCGGATGCGCACGCCGTCCGTCACCTCGTCGATGGCGGTGACCGCCAGTTCCTCCGCGCTGCCGACGAGTCCTTCGCTCAATGAGAAGCCGGTGGCGAAGTCCTCGAGGTCGGTCGGGGTCGCCAGCATGACGGAGAAGAGGCTGCCGGCATAGATCAGCCCGACCGGCACCTCGTCGATGACCGTCTCCTCCCGTTCGGCCATCGCGGCCCCGGTGCAGACGGTCGCCGGCACCAGCCTGACGCCCTCCCGGCAAAGCGGGCGCGGCAGGGCTGGCGGCACGGGCGACGTGGCCGCCCAGACGGTAGCGTGATCCATGATCTGGCGGAGACCCTGACTGCGGTGGAAGGGCGGGTGAGGACGAGCGCCGGCCGATCCGTTCGCCGCAGCGCGCAGATATAACGCCGGAGCCGGACCATCGGTCCCGGCGTTATGCCTGCGTTGCCGAATTACCGGCCAACAGTATTAGGGGCCGACATCTCCATCGGCATCGTCGCCGACTACGTCGTCCTCCGTCATGCCGAAGGCCGCACCCGGCTTCCGGTCCATCTCCGACGCCATATCGTCGTCCTCGGTGATGTCCTCCTCGGCGTCGCTCATGCTGTCCTCGTCGGCGAGCGAGGTGTCGCTGGTGTGCATCCAGCTGTTCTCGTCCGCCATCAGCTCGACGATCTCCTCCTCGGGTTCGTCGGTCTCCACGATCTTCTGGTGGCCGCGGATCAGATTGTCGCGCAGGTCGGGCAGCGACAGCGTCTCGTCCGCAATCTCGCGCAGCGCGACGACCGGGTTCTTGTCGTTGTCGCGGTCGATCGACAGCGGCGCGCCGCCGGCGATCTGGCGGGCACGCTGCGCCGCCATCACCACCAGATCGAAACGGTTGGGGATGAGAAGGACGCAATCCTCGACGGTGACACGGGCCATTCCACAAATACTCCAGGCAAAACACAAAAAACTTGGGCGAGGACGGCGGCCGGCAGGCGCGCCGCACTCCTCCCCCTCCTACAACAGAGCCGGCGACCATCTGCACCCCCATTCACCGGACGTATCGCATCGGGGGAATGGCAACCTGTCCCATCGGGGCGTGGCCCGCCTGCGACAGGCCGGGTCGAGCGCGGTAATCCGCCATGCCGGCGCGGACGAATGCCGCCGCCGGCTGTTCAAATGTCGTCGCTCCCCGTCCGCACATGGTTCATGCCCCCTGCCAGACCCTCCACCGGGCCCACCGCTCGGATCGCCCAAACCGACAGCCATCTTGCCGAACGCCTCGCCCGCAGGGAGAGGCAGCAGGACCTGCTGGCCCGCTTTGGCATCTCCGCCCTGAAAAGCGCCGACATCGCCGCCCTGCTGCAGCAGGCGACCGACCTCTGCGCCGAAGGGCTGGATGCCGAACTGAGCAAGGCCCTGGAATGGGTGAATGATGCGGACGGCGCCGAGCGCCTGCTGGTCCGCGCCGGTGTCGGCTGGAACCCCGGCGTGGTCGGGCACCGCTCGCTCGGCGCCGACCTCGCGTCTCCCGCCGGCTATGCGCTGAAGACCGGCGAGCCGGTGATCTCCAACGATCTCGGCCTTGAATCCCGTTTCCGCTGTCCTGAGCTGCTGGCCGAACATGGGGTGAAGCGCGCCATCAACGTCATCATCCGTGGCGAGGGCGAGCCGTTCGGCGTGCTGGAGGTCGACAGCCGCCGCGACGGCCGCTTCGACACCGCCGACGCCGCCTTTCTCCAGGGGGTCGCCACCCTGCTCGGTGCCGCCATCGACCGCGCCCGCGACGCCGCCGAACGCCTCCGCACCGAGACCCTGCTGCGCGAGAACGAGGCTCAGTTCCGCAGCCTTGCCAACCTGATTCCGCAACTGACCTGGATGGCGGACGCCAACGGCGCCGTCTATTGGTACAACCGCCGCTGGTACGAGTTCACCGGTGCCGAGCCGGGCGAGACGGAGGGCTGGAACTGGCGGAGCGTCCACCATCCCGACCATGTCGACCGCGCATCGGACGGCTTCTTCCGCGCGATCCGGGCGGGGGAACCGTGGGAGGATACCTTCCCCCTGCGCGGCAAGGACGGCCAATACCGCTGGTTCCTGTCCCGCGCCGTGCCGGTGCGCGACCGCGACGGGCGCATCCTGCGCTGGCTCGGCACCAACACCGACGTCACCGAACAGCGCCGGGCCGAATCCCGGGTGATGGAGGCGGAGCGCCGAATGCAGCTGGCGCTCCGCGCCGCGCGGATCGGCGCCTGGTCCTGGAACCTGGAGGACGACCGCATCGAGGCCGACGCCCGGCTGCGCGAGATCTTCGACTTCACGGCCGACGAGCCGATCCGCGGGGTGGACGTCACCGGCCGCGTCCATCCCGACGACCAGCCTCGGATCGGCCAGATCATCGACACCGCCCGCCGCCGGCGCGGCGAATATGACGCCGAATTCCGCATCCTGCTGCCGTCGGGCGAAGTCCGCTGGGCGGTGGCGCGCGGCGTGGTGACCGACGGCACGCCGGAACGCAGCCTGACCCTGATCGGCGTCACCTGGGACACCACCGACGCCAAACGGGCGGAGGAGAGACTGCGCCTCAGCGAGGCGCGCTTCCGCTCGCTGGTCGAGGCGACCGCCGCCATCGTCTGGAGCACGTCCGGCGCCGGCCGCTTCGAAACCCCGCAGCCGAGCTGGAGCAGCTTCACAGGCCAGAGCTTCGACGAACTGAAGGGCACCGGCTGGGTCGAGGCCATCCATCCCGACGACCGCCCCCACACTTCGGAGGCCTGGCGCGCCGCGCGGGCCGGGAAGACCGTCTATAAGGCGGAGCACCGCCTGCGCCGCTACGACGGCGTCTATCGCGACATGCTGGTCCGCGCCGTGCCGCTGCTGGACACCGGCGGCACCGTTCAGGAATGGGTCGGCGTCCACACCGACATCACCACCCGCCGCCGGGCCGAGGAGGCGCTGCGCGAGACGGAGGAACGCTACCGGCTGGCGGCCCAGGCGACCAACGACGCCATCTGGGACTGGAATCTGTCGTCCGACCGCATCCATTGGAACGAGGCGGTGCGCACCCTCTTCGGCTACGGCCAGGACGTCTCGGAGACCTCCGCCTCCTGGTGGATGGACCATATCCACCCGGACGACCAGGACCATGTGGTCACCGGCATCCATGCGGTGATCGACGGCGGCGGCACGCGCTGGAACGACGAATACCGCTTCCGCCGCGCCGACGGCAGCTATGCCAGCATCCTCGACCGCGGCTTCGTCCTGCGCAGCCCGATCGGCCAGCCTCTGCGCATGATCGGCGCCATGCAGGACATCAGCGTCCGCAAGCGGGCGGAGGAGGAGCTGGAGGCCGCCCGCCTCGCCGCCGAGGAGGCCAACCGAGCCAAGAGCCTGTTCATCGCCAACATGAGCCACGAGCTGCGCACGCCGCTCTCCGCCGTCATCGGCTACACCGAAATGCTGGAGGAGGAGCTGGCCGACCTCGGCGTCGACAGCATGCTGCCCGACCTGGAGAAGATCGAGGCGAATGCCCGCCACCTGCTGACCCTGATCAACGGCGTCCTCGACATTTCCAAGATCGAGGCCGGCAAGATGGAGGTGCATGGCGAGGACGCCGACGTCGCCGAGCTGACGCGCGAGGTCGCCGCGACGGTGGAGGCGCTGGTGTCGAAGAAGGGCAACCGGCTGGCGGTGGAGGTGGCGGACGACGTGGGGGCCATGCACACCGACGTGGTAAAGGTGCGCCAGTGCCTGTTCAACCTGCTGAGCAACGCCGCGAAATTCACCGAGAACGGCACCGTCACCCTGTCGGTGGAACGCACCTCCGCCACACCTGCGGACATGGTCGTCTTCCGCGTCACCGACACCGGCATCGGCATGTCGCCGGAACAGGTCCGCCGGCTGTTCGAACGCTTCATGCAGGCCGACAGCTCCACCACCCGCCGCTTCGGCGGGACCGGGCTGGGTTTGGCGATCACCAAGGCCTTTGCCGACATGCTGGGCGGCGAGGTTGCGATCGACACTGCGCCGGCCAAGGGAACCAGCTTCACCCTGCGCCTGCCGGCCGACCTGCGGCACGGCCGCCTGCCCGGTTCCGCCGAGTCCAGCCCGATTCGTCTCGAAGAACTGCCGCCGGCGCAGACAACACGCGAGACGATCCTCATCATCGACGACGAACAGGCGATGCGCGAGCTGCTCGCCCGCTTCCTGCACCGCGAGGGCTACGGCGTGGCGCTGGCCGCCGACGGCCAGACCGGCCTGTCGATTGCCCGGCAAATCCGTCCACGCGCCATCCTGCTCGACGTGATGATGCCGCGCACCGACGGCTGGTCGGTGCTGTCGGTGCTGAAGGCCGAACCCGACCTCGCCGACATTCCCGTCATCATCATCTCCTCCCGTCGGGAGAAGGGGCTGGCCCTGTCGCTGGGGGCCGCCGACTATTTCACCAAACCGGTGGACTGGCAGCGCCTGCACCGGGTGCTGAGCGGCCTCAGCGGGCAGGCTCCCGGCACGGCTTTGGTCCTGATGGAAGCCGACGAGACCCGTGCCCTGCTGGGCGCCGAATTGGGCCGCGACGGCTGGCAGGTCGCCGAGGCCGAAACGGAGGAGGAGGCGTTCCGCCGGCTGGCCGCCGCCACGCCGACCGTGATCCTGCTCGACCCCTTCACGCCCGGTCTGGACGGTTTCGATTTCCTCAAGGCGCTGTGCCGCAACCCCGACTGGTGCCGCATCCCCGTCATCGTCGTCGCCGCCCAGGAGATCGGGCGGGACGAGACCGAGGAGCTGCGCGGCCGGGTCCGCGACATCATCCCGATGGCAGAGGATGGATCGGATGGGATGATCGAAGAGTTGAAGGAAGCGATCGCACGCCTGCGGTCCCCTCCCCCCGAAGCGGGCAAGGGAGCGGGACAGGCGGACGGAACGGGAGGTACCGATGGCTAAGCTGCTGCTGGTCGAGGATCACGAGGAAATCTGGGACTTCCTGTCGCGCCGGCTGAAGCGGCGCGGGTTCGACGTCGTTCTCGCCTTCGATGGCCGCCAGGGCGTGGACATGGCGCGCGACGAGCGGCCGGACGTCATCCTGCTCGACATGAACCTGCCGGTCATCGACGGCTGGACCGCCGCCCGCGAGCTGAAGGCGGGCCAGGAGACCGCCGGCATCCCGATCATCGCGCTGACCGCCCACGCCATGTCCGGCGACCGCGAGAAGACCTTGCAGGCGGGCTGCGACGACTACCATCCGAAACCCATCGATTTTTCCCGCCTGCTGACCCAGATCGACACCGCCATGCAGCGCGGGCCGCAACCGGCCGGGGAGTAGCCGCAGGATGACCCAAGCCAAGCCCAACCTGCTGACGCGGCTGTTCGGCGGCGCGCCGGAGGCGCCCGTCCCGGCCCCATCCCCCACTCTCACCTCCGCCGGGCCAACGGAAACCGGCGAGGCGAAGCCGCGCCTGGGACACGAGCCGGTGCTGCACGCGATGCTGGCCCGCCAGATCCTGGACTCCCATCTGCGCAACCGTCACCAGCTGCTCGACCGCGCGCCGGCGGATTTCCGCGGATTCGGCGCGGAGGAGACCGATCTGCTGGTCCTCGCCATGGCCGCCGCCGCCCATGCCGACGGCGAGCTGGACGCGACGGAGCGCGGCCGGATCCGGAGCAGGCTCAACACCAGCAGCCTGGACGAGGAGGACCGCGACCGCCTGCAGCGGCAGATCGAGGAACCGCAATGCCTGGAGGAGCTGATCCGCCGGGTCGACGGCCCGCGGATGGCCGCGCGTTTCTACGCCGTCTCACTGGCGACGGTGGACAAGCACGCGCCGATCAACCGCTCTTACCTGCGCTATCTCGCCCAGCGCCTTGGTCTTCCCGCCGATCTGGTGGTCCGGCTGAACCGGCAGATGGGACTGCGGCTGTAGGGCCGCCTCCGCTCACACGTCCTGCCCGCTGGCGCTGAGTTCGCCCAGCGCGTCGCGGATCGTGCCGGTTTCCAGCAGCAGCCGGCGCGAAATGTCGCTCAGCGTCAGCCAGCCGACCACCTGCCCGCCCTCGTCCAGCACCGGCAGGCGCCGCACGTGATAGGCGCCCATGATGTCCATCGCCGTGGCCAGCGTGTCGGTGTCGCGGCAGGTGAACAGCGCGCTGGACATCACCTCGCGCACCCGCACCCGCATGTTGTCGCCACCCTCCGCCACCACGCGGAACAGGATGTCGCGGTCGGTCAGGATGCCCACGAGATCGTCGGCCGAGCCGACCGGCAGGGCGCCGACGTCCAGTTCTCCCATCAGCGTCGCCGCGTCCTGCACGGTGGCGTCCGGCGAGATGAACTCCAGCGCTTTCGCCATGATCTCAGAAACCTGCACGGTCGTCTTCCTTGTTGTTCCGGCCTGGGGAACGGCGCCTCCGCCCCCTTGTTCCCCGCCCACGCTCACCCGCTCAGCGGCCAGAAGGTGACGATCAGCCAGGTGCCCAGCGTCAGGATGATCAGCGACAGCGGCACGCCCAGCCGCGGGTAATCGCCGAACCGGTAGCCGCCCGGCCCCATCACCAGCGTGTTGCACTGGTGGCCGATGGGCGTCAGGAAATCGCTGCCGGCGCCGACCGCCACCGCCATCAGGAACGGATCGGGGCTCAGCCCGAGCTGCTGCGCCACCCCGGCGCCGATGGGCGCCATCACCAGCACCGTCGCGGCATTGTTCAGGAAGGGCGTCACCGCCATCGCCGCCGCCATGATCAGCGTCACGCAGGCCACCGCGGGCAGCCCACGCGCCGCATCGGCCAGCAGGGTGGAGATCACCTGCGTCGCGCCCGTGCTCTCCAGCGTGCCGCTGACCGGGATCAAGGCGGCGAGCAGGATGATGATCGGCCACTCCACCGCGTGATAGGCATCCTCGACGCTCAGCACGCCGGTGACGACCATCGCCGCCGCAGCCGCCAGGAAGGTCACCGCCAGCGGCGCCAGATGGAAGCCGAGCACCAGCATCGTGATGACGAGGATCCCGACCGGCACCCAGACCGGCCGCCGCTGGCCGATCTGCAGGCGGCGTTCCGCCAGCGGGATCAGGCCGGCGTCGGCCAGCGCATCGGGATAGCGCTCCGCCGGCACCTGCAACAGCAGCAGGTCGCCCTCCTTGAACATCACATGGTGCAGGCGCCGGGCGATCCGCTCGCCGGTCCGGCTGACCGCCAGCAGGCTGACGCCGAACCGGCTCCGCAGATCCAGATTCCGGTCGGATCGGCCGTTCAGCGGCGAGTCCGGCGTCACAACCGCCTCCACCGCCAGCAATTCGCCCTCCACCCCCTCCAGGATGCCCAGCGGCTCCAGCGACGCGCCCTGGACGAGGCGCTGCAGGGCCGGGGCGTCGCCCTCCAGCACCAGCACATCGTCGGCCAGCAGGGTCCAGTGTTTGTCGGGCACATAGCGGCGGAAGCGCTCGCGGACCAGTCCGATCACCTGCGCCTCGCCCTCCGCCAGCGCCTCGACGTCGCCGACGGTGCGGCCGACGAAGGACGATCCGGCCGGCAGCCTCATCTCGCTGGCGTAATTCTCGACGGCGAAGGTCTCCTCGGCCGACCGGGCGCCGCTGCGGTCCTGGGGCAGCAGGCGCCAGCCGACCATCAGGAACAGCAGCCCGACCACTGTGATGCCCAGCCCGACCGGCAGATAGTCGAACATCGAGAAAGGCTGACCGACGATCTCGGTCCGCACGCGGGACACGATGATGTTGGGCGAGGTGCCGACCAGCGTCATCAGGCCGCCAATCAGCGAGGCGAAGGCCATCGGCATCAGAACCCGGTGCGCCCCGGTCCGGTGCCGTCGCGCCAGCTGCATGGTGATCGGCAGGAAGATGGCGAGCGCGCCGATGTTCTTCATCAGCGCCGACATGAAGGCCACCGACCCGCACAGGAAGGCGATCTGCCGCGTCGGCGTGTTGAGCTTCGCCGCCACCGGCCGCACCAGCGCGTCGATCACGCCGGAGCGGGCGATGCCGGCGCTGACGATCAGGGCGGAGGCGATGATGATGACGATGTCGTCGGCAAAGCCGGAAAACGCCTCCTTCGCCGGGACCAGCCCCAGGAACACGCCGGCCAGTAGGGCCAGAACTGCAACCACATCGAAACGCAGCCTGTTCCAGATCAGCATCGCAACCACGATGCCCACCAGCGCGAAGGCCATGAACTGCTGCAGGGTCATCGGGTGTCCGTCCATTGATGTCGCCCGCTTGTAACCCCCCGGCACCCCGCTGGTTCCCGCAGCGCCCGCGCTTGGGCCTCGAAGGCCGGTCGTCGCCCTCTCGAATCGACAATTCCGGCGCGGTTCCACAGAAGACGTCTTTTCCCGGACCGAGTGCCGGGAACTTGGGCTGCTTTGTCGAGTTGTACTGGACAGGTCTTGCGGGCGGTCGCCGCAACCAGCTTTTCACGCAGATCCTCCTGAGGACTGCAGGATTTTCCGGAACATTTGGACGGAGTGAACCCATGCGACACATTCTCATCCTTGCTGCCGCCGCCGTGCCCCTGATGCTTGCGGGCTGTGCTTCCGAAAACAGCAGCAGCTATGGAACCTCCGGCAGCACGGGAACGAGCCAGCAGACGATCTCGCCGAACGAGCCCGGCATGGGCGAGAGCAAGACCCGCAAGTCGCTGAACGATTCCAGCCAGGCCGGAACGGGGGCCAGCGGCATGGCCTACGACAACAACAAGACGGTTTCGCCGGATGAGCCCGGCATGGGCGAGAGCAAGACCCGCAAGTCGCTGCCGAACACCGCCGGGAACTCCTCTTCCTCGTCCTGGTAAGGACCGGCAGGAAAAGGCCCCCGCACCATTGCGGGGGCCTTTTCCTTGCCCGGACGGCGGCCAGCCCGCTCTAGCAATGCGAACCGCCGAACACCTCCGTCAGCCAGTCGATGAACACCCTTAACCGCGAAGACAGATGGCGGTTCTGCGGATAGACCACCGACACCGGCATCATCGGCGGTGGGAAGGCTTCCAATATCGGGACCAGCTGTCCGGCGGCGATCTGGTGCTCCACGCGATAGCGCGGGACCTGGATCAGTCCCAACCCCGCGACAGCCGACGCCGTGTAGATCTCCGCCCCGCGGACGACCACATCATAGGGCAATTGAACCTCCCAGTTCCGCTCCGGCGTCGTGAACTCCATCGGATAGGATTGCCCGGTGGCCGAGGCGGCATAGCCGACCATCCGGTGACCGTCCAGATCGTCCGGTGTCGACGGGATGCCATGACGGTCGAGATAGGCGGGGCTCGCCAGGGTCGATTGCTCGAACAGCGTGATGCGGCGGCCGATCAGGGAAGAGTCGGACAGATCGCCGGCCCGCACGACGCAATCGACCCCTTCGGTGATGAGGTCCACCATCCGGTCGCCTTCGCTGAGGTTCAGTGAAATCCCCGGATAGCGCGCCATGAACGCAGGCAGCGCCGGCAGGATGAAGAACCGCGCGATGGTCCCCTGCATGTCGACGCGGAGCGGCCCCCTGGGCTCGGCGTTCCTGAAGACGCTCTGCATCTCGTCGAGATCGGCGAGGAGCCGAAGGCAGCGCTCATGGTAGAGCGAGCCGTCCAGCGTCGGCCGGACTTTGCGTGTCGTCCGCTCCAACAGCCGGACGCCGAGATTTGCCTCCAGGCGCTGGATCGCATGCGTGGCGGTCGGGCGCGGAACCTGCAGATCCCGCGCGGCCTGAGCGAAACTCCCACGTTCGACGATCCTGACGAACAGACGCATGACGTCGATGCGATCCATAGCCGGCCCGCGCGATTGTTAATCCCAGCGAAATGGTGATGTCGAATTCGCCGGTCTACCCCGGAACTGCAAAACGGACGAATTTCGGTCCCAGGAGCAGCGGCCGACCGAGGCGCTGCTCGTCGATCACCCCCGCAGGAGCGAAGACCATGCCGTTCGTCAATTTCAAGGTCCCCGAGGCCGCGCTGAACCGTGCCCAGAAGGAAGAAATCGTCCATCGCACCACCGCGATGCTTGTCGAGTATTTCTCGGAGGCCGCCCGCCCGCACACCATGGTCCTGATCGAGGAAGTCAAGGACGGCGGCTATGCCCGCGCCGACGAGGTGTTCGTGATCCCGGAAGCCTATCGGGCGAAGGATTGAAAGCGGCCGGACACCACCACCCGCAACAGGATTGAGGGAGCAGGACAATGACGTCATCAACGAACCGTGTCGCGATCGTCACCGGAGCATCCCGCGGCATCGGCGCCGCCATCGCCCGGCGGCTGGCGAAGGACGGCCTCGCGGTCGTCATCAACTATGCCGGCAGCGCCGATGCCGCCGGCAAGCTGGTCGAGGAGATCGAGGCGGCCGGCGGCCGGGCCATTCCCGTCCAGGCCGACGTCGGCGACCCGGCGGCCGTGAAGCGGATGTTCGATGCCGCCGAGGCGGCCTATGGCGGCGTGGACGTGCTGGTGAACAATGCCGGCATCATGACGCTTTCACCCATCGCGCAGATGGACGACGCCGCCTTCGACCGGATCATCGCGACCAACCTCAAGGGGACGTTCAACGGGCTGCGCGAGGCGGCGAACCGGCTGCGCGACGGCGGCCGGATCGTGAATTTCTCCACGAGCGTCGTTGGTCTCTATCAGCCGACCTACGGGGTCTATGCGGCCACGAAGGCTGCGGTCGAAGCGCTGACGCACATCTTGGCGAAGGAGCTGGGGTCCCGGGGGATCACCGTCAACGCGGTCGCACCCGGCCCGATCGCCACCGAACTCTTCTTCGAGGGCAAGGATCAGGCCACGCTCGATCGCATCAGGCAGATGATCCCGCTCGGCCGCCTTGGCGAGGTCGACGACATCGCCCGCGTGGTTTCCCTGCTCGTCGGGCCGGACGGCGGCTGGATCAACGGCCAGACCCTGCGGGCGAACGGCGGCGTGGTCTGAGGGAGCGGACGACATGGCACAGGTCATCCTCATCACCGGCGCATCGAGCGGCTTCGGCCGCCTGATGGCCAATGCCCTGGCCGCATCGGGGCATGTCGTCTACGCGTCGATGCGCGGGCTGAGCGGCAGGAATGCGGATCAGGCCGCCGAGATCGCAGCCTATGCGCGGGACCGCAACGTCGATTTGCGGACGGTCGAACTCGACGTGCAGTCCGACGAATCGGCACGATCGGCCGTCGAGGCCATCATCGCGGAGCATGGCCGGCTCGACGTCCTGATCCACAATGCCGGCCATATGGTGTGGGGTCCGAGCGAGGCATTCACACCCGAACAGCTCGCCGCGCTTTACGACGTGAACGTGCTCGGCACCCAGCGCGTCAACCGGGCCGCCCTGCCGCACATGCGCAAGGCCCGGCGGGGGCTGGTGCTGTGGATCGGCAGCAGCAGTGCCGCCGGCGGTGTCCCGCCGATGCTCGGCCCCTATTTCGCGGCCAAGGCCGGCATGGATGCCCTGGCGGTCTGCTACGCCCGCGAACTGGCCCCGTTCGGCATCGAGACCTCCATCGTCGTTCCCGGCGCCTTCACCAGGGGAACGAACCACTTCGCCCATGCCGGCGCCCCCGACGACAAGGCCCTTGCGGCGGACTACGAGGCGGGCCTGCCTCCGGGTTTCGCGGAGGCGATGCTGAAGGCGCTCGCCGCGACCGTGCCGGAAACCGCGGATCCCGAGCAGGTCGCCGACACCGTCGTCGGTGTGGTGAATGCCCCGTTCGGCAAGAGGCCGTTCCGCGTGGTGGTCGATCCGGCCGACGACGGTTCGTCGGTCTCCTACGCGGTGATCGACCGGGTGCGTGCGGAATTCCTGCATCGCGTCGGCTTCGCGGATCTGATGCACCCCAATGACTTCGGCGCCTCCTGAAATGTTGTCGGCCAGTGCCAGCCGGTCGATCCGATCCGTATCGACCGGCCGGCACTGGAGCACGGCGACGATGCCGATGAAAGAACGGACGGCGGCCCACTATTTCAAATACGGGTCATTGACGCATCCTGCAACTTCGACCCCGGGCAGTATCTCAGTCGATATCCGATATTTTAAAATATCCGTCCGCCTGATCCAAAGGTTATGGGCGGTTTTTCCATGGACAGCATTTGAGTGCTCTGACATCGTTCGAATACGAACCTTCACGGGGACGGTGATTGGAGACCAGGGCAATGAAAACCTCATCCACAAGTTTCAGGGCGGCCTGCCTGTTCGCACTTGCCGGCATCGGCATGGGGATCGGAATGGCCGCATCGCAGGACCACAGCCTGATGCCGGCCCATGCCCACCTCAATCTGCTGGGCTGGGTGTCGCTCTTCCTGTTCGGCGTCTATTACCGGCTGCATCCGGCGTTGGAGACCAGCCGTCTGGCGATGACCCAGATCGTCGTCTGGTGCGTCGGCACGGCCTTCCTGACCGCCGCGGTCGCCGCCCTGCATCTCGGCTATTCCGCGTTCGAGCCGGTCGCCGCGGTCAGCTCGCTGCTGCTGCTCGGCGCGCTCGGGCTCTTCACCCTGCTGGTTTTCCGCTCCGGCAAGCAGACGCAGGCCGCAACGCCGGCCCTGAGGGCCGCGGAGTAACCGAAGCCGTCAGAGCCGGCAGAACGATTTCGGGACGAGTCAGTCCGGGGCAAGCAAGCCGGCGTCAGACCGGATGCCCCGGATTGGGAGCCTTCTCGAAGCGCTCGCCCTCGGCGGCCTTCTTGTTTTCCTCGGTCGTGCGCGGCACCGCTCCGTCGCCTTCGACGGGCGCGGCCGGATCGTGGCCCGCCGGCCGGTCCTGTTCCTGATTCCGCTCTTTCGTGCCGGACATGGACGGCTCCCTGGGACAGTTGAGGATACAGTCCCCAACCGGCAAAGCATCACGCCGGTTCCGGCCCGCCGCTACGGACCGCCGGGGACTTTCATCTCCCTCCGCACTTTCTTGAAAAAATCCGCGCCAGCTTTCGCCGGCCGTTCCGTGGATAGCCACAGAACGAACGGGGCGGCGCCAGCCCGCCGCCCATCCCGAAGAGCCATCGGCCTGAACCGCCGCGAAATCCCGCCCGGATTCCGCGAACGGGCCGCGATTGGGTGGAGAAGGCGATGCTGGTCGATTCTGTCAGCTCTGCAACCGCGACGACCACGACGAGCAGTTCGACGTCGAGCAGCTCGTCCGCCTCGCTGGTCGACAATTACCAGTCCTTCCTGACGCTGCTGCTGAAGCAGCTGGAGGTGCAGGATCCGACCAACCCGGTGGACGCCAGCACCTACACCACGCAGCTGGTCCAGCTCGCCTCGCTGGAACAGCAGATGTCGATCGGCGACAAGCTCGACACGCTGACCAGCACGGTCTCCGACCTCAGCAGCTCGCTGTCCACCGCCCTCGGGTCCGGCAGCAGCGCCGTCAACTACTACGGCCACACGGTCGAGGCCGAAGGCTCCACCACGCCGATGCAGAACGGCGAGGCGACCTGGGAATACGACCTCGACTCCGCGGCGTCCTCGGTCCAGCTGACCATCACCGATTCCGACGGCAACACCGTCTACAGCGACGTCAGCTCCTCCACCGCCGCCGGAACGCACGAGGTGACCTGGGATGGCATCGGCACCGACGGCAAGAGCTATAGCAGCGGCACCTACACCCTGTCGGTGACCGCGCTCGACGCCAGCGGCAACGCCATCGACACCACCACCCGCTTCAAGGGCACCGTGACCGCGGTTGACAGTTCCAGCGGCACGGCGGTGCTGAATGTCGGCGGCGTCAGCCTGTCGGCCGACAAGGTGCTGACGCTCTCCTGACCCCCTCCCCCGGACATTTCGAAAGACAGGTGCCGCCATGAGCCTCACCAGCGCGATGTACAGCGCCACGTCCGGGCTGACCGCCCAGAGCAAGGCGCTCGCCAGCATTTCCAGCAACATTGCCAATTCCAGCACCACCGGCTTCAAGGGCACGGTGACGGAGTTCACCTCCTACATCAACAAGACCACCACGGTGGACGAGCAGGTCGGCGGCGTCATCGCATCGAACACCCGCAGCGTCAGCCGCCAGGGCGAAATCCAGTCGTCGGCGACCACCACCAACATGGCCGTCAACGGCGACGGCTTCTTCGTGGTGTCGGACAAGACCTCGAGCGGCGGCACCTATTTCACCCGTAACGGCTCCTTCTCCACCGATTCCAACGGCAATCTGGTCAATTCGGAGGGCTACTACCTCTATGGCTGGGCGGTGAGCGACGACGGCACCGTCAAGGCCAGCAACAAGACTTCCACCGACAGCCTGGAGGCGATCAACCTCACCAGCATCAAGGGCACGCCCAAGGCGACTTCGACGCTGGACATCGAGGCCAACCTGCCCTCCGACGCCGAGACCGGCGACAGCTTCACCACCGACGTCGAACTGTTCGACGCGCTGGGCAACAGCCATTCGGTGACGATGACCTGGAGCAAGACGGCCGACAACACATGGTCGCTCAGCGCCTCCGACCCGACCAGTTCCGCCGACGGCACCACCACCACTGGCACGATCTCCGGCTTCCCGATCTCGATCACCTTCAACAGCGACGGCTCGCTGGCCGGCGCCACCCAGACCGACAGCAGCGGCACCACGACCAGCGTCGATCCATCGGCCATCAGCTTCTCGGTCGGCGGCTGGACCACCGGCGCCAGCGACAGCAGCGTGTCGATGAATCTCGGCAGCGCCGACAGCACGACAGGGCTGACACAGTACGCCTCGGGCGAGGACACCGCCGCCATCGGCGACTGGACGGCGACCGGCGACGGCTATGAACCCGGCACGCTGACCGGCACCACCATCGACAGCAGCGGCGTGGTGCGCGCCACCTTCGACAACGGCGAGACGCGCGCGATCTATCAGATTCCCATCGCGACCTTCGCCAACGCCGACGGGCTGGAGAGCGAGAGCGGCACCACCTTCACCCAGACCTACGAGTCCGGCAATTACCAGCTGCGCACCGCCGGCGACGGCGCCGCCGGCGAGATCGAGGCGAGTTCGCTCGAAAGCTCCACGGTGGAGCTGACCGACGAGTTCAGCCGGATGATCGTCGCCCAGCAGGCCTATTCCGCCGCATCCAAGGTGATGACGACGGCGCAGGACATGCTGGACACGCTGATTTCGATGAAGCGGTGACGCCATGACCGCCGCACCGGACGAGGGGTTCGCCCGCGCCGAAGCCCTGCTGCTGGAACACCGCCGGCTGGTGGTGCAGGCGCGGGCATTGCTGGCGAGGACCGCCACACGGGCGGAACGGCTGGCGATAGCCGACGACCTGATCGCGCTGATCGACGGCCTCGATGTGGAGAAGCGCGCACTCGGGGCGCGGATCCACCGCGGACGGGTCGCCAATGCTGCGATGAGCGCCTATGGGCGGGCGATGGCGACGCGGCGGTGAGCCGTTGGGCGGGTGTCGGTTTCGAGTGCCCCCTCCCCGACCCTCCCCCGCTCCGCGGGAGAGGGTGCCTTACGCGAAGCGGCGGCAGTCCCCTCCACCGCCAAAGGCGGGGGAGGGTTAGGGTGGGGGCATAGGACTGCACATCTCTCGAATTCCTCCCCAAAAAAACCCGCCAGCTTTCCCCCCACCCGCCGTGGAACCAGACATCCAACACCCGGAGCCAAATCCATGGCGCTCAAGCAGACCCTGCGGAAACCGGCCCCGCCGAAGCCCGTCCTGACCAAGGCCCAGGCACCCACCCACCCCGCCGAACCAGCCTCCCCCACCATCGTCCTCCGCGTCGACGCGGTGGAGGTGCTGGAGGCCTTCGTCGCCGAACTGGACCGCAGCGCGGCACGTGCCGAGGCCGCCGTGCGCGAGGGCCGGCCGCGCGACGCGCTGCTGGCGGCCGGCGACATGCAGACGCTGCTGCGGACCTGGAGGGACCGGCTGGACGATGCGCTGGCGCAGACGCGCAGCAAGCGCGTCTCCCCCACCGTGCGCGGCGCCGCCAAGGCCGCCGCCGACCGCGTGCTGCCGACGTTGGCCGCCCGCATGCGGGAGATCGAGGCGCAGATCAAGGTGCACCGCGCCCGCCAGAATGCCATCGGCGCCGCCCTGCGCGCGGCATCCACCGCGCCGGCCGGCGTGTATGGCGTCGCCTATGGCGCTGCGGGGCGCTATGGCGCACGGGTGGCGACGCGCACCACCGGCCATGTCGTCGGTCTGACGGCCTGAAACGCAGGGGAGGAAGCCGCCATGTCGCTTCGCGTCGCCGGTTCCATCGCCACGTCGGCGCTGCGCACGTCCGAGGTCGGGATCGCCGTCGCCTCCTCCAACGTCGCCAATGCCGACACCGACGGCTACACCCGCAAGACCGCGTCCAACGTCACGCGCAGCACCGGCACCAACATCTCCAGCGTCGACGTCACCGCCGTCAGCAGCAATGTCGACCGCTATCTGCTGAAGACGCTGGTCGCGGCGCAATCGGACCTCGGCTACACCGACACCCGCAACCGCTATCTCGACCAGATGCAGTCGGCCTTCGGCAGCGTCAGCGACGACGACAGCGGCGGCACCGACATCGGCTCGATGATCGACGCGCTGGCCGACACGCTGGGCACCCTCGCCACCTCCCCCGAAAGCGAGAGCGCCAAGGCCGCCACCGTGCAGGACCTGTCGGATCTGGCGGAGACGCTGCGCAGCACCTCGTCTTCCATCCAGTCCCTGCGCGCCCAGGCGGACGACGCGATCGCCAGCACCGTCGACAGCATCAACGAGACGCTGAACAGCATCGATTCCCTGAACGACCAGATCGTCAAGGGCAAGGCGCTGGGCCAGAACGTCACCGACCTGGAAGACCGGCGCAACACCGCGCTGAAGAGCCTGGCGACCAACATCGACGTCACCTATCAGGTCGACGACAGCGGGCTGATGCGCATCTCCACCGCGTCGGGCAAATCGCTGCTCGACAGCAAGGTGCATGAACTGTCCTACACGCCGGCCGCCTCGGTCAGCGCCAGTACCATCTACAGCGCCAGCGGCAGCAGTGGATTTGGCGGCATCATGCTGAACGGCACCGACATCACCGGCTCCTCGCCGGGCGGCACGCTGGGCGCCCTGGTGCAGCTGCGCGACACCGATTTGCCGGCGCAACAGGCGAGCCTGGACGAGCTGGCGACCACCCTGATGGACAGCCTGAACGCGATCCAGAACCAGGGCACCGCCTACCCCGCCCCGCAAAGCCTGACCGGCACCGAAACCGTCTCGTCCGGCGATGCGCTGACGGTGACCAGCGGCACGCTGCGCGTCGCCGTCACCGACAGCAGCGGCACGGCGGCGGAGGTCCTCGACATCGATCTGTCGACCCTGTCGACGCTGCAGGATGTGGTCGACGCCATCAACACGATGAGCACTGCATCCGCCTCGATCTCCGCCGACGGCAAGCTGGTGATCGCCGCCACCGATTCCGGCAACGGCATCGCGCTCGGCGGCGATGACGGCGCCTTCTCGACCGCCTACGGCCTGAACGACCTGCTGACCGGCACCGGCGCCTCCGACATCAAGGTCGCGACCCGCATCGCCGGCGACAGCAGCCTGCTCGCCACCGGCGCCCTGTCCTCCACCAGCGGGCTGACCGCCGGTGACACGGTGCTGACCAGCGGCGAGGGATCGGTGGCGACGGCACTGTCGGCAGCCTTCTCCACCAGCCACGACTTCGATGCCGCCGGTGGTTTGAGTGCCCGCAGCACGACCTTCGCCGGCTATGCCGGGGCGGTGATCCAGGGTGCGGCCACGCTCGCCGACATGGCATCCACCGCCTACGACAGCCAGAACAGCTACGCCAGCAGCCTCGAATCCACCTTCTCGTCGCAGAGCGGCGTGAATGTCGACGAGGAAACCGCCGCGATCTCCACCCTGCAATCCGCCTACGAGGCCGCAGCCGCGGTCATGAAGACGCTGCAGGAGATGTTCAGCACGGCGCTCGACATGGTCCAGTAGAGGAGACCGCGATGGAACGGGTCGCGACCTACAACCATCAGAACACGCTCGTCCAATACATGATGAAGGCCGAGGCCAAGGTGGCCGCGGAACAGGTCCGCTCGGCGTCGGGGCTGAACTCCACCGACTACAAGGGCATCGCGTCGGACAGCGGCCGGCTGGTCAACCTCGAAAGCCACTACCGCCGGCTGGAACAGTATATCGACGAAGGCGAGGTCGTGAACGGCCGCATCCAGTCGATGTACGACGCCGTCGGCAGCATGTCGGACCTGACCTCCCGCCTCAGCGCCCTGATCACCGGCCTGCAGGGCGACAACGCCGCCGGTGTCGAAGGCGTCGTGGCGGAAGCGGGCCAGCTGATGGAGGAGCTTGGCGGGCTGCTGAACACCCGCCAGGACGGCCGCTATCTCTTCGCCGGCGGGCGCACCGACCAGCCGGCGGTCGATCTCGACAGTTACACAGCCGCGACTTACCCGTCGAGCGCCGACACCGGTTATTACCAGGGGGATTCGACCGTCGCCCATTTCCAGGCGGCCGACGATTTCGTGCTGTCCTACGGCGTCACCGCCGACCAGCCGGCCTTCGAGAAGGCGCTCCGCGCCTTCAGCCTGATCGCCAGCATGTCGACCGACCCGGTCGACGACGATCTGCTGGCCGAAGCGACGCAGCTCGCCTCCGACGCCACCGACGGGCTGTCGATCGTCCAGGCCAAGCTCGGCGCCGCCAGTTCCTCGCTGGAGAACAGCATCGACCGCCATGTCGACGAGCAGCTGGTTCTGCAGACCCAGGTGGAGGACATCCGCAGCGTCGATCTGGCGGAATCCACCACCAGGCTGTCGCAGCTCCAGGCCTCGCTCGAGGCGACCATGAGCCTGATGAAGATCCTCGAGGAGAACAACCTGTCCAAATACCTGTGACCGCAGAGGCAGCGCAAAAAAGCGCTAACCCGACCGAAAAATCCCGCCAGCTTTCGCCGCCTGCCCCGTGAGTCCCAGGTGAGGGTCGCCGAAACGGCCCGGTTCGATCAGGAGACCACATCATGCCCGTCATCTCGACAAACACGGCTTCCAATTCGGCCCTTCGCTACCTGAACATCAATTCGACCAACCAGTCGGACTCGGTCTCGAAGATCGCCAGCGGTTCGCGCATCACCAAGGCGTCCGACGACGCCGCCGGCCTCGCCGTCGGCACCTCGCTGCAGTCGGACATCACGGTGCTGAACCAGGCGGCCACCAACGCCTCGCATGGGTCGTCGATCCTGCAGACCGCCGACGGCGGCATGTCCAGCATCTCCGACATCGTGCAGCGCATGCGCTCGCTGGCCACGCAATCGCTGTCCGGCTCGGTCACCGACAACGAGCGCTCCTATCTCGACGCCGAGTTCCAGCAGCTGCAGGACGAAATCGACGGCATCGCATCGGGCACCCGCTTCAACGACGAATCGCTGCTCGACGGCTCGACCAACTGGGCGTCGGGCGTGAACTTCCGTGTCGGCACCACCTCGACCGACAACATCACCGTGCAGATCGCCGGCGTCACCACCACGGGGCTGGGCATCAACACGCTTGATGTCGGCACCTCGGCCACCGCCGCCGCCGCGCTGACGGCGCTCGACACCGCGGTGACCACCCTGTCGGACGCCCGCGCCGATGTCGGCGCGCTGATCTCGCGCTTCGAATTCCGCAGCGACATGATCGACACCACCATCGAGAACACCGAGGCCGCCCAGTCCGCCATCATGGACGTCGACGTGGCCGAGGAGCAGTCGAAGCTGGCATCGGAGAAGGTCCTGACCCAGGCCGCCATCGCCGTTCTGTCGCAAGCGAACTCGATGCCGGAGAATCTGCTCTCCCTTCTCCGCTGACGGTCCGCAAGGCTGCCGGCGGGGGCACAAGTCCCGGCCGGCCGCCGCTTTCCCTTTCAGCCGAAGCCGCCACCAAACCCGCATCGCCGTGCCATCCGCCGCCCCGCTCGCGGCCGGAATTGGGGGAGCCTTGCCATGACCACCGTCAGTTCCACCTCTTCCAGCACCGCAGCGACGACGGGTTATACGGCGCTGTCCTCCAGCGATTCCGGCACCGGCATCGACTATTCCCTGCTGATCGAGGCGAAGGTCAATGCGAGGCTGGCGAAGGCCGACCGGATCGACACCAAGATCACGGCGAACGAGGCGAAGATCACCGCCTACACCGATCTGCAGGACAAGCTGCAGGCCGTCAACGACGCCATCGACGGGCTGCGCAACCGCAGCGTCGCCACCGGCGCGTCCTCCAACCTGTTCGGCCAGCGCACCGCCTATGTCGGCGACGACGATGTGTTCAGCGCCACGGTGGACGACGACACGGAGGTCGGAACCTATTCGGTCGTGGTGCAGCAGCTCGCCACCAAGCACAAGATCGCGGCGGACGCCGCCGGCAGCAAGACCGATGCGCTGGGCTATTCCGGCAGCTTCACGCTGCAGGCGGCCGACGGCAACGCGGTCACCATCTCGATGGAGAGCGACGACAGCCTGACCGACCTGCGCGACGCCATCAACGCCAACAAATCGACCAGCGGTGTCACCGCCAGCATCGTGCAGGTCAGCGACAGCAGCTATCAGCTGATCCTGACCGCCAACGACACGGGCGAGGAAATCAGCCTGACCGACGGCGGCGACGGCATCCTGTCCTCGCTCGGCCTGACCGACAGCGACGGCGCGATCAAGAACGAGCTGGTCGCGGTGCAGGATGCGATCGTCGAGATCGACGGCGTCACCGTCAGCCGCAGTTCCAACACCATCGACGACGCCATCGAAGGCGTGACGCTGAACCTCTACAGCGCCAGCCCCGACACGGCGATTTCCATGGAGGTGTCGACCGACCTGTCCTCGATCAAGTCGGCGATCGTCAGCTTCGTCGACGCCTACAACGAATACCGCGACTTCGTGCTGACGCAGCAGGCGACGACCAGCGACGGCACGGCGTCCAGCGACGCGACTCTATTCTCCGACAGCCTGTTGCGGCAGATCGTCCGGTCGGTCAACAGCGCCCTCAACACGTCGATCACCACCGACGACGGCACGGTGCTGTCGATGGCCTCGCTGGGCATCAGCTTCAACAGCTCCAACGAGCTGGAACTGGACGAGGATACGCTGAACAGCATCCTCAGCACCGATGTCGATGCGGTTCAGCAACTGCTCGGCCTCAACATGACGAGTTCGTCGAGCCAGATGTCGCTGCTGCGCTACACCAGCAGCGCCTCGGCTTTGTCCTTCACGCTGGATATTGTGCGCGGCGACGACGGCGCCCTCACCTCGGCATCGGTCGACGGCGACAGCAGCCTGTTCACCGTCAGCGACGACCGCATCATCGGCGCCGAAGGCACGGCCTATGAAGGCATCGTGCTGGTTTATTCCGGCAACAGCGGCAGCGTCGACATCGATTTCTCGCAAGGGCTGGCCGACAAGCTGTTCGGTGTCATCGACGATGCGTCGGCGGACTACGACAGCGACCTCGCCACCGCCATCGACGATCTGGAAACCCGGGATACCGAGCTGGAAAGCCGCTCGACCGACATCAAGACCAAGGCCGAGACCTACCGCAGCACCCTGACCGCCTATTACGCCCGGCTGGAGGCGGCTGCCGAGACGGCGGCCCTTCTGCTGAAACAGCTGACCTACAGCGACAGCAGCGACGACAGCTGACACCCGGTCACGGCACATCCCATCGAGAGGATTTGGCGCCATGCGCAATTCCGCCTATTCGAAAGCCCTGAACGCCTATGCCGTCGCCAACAGCGCGGTGCCGCCGCTGGTCGCAGTCTTGCGGCTGTACGAGCGGGCGATGACCCATCTGCATGCCGCCCGCGACGCCGCCGCAGACCGCCGGTTCGAAGCGCACCACACCGCGATCCGAAATGCGGTGATGGTGTTCGCAGGCCTTGATTCCATTCTGGTTTTCGACAAAAATGAGGATGTCGCGCTGACGCTTCGGCGGTTCTACCACCGGCTGATCGTGCAGGCGGGCGCCGCCGCCAGCCGGAAGGATCCGGTGGCGGCCTGTGACTCGCTCATCCGCCAAACGTCCTTCATGCTGAAGGCCTGGCAGGCCATCGCCGCAGAACGCGGCGGGCCATCCACTGTCGTCGGTGCGCCGGCCAAAGGGCCGCATGCATCCGTCGTCGGGAGAACGATGGATCATGCACATGGCGGACTTTCGGGCGGACTCTCGGCTTGACCATCCGCGGGAGGAATCCGGCGTCGGGCGCTCCATGTCCGGGGACCTGAGCCGGGGTTCCGCCGCCGGCGTCATCATCCCCGCGGACGAGGATTGCGACGAAGCGCTGATGGCGCAGATCCGCGCCGGCAGCCAAGCGGCCTACCGGCGGCTGGTGCATCGCCACCTGAAACGTACCTACGCGCTGGCCCGCCGCCTGACCGGCAACGAGGCGGAGGCCGAGGATGTCGTGCAGGACGCCTTCCTCCAGGTCTGGCAGCGCCGCACCCAATGGAGCGACGACGGCGGCGCCCGGTTCACGACGTGGCTGTACCGCGTGGTGGTGAATCGCTGCATCGACCACAAGCGCCGGCCGGTCGGCCAGGATCTGGAAAGCGTCGCGGAGCCGTCTGACAGCGCCCCCGACGCGGTCAGCACCATCCACCGCCGGCAGGTCGCCGCCCGGCTTCTGGATGCGCAGAACAGGCTGACGCCGCAGCAGCGCGCCGCCGTGACGCTGTTTTATTACGAGAATTTAAGCAACGCCGACATCGCCGCCGTTATGCAAATCAGCGTCGGTGCTGTAGAATCGCTTTTGAAACGTGCGCGCCAGCAGCTCCGGCTGCTGCTGCGCGCCGGTGCGCAGGCGGCCAGGGATTCATTCGATGACGGATGAGGAGTTTCGCGATCGGCTCGATCGCTATGGAGGCGACCTCGCCCTCTGGCCCGCCGATACGGCCAGGGACGCGCGGCGCCTTCTTTTGCGTTCGGTCAAGGCGCAGGCGATGCTGGACGAGATGGTGGCGATGGAACTGGCGCTCGGGCAATCGGAAGACCGCCCGCCCCCGGACCTGGCCGACCGCATCTTCGCCGCCGCCTTCCGCCTGCCGCCAACCGACCGGACCTTCGACGAGGATGGCGATCAGCCGCCGCGGCTGATGTAGGCCGGTCAGCCACCCGCCACCCGCCGCAGTTCCATTGCGATCCGCTCCAGCGCCTGTTCAAGCCCCTGCCCGCCCAGCGGCTGGAACAGGCGCATCGACGGATACCAGGGCCGGCCGGAGGTGCCGAGCTGCGTCCAATCCCGGTGCCCGAAGCGCCAGACCGGCACACCCAGCGCACCGGCCAGCTCCGCCACCGAATTCGCCGGCGCGATGACGAGGTCGAGCGCCGACACCAGCGCCGCCGTCTCCTCGAAATCGTCGCGCAGGTCCAGCCCGGTCCAACCGTAGATCGGCTGCCCGAACCGGCGTTCCGCCGCCAGAATTTCGCGCTGGCACTCGTCATACTGCAGGTTCACGAAGGTGACGCCGGGCACCGCGAAGACCGGAGCCCAGCCATCCAGCGGCAGATAGGCGCTGCGGCGGTCGGCGGTCATCACCTGACTGCGCCAGCTGATGCCGACCCGCAGATCGTCGCCCGCGCCATCCAGCCGCTCGCGCCAGTCGGCGACGCGGCTGCCGTCGGCGAACAGCCAGCAGGACCGCGCCGGAAAGGTCGACAGCCGCTCGCGCAGCAGGCGCGGGACCGAGCCGGCCGGGATGTGATAGTCGCAATCGACCGTTTCCGCCTCCGTCACCCCGCAGGGCGGCTGTTCGGCACGCACCGTTGCCTTCGGGAAGGAGCGGGCGAACAGCGGCACCAGCCGGCGTTCGCATTCGATCACCACCCGCCCGGCCATCCTGATCAGGTCGGGATAGCAGGAGGCGAACAGGAACTCGTCCCCCACCCCCTGCTCGCGCCAGACGAACAGGCGCTTGCCGTCCAGCGGCTCGCCAGTCCATTCGGGGATGGTGAAGCGCCGTTCCGGCCGCACGCGTCCGGCCTTGAAGCGGAAGGCGTAGTCGGCCCAGCCGGCGCTCAGCGCGCCGCGTTCCAGCGACAGCAGGCCGCGGTTGAAGCGGGCCAGCGCATGGCCGGGCACGGCGGCGATGGCGCGCTCGAACCAGCGGCCGGCGTCGGCGCGCCCCTGCCGCTGCTCCGCCAGCCCCAGGGTGCAGAGCGGATCGGCCAGCGACGGCGCCAGCGCCAGCGCCTTGCGGCAGGCGACGTCGGCCTCGACGGGGCTCTGGGCGCCGTTGAGAGCATAGGCCAGCACGGCATGCAGCGGCGCATGGCCGGGCATCAGCCGGATGGCACGGCGCACCTGCACCACCGCCGGCCCGAAGGTTTCGCGGTCCGACAGGTCGGCGCCGAGATTGCCCAGCGCATCGGCGAAGGCGGGGTGCAGCGCCAGCGCGCGTTTCCAGCAATGCTCCGCTTCCGCCCGCCGCGCCTGGGCCTTGCAGGCGTTACCCAGATTGTTCCAGGCCTCCGCCCGGCCGGGCTCGCGGGCAATGGCCCGGCGCTGCCACCGCTCCGCACCGCCATGATGCCCGAGCGCCGAGTCAGCCAGCCCCAGGTTGACGAGCGCCGGGACATGGCAGGGGTCGAGCGCCAGCGCGGTGCGGAACCGCGCCCTCGCCTCCTCATGGCGGCCCTGCGCATGCAGCAGCAGGCCCAGATTGTTCCGGGTCTCGGCATGGCCGGGCTCGCGGCGCAGAGCCTCGACATAGGCGCCTTCGGCCTCGCCGAACCGGCCCAGACCCTGAAGCGTGGCGCCCAGATTGGCCCAGACCGACCCGTTGCCGGCGCCCAGCCCGATGGCGTCCCGATAGGCGGCGGCGGCCTCGGCCAAGGCATCCCAACGGCGCAGCGCGTTGGCCAGCGCGACGCGGATGGCACCATCCTGCGGCCGCAGCTTTGCCGCCAGCCGGAAGCAGCCGATGGCGGCACCGCCCTGCCGCAAGTCCTCCAGCGCCCGGCCCATGCCGAGCCGCGGTTCGGCCGCGCTCGGCATCAGACGCGCCGCGGCGCGGTAGCAGCGCAGCGCCGCCACCGGCCGCCCCTGCCGCCCGGCGACCGAGCCCAGCAGGCACAGCGCGGCGGCATCGTCGGGATTAACGGCAAGAGCCCGGCGGGCGCTGGCGAGTGCGGCAGCCACCCGCCCCTCCTCCATCAACGCCTGTCCGAGCGCCAGATGGTAGGAGCCGACCAGCGCGTTGGACCGCGCCGCGGTATCGAAAAGCCGGGTGGCGTCGGTCCTGCGCCCGTCCTGATAGGCGATGTGGCCTAGCAGATGGGCGGCATCGCCGTGCGTCGGGTCGATCCGCAGGATTTCGCGGCAAAACCGCTCCGCCCGCTCGCTCTGTCCGGCATTGTGATGCTGGACCGCAAGACGCAGCAATCCGTCGGTACGCCGTGTCGCGTTCCCGTCCATGGTCGTCGCCATTCCGTCAATGAACCCGTCGGCGGCATCGGGCCGCGCTTGTTCGTTGTACGGCGGTGGCGGCGAACTCCTGCGCCCTTCGACAGTACGCGCAATACAGAGGGGGCACGGAAAGGCTGCGGGCTTTGTGAGCGAAATAGACCGTTTCGGTTCCGGTATAAGTTGGGCAGGATCGAGACAGGATTTTGCCCGAACAAGAGGAACAGGCAATGGACGGGATGGCGACGGGGATGGACAGGCTGACGGCGGACATGACGGAATGGCGGCGCGATCTGCACGCCCATCCGGAAACCGCCTTCGAGGAACAGCGGACCAGCGACTTCGTGGCGGAAAAGCTCGCCTCCTTCGGGCTGGAGGTTCACCGCGGCCTCGCCAAGACCGGGGTGGTCGGAATCCTGCGCAACGGCGAGGGGCCCATGGTCGGCTTCCGCGCCGACATGGATGCGCTGCACATCCACGAGGAAACCAACCTGCCCCACAGCTCGCGCAATCCGGGGCGCATGCATGCCTGCGGGCATGACGGCCATACGGCGATGCTGCTGGGCGCGGCCCGCCACCTGACCGAGAATCCCAACCTGTTCCAGGGCACCATCGTCTTTATCTTTCAGCCGGCCGAGGAAAATGAAGGCGGCGGACGCGTGATGGTGGAGGAAGGGCTGTTCGACCGTTTCCCGGTGGAGAAGGTCTTCGGCATGCACAATTGGCCGGGGCTGGAGGTCGGCCGCATCGCGCTGCGCCCCGGCCCGCTGATGGCCGCCTACGACATCTTCGAACTGACCCTGACCGGCCGGGGCACCCACGCCGGCATGCCGCATATGGGAACGGACACGATCATGGTCGGCAGCCAGATCATCGGCGCCTGGCAGACCATCGCCAGCCGCAGCGTCCATCCCATCGATTCGGCAGTGGTCAGCGTCACCCAGTTCCACGCCGGCGATACGTGGAATGTGCTGCCGGCCACGGCCGTTCTCCGCGGCACGGTGCGGACCTTCCGTCCGGAGGTGCAGGATCTGGTCCAGCGCCGCATGGGCGAGGTCGCAACCGCCATTGCCGGCGGCTTCGGCGTCGAGGCCAGCCTGCGCTATGAACGGCGCTATCCCCCGACCACCAACAGCGTCAAGGAAACGGAACTGGCGCGGCAAGCGGCGGCGCGCGTCGTCGGAGAAGACGCCCTCGATCTGGATCCGATGCCCAGCATGGGAGCGGAGGATTTCTCCTTCATGCTGCAGAAGCGGCCGGGCTGCTACATCTGGGTCGGCGCGGGTCCGTCGGACCAGGGGCGCAACCTGCACAGCCCGCATTACGACTTCAACGACGCGGTGCTGCCGATCGGCGCCAGCTATTGGGTGCGGTTGGCCGAGACCGTCCTGCCGAAGGCCGGGTGACCTGCCGCTTGTGCAATTCCCAGGGATTTCCCAGCGGCACACTAGGCGTAACAATGTTTTCGCTAGAAAATCTTGGGAATTGCGCACGTGTGTCTTTTGACCCATAGTTTGACTGGAGACGGCCGGGCCTGACTGAAGTGATCGGGCCGGACCGATTTGGCCGAGCGGGGGCAGGCGAAAGTGGCAGACCAGGCGCAGGACATTCCAGGCCGGGGCGGAATTTGGCGACGCCCGGACTCGCTATGGGAGGCCACCGCCCCGCCTCCGCCGGAGCTGCCGGTGTTGCAGGGCAACGTGCAGGCCGATGTGCTGGTGATCGGCGGCGGCTTCACCGGCCTGTCGGCCGCCCTGCACGCGGCGGAGGCCGGCAAGCACGCGGTGGTGCTGGAAGCCTCCGAACTCGGCCGCGGCGCTTCGGGACGCAACAACGGGCAGGTCATCCCGACGCTGACCCGGCCCGACCCCGCCGACCTCGTCGCCCGTTTCGGCGGCGAGGCCGGCGAACGCTTCGTCGGCCTGATCCGCGACAGCGCCTCCACCCTGTTCGATCTGGTGCGCCGCCTCGGCATCGATTGCGCGGCGGAGCAGACCGGCTGGGTTCAGCCGGTGCATTCGCCGGGCCGCATCAAGATCGCCGAGCGCCGGGCCGCCCAATGGGGCCAGTACGGCGCCGACGTGGAGTTGCTGGACCGCGCCGCGGTTTCCGCCCTTCTCGGCACCGATGCCTATTACGGCGGCTGGATGAACCGGGCCGGCGGGCACATCAACCCGCTGGCGCTGGTGCGCGGGCTTGCCGCCAAAGCCGTCGAGGCCGGGTCGGCGGTCTACATCAACTCCCCCGCCCTGTCGGTGGAACGGCGCGGCGACATGTGGGTCGTCCGCACGCCACAGGGAATGGTCACCGCCGACGCGCTGGTGCTGGGCACCAACGGCTATGCCGCCGCCGTCTTTCCGGAGATCCGGACGGAGGTCGTGCCGGTGCTGTCCTGGCAGATGGCGACCGCGCCGTTGGGCGACAATGTCCGAAAGACCATCCTGCCGGGCCGTCAGGCGATGTCTGACACCCATGGCGACCTGCGATTCATGCGCTACACCGCCGACAACCGGCTGGTGACCGGCGGCGCGCTGCTGATCCCGGTGAACGGGGCGGAACGGCTGAAGCACATTGTCGGCGACCGTCTGGCCGGGATGTTCCCGGCCCTACAAGGCGTCTCCTTCGATTATGTGTGGAACGGCCGCATCGCGATGACCACCGACTACTTTCCCCGCGTCCACCGGCTGGGGCCGAACGGCTTCGGCTGGGCCGGGTGCAACGGGCGCGGCGTGGCGCTGTCGATCTCGCTTGGCCGGGAACTCGCGCGGGCAGCGATCGGCCAGGATCCGAAGGACCTCGCCCTGCCCTTCACCCCGCCGACACCACTGCCCTTCAATGCCCTGCTGCAACGCGTCGGGCCGTTGAAAATCCTGCAGTACCGTTGGAACGACGCCCGCGAAATTTAATCAAGGAGACGGCCGGCATGTCGGATACCCCCGATTACCCCACCCTTCTGCGCAATGCCTATGCGATGCGCGCGGCGTCCTACGCCCACATGTTCGACGTGCTGCGCGAGCGGTTCGGCACCGAAACGGCGCTGGAGGTCGGGCAGGAGGCCACCCGCCGTCTCGGCGAGGCGATGGGCGTGAAATATGCCGGCCATGGTCCTGACGATCTGACCGGCCTTTGCCATGCCTTCCTCGACGGCATCCCCAACCGTGACAGCATGTTCGCGCCGGAGATCAAGCGGTGCGACGGCGAGGCGCTGGAAATCCACTTCCACCGTTGTCCGCTGAAGGAGGCTTGGCAGGCCCAGGGCCGCTCCGACACCGACCTGGAGCTACTGTGCAAGATGGCCGGCGCCATCGACGGCGGGCTGTTCGAAGCGGCCGGCTTCGTCTTCAAGGGCGAAACCTGGAAGCCGGGCGACGAGGGCTGCTGCCGGCTGAAGGTCCTGCCGGGCGCCAAACCGGCCGAATAAGTCCACGCGCTGCGAAGCATAAGAAGCCAAACAGAAGAAGAGGGTGTCCCCGCCATGAAACTCCGCCTCCTCACGCTCACGACGCTTGCCGTTGCCGGGATCGCCGGTTCGGCCTTCGCCGCCGACACCGTCAAGCTCGGCTATCAGCTGCCGCTGACCGGCGACACCGCGCAGTACGGCCAGGATTTCCGCAAGGCCGCCGAGATCGCGCTGACCGAGTTCAACGCCGCCGGCAAGCCGTTCAAGGTCGAGATCGTCTTCGAGGACAGCCGGTCCGACGCCAAGGAGGGAACCAACATCGCCCGCAAGTTCGTCGACGACAAGGAGATCGTCGGTGTTCTGGGCGACTTCACCTCGGGCGTGTCGATGGCCGCGGCGCAGGTCTACAAGGAGGCCGGCATGCCTCAGTTGTCGCAGACCGCCTCGCACCCCGACTACACCAAGATCTCCAAGTACCAGTTCCGCAACATCGCCACCCAGGCGCAGGAAGGCCCCTACAACGCCAAATGGATGGCGTCCAAGGGCCTGAAGACCGTCGCGGTGATCGCCGAGCAGACCGATTGGGGCCAGTCGGTGGTCAGCGGCTTTTCCGACGCGGTGAAGGCCGACGGCGGCAAAGTCGTTTTTTCGGAGTTCTTCAACCGCGGCCTGAAGGATTACCGCTCGCTGATCAGCAAGCTGGAGCGTGCGAAGCCCGATGCGATCTACACCGGCTTCTTCTATGAGGACGGGGCGCAGTTCCTGAAGCAGCTGCACCAGCTCGGCGTCAAGACGCCGGTCTATTCGACCTCGGCGGCCTACAGCCCGAAGCTGATCGAACTGGCCGGCGAGGCGGCGGAGGGCATGCACCTGACCTCCAACTTCCTGCCGACCGACCCGTCGCCGAACGTCCAGCATTTCGTCGAGGAATGGAAGAAGCGCTCGGATGGCGCCGTCCCCGGCCAGTTCCCGGCCCAGGCCTATGACGCGGTGCGCATCATGCTGGCGGCGGTGGAAAAGGCCCAGCCCAACCCGACGCGCGAGAAGGTGCGCGACGCGCTGGCCCAGACCAAGGACTTCCCCGGCGTGACCGGCAAGACCAGCTTCAGCGCCGACCGCGAGGCGGAAAAGGAACTGGTGAAGGTCGAGGTCAAGGGCGGCGCCTTCGTTCCCGTCAAAGACTGAGGCCCCCGGCACCCGATCTCCAGCGCCCCGATCTCCGCCCATTCCCCAGCGACAGAGCCCGCATGTTCGATCCCTATTATCTCCAGCAGCTCGCCATCGGCCTGTCGCTGGGCATGACCTATGCGCTGATGGCGATCGGCTTCACGCTGATCTTCGGCGTGCTGAACGTCGTCAACTTCGCCCATGGCGAGATCTACACGCTGGGCGCCTTCGCCGGCCTCGTGCTGATCTCCGCCACCGCGCCGCCCATCGTGGCGGTGATCCTGGGCGCGCTGGCGATCGGGGCGCTGGCCGGCTTCTCGCTGGAGCGGCTGGCCTTCAAGCCGTTCCGCCGCTTCACCGACGAGGCGTCGCTGAAGTCGCGGGCGATGCGGGAATCGACGCTGCTCTCCTCGCTGGCGGTGTCCATCGTGGTGCGCGAGGCGCTGGAGATCGTCTTCGGATCGCAGATGCGCTCTATCCCCTTCGAGTATCTGATCAACACGCCGGTGCGGGTCGGCCCGGTGATCCTGGTGACCGGCGACTTCATCATCTTCGGCGTCGCAGCCGCCATGCTGATCGGCCTGCAGTATCTGCTGACGCGCACCCGCGTCGGGCTGGCGATCCGCGCGGTGTCCAACAACCCGCTGGGCGCTAAATATGTGGGCATCGACACCGACCGCACCATCATCACCACCTTCGTCGTCGGGTCGATGATGGGGGCGGCGGCCGGCATCCTGATGGGGCTCTATTACGGCGCGGTCTTCCCCGCCATGGGCTTCACCCCCGGCATCAAGGCCTTCGTCGCCATGGTGATGGGCGGCCTGTCCTCCATCCCCGGCGCGGTGATCTGCGCGCTGATCCTCGGCATTTCGGAAAGCATGGCGACGACCTTCGTCTCGTCGGGCTGGTCAGACATGGTCGCCTACGGCTTCCTGATCCTGACCCTGATCTTCTTCCCCAACGGCTTGTTCGGAGCGCGCCGTGAACGCGTTTGAGACTGTCGCGCCCGCCGGTCACGCCGGTCGCCGCCGGGGCTGGCTGGTTCCTGCGCTGATCCTGCTGCTGGTCTTCGCGGCACTGCCCGCCCTGCTGGCCGGCTTCGACCGCGGCTATTTCTACCAGATCGCCAATCTGGCGCTGATCTTCGTCCTGCTGTCGGCCTCCATGCATCTGGTGACGGGGGTGGCCGGCCTGCTGCATCTGGGACATGCCGCCTTCTACGGCGTCGGCGCCTACACGGCGGCGCTGCTGACCTCCAAGCTGGGGCTGGGCTTCACCGTCACGCTGCCGCTGTCCGGTCTGGTGGCGGCGCTGGTCGCCTTCCTGGTGGCGCTGCCGACCATGCGACTGGTCAGCATCTATTTCGCCGTGGCGACGCTGGCCATCGGGCAGATGCTGTATCTGGTCATGCTGAACTGGGTGGATTTCACCAAAGGTCCCAACGGCATCATCGTCACCAGAGGCTTCGAACTGTTCGGGTTCAGCCTGTCCGGCCGCATCGCCACCTACTACACGGTGGCGGCGGTGGTGACGCTGTCGGTCGTCGCGATCAGCCGGCTCAGCCATTCCTATTACGGCAATGCGCTGCGCTCGATCCGCGAGGATGACCAGTGCGCCGACGCCATGGGCGTGCGCACCGTGCGGTTGAAGATGGAGGCCTTCACCCTGTCGGCCTTCTTCGCCGGGGTGGCGGGCAGCCTGTGGGCGCACATGACCGGCTACATCTCGCCGGGCGACTTCAAATTCTCGGAATCGATCCTGATCCTGGCGATGGTGGTGGTCGGCGGCCTCGGCAGCCTGCCGGGGGCGATCATCGGCGCGCTGCTGCTGATCCTGCTGCCGGAGGGCCTGCGCGGTCTTGGCGATTTCCGCAACATCATGGTCGGGCTCGTGATGTTCCTCTCCATCCTGCTGCTGCCGAAGGGGTTGCTGGGCGAGGTGTCCGCCCTGCGGCTGGTGCGCCGGCAGCTGGGTGCGGCGTGGCGCCACACCGGCGACGGTGAACGGAAGGGCGAAGGAATCGGCTGGCGATGACCCATCTTCTTGAAATCCGCAACGTCAGCCGCCGTTTCGGCGGCGTGCAGGCGGTCGGCAACGTGACCGCCCATGTCGACGAGGGCGAACTGGTCGGCCTGATCGGACCGAACGGCGCCGGCAAGACCACGCTGTTCAACCTGATTTCCGGCTTCACCCCGCTGTCCGGCGGGACCGTCGCCTTCGCCGGCAGGACCATCAGCGGCCTGAAGCCCAATCAGGTGGCGCGGCTCGGCATCAGCCGCACCTTTCAGAACCTGCGCGTCTTCCCCAACATGTCGGTCTTCGACAACGTGTCGGTCGGCGCGGTCGGCACGCTGCCGCAGGGGGCGTTCGGCGCCCTGTTCGGCCCCTTGTCCAGGGGCGGCAGAGCCCACTCCGACGAGATCAGCCGCCGCACCTGGGAGGCGCTGGAGGCGGTCGGCCTGACCCATGTCGCGGCGGAACTGGCGGCCAACCTGCCCTACGGCCAGCGCAAATATCTGGAGATCGCCCGCGCGCTCGCCATGCGGCCGCGCTTCCTGATCCTGGACGAGCCGGCTGCCGGGCTGAACGACACCGAGACGCGCGATCTGGCCGCCTTCATCAAGCGGCTGCACGGGCAGGGCCTGACGGTCATGCTGGTCGAACACGACATGGCGCTGGTGATGGGCATCTGCCAGCGCATCCTGGTGCTGGCCTCCGGCCGCAAGATCGCCGACGGCCCGCCCGACACGATCCGCAACGACGCGGCCGTCCTCGAAGCCTATCTTGGGGTGGATGAATGACCGCGCCGCTGCTCTCCATCACCGACCTGCATGTCGCCATGGGGCCGCAGGAGATCCTGCACGGCGTCCGTCTGGACGTGGCCCAGGGCGCCATCGTCGCCGTGCTCGGCTCCAACGGCGTCGGCAAGACCACGCTGATGCGCACCGTCTCCGGCATCTACCGCGCAAAGCAGGGGACCATCACCTTCCGCGGCCAGCCGATCGCCAACATGCCGGCCCATCGCATCGTCCAGCTTGGCCTGTCCCAGGCGCCGGAAGGGCGGCAGATCTTCTCCAACATGAATGTCCGCGAGAATCTGGTGCTCGGCGGCGGCGAGGTCGGGCTGGGCGAGCTGGACCGCGTGCTGGCGATGTTCCCGATCCTGAGCGAGCGCCTGCGCCAGAATGCCGGTTCGCTGTCCGGCGGCGAACAGCAGATGCTGTGCATCGCCCGCGCCCTGATGCGCAAGCCGACACTGCTTCTGCTCGACGAGCCGTCGCTGGGGCTGGCGCCGAAGATCGTCGCGCAGATCTTCGACCTGATCGTCCGCATCCGGGCGGAGGGGGTGTCGATCCTGCTGGTCGAACAGAACGCCCGCGCCGCCCTGCGCATCGCCGACCACGCAGCGGTGCTGGAGGATGGCCGCATCGTGCTGGCCGGTCCGGCCGCCCAACTGCGCGACGATCCGCGCATCGCCGAGGCCTATCTCGGCGGCCACACGCATTGAAGGCCCGCCTTTGAAGCTCATTGTGACGCCACCTGACGGAAGGAAGCCTGCCATGACCCAAAGCAATGGGACCCAAACCATGGGCATCCTGGAACGCCGCCGCATCGAGGCGGAAATCCTGAAGCCGGTCTATGAGGAGATGGTCGCCCGGCTGGGCGAGGCCACGGCACAGGAGATCCTGGGCGCCGCGATCACCAAGGCGGCCCTGGCCGCCGCCCAATCCTTCGCCGCGACCGAGCCCGAAGGCACCAGCCTGAAAAGCTTCGCCGATCTTCAGCCGCTATGGACCAAGGACGACGCCCTGCGGCTGGAGGTGAAGAGGCAGGACGAAACCCATTTCGACTACAACGTCACCCGCTGCCGCTACGCCGAGATGTACCGGGAGATGGGGCTGGGGTCGATCGGGCACCTGCTGTCCTGCAACCGGGACGCCGCCTTCTGCACCGGCTACGACCCGCGCATCACGATGGAGCGCACGCAGACTATCATGCAGGGCGCCGACCATTGCGACTTCCGCTATCGCTTCGAACCAAAGAACGAATAGGGGCGGGCGAATAGGCGCGGCCTCGGCAACGCTTCAGGGCCGCCCGGGCGACAGCCTTTCCGCGCTGGCCTTCAGCGTATCGATCATCCCCTGCTGCGCCTCCTCCGTCGTGTCGGCCGGGACAACGAAGCAGATGGTGGCGATGCAGCGGCCGGCCGCATCGCGGACCGGCGCGGCGAGGCAGGTGGTGAAGCGGTCGACCAGCGCCGTGGTGCGGACATAGCCCTGGGTGCGGGCGCGGCCGATGTCCTCCAGGAACTCGTCCTCGGCGATGCGGCGGCCGTCGGGCAGGACGAAATCCTCCGGCGGGATGAAGCGCCGGATCTCGTCGGCCGCCATGTGGTCGACCAGCAGCCGGCCGGACGCCGTCCAGGGGATCGGCACCTTGATGCCGATCTCGGAGCTGATGCGGAACATGCGCCGGCCCGGTTCATTCAGCACGACCAGATATTTGTCGCCGTCCAGCGTACAGAACTGCGCCGTCTCCCCCACCGTCTCCGCGATGTGGGCGACCTCCACCCGCGCCTTGCGGATCAGGTCGACGCTGTCGAGGTAATCGCTGCCGTAATAATGCATCGCCGGCCCGAAATAGACCGTGCCGTCGCCGTCGCGCAGTTCCAGCCAGCGCGCCTCCACCAGCGTGTTGACCAGTTCGTACATGGTGGAGCGCGGGGTGCCGGTGTCGCGCGCGATGTCGGCGATGCGCGTCGGGGCGCGCCGGCTGTGCAGATGCTCCATCAGCGCGATGACGCGGTCGATGCCGCGGGCGCGGCCCGTCGACTTCTCTTCCGCCTGCTTTTCCGCCACTCCGCCGCCCTTCATCTGATCCGCGCTCCCTGCTGTCCCACAACCGATTAGCACGCGGATTTTCGGCTTGCCAGTGGTCTTTGTCCGATATACCGTTTCCTTGTCTGGAATACAAGACCGATGTCCGATATTTCGGACAAACGGTCGGGGAGGCAGAAATGACAGGGATCACGCGACGTCTGTTCAACACCGCCCTCGGCACGACGCTGGCCGCCGGCGGGCTTTCCTCTGGAATCCTCGGAACCTGGACCACGCCGGCGCAGGCACAGCAGGGCGGCGCCTCGGTCGTCACCGTCGCCACCATCGGCGAGCCGCCGACGCTGGACCCGGTCGGCACCACGTCCGACCTCGTCAGCATCATCACCCAGCACATGTTCGAGACGCTGTTCACCTTCGACGGCGAGTGGAAGCTGGCCCCGCTGGTGGCGTCGGCCCTGCCGCAGGTGTCGGCGGACGGCAAGACCTACACCATCCCGCTGCGCGGCGGCGTCACCTTCCATGACGGCAGCACCGTCACGGCCGACGACGTGGTCGCTTCGCTGGATCACTGGACCAAGGCCTCGCCGCGCGGCAAGACCGTCGCCCCGCTGGTGGAGAGCATCGCCGCCAAGGGTGCGGACAGCATCGTCATCGCGCTGAAGGAGCCGTTCGCGCCGCTGACCGCGCTCCTGGCGATGAACAACGGTGCGGCCGCCATCGTGCCGAAATCGGTGATCGACGGGCCGGGCGCGCTGAAGTCGCTGATCGGCACCGGCCCCTACAAGCTGCTGGAGCACAAGCCCGACCAGTATATCCGGCTGGTGCGCCACGACGCCTACGCCTCGCCCGCCGGCACGCCCAGCGGCTATGCCGGCAGCCGCAAGGCCAACATCGGCGAGGTGCGCTTCGTCCCGGTGCCGAACGCCGCCACCCGCGTGTCGGGCGTTCTGGCCGGCCAGTACCAGTTCGCCGACAGCCTGCCGGCGGAAACCCTGCCGCGCATCAAGGACGCGGCCGGCGTCAAGCCGGTGATCGTCAAGCCCTTCGGCTTCCCGCTGATGATCATGAACACCAAGACCGGTGTCATGGCGAACCAGAAGCTGCGCCAGGCGGTCCTGGCGGCGCTGGAGCCGAATGACATGCTGCTGGCCGGCTTCGGCGATCCCGAATTCGTCCAGGCGGAGGGGTCGATCTACGCCCAGGGCACGCCCTATTACGATGCGGCCAGCGCCAAGCCCTACGCCGACCATGAATCCGGCAAGGCGGCGGATCTGCTGAAGGCCGCCGGCTACAAGGGCGAGCCGATCCGCATCATGACCTCGGTGCAGTACGAGTTCCTCTACAAGATGAGCATGGTGGCCCAGGCCCAGCTCGAACTCGCCGGATTCAAGGTCGACCTCCAGGTGCTGGACTGGGCGACGCTGCTGCAGCGCCGCGGCGACGAGAAGGCTTGGGACGCCTTCTTCACCTACCACACCTTCGTGCCGGAACCGTCGCTGATCACCGTGCTGAACCCCAGCTATCCCGGCTGGTGGGACAGCCCGGCCAAGCGCGAGGCGCTGGCCGCCTTCAACCGCGAGATGGACCCGGCGGCCCGCAAGGCGAAATGGGTGACCCTGCAGTCGCTGTTCTACAGCGAGGTGCCGAGCATCAAGGTCGGCGAGTTCTACAACCTCGCCGCCAGCAGCGACAAGCTGACCGGCTACACCCCGACGCCCTGGCCCTTCTTCTGGAACACCGACCTGAAGGGCTGAGGAGGTTGGATGATTCCCTCTCCCGCCCCGGGAGAGGGAAGGGGCCCATGCGCAGCATGGGAAGGGTGAGGGGTGATCCAAGGATCAAGATCCATGTTCGGATAGCCCCTCACCCTCCCCGCGCCGTCGGCGCGGGTCCCCTCCCTCTCCCGGGACGGGAGAGGGGAATTCTGTGATTCCCTCGGTCCGGGACCGCAACCATGCTCGTTTACATTGTCCGCCGGTTCGCCGGCATGATGGTCGTCATGCTGCTCGTCGCCATGGTGGTCTTCGTGATCGCCCGCGTGGTGCCGGGCGATCCCGCCGCCGTCATGCTGGGCTCCGCCGCCACGCCGGAGGACATCGCGGCGCTGCGCGGCCGGTTGGGGCTCGACGAGCCGCTGCTGACGCAGTTCCTGCTCTATCTCGGGCAGATCGTCCGCTTCGACCTGGGCGAGTCCATCTTCCTGAATCGTCCGGTGGCGCAGGCGCTGGCCGAACGGTCGGAGCTGACCGGACTGCTGACCATGATGTCGGTGGGCATCGCCATGCTGATCGGCGTGCCCATCGGCATCCTGTCAGCGGCCAAGCGCGGCGGGCTGATCGACCAGACCGCGGTTGGTCTCGCCATGCTGGCGGCCAGCGTGCCCAGTTTCTGGATCGGACTGACCCTCATCAAGTATCTGGCGGTCGACCATGCCTGGTTCCCGGTCGCCGGCTATGGTCCGCCCGAGGCCGACCTGATCGAGCGGATGCGGCATCTGGTGCTGCCGGCCATCGCCCTCGGTATTCCCAATTCGGCGCTGATCCTGCGCTTCACCCGCACCAGCATGCTGGACGTGATGAGCCATGATTACGTCCGCACCGCGCGGGCCAAGGGGTTGCCGCCGCTGGTCGTCGTGCTGAAACATGCGCTGCGCAACGCGATGATCCCGATCCTGACGGTGATCGGCCTGACCACCGCGGTGATGATCGCCGGCGCCATCGTGACGGAAACGGTGTTCGGCCTGCCCGGCGTCGGCAATCTGATCGTCTCCGCCGTTCTGCGCCGCGACTATCCGGTGATCCAGGGCGCCCTGCTGGTGGTGTCCGCCATCTATGTGCTGATCAACCTGACGGTCGACCTGCTCTATGCCGTGGTCGATCCGCGGGTCCGTTATTGAGAGGGAGGGTTTCCATGGCAAGCGTCCCCGCCGGTCACGGCAGCGTCCCCCTTCCCTCCTCCGCCCAGCCGCGCCGCAGCCGGTCGCCGGCCGCCCTGCTGATGCGCCAGCTGTTCCGCCGCCGGCTGGTGGTGCTGTCCTTCCTGATCATGGCAGCGATCCTGGCGGTGGCGCTGCTGGCACCGTGGATCACCCCCTTCAACCCGATGAAGATGGACATTCTCGGCCGGTTGAAGCCGCCGTCCGCCGCCCACTGGTTCGGCACCGACGAATATGGCCGCGACGTGCTGTCCCGCGTGATGCTGGGCGCCCGGCTGTCGCTGCTGGTCGGGCTGCTGGTCGTGGCGGTGGCGACGCTGCTCGGCACGCTGATGGGCTTGGCCGCCGGCTATATCCGGCCGCTGGACGGTCTGCTGATGCGGCTGACCGACGCGCTGATGGCCTTCCCCGACATCCTGCTCGCCATCGCCTTCATGGCGGCGCTGGGGCCGTCGCTCTACAACGTCGTGCTGGCGCTCGGCATCGTCTACACCCCGCGCGTCGCCCGCGTGGTCCGTGCCGCCTGCCTCGTGGTGCGCGAGATGCCCTTCATCGAGGCGGCGACCGCGCTGGGCGCCTCCACCCCGCGCATCGTCTTCCTGCACATCCTGCCTAACCTGATGTCGCCGATCCTGGTGCAGGCCACCTTCATCTTCGCCTATGCCATCCTGACGGAGGCAGCGCTGTCCTTCCTCGGCGTCGGCGTGCCGCCGACCACCCCGACCTGGGGCAACATGATCGCCAGCGCCCAGCAGTATTTCCAGCAGGCCGACTGGCTGATCCTGTTCCCCGGCTGCGCCATCGTCCTGACCGTGCTGTCTCTGCAGATCGTCGGCGATGGGCTGCGCGACGCGCTCGACCCCCGGCTCCAGAAGGTAAAGTGAGATGAGTGCCACCTTCCTCATCAAGGGCGCCCGCGTCATCGACGGCACCGGCGCCCCCTGGTTCCCGGCCGACGTGCTGGTGGAGCGCGGACGCATCGCCGCCGTCGGCCCGATGCTGGACGCACCAGACGCCGAACCGCTGGAGGCGCAGGGCCGCTTCCTCGCGCCCGGCTTCATCGACGCCCATTGCCACGACGATCTGATCCAACTGCGCCAGCCCGGCCGGCCGGAGAAGGTGGCGCAGGGCGTCACCACCGTGGTGGTCGGCAACTGCTCCTTCGGCCTGTACCCGCAGAGCCCGGACAGCGCCGCCCCGTTGCGCGAGCATTTCGGCAACCTGCTGGGCACGGTGGCGAGCGAAGAGACCTTCGCCGATTTCAACGGCTACCGCGCGGCGCTCGACGGGTGCGGCACCGCCATCAACCTCGTCTCGCTGGTCGGTCACGCGGCCCTGCGCCTCGCCGTCATGGGCTGGCAGAACCGCGCCGCCACGGCGGACGAGCGCGAGGCGATGGCGGCCCTGCTGGCCGAGCAGCTTCGCCAGGGCGCGCACGGCCTGTCGCTCGGCCTCGTCTATCCGCCCAGCGCCTGGGCCGACCGTGCCGAACTGGTGCGGCTGGCGGAGGTGGTGGCCGAACACGGCGCCCTGCTGACCGCCCATGTGCGTTCCTACGAAGGCGGACTGATCGCCTCGGTGGACGAGTTCCTCGACCTGCTGAAGGCCGGCGGAGCCAGCGGCCTGCTCTCCCACCTGCAAGCCGCCGGACGGCCTTATTGGGGCAGCCTGCCGCGGGCGGTGGAGCGGCTGGAGATCGCCCGCAAGGGCGGCACCGACGTCAGCTTCGACATGTACCCTTACCCGGCCGGTTCCAGCACCATCCTGCAACTGCTGCCGCCCTCGGCACTGGCCGGCGGGGTGGAGGCGCTGCTGGCGCGCATGGCCGATGCCGACGGGCTGGCGGCTCTGCGCCGCGCGGTGGAGGACGGCGAGGCGCCCGACGACGCCGGCTGGGAATCCAAGATCCGCCTGATCGGCTGGGAGAATGTCTGCATCGGCGGCGTTTCGGCGGACGATCTGCGCGAATTGGAAGGGCTGTCGCTGACCGAGATAGCCGAGGTGGCGAAGGAACAGCCCTTCGATACGCTGGTCCGCCTGATCCGCTCCGACCGCGGCCGCACCAACATCGTCATGTTCCAATTGGCCGAGGCCGATCTGGAAACCGCGCTGTCGCACCCGCTGCACATGCTGGGATCGGACGGGCTGCCGCGCGAGACCGGCAAGCCGCATCCCCGCGCCTTCGGCAGCTTCCCCCGCTATCTCGCCCGGGCCATCACCGGCGAAGGCAAGCTGGGGCTGGAGGACGCCGTCCGCCACATGACCGCCGTCCCGGCCCAGCGCTTCGGCCTGTCCGACCGCGGCCTGATCCGACCGGGCATGGTGGCCGACCTGACCCTGTTCACCGCCGACGTGGCGGACCGCGCGACCTTCCAGGACCCGACGCGCCCGCCCCACGGCATCACCGACGTGCTCGTCGCCGGACAGTTCGTCCTGCGCGACGGCGGGCACACCGGCGCGCGTCCGGGCAAGGCCCTGACCCGCGCCTGACCTTTCAAGATACCGAGTTTCAAAACCAGTGAGGACCCGATGACCAACCGCAAGCCGATCTTCGCCGAAAAGGGGGCGAAGCCCGCCGGCCAGTACAGCCACGCGATCGTCGCGAACGGATTCGTCTATGTGTCGGGCCAGGGGCCGCACCATCCGGAGACCGGCGCGCTGCCCGAGGATTTCGCCGGCGAGGTGCGCCAGACCCTGCGCAACCTGGAGATCATCCTGAAGGCCGCCGGCACCGACCTCGCCCATGTGGTGAAGGTCAACAGCTACCTCAGCGACCTCGGCCGCTTCCAGGAATACAATGCGCTCTATTCGGAGTTCTTCCCCTCCGAGCCGCCGGCCCGCACCACCATCGGCTGCCAGCTGAACAACATCCAGGTCGAAATCGACTGCATCGCCGTCCTGCCGACGGCGTAACATCCTTTGCCTACGGCCGATCCCATGGCTCTACCGCCGGGATCGGCCCCTTTCCCAAATCTGCGTTCCGGAGCGGTCCCATGCGCGTCGACGATCTCGACACCCCCGTCCCCGTCATTGACCTCGACAGGGTCGAGCATAACCTGACCAAGATGCAGGCATACTGCGACCGGCACGGGTTGGCGCTGCGCCCGCATATCAAGACCCACAAACTTCCCCAATTCGCGCTCCGCCAGATCGAACTGGGCGCCGTCGGCATCACCTGCCAGAAGATCAGCGAGGCGATGGTGATGGCCGAGGCCGGCTGCGCCGACATCCTGCTGACCTACCCCATCGTCGGCGCCGCCAAGGTGAAGCCGCTGGCGGACCTCGCCGGCAAGACCAAGCTGACCGTGGCGCTCGACAACGCCGTCGCTCTCGACACGGTGGCCGCCGCCGCGGCCGAGGCCGGCGTCGAGATCGGCATCCTGGTGGAGTTCGACAGCGGCGACGGCCGTTGCGGCGTGCAGACCCCGGACGAGGTGCTGACGCTGGCCCGCCGTGCCGCCGGCAATGGGCTGACCCGCTTCCGTGGCCTGATGACCTACCCGCGCGGCCCCCGCACCTTGCCCTTCGTCGCCGAAACCCGCGCCCTGCTCGATGGCGCCGGCATCGCGGTGGAAACGGTGTCGGTCGGCGGCACCCCCGGCTGCTGGGACACCCACGAGCTTCCCGGCGTGACCGAACTGCGCGTCGGCACCTACATCTACCACGACCGCGCCACCGTCGGCGCCGGGGTGGCAACGCTGGACGAGTGCGCCGTGCATGTTCATGCCACCGTGGTCAGCCGCCCCACCGCCGACCGCGCCGTCCTGGATTGCGGCAGCAAGACGCTGTCGAGCGACCGCGTCGCCCCGTCGGTCGGCGAAGGCTATGGCCTGATCCTCGATTACCCCGACGCGGTGATCGTCCGCGTGAACGAGGAGCATGCGGTGGTCGACCTCAGCAAGAGCGAGGCGAAGCCGGAAATCGGCGACCGCGTGATGATCCTGCCCAACCATGTCTGCGTGGTGACCAACCTGCACGACCGCATGGCGATCACCCGCAACGGCGAGGTCGTCGGCGACTGGCCGGTGCCGGCGCGCGGCTGCACCCGCTGACCTCCAGTTCCGGGATCCCGTCATGGACGCTGACATCACGCTCGACATCCGCAACCTGCAGACCCACTTCACCGCCGATCCCGGCGTGTCGAAGGCGGTGGACGGCGTGTCCTTCGCCGTGCGCCGCAACGAGACGCTGGCCGTCGTCGGCGAATCCGGCAGCGGCAAGTCGGTGACCAGCCTGTCGGCGATGCGGCTGATCCCGTCGCCGCCCGGCATCATCGCCGGCGGCGAGATCCTGTTCCGCGGCCGCGACGGTCAGGTGCGCGACCTCGCCCGCCTCAGCGAGCGCGCCATGCGCAGCGTCCGCGGCAATGAGATCGGCATGATCTTTCAAGAGCCGATGACCTCGCTGAACCCGGTCTACACCGTCGGCGACCAGATCGGCGAGGCGTTGCGCTACCACCAGGGCCTCGACCGCCGGGCTGCACGGGCGGAGGCGCTGGCCATGCTGAAGAAGGTCGGAATCCCGGCGGCGGAGCGGCGGCTGGACGAGTATCCGCACCAGATGTCGGGCGGCATGCGCCAGCGCGTGATGATCGCGATGGCGCTGGCCTGCCGTCCCACCCTGCTGATCGCCGACGAGCCGACCACCGCGCTGGACGTGACCATCCAGGCGCAGATCCTCGACCTGATGCGTCGGCTTCAGGAGGAGACCGGCACCTCCATTCTGTTCATCACCCACAATCTGGGCGTGGTGGCGGAGGTTGCGCACCGGGTGGTGGTGATGTATGCCGGCCGCATCGTCGAGGAAGGCGATGTCCGCTCCCTGCTGAAATCGCCGAAACACCCCTACACCCGCGGGCTTCTGGCCTGCATGCCGCATCTGGGCCAGCGCCGCGGTGACGGCGGCCGGCTGCATGCCATCCCCGGCAGCGTCCCGAGCCCGGTGAACCGCCCGTTGGGGTGCACCTTCGCCCCGCGCTGTCCGCTGGCCGAGCCGGCCTGCACCGCCGCCGAACCCGTGCTGGAGCCGGTCGGCCCCGACCATTCCGCCCGCTGCCGCCGCTGGAGAGACGTGCAATGAGCGCCGTTACCGTGTCCGAAGAGCCCCTGCTGAGCGTCCGCAATCTGGAAAAGCGCTTTCCGGTGCGCGGCGGGCTGCTGCAGCGGCCGGTCGGCTGGGTCAAGGCAGTCGACGACCTGTCCTTCGACCTGAACCGGGGCGAAGTGCTGGGGCTGGTCGGCGAATCCGGGTCGGGCAAGACCACGGCCGGCCGCAGCATCCTACGGCTGATCGAGCCGACCGGCGGCTCCATCCGCTTCGACGGTCAGGAGATCACCGGTCTGCCGACGGCCGAGATGCGGGCGCAGCGCCGCCGCATGCAGATCGTCTTCCAGGACCCCTATGCCAGCCTCGATCCGCGCCAGCGTGTGCGCGACGTCATCGGTGAGGCGCTGGTGATCCATGGCATCGGCACCCGCGCCGACCGCCGCGACCGCGTGGCCGCGCTCTTGGAAAAGGTCGGCCTGACCGCCGACGCCATGGACCGCTTCCCGCACGAGTTCTCCGGCGGCCAGCGCCAGCGCATCGGCATCGCCCGCGCGCTGGCGGTCGAGCCCGACTTCATCGTCGCGGACGAGCCGGTGTCGGCGCTCGACGTCTCGGTGCAGGCGCAGGTGGTCAATCTGCTGGGCGACCTGCAACGGGAATTGGGGCTGGCGGTGCTGTTCATCGCCCATGATCTGGCGGTGGTGCGCTACATCAGCGACCGGGTTGCGGTGATGTATCTCGGCCGCCTGATGGAGATCGCGCCGAGCGACGGGCTCTACGAGCGGCCGCGCCACCCCTACACCATGGCCCTGCTGTCGGCAGCCCCCGACCCGGACCCCGACGCGCCGAAATCGCGCATGCTGCTGGATGGCGACGTGCCGAGCCCGATGAACCCGCCGTCCGGCTGCGTCTTCCGCACCCGCTGCCCCTTCGCCCTGCCCGCCTGCGCGGAGCCGGAGGCGCGGGCGTTGCGCGAGGTGGCGCCGGGGCATTCGGTGTCGTGCATCCGGGATGACGTGGCGGCGGGGTGATCGGGGCGCTCCAGCCTTATCCGCCCAGCACGCCGGACGACCTCAGCTGCTCGACCCGGTCGGGGCCGTAGCCCAGAATCTCCTCCAATACCTCCGCGGTCTGCTGTCCCAGCCGGGGCGGCGGTCGGCGGTAGGTCGCGGGGGAGTTCGACAGCCGGGCCGGGTAACCAACCACCGGCACCTTGCGCCCGTCCTCCAGCGTCATCTCCCGCACCAGCCCGCGTTCGGCCAGATGGGGTTCGGCGAAGACCTGATCGATCCGGTTGATCGGCCCGCCGGGCACGCCGGCCGCCGCCATGGCGGCAATCAGCGCCGCCTGATCCCAGCCTGCGATGGCGTCGGCCAGCAGCCCTTCCAGTTCGTCGCGCCGGGCGAGCCGGCTGCCATTGTCGGCGAAGCGCGGGCTGGCCGCCACCTCCTCCAAACCCAGCAGTCGGCACAGGGCCCGGAACTGGCCGTCATTGCCGGTGGCGACGATCACGTGTCCGTCACGGGCCTTGAAGGTGCGGTATGGCACGACGTTCGGGTGCTTGTTGCCCATCGGTCCGGGGACCATCCCGCCGACCAGCCAGTTCATCGCCTGATTGGCGAGGACCGACACCTGGGTATCCAGAAGCGCGCAGTCGATATGCTGACCCTGCCCGGTTCGGTCGCGATGGCGCAGCGCGGCCAGGATCGAGATCGTGGCGTAGAGCCCGGTGAAGACGTCCGACACAGCGACCCCGACCTTCAGCGGCTCGCTGCCCGGCTCGCCTTCGGGCTGGCCGGTGATGCTCATCAAGCCGCTCATTCCCTGGATCAGGAAATCATAGCCGGGGCGCGGAGCCAATGGGCCGGTCTGGCCGAAGCCGGTAATCGAACAATAGACCAGACGCGGGTTGACGCGTGACAGGGCGGCATAATCCAGCCCATAGCGGGCAAGGCCGCCGACCTTGAAATTCTCGATCACCACATCGCAGTCCGCAGCGAGCCGGCAGACGATGTCGGCCCCGTCGGGCTTGGCGATGTCGATGGCGATCGACCGCTTGTTGCGGTTGCAGGACAGGTAATAGGCGCTCAGCCGCTCCGCATCGCCGTCCGCCGCACCTTCCGCCGACAGGAACGGCGGCCCCCAGGCGCGGGTGTCGTCGCCATGTCCGGGATGCTCCACCTTGATGACGTCGGCGCCGAGGTCGCCCAGCGCCTGAGACGCCCAGGGACCCGCCAGCACCCGGCTGAGGTCGAGGACGCGGATGCCGGCCAGCGCACCGCCGCCTTCAATTCCTGCGGCGGCGCCACCCTGCGAATCCCCGTGCTTTTCTGTGCTCATGATCGTCCCGGCTTGAATGCTGTCCGATGGGCGCCTTGCGGTCGGGCAAGCGCCGATCCCGCGCCCGTCATTTCACTGTGTGAAATGGCTTTTCATATCGATGGTAGCGTGCCGCGTGCCGGGTTACAATGCTCAACGGAATGGCAATCGGCCGCCTGTACAATCCCACGCGGTCCGGCTAACGTCCCCGGCCCCCGCCGGGCCGCACAGATGGCCATGATTCGTCATCGCCCATGAGTTGGAGGAACCGAGATGCCGTCCTTTAAACCCGTGGTCGCCCTGATGCGTGGTCTGGACGTCCTCCAGGCGGTGAATGCGTCGCGGGAGGCGACGGTCGGATCGGTCCATGCCGCGACCGGGCTGGACAAGGCGACCGTGGTGCGGATGCTGGAAACGCTGGAACATGCCGGCTACATCGTGCGCGTCGCCGGCCGGCCGGCCTATGTTCCCTCCTGGCGCACCCTGCAGCTCAGCCAGGGCTACGACCTGCAGCGCAGCCTGGGTGCCGCGGCGGAACCGATCCTGACGAACTTCCGCAAATCCATCGGCTGGCCGTCGGATCTGGCGATCTGCGATCGCGGCGCCATGATCGTCGTCCAGACCAGCCGCGAACAGGGGCCGCTGTCCCTGAACCGCCGGCCCGGCTATCAGGCGCCGGTGCTGTCGACGTCGCTCGGCCGCGCCTATCTGGCCTTCTGCCCGGACGAGGAGCGGCAGGCCATCCTCGCCCAGATCGCCGCCCGACCGAATGCGGAGAGTGTCGATCTGGGCGAGGCCGACGCCATACTGGCGGAGGTGCGGGAGCGCGGCTTCGCCGTGATGGACGGCACCTACAGCGACCGCGAGTATGAGGGCCTCGTCTGGGCCATCGCCGTCCCGGTGATGAACGGCGAGCGCGCCTGCGCCTCGGTGAACATCCTGATGCTGCGCAACGCCATGTCCTACGAGATGGCGGTGGACCGCCTGCTGGAGCCGCTGAAAGCGACCGCCGCCCGCCTCGCCGAGGTTTTCCGCGCCCAGGGCTGATCCGGCCCGGCCATTTTCTCTCCGGCTTATCGGTCCAGTCGGGGCCGCCCTCTGCATGCGCGGATATGCGGCGCTTGGCCTTCCTCTCCCCTCGGCTATTGGTGGTGACCCTAACAAATTTGGTTGCCAACCAAACCATCCCCCTGTACGGTTTTAACAATGAAAAGGCGTTTCATACAGTGAAACGACAATGAACCGGCAAAGCTGGGGGGACGAAGATGAGCGAAACCGGTCGGATCCTCGTCGATACGGCGACCAGACTGTTCCAGAACATCGTCACGCCCAGGGAACTGGCCCGCGCCGAGGCGGGTGAGTGGCCGCAAGACGCCTGGAAGGCGGTGGAGGAGCTTGGCCTGCCGCTGGCGCTGGTCCCGGAGGACCAGGGCGGCTTCGGCATCGACCCTGTGGAGGCGCTGGCGGCGGTCCGCGTCGCCGCCGCTTTCGCGCTGCCGCTTCCGCTGGGCGAGTCGATGCTGGCGAACCGCCTGCTGGCCGGCGCCGGCATCGACGCGCCGGGCGGTGCGCTGTCGGTCGCGTCCGCCGCCATCCCCGCCGGCCGGCCGGCTTACCCTATTGATCTTGTGCCGGAAAACGGCGGCTGGCGGCTGACCGGGGTGGCGCGCCGTGTGCCCTGGGGCGGCAAGGTGTCCGGCGTCGTGGTGGTCGCCGAGGCCGCCGGCGTGCCGCATGTCGCGCTGGTTCCCGCCGGCCGCTTCGAGGTGGCGCCCGGCACCAATCTCGCCGGGGAGCCGCGCGACGACCTGACCTTCGATTGCGTGATGGAGCCGTCGCAGGTGGCGCCCGCAGCCGGTGTCACGCCGGAAGGCCTGCGCGCCGCCGGCGCTGCCCTGCGCAGCATCCAGATCGCCGGGGCGCTGGCGCGGGTTCTGGAGATGACGGTGCAGTACGCCAACGAACGGTCGCAGTTCGGCCGGCCCATCGGCAAGTTCCAGGCGATCCAGCAATCCCTCGCGGTGCTGGCCGGCCAGACCGCCGCCGCCGCCGCCGCCGCCGATCTGGCGGCGGAAGCCATCACCGCGCCCGCCGGCGACCATCGCATCGCCGTCGCCAAGGCCCGCACCGGCGAGGCTGCGAGCGTGGCGGCGGCCATCGCCCATCAGGTCCATGGCGCCATCGGCTTCACCCACGAACACAGCCTCCACCACCTCACCCGGCGCCTGTGGTCCTGGCGCGACGAGTTCGGCAACGACGCCGAATGGTCCCGCCGCCTGGGACACGCCGCCATCGCCGCAGGCGCCGATGGCCTGTGGCCGATGATCACGGCGGCCTGAGCAGCGGAGACACCCGACGATGACCGTATTCACCTTCCCCGCGCCCCCGCCCGCCGATGTCGAGGCGCTGCGTGCCGAAGTCCGCGACTTCCTCGCCACCGAACTGGCCGCCCGCAGGCCGCGCGACCGCGCCCGGTCCTGGAGCGGCTTCGACGCCGATTTCAGCCGCAAGCTGGGCGAACGCGGCTGGATCGGCATGACCTGGCCGAAGGCCTATGGCGGCCACGAACGCAGCGCGCTCGAACGCTATGTCGTGCTGGAGGAGATGCTGGCGGCCGGGGCGCCGGTGGCGGCCCACTGGATCGCCGACCGCCAGAGCGGCCCGCTGCTGCTGAAGGTCGGGACCGAGGAGCAGCGCCGGACGATCCTGCCGCGCATCGCCGCCGGTGAATGCTTCTTCTGCATCGGCATGAGCGAGCCGGATTCCGGGTCCGACCTTGCCGCGGTGCGAACCCGCGCCACCCCGGTGGACGGCGGATTCCGCGTCACCGGCACCAAGCTGTGGACCACCTACGCCCACAAATCCCACTACATGATCCTGTTCTGCCGCACCGGCGGCCAGGAGGAGCGGCAGGGCGGCACCAGCCAGTTGCTGGTCGACCTGAACACGCCGGGGGTTACCATCCGCCCCATCGCCGACCTGTCGGGCGAGCATCACTTCAACGAGGTGGTGTTCGAGGACGCCTTCATCCCGGACAGCGCCCTGATCGGCCGGATGGGCGACGGCTGGAACCAGGTGATGGGCGAGCTGGCCTTCGAGCGCAGCGGGCCGGAGCGGTTCCTGTCCTCCTTCACCCTGCTGGTGGAGCTGGTGCGCGCGCTGGGCAACGACCCGTCGGATCGCGCCAGGGAAGCCGTCGGCCGGCTGACCGCGCACATCGTCACGCTGCGGCGGCTGTCCCGATCGGTGGCCGGCATGCTCCAGAACGGCGAGAACCCGGCGCTGCAGGCCGCGCTGGTCAAGGATCTCGGTGCGCTGGTGGAGCAGGAAGTCCCCGAGATCGTCCGCGGCGTCGTGTCGGTGGAGCCGTCGCTGCAGGCCGACACCGAACTGGCCGCCGTCCTGGCCCACACCATCCTCAACGCCCCGGCCTTTTCGCTGCGCGGCGGCACCCGCGAGATCCTGCGCGGCATCATCGCCCGCGGCCTCGGCCTGCGCTGACGCATCGTCGACGCGACCGTGCAGGGCCGGAGAAGACACAATAGGAAGGACCCGACCGCCATGACCGACGCGGTGCTTGAAGAGAATGCGGATGGCATCGTCACGCTGACCCTGAACCGGCCGGAACAGCGCAACCCCATCTCCGACGAGGATGTGCTGGAAACGCTGATCGCCGCGCTGGCCCGGCTCGACGCCGACAACGCCACCCGCGCGATCATCGTCACCGGCGCCGGCAAGGCCTTTTCGTCCGGTGGAAACCTCAAGAAGATGGGGGCGTCGGGTGGGCTCAACGATCCGCTGCCGGCGCAGACCCGGCTGAACTACCGCCGCGGCATCCAGCGCCTTCCCCTGCTGATCGAGGCGATGGAGGTGCCGACCATCGCCGCGGTGAACGGGCCGGCCGTCGGTGCCGGTTGCGACCTCGCCTGCATGTGCGACCTGCGCATCGCCGGGGAAAGCGCCCGCTTCGCCGAAAGCTTCGTCAAGGTCGGCATCGTGCCCGGCGACGGCGGCGCCTGGTTCCTGCCGCGGGTCGTCGGCTTCTCCAAGGCCTGCGAGATGGCGCTGACCGGCGACGCCATCGACGCGCAGGAGGCGCTGGCCTGCGGGCTGGTCTCCCGCGTCGTGCCCGACGCCGATCTGCTGGCGGAGGCGCGGGCACTCGCCGCCCGCATCGCCGTCAACCCGCCGCACGCCGTGCGGATGACGCGGCGCCTGCTGCGCCAGGGCCGCAATGCCGACCTCGACAGCCTGCTGGAGATGTCCGCCGCGATGCAGGCGCTCGCCCACGCGACGGACGACCACCGCGAAGCCGTGGCGGGCCTGCTGGAGCGGCGGGACCCGCGTTTCACCGGCCGCTGACCCGCAGCCCCTCAAACCGGAAACCGCCGAACGGGAGGACAAGGCCATGCAGGCGATCGTCATGGAGGCCGGCGGGGTCTTCGCAGTGCGGGACGTGCCGCCCCCCGAACCGAAGCCCACGGAAGCGCTGGTGCGGGTGGAGGCGATCTCGCTCAACCGCGGCGAGGCGACGCGGGCGCTGTCCGCCCGGCCGGGCACACGGCCGGGCTGGGATCTGGCCGGCGTGGTGGAACGGCAGGCGGCCGACGGCTCCGGCCCCGCCACCGGGATCAGGGTCGCCGGACTGCTGGTCTCCGGCGCGTGGTCCGAGCTGGCCGCCGTGCCGATCCGCCAGTTGGCGGCGATCCCCGACGCAGTGACGACGGAACAGGCAGCCTGCCTGCCGGTCGCCGGATTGACGGCGCTGCACGCCTTGAGGCGGGGCGGCGATCTGCTGGGCAAGCGCGTGCTGGTCACCGGCGCCACCGGCGGCGTCGGGCATCTCGCCTGCCAACTGGCCCGGTAGGCCGGGGCGCGGGTGACCGCGATGGTCCGCACCGCCGCGGACGTGCCGCGCGCGCTCGGCTTCGGTGCCCACCATGCCGCCGTGACGGCGGAGGATCAGGGCGAGGCCGCAGGCGTCGGACCGTTCGACCTGATCGTCGAGTCCGTCGGCGGCCCGTCCCTGGCGCGGTCGCTGGGCATGCTGGCGCCCGGCGGCATCTGCGTCGTCTTCGGCGTCACCGGCGGCGCCGGGACCACCATCGACGCCCGCGCCTTCTACATGAGCGGATCGCGGACGGTGACCGGGCTCGCGGTCTTCGAAGAGATCAAAAGCGGCGAGCCGGCCGCGCGCGGCCTGTCCCTGCTGCTGGCGCTGGCCGCCGAGGGGCGGCTGGCGGCGGAGATCGCCGTCCGGCGCCCATGGACGGAGATGCCGGAGGCCGCCGCGGACCTGCTGGCCCGCCGGCACAAGGGAAAGACGGTGCTGCTCGTCCAGGACGGCGGCCGATAAAACATCGAGGGAGGTGCCAGGCATGAGCAAGACACGCGGACCGACGGGCATCCTCGACGCCGTCGACCACGTCTTCTCCTTGGTCGCGGCGGCCTGCATGATGCTGATCATGCTGGTTGTCGTGGCCGACGTGGTCATGAGGTATTTCTTCGCCATGCCGCTGGCATGGTCCTACGACGTGATCTCCCTGTACCTCATGGTCGGGATGTTCTTCTTCGGCGTGTCAGACACCCTGCGCGAGAACGGCCATATCGGCATCGACATCCTCCAGCGCAGCATGCCGGCACCGATGCGCCATGTCGGCGAGGCGGCCGGCTACCTGCTGTCGGCCATGGTCACGGCGGCGATCGGCTGGCTTGCCTTCCAGCGCTCGCTCTCCGCTTGGCAGAACGACGAGGCGCTGTCCGGCGCCTACCTGTGGCCGACCTGGATCGCGCTGGTGCCGGTCGTCATCGGCGGCCTTCTGCTGACGCTCCGCAATCTTCTGCTGACCGCGACCCACCTCCGGGACGCCTTCGGCGGCGCCCAGAGCGTCGACCACGCTCCCACCCCCAATCTGGAGGAACGCATCTGATGGTGGCGCTCGGCGGAATCTCCATTCTCTTCCTGATGCTGGCCTTCGGGCTGCCGGTGGCCTTCGCCATGGCGGTTTCCGGCGCGGCCGGGCTGCTGATGATCGGCGGCGTCGACATGGTGATGGGCATCCTGGAGACGGTGCCCTTCTCCACCGCCAACTCCTACGAGATGATCACCATCCCGATGTTCATCCTGATGGCGGAGTTCGTGATCCTCAGCGGAGTCGCCAACGACCTGTTCGCCGCGGCGGCCAAATGGGTCGGCCGGGTGCCGGGCGGCCTGGGCATGGCGACGGCAGTGGCCGGGGCCGGCTTCGGCGCCATCTCCGGATCCAGCACGGCGGCGGCGGCGACGTTGTCCTCCACCTCGATCCCGGCCATGCTGGAACAGGGCTACGAGCCGAAGCTGGCGGGCGGCGTGGTGGCGATCTCCGGCACGCTGGCGATGCTGATCCCGCCCAGCATCGCGCTGGTGCTCTACGGCATCATCGCCGACGTCAGCATCGGCGCGCTGCTGGTCGGCGGCATCATCCCCGGCATCCTGGTGACGCTGACCATCGTCCTGACCGTCTACCTGCTGGTCATCCAGGACCGCAGCCGCGCTCCCGCAGGCCGCAGCTATACGCTGCGCGAGAAATTCGCCTCGCTGAAGGTGTGCGGCGCCATGATCCTGCTGTTCTCCGGCGTCACCGGGACGATCTACGCCGGCATCGCCACCCCGACCGAGGCAGCGGGCATCGGCGCCTTCGGCGCGTTCCTGCTGGCGCTTCGCTCGGGCAACCTGACCGCCGGAACCCTGCGCGCCGCCCTGGTCCGCGCGGTCCATGCCACCGCGATGATCCTGATGATCATGCTGGGCGCCCATGTGTTCGGGACCTTCTTCACCCTGACGCAGATCACCCAGGAGCTGGTCCATTGGGTCGGGTCGCTCGACGTGTCGCCGTGGGTGATCATGGCGCTGATCCTGTTCGGCTATGTGCTGCTGGGCTGCGTCATGGACCAGATCGCCATCCTGATCCTGACCGTACCGGTGGTGCTGCCGGTCGTCCTGTCGCTGGGCTTCGACCCGGTCTGGTTCGGCGTGATCGTCGTCATCACGGCGGAGGTCGGCATGGTGACCCCGCCGATGGGACTGAACGTCTTCGTCGTCGCCCGCTACACCGGCCGGCCGCTGGAGGAGATCTTCGCCGGCGTGATGCCCCATGTGGTGGCGCACCTGATCCTGATCGCGGCGCTGACCGCTTTCCCGCAGATCATCACCTGGCTGCCGTCGACGATGCGCTACTGACCCGCGGCCAAACGACAACAAACCTGCAGAAAAATCCGGAGGAAACCTATGAAGCCGACCACCGCCGCGACGCTGTTCGCCGTCACCGCCCCGCTGGCACTCACCCTCGCCGTCACGGCGTCTCCGGCGATGGCCCAGCAGACGAAACTGCGCGTCGCCGACTCCTTCCCCGCCGGCCACTATGTCGTCGAATACGGCACCAAGCCCTGGATGGATGAGATCAAGCGCCTGACCAACGGCAAGGTGGATTTCGAATACTATCCGGCCGAACAGTTGGGCAAGGCCAAGGACCTGCTGTCCTTGACGCAGAACGGCGTGGCCGACATCGGCTATGTCGCGCCGGCCTTCGTGACCGACAAGCTGCCGCTGTCCACCGTGGCCGAACTGCCGGAGGCCTTCAACACCTCCTGCGCCGGCACCAACGCCTATTGGCAGCTGGTCAAGCCCGGCGGCATCCTCGACAAGCGCGAGATCGGTCCGGCGGGCATGCGGGTGCTGTGGACGATGGTCCTGCCGCCCTACCAGCTTTACATGGGCAAGACCGGAATCGAGGGCATCGACGTCGTCAAGGGCAAGAAGATCCGCACGACCGGCGCCGCGAAGGAACTGGCGATCCGCAAGATGGGCGCCGTGCCGGTGCAGATCCCGACCCCCGACGTGCTGGAGGCGCTGTCGCGCGGCACCGTCGACGGGATGCTGTTCCCGCATTCCAGCGTGCTGTCCTACGACCTGCAGAACACCGTGAAGTCGGCGACCGTCGGCGAGAATCTGGGCAGCTTCGTCATCACCTACATGATCAGCAAGCGCAAATGGGACCAGCTGCCCGCGGATGTCCGCGACGCCATGGACAAGGCCGGCGAGACCATCAACCACAACGCCTGCGAAAAGACCGACCGTGACGAGGCCGCCGACATCGAACGGCTGAAGAAGGCCGGGGTGACCATGGTCCATCTGCCGGACGCGGAAAGCGCGAAGCTGAAGGACATGCTGTCGTCGGTCAGCAAGGAATGGGCGGACAACCTGGACAAGCGCCGCCTGCCCGGCAGCGAGGTGCTGGCCGCCTTCCAGCAGGCGCTGAAGGACGGGAAATAATCGCCCTGGACCTGATACCCGCTCCGCTTCACAGGTTAGCCGCTTCACAGGAAAACCGATGACGTCCGACCAGTCTTCCCAAATCTGGTGTCCGCTGGCCGGCACCAGGGTGGTCGATTTCTCAGCCCTGTTGCCGGGTCCCTTCATCTCCACGGTGCTGGCCGATCTGGGCGCCGGCGTCGTGAAGGTCGAGCCGCCCGGCGGCGACAGCGCCCGCAGCTATCAGCCGGCGATGTTCGCGGCGGTCAACCGCGGCAAGCGGAGCCTGACCCTCGACCTCAAGGACCCGCAGTCCGCGCCCATCGTGGCGCGGCTGGCGGGCTGGGCCGACGTGGTGATCGAATCCAGCCGACCCGGCGTCGCCGACCGGCTGGGCATCGGATACGCGGCGCTCAGCGCGCTGAACCCGCGGATCGTCTACTGCTCCGTCTCCAGCTTCGGCCAGTCGGGACCGGCGCGGGACCGTCCGGCCCACGACATCAACATCATGGCGGCGGCCGGCGCGCTCGGGCTTCCCGGCCATTGGAGCCGCCCGCCGTCCCGCCCCAGCATTCCGGTCGGCGACTTCGCGGCGGGGGCGCTGGCCGCCGCCTCCATCACCGCGGCGCTGGCGGAGCGGGACCGCACCGGACGCGGCCGGCATCTCGACGCCAGCCTGTTCGGCGCCGTGCTCTATTGCGCCGGCCTGCGCCATGGCACCGAGCCGCAGCAGGATCCGCGCGCCCATCTCAGCCCGGCCAACGACATCTACCGGACCGCCGACGGCCGCTGGATCGCGCTCGGCCTGATGGAGGACCATTTCTGGCGGCGCTTCCGCGCGGCGGTGGCGACCCAGCCGTCCGGCCCCGCTGCGGAGGCGCTCTCCGACCCGGCATTCGACAGCCATTCCGGCCGTCAGGAGCATGGCGACCGGCTCGCCGGCCTGCTGGCGGAGGTGATCGCCGGCGACAGCGCCGACCGTTGGATCGCGAGGCTGACCGAGGCCGACGTGCCGGCCGACATCTGCCGCCTGCCCCACGAGGCCGCCGCCTCTCCGCAGGCGGAGGCGCTGGGCCTGTCGGTCGCCGGTCCCGACGGGCGGCAGGTCGGCTTTCCCGTCCGCGCCGACAAGCGGACCTCCCCCCTGCATGCACCGGCGCCGGCCCTGAACGGCGACGCCGAGGCCATCCTGGCGGAAATCGCTGCGGAGATCGGCGCTCCGCCCCCGCCCAACTTCCCTCATCACGGAGGCCCGGCATGAACGGCCCGCTGCACGGCGTTCGGATCCTCGATCTCACCTCTGTCCTGGTGGGTCCCTATGCGACGCAGATCCTGGGCGATCTCGGCGCCGATGTCCTCAAGGTCGAATCCCCGGCCGGCGACAATGTCCGCGGCATCGGGCCAATGCGCCATCCCGGCATGGGGGCCATCTTCCTGCATGCCAACCGCTCCAAGCGCAGCATCGTGCTGGACTTGAAGGCGCCGGACGGGCGGCAGGCGCTGCTCGATCTGGCCCGCGGCGCCGACGTCCTCATCCACAATGTCCGGCCGCGCGCCATGGCGCGGCTCGGTCTGTCCTACGAGGATCTCGCCGCGGTCAACCCGTCGATCATCTACGCGGCGGTCACCGGCTTCGGCCAGGACGGCCCCTATGCGGAAAAGCCGGCCTACGACGACCTGATCCAGGGGGCGGCGGCGATTCCCACCCTGATCGCCGACTCCTCCGGCGGCGATCCGCGCTATGTGCCGGCGACCATGGCCGACCGCACCGTCGGGCTGCACGCCGTCTATGCGGTCGCCGCCGCCCTGTTCCAGCGCGAGCGCACCGGCGAAGGGCAGGAGATCGAAATCCCGATGTTCGAGGCGATGACCGAGTTCGTCCTCGGCGACCATATGGGCGGCAAGACCTTCGAACCGCCGCTGGGTCCCACCGGCTATCCCCGGCTGCTCGCCCGCCACCGCCGCCCCTACCGCACCAGCGACGGCCACATCTGCGTGGTGATCTACAACGACAAGCAATGGCGCAACTTCTTCGCGCTGATCGGGCGGGACGGCGAACTCGACAGCGACCCCCGCTTCGCCGACATCGGCAGCCGCACCCGCCACATCAACGAACTGTACGGGCTGGTCGCCGACGCCATCGCCACCCGCAGCACGGCGGACTGGCTGGCCGCCCTGACCAAGGCCGACATCCCGGTGATGCCGCTGCACACGCCCGACAGCCTGATCGACGACGGCCACCATGCGGCCACCGGCTTCCTGCGGCCGGTCGAGCATCCCCATGAGGGGACGGTGCGCTCCATCGGCGTGCCGACCCGCTGGTCCGGCCGCCGTCCCGAACCCGTCCGCCAGGCCCCGCGCCTGGGCGAGCACAGCGTGGAGCTGCTGCGCGAGGCCGGATACGACGAAGAGCGGATCGCCGACCTGCTGGCGCGCGGCGTCACGCGAAGCCCCTCTCCGGCCGCCACCACCGTGGAGGGCTGAGCCTTGCCCTTCGGCAGCCGGACCGGCGGGGCGCCGCCACGGAACCCGACCCTGCTGCCGGCGCTGCTCGTCGTCCTGTTCGCCTTCCTTTTCAACTTCGTGGCGCGGGGGGTTGCCGATGCCTACACGGTGTTCCTGGTTCCCATCGAACAGGAAACCGGCTGGCCGCGCAGCACCCTGACCAGCGTCTATGCGCTTTACATGCTTGTGCAGGGCCTCGCCGCGCCCGTCAGCGGCATGGCCTTCGAGCGGTTCGGCCCGCGCGTCGTCTACCCGGCGGGTCTGGTTCTGCTGGCGCTGGCGACGCTGGGCGGCAGCATGCTGGAGGCGCGCTGGCAGCTCCATCTCTATCTCGGCATCGTCACCGGGCTCGGCGTCGCCGCCATCGGCATGATCCCGGCGGCGGCGCTGATCGGCCGCTGGCACCGCCGGCATCTCGGCACGGCCATCGCCATCGCCTACGCCGGTTTCGGGTCGGGCATCCTGGTGATCGCGCCGCTGGCGCAGCTGCTGATCGAAAGGCTCGGCTGGCGCGGCGCCTATCAGGCGATGGGCCTGCTGCTCGCCGCGCTCGCCCTGCCGGTGCTTCTGCTGCCGTGGCGCCGGCTGGCCGACGGCCGTCCGGCGGAAGATGGCGCCACCACCCCCGTCCGCCGCGCCGGGACCGGATGGCGCCTGCCGGAGGCCATGCGGACCCTGCCCTTCTGGGGTCTGGTCCATGTCCTGTTCTTCACCGCCTTCGGCATGTACATCGTCATCGTCCAGGTCGTGGCGATGCTGGTGGAAAGCGGCTATCCGCCGATCGAGGCGGCGGCGGCCTTCGGCTCGGCCGGCATGCTGTCGGTGGCAGGCGTGATCGCCGCGGGCGGCCTGTGCGACCGCATCGGCTTCCGCACCACGGCGCTGGCGAGCTTCGCCGGCACGCTGGCCGGCATCCTCTGCCTGATCGGCCTGTATGGGCGGCCGAGCCCGATCCTGCTTGCCGGCTACACGCTGCTGTTCGGCATCGCCCAGGGGGCGCGCGGTCCCATCGTCTCCACCCTGACCAGCCGGATCTTCGTCGGCGGTTCGGCGACCATCTTCGGCAGCATCTACGCCACCATGTCGATCGGCGCGGCGCTGGGGGCATGGCTGTCCGGCCTGCTGCACGACCTCACGCAGGGCTACGCGGTCTCGCTGGTGGTGGCCGCCGCCGCCATCGGCGCGGCCCCCCTGCCCTTCCTTCTCAGCCCGGCGATCGCCGGGGCGATCCCGGCCACGCCGCCGCTGCGGGCCGGATCGGCCATCACTGCAAAAGGGGACGCACCATGACCATCGGTAACCAGGACCAGGAAGGCCCGACCATCGGGCTCGGCTTCCATTTCGAGGATCTTCCCGTCGGCACACGCTTCCGCACGGTCGCCCGCACGATCACCGAATCCGACCTCACCGCCTTCGTGAATCTCAGCTGGTTCACCGAGGAGCTTTTCACCAACACCGCCGACCGCGAGCATATGGCGATCGCCGGCCGGGTCGTGCCGGCGGCCCTGGTCTATTCCTTTTCAGAAGGCCTGCTGACCGCCAGCATGCAACGCACCGGCCTCGCCTTTCTCAACGCCGAAATCGACGTGAAGGCGCCGACCTTCGTCGGCGACACCATCCATGTCGCCTGCGAGGTGATCGAGGCCCGCCCGACCTCCAAGCCGGGCCGCGGCCTGATCCGCACGTTCAATCGCGTGACGCGGCAGGACGGCACGATCGTCCTCACCTACAACCCCCTGCGCATGCTGCGGACCCGCGACGGCGCACCAGGATAAGCCGCCATCCTCACGGCGCGGCGCCGGCCGGCAAGGCTTCCGAAAGCGTCGCCTCCCCCTCCTCCTGCCGGCGGGCATAGACCGTCGGCGGAACGCCGACATGGCGGGTGAAGGCGACGCTGAAGGTGCTGGCGGAACTGTAGCCGACATGCTCGGCGACGTCGGCGATCCCGCCGTCGCGCCGGCGGAGCATGTCCTTGGCCAGGGCCATGCGCCATTGCAGCAGATATTCCATGGGGGCGACGCCGACCGCCTGCCGGAACCGCTCGAAGAAGGTCGAACGCGACAGCGCCGCCTCCTTCGCCAATTGACCGACCGTCCAGGGTGCCGCCGGCCTTTCATGGATGTGCCGAAGGGCGACGGCGAGCCGGTCGTCGCCCAGCCCCCGCAGCAGCCCAGGCGATCCCGCCGACACCGTGGTGGACCGCAGGGCCTCGATCAGCAGAATCTCCAGCAGCCGCGCCAGGATCACCTCGCGCGCCGGCCTCAGCGCGCGCGACTCCTCGTTCACCATCCGCACCAGCGCACTCAACCGCTTCTCGCCGCGGACATGCACCAGCTGCGGCAGCAGCGACACCAGCAGGTCGGCGTCGGGCGACGCGAAGGCGCAGTAACCGACCAGATTGCAGACGTCCGGTGACCGGTCGGGACTGCCCAGCAGATATTCGCCCGGCCGCAGTTCGACCGGGCGGGTATCGGCGGCCCCCGGCGGCATCGGCTCGATGCTCGCCACCGTGAACTCGTAGGCGGCGGGGATCAGCACGAAGTCATCCGCCTCCAGGGTGATCGGCTCGCCCCCGCCAGGGCTCAGGCGGCACGAGCCGTCGAGGACCACGCAATAGAATGGCCGCCCGGCCTCCGTCCGCCGCACCCGCCAGCTGCCGGCCCCATAGGTGAGCTTCGAGAAGGAGGCGCTGGGGCGGAGCAGGCTGACCACCTGCGCCAGGGGGTCGACCATGTTCGGACTCCTGCAAATGAATCCCGGACTTCCGATTGTAGATGGTCCGGCCGTTGCGGTCTATCTTCCGCTTCGCACCATTTCGGCAGGAGCCATTCCATGAAAACCATCCTCATCACCGGCTGCTCGTCCGGCTTCGGCCTGGAAACGGCCCGTCATTTCCTCGACCGCGACTGGACGGTCATCGCCACCATGCGCACCCCGCGCGAGGATGTACTGCCCCGCTCCGACCGGCTGCGCATCCTCCGCCTCGACGTCACCGATGCGGACAGCATCGGCCGGGCGGTGGAACAGGCCGGGCCGGTCGATGTGCTGGTCAACAATGCCGGCATCGGCCTGCTGGGCGCGCTGGAAGGGGTGACGATGGACGGCGTGCGCGAGATCTTCGCGACCAACACCTTCGGCGCCATGGCGATGACGCAGGCGCTGCTGCCGCAATTCAGGGCGCGGAAGTCGGGCGTCATCGTCAACGTCACCTCCAGCGTGACGCTGAAGCCGCTGCATCTGCTCTCGGTCTATACGGCGAGCAAGGCGGCGGTGAACGCCTTCACCGAATCGCTGGCTCTGGAACTGGAGCCGTTCAATATTCGGACGCATCTGGTCCTTCCCGGCCGGGCGCCCGACACCGCCTTCGGCGAGAATGCCCGGTCCCGCATGCGCGACGCCATTCCGGAGGCTTATGCGCCCCTGGCGCAAAGCGTCTTCGCGGCATGGCAGCAGCCGGGTCCGGTCACCCACGCCGCCGATGTCGCGGAAACGGTGTGGCGCGCGGCGACCGATCCGTCCTGCCCGATGCGCCTTGCCGCCGGTGCCGACGCGGTGGCGCTCGCATCGGCCTGAGGATCGCACTTTCGGTCAGCCGCTGCTCCGAAGTGCGTCCGCGACGGCGCGGACGGCCGGAGACAGCGGCGCACCCGCTGCATAATAGAGGTGGAATCCGGGAAAACTCGGCGACCAGTCGGTCAAGACCCGCAGCAGTCGTCCATCTTCGATCATCGGCTGCACGACGCGGTCGATGCCATGCCACAGTCCGACGCCGCCGATCGCCGCATTCAGCATGAGGTCGGCGTCGTCCGTAACCAGCGTGCCGCCGACGTCGAGCACCACCGTCTCGCCGTCGCGCTCGAACGTCCAGCGATAGAGCGCGCCGGCCGGGCCGCTGAGGCAGCCGATACAGCGGTGGCGCACCAGATCGGCGGGATGGAGCGGCGGCGGATGATCGGCGAAATAGCCGGGCGAGCCGACGACCGCGGCGGTGAACGGCTTGGTCAGCGCCACGGCCACCATGTCCTGCGCCACATCGTTGCCGTACTGGATACCAAGGTCGAACCCGTCTGTCAGGTCGCCCGGCCACTCCGCCGTACGCACATCCACCGTCACATGCGGACAGTCGCGGGCCAGCCGCCGGACCGCCGGCTCGACCAGCATCTGGATCGCCAGCCGCGGCGCCGCCAACCGAACAGTCCCGACCGGCGCACCCTCGGGTATACCGACCGCTGCCACGGCATCGTCCAGCCGCGCCAGCACCGGCCGCAAATCCTGCAGGAGCTTGGCGCCGGCTTCGGTCACCGTCACCGCCCGCGTGGTCCGGTTCAGCAGCCGCTGGCCGACCCGATCCTCGAAGGCGCGGACCGCGTGGCTCAGCGTCGACGGCGTCAGGCCCAGTTCCGCCGCCGCCCGGCGGAAACTGCAGGCTTCCGCCACCGCGACGAAGGCCCGCAGCTCCGCATATTCCCCCGGCTTCAGGCGTCTGCGCATTGTTGAATGTCACCCACCATGCTGTTCAACCGCTGCCGCCTTATGCAGAAGCCCGGCCGATACTAGCTGAGGTGGATCGGACCCACCATTCCAAGGAGGCGTAGATGACCGTCCGCAAATTCGCCCTGACAGACGTTTCGCTGGAGCGCACCCCCGGCCAGCAGGCCGACGTGTTCGTCGGCAACGCGATCGACCAGCGCCACGGCGCCCCGATCACCATCGGCTATGGCCGCTACGAGCCCAACCAGAGCATCGACGAGGATATTGCCGTCGACGACGTGATGGTGGTGCTGGAGGGGCGGGTCTCGGTCGCGTCCGATGCCGGCACGGTCACAGCCGGCCCCGGCGAGATCGTCCACATGCCAAAGGGCTCGTCCGTCACCATCCGCTCGCACGAGCAGGGCGCTCTGACCGCCTACGTCACCTATCCGCACTGGCAGGAGGCGCATCCCGACGCAAAACCGCGCTGATCGGGAAAAGGCGCAAGTTTGTGGTGCGGCTCACATCCCGGAATCCGAGGCTTGGGTAGGGTCTGTCCATCGGCAACACGCCGCATCCCGCGGCCCCGAGACAGGAGACCAGATCATGATCCGCACCTCCCTGCTGACCGGCTTCGCTTCGCTCGCCCTGTTCGCCGCCCCGGCGATGGCCCAGAACATCTCCGACATCTCCAACACCGCGGCCGGCATCGGCAACACCGCCAACCAGAGCGCGCTGGTCATGCAGAAGTCGAAGGGTCCCTTCGCCGGGCCGAACGTCGCCACCGTGTCGAACCTCGCCGCCGGCATCGGCAATACCGCCAACCAGGGCGCCTTCGTGAAACAGCGCAGCGGCGGCGTGTTCGGCGGCGGCTCGGCGGCGATCATCGGCAACACCGCCGCCGGCATCGGCAACAATGCCGGCCAGATGGCAACGGTGATGCAGCGCAGCGGCGGCCTGCTGAGCGGCGGCTCGGTCGCCAATGTCGGCAACACGGCGGCCGGCATCGGCAACACCGCCCTGCAGAACGGCACCGTGCTGCAGCGCTCCGGCGGGCTGCTCGGCCCCTTCAACCACAGCTCCATGCAGAACCTGTCGGCCGGTGTCGGCAACTTTGCCGGCCAGAGCGCCCTGGTCAAGCAGCGCTGACCGCCACTCCTCCTTCCAGGCTTCCTCCCCAGACCTCGCTCCGGCCGGACCCCGGCCGGAGCATTCTTTTGCCCGCATGGTGCCGCCGGAACCTTCCCGGAAAACGCCCGCCAACTGTGGGTCAGCTCACAGAAGCAATCCCGGCGCTTCACTAAGCTTTCTTCAAGAGAACATCGGGGCGCGGAAGCCCGAAGCCTCACCCTCCATCGAAGGAAACCCCCGCCATGATCCGCAATTTCGCTCTCGGCGCTCTCGCCACCGCCCTGCTCGCCACCCCCGCCCTGGCGCAGCCCAAATCCGCCGCCGGTCCCGGCCTGCCCGCCATGATGGCCGTTCCCGGTCTGACCAGCACCAACGTCGCCAACGCCACCAATGTCGGCGCCGGCATCGGCAACTCGGCGCAGCAGCAGGGCGCCGTCTTCCAGGGCGGCGGCAGTGCGCCCATTCGCGGCGTCGGCCCGCTGGTCAGCACCAATGTCGGCACCGCCACCAACGTCGCCGCCGGCATCGGCAACAGTGCCGGACAGAGGCTGCTCGGCTTCCAGGGCAACGGCGTTCAAGTCGGGCTGAATTTCAGCGGCCGTGGACCTCTGGTCAGCACCAATGTCGGGGTCGGCACCAACGTCACCGCCGGCCTCGGCAACAGCGCCGGCCAATCGCTGACCGGCCTGCGCCGCTGATCCCCCATCCCCACCCCTCGCCCGGGAGGCCACCGATGCCGAAGCTCCCGCCCAGACTCCCGACAATCCTGGCCATCGCTGCGCCCGTCCTGCTGTTCGCCGGTCTTTCGGCACCGGTGCAGGCCGGCTCCCTCGCCTGCCAGACGGTCAACGGCAAGACCGTCTGCATGCGGGGATCGGGAACGCTGAGCTGCGTGACGCTCGACGGCCTGACCCGCTGCTCCGCCACGCCGTCCGACCCGCGGTCGGAGGTCGTTCCCGACGCGGAGACCCTTCTGCTCCCCCGCCCGGTCGCCCCCGACCTGCGCGGCCTCCTCGACCGCCGGGGCTTCCCCTTCGGCCATCAGGCCCGCTCCGTCGACCTGGATGACGACGACGACCCCGACATCGACTGAACCCCACCGCAACCGAACCGGAGACACCGCCATGTCCCGTCTTTTGACCCTGTCGCTGGCGCTCGCCACCATCGCCGCGGCGCCGGCCTTCGCCGCGACGCCGACCCTGTCCTACACGCGGGCGGCCACGCTCGGCCCGCTGATCCTCCAACCGGCCCCCGGCATCCCGAAGCCGCCGCCCTGCCTGACCTGCGGCCGGACGACCCTGCCGGGGATCACGCCGGGTCCCACCTTCGGCGGCGACCGCGCCCTGAACCCGCAGCCTCTGCCACCGAAGGCGATCTTCCGCTGAATTCGAACCTTCATGTCCAAGGGCGACCGGCCAGCGCCGGCCGCCCTTTTCGTGTCCGCCCCGCGCACGGACGGCGCAGAAGCGCCAACGACGGCGTACCGCCTTTGACGGAGTAAGACGGCCCGGTTGCCGGCGTACCATTCCCTGGCTGGAGAAGCGGCCCGCGATTTCAGCCACGATGTCAGCCAGAAGGGTGGCGGCCATGACTGCGATACGGATCAACTTCGACAAGGATCTCGTCCTCGCCGGGCATTTCCTGCTCAAGCATCTGGAGCGGGAGGAACGGCAGCGTCTGGCCAACAGCGCCCGGCTGTCCCACCACCCGCGCGGCGCCATGATCTTCCAGAAGGGCGATCCGGGCGACAGCATGATGGCGGTCATCCGCGGCCGGGTGAAGATCTGCTGCCATTCGATGGACGGCAAGGAGCTGGTGCTGAGCATCATCAACAAGGGCGGCCTGTTCGGCGAGATCGCGCTGCTGGACGGCGAGCCGCGCACCGCCGACGCGGTTGCGCTGGAGGAGACCGACCTGCTGGTCCTCGACCGGTCGCAACTGATGCCGGTGCTGACCGCAAGGCCGGATCTCGCCTTCCGCATCATCGGCGTGCTGTGCAAGCGGCTGCGCACGACCAGCGAGCATCTGGAGGACACGCTGTTCCTCGAAGCGTCCTCCCGCTTCGCCCGCGCGCTGAAACGGCTGGGCGATGCCTTCGGCAAGCCGGGACCGCAGGGGCTGCGGCTGGACATCAAGTTGTCGCAGCAGCAGCTCGGCTGCCTCGTCGGCGTCTCGCGGGAGAGCGTCAACAAGCTGCTGAACGAATGGCAGCGCGCCGGCGTGATCGAGATGGATGCCGGCCATATCGTCATCCGCGATAGCCGCGCGCTGGACGAGATCGGCGACTCCTGCGGCTGAGACGCCCCATCGACGCTGTTCTGTGAGCCGCGCCACAGCGCCCGCATCGGCCTCCGCCTATTCTGCTCCCCACACCCGGCCGCCAGCCCCGAGGGAGCCCATGACCATGTCGCCCCGTACAGCTTTTCTTCCCACGGTCGCCGCCCTGTTGCTGACCGCCGGGACGGCCGCAGCCCAGGTCACCGGCGGCATCGCCTTTCCACCCGGCCCGATCCCCGGCGCCGCGATGGCGCAGGCCTTCTCCCAGGCGCCGCGCCTGCCGGTGTCGGTGAACCCGACACCCCGCGGCGCGCCCCCCGGCGCGATGGTGACCAACCCGTCGGTCCGCCGGTCTTCCGTGAACCAGCAGGCGATCACCCGCATCCGCGGCGACGCCGGCTATCTCGCCGGCTTCAACAAGGGACAACCGCTGGCCGCCAGCCGCCAGCCGCCGGTGCAGCCCGACCCGGGCTTCACCTTCATCGACGCGCCCTTCATCGTGAACAACTTCAACAGCGCGCTGAACTTCGCCTTCGGCGACGGCAACATCAGCCAGCAGCAGCTCGGCGACGGCAGCGCCGGCCCGGTGGAGACCGCCGCCCCCGCCCCGCCTGCGCCCGAACCGGCCCCGGCGCCCGATCCGGCCGCCCAGCCCGCCGGCCCCTCGACGTTGGACCTGCTGATGCGCACGGCCGGGCCGCTGCCGCATCTGCCCACGGCGCTGGCCAATGGCGGTGTGCAGTTCAACAACGTGAACACCGTGACCAACACCGCGGTCGGCACGCGCAACCGCGCGACGCAGACGACCGTCACCATCCAGCGCTGAGCAGGATCGTCAGTTCACCTCGCGCGCCACCCGGAAGCCGTTGGTGAGATAGCGCACGTCGATGTCGTAGCTGTTGCGCACCGTGCCGTTGATCGCCTCCAGCCGGTCGCGCCAGGAGCCGCCGCGCAGCACCCGCTTGCGGCAATCGCCGCGGGTCCAGGCGCTGCCGTCGTCCGGCGCGCCGTGATAGTTCCGGTTCCAGCAATCCTCGACCCATTCCGCCACGCTGCCGTTCATGTCGTGCAGGCCGAAAGGGTTCGCCTTATAGCTGCCGGCCGCGATCGGGGTCAGGTGTTCGTGCGCGCCGCCGCAATCGTCGCAGTCGGCGTGGACGCCGCCTTCCCCGCCCCACCAGTAGGGTGCCGTGGTACCGGCACGCGCGGCAAATTCCCATTCCGCCTCGCTCGGCAGGCGATAGCGCTGTCCGGTCTTGCGGCTGAGCCATGCCACATAGGCCTGGGCATCCTGCCAATGCAGATTATGGACCGGCGTGCCGTCGGCGGGGTTGACCATGCGGGGCATGCCGGTGCAGCCGCCCTCCTGGATGCAGGCGCGCCATTCGCCGACCGTCACCTCATACATGCCGAGCGCGAAGGGCTTGCCGATGGTGACGCGGTGGACCGGTCGCTCCGACGGGTCGCCCCTGTCGTTCCCCATCATGAAGTTGCCGGCCGGCACCCGCACCAGCACCGGACAGGTCGGACAATCCTGGAAGCTGTTGCCATTGCCATGGTTGCGCGCCGTCCCGTTGCCCTGTGCCGGTGCAGGAGCCGGCGCCGTAGCCGCCGCCACCTGCGGCTCGGCCTTGGAGGGCTCGGGCGGTGACGGCTGCGGTGCGGCCTCCACCACCGGCGGTGCCGCCGGGGGTGTCGGCAGTGGTTCGTGCTTCAACAGGCCCGCGGCGACGAAACCCTGGGTGCCGTCCTCCAGAGCGACCCGGTACCACCCTCCCTCCGGCACGCGGCCCAGCACCTGCACCGCCGATCCGCGCGCCACGCGGCCGACCCGCGCGCCACTGTTGGCCGGCGCCGCCCGCAGCACGCTGTCCACCGTGGCGGTGTAGCGTCCGGGTTCCGCCGGCTCCAGGCCGGGACCCAATACCGCCTCCTGTTTGGTCTCCGTCTTAGGCGGCTCTTCCGCCCGCTTGCCGGCGAGCGTCAGCGTTTCCAGCTGGCGGCGGGCAATGGGGGCGTAGCCGCTGCCGCCGAACAGCTGCAGGAATGCCTGATAATCACCGGGCTCCTTGCTGGACTGGATGCGCTTCCACAGGCTGTCCTCCAACTCCGCCACCGGCGGTATGCCCGGCGGGGCGATCTCCACGCTGACGCTCGCCGTTGCGGAGCCGCCGCGCCCGTCATCGACGCTGTAGCGCAGGGCTCCGGCCGGTCCGGGGGCCGCGGCCTCCGGGTCGAAGGTCAGCGCGGTCAGCGCCTGGACGGTCAGCCGGTCGCCCGGCTTCACCACCGCCGCACCGTCATGGACGCTGCCGCGCTCCGGCACGGCGGTGACGGTGACGGTCAGCGGATCGCCGTCCGGATCGGCCGGGGCATCGATCCCCATCGGGTTGCCGGCGACGCGCAGCTTGCGTTCCGCCACCACGGCCGGCGGCTGGTTGCTCGGCTTGATGGTGACCGGGATGGTGCCGGTGACCATGCCGCCGCGGCCGTCGGCAACCAGGAACTCGAAGGCGCCGGCCTCGCCGCGGAAGCTGCCGTCGGGCTTGAAGCTGGTGGCCGCCAGTTGCTCCACCGTCAGATAGTCGCCGATCAGCACGCTGCGCTCGCCGACGCGGACGGTGCCGCCGCGCGGCAGGCCGGTGATGCGGGCGTACATCTGGTCGTCGTCGGGGTCGGTCGGCTTGCCGGCCCCCAGCGGCTCCGGCCCGGCGCGGTCCAGCACGGTCAGCACCCGCAACTCGCCCAGCACCGGCGGCCGGTTGGGCGGGCGCGGGTTGAAGTAGAAGGGCGTGGCGCCGAGCGAGCCGTAGACGAAGGGCTCCTGCCGGCCGTTGGTGGCCTGCTTCACCGTATCGCGCACATTGCGGAAGAACAGGCTCAGCTCCAGCCCCGGCGCCTGGAGATGCTGGAGCAGCGCCGCGCTGAAGGGGCTGTGGTCGCCGGTGCCGTCCTCCGCAAGCTGGTCGGCGCGGGTCGCCATCGCCACCAGCGTGTCGCTCGGCGTGTCTTCGACGCTGCCGAAGCCGGGATGGGCCTGATTGCGGTTTGACCCGCTGCGGGTCAGGCGGTCGACGAAGGGATTGTTGCGGCAGGCGTCGAGGATGAGGATGCCGAGCTTGCGCGCCCCGGCCAGCTCCCCCATCGGCAGGTTCAGCGGAATCGCCTCATAGACCAGATCGCGTTCGCGCTCCAACTGGGCGTCGGCGGGCAGCAGGTAATTGACGCCGTTCACCTGGATGCCGTGCCCGGCATAGAAGATCACCGCCACGTCGGCCTGCGAGGCCTTGATGCCGAACCGGCGCAGGGCGACGGCGAAGCCGCGGGCGTCCAGGTCGTACTCCTCGTCCACCGTGAAGTTCAGCGCCCGCAGCGCCTCGCCGATGGCACGGGCGTCGTTGCTCGGATTCAGCAGTTCCGGCGCGTTGCGGTATTTGCTGACCCCGATCACCAGCGCAAGCCGGCTTTCCGCCGCGGCGCCGGTACCCGGGCCTTGCCCGCCGCCAGCCGAACGGGCCGCGTGCGCAAAGCCGCCCGGCACCGCGACCAGCAGCAGGAGCAGCAGCACCGCGAAAAGCATCCGGCAGGGTCCGACCGGTCCCATCATCCCCGCCTCCGTACCCGAGCAAAGAGACGCCGTACAGTGTCGTCAGCGCATAACGATTGTCTGCTGGATGGATTTTCGGAAATTGCCGGCAGACCGCCCTGGATGGAAGAAGCATACTCATCAGCAAGGAAAATGCCAATCCGCCCCTTCTGCCTAACTCCGGAAAAAGAGGAGGTGGCATGACGAAATGATTACTTCCTCCATCAAAATCGAAGGCCGATTTTCTTCACCCGCAGACGTCGGCGTTCTCATCGTCGATCAGCAACCATATCCGCACCGTTCGGGTCTTTCCCTTCAGCGCCACCTCCCCCACCGGCAGTGCCTCGCAGCGGTCGCATACGGCCTGCCAGGTCGGATCGCCGACGATGATGCGGGCATGGCGGGAGGACCGGCCGTCCACCATCTTGCCGTACGCCTCCAGCCGGGCGGCGGTGTTGGCGGTATCGCCCAGCAGCGAATATTCGCTGTGCCGCAGCCCGCCCAGGCTGCCGGCCACCAGGGGACCGGTGTGCAGGCCGACGCGGATGCCGACCGGCGGCAGCCCCTCCGCCTGCCAGCGGCGGTTGAGCGCCTCCAGCTCCCGTCCCATCTGTAGGGCGCAGCGGACGGCGCGGGCCGCGTCGGCGTCGATCTGCGCCTGCGTACTGCGGGCGACCGGCGCGCCGAAGACCGCCAGGATCGCATCGCCGACGAAGCGCAGCACCACCCCGTCGTTGGCGGTGACGATGCGCACCATGGCATCCAAATAGCCCTCCAGCCAGCGGATCAGCGGCTCCGGCTCCAGCGCCTCGCAGATGGTGGTGAAGCCTTCGATGTCGGAGAACAGCACGGTGGCGGTCAGCTGCTGCGGGCGCGGGCGGTTGCCGGCCATGAAGGTCGCGCGCTCCCGCCAGATCTCCTCCGCCACCGGCTGGGAGACATGGTTGGCGAACAGCTGCATCATGACGCGCCGGTCGGCCCGCTCGCGCAGCGACATCTGCACGGTCATGGCGGCGATGCCGGCACCCCAGGCCAGCGACGGCGCCACCAGCGGCACCAGCGGCCCGCCTGCGGCGAACAGCGCCGCCGAACCGGCCCAGGCCCCCGCCGGAACCAGCAGCCCCGCCGCCGCCAGCAGCCCCAGCGGCAGCCCGGCCATCGCCAGCGCCACACCGGCCGCCGCCATCAGCAGCGCCAGCGCCGCCTCCCCGGCGACGGGAAGGCGCGGGCTGCTCCGCCCGTCCAGCAGTTGGGCCAGCACATGCGCCTCGATCTCCACGCCCGGCGTCGAGGCACCGGCGGACGACAACGGCGTGCGGTGCTGGTCGATGCCGGCCAGCGCCGTGCCCACCAGCACCGTCCGCCCGGTCAGCCAGCTCGTCGGCAGAACGGCGACCGTCTCGGCGGGATAGATCGGGAACGGGGTGGTGGCGCCGTCGGGCCGGCCGTGCCAGTCGATGCGGAACGGCTCCGCCGGAACCCCGGACGCGCCGCCGAGGCGGGCGAGCTGCACCGGCAGGCTGGGCGTGCCGTCGCCGCCGAAGGGAACGTGCCAGCGCACGGCGGCGTCGAGCCTGTCCTTCGCCAGATTGGCATGGCCGCGCGGCAGCCCGTCGGTGAACTCGCCGAGGAAGCGGCGCTGCCGCTCGGTCAGCGGCGTCTGGTCCAGTGCGGTGATCGCCACGACCGGGACCGACGCGCCCAGCATGGCGCGGCGCAGCCGCTCGTCCAAGGCCGGCAAGGTCGGCTGGTCGAACAGCACGTCGATGCCGATGGCGCGGACCCGGGCCGCCGCCAGCACGCCGATGATGTCGGCCAGCATGCCGCGATCCACCGGCGACCGGCAGGCCAGCCCGGCGAAGCTGTCCTCCCCGAACAGCACCAGCGCGATGCCCGGATGCTGCGGCTGGATCGGAGCGGCGGTGGCGATCAGCCGGTCGCCCAGGCTCTCGTCGGCGGTGCGCAGCGGCGGCACCAGCCGTACGGCGGCGAGCGCCAGCAGGGCGCTGCCCAGCACGATGGCAAGGGCCAGCCAGCGGTGCCGCCCGGGGGCCGGGCGGTCCCGCACCGCCGGCTCGGCGATAAGGGAAGCCTGCGGACTTGACCGGGGAGTCGCCGGCGCGCCGTCCATGCGCCCCTCACCGGACCTTCAGGAACAGTTGGGCGGAGGCCACCTCGGTCTCGCGCAGGCGCGACACCGCGCGGTCGAGCTGGACGGCGGCCTCCTCGGACAGTGGGCGGAAGGCGGCGGCGCGGCCGGGCATCTCGTCGTCCAGGTTGCGGCTGGCGGCGATGCAGCGCACCTCCAGATCGGCAGGCCCCTCGCCGGCGCGCAGCGGCATGCGGTCGCCCGACAGGCTGAGCGGCACATTGCCCGCCACCCGGGCGCTCATGGCGGCACCGGCCGGAAAGATCGGAATCAACTGGGCGCGCGCATTGCGCAGATAGCAGTAGAGATGGGCGTCGCGGTCGGTCTGGACCAGCAGGCGGATGTCCTCGCCCGGCCGGTAGGCGGGTCCGCCGCGATCCGCCGAGAGAAAGAGGTCGAGCGGCACCATCGCGTCGCGCAGGGCCGCCATCGCCGCGGCGATCTGCCCGGCGCAGCCGGCCGAGGCCATGCCCACCGCCAGCGCCGCTCCGCCCGCCGCTCCGACCATGCGGACATGCAGCGTGCCGACCGGGGTTCCATCCGGCCGCAGCGCGCCGATGTCGCTCCCGTCCGCCAGCGGCAACGCCTGCGGCCAGGGCGCCGAACCGTCGTCCGCCCAGCTGACCGCCGCACGCTCTCCACTCACCATGTCCTGCAAGGTCAGGCGGTCCAGCCCCGGCTCCGCCGGGCGGCGCAGCGCAGGCGGGCTTCCCGCCTTGACGCACTGGACGCCGGAGACCGACGGGTCGATGGTCAGCGCCCGCTCCAGCGCCGCATCCAGCGGATTCCCCATGGCGCGCGCCGCACCCAGGTCGCTCTGCATGAAGCGGTCGTCACCGGGGCCGGCACGGGCCGAAACCGCGCTGTCGGTCATGTCGCCGGGCACCCCGTCATAGGGGCCGCGCAGCCGCAGCAGCCGGCCGTTGGCGAACAGCAGCGTGGCATTCGCCCCATCGGGGAGCCGCAAGGCCTGCCCGTCGGCGACGAGCTGGCCCTGAATGAAGCCGGGCGCGCTGGACGACACGACCACGGCCTCCGCCCGCACCGCGGCGGCATGGCCGCAGCCCAGCGCCAGCATGGCGGCGCCGAATGCATGGGAAAGGGATCGCTTGAACATGATGGTCACCTTTTGGTTGGGAGGCTTGGTTGGGAGGCGGATCAGTCGCGGCTGCGCTCTCTTCCATCATCGGGGGAGAGCAGGCAGGCGGTGCGCGACTGCGTCACCACCGACACCGCCCCGTCCGTCGCGCCGTTGCGGCGGAAGCGCAGCCCGTTCAACTGGCTGGCGATGCTGAGCGACACGACGGCGAGGTCCGCTTCGTCGATGATCTTGTGGCCGTCCTGCCAGCATTGGACGCGGACCTTTTTGCCGGCGGGGGCGACATCGACGCCGCCGCTCGCCGCTCCGGAGCTTTCGCCATCCTTCTTGCGGACCACCGTGGCGTCGGCCCCCTGGAAGACTGTCAAACCGAGACAGACGGCGAGGAGCAAGGCGTGTTTCATGGCATTCCCCTCCGTTCCGGCAGCCGCTCAATGGGTCGGCTTGAATTCGACGCGCCGGTTGCGGCCGTCATAGGGGTTGGCGGCGAGCGGTTCGCTCGGCCCCTTGCCGTCCACGGTGATGCGCTTGGGATCGATCTGGTGGACGCGGACGAGATACTCGCCCACCGACACCGCGCGGCGCTGCGACAACAGCATGTTGTAGGCAAGGCTGCCGCTGGCGTCGGTGTGGCCCTCCACCGTCAGCCCCAGGTTCGGATCCTCCTTCATCAGCGCCCCGACGGCGTCGATGTAGGAGGCGGACTCCGCCGGGATCTCGGCCGAATTGAGGGCGAAGTTGATACGGAAACCGAAAGCCTGCGGTGCCGCTTCCTGTTCCGCAGTGGCCGGCGGTTCGGCAGCGGCCTGCGGCGCGGCGGCGGCTTCCATCCGCGCCTCCTGCCGGCGCTGCCTGTGTGCGGGACGGCTCGGTGTCGGCTGCGGAGCGGGCTGAGCGATCGGCTGCATCTCCGCCTGGGGGGCCGGCTGCGGCGCCGGCATGGGCGCCGTGCCGTAATTGATCTCGTCGATGGGGCGCGGGCGCTTGGCGGCGGCACCGGCCGCGCCGCCGATGATCTCGATGCTGCGGGTGCGGATCTTCGGTTCCGGCGCCACCACCTCGCGCAGTTCCTCCACGCTGGGCGGCCGGTCGAACATCATCACCTTCGACTGGCCGGAGCCCTCCACCGTCTGGGCGGACGCCGAACCGGCCCAGACGGCCAGCATCGGCAAAGTGGCGGCCACAACATGGGACAAAGTGGATTTGGTCATTTGAGGCTCCATGGGCGGGAGAAGGAACGGCGTTGCCCCTGGTTCTAGCGCCACACCCATCCCCGCGCTGTGAGCCGGCCAACAGTCGGCCCCCTTTTCCGAACCGGCCCGGGCCTCACTCCCCCTGCGCCAGCGTGCCGGGCAGCACCTTCACCGTCAGCCGCTTGGCGCGGGCGTCGCTTCCCTTCGCCGTGGCGAAGGCGTTGATGACGTCGTCCAGGGCGGCGCCTGGAATGGGCTGCAGATCCTCGCTCTTGAACGCCTCCGGGATCCGCACGCCGATCTCGTCGTGGGACAGCACGCAGGCCACCGTCTCCTCCGCTCCCGGCCGGTCCATGCGCAGGTTGAAGGGCTTCTGCACGCCGGGCGGGACTTCCACCTGCCGACCGGCCTCGACGAAGGCGTCGGGTTGGAAGCGGTTGGGGAAGATGCGGGACACCGTGCCGGCGGCATCGCGGTAATAGCAATAGACGAAGCCGTCCGCCGTCGGCTGCATCCGCACCACCAGCGCCTCCCCGGCGCGATAGCGCGGCGCCGGCCCGCGATCCGACGACAGCAGCAGGTCGAGCCGGGCCGGCGACGGCTGGGCGCGCGGCAACCCCTCGCCGCCGGCATTGCTGACGCTCTGCAGCCGGGCCGGCAGTGCTCCGCCCTCGCCCGGCGGCTTGGCGAGCAGGCGCTGGTAGAGGTCGAAATCGATGCGGCCGGTGGCGATCAGGTCATGGTCGGCCTGGAAACGCCCGACGGCCTCGGCGGTCCGCTGGTCGAGCTGTCCATTGACCGGTCCGTCGTAATAGCCCTGCGCCGACAGCGCGCGCTGGGTGAAGGTGACGCGCTCCGCCGGCGCCATGCCGTCGAACCAGCCGCGCGCCTCCGCCATGAAGGCGGGGTTGGTCTGGTCGATGCCCAGGCATTGCCAATAGGGCACGCGGGTCAGCTTGCCCAGCACCTCGATGGTGCTGAGTTCGACCAGCGTGCGCACGCCCTGGTGCAGCCCCTCTGACCGGTTCAGCGAGATGTTGAAGGACAGGCCGGCCTTGCCGATCACCCCGCCGGCATCCGCGCCGCGCCCCGACGACACCACGGCCAGCGTGTTGGACGCCGACATGCCGGGGATGATCTGGCGGGTCACCAGCTCCCCGACATTCAGGTCGACCGAGACCATCGACACCACCTGATCGGCCGACACGCCGATGTCCAGCTTGGGCAGGGACAGCCCCGCCCCCGCCGCCTCGCTGACCACATTGTCGTCCAGCTGGGTGATGGCGCCGCGGATGTAATAGGACGGCGCGCGGAAGTTCGGCTGCACCCCGATCATCCAATAGAGCGCGTTGACGTCGTCCAGCGCCGGTTCGAAATCGACGAAGCGGAAGGCGCTGGAGGTCTCCGACATGCGGGAGACGGCGGTGATCAGCATCTCCTTGGTGCCGCCGGCCACCCGGCCGGTGGCGTCGGGCAGGCCGTTGGCGGTGATGTAGATGTCGCGCTTGCCGTGGGTCCACAGCAGCCTGTCCATGCAGCGCAGCGCCTCGCTGAAGCTGCTGATGGTGCGGACGGCCGGGGTCTTCGGCTGCTGCACCACCCGCGCCATCTCGCCGGAGGTGAAGCAGCCGCCCAGCGCCAGCGTCAGCCCGGCGGAAACCGCGACGGAACCAAGGACCCGGACCATGCTCATCGGCGCTGTCTCCTCTGGGTTGGTGCGTCCGGCCCCGCCGTCGGTTTCAAGCGTTGCGGCTTTGAACCGTCACCGCTCCGACAGCTGCTGGCCGCGGTCGGCGCGGACGGTGATGGTGATCTTCTTCGACATGATCGGCGGGTCGTGCGGCACATGGTCGGCGTCGGCCAGGACCAGCTGCAGCGTGTGACGGCCGGGCGGCAGTTCCAGGATCGTTTCGGTCTGGCCCTTGCCGAAATGCAGGTGCTGCTTGTCGTTGGGGATCGGCTCGTCCGGGTTCTGCAGGTCGGTGTCGACCAGCAGGTGATGGTGCCCGGTGCCGTCCTTGCGCACGCCGGCCGGTGCCACACCGAAGTTGCGCAGCCCGAACCACACCTTGAACCGCGTTCCCACCACCTCGCCGTTGTTGGGCCAGCCGATATAGAGCCAGGCATCCTTGCGGCCGGGCGTCCGCTGCGGGGCGGCATTCTGATCGGCCTTGTGATCTGAACCGTGCGCGGCAGACGCTTCCTCGGCAGCCGCGGGGGTCGCCGCGCAGACCAGCGGTGCGACCGCCAGCGCCGTCCAAAGCACCGCCATACGGGCGGCGCACGGTGCGGGACCGGTCGCGATACTCGGGAATCCTCTCTTCATGGTGCCCTCCCTGGCGGACATGAACCGGTTGGGACCGGTCAGCGGACGGTGATGGTCACCTTGTCCGACATCACCGGCGGGTTGTGCGGAACATGGTCGGCATCGCCCAGCACCATCTGCAGCGTGTGGACTCCCGGCGGAAGCTCCAGCCGCGCCTCGGTCTGGCCGGCGCCGAAATGCAGGTGCTGCTTGTCGTTGGGGATCGGTTCGTCCGGGTTCTGCAGGTCGGTGTCGACCAGCAGGTGATGGTGTCCGGTGTCGGCATGGCTGATGCCGGCCGGCGCCACCCCCATGTTCTGGAGCCCCATGCGCACCCAGAGCTTTCCGCCATTGATGACCGCCCCGTTGGGAGGCCACAGGATGTAGGCACGCGCGTCTTCGGGCGCTTTCGCCCGGTCAGCCATTCCCTGCCCAGCCAGAAACAGCGGCAGAAGCAGCAGGGCGCCGACTGCGATCACGGCAGTCCGCAGCATGATGTCCCCCCTGTGTTCTTCATTGCCCTTTGTCCGATGACCCCCATCTTAGTCTTCGGCCGCAAAGCAGGGGCCCCCCGAATTCTTGGGTAATCCCATCCCGTTTGAAACGAGCCGGTTCTGCGGCGCCTTCTTCCGAATTGGCGGAGAAATGCAGCCGGCTTCCCCATCATTGCGGCCATCGCCGCTCAGCGTCGGATCCCGAACAACTGCTCGTTCATCGCTGCCCGATCAGCCGCACCGGCTGCGCGGCCCGGCGGCGGCAAGCCGACGCCCTTCATTCCCGGCAGCCCGACGCCGACCGCCTCGCTCCGGCCACCGCCCATCCAGGGCGGAAAGGCGCCGCCGGCACCGCTTGCGGCAGGCTGCGCGGCGCCGGCCCGGTTCGCCAGCATGGAGACCGCGGCGGCCGACAGCGGAATGCCGCCGGACTGCACCTCGAACGCGGAGGCCGGCCGGACGGCGGCGGGAGACGCCACGAGGACGGACAGGCAGAGCATGACGGCGGCAAGGCGGCGCATCGGGCGTTTCCTCCGCGAAAAGGGCCGAAGCCGGGGAGACACCCATCCTGCCGCAATCATCCGCCATCCGCTGTGGTCTGCACCACAGGTGCCGATGGATTCAGAAATCCAGCATGGCGTTGTCGATCACTTCCTTCATGACGAAGAAGGTGCGTGTCTGCCGTACGCCGGGCAGCGCGATCAATTCCTGCCCGTGCAGGCGGTTGAAATCCGCGATGTCGCTGACCCGGATCTTCAGGAAGAAGTCGAAATCCCCGGCGACTAGATGGCAGTCGAGGACGAAGGGCAGCTTGCGGATCGCCCGCTCGAACTCGGCGAAGCTCTCCGGGGTCGAGCGGTCCAGTTCGACGCCGACCATCACCAGCGTGCCGCGGTCTACCTTCGCCGGCTCGATCTCCGCCCGGACGGAGCGGATGTAGCCTTCGGCGAACAGGCGCTGGGTGTGGCGGTGGCAGGTGGCGGGGCTGAGATTGACCGCCGCCGCCAGATCGGCGTTCGTCATCCGGCCATCCCGTTGAAGATGCTGGAGAATCTTGCGATCCGTCGGGCTCAGCTCATCGGTGGCGGTGGTTTCTCTCATTTCGGCCCGGATTTTTGCACAAGTCAGCGCACAGGATGGCATTTTAGAAGCGATTCATGGAAATTCACCAGCGAAGTTCGAGAGCACCTTTCATTTCGGCGGTGATACCGTCCCTTCACCTAGACAGTGGAGCCCCGCCATGCTGCGCCTCGATCGCTTCGAACGTTATCCGCTCACCTTCGGCCCGACTCCCATCGAACATCTGCCGCGCCTGACCGAGGCGCTCGGCGGCAAGGTCGAGATCTACGCCAAGCGCGACGACTGCAACTCCGGCCTCGCCATGGGCGGCAACAAGCTGCGCAAGCTGGAGTACATCGTCCCCGACGCCATCGCGGCCGGTGCCGACACGCTGGTGTCGATCGGCGGCGTGCAGTCGAACCACACCCGCATGGTGGCGGCGACCGCGGCGAAGCTCGGCATGAAGTGCGTCGTCGTGCAGGAAAGCTGGGTCCCGCACGAGGACGCCGTCTATGACCGCGTCGGCAACATCCTGCTGACCCGCCTGATGGGCGCCGACAGCCGCATCGTTCCGGACGGCTTCGACATCGGCATCCGCCGCAGCTGGGAAGACGCCATCCAGTCGGTGAAGGATGCCGGCGGCAAGCCCTACGGCATCCCGGCCGGCGCCTCGGTCCACAAGTACGGCGGTCTCGGCTACGTCAACTTCGCCGAGGAGGTCCGCAAGCAGGAGGCCGATCTCGGCTTCAAGTTCGACTACATCGTCGTCTGCGTGGTGACCGGCTCGACCCAGGGCGGCATGATCGTCGGCTTCGCCGCCGACGACCGCGCCGACCGCGTGATCGGCATCGACGCCTCCGGCACGCCGGAACAGACCCGCGCCCAGGTCCGCCAGATCGTCGACAACACCGCCGAACTGGTCGAACTCGGCCGCAAGGTCCGCGACGACGAGATCGTCATCCTCGAAGACTACGCCTATCCGGCCTATGGCGTGCCGAGCGCCGAGACCAACGAGGCGATCCGCCTCGCCGCCCGCACCGAGGCGATGATCACCGACCCGGTGTACGAGGGCAAGTCGATGCAGGGCATGATCGACCTTGTGAAGAAGGGCTATTTCCCCGAAGGCTCGAAGGTCCTCTACGCCCATCTCGGCGGCGCCCCGGCGCTGAACGGCTACAGCTACACGTATCGCAACGGTTGAGAAGTTGGGCAATTAAGGCTCCCTCTCCCGCCCCGGGAGAGGGAAGGGGCCCATGCGGAGCATGGGAAGGGTGAGGGGTGATCCAAGGGGCCATGCGCTTTCGGTTCCTTGGCTCACCCCTCACCCTCCCCACTTCGTGGGTCCCCTCCCTCTCCCGGGACGGGAGAGGGCGATTATTTCATTTCTCCAACCCCGCAATCGTGACCGCCAGCGCCTGGGCGCGCGGCACCAGCGTTTCGAGCCGGCACCATTCACGCTCCGTGTGCGCCGCTCCGCCGACCGGCCCCAGCCCGCACAGCGAGGGCACGCCCAGCGCCCCGGTGAAGCCGGAATCGGCGCAGCCGCCGGTGAACTCGCCATCCACCTCGAATCCGACCTCGGCCGCCGCGGCCTTGTAGCGGGCGAACAGATCGGCCGAATGCCGTTCCTCCAGCGGCATGAACAGGTGTCCCCGCTGGTAGGTCGCGCTGGTGCCCGGCACGTCCTCCGCCGCCAGGATCGCCTCCACCCGAGCCAGGATGCCGTCGAGTTGCTCGACCGAACGGAAACGGATGTCCAGCGCCGCCTCGGCATGGTCGGCGACGGTGTTGTGGGTCCGGCCGCCGCGGATGACGCCGACATTGGTGGTGATGCCGCTGTCATAGTCGGTCAGCGCATGCAGCGCGGTGATCTTCGCCGCCAGCGCGCCGATGGCGCTGGCCCCGTCGGCATGGTTGACACCGGAATGGGCCGCCCGTCCGGTCACCGTGATGTCCAGCGTCAGCCCGCCCTTGCGCGCGGTGACCACATTGCCCGACACCCGCCCCGGCTCGGCATTGAAGGCGGCCCGCGCGCCGCGCGCCACCTCCTCGATGATCTTACGGCCGGAGGGCGAGCCGATCTCCTCGTCGGCGGTGAACAGGCCGATCAGCGGAAAGCCGGTGCCGCCCGCCGCCTTGAGCGCCCGCAGCACGAAGACGTCGACGACCAGCCCGCCCTTCATGTCGGCCACCCCCGGCCCGCGCGCGGTGTCGCCGTCGCGGGTGAAGGGCCGGGCCGCGACCGTCCCCTTAGGATAGACGGTGTCACGGTGCCCCATCACCAACACCGGCGCCCCGCCGTCGTTGCCGGGAATGTCGGCCTTCAGCACGGCGCCGTAGGTCTCGTTCGGGAAACGCGTCACGGCGATGCCGTCGGCCTCCAGCATCGCGGCCATGATGTCGCCGACCGCATCGATGCCGGCGCCGTCGCGGCTGCCGGAATCGATGTCGACGATGCGCTGGAGCATCTCCTCCATCTCCGCGCGGCGGGTCGCCAGCCAGTCGCTGGCGCGTTGGGCGAGCGGGGTCATGCGCGGCGGGCCTCCTTGCGGGCGTCGGCGATGGCGGGACCGGTCTCCCCCAGGTCCCAGAACAGCCCGGCCATCACCCGCAGGGCCTCCTCGACCACCGGCGCCAGCAGATGCTCGTCGGGCGCATGCTGGGAGCAGGCGGGATAGGAATGCGGCACCCAGATGGTCGGCAGCCCCAAAATCTCGGAGAAGACGTCGTTGGGGATCGAGCCGCCCAGGTTGGGCAGCAGCGCCGGCTTCTTGCCCGTGGTCCGTGCCAGCGAGTCCAGCGCCCAGCCCACCCACGGATCGTTGGGGTCAAGGCGGGTGGCGGTGAAGGCCTCCATCCGGCTGGGCATCACCTGCACCCGGTCGAAGCCGTTGGCGGCGAGATGGGCGCGCACGGCGTCGATCACCATCGTAGGATCAGTGCCGACGACGAAGCGCAGTTGCAGCGTCGCCTTGGCGATGCCGGGCACGGCATTGACCGGCGCGCGCGGGTTGCCGGTCTCGAAGGCCAACACCTCCAGCGCGTTCCAGCCGAACACCCGCTCCTCCGGCGTCAGGCCCGGCTCGCCCCACTCGCGGTCGATCTCCGGATCGTTCGGCCCGCCGCCGACGGACAGGTCGGCGATGGCGGCCTTGACCGCCGGCGGGATGCCGGCCGGCTTCAGCGCATCCAGCCTGATCCGCCCCTGCCCGTCGATCAGCGAGGCGATGGCGTTGGCTAGGATGGTGCCCGGATTGGCGAGCAGCCCGCCCCAGTTGCCGGAATGGTGGGCGCCCTTGCGCAGATCCACCGTCAGCTCGAAATTGATGGCGCCGCGCGAGCCGAGGAACACCGTCGGCCGCTCGGCGATCACCCGCGGCCCGTCCGACGCGATCAGCACGTCGGCAGCCAACGCCTCGCCATGGCTTTCGGCAAGCGCGCGCAGGCCGGGCGATCCCGCCTCCTCGCCCATCTCGATCACGAATTTGGCGTTGAAGCCCAGGCTGCCGCCGCGCTCTTCCATCACCTGGGCGAGCGCCGCGATGTTGACGGAATGCTGGCCCTTGTTGTCGGCGGTGCCGCGGCCGTACCAGCGGTCGCCCTTGACCGTCACCGTCCACGGGTCGATGCCGTCGCGCCAGCGCCCCTCATGGCCCGGCACCACGTCGCCATGGCCATAGATCAGCACGGTCGGCAGATGGTCGGCCTCGTGGCGTTCGGCGATCAGGAACGGCCCGCGCCCGGCGACCGGGTTCTCCACGATGGTGCCGGTGAAGCCGAGCTTGCCCAGCGACGGGATCATCTCCCCGTCCAGATAGGCATGCAGTTCCGCCCCACGGTCGGAGGACTGGCTTTCCGACTTGATGGCGACACGCCGCGTCAGGTCGGCCAGGAAGGCGCCGGACGCGAAATGATGGGCGGCGCGCGCAATGGCGCCGTCACGCGATGGCTGTTGGGTCATGGCGGAACTCGGGTCTGGGGGATGGGTCGTCAATTGGCGTAATGGCAGGCGGCGACGCCGTCGGCGACCGGCACGGGGCCGGGGGCAACGGAGTGGCAGCGGTCGGTTGCGCGCGGACAGCGCGGGTGGAAGGCGCAGCCGGGCGGCGGCGCGATCGGGTTGGGGAAGGAGCCGGCGATCACCGTGTCGGGCATGCCCAGCGTCGGATCGGGCGTCAGCACGCAGTCGAGCAGCGCGCGGGAATAGGGATGGCTGGCGTGGGTGAACAGCGCCTCGCGCCCGCGCTCCTCGACGATGCGGCCGAGATACATCACCGCCACCCGGTCGGCCAGATGCTCGACCACCGCGAGGTTGTGGCTGATGAAGAAGTAGGTCAGCTTGAACTCGCGCTTCAGATCCATCAGCAGGTTCAGGATCTGCGCCTGCACCGACACGTCGAGCGCCGAGGTCGGCTCGTCGCAGATCAGCACATCGGGCTTCATCACCAGCGCGCGGGCGATGGCGACGCGCTGGCGCTGGCCGCCAGACATCTGGCCGGGATAGGCGTCGATCATCCGGCGCGGCAGCCCCACCGCGTCCAGCATCGCCGCCACCATCTTCTGCCGGCTTTCGGACGTGCCGATGCGGTGGGCGACCAGCGGCAGGGCGATCAGGTCGGCGACCGACTTGCGGGGATTCAGCGAGGAATAGGGATCCTGGAACACCGGCTGGATGCGCCGCGCCACCTCCCGCCGGTCGGTCTTGGCGATGGGGACGCCGTCGATGCGGATCTCGCCGGCGGTCGGCTTGGTCAGCCCCAGCAGCATCTTCGCCAGCGTCGATTTGCCGGATCCGCTTTCGCCGACCAGCGCATGCACCTCGCCGCGGGCGACGCTCAGCGACACCCCGCCGACGGCGGTCAGCATTGCCCTGGGTTTGAACATCCCCTGCGATACCGGATAGATCTTGGTGACGTTTTCGAGTTCGAGCACCGGAACGGTCATTTCGGTCTCCGGTCAAAAGAAGGCGGTTAAGCTGCAGTGGCGACGGGGTCGAGCACGCAGGCCATGCGATGGCCGGGGCCGAGATCCCGCTCCGGAATGGCGGCGGCGCAGGCGTCGGTGGCGTGTTCGCAGCGGTTGCGGAAGGCGCAGCCGGCCAGCGGTCCGATCAGGTTCGGCACCTGCCCCGGAATTGTGCCCAGCGGCTCGCCCGGCCGGGTGCGGCCGGGGACCGGGATTGCCCGCAGCAGGCCCTGGGTGTAGGGGTGGCTGGGGGCGCCGAACACCGCCTCCACCGGGCCGGTCTCCACCAGCCGGCCGGCATACATCACCGCCACCTTGGTGGCGACGCGGGCGACCACGCCCAGATCATGGGTGACCAGGATCAGCCCCATGCCGAACTCGCGCTGGATGTCGCGCAGCAGCATCAGGATCTGCGCCTGGATCGTCACGTCCAGCGCGGTGGTCGGCTCGTCGGCGATGATCAGATCCGGTTCGCACATCAGCCCCATGGCGATCATCACCCGCTGGCGCAGGCCGCCCGACAGCTGGTGCGGATATTGCCCGAGGCGGGAGGCGGCGGCGGTGATGCCGACCCGCTCCAGCAGATGCACCGCCCGCTCCCGTGCCACCGCCCGGCTGACCGGACGATGACGCCGCAGCGCCTCGATCAGCTGGTCGCCGACGGTGTAGGCCGGGTTCAGCGAGGTCATCGGCTCCTGGAAGATCATCGCCATGCGGTCGCCGCGCAGATCCTCCATCTTGCGTTGGCCGACCGCCATCAGGTCGATGCCGTCGAAGCGCATGGAGCGCGCCTTGCGCACCGCCCTGGACGGCAGCAGGTCCATCAGGGCCAGCGAGGTCAGCGACTTGCCCGACCCGCTCTCCCCGACGATGGCCAGCGTCTCGCCGCGCTCCAGCGTGAAGGACACTCCGTTGACGGCGTTCAGCAGTCCGGCCTCGGTGGGGATCTGGATGGTCAGATTGTCGACGTCGAGCAGGGGCATGGCCGTCAGCTCCGGTTGTCGGGGGCGGTGACGTCGCGCAGGCCGTCGCCCAGAAGGTTGATGCCCAGGACCAGCGCCACCAGCGCCACGCCGGGGATGGTGATGACCCAGGGGCTGAAAAACATGTACTGCTTGCCCTCCGAGATCATCAGGCCCCAGGACGGCAGCGGCGGCTGTACGCCAAGCCCGAGGAAGGACAGCGCCGCCTCCAGCAGGATGGCATGGGCCATTTCCAGCGTGGCGACCACGATCAGCGGGTTGATGATGTTGGGCAGCACTTCGGAGAAGACGATCAGCCGTGTCGAACAGCCGATGGCGCGGGCCGCGGCGACGAAATCGGCATGGGCGATCTGCTGCGTCGTCGACCGCGCCACCACGGCGAAGCGGTCCCACAGCAGCAGCCCGAGCACGACGATGACCGTGTTCAGCGAGGTGCCGACCAGAGCCGCCACCGCCAGCGCCACCAGCACCACCGGCAGCGCCAGCCGCACGTTGATGATGTAGCCGATGACCATGTCGACCCGCCCGCCGAAGAAGCCGGCGGCGACGCCCAGCGCCGTGCCGATGGCGCCCGACAGCAGCACCGTCGCCGCACCGATCATCAGCGAGATGCGCCCGCCATAGAGCAGCCGGGCGAAGTAATCGCGCCCCAGCTTGTCGGTGCCCAGCCAATGCTCCCAGGTGCCCTTGGCGTGCCAGATCGGCGGGATCAGCCGCTTGGAGATGTCCTGCGCATAGGGATCGTGAGTGGTGAACAGCGGCGCGCCGATCGACATCACCAGGATGACGGCGAGGATGAAGGCGCCGGCCATGAAACCGGGGTGGCGCGCCGCCCGCTTGGTGAATCGGGCCAAAGGCGACCGGCGAACCGGAACGCTGTCGAATCCGGCCGCGGCCGTGGCGGCGGCACCTGAAGCGCTCGTGGTGCTCATGCGACGCGGATCCTTGGGTCCAGCCAGGCGTTGAGGATGTCGGCGAGGAAGGTCAGCAGGATGTAGATCGTGGCCAGCAGCATCACGATGGCCTGGACGACCGGGAAATCCTTGCGCCCGATGGCTTCCCAGGCGAGCTGCCCCAGCCCCTGCATCGAGAAGACCGCCTCGACCACGATGGAGCCGCCGAGCATGAAGCCGAACTGCACCGCCGCCAGCGCCACCACCGGCACCACCGCGTTGCGCAGCGCATGCTTGAAGATCACCGTCTTCGGACGCAGCCCCTTGGCGCGGGCCGTCCGGATATAGTCGGACGCCATCACGTCAAGCATGCCGTTGCGGGTCAGCCGCATCACCGCCGGGATGGCGTACCAGCCGAGCGCCACCGACGGCAGCACATAATGGCTCCAGGTCGCGTTGCCCGACACCGGCAGCCAGCGCAGATTGACCGAGAAGATGATGATGAGAGTCAGGCCGAGCCAGAAGGTCGGCACCGCCTGCCCCAGCGCGCAGAAGGCCAGCGTCGCGCGGTCGAACCAGCTGCCGCGCTTCACGGCGGCCAGCGCCCCCAGCGGAATGGCGAACAGCAAGGCGAGACCCAGCGCGATGGCGCCGAGCTTCAGGGTGATCGGGATGCGGTCGCCGACCAGCGACGCCACCGACTCCCGGAAATAGAAGGACTGGCCGAAATCGAAGCGGACGGCCCCGGCCAGCCAATGGCCGTACTGGACGGCGAGGGGCTGGTCCAGGCCATATTCGGCCCGCACCTGCGCCACCTGTTCGGGCGACGCCTCGGGACCGGCGAGGTCGGTGGCGAGGTCGCCGGACAGGTGCAGAAGCAGGAAGGCGATGACCGAAACGGTCAGCACCACCGACAGCGCCACGGCGAGCCGGCGAAGCAGGAAGGCGAGCATGGCGGTCTCCTGAAAAGGAGCGTGCGGAGAGGCGCTGCGGGCCGGCCTTCAACCATGCCGGCCCGCCGCCGCGGCCTCATTTCCAGTGGGCGGCGTAGAAGCGCGGAAGCTCGTCCGGCTGTGCGGTGAAGGCGAGGTCGGAGGTGAAGGCGTAGTTGCTGGGATAGGAGAACAGCGGCAGCAGATAGGCCTTCTGCGCGATCATCGACAGCGCTTCCTTGTAGAGGTCCTTTCGCGCCGCGGTGTCGGTCGTCGTATCGGCTTTCTCCAGCAGGGCCTTGACCTTGGGGTCGCGGCTCATGTCGTCCTCGTTCTCCTTGAACCACACGCCGGTGAAGGCGGAAGCGTCGTTGACCGAGAAGGACCCCCAGGTCTGGTACTCCAGCGGAACCTTGCCGGCACGGGCGGCCTCGCGCATCGCCGCGTATTTCAGGAACCGCAGGTTGGCGCGGATGCCGACCGCGCGCAGATAGCCGATGACCGCCTCGGCATAGTCGCGCTCGCGATAGGCGTAGAGATCGGTCTCGAAGCCGTCCGGATAGCCGGCCTCGGCCAGCAGCTTCTTCGCCTTCTCCGGATTGTACTCGTAGCGCGGCACGCCGTCGTCGGTGCAGCCGGTCTGGTCGATGAAGCAGGCGGAATGCATCACCCGCGCGCCCTCGCCGGCCAGATTCTTGACCATCGCCTGACGGTCGATGGCGTAGGCGACGGCTTGGCGCACCTTCTCATTCTTCATCGGCGTGTCGGCGGCGGTGCGGCCGGCGGCGTCGAACTGCAGGAAGCCGACGCGCATCGTCTCGGCCGACAGCACGGTGATGTTCGGCACCGCCTTCAACTGCTCCGCCTGATCCTTCGGCACGCGCCAGATCCAGTCGACGCCGCCGGTCATAAGCTCGGCCATGCGGGTTTCGCCGTCGGGGATGACGCGGAAGCGGATTTTGCCGATGGCAGGTTGGCCGAGCGGGCTGTCTTTGAAATAGTCCTTGTACTTCTCCATCGTCACGCCCTTGCCGTTCTCCACCGCGGTGACGCGGTAGGGACCGGTGCCGATGGGCGCCTTGGAGAAGCCGTCCAGCCCAACCTTCTTGAAATAGGCGGCGGGATAGATCGGCGTCGGGCCGGACAGATATTCCAGCGCCGCCGGGAACGGGCCCTTCAGGCGGACGCGCACCGTGTAGTCATCGATTTTGTCGGCGCCGGCCATCCATTCGACGTTCTGCTTGGTCACCACCTTCGCTTCCGGCGTCAGCACGTAATTGAAGGTGAAGACCACGTCGTCGGCGGTGAAGGGCGAGCCGTCCTGGAAGGTCACGCTCTTGCGCAGCTTCAATTCCAGCGTGACCGGATCGATCCATTTCCACGAGGTCGCCAGTTCCGGCTCATACTCGCCTGTCTTGGGATTCCGGTAGATCAGCGTGTCCCACACGAGATGGGCGATGATGACGCCTTCGCGCAGATTGTTGTGATAGGGGCTGATGTTCTCCGGCTCGCTGTCGGAAGCATAGACCAGCGTGTCGCTCGCCTTGTCGGCGAATGCCGCCGAAGGCAGGGCCAGGCCCGCGACCGCCGCGGCTGCGAACATCATCGACTTACCGTACGCAAAGGGCGCCATGTCCGAACTCCGTCCAAGAGGGTCCATTTGCACGAAAGTTAGCCATGACACGGTATTGTGCAGACTGGCATGCCGCAATTATAATAGTTGGAAGTTAGCGTTGCCGAACCAGCAACGATATGGTTTACGGCCCTGATTTTCCGCCAGCTTAGCAAAGCGGCGCCGGCCAGGGGAACCGCCATGAACGCCACCGCGCTCCGTTATTTTCTGGAGGTCGCCCGCACCGGTTCCATCGCCGACGCCTCGGCGCGGCTACATGTCGCCTCCTCCGCCATCAGCCGGCAGATCGCCCATCTCGAAGCCGATCTCGGTGTCGAACTGTTCGAACGCCGGCCGCGCGGCATGGTGCCGAGCTATGCCGGCGACCTGCTCGCCCGCCATGCCCAGCGCGTGTTCCTCGAGGAAGAGGCCATCGTGACCGAGCTGAAGCGGTTGCGCGGGCTTGCCAGCGGGCGGGTGCGCGTCGCCGCGACCGAGGGGTTCGGCATGAGCCTGATCCCGGCGGCCATCTGCAGCTTTCGCGACCGCCATCCCGGTATCCGCATCGAACTGCGCATCGTCGCGCCGGCCGCCGTCACCCGCATGGTGCGGGAGGGGGAGGTGGATATCGGCGCGACCTTCTCCTTCGCCCCCGAACCGGGGGTCAGGGCGATGGGGGAAGGCCGCGCGCCGGTCCTGGCTGTGATGGCGAAGGACCACCCGCTGGCCGGCCGCCCCATCCTGACGCTGGCCCAGCTGGCCCGTGAACCGATCGCGCTGCCGGAGAAGGACACCACGGTGCGGCAGCTGTTCGACATCGCCTGCGGGCTGGCAGGGGTGGTGATCGAACCGGTGCTGATCTCAAACTACATCGCCGGGCTGTGGGCCTTCGCCGCGGAAGGCGGCGGCATCACCATCGCCAGCCCCTTCACCGTCCATGCCAGCACGGTGGGCCATCCGGTGGCGTCGGTCCCGATCGACTCCCCCACCCTGGACCAGCGCTATTACCAGATCCAGACCATGCTCGGCCGCCATCTGCCGGAGGCGGTGTATGCCTTCGCGACCCACCTGACCGGCATCATCAAGCGCATGGACCGTGACGGCGGGCAGGAGGAGTTGTCTTAGAGGCAGCAAAAACGTCCGCCTTCGCCGTCACGATGTCCCGACCCACCCGGCAACCACGTCGATGAAGCTTCGGACCGTCGCCGGCATCAGCGTGCGATGGGGAATGATCGCGTGCAGCGGCAGCGTCCGTGCAGACCAGTCCGGCAGGACGTGAACCAACCGGCCTTCAGCGATGTGCTCCATGACCAGGAAGGACGGCGCCAGAACCAGCCCCTGTCCCAGCAGCGCAAGCGTGACGAGGAAGCCGGCATCCGTTGCCCGAAGCTGCGCGTCGAACGCAACCTGCACCCGATGTCCTGCCGCGTCGGACAGCACAAATCGCTCCGGCGTCGCGGTCTGCATATAGGCGAGAATCCTGTGCTCCTGCAGACACCCCGGATGCTCCGGTAAAGTGCGGGCGCCGAAATAGCTCGGCGCACCGACCAGGATCAGTGGAAAGCCGCCCAGTCGCTTGGCGATCATCGCGGTGTCCGGCAGCGTGCCAAGACGCAAGGCGACATCGAACCCTTCGCCGAGCAGATCGGTTTCCCGTTCACTGAGATCCAGTGTCAGGGTGACGCCCGGATAGCGGCGCATGTAGTCGGCCACCGCCGGCCCCAGCACCGCATTGGAAAAGGCAAGCGGCGCCGCCACCCGCAATTGACCGCGCGGCTCGGCCTGCCTTGTTCCGGCATCGGCTTCGGCCAGGGCGATTTCGTCAAGAATTGCCGTGCAGCGGAGGTAATAGGCCTGACCGGCCTCGGTCAAACTCAGCTTGCGCGTCGACCGGTTGACCAGCCGAACCCCCAGCCGTGCCTCCAGCGCCCTCAGATGCCGTCCAGCCATTTCCGCCGACAGGCCGTTCCGCCGCGCCGCCGCCGCCAAACTGCCCTCTTCGATTGCATGTCGGAACACGGTCATGCCGGTCAGGGTATCCAGCGCCATCATCCACTCCCGGTTCGGAATGAATCCATTCCGCGCCTGATTATCACGGCTCCGTTCGCTGACTAAATCAAATCCGGCGCAACACCCATGTCATGGAGCTTGGCGATGTCCAAAAAGATCGAAACCACCGGGGCTGTCATCCACGCGCTGGACGAAGGGCGGGGAGAGACGGCACTGGTGTTCCTGCATTACTGGGGCGGGTCCGCCCGCACCTGGCGCCACGTCGTCGCACGGTTGAAGGATCGGGCGCGCTGCGTCAGTCTGGATCTGCGCGGTTGGGGCGGGTCCGTTGCCCTGGACGGGCGCTACGACCTGGACGCGATGGCCGGCGACGTGTCGGAGGTCATCGCGAAGATGGGGCTGGCCCGCTGCATTCTGGTCGGCCATTCCATGGGCGGCAAGGTTGCCCAGATCGTGGCCGCGAAGGGCGGCGGCGCACTTGCGGGGCTGGTCCTGATCGCCCCCTCGCCGCCGACCGGAATGCCGGTGCCGGCCGAGGTGCGCGAGGCGATGCTCGCCTCCTATCAGAGCGCGGGGGGCGTGAACGAAGCGCTGAAAATCCTCTGCCACCGTGACCTCCCGCAGGAGGACCGGCTGCAGGTGGTCGAGGATACGCTGCGGGGGGCGGCGGGCGCCAAGCGGGAATGGACGACGGCCGGCATGCTCGCCCGCCTCGACGGAATCTCGGACATCCGCATCCCGACGCTGATCGCGGTGGGCGATTGCGACCGTGTCGAGCGTGCGGACGGTCTTCGGGAGATCTACGGCGAAATCCTGCCCGCCGCAGAGTTCCGCATCCTCCCCGGCGTCGGCCACCTGTCGCCGCTGGAGGCCCCCGCCGCCGTCGCCGAAGCCTGTTCCGACCTGCTGTCGGCGGTCGCCGCCGGCTGATCCATCCGATCATCGGACGAACGCAAAAGGCACCGGACGCGATCCCGCCATGGGCCGCATCCGGTGCCTTCCGTCGATCGGGTCGACCCGACCTTACTTGGATTCGCTCGCCAGATAGGCGATCAAGTCGGCGCGCTTGGCGTCGTCCTTGATGCCGGCGAAGGCCATCTTGTTGCCGGGGACGGTCCCCTTCGGATCCTTCAGATACTCGCTCAGCTTCGCCTCGTCCCAGGTGATGCCGGAATCCTTCATCGGCGCCGAATAGCTGAAGCCGTCGTGGCTGCCCGCCTTGCGGCCGACGACGCCGTGCAGGTTGGGACCGACGCGGTTGGGGCCGCCGGCCTCGATCGTGTGGCAGGCCTTGCAAACGTTGAACACCGTCTTGCCCGCCGCGGCATCGCCGTCCGCGGCCTGGGCGGCAACGGTTCCACCGGAGATGAGAAGGACGGACGCCAACAGAATATTGCGCATGACGGACACAGCGGAACTCCCATTTCTCAACGTTGCCTCCGGATGTCCGGAGATGTCGGCCGGATTGCTTCCGGCTGGCGAAGCGGAGGCTACTGGTGGTCGGAAAAGCCAGAAAGCGAATTTAACCGATGGTTATTATCGACTTTCCCGATACCATTTCCTCCCATTAGGGGATCTGCCGGTGGCGGCTGCACCCAGCGGATGCGACGAATCGTCTCACACCGCCCGGTCGCGATCAAGCTGCCGATGCTTTAGGTCTGATCCGAAAGGACCGGCAGTCAGGTGAGGTGTCATGGATACGGAAATGGCGCGGACATTTCTGGAGGTCACGGCGGCGGGCAGCTTCATGGCGGCGGCCGACCGGCTCCACGTCACCCAATCGACGGTCAGCACGCGGATCCAGCAATTGGAACAGCAGCTTGGCTGCCGGCTGTTCGTGCGCAACAAGACCGGCGCCACGCTGACCACCGCCGGCCTGCGCTTCCAGCGCCATGCCGTCGCCATCCTCCGCCTGTGGGAGCAGGCGCGCCAGGAGGCAACCCTGCCCGCCGGCCACAAGGCGCTCCTGCGCATCGGCAGCGAGGCCGGCTTGTGGAACCGTCTTCTCTACCGCTGGATCCCCTGGATGCGGCGAAACGCCAACGAGATTGCGCTCCGCTGCGACGTCGGCCTGCCCAGCGGGCTGCTGCAGGGGCTTCAGGACGGGACGCTGGACGTCGCCGTCCTCTATTCGCCGCGCGCCCTGCCCGGCCTGTCGATCCGGCTTCTGATCGAGGAGGAACTGGTTCTCTTCCGGATGCCGGCGGTCGACGACTACTCGGAGGAGCCGTACGTCCACATCGACTGGGGCGACGATTTCCGCCGCAACGTGCGCCTGCACCGGCCAGACGACGTACAGTCGGCGCCGGTGTCGATCGGCGTCGGCACGCTGGGGCTCGATTACGTCAAGCAGTGCGGCGGCACCGGCCATTTCCCCCGGCAGCTGGTCCAGCCGCTGATCGACGCCGGCAAGGGCGAAATCCTGCCGGAAGCCCGCCCCTTGAGCCTTCCCATCTATGCCGCCTACCCGACCGACGCCGACGAGGCCATCATCGACCCGGCGCTCACCGGGCTGAAGACCATCCTGGCCGCCCCCGCAGAAGCCCGTGGTTGAATTGAAAAAGGCCGATATGAACCATTGGTTAATTTCGCTTTTTCCGATGCATGCCGCTGCCTAGGATCGGCGTCGCCGGGCTCTTGCCAGCCCGCGCACCCAACCACCGACAAGGGTTCCGATCCGATGACCATGCAGATGGCGCAGCCGGCGCTGCCGGCAGATGAAGACACCGCGGCCCCGGCGAATTCCAGCCGGCTCGAGTCCCCCTACATCGTGTTCCCGGCGCTCATCCTCCTGCTGATCATGCCGCTGGGGATCGTGTTCCACCCGGCCTGGCTAGCGACCCTGGCCGAAGTGGGCGTGGTGGTGATGTTCATCGCCATCTTCCGCATGATGCGCATGTGACCTGAGTATCCTTCGCCGTCCAACCCTCGGCCGATATTCCGCTTTGTCAGGCAGCGGGGCCTGTGGGACAAAGCCGCATGTCGATCAAGCTGGACTTCCGCCGCCTCCGCTATTTCGTCGCCGTCTGCGAACTCGGCAGCTTTTCCAAGGCCAGCGAGTTCCTGAACGTCGCGCAATCGGCGCTCAGCCAGCATGTGGCGACGCTGGAGGGCGATCTCGGCGTCCAGCTCCTGCTCCGCCAGCCGCGCGGCGTTAGCCGGACCGAGGCGGGCGACCGGCTGTTCGCCCATGCGCGCGGCGTGCTGCACGCGCTGGAGCAGGCGGAGTTGGATGTGCTGTCGCTGTCGCGGGCGGTGGTGGGGCCCGTGATGGTCGGCTTCAATTATACGGCGATGGAGGCCATCGGCCTGCCCTTCATCCGCCGCATCGCCTCCACCCTGACCGAGGTCAAGCTGCGCGTGATCGAAGCGCACAGCGAGATCATGCATCAATGGATGCTGTCCGGTCAGGCCGACCTCGCCCTCACCCTGGTGCCGCCCAACGACGACCGGCTGGAGGGCGTGCCGCTGCTGGACGAGGAGCTGGTCTGCCTCGGCACCCGCACCATGATCGGCGACGGCGGCCCCATCGATCTGGACGAGGTGCTGCGTCTGCCGCTGATCATGCCCGGCCGCACCGCCGTGCTGCAGGCGCTGGCCAGCGACGCCCAGGTTCGCAACGCCATCGCCGCCAAGGTCTATCTGGAGATCGAATCCGCTGTGCCGCTGAAACGGGCGGTCAGCGCCGGGCTGGGCGTGACGGTGCAGTCGGCCGCGCTCGCCGGCGACGAGATCGCCCGCGGCGAGCTGGTGGCGCGGCCGGTGGTGAACCCGTCGATGGGCCGCACGCTCTATCTGGTGTCCTCGCGCATGAAGACCGCCTCCCGCGCCGTGGTCGAGGCGCGGCGGCTGATGATCGACGTGGTGCGCGAGGCGCACGCAACCGGCCGCTGGCCCGGGCGGCCGCGCGACGCCCTTCTCTCAAGCAGCCATCTCGAAACCAGATAGCTCTCTTCTCTTCTTTATACTTTTACGACCTTCCCTCCCCGTGCTGTTCTGTTTCGCAGACGAACAATCCGTAAGCCGGCAGTTGACCGGCCCCGGCGCTCCAACCCCTTGGACCGCCGCAAGGAATCATCAGAGGGAGGTGCAGCACATGACGCCCACGAAGACGTCCAACCGTTTCAAAACCATGCTGGCCCTGCTCGCCACCGCATCCGCCACGGCTCTGTTGGCGATGCCGACGGGTGCGGAGGCCGCGACGCGGATGCGCTGCAGCCATCAGCTGCCGCCGGCCCACCACATCGCGAAGGTGGTCGAGCGCTGGGCGGCGGAGGTGAAGACGCTGTCGGACGGCGATCTCGACGTCCAGGTCTTCGGCTCCGACAGCTTGATCAAGGCCAACGAGAACATCCTGGCCGTCGCCAAGGGCGACATCGAATGCGCCTTCTCGCTGAATTTTCAGTGGGGCAAGACCCTGCCGCTGATGAACGTCACCGTCGGCCCCTACACCATGTCCTCCATCGAGGCGTGGAAGAAGTGGCCGACCTCCGAAGCGGCGGCCTTCCTTGAGGAGCGTCTGCTGAAGAAGGGCGTGAAGAACATCGTCTGGATGTTCCAGACCAACACCAGCGTCTTCACCTCCCAGGGCAAGCCGCTGCTCACGCCGGAGGATTTCAAGGGCCTGAAGATGCGCGGCCTCGGCCCGGCCTTCGACCGCGGTCTGAAGGCGATGGGCGCCACCCCGGTGGCGATCCCCGGCAGCGAGGTCTATCAGGCGCTGGCGACCGGCGTCATCGACGCCGCCATCACCGACGTCGCCGCCGCCTGGTCGCGCAAATACTACGAGGTGCAGGACCACATGACCGTGGTGCCGGTGCTGGCCGCCTATCTGCACGGCTACGTCAATCCCCGCTGGTACGACAAGCTGTCCGACAAGGACAAGGCCGCCCTGAAGAAGGCCGGCGAGGAGGCCGCCATCTGGGCGATCGAAGCCTCGCAGGAGGCCGCGGCCAACGCCCCGGCGGAGCTGGAATCGAAGGGCGTCAAGGTCCACATCGCGACGCCGGAGGAGAATGCCGCCTTCAAGGCCGCTATGGCGCCCGCCTTCGCCGAGGGCTTCGCGGATGAGACCGGCGCCGACGGCCGCAAGCTGCTGGAACTCGTCAACAAGCTCCAGTGAAAAGGGGACCGGCCATGAGCAGCATGTCCACCCCCGACGCCGTCACGCCTGACCGCGAAAAGGGCGCGTCCAACACCGCGCTCCGCCTGCTGACCGGCACCGCATCGGTCCTGTCGCGCATCGGTGGTGCGCTGAGCGTCCTGCTGATCGTCGTCGTGCTGGCCCTGACCACCGCGGGGGTCTTCGCCCGTTATGTCCTGGGCCGGCCGCTGGAAGGGGTCGACGAGGCTTGCGGCTTCATGGTCGTCGCCATGGTGATGGCCGGTGCGGCGGAGGCGCTGCGCACCGGCCACCACATCCGCATCGACCTGATCATGGGTCTGGTCGGTCCGCGCGGCCGGCGCTGGCTGGATGCGTGGGCCAATCTGGCGGTGCTGGTCTTCGCCGTGCTGCTGGCCCGCACCGGCTGGGAAACCGCGATGTTCTCCTACGACTTCGACGCCTTCTCGCCGGGCCAGCTGGAGCTGCCGATGTGGATCCCGCAGGCCACGCTTCCCATCGGCGCCGCCCTGCTGGGGATCGTCGCCTTCGCCAAGCTGCTCGCCGCGCTGGCGGGGGTCGAGGCGGATGAGAAGGGGGGAGGCCACTGATGACGTTCCTGATCCTTGGCCTGCTGCTGCTCCTGCTGTTCAGCGGCATGCCGATCTTCGCGGCGCTGTCCCTCACCTCGCTCGGCGTGCTGGCCCTGTTCGAGGGCAGCATCGACAGCATGGCCGACGCGGTGTTCTCCAGCCTGAACAACCCGCTGCTCGCCACCATCCCGATGTTCGCCTTCATGGCGCACATCATGATCAAGGCGAAGGTGGTCGACGACCTCTATGAGATGTCGAACACGCTGGTCGGCCACATCAAGGGCGGGCTCAGCTTCGCCACCATCCTGTCCTGCACCATCTTCTCGACCATTTCCGGCTCGTCGGTGGCGACGGCGCTGACCATCGGCTCGATCTCCATCCCACAGATGAAGCGCTTCGGCTACCGCCAGCGCGACACCTACGGGCTGATCGCCGCCGGCGGCACGCTGGGCATCCTGATCCCGCCGTCGGGGCCGATGATCCTCTACGCCATCGTCACCGACGCCTCGATCGGTGCCCTGTTCCTCGCAGGCATCATTCCGGGGCTGCTGATGGCGGTGCTGTTCGCCTGCTACAGCTGGCTGCAGGCCAAGCGGCAGGACGGTGTGCGGTCGCAGCCCTGGCCCGGCTTCGGCACCGTCGCCGCCGCCTTCCGCAAGTCGCTCTGGGCGGTGCTGATGCCGCCGCTGATCCTGGGCGGCATCTATCTCGGCGTCTTCACGCCGGGCGAGGCGGCGGCGGTCGGCGCGGTCTATGCGCTGGCGGTGGCGCTGCTGGTCTACCGCAACGTCTCGCTTGCCGACCTGCTGGACTGCGGCGTGCAGACCATGCGGACCAGCGTCATGCTGTTCATGATCATCGCCGCCGCCGGCATGTTCGGCCACGCCATCACCATCATCCGCCTGCCGGCCCAGATCATGGAGACGGTGACGGCGCTGGGGCTGTCGCAGGGCGGCTTCATCCTGGCGGTGATGCTGGCGATCTTCATCCTGGGCATGTTCCTGGAAACCATCGCCATCATCCTGATCACCACCCCGATCATCCTGCCGGTGATGACCGCGCTGGGCATCAACCCGATCTGGTACGGCGTGATGCTGATGATCAACCTGGAACTGGCGCTGATCACCCCGCCGGTTGGCATGAATTTGTTCGTCATCAAGGGCATCACCAGCTCCTCCCTGGCCGAGGTGACGCGCGGCGCCCTGCCCTATGTCCTGCTGATGATGGCCGGCCTCTTCATCATCTGGTTGGTCCCGTCCCTGTCGCTCTGGCTGCCGCAGGCCGCCGGCTTCGGCATCTGACCTAGTCTCTTCCAGCTTTTCGCTTCCCGTTTCCACCGGATGCGCCCCGTCCCGGCGCATCCGAACGGAGGACCCTTGCCATGACGAAAGACCCCGTGACCATCGTCGAGGTCGGCCTGCGCGACGGGCTCCAGATCCTCGACCGCGTCATGCCGACCGCCGACAAGCTGCGCTGGCTGGAGGCCGAACACCGCGCCGGCGTCCGCCGCTTCGAGGCCGCCTCCTTCGTCCCACCGAAGCTGCTGCCGCAGATGGCCGACGCCGCCGAGGTGGTGGCCGGCGCCCGCGCGTTGCCGGGCATCATCGTCCATACGCTGGCCCCCAACCTGAAGGGCGCCACGGCGGCGCTCGCCGCCGGTTCCGACGTCATCGTCCTGCCATTGTCGGCCAGCGAGGCGCACAGCCGCGCCAACATCCGCAAGACCCGCGAGGAGTCGGTGGAGGAGCTGGCCCGCGTCTGCCGCGCCCGTGATGAGGGCGGCCACAAGACCCGTATCGACGCCGGCCTCTCCACCGCCTTCGGCTGCACCATCCAGGGCGAGGTGCCGGAGGATGACGTGGTCCGTCTCGCCGAAGCCTGCCTGGAGGCCGGGGCCGACCGCGTGGCGCTGGCCGATACGGTCGGCTATGCCGATCCGGCGCAGGTCCGCCGCCTCTACAAGCGGGTGAAGGACATCGCCGGCGACCGGCTGCAGAGCGCCCATTTCCACGACACCCGCGGCCTCGGCCTCGCCAACTGCCTCGCCGTGTTGGACATCGGCATCCGCGAGTTCGACTCCTCGCTCGGCGGGCTGGGCGGCTGCCCGCACGCCCCCGGCGCCAGCGGCAACGTCGCGACCGAGGATCTGGTCTTCATGCTGGAGGCGATGGGCTTCGACACCGGCATCGACCTCGACGCCCTGATCGAGGCGCAGCGCCTGCTCGCCACCCTTCTTCCCGGCCAGACGCTGCACGGCAAGATCGCCGCCGCCGGCCTGCCGAAGCACTTTAACCGGAGCCCCGTCCATGCCTGACAGCAATCCTGTCCTGCCGCTTTCCGGCATCCGCGTCGTCGAATTCTCCCACATGGTGATGGGGCCGACCTGCGGCATGATCCTGGGCGATCTCGGCGCCGACGTCATCAAGGTGGAGCCGGTGACCGGCGACAAGACGCGAGCCCTGCCGGGGGCCGCCGCCGGCTTCTTCCGCACCTTCAACCGCAACAAGACGTCGCTGGCCGTCGACCTGAACAGTCCCGACGGGCTGGCCGCCGTCCACAAGCTGGTCGACACCGCCGACGTGGTGCTGGAGAATTTCCGCCCCGGCCTGATGGCGAAATACGGCCTGGACTATGCCAGCCTGTCCGCGCGCAACCCGCGCATCATCAACCTGTCGCTGAAGGGCTTCCTGCCCGGCCCCTATGAAAAGCGCACGGCGCTGGACGAGGTGGTGCAGATGATGGCCGGGCTGGCCTACATGACCGGCCCGACCGGGCGGCCGCTGCGCGCCGGCAGCTCGGTCAACGACATCATGGGCGGCATGTTCGGCGTGATCGGCATCATGGCGGCGCTGCGTACCCGCGAGACCACCGGCCGCGGCCAGGACATCCAGTCCGGCCTCTATGAGACCTGCGTGCTGCTGTCGGCCCAGCACATGCAGCAGTTCGCCGTCACCGGCGAGGCACCGCCCCCCTTCCCGGAGCGCATCGCCGCCTTCAGCATCTACGACACCTTCGAGGTCAAGGACGGCGAGCAGATCTTCCTGGGCGCGGTCAGCGACGTGCAGTGGCGGACCTTCTGCACCGCCTTCGGCTTCGACGACCTGCTGGCCGATCCCAGGCTGGACGGCAACACCAAGCGCTGCCAGGCCCGCGACTGGATGCTGCCGGAGATCCGCCGCCGGCTGGCCGCCTACAGCAAGGCCGAGATCGCCGATCTGTTCGAGCGTAACGGGCTGCCCTACGCCCCGATCAACCGGCCGGAGGAGCTGTTCGACGACCCCCACCTGAACCAGAGCGGCGGCCTCGCCCCCATCACCACCGAAACCGGCGGGGAGACCCGCGTCCCGCTTCTGCCGCTGACGCTGGACGGCCGCAGGCTGGAACCGCGCATGGCGCTGCCGCCGGTGGGTGCGCAGAGCGCGACGCTGCTGGCCGAACTGGGCTACACTGCGGACGACATCGACCGGCTGCTCGCCGCCGGGGTGGTCGCCGTTCCGACGACGGAGAAGGAGACGGAACGGCTGGCCTCCTGACCGGCGGCCTCCTGACCGACGGAAAGTCGCGGCAGGACCAACAAGGACAACAACAATGACCACCGAGAGCGCAACCGAGACCATTTTCGAAACCGGGCAGGCCCTGCTCGCCCGCCACCCCGGCGCCATCATCCAGCCCGTCCGGGGCGTGTGGCCGCGCATCGCCGCCGACGCCTTCATCGCCCCCGGCGCGGTGGTGGTCGGCGACGTCACCATCGGGGCGGAGGCCAGCGTCTGGTACGGCTGCGTCCTGCGCGGCGACGACCACAGCATCACGGTGGGGCCGCGCACCAACATCCAGGACGGCACCATCGTCCACGTCATGTTGAACGACTATCCCACCATCATCGGCGCCGACGTGGTGATCGGCCATGGCGTGCGGATGCATGGCTGCACGCTGGAGGACGGCTGCCTGATCGGCATCGGCTCCATCGTGCTGGACGGGGCGGTGGTGGAAAGCGGCGCCATGCTGGCGGCCGGCGCGGTGCTGACCCCGCGCAAGCGCGTCCCCGCCCGCCAGCTCTGGGCCGGCAGCCCGGCCAAGCATCTGCGCGACGTCACCGACGCGGAGGTGGAGTTCATCGCCTTCGACGTCCGCCACTATGCTGGCCTCGCGCGGGAGGCATCGGGCCGCGGGCAACCCGATCTCGGCGCGGAAATTTAACCGGGAGGGGTATCGACAATACGGGTCGGTATGGGTTCAGTACCGGAATGCGCAGCCATCCCAACTGCTGCGCCCAAGAACGAATTCCGGAGGAGCGCTGCCTTGCATACCGACACCCTGCCGCTGACCCAGAGCTATGTTCACGGGGCGAGCCGGACCCCGCTGCTTGGTGAGACCATCGGCACCCATCTCGACCGCATGGCGTCGCTGTCGCCCGACCGGCCGGCCCTGATCGTCCGCCACCAGGGCGTCCGCTGGACCTATGCGGAGTTCAAGCACAGGGTCGATCAGGTGGCGGCGGGGCTGGTCGGGCTGGGGTTGAAGCCGGGCGAGCGCATCGGCATCTGGTCGCAGAACAGCGCCGAATGGGTGGTGACCCAGTTCGCCACCGCCAAGGCCGGCCTGATCCTGGTCAACATCAACCCGGCCTACCGCCTGCACGAGCTGGAATACGCCATCAACAAGGTCGGCTGCGCCGCGCTGATCCTGTCGCCGTCCTTCAAGTCCAGCGACTATCTCGGCATGATGGCCAAGCTGGCGCCGGAACTGGACGGGGCATCCGCCGACAAGCCCCTGTCGCTGCAGCGGCTGCCGACCCTGCGCCACCTGATCCGGCTGGGGGCGGAGAAGACGCCGGGCATGCTGAATTTCGACGACCTGCCGGCGCTGGCCCGCCCGGCCGACGTGGCGGAGCTGGGGCGGCTGGCCGGCATCCTGCAATTCGACGATCCCGTGAACATCCAGTTCACCAGCGGCACCACCGGCAGCCCCAAGGGCGCCACCCTGACCCACCACAACATCCTGAACAACGGCTTCTTCGTCGGCGAGGCGATGCGCCTGACGGAAGAGGACCGGCTGTGCATCCCGGTGCCCTTCTACCATTGCTTCGGCATGGTTCTGGGCAACCTCGCCTGCGTCACCCACCGCGCCTGCATGGTGATTCCGGGCGAGGGCTTCGACCCCGTCGCCGTGCTGTCCGCTGTACAGGAGGAGCGCTGCACCGGCCTGCATGGCGTGCCGACCATGTTCATCGCCCTGCTCGACCACCCCGATTTCGGCAAATACGACCTGTCGAGCCTGCGAACCGGCATCATGGCCGGCTCCCCCTGCCCGATCGAGGTGATGAAGCGCGTGGTCTCCGAGATGAACCAGCGCGAGATCACCATCGCCTACGGTATGACCGAAACCAGCCCGGTCAGCTTCCAAAGCTCCACCGACGACCCGCTGGAACGGCGCGTCTCCACCGTCGGGCGCATCCAGCCGCATCTTGAGGTGAAGATCGTCGACGCCGAGGGCCGCATCGTCCCGCCGGGCACGCCGGGAGAGCTGCTGACCCGCGGCTATTCGGTGATGCGCGGCTATTGGGGCGACGATGAGCAGACGGCGCGGGCCATCGACGCGGCCGGCTGGATGCACACCGGCGACCTCGCCACCATCGATGCCGAGGGCTATTGCAACATCGTCGGCCGGTTGAAGGACATGGTGATCCGCGGCGGCGAGAACATCTACCCGCGTGAGGTGGAGGAATTCCTCTACACCCACCCCGACATCGCCGACGTGCAGGTGTTCGGCGTTCCCGACCAGCAGTATGGCGAACAGCTCTGCGCCTGGATCCGGCCGAAGCCGGGGACGGCGCTGACCGAAAAGCAGGTGACCGCCTTCTGCCAGGGCGCCATCGCCCACTACAAGATCCCGAAATATATCCGCTTCGTCGAAGACTTCCCGATGACGGTGACCGGCAAGATCCAGAAATTCGTCATGCGCCAGACCATGATCGAGGAGCTGAACCTCTCCCAGGACGGCACCGCGTAACCGTGTCGCCGGCCGCCGCTTGCTGGGTGGGGCCATCGACGGCCCCCTGACCCAGCTGGGCGGCGCAGCACCACGCCTGTCTCGGCGCGTGAAGACCGGGATAGGTGGCGCGGCAGGCCGTAGACCTCCGCCAGCCCTATGGTGATTGCCTAAGCTCCTGAAAATTTACGAAAGCATCATCAGGCGGATGCGATCGCCCGGGCGACGATTGCCAGCGCCCGCTCCAGATCGGCTTTGGCGATGGTCAGGGGTGGGGACAAGGTCAGCACGGTTCCTTGCGAAATCTTCAGGCTGACACCGCCGTCCAACGCTGCGTAAAAAGCCGACTCCGCCCGATCCGTACCACTTCGGCCGCCGTGATCGGCCAGTTCGACTCCGATCAGCAGCCCGGCGCCCCGGATGTCGGCGATGCCCGGCAGCGCCGCCGTCAGTTCGCGCAGGCGATCCAGCGCATGGATGCCCAAAGTTGCGGCGTGGTCGGCCAGCCCTTCGTCCCGGATGATGTCCAGGGTGGTCAGGCCGGCGCGGGCGAGCAGCGGGTTCTTCTCGTGGGTATAGTGGCCGAGCGCACGGTCGGCGGCCACGTCCAGTCCGGGGCGGGCGATCACCGCGGCCAGCGGCAGCATGGCGCCGCCCAACGCCTTGCCCAGCACAAGGATATCCGGCTGCGCGCCGAACGGCTCATGGCTGAACAGGCTGCCTGTCTTGCCGAGGCCGGTCGGGATCTCGTCGAAGATCAGGAGGGCACCGGCCTCGTCGCAGGCCCGCCGCACCTCCGCCCAGAAGCCGGGTGGCGGCACATAGGGGACGGCGCGCACCGGTTCCGCCACCACGGCGGCGACGTCGCCCTCCTTTTCCAGCACGTAGCGCAGCATCCGCGCGCAGGTCATCCGGCAGTTGTCCAGCTCGGGACCGCCACCGGGTGCCGGGTCGAAGCCGTAGGGACAGCGGGCACAGGCAAAGGGCGCCACATGCTCCGTCCCGGCCAGCAGCGGTCCGATCCCGTGGGAGCGGAACAGCGCCTCTCCACCGACGCCGGAGGCACCGAAGCCGGCGCCGTGGAAGGCGTCCCAGAAAGAGACGGTCTTGAAACGGCCGGTGGCGACGCGGGCCAGCTTCAGCGCGATCTCGATCCCCTCCGACCCGCCGGGCGCGAACAGCACGCGGCTGCCGGGCCCGGTCGGAGCGATCGCGGCCAGCCGCTCCGCCAGCTCCGCCGCCGGTTCGCAGGCGAAGCGGCGCGGGGCGAAGGACAGCTCGTCCATCTGCGCCTTCAGCGCCGCCACCAGCCGCGGGTGGGCGTAGCCGATGTGATGGACGCTGTTGCCGTGGAAATCCATGAACCGGCGGCCGTCCATGTCCTCGATCCAGATGCCCTCCGCCTTGCGGATCGCCGACAGGCAGGGGGTGGACAGGGACTGCCTCAGGAAGGCGGCGGCATCGCGCTCCACCAGCGCGCGGGATTTGGGGCCGAGCGCGTCCGCCATCCAGCGCTCGCGCCGCGCACCGAGGTTGATGTCGCCTTCGGAACGGTCGGGTTGCATCGGATCATTCTTCCATCAGCCGGAGGTTTTACCGGAGCGTGTCGCGGCACAGGCGTCGCGCAACGCCGGGGCCAAGGGGTCGACGGCACCAAGCCGTCCGGGCGCGAACCGGGACATCTCAACCGGAACCGGCATGCCCAGGACGGCTGCCGCCACGGCTTGGCCGATGCCTCCCGACGCGGCAATGCCGGCACCGCAGCAGCCGGTCGCCATGAAAAGCCCCTCCACCTCCGGAGCTGGTCCCAGTACGAACCGGCCGTCGGCGGTGTAGGTGGACAGGCCGGAGACATAGTGGGCGATGCCGGCCCGGAGCAGCGGAGGACAAAGACGCGCCAGCCCCCGCCAGCCTTCCTCCAGTGTCTCCAGCCCGCCGTCGGAATCGCCGAGATCGAGTCCGGCCGTGTCGACGGGAAGCCGCGCCGGGTCGAGCGCGACGGACCGGCGTCCGCGCAGTCCAAACAGCAGCGCCCCCAGTTCCGGCCGGGCATAGGCGCCAGCATCGGGCATGACCAGCACCGGCAGGTCGCGGGGAAACAGGTCGGGGCGTGGTTCGGTGATCCAATATTGGCTGCGCACCGGGGCCTGCGGCAGACCGACCCCGGCCGACCAGGCCAGCCCGGCCGCCCAGGCGCCGGCCGCATTCACCACCAGCGGTGCGGCGATGAAGCCTTGCCCGGTCTCCAGTCCGGTGACGCGGCCATGCTCCACCCGGATCGCCTGCACCGACAGGCCGATGCTGATCCGGATACCGGCGCGGCGGGCCGACCGGCGGTAGGCGTCGGCCAGCCGCACCGGGTCGATGAAGCCGTCCAGCGGCATGAAGGCCGCGCGTTCCACGGCCTCCGCCGACAGGCAGGGGGCGAGGCGGGCCGCCCCCTCCCCGTCCAGCCACTCCACCGGATCGGCGCTGTCGCCGACCAGGGTGCGCAGGGACTCGACACGTGCGGCGCTGGCGGCGACATGCAGGGTGCCGACCCGGCGCAGGCCGAGATCCTCCTCCAGCTCTTCTTCCAGAGCCTCGATCGCGGCATAGGTGTCCCGCACCAGCGCCGCCGTTGCCGCATCGCCGCGGGCGCGGGTCAGCAGGGCGGCGGCCCGTGCCGTGGCCTGGGTCGAGGGCGGATGGCGGTCGACCACCAGGACCGACCTGCCGCCGCCGGATCCCAGCGCCTGCCCGAGCGCCCAGGCGACCGCCAGTCCCAGGATGCCGGCCCCGACCACGACGATGTCGGCGCTGTCGACGACGGCGGGGTTGGCAGCCCGATTTGCGGTCACGGCTTCTCGCCGCGCGCCAGTCGCGCCTCGATGGCGTCGAGCAGCGGCAGCGCCTCGGCCAGCGACCGCACCACGTAATGGGCGCCGGCCCGCGCCAGCCGGTCGGAGGCCGCCGCATGCAGCGCGTCGCGCCGGTCCGGCGCCAGGGCCTGCCAGTCGGCGAGCGGCAGACCGACCTCGTTCCCGGTATCGGCGACCGCGATGGTCCACATGCCGGCGTTCAGACCCTCTTCGACATCGACGACGGTATCGCCGATCTTCACGCAGGCCTCCACCGGCGAGATGGACAGCTCGACCACGCAGCGCAACGCCATCGCCGGGCCGGGGCGCCCGGCCGGCGTCTCTCCCGCGCAGACGGTGATGTCGGGTTCATAGCCCTGCGCCGCCGCCACGCGCTGCACCACGTCCATCACCGGACGGGGATAGCCGGTGGTCGAGCCGATCTTCAGCCCGCGCGCCCGCATGGCCGCGACCGTCTCCGCCGCCCCGGGGATCAGGTCGGAATGCTGCGCCACCACCTCCACCTGAAGCGGCAGGAAGGTTTCATAGAGACGGTCGACATCGGCGTCGGTCGGGGCGGCGCCATGGACGGCGATCCAGGCGTCGGCCACCGGCGCCATCCGGGTGATCGCCTGGATGTGGTGCCATTTGGCCATGCCCATGGGCGCGCGGGCCTGATCCAGCGTGATGGTGACGCCGGAGCGGCGGAAGGCCTCCATGAAGGCGCCCGCCGGGGCGAGGCAGCCATGGTCCACCGTGGTCCCGGCCCAGTCGAGGATGACGGCCTGAAGCGGCCCGGTGTAGCGGCGCGAATAGACGAAGCTCATCGGATCTGGCTTTCGAACGGAATGGTGGAGTCAGGGGGCGCCGGAGGCGACGCCCATCTCGGACAGGGTGGCGCGGATGGCGGCGATGGCGGCAGTCATCTCTTCCGCTCCCAGCCGGCCGATGCAGCCGATGCGGAAGCTGTCGGCCACCGTCAGCTTGCCCGGATAGATGACGAAGCCGCGCTCGCGCAGCCGGTCGTAGAAGTCGGCGAAGACGAAGGCCGCATCGGCCGGCATGCGGAAGGTGACGATGATCGGTGCCTGGAGGTGGTCTGGCAGCAGCGTCTCGAAGCCCAGCGCCCGCATGCCTTCGATCAGGATGGCGGCGTTGGCGCGATAGCGGGCGCCGCGGCCCTCGACGCCGCCTTCCGCCTCATGCTCGTCCAGCGCCTGGGCGAAGGCCGCGACCACATGGGTGGGCGGGGTGAAGCGCCATTGCGCGTTCGCCTCGAAGCCGCGCCACTGGTCGTGCAGGTCGAGCGACAGGGAGTGGGCATTGCCCTTGGCAGTTTCCAGCGCATCGCGACGGACGATGACGAAGCCCATGCCCGGCACCCCTTCCAGGCATTTGTTGGAGGATGCGGCGACCGCGACGGCACCCAAAGCCACCATGTCCAGCGGAAGCGCGCCGAACGCGCTCATGGCGTCGATCAGCAGGGCACGGCCGCGGGACCGGACAACTTCGGCCACCGCTTCGATCGGGTTGAGGATGCCGGAGGTGGTTTCGCACTGGACCACCGCGACATGGGTGATCGACGGATCGGCATCCAGCGCCTCGGCCAGCGCGGCGGGCGACACCGGCAGGTCCTCCGCCGTTTCCAGCGCGGTGACCGACCGGCCGGCCACTTCGGCGATGCGGACCATGCGGGTGCCGTAGGCGCCGTTGATCAGCACCAGCAGCCGGCCGGCGCGCGGCACCAGCGTGCCGATCATCGCCTCCACCGCGAAGGTGCCGGAGCCCTGGACCGGCACCGCGACATAGCGCCCGGCACTGCCGCCGGCCAGCCGCACCAGCCGGTCGCGGATGGCGGCGTTGAGCGCGATGAATCGGCCGTCCCGCGATCCCCAGTCGCGCAGCATCGCCTGCTTGACGGTGGTGGAGGTGGTCAGCGGGCCCGGGGTCAAAAGATAGGGCACAGGATCGGACATGGGAAAATCCCGAAGGAAAGGAGCCGTGACGGACGGAATGGCCCCATGACGCCGGTTCGCCTATTATAAAGCCAATCCATTCGACCTATGGGTCCATAGATGAAATCAATGAACTTCGCCCAGCTTCGCGCCTTCCACGCGGTGGCGACGGAGGGGGGATTCACCAAGGCCGCCCGCCTGCTGAACGTGACGCAGCCGACCTGTTCGCAGGAGGTGAAGGCGCTGGAGGAGACCTATGGCGTCACCCTGTTCGACCGCGGCAACCGTCAGGTGGCGCTGACCGAGGTCGGCACGGCCCTGTTCGCCGTCACCCGCCGCCTGTTCGCGGCGGAGCAGGAGGCGATGGAACTGCTGGCCGGGGTCCGGCATCTCGATGGCGGGACGCTGGCGGTCGGGGCGGACGGGCCGTTCCACGCGGTGCCACTGATCGCCCGCTTCACCCGCGCCCATCCGGGACCGACGGTGACGCTGGCGGTCGGCAATTCGCGGACCATGCTGGAAGGCCTGATGGAGACCCGCATCGACGTGGCGGTGCTTGCCGACGTGCCGGGAGATTCGCGGCTCTATGTGCTGCCGCTGCGGCGCGATCCCGTGCGGGCACTGGTGCCGAAGGCGCATCCGCTGGCACGGCGCCGGGCTGTGGCGCTGAGCGATCTGGCGGCCGAGCGGCTGGTGCTGCGCGAGCCGGGATCGATGACCCGCCGGCTGGTGGAGCGGGCGCTGGCGGCGGCGGAGGTCACGCCCGCCGCCATCATCGAGATTCAAAGCCGCGAGGCGGTGGTGGAAGCGGTGGCGGCGGGCCTTGGCATAGGATTCACGTCAGCCGCCGAGTTCACCGGCGACGGGCGGCTGGTGCTGTTGCCGATCGCCGGGGCCGAGATCGAGATGGACGAATATGTGGTCTGCCTGCGCGAGCGCCGCCGGCTGGCGGTGGTGCGGGCGTTTTTGGATCTGGCGCGGGAGGTAGCGACCGAGGCCGGCGGACTCAGCGGTGCCGCCATGCCTGGGTCCGTGCCTGCAGCACCCGCGACAGCAGGGCATGCAGCGCCCGCACCACGGCGGAGGTGAGGACGATCATCATCGCCATGGCGGCGGCCCCCGCCACCTCGCCGGCGTCGTCCATGTTCAGCACGGCGACCGACGCCGGCTTGGTCTCGGGAGCGTAGAGGAAGACCACCGCCGACACGGTGGTCATGGCGTTGACGAAGAAATAGATGGCGATGTCGAGGATGGCCGGCAGACAGAGCGGCACCGTCACCCGCAGGAAGGTGGTCCACACCGGAACCTTCAGGCTGGCCGACACCGCCTCGAACTCGGCATCCAACTGCTTGAGGGCGGTGACGGCGGTCAGGTGGCTGACGGTGTAGAAATGCGCGACCGTCGCCAGCACCAGGATCGCCATGCCGTGATAGAGCCAGCCCAACGGATTCCACGGGGCGTTGAAGAAGAAGATGTAGGCGAGGCCCAGCACCATCCCCGGCACCGCCAGCGGCAGGATCGCCAGCAACCGCACCGCTCCCTTCATCGCGGCGCGTCCCGGCGCCCGCTCCACCAGCCAGGCGCCGGCGAAGACGATGGCGGTGCCGGCCAGCGCGGTCCAGAAGGCCAGGGTCAGGCTGTTGGCATAGCTGCTCCAGCCCGCGGCATCGAACTCGGCGAAATCGTAATTCGCCAGCGTCGGCGTCAGGTTGTAGGGCCAGAAGGTGACGATGGAGGCGAAGCCCGCCACCCCCAGCAGCCCCAGCAGCAGACCGCCCACCAGCGCGCAGAACAGGAAGGCCAGCCGGTCGCCGACCGGGTTCTCCCGGGGCTGGAACGGCACCGAGCGGGCGGACAGCAACGCCATCTGCCGGCGCTGCCAGAACCAGTCGGCGGCGAAGGCCAACACCGCCGGCACCAGCAGGACGATGCCGACCACCGCCCCCATGCCGAAATTCTGCAGGCCCACCACCTGCTTGTAGACCTCGGTCGCCAGCATGTTGGTGGAGCCGCCGATCACCTTGGGCACGCCGAAATCGGTGACCACCAGCGTGAACACCACGAAAACGGCGGAGATCAGGCCATAGCGCACGCCGGGCAGGGTGATGGTGACGAAGCGCTTCCAGGCGCCGGCCCCCAGCGCCTCCGCCGCCTCGTAGAGCCGGGCGTCGGAGGTCGACAGCGCCACGGTCAGGATCATCACCGCATGCGGGAAGGTATAGAAGACCTCGCCCATCACGATGCCGATGGGGCCATAGATGCTTTCCCCCATCAGCAGGCCGCGCAGGATGCCCTTGTTGCCGAACAGATAGACCAGCGCGATGGCCGGCAGCAGCGACGGCGCCAGCAGCGGGATCTGCGCCAGCAGCCGGAACAGTCCCTTGCCGGCCATCCGGGTCCGGGTCAGGCAGAAGGCGTAGAGGAAGGCCAGCGCCACCGTGATGACCGTGGTCAGCAGCGACAGCGAAAGGCTGTTGACCACCGACCGCACCAGCGTCGGCGCCTCCAGAAAGGCGGTGAAGTTGGCAAGCCCGACGAAGGCGCCGTCGCGATCATAGACGCTGCGCAGGAACAGCGTGCAGAGCGGCAGCAGGACGAACAGCGCCAGGAACAGGGCGATCCCGCCCATCCCCAACCCGAACAGCCAACGTTCGCCCGGCTCCACCGGGCGGCCGGATTGGCGAATGGTGAAGAAGGCGGACTTCGCCGCCTCTGCCTTGAAGAGGCTCATCGCACCGCCTCGAACACGCGAAGCCGCTCGCGCGGTAGGGTCACCGCCAGCCGGCGGCCGGACTCCAGAGACAGGTCGCGCACCAGATTGGCCGACAGATCGGCGGTGACGCGGGCGTCGCCCAACCCGTCGGCAGCCAGCCGGGCGCGATGGAAGGGGCCGAGGAACTCCAGGCTTTCGATCACCGTCTCCAGCGTGTTGGCGCCGCCGGCCGCGCGCACCTGCACGTCCTCCGGCCGCAGACAGACGGTGACGGCGGCGCCGGGAGCGGCGGCAGACACATGGTCGCCGCCATACTCGAAGTCATGGTCGCCCAGCCGCACCCGCCCCGGCGCCTTCAGCATGCCGGGCAGAAAATTCATCGCTCCGACGAAATCGGCGACGAAGGGGCTGGCCGGCCGGCGATAAACCTCGTCGGGGGCGCCGACCTGCTCGATGACGCCGTTGTTCATCACCACGATGCGGTCGGCCATGGTCAGCGCCTCTTCCTGGTCGTGGGTGACCATGATGGTGGTGATGCCCAGCCGGCGGTGCAGGTCACGGATCTGCCGGCGCAGATGCAGCCGAACCCGTGCGTCCAGCGCCGACAGCGGCTCGTCCAGCAGAAGCAGGCCGGGGGACGGCGCCAGCGCCCGGGCCAGCGCCACCCGCTGCTGCTGGCCGCCGGAAAGCTGCGCCGGGTATTTCGGGCCGGCGTCGGGCAGGCCGACCAGCGCCAGCAGTTCCTCCACCCGCGCCCGCTCGGCGGCCCGACCCAGCTTCAGGCCATAGGCGACGTTCCTGTGCACGGTCAGGTTGGGAAAAAGCGCGTAGGATTGGAAAACGATGCCGTAATCGCGCGCCGACGGCGGCAGGCGCGACACGTCGCGGTCGCCCAGCCACACCGTCCCGCCGCTCTGCGGGTCCAGCCCGGCGATCACCCGCAACAGCGTGGTCTTGCCGCAGCCGGACGGCCCGAGGAAGCAGACGAACTCGCCGCGCCGGATGTCGAGCGACACGCCCTTCAGCGCGGTGAAGGTCCCGAAGGACTTGACGATGGACTCCAGGCGGAGATGGGGCGCGGCGGCCGGAGCGGCGGTTGTCTGGACGGTCATCGGCAGTGTGTCCTGGGGCAGTGTGTCCCGGCGGAGAACGGAAAGGACGGGCGGGCGCGCATGGCACCCGCCCGTCGGCTCGGCCTGGCGCTTGCCGGCCTCAGCTCTTCGGTTCGGACTTGGCGCCGTAGCGCTTTTCCCAATCCGCCAGGATGCGGTCGCGGTTGGCGGCGGCCCAGACGAAGTCGTTGGTCTTGTTCATCGCCGCTTCCGCGTTCTTCGGATAGTTCGGCGTCTCCTTGGTCACGCCGGGATGGGCGGTGACCTGATAGAAATTCACATACTGCTCGTTCGCCTTGCGGCTGGCCGCCCAGTCGGCGAGCGCCTTTGCAGCCTCGGCCTTCTGGGTGCCCTTGACGATGGCCGTCGCCTCCATCTCCCAGCCCACCCCTTCGGAAGCCAGGATCACGTCGATCGGCGCGCCCTTGGTCTTCTGCTGGGCCCCGGTGTATTCGATGGAGATGCCGATCGGGTATTCGCCGGCCGCCGCCATCTTGCAGGGCTTGGAGCCGGAATGGGTGTAGAGCGCAATATTGTCGTTCAGCTTGTCCATATAGGACCAGCCCTTGTCCGCCCCCATCGTCTGCAGCCAGCCGGACACGGCGAGGAAGCCCGTGCCCGAGGAGGCCGGGTTCGGCATGACGATCTGACCCTTGTATTCCGGCTTCAGCAGGTCGGCCCAGGAGGCCGGCTTCGGCAGCTTCTTCTTCTCCGCCTCAACCGTATTGAAGCAGATCGCCGCCATCCAGGCATCCATGCCGACCCAGGCCGGCGGGGTCTTGGCGTCGCGGAAGCCGGTCTTGAGTTCCTCGGCGCCCTTCGGCTGGTAGGGCATCAGCATGCCCTGGGTGTCCAGGATCATCAGGCTGGAGGCGGCGAGGCCCCACACCACGTCGGCCTTCGGGTTGTCCTTCTCGGCCAGCAGCTTGGCGGTGACGACGCCGGTGGAATCGCGCACCCATTCGATCTCGATGCCGGGATTGTCGGCCTCGAACGCCTTCTTGTAGGGGGTGAGCTGTTCATTCTCCAGCGCGGTGTAGACGGTCAGGCGGGTGGCTGCCCCGGCCCCCGTGGCAGACGTAACGGCGGCCAGCAGCGCTAGCGCACAAGTCCCGAGCAGAGTGGTGCGGCGGATCATCAGGAAGCTCCCGTGGTCGGATCGGCGATGTCTGGAGGCGTTCCAGAGCGGCCCTTGTCCGCCGCCCCGGTACGGGAATCCTCTCTACGCCCAAGCGCCCGTTCACTCCCGTTAAGCTTTGGTGACTCCGGGTGAGTAAAAACACGCGCCTTGCCGGCGGCCACGTTGCACAGGCGCCCGGAGAATGCTGTTCGCATGGCTGCAGATGATGCCCGCAGCCCTACCGAACCAGCCACCCGGCGCAACACCTCTCCTCATCTTGATGCGGCATCCCGCTCTGCACCGGCTGGGACGATCCCGCTGCAAACAAGTTCTATGATCTTCTTACCCGCGTGGGATTTGGTATACCATATTGATGCCGCGGTGGATGCTACCCTCGCATCCGATCCATCACCGCGAAAGACCAACATCGGGGAGCCGACGGAGACGATGCGCAACTTCGAAGAACCCGGCCGTTCGCTCGCCATGGGGCGCAACGGCATGGCCGCCACCTCGCACCCGGCGGCTACCCTGACGGCGGTCGAGATCCTCAAGGCCGGCGGCACCGCGATCGATGCCGCCGTGGCGGCCTGCGCGGTCCAGAGTGTGGTCGAAGCCGGATCGACCGGGATCGGCGGTGATTGCTTCGCCATGGTCGCTCCGCTGGGCGGCACCGACATCCGCGCTTACAACGGCTCCGGCCGCACCCCTGCTGCGATGACGCTGGAGCGACTGCAGGCGGCAGGCGTCACTGCGATCGACCGCCACTCTCCCCACGCGGTCACGGTGCCGGGTGCGGTGGATGCCTGGACGCGGCTGGTCGCCGACCACGGCCGCCTGCCTCTGAGCGAGGTGTTCGCCCCGGCCATCGCCATGGCGCGCGAGGGCTACGTCATCACGCCACGGGTCTCACACGACCTTGCCCAGAACATCGATCTGCTGCGCCGGGACCCGACAGCCGCCGCCACCTTCCTGGTGGATGGGGAAGCCCCCACGGCCGGCACCGTCCAGACCCAGCCGCTGCTGGCCGACACGCTGGAGGCGATCGGGCGCGAAGGACCGGACGCCTTCTACCGCGGCGCCATCGCCGAGGACATGGCGGAGTCCCTGCGGGCGGCGGGCGGCTTTCACAGCCTGGTGGATTTCGCCGAAGCCAAGGGCGAGTACGTGACGCCGATCAGCACCGACTATCGTGGCCGCACCATCCATGAATGCCCGCCGAACGGACAGGGCATCATCGCCCTGATGGTTCTGAACATCCTGAAGCGCTTCCGGCCGACCGGCGATCCGCTCGACCCCGACAGCCTGCATGTGGAGATCGAAGCGACACGGCTCGCCTATGCCGCGCGCGACGCCTTCCTGGCCGATCCGGCGCAAACCGGACTGTCAGTGGTGGAGCATCTGCTGTCCGACGCTCTGGCCGACCAGCTGGCCGCCCGGATCGATCCCGCTCGCGCGCTGGAGATCGGCGGGGTGTTCGACAGCGTCGAGCACAAGGATACGGTCTACATCGCGGTGGTCGATAAGCACCGGACGGCAGTCAGCTTCATCAACTCGATCTTCCATCCCTATGGCAGCGGGCTGATGGCGCCCCGCTCCGGGGTGCTGTTCCACAACCGGGGCCAGAGCTTCTCCCTGGTCGACGGGCATCCCAACATGGTGGCACCGCGCAAGCGGCCGATGCACACCATCATTCCGGGCATGGTCACCGAAAACGGGCGCGTCAGCCTGACCTTCGGCGTCATGGGCGGGCATTATCAGGCGATGGGCCATGCCCATTTCCTGTCGAAGCTGTTCGACCACGGCCTGGACATCCAAAGCGCCATCGATCTTCCGCGCCTCTTCCCCCTGCCCGGAACCCGCACCGTGGAAGCGGAGACGGCAATCCGCACCAAGGCGGGGGCGGAATTGGACCGCCGCGGCTTTACCGTGACGGCACCCAACTCGGCGATCGGCGGTGCCCAGGCAATCGCCATCGATTGGGAACATGGAACCCTGCTGGGCGGCTCCGACCACCGGAAGGACGGGTGCGCGCTGGGGTATTAGATCGGCTGAACCACTCCGGTTTTGCCGGAGGCCATTTTGTGATCTTGCCCTGGTTCAGTGGACACCACAGCTAAGTTCCGCATGGGAAGGGTGAGGCGTCATTCAAGGAACCATGCGGTTCTGAATTCTTGCCTCACCCCTCACTCTCCCCACGCCTGCGGCGCGGGTCCCCCCGCTCTCCCGGGACGGGAGAGGGAACCTTATCCTCAATCACCGTATCCTCAACCACCGTCCCATCCGCACTGAGCAACGCGCGCAGCAGCGCGTTGGGGAAGCGCCGCCGCACCGTCACCGCATAGAAGGTCTCCGTGATCCCCGGCAGCACGTCGGCGGCGTGCAGCCGGCCGGACGCCAGTTCGTCCTTCACCACGATGGGCGGCAGCACGGCCAGCCCGACATCCTCGCGGGCGAGCAGGCGCATCATCGCCATGTCGTCGACCTCGGCGGCGATCTGCGGGCGGATGCCGATGCGGTCGGCCAGCGCGTCGAAGGCGATCCGCACGCTGCTGTCGGCGGTCGGCAGGATCACCGGATGCCCGGTCAGCAACTCCGCGATGGTGCCGCCGCCGGCCGCCCGGCGCGGGGTTCCCACCAGGGTGACCGGCTGTTCCGCCAGCCGGTGGGCGACGAAGGGCGATGCGGCGTCGCCAGCCGGCGCCCGGTTCATCAGCACCACGTCCAGGTTCAGCGCCTCCAGTGCCTGCAACAGTTCGGCCTGACTGCCGGAGCGCAGGATGACGTCGACATCCTCCTGCCCCAGGATCGGGCGCAGGAAACCGATCTGGAAATTGCGCGACAGCGTCGCCTGCGCCCCCACCCGCAGCGCCCGCCGGCTCCGGCCGCTTTCCTTCAGCGTCCCCACCAGCTCCTCGCCGAGCGCGAAGATCGAATCCGCATGGTCGAGCGCGATCCGCCCGGCCTCGGTCAGGCGGAGTTGCCGGCCCTCGCGCTCGAACAGCGCATGGCCCAGCCGTTCCTCCAGCTTGCGGATCTGCACCGACAGCGCCGACTGGGTCAGGTTCAGCCGCGCCGCCGTGCGCGTCAGGTTGCCGTCATGGGCGACGGCCTGGAAATAGAACAGGTGATGGTAATTGAGATCGCGCATCGTTCTATTTTACCGAACGATATCCCGAGAACAATGAATTTTTTTCGAAGCGGCGGCGCTGCTAGATCGAAGGGACAGGCTCCTCACGCATTTCCGGAGTGACCGCTTTGTCCACCCACCTCCTGCCGCTCCTCAGCCCCATAGCCCTCCTGCTGGCCGCCTTCGGCGGGTTCCGCACCCCAGGCCGACGCCCCGGCTCCGTCCCGCGACTGGCGGAGGTGGCGGCGCTGGCCGCCTTCGTCGTCGCCCTGCTGTCGGCCGGCCTGCTCGCCATGACCGGCGCCGGCACCAGCCCGCTGATCGGCGCCGCGGGCGTCGGCCTGTCGGTGCGGCTCGACGCGGTGAGTGCGACGATGCTGACCCTGGTCTCCTTCGTCGGCTGGATCGTCGTCCGCTACACCGCCACCTACCTGGACGGCGAGGACCGGCAGGGCGCCTTCACCGGCTGGCTGTGCGCAACACTGGCGTCGGTGCTGCTGCTGGTGCAGGCCGGCAACCTCGCCCATTTCGTCCTGGCCTGGATCGCCACCAGCCTGTTCCTGCACCGGCTGCTGCTGTTCTACCCGAACCGGCCCACCGCCCGGCGGGCGGCGCGCAAGAAGGCGATCACCGCGCGGGTCGGCGATGCGGCGCTGATCGGCGCCGCGGTCCTGCTCGCCGTCGGCTACGGCACATCCGACATCGCCGCCATCGCCGAGGCCGCGCGCGCCGGCCAGGGCGCCGCGGTCGCCGTGTGGGCCGCCGGCCTGATCGCGCTGGCCGCCCTGCTGAAGTCGGCGCAGTTCCCCACCCATGGCTGGGTGACCGAGGTGATGGAGACGCCGACGCCGGTGTCGGCCCTGCTGCATGCCGGCGTCATCAACGGCGGCGGCTTTCTGCTGATCCGCTTCGCCGACCTGATGCTGCTGGCGCCGGGCGTGCTGTCGGTGCTGGTGATCGTCGGCGGCTTCACCGCGCTGTTCGGCGGTCTGGTGATGCTGACCCAGCCGGCGGTCAAGACCTCGCTCGCCTGGTCCACCGTGGCGCAGATGGGCTTCATGGTCCTGCAATGCGGGCTGGCGCTGTTTCCGCTCGCCCTGCTGCACATCGTGGCGCACTCGCTCTACAAGGCGCACGCCTTCCTGGCGGCCGGAAGCGCGGTGGAGGGGGTGGCGGCGATCCGGCGCCCCGGCCCGGTGGCGATCCCCAACGGCGCCGCCGTCGGTCGCGCCTTCGTCGCCGCACTGACGATCTACGGCGCCTTCTACCTCCTGTTCGGCGCGCTGTTCGGCTTCGCCGCCAAGCCGCCGCAGGCGGTGGCGCTGGGCGCAATCCTGATCTTCGGCGTCGCCTATCTGCTGGCGCAGGGGCTGGCCGGCGCCGCTCCGGCCTTCCTGACCCGGCGCACCGCGCTCTACGCCCTCGCCGCCTCGACCGCCTATTTCGCGCTGCAGAGCGTCGCCGAATGGGCGCTGACCGGCCCGCTGCCGCACACGCCGGCCCCCGGCCCGCTGGAATGGGCGCTGCTGGTGCTGGTGGTGGTCAGCTTCGGCCTCGTCGCCGTCGCTCAGTCGATGTTCCCGCTGTGGGCCTATCACCCGGCCGCCGCCGGGCTGCGGGTCCACCTGTCCAACGGCCTCTACGCCAACGCCGTCTTCGACCGGCTGCTCGGCGGCTGGACCCTGCGCAAGATTTCCTGATCCCGGAAGGACGATCCCCCATGACCACCCAGTCATCCGCTCAGTTGGTCGCCCGGCCCATCGACGCCGCCGCGGCCCGCAGCCCCGCCCTTGCCGCCGTCGCCAACGCCGCCGTGCGGGCGATCCCGCCGGTCTGGCCGCTCGCCTCCAGCGTCGCCGTCAACCCCTTCCTGGGACAGAGCGGCGAGAGCCTCGCCCAGACCGCCGCCCGGCTCGGCCGGGTCGCCGGCATCGCCGTGACCATGCCGCGCTCCTGGTATCTGGAGCGGATCGCGTCGGGCGCCATCACCGACGACGACCTCGCCGGTGCCCTGTCGGCCTCCCCGCACGCCAACCGCCCGGCCTCGCCCGAAGCCCTCAAGGCCGCCGCCACCGCCGCCGCCCCACCGCCGAAGGCGCTGCCGCCCGTCGCCGAGCTTGCGGCCGAAGTCTCCGGCACCGACTGGCCGGGCCTGATCGCCGAGCGGTTCGGCGGCTGGGCCGCCGGCTATTTCGACATGGGCCAGGCGCTGTGGGCGGCGCCGCAGGGCAAGTCCGCCTATGCCGCATGGCGCGCCGTCGCCACCCACGACCTGACGCCGGAAATCCTCGGCCTCACCGGCTTCGCCACGCAGGTCGCCGAGGGTCCGGAAACCGCCGGGCAGGCGCTCGCCGCCGCCGTCGCCCGGCTCGGCATTCCCACCGCCGCCTGCGAGACCTACTTCCACCAGCTTCTGGCCGGCCTCGGCGGCTGGGCGCAGTTCGCCCGCTATCGGCTGTGGCAGGCCGAACTCGCCGGCGGATCCGACACGACGCTGACCGATTTCCTGGCGATCCGGCTGGTGTGGGAGCAGGCGCTCTTTGAGCGTTATGAACAGCAGATCGCCGAGCGCTGGCGCGCCGTCTGCGCCGCCCATGCCGAGCCGGTGGCGCCCACCCCTGACCAGATCGTCGACGCCATCCTGCAGGACGCCGCCGACCGCGCCGCCCAGCGGTCGCTGGCCGGGACCTTCGCGCAGGAGCGGCCGGCCAGGCCGTCCCCCGGCCGTCCCACCCTGCAGGCCGCCTTCTGCATCGACGTGCGGTCGGAGCTGTTCCGGCGTGCCCTGGAATCGACCGGGCCGGGCATCGAGACCATCGGTTTCGCCGGCTTCTTCGGCCTCGCCCTGTCGCACCGGCGCCATGCCTCCGACGTGGACGAGGCGCGCTGCCCGGTGCTGCTGACCCCCGCCGCCACCTCGCAGACCGCCGGCTGCGGCCATCAACACGACCAGGAACTCGGGCATGAACACGGGCATCTGTCCGGGGACGCCAAGGCCCGGCTGACGGCGCGGGCCAGGCGGGCCTGGGGCCGGTTCAAGCTTGCCGCCGTGTCGTCCTTCGCCTTCGTCGAGGCGATGGGGCCGGTCTATGCCGGCAAGCTGCTGCGCGACTCCTTCTCGCTGGCCGGCGCCAGGGCGCCCCACGACCCGGCCCCGCGTCTCGATCCTGCGCTGCCGCTGGACCAGCGCGCCGGCATGGCGGCGACCATCCTGCGGGCGATGTCGCTGACCGACGGCTTCGCCCGGATCGTCCTGCTCGCCGGCCATGGCGCCACCACCGTCAACAACCCGCATGCCAGCGCCCTGCAATGCGGCGCCTGCGGCGGCTATTCGGGGGAGGTGAACGCCCGCCTGCTCGCCGGCCTGCTCAACGATCCGGAGGTGCGGATCGCGCTGGCCGGCCAGGGCATCCCCATCCCGGACGACACGCTGTTCGTCGGCGCGCTGCACGACACCACCACCGACGCGGTGACGCTCTACGACGCCGACCATCCCTCCGCGCCCCACGCCGCCGACCTGCAGCGGGTGCGCGGCTGGCTCGCCGCCGCCGGGGCCATCGCCCGGGGCGAGCGGGCGCTGCGCCTGCCGCGGGCAAGCGGTGCCGACGACGTCGATTGGCGCAGCCGGGACTGGGCGGAGGTCCGGCCGGAATGGGGCCTTGCCGGCTGCAGCGCCTTCATCGCCGCCCCGCGCGGCCGCACGGCCGGCCGCGACCTGCAGGGGCGCAGCTTCCTGCACAGCTACGACTGGCGGCAGGACGAGGGCTTCCGGGTGCTGGAGCTGATCCTCACCGCGCCCGTGGTGGTCGCGAGCTGGATCAGCCTGCAATATTACGGCTCCACCGTCGCGCCGGCCATGTTCGGCGCCGGCAACAAGTTGCTGCACAACGTCACCGGCGGCATCGGCGTGGTCGAGGGCAACGGCGGGCTCCTGCGCGTCGGCCTGCCCTGGCAGTCGGTCCATGACGGCGAGCGGTACATGCACGAGCCGCTGCGGCTTTCGGTGGTGGTCGAGGCGCCCCAGGAGGCGATCGACGGGGTGCTGTCCCGCCATCCCAACCTGCGCGCGCTGTTCGACAACGGCTGGCTCCACCTGTTCAGGCTGAACGAGCAGGGCCGCATGGCGAGCCGCTACGTCCGGCCCCTGCAATGGACCGACCTCGACGGTTGCCCGGCGCAGGAGGAGCCCCGGGAGGAGTTGCTGCAGGCCGCCGGCTGAGCCGTCAGATCCGCTTCGGCCATCCGACCGCGCGCATGCGCCGGATCGGTTGAGGTCGGACACAACATTGCCGGCTCCGCACTGACAGCATGGATGCGGCGGAAGGGGGGCGTTGGCGCAGGCGAAGTCGAGCCGGCGCCAACGCCCCCCTTTCGTTCCACTGCCCGCCCGGCGATCCGGTGGAACAGAAAAGGCGGCGCCCTCCATTCGGGTTGTGCGCTCAAGCAATAATTCGGAACTTTCCCCACCTCCGTAAACACCGACGGCACCTTTGAAGATCGGAAATCTTCCAAATACTCCGATATGCGGTGCATATTGGAGTATTTATGCGACCTTTGGACGCATACTCCAGAATGTAGCGCCGATCCTGCGGTAATGAATTATTCATCGCTCTCGCGTTAAGGGTTTCGGTAGGCTGACTTGCTAAAATAGGTTTGACCTGAAAGCATCTGCTTTCTACTTTTGCAACCACCAAACGGTATAGGTGCTGCAATTCTAGTGCAGGTTCAGAGGTTCACGCACGGAGGTTCGTTATGAGAGCATTTTGGGGTTTGGTGATCGGCGCGGCACTGCTGATGGCAACGGCCGGCGCGCAGGCGCAGGAAAAGCTTCGGATCGGCCATGTGCTGCCGAAGGGTTCGCAGTTCAGCGAAGCCATCCGGGTGATGAACGAGGAAATCCAGCGCCGTACGAACAACAAGTATGTGATCGAGGAACATCCGGCCAGCGAACTGGGCTCCGGCCCGGCCATGCTGGAGGCCGTGAAGCTCGGCACCATCGACATGGTGCTGTCCTCGTCGGGCGGCGCGCTGGCGCAGTTCAACCCGAACGTCGGCATCCTCGACCTGATGCTGCTGTTCCGTGACGAGGCGCACGCCGATCTGGTCCTGGACGGCCCCATCGGCAAGTCCCTGCTCGATTCCTTCAAGGACACCAACACGGTGGCGCTGGCCTGGGCGGAGAACGGCTTCCGCCAGCTCACCAACTCGGTCCGGCCGATCAAGACCCCGGCCGACATGAAGGGCCTGAAGATGCGCATCGCCGAAAGCGATCTCTTCAAGAAGGCCTTCCAGACGCTGGGCGCCGAACCCTTCAGCATGCCCTTCGCGCAGCTCTATCCCGCCTTGAAGAGCGGTCAGGCCGAAGGCCAGGAAAACCCGGTCACCACGATTGTCGGCTCCAAGCTGTACGAAGTGCAGAGCAACATCACGCTCAGCAACCACACCTATTCGCCGGCCGTCATCCTGATCAACAAGGAATTCTTCGACGACCTGTCGCCCGAGATGAAGACCGCCTTCGTCGAAGCGGCCCGCGCCGGCGGCAAGGCGTCGCGTGAATTCGTGCGCAACCGCGACCGCGAGGGGATGAAGGTCCTCAAGGCGTCGCCAATCACCATCACGACCGATTTCGATCGTGCGGCCTTCGAAAAGGCCCTTGAGCCGTTCTATCAGGAGGCGGCCAAGCAGTTCACGATGGAAAAGATCATGGCGATCAAGAACGCCAAGTAACCGTTCACGTTCGTCGACAACAGCGGGGAGGCCGGCGGGCCTGGACATTCCGCCCCTCGTAACCTCCCCGCCCTCCTGACGCGATCCCGCGCCGCCGTCCAAGCGACGTTTTTCACAACGGGTGTCCGCATGTTTCGTTTGGCCTCGCACATGAAGATCTCGCAGAAAATATACGCAGGCTTCATGGCCTCGATCGCCCTGATCGTGTTTCTGGGCGTTCAGTTTGTGAACAACGTCGACACCATCCGCGGCGAGTTGGAAGGGGTCATATCGGTCGGCCACGACGCCATGAGCACGGCTCGACTGGTCGAGATCAGCGAGCACATGGACCGCGCGGTCCTCACCTACATCGCCTCGCAATCGGAGACCGACCTCTTCAGCGCGCGCAAGGAGGTGGATGTCTTCGTGAAGGCGATCGCCGAAACCGACACCGGGACGGACCTGTCGGTCGACCGGGCGAGCATCAGCGCCCTGCAGAAGGCCGCCGCCAGCTACCGCGCCGCCTTCGACGAGACGGTCGCCGCCGTCACCCGCCGCCGCGACGGGGTGGGCCAGTCCTTCCTGGTCGGCGCCCAGTTGAACACCACCGCCATGGCCCTGGTGGAAGGCACGCAGAACATCGGCGAGGCGCCGGGACTTCAGGCAGCACTCCGCCTCCAGCAGGCGCTGCAGGCCACCCGCATGGCGGCCGCCCGCTATTTCACCACCTTCGATCCCAACGACGCCGACGCCACCAAGGGCGAGCTGGCGCGCCTGCGTGAATCGATCCAGGAAGCCAAGACCGTCATCACCAACAAGCGCCTTCTGCGCTTCCTCGGTTCCATGGAACCGCAGCTGGTCACCTTCACCAAGGGGCTGGAGGACGCCATCGGCGGCAGCCAGACGCTGATCGGATCGCAGGTCCGGATCCGCGACATCCTGGCCGAACTGCAGCAGATCGTCCGCAGCATCGTCACGGCTTTTTCCGATACGCAGGCCCAGACCCAGTCGCGGGCCACCGAAGCGCTCGACGCCAGCTGGCGCCAGGCCGTCATCACGCCGGTCATCGCGGTTCTCGCCGGCATTGCCTTCGCGCTGCTGATCGCCAGATCGATCGTCGGCCCGATCCGCCGCATGACGGCGGCCATGAGCGCTCTGGCCAAGGGCGACACCTCGATCGAAATCCCGGCGATCGAAAACCGGGACGAGGTGGGCGACATGGCCCGCGCGGTCCAGGTCTTCAAGGAAAACGCCATCCACATGGAGCGGCTGCGCAACGCCCAGGAGGAGCAGCGGCTGCGCAACGAGGCGGAGAAGCGCGAGGCCATGAACAGCCTGGCCGAGAACTTCGAAAGCACGGTCATGGACGTGGTCCAGCACGTCATCCGCGAGGCCGAGGTTGTGGAGACCAACGCCCGCCTGTTCGCCAGCGTCGCCGAACAGACGGTCGAACTGGCCACCCAGGGCGCTTCCGCCACCGAAGAGGCGAGCATCAACGTCAAGATGGTGTCGGAAGCGGTGGAGGAGTTGTCCCATTCCGTCGCCGCCATCAGCGGTCAGGCCTCCCAGTCCACCGAGATTGCCCGCGACGCCGTCAACGAGGCGCGCAAGACCAACGAAGTCGTCTCGGCGCTGGCCGAAGCGGCCGGCCGCATCGGCGACGTCGTCCACATGATCGAGAACATCGCGAAGCAGACCAACCTGCTGGCGCTGAACGCGACGATCGAGGCCGCCCGCGCCGGCGAGTTCGGCAAGGGCTTCGCCGTGGTCGCCAACGAGGTGAAGGCGCTCGCCAACCAGACCACCGTCGCGACCGGCGAGATCAGCGTGCAGATCAACGCCATCCAGTCGACCAGCTTCAGCGCGGTGAACGCGATCAAGCGGATCGGCGAGACCATCGATCGCATGGACAGCATCGCCATGAGCATCTCGGGAGCGGTGCAGCAGCAGTTCCAGGCGACGACGGAGATCAGCGACAATCTCCGTCAGGCGGCGCTGGGCACCACGGAAGTCGCCAGCTCCATCACCCATGTGCTGCACAAGGCGACCGACGCCGGCAGCTCCGCCGAGATGCTGCTGGAAAGCTCGGGCACGCTGAGCCACCAGACCTCGCTGCTGAAGGAGGAGGTCAACTCCTTCACCGACCGCATCCGGGTCGCCTGATCCGGCCGATTGCCGACCGGACAGCCCCCAAAAAAAGAAGGCGCCGGAGTTGGGACATCCCACTCCGGCGCCTTCTTTTTTGCCGCAGCCGTCCGCGATCCCGACAGGCCGGGGACCGCGGACGGCCGATGGCGTCAATGAGGCGGCTTGATCGACAGCGGCGCCCCGACCTCACCGGGATAGACGGCGAGCAGCCTGACCGGCTCCTTGCCCTCATTGACTCCGTGGTGGAATTCCGCCGTCTCCACGAAGGCATCACCCTTCTTGTAGACATAGGCGGCGCCGGTCACCTCCCGGATGGTCAGCTCGCCGGCCAGGATGTAGGTGATCAACGGGATCGGGTGGTTGTGGACGCCGGTATCGACGCCCGGCGGTATCTCCGTGACCCGCACCGTGACCAGCGGCTTGCCGGTCGGATAGACGATCGGAACCCCGTTGGCGTGCGTCGAGGTCTGCAGCAGGACCGTGGACCGCGCGGCAGGCGGCTTGGCCGCCCCATTTGCCGAGCTGTCGGCGGCCGGGGCCGGCGATCCCGCCAGCAGACCCGCGGCGAGCAGGGTGGTGCCCGCAAACAGGCGGCGGCGCGTGACGGCTTCGGCGATGGTCGGCCGATGTTTCGCGAATTGGATCATGGCGCTCTTCTCATCCATGGGGGGAAGGGTGAAAGGGCGCTCCCGGTTTGGACAGTCAGACCGGCTCCGCGGCGCGGCGATTCTGCTCGCGCATCGCCAGGGAAATGAGCGCACCGGTTGCGAGTGCGGCAAGAACCAGGGCCACGCATCCAGGCCACCCGGCGGTTTTCCACAGAAGGCCGGGCGCGATGGCGCCAAGGCTGCCGCCAAGATAGAAGCAGCAGACATAGAGTCCGGCGGCGGCCCCCTTGTTCGTCGTCGCCACCCGGCCGACATAGCCGAGCGCCAGCGACTGGCACAGGAACACGCCGCCCAGGAAGATTCCGGTCCCGGCGACCACCGCCGTCAGATCGGGCAGCAGGAGCAGCAACTGCCCGACCGCGCAGACGCCGAAGGCGACACGATAGGCGTTGCCGGTTCCCAGCCGGCGCAACAGCCGGCTGTTGACCAGCGGGGCGGTCGCGCTGAGCGGATAGACCAGGAAGACGAGGCCGATCCCCGCCGCCGTCAGTCCGAAGGGCGGCTCCGCCAGATGGAATCCCAGATAGGACAGGCAACCGGTCATCGAGAACAGGACGGTGGCGCCGCACAGGCTCACCGCGCGAATCCGGCCATCCTGAAGATGCGTCCCCATGCCGCGGATATTGGCCAGGATCGACCCCGTCCCACGGCCGCGGTCCGGCGTCAGCCAGAGCGCGACGAAGACCGCGCAGAATGCCGAAACCGCGGCCAGGGCGGCGAACCCGCTCTGCCAACCGGCGATGTCGGCCACCAGTCCGGAGACGAACCGCCCGGCAAAGCCGCCGATGGCCGATCCGGTGACGAACATGCCGGTCACCGATGCGCCGCGGGTGCCTTCCCAACGGGTGCCGATATAGGCGACGGCACCGGTGAACAGCGCCGGCAGCACGATACCCTGGCTGAAACGGACGGCCAGCAGCTCGTTCAGGCTGGCGCACAGCGTCAGCAGTAGTGTCAGCGGAACCAGGATGGCGATGGCCGCCAGCATCGAGCGCTTACGCCCGAACCTGTCGGTCAGCGGGCCGGCCAGCGGCGCCGACAGCGCGACGGCCAGAGTCGTCGCCCCGATCACCGCCCCGGTTTCCGCCGGGCTGGCCTGGAAGCTGCTGGCCAGCTGCGGAAGGACCGACTGCGGGGCATAGAGCGGCAGGAAGGCCGCGAAGCCCAGAAGGAAGATCGCCGCCCGCTCCCGCGGCAGGATTGGCAGCGGGGAGGAGGGTGCGGTCCCGGACCTGTCGTCCTCCGCCTCGCGCGTCGTCTCGGTTCGATGGCCGTCCATGGGGTGGATGCCGCGCCGTCAGTCGGTGATGTTCGGATCGAACTCGACCGCCGACTTGTCGGATTCGGTGATCTGCGGAACGCCGAAGGTGATGGTCATCCCCTCCGGTCCGCGCAGTCGGATGATGGCGTTGATGCCGTCGGCGGCACCCCAGAACAGCTTGTGCTGGCGCACGCTCTCCTTGCGGTCGATGACCGCCTCGATCAGGCAGGGGCCGCGGGTCGCCATCGCCTCCTCCAGCGCACCGTTGAACTCCGCGAGATCGCCGGCCCGCCATGTCCGCCAGCCGGAAGCCTGTGCCGCGAGCCCGATGTTCAGCGTCGGCGGAGAGATGAAGTCCATGACCTCCGGCGTCTTCGCGGTCGGCAGATATTCGAAGATGGCACCACCGCCGTTGTTCAGGACGACCAGAACGATGTCCAGGTCTCCGGCAAGCTGCAGACTGCCGACATCGTGCGAGAAGGCCATGTCGCCGATCACCGACAGCGTCTTCTTCGGGCGCTGCGCCGCCGCGACGCCGATCAGCGTGCCGATGGAGCCGTCGATGCCGTTCACGCCGCGGTTTGCAAACAGGCGCAGCCGGGCATCGGTCCGGCCGGAGAAGCTGTCCGCATCGCGCACGGCCATGGAATTGCCGCAGAAGAACACCGCGCCTTCGGGCGTCGCCTGGACCAATCGCCGCAGGATCGGCGCCTCCCAAAAGATCGTGTCGAAGGCGCTGCGCGACAGGCCGTCGATGTAGGCATCGCAGGCGGCGAAGGATTGCGCCCAGGAGGCCGGGGCAGGACGCAGCGCGCCCGACGCGACCAGCGCCTTGCACAGCGATTCGGGGCTGGCGCGCACGATCTCGGTCATGCGCAGGATCGGATCCTGCCATTTGTTGGTCGGATCGACACCGATATAGTCGCTGCAGTTGGTGTTCTGCAGATAGGTCAGCACCGGCTTCGAAATCGGCGGCCCGCCGAAATTCATCACCCACTCCGGCTTGTGGGTATCGGTGAAGCGCGTCGCCCTCAGGAAGGAATCGGCGCGCGCGATTACCGGAACGTCGCTTGGCGCACCGAAACGCAGGTTGCTGAAAGGATCGGCGAGGATCGGAGCGCCGAGTCGGCGCGACAGCTCGTAGATGGCGGCAGGGAAACCCGGCTCGTCGATCTCGCTGGCGCCGCAGACGATCACCCCGCGGCGACCGGCCAGGGATTCGGCCAACCGCCGGGCGTGATCCGCATTCACCGTCAGGACGGGGTTGGAGACCACCGGCGGCGTGGGAACTGGGCGCTTGTTGCGGAGCTTCGCCACCAGCGGATCGCGGAATGCCTG
>NZ_FXAK01000001.1:370000-682331 GCF_900177515.1 Azospirillum oryzae
GGCGGGTTGTGGACGCCGAAGGTCGGGTAGATGTTCCTGGCCTGCGCCCAGGCGGTGTCGGCGGCGGCGATCAGCCCCAGGGCGGCGACCGCGCCCAGCAGGCCCGGATGGCGGGAATGTCCGGTCATGCGGAGCCTCCTCACGGGACGTATTGCCAGGTCGGGGCGCAGAACTTGCCGGGGTGGCCGTCCATCGGCAGCTGCATCAGCATCTTGGCCTGGATCTTCAGGTCGAACATCAGGCCGATGGCGTCGTTGATCTTGTCCGGGTTGCCGTTGAAGCTCTGGTGCAGGGCCTTCAGCAGGTTGGAGTAGTAGGTGTTGAAGGCCTCCGACTGCACCGCCGCGACCGAGCCGGCGGCGTAGTCGGCCTGCTTGGGATCGTCGATCAGGGTCTGGACGCCGGCCGGGTCGAAGGGGACGACCTCGTCAGTGAAGTACCAACTGCCGTCGCCGGCCTTGGCGATCTTCCGGCCTTTGTAGATCTCGTAGAAGCTGTAGTAGTGCGCCATGCCATTGTCGTCGCCGTCCTCGGTCCCTTCCTCCGGCGAGGTCGGGGTGCCTTCGCCCTCGCGGACGATGCGGGCAATGGCATCCTGCGCGTCGGCCAGGGACAGGATCGGCTTGATGCCGAACATGCCGTAGACCTGCCCGTCGGCGGTGCCGGAGAAGAAGCCGTTGCCGAGGTCGCCCAGCGCCTTGGAGATGTCCTCGTAGAATTCGCCGATGGTCCGGTAATTGTCCTTGATATCGGACGCCGCCAGTCTGGGTGCCGACTCCAGAATGTCGATGGGGTCGGCCGGTTCCTCGATCACCATGAAGCAGTTTTCGACCTGATCCAGCGAGAAGCCGCGCAGATGCACGATGAACTCCGGCTGGCCGGGCTGGGTGCCGATGTGTTTCGGCAGGCCGCCGGGATAGGAGGGCACGAAGGCCGGATTGTCGATGGCCGGACGGCCGCCGATGGCCACCAGGATGTTGGCGGCCTGGCAGAAATGCTCCATCTCCTGCATGGCGATGTCGATGATCATCCCGGCGATCACGCCGTTCTTCGCATCGTCCAGCGAATAGGCGGCCTGGAGATAGGCCGGCAGCGTCGCGTGCTCCAGTTCCACCGCGAGTTGGAGGTTGGCGCGCACCTCGTCCAGCGTCCGCGGCGTCTTGGCCTGGACGACGAGCGAGGGGCCGCGCTTGGGCAGGTCGGTGGCCTTGGCGCCGGCGGCCGGGACCGAGCGGGTCGCCGCCATGGTTTGGGTCGTCATGTGGGATCTCTCCACCAATCGGATGGTTGGGGCGGGATGGTTGGGGCGGAGGCTCGGCCCGTTATTTCTTCAAATATGTGGCAGGGTGCGGCGCGGTGTCCGCGGCCGGCGGCGCCTGGACGGCGGCCCACATCATCGACTCCGTCGCGGGTGCGGCCGGCTCCTCGGCGACCGGCCCGGCAGAAGATGGCTTCGCCGGCGCGGTGCCGCGCACCGGATTGGCGGCCCATTTCAGGATCGCGGCCTTCTTGTTCGGCGACAGGTCGCGCACCGCCGGCATGTAGTTCGGGTTCTCTTCCGGAAGCGACAGGGCGGTTTGCAGCGAATACAGGTGTTTGCACACGCTGTCATAGTCGCCCATGTTCAGCACCGGCAGCATCACCGGATAGAGCGCGGCGTATTGCGCCAGGATCGGCTTGATGTCGGCTTCCCAGTTCGGCTCCTCGGGGATCTCGTAGCCGCTCCACACCAGGAAACTGATGAAGTCCCAGGGGTTGCTGTAGGTGTCCGCGTTGGCGTCGCTCAGCGTCGGCCGCACGCCATAGACCTGCCCGTCGATGTCGTCCACCGCGCGCGGCTGACCCGGATCGCCGGCGGAGAATGTGACGGCGGCCTTGCCGGCGGCATCGGTCCGGACCGACGGCGGGAAGCCCAGCGCACCCGCCGGCACGCCGACCGGCGGGTCGCCCTCGCCGCCGAGCGAGCTGTTGTCGAAGGCCAGCGCGACCTCGGCATCGGCCAGCGGCTTGCCGAAGACGGTCGCCCACACCGTGGTCTCGGCGCTGTCGCCGGGAGCCATGCGGAAGACGAACTCGTCGGCGCGCAGGGCCTTGCCGTCGGCCGGCTCCTGCCCCAGCAACGTGTCGGCGCCGGCCTTGCGCACGGCCAGCGGGTTCGCGGCAACGGCCGACAGCTGCGCATCGGTCAGGGCGATGTCGGCGATGCCGGCGGTGCGCCGGTACCAGCCGTTGTCGGGGGTCACCTCGCCCAGCGGCTGGAAGCCCTGCACCGCATCGAGATAGCCGACCTGCAGCGTCTCGCCGACGATGTCGCCGCGCCATTCCTTGAAGGGGATGGAGTTGCCGAGGTCGATGGCCAGCGCCTTGCGCGCCTCGTCCACCACCGCGGTGGCGTAATAGAACAGGGTCGGGGCCGACTGGCTCTGCTTCTGGCTCGGCTGCAGCTTGCGGCCCAGCGTGAAGAAGCGCGGCTCGTCCGCGCGGGCGACGCCGATGCTGCCGGTGATCAGGCCCATGGTGAAGTCGGGCAGCGGCGGATAGCGGGTGCCGTCGTCGCCGATCCAATAGCCGGCGTTGTAGCCCACCACATTGAACTTGATCGACAGCAGCCCACCCGGCCCGGCAGCGGCCTGCAATTCCTGCAGGAAGGGCGATGCCGCGACGTCGCCCCAGGCGAGATCGGACAGAACCGACTGCCAGGCGGCGCCGTACATGCAGGCGGGATGCAGCTTGTGCTGCGGCAGCGACCCCGGCGTCAGGCTGCGCTTCCACAGGTCGGTGAAGGACGCAACGGCAAAGTTGCTGCGCAGCGCGGCCTGCCCGTCACCGCCGACCAACCGGACGACGAGACCCCAGATGGCCGAGACCATCTGCTGCTCGCTGTCCAGATCGACCATCTTGGCCGGCGGCTGGTCGTCGGCATCGGCCAGGGTCATCGACAGCACGGGGTCGCCGGACACGGTGCTGCCGTCGCCGCGCACGGCACCGGTCACCGCGCAGTCGGTCAGACGCCAGACACCGGTGCCGTAGGGATTCCAATAGCCGATGTCCCAGTTCGCATAATCGGCCGCCGTATAGTTCGTCCCGTCATAGTTGGACGGAAAGTTGTTGACGGTCGAAACGTCGGCGATGAACTTGCCGGTGAAATTCAGCCGCGGCCCAGTCAAATATGCCATCGCGCTTCCCCCGCTTCGTCATGATAACACTGGATGAAATCTGAATTTTGAAGACATGCGGACGCCTATGGATCGGCTTACCCGCCCCCATCACGCAAAATTTACACGGATATACATTGCATTACGGCCGGATATGTCCGGCTGCTGCTTCAGCGTGCCTGCTCCATTTTCATCATCTTCCATATCACGAAAATGGATTAATGAAAACACAAATACACGCCATGGGTATTGCTGGATATCAATGGGCGCGAAAAATTGAATATGTTCAGATATACACAGTCAGATGCGCATGTTTGCTCAGCCGGTTGCCAACCTCCTGCGAGGACACCGGCGGGCATAGGTGGTGCGATGGAGCGCAGCGGCAATGCATCACCGCAATTGCCGTCACACCCCTGCCCTTCACATGTGTCTTGGTTCACGGTCGGAATCCGACCATCGACGCCACTGATCCGTTCAGGATGCCCAAAGTCCGAAACTGCGAAGCCGGTTTCCAGCCCGCGGCGCGGATGGTGACGCGGCTGTACCGGTGCGGCGAAGACCGACGCCGTCCGTCTCAGGCCATCCGCATCACGGCCGTCCGTTTCAAGGAATGACGGTCGTCGTCTGCCCCGGATTGATCACCGACACCACGCCGCCCCAGTTGCACAAGCACTTCGACACGTTGTCCAGCGCCGGCATATGGTCCAGCATCACCGTCGGCGCGCCCGGCACCCAGGGCGTCAGGGTGGCGGGAATGCAGGGCATCGGCGTCAGCACGCCCATCGCCGCCGCCGTCGCCGAAGCCACCGTCGGGTTGGCGAGGCTGGTGCACATACCGAACGGCATGATGTTGACCATCGGCTTGTGGTCCGTGATGTTCGCCGCCGGCTGGTTGCCGTCCATGACGCCATGGACGGGAAGCACAACGAAGGTCGACGGGGCCATCCCGAAGCTGCATTGAAGCGTCGCGCCGTTCACCACCTGCATCGGCATGCGTGCTTATCCTTCCAAATCACCGCTGTCGGCATGACTGCATCGACTCAAATCATACCGGGGCATATTGCGATTTGCCAGAATGCCCATGGTCTTCACTCAAATCGTACAGCATTTTCCGCATCGGATCGTTTCTTGGGATCGACACCGTCCCTGTTGCGGCCATCGATAACAATCCATGCCGAATTCCTTACGGATTTGAATAAGCCTGCCGATGCGCGGGAGTCAACATGCTCCACGCCGCCCCGCCGTCGGCCCCAATACGGTGCATTCGCGGCCTCCGGACAAACCGGGCGGCACAGCAAAGCCTTGCCTGCCGGTGATTGTTCAGCTCCTTATCCAACAGACGAAGCAGGTTCAGGCCGGACAGGAGCGAGCGCTGGTGCGCATTCACATCATCAACCCGGCGGCGGATTTCCCCGGCTACCACACGGCCGATTTCTTCGCGGCCTGGGGACTTGGCGGGCGCAGCTCGGTGGCAGACCTGTCGACCACAACCCTGGCCGCCTTCGTGCCGCCGGACTGGGACATCCGCCTGACCGACGAGGCGATCACGCCGCTGCCGGACCGCCCCGCCACCGAGGACGCCGACATCGTCGCGATCACCGGCAAGTCGTCCCAGCGCAACCGCATGCTGCAGCTGGCCGACCGCTACCGCGCGATGGGGCGGCGGGTGGTGATCGGCGGCTCCTACGCCTCGCTCAGCCCGGAGGATGTGCGCCCCCACGCCGACGTGCTGGTCACCGGCGAGATCGAGGACATCGCGGCGGATCTGTTCGCCGATCTGGCCGCCGGCCGGCCGCGCGACCGCTACGAGGGGACGCGGCCCGACCTTCGGCGCTCTCCGCTGCCGCGCTGGGACCTCTATCCCAACGAGAGCGCCAACATGGGGGCGATCCAGACCTCCCGCGGCTGTCCCTTCCAGTGCGATTTCTGCGATGTGATCCAATATCTCGGCCGCAAGCAGCGCCACAAGGATCCCGATCAGGTGATCGCCGAACTGGACGTCCTGCACCGCCACGGCTACCGCAGCGTCTTCCTGGCCGACGACAACTTCACCGTCTACCGCAGCCGCGCGCACGACATGCTGACGGCCTTGCGGCGGTGGAACGAGGCGCATGCCGATGCGCCGATGCGCTTCATGACCCAGGTGTCGATCGACCTCGCCCGCGACGCCGATCTGATGGCGGCCTGCAAGGCGGCCGGGCTGGACAATGTCTTCATCGGCATCGAGACGATCAACGAGGACAGCCTGCGCCAGTCCGGCAAGCTGCAGAACCTCTACCAGTCGACCTCTGACGCGCTGTCCACCATCCTGTCGCACGGCATCGCGGTGTCCGGCGGCATCATCGTCGGCTTCGACGCCGACGGGCCCGACATCTTCGACCGGCTGGCCGGCTTCATTGAGGATTGCCCGGTGCCGGTGCTGTCGGTGGGCGCGCTTGTGGCGCCGCCGGGCACCCCGCTCCACGACAGGCTCGCCGCCGAGGGGCGGCTGGCCGGCGACGACGCGCAGAGTGCGGCCAACCCCTTCACCACCAACATCCACCCGGCGCGGATGAGCCGGCGCGACCTGCTCGACGGGCTGGCGCGGCTGTGCGCCGACATCTACAGCCCGGCCGCCTACGGCCGCCGGATCGCGAAATTCCTGGACGCTTACGGCGGAGCAAACCGTCCCGCGCAGGCACCGCAACCGATCCCGCTGTCGCCGCTGCTGCGCAGCGTGCTGAAGCGGTTGTCCGGCTTCGGCCCCGCCGAAAAGCAGATGATCCTCGACGCCATGACCGCCGCCCGCTTCAGACCCGACGCCCAGATGGAGGTGATGGGAGCGCTGGGTCGCTATGCACAGATCCGGCACATGCTCGGCGCCACCGCCGGGAGCACCGCCGCCGGGTGATCGCGCCTCCGGGACCGGGCGTTGCCACGGCCGAGCGGGTCATTTCCGTACCCGTGCCATCAGTTCGCCGACGATTCCGCGGCGGAAGAGCAGGACGCAGACGACGAAGATGCAGCCGATCACCACCGGCACCGGCAGGCTGGTGGAGGCGAGGTAGCTTTCCAGCGTCACCACCAGCCCGGCACCGACCACCGGCCCGAACAGCGTGCCCATCCCGCCCAACAGCGTCATCAGCACCACCTCGCCCGACATCTGCCACGTCACGTCGGTCAGGCTGGCGAGCTGGAACACCAGCGCCTTGGTCCCGCCGGCCAGCCCGGCCAGCGAGGCCGACAGCACGAAGGCCACCAGCTTGTAGCGGTCGGTGCGGTAGCCGAGCGACACCGCGCGCGGCTCGTTCTCGCGGATCGCCTTCAGCACCTGGCCGAAGGGCGAATGCACCGTGCGCCAGATCAGGGCGAAGCCGGCGACGAAGATCGCCAGCACGGCGTAGTACATGGTCAGCGGCTGGCTGAGGTCGAACAGCCCGAACAGCAGGCCGCGCGGCACGCCCTGGATGCCGTCCTCGCCATGGGTGAAGGGCAGCTGCAGCGCCAGGAAGAACACCATCTGCGACAGCGCCAGCGTGATCATGGCGAAATAGATGCCCTGCCGGCGGATGGCGATCAACCCGAAGACCAGCCCCAGCAGCCCGGCCACCACGGTGGCGGCGAGCAGGCCTGCCTCCGGCGCCCAGCCCCATTCCTTCACCACATGCGCGGCGACGTAGGCCGCCCCGCCGAAGAAGGCGGCATGGCCGAAGCTGAGCAGCCCGGCGAAGCCGATCAGCAGGTTGAAGGCGCAGGCGAACAGTGCGAAGCACAGCACCTTCATCAGAAAGACGGGATACAGGACATAGGGCGCCAGGACCGCCAGCAGCAGCCCGGCTCCGGTCAGCAGGATCTTCGGCGAGCCGCCGGACATGACAAGGCCTTCGTGCAGTGTGTCGCGGGTTTGCATGGTCATGGCTATCTCTCCCGTCCGAACAGGCCGGCCGGCTTCACCATCAGCACCACGGCCATGATCACGAACACGACGATGTTGGACGCTTCGGGATAGAAGACCTTGGTCAGCCCTTCCAGCAGCCCCAGCCCCAGGCCGGTGACAATGGCGCCGAGGATCGACCCCATGCCGCCGATCACCACCACCGCGAACACCACGATGATCAGGTTCGACCCCATCAGCGGCGACACCTGATAGATCGGCGCCGCCAGCACGCCGGCCAGACCGGCCAGCGCCACGCCGAAGCCGTAGGTCAGCGACACCATCACCGGCACGTTGATGCCGAAGGCCTGCACCAGCGTCGGGTTCTCCGTCGCCGCCCGCAAATAGGCGCCCAGCTTGGTCCGCTCGATGGCGAACCAGGTGCCCAGGCACACCAGCAGCGACGCCGCCACCACCCAGCCGCGGTAGGTCGGCAGATACATGAAGCCCAGGTTGGTGCCGCCCTTCAGCAGGTCGGGAATGGGATAGGGCTGGCCCGACACGCCATACTGGTGGCGGAAGGCGCCCTCGAAGATCAGCGCCAGCCCGAAGGTCAGCAGCAGTCCGTAGAGATGGTCGACCTTGTAGAGCCGGCGCAGCATGGTGCGCTCCAGCACCAGCCCGACGGCACCGACCACCAGCGGCGCCAGCACCAGCGCCCCCCAGTAACCGATGCCGGCATGGCTCAGCAGAAGCCACGCCACGAAGGCGCCGACCATGTACAAGGCACCATGCGCCATGTTGACGACGTTGAGCATGCCGAAGATCACCGCCAGCCCCAGGCTGAGCAGCGCATAGAAGGAGCCGTTGATCAGGCCGAGCAGAAGCTGGCCGAACAGGGCTTGCGGCGGAATGCCGAGCAGTTGGGACATCGGGCGTCTCTCTCCCGCTCACACGCCGAGATAGGTGTGGAGCTTGTCCATGTTGGCGTCGAGCTGGTCGTTGGGGATCATATCCACCACATGGCCCTCCTCCATCACGTAATGGCGGTCGGCGATGGTGGCGGCGAAGCGGAAGTTCTGCTCCACCAGCACGATGGTGAAGCCGCGCGCCTTGAGCGCCCGCACCGCCACGCCGATCTGCTCGATGATGACCGGGGCCAGACCCTCGGTCGGCTCGTCCAGCAGGATCAGGGTGGCGCCGGTGCGCAGGATGCGGGCGATCGCCAGCATCTGCTGCTCGCCGCCCGACAGCCGCGTGCCCTGCGTCGAGCCGCGGCCCTTCAGGTTGGGGAACAGGTCGTGGATCTGCGGCACCGTCATCCCGCCGTCCTTCACCACCGGCGGCAGCGTCAGGTTCTCGTCGACGCTGAGGCTTGAGAAGATGCCGCGCTCCTCCGGCACATAACCGATGCCAAGGCGCGGGATCCTGTGCTGGGCCATGCCGATCAGCTCGGTGCCCTGGAAGCGGATGGAGCCGGTGCGCTTGCCCATGATCCCCATGATGGCGCGCATGGTCGAGGTCTTGCCGGCGCCGTTGCGGCCCAGCAGCGTCACCACCTCGCCCTGCCGCACCTCCAGGCTGACGCCGTGCAGCACATGGCTTTCGCCGTAATAGCCGTGCAGGTCGGCGATCTCCAGCATCGCCGTTCCGGTGTGGGCGGTTTTGGTCATCGCGCCGTCAGGCATGTCCGGTCCCCATATAAGCTTCCATCACCTGCGGGTTCCTGGAGACGACCTCGTAGGGTCCCTCCGCCAGGATCTCGCCGCGGCGCAGAACGGTGATGGTGTCCGACAGGTGGGCGACGACCGAAAGATTGTGCTCCACCATCAGCACGGTGCGGTCGGCGGCGACCCGCTTGATGAGAGCCGCCGTGCCCTCGATGTCCTCGTGGCCCATGCCGGCCAGCGGCTCGTCGAGCAGCATCACCTCCGGGTCGAGCGCCAGGGTGGTGGCGATCTCCAGGGCGCGCTTGCGGCCATAGGGCAGCTCGGCGGCGGTGTGGCCGGCCCAGGGGGTGAGGTTGACCGCCTCGATCAGTTCCAGCGCCCGGTCGTGCAGGTCGTAGAGCGACGACTCGGACTTCCAGAAATGGAAGCTGGTGCCGAGCGGCCTCTGCAAGGCGACGCGGACATTCTCCAGCACGCTCAAGTGCGGGAAGACGGCCGAGATCTGGAAGGAGCGGACCAGCCCCATCAGCGCGATGTCGGCCGGCTTGGTGCGGGTGATGTCGCGGCCCTTGTAGAGGATCTGGCCGCGCGTGGGGGTGAGGAACTTGGTCAGCAGGTTGAACACCGTGCTCTTGCCGGCGCCGTTCGGGCCGATCAGCGCGTGGATGGTGCCGCGGCGAACCTGAAGGTTCACCTCCTTCACCGCCACGAACCCCTTGAACTCCTTCGTCAGGTTGCGCGCTTCCAGGATGACGTCTGACACCACATTTCCTCCGCTCGCGCCATTGAATTCAACTTTTTGTTGTGCGAACATTTTTGTTGAGAGCCCCCGCGTCGATGAGCCCCGAACACGCCCTGTTTCACATTTGCGGCGTTCACCATGCCAATTCGAGGATCTCCCGGACATCATCCTCCCCGGTGATCGGACGCGGGTTGCTGCGCACCATCATGTTTTGCATGGCCCCTGCCGCGATGGCTGCGAAATGGCCGCGCGTCACCCCGACCGACCGCAGGCTGCCCGGCTGGCCGAGATCGTGCACCAGATGGGAGACCGCCGCTGCTGCGTCGCCGTCCCCCCATCCCAGCGCGCGGGCCACCAGCGCTTGGCGGTCAGCGTTCACAGCATGGTTCCAGCGCAGCACGCTGGGCAACATCACGCAGGAGCAATGGCCGTGCGGCACGCCGGCGACCGCGCCAAGCTGGTGGCCGATGCCGTGGCTGGCGCCCCACTCCACCCGGCCGAGCCCGGTCGTGGCCAGCCAGACACCGAGCTGGCTCTCCAGCCGGGCGTCGAGATCGTCCGGACGCTCCCGGTTGGCCCGCAGCGCGCGCGCCAGCATGGTCAGCCCGTGCAGGCACGTCGCGTCGGTGAAGGGCTGCGGCCGGCGCGAGCAGACCGTTTCCACCGCATGGTCGACGGCGCGGATGCCGGTGGACAGCCACAGCCGCTCCGGCGTGTGGACCGTCACGGCGGGATCGAGGATGACCACCTGCCCACCGATGTGCCGTCCGGTGTAGAGATCCTTGACCCGGCGCTCCGGGTCGGTGGCGCCGCCCAGGTTGGAGAATTCGGCCCCCGACAGGGTGGTCGGCACGATGATCTGGCGCAGCGGCGGGTCCTTCACCACCGGGACGATGCGGCTTCCGTCCTCAGCGACCCGGATGCGGACGGTGTCGAAGCCGGCCGCGTCGGTGATCCCCTCGGCCAGCGCCACCAGCGCCACCTTCACCGTGTCTATCGGCGTTCCGCCGCCGACGGTGACGATCAGGTCCGGTTGGAGCCGCCGCACCTCCCCGGCCAAAGCGAGGACGGAGGCGCGCGGCACATGCTCGACGCAGCCGTCGAAGACCCCGGCGCAGGCGTCGCCCAGCGCCACACGGATGGCGGCGACGACATCGGTGGAACGGCTCAGCGTCCGGCTCGCCACGATCAGCGGGCGCCGCTTGCCCAGCGTCGCGACGGTGGCCGCAACGGCCTCGGCCGCCGGCCGGCCGTAGATGACTCGGTCTTGCGCCAGAAACTCATAGACTCCTACCTGCATCGCCGTTCCCCCGTTTGCTGGTCCCCTCGCGCCGGCCGGCGTTACCGCCCGGTTACTGCCCGACCAGCGGGCAGCCACCTTCCGACATCGGGCGGTAAGCCTCGTCGCCAGGCACACGGCCCAGGATCTTGTAATAGTCCCAGGCGCCCTTGGATTCCGCCGGGCTCTTGACCTGGAACAGGTACATGTCACGGACGACGCGCCCATCGGCCCGAATCTTGAAATTGTCGCTGAACATGTCGTTGACCGGGATCTCCTTCATTGTCTTCGACACGGTCAGGGAGTCGTCGGTCCCGGCCTTCTCGACCGCTTTCAGATAATGCAGCACCGCACCGTAGACGCCGGCCTGCGCCGCCGTCGGCGCACGGCCGCCGAACCGCTCCATGAACTTGCGCGACCAGGCGCGGGTCTTCTCGTCCTGGTCCCAATAGAAGGACTCGGTGAACACCAGCCCCTGCGCGTCCTTCAGGCCGATCGAATGGACGTCGGTGATGAAGATCAGCAACCCGACCAGCCTCTGCCCGCTCTGGACGATGCCGAACTCGGCGGCCTGCTTGATCGCGTTCACCGTATCGCCGCCGGCGTTCGCCAACCCGATGATCTTGCTCTTGGACGCCTGCGCCTGAAGCAGATAGGACGAGAAATCGAGGGTGTTCAGCGGATGGCGCACGGTTCCCAGAACCTTGCCGCCGGCCTTCTCGACGAAGGCGATGCCGTCGCGCTCCTGCGAATGGCTGCCGGCGTTGTCGCCGGTCAGGAAGAACCAGGTGTCGGCGCCCTGCTTGACCAGCCCGCGCACGGTGCTGTTGGCCATGGCGTAGCTGTCATAGGTCCAGTGGATCGTCGTCGGCGCGCAGGACTTGCCGGTGAAATCGGTCGAGGCCGGACCCGACAGCATCAGCATCCGGTTCTTCTCGCGGGTCACGCTCAGCACGCCGAGCGCGGTGGCGGAGTGCGGCACGTCGACAATGGCGTCCACCCCGTCGCGGTCGATCCATTCCCGGGCGATGGCCGACCCGACGTCGGGCTTGTTCTGGTGGTCGGCACTGACGAGGACGACCGGCTTGCCGGCGACCTTGCCGCCGAACTCCTCCACCGCCATTTTCGCGGCGACGACCGAGCCCTCGCCGCCGAGATCGGCGTAGAGCCCCGAGCGGTCGTTCAGCACGCCGATCTTGATGGTGCCGTCGGAGATCTGTGCCGCCGCCGGCCCGCCCGCAGCAATGCCGGCCGCCAAGGCGGCGATGAACGCAATGCGCATTTCGTGTCCTCCCAGAACGTTGTTTTTCAAAGTCGTCTTCAGCCGTTCGACCGGCTTGCCGTCTCAGCGCACGCGCTCAAGCACGCTGACGTAGTTGGCGACCGCGGCACCGCCCATGTTGAAGATGCCGCCCTTGGTCGCCCCCGGAATCTGGACACCGCTGGCCGTGCCCATGAGTTGCATGGCGGTCATCACATGCATCGACACGCCGGTCGCGCCGATCGGGTGTCCCTTGGCCTTGAGCCCGCCCGACGGGTTGACGGGCAACCGCCCGCCGACCTCGGTCCAGCCCTCCAGCAGGGCGTGGTGTCCCTCACCCGGCGGCGTCAGCCCCATCGCCTCGTATTCGATCAACTCGGCGATGGTGAAGCAGTCATGCGTCTCAACGAAATCGAGATCGTCGAGCGTCAGCCCGGCCTGCTCCAGTGCCTTGCGCCAGGCAACCGAACAGCCCTCGAAGCGGGTCATGTCACGCCGGCCCATCGGCAGGAAATCGTTGACCTGCGCCTGCGCCCGCAGTCCAACCGACTTGGCGGCCCCCATCGCGACGTCGCCATGGACCAGCACCAGCGCCGCCGCCCCGTCGGACACCATCGAACAGTCGGTCCGTCGCAGCGGCCCGGCGACCAGCGGATTGCGGTCGGACACCGTCCGGCAGAACTCGACGCCGAGATCCTTGCGCATGTGGGCAAGCGGGTTGGCGGCACCGTTCCGGTGGTTCTTGGCGGCGATCAGCGCCAGCGCGTCCGACCGGTCGCCGTAACGCTGGAAATAGAGCTGGGCGATGCGGCCGAAGATCCCGGCGAAGGACAGATCGCTGCCGTCCTCCTCCGCCAGATAGCTGGCCGACGCCAGTGACGCCTGCACCTGCCCGGCCGGCGCCGCGGTCATCTTCTCCACCCCGACGACCAGCACCGAACGCGCCCGCCCGGCACCGATGGCCATCGCCGCCTGACGGATCGCGGCCGACCCGGTGGCGCAGGCGTTCTCGACGCGGGTTGCCGGCTTGAAGCGCAGGGCGTCGGCCGCCTGCAAGGCGAGCGAGGCGGGAAAGCCCTGCGGGTCGAGGCCTTGGTTGAAATGGCCGACGATGATCTCGTCGATGTCGGCGGGTGCCAGCCCGGCGTCGGCGATCGCCTCGGCGGCGACGCGCACCACCAGCGATTCAAGGGTTTCGTCGTCCAGCTTGCCGAAGCGGGTATGTGCCCAACCGATGATGTGTCCCAGCATGGTCTGACCTTCGTATCGGGGAGAGGGGCGTGGCAGGGACCACGGGGCTCCGGAGCCGCGCCAGAGCGGAAGGACCATTCAGCAACCGCAGGGGCGCCGTCGTTCCGCATTTATAGTCTGACAATCGAACTATTGATTCGCCGCACCGGCGCTGTCAATCACCTTTCAAGCAGCGATCGCCGCTTTCAACCGCAGCGTTCTTTGCGCCACGGATGGCAATATCGCAATTTTCCGGTTCGGGCGCCATGTCGGAGCCTATTGACGGACGTCCGATTTTGCACATACGATCCGATAGTCGGACTATAAGTTGGCCGGTGCGGCGACCCACCCGCCATTCCGCCACCCTTTCCCAGCCCCTTTCCCGGACCGACCATGCCGCTTGAGAATTCGATGTTCCGCGCTCCCAAGGACACCGCCCGGCTGGACTGGGCAGCGATCGCCGGTCATCTCGCGGCGCACGGGCTGCGGCTCGACCGCGAAACACCACCCCGCCAATTCACCGGCGGGCTCGCCAATCTGAATTTCCTGGTGTCGGTCAATGGGACACCAGCCGTCCTGCGCTCGCCGCCGCCGGGACCGCTGCCGCCGGGCGCCAACGACATGGCACGGGAGCACCGCATCCTCAGCCGGCTGTGGCGCACCCTGCCGTTGGCGCCGAAAAGCCTGCATCTGTGCGAGGATGCCGGGGTCGCCGGCCATCCCTTCATCCTGCTGGAGCACCGGCCGGGCGTGACGCTGGCCGGTTCCGCACCGCCGCTGCTGGAACAGCACCCGGATGCGGGGGCGCGGCTGGGACCGCTGCTGGTCGACTGCCTGGCCGACATCCACGCCGTCGATCCGGCCGCCGTCGGGCTCGGTGACTTCGGGCGGCCGGACGGCTTCCTCGACCGTGCGGTCGCCGGCTGGAGCAAGCGCGCCCATCTCTCCGCCGGGCCGGACGGCTCCCCGGCGCCGGCCGTCGAGCTGACGGAGTGGCTGGCGGACCAGCTGACCCGCGTCCGACCCGGCCCGGCGACCCTGCTGCACAACGACTTCAAGCTGGACAACCTGATCCTCGACCCGGAGCGGCTGGAGCCGGTCGCCATCCTCGACTGGGACCAGGGCACGCGCGGCGACCCGCTGTTCGATCTCGCCACCCTGCTCAGCTACTGGACGGAGGCCGGCGACCCGCCGGTGATGCACGATCTGGCGCAGATGCCGACGGCCGGTTTCGGCTTCCCGAGCCGCAGGGAGGCGGCCGAACGCTACGCCGCCCGCACCGGCCGCGACCTGTCGGAGTTCCGGTTCCACCGCGTGCTCGCCCTGTTCAAGCTGGCGGTGGTCTTCCAGCAGCTCCACGACCGCTACCGCAGCGGCACCACCAGCGACCCGCGCTACGCCGGCTTCGGTGCCATCGCGCGCGGCCTCTTCGATTTTACCCACGACATCGCCCAGGGGCGCGGCTTCTGAAGCGCCCCCTCCCCTCGACGCTCACTGCCAGGGACAGGAACCCCGATGGATTTCTCGCTGCCGCCCGACCTGATCGCGCTGAGGGACCGCACCCGGTCCTTCGTGCGCGACGTCCTCATCCCGCTGGAGAACGACCCGCGCCAGGGTCCACACGGGCCGACCGACGATTTCCGCCGCGAGCTGAACGCGCTGGCCCGCGACGCCGGGCTGCTCGCCCCGCACATGCCCAGGGAGTGGGGCGGGCTGGGGCTCGACCACCGCGGCAAGGCGGTGGTGTTCGAGGCGGCCGGCTACGGGCTGCTCGGGCCGCTGGCGCTCAACATCGCCGCCCCCGACGAGGGCAACCAGCACCTGCTGGAGCAGGTGGCGGACGAGCGGCAGAAGCGCCGCTGGCTCGCTCCCATGGCGTCCGGCGAGATCCGCTCCTGCTTCGCGATGACCGAGCCGCATCCGGGGGCCGGCTCCGACCCGTCCCTGCTGCTTACCAGCTACCGCCGGACCGCAGGCGGCTATGTGATCAACGGCACCAAATGGCTGATCAGCGGCGCCGAGGGGGCCGGTGTCTGCATCATCATGGCGCGCGACGAGGCCTCCCCCGACGGCGAACCACGCGCCACCATGTTCCTCGCCGACATGGACCGGCCCGGCATCGTGATCGAGCGCACGCTCGACACGCTGGACCAGAGCTTCCCCGGCGGGCACTGCGTGGTCTCCTTCCACGATTTGTTCGTCCCGGAGGAGGATGTGCTGGGCCGCGAGGGCGAGGGGTTCCGCTATGCCCAGGTCCGGCTGGCCCCGGCCCGGCTGACCCACTGCATGCGCTGGCTGGGGGCCGCGCACCGCGCCCACGACGTCGCCACCGCCTACGCCCGCGAACGCCGCGCCTTCGGCAAGGCGCTGATCGACCATGAGGGGATCGGCTTCCAGCTCGCCGACAACGAGCTGGATCTCCATACTTGCGGGCTGGTCGTGGCGCACGCCGCCTGGGTGCTCGACCAGGGCGGCAAGGGGCGCCATGAATCGAGCGTCGCCAAAGTGATCTGCTCCGAAGCCATCTGGCGCGTGGTCGACCGCAGCCTCCAGGTCCTCGGCGGACTCGGCACCACCCGCGACACTGTGGTCGAGCGCATCTTCCGCGAGGTGCGGCCCTTCCGCATCTACGACGGCCCGTCCGAGGTCCACCGCTGGAGCATTGCGCGCAAGCTGGCGCGGGAGGAGGCCCGATGAGCGCCCCCACCCTGCAACAGCGCACGGCCGGCCTGTTCGACCTGACCGGGACGGTGGCCGTGGTCACCGGCGGCGGGCGCGGCATCGGCCGCTCGATCGCCGAAGGGCTGGCCGGCTTCGGAGCCGAGGTGGTGCTGAGCGGCCGCAACAGCGCCGTCCTCGCCGCCACCGCCGAGGCGATGGCGGCGCAAGGCGCCAAGGTCTGGTGGCAGGCCGCCGACGTCTCGCGCGAGGAGGAGGTGGCGGCCCTGCACGCCGCCGTTCTGGAACGCCACGGCCGAACCGACGTCCTGGTCAACAACGCCGGCATCAACCCGATCTACAAGGCGGCGGAAACGCTGACCAGCGAGGACTGGCAGCCGATCATCGACATCAATCTGGGCGGCGTCTTCCACTGCTGCCGCCATTTCGGTGCCGCGATGGTGGAGCGCAAGGCGGGCAGCATCATCAACATCAGCTCTGTCGGCGGCCATGTCGGCCTGCGCAAGACGCTGCCCTACTGCGCCGCCAAGGGCGGGGTGGAGCTGATGACGAAATCGCTGGCGGTCGACTGGGCAGCCTCCGGCGTGCGCGTCAACAGCATCGCCCCCGGCTTCGTCGAGACCGACCTGACCGCCGGCATGCGCGAGCACGAACAACTCTCCCGCCGCCTGCTCGGCCAAACCCCGATGGGCCGCTTCTGCGGACCGGACGAGCTGATCGGCGCCGCCGTGTTCCTGGCGTCGGCCGCCTCGGCCTACGTCACCGGGCACAGCATTCTGGTCGATGGCGGGTGGACCGCGCAATGACGACCTCCCCCAACACCCCCTTCGCCGATGCGCTGGCCGGTCTGGTCGTGCTCGACCTGACCCGCCTGCTGCCGGGCGCCTTCTGCACCCAACTCCTCGCCGATCTCGGGGCCACGGTCGTCAAGATCGAGGAGCCCGGACGCGGCGACTACAACCGCGCTTTCGAACCGCTGAACGTCGCGGAATCCGGCTCCTTCCTGCTGCTGAACCGCAACAAGAAGAGCGTTACGCTGAACCTGAAGACCGAGGAGGGCAAGGCGATCCTCCAGCGCCTCGCCGCCAAGGCGGACGTGCTGGTCGAGGGCTTCCGCCCCGGCGTGATGGACCGGCTGGGCGTCGGCTACGAGACGCTGGCCCGCGAGAACCCGCGCCTGGTCTATTGCGCGATCTCCGGCTTCGGGCAGGACGGTCCCCTCGCCAAGGCGCCCGGCCACGACCTCAACTACATGGCGATCGCCGGCGCCCTGCCGCTGTTCGGCAAGGCCGGAGAGGATCCCATCGTGCCGGGCCTGTCGATCGCCGACCAGGGTGGTGGCTCGCTGATGGCGGCCTTCGGCATCCTGGCGGCGGTGCTCGGCCGGCAGCACACCGGTCGCGGGCAGTTCGTCGACGTTTCGATGACCGATGGGGTGGTGGCTTGGCTGGCCTACCATGCCGCCGACCGCTTCTTCGCCGGCATCGAGCCCCGGGGAGGCGAGCGCCGCTTCCTGGGGCAGGCGCCCTGCTACAACGTCTTTCGCTGCGCCGACGGCCGCTGCATCACGCTCGGCTGCATCGAGGAGAACTTTTGGCACCGCTTCTGCGATCTGGCCGGGCTGGAGGATCTGAAGGACCGACAATGGCCCGAGGGGGCCGAGGCCGCCGCCCAGATGGCGCGCGTCGCCGACCATATGGCCAGTCGGACCTGCTCCGAGTGGATGGAGCTGCTCGGCCCCGCCGACCTGCCGGTCGTTCCGGTCAACAGCATGAGCGAGGCGTTCGAGCACCCCCAGCTCAAGCACCGGAACATGCTTCTGCACATGGACCACCCGGTCGAAGGGCGCATCCCGCAGCTCGGCTTCCCAATCAAATTCTCCGGCACGCCGGGCCGGTTGCGCACACCGCCGCCGCTGCTGGGCGAGCACACCGATGAAATCCTGGCCACGCTCGGTTATGACGGCGAGGACATCGCACGGCTGCGCTCGGACAAGGTCCTGTGACCGCGGATCGGAACCAAGAAACCCACAGGAACGCACAAGGGGGAGACACAGCATGCCCGCCACCGCCGACATCACCACCGCCTCATCCGGCGAGCCCTTCGCCTGGGACGTCCCGGAAACCTTCAACTTCGGGGCCGATGTCGTCGACCGCCACGCCGCCGACCCGGCACTGACCGCCCTGCTCTGGTCGGACGCCGCCGGCCGGGAGGAGCGCTACAGCTACGCCGACATGGCGCGCCTGACCAACCGCATCGCCAACGCACTTGCGGCGCGCGGCATCGTCAAGGGCGATCGGGTGCTGGTCATGCTGCCGCGCATTCCGCAATGGCAGATCGCTTTGGTCGGTTGCCTGAAGCTGGGCGCCGTGCCGATCCCCTGCATCGAGATGTTGACCGAGCGGGACGTCGCCTACCGTCTCGCCCATTCGGAGGCCCGGGCCGTGGTGACGACCGCGGCCTCGGCGCCGAAATTCGCCGCCATCGCCGATATGCCGGCCCTGCGCATCGCCGTGGGCGACCCGCCGGCGGGCTGGACCGGCTGGGCGGCGGCGATGGCGGAGGCCCCGGACGACTTCACCCCGGCGGTGGTTCGGGCCGAGGATCCGGCGATCCTCTTCTACACCTCCGGCTCGACCGGACATCCCAAGGGCGTCACCCATGCGGCCCGCGCGCTCTACGCCTGGCGGGTCTCGGCCGAGCACTGGCATGGGCTCCAGCGCGGCGACGTGATGTGGTGCACCGCCGACACCGGCTGGAGCAAGGCCGGCACCAGCATCCTGTTCGGCCCCTGGAGCCGGGGGGCGGCGGTGGTCTTCCACGACGGTCCCTTCGACCCGCGCGCCCGCTTCGAACGGATGGCGCGCCACCGGGTGAACGTCTTCTGTGCCGCAGCCACCGAATTCCGCCGTCTGGTGCAGGAGGATGTTTCGGGCTTCGACCTCTCGGCGCTGCGCCAGGCGATCTCCGCCGGCGAGTCGGTGAACCCGGCGGTGGTCAAGCGCTGGACCGCGCTGACCGGCGTGCCGCTGCGCGAGGCCTACGGCCAGACCGAGACGTTGATGACGGTGCTGACCATGGCGGCGGACGAGCCGCGTCCGGGCTCGATGGGCCGCGCCTCGCCCGGTACCGTCATCGCGGTGATCGATGAGGAGGGCCGCCGGCTGCCGCCCGACACACCCGGCCTGCTCGCGGTCCGGCTGCCCAATCCGCAGGTGATGCTGGGCTACTGGAAGGATCCGGAGCGCACCGCCGACTGCCGGCTGGAAGGGCCGGACTGCACCTGGTTCCTCACCGGGGATCGGGCGACGTTGGATGCCGACGGCTACTTTCACTATCTCGGCCGCAACGACGATCTGATCAACTCGGCCGGCTACCGGATCGGCCCGCTGGAGGTCGAGAACGCGCTGATCGAGCATCCGGCCGTGCAGGAGGTTGCCGCCGTGCCCAGTCCGGACGAGGAGCGCGGCGAGGTGGTCAAAGCCTTTGTCGTGCTGCGCGCCGGCCAGTCCGGCTCGCCCGAGCTGGTCAAGGAACTCCAGGATTTCGTCAAAGGCCTGACTGCCCCTTACAAATACCCGCGCCGCATCGAGTTCGTCGACGAGCTGCCGAAGAACGCCAGCGGCAAGATCCTGCGCCGGGAATTGAAAGCGCGCGAGTTTGCGGCCCATGGCGCCGTCCCATGACGGCCGTGCAGGTTTCCAGCCTGTCGGCGACCGAAGCGGTTCGCAGCCGGCGGAGCGTCCGCGCCTTTCTGGACCGGCCGGTTCCACGCGCCCTGGTCGAGCACATCCTCGAAGTGGCCGCCCGCGCGCCGAGCGGTTCTAACATCCAGCCCTGGAAGGTCCATGCCGTTGCCGGGGCCGCGCGAGCGGCTTTGACGACGGAACTTATGGTCCTGCATGACGCCGGGATTCCGCCCGACCCTGAATATTCCTATTACCCGGCGACGTGGCGCGAACCTTACCTGGGGCGTCGCCGCAAGGTCGGCTGGGGCCTGTACGGTGCCCTTGGAATCGCCAAGGGCGACCGGGAGCGCATGGCGCGCCAGCACGGCCGCAACTACGACTTCTTCGGCGCCCCGGTCGGGCTGTTCTTCACGCTGGACCGTGCCATGGAACGGGGGAGCTGGCTCGACCTCGGCATGTTCATGCAGAACGTCATGATCGTCGCCCGCGGGGTCGGCCTGGACACCTGCCCGCAGCAAGCCTTCTGCAATTATCACCGCATCGTCCGCCGCCACCTCGGCATTCCGGACGGGGAGATCCTGGTCAGCGGTATGGCACTCGGCCACGCCGACCCCGCCGCTCCCGAGAACCGCTTCGACACCGACCGCGAGCCGGTGGACGGCTTCGCGCGCTTCGTCGGTTTCTGACCCCCTGCTGCATTTCTTCTTCAAGGACATCAGCCATGACTCCGTCCACCCATCCCGTCATCGTCACGGGTGCCGCCTCGGGCCTGGGCGCCGCCACCGCGCGGGCCTTTGCCGCCGCCGGATCCAAGGTCGCGCTGCTCGACCTGTCCGCCGAACGTCTGGCATCGATCGGCGATGAGACCGGCGGCCTCGCCATCCCGTGCGACGTCACCGACGCCGCCTCGGCCGAGCGCGCGGTGGCCATGGCGGCCGAGGCGCACGGACCGGCGCGCATCCTGGTCAACTGCGCCGGCATCGCTCCGGCCGGCCGCATCGTCGGCCGCGACGGGCCGCAGCCGCTCGACGAGTTCGCCCGGGTCGTGTCGGTCAACCTGATCGGCACCTTCAACCTGATGCGGCTTGCTGCTGCGGCCATGACGACGCTCGAACCGCTGGAGGACGGCGAACGCGGCGTGATCGTCAACACAGCGTCGATCGCCGCCTATGAGGGGCAGATCGGACAGGCCGCCTACGCGGCGTCGAAAGGGGGCGTCGCGTCCATGACCCTTCCGGCCGCCCGCGAACTGGCCCGTTACGGGGTGCGGGTGGCCGCGATCGCGCCCGGCCTGTTCGGAACGCCGATGGTCACCGCCATGCCGCAGGAGGTCCAGGACGCCATCGTCGCCAACATCCCCTTCCCCCACCGCTTCGGCAAGCCGGAGGAGTACGCCCGGATGGTCCTGTCGATTGTCGAAAATCCGATGGTGAACGGGTCGGTCATCCGGCTCGACGCCGCGTTGCGCATGCAGCCGAAATAAGGCGGTAGCGATGAAGGGGCAAGGGACTGTCCGGCGCCGGGTCCATCTGGTGCGGCATGGGGAGGTGGCGTATTTTGACCGGTCGGGGCAGCCGCACAACCCGCGCGACGTCCCGCTGACGCCGGCCGGGCTGAAGCAGGTGGAGGCGCTCGCCCACCATCTCGCCGCGGTTACCATCGACCGGGCGGTGTGCTCCGGCTTGCCCCGCACGCGGGAGACCGCCGGGATCCTCATCGCCGGACGCGGGCTGCCGCTGGAGGAGGATGAGGGTTTCCGCGAGATCCGTGGCGGTCGGCTGCGGGACCTGCCGGCGGACGCCATCGAGGAGCGGCTCGCCCACGCCTACGCGGCTTGCGGAGAGGAGGAAGGGCGGTTCCTTGGCGGAGATGTCTTCGCCGTCTTCGCCAGGCGGGTGTCGGCGGCCTTCCACCGGCTGGTCGCCGCGCCGGACTGGCGGTCCTTGCTGCTGGTCGCGCATGACGGTGTGAACCGCGCCATCCTGTGCGACGCCCTCGGCTGCGGCCCGGCCGCGTTGGCGACGCTGGAGCAGGATTATGCCTGCCTCAACATCATCGACCTGGAACCGGACGGTTCCGGCGGCTGGCGACCGCTGGTCCGCACCGTGAACATGACCGCCTATGACCCCGTGAAGGAGCGCCTTCACGCAACGTCGATGGAACAGGTGGTCCACAGCCGCCGACGCGTTTGACAGCGCCCCCGGTCACTCGAAATAGCGGCTGTTGTCGACCGGCTTGTTCATGTCGAGATCGGCCAGCTCGTAGCCCCGCCGGAAATCCCTGATGTGCTTTTCCATCCATTGCGCCGCGTGCTTGGCATCGCGGTTGCGGATTCCGTCCACCACCTCCCGATGGGCCGAGAGCAGGCGGTCCTTGGCATTCAGCCGCGACATCACCTGATAGAAGGCGGGGTAAAACAGCAAACCGATCGGCTCCCGCGCCAACAGCAGCGCCCGATTGCGGGATGCCTTGGCGACGAGGAGATGAAATTCGATGTCGAGGGCGACGAGTTTCTGTTCATGCTCCAGGCAGTCGGCGGTCTCCCGAAGATTGGCCTCGAGCCGTTCGATCTCCTCCTCGGTCGCGCGTGTGGCCGCCAGTTCGGCCGCACGGACTTCCAGCGGCAGCATGGTTTCCCACAATTCCAGAAAGGTGATCTCGTGCAGGATCATGGCCTGGCTGACGCGGGAGGCCAGATCCTGTTCCCGCGGCAGGCTGATGACCAGACGGCGGGCGCTCTTACGGAACACCAGCCCGTTCTGCTCCAGCACGCGAATCGCTTCGCGCACGGTGGAGCGGTTGACCCCAAGCTGTCTGGCGAGATCCAGTTCGGAGGGCAGCTGCTGTCCAACTTTGTAAACGCCCTGCATGATGCATTTTTCGATGTTCGAAGCCACCAGCTGATAAGCCGGTTGAACCTCGACTTTCTCGAAGATCATTGGGTTGTGTTCGGTCAAGGATGCGTCCTTTTGGCACCAAGTCTCGGCATCGACCCAGTCGGCGGATCGGGCAGTGTCGGGTAGTCGGACTATCGTACCTTGTTCGCCGATCGGCGACCAGTGTTAACGGCTGCTGCCTGATCGATCCATGCTCGCCTGACATCGGTGCAAAAAGGCCGGATTGGTGGCTTGACGCATTCCCACGTTGGTCATGGTGTCCGGGCCCTTGCAACCGAAGGCGGCCTCGACCGTCCGGGCGGGCAAAGCTCGAGCGCGCAGGCCCGGACCCCACGTCGTGACGGAAAGTATCGGTTTTGAAGGGGTCCCGCTTCCAAGCCAGGTAACAGAGCTGCGACTTTAGCCCTTTCCACTGCTCAGGGGGCGCACGGCACAATATCCGAATGCCTTGCATCCGAGTGCCCTGCGCTGTGCCTCACTCATACACGGCGCCACGCGGGCCGGTATCTCCCAACGCCATTTTGACGAAGGCGTCAGCCGTCAGGTCCGCGTCGAGCAGCGCGCCATGGTGGGCGAAGCGATCACTCCGGTCGAGCCACAGCCGATCACACAGCGCATCGAGCGAGCCGGAAGCGCCGGGGAAGGCCGCGTGCGACATCTCCTTGGTGCAGATGAACCGGTCCGCCGGGAACGTGTCGGCACCCCATGCCGCGCGTCCGCAGCGCGCGAACTCGTAGTTCAGGAAGTCCATCTCGTTCTCATAGGCATGCGCCACCAGAAGATCCTCGCCCAGAAAGGCGAGAAGCGCGTCGGCCACCTCAGGAAAGCGGGGCGCCGCCTTCAGGTCGGCGGGCTTGATGCCGTGCACCTTGATGGCGTCGGGATGGAGAGGGGCGTCGGGGTTGACCCGGACCTCCCAGCTGCGCGCTTTCCGCCAGGACTCGCCCTCACGGACGAGCTCAAGACACCCGATCTCGATGATGATGCCGGGCTGACGCAGGCCCTTGGGCGCCTTACGGATGTCCAGGAGGCTCGGCATGCGCCGTCCGGTCGTCTCGATGTCGATCGCGACCAGCCGGTCACGGCCTTCCCATGGCTGCGTGCTCATTGAGATCCAATCTTTCGTCGGTGGAGCCGCCCGTGGCACAGATGTGAAACGAGGACAATGCTCCGTCACACCGCTCAGAGTAGCATGGCGAGTGACGTTGTTGCAGCAGCTGGTCGGCCGCATAGGGGCAGACAGCCGGCAGCTCACTCAGCCAGGGCTGATCGCATTTGAGACGTCCAAACCTGTTGCCGCCCGCCACGCACCGTTGCTTTCGATGAATCCCGTTCTGTGATCACGAGCTTCGAACGTCTCCTGGGTTGAATGGCTGCATTGTCGCAAATCGGCTTGCCGCCTGCCCCCCTTCGGAGAAGCATCGACACAAGACCGCTTCATCGGCGGTGCGGCACGGAGAAGGTCGCCATGCGGACGATCAAGATTTCCCTGTGGGGTCTGCTGGCATTGCTGACCGTATTGTGGTTCGCGGCCGAGCCCTCGGTGTTTCGGTGGGCCGGCTACTTTACGCTCCGCGGCAGCATGGTCCAGTACAGCGGTGTGATTGCCATGGGCTGCATGAGCGTGGCCATGATCCTGGCGCTGCGTCCCCGCTGGCCCGAAGAATGGTTCGGCGGTTTGGACAAGATGTACCGCCTGCACAAGTGGCTGGGCATTGCCGCCCTCGTGGTCGCGGTCATCCATTGGTTCTGGGCGCAGGGAACCAAGTGGGCGGTGGGCTGGGGCTGGCTGGACCGGCCGCAACGGGGACCACGACCGGTGCCGGAGAACCCGATCGCGCAATTGTTCATGGACTTGCGCGGCGCCGCTGAAGGCATCGGCGAGTGGGCGTTCTACGCCGCCGTTCTGCTGATCGCGCTGGCGCTGCTCAAGCGCTTCCCTTACTGGCTGTTCTACAAGACGCACCGTCTGCTGGCGGTCGCCTACTTGGTGCTGGTGTTCCACGCCGTCGTGCTGATCAAGTTCGATTACTGGACCGCGCCCGTTGGCTGGGCGATGGCGCCGCTGCTCGCCGGCGGAACCTGGGCCGCCGTCGTGGTCCTGCTCCGGCGGGTCGCCGCCGACCGGCGGGTTCCGGGCCGGATCTCGGCCATCCATTACTACCCGGGTGTGCGCGTGCTCGAGGCCGCGATCGAGGTGCCGCGGGGCTGGCCGGGGCACAAGGCGGGCCAGTTCGCTTTCGCCACCTCGGACGCCGCGGAGGGTGCCCATCCCTACACGATCGCCTCCGCTTGGAACGACACCGACCGCCGCATCACCTTCGTGGTCAAGGAACTGGGCGACCACACCCAGCGGCTGCGGGAGACGCTGCAGGTCGGACAGGCCGTGACGGTCGAGGGGCCGTACGGCTGCTTCACCTTCGATGACTCCTGCCCCAGCCAGATCTGGGTGGGCGGCGGCATCGGTGTCACGCCCTTCATCGCCCGCATGAAGTACCTGGCGGCGAGCCCCGAGCGGCGGCCGCAGACGATCCACTTCTTCCACACCACGCGCGACTACGACGAGGAGGCGATCGCCAAGCTCACCGCCGACGCGGCAGCGGCGGGGGTACGCCTGCATGTCCTGGTCGATGCCCGCGACGGCCGCCTGGACGGGGAACGCATCCGCGCGGCGGTGCCGGAATGGCGTGACGCCAGCCTCTGGTTCTGCGGCCCAGCGGGCTTCGGGCAGGCGCTGCGGCACGACTTCGCGACCCAGGGCATGCCGGTGGACCTGCGCTTCCACCAGGAACTTTTCGCCATGCGGTGACCTCCCAGCCACCAGTCACGGCTTCCTGCGAAATCGTCCGGAGCGGGATGCCTTGCTCGCCGAAGCCCTTCTGATCTCCGTTTCGGAATTCGCCGGCAGGACTTGCCACGACTCGGACCCGTCATCCGAAATAACCATCCTGGTTGCCCCCCGTGATTGACGTGCATCAGGGCGGTTACCGCTCCACCACGGCATACTGATTTCCGGACCTTGCTACACGGAAGGAGGGTACCATGGAGACATCCGCCCTTCCTGTTCAGATTGTTCAGAGTGGACTTGGCAGCTTGGCCGCTTATCTGGCCGCTCATGTGCTGTTGTGCCTCGTCCCGGCATTCTTCATCGCAGGCGGTTTGGCCGCACTGATACCCAAATCGGCGATCACGCGCTATCTGGGGCGCGGCGCGCCAAAAGCCGTCGCCTATCCGGCGGCGGCCGCGGCGGGAAGCCTGCTGGCCGTCTGTTCGTGCACCATCGTCCCGTTGTTCGCCGGCATCTACAAGAAGGGGGCCGGGCTGGGACCGGCCGTCACCTTCCTGTTCTTCGCGCCCGCCGCCAACATCTTGGCGCTGACCTACACGGGCGCGGCGCTGGGCGCCGAGTTCGCGGTGGCGCGCCTCGTGCTGTCTCTGGCCTTCGGCGTGGGCATCGGGATGATCATGGCGCTGATCTTCAGCGAGGACGACCGCGCCCACGCCGGCGAGGCCGACAGCAGCTTCGCCGGGAGCGATCGCCTGCAACCCGCCTCCCTCCTGCTGATGATGCTGTTGGTGGCGCTGCTCATCGCCGGGACACTGAAGGTCGGCTTCCTGCTCGACAGCTACGCCAGCGTCACACTGCCGATCCATGGCATGGACGCGTTCGACGCGACGCTGCACCGGCTGGTGCCCTTCGACCCCGCGAAAGGCGAGGAGGGAATTGGCGCGCAGGGGGCGATCCTTGTCCTGCTGCTCGGTATCATTGCGGCCGTGGCGCCGCGCGGCCTGGGACGGGTGGACGAGGGCTTCAACCGCTGGACTTGGGCGGCATTGGCGCTGGTCATGCTGACCCTGGCGGTCGCGGCGATGGGCATGCAGCCGCACGCCAATGGCGTCACGCTGCACATGACCGGCAAGCTGGCCGGTGTCCTGGCGACAATGGCAGCGATCGCCTGGATCGCGCATCGGTCCATCGATCGGTTCGAGGTGCAGCAATGGCTGTGGGAAAGCTGGCGCTTTGTCCGGCAGATCTTCCAGCTGCTGATCGTCGGCGTCTTCGCGGTGGGCGTACTGCGCGTCTTCATCCGGCCAGAGTGGGTGGAAACGATGGCCGGTGCCAACAGCGTGCTCGCCAATCTGGTGGGCGTCGTCTTCGGTGTGTTCATGTATTTCCCGACCCTGGTCGAGGTGCCGGTCGCGCAGATGTTCTTGTCGCTCGGCATGCACCCGGGGCCGCTGCTCGCCTACCTGATGGCGGATCCCGAGCTGAGCCTGCAGAGCATCCTGATCACCGCCACCATCATCGGTCGCACGAAGGCGTGGGCCTATGTGGGGCTGGTCGCGCTGTTCAGCACGGCGGCGGGCCTGACCTTCGGAGCGTGGAAGGACGGAACCAGTTTGTGGCTGCTCGGTGGATGGCTTTTCCTTTTCCTGGTGGCCCTTGCCGCAGCGCTCTACGCCATCCATCGCCGGAGCGGTCCGATGGCGAAAGCCGCCTGACCGAGCAAACCGCTTCTATCGCCAATCATTTACCGGGAAGGAGGATCGAGCCATGCACGTCAAAGTCCTTGGGCCGGATTGCGCCCGCTGCAAACGCCTGGAGGAACTGACACGGGAGGCGGCGCAGGAGGCCGGCATCCCCGTCGAGATCGAGCACCTCACCGACCCGACCCGTTTCATCGACTACTCGGTCATCACCACGCCGGGCCTCGTTGTCGAGGAGCAGGTCAAGATGTCCGGCCGGCTGCCGCGCCGGGAAGAGATCGTGGCGTGGCTGAAGGAAGCCGCCGGCGGGCAATAAGGAAGTCCAACGCCGAAGCCCTCCGGATTGCCGTTTCGGAATCCGCCATCGGTGTCGTGGACGGCCGATGGCGGGACCGGCTTGGGTGTTGAGGCCGATGGCGGGACCGGCTTGGGTGTTGAGGAGGACGATGCCGGCAGCCTGCCGCTGCACCCTGGTCGACCACGCCGGCTACAAACAAATTCCCGACGTCCGCCGGAACCGGTTCGCTGGACACGGGTTCACGCAGAGTGTCACCCGGCCTGTTCGGAGGGTGATGGCTCCAGGCCTTCGACGAGCACCAGATGGAAGTCGGCTGCGCCCTCGCGATGGCGCCGCGCGTCCTGGTATTCAGGCGACTGATAGCAAGCCTGCGCAGCCTCCATTGAATCAAACTCAATGATGACGCCGCGGGGCCGCTCGACGCCTTCCAGCCAGTGCAGCCGGCCGCCACGGGCCAGCGCCCGGCCGCCGTGCTTGGCGAAGGCGTCTCCCGCGCCCTTGGCGTAGAGCGCGTAGCGATCGGGGTCGTGAACCTGGACCTGGGCGACCCAGTAGGTCTTGGGCATGTGATGTTTCCGCCTCAAAAGGGGTTCCGTCGACGCCGGCCCGAAGGCCGGTGTCACGCGGGGGGACTCACGCCTCGGCAGCGCTGGTCCGGGTTCCGTTGTCCAGGGCTCCGTTGCCGGCATGGGCCGATTGCGCAGTCTTGGCGACCAGCGTTTCCGGCATGAAGAACAGGATGACCACGCCCATGAAGAAGATGACGGAGCAGGCACCGATGCCGAAGCCCAGGCCGTAGGTCTTGGCCATGGCCCCGATGGTCACCGGGGTGACCACCGCACCGATGCCGCGCCCGATGTTGAAGGCGAAGCCGCTGCCCATGGCGCGGATGTGCACGGGAAACAGTTCCGCGAAGTAGGAGCCGAACAGGCCGAACACGCCGCCGAAGCTGAGCCCCATGATCGGGCTGATCCAGAACAGCAGGATGCCGTCGGGGATGAGCACGTAGAGCGGCACGATGATCGAGTCGGCGAGGAAGGCCAGCATCAGCGCCTTGCGCCGGCCGATCCGGTCGGCCAGGGCGGCGAACAGGAAATAGCCGAGGAACGCGCCGGTGAAGATGACGATGCTGAACACGCTCATGTATTCGATGCTGAGGCCGCGCACCGTCACCAGATAGGTCGGGATCCATGCGCTGACGCCCCAGAAGCCACCCATCTGGCACGCGGCGGCGATGGTGGCGCCGATGGTCAGGCTGGCGACGCCGGGTTGGAAGAGCTGGCCCAGGTTGATGCGGGGCTTGTCCTGGCGGACCATGGGCTTCTCATCGGCCGGCACCACCACCCAGAACAGCAGGCCGACCACGATGGCGGTGCCGGTCAGGGCGAAGAGCATGCGCCAGCCGACCTCGGTCAGCAGGAAGCGGCCCATGACCGAGGCCAGGATGCCGCCCAGCGCGAAGGTGCTGAGCATGAAGCCGGCGGCGCGCGCCCGGTATTTGGGCGCCCAATGGTCGGCGATCAGGGCGACGATCGGTCCCCACAGCCCGCCCATGCCGATGCCCTGGAGGAAGCGCAGGACCATCAGCTGTTCCCAGGAGGTGCACCAGTAGACCGCCAGGGTGAACACGCCGAATTCGATCAGCGAGATCACCGCCGCGTTCTTGCGGCCGAAATTCTCGGCGATCCAGCCGAACAGCACGCCGCCCAGCGCCGTGCCGACCATGGTGGCCGAGGCGAGAAGGCCGGCGTCGGTCAGGGAGATGTTCAGGGACGCAATGATGACGGGCATGCAGATCGCCAGGATCTGCAAGTCCAGGCTATCATAGAGATAGGCCAGGAACGTCATGATCAGGACTTTCCAGCGGTGCTGGCTGCCACTCGCGCTTGCATGCATGTGCGGACCTCCCGTATCTGATGCGGCTTTGGTTTTTTTGAGCAACGTTCACCCGACCCGCGATGCGGCGCGCCCACGACCGGGGGTGCCCATCAGCGGGATTCCCACCAGCCGGTGGGTTGACGTTCATGCACTGGAAGCGGAGAATTGACGATCCGCTTTTGACCAACTGGTAAATTGTTAGGATGGCCCCGGCAGCCTGTCAATAACGATGTGTGGGCCAACGAATGGAATGTTGGGGCCTGACTGTTGGGGCCGCCCCACGGCGGCGGCCGCAAGGTAGGGTTTGACGCCACCGGCGTCATCGCCTAAGCAGGACCATCCGCTCACAACCACGCCGGGCCCTCGTGTCGCCCTCCTCGCCGCCCTCCTCCAAGACTCCCGCCGACGCCCCCCGCACCGCCGCACCGCGCCGGCGCCAGCGCCTGTCGACCGAGGAGCGGGAGCGCCAGATCATCGAGGGCGCCATCCAGTTCTTTTCCGAACATGGATTGGCCGGACAGATGCGGGAACTGGCGACGACGATCGGCGTCAGCCATCCGTTGGTGTTCCACTACTTCCCCAGCAAGAAGGCGCTGATCGAGCGGGTCTACGCCGAGGTCTATCTCGGGCGCTGGAAGCCGGAATGGGAGCATCGGGTCAAGGACCGCAGCGAACCGTTCGAGGAGCGGGTGACGCGGGTCTACATCGACTACGCCCGCACCATCCTGACCAAGGAGTGGGTGCGCATCCTGATCCATTCCGCCCTGGCCGACGGCTACATCAACGACAACTACCTGACCCTGGTCGGCGAACGGCTGCTGCGGCCGATCATCGGCGAAACCCGCATCGAACTCGGCCTCGACGACGACCGCGAGCCGACCGAGGCAGAGAACGAGCTGATCTGGGGCCTGCACGGCGGCATCTTCTACATCGGCGTGCGCCATTGGATCTACGGGCACAAATTCCCGGAGAACCTGCCCCAGGTCGTCACCGACCGGGTGCGGGCCTTCGTGCTTGCCGCCCGCGAGATCTTCCCGCGCGAAGCCGGCAAGCCGGCCGGCTGACCGCCCTCCCCGTCCTTCAGTCCTGACCGTTCCAGCGCCGGCGGCGCGGCCTGCCGGGCCGCAAGCCGGTAAAACCCGCCTGGGCGACCGCACGCGCGATTGATTATTGACCAAGCGGAAAATAGCTTGACCCGTATTGACCACGTGGTAAATACTGCCCGGCAAGCAAGGGCACCCGCCCCATAAGATCGGAGGAAGCCAGTGGAACTCACCGGCGAACAGAGGATTGCCGCGCCGCGCCTGCGCGTGTGGGAATCGCTGAACGACCCGCAGGTCCTGAAGCACTGCATTCCAGGGTGCGAGGATGTCATCCGCCACAGCGACACCGCGTTCGAGGCCAGGGTGCTGACCAAGGTCGGCCCGCTTCGCGCTCGCTTCTCCGGACAGGTGGAGATGTGCGACATCGACGCCCCGGCGGGCTGCACCCTCCGGTTCGAGGGCGGCGCCGGGTCGGTCGGCATGGCGCGCGGCCAGTCGCGGGTGACGCTGGAGGAGGCGCCGGACGGCACCCTGCTGCGCTACACCGCGGAGGCCGCCATCGGCGGCAAGCTGAGCCAGATCGGCGGCCGGCTGATCGACGCCTCGGCCCGCAAGATGGCCGACGATTTCTTCCGCGCCTTCAACGACCGCCTCACCGGTCCGGCCGACGCTGCCGCCGACGGAACGCCCGCCGCACCCGCCGACATCCAGAGCCAGCCCCAGAACCAACCCCTGCCCCAGCCCGGCCTCCGGGCCGATGCGCCGCGGCGGCCGGCGGCGCCCGCCGCCGCGCCGGTCCATACCGGCGGCTGGGGCGGCGAGTTCCAGCGCTTCTTCTGGCTGGCCACCGGCGCGGTGCTGGGCGGCGTCATCGGCTACCTCATCCACATCTGACACGCCCACATCGGGCCCTTACTGCGGGCCCTTACCGATCGCTCGACGCGAAAAGGAACGACGATGACCATCCATGACGCCGTGCCCCACTGGATCGGTGGCAGCGAACATCGCGGCACCGGCGACCGCCGGGGCGACGTCTTCAACCCGGCCACCGGCGAGGTCGTGCGCACCGTCGGCTTCGCCGACGCCGCCGACGTCGATGCCGCCGTCGCCGCGGCCAAGCGGGCCCTGCCGGGCTGGCGCGCGACGACGCCGCTGCGCCGGTCGCGCATCCTGCAGGCCTATCTGACGCTGCTGCGCGAGAACGAGCGCGAGCTGGCCGCAGTGGCCTCGCAGGAGCATGGCAAGACGCTGGACGACGCGCTTGGCTCGGTCCGCCGCGGCATCGAGGTGGCGGAGTTCGCCTGCGGCATCCCCCACCTGCTGAAGGGCGAGCACGCCGGCGTCGGCACCGGCATCAACGCCTATTCCCTGCGCCAGCCGGTCGGCGTCTGCGTCGGCATCACGCCGTTCAACTTCCCGGTCATGGTGCCCATGTGGATGTTTCCCATGGCCATCGCCTGCGGCAACACCTTCGTGCTGAAGCCGTCCGAAAAGGTGCCGACCTGCAGCGTGATGCTGGCGCGGCTGTTCGCCCAGGCCGGCCTGCCCGACGGCGTGCTGAACGTGGTCCATGGCGACAAGGCGGCGGTCGACGCCCTGCTGGAGCACCCCGACGTGGCGGCCGTGTCCTTCGTCGGCTCCACCCCGATCGCGCGCAGCATCTACGAGACCTGCGCCCGCAACGGCAAGCGCGTGCAGGCGCTGGGCGGCGCCAAGAACCACGCCGTCGTCATGCCCGACGCCGACCTGGACTTCACCACCGAGGCGCTGATCGGCGCCGCCTTCGGCTCGGCCGGCGAACGCTGCATGGCGATCTCGGTGGCGGTGGCGGTGGGCGACGTCGCCGACGCCCTGGTCGAGCGGCTGGCCACCCGCGCCCGCGCGCTGAAGACCGGCCCCGGCATCGAGCCCGGAATCGACATGGGACCGCTGATCACCGGCGCGCACCGCGACAAGGTGAGCGGCTACGTCGACGCCGGCGAGCGCGAGGGCGCCGCCCTGGTGGTGGACGGCCGCACCGTCGAGGTCTCCGGCGGCGAGCGGGGCTTCTTCGTCGGGCCGACGCTGTTCGACAAGGTCGACCCGTCGATGAGCATCTACCGCGACGAGATCTTCGGCCCGGTGCTGTCGGTGGTGCGGGTGGAGACGCTGGAGGCGGCGATCGCGCTGATCAACGGCAACGCCTTCGCCAACGGCACGGCGATCTTCACCGGCTCCGGCGCCGCCGCCCAGCTGTTCGAGGAAACCGTCGAGGTCGGCATGGTCGGCATCAACGTGCCGATCCCGGTGCCGATGGCCTTCTTCTCGTTCGGCGGCTGGAAGAACTCGCTGTTCGGCGACCTGCACGTCCACGGCACCGAGGGCATCAAGTTCTACACCCGGACCAAGGCGGTGACCGCGCGGTGGCGGGTCGGCAACGCCACCGCCCCCACCCTCGTGATGCCCACCCTGGGCTGAACAGGAGACCAACGGCCATGAAGGCGCCCCCCTTCGCATACCGGCGCGTCGACAGCGTCGCCGCCGCCGCCGCCCTGCTGCGCGAGCACGGCGACGAGGCCCGGCTGATCGCAGGGGGGCAGACCTTGCTGGCCACCCTCGGGATGCGGCTGTCCGAACCGTCGCTGCTGATCGACATCCGCGGCATCACCGAGATGCAGGGCATCGCGGTGGCCGACGGGCATCTGCGCATCGGGGCGCTCGCCCGCCATGTCGATGTCGAGCGTTCCGCCCTGGTCGCCCGGCATCTGCCGCTGCTGTCGCTGGCGGCCCCCCACATCGCCCACGCCGCCATCCGCAACCGCGGCACCTTCGGCGGGTCCATCGCCTTCGCCGATCCGGCGGCGGAATGGCCGGCCTGCACCGTGGCGGCCGACGGCGCGCTTACCTTGAGCGACGGCACCCGCAGCCGGACGGTGGCGGCGACCGACTTCTTCCTCGGCCTGTACCAGACGGCGCTGCGCCCGGACGAACTCATCACCGCCGTGCAATTCCCCCTGCCCGGCCCGCAGCGCCGCTTTGCCTTCACCGAGCTGGCCCGCCGCCACGGCGACTACGCCACGGTCGGGGTGGCGCTGGCCGGCGACGTGACGGACGGACGGCTGGACAACCCGCGGATCGTCTATTTCGGTATCGGCGGCACGCCGGTGCGGGCGCGGGCGGCGGAAGCGGCGCTGGCCGGCGGCCGGGCCGAGCCTGCGGCGCTGGACCGGGCGGTGGCCGAACTGGGCGGCGAGCTGGCCCCGGCCGGCGATCTCTACGCCGCCGCCGCGACCAAGCTCCACCTCGCCGGCGTGCTGCTGCGCCGCGGCATCCAGTCTCTCATGGCGGAGGACGTACAATCGTGACCGACAGGATCCTGGTCAACATCACCGTCAACGGCATGGTGTACGAGCGCTGGATCGAACCGCGCCTGCATCTCGGCGACTTCCTGCGCGAGGAACTGGGGCTGAAGGGCACCCATCTCGGCTGCGAGCACGGGGTGTGCGGCGCCTGCACCGTGGTGGTCGACGACGAGATCGTGCGCTCCTGCCTGACGCTGGCGGTCCAGGCCGACGGCGCCATGGTGGAGACCATCGAGGGCAAGTCCGAAAGCGGCGCGATCCGCGACCTGCAGGACGCCTTCCTGGAGCGCAACGCCCTGCAATGCGGCTTCTGCACGGCGGGGCTGCTGCTGACCGCCGACGCCCTGCTGCAGGCCGAGCCCGAGGCCGACCGCGCCCGCATCCGCGAGCATATTTCCGGCAACTACTGCCGCTGCACCGGCTACCACGCCGTCGTCGACGCCATCGAAACCGTGGGCGAGCGCCGCCGGGCCGGCGCAAGGGGAGCACAGCCATGAACAGCATCACCCCCCGCGCCGCCACCGTCGAAAAAATCGTCGGCCGAGCCGTGCCGCGCCCCAATGCCCGCCGGCTGGTCGAAGGCCGCGGCACCTATGTCGACGATGTCGAGCTGCCGCGGATGGTCCATGTGGCCTATCTGCGCAGCCCGCACGCCCACGCCCGCATCCTGCGGATCGACGCCGCCGCGGCGCTCGACATGCCGGGGGTGGTCGCCATCGTCGACGGCCGCCAACTGGCGGAGATTTGCGCGCCCTTCGTTGGCGCGCTGTCCCATCTGGCCGGCATGCGCTCGCCGCCGCAGCACGCCATGGCCGTCGACCGCGCCTGCTGGCAGGGCGAGGCGGTGGTGGCGGTGGTGGCGCAGACCCGCGCCCAGGCCGAGGACGCCATGCAGGCGGTCGAGGTCACGTGGGAGGTGCTGCCGGCGGTGACCCGCATGGACACCGCGCTCGACCCCGGCACCCCGGTGATCCACCCCGAGCTGGGCGACAACCTGTGCTTCCACCGCGAGGTCGACAGCGGCGGTGTGGACGATGCCTTCGCCGCGGCGGATGTCGTGGTGGAGGAGACCTATGATTTCGGGCGCCACACCGGCGTCACGCTGGAGCCGCGCTCGATCCTGGCCGACTACAACCCGGCCGAACGGCGGCTGACCGTCCATCATTCGCATCAGGCGCCCCACATGATGGGCGACCTCTACGCCCGACTGATGGGGATTCTCGAGGCCGACGTGCGGGTGCTCTGCAAGGATGTCGGCGGGTCGTTCGGCATCAAGGTCCACGCCTACGCCGACGATTTCGCCACCGTCGCCCTGTCGGTGCTGCTGGGGCGGCCGGTCAAGTTCGTCGCCGACCGGCTGGAATCCTTCGTCACCGACATCCACGCCCGCGAGCATCGGGTCAAGGCCCGGCTGGCGCTGACCCGCGACGGCCGCTTCCTCGCATTCGACATCGCTGACCTGACCGGCATCGGCCCCTATTCGATGTACCCGCGCACCAGCGCGGTGGAGGGCAACCAGGTCATCAACCTGTGCGGCGGCCCCTATGACCATCCGCACTACCGCGCCACGCTGGACGTGGTGTTCCAGAACAAGGTGCAGACCAGCCAGTATCGCGGCGTCGGCCACCCCATCGCCTGCGCCGTGACCGAGGGCATCGTCGATCTGGCCGCCGCGACGCTGGGGATGGACCCGCTGGAGCTGCGCCGGCGCAACCTGATGGCCGACGACAGCTTCCCCCGCAAGGGGGCGTCGGGCATCCTGCTGGAGAGCCTGTCCCACCAGCGCTGTCTGGCCCGTCTGGAGGAGATGGTGGATTTCCCCGCGCTCCGCCGCGAACAGGCAGAGCTGCGCGCCAAGGGCATCCATCGCGGCATCGGCATCGCCGTGCTGATCGAGCTGACCAACCCCGGCGCCGCCTTCTACGGCACCGGCGGTGCGCGCATCGCCTCGCAGGACGGCGCCACCGTCCGGCTCGATCCGACCGGCATCGTTCATTGCGCCAGCGGCGTCGGCGAGCAGGGCCAGGGCACCGAGACCATCTTCGCCCAGATCGTCGCCGACGAGGTCGGGGTGCCGATGGACCGGGTCCGGGTGCTGACCGGCGACACCGCCGCCACCCCCTATGGCGGCGGCACCTGGGCGTCGCGCGGCGCCGGGATCGGCGGCGAGGCGGTGCTCCAGGCCAGCCGGCAGCTGCGCGCCAACCTGCTGGAGTTCGCCGCCGTCCATCTGGGCCTGCCGGTGGAGCGGCTGCGCATCGCCGGCGGCTCGGTGATCGACACCGCCGAGGGCGTCGCCCTGATGGATCTGGCCGAGCTGGGCAGCCTCGCCCATTTCCGCCCGGACCTGCTGCCCGCCGGCTTCCAGCCGGAACTGGTGGTCACCCGCCATTACGCCCAGCGCGACTATCCCTTCATCTTCACCAACGGCATCCAGGTTTCCCATGTCGAGGTGGATGTGGAGACCGGCGTGGTGACGCTGCTCAAGCACTGGGTGGTCGAGGATTGCGGCCGGGTGCTCAACCCCCTGCTGGTCGACGAGCAGATCCGCGGCGCCGTCATGCAGGGGCTGGGCGGCGTGCTGTTCGAGGAATGCCTGTATGACGAGAACGGCGTGATGCGCAACGGCAGCATGGCCGACTATCTGGTGCCGATGGCCGGCGAGATGCCCGACATCGAGGTGGCCCACGTCGAGACGCCGACGCGCTCGTCCGAACTGGGCGCCAAGGGCGCCGGCGAGGCTGGGACCGCCGGGGCGCCGGCGGCGGTGATGAACGCGATCAACGACGCCCTGCGGCCCTTCGCCGTCCGCCTGACCGCGCAGCCGATCACCCCGGAGAAGATCCTGCACGCCCTGCACCCCCACCTCGCCGGCTGACCCGGAGCGGTTTTGTCCGGCGCCTGCGACAGAGGATCAGGCGCTTCCCTGCTCCAGCCGCGTCAGCGCGCGGGCAAGTTCGGAGGCGTTGCGCATGCCCATCTTCTCCAGGACGCGGGCGCGGTGGGTCTCCACCGTGCGGATCCCGATGTCCAGCCGGCGGGCGATGATCTTGTTGGGAAGGCCTTGGGCCACCAGTTCCACCACCTCGCGCTCGCGCGGGGTGAGCAGGGTCATCCGGTGACGGATCTCCGCCGCCTCGACGCCCGCCTGCCGTTCGATCCGGTCGCGTTCGCAGGCTTCGCGCACCCGCTCGATGAGCAGGTCCTCGTCGAACGGCTTCTGCAGGAAGTCCACGGCGCCGGCCCGGAAGGCACGGACGGCGGCGGGAACGTCGCCATGTCCGGTGATGACGATCACCGGCAGGCTCAGGCCGCGCCGGATCATCTCCTGCTGCAGCGTCAGACCGTCCATGCCCGGCATCCGAATGTCGATCACCGCGCAGCCCGGCTGGTCGGGATCGGCGGCGGCCAGGAACTCGGCGGCCGACGCACAGAGGCGAACGGTCAGCCCGGCCAGTTCCAAATGCACCGCCAGCGCGTCGCGGACGGCCTCGTCGTCATCGACGATGAAGATGACGGGAACATCAGGCGTCATCGAAGTCGGTCCCGGATCCGTGGATGGGCAGGGTGAAGCGGAACACCGTCTCCCCGTGGGGCAGGCGCTCGCTGGTCAGGGTGCCGCCGTGCCCCTCGACGATGCTGTGGGCGATGGACAGGCCCAGCCCCATGCCCGTGGCTTTGGTGGTGACGAACGGGGCGAACAGGTTCCGCTCCACGACATCCGACAGCCCCGGCCCGCTGTCGCGCACGCCGACCGTGACGAAGCCCGCCTCGGTTGCGGGGTGAGCGAAGACGACGATGCGCCGCAGGCGGGGGTCGGGGGAGTCCATCGCCTCGGCGGCGTTGCGCACGAGGTTGAGGATCACCTGCTGCAGCTGCACCGCGTCGCCGCTGACGGCCGGCAGGCCGGGCGCCACCTCGGCCTGGATGGACACGGAATGCTGTCCGGCGACGGGGGCCGCCAACGCCAGGCAATCGGCGATCAGCGCACCGACCGACAGCGGCGCAGGGTCGCTGCGCCCCTTGCGCACGAAATCGCGCAGGCTGCGGATCACCCTGTCGGCCCGTTCGGCCTGCACCACGGTCTTGTCGAGGATCTCATTCAGGCGGGGCGAGGCCTGCTCGAGCTTGGCGATCTTGCGGGCGGCACGGGCGTAGCTCATGGCGGCCGACAGCGGCTGGTTCAGTTCGTGCGCCAGGGCCGCCGCCATCTCGCCGGCTTCGGTCAGGCGCGACGCGCGGTCGAGGTCCGATTGGCGCTCGCGGATCACCGCTTCGACCCGGCGGCGCTCGCTGACCACGGCGCCCAGCAGCAGCGCGGTGACCGCCAGGGTCAGCATGAGAAGCTGGAAATGGGTGGTCCGCGCCGTCTCCACCCCGGTCACCTGGATGGCGACGATCAGCCCGCCCTGGGTGACGGCCGAGGCGAGCGCCGCCCCCGCCAGCCCGTGCCTTACGGCCACCGCCACCGCCGGCAGGAACAACAGGTAGAAGTGCTCGTACTGGGCCGAGGCGAGCGGTCCGAAATCCAGCCACAGCGTCACACCGATGAGCAGGCCGTACGCCGCCATCTCGGCCGCCCCCCTCCAGGACGCCCGGGGCACCGTGCCGCGCAGGGCGACCAGCACGACGGGTGTCAGCACCGCGATTCCGATGACCTCCCCGACCCAGTAGCGCAACAGGGCCCCGGCGAAATCCGACCAGGGGAACAGGCCGATCAGTGTGTGGAGAGCGATGTAACCCGCCCCCACCGCCAGCGGCGTCATCGCCGCGCCGACGAGCAGCAGCACGATGTCGCGCAATTTGGCGAGGCGGGGGTCGAGACCGAGCCGCCGGCGCAGCACCCAGGCCGCCCCGCCGTAACCGGCGGCGAGGATGCCGTTCGCCACCGCCGTCACCCACAGGGCGACGGGCAGGTCGCGCACCATCAGGTCGGCCACCATCAATCCCAGCCACGCCAGCGGCACGGCGCGGAAGCCGACGACGATCAGCATTCCCATCATCAGCCCGGCAGGGGGGTTCCATGGGGTGATGTTGAGCGGCGCGACCTCGTGGATGAAGCTGATCCAGTCCAAGGCCAGGTGAGCGGCCAGATAGGCCGGCACGAAGACCCAGCGGCCCCGGAGATCCTTCGGCATGTCCTCCCGCCTGATCGATGTGGTGATCCCGCCTGTAACGATAGGAACGGCCGGGCGCGATGCAATCCGTATTAGCCGGCATAGACAGGGCCGGCGGCCATTCCCGATCATGTCCTGAACATGAACGCCCGAATGCAGCACGCCCGTTTGGGGCGGGGAGTACAGCCATGAAGAACCTGCGACGAATTCTGCTGGCCACGGACCTCGAACCGAAATCGGATCGGGCGATGGAGCGCGCGGCGCAACTCGCCCGCCAGTCCGGCGCCGAGTTGACCGCCCTGCACGTCGTCCATGACGGGGACGGTCCGTACGCCCATTTGCCGCTCCACCATATCGAGGCGGAACTGCATCGCCATCTGCTCGCGGTCCCGGGCGCCGCCGGCCTCACGATGCGGGCGGTCGCCGTACGGGGTGCTGCGGTGGAACCGCAGGTCGCCGGTTATGCCGGGTTGTGGTGGCCCGATCTGGTCGTGGTGGGCGTCCACGCGCATGACGGCTTGGCAGACGTGTTCCTGCCGCCCACCGTCGAAAGGATTGCCATCGCCGACGAAACCCCCGTGCTGATCGTGCGCGACAAGCCGCACGGCCCCTATGCCCGTGCCCTGGTTCCCGTCGATTTCTCGGAACGGTCGCGCGCTGCGGTGGAGACCGCGCGTCGGCTGTTGAGCGACGGCAACCTCCACCTGCTGCATGTTGCGGACCTCCCGCTCGCCTCCCGCTCCCCGACGGGGCGGTCCACGGCCGGCGATATCACCCATGAGTTCGCCGGCGAGTTCGGGAAGATGCTGAGGGGAATGGCTCCCGACGGTCCCGCAGTCACCCGCGAGGTGCGGATCGGTCACCCGGTTCCGGAGATCGTCCGGGCTGCACGGTACGGGCACTACGATCTGGTGGTGATGGGATCGGCGCGGCGCGACGGTCTGATGCGCGCCTTCCTGGGCAGCGTCACCCAGGACGTGCTCGCCGACCTGCCCTGCGACGCCCTGCTGGCAGGCGATTCGGTCGGGGACCTTCAGCGTTGAGTCCCGGCGCTGCGGGAGCCGCGATGCCACCCGCTTCCACCGCGGGCAGAAACACCGGAGATGACCGATGGACGTAGACCGTGAACCATGGCCGCCGGGATGGCGCATGGAGAATGAGCCGGCGGGGGACAACGTCGTACCGCTCAGGCCAGAGTCCGAGACGGGCGCGCTCGCACGGCGCCCGGCTGTGCGGCGGACACCGCCCGGCGCCCGCCGCACGGGCGGCCGGCCGGACCGGTCGGAGGGACCGCCTCACAGGATCCTGCTGGCCACCGACCTCAGCTTCCGCTGTGAACGCGCGCTGGAGCGGGCGGCGTCGCTGTCCGCCCAGTGGCAGTCGACGCTCGTGGTGCTGCATGTGCTCGACACGCCCGCCTCCTGTCTTCCGGAGCCCGACCGCCGGCCGTCATGGTCTCCCGTCGCGCCGCGCAACCTCGCATGGAAGAGGCTGCTCGCCGACGTCGGTGCCGTCACCAAGCAGGCCACCTTGCTGATCCGGGAGGGCGATCCGGCCGAAGCGATCGCGCACACGGCGGAAACGGAGCATTGCGGCCTGATCGTGTTCGGCATCACCCGTGACGCCGTTCTCGACCGCCTATTCCTGGGCAGGACCATAGACCGTCTGCTGCGCCGGTCCCGCCTGCCCCTCCTCGTCGTGAAGGAGCGCCCACGCGGGCCGTATCGCGACATCGTCGTCGCCACGGACTTCTCCGACGCGTCGCGCGAGGCGCTGGAAGCGGCAGCCCGCATGTTTCCCGGTCAGGCGCCCACGGTCTTCCACGCCTACGAGACCCCGTTCTCCGGGCTGGCCGCAGATCCGCGCGCGCGCCGGCAGGAGTATCGGGACATCGCCGTGCAACAGTGCCGGGCCTTTCTCGCGAGGGGGCGGCGGCCGGCCGCCCGGTGGCCGGAGCGCGTCGTGGTCGAGAGTGGATCGCCGGAGCTGCTCTTGCGGAATTACGTCCGCGATCTAAACGTTGATCTGGTGGTCCTCGGCATGCACAGGCGCAACGCCATTGTTGAACTGATCGCCGGCAGTGTCGCCAAGACGATCATGGACGATGTGCCGTGCGATGTTCTGGTCGTCCAGCAGATGTCGGATGTCCGTGAAGGGACTGACGGCGGAGGCCAGCCAATGGAAACCGCGGACAGTCCGCCATGATGGAGACGGCGATGAGCATCCCGGAGTTGCTACCGGCACCCAACGTCATTCTCGACGCCGAGCCGCCCAACAAGGCGGCCCTGCTCGACCTTCTGGCGGAGGAAGCCGGTCAGCGGCTTGGACTTCCCAAGCCGGAGGTCCTCAGCGCGCTTCAGGCGCGCGAGAAGATCGGCTCCACCGGGCTCGGCCGGGGGGTCGCGCTTCCCCATGCCGAGATCCAGGATGCCCGGGCGCCGCTGGTCTTGTTCGCCCGGCTCCGCCGCGCCGTCAACTTCGACGCCCGCGACGAGGAGCCCGTGGATCTCGTCTTCCTGGTGCTCTGGCCCGCTGCGGCCCGCAAGGGCCTGCTGCCCACCATGTCGGAAATCTGTCGTGCCCTGCGCGAACCGCAGACGCTGCGCCGGCTGCGCGCCGCGGAGACGGCCGAGGATGTGGTCCAGCTGGTGCTCCAGGCAGTTCCTCCCGAAGCGGCCCAGGACGATACGCCACCCGGGGAATGACCGCCGTCGTCGACCACCCCCACCGCAACGACGATCAAGTGTAAGAACGCATGCCCGACGCCCTCCTGCTCCTGACCCTCGTCGGTCTTCCCTTCCTCGGCGCAATTGCTGCCGGGCTGCTGCCGACGCACGCCCGCAACGCTGCGGCGTGGCTGGCCGGTGGGATCGCCGCGGCCGGGGTCGCGCTGGTGTGGGCCGGCTATCCGACAGTGGCGGCGGGCGGCGTGCTCCGCCACGAGATCGCGTGGATGCCGTCCCTCGGGCTCAACCTCGTCCTGAGAATGGACGGCTTCGCCTGGCTGTTCGCGGGTATGGTGTCCGGCGTCGGCGCGCTGGTGATCGTCTACGCGCGGTATTACATGGCCGAGGACGACCCGGTCCCGCGCTTCTTCGCCTTCCTCCTTGCCTTCATGGGCTCGATGACCGGTGTGGTCATCTCCGGCAACCTGATCCAGCTCGCCTTCTTCTGGGAACTGACCAGCCTCTTCTCCTTCCTGCTGATCGGCTACTGGCATCATCTGGCGGCCGCGCGCGACGGCGCCCGCATGGCGCTGACCATCACCGCCACCGGCGGGCTCTGCCTGTTCGCCGGCGTGCTGGTGCTCGGCCACATCGTGGGCAGCTACGACCTCGACGCCGTGCTGGCCTCGGGCGACCGGATCCGTACCCATCCGCTCTATCTTCCGGCGCTGGTCCTCATCCTCCTGGGCGCCCTGACCAAGAGCGCGCAGTTCCCCTTCCACTTCTGGCTGCCGCACGCCATGGCGGCGCCCACGCCGGTCTCCGCCTATCTGCATTCGGCGACGCTGGTGAAGGCGGGGGTCTTCCTGATGGCGCGTCTCTGGCCGGTGATGGCGGGGACCGACGCTTGGTTCTGGATCGTGGGCACGGCCGGGGTCACCACCCTGATCCTCGGCGCCTACATCGCCATCTTCCAGCACGACCTGAAGGGCCTGCTGGCCTATTCGACCATCAGCCATCTCGGACTGATCACGCTTCTGCTCGGCCTCAACAGCAAGCTCGCCATGGTGGCGGCGATCTTCCACATCATCAACCACGCGACGTTCAAGGCGTCGCTGTTCATGGCCGCGGGCATCATCGACCACGAGACCGGCACGCGCGACATCCGGCGCCTGTCGGGCCTGAACCGCTTCATGCCGTTCACCGCGCGGCTGGCCCTGGTCGCGGCGGCGGCCATGGCCGGCGTGCCGCTGCTCAACGGCTTCCTGTCCAAGGAGATGTTCTTCGCCGAGGCGCTGTCGGCCGAGGGGCCGCTGCCGTTTCTCCTCGATGTCCTTCCGGCCGCCGCCACGGTGGCGAGCGCCTTCAGCGTGGCCTACTCGCTGCGCTTCATCCACGGCGCCTTCTTCGGCCCCGACCCGGTGGACCTTCCGCTCACGCCGCACGAGCCGCCGACCTGGATGCGGTTCCCGGTGGAGATCCTGGTGCTGGCCTGCATCATCATCGGCCTTCTCCCGGCGGCCACCGTGGGGCCGTATCTGGATATGGCGGCGCATGCGGCCTTGGGCGCCGCCACGCCGGATTACAGCCTCGCGGTCTGGCACGGCTTCTCCCTTCCCCTGCTGATGAGCCTGATCGCCCTGGTCGCCGGCGTCTCGCTCTACCTCATGCTCCAGCGGCATCTCAAAAAGGGCGTGGAAGGGGCGCCGCTGATCGGCGGCCTGCAGGGCCAGCGCATGTTCGAACGCACCATGGTCTTCCTGTCCTGGCGTCTGGCGCGGACGCTCGAGGGGCTGCTCGGCACCCGGCGCCTGCAACCCCAGCTGCGGCTGGTGGTGTGCGTGGCGGTACTGGCCGCGGGCTGGACCGTCTGGCTGCGCGGGCTCGGCCCCGGCAACCTCATTCCCTCCGGCATCGATCCCGTTCTGGCGCTGATCTGGGCGATCGGAGCGGCCTGCGCCGTCGGCGCGGCGTGGCAGGCCAAGTACCACCGGCTCGTCGCCCTGATCTTGCTCGGCGGCACGGGACTGGTCACCTGCGTCACCTTCGTCTGGTTCTCGGCGCCCGACCTCGCCCTCACCCAGCTGCTGGTCGAAGTCGTCACCACCATCCTGCTCCTGCTCGGGCTGCGCTGGCTGCCCAAGCGCCTGGACGTGCCCGGCGCGCGTCCGCCGGAGGTCATCACCGCGACGCGCCGCCTGCGCGATCTCGCCATCGCCGTCGCCGCCGGCCTCGGCATGGCGGCGCTGGCGTTCGGCGTCATGACCCGGTTCCCGCCGGAGATCCTGGCGGAGCATTTCCTGGAGCGCTCCTACACGGAAGGGGGCGGCACCAACGTGGTTAACGTCATCCTCGTGGATTTCCGCGGCTTCGACACGCTGGGCGAGATCACCGTCCTGGGCGTGGTGGCGCTCACCGCCTATGCGCTGCTGCGGCGCTTCCGCCCGGCCCCCGACAGCGTAGATGTTCCGGAACAGCAGCGCGACCAGAGCGCCCACGACATCGCCCGGCCCGGACGGCGGGAGGGCGACACCGTTGCCGACTGGCTGCTGATCCCGTCCATCATCGCCCGGCTGCTGTTCCCGGTCATCGGTCTGGTCGCGGTGTACCTCCTGCTGCGCGGCCACGATCTGCCCGGCGGGGGCTTCGCGGCTGGCCTGACCGCGTCCATCGCCCTGATCCTGCAGTACATGCTGGGTGGGACCCAGTGGGTCGAGGCGCGCCTGCGGGTGCTTCCGCTGCGCTGGATGGGCCTCGGCCTCCTGCTGGCGACGGGCACCGGCCTCGCCGCCTGGGCGTTCGGACGTCCTTTCCTGACGACCTATTTCAGCTACGCGGAACTGCCCCTCGTCGGCACGGTTCCGGTGACGAGCGCCCTGATCTTCGACATCGGCGTCTTCGCCCTGGTCGTCGGCGCCACGATGCTGACCCTGATCGCGCTCGCCCGCCAGTCGGTTCGCGGACACCGCGCCGCGGCGCCGCGCCCCGCCGACGAGCTTGCCGCCCCCTTGGCCGCCCCCTCGGCCGCCCCCGTGGCAGGACCTGCCGCGACAGCGATGGGAGACGATTGATGGAACTCATCCTCGCCCTTGGGATCGGCGTGCTGACGGGGTCGGGCGTGTGGCTGCTGCTGCGGCCGCGGACCTTCCAGGTGATCATCGGCCTCTCGCTGCTCTCCTACGCCGTCAACCTGTTCATCTTCTCGACCGGCGGGCTGCGCACGGGGGCGGTCCCCGTGCTGGAACGGGGAACCATGGGCCACCTCGCCACCTACGCTGACCCTGTGCCCCAGGCGCTGGTGCTCACCGCCATCGTCATCAGCTTCGCCACCACGGCGCTGTTCCTCGTCCTGCTGCTCGCCGCGCGCGGCCTGACGGGGACCGACCACGTGGATGGCCGGGAGAAGGACCGATGAGCGGCTGGATGGACCATCTGACGATCGCCCCGATCATCATCCCGCTTCTGGCGGGGGCGCTGATGATGCTGATCGACGAGCGGCGGCGGACGCTCAAGGCCGCCATCGGCCTCGCGTCGGCCCTGGCTCTGCTCGTCCTGGCGATCCTTCTGCTTCTGCTGGCCGACGGCATGCCCGCGGGCGGCGGTGAGGCCGCCGTGCGCGTGTACCGGCTGGGCGACTGGCCCGCGCTCTTCGGCATCGTGCTGGTGCTGGACCGTCTCGCCGCATTGATGCTGGTGCTGACCGCCATCCTCGGGGTCGCCGCGCTGATGTTCTCGCTGGCGCGCTGGCAGAATGCGGGGGCGCATTTCCATTCTCTGTTCCAGTTCCAGCTGATGGGGCTCAACGGCGCCTTCCTCACCGGCGACCTCTTCAACCTGTTCGTCTTCTTCGAGATCATGCTGGCCGCGTCGTACGGCCTGGCGCTGCATGGCTCCGGCCTGGCCCGTGTCCGGGTCGGGCTGCATTATCTCGTCATCAACCTCGCGGCCTCCCTGCTCTTCCTGATCGGGGTGAGCATGATCTACGGCGTGGCCGGCACCCTCAGCATGGCCGACCTCGCAAGCCGCATCGCGGTCGTCGCCAACGAGGACCGGGCGCTGCTGGAGGCGGGCGCGGCGATCCTGGGCATTGCCTTCCTGATCAAGGCGGGGATGTGGCCGCTGGGCTTCTGGCTGCCGAACACCTACGCCACGGTCAACGCCGCGTCGGCGGCCATCATCTCGATCCTCAGCAAGGTCGGCATCTACGCCGTTCTGCGGCTGTGGCTGCTGATGTTCGGCGAGGGCGGCGGGGCCTCGGCGGGTTTCGGCGGTGTCTGGCTGCTGGCCGGGGGGCTGCTGACCATCGCCTTCGGCTCCGTGGCGGTATTGGCGACGCAGAACATGGCGCGGCTCGCCGGGGCCAGCGTGCTGGTCTCCTCCGGCACGCTGCTGGCGGCGGTGGGGACGGGGCAGGTCGCGGTGACCGGGGGCGCGCTGTTCTACCTGACCGGTTCGGTCCTGGGGATCGCCGGCTTCTTCCTGCTGATCGAGCTGGTCGAACGCGGGCGGGAGCTGGGCGCCGACGTGCTGGCCGTTACGCGCGAGGCGTTCGGCGAGGACGAGGAGGCGGACGAGGATGACCAAGTCGGCGTCCCCATACCGGCGACGATGGCGATCCTCGGCTCCAGCTTCATCGCCTGCGCCATTCTCCTGGCGGGGCTGCCGCCGCTGTCCGGTTTCCTGGCCAAGTTCGCCATGCTGGGTCCCCTGCTGTCTCCGGGCGGCGCCGGCGTGTCCGCGACGACCTGGGCGCTGCTGGCCGCGTTCGTGCTGTCCGGGCTGGCGACGGTTGTGGCCATGACCCGCACTGGCATCGACGTCTTCTGGGCGTCGCCGGCGGTCACCGTCCCGCGCGTGCGCGTCGTCGAACTCGCGCCGGTCATGCTGCTCCTGGCGATGTGCGTGGCGCTCTCCGTCCAGGCCGGACCCGTGATGCGCTACATGGAGGCCACGGCCCGGTCGATGCACGCGCCGCACGGCTATGTCGGCGGCGTCCTGCCGACGCCCTGGCCGTCTAGGCCACAGGAAGGAGACGTCCGATGACGCGGTGGCTGCCCTTTCCCCTGCTGACCGCAACGCTGCTGGCCGTGTGGCTGATCCTGAACGAGAGTGTGTCGCCGGGCGCGGTCATCCTGGGCGGCGTCCTGTCGATTGCCGCGGTCCGGATGCTGATGCCGCTCGAGCCGCCGGAGGGGCGCTTCCGGCGGCCGCTGGCGGCGCTGACGCTCACGCTGGTGGTCCTGGGCGACATCGTCCGGTCGAACAACGCGGTCGCCCGGATCATCCTGCGGCCCGGCATCAGGAACCGGACCTCGGGCTTCGTGCGCATTCCGCTCGACCTTCGCGCGCCCTATGGCCTGGCGGCGCTCGCCTGCATCATCACGGCCACGCCGGGCACGATCTGGGTAGAGTACGATTCCGCGGGGAACACCGTGCTCCTTCACATCCTCGACCTCGTCGACGAGCGCGTGTGGATCGAAACCATCAAGGAACGGTACGAAAAACGCCTGATCGAGGTGTTCGAATGATCACGACCATTCTGATCTGGTCCATCCTCATAGCGCAGATCCTGCTGGTCCTCGCCATGGGCTGCGCGGTGGTCCGCATCTTCCGGGGCCCGCGGGCGCAGGACAGGGTGGTCGGGCTCGACGCCCTTTACGTCAATGCGACGATGCTGCTGCTGATCTTCGGCATCCGCACGACAAGCACATTGTATTTCGAGGCGGCGCTCATCATCGCCCTGTTGGGGTTCGTCTCGACGGCGGCGATCGCCAAGTTCCTCATGCGTGGAGAGGTGATCGAATGACGCACTTGGCCGAACTCCCGTCATGGGCAGCGCTGCTGACCGCCCTGCTCCTCCTGCTCGGCGCCGCCCTGGCGTTGATCGGTTCGTTCGGACTGTTGCGGTTCGGCAGCTTCTACGAACGGATCCACGCCCCGACGCTGGGGTCGACGCTGGGCATCGGCTTCGTGCTGATCGCGTCCATGCTGTTCTTCTCGGTTCTGCAGTCACGCCCCGTGCTGCATGAGGTGCTGATCACGGTGTTGATGGTTGTCACGACGCCCATCACCCTGATGCTGCTGGCCCGCGCGGCGCTGTATCGCGACCGCACGGAAGGCAACGACGACGTGCCGCCGTCGACTTGAGGGCGGTCCCCCGAGCTAAGAGCTTGTTCTTAGCATTACGCGCTGACTTCCTGGGGAATGAGCCGCTTCAGACGCCTGGAGAGGATGGAGATGAAGGCGATCTGGACGAAGGCAACGAGATGGTCCTTTGTCCAGTCGATGATAATGTTCAATCGACGGTAGCGACTGATCCAGCTGAAGGAGCGCTCCACCACCCAGGCGATTTCGGTGGGGATGAACATCCCGTCGCGGCCGCGGGCGATCGGCTGGACGGGGATGCCGAGCGCCTCCCCGGCGTCGGCGAGGCGCTCGCCACGATAACCGAGATCGCCGATAGCCGGTCCCTAGAAACCGCGCCCAGCGATCTCCCGCAGCACCGGCACGATGCCTTTGGTGTCGTGCACGTTGGCTGGCGCAGCATCGATTGCCAGCGGAATGCCGTACTTCTCCACTGCGAGATGGATCTTGATGCCGCGGATCCTCTTGCCGCCGTCTACGCCGCGGGCAAAACAGCTCGAAGCAGACGGGCAGGTGCGGCTGTCGCTCACGATGGCACTCGGTTCCGCCATATCGCCGCAGGCCAGCCGCCACGTGCGGCGCAGCCGGTCGAGCAAACGCCGCCACAGCCCGAGCCGGGTCCAGCGGGCGAAGAGGGTGTACAGCGTGCCGAAGGGCATGCCGGAGAGCTGACCGATGGCGCGCCATTGCATGCCACAAAAGCACACGCACCAGATCGCCATGATCGCCTTGCGCAACGCTGCTCCGGTGAGCGCCGGCTTGGGCCCGGAACGGGTTGGGTGACTGCTGTCGGCCGCCATCGCTGTCAGCTCGCTCAGCACCTCCTCGACAAAAGCATCGACATCCGAGAACGCGTCCCAGGACGCTGGTGTGGTGCATGCGAGACGAACTGCAGTGCCCATAGAGTGCATATCCAGGCGGTCAGAGCAAGGGCCGCAGACCTACCAGACCGCGCCCCGCCGCAACACCCCTATTCAGCTTAAAGTGGCATCCTGATCAGCATTCCCAGGGATGCGCCTGCCACGAACAAGCTCTAAGAGGCCGCCCAGCCGGCCAAGGTCGGCGTTCACTTTCGCCAGCCGCTCGACCGCTTCAAGGTCCACCACGCTGCGCGGTTGATACCCCAGCCCGACACTCCGCAGATAGGCCGACACCGACAATCCGGCCGCCTCCGCCTGCGCCTCGATGCGCGCCCGCTCGGCCGCATTCACCCACACCTTCAAGGGCCGTTGCCGGTCTCGGGTCTCGCCCGCAGTCGGTGCTGTCATCGGGATTTCCCTCCTGGCGTTCAAAGCGGCGGCAGCCGCCGTAGGCCTCGCAGAGCAAGAGCAGTGTCGAGCCCGAAGGGCGAGTAAGCGCGGGTGGTGGGGGACGACACGGCTTCGCCGTGTAGGCCTACACCACATATCTTGCCATCCGCAAAAGTGAAATTATCCGCAATCCTCTGCAAAACTCTGCGAAGGCATATCCCAACCGAGGCAAAATCGCAGACATTCGCAAAGGTTCGCAGAGTTTCGCAGACTCCATTTCATATAATTTCATACGATTTCATATAACTGCAGAAAATTTCTTATGGTTGCAGACAGTTTCATGGGTTGCTAGCGTTCTCCTCCTCGGCACAATGACGAGGCAAGAATGGCTGAGCAGCAGTCCGCAAAGCGGCGGAAGGGTGATCGACGCGCCCTCTTCCTAGCCAGGATCGACGCGATCCGCACTGAGCTGCAGCAGGGCTGGCCGGTGAAGACCGTCTACAGCAGACACGCGTCAAAGTTGGATATGTCCTATTCACAATTCTGGCGTTACGTGTCCTCGCTGATCCTGGCCAGGGACCCGAAGGAGCGCCTGCGCACGCCCCCTGTGGCACCGCTGCCCGACCCGCCAGCACACGCGCCGCAGGTCTCCAAACCGGACGCTGGCGAGCCCAAAATCAAGCAGTTCACCTACAATCCTCGCGCGAAGAACCCTGCAGACCTGATTTAAGAAGCGACGGATGACTCTGAAGGTCAAACAGGCCGCAGAGGAGGTGCCGGCGTTCCCCAAACCGCCTGTTTGAATTCACAGGATACTCCGAGGAAAAACGGGGGGCGGAAAGTCGATGATCTCATCTGGCTTGGCCCAGGACCTCATCGCCAACGGCCGGCTCGTCCCCTGCGTCGACACCGCAGGACAGCGGGACTGCCTGTCGCGGCACCTCCGGTCAGGGTTTCCGACCGGTCCGCCGCGGCGCGATCACAGACCCAATCCGGCTGCGTGACGTGCGCCCCACCCCGCTGTCCTCGGCAAACTCGCGCCAGCGGTCCACCGCGCCGCGCACCTGGTCAATGATGCCGGTGACGTCGGCCGGCGGAAGGGAGAACTCCGCCGCCATCGCCCGCAGCTGCCGCTCGCCGGGATCCCGCCCTTCGCCCAGGATGGCGGTGGAATGCTCGCCTCCGGGGCCGTCCGCATAGGTCAGGTCGTAGGCCGGCGCCAGCGACCAGCGGCCCGTCCGGTCCATCAGGTAAGCGAACTGGCGGCCGTGATCATCCCGGTTGTGGGCGAACAGGTTGAAGGCGGCGCGCCGGAACATCTCGACCACCTGCCGATGATCCTTGGTGAGCTGGAAGGTGAGGATCATCAGCGTCTTGTAGTCCAGGCTCGGCTGCCGAAAGTCGGCGTGGAGGTGGAGCCGGCCGGCCGGACCGACATGGTCGAACCGTTGCGCGGCGAAGTAGGCGGGCGTCTTTGGGCTTCCGCTCGGCAGCAGACAGGTGGGCGGCAGGGTCAAACCGGCGGTGCGCGCCATCTCGGCATAGGCCTGCTCGATCGGACCGATGTCCGCCGGATCCTCCTTGCCGCGGAACTTTACCAGCCAGTGCGACCAGCCCTCCGGCGCCACCAGGGCGCCATGGATCAGATCGCCGCTGCGATCGTCGTGGCAAACCACCGCCTTCGGCCGGGCGCCGCCGGGGGAGCCGCCCACCCGCAGCAAGGTGGGGAAGAGCGCCTCGGGCGCCCCTTTGAGCACTTGGCGGCTCTGTGCGGCGATCCGGTCGAGATCGATGGCGCCAGTATCCACGGGCTCCTCGGTCTCCGGCCGGTAGACCAGGGCTCCCATCGCCCACTCCCCCATGCAGGCCAGCATGTCGAGGGGCGTCAGAGAGAGGGGATTGATCTTGCTGGCAGCGGCTCGGCGATGGATCAGCAACCGCCCCCACCCGTCGGGCAGGCTGTCGTCGAACACACCATGAAGGCCGGAGAACGGCGCGTCCGGCCCCTGCAGAACGCCTGGGCGCGGGGTTCGCAGAAACCAGGACAGCACCCGGCCGGAGGCGAGGAAGGCATCGTCGAATTCGACATAGGTTTTCCCGTCGCGGGCGGCCAAGCGCCCGACAGCCTCCTCGTCGCCTTCCCCCCAACGCAGCGACACCGCCAGAACGCCGACATGCTTCATCGAACCACCGTCCGGCGCTTGCCCCGCTGGCGCTTCGGCCGCTCGATCACCTCATCGAGGCTGCGGAATTCCGGTTCCGAGAACAGTGCGCCGAACTCTTCGATCGCGTCGAGCACGACGGCGACGCGGATCAGCGCGTCGAACGCCAGCTTGCCGCTGGCCTCGAACCGCCGCAGCGTCCAGATGTTGACCCCGCTGCGGTCGGCAACCTCCTGCTGGGTGAGCCCAAGGGCGACCCGCCGGGCGCGAGCGCGGGCGGCCACGGTCCGTGTCACATCCCCAGGGGTCATGAGGCTGAGTGGGATCATGAGACAACTTATTCCAGAAATTCGCTGTAAGTTGGATTGTGATCCAACTTATATCTGGACACAAGGCAGTGTCTGCTCAAAGCGGTCTGCAGCGAACCGTGGCGACCGAACCTCCTGAAGGGGCCGCTGTGTCGGCCTCGGACCAGTCCAGCCAGCATCCCCAGGATCTGCCGGATACGCTCGACCTCGTCCAGGCTGACCCGACCACCGCGGCGGTCGTAGAGTTGGGTGGTGCGGGTGGAGGTGTGGTTGGTCAGGACGGCAGTGGTCTCCAGCGTGCCGTCCTTGACCAGATCGGCGGTGATCCCACGGGCGCGGACGCTGTGGCACCCGAGCGGCATGGCGATGCCCACGACGCGGCGGCGCACCATAGCGTCGATTCTTCCGCTACTGAGTCTCCGAGGAGATCAAGTGCCACTGCCAGCGACGCAGTGACGATCGGAGAGAGCAGCTCCGGCCAGTACAATCAGTACACGATCCGCTGATTCGGCTGACGGGTGTTCATCTCGTTGGTCTGGAAGCTCACCAGCTTTCCGCCTTTTGAGAAACGAAGATGCGCGAACGCCATTTTCCCAGGAAACTGGTTGCCGACAAGATTGGTTTCACTATAGCTGTACGACAGCATCTTTTGAGCCGTCAGGCAGCGTTGAAGACGAAGCGGGCTGTCCAAACTGCGCGATCACCTGCTCGACGGTCGCGTTCTGCTGCTTGAGTGCTGAGAGTTCACCGTCCGTGATCTTGGTGCCAGACGCGACCGCGCATCCAGACAAGACGAGTGCAACGACGATGGCGGCTAACGTACGCATAGTTCCCCCTAACGGCATGGTTCTCCAAGGTAGATAGCACGCCGTTCGACTCTCACGTAGGCGTACAATATCGTATCGGAATGTCATATCCGCCATCCGGGTTCTGACATGACTCTACCACCGGCTGGAATGACTCCCGCGCCATGGCGTGATCATCGACCCGCTCTGACATCTCAATCCCGGCTCTTCACTTCTATCCCCTGTGGATCAGCGTTCAATCTCGGCCGGCATTCGTATTCGGTTATTCCATTGGTTTGCTGAAGGAAATCGTTCCGCAGGTGTCTATGTAGGGGCACCTACCACAAGAAATTATCTCACCGAGTCAATGACATAACTTTTTGGTCCGCACGGCTAGGGTTGGACGCCGATCCACACCCGCTCCGGTATTGGTCAAGATTGACCAATACCAGCAACATGCCTTATGGTTGGTCAGTCTTGACCAAGGAGATGTGTCATGGACCCCGTCAACCTGTATGAGGCCAAGACCAACCTGTCGCAGTTGGTCGACCGCGCTGCCGCCGGCGAAGAGATCGTCATCGCGAAGGCTGGCCGGCCGATGGCCCGTCTGGTTCCGCTGCGCCGTCGGACGACGCCCCGGCCGCTCGGCCTGCTGAAGGGCGAGGTGGTGCTGGGCGAGGATTTCGACGCCCCGCTGCCCGAAAGCATGGCGCGGGCCTTCAGAGGTGAAGAGCCGTGAGACTGCTGATCGACACCCACATCTTCGTCTGGATGACCAGCCAGCCCGAACGCCTGTCTACGGCCGCCGCTGTCGCGGTGGTCGACCCCCACAACGAGGTTTTCCTCAGCGCCATCAGCGTCTGGGAGATTTCGATCAAGCGTGCCCTGGGACGGCTTCCGTTTCCCCTCGAGCGGCTGGACGCCCTGCTGACGGAGATGGGCATTGAGGTGCTCGATCTGACAGCTGCCCATGGGGTCGCCGCGGGGGGCTTGCCGCGCCACCATGACGATCCGTTCGATCGCGCCTTGGTGGCGCAGGCGCAGATCGAGGGGATGACGCTTGTGTCGGCCGATCAGGCTGTTGTCCGTTATGGGGTGCCGGTAATCGCGTAATCGTAATAGAGATTTCTCCGCCAAGGAGCATCACAGTTCGGGGAGACGGGCCTCTACAGCTCGTGGGGCCTCATGATCCTCAGTCATCCACCCCAGCAGGGCGCCACATTGGTACCGCACCGTTGCCCGGTATCTCCGGCCAATCAAGCTGCGCCATCTCCTCAGCCGATATGGTGCCGTGCTGGTTGAAGGCGTTCTCAAGATGCTGGATGAGCCAAGCATACCCCTCCTTTGAAAGCTCGACGGCTGGTTGCTGCCGCAGCGCAAGTCGTGGATTCATGTTACCGATGCCATTGTGATAATTGCGCTGGGTGCTCGCAAAGCTGTCAGGATGTGAAACAGCACGCAGGTAGGACCCCAAGGGATCTCATACTTTCAGTAGATTACCGTGCCGATCGGCGTCCAAACCCCGTGCCGGTTCACAGAACGAGCTCATGGCGCGCGCTCGAGCCGTCGGGCAGAGCGTAGAGACGCTGAAAGCCGCGATCGCGCTGGCGCTGTCGGCGGCGTCCGGGCAGGAAGCCATGGTGTCGTCGGTCGACCGATCACGCATGCGTGTGGTCATCAAGGACCTTGAGGCACTGCTTGCGGCTGATGATATGGCGGCGAGCACCCTCTTTCACGCACATGAGGGTGAATTGCGTTCGGTTCTCGGCCACCATGCCGACGCCGTCGCACGGCTCATTGAAGACTTCGCTTTCGACGAGGCTCTCAACGCCCTGCGAGTCGGTGTCGCCAAGTGTCTGGAAGATGGTGAATGAGTAAGAAAGGGGGCGTGTATCGATGGAAAAAAGGCAGATCTACTATATCCTATACGTAAGCGCCGCGGCAGAGCAGTTCAGTAAAAAAGACATTCTTAAATTTCTTCGTAAAGCACGAGAGAAGAATCAACGCCTCGACGTGACTGTGGCCTGATTATAACCAGACTCTTCGGCAGCGCGGAAGCTTATGTTTCGCCTACATTACAGAGCATCGACCGCCTAAAGGCGGTCGAGCATCACACCTCTAATCCTTTGACAAACTTCATGCAGTTCTGATGCGTTTGACAAACTCATCTACGGACGACTGCAGGGTCTGCGCCTGAAGTCCGAGGTTGCTGGCGGCTCGCAAGACTTCCGAGGCCGATTGACCGGCTTGATTGGAGGCTTCATTGACACCAACAATACTGCGGGAGACCTCAGAGGTGCCTTGTGCCGCCTGCTGGACATTGCGTGATATCTCGCCGGTGGCGGCGGTCTGCTCCTCCACCGCCGAGGTGATGGTCGCGGCGATCTGGTTCACCTGCAGAACCGTGTCGGCAATGCCCCGGATTGCGCTGACAGCACCCTGCGTCTCCTTTTGGATCGCTTGTATTTGGCTGGCGATCTCCTCGGTGGCACGCCCGGTCTGGTTGGCGAGACTCTTCACCTCGGACGCCACGACGGCGAAGCCCTTGCCCGCTTCACCAGCACGAGCCGCCTCGATTGTAGCATTCAGCGCCAGAAGGTTGGTCTGGCTGGCAATTTGCTGGATGAGCAGCACCACGCTACCGATCTTCTCGGCAGCCTGGGCGAGGCTCTCCACGGTGGCGTTGGTACGTTGCGCTTCATCCACCGCAGTGCGGCTGATGTGTGCGGCGGATTCTACCTGCCGAGCGATTTCAGCGATCGAACTGGACAACTCCTCGGCCGCTGACGCGACGGTTTGGACATTACTGGACGCCTGTTCGGTTGCCGCGGCCACAGAGGAGGCTTGACGTGTCGTTTCCTCAGCAATCGAGGACATGCTCTGGGCATTTCCTTGAAGCTGGGTGGCAGAGGACGATACGGTGCTGACCACGCCCTGCACGCTGGCTTCAAAGCTGTCGGCCAACTCGTTCATGGCGCGCTTCTTCTCTGCCATTGCGCGCTGCTCGGCCTGCTTGGCTTCCTCTTCCATGGTGCGGGCACGTTGGAGGTTCTCCTTGAAGACCTGCATCGTGCCAGCGATATCGCCGATCTCATCCTTGCGCCCAACGCCATAGATATCGACGTTCAGGTTGCCGTCGGCGAGGCCGCGCAGACTGGTGACCGACGCGCTGATCGGACGGCTGATGCCGTATCGGGCGATTAGCAAACCGACGACGATACCGCTGAGAATGCCCAGCACCGCCACTGCAATCAGCATGTTGTGGACAGATTGGGCATTGATGCTGGCGTTCTGCGAAACGGCACTTGCCTTGTCGTCGGTGTATCTGTTGTAAGCGTTGATGGCAGCCTGAAGTTGGTTGGCGGCAGTTCGCGACGTCGTAACAGAGTCGAGAACAGTTTTGCGCGCCGCATCCATACTAATCTGGTCCCCGACATTGCGGGCCTGGACGATTGTATCATCCAGCTCCTTCAGATAGGAGGCATAGGCCCCATCGATGACGCTGAGCAACTCCGCTTGTCGCGTGTCGGCGGTCTTCTTCAGAACGGTGAGCCGCTGTTCGAGTTCGCGCCGCTGAGCGGCGACCTCCTTCTCCGCCTCACTTAACCCAGCGCGTGAGGGATCGGCGGCAATGTAGTATTCTGCGCGATTCAGACCAACCACGTTGCGGTTGGCGCGCGCGCCAGTAAGCGCCTCACGGCCAGCCTGCTCGATCTCACCGGCGTCCCGATCGAGTGTCGTAAGCGCTCGTACGCCCATCACGCTGATCACAGCAGTAACTGCTGACATCAGAATCACCAGGACAAGAATCTTGGCAAAAATTTTCACATTACTGAACTGCATCACTCGTATCATCCTGTGAGTCACGGCTTGGAGCATCTGAAGAAAATTGACACATTATAACTTAATCAATGGTTTAAAGGTATTTCATGGGGTTGCAAATATTTCCCTGTTTATCGAAAATATTTAGAAAACTTATTTATTTGCGATTGCGGTGGATGGTCGATTGTTCTGAAAGGCTAGATGGGATAGACGCTCCCCGTTTCTGGTGAGTGACACCAGCTGAAGGGGATCGCCCCTCTGGATACGGAGTTCCTTCCCATGCAGCCCACGATCATCGGCCCGATCGTTGCGACGGCGCCGGTGGCCACCATCGGTGATACGAAGACTTTCACCTCAGCGCGCCACTTGGCGGCTTGGCTCGGATTGGAGCCGCGGCAAAATTCGAGCGGTGGCAAGGAGCGCCTGGGCGGCATCTCCAATTCTGGGGATGGCTATCTACGCCGCATGCTGGTGCACGGCGTCGGCCGGTGAATGTCGCGATCGTGGCGCCGGCCTTGTCCGGCACCGCGCGGCGCTGTTAAGTCTGACCGGTCGGGACGGAGAGGCGGGTCCCGGACGGGGTGCTCGGAGCAGACCATTCGGCGCGCGCTCCGGCGGGCTGGTGCCCCGTGGGGACGACCGCGGCTAGACCGAAGCCGCGATCGCCGCCGAGACGGGGTGCGCGCCGGATTCGGTCTACCGCATTTCGCTCCAAAAGGGCGTCAGCACCGCCGGCGTGGCGCTGCGGGCCGAGGAACCCTTGTGTCTTTGAATTTTGCTAGAGAAGAAGCCCTGGGGGGTGGGGCATGCCCCACCCCCCAGGGTGGAGCGGCACCCGCTAAACCCTTGGCCCTGGCCGGCCGCGGATGAGCTTGGGACCGCTCCGCCGTCTTCCACGCCCGAACAGTTGCCTGGCACGACCGCCGAACAGGCAAGGAAGGGATCCGAAGAATGGCACTTCTTCTCATATTTGTCGGCATTGATGTAAGCAAAGACGCTCTCGATGTCCATCTCCTGCCCGGCAACGCTTCCTGGCGCGTGGACAACACCGAGCAGGGCTGGAAACAACTGATGGCGTGGCTGGAACGCCACGGCGAGCCGGCCCAGATCACCATCGCCCTGGAGGCCAGCGGTGGCTTCGAGAAGGGCTGCGCCCGCAAGTTCGCCGAGGCGGGCTATACCGTCTCCATCCTCGATCCGGTACGCGTGCGCCGCTTCGCCGAGGCCGCCGGTCAGTTCGCCAAGACCGACGCCATCGACGCCCGCGTCATCGCCCGCTTCGCCCAGACCTTCACCACCACCCCGGCGGTCTTCGACCAAGCCACCGAGCGGCTGGCTGAGACTGTGCGCTGGCGCCGCCAGCTGATCGAGCAGAAGACCGCGCTGGATAATCAACTGCGTGGCTTGACCAGCACCTCCCTGCGCCGTGCCACGCGCGGCCTGCTGACCCGGCTCGAAACGCTGATCGAGCGGATCAGCGACGAGATCGCCAAGCAGATCCAGGCCAATCCGGCCTGGACCGCCGTGACCAAGCCGATCCACTCGATCAAGGGAGTCGGCCCGGTCACGGTCGCCACCCTGCTGGCCGAGTTGCCTGAACTGGGCAGGCTCGACCGGCGAAAGATCGCCGCATTGGTTGGGGTGTGCCCTTACACCCGCCAAAGCGGCAAGAGCGACGCCAAGCGCATGATCCGCGGTGGGCGCCTTGGACTGCGCAACGCACTCTACATGGCCGCACTAACCGCCATGCGATATGATCCAACCCTCAAAGCCTTCTCCGAGCGCCTCAGAGCCGCCGGAAAGCCGGGAAAGGTCGCCGTCGTCGCTGTCATCCACAAAATGCTGACAATTCTCAACGCTCGGGTCCGTGACGCACTGGCAGCCATTCCCACCAACACATGAACAAGACAGTTGCTCATCCCACCGTATAGCCGCCGTCGACCACCAGCTCCTGGCCGTAGATGTTCTTTGCCTGATCGGAGGCGAGGAACAGCGCCGCGTCGGCGATGCTCTCCGGGGCGCCGAACGCACCGGGGAACAACCGGGCCGTGACGGTGGCGGCGACCTGGCCCAGCACGTCCTCGGGCAGGCCGACCTTGCTCCAGATCGGCGTGGCGATCGGGCCGGGGGCGACGGCATTCACCCGGATGCCCTGCGGTGCCAGTTCGGCCGCCAGTGTCTTGGTCGCCGAGGTCAGCGCCGCCTTGCTGGCGCTGTAGATCGCCAGACCGGGGAAGCCGACCTGCACCAGGAATGTGGTGACGAAGACGATCGAGCCGCCCCGGCGCATGTGCGGCAGGAACAGCCGCGCGGTCTGCAGCGCCCCGACGAAATTGACCGAGAACTGCTCTTGGATGGCCTGTTCGTCGCTGTCGGCGAAGGAGACCACCTTGGCGACCCCGGCGTTCGGCACCACCACGTCCACCCCGCCGAAGCGCTCGACCGTCGCCGCGACCAGTCGCTCGAGGTCGGCGCGCACGGTGACGTCGCCGGGCACGGCCAGCACCTGATCGGGGTTCCGTGCGGCGAGGTCCTGAAGCGCCCCGACGCTGCGGGCGAAGACGGCGACCTTGGCACCCTCGGCCAGATAGCGCTCGACAATGGATGCGCCGATGCCGCTGCTGCCGCCGGTGACGACGGCGACCTTGCCGTCCAGAAGCTTCGCCATGAAGGGTCTCCCTGTTCGAAATCGAGACCGGGAGCCGTGTGGGTCCCGACGTCGGAAGCATCGGAGAAACCGGGTCCGAGAGTCTTGATCTTGGTCAAACAATTGTGCGTGGGCGACCCTGCCGGTGGAAAACCCTGGATGCTCAGGGCCTGGCGGCAGATCGCGGACGGCGAGTTCGACGGGATAAGCCCCGTGGAGGCGCTCCGTGCCGGCCGGACCACGTCTTCTGGAAGGTCTGCCGCCACGCTCTCCCAACGGCCTCCTTGACCATTGTAGCATCTACCCCTACCCTCCGGCCCTGTTCATGCTGGGGAGGGGACGGTGAAGGGCGAGGAGTTGCGGACCCAACGGGAAGCGAAAGGACTGTCGCAGTCCGAATTCGCCGTCTGGCTGAACGGGCGGCTGCAGCGCCGCTATGACAAGCAGAAGATCAGCCGCTGGGAAAACGACGCGGAGCGCATCCCGGCGGCCGTCGATGCGCTGATGACGCGCGAGATCGCCGGGCCGGAGCCGGAAAGGCTGGGCGGCCCTGCACTGGTCGTCGTCGTGGCGAACCAGAAGGGCGGCTGCGCCAAGACGGTGTCGGCGGTGAACATCGCCTCGGCCCTGGCACTGAAGGGCTATTCGACCATGCTGATCGACTGCGATCCGCAGGCCAACGCCACCCAGCATCTCGGCATCGATTCCTACACGATGGAGACGGAGGGCAAGACCCTCTACTACGTCATGCATGGCGACCTGGAACTGGACGACATCCTGGTCACCGTGCCGGAAAGCGGCCTGCGCGTCGCCCCCTCCTCCATCCGGCTTGCCGAGACGGAGGTGGAGCTGGGCAAGGAAGCCGGTGGCGACTTCATCATGAAGGAGAAGATCGCCGCGGCGAAGCGCAGCTTCGACTTCATCGTCATCGACACGCCGCCCAACATCGGCGAGCTGACCAAGAACGCCATGGTCGCCGCCCACACCGCGATCATCCCCTGCCAGACCGAGAAGTTCAGCCTGCTCGGCATGGCCTTCCTGCTGGAAAACGTCGCGAAGATCCGCCGGCGGATGAACACCGCGCTCGGCGTGCTCGGCATCGTGCCGACCATCTTCAAGCAGCGGGAACGCAACGACCGCGAGGTTCTGGAGCAGATCCAGGAACAGTACGGCCCGCATCTGCGGGTGTTCGATCCGGTGCCGAAGGCGTCGGTCTATGCCCAGGCGACCTCGGTCGGCCGCGCGGCGGTGGAAGCGATGCCGGACGTGGCCGGCGCCGCCGTCTATCGCGACGTCGCCTCCGCCCTGGTCGAGGAACGCACCGCCCGCATCAAGGAGGTCGACCGTGTCGCGTAGTCTTCTCGGCAAGGCAACCAAGCCGGCGCAGAGCGCCACCGCAGCCGCAAGGATGAAGGACGCGCTGTTCGGCCTCAGCCGCCACGCGCCGCATCTGGTCGAGGTGCCGGTCGACCGCATCGCCCCCAACCCGAACCAGCCGCGCCGCGAGTTCGACGAGGAGGAACTGCGCGGGCTGTCCGCCTCCATCGAGCGTCACGGGTTGCAACAACCGATCGGCGTTCGCCAGACGGCCGACGACAGCTGGCAGCTGGTCTATGGCGAGCGGCGGCTGCGGGCGATGCGGCTCTTGGGACGGGAGACCATCTTCGGCATCCTGTTCACCGGTGACGACGACGAGGAGATCGCCATCGTCGAAAACCTCCAGCGCAGCGACCTGAACCCGCTGGAGGAATCCGACGCGCTGGCCCGACTGGCCGAACGGCACGGCTATTCCCACCGCCAGCTTGCCGAGGCGCTCGGCCGCAAGAAGACCTACGTCACCATGATGCTGTCCTTCCAGCGTCTGGCCCCGGCGATCCGCGAGGACTATCCCCTGCTCCGCCCGACCAAGGCGAAGCTGGAGGCGCTGGCCGCCATCGACGACCAGGACGAGCAGCTCCGCGCCTGGGAAAAGCTGAAGCGCGCCGAGGCCGGTTCCCCGCCCTCCCCGGCCGCCGCCCAGCCCAGGCGCGAACCGGTCAGCGTCCCCGCCGGCATCGCGTCCAGCGCCCTGCCCAAGCGCGTCTCCAAGCCGGTCTTCCAGGCCCGCGACATGCTGCAGGAACTTCAGGCCAAGCCGCAGCCGCTGTCCGACACCGACCGGCAGGCGCTGGCCGACATGCGCACCGCCATCGACGCCATCCTGGCCGGAGCCGGAAAGTAAGACTGGTCGGAATCCGACCACCGCGCGAAGGGTGGTCGGATTCCGACCAGGATTGAACTCTTCCAAAATCGCCCTCTCCCGCCCCGGGAGAGGGAATCTCAGATCACCTCCCCTCCCCGCCCGCATTCGCCAGCCAATGCCCGATCGGCTTCTGCGGGTTGTCGGACGCCTCGCTCCAACCCGGCGGCACGCCCTGCATGTCGGGCAGGCGGTGGGCGATGCCCTTGTGGCAGTCGATGCAGGTGCGCTCCCCGGTGAACAGGTACTGTTCATGGATGCGCGCCGCCCGCGCCCCCTGCTTGGTGATGTCCATCGAATCGGCGCTGTGGCAGTTGCGGCATTCCAGCGAGTTGTTCGCCTTCAGCCGCGCCCACTCATGCTCGGCCAGTTCGCGGCGCTTCGCCAGAAACTTGTCGCGCGTGTCGATGGTGCCGAAGATCTTGCCCCAGACCTCCTTCGACGCCTGCATCTTGCGGGCGATCTTGTCGGTCCACTGATGCGGCACATGGCAGTCGGGGCAGGTCGCCCGCACGCCCGACCTGTTGGTGAAGTGGATGGTCTGCTTCATCTCCTCATAAGGGTTCGCCTGCATCTCGTGACAGCCGATGCAGAAGGCTTCCTTGTTGGTGGCCTCCAACGCGGTGTTGAAGCCGCCCCAGAACATCACGCCGGCGATGAAGCCGCCCAGCGTCAGGAAGCCCAGGCTGAAGGTCCGGCTGGGACGGGAGAAGGTCTGCCACGCCTTTTTCAGCGACACCGGAACCCGCGGTTTCATCGACGATCCCCCCGGTCCGACGGCCGGCTGACCAGACTGTCGAGATCCTTGAAGGTATTCGGGACGATGGGCTGGGCCGTGGTCTGCGGCACATGGCACTGCATGCAGAAATACCGCCGCGGCGACACGGCGCCCAGCGTCTGGCCCTCACGGTCGACGTAATGGGTGATGCTGACCATCGGCGCCTGCACCGCCTCGGTGAAGCGGCGGCTGTGGCAGGTCAGGCACTGGTTGTTGTTCAGCGTGATCTGGTAATCACGGACATTGTGTGGGATCACCGGCGGCTGCTCCGGGTAATTGCGGGCGACGCGGCGGTCGTCGGTGACGTCCGGCGGGATCGGCGGGGCAGGGTTCTGCTCGACGAAATTGACCGGCGGCCGGAACGGCGAGTCCAGGCGCAGCGCGGGCGTACCTTGCGCCGACAGAACCGCCGGCACGAGGAAGGGCAGAGCCGCCAGCGCGGCAAGGTGATGGGGTCGCATGGCTCAACTCCTCCCTCAGGCAGCGACGATCTTGACGGCGCACTTCTTGAAGTCGGTCTGCTTGCTGATTGGGTCGGTGGCGTCCAGCGTGCATTTGTTGATGAGCCGGGCGGAGTCGAACCACGGCACGAACACCACGCCGCGCGGCGGCTTGTTGCGCCCGCGCGTCTCCACCCGCGTCAGCATTTCGCCGCGGCGGGAGACCACCTTCACCTCCGATCCGCGGCGCAAGCCCCGCGCCTTGGCATCGTCGGGATGCATGAAGACCAGGGCCATCGGCATCGCCTTGTACAGCTCCGGCACCCGCATGGTCATCGACCCGCTGTGCCAATGCTCCAGCACGCGCCCCGTCACCAGCCACAGGTCGAAGTCATGGTCGGGCGCCTCCGCCGGCGGCTCGTAGGGGAAGGCGAAGACGTTGGCCTTGCCGTCCGGGTTGCCGTAGAACCGCACGTCCTCGCCCGTCTTCACGAAGGGGTCGTAGCCCTCGCGGTAGCGCCAGCGCGTCTCCTTGCCGTCCACCACCGGCCAGCGCAGGCCGCGCACCTGATGATAGGTGTCGAAGGGCGCCAGATCATGGCCGTGCCCGCGCCCGAAATCGGCATACTCCTCGAACAACCCCTTCTGGACGTAGAAGCCGAAATGCTTGGCTTCGTCGTTGGCATAGTCCTGATCGACGTCCGACAGCGGAAAGCGGTCGACGGTGCCGTTGCGGTACAGCACGTCGAACAGCGTCTTGCCGCGATAGGACGGGTTGGCGTCCAGCACCGCCGCCGGCCACACCTCGTCGGTGGTGAAGCGCTTGGAGAACTCCATCAGCTGCCACAGATCCGACCGCGCCTCCCCCGGTGCAGTGACCAGCTGGTGCCAGAAATGGGTGCGGCGTTCGGCGTTGCCGTAGGCGCCTTCCTTCTCCACCCACATCGCCGCCGGCAGGATCAGGTCGGCGGCGGACGCGGTGACGGTGGGGTAGGCGTCCGACACCACGATGAAATTGTCCGGGTTGCGGTAACCGGGATAGGTCTCGTTGGCGCTGTTCGGTGCCGCCTGCAGGTTGTTGTTCACCATGATCCAGTAGGCGTTCAGCTTGCCGTCCTTCAGCATCCGGTCCATCAGCACGGCGTGATAGCCGATCTTGCCCGGCAGCAGGTCCTTCGGCAGCTTCCACGCCTCCTCCGCATGGGCACGGTGGGTCGGGTTGGTGACCTGCATGTCGGCAGGCAGCCGGTGGGCGAAGGTCCCGACCTCGCGCGCGGTGCCGCAGGCCGACGGCTGCCCGGTCAGCGAGAAAGGACCGTTCCCCGGCTGGGAGATTTTCCCGGTCAGCAGATGGATGTTGTAGACCATGTGGTTGGCCCAGACGCCGCGGACATGCTGGTTGAACCCCATGGTCCACAGCGACATGACCTTGGTCTTCGGGTCGGCATACAGTTCCGCCAACGCGGTCAGCCGCTCCTTCGGCACTCCCGTCAGCTCCGCCGTGTAATCCGCCGTGTAGGTGCTGACGAACTTGGCGAAGGCGTCGAAATCGATGGGCTTGGAATCGGTCGGGTCCTTGGCGTTGGCCGCCCGCACCTCCAGCACATTCTCCGGCCGCAGCCCATAGCCGATGTCCTTCTGGCCGAGCCGGAAGTTGCAGTGCTTTTCGACGAACTCCCTGTTCACCCGGTTGGTCTGGATGATGTGGTTGGCGATGAAGTTCAGGATCGCCAGATCGGTCCCCGGCGTGAAGATCATCGGGATGTCGGCCAGCTCGAAGCTGCGATGCTCGAAGGTCGACAGCACCGCCACTTTGACATGCTGGTGCGCCAGCCGGCGGTCGGTGACGCGGGTCCACAGGATGGGGTGCATCTCCGCCATGTTGGAGCCCCAGAGGACGAAGGCGTCGGCATTCTCGAAATCGTCGTAGCAGCCCATCGGCTCGTCCATGCCGAAGGTGCGGATGAAGGCGACGGCGGCCGACGCCATGCAGTGGCGGGCGTTGGGGTCAAGGTTGTTGGTGCGGAAGCCGGCGCGCATCAGCTTCGTCGCGGCATAGCCCTCCCAGATCGTCCATTGCCCGGAGCCGAACATGCCGACCGCCTCCGGCCCCTTCTCCTTCAGCACCCGCTTCCACTGGCGGGCCATCTCGTCGAAGGCGCGGTCCCACGACACCGGCTGGAACTCGCCCTCCTTATGATATTGCCCGTCGCGCATGCGCAGCAGCGGCTGGGTCAGCCGGTCCTCGCCATACATGATCTTCGACAGGAAATAGCCCTTCACGCAGTTCAGGCCGCGGTTCACCTCCGCCTGCATGTCGCCGTGGGTGGCGACGACGCGGTTGTCCTTAGTCGCGACCATCACGCCGCATCCGGTGCCGCAGAACCGGCAGGGCGCCTTCGACCATTTCAGCGCGGTGTCCTCGCCCGCCACCAGCGAGCTTTGTGCGGCGGCCGGCAGGCTGATGCCCCCGGCGGCGGCAGCGGCGGCCACCGCCTGGGCCTTGATGAAGTCGCGACGGTCCAACATGGGCATCCCCCTTCTTCTTCTGGTGTTCGGATCCGGCTGGCAGGGCAGGGCAGGGCTAGCTCCCTTCGGCGGCCTCCACCTCCGTGCGGTCGATGTGCCCCCGGTCGATGTGGTGAAAGACCATGACGGCGGAGAACACGCCGTCCAGCAGGTGCAGCGCGGTCATGCGGTCGGCGATCCAGCCCTCATGCGGTCCCTCGACGGTGACCACCATCTTGCCGGCCTGTTCGATGTGGAGTTCGGTGCCGGGCAGGGTGGCGATGGCGGCGCGCACCATCGCCTGCCGGTCCGGCCGCACATGCAGCAGCAGCGAGGCGAGATGCCGTTCGGCGCTCGTCCCCAATCCCGTGATGTCATCGAACGGCATGGCTTGGGCTCCCGGTCTTGTGAGGGGCGGTCTGGTGGGTGAGGGTGACGGCGCCGGACGGGCAGGCGGCGACGCAGGCGCCACAGCCGGTGCAGGCCGCCTCGTCGATGCGGGCATGGGCGGCCCCGCCGGCCGCCGGTTGGAAACGGATCGCCCCTTCCGGGCAGGCGTCCTGGCAGCTCCGGCACACCACCCTCTGCACCGCAAGGCAGGATGGCGAGACGCTCGCCCGCAACGCCCAGGGCGGCGCCGTCCGGTCGAAGATCGGCTCGGCGCAGGCATCGGCGCAGGCGCCGCAGAAGCTGCATTCCCCGCGCGTGAAATCGACCTCGGGATAGCCGCCGTCGCCGGGCCGCAGGATCGCCTCGGGACAGGCCGCAGCACAGGCGCCGCAGCGGGTGCAGAGCGCGGTAAAATAATCGGGACGGGACCAGGGGGGGTGGATCGGCGCCGGCCCTGCCGCCGGCCGACCGCGCAGGAGGCCCCGCCTTCCCCGGTCTATGGATCGACCATCTAAGCCATCATCGGCCATGGGACGGTCCCTCCGTCAGACCGGCGGCGGACCGGGCGGACCCAGGATCATCTGCGACATCCAGACGATGAAGCCATAGCCGCCGACCACGGCGATCGACAGCACCGGCCAGATGAACACCGCCAGCAGCAGGAACATCGCGATCTCGCGCCGGCGGGTGCCTTGGTCAACCGGCGGGCGCGGGTCGGCAGAGGTGGAGGCATCGACATTGCGGGCTGGGCTGCCTTGCCGGGCTGCGCTCATGGGATGTGGCCTTCCGCTTTATCTCGGGCTGACCGTTCCAACCGCAAATTGCTGGAAACGTCTCGCAGCAGCCCACTGCCCCTAGGGAGTATGCCATCAGGCGAGTAATTCCCCATCCCCCTCCACTTCTGGGGAGAAAGGAAGCCACACAGCCAGAGAGGGTATTTCTCGGGCCAAATCACAACCCCAGCCAAAAGTTGTTGATCTGGCGCAATTCGTACGGCGATCCGCCGAACTCTTGACCTTGGTCAAGTCCTTACGCGCTGGCTGGGTATTTGATCCGCCGGAAACACCGAAGCCAATTGGCAAAAGCCGGAGGATGGCCGTCGTGAGGTTCACGCGTTTGCAACGTTGGGTGGGATCGGCACTTGTCGCCGTCCTTTTGCTGCTGACCGGCATTGCCGCGGCCGAGGCGGCCGAGAGCGGCCGGCTGCTGCCTTATCTGGCGAAGCTGCAGCCTTCCGATCTCGTCCCCGGCGCCGACCGCTTCGGCAAGCCCACCCCGAACGCCCCCACCGTCCCCGTCTACAAGGGCGACGCCGTGGTGGGCCACGCCTTTCTGACGTCGGACTATGTCAACACCACCGGCTATTCGGGCCGGCCGATCGACGTGGTGGTCGGGCTGGCGGCGGACGGCACGGTGACCGGCGCCCGGCTGATGGACCATCACGAGCCCATCGTGCTGATCGGCATCCCGCCGGCCCGCATCAACGGCTTCATCAACGGCTATGTCGGCAAGAACGTGCTGCAGCTCGCCAGCCAGAGCGCCGCCAGCCCGCCGGTCGACATCGTGTCGGGTGCGACGGTGACCGTGATGGTCATCGGCGATTCCATCATCCGCTCCGGCAAGAAGGTGATGCAGTCGCTGGGGCAGGGCGGGACGGACGCGGAACCGGTCGTGACCAAGGCCATCGACCTGTCGAAGACCGGGGTCGAGGACTGGGCGACCCTGATCGGCGACGGATCGGTGCGCCGGCTGACCCTGACGGTGGGGGAGGTGAACGCCGCCTTCGAGAAGACCGGCAAGGCGGAGGCCATCGCCCGCGCCGAGGCCGGCAGCCCCGACGAGACCTTCATCGACCTCTATGCCGCCCTGGTGACCATTCCCACCATCGGCCGCTCGCTGCTGGGCGATGCGGAGTACGAGACCCTGACCAAGCAGCTGAAGCCGGGCCAGCAGGCGATCCTGGTGGCTGGGCAGGGGCGCTATTCCTTCAAAGGCTCGGGCTATGTCCGCGGCGGCATCTTCGACCGCATCGAACTGGTGCAGCATGAGGGCTCCGTCCGCTTCCGCGACAAGATGCACAAGCGCCTGGGCAGCGTCGCCGCCGCCGGCGCCCCCGATTTCCCGGAAATCGGCCTGTTCGTCCTGCCGGAGAATGCGGAGTTCAACCCGGCCGACTCCTGGCGCCTGCAGCTGCTGGTCCAGCGCGCCATCGCGGCGCTCGACAAGGTGTTCGTCACCTTCGACCTCGGCTACCAGCCGCCCGACAAGTTCCTGAAGACCGAAAAGCCGGCCGCTCCGGCCCCGGCCCCGGCATCGGCCGCCGCACCGGCGTCCGCCCAATCCGCCAGCCACAGCGCCGCCATCCAGGCCGCCGGTGCGGCGGAGGCGGAGGAAGCCGCCGAAACGCCGCTGTGGCAGCGCATCTGGCAGAACCGGAAGGTCGATGTCGCCATCCTGTCCGTCGCCATCCTTCTGCTGACCGGCATCTTCTTCTTCCAGGACCAGCTGACCAAGCGTCCGGCGCTGTATGAGCGGGTGCGGACGGCCTATCTGGTCTTCACCCTGGTCTGGCTCGGCTGGTACGCCACGGCCCAGCTGTCGGTTGTCAACGTCCTGACCTTCGCCAACGCGCTGCGCACCGATTTCCGCTGGGACTATTTCATGATGGACCCGCTGGTGTTCATCCTGTGGTTCTCGGTGGCGGCGTCGCTGCTGTTCTGGGGCCGGGGCGCCTTCTGCGGCTGGCTCTGCCCGTTCGGCTCGCTGCAGGAACTGCTGTCGAAGGCGGCGAAGAAGATCGGCATCCGCCAGATCACCGTGCCCTTCGGCCTGCACCAGCGCCTGTGGCCGATCAAATACATCATCTTCCTGATGCTGTTCGCCCTGTCGCTGCAATCGCTGGGCACCGCGGAGAAGGCGGCGGAGATCGAGCCGTTCAAGACCGCCATCATCCTGCATTTCGTCCGCGACTGGTGGTTCGTCGCCTTCGCCGTGGCGCTGCTGGCGGCGGGCCTGTTCATCGAACGCTTCTTCTGCCGCTATCTCTGCCCGCTGGGCGCGGCGCTGGCGATCCCCGGCCGGCTGCGGATGTTCGACTGGCTGCGCCGCTACAAGGAATGCGGCAGCCCCTGCCAGCGTTGCGGCAACGAATGCCCGGTCCAGGCCATCCACCCCGACGGCTCGATCAACCCCAACGAATGCATCCAGTGCCTGCACTGCCAGATGCTCTACCACCACGACCACAAATGCCCGGTCATGATCCAGAAGCGGCAGAAGCGCGAGAAGTGGCAGGCCGCCGAGGCCCGGCTGGCGGCGGAAAAGGAAGCCGCGGCCGCGGCTGCGGCCCAGCCCGCCCCCGCAGGCGCCGCCTCCCGCAGCACGGTGTCCACCGCCGATCCGGCCACCGGCCGGCTGACGATCCGGCCGCACCAGTCCTGACCGCCATCCCCTCATCCCCATAACGGGACCCGGTCGCAACGGGTCTCATGACAACCCCAAAAGCGGGGTCAGCGAAGGAGCAGACTATGTCGAGTGAGACCAACAACACGGCAGGCGTCAACCGCCGTGCTCTACTGGGCGGAACGGCGAAGGCCGCGGCGCTTGCCGGGCTGACCGGCGCGGTCGGCGGTGCGACCGCTGGCGGCATCGCGGGCAGCGCCCTGTTCGGTGCCACCGAAGCCCTGGCGGCCAACGCCCAGGCCGGCCACCTCAACGCCGAGGTGAAGCCGGGCGATCTCGACGAATATTACGCCTTCCATTCCGGCGGGCATTCGGGCGAAGTCCGCATCCTCGGCCTGCCGTCGATGCGCGAACTGATGCGCATTCCGGTGTTCAACCGCTGCTCCGCCACCGGCTGGGGCATGACCAACGAAAGCCGGAAGATCCTGACCGAGCACATGCTCCCGGAAACCAAGAAGTTCCTGGAGACGCGCGGCGGCATCTATCTGAACGGCGACGCCCACCACCCGCACATGTCCTTCACCGACGGCACCTATGACGGCCGTTACATCTTCATCAACGACAAGGCCAATACCCGTGTCGCGCGCATCCGCTGCGACATCATGAAGACCGACACCATCATCGAGATCCCGAACGCCGCCGCCATCCACGGTCTGCGTCCGCAGCGCTACCCGCGCACCGGCTATGTCTTCGCCAACGGCGAACAGCGCGTGCCGACCCCGAATGATGGCCGCGACCTGACCAACACGAAGGCCTACAAGTCGCACTTCACCGCCATCGACGGCGACACGATGAAGATCGCGTGGCAGGTCTGGGTCGACGGCAACCTCGACAACACCGACGCCGACTATCAGGGCAAATACGCCTTCTCCACCTGCTACGACTCCGAAGAGGGCGTCACGGCGGCGGAGATGACCAGCGCCGAGCAGGATTGGGTCGTCGTCTTCAACCTGAAGCGCATCGACGAGGCGGTGAAGTCCGGCAAGATCCCGTTGGTGAACGGCGTGCCGGTGGTCGACGGCCGCCACGGCAGCGCCTTCACCCGCTACATCCCGGTGCCCGCCAACCCGCACGGCATCAACGCCGCTCCGGACGGCATCCACGTCACCGTGAACGGCAAGCTGTCGCCGACCGTCACCGTGTTCGACGTGCGCCTGCTGGATGATCTGTTCGACGACAAGATCAAGCCGCGCGACGTCGTCGTCGCCGAGCCGCAGCTGGGCCTCGGGCCTCTCCACACCGCCTATGACGGCCGCGGCAACGCCTACACCACCCTGTTCCTCGACAGCCAGCTGGTGAAGTGGAACATCGACAAGGCGCGGCGTGCCTACAAGGGCGAGAAGGTCGACCCGATCGTCCAGAAGCTGGACGTCCAGTATCAGCCCGGCCACAACCACACCTCCATGGGCGAGACCAAGGAGGCCGATGGCAAGTGGCTGGTGTCGCTGAACAAGTTCTCCAAGGACCGCTTCCTCAACGTCGGCCCGCTGAAGCCGGAGAACGACCAGCTGATCGACATCTCCGGCGACGAGATGAAGCTGGTGCATGACGGCCCCACCTTCGCCGAGCCGCACGACACGCTGATCGTCCACCGCTCCAAGGTGAACCCGCGCTCGGTCTATGACCGCAACGACCCGATGTGGGAAGAGGCGCGCCAGCAGGCCAAGAAGGACGGCGTAGTGCTGGAGGATGACACCAAGGTCATCCGCGACGGCAAGAAGGTCCGCGTCTACATGTGGCAGCGTGCCCCGGCCTTCGGGCTGGAGGAGTTCACGGTCAAGCAGGGTGACGAGGTGACCGTCTATGTGACCAACATGGACGACATCGACGACCTGACCCACGGCTTCAGCATCACCAACTACGGCGTCTGCATGGAAGTCGGCCCGCAGGCGACCGCCTCGGTCACCTTCACCGCCGACCGTCCGGGCGTGCACTGGTACTATTGCCAGTGGTTCTGCCATGCTCTGCACATGGAAATGGCCGGCCGCATGATCGTCGAGCCGTCCTCCACCTGACCCGCGACGCTCCACCCGCCTCCACCCCTCCAGGGGCGGGGGCGGGCGGGGCACTCGTCACAGTTCCGAGAGCACCCCATGCGTCACCGCCTCTCCATCCTGCTCGGTGTCACACTTGCCCTGGTGACGGAACCGCTGGCCGCCGCCACGGTGACGGTGGCACCGGGCAGTTTGCAGGCGGCGCTGGCCTCGGCGGCTCCGGGGGATACGCTGGTGCTGGCCACCGGCGTTCATCCCGGGCCGCTGACGGTCCGCACCCCGGTCACCCTGACCGGCGAACCGGGCGCCGTCATCGACGGCAACGGCAAGGACAGCACGCTCACCGTGCTCGCTCCCGACGTCACCGTGCGGAACCTCGAGATCCGCAATTCCGGCCTCAGCCTGATCGACCAGAATTCCGGCATCTTCCTCGGCAAGGAGGCGCGCGGCGCCGTGGTCGAGGACAACCGGCTGCGCGACAACCTGATCGGCGTCTATATCTGGGGCGCCGCCGACAGCCTGATCCGCCGCAACGACATCGTCGGCCGCACCGACCTGCGCGTGTCGGAACGCGGCAACGGCATCCAGCTGTGGAACGCGCCGGGCACCCGCGTGCTCGACAACAGCGTGCGCGAGGGACGCGACGGGCTGTTCACCACCTCGTCCCGCAAGAACATCTTCTCCGGCAACCGGTTCGAGCGTGTCCGGTTCGCCGTCCATTACATGTACACGAACGATTCCGAGCTGACCGACAACGTCTCCATCGGGAACAATGTCGGCTATGCGGTGATGTTCTCCAACAACCTGCTGATCCGCAACAACCGCTCCAAGGCCGACCGCGAACATGGGCTGATGCTGAACAGCGCCAACGGCTCGCGCATCGAAGGCAACGTGATCGAAGGCAGCTTCGCCGGCGCGGTCTCCGACAGCGGCGAGGCGCTGCCCGACAACGACATCCCCCGCGACAGCGAGGCGATGAGCGACCGTCTGCGCAGCGGCACCTGGAAATGCGTCTTCATCTACAACGCCAACAAGAACCGCTTCACCGGCAACCGGTTCGAGGGCTGCGAGATCGGCGTCCATTTCACCGCCGGGTCGGAACGCAACAGCCTGACCGGCAACGCCTTCATCGGCAACCGCACCCAGGTCAAATATGTCGGCACCCGTTATCTCGACTGGTCGGAGAATGGGCGCGGCAACTACTGGTCCGACAATGCGGCCTTCGACCTGAACGGCGACGGCATCTCCGACGAGCCCTATCGCCCCAACGACGTGGTCGACCGGGTGATGTGGGAATATCCGGCGGCCAAGCTGCTGATGAACAGCCCCGGCGTCCAGGTGATCCGCTGGGCGCAGAAGCAGTTCCCAGCCCTGCATCCCGGCGGCGTGATCGACAGCGCCCCGCTGATGGCGCCTCCTCCAATGCCAAGTTCCGTCCAGACTGCCGAAAGGAAACAGCCATGACCGACTTCACCGCAGAGGTGCAGGGCGTCACCAAGCGCTATGGCGAGACCGAGGCGGTGCGCGGCGTGGACCTGACGCTGGCGCCCGGCGAATGCGTGGCGATGGTCGGCCACAATGGCGCCGGCAAAAGCTCCCTCATCAAGCTGATGCTCGGCCTGACCACCCCGACGGAGGGGCGCATCCGCGTGCTGGGCGGCGACCCGGCCAGCGCCGCCTGCTCCCACATCCGCCGCCAAATCGGCTTCCTGCCGGAAAACGTCGCCTTCCACCCCAACATGACCGGGCGGGAGACGCTGGACTTCTACGCCCGGCTGAAGGGCGCCCCGCGCCGCGGCAACGACGCCCTGTTCGAGAAGGTCGGGCTGGAACCCGCCGCGATCAAGCGCCGCGTCTCCACCTATTCCAAGGGCATGCGCCAGCGTCTGGCCCTGGCCCAGTCCCTGCTCGGCGGCCCGAAGCTGCTGTTCCTCGACGAACCGACCACCGGCCTCGACCCGGCCTTGCGCCAGAGCTTCTACGCCATCGTCGCCGAACTGCGCGACCAGGGCACCACGATCCTGCTGTGCAGCCACGCCCTGACCGAGTTGGAAGGGCAGGCCGACCGCGTCGTGGTGATGAACCGCGGCCGCAAGGTCGCCGACGGCTCGCTCGCCACCCTGCGCAGCCTCGCCCAGCTTCCGGTGCGCATCCGCCTGACCCTGCCGACCGACGACATCGACGCACTCGCGGCCAGGGTGGGGGAGGGCGCCGCCCTGACCCGTCTGGCCGGCGGCGTGGTCGAACTGGCCTGCGCCAACGACGACAAGGTCGGTCTGGTCCGCCGCATCACCTGCGACGGTCCCACGGTCGCCGACATCGAAATCGTCCAGCCCAGCCTTGACGAGATGTACGCCCATTTCCTGCGCCGGGAGGCCGCCGAATGAACACGCTTCTGATCGTCGCCGGCAAGGAACTGCGCGAGGCGACCCGCAACCGCTGGGTCGTCGCCACCACCCTGCTGATGGCCGCGCTGGCCCTGACGCTGAGCTTCCTGGGGTCCATCCCCACCGGCACGGTCGGCGTCGGCCCGGTCGAGGTCACCATCGTCAGCCTGTCGAGCCTGACCATCTTCCTCCTGCCGCTGATCGCCCTGCTGCTGTCCTTCGACGCCGTGGTGGGGGAGATCGACCGCGGCACCATGACCCTGCTGCTGTCCTACCCGGTGGCGCGCTGGCAGCTGCTGCTCGGCAAGTTCCTCGGCCATGCCGCGGTGATCGCGCTGGCGACCGTGGTCGGCTACGGCGCCGCCGGCGTCGCGCTCGCCATGGGCAACACCGCCATCGGTCCGGAAAGCTGGCGCGCCTTCGCCTCGATGATCGGGTCCAGCGTCATGTTGGGCGCCGCCTTCACCGCGCTCGGCTATCTCGCCTCCACCATCGTCCGCGACCGCGGCACGGCGGCCGGCATCGCCGTGGCGGTGTGGCTCGGCTTCGTCCTGCTCTACGACATGGCGCTGCTGGGCATCCTCGCCAGCGGCAGCGGCCTGGGGGTGGAGGCGCTGAACTGGCTGCTGCTCGCCAACCCGGCCGACGCCTACCGCCTGTTCAACCTCACCGGCTTCAAGGGCGTCAGCGCCTTCGCCGGCACCGCCGGCCTCGCCGCCCATGTCCAGCTGTCGGTCCCGCTTCTGCTGGCGGTGATGGCCGGCTGGATCGCCGCCCCGCTGGCGCTGGCCGCCGCCCTCTTTTCGAGGAAGCAGATCTGATGCGTACCCTGCGAACCGCCCTTCTCGCCGCCGCCCTGCTGCTGCCGCTCGCCGCCTGCAAGCAGGAGAAGGCGGAGATCGCTCCGCCGCCGCCGGTCACCCTGACCGCCGACGCCGTCGGCCATTACTGCGGCATGAACCTCGCCGACCATCCCGGTCCCAAGGGCCAGATCCTGGTGAAGGGGGAAGCGCGGCCGATCTGGCTGTCCTCCGTCCGCGACACCTTCGCCTTCACCATGCTGCCGGAGGAGCCGAAGGAGATCAGCGCGATCTATGTCACCGACGTGGCCAAGGCGACCGATCCCGCCGCCCCCGACATGACCGCCTGGGTCGAAGCGCGCCAGGCCTGGTACGTCCTCGGCAGCAAGCTCCGCGGTGGCATGGGCGACGCCGAACCCTATCCCTTCTCCGACAAATCGGCGGCCGAGCGCTTCGCCCAGGCCAACGGCGGCAAGGTCCTGCGCTTCGCCGACGTGCCCGAGGACCAGATCCTCGCCCCGCCCGCCGCCACCATGGCCGAGGGAGAGCATTGATGCAGACCGTCTTCACCCGTCCACTGGCCAGACGCCGCTTCCTCGCCATCGGCGCCGTCGCAGCCGGCCTGTCGTTGCTGCCGCACCGCCTGCTGCGCGCTGAAGGAGTTCCCGTCCGCGTCTGGCGCGGCGTGGCGCTCGGCGCCGACGCCAGCCTGAGCATCGCCCATCCCGACCCGGCCGAAGCCGACCGCCTGATCGCGCTGAGCCTGGAGGAAGTCGCCCGTCTGGAGCGTGTCTTCAGCCTCTACCGCGCCGACTCCGCGTTGCGCCGCCTCAACCGCGACGGCGTGCTGGACTCGCCCCCCGCCGACCTCGTGCGGCTTCTCTCCGAGGCCGCCGCCGCCGCCCGCAACACCGGCGGCGCCTTCGATCCCACGGTGCAGCCGCTGTGGCAGCTCTATGCCGGCCATTTCGAGCGCCCGGACGCCGACCCCGCCGGCCCGCCGGAGGGCGCCGTCCGCGCCGCCCGCGCGCTGGTCGATGTCCGCGCCCTGCTGGTGGAGCCCGACCGCATCGCCTTCGCCGCCGGCGGCATGGCGGTGACCTTGAACGGCATCGCGCAGGGCTACATCACCGACCGCGTCACCGAACGGCTGAAGGCAGAAGGTCTGGAGCATGTGCTGGTCGACATGGGCGAGCTGCGCGCGCTGGGGCATCACCCCTCCGGCCGTCCCTGGACCGTCGGCCTCGCCGATCCCGGCAACCCGGACCGCACCACCGCCACGGTCGAACTGACCGACGGCGCGATGGCGACCTCTGGCGGATACGGCACCCGTTTCGACACGGCGGGCCGTTTCACCCACCTGTTCGACCCGGCGAGCGGCACTTGCGCCGCCCAGTGGCTGGCGGTTACCGTGCAGGCACCGGACGCCACGACGGCCGACGCGCTGTCGACCGCGCTGTCGGTGGTGCCGGCGGATCGGGTTTCGGCCATCCTGGCCGCCTATCCCGGCGTCACCGCCCGCTTCACCCATCCCGACGGCCGCATCCTGCGGCTGCCGGCCTAAAGAGATCGGATCATTGTCATGGGAAGCTTCAGCCTGTTCCACTGGGCCATCGTGCTGCTGGTCGTCCTCCTGCTGTTCGGCGCCGGCAAGCTGCCGTCCGTGATGGGCGACTTCGCCAAGGGCATCAAGAGCTTCAAGGCCGGCCTGAAGGACGAGGACGAGGATCGCAAGCCGATCGCGTGATGGCTTGAGCGCATGCGACGGGTGCCCCCTCCCCATCCCTCCCCCACCTTCGGTGGGAGAGGGGGCAGGATGCTTGTCAGCGTGACTTATCTGCCAAAGCGGCGGCAGTTCCCTCTCCCACCGAAGGTGGGGGAGGGTTAGGGAGGGGGCACCGCACCCACCGCAGCACCCCCCGCCCCCTCACGCCACCCGCAGCGCCCCCGCGGTGTCGTGGTAGAACCCGTTCACCAGCGGCGCGTCGATCAGCCCGCCCAGTTCCGCGGCGACCTCCGCCCCGTCGCGCTGCCCATCCAGCACCGCCCGGAACGCCTCGGCGACGCGCACCATGTCCATCGCCTGCGGCGACAGGCGGAAGCGCGAAACCCCCATCTCCACCAATTCATTCATCTCCGCCGCCAGGCACAAACAGCCGTGCGACATCGTCTGCGTCCCGTTGACGGTCAGGAACGGCTGGCCGTCCATCGTCGTCACCGGCATGCCGTCCGGGTCGTTGCCGCAGACGAACTGGCAGCCGTCCTTGTGCAGCCCATGGGCGCGCGCGTGATAGCAGCGGGCCGAGATGGCGAGCGGCGCCCGTCCCCAGACCTGCACCTCGGTCTCCACCCCCAGTTCCCGGCCGGCCTTGGCCAGCACCGCGACGGTGGCAGCCGGCAGTTCCGCCGGCAGCGACACCGCCTCCGCGCCGCGCCCGGCCATCCAGCCCAGCGTCGCCTCGTTGTAGACGTTGATCGTCGGCCCGACCGCATGGGGCCGCCCGGCCAGCAGGGCCAGCGCCCCCATGTCGTTCGCCTCGATCAGGCCGCCGTCGGGCAGCCCGGCATCGGACTCCACCAGATCGCGCATCGCCGCCCGTTCGCGCTCGCTGCCGACCAGGATCGGGCTGGCGAGCCACACCGTCTTGCCGGCGGCGCTCAGCCGTTCGATCACGTCCCCCATCGCCTCGGCGAAGAAGGGCGCCCGCTTGAAGCAGACGATCTCGCCGACGATCACCGTGTCCACCGGCGCCTCGTCGGCGATGCGGGCGTAGAAGTCGCGCCAGCGGTCGACCGGCCAGTTGAACAGCACCGGCCCCAAAGTGAGTGAAGCAGTCATTCCGTAAAACTCCTCACCGCCATCCGCGGGTATAGGCACCGGTGGTCTGGGTTCCGCCCTCGACCATCGCCTGCAGATCGATGTGCGACACCGGCCGCCCGGCGGCGAAACTCTCCAGCGCCTCGCGATAGGCACGCACCACCGCGGCGATATAGGCCTTGCCGCGCTGCCGTCCCTCGATCTTCAGCGCCCGCACGCCGGCCGCCTTCAGTTCCGGCAGCAGGTCCATCGCGTTCAGGCTGGTCGGCTCCTCGAACAGATAGGCCGGCCCCTCCCCGGCGCCGTCACCAGCGACGAAGCGGCCCTTGCACAGCGTCGGATAGCCGGCCTGCTCGCCCTCGCCGAACACGTTGATGGTGAAGCCGCCCAGCGTGGAGGCCAGCGCGCCGCCCCGCTGCTCGTAGCGGACATGGTTGGCCGGCGAACAGACGCCCTGCTTGTTGGGCGACAGGCCGGTGGCGTAGGAGGACAGCGAACAGCGCCCCTCCGCCATCGGGCAGAGCCCGCCGAAGACGAACACCTCGGTCTCGATGTCGATCTCGGCGTTCAGCTTGGCGATTTCCGGCACCGTCAGCACGCGCGGCAGCACGACGCGCCGCACACCGAAGGCATCGCGGTACAGCCGGATCGCCTCGACATTGGCGGCGGAGGCCTGGACCGACAGGTGCAGCCGCAGGTCGGGATGCCGCTTGGCGGCATAGGCCAGCAGCCCCGGATCGGCCAGGATGACGGCATCCACCTTCAACCGCGCCGCATCGTCCACCGCCTTCTGCCAGGGGCCGAGATTGCCCGCCTGCGGATAGGTGTTGATGGCGACATAGACCTCGACGCGGCGCGCATGGGCGTAATCCACCGCATCGGCGACATCCTGCCGGGTGAAGTTCAGCCCCGGAAAATTGCGGGCGTTGGTTTCGTCCCGGAAGCCGAGATAGACGGCATCGGCCCCGGCATCGACGGCGGCGCGCAGCGCGGCCGGCGTCCCCGCCGGGCAGATCAGCTCGAAATTGTCCATGATTCCTTAGGCCCTCGTGCCCGGCAGCACCCCGGTGATGCGCGCCTCCACCCGCTCGATCCCCCGCCGCAACGGCGGCGGCAGCAGCCGGCGCGCCGCCTCGATCCGGTCCAGCACCGGCCCGGCATTGCGCCGCAGCACCGGCAGGGCGCGGGCCAGCGGCCCGGCGATGGAGGCGGCGTCGGCCACCAGATCCATCTCCTCCTCGCCATCCAGCGTGTTGCGCAATGCCAGGATCAGCGCGGTGTCGCCGGAAATGCTCAGCTCGCGCCGGAAGAACAGCGCATCGCCGTCGATCCGCCCCTCCAGCAGGTCGAGCAGCCGGGCATAAGGCCCCCGGACCACCGCGTCGGCTCCCGTCTCGTCCACACCGTCAACCCCACGGGGCAGGGCATGCAGCGACAGATCATGCCCGACACGCATCAGCAGGGCGACCGGCGCGTCCACCGGCTCGATCAGCACGCGGGCGTCCGGCATCTCGCGCAGCGCCTCGAAGGCACGCGGATGCCGCTCGGCCAGCAGCCGCAGCAGCCGGGCGAGCAGCGCATCGCTGGCCCGCCGCCCCAGCTTGGGCACCAGCCCCAGCCCGGCCCGGCTCAACCCGGTCTCGAACCGGCGGGCGCGCTCGTGGAAGGCAGGGGCATCGGAGGCGAAAACATTCGGTGCGACATCGGGATCGCGCATGGGCGGCTTCCCTCCTCATCGGTCATTCCGCCGCCCATGAAAGCCGGTAACCGCCTGACGTCATTGACCTCGGTCAAGTTCAAGCTTGAAAGGCTCCGCCGTCAGGCCGCACTCGCCAGCCCGGCGCGGTCGATCAGGTCGTACAGCTCGCGGTCCTCGCGGCCGATGCGGTGTTTCAGCGCGGCGACCACCTCCCGCGTCTCGCGGATGAAGGCGGCCGGGTCCTTGGCGACGGCGACTGGGCCGGGCCAGCGCGTGCGGTACTGGTCGAAACGCCCCCGCAGATCGCCCATTTCCGTCTGGAACCGCGCCGCCGTGCTGCGCAGCGCGGCATCCGGATGGGCCAGCAGCCGGGGATAGAGCGCGCTGTCCTCCAGCGACAGATGGACGGCGAAGGTGCCGAACAACTCCCGCACTGCGGCGATCAGCGCCGCCGGATCCGCCTCCACGGTGCGCGAGGCGAGCAGCGCTTCGATGCGCCCGACCAACTGGCCGACATTGGCATGATGATCGCGGTAGAGCGCGGTGCTGACGGTGACTTTGGACATGATGCTGTCTCCAACCGGGGCCGCCCTTGATTGGGCCGCGTTGAAGCCAGCATGCCGACGAGCGGCCGCGGCATCGTTGCGCCACCGCAAACAACTCCTATTCGCACTACTGTCAGTAATTGGCCCACAGGCCCGGCGTCACGAGTTCCACGAGATGACCGTCCGGATCACGGAAGTAAATGCTGCGCGCGCCCTTTCGCCAGGACACGGTGCTTTCGACCGCAATGCCGTGTTCGGCGAGTTTCGCCAGCCAGCCCTCCAGCTGATCGGCTGAAATGGCAAAGGCATAATGGATCTTTCCACCCCCGCCATGGGGAGGAATCGTCCCGCCGGGCGTTTCGAGGGGCCGGTCTGTCGACCCCTTCTAAAACAACAGCAAGACGCTGTTCGGCCCCACCGGATAGGCGGCAAGCCGGTTGTCCATGAACATCGCCTGCAGGCCCATGACGTCTTCATAGAAAGCGCGGGCCTTCGCAAGGTCATCCACATAAAGGCCGGTCTCAAGCACACCGTTTAGAACTGGTGCAGTATCCACAGTAAAAATCCCTCATTTTTAAGGAAATTCCTTATCGAGGGAGGAATTTTACTGCGACCGCGTCGGTTGCTCAAGGAATGATCCGGACTGAACCCGAATGTGGGCCCACTCACAGCGCCGGACTCCGGATGCGCCCAGGATCGCTCCAACGCCGCAAACCACCCCCGGTCGGATGGACGGCGCCGAACCTCGCCGGACGGAGCGATCCCATGACCATCCTGTGCATCACCGCCGCCACGTCGATCCTGAGCCTGGGTCTGCTGGTCGGGTGCGATCTCTGCTTCGAACTGACATCGGACATCGCCGGAATAAGGACCGCCCCATCCAACCGCCGTCGGTCCGGCGAAGACATCATGGGATAGGCTCCGCCGCAGCAATCAATCCGCCGCCGGCAGACCCGTCCGATCCCCTTACGGCTGACCGCTGCCGCCCGCCGCGCCAAAGACATGGCCGGTGGTGAAGCTGGCATCCTCCGCGGCAAGCTGGACATAGATGCTGGCAAGCTCCGCCGGCTGGCCCGGACGGCCGAACGGGGTCTGGCTGCCGAACTGCTTCAGCTTCTCCTGGCTGGCACCGCCGCTGACCTGAAGCGGGGTCCAGATCGGGCCGGGAGCCACGCCGTTGACGCGGATGCCCTTGTCGGCCAGCTGCTTGGCCAGCGACTTCACGTAATTCATCGTCGCCGCCTTGGTCTGGGCATAGGCATACAAATCCGGCGTCGGGTCATAAGCCTGTTCCGACGTGGTGCCGATGATGACCGACCCCGGCTTCAGGTGGGGCAGGGCGGTCTTGATGATCCAGAAGGGGGCGTAGATGTTGGTCTTCATCGTCGCGTCGAATTCCTCGCTGCTGACGTCGAGGATCGACGGGAACGCCTGCTGCCGCGCGGCGTTGCAGACGACGATGTCGAGCCCACCAAGCCCCGCGACCGCATCGGCCACCAGCTTCTGGCAGAAGCCCTCGTCGCGCAGGTCGCCGGGAATCGCCACCGCCTTGCGGCCAGCCTTCTCGATCAGCGCGACGACCTCACGGGCGTCCGGCTCTTCGGAGGGGAAATAGTTGATGGCGACGTCGGCGCCCTCGCGGGCATAGGCGATGGCGGCGGCCCGGCCCATGCCGGAATCGCCGCCGGTGATCAGCGCCTTGCGCCCGGCCAGCCGGCCGGAGCCCTTGTAGCTGGTCTCGCCATGGTCGGGCGGCGGATCCATGTCGCGGGCCAGCCCCGGCCAGGGCTGCGACTGGCCGTTGAAGGGCGGGCGCGGGTATTTGCTGCGGGGGTCCTGCGGCGTGACGGTGTCGTCCTTGCGGTCCATACCTGTCTCCTGATTCGGCACTCTGTGTGCGACGCGGTGAAGCGCCCCACACAGAACCGGTCGGAACAGGAATGGTTGCCGCAACCCTGACCGTCAGCCAAACGAGGTCCTCAGCCGCACATGCCGCCGCAGCAGGAGCCGTTGCGCCGGGCCAGCAGCCGCTCATACGCGATGCTGACCACGCCGGCCGGCGGGATCACGCCCTGCAGCAGCGACAGCACGTCGGCCTCCAGCGTGCCCGGCGGGATGTCCGTCACCTCGCAAACCGAGGCGCCGCTGCCGTCCGGCCCCAGCCGGGCATCCGCCGCCGTGACCGCCACATCGCCGTTGCGGTCGATGCACACGCGCAGGCTGGTCGCCACCGCGCCTTCGGGCCGGGAGATGCGGACCTGCCAGACCTCGGGACCCTGCTGCAGATACTCCCAGGCGAAGCCGGCGCCGAACAGGCTCAGCAGCTGGTGGTGCAGCGGACGCGGGTCATGGTCGTTGACCAGCGAGAAACCGTCGCCGGGCGTCAGGTCCTGCACCGACTGGAAGATCAGCTGGTGGCGCTGATAGGGCGGGATGGCGCGGAGATCGAGAACCGGTTCGGCCTGGGCGGTGGCGTGGGAGTTGGTGGTCGGCATCGTCGTCCGTCTGGTCTGTGGGGGAGCGGCAGGATCGCCATGCCCCCCTGTACTCCGGATCACCGCCCCCTTCTTTGCTCCAGCACAAACGCCGGAGAGGGTGGGGCGCTCAGCCGGCCCCCTCCCCTGCCAGTGCGGAGGCGAAAGCCCGGTCCGCCCTGTTGCGGCGAGGCGAGCGGTGCAAGAGACGCCTCATTTCCGTTTGCGATCAAGCGACGCGGACGGAGTTCGGGCGTCCGAGGTCGAGCATGCGGTTGAGGACCTTGACGCCAGTGGCGACCTCGGTGATCTGCGCCTGATCGGAATGGAAGTGCAGCGCCTTGCCGAGGACGCCCTTCCAGCGCGCCATTTGGCTCTCCACGCCAGCCCTCTTGCTGTAGCCGCTGGTCTGCTGCCCCCTCATCCGCCCGGTCTGGGTGATCATCTGGATGTGACGGTCGCGTTGGGTGGGAGCGGTCTCGGTCGTGTCGCTTAGCACAGCATCTCAGACCAATTCGTCACGGTGCGCTTCGTTCGCGGAATGTGATGGCGACGAGCGGCACTGGCCTTGTGCGGCATAGCGGGCAGCCAGATCGGAGACGGGGGCGTGACCTACGACACCCGCCGCATCCACGCAACATGGCGACTCGGGGCTCAAAAGGATCGCTTCCGCCAGAGGTCGTTAATGAGCGGCATCCTGCAACCCGAGTGCCCGCGGCGTGGGCGGTGGGGTGTCCGGCGTTTTTCCTGGAAACGGCTTGCCCGCACCTGGGCTCCCGCCTTCTTGCGCTGAACGGGGAGCCCCGGCGCCGATCAGGCTTGGCCCTGCTGGTCCCCTTGTTTCCGTGGATGGCTCTCCACCAAAGCGCGGGCGGCGAATCCGGCGTCCTCGAACCAGCTGGCATCGCGGTGCACCAGCGATGCTGAGAAGGCGCCGTCGAGCAGCAGTAGGATACGGCGTGCAAGGGCTTGGGGATCTTCGAAGCCTCCAAGCTCCAGTTCCTCCGCAAGCCATGAGGCAAAGGCGCTTTTGTGGCGTGCGCCGAACTTCACCGCAGGATGGCCCGGCATAGCGGCAAGTTCCGCTGTGGTCCGCAGAAACCCGCAGCCCTTCCACTTCGGGTGGCGCGCGCTGCGTGCAAGGCTGACGAAGATGGCCGCGACCTTCTCCCCGGTCCCGCCCTCGGCGTCGGCGAACCAGCGTGCCATCTGGGTCAGGTTGGGCTGGTCGCGCGCGTCGAGATAGGCGGCAACGAGGTCATCCTTGCTCTCGAAATGGTAATAGAGCGTGCGCTTGGTGACGCCCGCCTTTTCGGCGACGGCATCGACGCTGACGCGGCCGATGCCTTCCGCATAGAAGAGCTTGGAGGCGGCTTGGATGATCCGTCCGCGCGTATCCGCATATCGTGGCATGGCGTCAAAAGTATACCGTACAGTGAGTATACTCAAGCAACTTCGACGACGATCATGTCCTCCTTACCAGCGAGGAGGAGTCCGATCATGACCGAGTGTGTCCTTAAGCAGATCAACGGAGCGATTGCGACGTTGACGCTCAACCGTCCGGAAAAGCTAAACGCCCTAAATTACGATGTGCATCGGCCTGCAACACTGGGCCAGTTTCAGGGGTGATCGGCGTCCAATAACCAGCCACCCCTGATCTGGCAGACTACCACCCTGGGTTTGGACGACAGGGTGGCGGACAGGGATGTTGACGGTGGAGACGATCGCACGGATACGACGCGAGCACGCGAAGGGGAAAAGCATCCGGGCCATTGCCCGGTCGCTGAAGGTGTCGCGGGAGACGGTGACGAAATACCTGCGCTCGGGCGAGACGGCGCCGCGCTACGAACGCCAGCACCAGCCGCTTCCGAAGTTGGCCGGGTTCCAGGAGGAGCTGGAACGGCTGATCACGGAGAACGAGCGGCGGCCGGTGCGTGACCGGCTCGATTATCTGGGGCTCTTCGGACGGCTGAAGGATGCCGGGTTCCAGGGCGGCTACGACACGGTGCGGCGCTACATCAAGCGCTTCAAGCAGCGCCAGCCGCCGAGTGGGCCGGTGAACGCCTACGTTCCGCTCACCTTTGCCCCGGCCGAGGCGTACCAGTTCGACTGGGCGGAAGAGTGGATCATCCTGGACGGCGTGACGACCAAGGTGCAGGTGGCCCATGCCCGCCTGTGCCACAGCCGCATGCCGTTCGTGGCGGTCTACCCGCGCCAGACCCAGGAGATGGTGTTCGACGCCCACGCCCGTGCCGCGGCCTTCTACGGCGGCCTGTGCGAGCGCGGCATCTACGACAACATGAAGACGGCGGTGGACGCCGTGTTTGTCGGCAAAGAGCGCCGCTTCAACCGCCGCTTCGCCCAGATGTGCTCGCATTACCTGGTCGAGCCGGTGGCCTGCACCCCGGCTTCGGGCTGGGAAAAGGGCCAGGTCGAGAACCAGGTCGGCACCTTGCGCCAGCGGCTGTTCACGCCGCGCCTGCGCGCCAAGACGCTGGAAGAGGTGAACGACCGCCTGCACGACGAGGTGATCGTCTGGGCCCAACAGACGCCGCATCCAGAGGATAGGAGCCGGACGGTGTGGGAGGTGTTCCAGGCGGAGCGGCCGGCGTTGATCACCGTGAGCGATCCTTTCGACGGCTTCCACGAGGCCACGCTCAGCGTCTCGAAAACCTGCCTGATCCACTTTGACCGCAACCGCTACAGCGTGGCCGCGATCGCCGCCGGCAAGCCGGTGCAGGTCCGCGCCTACGCGACACGGATCGTGGTGTGGTTCAACGGCGCGATCGTCGCCGAGCACCCACGAGCTTTCGGGCACGGCCACACGCGGTACAATCCGCTGCACTACCTGCCGGTTCTCGTCCGCAAGCCGGGGGCGCTGCGCAACGGGGCGCCGTTCCGGGACTGGGATTTGCCGCCAGCCCTGGCGACGGTGCGGACCCGCCTGGGCCGCGGCGACGACGCTGACCGGCAGTTCGTTGGCGTGCTCGCCGCCATCCTCACCGATGGCCTGGAGGCGGTGGAGGTCGCCTGCCGCGAGGCACTGGCGAGCGGTACGCACAGCCGGGACGTGATCCTGAACATCCTCGCCCGGCGCCACGACGTCACACCGGCACCGGCCATGGCGGTGCCGACGGCGTTGACGCTGTCCATCGAGCCGGCCGCCGACTGCGGGCGCTACGACCGCCTGCGCGCGGTGCGGGAGGGCTGCCATGGAACGGCATGAGCTGATGGCGCTGATGGCCGAGCTCAGCTTGGCCGGCATGCGTGCCGCCTACGACGAGGTGATGAGCGACGGGCTGAAGCGGCAGCGCACCGTCCAGCAGATCCTGGGCGATCTGCTGGCGGCGGAGCGGGCGGAGAAGCAGGCGCGCTCGATCCGTTACCAGCTCGGCGCCGCCAAGCTGCCCCTGGCCAAGACGCTGGCCGAGTTCGACTTCACCGCCAGTCCCCTCAACGAGGGGCTGGTGCGCGACCTGCACGATGGCGGCTTTCTGGAAACCCAGCGCAACGCCGTGTTCATCGGGGGAACCGGGACCGGCAAGACGCACATGTGCATCGCCATTACGGCCAACTGCGTGCGCCGCGGCGCCCGTGCCCGGTTCTTCAACGTCATCGACCTGGTGAACCGGCTGGAGGCCGAAGCCCGGATCGGGCAGGCGGGCAAGCTCGCTGACCAGTTGACCCGCGTTGATCTCGTGGTGCTGGACGAACTCGGCTACCTGCCGTTCTCACAGAGTGGCGGCCAACTGCTGTTCCACGCGCTCAGCCAGTTGTACTCGCGGACCTCGGTGTTGATCACCACCAACTTGAGCTTCGCTGAATGGCCAACGGTGTTCGCTGGCGACGCCAAGATGACCACCGCTTTGCTCGACCGGCTGACGCATCACTGCGACATCCTGGAAACCGGCAACGAGAGCTGGCGGTTCAAGAACCGCTCCTGATCCAAAGCCCTCCCCCCGTCCGTTGCCCAGGGGGGCCCACAGGTTCTGCAACCGCAAGCGTGGCTGGAAATTGCAAGCCGATGCCGGCTGGAAATTGGAAGCCGGTTGACACCCTTTCTAACACGACATCCTCGATCACTGCTGCTTTGCCCGCACCTTGGGGAAAGCGGCCGCAGACGGAGGAAGACAAAAGGGCGGCCCCGCCGGATGAACCAGGCGGGGCCAAGATCATGGGATGGGAGGTGGGTAACTCGCTACTCAGCGCTGGCGAACAAGGGCGCCTTGGCCGGCGACGTTGCCGATGCCGGCGGCGAGGTTCTGCACGTTGGCAAGGTTCGGAGGGCCAAAAGGCGTCCGGCCACCGGAGCGCTGGAGCACCGTCACGTCCTGCGACGCCGAGTTGCCGATACCCGCCGCAGTGTTCGACACATTGGCCATCGAGCCGCCGGGGAACAGCCCGCCGCTGCGCTGGCCGACGAACACGCCTTGGCTGGCGGTGTTGCCGACGCCGGCCGAGAGGTTCGAAACGTTCGCCATGTTCGGGCCGCCGAACAACCCGCCGCTACGCTGCAACGTCGTGACGTTCTGAGTGGCGGCATTGCCGATGCCGGCCGCGGTGTTCGACAGGTTGGACACATTCTGCGCCATGGCGGGAGCGGCGAACAGGGCAAGGGTGGCGAAGCCGGCGAGCAGGGAGGTGCGGATCATGGTGCGGTCTCCTTGGTGGGGCCGGTGCTCTGCATCCGGCCGGTGGTCTCGATGACATCACCCTAACGAACTCCGCCCGTCGCCGATGTGAGCTTGGCCACAGGCGGCCGCATGTCTCGTCCACGCCGAATGGCGCGGAGTTTGCGCAAGCACAAAGAGGAGCCGGCATTGTCGTGGCATGGTCCGACCATGACCTTTCCATCATTTTACGATGCGGCGCCGCGGCTCATTGTGCGCGATCCGCTGAGCGAGTTCCTCGGCGCGGCCGAGGGCGGCCTGCTTCACTACGGATATGCCGACGCTGTGCGGCTTGCCGGCCATTCCTGTCCGACCGTCGCGGGATCTTACCTGATGACTGTACGGTCATTGGAGAAGCTGTATCCCGATGAAGTGCCCGAACGCGGGGCTGTTGCAGTCTCCGTTCGTGAGGCCGCCGACGAGGGTGTGGCCGGCGTGATGGCCAGCGTCGCCACGCTGCTGACCGGAGCGACGAAAGACACCGGCTTTAAAGGCATCGCCGGACGCTTCGACCGCCGGAACCTCCTGTCCTTCAGCGTCGGCATGCAAGGCGCAATGGCCTTCGTCCGCACCGACACGGGGGTGGGCCTGCAGGCGACGCTCGACATGAGTGTCGTTCCGGTGGATCCAGCGATGCCTCGCCTTCTGCAGCGCGTGTTGTCCGACGCGGCCACAGCGGACGACGCGGCGCAGTTCCGCAGCCTATGGCAGGAGCGGGTCCGACGCATGCTGGTGGATCACGCCGACGACCCACGTTTGGTCAGCCTTACCGTTTGGAATTCCTGACCCGGCGCGTAACGGCGGATGAGAGCGGCGATGGCACATCGGCAACGACATGACCTCCTCCCCTTGGCGACGCTGACCGCTTCGCCCCTCAGCGCTGGCGCCAGTCCGGATGGGCTCGCCCCGGCGCGTGATCTCCTTTCACAAGGTTTCGGACATGCACACCAATAGCCAGACCGGCCAACTCCTGCACGACGATCACCACCGGACCATCGATCTCTTGAACGTTTTCGAGGCCTACCTCCAACGCACTCCGGAGGACGACGTCCCAACTCTCGACGTGGACGGCCGCGCTCTGCTGGCCACCCTTGGCAAGGAACTGGGCCAAGACCTTGAACGGCATTTCATATTGGAGGAACAGGGACTCTTCCCGCCCATCGCCACCGCCGGCGCCTACGAGATGACGGCTGACCTGGAGGCCGACCATGAAGCTCTGCGCCCACTTGTCCGCCGCCTCGCCCGACTGTGCGCCCTGGCTCTGCGTGAGGGTTTCGATGAGGAAAGTTGGCCGGTCTTCCGCCATTTCGGACACCAACTGATCGACGGACTCGTTCTCCATATCCAGAAGGAAGAGACCGCACTGCTCAGCGCCGTCGATGACGTGCTCACGCCGGCGCAGGACGTCACCCTTGCGTCGGCTTACAGCCAGGGAGAAGGATAGGTTTGCCGATCTGGGTGATCACACGCCATCGCTGAATGTTCAGGGAGCGTGAAGCGGTGTTTGGCTGGGTCTCCGAACCGCACCGGGTTTCGGCTCTTTCCCCGGCCGCTTCCAACCAAGTGAATGCGCGGCCGTCGATCCCGATACCGGCGAGATGCTGGCGGACGGCGCCTACGACGGCGAAGCGGTCTACCGCGCCGTAACCGCCTAAGGCCCGTACGCCAAGGTGATCGTCCCGCCGCGCTCGAGCGCGGTGGCGAGCGACACGACCGGGAGCACCCCCAGCCAACGCGGCCGCCACATCCAGATGATCAACGAGCGTGGTCGGCTCGGCTGGCAGTGGATCGTACCCAACGTAAGGCGCTCGCCTCCCCGTCAATGCGTCCCCGGATTGGCCCGCGCCCTCGTCACCGCGTTCGCCACGTCGGTCCAGGCCGCCTTGTCGGGTGCGAAGCGGCCGCGCAGATACGCCATCAGATCCGCAATCTGGCGGTCGGACAGGCTGTCGCGGAAGGCCGGCATATAGCCGAGGTCGCGGGTCGCCGGGTTCTGGATGCCGTGCAGGATGACGCGGGCGAGATTGTCGGGGCTGTCGCTGTGGACGTTGCTGTTCACCGCCATGGAGGGGCTGACGCCGAACAGCGTCGGCCCTTCGCCGTCGCTGTGGCAGGCTTGGCAGGCGCCGTTGAAGATGCGCTCTCCATTGGCGGAACTGACGGGGGCGGGGGTGGCTGCAGGCGCTTCCACCGCATCACCGCCCACCTCGCTGCCCAGGGAGGCGAGATAGACCGCCATCGCCCGCACATCCGCCTCCGGCACGGTGGACAGTTCATGCACCACCGCGGCCATCGGGCCGGCGGCGACGCCATGGCGCTGGGAGAAGCCGGTGCGCAGATAGGTGAACAGGTCGTCCTCCGTCCAGGGCTTCGGCGCCTTGGACAGGCCGTTCAGGGCCGGCGCCTCCCAGCCATCGACGGTACCGCCGGCCAGGAAGGCCTCGCCCAGCTTCTCCGCCCCCAGCGCGTTGCGCGGGCTGTGGCAGGCGGCGCAGTGGCCGAGGCCGTTGACCAGATAGTTGCCGCGGTTCCACTCCGCAGTCTTTTGCGGGTCCGGCTTGTAAGTCTCGCGGTTGAGGAACAGCGTGTTCCACCCCGCCATCATCGGGCGCAGGTTGAAGGGGAAGCGCATGGTGTTGGCCGGCGTCTCGCTGCGCACCGGCTGCTGCGTCATCATGTAGGCGTAGAGCGCCTGCATGTCGGGCGTCGCCGCCGACACCGCGGCCTTGCTGGTCCGCATCGCCGCAAGTTCGCGCAATTTGAAGGGCCATGGACTGCAGGAGGGGGTTTCCACCCGCATGCTGATCCATGCCGGCCGGCTGGTGGCGCAGGGGATCGCGCTGGAGACTGCCTGCCGGATCGCGCTGGTGCTGCCGATCACCGACGATGCCGACGTGCGGGATGCCTTCTCCGCCGCCGTGTCCGCGGCGATTGCCTGACCCATCCCTCTTCAGGGAGAGGAAAGAGGACTGGAGCCCAAATGCCCGACGACCAGTCGCGCCAATTTCCCACAGACACCGCCTTCTCCTCCGTCGAGCGCCGGCTGGTCGCCTATCTGGTCGCCCTGTGGCGGTTGCGGGTGCCGATCCGCCATGCCAAACCGGATGCCGCCGGCAACCCGCCGCGGCGGGTCAGCCTGTCGGACGGGCTGATCTGGATGCCCGGAACCTTCCGCGGCGTCGATGGCCGCCGCTCCGGCGCACTGTTCCGCGCCGCCCTGGTTCATGCCGGGGCGCATCTGCGCTTCACCGGACCGCGCTTCCCGGCCGCCGGGCTGAAGCCGATGCAGCTGGCGCTGGTCTCGCTGATCGAGGATGCGCGGGTCGAGCATCTGGCGATGCGCGAGCATCCCGGCCTGCTGCGGGTCTGGCGGCCCTTCCACGTCGCCGAGCCGAATGGCGCCGGCACCGCGCTCGCTTTGATGGCACGGCTGGCCCACGCGTTGATCGACCCCGACTACCGCGACGACGACGCCTGGGTCGCCAAGGGCAGGCGCCTGTTCTTCGCGGCGGAGTCTGAGTGGGACAGCCCGGCGGTAAGCCGCCGGATCGGCGGGCTGCTGGGCAACGACCTCGGCCAGATGCGGGTGCAGTTCAATTCCAAGGATTACGTCGTCGAGCCTGCCTACCGCGACGACAATCTCGGCCTGTGGGACCATGGAGAGGCGCCGCCGACCCCGCCCAGCGATGCCGAAACCGTGTTCGAGGCCTTCCGCACCGAGCAGGAGGAGCGTGACCACGGCCGCCCGGACGATCAGGTGGGGGAGGGCGCTACCCCGGCCAGATTGTCCGCCACCGATGTCCCCGCCCGCGCGGTGGGGGAGGAGGAGATCACCGCCCCGCCGGTGCGCTACCCGGAATGGGACTACCGCGTCGGCATCGACCGTCCCGACTGGGTCGTGCTGAACGAACGCCGGACCGAGACCGGCGACCCCGCCGCCATCGCCCGCATCGTCGAACGTCATCAGGCGACCGCCGACCGGCTGACCGCGCTGGTCCGCTCGGCCAAGGTCAGCCGGCCGGTGCGCCTGCGCCGTCAGCCCGAGGGCGACCGCATGGATCTGGACGCCTGCATCGACGCGATGGTCAGCCACCGCCGCGGCGAGGCTCCCGATCCGCGGGTGCACGAAGTGTTGGTCCGCCGCAACCGCGACCTGTCGGTCCTGCTGCTGCTCGACGTCTCCGCCTCGACCGATGATCCGATCGCCGGGGTCGGACGCAGCGTGCTGTCGGTGGAGCGGGAGGCCGCGACCCTGTTCGCCCAGGCGCTGGACGAGCTGGGCGATCCCTTCGCCATCCATGCCTTTCGTTCCAACGGGCGGCAGGACGTCAGCTATTACCGGATCAAGGCCTTCCGCCAACCCTACGATGCCGCGGCCAAGGGGCGGCTGGCTGGATTAAAGGCCGGCCTGTCCACCCGGCTGGGCACCGCTCTGCGCCATGCCGGACGGCTGCTGGAGCAGCAATTGACCCATCGCCGCCTGCTGCTGGTGGTGACCGACGGCGAACCGTCGGACATCGACGTCGCCGACCGCCGCTATCTGCTGGACGACGCCCGCCGTGCCGTGCTGGGGCTGGCGTCGCGGGGGATCGACTGCTTCGTGATCGGGCTCGATCCGCAGGGCCGCGATTACCTGACCCGAATGTTCGGGGCGCGCAACGTCATGGTGATCGACCGCGCCGAAAAGCTGCCGGAGGTGCTGCCGACTTTCTACCTGCGGCTATCGACATAAATAAACCGGCCATGGTGGATCGTGCCCCTGAGCGAGGTGTAGGAGCCGGGTCGCCCATCCGATTCTCCGGCCGGTCTGGCCAGATGGTCAGGCGGCCACAGCAGCTCCTACACCACTTCAAGGAACACGACCGAGTTGGTTGACGCCGGTGAGTTGGGAGAGGGTCAATCAGCCTGTCAGTTGCCGCAGCCCCACGGATCGGGTTGACCAGTATTGACCGGCGCCGGTCGGACGGGGCAGGCTTCCGGCCGTGCGCCTCCGAACGTCCGCAAAGCGCCAGGAGCGGTCATAACGGCCGATGCTGTTTCACTTCCGTTGCGCCCGGGTTATTGGGAATGTACAACGCATTTCCGCAAGGACAGAGAAAGCAATTGATTAACGACAAAGCCCTCTCCGAAGAAGATGCCACTGCGCTGGCACTTGCAGAATGGCTGCGCGATACTATCAGCCGATTCATACGCAGCGTGAGGAATGAGACAGATACGCCAACGACCTCTCAGTCTGAAACCCTGTTGCTTCTTGAAAAACGCGGTCCGTTGAGTGTCGCCGAACTAGCGAACTGCCGTAATGTCCGACATCAAAGTATGCGACTGGTGACCGCTCAGCTTGAAACCGAGGGCTTGGTTTGCAGATTGCCCAATCCAGCGGACGGGCGCAGCCAACTTCTATCGATCACCGAAAAGGGGCGAGAGGGATTGTCTCGCTCCCGCGAAGCTCGGACATCGAAGATCGCCGCTCTGATAGAGGAACGTCTGTCCGAAGAGGATAGACGGACGCTTGAAGCCGCAATTCCCATTATCGAACGGCTTTGCTAGGCTGAAATCACGCCTTTGACAGTGCAGCAAGAACATTCGACAGAGTGTTCACGCCCCAATGTTCAGCATATTTGCCGTCCTGAACACGCACGATATCGATAACGTCGATGGCAACGTCACGTCCTGTCGCAGGAATCCCGGCCAGTGTACCGGAGTGAACCCCGCTGATTGTCTTGCGGGTGGTGACCTTGTCACCCTCGGCGATCTGGTCATGGATTATCACCCTCAAGCCCGACAGGGCGGGCCGAAGAATGTTCTGGAAGGTGTTCCACATGCTTTCCGGACCGTTAGGCATGCCCTGGGGTGCGGCGTGATTGACGAAGTCCGGCGCCATCAATGCGTTGAATGCGGCTTCATTGCCGTTCTGAATGACCTCGATGTTGAAGCGGCGAACCAACTCCTTGTTGTCAATCGTCATGCTCGGCCTTTCAAGAACGGTTACCGGATGTACAGTCCAACTGTATATTCGTTAACCGTTCCGACGCCCGATTGCAAGCGATCTCGAAGGCTGAAACACCTGATATCGCCATCCCCGATGACCGCTTCGGGTCAGATGCGGACGGTTGAAGGTGTCGCGAAAAGGGCGGTATGGCCATCTCGCCAGTATCGCGGCGGACAAGTTGGCCAGCACCGGCCCGGCCAGTCGGCCGCCGCGTCCTCCAGGTACTGCATCACCGGGTCTCCGTCGAATGGACCTCGATCGAATGGCAGGGCCGCCCGTCCGCGGCGGCAAGATCGGCCAGGAAAGCGTCAAGCTCCAGCCCATAGGCCTCGGCCGCCTCGCGCACCGTCATGAAGGGCGCCATGGCGCAGCCGGGGCAGGCGAGGCCATGGCGAAGCAGCACCGGCACCACCGCCGGCCGCGTGCTCATCAGCTCGGCCATCGTCAGATCGGCGAGCTTCATATCGGCGACCGTCATTTCCGCATGCTCCGGCACAGGGGGACAGGCCGCCACCATAGCCACCACGCCGCAAGCGATCTTTGCGCCACAGCAACCCTGCCGGAGATCACCCCCGCCCAGGCACCGGCGGCAGATCCTCGGCGATGACGACCAGCGCGTGGGGCTTGCGGATCACCACCTGCTGCCGGCCGCTCTCGACGATGCCCTGGCTTTCCCAGGCCGACAGGGTGCGGCTGACCGTGTGCAGCGTCGTCCCCGTCATCTCCGCCACATCCTGGCGCGACAGCGGAAAGTCGATCTCCACCCCCGCCTCGACCCGCCGTCCGGCCTGCCGCACCAGCCGCAGCAGGGCATGGGCGATGCGGCGCTCCACCCGCTCCGTCGCCACCTCGCGCAGGCGGTTCTGCAACTCGCGCAGCCGGCCGCCGATGATCGACAGCGCGTTGCGGGCGATGGCGGGATGACGGTCCATCAGCTCGGTCATCGTCGCCGCCGGCCAGGACAGCTCGACGCAATCGGCCACCGCCACCGCATCGGCCGGATAGAGCCCGTCGGTGAAGATCGCCAGCGTCCCGAACATCTCGCCGGGGCCGATGAAGCGCATCACCACCTGCTGCCCGTCGGGGCCGGTCTGCACGATCTTCACCCGCCCGTCGATCAGCGCATGGCCGGCCGCCGCCGGCTCCCCCTGGGTGAAGACGGCGGTGCCGCGGGGATGCAGCCGGGGCCGCGCCAGCGCCACCGCGTCGGCCAGCGCACCGGCGTCGAGGCCGGCGAACAGCGGCATGCCGCGCAGAACGGCGGGATCGGGGGGCGGGGGCATGGCGGTCGTCCTGGCTCGCTGTGCGTGATCTGTATCCATTCGTGCACGACTTTGTTGCGGCTCAAAGCGCGAAATCCCGGCCGCCGCCAGAATGACGCGCTACACCACCGCCTGACAGCACCATTGAAAGCCCCCACACCATGCCCGCTCCCGTCGCCAGCGCCCACCGGCTGATGTATCCGGCCGCGTCCCTCTTCGCCGCGCTGGCCGTTCCGCTGTGGCTGGCGCAGATCGGCGGCCTGCTGCCGCTGGGCTGGTCCCCGGCGATCCATGCCCACGAGATGACGCTGGGCTATGCGCTGGCGGTGGTCGGCGGCTTCCTGATGACCCGGCTGTCGCGCCCGATGCTGGCGGCGGCATTCCTGTCCTGGCTCGCCGGACGGCTGGCGCTGCTGGCCGGACTGCCGGCGGCGCTGGCCCTGCCGCTCGCCTTCGCCTATCCCGTTCTGCTGTTCATTGTCGCCGGCCTGCCGTTCCTGCGCACCAGCCGCAGCGGCCACAACGCGGTGTTCGGCCCGCTGATCGGAGCTTTCCTGCTTGCCGAAGCACTGTTCTGGGCGTCGCAACTGGGCCTCGTCCAAGGCGTCGGCCAGCCGGTCGGCCTGCTGCTGATCGCCACGCTGCTGCTGACCATGGGCGGGCGCGTCATCCCCGCCGCCACCGCCGGCGCCCTGCGCCGCCAGGGGATCACCCTGACGCAGCGAGTCCAACCGAGGCTGGAGGCGATGGGCATCGCCGGCGCCGCCCTCTGCCTGCTGTCGGCCGCCACCGGCCTGCTGCCGCTGCTGGGTGGCGCCGGCGCCGCGCTGGCGGGGACGAGCGCGCTCCTCCGCCTCGCCCGCTGGAAGCCCCATCGCCTGCTGCGCCAGCCGGAGATCGCTAGCCTGCATCTGGGCTATCTCTGCCTCGGCGCCGGCTGGCTCCTGGTGGCTGGCGCGGCGCTGTTCGAACTGCCGCCCGCCGCCGGCTGGCACCTGCTGGGGATCGGCGCGCTCGGCATCCTCGCCAGCGCCATGACCATCCGCACCACCCTGCAGCGGGAGGCGGAGCCGGAGCGCTTTCCCCCCGCCGCCACCGTCGCCGTCGCGCTGATGGCCAGCGCCGCCGCTCTCCGTGTGGCGGCGGTCTGGATACCGTCGATGCCCCTGCTGACCGCCGCGGCGACCGCCTGGACGCTGGCCCAGCTTCTAACGGCGGGCGTGCTGCTCACCCGTCCCAGACGGGCAAGGCGATGACCCCTCACCCCCGCTGCCAGATCCCCTTGCCGGGCAGCCGCTCACGGTCATGCGGACGGTCGAAGTCCAGCGCCGGCCCCTTCGGCACGATCAGCGTCGGGTTGATGGCGGGATTGGTGTAATAGCCGGCCTTGATATCGTCGATCTTCACCGTGTCGCGGATGCCCGGCCACTGGTACAACTCGCGCAGGTAGGCCGACAGGTTCGGGTAATCCTCGATCCGCCGCAGGTTGCACTTGAAGGCACCAAAATAGGCGGCGTCGAAGCGCACCAGAGTCACGAACAGCCGCCAATCGGCCTCGGTCAGATGCTCCCCGGCCAGATAGCGGCTGGCCGACAGATGCCCCTCCAGCCGGTCGAGCGTGGCGAACAGCCCGTCGAACGCCTCGTCGTAGCTGGCCTGCGACTTGGCGAAGCCGCAGCGGTAGACGCCGTTGTTGACGCTGGCATAGACCGCCTCGTTCCAGCGGTCGATCTCCGGCCGCAGCAGCTCGGGATAGAGGTCCAGCCGGTTGCCGGTCAGATGATCGAAGGCGCTGTTCAGGATGCGGATGATGTCCGCCGACTCGTTGTTGACGATCCGCCCCTCCTGCCGATCCCACAGAACCGGGACCGAGACCTTGCCGGTGTAGGTCGGGTCGCTCGCCGTATAGAGGCTGTAATGGTGGCGGAAGCGGTCGATGCGCGGGCCTCCGTCCTGCTCCTCGGCATAGACCCAGCCATCCTCGCTCAGCACCGGCTCGGCGGCGGACAGCCCGATCACCCCCTCCAGCCCTTTCAACACGCGGAAGATCAGCGTGCGCGAGGCCCAGGGACACAGGTAGGAAACATAGAGGTGATAGCGCCCGGCCACCGCCGGCAGGGTGGGGTTCCCCTCCGCATCCGGCGCGCCGTCCGGCGTGATCCAGCTGCGGAAGCGGGTCGGCTCGCGGTGGAAGGCGCCGCCCTTGATCTCGCTGGCCGCGATGTCGCCCTTCACCCAAACGCCGTTCACAAGCTGCGGCATCGCGGTCTCTCCTGTCGATGTGGCCCATATGCGAAGGGGCCGGCGAACCGGCCCCTCCATCCTACAACAAGTGATAATGGCCCTCTCCCGCCCCGGGAGAGGGAGGGAACCCACGAAGTGGGGAGGGTGAGGGGTAAGGCGAGAATCCCGAACCGCATGGTTCCTTGGAGCACCCCTGACCCTTCCCACCGCTTCGCGGCGGGCCCCTTCCCTCTCCCGGGGCGGGAGAGGGAGACATATGCAACAGCCGAAATCCGCCGGCGATCAGCTCTTGACCGCTTCGACCTCGATCAGCAGCTGGATGTCGTCGCCGATGGCCGGGGCGCCGTACTTCATGCCGAACTCGGTGCGCTTGACCGTGCCGCGGGCGGAGAAGCCGGCGGTCTCCATCTTGCTGGCCGGGCTGACGCCGTCCTTGTTGAAGGTGACGTCCAGCACCACCGGCTTGGTCACGCCCAGCATGGTCAGGTCGCCATGCAGCTTACCGGTCTTGTCGCCGGTCTTCTCGATCTTCGTGCTCTTGAAGGTCATCTTCGGGAACTCCTTCGCATTGAAGAAGTCCGGCGAACGCAGATGCTCGTCACGTTTGGCGTGGTTGGTGTCGACGCTGGTGGTGTCGATGGTGACGTTGACCACGCTCTTCTCGACGGCGTCCTTGTCGAAGGTCACGTCGCCACCGACCGTGTCGAAGCGGCCGATGACGTTGGAAAAGCCGACATGGTTGACGATGAAGACGACGGCCGTATGCGCCGGATCGATCTTGTAGCTCACCGGGGCGGCGAAGGCGGGAACAACCGAACCGACGGCGGTCGCGGCGAACAGGGCGGCGGCGAACAGGGTCTTCTTCATGAACGGAACTCCGAAAAAACAGGATGAATGGAGGGAAGAGGGGATCAGTAGGGCGACGCCTCGCCGCCGGTCAGCGCATAGGCCGCACCGATGGCGACCAGCGCCGGAAGGACCGCGACCACCGTGACGGCCGCCGACGAAGCGGCGCGGCCGATCAGGCCGTCGCCCTGGGGAATGACTCGGCGCACCCGCCCGGCCAGCAATGCGGGCAACGCCAGCAGCAGCACCGCGGCCTGGGTCTGGGTGAACAGGGCCAGCACGGCCGCCAGCAGCAAAGCGATGCCGGTCGCCACGCGGCCCGACAGGCCCCAGCCATGGCGCTCCACCGGCCAGTTCCACAGCAGGAACCCGCCGGCCGACGCCGCCAGCGCCAGCGCCATCTGGGCGATGGAGGCCGACGAGCCGATCAGCGCGGTGCCGCCGACCGCCAGCGCCAGCGCCAGCAGCGAGGCGGCCGGCGCCGTCGGGCTTTCGATCTTCTCCGAACCGCGGGCAAAAGCGACCCACGCCGCGGTGCCGAGCAGGACCAGCACAGTGACGCCTGCCGCCACGGAATCGAGCGCCGGCAGGGCGATCCACAGCAGCGAGGCCGCCAGCCAGACCGCCAGCACCGCCGAAGCGATCCGCCCGCGCAGCCCCGCCGCATCGGCACCCACACCCAGCAGCAGCCCGAGCGCCGAGGCCCAGAACAGCTTGCCCATGCTGGACGGCGGCGGCAGGGCCGGCAGGCCGATCACCAGCACGAAGACGACCAGAAACCCGGCGGCGATGCCGGCCGCCGCCAGCGAACGCCGCAGCAGGTGCAGCACGCCGACCAGGATCAGCCCGACCAGCAGCGGCAGCACGCTGGATTGAACGAAGGGGTCTTGAAGCAGCTCGGACATCTGGAAACAGCCGGGTCTCGATTGGGTGGCGCAGGTTGCGCTTGGTCTGAGACCCTAACCTGTGCTCTGGTAAGCGCGAATTCGGGAGATTTGCAAAAAGCATCTGCATGAACGAGCGGGAATAAATGCTGAGTAGCAGCAATTGGGACGATCTCCGCTTCCTGCTGGCCGTGGCGCGGCACGGGTCCCTGTCGGCAGCGGCGCGCGTCCTGGGGGTGAACCACAGCACCGTTCTGCGCCGGGTGACCGCGCTGGAGCAGGCGATGGGCGCCCAACTGTTCGACAAGCTGCCCGGCGGCTATGTCCTGACCGCGGCCGGCGACGAGATGCACCGGGTGGCGCAGAAGATGGAGGAGGATCTGGCCGCCGCCAACCGCCTGCTGTCCGGCCGCGACACCCGGATCAGCGGCAGCCTGCGCGTGACCACCGTCGACATCCTGACCCTCTACATCCTGCCGCGCCACATCGCCGCCTTCCGCCGGCTGCATCCCGAGCTGCGCGTCGATCTGGTTGCGGCGGAGGCCTCGCTCAGCCTGACCCGGCGCGAGGCTGACGTGGCGATCCGCGCCACCAGCAGCCCACCGGAAAATCTGGTCGGCCGTGCCGTGTCCGGCCTCGCCTTCGCCGTCTACGGCGCCGCCGCCTGGCTGGACGCGACGGACCATGCCGGCGATCTCGACCGCCACCCCTGGGTCGGGCTGGACGAGTCCTTCGACCACACCAACCTCGCCCACTGGATGAAGCGGACCGTGCCCGCGGCTTCCATCGGCTACCGCGTCAACTCGGTGGCGGGAGCGGTGGAGGCGGTGCGGGCCGGCATCGGCCTTGGCCTGCTGCCCTGCGGCGTGGTCGACCGCGACCCCGCCTTCCGCCGCATCGGCGACCCGGTGCCGGAGGCCGACGCCAAGCTCTGGCTGCTGACGCACGAGGATCTGCGCCACATGGGCCGCGTCCGCGCCTTCCTGGATTTCATGGCCGACGCGCTCACCCGAGAGCGCAACCTGCTGGAGGGGCGTTGTCCAATCCCCCTCTCCCGCCCGATATCTCCCTCTCCCCCCCGGGGAGAGGGTCGGGGTGAGGGGGATGCATAGGGTGGATTCCGTGGGGAACAAGGGATACGCGATGCTTGAAAATCCTCGCCACGCATCCCCCTCACCCTAACCCTCTCCCCGGGGGGGAGAGGGGACTCCGCCGGCGCCGCGGGCCGCAGGCATCCCATAGCCCGCTCGCCCCGCCCGGTGCGATCCCCGCCGCCGGGTCGACCACGTAAACTGCGGATCATCGACGATCAAATGTCGGTGGTCCGACAGCCGGTTGCGCTCCAGCCAGCCGACCGTCGCCTCCAGCTCCGACAGCGTCATCTCCGAACGCGCCTTCTTCATCAGCCGCTTCAGCACGGCGTTGTAGATGTGATAGCCGGTCGGTCCCTCGGCGACGAGGTTGTTGTCCTCGTCCTCGATCACCTGCGCGGCGACCAGCTGGCCGATGCGCTGGCGCAGGTGATGCTCCGCCGCGCTCGGCGTCAGCGGCAGCTCGCCTGTGTCACGAGACTGCGCCCCGAAGTCCGGCCCCGGCGCCACTACGGCGAAGCTCAGCGCCGTGGCATTCGATTCCAGCGGAATGATCTCCGGCTCCCGCTCCGAAGACCGCTCGAACGGAAGCTCCTGCTGCGGACGCCGGGTCTTCACCATGGCGCGGGTGCCTTGCTGGGTCTCCACCATGGTGCGGAACTGCTCGAACAGCGCGTCGGACGGGTGGTAGATCAGCGCCTGCTGCCGGTCATAGGGGCCGCCATGCGGGTCCACCCGCGTTGCCCGCGCGATCGCCTGCTCCAGCCAGGGGCGGGAGCGGATGTGCGTCAGGCAGGCGACATGGGTGATCGACGGCGCGTCCAACCCTTCATAGGCCATGGCGACGGAGACCAGAACCGCCGGCTCCGGCCGCAGCCGGAAGGCGGCGACCACCTCCTGCGCATCGCGGCAGTCCGAAATGGCGAGCCGCGCCATGCGCCCGGCCTGCTCCTTCGGCATCCAGCCCTGCAGGGTCTCCAGATAGAAGCGCGCCGTCCCCTGGTCCGGGGCGATCACCAGCAGCTTGCCAAGCCCGGGATCGTCGCGCCCGCGCGGCAGCTTCAGCTCCGCCCGCCGTTTCGCCCGATGTTCCCGGCAGGAGCGGTAGGCCTCGCGCAGCATCGCCTGGGCGAAGCCGGTGCGCAGCGCGGTGAACAGGGCGTCGCGCGTGTTCTCCCCCGCTTTCGACAGCGCGTCGACCCAGCGGTTGGTCCGCTCCGCATCCAGCCAGGAGGCCGAGCCGTCCATCGCGCCGAAGGTGACGGGAAGGATCGCCTTCTCCGCCAGCGCCTGCCGCCGCGAATAGCCGACCACCGCCCAGCCCGGCGCCTTGAAGTCGATCTCCCGCACCTTCCGCGTCCCCTGCGGCGCGCGGTAGGGCAGCCACAGGATCGGCCGCCCGTCGGCGCGTTCCAACGTCCCGCTCATCAGCAGCCGCGCCGACGCATTTTCCAGCAGCGGCAGGATCGACCGGCTCCAGGCGGTCTCCTCCTCCACCGCCGCCATGCGGTCGGTGTCGAACACCGCCGGCAGATGGTGCAGTTCGTCCACCGCCAGCAGATAGCGATGACGGCGGAACTCCTGCAGATGCAGGTCCGGCGCGGCGGCCACCGCCTGATAGGTCGTGACGTAGCCCTGCAACCCGCGGCAGAGGTCGCGCCGGTTCTCCGCCGCCCGCAGGGCGATATTGTGTCCCAACAGCTCGCGCCAGCGCGGATCGACGAAGGCCTCCTCCGCCTGCTGGCGCAGGCTGTCGCGCGGCACGATCCAGCAGACGCGGTCGATCCGCCCCGCCTTGTGCAGCGCCGCCGCCATGATGACCGGCAGCAGCGATTTCCCCCCGCCGGGCGTCACCGCCGCCAGAACGTCGCGAACCTCCGTCTGCTGCTGGCCGATGGCGTTGGCGATGGCGCTGACCAGTTGCTGATGGGTTCTCAGCTGCGGCATTCCACCCTGCTGGCTGTGGCACGAGGGAGGAGCAAGCCTAAATTCCCGCGAGTCCCCCAGTCATGGGTGCAATCGAAGGTGTCGAACCCCATCGGGAGTAGCGCGGTCTCCGGTCGGGGGCAGCGATTCGCGCCGTCTAAGCCCTATGACCACGGCCATCCGCAGCATACTGACGTACGCACCTTAACGCCCTGCACAGCATGCAACCCAATGCCGGCGGAGGTCAGCCAAAAGGCGGGGCGACAGTAGCATCTCAGTTTTTGAGTTGCGCACCTCAAAACACCGGCATATGTTCGCCACATGAACAATCAAGTCAACGACGCACCCCTGACCCTGCGCGACGTGGCCGCCGCCGCCGGCGTCAGCCTTGCCACCGCCGACCGGGTGATCAACGGCCGCCCCGGTGTCAGCGCCAAGACCGCGACCAAGGTGCAGGAGGCGGTGCAGCGGCTGGGCTTCCGTCCGCTGGCCGCCGCGGCGGAGCTGGCGCGGGCGCGCTCCTGGCGCTTCGCCGTGGTGCTGCCCGGCGGCGGCAACCGCTTCATGATGGACATCGCCGACAACATCCGCGCCCAGGCCGACTGGTTCCGCGCCCGCCGCATCGGGGTGGAGATCGTCGAGACCGACGTGTTCGACGCCGATACCCTGGCGGCGGAGCTGACCACCCTGCCGGGCCGCTTCGACGCGGTGGCGCTGGTGGCGCTCGACCATCCACGCATCCGCGCCGCCATCGACGATCTGGTGGAAGCCGGCATGGCGGTGGTTACGCTGGTGTCGGATGCCCCGTCGTCGCGGCGCCAGCATTATGTCGGCATCGACAACATCGCCGCCGGCCGCACCGCCGGGTCGCTGGTCGGCCGCTTCCTCGGCCCGGCACGGAATGGGGAACCGGGCGGCTCCGTCGGCATCGTCACCGGATCGGGCAGCCTGCGCGACCATGCCGAACGCCGCTTCGGCTTCGGGCAGGTGCTGGCGGAGGAATATCCCCACCTCACCCGCCTGATCCCGGTGGAGGGGCGCGACGACCCGGAGCGCAACCGCGATCTGGTCCGCCGCATGCTGGCCGACACCCCCGATCTGGTGGCGATCTACAACACCGGCGAAGGCTCGGTCGGCATCGGCGAGGCACTGGCCGAGGCCAGTCTCGCCCGCAGGATCCTCTGCGTCGGGCACGAGCTGACCCCCGCCACCCGCCGCATGCTGCTGGACGGCACCTTCGCCGCCCTGGTCGCCCAGGATCCGGGGCACGAGGCGCGCTCGACGGCGCGGGTGCTCCACGCCCTGGTTACGGGCCAGGAGATCGTCGCGGCACAGGAACACATTCGGGTCCAGGTCATCCTGCGCGACAACCTGCCCTGAACGACATCAAAGCCCGACGGGCATCAGAAAAGGTCGACAGTCATGTTTCTCGGGATCGACATCGGCACGTCCAGCGTCAAGGCGGTGCTGACCGACGCCGAGGGTGCCGTCGCCGGCAGCGCGTCCCGCCCCTGCACCGTCTCCCGCCCCCACCCGCTGTGGTCGGAACAGGAGCCGGAGGACTGGGTCGCCGCCGCCATCGCCGCGGTGGACGAACTACGGGAGCGCCAACCGACAGACCTCGCCGCCGTCATCGGCATCGGCTTCTCCGGCCAGATGCATGGCGCGGTGCTGCTGGGCGCCGACAACCGGGTGCTGCGCCCGGCCATCCTGTGGAACGACGGCCGTTCCCACCGCCAATGCGCGACGCTGGAGGAAACCCTCCCGACGCTCCGCGCCATCAGCGGCAACATCGCCATGCCCGGCTTCACCGCGCCCAAACTGCTGTGGGTGGCGGAGGAGGAGCCGGAGATCTTCGCCGCGCTGGCCAAGGTGCTGCTGCCCAAGGCTTACGTCCGCTGGCGCCTGACCGGCGCGATGGTGGAGGAGATGTCGGACGCCTCCGGCACGCTGTGGCTCGACGTGGCAAAGCGCGACTGGTCGGACGAACTGCTGGCCGCCACCCGCATGACCCGCGCCCATATGCCCGATCTGGCCGAGGGCTCCGACGCCGTAGCCCGGCTGTCGCCCGACCTCGCCCGCCGCTGGGGCATGCCCACGCCGCCGGTGGTGGCGGGCGGGGCAGGGGATTGTGCCGCCAGCGCCGTCGGCCTCGGCGCCATCACGCCCGGCGACGGTTTCCTCAGCCTCGGCACCTCCGGCGTGGTGTGGCGGACGACCGACCGCTTCCTGCCCAACCCGGCGATGGCGGTCCATGCCTTCTGCCACGCGCTGCCCGGCGTCTGGCACCAGATGGGCGTCATGCTGTCCTCGGCCGCCTCGCTGGCCTGGGCGGCCTCCACCCTCGGCGCGCCGGAGGCGGAGCTGCTGGCCCCGCTCGGCGATGCGGTGGACGGCCCGTCGCCGGTCGCCTTCCTGCCCTACCTGTCGGGCGAGCGCACCCCCCACAACGACGCCACCGTGCGCGGCCTGTTCGCCGGCCTGTCGGCGGAGACCACGCGCGACGCCATGGTCCAGGCGGTTCTCGAAGGCGTCGCCTTCGCCTCCCGCGACAACCTCGTGGCGCTGGGGGCGGGCGCCCCGACCGTCTTCGATCTTGCCGGCGGCGGCTCCCGCTCCCGGCTGTGGGCACGCATCTGCGCCGACGCGATCGGCGTCACCATCCACCGCATCGAGGATGGCGAGGTCGGGGCAGCCTTGGGCGCCGCCCATCTCGGCCGCATGGCGGCGACGGGGGAATCCCCCGCCACCGTCTGCCGTAAGCCCCGCCGTCTGGAAACCTTCACCCCCGATCCGGCCCGCGCCGAGGCGTACAGCCAGGCTTGGCTGCGCTGGCGCCGGCTCTACCCCCTTGCCAAGGAGTTCGCGTCTTGAGCACCGCCTCTTTCTTCGGCGACCTGTCCCCGGTCACCTATCGCGGGCCGGACAGCCGCGACCCGCTGTCCTACCGCTGGTATGACAAGGACCGCATGGTGCTGGGCAAGCGGATGGAGGATCATCTGCGGCTGGCCGCCTGCTACTGGCACAGCTTCTGCTGGCCCGGCGGCGATCCCTTCGGCGGCGAGACCTTCCAGCGCCCGTGGATGCGCCCCGGCCAGGACCCGATGGCGGCGGCGCGCGACAAGGCCGACGTCGCCTTCGAGATGTTCCGCCTGCTCGACATCCCCTTCTTCTGCTTCCACGACCTCGACGCCGCCCCGGAAGGCGCCACGCTGGCCGAGAGCACCGACAACCTGAAGGCCATCACCGAGCTGTTCGCGGCCAAGATGGAGACCGCCAAGGTCCGGCTGCTGTGGGGCACCGCCAACCTGTTCTCCCACCGCCGCTACATGGCCGGCGCCGCGACCAACCCCGACCCGGACGTCTTCCTCTACGCCTGCGGGCAGGTGCGCGCGGCGCTGGAGGCGACGCATGCGCTGGGCGGCGCCAACTACGTCATGTGGGGGGGCCGCGAGGGCTATGAGACCCTGCTGAACACCGACCTGAAGCGGGAGCTGGACCAGATGGGCCGCTTCCTGGCGATGGTGGTGGAGCACAAGCACAGGATCGGCTTCAACGGCCCGATTCTGATCGAACCGAAGCCGCGCGAGCCGACCAAGCACCAGTACGACTTCGACGTCGCCACCGTCTACGGCTTCCTGGAGCGCTACGACCTGCTGGCCGACGTGCGGGTGAACATCGAACAGAACCACGCCATCCTCGCCGGCCACAGCTTCCAGCACGAGGTGGCGCTAGCGCTGGCGCTCGGCATCTTCGGCTCGCTCGACATGAACCGGGGCGACGCGCTGCTGGGCTGGGACACCGACCAGTTCGCCAACGACATCGGCGAGCTGACGGTGGTGATGCACGACATCCTGAAGGGCGGCGGCTTCACCACCGGCGGCCTGAATTTCGACGCCAAGATCCGCCGCCAGTCGCTCGACCCCGCCGACCTGCTGCACGGCCACATCGGCGGCATCGACTCTTGCGCCCGCGCCCTGCTGCAAGCCGCCCAAATGCTGGAGGACGGCGTCCTGACCAAGCCGCTGGCCGACCGCTACGCCGGCTGGGACGGCGCGGAGGGTCAGGCGATCCTGTCCGGCAAGCGCGACCTCGCCACGCTGGCCGACCGCGCGCTGACCGGCAACGTCAACCCCCAGCCGCGCTCCGGCCGGCAGGAATATCTGGAGAACGTCGTCAACCGGTACGTTTGAGAGGGGACGCATCACAAGCCCTCTCCCGCCCCGGGAGAGGGAGGGGACCCGCCGAAGGCGGGGAGGGTGAGGGGGATTCCAAGAATCCCGAACCGCATGGTTCCTTGCACCACCCCTCACCCTTCCCACCGCTTCGCGGCGGGCCCCTTCCCTCTCCCGGGACGGGAGAGGGAGGCGATGCCGACTCCACTGCTTTCGTCGATCAACAAATCCGCCGCCCCGATGCGGCACACAGGGAGGAAACACGATGAAGCACCGCCTCGCCGCAACCGCCGCCGGCCTGTTCCTGACGCTGGCCGCCGTGACCACCATGACCTCCACGACGGCGCTCGCCGCCGGCCCCACCGTCGGCGTCTCCTGGTCCAACTTCCAGGAGGAGCGCTGGAAGACCGACGAGGCCGCGATCAAGGCGGTGATCGAGAAGGCCGGCGGCAAATACCTCTCCGCCGACGCCCAGTCCTCGCCGGCCAAGCAGCTCTCCGACATCGAATCGCTGATCTCCCGCGGCGCCAACGCGCTGATCATCCTGGCGCAGGACAGCGACGCCATCCGCCCGGCGGTGGAGAAGGCGGCGGCCGAAGGCATTCCGGTCGTCGGCTATGACCGTCTGATCGAGATCCCGTCCGCCTTCTACATCACCTTCGACAACAAGGAGGTCGGCCGGCTCCAGGCCCGCAGCGTCTTCGCGCTGAAGCCCAAGGGCAACTACGCCTTCATCAAGGGCAGTTCCACCGATCCCAACGCCGACTTCCTGTTCGCCGGCCAGATGGAGGTGCTGAAGGCCGCCATCGACCGCGGCGACGTGAAGAATGTCGGCGAGGCCTACACCGACAAGTGGCTGCCGGCCATCGCCCAGCAGAACATGGAACAGATCCTGACCAAGACCGGCAACAAGGTCGATGCCGTGGTCGCCTCCAACGACGGCACGGCGGGCGGCGCCGTCGCGGCGCTGGCGGCGCAGGGCTTGGCCGGAACCGTGCCGGTGTCGGGCCAGGACGGCGACAAGGCGGCGCTGAACCGCATCGCGCTCGGCACCCAGACGGTCTCGGTGTGGAAGGACGCCCGCGAACTCGGCCGCCGCGCCGCGGAGATCGCCATGGAGCTGGCCGGCGGCAAGAAGATGACCGACATCCCCGGCGCCACCAGCTTCGACGGCGGCCCGAAGAAGCAGAAGATGACCTCCCTGTTCCTCACCCCCATCGCCATCACCAAGGACAATCTGGGTCAGGTCATCGACGCCGGCTGGGTGACCAAGGACGTGGTGTGCCAGGGCGTGAAGCCCGGCAGCGTCAAGGCCTGCAACTGATGGCGGAGCCGTCCACCACCCTGTCCCCGGCGCCTTCCGACTCCTCATCGGGGGCGCCGGCCGGACGGCGGGCCGGCATCGGCGACGCCCTGCGCGCGCTGGAGCTGGACACCCGCATGGTCGGGATGATCGGGGCGCTCGCCGTCGTCTGGATCGGCTTCGACATCCTGACCGGCGGCGCCTTCCTGACCCCGCGCAACCTGTGGAACCTGTCGGTGCAGACCGCGTCGGTCGCCGTGATGGCGACGGGCATGGTGCTGGTCATCGTCACCCGCAACATCGACCTGTCGGTGGGCTCCATCCTGGGCTTCACCGGCATGGTGGTCGGCGTGCTCCAGGCCCGCATCCTGCCGGAGATCTGGGGCTTCGACAATCCGCTGACCTGGGTGGTGGCGGTGCTGGCGGCGATCGCCGTCGGCGGGGCGGTGGGGGCGCTGCAGGGCGCCGTCATCGCCTATCTCGGCGTGTCGTCCTTCATCGTCACGCTGGGCGGGCTGCTGGTCTGGCGCGGCGCGGCATGGTGGGTGACGACCGGCCAGACGGTGGCGCCGATGGACGGGCTGTTCAAGCGGCTGGGCGGCGGCTTCGACGGCGCCATCGGCGCCGGGCCAAGCTGGGCGGTCGGCATCGCCGCCATCCTGCTGTCGGTTGCCGCCATCGTGATGACGCGACGGCGCCGCGCCGGCTTCGGCTTCCCCGTCCGGCCGCTGTGGGCGGAAGGGGTGGTGATCCTGCTGGTCGCCGCCGCCATCACCGGCGCCGTGCTGGTGGTCAATGCCTATCCCCTGCCCATGCCGGTGGTGCGCCGGATGATGGAGGCGCAAGGCCTTGCCACCGACGGCACGCTGCCTTTCGTCGCGCACGGCTTCGCCATCCCGGTGCTGATCGCACTGGCGGTCGGCGTGGCGGTGACCTTCCTGTCGCGGCGCACCCGCTTCGGCCGCTATGTCTTCGCGCTCGGCGGCAATCCGGAAGCGGCGGAGCTGTCGGGCATCAACACCAAACGGGTCCTGGTGATGGTGTTCGGGCTGATGGGGGCGCTGTGCGGCCTGTCCGCCTGCATCGCCACCGCCCGGCTGAACGCCGCCACCAACGCCAACGGCACGCTGGACGAGCTGTATGTCATCGCCGCGGCGATCATCGGCGGCACCTCGATGGCCGGCGGCGTCGGCACCATCCTGGGGGCGATGCTCGGCGCCATGGTGATGCAGTCCTTGCAGTCCGGCATGGTGCTGCTGGGGGTGGACGCGCCGATGCAGAACATCGTCGTCGGCGTCGTGCTGGTCGCCGCGGTCTATATCGACACGCTCTATCGCAGGGGGATGAAATGACCGGCCTTGCCATGGCGGAACCCCGGGCCGCAACCCGCCCGCTGGTGGAGATGCGCGACGTCTCCATCGCCTTCGGCGGCATCAAGGCGGTGGACGGCGTCAGCATCGACCTCTATCCCGGCGAGGTGGTCGGTCTGCTCGGCCACAACGGCGCCGGCAAATCGACGCTGATCAAGATCCTGTCCGGCGCCTATGCCGCCGACCATGGCGAGATCCGGGTGAACGGCGAGCCGGTCCAGATCGCCAGCCCGCGCGACGCCAAGCGCTGCGGCATCGAGACAATCTACCAGACGCTGGCGCTGGCCGACAATGTCGACGCCGCCGCCAACATCTTCCTCGGCCGCGAGAAGCTGACCCCCTGGGGCACGCTGGACGACCACGCGATGGAGGCGGAGGCGCGCAAGGTGATGGGCCGCCTGAACCCGCATTTCCGCCGTTTCAAGGAACCGGTCAAGGCACTGTCCGGCGGCCAGCGCCAGTCGGTCGCCATCGCCCGCGCCATCCATTTCGACGCCCGCGTCCTCATCATGGACGAACCGACCGCGGCATTGGGCCCCGCCGAAACCCGGCAGGTCGGTGAACTGGTGAAGCAGCTGAAGCAGGAGGGCATCGGCATCTTCCTGATCTCCCACGACATCCACGACGTGTTCGATCTGGCCGACCGCATCCATGTGATGAAGAACGGCAAGCTGGTCGGCACCGCCCGCGTATCCGACGTGACCAAGGACGAGGTGCTGGGCATGATCATCCTCGGCAAATGCCCGCCGGGCGCGGTTCCCGGACCGGGGGCGGCGGGCTGACCCCCCGGGCGCCGGGGCTGCCCCGCTATTGCGGCGATCGCGCCTGCCACAGCAGGAACTGCTCGAACAGCTTCTCCGCCTGCTGGGGCGGGATTCCGCGCTGTTCGACGAAGCTGCGGAACTCCTCCTTCCGCGCGGCGGCGGTCTGCGGCTCCTTCGCCGCCGACGCCTGGCGCAGCCACTGCTCGGCCGGCTCGAAGCGGGTCCAGCCGGGCACGTCGGCCGCCAGATTGACCTCCTTCCATTTCGGATGGCGCGGCGGCTTCAGGAACTCGTCGAACTTGCTGAAGAAGGCGTCGACGAAGCGGGCGACCTTGCGGTGGCGGTCGACATCGCGGTCCCAGCCATAGACCGCCATCACCGCGCCGACCGCCACGGTGTCGACCTCTTCGCCGGGCTTGACCAGCCCCTCATAGTCGGCGCTGGTCAGCCGCGACGGCAGATAGGTGTCGAGCAGGGCGGCGCTCATCGGGATCGACAGGAAATGCAGCCCGTCATTCCCCTTCAGGTCGCGGAACAGCCGGGTCGGCTTGCCGGCGACATAGGCCATCGCCGCGATCTCGCCCCGGCGCAGCTTCTCCAGGGCCAGGGCCTGGTCGTCCGCCTGCGGCTCCACCTTGATGCCCAGCATGTCGAAGACCAGCGAGGCCGTCATGCTGGTCCCGCTTCCCTGCACGTCGACATTGACCTTGCGGCCGGCCAGATCCTCGATCCGCGTCACGTCCGGGCCGGCGAGGATGTGCATTTCCTCGTTGTAGAGCTTGGCGATGTATTTGATTCGGCGGTCGAGATTGGGCAGAAGCCTTTCGCGCTTGGCATAGGCGAGAACGTCCGACTGCACGATGCCGACGTCGATCCCCTTCAGCAGCACGATGTCCTTCAGGTTCTGCACCGAGCCCTTGCCCAGCATCGGCAGGACGCGCAGCGTGTCGCCGTCGTCCAGCACCGACGCCAGATCGGCGGCGATCCGCACATAGGTCCCCTCGACCCCGCCCGACACGATGCCGACGGTCCCGCTGTTGGCGTTGACGCCGCGCGGATCGGCGGCCGATGCCGTGCCGGCGCCCGCCATCGCGCTTCCGGCGATGCAGGCTCCCAACACAAGCATGTGAAAGAACGATGCCTTCATGATGCTCCCCCTCGATGGCTCCGCCCGTGACCGGCTATCTGGATTTGCCGGCGAGCCAGTCGGTCAGTTTCTTCAATTGCTGTTCGGCGTCGCCGCTGCCGGCGGCGACCGCCCGCCGGTACCAGGAGGCCGCCTGCTCCGGATCGGGCGGAAGCCCGCGGACATGCAGCCGCTCATGGACCAGCGGATCGTGGGTCCGGCCCAGCGCAAAGGCCGCCTTCGCATTGCCGGTCGCGGCCAGCATCTCGTAATAAAGCCGAGCCCCCGCCAGATCGCCCTGGGCGAACAGGTCGTCGCCCCGCTTCATCAGCGCCGCCTCGGGAACGCCGGACGGCAGCTTGGGCGGACGCTGCACCGCCGCCTCGCGTGGCTGCTGCTGCGGCGGCGAGGGTGGGGCGGCCACCGCCGGCGCGGCCGGAAGGGCGGCGACGGCGACCGGCGGCTCCGGCACGGGCGGCTCTGGTATGGGCGGCGCGGCGACAGCCTCCCGAACGGCCGCCTGCACCGTCGCCTCGGGGGCGGCGTCGATCTCCCGATCCGGCGATTCGACGGGTGCCGGATCGGCCGTGGCCCCGCTCGCCACGGCTTCGCTTTGCGGCGGGTCCTGCGGCGGCGGTGAGGCGGCGCTTCCTGATCCCACCGGTTCCGTGTCCGGCCCGGTCACCGCCACGGTCGGCTCCATGGCCTGGGAGGAGCCCCCTTGCGCGGGCGGCGTGTCCGGCACCGGCGGTTCGGCGGCTGCGACGGTCGCGGAGACCGGGATCGCCAGGTTCACCGCCTGTCTGGCGACCACGCCGCCACCATGGTCGGTCACCGCCGTGATGCGCAGCGACACCGGATCGGAAAGTTCCGGCGGCAAGGTCATGGTCAGGTCGCGCAGCCCTTCCAACTGCACCTTCCACGCACCGTCCGCCCCACGCTCGCCGTTCGAAAGGCTGGCCTTCGCCGGCAGATTGTCGATCAGCACATAGGTGATCGCTTCATGCTGCGGGTTCGGCTGGCCGTAGGGGGCGGTGACGGCGATGGACAGCAGGATCGGCTGCCCCGCCTCGCCGCCGGAGGCCTGGGCGGCAACGAACGGCATCAGCCGCCAGTCGGTCTCCGCCCCGCCGCCCTTGGCCCCGGTTCCCTTGACTTCGGCCTCCTTGGCCTCGTCCCGTTTCGGGATCACCATCGTGCGCGTGGCGACGGCGTCCGCCGGCTGGGCGATGGCCGGCGGCTTCTCGCGCACGACGAGCCAGGAATCCAGCGTGCTGTCCGCCCCGCCATCCTCCCGACCTTCCTCCCCCTGCACCGTTCCGGCAAGCAGCACGCCCGACCGCCAAGGAACGCCGTCCAGTTGCACCGGCAGCGCCAGGACCGTCAGCACGGCCAGACAGGGACGTAAGGAGCCCAAACTCTCCGGTCTGGCTCCATCACGTTTAAGACCGCGCGGCCAATCGGCACGATGCAGAAAAGGGCGCAGAAAACCGGACCGCATCTCGCGCATGGCGGCATCCTCCCAGACAAAATCCCTCAAGACCAGCCTCGCAGCCGGATCGAATTTCGGGACTTTTGAAAGATATGCGGCGATGTTTTTACGCCGTCAGTTGTTTCGAATTCTTTATTATCTTACCGACCGCTCAGGATCGTTTTATTCTATGGAGTGGCGGGGGAAAAACAACCATCCCGTAGAGGGCATTTCCCGTTTTACGGCAAAGGGTGGATTACTTCCTTCGATATGAATCCGAAGCCGATCGGGCGGCAACCATGCCGGCCGGTAGGGCTTCAATCCGAAAGGTTGAGGATCAGCCTTCGCCCTGGGCGCCCAGCAGGTTGCCGCGGCGGCGGCGGATCTCGACGCTCTGGCCGGGGGTGATGGGCAGGAACTCCCGCGGGCGCTCGTCGCTGCCGGCCAGGGCACGATAGGTGGCGGCGTTCGCCTCCTGCACGTCGTTGCCGCGGCGCACCTGATCCAGGAACTTCCTGCTCGGCATCATGATGTATTCGATATCGTTGATGCGCCGGCCGTCCTTCGACACCGTCTTCTCGACATGGTCGAGGATTCCCTCCTCCACCAGCGAATCCACGGCCAAGGTCACGGTGCGCAGCGTGTCGCGCCGCCGGCTCCACTCGTTCATGCCGCTGTTGTTGATGATGTCGTCGGCCGACAGGATCATCGGCGGCACGCCGTCCGGCATCCGCGTCAGGTCGAGGTCGCCATACTCGATGGACAGCCGGTTGTAGAGCCAGCGCGCCACCGGGCTCTTCAGCCGCATGATCCACTGGTAGGAGATCGGCTTGAATTCCAGGTTGCGGATGGCCGACGCGACCAGCGCGTTGAACTCCAGATAGGTGTCGTTCTCGTCATCCTCGCCGCCCTCGCCGGTGCGCGGCCGGATGTAGAGGGTGGGGAAGACCGACGATTCCAGCACCGGCCGCGCCGACTTGCGGCCGTTCTCCGGCACCTTGCTGATGATCATGCGGGTACGGGCCAGGATCTCCAGCGCCTCGCGGATCTCCGCCGTGTCCATGGTGCGGTTGACCGCCCGCAGCTCGCGCCGGATCTCGTACAGCGAGAAATGCACGCGCACCCGGTCCTGCTTGTCGCCCATCAGCGACAGGCGCGAGCGGTCCATGGCGAGGCGGCGAACCACCTGCTCGACGATCTGCTCGCGCTCCGACGGGAACACCTCATACTCGACCATGCGCTTGTCGGCCGGATCCTCGCCGGGTCCGGGCTTGGCCGGGCGGTAGATGCGGGCGGGCTGCAGGGTCAGCGAGAACAGGGCGTCCTTGAAGGGGAACTCCTTGTGCACCGACTGGACGAACGCATTGGCGGCCGGCAGCTCCGGCTCGGTCCCGCGGCCCTTCGACACGAAGACGAATCGCGGCGCCGTGTCGTAAAGCGCGATCATATGGGACTGACTGCGGTCCTCCATCTCGAACAGAGTCAGCTGGACCGCGTTCGCCTTGCTCATGGCTCATCCCTCCTCGCCAACCGCCACGATAGGGGCTGGCGTCGGACGGACGCAACCGGCGGGTCCGCATCGCCGCCAAGCCCTGTGTCCCATTTGGCCGCGCTTGTGTAGGAATCGCCCGCGCCTGTGTCCCGAATGCCCGCGCTTCGTCCGGATCGTCGCCGCCCGACGGTCCTGGAACCACCCCGTCCGCCCCGAATCGGCAGCGGAACGGCGAAGCGCGAGCATATGGGACAGAGACTCGGGCGGCCCCATTCCTCCGCCGGAACGACGAAACGCGGGCAAATGGGACAGCCCGGATCGCAGCGGACTCCAAACCGCGAGCATTGGGGACACAGGCCTGACCGCAAAAGCTGTGGCAGCCGGCGCAAACGCGGGCAAATGGGACCGACTCTCTTCTCTCCACCGCGAGCCCACGCGACCATCCGCCCGCCCAACCGCGAGCAAGCGGGACAACCCGCCCCCGCCAAACGCGGGCAAACGGGATCGAATCCGATTCGCAAGCCTGCCGCGGCCAAATGGGACCGCTCCGCGACCAAAGGCGACACAGGCGCGGGCTGATGGGACACAGCTGCGGGCGAAGGGGACACACCGGACTCGGTCCCATTTGCCCGCGATTCGACGCCCGCGCCGACCGGCGGAATCCTCCCGGCATGTTCACCGGCCGTCCAGTTGGACCATTCCAGCTTGCCGCCAGCCGGTCCCGATGCTTTGCGGAGTTTCCCATGTCGCACCCGACACCACACCCGACCGACGGCCACCCCCTCGACACCCGGCGCTGGGGACGGATTCCGGCATGGTGGCTCGACCACCCCGGCCTCGACGCCGACGGGTTCGCCGTTCTGGCGGCGCTGGCCACCTTCGCCGACGAGGACGGCCTGTGCTGGCCGTCGCAATCGACGCTCGCCGCCAAGCTGAAGCGGTCGCGCCCCACGATCAACCGCATCATCCAGGGTTTGAGCGACCTCGGGCTGGTCGGCATCGAGCATCGCCGCGGCCGTGACGGCGCCCGCCTGTCCTGCCTCTACCGTCTGCGCTTCACCCCGGCGGACGCGGAATCGCCGGACCTCGCCGCCACGACCCGCCCTGTTCCGGCCGCCGACAGGGATGACTCGGCCACAAACACCCCCTGTCCGCCGGCGAGTCAGGAACAGGTCCATTCCAAACAGATTCCGGACTCGCACGCTTCCCGCGAGCCCATGGACACACAAGCGCGGGCACAACCGGTTCCGGAGGATTGGATGCCGACCGCCGCCGACCTCTCCTGGGCCAAGGCCCGCCATGCCGACATCGACCTCGGCCGCCATGTCGAGGGCTTCATCCTGCGCTGCCGCGCCCACGGCTACCGCTACCGCGACGTCTCCTCGGCCTGGAGAGCGTGGCTGTCGCAGGACGCCGCCGTCGGCAAGGCGCCGGTTTCCCGCGACCGCTCGCCGATAACCCCGTCCGGCCGCCCCTCCGCCACCGCTGCCGAACAGCGTCTCACCGCCTGGAGCGCCGCCGCCGCCGAACTGCGCCAGCGCTCCACCCCCTCCTGGTCCTGAAGGGAAAGCCGATGACCGCAAGATCCGCAGGCGCCCGCGCTGGAAACTCCCCGTCTGGCAGCGCCACCGTCACCGCCCTGCCACGGGCCCCCGCCGCCGCCTCGCCGGCCGCCGCCTTCGACCCGGCTCTGCCCGCTCCCCAGCGCCGGATCCGGCTGACCGCCGCACTGCCGGCGCCGCTTCAGGATCTCCTGGCCCGGGGCCGCACCGACCGCCGCCCGCGTTTCGGCGAGGATGGCTTCGACGGCATGATCGAGCAGTGGTCTCCCCCTGCCGGCGTCACCGCCGCCCAGGCGGCGCTCGCCCGCCAGACGCTGGAGGAACTGTCCGCCACCGTGCTGGCTCCCGCCGACAGCGACCATCTGCTCGGCCGCGTCCTGACCCTGCTCAGCCATTTCCCGGCCAAGGGCCTGTCCCCGGACGTGGAGCGGATGATGGCGCTCGACTGGGCCGACGATCTCGGCGAATACCCGGCCTGGGTGATCGACGCCGCCGCCCGCAACTGGCGCCGCAGCCGCAAATGGCGTCCCTCCATCGCCGAGATGCGCGCCCTGTGCGAGGAGATCTGCGCCCCCGAACGCGCCCTGGCCGACCGGCTGCAGGCCCTCGCCGACGCCGCCCCGCGCGAGGCTGCCGCCCCGGATCCGAGGGTATTGGCGACGGGAGCGCTGCGCCGCATGGGGTGAGTCCGTTCAGGACTGGCTTACGGTGGAAGCCTCGGATCCGCGGTCCATATTAAGCGGCCCGTCCGCTTCATCATGCCGCCCGATGCCCGACAGCTCCTCCCTGCCGCCCCCGTCCGCCGTCCGTTTCGGCTGGTGCTGCCAGTTCGTCCCGCCCGATGGCGATGCCGCCCTTGCCAAGCGCATGAATCCCGGCACCGTCACCATTGCGACGCTGAGCAGGCTGAGCCCCGCCCGTGCCGAGGAAAAACTGACGGAGGTGCTGCGCCGCAACCTCCAGGCCCTGCACCTGCAGCTGGACGAGGTCGCCCGCCATCCGGCCTACCGTCGCCTGCTGCGCGTCAACAGCGGGCTGCTGCCGGCCTACACGCACGAAGTCGGACGGCCGCTCTACCGCCAGCCCGGCGTCCAGGCGCTGGTGCAAAGCGGGCTGGACCATGCCGGCCGCAAGGCGATGGAGGCGGGCATCCGCATCGGGCTGCATCCGGACCAGTATTGCGTGCTGAACAGCGCCAACCCCGCCACCCTCGCCAATTCGGTGGAGGAGCTGGAATATCATGCCGACATCCTGCGGATGATGGGTCTGGCCGGCGGCTGGCACCCGCGGGGGTCGCACGTCAACATCCATGGCGGCGGGCGCGGGGAGGGGATCGCCGGCTTCCGCCGCGGCCTTGCCCTGCTGTCGGAGGATGCCCGCAACCTGCTGACCGTCGAGAACGACGAGATGTCCTTCGGCCTGGACGACCTGCTGCCGCTGGCCGATGCGGTGCCGATCGTGCTCGACCTCCACCATCATTGGGTCCGCAGCCAGGGCGAGTATCTGCGCCCCGACGATCCGCGAATCGCCACCGTGATCGGCTCCTGGCGCGGGGTGCGGCCGGTCGCCCACATCAGCGTGTCGCGCGAGGATCTGCTGGCGGACTGGCCGGCCGACAGCCTGCCGGACTATGCCGCGCTGGCGGCGCGCGGGCTGACGACGAAGGATCTGCGCGCCCATTCCCAGCGCATGTGGAACCGTGCCGTCAACCGGCTGGTGGCCGACCACCTCTCCTGGGCCGATTTCGAGGTGGAGGCCAAGGCCAAGAACCTTGCCGTCGACGATCTGGAGCAGGACGCCCTGCGCAGCGGTGCCGTGGCCGCCGCCGATGGCGGCGTGCTCCCCTGATTGCCGGCCTTGACCCACGGTTGCACTCAACTACTCTGTGACTGAAGAGGGATGAGAGGTCGAGGGTTGGGACGTGACCAACAATAATAACGGACCCGATAACCGGGAAGACAACCTGGGTGCCCTGTCGCAGTTGCAGGCGATGCTGGACACCGTGCCCGACGGGGTCGTCATCATCGACGGCCATGGCCGGATCACGTCCTTCAACCCCGCCTGCGAACGGCTGTTCGGCTGGACGGCGGCGGAGGTGGTCGGCCGCAATGTCAAGATGCTGATGCCGTCCCCCTATCGCGAGGAGCATGACGGCTATCTGGAGCGCTATCACCGCACCGGGGAACGGCGGATCATCGGCATCGGCCGCGAGGTGACCGGCCAGCGCAAGGACGGCTCCTGCTTCCCCATGGACCTGTCGATCGGCGAGGCGGCCCAGGACGGTGTTCCCGTCTATATCGGCATCATCCGCGACCTGACCGCCGCCAAACAGGCGGAGACGGCGCTGCGCGAGCGCGAGGCGCGGCTGACCTCCATCCTGCAGACGGTGCCGGAGGCCATCATCGTCATCGACGAGAAGGGGCTGATCGAATCCTTCAGCCCGGCGGCGGAGCGCCTGTTCGGCTGGACGGCTGCCGAGGTCATCGGCCGCAACATCAACATGCTGATGCCCTCGCCCTACCGCGAGCAGCATGACGGCTATCTCGACCGCTACGAACGGACGGGGGAGCGGCGGATCATCGGCATCGGCCGCATCGTCTCCGGCCAGCGGCGCGACGGGTCGGTGTTCCCGATGGAGTTGGCGGTGGGGGAGGTGCTGCTCGCCGGCCGGCGCTGCTTCACCGGCTTCGTCCGCGATCTGACCGAACGGCAGGCGACCGAACGGCGCCTGCAGGAACTGCAGTCGGAGCTTCTGCATGTCAGCCGGGTCAGCGCCATGGGCCAGATGGCCTCGACCCTCGCCCATGAGCTGAACCAGCCGCTGACGGCGGTCATCAACTATGCCAAGGCCGCCAAGCGGCTGATGGAGCGTCCGGAAACGGTGACCAAGGCGATGGACATGGTCGACAAGGCCAGCGCCCAGGCCACCCGCGCCGGCCAGATCATCCGCCATCTGCGCAGTTTCATCGAAAAGGGCCAGACCCACCGCTCCGTCGAATCCCTCAACAAGGTGGTGGAGGAGGCGAGCGCGCTGGCATTGGTCGGCGCCAAGGAGCGCGGCCTGCATGTGCGCTTCGACTTCGACGCCGGCGATCCGCAGGTGCTGATCGACAAGGTGCAGGTCCAGCAGGTGATCCTCAACCTCGTCCGCAACGCCATCGAATCCATGGGCGGAGTACAGAGCGACCGGCGCGTGCTGACCGTCCGCACCGGCCCCGATCCGGACGAGCCCGATTTCCGCCGCGTCGCCGTTCTCGACACCGGCCCCGGCGTGCCGGAGACGGTGCGTGCCCAGCTGTTCCAGCCCTTCGTCACCACCAAGACCGGCGGCATGGGGCTGGGCCTGTCGATCTGCCGCTCGATCATCGAGGCGCATGGCGGCCGCCTGTGGCTGGAACCGGCGGCAGAACCGCCGGCGACCGGCGCCAGTTTCGCCTTCACCGTCCCCTTATCCTCCCCCACATCTACGTCGGATGCCGACGATGCCAGCTGACGCCGTGCCCGACATGACCGCCGACCTCACCGTCTTCATCGTCGACGACGACGACGCCATCCGCGATTCCCTCCAGATCCTTCTGGAATGCGCCGGCTTCCGCGCGGAAAGCTTCTCCACCCCGCTGGCCTTCCTGGAGTCCGACGCGCCGTCGCGGCCGGGCTGCCTGCTGGTCGACGTCCGCATGCCGCAGATGAGCGGCCTCGACGTTCAGGAACGGCTGGCCCGCGACGGCCACGCCATCCCGGTGGTGGTGATGACCGGCCATGGCGACGTGCCGCTCGCCGTGCGCGCCATGAAGGCGGGGGCGGTCGACTTCGTCGAGAAGCCCTTCGAGGAGGAGTCGCTGCTCGCCGCCGTCCGTTCCGCCCTGGCCCGCGCGGCGGAAAGCAGGACGCCGGCCTCCGCCCCGCCGGCCGCGGCCCCGGAACAGCCGGCGCCGCCCCCCGCCGCCTCCGCATCGCCGGAGGTGCTGGCCCGCCTCTCCGCCCTGACGCCGCGGGAACTCGACGTGCTGCGCTGGCTGGTGGCCGGCAAGTCGAACAAGGTCATCGCCTTCGAGCTGTCGATCAGCCCGCGCACCGTGGAAATCCACCGGGCGCGGGTGATGGAGAAGATGCAGGCCGACAGCCTGCCGACCCTGGTGCGCATGGCGATCGCCGCCGGCGTGGTTCCCGGCGGCCTGTGATCTCCATCAGGCCTGATCTGCATCAAAAGCGCGCCGCATACGCATTGGTCCGTATATCGGCGCCCCCTGTCGCATTTTATCTTCCATGACGCGCCGCACCGTCGGCGCTGTTGTATCTGCATGGAAGTTCGGAGGCCGTCATGGATCATTTGGACAACGGACCGGGGAGGGCCCCTGGCGCCGGAATCGTCCACATTGTCGACGACGATGAGCCGGTCCGCGACTCCCTGAAGGCCCTGCTCGAAGCCTTCTCCTTCGATGTGCGGGACTTCTCCTCCTGCCAGGAATTCCTTGACGGCTATGACGGCAACCCCAAGGGATGCCTCGTTCTCGACCTGCACATGCCGGTGATGAGCGGGCTGGAATTCCTGGAGCGCCATCGCGGCGACCTGCACGGCATGCCGGTCATCATGGTCTCCGGCCGCGGCGATCCCGCCACCTTCGCCCGCGCCAAGGAGGCCGGCGTGGTCGCCGTGCTGGAGAAGCCGTTCGACGAGGACCAGCTGATCGACATGCTGAACGGCCTGATGCCGTCCCAGGCCGCCGCCTGAGATACGGCCGTCTACGTACGTACACTTACCTACGCAAACTTCCTTAGGTACATCACCGAACTGCACAGCACGGCGGGGGACGGTTAGCTTCGGGACATCGGATGCACCCCGGAACGAACCGGACCGCATCGCACCGTCAAGGTCGAGGTCGCCATGTCCACGCACGCCGCCATTGCCGCCCACGCCAACCGCGCCGTTCCTGGTTACCTGGTCTCCGCCCTGGCGATGTCGCCGGCCTCCGGCCTGGGTGCCGTCCAGCCGCGCAACCCCGCCGACCCGCTCGCCGGCCTCGGCCATGCCAAGGTCTACGAGCGTGAAACCACGCTGTTCAGCGAAGGCGACGCCGCCGGTTCGGTGTTCCGCGTGATGAGCGGCATGGTCCGCCTCTACAAGATGCTCCCCGACGGCCGGCGCCAGATCATCGGCTTCCTGCAGGCCGGCGACATGATGGGTCTGGCCTTCGCCGCCCAGTATCTCTACACCGCCGAAACCGTGACGGCGACCACCATCCAGCGCATCCCGCGGCTGGAGCTGGACGCCCTGATGGACGCGCAGCCGGCCTTCGCCCGCAAGCTGCTGTCGGCGACCACCTCGGAACTGATGGCGGCGCAGGACCAGATGGTGCTGCTCGGCCGCAAGACCGCCGCGGAGAAGGTCGCCACCTTCCTGCTGCGCCTCAGCGACCGCAAGGGCGGCGAGCGCACCATCGACCTGCCGATGGGCCGCAGCGACATCGCCGACCATCTCGGCCTGACCACCGAAACCGTCTCGCGCACCCTGACCAAGCTGAAGTCGACCCGCCTGATCCGCATCCTCGTCGGCGGCAAGCTGGACCTGCTGGACCGCGACGCCCTGGCCGACCTCGCCGGCGGCTTCTGACCCTTACCGCCTCCTTTCGAAATCCTGGCTGCGCACCGGACGTTTCAGCGTCGCGGAGCGCAGCGGCGCGCCCGAACGGCGCCCTCCGGACAGCAAGTGGAAACTGACCATGACCGTCACGACCCTTTCCGACCTGAACGCCCTGATCGCCCGTGTGAAGGCGGCGCAGGCGCGCTTCGCCGATTACCCGCAGGAGAAGGTCGACCTGATCTTCCGCAGCGCTGCCCTTGCCGCCGCCAACGCCCGCATCCCGCTCGCCAAGATGGCGGTGGCGGAGACCGGCATGGGCGTGATGGAGGACAAGGTCATCAAGAACCACTTCGCCGCCGAATACATCTACAACAAGTACAAGGACGACAAGACCTGCGGCGTCCTCTCCGAGGATCACGACGCCGGCATCCTCACCATCGCCGAGCCGGTCGGCCTGATCTGCGGCATCGTCCCCACCACCAACCCGACCTCCACCGCCATCTTCAAGGCGCTGATCGCGCTGAAGACCCGCAACGGCCTCGTCCTCTCCCCCCATCCCCGCGCCCGCAAATCGACCTGCGAGGCCGCCCGCCTGGTGCTCGCCGCCGCGGTCGAGGCCGGCGCCCCCGACGACATCATCGGCTGGATCGACGAGCCCTCGCTGGAGCTGTCCAACGCCGTCATGCACCATCCCGACATCAACCTGATCCTCGCCACCGGCGGGCCGGGCATGGTCAAGGCCGCCTACTCCTCGGGCAAGCCCGCCATCGGCGTCGGCGCCGGCAACACCCCGGCCGTCATCGACGAGTTCGCCGACATCAAGCGCGCCGTGGCCTCCATCCTGATGTCCAAGACCTTCGACAATGGCGTGGTCTGCGCGTCCGAACAGTCGGCGGTGGTGGTCGATGCCGTCTATGACGCGGTGCGCGACCGCTTCGCCCACCATGGCGGCTACATCCTGTCGGCCCGCGAGGCCGACGCCGTGCGCAAGGTGCTGCTGACCGACGGTCATCTCAACGCCGACATCGTCGGCCAGCCCGCCCACGCCATCGCCGCCATGGCCGGCCTGACCGTGCCGCACGCCACCAAGGTGCTGATCGCCGAGGTCACCGACATCGACGACAGCGAACCCTTCGCCCACGAAAAGCTCTCGCCCACCCTGGCGCTCTACCGCGCCAAGGACTTTATGGAAGCCTGCGACAAGGCCGCCGCGCTGGTGGCGCTGGGCGGCATCGGCCACACCTCGGCGCTCTACACCGACCAGGACCAGCAGGCCGACCGCATCCGCCATTTCGGCGACAAGATGAAAACCGCCCGCATCCTGATCAACACGCCGTCGTCGCATGGCGGCATCGGCGACCTCTACAACTTCCGCCTCGCGCCGTCGCTGACGCTGGGCTGCGGGTCGTGGGGCGGCAACTCGATCTCCGAGAATGTCGGGCCGCAGCACCTGATCAACAAGAAGACGGTGGCGAAGAGGGCGGAGAACATGCTGTGGCACAAGCTGCCCAAGTCGATCTACTTCCGCCGCGGCTGCCTGCCCTTCGCGCTTGAGGAACTGCGCGGCAAAAAGCGCTGCCTGATCGTCACCGACCGCTTCCTGTTCGAGAACGGCCATGTCAACGACAGCGTCCGCGTGCTGAAGTCGCTGGGCCTTGAGGTGGAGACCTTCTTCGAGGTCAGCGCCGACCCGACCTTGGCGGTGGTGCGCAAGGGCGTGGCTCTGGCCAATGCCTTCCAGCCCGACGTGATCCTGGCGCTGGGCGGCGGCTCGCCGATGGACGCGGCCAAGATCATCTGGGTGATGTACGAGGCGCCCGAAGTGGCGTTCGAGGATCTCGCCCTGCGCTTCATGGACATCCGCAAGCGCATCTACACCTTCCCCAAGCTGGGGGTGAAGGCGCAGCTGGTGGCGGTGCCGACCACGTCCGGCACCGGATCGGAGGTGACGCCCTTCGCGGTGGTGACCGACGAGCGCACCGGCACCAAATACCCGATCGCCGACTATGAGCTGACGCCGACGCTGGCGATCGTCGACGCCAATCTGGTGATGGACATGCCCAAGGGCCTGACGGCGGCCGGCGGCATCGACGCGGTGACCCATGCACTGGAGGCCTATGTCTCGGTGGTGGCGAACGAGTATAGCGACGGTCAGGCCTTGCAGGCGCTGAAGCTGTTGAAGGAGAACCTGCCCTCGGCCTACCGCAACGGGGCGCAGGACCCGAAGGCGCGGGAGCTGGTGCACAACGCGGCGACGCTGGCCGGCATCGCCTTCGCCAACGCCTTCCTCGGCGTCTGCCATTCGATGGCGCACAAGCTGGGGGCCGAGTTCCACATCCCGCACGGCATCGCCAACGCGCTGCTGATCGCCAACGTGATCCGCTACAACGCGGCGGACATCCCGACCAAGCAGACGGCCTTCAGCCAGTATGACCGTCCCAAGGGCGTGGCGCGCTATGCGCAGATCGCCCGTCATCTGGAGTTGGGTGGCAGCCGCGACCATGAGCGGGTGGAGAAGCTGATCGGCTGGGTCGAGGAGATGAAGCGGGCGCTGGAGATCCCGGCCTCGATCCAGGCGGCGGGGGTGCCGGAGGCGGCGTTCCTGGCGCGGGTCGATGCGATTGCCGAAGCCGCCTTCGACGACCAGTGCACCGGCGCCAACCCGCGCTACCCGCTGGTCGCCGAGATCAGGCAACTGCTGATCGACAGCTACTATGGCCGCGCCTATGCCGAGGCCGAAGGCGACCGGACGCCGGCCGAGCTGACCGTCGTCGGCCAGAAGACCGCCGCCGAGTAACCGGCCGTACACTGATCGACACCAAGCATCGGGGACCGTCGGGTCGGGGCAAGCGCTCCCGGCCCGGCGATTTCCGTTTGGGGCGCCGTCAGTATGTTGAAGCCGCTGTTACAGCTCACGGGCCATGTCTCTCTTGGCTGCGGCAGTTGAGGCGGCTGCGGGACGTAGCTATCCTGCTTGGGCGAAAACTGGTGTTTGGCATGGAAACGACCGACGACCGCGTCAAGCTGATGTATCACCGTCTGGTAGCACGCCAAATCAGGCGTGACCCGGAACTGATCGAGCGTGCCCGCAAGATCGTCGAGGAGCTGTCGGCCGGGCCGAACCAGCGCTCGTATGTTTCCGAATGGAAGGCCCTGCTGTCGCAGCCCAGCGAAAAGGTCCGGCATTTCATCGTTTCGCGGAACGAGGACGCCACGCGTTTGCGCATCACATCCCCCTTTCCTATGCTGCCCGAGCTTTCGGTACAGGACGAGCAGACGAGGAGACGGATGTGGCGGAAGGCCAGGAAGCACGGACGCTCGACGACCTTGATCGCGCCGTCCGCGCTTTAGCGACCCACTTCAAGTGCGACACCACGGTCATCGTCGGCAGTCGGGCGACCCTCGTCGGGTGGCCTGACGCCCCGGTCCTATTTCGCACCTCGCCTGAAATCGACGCTTACCCGGGGAACGCGCGAATCATTGCGCCGGCGATGACCGACCTGATCGTTTCGAAGCTGCTGGCGCTACGCGACAAGGACTTCATCCGCGAGTACCATCGCGTCCGCCACCTCGACCGTGCTCACGTCAGGCGTCTGTTGATCGACATGATGGTCCCGGAGGCGCAGCGCAGCGTCATCGACGCCTTTCTCGATTCACTGTAACGAACTGCGCTCGCGAGCGCTCTCCGCTGTGAAGGGCATCGCGCCGCCGCCCGTCCCGCCGGCCCGTCCCATGCGGAGCTACACCTTGGTGCAAGGCGTTTTTCCGCGGGTCATCGCGTAGGGTCGGCCTGTCGAAGCGGTCCGGCCGGGCCGTTCCGGCAGGCCACTTCCGATGGAGACCCCCCGCATGACCGATGCCGCAGCGCAACCCCAGCAACCGCTTCCGCCGCCCCCGGCCGCCCCGCCGCCGGTGGCCTGGAGCCCGTGGGTGGTGCGGCTGGCGGTGCTGGGGCTGGCGGTGGTGCTGGTGGTGGCCTTCGCGACGCGCTGGGACCGCTGGATCGGTTCCGCCGCGCGCCAGACCACCACCGACGCCTATCTCCAATCCGACATCACGCCGCTGTCGGCCCAGGTGTCGGGCGTCGTCCGCGACATGCCGGTCGGCGACTTCCAGTGGGTGAAGGCCGGCGACCCGGTGGCGATGATCGTCGACGACGACTACCGCGCCCGCGTGCAGCAGGCGGAGGCGGCGCTGGAGGCTGCCGACGCCGCCATTGCCCAGCTCGACATCCAGAAACGCACCCAGCGCGCCCTGGTCGATCAGGCCGAGGCGAACGTCCATGGGCTGGAGGCGGAGGCGTGGCGGGCGCGGCTGGAGGAATCGCGGCAGCGTTCCCTGAGCGAACAGGGCGTGGCCGGAACGCTCCAGGCGCTTCAGCAGGCGCAGGCGACCTCCCGCCGCGCCCAGGCGGCGCTGGAGGCGGGCCAAGCCCAGGTCGACCAGCAGAAGGCGGCGCTCGACGGCATCGACGTGCAGGTGCGCCAGGCCCAGGCCACCCGGCTGCAACGGCAGGCCGATTTGGATATCGCCCGCATCATGCTCGACCGCACGACGATCCGCGCGCCGGCCGACGGCATGGTCGGCCAGCGGCAGGTCCGCCCCGGCCAGTATGTCGGGCAGGGCAGCCAGATCATCACGCTGGTGCCGCTGCCGGCGGTGTGGGTGATCGCCAACTACAAGGAAACCCAGATGACGCGGATCCGGCCGGGCCTGCCGGCGACGATCCGCATCGACAGCTTCCCCGACGTGACGCTGGCCGGCCGGGTCACCGCCCAATCGCCGGCCAGCGGCAGCCAGTTCGCCCTGCTTCCCCCCGACAACGCCACCGGCAACTTCACCAAGATCGTCCAGCGCATCCCGGTGAAGATCGTCCTCGACGGCCCCAACCCGTTGCAGGACCGCTTGCGGCCCGGCATGTCCGTCGTCGTCACCATTGATACGGATAGGGCCGATACGGATGGAGACGTGAAGGAGGGCGGCCAGGAGAACGGGACGTGAGCGTCGGTCCGGCCGGCTGGCGCCTGTCCCGGATCCTGCTGCGCCCGGCCCAGCCGATCCTGACCCCCCATCCGATCATCGGCCTGCTCGGCGTCATGCTGGGGGCGCTGATCTCCACCCTGACCTCGCGCATCACCACCTTCGGCCTGGCCGACATCCGCGGCGCCATCGGCGCCGGCTTCGACGAGGGGGCCTGGATCACCACCGCCTACACCGTGGCGCAGATGCTGGTCGCCCCGGCCGCCGCCTTCCTCGGTGTGGTGTTCGGGCCGCGGCGGGTGCTGCTGGTGTCCTCCCTCACCTACGGGCTGGCGATGCTGGCCCTGCCGCTGACCGGCACGCTGACCGGGGTGCTGACCTTCCAGCTGCTGGCCGGCCTGTCCTCGGGCACCTTCATCCCGCTGACCATCGGCTTCATCGTCCGCAACCTGCCGCCGCGCTACGTCGTCTACGGCATTGCCGTCTATGCGATGAATGTCGAGCTGTCGCTGAACTTCGCCGCCTCGGTCGAAGGCTGGGTGATCGAGCATCTGGACTGGCGCTGGCTGTTCTGGGACACGGCTCTGCTGGCTCCGCTGATGGCGCTGTGCGTCCATTTCGGCATGCCGGCGGAGCCGGTCCGCCGCGACCTGCTGAAGGACGGCGACTGGTGGGGGATCGCCTATGCCAGCATCGGCTTTGCCCTGCTCTATGCCGGGCTCGACCAGGGCAACCGGCTGGACTGGTTCAATTCCGGCCTGATCACCGGACTGTTCCTGGCCGGCGGCCTTCTGGTGATCGCCTTCGTCGTGCAGGAGCTGACCTGTTCCAAGCCGTGGATCACCTTCAGCGCGCTCTTCCGCGGCAACATCCCGCTCCTGTGCCTGCTGCTGGTGCTGCTGCGGCTGATCATGCTGTCCACCGCCTACCTGGTGCCGCAATTCCTGGTCACGGTGAATGATTACCGCGCGCTGGAGGTGGGGGACACGCTGCTGCTGATCGCGCTGCCGCAGTTCCTGCTGGCGCCGCTGGTCGGCACGCTGCTGCGCCATGCCGATCCGCGGGTGGTGATGGCGGCCGGCTTCGCCGCGGTGGGGATCGCCTGCTGGCTGGCCTCGCACCTGACGGCCGACTGGGTCGGCGCCGATTTCCTGCCGTCGCAGATGTTGCAGGCCTTCGGCCAGTCCTTCGCCATGACCTCGCTGATCTACTTCAACATCAAGAACCTGTCCCAGGCCCACATCCTGGCGCTGGGCGCCCTGCTGCAGACCTCGCGCCTGCTGGGGGGCGAGCTGGGCGCCGCCTTCATGCAGACCTTCGTCCGCGTGCGCGAGCAGTTCCACAGCTTCCGGCTGGTGTCCGACGTGGTGGCCGGCAGCACCGACACCGTCCACCGGATGGCCGGCACCGTCGCGCGGGTCGCCGCCCGCTCCACCGGGGCTGAGGAGGCGACGGACCGCGCCCTATCGCTGCTGTCGGCGGCGGTGCGCAAGCAGGCCTATGTGCTGGCCTACATCGACGGTTTCGTCGTCATCGCCTGGTTCATCGTCGGCGGCCTGCTGCTGATCACCCTGCTGCGTCCGGCGCCCAAGCAATGAAGCCGTGCGGGGTGGTCAGAATCTGACCACCCGTTCCGGCCCTCACGGCCGCAGCGACTGAAGCACCAGCTCCACCATATGGGCCAGCCGTTCCTCCTTCGCCGGGTCGGCCAGCAGGTCGCGGCCGAAGATCACCGACAGGGTGTGGACGTTGGACAGGTAGAAGTAGGACAGCCCGGCGATGGAGATGTAGAGCTGCACCGGATCGACCCCGGCCCGGAACACCCCCTGTTTCACCCCGCGCGCCAGCACGTCGGCGATCATCTGCACGAAGGGGGAGTGCATCGACTGCACCTGCCCGGAATTCTTCAGCAGCTCGGCCCGGTGCAGATTCTCGATGTTCAGCAAGGCCATGAATTCGGGATGGTCGATGAAATACTGCCAGGTGAAGCCGATCAGCCGGGCGATGGCCTCGGGCGGCGCCAGCTTATCGAGATTCAGCGTGCGTTCGGTCTCGCGGATATGGGCATAGGCATCCTCCAGGACCGCAAGATACAGCTCCTCCTTGTTGCCGACATGGTAATAGAGCATGCGCTTGTTGGTGCCGGCCTGCTCGGCGATGCGGTCGACGCGGGCGCCGCCCAGCCCATAGCGCGCGAACTCCTCCGTCGCCGCGGCCATGATGCGCGCCCGCGTGCCCTCCGGATCGCGGGTCGCCTTGGCCGGCGCGGTGTTTCGGCTGGCGGAGGGGGCGGGTGGCACCGGTTCGGGTGCGTCGGTCAGGCTGTCCATGCGGGAAGCCGGCTCCTGCGGTCCGGGGAAGGGGGGTGGTCTGCCCCCCATGGTAGAGCGTCGGCCGGAAATTTCAAACCAGGGCCATGTCAAACCACGCCGATGTCAAACCACGCTGCGGTGGCGCTCGATGCAGGTGTCCAGCACGTCGCCCATCGGCTTCTCCCACCAGTTGGCTTGCGAGAAGATCTCCACCTCCGAATAGCCGGCGAAGCCGCACGCCTCGACCCAGCCGCGGATGCGCGGGATGTCGATGACGCCGTCGCCCATCATGCCGCGGTCGAGCAGCAGGTCGGTGGTCGGCACCAGCCAGTCGCAGACATGGAAGGCCAGCAGCCGTTCCTTGCCGGCGCGGCGGATCTGCGCCTCCAGATCCGGATCCCACCAGACGTGATAGACGTCCACCGCCACCCCCAGCGCCCCCGAACCAACCGGGTCCAGCCGGTCGCAAATGTCGAGCGCATGCGCCATCGTGTTCACGCAGGCGCGGTCGGCGGCATACATCGGGTGCAGCGGCTCGATGGCCAGCGGCATGCCGGCCTTGCGGGCATAGTCCAGCAGCTCGGCGATGCCGTCCTCCACCTGCGACCGCGCCAGCGCGATGTCCTTGCTGGCCGCCGATCCGGGGCGGGAGTATTGCGGCAGCCCGCCGACCACCAGCACGAGGCAGGCCGCCCCCAGCGTCGCCGCCTCGTCCACCGCGCGGCGGTTGTCGTCGCGCACCTCCGCCGCCCTGGACGGGTCGGCCGGGAACATGCCGCCGCGGCAATAGCCGGACAGCGCCAGTTCCCCCGCCCGCACCGCCCGCAGCGTGGCGTCGAGCCCCACCGCCGCCACCTGATCGCGCCAGGGCGACACGGCGCGGATGCCGCGCCGGGCGCAGGCGTCGAGGATCTCCACCAAGTTGCCCTGTTTGCGCACCGTGGCCGTGTTGATCGACAGCCAGCGGTGATCCCCCGAAAAGTCTCTCATCTTGAAATCTGGCATCACGAAATCCCCCGCACTGCGAGCACCGCCGCCATCCGCTGTGCCGCCCGCTCCGGATCGGACAGCAGCCCGGCCTTGTCGGCCAGCCGGAACAGCTCGGCCAGATGCAGGGTGGAGCGGGTGCTTTCCTGCCCGCCGACCATGGTGAAATGGTCCTGATGGCCGTTCAGATAGGCCATGAAGACGACGCCGGTCTTGTAGAAGCGGGTCGGCGCCTTGAAGATGTGGCGCGACAGCGGCACGGTGGGGGCCAGGATGTCGTGGAACGCCGCCTCGTCGCCGTCGGCCAGATGGGCCAGCGCGGCGGCTGCGGCCGGCGCGATGGCGTCGAAGATGCCCAGCAGCGCGTCGGAATGATGCTGCCCGTCGCCGGCGATCAGCTCCGCGTAATTGAAATCGTCCCCCGTGTACATGCGCACGCCGGCCGGCAGGCGCCGCCGCATGACGATCTCCTTGTCCTTGTCGAGCAGCGAGATCTTGATGCCGTCCACCTTGGCCGCATAGGCGCCGATGATCGACAGCGCGGTGTCCATCGCCGCGTCGATGTCGCTCGTCCCCCAATAACCGGCCAGCGCCGGGTCGAACATGTCGCCCAGCCAATGCAGGATCACCGGCTGTTTCACCTGCGACAGGATGCGGCCATAGACGCGGACGTAATCCTCCGGCCCCTTGGCGACGCGGGCCAGCGCGCGCGACGCCATCAGGATGATGCGGCCGTCGAGATCCTCGATGGCCTCGATCTGCTCCTCATAGGCGCGGATGACGTCGTCGATGCCGCGGGCGTTCTCCGGCGGCAGATGGTCGGTGCCGGCGCCGCAGGCGATGATGCCGCCGCGCGCCTTGGCCGCCGACTGCGACCGCCGGATCAGCTCCAGCGAGGTCGGCCAGTCCAGCCCCATGCCGCGCTGCGCCGTGTCCATCGCCTCGGCGACGCCGAGCCCCAGGTCCCACAGATGCTCGCGGAAGGCGATGGTCCGGTCCCAGTCGATGGCCGGCGCCAGCCACGGATCTCCCTCGGCCAGCGGGTCGGCGACCATATGGGCGGCGGCGAAGGCGACGCGGCTCAGCGGCCGGTCTGTGCGGGCGGGAAAGCCGCGCGGCGGGGCGAGCGTGTAGCTCTCGATGCTGCGGTCGGGGCGGGGGAGGCGGATGGTCGGCATGGTTCAATATTCCTGGAAAAGTCGCAGCGGAGGGTTGGGGGAGGGGGCGATCCGCATCCCTCCCCGTCGAACGCCTCACCCCCCGATCGCCGGCACATCCACCCAGCGGCGCTCGCGCCAGCTCTGCAGCGCGCATTCCACCAGCTGGACGCCCTTGGCGCCTTCGATCAGACCATGGCGGTAGGGCGCATCCTCCACCACATGGCGGATGAAGGACTCCCACTGCACCTTGAAGCCGTTGTCGAACACGGCGTTGTCCGGCACCGGCTGCCAGGTGTCGTAGAAGTCGATGGTCTGCTTCTGGTCGGGGTTCCACACCGGGCGCGGCGTGCCCTGGCGCGGCTGGATCACGCAGTCGGTCAGGCCGGCGACCGCCGAGCCGTTGGTGCCGTCCACCTGGAAGGTCACCAGATCGTCGCGATAGACGCGCGTGCACCAGGACGAGTTGATGGTGGCGATCACCCCGCCCTCAAGCTCGAACATCGCATAGGCGGCGTCGTCGGCGGTGGCCTTGTAGGGCTTGCCCTTCTCGTCCCAGCGTTCCGGAATGTGGGTGGCGCCCAGGCAGGAGATACTCTTGACCTGCCCGAACAGGTTGTCGAGCACATAGCGCCAGTGGCAGATCATGTCGAGGATGATGCCGCCGCCATCCTCGTCCCGGTAATTCCAGGACGGGCGCTGCGCCGGCTGCCAGTCGCCTTCGAACACCCAATAGCCGAACTCGCCGCGCACCGACAGCATGCGGCCGAAGAAGCCGCTGTCGCGCAGCATGCGCAGCTTCTCCAGACCCGGCAGGAACAGCTTGTCCTGTACCGTGCCGTTCTTCACCCCGGCCTCCTCCGCCAGCCGGACGACGCGCAGCGCCTCGTCCAGGTTGGTGGCGATGGGCTTCTCGCAATAGACATGCTTGCCGGCGCGGATCGCCTTTTCCAGCAGGGTGGGGCGCATCTGGGTGGTGCCGGCGTCGAAGAAGATCACGTCGTCGGGATTGTCCAGCGCGGCGTCCAGATTGTCGCTCCAGCGCTCGATGCCGTGGCGGCGGGCCAGCTCCTGCATCTTCTCGGCATTGCGGCCGACGATGATCGGATCGGGCATGACGCGCGAGCCGTCGGAGAGGGTGACGCCGCCCTGGGCGCGGATCGCCAGGATCGAGCGGATCAGGTGCTGGTTCATGCCCATCCGCCCGGTGACGCCGTGCATGATGAGGCCAAGGCGCTTGGTGCTCATGGGTGGACTCCTTCGGAAAGCGCTGATGTCGGGTTTGAAAGGGGGGACAGGCCGGACCAGTCGGGGTCGGCGATATGGGCAAGGCCGGGGCCGGACAGCGGCGCCGTTGGCAGCCGCCCGCTGCCGGTGGCCAGCCGCACCGACCCGTCGGCCTCGCGTTCGTAGAAACCGGGATGGGCGGCAAGGAAGGAGTCGGCTTCGGCGGGGTTGCCGAACCCCTCGCCATACTGGTGCCCGTTGCGCTCGGCATGCGGGATGCCGAGGAAGGCGACCAGCGCCGTGTCCTGTTGCACCGACAGCCCGGCCTGGCAGGTCAGATCCTCGGCGGAGATGAAGTGCGGCGGCCCCCACGCCGCGCAGCGGGCGCGGTTGAGCATCGCCTTGTAGACACCCTTGCAGGATTTCGACGACACGCCGCGATAGCCCAGGGCGCGGGCGCGCGGGAAGGCGTCGTAGCCGTCGTCGGACTCGTCGATGATGACCGGCACCCGCTCCGCCACCGCGCCCAGCGGCCGGGCGAGCGCCGCCTCCCGCGCGATGGGCTGCTCCAGATAGGCGAGCGCCTTGCGGAAGCCGGCGAGGGCAGGGGAGGCGTCGATCCGGTCGAGCAGTTCCGCGACATGGTCCGCATCGCGATACTGCTCGTTGCCGTCCAGCGTGGCGCGGTAGCCGGGAACCGCCGTCTCCAGCACGCCGGCCAGTTCACACAGCCGCTCGACATCGGCGGACACGTCGCCGCCCAGCTTGATCTTGAACCAGCGCAGATGCGTGTGCCTTGCCAAGTCTTCCGGCTTGTCGAGCAGGCCGACCGTGTGCCGCAGTTCCACCTCGCCAAGCGGAGAGAGGCCGCGCAGAAACCCGTCGAGATCGAAGCCGCCGAGATCGGGCGCCAACCGCGCATCCAGCCCGGCGACATTCGCGCCCAGCCCCTGAAACGCATTCAGCCCCAGCACCCGCAGCAGCCCGTCCAGCACCGCCTTGTCGATCTGTGCCGGCCCGAAGGCGGCGGCGAGTTTCGGCTCCATCGTCGGGGTGAAGGCGGCATGATGCCCGAAGGCCGTGTCGAGCCGTCCGTCCGCCAGATACCCCTCCCGCGCCTCGATCAGCGAGCGGCGCAGGCCGTCCACCGTGTCGGCCGGGCTGCGGTCGGGGCGCTTGTCGAACCATTTCGGCATCATCATCTCGGCCGTCGCACCCCAGGCCTCGCCATGCCCTTCCACATCGACCAGGGCGCGGACAAAGGCTTGCGGCGCGGCCTCCACCGTCACCGCGCCGAAGCGGAACGGCTTCACGAAACGGACGGGCCGTTCGTACAGCTCGATGGCGCGGATGCGGAGACGGGGGGCGGGCATGGTGAAGTTCCTTTTGAGTCTTGCCCCCACCCTTCCCATGCTGACGCATGGGCCCCTTCCCTCCCCCGCTGGGCAGGGGAGGGAGTTGGTCGCTGGGCGGCGGAGTTCCCTCCCCCGCCCAGCGGGGGAGGGTTAGGGTGGGGGTCTAACGTTGCCGCTTAATCCAAATGCCCCTGCGCCGCGAAATGCTTGCGGATGGTCTGGGTCAGTTGGATGAAGACCGGGTCGCCCATCACGTCCAGCGTCCGCGGGCGCTCCAGCGGCACTTCGTAGGTGGCGGCGATGGTGCCGGGCCGTTCGGACATCACCATCACCCGGTCGGCCAGGAACACCGCCTCGGGGATGGAGTGGGTGATCAGGATCACTGTCTTGCCGGTCTCATGCTGGATGCGCTGCAGCTCGACATTCATCCGTTCCCGCGTCATGGCGTCGAGCGCGCCGAACGGCTCGTCCATCAGCAGGATCTTCGGGTCATGCACCAGCGCCCGGCACAGCGCGGCGCGCTGCTGCATGCCGCCCGACAGCTGCCACGGGTATTTGTGCTCGAACCCCTTCAGCCCGGTCATCTCGACCAGCTTGTGGGCGCGTTCCAGATAGCGCTCCCGCGGCAGGCGGCGGATTTCCACCGGCAGCATGATGTTGCGCAGCACCGACCGCCAGGCCAGCAAAGTCGGACTTTGAAAGACGATGCCGGTGTCGTCGTGCGGCTCCGTCACCGTATCGCCTTCGATTTTGATGGTCCCGCTGGTGACCGGCAGCAGCCCGGCCAGCATCTTCAGCAGGGTGGACTTGCCGCAGCCTGACGGACCCACCACCACCAGGAACTCGCCCGGCCGCACGTCGAAGGTGATGGGGCGGAGCGACGGCACCTCGCCGTCGCGGGTGCGGTAGGTCTTGGTCACGCCGTCGATGCGGATCAGCGGCTCGCCGGACAGGCGCTGCGTTTCCGCCTCGCCCACCAGTTTCAACTGTGGCTGTGCCATGCTCTCCTCGTCGCTCCGTGCGGACATGCGATCGTTTACCGGGGCGGTCAAATCACTTGGCGGCGGCGTTCATCGCCTTGGCGGCCGGGTCGGGCGGCAGGAACTCGCGGGTGTAGAAGCGCTTGGGGTTCTCCTTGGCCGCCTTGTCCAGCCCGCCATATTCGACCAGCAGGTCCACCGTCTCCTTCATGTTGGCGTCGGTGACCTGGAAGGGCCGCATCTTCTCCGTCTCCTTGGTGCGGTAGAGCGGGATGGTCAGCTCGAAGCCTTCCTGCAGCGTGTCGGGCTTGCCGCCCTTCGGGTTGGCCTTCAGGATCGCCGCCGCGGCCTCCTTCGGCGCCTTCTCCGCTTCCTCGACCGCCTTGGTGGTGGCGGCCATGAAGCGGCGGACGAGGTCGGGGTTCTCCTTCAGCGTGCCGGTGTTGGCGATGATGCCGGACGAGACCATGTTGACGCCGTAATCGGCGAAGCGGATCGGCGTCACCGACTTGCCGGTGGCGTCCTTGATCTTCATGCTCTGGTCCATGACATAGCCCAGCAGCAGGTCGGCCTGTCCGTTGATGACGGCGTTCAGCTTGGTCTGGGCGTCGCCCGACACCACCTCGAAGTCACGCTCCTTCAAGCCGGTCTTCTTCAGGAACAGCGGCCAGATCTGGGACATGCTGTCGCCCGGCGTCATGGCGACGATCTTGCCCTTGATGTCTTCCGGCTTGCGGATGTTCTTGTCGGTGAAGCCCATCGCCGACATCGGGCTGGTCTGCAGCAGCACGCCCGGCGAGGTCACCGGCGCGCCCTTCATCGCCGCCTTGATCATCGTCGGCACGTCGACATAGCCGAAGGTGACCGCGTTGCTGGCGACCAGCTGCGTCGTCACCGCCGATCCGCGGCCTTCCTGGATTTCCAGGTCGATGCCTTCGGCCTCGTACAGACCCTTGTCCTTGCCGTAATAGAAGGGGGCGTGCTCGCCATAGACATACCAGTTCAGCATCAGCGTCACCTTGTCGGCGGCCTGCGCCGGCAGGGTGGAGGCGGCAAAGGCGCAGAGCGCCGCGACGATGGCTTTCTTCATCACGACCGGTGTCCTCCCATGGGTGGTGGATCGCCCCGTCGGCCGGCGGTGTCCGGCACCGGGGTTCTTGTCGATGAACGGGTGTTTGAAAAGGGCGTCAGGCAAACTGTCGTCAGGCGGTGGGGCCGTACTTGTTGCGCTGGCTGGCGTGCCAGGGGATGGCGAAGCGTTCGGCCACGTCGATGACCCAGAACAGCACGACGCCCATCAGCGCCAGCACTGTCAGCGCCGCGAACATCAGGGGAAGTTCGAAATTGCCGATGGAGCGCTGCAGGACGAAGCCGATGCCGGAGTTGGAGCCGACGAACTCGCCGACCACCGCCCCCACCACCGCCAGCGTGATGGACACCTTCAGCCCGGCGAAGATCGCCGGCAGCGCATGCGGCAGGCTGACCATCTGGAAGGTCTGCAGGCGCGACGCCTTCATCGACCGGGCCAGATCCATCATCTCGCCGTCCACCGACTTGAAGCCCTGGACCGCCGAGACGACGACCGGGAAGAAGCCCAGCAGGAAGGCGGCGATCACCTTCGGCATCAGGCCGAAGCCGAACCACACCACGAACAGCGGCGCGATGGCGACCTTGGGGATCGACTGCGAGAAGACCAGCAGCGGGTAGACATAGGCCTCCACCGTGCGCGATCCGGCGATCAGCATCGCGATGGGAATGCCGAACAGCACCGACAGCGCGAAGCCGCCCAGCGTCGCCGTGAATGTAGGCACGGATTCGGACAGCAGTCGCGGCCACTCGTCGATCATCGCCATCACGACGTCGCCGGGCTTCGGCACCAGATAGGCGGGCACCCCGAACAGCCGGACCGCCAGATCCCACAGAACAAGCAGGATCACGATCAGCAGGATGGGGCGGACCAAATCGGAATTCAGCAGGCGCAACGCTGCGCCCGAGCGGGAGCGGGGTTCCATGCGTCTCCTCCGGCCGGCGGGCTCGGAGCGGCGGGGCGGCCGCGATGTTTTAACCGGCTGGTTAAAAGTACGGCTGCCTGCCCCTTGCGGTCAACACAGAAAATGGTGGTACCGGATGGTTCGTGGCAGCGACGATGCGGCCGGCCGATGGAGGGCGTCGCGATGGATGTTTTCCGGGGGCGTCATGCCTTCCTGAACGCGCGGTACCGGCCCGCCTCGGGCCTCGCCAGGGCCCGGTCCAGTCATGGCAGCAAGTGATGGCAACAAGATCTCGATATCCGAGGTCTCGACCGTGGCTCAAGGGTGTGTTCGGCGGGTGCTTACCGTCCGCTGCTCTCGTTGTTCTTCTTCGCTCGCTCCGCCTTCGCCTTATCGTGATGCCACTTGATGGCGAAGAACATGCCCGTGCCCAGCACGATGATCTTGAACGGGAAGAAGACCAAAGGGAACCAGTCGTACATTCTGAACATCTCCAGGCTATGGCACTATCTATCGTCAGAAGAACTGAAACGGGCTTCCTCGGCCTTGTAGAAGTATTGGCTGGCCACCAGCCAACCCTTCAACGGCCGCAAGGGCGGAATACAGGTCAGCAACAGGAAGGGCAGGGTCGTGACGAGGTGTACCCAGTAAGGGGATTCAAACTTCACCTCGATCCAGAGAGCCAGGATGACCGTAGGAATGCAGGCGAAGCAGATGACGAAGAAGGCGGGGCCGTCAGCCGGATCGGCGTAGGAGTAGTCCAGGCCACAGACCTCGCAATGGGAGCGCAGCGTCAGGAAGCCGCTGAACAGATGACCCTGGCCGCAGCGTGGGCAACGGCCACGCAGGCCGGTGCTGAGCGGGGAAAGAGGCGGCCACTCCTGTTCGGAAGACATCGCATGGTCCTTCGGAGGCATTGGCAGGCATTGTCTGCATGCAATGTGTGACCGTATGCTCCAATAAGGCCTACAATGTCAACCTAAATGCATGCAATATGCCGCCGGTATCCATGCAACCAGGGAAGGGGTGGTGGGTGCCTCGGTCATAAGGTCGGCCAGTTGCCGCAATGTCTCGCGGCGATGGAGCGGCACGGCGGGCCTGCCGAGCGATCGCGGGCCGGCCGAGCGATCGATTGTTGGCACCCAAGCCGGATCGTCAGCGGAGCGCGACACGCCGCGACCTCATCTCCATACAATGCGGCATTGCGGCTCTTACCTGTAAGCAGTCAAAGAAAATATATGTTCTCACGCGCCAACTCGCGGCGCTGGTGGCAAGGCTGCAGTCACGGTCGTAGCCGCCGATCGCGCGGTCCTCCAATGCGAACGGGCCGCCCGTCGCCGGGCGGCCCGCAATCAGCTCGCGATGTTAAGCCGGATCAGCCGATCAGGCCGATGTCGTGGGTGGGGATCTGGTCGAAGCCATGGGCGTAAACCGACGAATCCGCCGACAGGCTGTAATCGTGCGCGCCCGGATTGACGAATCCCGGATCGACCATCGTCGAGCCCTTGTCGTAGCCGGCCGCCTGCCATTCCGCCAGATTGCCCTTGCCGCCGCCGGCCAGCACCTGCGGCCAGACGTCGAACATGTCCTGCGACGTGTTCAGGTGGCTATAGAAGTTGTCGTGGATGTTGCCGACATTGGCCGGGCCATAGATGTGGACGGCGGTGCCGTCGCTGACGTCGACCACGTTGCCGGAAACGTCGTTGCCGGTCATGGCGTGACCCTTCCAGCCGCTCCAGGCCACCGGCTGCTGCAGGCCGATCTGGGCGCCGCTGTTGTCGGCGATCACATTCTCGGTGACCTTGTTGTCCCAGCCGCCATGCAGGAACACGCCGCCGATATTGCCGTGGACGAGGTTGCCCTTCACCGTGGCGCCGCTGGTCCAGTCGTCCAGATAGATGCCCCAGCTCGCCACCTGACCCGTCGGGTTGGTCGCCGTGGTGCCGGTCACCTCGTTGTTGACGACGGTGTGGCCGGTCAGGTCCTGCTGGCGGTTTATCAGATAGATGCCGCCGCCGTCGTTCGATTCCAGATTGGCGTCGACGACCTTGTTGAAGGCGACCGTCACCCGGTGCGAGGCGTCGCTGCCGTCGGTCTGGACCGAGCCGACCGCGATGGCCTTCTCCGGCGAGTCCTCGACCAGATTGTGCGTGACCTGGACGTCGGAGCTGCCGTTGACCCAGATGCCGGCATCGCCACGGTCGGCGGCGTTCGGGCGGGTGATGTGGTTGTCGGACACGACCGTCGAGTTCGAGCCGGCCTTGACGAAGATGGATTCTGCGCCGGTGCTTTCGAACTGGTTGCCGACCACCTTGCTGTTGGCGCTGTTCTGCACGGTGATGCCGTAGCCGCCGCCCTTCACCTCGTTGTTGGCAAAGGTCAGGCCGGACGCCTTGTCGGCGAAGACATAATGTCCGCTCGTGACGCCGTCGGTGAAGCTCAGCCCCTCGATGGTGACGTTCTGGGCGCCGCTGACGCCGAAGGACACCGACGCCTGCGACCCGCCATGGATCACCGCCTTCTCGTTGCCGTAGCCGGTGAAGGTGACACCGGAATCCTGGCCGGTCAGCCAGACCGGGCTGTTCGGGTGGTAATCGCCGCCGCGGACATAGGTGGTGTCGATGTTCGGGTCGGCCCGCATCGCGGTCTGCGCCTTGGCCAGGCTGGCGAAGGGACCGTCGGTGCCGTCGGCGTTCGGAGCGGCCAGCTTGCCGGACCAGCTGTCCTTGCCGTTGGTGGCGACGTAGAAGCCCGGACCGCTCGGCTGCGGGACGCTCGGGCTGGGGGTGCTCGGCGTCGGATCGGGCGCCTCGCTCACGGGTGGAATGGGGGCCGGCGGGACGGGCGTCGGCGTGGTGGGAGTCGTCACGCCGTCCGCGGCGAAATAGCTCTTGTCGGCATCGACGACCAGCGCGCCGTTCCACCACATGCCGGACTGCCCGTCGGCGACGTCATGGCCGTCGAGCGCGCCCTTGTCGTAGGTGACATGGTCGGCGGTCGGCAGGACCGATTTGCCGTTGATGGTGATCTCGTTGACGATCAGGTTGCGGTCGGTGCCGTTAAAGACCCCGTCATTGTCGTACTGGACCTGGATCTTGTGGTCCTGGTTCTCGGCGATGTCCGTCTTGAAGACGAAGTCCTTGGCCGTGGCACCCGTGGTGCCCTCACCGATCTGCTTGCCGTCGACCAGCAGATTGAAATGCGCGTCGAGGGTCCCCTTCGCGTTCACGGTGATGGTCGAGTTCCCGGAGGTCGTGGCCATTGGTCCGTATCCTTGGCGGTTGCGATGCGGCGCCACCATGGCCAGACGGCTGGGGCATTGGTGAGGCATTTTTCCGGGATTCAGCGAATAGGTGGTAATTCCTGTTACTTTCCTGCGATCACTTGGCAATATCTGAAACTGATTACCCAGCATAAGCAGCGGCTGCCCCCACGATTGGTGTAGGGGTAACTCTCCCGATACCGGTTGATTGCTCAGGACAATGCGCCGTTACACGACCTCATCTGTCACGAAGTCTTTCCCAGAAGACAGAATCATTCACCGAAAAGAAAAACGCCCCGCACGCGGACGTGCGGGGCGCTCAGTCTAGGGAGGAAACCCTGTGGCGAAAACCGGCCTCAGTCGCGGCCCTTGCCGACCAGCAGCCGCTCCAGCCCATAGACGCGGTCGAGCACCAGCATGGCCGCCACGGTCAGGAAGATCAGCACCGCCGACACCGCCGCGACCAGCGGGTCGATGTTGTCCTGGATATAAAGGAACAGGCGGACGGGCAGGGTGGTCGTCTCCGGCGAGGCGATGAAGACCGTCATCGTCACCTCGTCGAAGCTGTTGATGAAGGCCAGCACCCATCCGCTCGCCACGCCCGGCAGGATCAGCGGCAGCGTCACCCGGCGGAAGCAGGTCCAGGAGGAGGCGCCCAGCGACGCCGCCGCATTCTCCACCGCCCGGTCCATGCCGGTCGACGCCGCCAGGATCAGCCGCAGGGCGAAGGGCAGGATGATGATGACATGGCTCAGAACCAGCCCGGCGAAGGTGCCGCCCAGCCCGATCATGGTGAAGAAGCGCAGGAAGGCGATGCCGAGCACGATGTGCGGCACCATCAGCGGCGACAGGAACAGCGCCTGGATCGCCTCGCGCCCGAAGAACTGGTGGCGCGCGATGGCCAGCGCCGCCGGCACCGCCACCAGGATCGCCAGCGTCGACGACACCGCGCCCAGCAGCAAACTGTCCTTGAAGGCGCGGATGAATTCCGGATTGTCGCCGATGGCGCGGAACCAGCGCAGCGACAGCCCCTCGGTCGGCAGCGAGAGATAGCCCTGCGAGGTGAAGGCCACCGCGCAGACGATCAAAATCGGCGCCAGCAGGAAGCCCAGGAACAGGCAGTGGAAGATCAGCGCGATCGGGCCGTTGCGGTTCATTCGAACACCTGTTTGTAGCGACGTTCGACCAGCCGGTTGCAGCCGACGATGATGACGATGTTGGCGATCAGCAGCAGCACCGCCACCGTGGCGCCCAACGGCCAGTTCAGCGTGTTCAGGAACTCGTCATAGGCGAGAGTCGCCGCCACCTTCAGCCGCCGCCCGCCGATGATCGCCGGGGTGGCGAAGGCGCTGGCCGCCAGCGCGAAGACGATGATGGAGCCCGACAGGATGCCCGGCACGATCTGCGGCAGCACCACCCGGCGCATCACCGTCAGCGGCCCGGCGCCCAGCGACAGCGCCGCATTCTCCACCTGCGGGTCGAGCCGCTGCAGCGACGCCCACACCGACAGCACCATGAAGGGCACCAGCACATGGGTCAGCGCGATGACGACGCCGGTCTCCGTATACATGAACTCGATGGGCGTCGCGATCAGCCCCAGCCCCATCAGCCCCTGGTTGACCAGCCCGGTGGAGCCGAACAGCAGCGCCCAGCCCAGCGTGCGCGACACCACCGAGATCAGCAGCGGCCCCAGCACGATCAGCAGGCAAAGCCCGCGCCACGGCGACTTCATCCGGCGCAGGATGTAGGCTTCCGGCGCGCCGAACACCGCGCACAGCAGCGTCACCAGGGCCGCGATGCGGAATGTGCGCAGGAACACCTCGTGGAAATAGTCGTCGGCGATGATGTCGGCATAGTTGCCGAGCTGCCAGACATTCTGGATGCCGCCATAGAAGCTGAAGCTGTTCAGCGACAACAGGAAGGTCATGACCAGCGGCACCAGCAGCAGCACCGCGCACAGCGCCAGCCCCGGCGCGCTCAACAGATAGGGCGCCAGCGGCCAGCGGCGCCGGCGGCGCGGCGGCGGAGGCGCGGACGCCTGGGCGCCGGAAACCTGGGTTTCGGTGGAAGCCGCCATGCTCATGCCGCCTCCCGCACGCCGGATGCCGTATCGGGATCGGCAGGCATCACCGCCATGTCCTGCGGGCGCCAGCCGACCATCACCCGCTCGCGCTCGGCGGGCAGGGGGGAGCCGTCATGCTGGCGGATCACCATCAGGCGCCCGGCGGCGGTCTCGATCTCGAACAGCCATTGCGTGCCCTGGAAGACGCGGGCCAGCACGGTTCCGCTGAGACCACCGGCATCGACGAAGCCGATCTTCTCCGGCCGCACCGCCAGTGCCCCCGGACCCGCCGGCACCTCTTGAGCCACCGGCCAGACGCTGTCCGCCACGGTGATGACCGTGCCGCCGCCCGCCCCGGCGCCGACCATTCCCGGCAGCAGGTTGGTGCGGCCGAGGAAGTTGGCGACGAAGGCGTTGGCCGGCCGGTCGTAGGCGTCCTGCGGGGTGGCGACCTGCTGGATGCGGCCTTTGTTCATCACCACCACGCGGTCGGACAGCGCCATCGCCTCCGACTGGTCGTGGGTGACCAGGATCATGGTGGTGCCGACGGTGCGCTGGATGCGGCGCAGCTCGATCTGCATCTCCTCGCGCATCTTGGCGTCCAGGTTCGACAGCGGCTCGTCCAGCAGCAGCAGGCTCGGCTTGATGACCAGGGCCCGCGCCAGCGCCACGCGCTGCTGCTGGCCGCCCGACATGCGGCGGGGGTGGCGGTCGCCATACTGTTCCAGCCCGACCAGCTTCAGCGCGTCCGCCACCATGCGCTCGCGGTCGGCGCGATTGATCTTCCGCATCTCCAGCCCGAAGGCGACATTCTCCGCCGCGGTCATGTGCGGGAACAGGGCATAGCTCTGGAAGACGATGCCCAGCCCGCGCTCGTTCGGCTTCTTCGCCAGCAGATCCTTGCCGTCCAGCGTCACCCGCCCGCCGTCGGCGTCGAGGAAGCCGGCGATCATCTGCAAGGTGGTGGTCTTGCCGCAGCCCGACGGCCCCAGCAGCGAAATCAGCTCGCCCTTCTCCACCGTCAGCGAGGCGTGATCGACCGCCGTCCAGTTTCCGAAGCGCTTGGTCAGTTGGTCGAGAACCAGATAAGCCATGCCGTCGTCTCCCTCTCCCTTCATCCCCTCTCCCTGGGGGGAGAGGGGATGCGGCTCACTTCCTCAGCGCTCGATCTCGCGGGTCCAGCGACGGTTCCACTGCTCGCGGTTCTTGTTGATGGTGTCCCAGTCCACCACCAGCAGCTTGCCGACCTGCTCCGGGCCATAGGGGATGCCGACCTGCTTCTCGGCCGGCAGTTCCACCGTCTTGTTCACCGGGCCGAAACCGGCATTGACCGCCAACGCGGTCTGCGCCTCGACCCCCAGCATGTGCTGGATGAACTTCTGCGCCTCGGCGGCCTTGTCGCTGCCGGCGACCTGGCAGGCGGCGGATCCCAGCACGATGCCGCCTTCCTTCGGATAGGTGAAGGCGGCGGGGAAGCCGGTGTCGGCCAGCGCCTTGGCCCGGCCCGACCCCCACACGGCGATCACCGCCTGGTTGCTCTGGAACAGCTCGGTCATCTTGCCCGGCGACGGCTCATAGGCGAGCACGTTCGGGTTGATCTTGTCCTTGAATTCCTTGAAGCCCGGCTCGATGTTGGTCTCGCCGCCGCCGTTCAGCCGGGCCATCATCACCAGGGCGTGCAGGCCATAGCTGTTGTTGATCGGCGGAACCACCAGCTTCTTCTTGTAGCGCGGATCCTCGATGTCCTTCCACGAGGTCGGAGCCGGGATCTTGTTCTCGTCGAAATAGGCCTTGTTGTAGACGATGCCGGTGCCGACCGCGCCGAAGTTGATCGCCTTGCCCGACGGCATCTTCGCCAGATCATAGAGCTGGTCGTAGACCGGCGCCTTCTGCAGATCGGCGCAGAAGTTCAGCGCCACCGCCTGGTACATCGGGCCGTCGTCCAGGATGACGACGTCGATCTGCTGGTTGCCCTTCTGGGCCTGCAGCTTGGCGAGGTTGTCGGTGGAGTTGCCGGCGACATACTCGACCTTCACCCCCGTCGCCTTCTCGAAGGCCGGGATGATGTCCTTGCGCATGGTCTGCTCGAAGGAACCGCCATAGGCGGCGACATAGAGCGTCTTTTCCTGGGCTTGGGCCGTCTGGACCGCGGCCATGCCGCACCACAGGGCCGCCGTCGCCATCAACCCGCACATCACGGAGCGCATCGTCATTCTCCTCTAGAGCCTGTTTCCCTGTTTGCGGTCCTGTTCACGATCCTGGGGGACATCCGAGCCTGATCTTCAAAGCCGGTCGCACTGCCGGTCCGGATCGCCGCTTTTACCGTCCTTCGTCTTGCCGTGCGCATTTCCGCCGGCTGTTTTTCGTAAAGGTCGCGGTCAGGACTTGGGCCAAGGGTGATGGCGCAGTCACATAACCGTCAAATCGAATTCCCGCCATCATTCATCCGATAATGTTATAATTCCGTGCCGCGAACGAGTTGAGCGCCGATGCCGGTGTCGTCCGGCCCATAAAAATTGTCGCGGAAGCGTGTCGCCTCCTCCATGAAGCCAGCCAGGAAGTCCTCGGCGATCATCGACAGCGGCACCTGGGCGGAGCGCAAAATGGCGATGTCGAAGCCGATGCGCGGTTCGAACCGTCGGACGACCAGCCCGTGCGGGACATAATCCTGGGCGGTGAAGGGATCGACGATCGACACGCCATGGCCGGCCGCCACCATGGCGCAGGCGTTCATGGTCAGCTGGGTTTCCACCCGCATCACCCGCGACACGTCATGGTCGGCGAAGATGGTGTCGATGCGATAGCGCAGCAGGGTCGGTGGCGTGGTGGAGATGAAGCTCTCCCCCTCGAAATCCTTCGGCACCAGCACCTCCTTGGCCGCCAGCGGATGGCCGGGCGGCAGGATGGCGACGGCGGGAAGGCCATGAATCTTCTCGGTCAGCACCGCGGCATGCTCGATCGGCGTGTGGGCGAATCCCAGCTCGCACTGGCCGGTCGCCACCCAGTCCAGGATGATGGGAGAGGTGCTGCCGCGCAGCGCGATGTCCACCCGTGGCCGCTCCGTCAGGAACCGTGCGACGTAGCGCGGCAGGAATCCCACCCCCAGCGCCGGCATCGCCGCCACCCTTAGCGTGCCGCTGCGCCGCGAGGTCAGGTCGCGCGCCGTCTGTTCGATCAGTTCCAGCCCGACGAAGGCGCGGTCCACCACCTGATACAGCGAGATCGCCTCGCTGGTCGGTGCGATGCGAGGGCCCCGCCGTTCGAACAGCGTCAGCTTCAGCGCATATTGCAGGTCGCCGATCAGCCGGCTGACCGCGGGCTGCGAGATGTTCAGCAGCTCCGCCGCCGCGGTGATGCCGCCGGTCAGCATCACCGCGCGGAAGGCCTCGATCTGGCGCGGATTGATCATGGCGCCCGTCCCATGGTCCCGGCGGAAACATAACATTCGGTCATGAAACACCCCTTCGATCTGATTTGACAGTTATAGGTTGGCTGCCGATGCTGTCGCAAGGATCGAGGAGCGGCGGTGTGCCGCCGGGCAGAATCCTGCGGCGCTCCGCCAAAGAAAACCCTGCACTTCGCAATCCATCCATGTGTAACGCCGGCAGATCCGGCGTGCCTGAAATGATATGCGCGACATTCATAAGTATTCGGCACCAGATGGGTGTGCCAAATTCTGCGATACGCGCCAAACGATAACGGCGGCGGCCGGTGCGCACGAAAAATGGTGCGCGCCGGCGGCGGGAGTGGAGACGATGACGCAGCCCAGTCGGGGCGGAGAATACGACGTCGCCGTGATCGGCGGCGGGCTGGTCGGATCGGCACTGGCCTGGGGCCTCGCCCGGTCGGGCCAGAAGGTTGCGATGCTGGACGAGGGCGACATCGCCGTCCGTCCGTCGCGCGGCAACTTCGCCCTGGTCTGGGTGCAGGGCAAGGGTCTCGGCATGGCGGAATATGCCGGCTGGACCAAGCAGTCATCCGACGACTGGAGCGGTTTCGCCGACCTGCTGCGCGAGCAGACCGGGCTCGACGTCGCCTACCGGCGCCCCGGCGGCTTCATGCCGATGCTGTCGGAAGAGGATCTGCAGGCCCGCGCCAACACCATGATGCGGCTGCACAACCAGCCCGACATGATCCCGTATCCCTACGAGGTGATGGACCGCGAGACCCTGCGCAAGGAGCTGCCCTTCATCGGCCCCGACGTGGTCGGCGGCACCTATTGCCCGCTGGACGGCCACTGCAATTCGCTGCGGCTGTTGCGCACCCTGCACAAGGGCATCGGCCTGCTCGGCGTCGATTACCGCCCCAACCACCGGGTGGAGAGCATCGAGCATCGCGACGGCGGCTTCCGCATGGCGACTGCAGGCGGTGAGGTCCGCGCCGGCAAGATCGTGCTGGCCGCCGGCCATGACAGCGCCCGGCTGGCGCCGATGGTCGGGCTGTCCGCTCCCGTCCGCCCCCAGCGCGGCCATGTCATCGTCACCGAGAAGACCGCGCCCTTCCTGCACCACCCCACCGTCTATGTCCGCCAGACCGACGAGGGCGGGGTGATGATCGGCGACAGCTTCGAGGAAGTCGGCTTCGACACCACGCTGCAGCCCGGCGTGTCGTCGGCCATCGCCCAGCGCGCCATCCGCTTCTTCCCGCTGCTGGGCAAGCTGAACGTGGTGCGCAGCTGGGCGGCGCTGCGCGTGCTGACCCCGGACGGCTTCCCGATCTACGAGGAATCGACGACCGCGCCCGGCGCCTTCGTCGCCACCTGCCACAGCGGCGTGACCCTCGCCGCCAACCATGCGCTGACGCTGGCGCCGCTGATCGCGGCCGGCGGCCTCGGCGACCGCTTCAAGCCCTTCAGCGCCCGGAGGTTCCATGTTCCGCAGGCTGCCTGAGATCGAGACCGCATCCTCTACGGTCGCTTTCACCATCGACGGCCGCCCGGCCAGCGCGCGGGCGGGCGACAGCGTCGCCGCCGCATTGCTGGCGAACGGCGTCACCGTCTGCCGCAACACGCCCGTCAGCGGCGCGGCGCGCGGCCCCTACTGCATGATGGGCGTCTGCTTCGACTGCCTCGTCACCATCGACGGCACCGGCAACCGCCAGGGCTGCCAGGTGCGGGTCGCCCCCGGCATGGCGGTGGAAACCCAGAACGGCAAGCGCGAGGTGGAGCGATGAGCGCCCAGGGGAGCAAGTTCGATTTCGACATCGCCGTCGTCGGTTCCGGCCCGGCCGGCCTCGCCGCCGCGGCGCTCGCGGCGTCCAAGGGCGCATCGGTCGTCCTGCTCGACGAGCAGGCGGAGCCGGGCGGCCAGATCTACCGCGCCGTCACCGAAACCCCGGTGCGCGACCGCAAGGTGCTCGGTCCCGACTACTGGCACGGCGCCGAACTGCTGGGTCCGCTGCGCGACAGCGGCGCCACCCACTGGCCGGGCACCACCGTCTGGAGCGTCGCCCGCCCGCGCGAGGACGCCGCCGACGGCTCCCGTCCCATCCAGATCGGCCTGTCGCGCAACGGTGCGGCCTCCATGCTGACCGTGCGCCACGTCATCCTGGCGACCGGCGCGCTGGAACGTCCCTTCCCGATCCCCGGCTGGACCCTGCCGGGCGTGCTGGGCGCCGGCGCGGCGCAGGTCCTGCTGAAGACCTCCGGACTCGTGCCGTCGGGCGCCACGGTGATGGCGGGCAGCGGCCCGCTGCTCTGGCTGCTCGCCTGGCAGTATCTGCAGGCCGGCGCCCGCATCGACGCGATTCTCGACACCACGCCGCGTGAGAACTGGCGCGCCGCCCTGCCGCTGCTGCCGGGATTCCTGCGCTCGCCCTATCTCGGCAAGGGCATGAAGCTGATGCTCGACGTGCGGCGCAAGCTGACCGTCATCGGCAACGTCACGAGCTTGCGCGCCGAAAGCGGCCTTGCCGGCGGCAAAGGGGGCGAGGGCGTGCTGAAGAGCGTCGTCTACACCCGCAACGGCACCGAACACCGGCTGCCCGCCGACACGCTCCTGCTGCATCACGGCGTCATCCCCAACCTGAACCTCGCCAACGCCACCGGCTGCGCCCAGCGCTGGGACGAGCAGCAGCGCTGCTGGCGCCCGACCACCGACGAATGGGGCGCGACCTCGGTCGAGGGCGTGTCGCTGGCCGGCGACGGCGCCGGCATCGGCGGCGCCCGCGCGGCGGAAGAGGCGGGGCGTCTGACGGCGCTCGACGCGCTGTACCGGCTCGGCCGCATCGGGCGGGAGCAGCGCGACCAGTCCGCCGCCCCCTTCCGCGCCGCGCTCGACCGCGCGCTGACCGGGCGCGCCTTCCTCGACACGCTCTACACCCCGGCGGAAGCCTTCCGCGTGCCGGCCGACGACACCATCGTCTGCCGCTGCGAGGAGGTCACCGCCGGCGCGGTGCGCGAGGCGGTGCGGCTCGGCTGCTCCGGCCCCAATCAGGCCAAGAGCTTCCTGCGCTGCGGCATGGGGCCGTGCCAGGGCCGGCTCTGCGGCCCGACGGTGACCGAGGTCATCGCGGCGGAGCGCAACGTCTCCCCGGCGGAGGTCGGCTATTACCGCCTGCGCCCGCCGGTGAAGCCGATCACGCTGGCCGAACTGGCCGCCCTGCCGAAGACCGACGCCGACATCGACGCCGTCTTCAAGCACTGAGCGGAGGCCCGCGATGACCGCAACCGCTTCCCCAAAACCGGACGTCATCGTCATCGGCGGTGGCCTGCACGGCTGCTCCGCCGCGCTGCACCTGTCGATGCGCGGTGTCCGCGTGCTGGTGCTGGAGAAGGACCATGTCGCCCGCCACGCCTCCGGCGTCAATGCGGGCGGCGTGCGCCAGCTCGGCCGCCATGTCGCGGAGGTGCCGCTGTCCGTCGCCTCGATGGCGCTGTGGCACGGCATCCGCGATCTGGTGGACGACGATTGCGGCTTCGAAAGCCACGGCCAGATCAAGGTGGCGGAGACCGAGGCGGAGCTTGAGACGGTGCGCGCCCGCGTCGCCGTACTGAACGCGCTGGGCTTCACCCACGAGGAGGTGATCGGACAGGACGAACTGCGGTCGCTGGTGCCGGCCATCGCCGACCATTGTGTCGGCGCGCTGGTGTCGCGCGGCGACGGCGCCGCCATCCCCTTCCGCACGACCTTCGCCTTCCGCCGCAAGGCCATCGCGCTTGGCGCCCGCTTTCAGGAGGGCGGCGCGGTGACCCGGCTCGCCCGCAACGGCGGCCTGTGGACCGTGGAAACCGCCGACGGCGCCAAGTACGAGGCCCCGGTGGTGGTCAACGCCGCCGGCGCCTGGGCCGACCGCATCGCCGCGCAGGTGGGCGAACCGGTGCCCTTGGAGGTCATCGCCCCGATGCTGATGATCACCGCCCGCGTCGCCCCCTTCATCAAGCCGGTGGTGGGCGCCACCGGCCGCACCCTGTCCTTCAAGCAGTTCCCCAACGGCACCGTTCTGATCGGCGGCGGCCTGCTCGGCCGGGCGGTGCGCGACGAGAACCGGACGGAGCTGGACTTTTCCCAGGTCTCGGTGAACGCCCGTACGGTGTGGGACCTGTTCCCCTGCATGCGCGGCGCCACCATCGTCCGCTCCTGGGCGGGGATCGAGGCGCGGATGCCGGACCAGATCCCGGTGATCGGCCCCAGCGGCACCGAACCGGACCTCTACCATTCCTTCGGCTTCTCCGCCCACGGCTTCCAGCTCGGCCCCATCGTCGGGCGCATCACCGCCGACCTCATCACCGCCGGGTCCACCGATCTGCCCATCGACCCCTTCCGCATCGGCCGCTTCGCCGCCTGACCCTTTGGAGCATCATCCCGTGACGATCCAGCGCTTCCACCCGACCCCGCGCCTCTGCGACATGGTCATCCACAAGGACACCGTCTATCTCGCCGGCCAGATCGTCGACGACGGATCGACCACAGTGGAGGCGCAGACCCGCGACGTGCTGCGCCAGATCGACGCCCTGCTGGCCGAGGCCGGCACGTCGAAGAGCAGCATTCTGACCGCCACCGTCTATCTCGCCGACATCGCCACCTTCCCCCAGATGAACGCCGCCTGGGACGCCTGGGTCGACAAGGCCAACCCGCCGGCCCGCGCGACGGTGGAGGCCAGGCTGGCCGATCCGTCGATCCTGGTCGAGATCGTCGTCGTCGCCGCCCGCTGACCCCTTCCCCCCTGCCGGAGCCTGCCATGAAGCGCCTCATTCCGGGCGTTGCCGCCCTTCTTCTGCTTGCGTCCGGCGGCATCGCCGCTGCGCAGGACCCCGTCCGCATCGCCACCGAGGGCGCCTACCCGCCCTTCAACTTCACCCAGCCCGACGGCAAGGTGGCGGGGCTGGAGGTCGATCTCGCCAACGCGCTGTGCGAGCGGATGAAGCGCCCCTGCACCGTCGTGGCGCAGGAGTGGGACGGCATCATTCCGGGCCTGCTGGCGAAGAAGTACGACGCCATCATGGCGACGATGAACATCACGCCGGAACGGGCGAAGGCGATCGGCTTCTCCATCCCCTACATGGTGGTGCCGGCCTATTTCGTGGCGCCGGCCAACTCCACCATCGACGGCTCGCCGGCCAGCCTGCGCGGCAAGACCATCGGCGCCCAGGTCTCCACCACCCATTCCCGTTATGTCGAGAAGCATCTCGGCAGCGAGGCGACGCTGAAGACCTACGACACCGCCTCCAACCTGCTGGCCGACCTTAAGGCCGGGCGGCTCGACGCCGCCATCACCACCGGCGCCACCGCGTCCGACTGGGTGAAGGGCGACGGCGGCAAGTCGGTCAAGCTGGTCGGCCAGCCGGTGATCGACGCCGAGGTGTTCGGCCCCGGCATCGGCGTCGGCCTGCGCAAGGAGGACACCGCGCTGAAGCAGTCCTTCGACGAGGCGATCCGCGCGGTCGTGCAGGACGGCACATTGGCGCGCATCGCCGCCCGCTACGTCGATTTCTCCATCACCCCCTGAGTTCTTTCAAAAAACCAAGGAGCAGTTCCCCGTGATCAAGCGCATCGAGAAGACCAAGATCATGCACCGCGTCGTCGTCAACAACGGCACGGCCTATCTCGGCGGCATCATCGCCGACGACGTCAGCGTCGGCATGGGCGGCCAGGTCACGCAGATCTGCGGCAAGCTCGACCAGGTGCTGGCGATGGCCGGCAGCGACAAGACCAAGCTGCTGTCCGCCCAGCTGTTCATCACCGACATGAGCCTGAAGAACGAGATGAACGACGCCTGGCTGTCCTGGCTCGACGGCAACGATCTCCCCGCCCGCGCCACCATCGGCGTCGCCGACCTCGGCGCCCCGGAGATCAAGATCGAAGTGGTGGTGACTGCCGCGGTCTGATGCGCTGAGCGCGGAAGGCTCCCTCTCCCGCCCCGGGAGAGGGAAGGGGCCCAAGCGGAGCTTGGGAAGGGTGAGGGGTCATCCAAGGATAAGGGGATCCATGTCCGGATCACCCCTCACCCTCCCCACGCCTGCGGCGCGGGTCCCCTCCCTCTCCCGGGGCGGGAGAGGGCTACCCCAGCAACCGCTCAAACAGATCCTCGCCCCCCATCTGCCCACCCTTCAGCATCAGCTCCAGCCCATCGACCGAAGGGTCGTCGGCATGGGTGCGGCTGACGGTGACTCCCGGCGCCAGCGTGCAGCGATAGGACAACCCCCAGCACCCCAGCGCCCGCACGGCAAGGCTGGACGTGTCCCCGCCGGCGATCCCCACCCGGCGCAACCGCACCGCCCGCAGCACCGCCGCGACGAATTCCGCCGTTGCCGCCGCGACCCGCCCGGCCTGCGCGGTGTCCGCCGTTCCCGCGTCCGCCGGCGCGGTCCAGACCAGCGTATGGCGCCCGGCGCGCAGCGACGCCGCCACCTCCCCCAACAACGCCTCGGCATAGCCGGCATCCGCACACAGCGCCGCCGCATCGGCCTGAATCCGCGTGTAGGACCCCGCCGCCTCGACCTGCCGCCGCGTCACCGGAGACAGGCTGCCCGCCATCAGGAACACCGGAGTGTCCGCCGCCGCAAGCGGCGCCTCTTCCGTCACTGAAGCGTCGGACCCGGCGTTCCAATGCGCGACCAATGCCTGCGCCACGCTGCTCGGCCCGACCGCCAGCAGCGGCTCGCGTGCAGCCCGCTCCCAGATCAGCCGCCCGATGACGGCCAGATCCTCGCCGCGCGACACGTCCAGCAGCACCGCCGGCGCTCTCTCATCCAGCCGCCCGTCCAGCGCCTCGCTGTCCAGCCCATAATCCGGGAAATGCAGCGCCGCCATCCCCTCCAACCCCTGCGCTGCCAGATGCCGGCGCAGGTCGGCCTCCGCCATCGGGGTGACGGGATGGACGCTCATCGTCGGGTGGCGGTCGATGCGATGCACCGTGCCGCCGGTCCCAGCCGCCGCGAACAGCGTGCTGAACAGGCAATAGCGCCCGATGTTCGGCTGCCCGCCCACCACCGGCCGGAAACGGTTGGGAAAATGCGGCCCCAGAGTCCGCACCGCCTCGCCGATGCTGCCGACATTGGGTGCGCTGTCGAAGGTGGAGCAGCATTTGTAATGCATCACCGGCACGCCCAGCCCGGCGAAGAATCGCCCCACCGGCTCCAGCTCCGCCCGCATCGCCTCCGGCGCCATGCTGCGCGCCGCCCCGGCGATGCCGACCGCATCGAGCGGCCCGGCTTGCCCGAACCGGGCGACGTCCGGCACGTCGAGGAACAGCAGCGCCCGCTGCCCGGCCTTCGCCAGCGCCGCCAGCGTGTCGGTCGCCCCGGTGAAGTCGTCGCCGTACCAGCCGAGCCTCGGTCCCGCCGCCATCGCCCTCAGCCCTTCTTCCCGAAGAAGTCCAGCGACCGCCGCAACTCCGGCAGTTCCCTCGCCGCGTCATCCAGGCTGCGCCCGGCCCGCACGGCGTCCCAGGCCTGCCGGATGCTCAGCACGCCGGCCGCCGGCCCGTCGGGATGGGCCATGATGCCGCCGCCGGACATGAACATCAGATCCGCCGTCCCCACCGCCTCCCAGGTGACCGGCACCGTCCCGGCCCATTGCCCCGACGAGAAGGCCGGCATCACGGCGTCGGCGGCACCGGACGCATCCTCTGCCAGCGGCGCCAGACAGGCCCGCGCGCCCTCGATCACCTCTTCGTCCGGCTGGGCGAATTTGCCGTTCAGCCCGTGGACATGCATATGGTCCACCCCCGCCAGCCGCCACAGCGCCTGATAGGCGTCGAAGCCGATACCCAGCAGCGGATGGCGCGACAGGGCGCCGAAACCGTTGCGGTGGCCGTGCAGCGCCAGCCCGCTGTGCCGGCGCAGGGTCTGCACCGCCGAATAGCCGCACCAGTTCAGGCTGACCATGATGCAGGACCCGCCCTCGCGCTCCACCAGATCGGCGTGGCGGCGCATGGCGTCGGTCTCGTCGGTGATGTTGAAGGCGACCATCACATGCTTGCCGGTGCGGTCCTGATGCCGGCGCACCCGGTCCATCACCGCGGGAATGCGCTGGGCCAGCGGCGCATGGGCCGGATCGGCGCAGATCTCGTCGTCCTTGATGAAGTCCAGCCCGGCGGCGCACAGCGTGCCGACCAGCTCGCCGGTCTCCTCCGCCGACAGTCCGACATTCGGCTTGATGATGGAGCCGACCAGCGGCCCGTCCGCCACCCCGGTCAGCCGCCGCGTTCCGGCGACGCCGTGGCGCGGCAGGTCGAACTGCGCCCGATAAGCCTGCGGAATGCGCAAGCTCTCCAGCCGCAGCCCCGTCACCTCGCCCAGGTCATACAGGTTGCCCGCCACCGTGGCCGCCAGCGTCGGCAGGTTGGCGCCGATGTTGGCGGTGGGGAAGGAGATGGTGACGCGCGCCCGCTGCCAGGGCCCCGGATTGCGCTGCCGCTCCAGCCAGGTATTCGGCAGGGCGGGGGTCTCGGCGACGTCCAGCTTCTCCACCGATTCGACGATGGCGCGGGCCCGGGCCCGCAAATCGTCGGTCTCGCCATGGACGCGGGTGAAGGTGCCGCAGGACTGCTCCCCCGCCATCACCTCCGCCACCTTGGCCGGGGCGAGGGGGGTTTCGATCAGGTATGTGGCTTCGATGCGGTCGGCGTGCATGATGGCCGCCCCTCACAACTTGCTCAAATCCGGAAACGGCCGCACCGGATCGCTGCCGTCCCAGCCCATCGACGCCTCGCGGATCAGATCGAACATCCGCCCCTTCGGCCCGGCGACCTCCGACAGCTCGATCACCGTGCCGGGATGGTACTCCGTATCGAAGTACACGAACCGCCCCTTCTCGCCGACCTCGCCGCTCATCACCGGCTTGAAGCCCTGGCCCAGAAGACGTTCCAGGTCGGCGTCGTAATCCTCGGTCCAGTAGGCGACATGCTGCAGCCCGGTGTTCCCGGCCTGCAGGAAGTCGCGATACATCGACGGCGCGTCGTTGCGGGTCTGGATCAGCTCCATCTGCAGCGGGCCGGAGTTGGCCAGCGCCACCGAATTGTGAACCTCGTAGGATTCGCCACGGTAGCTGTAGTTCCGGATCGGAACCCGCTCGTTGTAGAACCACGGCCCGATGCCGAGCGTGCGGCTCCAATAGTCCATGGCGGCCTCGATGTCGCGCACGACGTAGCCAGCCTGACGGATCTGGCCGAAGAATCGGCTCATTGAAGGAACTCCGGATAAGAGGGAAAACGGTTGGCGTCAGCGCGCCAGAAAACCGGTCGAAATCCAGGGAATGGCGGCAACGATCACCAGCCCGACCAGCAGCGCGCCGACATAGCCCCAGATGTGCTTCAGGCCGTCGTCGGGGTTGACCTTGCTGATGGCGCAGGCGCCGTAGTAACCGACGCCGAAGGGCGGGGCGAACAGGCCGATGCCCATGGCGAAGATGACGACCATCGCATAGTGCACCTCGTGCACCCCGGCGGCGCGGGCGATGGGGAACAGCAGCGGGCCGAACAGCACGATGGCGGGGATGCCCTCCAGCACGCTGCCCAGGATGATGAAGGCGACGATGGAGATGGCGAGGAAGCCATAGGCGCCGCCGGGGATGCCGGCCATGAAGCGCGCGAGATCGGACGAGAAGCCGGACTGGGTCAGGCCCCAGGCCATCGAGGTGGCGCAGCCGACGATGAAGATGATGGCCCCGGTCAGCGATGCCGTCTCGATCAGCATCGGCTTCAGCCGGCGCCAGTCGAACTGGCGGTAGATCAGCAGCCCGACGATTGTGGAATAGGCGATGCCGATCGTCGACACCTCGGTCGCCGTCGCGATGCCCTCGACCACCGCGGCGCGGATGACGAAGGGCAGGGCGATGGCGGGCAGCGCCACCATGGCCAACCGGGCGATCTCGCGGCCGGGGGTGCGCTCGACATGGCTCAGATCCTCAGCCCGATAACGCCGCCAGACGACGAAGCACAGGCAGGCGCCCAGAACCACGCCCGGCAGCATGCCGCCGGTGAACAGGGCGGCGATGGACACGCCGGTGACCGAACCGATGGTGATCAGCACGATGCTGGGCGGAATGGTCTCGGTCTGCGCGCCGGTCGCCGACAGCAGCGCCACCAGATCGCCGGGAGGGGCGCCGCGCTTCTTCATCTCCGGGAACAGCACCGGCGCGATGGCCGCCATGTCGGCGATCTTCGAACCGGAGATGCCCGACACCAGATACATCGCCCCGATCAGCACATAGGACAGGCCGCCGCGCACATGGCCGAGCAGGCTGGCGAGGAACTGGATCATGGCGCGGGCCATGCCGGTCATCTCGATCAGCAGACCGAGGAAGACGAACAGCGGCACCGCCAGCAGGATCAGGTGGCTCATCCCCTCGTCCAGCCGGCCGACCATCACCAGCAGCGGCGTCGAGGTGGTCAGCGCCAGATAGGCGAAGGTGGCGAGCGCGAAGGAGAAGGCGATGGGCACACCGGCGAAGACGTTGGCCGCCACCAGCCCGACGAAGAAGATGACAAGGTTCAATTGCCCAAGCGGCTTGAACACCGGCCCCGCCACCCAGAAACCGGCGACGATGGCGCCGGTCACCAGCACCGCGGCCAGCGCGGTCAGCGGCCGGGCCACCCGCAGCAGCCGGAACAGCGCCGCCACCAGCATCAGCCCCAGCCCGACCGGCAGCGCCGCCGCCCGCCATGCGTTGGAGACCTCCATCGCCGGCGTGGTGATGAACTGCTCCTCCATCGCGTAATCGACGGCGTGGTACAGCACCAGCGCCAGGAAGGCGATCGGGGCGGTGATGGCGATGCATTCCAGCAGGCTGCGCGCCTGCGGGCCGACACGGCTGACCAGACCGGTCATCCGCATATGCTCGCCCCGGCGCAGCGCCACCACCGCGCCCAGCATCGACAGCCACAGGAACAGGATGGAGGCCAGCTCGTCCGACCACACCAGCGGGGTGTGGAACAGATAGCGGGCGGTGACGCCGGCCAGCAGCACGACGATCTCGACCAGCACCAGAAGGCCCGCCACGACCTCGACTCCGACGGACAGGCCGTGGTCGATCCGGCGCAGCAGCGAGGCGCCTCCGCCGGCAACGCCGCCGGGAGCGTCCACGTAGCCGTGGACCGGTTCGGACATGTGGGACATGGCGGGGGGTTCCTTCATGCGGGAAGACCTGAAAGGGCAGGGATGCGGTCAGGCGAGCTTGCCGACCGCCTCTTCCAGCAGGCCCCAGGCCTCGTCGCCGAAACGGCCCTTCCATTCGCCGTAGAAGCCGCTGTCGCGCAGCTTGGACCGGAAGCTGTCGGGCGACGGCTGGTTGAAGGTCAGCCCCTTCGATTCCAGGTCGGCCTTGACTGACTGGTTCAGCGCCTTGATGTCGCCGCGCTGCGCCATGCCGGCATCGTTGATGGCGTTGGCGACGATGGTCTGCATGTCCGGCGGCAGGCCCTTCCAAGTGCGGCCGTTGGCGATGAACCAGAATCCGTCCCAGATGTGGTTCGACAGCGAGCAGTATTTCTGCACCTCGAACAGCTTGGCGACCTGGATGATCGGCAGCGGATTCTCCTGCGCATCGACGATCCGGGTCTGCAGCGACGAATAGACCTCGCTGAACTGCAGGCTGGTCGGGGCGGCGCCGAGACCCTTGAACATGGAGATGCTGAGCGGGCTGACCGGCACGCGGATCTTCAGCCCGTTCATGTCGGCGGCGGAAGTGATCGGCTTGTCGCCGCTGGTCATCTGGCGGAAGCCGTTGTCCCACATCTTGTCGAAGGCATAGAGCCCGACCTTGGAGATGGCGTTGCGGACATGGGCGCCCAGCTTGCCGTCCATCGCCTTCCACACCTGATCGTAATCGGAGAAGGCGAAGCCGACCGCGTTGATCGCGGCGACCGGAACCAGCGTGGCGATCACCAGCGCCGATGGCGTGAAGAAGGTCAAACCACCGCTGCGCACCTGGCTCAGCATGTCGGTGTCGCCGCCAAGCTGGTTGTTCGGGAAGATCTTGACCTCGACCTTGCCGTTGGACTCCTTGGCGATCCGCTCCGCCGCCTGCTGGGCGCGGATGTTCAGCGGATGGGTCAGCGGCAGGTTGTTGCCGTACTTCAGCTCATATTCGGCGGCGCGGGCGATGTGCGGCATGCCGATGACGGCGCCGGCCGCCCCGATTGCTGGCGCGGTGGCAATGGCCTTCAGCATCGTGCGGCGGGTCAGACTGGTCATTTCAAACCTCCCATGGATTACCGGCCGACGTTGCTGTTTCCGGCCTTGCGTTTCTGATGTGATCTGATGTCAATTGATGATTGTTGGATGGACGGTATGTCCAGCACCGACAGGTGTCAAACGCCGAAATTGATGGTTTTTGATGGACTCATTGAATGACGAGCCGGACGCCGGCACTGCCGCGCGCGGCCTGCCGCGGGTGGCCGACATCGCGCAGGCCGCCGGCGTGTCCACCGCCACGGTCGACCGCGTGCTGAACCACCGGCCGGGGGTGCGCGCCGCCACTGTGCAGCGCGTGCTGAAGGCTGCCGCCGAACTCGACTATCTGCCGGACAGCGATCTTTATGCCGCGGCGGGGCAGAAGCCGATGCGGCTGTCCTTCCTGCTGCCCGCCGGCAACAACCGCTTCCTGACCGGCCTGGGCGAGATGATCCGCCGCGCCGATGCCACCCTCGCCCCGCACGGCGTCAAGGCGCAGGTGGAATTCATCAAGAGCTTCAATCCGGAACTGCTGGCGCGCAGCCTGTTCCAGCACGGCCGCCGCGCCGACGGCGTCGCCTTCATGGCGCTGGAACACCCGGCGGTGCGCGAGGCGGTGGACGCGCTGGCCGACCGCAACGTGCCGAGCGTGACGCTGATCTCCGACATCCTGAACTGCCGGCGCGCCGGCTATGTCGGGCTGGACAACCGCGCGGCCGGCCGCACCGCCGGCTACCTGATCGCGCGCTTCCTCCGGCACCGCCCGGCCAAGGTGGCGATGATCGCCGGCAGCCTCAGCTACCGCGCGCACGAGGACCGCGAGATGGGCTTCTTCAACGTCCTGAAGGAAACCGCCCCCGACATCGAGGTTGTCGGCCTGCGCGAAGGCCATGACGACGAGGGGAAAAGCTACCGCCAGACCCGCATGCTGCTGGGCCTGCACCCCGACCTCGCCGGCGTCTACAACATCGGCGGCGGTGCGGAGGGGGTGGCCCGCGCCCTGAAGGAGACGCGGCGCGAGCGCGAGATGGTCTTCATCGGCCACGGCCTGACCAACGAGACGCGCGGCCTGCTGATCGACGGCACGCTGGACGCGGTGATCACCCAGGACCCGCGCAACACCCTGTCGGCCTGCGTCGGCATCTTCACCAACCTCCGCGCCGGCCGGCCGCCCATGCAGGGGGTGGAAACGCCGCGGGCGGAAGTGATCTTCCGCGAAAACCTGCCGAAAAATATGCTGCCGGACGAGTGACCCGAACGCGCGGCATGACACCCTCTCACCGCCTCTCTCCCCCTCCGTCTGCCTGGAAAGGTCCGATGCTTTCGGCGGCGCTCATCCGGCACCATGGGAACCTTGTTGCAATCAAGCAGTTTTAGGACGCATACTGCATGCGTGCAGCAGGAGGTCGCCATGGTCGCCACAGCTCGGCAGCAGGCCGGCACCGCCGACGATACCGTCGCGCGGGGCATGGCCGGGGTCTTCACCATCTTGAAAGCTTGGGGCGCCAGCAACGAGCAGGCGCGCCGTATCCTTGGTTCACCGGCGGAGCGCACCTTCTACGCCTGGAAGGCGGGCAGGGTCGGCGCGGTGCCGCATGACACGGTGCGCCGGCTGGGCTATGTGCTGGGCATCTACAAGTCGCTGCAGATCCTGTATGCGAACCCGCAGCAGGCGGACGGCTGGCCGGCGCGCCCCAACCGGGCGTTCGGCGGGCAGGCGCCGCTGGAGCGGATGGCGGGCGGCGACGTGACCGATCTGGCGGCGGTCCACCAGTATCTCGATGCATACCGCGGCGCTTGGTCGTGAAGCGGCTGGCCGTTTCCTGGACCGCGGCGACGCGCATCATCGCGTCGCGCTTTCCACCCATCGATCTGTTCGAGCGTCTGTCCGGCGACCCGCGTGATTGGGAGGCCTTCATCGCCCTGGAAAGCTTGGTAAACCCGCGTTTGCGCCAGGAGGCCGGAGAAATCGCGCTGGTTCCGCCGGAGGAGCGCATTGCCGGACCCGGGGCCAGCTACGTCATGGGCGCGTTCACCCACGTCAACCCCAAAGGATCGCGCTTTTCCGACGGACGCCAGGGGGTCTATTACGCCGCACGCGCATTCGAAACGGCGCTGCGCGAGACGGTCTTCCATTACGAGCAGTATTACGCCGACGCCGACCAGGGCCTCATCCGTTCCGAGACGATGCGGGTTCTGGTCGGAACGATCAATGGCGAGTTCCACGATGTCGAAAGCCTGGACGAGGCCGAACGTGGCCGCGTCCTCGATCCGGATGACTACAGCGCTGGGCAGGCGCTGGCGTCGGCGCTTCGGGAGGAAGGGGCGAATGGCGTCCATTACCCGAGCGTTCGCCATCCCGGCGGCGCCTGCGTCGGCGCATTCCGTCCCAAGGCGGTCGGCATCCCGGTGCAGACGAAACACCTGGAATACCATTGGGACGGAACCCGAATCGACAAGGTCTTCGACTATGAGGCGAACACATGGTCGACGCTTTGAAACGCAGGACCCCCACGGTCGGACGCGTCTGAAACCGCTGGGGCCCGAAACCGCTTGGCAAAACCGGGCCGCTTCGTTCTGCGGCCCGGTGGTGTACTCAAATCAGGTGCACTCAGCCCATCCTCCACTCCGCCGGCTGCACCTCGCCATGCACCGGCGCTTCCACCCGACGCTCCGCTCCGGCCAGCTTGCGCAGCAGCACGTAGAACACCGGGGTCAGCACCAGACCGAACAGCGTCACGCCGATCATGCCGGCGAACACCGCCACACCCATGGCGTGCCGCATCTCGGCGCCGGCGCCGGTGGAGGTGACCAGCGGCACCACGCCCATGATGAAGGCGATGGAGGTCATCAGGATCGGCCGCAGCCGCAGCCGGCTCGCCTCGATCGCCGCCTGCACCACGCTGCGTCCCTCATGCTCCAGCTCGCGGGCGAACTCGACGATCAGGATGGCGTTCTTCGCCGACAGGCCGACCAGCACCATAAAGCCGATCTGCGTGAAGATGTTGTTGTCGCCCCCGGTCAGCCACACCCCGAACAGCGCCGACAGCACGCTCATCGGCACGATCAGCAGGATGGCGAGCGGCAGGGTCAGGCTCTCGTATTGCGCCGCCAGCACCAGGAACACCAGCAGCACGCTGATCGGGAAGACCCACAGGCCCGCATTGCCGACCAGGATCTTCTGATAGGTCAGGTCGGTCCATTCCAGCTTGACGCCACGCGGCAGCACCTCCGCCGCGATGCGCTCCGCCGCCGCTTCCGCCTGTCCGGAGGAATAGCCCGGCGCCGGCCCGCCATTGACGTCGGCGGCGGTGAAGCCGTTGTAGCGCACCACCATCTCCGGCCCGTAGCTCGGCTGCACCGTGACCAGCGACGACAGCGGCACCATGGTCCCGGCGGCATTGCGGGTCTTCAACAGCCCGATGTCGTCGGCATGGTCGCGGAACGGCGCGTCGGCCTGCACCCGAACCTGATAGACGCGGCCGAAGGCGTTGAAGTCGTTGACGTAGAGCGACCCCAGATAGATCTGCATGGTGTCGAACACGTCGGCGACGTTGACGCCCAGCTGCTTGGCCTTCACCCGGTCGAGATCGACGTCCAGCTGCGGCACGTTGATCTGGTAGGACGAGAAGGTCGGCCCCAGTTCCGGCGTCTGCGCCGCCCGCTTGACGAAGGCGTTCACCGCATTGCTCAGCGCCTCGTAGCCCAGGTTGCCACGGTCCTCCAGCTGCATCTTGAAGCCGCCCAGCTGCCCCAGCCCCATCACCGGCGGCGGCGGGAAGATGGCGACGAAGGCCTCCTTCAGCCCGGCATAGCGCTTCTGCAGATCCATGGCGATGGCGCCGGCCGACAGCGACGGGTCATGGCGCTCGGCAAAGGGCTTCAGCGTCACGAACACGATGCCGGCGCTGGACGAGTTGGTGAAGCCGTTCACCGACAACCCCGGAAAGGCCACCGCGCTCTGCACGCCGGGCCGCTTCAGCGCGATGTCGGTCATCTCGCGGATCACCGCCTCCGTCCGGTCGAGCGAGGCGCCGTTGGGAAGCTGCGCGAAGCTGATCAGATACTCCTTGTCCTGCATCGGCACGAAGCCCGACGGCACCGTGCGGCCCAGCAGCACCGTGGCGCCGATCAGCAGCGCATAGACCGCCAGCATGACGCCCTTGCGCCGCACCACCCCGCCGACGCCGCGCCCGTAACCGTCCGACGCCTTGTGGAACACCCGGTTGAACAGCCGGAAGAAGCCGCCGAACACCCGGTTCATCGCGCGGGTCAGCCAGTCCTGCGGCTGGTCATGGCCGCGCAGCAGCACCGCCGACAGGGCCGGCGACAGCGTTAGCGAGTTGAAGGCGGAGATCACCGTGGAGATCGCGATGGTCATCGCGAACTGCTTGTAGAATTCGCCGCTCAGCCCCGTCATCGCCGCCAGCGGCACGAAGACGGCGACCAGCGTCAGCGCGATGGCGATGATCGGCCCGCTGACCTCCTGCATGGCGCGGATGGTGGCGTCGCGGGCCGACAGGCCGGACGCGATGTTGCGCTCCACATTCTCGACCACGACGATGGCGTCGTCGACGACGATGCCGATGGCCAGCACCATGCCGAACAGCGACAGCGCGTTGATCGAGAAGCCGAAGGCCAGCAGCAGCGAGAAGGTGCCGACGATGGAGATCGGCACCGCCAGCAGCGGAATGATCGACGCCCGCCAGGTCTGCAGGAAGACGATCACCACCAGCACCACCAGCGCCACCGCCTCCAGCAGCGTGTGCACCACCGCCTCGATGGAGGAGCGGACGAACTGCGTCGGGTCGTAGACGATGGAATAGTCCACCCCCTCCGGCATGTCGGCCTTCAGCTCCGCCATCACGTTCCGCACCTCGTCGGAGATGGCGAGCGCGTTGGCGTCCGGCGTCTGGGTGATGGCCATCGCCACCGCCGGCTTGTTGTCGAGCAGAGAACGCAGCCCATACTGCGCCGCCGCCAGCTCCACCCGCGCCACGTCGCGCAGGCGGGTGACGCCGCCGTCCTCGCCGGTCTTCAGCACGATGTCGCCGAACTCGTCGGCGGTCTTCAGCCGGCCGCGCGCGTTGATCGACAGCTGCAGCGGCACGTCGGGCAGCGAGGGCGACGCGCCGATCACGCCGGCCGCCACCTGGACATTCTGCTCGCGGATGGCATTCACCACGTCGGTGGCGGTCAGCCCGCGCTGCGCCACCTTGCCGGGGTCGAGCCACACCCGCATCGCATAGTCGCCGGCGCCCCACACCTGCACCTCGCCGACGCCCTGGATGCGGCTCAGCCGGTCCTTGACGTTCAGCACCGCGTAGTTGCGCAGATACGTCATGTCATAGCGGTCGTTGGGCGACAGCAGATGCACGACCATGGTCAGCGTCGGCGAACTCTTGACCGTGGTGACGCCCAGCCGCTGCACGTCGGCCGGCAGCCGCGGCATCGCCTGGGCCACGCGGTTCTGCACCAGCTGCTGCGCCTTGTCCGGATCGGTGCCCAGCCGGAAGGTCACGGTCAGCGCCATATTGCCGTCGCTGTTCGCCTGCGACTGCATATAGAGCATGCCCTCGACGCCGTTGATCTGCTCCTCCAGCGGAGAGGCGACGGTCTCGGCGATCACCTTGGGGTTGGCGCCGGGGAACTGCGCGCGCACCACGACGGACGGCGGCACCACCTCCGGATATTCGGAAATCGGCAGGCGGAACAGCGCGATGGCCCCCGCCAGGAACAGCGCCACCGACAGCACGCCGGCAAAGATCGGCCTGTCGATGAAGAATTTCGAGATGTTCATCTGGGGTCTCCCAGGGTGCACGCTCCCCGTCCCTCCCCGCAGGAAGCGAGGAGGGCCAGCCAACGCGCATGCCCCTTGTTCGTCTTTCCTGGATTTGTGTCTTACCGCGCCGCCGTCTGGGTCTTCTCAGTCCCCATGGCGACCATCTTCGGCGTGACCGCCATGCCCGGCCGGGCGTGCTGGGTGCCGTTGACGACCACGCGCTCGCCGGCCTGCAGCCCGTCGGTCACCACGCGCAGCCCGTTCTGCAGCGCGCCCAGCTTCACCGGCCGGTACTCCACCTTGTTCTCCTGCGTCACCACCAGGACGAACTTCTTGTCCTGGTCGGTGCCGATGGCGCGGTCATCGACCAGCAGCGCGTCGTAGGGCTTGGTGCCCCCCACCTTCACCCGCGCATAGAGCCCCGGCACCAGCACGCCGTCGGCATTGTCGAAGCGGGCGCGCACGCGGATGGTGCCGGACACGCTGTCCAGCCGGTTGTCCACATACTCCACCATGCCGTCGCGCGAGTAATCCTCCTCGTTGGCGAGGCCGAGCCGGACCGGGATCGTCCCGGAATCGCGCATTGGCGCGATGTGGCGCAGATAGGTCTGCTCATCGACGTCGAAGGAGGCGTAGATCGGCGATTCCGACACCAGCGTGGTCAGCGGCTCCGCGGCGGCACCGGCGGCGACCACATTGCCGACCGTCCGTTCCGCCCGCGACACCCGGCCCGACACCGGCGCCGTCACCCGCGTGTAGCCGAGATTGAGCCGCGCGATCTCCAGCGCCGCCTGCGCCGCCTTCAAATTGGCGGTCGCCTCGCGGGCGGCATTGTCCTTCTGGTCCATGGTGCTGCGCGAGATGGTGTCGTCGCGCACCAGCTTCTGCGCGCGGTCGAGGTCGGCCGCGGTCAGCTTCACCCGAGCCTGCGCCGCGGCGACCTGCGCCTCGGCCCGCGCCACCTCCGCCTCATAGGGGCGGGGGTCGATGGTGAACAGCTCGTCGCCCTTCTTCACCAGCGCGCCGTTGCGGAAATGCACGGCGACGATGGTGCCGGGAACCTGCGGCCGGATATCCACCCGGTCCACCGCCTCCAGCCGCCCGGAATAGGACTGCCAGTCCGTCACCGGCCGGGCCAGCACGGTGGCGACATCCACCTCCGCCGGCGGCGGGGCAGGGGATTCGGAGGCCGTCTGTGCCTCGGCCGGGCTGCGCAGGGTGACGGCGCCGGTCAGTGCCGCCACGGAAACGCCGGCCGCGATGAGAAGTGAAAGTGTCTTGCGGGACATGGGCTTTACCTGTGGCTCGAAGTGTCGGGATGGGCGCCGGTCAGGCGGCGCCGGAAGAAATCGGCGGCGGCGGCCAGCGCCGGCGCGTGTTGGGCGAGGCCGGCATGGCTGACGCCGGCAAAGCGGGTGACCTCGGTCGGCACCCCGGCGTCGATCAGCCGGGCGGCATAGCTTTCCGCCTCCGGCCGCAGCACGTCGTTCTGCGCCGTTGCGATCATGATCGGCGGCAGCCGGCCGAGCCGGCGCGATTCCAGGGGCGCCGCATAGGGATGCAGCCGCAGCGCCGCCTCCGGCAGATAGGCGCGGTAACAGCGCGCGCAGTCCGTCACGCTGCCCTCTCCGTCGCCGACGCGCGTCAAACTCGGATCGAGCATCGGCCCGAGCAGCGCCTGCGCCGCGATCTCCGGCCCGCCGCGGTCGCGGGCGAGCAGGGTGAGCGACACCGCGACATGCCCGCCGGCATCATGCCCGGCGACTCCCAGCGGCCCGGCCCGCTCCGCCAGCCAGAGGGCCGCGGCATGGGCATCCTCGATGGCGGCGGGAAAGGGATGGGCGGGGGCCAGCGCATAGCCGACCGCCACCACCAGCGCCGGAATGCTCTCCGCCAGCGCCATCGCCGGCACCTCGACATCCTCGACCGACCCGGAGGTGAAGCCGCCGCCGTGGAAATACAGCACGCCCGGCAGCGGCCCGGAAACCGCCGGCCGATACAGGCACAGCGGGACCTCGCGACCCTCCACTTTCAGCGACGTGCGTGAACGTTCCATCCCGATCCGGCGCCCTGGCGCCCCTCCTGCAATGCGGCAAGAGGGATAATGTGCAAGCGCCCGGGTGGGATAAAGCCGCTGCGGCTGGGAACAGAATTCAGCCGGGACGAACAATCGCGGCGGGGTGGTGGTGGTCGTTCGCGGAGGATGGTCCAGTACGGAGCGGGGTATAGGCGTGGCAGTCGCATGTGGCGACAAACGCCCTCTCCCGCCTCTCGCACAAACTTCGTTTGTGCTGACGGCGTCAGGCGGATCGAAGATCCGCTGAGAGCCCCGGGAGAGGGAGGGGACCCACGAAGTGGGGAGGGTGAGGGGCAACCCAAGAATCCCGAACCGCATGGTTCCTGGGATCACCCCTCACCCTTCCCATGCTCCGCATGGGCGCCTTCCCTCTCCTGCCTCGGAGAGGGATTGTAAAAATTTGGACGTTTCCGATCAAGTTCTGGCAGTTTGCTGATTTCCAGAGAAAGCCGAATATATCTTCGGGAAGAATGTAGATTGCTAAAGATTAGACATCAAAGGAACTAATTGGAACAATAAGAAACCGCCAAAATAAGCGCCTCTAGTTGAATATTAACCTCTCATTTACTGCTAGCGCGCTTATGCTGAACCGAATCGGCTATCAAAGCCAGGACAGTCCATTCCAATGGGAGTGTGCCATGATGATCGGCCAGACCAAGCCTCTGAATGTCTTATCGTCGTCAGGGCCCACCCAGTGGAAGCCGCAGGTTACGGCAAGCAATTCCGGAGTTTTCCAGGCAACCGGCACCGCCAAGGACAGCGTATCGGTGAGCAAGCTCGGTCAGGCGCTTTCCGGCGTGGCGGCCGATGCATTCAAGCATCTGGATTCGAAGGCGCGGGGTGTGCTGGAGACTCTGGTGAATTCCGGCCGGATCAGCGCCGATGACGCGGTTCTCGGGCTGCGCTCGATGGCCACCCAAGCCACGTTCAACCGCTATGGCCGGGAGCGGCCGCGCGATCAGGAGGATATCGAGCGTCTGGCAGCATCGGAGGCTCACCACGACAAGTCCATGGAACTGGGTAAACGGATGCAAAATGCACTTCATGACAACAATGAAGCCAACAAGGCATCCATGGAGGCGTTCGGGCGGGGCGAACTGACCACTGAACAGTTCCAAGAGACGATGAGGCCGGCCGAGGAGAAATTCAAAGCCGCTATGGCTGGGATTGATAAAGAGCGGGCAACGCTTGGTGAGGCACCCTCGTTGGAATACGGCTACCAAAAGACGGTGAAAGGCTTCAACGCCGCCATGGCGCCGATGATCTCGGAGGACGGCTTCACCGAGGCCTTCTCGGAAAAGGCGAATGGCGCCGCGCAAAAACTTCAGCAGCTCGGCTTTGATGCCAAGGTGTTTGGAAACGCCTTCCAGAACTTCGCGGCGACCGTAGATATTCCTGGCATCGGATCGAAAGCCGGTGCCGCAACCCCGAAAGAGGAACCGGCGGCCCCGCCTGCCGCCGCACTGTCCGCTCCCGCCGCAATGGCCGGCGCGGAACCGGCCGAGTCGGCGCGGACCGCTCCGGTGGAAAATGCCAGCACAGTCAAACCCGCCGCCGCCGATCGCGGGAACGCGCAGGCGGCCCTGTCCATGCTGCAATCGGCAATGGCGTCGGGCGCGGAGAAGAGCGGAAGCGGCGGGATTCTCGGGGCGCTTTCGGGTGGATCCGCCGATACCGGCAAGGCGGCTGCCGACAGCCTGTTGGAGGCTTTGAAGTCTGGTGCCGGCAAAGTCGGTCCCGACGATCAGACCGCCTGATGTCCTCCGCATAATCGATGGAGAAGACCGCTCGGCAAGCCTGACCACGCCCGGTCCTGCGACAGCAATCGCCGCACTCCGCGCGTTGCCGCTGCCATGGATTGCCGGGTCGGCCTGTCCATCATCCTGGTGTTGCCGACCTCTTCACCGCAAGTGAGTTTGGTCCAGGGGCCGGCTCTGCCGCCGGGCCACCTGTCCACGCTGCCGCTCCCGACACTTCGGGATTGAGGGCACTTTGGGGCCGGGCGACTGGATATAACATCGTCCCGGCCCCCCAAACCACCCCAGTCCGCACAAAAATGTAGCGCAACGGCATCGACGGGGCCAAAAAGCAGCCGTCGTTCCCACAACGAAGGCGTCCTGCCCGTCAAAGTTAATCGCCTGATCAATTTTTTCTGGCTGGGTATCGCCCGTTTACCCCCTGCGTCACCCCCCGGCCGCAGCGCCGTTCCTCCCCTCTTCGGACCAAACCTTCATGGCAGATTACTTCCCGCGTTGGCCGCTCGCGGCCGGCCCCGTCGTCCAGCCGGACGAGCGCCTTCCCTGGGGCTCGACGCTGACGCTCGGCATCCAGCATCTCGTCGCCATGTCCGGCTCGACCATCCTCGGGCCGCTGCTGATGGGGTTCGATCCGAACCTCGCGGTGCTGTTTTCCGGCATCGGCACGCTGCTGTTCCTCCTGCTCACCGCCGGGCGGGTGCCGAGCTATCTCGGGTCCTCCTTCTCCTTCATCGCCGTGGTGATCGCGGTCACCGGTTACACCGGCCAGGGTCCCAACCCGAACATCGGGCCGGCGCTGGGCGGCATCATCGCGGCCGGCGTGCTCTATGTCCTCATCGGCCTGCTGGTCAGCTACACCAGCACCAACTGGATCGAGCGGCTGATGCCGCCGGCGGTGACCGGCGCCGTCGGCGCGGCCATCGGCCTCAACCTGTCGCCGGTCGCCGTCAAGGGCATCGAGGGCAGCGGCCCCCACACCCTCGTCGCCCTGTTCACGCTGGTCGCCACCGCACTCATCGCGGTCTACGCCCCGCTCGCCATCCGGCGGCTCTCGATCCTCGCCGGCATCGCCGCCGGCTATGTCTTCTATCTCATCCTCGCCAACGGCTTCGGCCTGCTGCCGCCGGTCAGCTTCGCCGAGCTGGCCGCCGCCCCCTGGTTCGGCATGCCGGCCTTTCGCACGCCGACCTTCGATGCCGGCGCCATGGCCCTGGTCGCCCCCATCGCCTTCATCCTGGTCGCCGAGAATCTCGGCCACATCAAGGCCATCGGCGCTATGACCGGGCGCAACCTCGACCGCTTCATCGGCCGCGGCTTCATCGGTGACGGCATCGCCACCATCGTCTCGGGCAGCGGCGGCGGCACCGGCGTCACCACCTATGTCGAGAACATGGGCGTGATGGCGGTCACCCGCGTCTTCTCCACCCTGATCTTCGTCGTCGCCGCCATCGCCGCCATCCTGCTGGGCTTCTCGCCGAAGTTCGGCGCCCTGCTGCGGACGATCCCGGCGCCGGTGCTGGGCGGGCTGGCGACCGTCGTCTTCGGCCTGATCGCCGCGGCGATGGTGCGGCTGTGGGTCGACAACCGCGTCGATTTCTCCGATCCGCGCAACCTCATCACCGTCGGCGTGACGCTGGTGCTCGGCGCCGGCAACTTCACCATTTCCACCGGCGGCTTCTCCATCGGCGGCATCGGCACCGCCACCATCGCGGCGATCGGCCTCTATCAGCTGCTCGGCATCGGCCGTGCGCGCGAGACCGCCCGCACCGCCTCCCAGCCGGCAGCCACCACGCTGCACTGACGCCGGACCATCCCGCGCCGCCGCCTTCCCGGCACTGCCGGCGGCGGCGCACCCGTTCGCCACCGGCATTTTTCAAAAACTCTCCAATAAAGGACTAAAGTCCCATACCCTCTCCGCATTTGTTTCATCACTTGCGGAGCCCTGCCATGCCTCTCGATCCCCGCAGCTTCACCAACGACCATTTCCCCCGCTGGGCGGAGGAGCCGCCGACGCCGTCCGAAGGCTCGCTGGTTCCCGGATCGCAGTTCCACGAGGAACAATGGATCATGGCCGCCGGCATGCTGGCGCGCGGCAACAGCTTTCTCCAGGTCTCCCGCGCCATGGGCTGCAGCCGCACCACCCTGTGGCGGGCCTATTACGGATCCAAGGACTTCCGTCATAGGGTCTGGTGGGAGCGGCAGGCGCTGAACCGCGAGGCCGAACTGCGCCTCTCCTCGCTGCGCGCCCTGGTGGCCGAGCAGATCGAACGGCTGGTTTCCGCCGGCGACCCGTCCACCGTGCGCTGGCTGGCCGAACGCCTCGGCCTGTTCGCCGGCCTGGACGCCAACCGGGACGCCAACCGGGACGCAGCGGCGACCGAGAGTCGTGCCCCCAAGCCCGCCCCCAGTCCCGAGGACCCGCCCGCCGTCACCGTCCCCGAACTGGACGACGACCTTCCCGGTGAATTGCGCGAGCGCATGTCGCCCGATCCCGCCATGGTCGCCGCCGTCCTGGCCCAACCGGAGGCGGAGGGGCCGAAAGGCGTCTTCCCCTGGACCCTCAACCAGTACGAACATTACCCCAACCTCAACCCCGGCCCGGTGCCCCGCCGCGGTGCCGGCGCCTTCTCCGATCGCCGCTAGACGGAACACCCGCCGGAAAGCGTTCCACGCCGTTCCATCGTCCCCGCAACCGCCCCACCACCCTTGAACCGTGCCCGCGCGATTGCTATTCGCCTATCATCGGTCGACACTCTCTGCGCTATACAGGGGGTGCTTGACGGGGGCCGCGCTCGGCGGTGGCCGTGGTTGGAAAGGACGGGATCCGTATGGACAAGCTGCATGCGATGCGCGTCTTCATCCGGGTGGTCGAAGCGAACAGCTTCACCAAGGCGGCGGAAACGCTGGGGCTGCCGCGCGCCTCGGTGACGACGACGGTGCAGAATCTGGAGGCGGCGCTGGGCGTGCGCCTGCTCCAGCGCACCACGCGAAAGCTCAGCCTGACGATGGACGGCGCCGCCTATCTGGAGGGGGCGACCCGCATCCTGTCGGAGATCGACGAGATCGAATCCACCTTCACCAGCGCCCGCAAGACGCCGCGCGGCCGGTTGCGGGTGGACATGCCGGGCTCCATCGGCCGGCTGGTCATCATCCCCTCGATCCACGAATTCCACGCCAAATATCCCGACATCGAGCTGATGCTGGGTCTGGGCGACCGTCCCATCGATCTGGTGCAGGAGGGGGTGGACTGCGTGGTCCGCATCGGCGAGCTGGCGGACTCCAGCCTGCTGGCGCGGCGCATCGGCGCCATGCAGCAGATCACCTGCGCCACCCCGGCCTATCTCGCCGAGCATGGCGAGCCGAAGACCATCGAGGATCTGGACCGCCACATCGCGGTGAACTACTTCAGCAACCGCACCGGGCGGAACATGGAGCTCTGCTTCCAGCGCGACGGCGCGGTGGAGGAGATCGCCATGAAGGGCGTCGTCTCCGTCAACGACGCCGACGCCTACGTCACCTGCGGCCTGGAAGGGCAGGGCATCCTGCAACCCGCCCGTTTCATGGTGCTGCCGCACCTGCGCAGCGGCGCCCTGCGCGAGATCCTGCGCGACTGGCGGCCGCCGCGCATTCCCATCTCCGCCGTCTACCCGCACAACCGGCACCTGTCGCCGAAGGTGCGGGTCTTCGTCGACTGGCTGGCCGAACTGTTCGAACGCTGCCCCCTGCTCCAGGGCGAGGAACTGCCGGGCGACCTGTGCGAAAAGCAGAAGGCGCCCGTGATGGAACGCGAAGGCGCCTGCGAGTGCGTGATGTGAGGTCTAGCCGGCCGTCTCCATCCCCATCTCCATCAGGGCCCGGTAAGCCATCTGGTCCTCGTGCATCCGCAGGAACACGGCGTATTTGGCGTCGTGATAGTCCCGCATCCGCCCCCCGGCCGGCCGGATGCTGCGGCCGGCGCGGCTCATCCCGGCCATGCCGGCGGCGATGTCCGTGAAGGCTCCCGCCGCCACCGCGCCCAGCACGGCGGCCCCCAGCAGCACGGCTTCCGGCTCTTCCGGCAGGACCAGGGTGCAGCCGGTGGCGTCGGCATGCGCCTCCAGGAACACCGGATTCTTGGTGCCGCCGCCGCAGGCCAGGATGGTGTCGATGGCATAGCCCCGCTCGTTCATCGCCGCCACGATGTGCCGGGTGCCATAGGCCACCGCCTGCACCGTCGCCAGATAGAGCAGCGCCAGATCCTCCAGCCCGTCCGACAGCCGAAGCCCGCTGATGGCGCCGCGCAGACCGGCATCCGCCCGCGGCGAACGGTTGCCGTGGAAGTCGGGCAGCACATGCAGGTCGCGCGTCAGCATCGCCACCGGCCCACCGCTGCGCTCCGCAAGATCCGCCAGCTCCTCGTTCAGCAGCTGGTAGACCGTGGTGCCGCGCCGCTGCGCCTCGGCCGCAAGCCCGGCATGGCGGGGATGCCCCTGGACGACATGGTCGATCAGCGCCCCGGTCGCCGACTGCCCGCCCTCGTTCAGCCACAGCCCCGGCAGCATGGCCGAATGATAGGGGCCCCAGACGCCGGGGATGAAGCGCGGCGCTCCGGGGCTCATCACCATATGGCAGCTCGACGTGCCGCCGATCAGCGCCAGCCGCCGGTCGAAGTCGACGCCGTCCGACGCCTCCAGCGGCACCCCGATCACCCCGATCCCGCCGGCATGGGCGTCGATCAGCGAGGTGCCGACCGCTATACCCGGCGTCAGCCCAAGCTCGCGCGCGGCCTCCGCCGTCAGCCCACCGGCGATGGCGCTGCCGACCTCGCCGACGTCGGTGCCGATGCGAGCATGCCCCTCATCCACCAGATCCCCCAACCCGATGGCGCGGAGATAGCCATCGTCCCACCGCCCCTCATGCCCCAGATAGGTCCACTTGCACACAAGCGAGCACAGCGACCGCCGCGTCGCCCCGGTCGCCCGCCAGGTCAGGAAGTCCGGCAAATCGAAGAAATGCGCCGCCCGGCTCCAACTTTGGGGAAGATTCTCCTTCAGCCACAGCAGCTTCGGCGTCTGCATCTCCGGCGACAGTCGCCCGCCGACATAGCGCAGAACCTCGTGACCGCCGGCATTGATGCGGTCGGTCTGCCCGATGGCGCGGTGGTCCATCCAGACGATGACGTTGCGGGAATCGTCGCCCTCCGGATCGACCGTCACCGGCCGCCCGGCGGCGTCCAGCACCACCAGCGAACAGGTGGCGTCGAAGCCGATGCCGACCACCTCGGGCCGTTCGGCGCAGGCTTCCAGCGCCTCGCGCACCGCAGCACAGACCGCGGCCCAGATGTCGTCGGAGGACTGCTCCGCCCATTCCGGATCGGGCTTCCACATCCGGATCGGGCGGGAGGCGGCGGCCAGCCGGCGCCCGGCAAGGTCGAAGATGCCGGCGCGGGCGCTGCCGGTCCCCACATCCACCCCGATCACGGCGCGTGTCATGGCGTGTCCTCCGTCCGACGCTTGGAGTGCGATCGCTTCAGACGGAATCGTCTGAAGCGATCGCACGGAAAATCAAAAAAGCTAAAGGCTGGTGCAGAAGGCCTCGAACGCCTCGCGGCTGGCATAGGATTTCTGCGTGCCCGGCCGGGTGATGCTGTCGGCGGCATAGCGCACTGCCATGTGCAGCGCCGCATCCAGGTCGCGGTTCTCCACATAGTAGCGCGCGAAGCTGCCGATGAAGGCGTCGCCGGCCCCGGTGGTGTCGACCGGCGTGACCCGCACCGGCTCGACCCGCCGCGTCTCCTCGCCCTTGGTCACCAGAAGCGCTCCGCGCGCGCCCAGCGTGACAATGACGGTGCGGATGCCGCGGTCGATCAGGGAGCGCGCCGCCGTCTCGGCCTCCGCCTCCGACGAGACTGGCAGTCCGGAGATGGTCGCCAGCTCCGTCTGGTTCGGCACCAGGAAGGTCACCTGCCCGATCCGCTTGGGGTCGAGGTCGGCGGGCGCGGGCGCCGGGTTCAACAGGGTCTCGATGCCGTGCCGGGCGCCGAACTCGATGGTGTGGTAGATCGTCTCCAGCGGGACTTCCAGCTGCATGACGATCAGGTCGCAGCCCTTCAGATCCTCAGCCGCGCGGTCGACGTCGGCCGGCGACAGCAGGGCGTTGGCGCCCTTGATGATCAGGATGCTGTTCTCGCCCGACGGCTCGACGAAGATCGGGGCGACGCCGCTGGAGGTGCCGGGCACCCGCTCGACATAGCGGGTGTCGATGCCGGACTCCTCGAAGTTGCGGATGGTGTTGTCGGCGAAGATGTCGTCGCCGACCTTGGTGACCATCATCACCTTTGCCCCCAGCCGGGCGGCGGCGATGGCCTGGTTGGCGCCCTTGCCGCCGCAGCCCATCTCGAACCGCGGCGCCTCGATGGTCTCGCCGGGGCCGGGCATGCGGGCGGTGTAGGTGATGAGGTCGACCATGTTGCTGCCGACCACGGCGATCTTGCCCATCTTCGGATACTCCTCTTAAAACGCCCGAATGGCGCATTCCTCGGCTTCGGCCTCGTCGGCGGTCAGATAGCCCAGCCGCACGGAAAAGCGCCGGGTTTCCCCGCCCGCCAGCGTCTGGACATTGCCCTTCATCGCTTCCGCACTATAGCCCTCCGGCTCGCAGGTGGAGGGCAGGGCGAAGGCGCAGACCTTCTGGTCGCTGTTCACCAGCACCCAGCGCACGGTCTTGGGGAACTCCCGCGTGCTGTAGGCGATGTGGAAGGCGTCGCCCTCGCGCCGCCGCATCATCACGGCGGTGCCGCCCTCCTCGTCGGTGCGCAGGCCGCGGATGTAGAAGACCTGCTCCGGATCATAGCGCTCGGGCTCGTCCAGCACCTCCATCACCGCGGGATCGCGGGCGAGGTCGGACAGCAGCGCGTCATAGTCCGGGCTGCGCGGCACATGGGCGGGCACCACCGTGCGCACCGCCGTCGCCTCCGGCGTGAAGGGGGCCGGCTGGACGATGCGGGCACCCTCGGCGAAGGCGAAATTGACGTGGCACATGTACATCAGGTCCATCGCCGCGCCCGACAGGTTCTCCACCTCCATCCTGATGTCGAACAGGGCGGCGCCGGGACGCAGCACCACGCGCGGGCGGGCGACATAATGGGCGCCGAAGCCCATCACATACTCGCGCCGGCCGGTCACCGCCATATAAGGGCCTTCGTCGTCCTCCCCCACCTCCAGCCCGGCGGCATCCATCGGCGCGCAGGGCATCTCGCCATGCAGGAGATGGCTGTCCTGCGGGCCGGGGCAGCCGTTGCGCAGCAGCCCGGAATGGAAGGCGAAGCAGCCATAGGTGCCGACGATCTCGGCAGCATGGCGCGGCATGTCGAACATGTTCGCCATCGTCAGGTCGACGCCGTCGAACACGGCATCCCAGACCATCTGGCCGTAATAGGGCAGCACCACCAGATGCCCGCGCCGGTTGGACAGCCGCACCGCCTCGATCCCGCTGTCATAGCGGAACAGGCTGGCGGTCATGCCGTGCGCCTCGGCGATCGGGCGCTCCGCCTCGCCGAAGAAGCTTTTGCGGAAATGGATGGCGGTTCGGACGCTCATGTGATGTCCTCACTATCTAAAGCCGGCTTGGAAGGCGGCTAGCGGGTGCGGTTCTTGTAGGCGTTGATGGCGATGACCAGCAGCAGGAACGCGCCCCAGATGAAGTCGATCAGGTGATTGGAGAAGCGCAGGATCTGGAAACCGCTCGACAGCAGCATCAGCGCCACCACCGCGATGGTGATGCCCAGCACCGTGCCCCGGCCGCCGGCCGGATTTGTCCCGCCCAGCACCGCGATCAGCACCGCCTGCAGCAGGTAGGAGGTCCCATAGTCCGATTTCGCCGCGTTGGTCCGTCCCGACAGGATGATCCCGGCGACCGAGGCCAGCACGCCGGTCAGCATATAGCTGTACAGCACCATCCGCTCCCGCTTCAGCCCGGCGAACAGCGCCGCCTTCGGGTTGGTGCCGATCAGCATCAGGTTGATGCCGAAGGCCGTGCGGCTCAGCAGGAAGGCGATCAGGACCGCGATCACCGCGAACAGCACGAAGGGCGTCGCCAGCCCCAGGATCTTGCCGTTGCCGAGGAAGGCCCAGGCGGCGGGAAAGCCGACGATGGCCGGCCCCCCGGTCAGCACGATGGCAAGCCCGGTAAAGACCTGTCCCGTGCCCAGCGTCGCCAGGATCGGCGTGATGCCCAGCCGGGTGATCAGCAGCCCGTTGACGGTCCCCGCCACCAGCCCGGTCCCGAGTGCGATGACCACGCCCAGCAGGACCGTTATGACGCCGGTGTCGGCGATTCCGGCGGCGCCAGCCATCTTGTGGAACAGCACGCCGGCCAGGATGCCCGACAGGTTGGCCACCCCCACCACCGACAGGTCGATGCCGCCCGTCAGCATGGCGATCATCATCGCGATGGAGAGCAGGCCAAGCTCCGGGAAGATGTAAGTCAGGGATTCGAAGTTGTAATAGCGCAGGAACTTGTCGGGGCTGAGCGCCGTCATCACGACGAAGATCAGCACCGTCATCACCAGAAGCTGGACGATGTTGTTGTCGCGGTTGACCAGGCTGCGGATGTTCATTTGTGCCTTCATGCTCCCGCCTCCTCATGCCGTCCGGCGACGGTCGCGCCAAGCCGACAGGGCGGTCGCGACGATGACGATCGATCCCACGACGACGAGCTGCCAGGTGGTGTCCACTCTCATGATGATCAGGCTGTTCTTGACCATCACCAGCATGAAGACGCCGAGCATGGTGCCGAGAACGCTGCCCCGGCCGCCGAAGATCGACGCCCCGCCGAGAACCACCGCGGCGATCACGTCCAGTTCCAGCCCGACGAAGTCGCGCGGGTTGGCCAGCCAGATCATGCCGCTGTGCAGAAGTCCGGCGAAGCCGGCCAGCGCGCCGGCGGCGCAATAGATGAAGAAGATGGTCTTGCGCAGGTCGAAGCCGGCCCGCCGCGCTGCTTCCGGATCGCCGCCCAGCGCGTAGGCGCTGCGGCCGATCATGGTGTAGCGCAGCACCAGATGCATGGCGAGCGCCAGCCCGACATAGATCAGCACCATCGCCGTCAGGCCGTAGGTGGTGCCGTCGGCCTTGGTCACGCTGACCACCTCGGTGCGGGCGAAGTCGATCAGCGCGGTCGGCATCTTGTTGATGTTGATCATGCTGGTGCCGACGACGCCCAGCAGGAAACCGCGCACCATGGCGCTGGTGCCCAGCGTCACGATCAGCGGGATCATGCGGAATTTATAGACGAAGAAGCCGTTCACCGCGCCGAACAGCAGCCCCATGACGGTGGCCGCCAGCAAGGGCAGGACGACGCCGTTGTATCCCAGCGCCAGCATGCCCTTGATCGTCAGATACATGGCGGCGACGGCAAAGGCCGGGAACGACACGTCGATGCCGCCCGAGATCAGCACCAGCAGCACGCCCAAGGCCATGATGCCGATGATGACGTTGCTGCGCATCAGGCTGAACAGGTTGTCGAGTTGCCAGAAGGCAGGGTTGATCGTGCCGATGAGGACCATGGCGAGCAGCAGGATGCCCGCGATGACCGTTTCCGACCGGCGGAGCAGGGCCATCGGTTCCTCCCCTCAGGTAAAGGTCTTGAGCCGGTCGCTGACCGTCTCTTCGGTGACGTCGGCGGCGGGCAGATCGTCGATGAAGCGCCCGCGATGCATCAGCACGATGCGGTTGCAGTTCTGCACCAGCTCCAGCACGTCGTCGGAGATCATCAGAACGGCGAGGCCGTGATGCTGCGCCAGTTCCCGGATCTTGGCGTGGATTTCCGCCTTCGATCCGACATCGACGCCAACCGTCGGGCCGTTCAGGATCAGCACGCGGGCGTCGGTCAGCAGCCAGCGGGCCAGCACCACGCGCTGCTGGTTTCCGCCCGACAGCTGCATCACCGGCTTCTCGGCGGTGGGTGTGGCGATCTGCATGGCGCGGACCATGCCCTGCGTCATCTCCTCCGCTTGGCTGCGGTCGATCACCAGATTGCGAGCCAGCCGCTCATAGGAGGTGGCGAGCATGTTGCGCTTGATGCTCTGCGGCAGGAACAGCCCTTCGGTCAGCCGGTCTTCCGGCACATAGGCGATGCCGGCGTCGATGGCCTCCTGGGTCGTGCGCAGCCGCGCCGGCTTCCCGTCGATCAGGATCTCGCCCCGGTGGTTCGGGACCATGCCGAACAGCGCCAGCGCCAGTTCGGTGCGCCCGGACCCCAGCAGGCCCGACAGCCCGACGATTTCGCCCGGCCGGATGGCGAGGTTCAGACCTTCGCATTTGCCGGGGACGGTGAGGTCACGGATTTCCAGCCGCGGCGGCACCTGTGTGCCGGGGGGCGGGGTCCAGACATAGGGTTCGTTGAGGATGTCGCCGCCGGTCATGTGGCGGGTGATCAGCGCCTCGTCGAAGTCGCCGGTCGGCCCCTCCGCCACCTTGCGGCCGTTGCGGATGACGGTGATGCGCTCGCTGATCTCCAGCATCTCGCGCATCTTGTGGCTGACGAACAGGATGGCGATGCCGCGCGCCTGGATGTCGCGGACGATGCGGAACAGCGTCTCGACCTCCTTGCGGGTCAGCGCCGTTGTCGGCTCGTCCATGATGATCAGGCGGGCATCGGACATCAGCGCGCGGGCGATGGCGACCAGCTGCTTGCCGGCGGTCGGCAGCGAGGCGACCTCCGCATCCAAATCCAGTTCGACGCCCAGCCGGTCGACCGCCTCGCGGGCGATGGTGCGGGTGCGCCGCCAGTTCATCAGGCGGCGCTTCTCGCCCAGATGGACGTTCATCGCCAGATTCTCGGCGACCGTCAGGTTCCCGAACAGGGAAAAGTCCTGGTAGATGACCTGCACGCCATGGGCGATGGCCTCGATCGGCGTCATGCCCGTCACCGGCTTGCCGTCGATCAGGAACTCGCCGCCGTCCGGCTGATAGACGCCGGACATGATCTTGATGACGGTGGATTTGCCCGATCCGTTCTCTCCGGCCAGGCAATGTATCTCGCCCGGCTTGATGACCAGCGACATGGCGTCCAGCGCGACGACGCCGGAAAACACCTTCCGGATGTCCCGGAGTTCGATGAAACCGTCTGACATGTCTTCCGCCCGGCGGTTCGAGGAAAGGATGAAGACGCGGGCGCCGACAGCCGTTGCCGGCCATCTGCGCCCGCCCCCGGGGGCATCAGAAGTTGTAGTCGTCCATGTTTTCCTTGGTGACGCCGACCCAGCCCTGGCCGTAGAGCAGGTTCGGCTTCGCGCCCTTCGGGGTGGTCAGATCGGTATAGCCGGGCAGGCCGAGGTTCAGGCCGGCCTTGATCTGGTCCTTCTTGCCGTCCAGCGCCATCACCGCCATCATGTTCATGGCATAGCCGGCGACGGCCGGATCCCAGAACTGGATGTACTGGATGTCGCCCTGAGCCAGATACTGGCCGGCCACCGACACCAGCCCCGTGCCGGAGAAGGACAGCTTACCCTTCAGCCCGCGTTCGGCGATCAGCCGGCCGGCGCCGGCCGAGGTCGGCATCGGGCCGCCGATGATACCCTTCAGGTCCGGATAGGTGGTCAGGACTTCCTTCAGCTTGTTGTAGTCGGTGTTGGCGTCGTCATAGGTTTCCAGACGGTTGGTCGCCAACTGCATCTTCGGGAAATGTTCCTTCTGATAGGCGATGGCGCCGTCAATCCACTCGTTCTGCGACTTCGACGTCAGGCTGCCGACCGTGCAGACATACTTGCCCTCGCCGCCCATCGCCTTGCCCAGCACTTCCATCAGCTTGGCGCCGTAGGCGAAGTTGTCGAAGGCCTCCAGCACATAGTCGGCGTTCTGGATGTTCGACGCCTCATGCGCGATCACCACGATGCCGCGGTCGCGCGCCTTCTTCAGCACCGGCTCCACCGCCTCGACGGAGAAGGGGACGATGGTGATGGCGTCGACGCCCTGGGCGATCAGGTTCTCCACCAGTTGGACCTGCGCCGCGGCGTCGGCCTGGCTCGGCCCGACCATCCAGGTGTCATGCCCGGTGTCGGCTGCGAACTGCTTCACGCCTTCGCGCATGCGGTCGAACCAGGCGATGCCGTCGACCTTCACCACGGTGGCGATGGTGTATTTCTTCTTGGTGGCGTCGGACTTCAGCGTCTTGACGGCATCCGGGGTCGGGACCGGATCGGCGGCCATCGCCGGTCCGGCGACCAGCGACGCGGCGACGATGAGCGAAGACAGCAACTTCTTCATGTTGGCGTGACTCCCATGAGAGGCGATTCGCGCAGCACGGCAGAGGCGGGACTCCGCAACCCACCGTCGGCGCCGGGGTGTTTGCCACCCCTTCCGCGTTCCGTTTTTCGTGATGCCGTGCCGGTCGGGACGGACGGAACTCCCGCCCAACCGACACGCTGTGCGGCGTGCGCGCCGCCGACCGCGTCAGCCGCCGACGATGGTCACGCTGGCGCTGGCGCCGATGCGCGAGGCACCGGCCGCGATCATGCGGCGGGCATCCTCGGTGGTCCGCACCCCACCCGACGCCTTGACGCCCATGCCGTCGCCGACGGTTCGGCGCATCAGCGCCACATCCTCGACGGTGGCGCCGCCCCCGGCGAAGCCGGTGGAGGTCTTGACGAAATCGGCCCCGGCTTCCTGCGACAGGCGGCAGGCCAGCACCTTCTCCTCATCGCGGAGCAGGCTGGTCTCGATGATGACCTTCAGCAGGGCGTCGCCGCAGGCCCGCTTGACCGCGGCGATGTCGTCGCGCACCTCCGCCGTCCGTCCGGCTTTCAGCAGGCCGATGGGGATCACCATGTCAACTTCGCTGGCGCCGTGGCGCACCACCCACTCCGCCTCGTCCGCCTTGATCGCCGTGGGATCGGCGCCGAAGGGAAAGCAGATCACCGCACATGGCGCCACCGGCGATCCGGCCAGCCGCTCGGTCACCAGCGGGATGAAGACGGGGTTGACGCAGACCGCTTTGAAAGCATGCGTGCGCGCTTCGTCGCACAGCCGTTCGACATCCGCCGGCTGCGCGTCGGGGCGCAAAAGGGTGTGATCGATGAACGGAGCCAGACCGGCCGGATCGGTCGGAACACTGGGCATGGGCATCTTGGTCCTCCCGGGGAGCCCCTTGTCCCTTGGGGCTTCTCCTCCTTGTCACCGGAATGCCGACACCGCTTCGAAGATCGTCGCGATGTTAACATCCTAACATTTTCTGAAAGGATAGTTTCACGTCGGCGCGCACTGTGTCAAGATCAATGCATGCCATCGTGATCTTGGCGACGGCGATCCCGCTTACCGGCTCGCGCCATTGGGATTACCTCGTCTGGATCTTATGGTGCGGTCGCGCGCAGGAAGGGCGGAAACGGTGCGGGATGCGGACATGTCGATGAGAAGGGCCGAGCGTCTGAACCGGTTGCAGTCCGCGCTGGATGCCGGCGGCTATCTCCGGCTGAAGGATGCGGCGCAGTTGCTGGGCGTCTCCGAAATGACGGTGCGGCGCGACATCGCGTCCTGCGGTGGGCGGTTCGCCTATCTTGGCGGCTACATCGCCGGCGGGCTGGAGAGCGCTGGCGGCATGGGCTACATCCTGGACCGCGAGCGCGACGCCCATATCGAAATGAAGCGGGCGGCCTGCGAGGCGGCGGCGACCCTGCTGAAGCCCGGCGAGACGGTGTTCATCGATTGCGGCACCACCACCACCCATCTGGCCAGCCGCATCCCGGCCGACAGCCAGATCACCGTGGTCTGCTACGCCATGAACATTGCGGAGATCGTCTGCAAGAAGCCGGGCGTGCGCGTGGTCATGCTGGGAGGGCTCTATCACGCGTCCTCGGCCTCCTTTTCCAGTCCGGAGTCGCTGGAGATGCTGCGCGGCATCGGCATCAACACCGCCTTCATCTCGGCCGGCGGCGTGCACGAGTCGCTGGGGATCAGTTGCTCCAACTTCCACGAGGTCGAGATCAAGCAGACTGCCATCGCCAACGCCGTGACCAAGGCGCTGGTGGTCGACAGCAGCAAGTTCGATCAGGTCAAGCCGGCCTTTTTCGCCAAGCTCAACGGCTTCGACGTTCTGTGCTGCGACTGCGGACTGGAAGCCGCAAGGGCGGAGCGGCTGGCGGCAGCAGGGGTGCGCGTTGTCTCACCTTGAGGCGCTGCATTCAACCACCAGAGGCGAGCGCCCGGTGGCCGGCTTGGATGCTGTCGATGATCGCCTGCCCGCGTTCCAGCAGATAACTGCGCAACTGCGCATGCACCGGCAGCAGCGGCAGGCTGCGGCGGTGTGCGATGTACCAGGACCGCATCAAGGGCAGTCCTTCCACCTTCAACTCCCGCAGCATGCCCAGTGCCAGTTCCAGGTCCACGGTGTGGCGGGACAGCAGGGCGACGCCGATGCCGGCCATGACCGCCTGCTTGATCGTCTCGTTGCTGCTGGAGGTCATGACGATGCGAGGGGTGAAGCAGCGACCGGTGAAGTAGGCGTCGGTCAGCGCCCGCGTGCCGGCGCCTTCCTCCCGTGCGATGAAACCGCTGTCGGCCAGATCGGACAGGTGCAGGTTCGGGGCGTCTGCCAGCGGGTGGGTCGGCGCGCAGATGATAATGCTGGGATGGCGCGCGAAGGGCTCGGCCAGCAACTCCTCTCCGTCCAGTGGGCGGCCCATGATGGCGAGGTCGACCTCGCCCTTGGTGACCATGACGTTCACCTCCCGCCGGTTGCCGTCCTGGAGATGGATCGACACGCCCGGCCGCTCCGCCTGGAAGCGGGAGACCATGTGCGGAGCAATGTATTTGGCGGTGCTGACCAGCCCGATGGTGACGTTGCCGCCGGTCACCCCCTTCAACGCCTGCATCCGCCGGTCGGCGTTCTCCAGCGCCTGGAGGATCAGCGTCGCGTGCTCCAGCAGGTCGCGCCCGGCCTCCGTCAGCACGACGCGCCGGCCCACCCGCTCGAACAGCGGAAAGCCGCAATGACCCTCCACCTGCTTGATCTGGAACGAGACCGCGCCGGGGGTCAGGCCGAACTGCTCCGCCACACGGGCGAAGGACAGGCTGCGGGCGGCGGCGGAGAAGATCTGGAGTTGGCGAAGCGTGGCGTGCTGGATGGTCATTGGCAGGCCCACTCATCAGGAATCCCTAGCCATACTGTGCTGTATATTTGAATTTTCCTCAACAGTGCGTGTGTCTAACATTTTCATCGGAACGAACCGAACGCCACCGGCGAGGTGAAGACGATGAATTACGTATCGACGACGCTCCCCAGCAGCCAGGAAGCCAGCAACGGTGTGGTCAGCGACCCCAAGGCGCGCTATCGGCCCGGCGTGCTGAAATACCGCCAGATGGGCTACTGGGAACCGGATTACGAGCCGAAGGACACCGACGTTCTCGCCGTCTTCCGCATCACGCCGCAGGACGGCGTCGATCCGGAGGAAGCGGCGGCGGCGGTCGCCGGCGAAAGCTCCACCGCCACCTGGACCGTGGTGTGGACCGACCGTCTGACCGACTGCGAGCGCTATCGCGCCAAGGCGTTCCGCGTCGATCCGGTGCCCGGCACGCCCGGCCAATATTTCGCCTACATCGCCTATGAACTCGACCTGTTCGAGGAAGGGTCGATCGCCAACCTGACCGCGTCGATCATCGGCAACGTCTTCGGCTTCAAGCCTTTGAAAGGGTTGCGGCTGGAGGACATGCGGATCCCCGTCGCCTATCTGAAGACCTTCCAGGGACCGGCGACCGGGATCGTGGTGGAGCGCGAGCGGCTGAACAATTTCGGCCGGCCGCTGCTGGGCGCCACCATGAAGCCGAAGCTGGGCCTGTCGGGCCGCAACTATGGCCGCGTGGTGTATGAGGCGCTGAAGGGCGGGCTCGATTTCACCAAGGACGACGAGAACATCAACTCGCAGCCCTTCATGCATTGGCGCGACCGCTTCCTCTACTGCATGGAAGGGGTGAACCGCGCCACCGCCGAGACCGGGGAGGTCAAGGGCACCTACCTGAACGTCACCGCCGCCACCATGGAGGACATGTACGAGCGGGCGGAGTTCGCCAAGGAGCTGGGCAGCGTCATCATCATGATCGATCTGGTGATCGGCTACACCGCCATCCAGTCGATGGCGAAGTGGGCGCGGCGCAACGACATGATCCTGCACCTGCACCGAGCCGGCCATTCCACCTACACCCGGCAGAAGAGCCACGGCGTGTCCTTCCGCGTCATCGCCAAGTGGATGCGCATGGCCGGCGTCGACCACATCCATGCCGGCACCGTCGTCGGCAAGCTGGAAGGCGATCCCAACGTCATCCGCGGCATCTACGACACCTGCCGCGAGACCCATGTCCCGCAGAACCTGCAGCACGGCATCTTCTTCGACCAGCCCTGGGCGGGCCTGAAGCGGGTGATGCCGGTGGCGTCGGGCGGCATCCATGCCGGGCAGATGCACCAGCTGCTGACCTATCTGGGCGAAGACGTGATCCTGCAGTTCGGCGGCGGCACCATTGGCCACCCCGACGGCATCCAGGCCGGCGCCACCGCCAACCGCGTCGCGCTGGAGACGATGGTCAAAGCCCGCAATGAAGGCCGCGACATCTGGAACGAGGGGCCGGAAATCCTGCGCGACGCCGCCCGCTGGTGCGCCCCGCTGCGCGCGGCGCTCGACACCTGGAAGGACGTCACCTTCGACTACGCCTCCACCGACAGCGTCGATTACGTCCCCACCCCCACCGCAGCGATGTGAAGGAGCGATTCCCATGCGTCTTTCTCAGGGCCAATTCTCCTTCCTGCCGGACCTGACGGACGAGGAGATCACGAAACAGGTGCAATACGCCCTCGACCAGGGCTGGGCGGTGGCGGTGGAGTTCACGGACGATCCGCACCCGCGCAACAGCTATTGGACGATGTGGGGCAATCCCATGTTCGACCTGCGTGACGCCAAGGGTGTGATGATGGAGATCGACGCCTGCCGCACGGCCCAACCCGACCAGTATGTGAAGGTTCTCGCCTTCGACAGCTCGCATGGTTTCGAGACGGTGCGCATGTCCTACCTCGTCAACCGTCCGGCGGCGGAGCCCGGCTTCGAGCTGCTGCGTGCCGAAGGGCCGGGGCGGCGCATCGGCTACACGGTGCGCAGCTATGCCACTGGCCGCCCGCCCGGCGAGCGCTATGGCGGGGAGACCCGTCATGGAGCGTGAACCGGCGGAGCGTGAGTTGGGACATGGACACCTTCTCGCTCCTTCGATCCTGTCCGCCGACTTCGCCCGGCTGGGCGAGGAGGTGGAGCGGGTGGTGGAGGCCGGGTGCGAGGTCGTCCATGTCGACGTGATGGACAACCATTATGTCCCCAACCTGACCATCGGTCCGCTGGTTTGCGCCGCCATCCGTCCGCGCACCAGTGCGATCATCGATGTTCACCTGATGGTGCGCCCGGTCGATGCGCTGGTACCGCTGTTCGCCAAGGCGGGCGCCGACATCATCAGCTTCCACCCCGAGGCATCCGACCACCCCGACCGGACCCTGGCGCTGATCCGCGAGCAGGGCTGCCGCGCCGGACTGGCGCTGAACCCGGCCACACCTCTGGCTCATCTCGACCATGTGATGGACCGGCTGGACCTGATCGTCGTCATGTCAGTCAATCCCGGCTTCGGCGGCCAGTCCTTCATCCCGTCCGCGTTCGGTAAGATCGCCGAGGTTCGTCGCCGCATCGACCGCCACCGCGAGCGCACCGGCCGCGACATCCGGCTGGAGGTGGATGGCGGCATCAAGCCCGACAACATCCGCGCCGTCGCCGATGCCGGGGCTGACATCTTCGTTGCCGGCTCCGCCATCTTCGGCGCGGCGGACGCCGACGGCGGCTATCGCGGCGTGGTGGGTCGGATGCGCGCCGCATTGATGACCGAACCGGAATGGAGGGCGGCATGAGCGAGGCGGCCGACCTTCTCGACCTGGAGGCCTGTGACTGTCCGGCCGATGCCCCCTCCGTCGATCTCGACGCGCTTTACCATGACTCCGGCATCGGCGAGATGCTGGCGGGGATGGACCGGGAACTGGTCGGGCTGACGCCGGTGAAGACCCGCATCCGCGAGATCGCCGCCCTGCTGCTGGTGGAACGGGCCCGCCGCAGCATCGGTCTTCGGGCGGAACCGCCATCGCTGCACATGTGCTTCACCGGCAATCCCGGCACCGGCAAGACGACGATGGCGCGGCGCATGGCCGGGCTTCTCCATGGGCTGGGCTATATCCGGCGCGATCATGTGGTCAGCGTCACCCGCGATGATCTGGTCGGCCAGTATATCGGCCACACCGCACCCAAGACGAAGGAGGTGCTGAAGCGCGCCATGGGCGGCGTGCTGTTCATCGACGAGGCCTATTATCTCTACCGGCCGGAGAACGAGCGCGATTACGGCCAGGAGGCCATCGAAATCCTGCTGCAGGTGATGGAGGACAATCGCGACGACCTGGTGGTGATCCTCGCCGGCTACCGCGACCGCATGGACATCTTCTTCCGCTCCAACCCCGGCATGGCGTCGCGCATCGCCCACCATGTCGATTTCCCCGACTATGAGGCGGATGAGTTGCTGGAGATCGCCCGGCTGATGACGGCCGGCATGCAGTACCGTTTTGCGCCGGAGGCGGAGCGGGCAATGGGCGACTACATCCGCCGCCGCATGGCCCAGCCGCGCTTCGCCAACGCCCGCTCCATCCGCAACGCGCTCGATCGCGCCCGCCTGCGGCAGGCCAACCGCCTGTTCGAAGCGCGCGGCAGCGCCATTGCCGCCGCCGACCTGCTGACCATCGCCGAGGAGGACATCCGCCAAAGCCGCGTCTTCACACAATAGGCTGGCAAAAAGCCGGCCGCACAAAACACCGAGAGAGGGGGAACCGATGCCGCACCGTCACACGACCTTCAGCAAATTCATCATCGAGGACCAGCGCCGCCGCGGCGGGGCCGACACCGACCTGACCGCCCTGCTCAACGACGTGCAGACCGCGTGTAAGTTCATCGCCAGCGCCGCCGCCCGCGGGTCGCTTGCGCCGTCCGCCGGCCGGCCTGCCGCTCCAGCCCCCGAACCCGGCGTCAACGTCCATGGCGAGACGCAGAAGCCGCTGGACCTGATCGCCAACGAGATCATGCTGCGCACCTGCGAGTATGGCGGCAAGCTCTGCGGCATGGCGTCGGAAGAGATGGAGGAGCCCTACCGCATCCCCCGCGAATATCCGCGCGGCCGCTATCTCCTGGCCTTCGATCCGCTGGACGGCTCGTCGAACGTGGACGTCAATCTGACGGTCGGCACCATCTTCTCCATCCTCAAGGCGCCCGACGGAGTCGATGAGCCGGAGGTGGAGCATTTCCTCCAGCCCGGTACCGAGCAGGTGGCGGCGGGCTTCGCCCTCTACGGCCCGGCCGACATGATCATCGCCACCTTCGGCGAGGGCGTGCACGGCTTTACGCTGGACCGCGAGATCGGCGCCTATACCCTGACCCATCCCGACATGCGCATTCCCGACAATGTCTGCGAATTCGCCATCAACAGCTCCAACGCCCGATTCTGGGAGCCGCCGGTGCGCCAATATGTCGAGGAATGCATCAAGGGCAGCTCCGGCCCGCGCGAGGCCGATTTCAACATGCGCTGGATCGCGTCCCTGGTGGCGGAGGTCTACCGTATCCTGATCCGCGGCGGCGTCTTCCTCTATCCCCGCGACGCCCGCCCCACCCACAAGCCGGGACGGCTGCGCCTTCTCTACGAGGCGAACCCCATCGCCATGCTGGTGGAACAGGCGGGCGGGGCGGCAAGCACCGGACGGCAGCGCATCCTCGATATCAAGCCGATGGCCCTGCATCAGCGCGTGCCGGTGATCCTGGGCTCGAAGACGGAGGTGGAGCGGCTGGTCGCCTACCACGCCGCCTATGACCGGGGGGAGGAGCTGTCCTTCCATGCACCGCTGTTCGGCAGCCGGTCGCTGTTCCTGGCGCCCGAGTCCGCGGCACTTGGTTGAGGGGGGAACATATAATGTCGGTCCGTCATCCGATCATCGTCGTCACCGGCTCCTCCGGCGCCGGGACCACCACCGTCACCCGCACCTTCCAGCAGATCTTCCGCCGGGAGGGTGTTTCCGCCGCCATCGTCGAGGGCGACAGCTTCCACCGCTACGACCGGCGGGAGATGCGCGCCAAGGTCGCCGAGGCGCAGGAGGAGCCCCATTCCACCTTCAGCCATTTCGGCCCCGACGCCAACCTGTTCGAAGAGCTGGACGACCTGTTCCGCAGCTATGGCGAGACCGGCGGCGGCCGGACCCGCAAATACCTGCATGACGAGAAGGAAGCCGAACCCTACGGCCAGGATCCCGGCACCTTCACACCGTGGGAGGAAATCGAGTCCGGCACCGACCTGCTGTTCTACGAGGGATTGCACGGCTGCGTCCGCACCGACCGCTTCGACCTCGCCCGCCATGCCGACCTGAAGATCGGCGTGGTCCCCATCGTCAACCTCGAATGGATCCAGAAGATCCACCGCGACCGCAACATGCGCGGCTATTCGGAAGAGGCCATCGTCGACACCATCCTGCGGCGCATGCCCGACTACGTGAAATACATCTGCCCGCAGTTCAGCTGTACCGACGTGAATTTCCAGCGTGTTCCCACGGTGGACACCAGCAATCCCTTCATCGCCCGCGACATCCCGACGTCGGACGAGAGCATGCTGGTCATCCGCTTCACCCGGCCGAAGGGCATCGACTTTCCCTATCTGCTGTCGATGCTGAAGGACAGCTTCATGACCCGGCCCAACACGATCGTCTGTCCGGGCGACAAGATGGCGCTGGCCATGCAGCTGATCTTCACGCCGATGATCTGGCAACTCGCCGACCGCAAGAAGAAGGCGTTCTGAGCAGCGCCGGGAAACCGAAACCGGGGAGGACACCAGCCATGACTGCGTCGAGGACCGCGGCCCAAGAGGTCCGCGAACAGGATCGGCTTGCCTTGCCGGCAGCCGATAATCCCAACGACAGCCCGGGCCACGGCTCCGGCCGCTGCCTGCTGGCGAATGCACTACGCATTCTCGCCATCGATGCGGTGGAAGCCGCGAATTCCGGCCATCCCGGCATGCCGATGGGGATGGCCGACATTGCCGAGGCGCTGTGGCGCCGCCATCTGCGCCACAATCCGGCCGACCCGCGCTGGCCCGACCGCGACCGCTTCGTGCTGTCGAACGGGCACGGCTCCATGCTGCTCTACGCGCTGCTTCACCTGACCGGCTACGATCTGCCGATGGAGGAACTGCGGCGCTTCCGGCAGCTTGGCTCGCGCACGCCAGGCCATCCGGAATATGGCGTGACGCCTGGGGTGGAGACGACCACCGGGCCGCTGGGGCAGGGCCTCGCCAATGCCGTCGGCATGGCCTTGGCCGAGCGGTTGCTGGCGGCGGAGTTCAACCGGCCGGGGCACCGGATCGTCGATCACCGGACCTTCTGCTTCGTCGGCGACGGCTGCCTGATGGAGGGGATCAGCCACGAGGCCTGTTCGCTGGCCGGCACGTTGGGGCTGGAAAAGCTTGTGGTGTTCTATGACGACAACGGCATCTCCATCGACGGTCCCGTCACCGGCTGGTTCGCCGACGACACGCCGCGGCGGTTCGAGGCCTATGGCTGGCGGGTGCTCCGCGAGGTGGACGGCCATGACGCTTACGCGCTGGATGCCGTCATCGACGAGGCGCTGACCCCTTGTGGCAAGCCGACGCTGATCTGCTGCCGGACGGTGATCGGCCGCGGCTCGCCCAACCGCGCGGGATCCGCCGACGTGCACGGCGCACCGCTGGGCGCCGGCGAGGTCGCGGCGACCAGGGCTGCGCTGGGATGGACGTCCCCACCCTTCGAGCTGCCGGACGAGGTGCGCGCCGGCTGGGATGCCCGGCGGCGCGGCGCGGCGGCGCAGGCGGAGTGGCAATCCCGCTTCGACGCCTATGCCGAGGCCCACCCGCAGGCGGCGGCCGAGTTCCTGCGGCGCATGCGTGGCGAGCTGCCGGAAAGCTTCGCCGTGTCGGCCGATGCCTGGATCGCCGCCGTCGCGGAACGGGCGGAACCAATGGCGACGCGCAAGGCGTCCCAGCAGGCCATCCAGGCTCTCGCGGGCCTGTTGCCCGAACTGCTTGGCGGATCGGCGGATCTGACCGGTTCCAATCTCACCGATTGGCCGGGCAGCGGCGGGCGCCATCTTCATTACGGCGTGCGGGAGTTCGGCATGGCCGCGGTGATGAACGGCATGGCGCTGCATGGCGGCGTCATTCCCTTTGGCGGCACCTTCCTGGTCTTCTCCGACTATGCCCGCAACGGCCTGCGCCTGTCGGCGCTGATGGGGCTGCGCGTTGTCTACGTCTTCACCCATGACGGCATCGGCCTGGGCGAGGACGGCCCGACTCACCAGCCGGTGGAGCAGGCCGCCAGTCTCCGCCTGATGCCGAACCTCGATGTCTGGCGCCCCTGCGACGCTTTGGAGACCGCCGTCGCCTGGAGGGCGGCGGTCGAGCGGGCGGACGGACCGACCGCCCTGCTGCTGTCGCGCCAGACCCTGCCGGCTCAATCCGGCACGGACCGGACCTGTGATGCGGCCCGTGGCGGCTATATTCTGGCCGATGACGAGAAGCCCGATGTGGTGCTGATCGCCACCGGATCTGAGGTGCCCATCGCGATGGAGGCGCGTCGCTTGCTCGCCGGCCGCGACGTCGCCGCCCGCGTCGTCTCCATGCCCTGCTGCGAAGTCTTCGACCGGCAGGACTCGGCATGGTGCCGGGCTGTGCTGCCCGATGGCGTTCCCCGGCTGGCGGTTGAGGCCGGAGCGACCGGTCTTTGGCGAGCCACCGTCGGGCTGGACGGCGACGTGGTCGGGCTCGACCGCTACGGCGAATCCGCCCCCGCCGGTGACCTTTACCACCATTTCGGCATCACTGCGGACGCGGTTGCCGACCGCGCCCAGCGCCTCCTCTCCTCCAAATTCTGAACCGGAGACCTCCCGCGATGGCCCTGATCTCCCTTCGACAGCTCCTCGACCATGCGGCCCAGCATGGCTATGGCGTGCCGGCCTTCAACATCAACAACATGGAACAGATCCAGGCGATCATGCAGGCGGCGGACGACTGCGCCAGCCCGGTGATCCTCCAGGCCTCCGCCGGCGCGCGCAAATATGCCGGCGAGCCCTTCCTCCGCCATATGGTGCAGGCGGCGGTGGAGATGTGGCCGCACATCCCCGTCTGTCTGCACCAGGACCATGGTGCCAGCCCGGCCGTCTGCCAGCAGGCGATCCGTTCCGGCTTCACCAGCGTGATGATGGACGGCTCGCTGCTGGACGACATGAAGACGCCGGCAAGCTACGACTACAACATCCGCGTCACCCGGCAGGTGGTGGAGCAGGCGCACGCCGTCGGCGTTTCGGTGGAAGGCGAGCTGGGTTGTCTCGGCTCGCTGGAGACCGGCCGGGCGGGGGAGGAGGATGGCTCCGGCGCCGTGGGTACGCTGTCGCGCGACCAATTGCTGACCGATCCGGAGCAGGCGGCGGACTTCGTGGCGCGGACGGGGGTGGACGCGCTCGCCATCGCCATCGGCACCAGCCACGGCGCCTACAAGTTCAGCCGTCGCCCCGACGGCGAGGTGCTGGCCATCGACCGCATCCGTGCCATTCACGACCGCATCCCCGACACCCATTTGGTGATGCACGGGTCCTCCAGCGTGCCGCAGGAATGGCTGGAGATCATCCGCGCTTATGGCGGCTGCATCCGCGAGACCTATGGCGTGCCGGTGGAGGAAATCCGCGAAGGCATCCGCAACGGGGTGCGCAAGGTCAACATCGACACCGACATCCGCCTCGCCATGAGCGGCAGCCTGCGCCGCGCGATGATGACGCGGCCCGAGGAGTTCGATCCGCGCAAGTTCCTGGCCGAAGCGACGAAGGCTGCCCGCGCCCTCTGCCGCGAGCGGTTCGAGGCCTTCGGGACGGCCGGGCAGGCAGAGCGGATCATCCCGCTTCCGCTGGAACGCATGGCCGCCCGCGCCGCCTGATCCACCATCATCCCGTCACCCCACCCGACATTCCCATCCAGCGGAAAGCGACGATGATTTAGTATGCTGACTTTCAGCAAAGGATGCGTTACCGTGGCATCTGGTATACGAGACACCAGGAACTCGGATCGCGACAACCAGAAGCGCGGACCATCCAGCAGAGGCCAGAAACGCCGTGACCGCATTCCCTCCGATCATCAGCGCAAAGCCGCCGGGCGGCGTTCCTGCCCGCAGTATCCACCCCGGCTCCGGCCGGCGCAAGACCCGCGACCAGCAGAAGGGCCGTCAGGTCGATCCCGTCAGCCTTGAGGAAGTGCGGTCGCTTCTCGGCGACCGTTCCCGTCAGGCCGACCTGCTGATCGAACATCTCCACCTGCTGCAGGACCATTACGGCTGCCTGCATGCCCGTCACCTCGCCGCACTGGCGAAGGAGATGCGGCTGGCGCTGGTCGAGGTGTTCGAGGTCGCGTCCTTCTACGCCCACTTCGACATCGTGATGGACGGCGAGCCGGCACCGCCGAAACTCACCATCCGCGTCTGCGACTCGCTGAGCTGCGCGCTTGCCGGGGCTGAACAGCTCCATGATGCGCTGAAGGCCGGCGTCGACGAGAGCGAGGTCCGCGTCGTGCGCGCCCCCTGCATGGGCGGCTGCAACAACGCGCCCGTAGTGGCGATCGGCCACGCCCCGCACGAGAACGCCACGGTCGAAAGCGTGCTCGACGCCGTCGCCCACGGCCATACCCACCCCGAAATTCCCAACTATCTGGGCTTCGACGAGTATATCCGCGGCGGCGGCTACAAGATGCTGGCCGAATGCCTGGACGGCGCGCGCGATGTCGATGCCGTGCTGAAGATGCTGGAGGATTCCAGCATCCGCGGCCTGGGCGGCGCCGGCTTCCCCACCGGCCTGAAATGGCGCTATGTCCGGGCGGAGCCGGGACCGCGCATGATGGCGATCAACGGCGACGAGGGCGAGCCCGGCACCTTCAAGGACCGTTTCCACCTGGAGCGCGACCCGCACCGCTTCCTGGAAGGGATGCTGATCGGCGCCTGGACGGTGGAGGCGACCGACGTCTACATCTACCTGCGCGACGAATACCCGCAATGCCGGGAGATCCTGCTGCGCGAGATCCCGAAGGTCGAGGCCGCCGGCCTGGCCCGCCACACCCGCATCCATTTGCGGCGCGGCGCCGGCGCCTATATCTGCGGCGAGGAATCGGCGATGCTGGAAAGCATCGAGGGCAAGCGCGGCCTTCCGCGCCACAAGCCGCCCTTCCCGTCGGTGGTCGGCCTGTTCGGCCGTCCGACCCTGATCAACAACATCGAGACGGTGTTCTGGGTCCGCGAGATCCTGGAGAAGGGCGGCGCGTGGTTCGCCAGCCATGGCGCGAACGGGCGCAAGGGGCTGCGCACTTTCTCGGTCTCCGGCCGAGTCAAGGAGCCGGGGGTCAAGCTGGCCCCGGCCGGCATCACCCTGCTGGAACTGATCGACCAGTATTGCGGCGGCATGGCCAACGGCCACACGCTGAAGGGCTATCTGCCCGGCGGCCCATCCGGCGGCATCCTGCCGGCATCGATGGCCAACATCCCGCTCGATTTCGGCACGCTGGAACCGCATGGGTCCTTCATCGGCTCGGCCGCCGTCGTCGTGCTGTCCGACAAGGACAACATGCGCGACGTGGCGCTCAACCTGCTGAAATTCTTCGAGGATGAGAGCTGCGGCCAATGCACGCCTTGCCGCGTCGGCACCGAGAAGGCCGTGCGCCTGATCAGCGAGCCCGAATGGGACGAGGAGCTGCTGGCGGCGCTCGCCACCGTCATGGGCGATGCCTCGATCTGCGGCCTGGGGCAGGCGGCGATGAATCCGATCAAGCTGGTGATGAAGCATTTCCGTGAGGACTTCGTGTCGCGTCGGGGCACTGCCCAAGGCGCGGCCGGGGCCCAGGGGTAAGGAGACCGACATGTCCAACGGCATCACGTTCACCCTGGACGGCACCGAGGTCACGGCACGGAACGGCGAGACGATCTGGCAGGTCGCCACCCGTGTCGGCACCGAGATCCCGCATCTCTGCCACCGGCCGGAACCGGGATATCGCCCGGACGGCAACTGCCGCGCCTGCATGGTGGAGATCGAGGGGGAGCGCGTGCTCGCCGCCTCCTGCATCCGCAAGCCCAAGCCCGGCATGACCGTGCGCACCGCGTCGGAGCGGGCAAAGTCCTCGCGCAAGCTGGTCTTCGAACTGCTGCTGGCCGACCAGCCGGAGCGGGAGACCGCGCACGATCCCAACTCCACCTTCTGGAAATGGACCGACAAGGTCGAGATCGCCGGCAGCCGCTTCCCCACCGTGGACCGGCCGAACAAGACCGACGACATGTCGCACCCGGCGATGGCGGTCCAGCTCGACGCCTGCATCCATTGCAACCTGTGCGTCCGCGCCTGCCGCGAGGTCCAGGTCAACGACGTCATCGGCATGGCGGCGCGCGGGCATCTGGAAAAGATCATCTTCGACTTCGACGACCCGATGGGCCAATCGACCTGCGTCGCCTGTGGCGAATGCGTGCAGGCCTGCCCGACCGGCGCGCTGATGCCGGCGGCGCTGGTGGACGAGAAGGGTGTCTATACCAATGCGCCCGACCGCGAGGTGGACTCGGTCTGCCCCTATTGCGGCGTCGGCTGCCAGCTGACCTACAAGATCAAGGACCACAAAATCGTTGCGGTCGATGGCCGCGATGGCCCGTCTAACCAGAACCGGCTCTGCGTGAAGGGTCGTTTCGGCTTCGATTACGCCCATCACGGCGACCGCCTGACCGTGCCGCTGATCCGCAAGGAGGGCGTGTCGAAGCATGACGTCGACATCGACCCGATGAACCCCTTCACCCATTTCCGCGAAGCGAGCTGGGACGAGGCTCTGGCGGTGGCGGCCGGGGGTCTGAAGAAGATCCGCGACGAGCGCGGCGGCAACGCGCTGGCCGGCTTCGGGTCGGCCAAGGGGTCGAACGAAGAGGCGTACCTGTTCCAGAAGCTGGTGCGCACCGGCTTCGGCACCAACAACGTCGACCATTGCACCCGGCTCTGCCATGCCTCGTCTGTGGCGGCGCTGATCGAGGGTGTCGGGTCGGGGGCGGTGTCGGCGCCCTTCATGGCGGCGGAGGATGCCGAGGTCATCGTCATCATCGGCGCCAACCCGACCGAGAACCATCCCGTCGCCGCGACCTTCTTCAAGAACGCGGCGGAGCGCGGGGCGAAGCTGATCGTCATGGATCCGCGCGGGCTCGCCATGGCGCGCCACGCCACGCATATGCTGCAGTTCACGCCGGGCCGCGACGTGTCGATGCTGAACGCCATCCTCCACACCATCATCGCGGAGGGGCTGTACGACCGCCAGTATGTCCAGGCTAACACCGAGGATTTCGAGGCGCTGGCCGAGACGGTCAAGGATTATCCGCCGGAGGAGATGGAGAAGGTCTGCGGCATCCCCGCCGCCACCCTGCGCGAGGTGGCGCGGCTGTTCGCCCGGTCCAAGGCATCGATCATCTTCTGGGGCATGGGCGTGTCGCAGCACATCCACGGCACCGACAACAGCCGCTGCCTGATCGCGCTGTCGCTGGTCACCGGCCAGATCGGCCGCCCCGGCACCGGCCTGCACCCGCTGCGCGGCCAGAACAACGTCCAGGGCGCGTCCGACGCCGGCCTGATCCCGATGTTCTACCCCGACTACAAGTCGGTCGAGGATCCGGAGGTCCAGTCCTTCTACGAGAACTACTGGGGCACCAAGCTGGACGGCAAGCGCGGCTTGACCGTGGTCGAAATCATGGACGCCATCCATGACAATCGGATCAAGGGCCTCTACATCGAGGGCGAGAACCCGGCGATGTCCGATCCGGACGTGACCCACGCCCGCGAGGCGCTGGCCATGCTGGATCATCTGGTGGTGCAGGACATCTTCTTGACCGAGACGGCGAAATACGCCGACGTGGTGCTTCCGGCCTCGGCTTGGCCGGAGAAGGACGGCACCGTCATCAACACCAACCGGCAGGTCCAGATGGGCCGTGCGGCGGTGCCGCTGCCGGGCGAGGCGCGGCAGGATCTGTGGATCATCCAGGACATGGCGCGCGGGCTCGGTCTGAACTGGAACTACAGCCATGTGTCGGAGGTGTTCGCGGAGATGGTCGGCGCCATGCCGTCGCTCGCCAACATCACCTGGGAGCGGGTGGAGCGCGAGGGCTCCGTCACCTATCCGGTCGATGGTCCGGACGAGCCCGGCCACGACATCGTCTTTGGCAACGGCTTCCCCACCAAGACCGGCCGCGGGCGCTTCGTGCCGGCGCGGCCGATCAACCCGGCGGAGACGCCGGATCTCGACTACCCGCTGGTGCTCACCACCGGGCGCCAGTTGGAGCATTGGCACACCGGGTCGATGACCCGGCGGTCGAGCGTGCTGGATGCAGTTGAACCGGAGGCGGTCGCCTATGTCTCCCCGCACGACCTCACCCGCGCCGGGATGAGGAGCGGCGACTATATGCTGGTGTCGAGCCGCCGCGGCACGATCCGGCTGAAGGCGCGCATCGACGACCGCATGCCGGTTGGGCTGGTCTTCATCCCCTTCGCCTATGCGGAAGCGGCGGCGAACGTGCTGACCAACCCGCAGCTCGACCCGTTCGGCAAGATCCCGGAGTTCAAATACTGCGCGATCAAGATCGAACGGGCTCAGGTTGCCGAGGCGGCGGAGTAGCTGCAGGAGCACCGACCATGCAGGCGGCGACCCGCGTCACCGCCTGCGGGTCGATGCCGGCGGTCCGCTCCCCGCCGCAGAGCGCACCGCGAAAGCCGAGATAGTCGGGCGACAGGGCCTTCAGCGCCGGGATGTCTGCGACCCGCAGCGACCCGGCCAGCCCGGTCAGCAGCCGGTGCGCCCGTGCGCAGCACACGAAGGATCCCAACTGGTCATCCTGCCAATGGTGGCGCAGGCCATGGCGCTTGCCGGCGGTGTCGAGCATCGCCCCGCGAAAACCGGCGGCGGCGAGCCTGTCGACGGGCAGGCAGCAGGGATCGCTGGGCCACAGGTCGGCGAACAGCACGGCGACCAGCTTGACCCCCTCCGCCGCCAGCGATGCCAGCGCATCGATGCAGCGGTCGGGAGCGCCATCGGGCGCGAAGCCGATCTTGACGAAATCCACGCCGGTTTCCGCGATCCGGCGTGCCGCCGGAACCACGGCGTCGGGCCGCATCGGCTGGTCGCCGATGGTGGCGCTCAGCCGTGGCCGCCCCGGCATGGTTTCCAGATCCCGCACCACGCGGGTGATATCCTCCGCATCCCAGGCGCCAAGCGCCCCAGCGGCGGGGTCCTTCAGGTCCAGGATGTCGGGTCCCGCCGGCAGGATCAGAGCGATTTCCGCCGCGTCCGCGACGCTGGCCAGCCATCCGGTCATGTGTCCTCTCCCGCGCGGTGAGCGGCGATGCGGGCCATCAGCCAATCCCAGGCCTCAAGCTCATGCGGGCCGGCGGTCTTGCCGATGGCGATGGACAGATAGTCGACCTCCCGTGCGATCTTGTCCATGGGCAGCATGTGCAGCCGACTGACCAGGATCGCCGCCTCGATCACCGCCGCCTGCGCCCGATTGAAGCCGCGGAAGTGGGTATGCGCCGCGGCATGAACGGCGCGGCAGTGGAAGCGAGGACGTACCGGGTCGTCCTCCACGCTCACGACGGTGATCTCCTCGTGCGACAGGCAGTCTGCCAGACGGGGCGCGTCGATCCGCTCTGCCGGAACGGTCGGCCAGTCGCGGCGGCGTCCGCTGATGCAGCCGGCGAACACCCGCACGTCGTCGGTGTGGTTGACGACGGCACAGCGCCGGCCCAACAGATTGTCCAGTGTCCGCGACGGCCGGAAGGGGGCCAAGATGAAGCGCTCCCCGCCGCTGTCCGGCTCCACGGTCACCCCCATCGGCGCCACATGGGGCTGCCCGTCTGCGCCGGTGGTGGTGATGATGGTCTCGCGGATCAGGGGCATGGCTCAATTGCTTCGCTTGGTCGGGCCGGCGGCGTGAAAGCCGGTGGGATCGTCCTGCGGCTCGTCGGTCGCCACCCCCCAGCGCAACTCGCTGTCCTGGGCATAGCGCTTGCCGAGCTGCCACGCGATCTGCGCCCGCGCCAGTTCCACCCCAAGATAGAAGGCATGGCCGGCATCGATCCCCGGATCCAGCTTCGGGAACAGGTCGAAGGGATCGGTGGCGCGATGGTGGCCGTTGCGGTTGTAAAGGTGAATGCCCCTATCGCTGACCTCCACCCGGTAATTGGGGTCGCGGATCTGCGCCGCGGTCTCGGCGATCTGTTCGGCGCTGCGGACGAAGGGCCGGCGGTCTCGCAGGCACAGCAGCCCGGTGCCGAAGCCGCGCGGCATGCTGTGCGCCGCGTGGGCGGCGAAGAACTGGCGCCGCGCCGCGTCGAACTCGCGGATGGCGCGCCGGCAATGCGGGCTGACCTGCACCGCCAGCACATTGCCGATGCGCAGTTCGGAGATCACGCCCATAAGCACGGCGGTGACGCCCGGCGTGTCGGCGTCGGTCAGCTCGGTCACATTGCCGATGCCCATCAGGATCTCGGCGCCGGGCCAGCGCTCGCGCACCGTGCGGTAGCGCAGCAGGGAGTCGGTGAAGCCGTGGTGGATCGGCTCCAGGATTGGATCGACCAGGAAACGTCGACCGCGGCTGCTCATGGCGTCGATGGCGCGCCCCAGGCTGTCGAGGTCCGGCGGCGTGGTGGGGATCAGCACCGGCACGGCGTCTCCCTCGTCGACGAGAGGGATCGTCTCCTCGGTCAGGCTGAGCAGATAATCGGCGCCGGCCAGAGTGGCGCGGCGCAACTCGTCCGCATTCAGGGAATCGACGCTGACGGTAAAGCCGGCATCCCGCAGCGCGCCGATCGCCTCTTCCAGATGCGGGAAGGGAGTGTCGGGGAGGCAGCCGAGGTCGATGACGTCGGCGCCGTCACGGCGAAGCTCCGCCGCCTTGGCGAGGATGGCGCCGGTGTCGCGCGACGGCGCATCCACGATCTCGGCGAAGATACGGGTGTCGTGGTGGCTGAGGTCGAGTGGGCGGGCTTGCCGCTGGAAATATTGCGGCAGATCCTCAAGCTCATCGGGGCCGCGCTCAACCGCTGTGCCGAAATGGGCGGCGAGAACGTCAAGATCGCCGCGGAAGCGGCCCGGCAGCAGGAGCAGGTCGGCCCCCTGCGCGGACTCCAGCCGACGCAGGACGATCTCCGTGGTGGCGAGGGCCGCGACCTTGACGCCGAGGTTGACGATGGTCGCCTCGAAGGGCAGGGGAGCGAGCGAATCCAGCACCTGCCGCAGCCGGTCCTCCGCCAGCGAGCCGGTCAGGAACAGGATGTGCCGTGCCATGCCGCCTCCGGGTCCCGCGCGCCGGTCAGCACCACCCCGACACCGGCCGCCTGGGGGACGATCTCCAGCTTTTCCACCTGAACCCGGGCGAACACCGCCTGCGGCGGCGACAGACACAGCGCCAGCAGCTTTTCGGCCAAAACCTCCAGAAGCTGGATGTGGGGGCTTCGCGTGAAGGCCTCGACCCCCTGGATCAGGTATTCGTAGGAGACGACGGCGTCGAGGTCGTCGACGAAGGGCCGGTTCGGCACCTCCACCGTAACGGTCAGGCTGACGCGCACGCGCTGGGTCCGGGTCTTCTCGTGATCCCAGACGCCGATGCGGAACTCGCCGACATAGTCGCGCAGCACCAGATCGTAGCGTCGCATCACCGCGGCGGTACGTGGCGGCGGTGGTCGCAGGACATTCATGATGCTGCTGTAGCCGCTCTGGGACTCGTCAGGCATTTCTCGCTCCTCCCCGCCGCCTGCTCAGCGTTTTCCCGGCGCATGGTCCGCCAGCCGATGGTCGACCAGCCAGCCGATGCCGCGCGACCAGGAGGTCTCGTTGTCGCCGCGGATGTCGCCGCGTGCCGTCGTCACCACGCGCCCGGTGGCGACATCCTCGACGACCAGTCCGATCCACAGAATCAGGCTGCTGACCTTGCGGACGATGCCATGGACGACCAGATCGGCACCGGCGGCACGCGCGATGTCCAACTGGCAGCCGTTGCATGAGCGGATCGCCGTCCCCGGCGGCACCAGCTTCGCTGTCAACTGCGCCGTGGCGGCATCGCCGATCACGTCGTAACCTTTGGCGTCCAGCGCGTGGCGCAATTCGGCGCTGACCCGCTTCAGCCGTTCCGCATGATCCGCCGACGGCGCTTCGCCGCTGCTGTCCTCCAGTTCGAGATCCAGGACCAGCGTCCGTGCCGATGCGGGTGCCGCAGCCGCGAATGCCGCCAGAACCAGTGTCACCAGTGCGATGATAGCGGCTCCGGTCCACCTCCCCACATGATCCATCGGGCATCCCCTTTTGCGCACCGGTTCCGATTGCGTCCAATCGTTGGCGAGGCCATCATTCTTGCCATGCAACGATATTCCTCCACCCTTGGAACCGCCCTCGCCGCGGTTCTGGCCACGGCCGTGATCGTCGGGTTGCCTGCCGCCGGCTGGGCGCAGGACCCGAAGAATCCCGATTGGCCCTGTCAGCAGATCCTGGTCCCGAGCCTGTCGCCCGCGTCCATCTGGGACGGTCCGTCGATCGACGGGCTGGGGGACGTGTGGCAGCGTGATCCGGCGGTCGCCACGCTGGTCCGGCGGGCGTCCGACGACAGCGTCGACCCCGCCACCCTGGAGCCGGAGGCAGAGGCCCTTGCCGGTCCGGAGAAGCAGGGGGCTGAGCAGGAACAGCGGGACCATCGGATCACCCTGGCTTTCGCCGGCACCTTTCAGACGCTGGACCGCCGGCGCAGCGCCGCCATCGCATCCATCGAGCGCTATGCCCAGCACCAGCGGGCCTTGCGCGAGCGCATTGCCGTGGCCTTGCGCGATCTCGATGCCGCGTCGGACGATCCGGCCCGGGCGAAGGAGATCAAGGATGCCATCGCCTGGGACCGCCGCATCCTTGACGACCGCCGGCGGGCGCAGGGCGCGGTGTGCGAGCAGCCGGCCCTGATCGAACAGCGGCTCGGCCAGATCGCCCGGATGCTGTCGGCGCTTCTGTCCTGAGCCCATTGCTCAGTTCGCCACCTTGGATATCGGCTGCGAATCCGGCGGGGGTTCCGGTTCGACAGTGACCAGCTCGTGTCCCGCCGCCTTCCAGCCTTCGGTGCCGGCCGGATACCATTTGACCGCCTGATACCCCAGGGCGACCGCGCGCTTGGCTGCGTTCCAGCTCATCCAGCAATCCGGTTGGCAGAAGACCACCAGCGGGCGCTTGCGGTCGCCGGCGGTCAGCCTCTCAAGGTTCGTGCGGAAATAGGTTTCCTGCTCCGCAGACGGCGCGCCATAGCCGACATTCGGCAGCCAATGCGTGCCGGGCAGGCTGCGATGCGGCGGCGGCACCCAGCGGCTTTCGGACGTCAGCCCCTCGGGCTTCGGCGGTGTCGGCAGAACGTCGATCAGGATGGCGCCGTCCTTCGCCAGCTGCTCGACCTCCGCCGGACCCACCGTTTCTGCGCCGCGCAGACCAGGCGGGGTGGGAGCCCGGTAATCGGCCATGCGATAGCCGTCCGGCTCGGCCACCTCCGCCCGGATTGTGCCGTCGGCATTGGCGAGCGGGACATGATATTCGGCGAGGATGCGGTCGATGTCGTCCTGGCGGCGGATGATGAAGTCGTTCAGCCAATGCCGCCAGTCCGGCTCGTCCGGGCGGATGCCCATGGAGATCATGTATTGGAAGGGCGTGGTTCCCGGCTCGTCCATCAGCGGCACGACCGCCATCGGCACCTGTTGCCGGGCGGCGAAATAGCCGGCGATGGGGCCCCAGACGATAGCCGCGTCGGTGCGTGCCGCCGCAACGTCCTCCACCGCCCGCTGCGCCGGATGGTGGGCGCGCGTATCGGTGTCGAGCTGGTAGGGCTCCAGGTTGGTCAGCCCATGGCGCAGCATCACGGTGGATGGCGGCGTGCGGGCGACAACGCCGATCCGCGCCCCTTGCAGGGACGGATCGGCCAGGGACTTGGCGGTGATCCCGGAATCCTTTCGGTAGACCAGCGCATAGGTGGACCGGTAATAGGGGTTGGTGTTCTGCATCAGCTCTTCGCCGACCGCGGTCCCCATCACCAGATCGCACTGGCGGGTGCGCAGCGTGTTGCGGACGAAGCCGATGGTCTGCGGCCACCATGTGAAGGCCAGCTTTACCTTCAGATCGTCGGCGATCAGCCGGGCGATCCGGTTCTCGAACCCCTCGCCACGGTCGTTGGAGAAGGGCAGCAGGTTGGCATCCGCGCAGACGCGCAGCACGTCGGTCGGAATGCCCTCCGCCGGCACAGCCGCGGCCCGGGCGGGCACAGCCGCCGCGCAGAGCGCGACGGCCAGCAGCAGGGCATAGGGGGGAAGGGCAGGGCGGCGGGTCATGCCGGGCTCACGATGCCGACTTGATCCGCTCGGGCCGGCCACGGCCGAGCTTGTCGTCGGAACGAGCCTTGAGATAGCGGTAGATGTCGGCGAGGTTCAGCATCACGTTCGGGTCGGAGCCGAAGGTCGGCATAACCTTGTCGCCGGTGGCGCCCATGTTGGTGCGGCCGTTGGTCACCACGTCGGTGAACTGCCAATAGTCCATCCGCTTGAGCGAATCGACCAGCGCCGGCGCGAAGGACGAGCCGAGCCCGTCCGGTCCATGGCAGACATGGCAGGACGAGGCATAGCGCCGATAGCCGTTGTAGGTCCCCTTATCCACCTTGCCGTCCTTGACCATGTAGAGCGGCACGCCCTGGTCATCCACGAGGTCTTCCGGATTGGCGACCTTCGCCTCCTGGGTCGATTTTCCATCCGGCGATGTCTGGTTCTGGGTTGTCTTCTGTGCGGTATCCTGCTGGCCGAATGCGGTACCGAGGGTCAGGGTCGCGGTGAACCCGACGGCGGCGCACAGCCCGATCAGGTATTTGGGCATCTTGCTCTTTCTCCCCACTGCCTTTGCGTAGGCACCATCAGCTTGGAAAGGGCGGGCTCCGGCCCTCCTGGGAGCCGGCGCCCGCCTGTGCATCACTGCCTGCTCATCACTGCCGGTACATCACTGGTTGTCGGGCAGGGCAAAGACGGTCAGCGTGCCGCCCAGCTGGGTGTATTCGCCCAGCGCCTTGTGTGCGCCGACCGCGCCCAGGCCTTCCTGCTCGCCGGTCAGTCCGGCCGCCAGCCCGATGCCGGCCCAGCCGCCGACACCCGACAGCACGGCGATATACTGCTTGCCCTTGTGCATGTAGGTGTTGACGTTGCCGATGATGCCGGACGAGGTCTTGAAGTTGTACAGGTCCTTGCCGTCCTTCAGGTCGAACGCCTTCAGATAGCCTTCCAGCGTCCCGTAGAAGCCGACGCCGCCCTTGGTCGACAGGGCGCCGCTCCACACCGCGAAGCGTTCGGGCTTCGACCAGACGATCTTGCCGGCCGCCGGGTCCCAGGCGATGAAGTTGCCCATGCCGCCATGCGAATTCGGAGCCGGATACATGCTGAGCGTCGCACCGACATAAGGCTGGCCGGCGGAATACTCGACCTTGAACGGCTCGTAATCCATGCAGATGTGGTTGGTCGGCACATAGATCAGGCCGCTGTCCGGCGAGTAGGACGCCGGCTGCTGGTCCTTGGATCCCAGCGCCGCCGGGCAGATGCCGGTGGAGTTATGGTCCTCGCCCTGGGCGAAGGTGCTGTATTTGTCGTTCACCTTCGGGCGGCCGGTCTTCATGTCGATCTCGCTCGCCCAGTTGACGGTCGGATCGAACTTCTTCGCAACGAGAAGCTCGCCGGTGTTGCGGTCGAGCGTGTAGCCGAAGCCGTTGCGGTCCATGTTGACCAGGACCTTGCGCTGCTGGCCGCCGATGTTGATGTCGGCCAGGATATTCTCGTTCACGCCGTCATAGTCCCATTCGTCGAAGGGCGTCTTCTGGAACACCCATTTCGCCTGACCGGTGTCGGCATCGCGGGCGAAGATGGTCATCGACCATTTGTTGTCGCTCTTGGCCCGGTCCTTGTCGACGGCGCGTTGCGTCGGGTTCCAGGTTCCCGGGTTGCCGGTGCCGTAATAAATCAGGTTCAGTTCGGGATCGTAGGTGTACCAGCCCCAGGTGGTGCCGCCGCCGATCTTCCACTGGTCCGCCGGCCAGGTCTTGATGCCGAGATCCGGTTCGCCGATCGGCTTGCCGAGCATCATCGTCTTCTGCGGGTCGATCATCACGTCCTTGTCGGGACCGGTCGAATAGGCCCGCCACACCTGCTTGCCGGTGTTGATGTCGTAGGCCGTCAGGTGGCCGCGCACGCCGAACTCGCCGCCGCTGATGCCGACATAGACCTTGTCCTTCACCACCAGCGGGGCGGCGGTCAGCGTCTCGCCCTTGGTGGCGTCGCCGTTCTTGGCCGACCACAGAACCTTGCCGGTTTCGGTGTCCAGCGCCACCAGCGTGTTGTCGGCCTGTCCCAGGAACAGCTTGTTGCCGGCCACCGCCACGCCGCGGGTGACGGTGTCGCAGCACATCACCGGGATGACCGACGAATCCTGCTTGGGCTCATACTTCCACTTGATACGGCCGTTGTCGTTGAGGTCGAGCGCATAGACGATGTTGGGGAACGGGGTGGAGATGTACATCGTGTCGCCGACGACGATGGGACCGCCTTCGTGGCCGCGGAGCACGCCGGTGGAGAATTGCCACACCGGCCGCAGGTTCTTCACATTGTTGGGGGTGATCTGGTCGAGCGTGCTGTAGCGCTGGCCGGCATAGTTGCCGAGCTGCAGCGCCCAATTGGCCGGATCCTTCTGGTTCTTCATGGTGTCGTCGTTGGCGAAAGCGCCGGTGACGGCGACCGTGGCGGTGGCCGCCTGGATCGCGGCGGTGACGAGCAGACAGCGCACAAAGGGGTTCATGTGTTTCCTCCCGTTTTTTGGCGGTGGTCCCAGGGACTTTGCGGCGGCAGGCAGCTGCTTGTGTAAGTGCGGTCTTCGAGAGGGTATTCTCCCTCGATAATCGATGCGTGACGTCAACCGGCGGGCGTCGGGCGGTATGGGCTCCCGACGCTCCGATTTCACACTGCTTCGGCATCGCGGGTGCGCCGGATCAAAATGCCGGAGCACGGGCGTTGGCGGGGTTCTAAACTGCCCCGCACTATGTTGGCGAAACTGATATTCAGTGTGCTCAAACAAAGACAGGCTGTGAAGATTATTTTCCGCCGCCGTGCGAAAGTTTTTGGAAGAATCGAAATAGAGGGCAGGTATGAGGAAAAGGATTACTTCGAAAGTTGATATGCTGTGAAGCTGCCGTTCCGAAGTTCAGGCCTGTTCGGCCGGGCCGCCCCTTCGTGCCCAGAAGCCGCGACCGGGATCGTATGCCAGAACCGCGGCGCCCAGGAACAGCACCAGACAGCCGGTCACCCAAAGCAACGCCGTCACGTCGACTCGGAGATACAGGCTGAAGCGGATCAGTTCCACCGCCTGCGTGAACGGGTTCCAGGCGGCGATCTGGTACAGCGTCGGGCTGCCTTCCCTGATGCGCCAGAGCGGATAGAGGGCTGAGGAAGCGAAGAGCATCGGGAAGATCACGAAGTTCATTACCCCGGCGAAATTCTCCAGCTGCTTCACAAAGGACGACAGCAGCAGGCCGAGCGCCCCCAGCATCAGCCCGCTGAGCAGCAATGCCGGCAGTGCCGCGAGATAGCCCAGCGGCGGCGGCTCCACCCCCCACAGCCATGCGATGCCGAGGAAGACATAGACCTGTGCGATCGACACCGCGACGCCGGCCAGCAGCTTGGCGACCAGCAGGTACCAGCGCGGCAGCGGACTGACCAGCAGCGTCCGCATGCTCCCCATCTCGCGGTCGTAGACCATCGAGAGGGAATTCTGCATGCCGTTGAACAGCTGGATCATCGCGACCAAGCCGGGCACGACATATTCGTCATAGAGGATGTAGGTCTCGTAGGGCGGGATGATCGACACGCCCAGCACGGCGCGGAAGCCAACGGCGAAGATCGCCAGCCAGACCAGCGGCCGGACCAGCGCCGCGAAGAAGCGTTCGCGCTGATGCAGGAAGCGCAGCCCCTCGCGCACGATGATGCTGCGCAGGCAGCACCAATAGGTGGCGGCGCTCATGGCCGGCGCTCCCCGGTCGTCGAGGCGGCGAAGGCGATGGGCAGAGTGGCGCTGCCCGACTCGGCACAGACCGCGCGCACGCTGCCGGACGCGCGCAGCCGTCCCTGATGCAGGATGACGACGGAATCCTCGTCCCTCGCCTCGTCCAGCAGATGGGTGGCCCACAGGACCGCCAGCCCCTGCTCACGGCAGAGCGCACGGACATGGCCAAGGATTTGGCGGCGCGACTCGGTGTCCAGCCCGACCGTCGGCTCGTCAAGAAGCAGCAGGTTCGGCCGGTGCAGCAGCGCGCGGGCGATTTCCACCCGTCGCCGCTGCCCGCCGGACAATGCCCGGACCTTGTCGTCGGCGCGCTCGGCCAGTCCGATGCGGGCCAGCTCCTCCCGCGCACGGGCTTCGCAGTCGGATGGCGCCATTCCGTGCAGGCCACCATGGTAGCGCAGGTTCTGACGGACGGTCAGGTCGAGGTCGAGCGTCGGCTGCTGGAACACCACGCCGATCCGCTCCAGCGCGCGGGTCGGCTGGCGCCGCAGGTCGAAGCCGAAGATGCGGATGGCGCCGGTGCGGTTGGAATAGAGCCGGGTGATCAGCGAAAACAGTGTGGTCTTTCCCGCGCCATTGAGGCCGAGCAGCATTGTGAAGCCGCCAGGCGGCACGGCGAAGGACACGTGGTCCAGCGCCACCCGCTTGCCGAAACTGTGGCTCAATTCCTCCACGGCCAGGGCGGGAGGGCCGTGGATCGCGGGAATCGACGGAGGGTCCGCAGGCATTGCGGCTTCATACATCCAGTCTTCCCCCAGGCGGGTGCCCTGCCCCGTACCCGAACAGCGTCAGGTGGACGGCACGGGCCGTTGTTCGGAAGGGTCATTGCAAATATGGCTGCTGCGCATGATTGTTGGGATTGCGAATGAATGTTCAAGATGCTTTCGCAAGGGGAGCGGAGCTTGACCGCGACGGCAGTCCCGGAATTCGTGGTGGTGGCGCTGTCGGCGCGGGCGCTGGTGGCCAGCGCTTGCCGCGACGGGCTGCGCGTCGCTGCGGTGGACCTGTTTGCCGATACCGATACAACCGCCCTGGCCGACCCGTGCCTGACGTTGCCGTCACGGCAACTGCGCATTCCCGCCGCGGCATTGCAACGGGCGCTGGCCGCGCCGGATCTTTGCAGGCTGCCGCTTGTCTATGGCACCGGGTTCGAAGATAGGCCTGAACTGCTGACGGCACTTGCACGCGGCCGGCCGGTGATCGGCAACCGGGCGGAAACGGTGGCGCGGTTGAAGGATCCGTTCGCCTTTGCAGACCTGCTCGCCAGCCTCGGTATTCCGCATCCGGAGGTCGCCACGGCGCCGCCGGCCGACGCCGGGGGTTGGTTGATGAAGCGTGCGGGCGCTAGCGGTGGTGCTCACATCCGGCCGGCCTCCTCGCGATTGACGGCCGGCCATTATGCTCAGCGCCGCAGCGCCGGGCGTCCGGCGTCCCTGCTGTTCCTGGCCAATGGCCACCGTGTGCTGCCAATCGGCTTCAGCCGGCAATGGGTGGCGCCGGCTCCCGGCCAACCCTACCGCTATGGTGGAGCGGTCGGCCCCATGCCGGCTTCCGGCGGGACCGCCGCGGCGATGATCGATGCAGTGTCGCGGATCGCTGCCGCGGTGGGGCTGGTCGGGCTCAACAGCGCCGATTTCCTGGCAGGACCGGCCGGCTGGTGCCTGCTGGAGATCAATCCGCGGCCGGGTGCGACGCTCGACCTGTTCGACCGGCCGCCAATGCCCAGTCTTTTCGGTCTGCATCTGGCCGCCTGTGCCGGGAGGCTGCCGGCCAAACTGCCGCCGCTCACCGGCTGCCGTGCCGCCATGGTGGTTTACAGCACCGCGCCGATCCTGCTGCAGGACGGCTTGTGCTGGCCGGACTGGGCTGCCGACCGTCCGCGCACGCCCGCGCGCATTCCTGCGGGCGCTCCGCTCTGCACCGTGATTGCCGACGCGGCCGACCTGCCGGAGGCCAGGCGCCTTGCCGGCCGGCGCGCGCGTGAGCTGTATTTGCACCATGCTTTGGCGGAGGCAGCATGACCGGTGTGGTCGCTTTGTTCACCGACGGGGCCGACTGGCATGCGGCGCGGCTGGAGCGGGCGATCACGCGCCGGGGAGTCGAATGCCGGCGCGTCCCGCTGAACGGCTGCGGCTTCGCCGTAGGACGCACCGAGACGGGGCTTCTGCTGCCGGGCTTCGGCGATGCGCTGCCGTCCGGGGCCTTCGTGCGCGTGGTCGGGCAGGGCAGCTTCGAACAGGTGACCATGCGGCTGGGGGTGCTCCATGCGCTGGATCGTCTGGGAGTGCCGGTCTACAACGCGGCGGGCGCCATCGAACGCTGTGTGGACAAGAGCACCACCAGCTTCCTGTTGTCCCATGCCGGCCTGCCGACGCCGCTGTCCGTGGCCGTCCAGTCCGCCGAACTGGCACGCGCCGCGGTGGCGGACTCGCCGGATTGCGTGTTGAAGCCGCTGTTCGGCGCCCAGGGGCGCGGCCTGCGCCGCCTGTCGCGGCCGGACGAGGTGCCGGAGCCAGAAGCCGTCGCCGGCGTCTATTACCTGCAGCCCTTCGTGCCGCCTCACCGGGAGGGCGAATGGCGCGACTGCCGGGTCTTCGTGGTCGGCGGTGTTGCGGTGGCGGCGATGATCCGCCATGGCCGCAGCTGGATCACCAATGTCCATCAGGGTGCCAGCTGCGAGGCGTTGATCCCCGAAGGCGCCGTCGCCGATCTGGCGGTGCGGGCCGCCGCCGCGGTCGGCGCGGACTATGCCGGCGTCGATCTCATTCCCGCCCCCGGCGACGAAAGCCGCTGGCTGGTGCTGGAGGTCAACTCGATGCCCGCATGGCAGGGATTGCAGTCGGTCAGCAAGGTCGATATCGCCGATGCGCTTGCCGCCGATTTCCTTCGCCGGGTCGATGCCGGCGCGTCGGGAGGGCTGCGGTGACCGCACGCATGCTTCGGCTCTATCCCGGCAAACCGGAGGAGATCGCACTTCCCGGCACCTATCTCGCCCACCGCCTGCATGAGCGGGGAAGTGCCGCCGCCCCCTTCGTCTATGCCAGCTTCGTCGGCAGTCTCGACGGACGCATCGCGCTGCGCGATCCCGCGACCGGGGAAAGCCGGCTGCCGGCCGGGCTGGTCAGCGGCAACGACTTCCGCCTGTTCCTCGAACTTCAGGCGCAGGCGGATTGTCTCGTCACCCATGGCGGCTATCTGCGCGACCTCGCGGCTGGGCGGCTGGATGATGTTCTGCAGGTCGGCACACAGGAGGCAACGCGGGAGCTTGCGCAATGGCGTGCCGACAACGGCCTTCCGCCGCAGCCGGCCGTGGTCGTCGCCAGCGCCAGCCTGGAATTCTCGATGCCGGACTCGCCGGCGCGCCATGGTCAGCGCGTGCTCATCGCAACCGGTGGCGGGGCGCCGCCCGACCGGGTCGCCCGCTGGCGCGCTGCCGGATACGAGGTGCTGATCGCAGGAACCGGAATGTCTGTGGAGGGTGGACCATTGGTCCGCGAACTGGGCAACATGGGCTTCCGCAGCCTCTATCTGCTGACCGGACCGCGGATGCTCGACACCATGGTGCGGGACAGACGGCTTTCGCGGCTGTATCTCACCACCGCGCATCGCCTGCTTGGTGGGGAGAGCTTTCACAGCATGCTGTCAGGCCCGGAATTGGGCGATGCCGGCCGGCTGCGGCTCTGCGCGCTGCATTATGATGCGAGCGCTCCTGACGGAACCGGGCAGTTCTTCGCCCATTTCGAGCCGCAGCCGGCCTGAGTGGAAGATGCTGAGTGGAAAGCGTGGACGGATGTTTGAGGGAAGGGTCACCCTTGCCGTTCAAATGCGCCGGTTACAAACCGGCACAGGCGTAGGCGTTGATCTCGGTGCCGACCGAAATCTCGACAATCGTCGGCTTGCGCCAAGTCTTCATGTCCGATTCCTCCGCTGGAATGGGCGATCAGGCAGGATTGCCGGGGAAGCCCATTAGGAAATTCTACCCGTGCCGCGCCGAAGCGACCATAACCCGAACGGATAGCGTCGTGATAATTATGGCTAGTTCTTTGTGCGGCGCAAAAGGAATGCCGGAAGCGGTGTTTCTTAGAACTGGAATAATTCTACGCAATGGCTGCTGATTTGGCGCGGTATTGAAAGAAAGATTTATTTTCCTAAAAGTCTATCCAGCGTGCTGCGGATCGTCCGTAACGCTGCCTGCCACGTTACGGACTGTCAAATGCTTGGAAGGCTGAAGGTATTCCGTCCTTCCCCGTCGGTCGGTCGGGCGCCGCATCCACCCCGTTTTTCAGGTCGATCACGACGGACAGCGGCCGGCGGTCGCGTCACGACCGCCGGCCGCTGCCGACATCCGGCAAGGCGGGGCATCGGCCCCGGTCAGGCGGCGAACGGATGCTTCGCCGAGTCCTTCTGGTTCTGCAGATCCTTGAGGGTCGGGTATCCCGACACCGCGCGTTCGATCGCTTCCTTGGTGGCCCGGTAGTTGTAATCCTGGATCTTGGCGTTGTCCTTGGCCTCCCAGTGGATGAAGACGCCGACGCAGATGAAGATGTTGTCGATTTCGTCCTGCGGGATGGTTCCTGCGGCGACGCAGTCGGCGACCGCCTTGGCGACGCCATGCTGGGCCGGGCCGAACATCTGCACAGCCTGCTCGGCACCCTTGATCGTCACCTTGTTGAACAGGATGGTCGAGGGCTTGCATTGCAGATTGGGGGCGATGACCGCCAGAAGGCTGGTGAAGCCGTCCTTGTTGTTGGTCAGCGCGTTGCAGAAGGCGGTCTCCGCGGCGCTGCCGCGCGGTCCCATGATCAGGTCGATATGGGCGACCTCATTGCCGTCACCGACCAGCGATTCGCCCACCAGCACACGATTGATTTTCGGGGATGACCCCTGCCACATGCCCATCGCCGCTTTCTCCCATGCATTTTGAAATCATTGGAGGACCGCCGCAGGTCATGCGGGGCACGCCGGTCGCGCCGATCCAGCATGACTGATCACTGGATACCTGCGGGCACGGCGTCGGTCACGGCAGCCATTATGGCATCTTGTTTGTTTTGCCAACAAACTCTCAAAAGAGGTTCGGAGTAACTTGAAATCGCAGCCGCCGCCTTCCCGCTTCCCTGGTCCTGGCCGGGATGGCACGGCCTTTCGGACAGTGCTACCCCATCTTCGGTGGCAGCGGCCGCGATCATGTCATAAAGCCGGGCGAGAGGTGCCGGTTACTGCTTGTCCTTCTTGTCATCCGACTGGCCGGAGCCGCCCTGGGTGACCGAATGCCCGCCGATCGCACCCTGCCGTTCTTTTTGCAGAGAGTCTTTGGGAAGCTGTCCGGTGGGCGACGTGGCACCCTCGGTTGAGGAGCCGGAACTGCCCTGCGGAACCGGCGCACCACCGATAGCTCCATTGCGCTCGGCGGGAAGCGAGTTGGGCGGCAGCTGTCCGGTGCTGTCGGACGAATTGGTACCGGTCGCGCTGTTGCCGGTCGCAGTGCTGCCTGTCGAACTGTTCCCTGACGACTGGGCGGAGGCCGGCAGCGCGGCGATGGCGATGCCGACGGCAAGGCCGGCGGCGCATGCAAGGCTGTTCAGGGGCAGTGTCTTGAAGGATTTCATCGCATGTCTCCGGAAATGGACAATCGTGGCAAGGAGGTCATGACCGCTTGGTTGTGCCGCGCGCGGCATCCGGCGGCCGGTCGGCCCTGTCCTTGCCGCTCTCATCGCCCATATGCGATACGGTGTCTTTGCCCTCGTCCTTCTCGAACTCGGCCTTGTCGTTCAGAACACTCTTCTTGCCGGGCGTCGGCGGCTGTTCTTCTGGATGCTTCTCCATGATTTCACCTCCCAAGAGGCCGGGCCGCCGTCGACGGTCGCCGACGCACCCGGCCTCTTGCCTCAACCGGCAGGTCCGGCCGTGGGTTCCGTCATGCTCCGCATCGCCTGGGCCGCCTCAAGGCTTGACGACGATTCCCCATGGTGCGCCGCCGACCGGGATGCTCTTGATCACCTTGTTGCGCTCCAGGTCGATCACCGACAGATCGTTGCTGATGCCGTTGGTGGTGTAGAGCCGTTTCTCGTCGGGCGAGAAGGCGAGGTTCCAGACGCGCTGTCCGACAAGGAAATAGCGTTTCACCTCGAAGCTGTCGGTGTCGATCTCTGCGATCCGGTTGGCCGGTCCCAGCGCCACAAAGGCCCGTTTTCCGTCCTTGGTCATCTGGATGCCGACGGCCTGGATGGCTTCGCGCCGGACGCCTCTCACCTCGAACCTGATCTTCTTGATGACCTTGAGCGCCGCCGGATCGATCACGCTGACTGTGCCGCCGATCTCGCTCGACACCCAGACCTGTTTGCCGTCGTCGGTGAAGCGGGCGACGCGCGGACGGCTGTCCACCAGCACATTGCCGATGACGGTGTGTTTCTCCGTGTCGATGAAATGCGCCATGTTGGTGGTTTCGGAGGTGTTGACCAGGATCTTGCCGTCCGGGCTGATTCCCATTCCCTCCGGCTCGACGCCGACCTGGATGTTGCCGATCGCCTTGCGGTCGGCGACGTCGATGACCGTCACCATGTTGTCGTTCTCGTTGGCGACATAGAGCTTCCTGCCGTCCGGAGACAGCACGAACAACTCCGGATCGGGGCCGGAGGGTAGGGTGTGGACGACCTTGCCGCTGGCGATGTCCACCACGTCGATGCGGTTGTCGTCGCCGACGCAGACATAGAGCTGCGTTCCGTCGGCGCTCAGCGTGATGCCGCGCGGCCGGCGGCCGACCTTGATCTTGTTCTTGATCTGCAGGCTGTCGCCGTCGACCACGGCGATCTGGTTGTCTTTTTCGTTGGACACGAAGATGGTTTCGGCAAACACGGGCTCGGCCAACAGGACCGGACCGGCGAGAAGCAGCATGGTGCAGGACATCAGGAATCGCATGGTGTGGTCCGCCCTATCGGTTGAGACGGCATTTGCTTTCCGGCGCATCGTCGCCGAGCGTGTCGAGAGGTGTCACCGGGTGCAGGAATCCCTCCTGTGGTGACACTGAAACCAGCATCCTTGGCCCGGCGATCAGGATGGGTTGGCGCATCTGCCCGTTCCAGGCGCGGAAGGACAGCGCTTCGCCCTTGAAGCCGGCCAGTTCGAAATCGGGGCTGTGCAAGTAGGCGGTCAGGTCGTCGAAGCTGGTGGCGTTGGTGCGGGCCGCGGCCTCCCCGATGCTGCGCACGGCAAGCCAGGCGGCATAGTCGCGCGGAGTCATCCAGCGGCCGGCCAGCTTCTCGAACCGGCTTTGCAGTTGGGTGCCGCCCCACTGCTCGTTCACCCGCGACCACGCGGTGGAGGTCAGCCCCTGGGTGCCGGCGACCGGTCGGGGATACCAGGTGCGGCCATCGAGATAGTCGCCGAAATCGCCGGCTTCGTCGGCGACGATCAGCACGTCATAATCCGGCCCCTGGGTCGCGAGCGGGATGTCCGACTGGATGGTGGTGACGCCGGTGTCGGTGCGCCGGTTTCCGGTGTCGAAAGTCCAGGACTTCTCGTCGACGATCCGGCCGCCGAAGCGCTTGGCCGCGCGACGGACGGCCTCGGCATAGAGCGCATCGCCGGGATCGCGGCCGACCAGCAGGCTCCACCGCGTCCATTTCTTCCAGGCGAGATACTGTGCCAGCGCATCGGCCAGCATGCGCCGGCTGGGGGCGGTGTGAAGGATGTTGGCCCGGCACTGTTCGTTGCGCAGCGCGTCGTCGGTGGCGCGCGCGTTGAACAGCAGCATGGACTTGGCTTCCGGCCGGTCGGCGGCGGCGAGCAGCGCGTCGGCCGGCAGGTCGGCAACCACGAACCGCACCCCCTCTTCGGCCAGCGCCTTCACGCCGGCGGAGATGTCGCCGTCCTGCGGCAGGGCCTGTTCCACCAGCCGGTAGCTCTGGTTGAGGAACTGGCCCGTGGTGTTGTTGTCGGCTAGTGCCAGCCGGGCGCCCTGAAGCCCCTCGTCGGTCGCGACCGGCTCCAGGAAACTCAGCGGCGTGCGCGGGTCCTCCTGGCGGGCGAGATAGCCGATCAGCATCACTTTGGCGCCGCCGTCCTGCGGACCGGTCCCCTGGGCAGTGGCTGGTGCCGCAAGGGCCGTCAACCCGATGACCGGCAGGACCAAAGCCGCAAGGCGGCGCCTCCATAAGTCGGTTCTTCGTTCAGACCATCGCCAGAATCTCACCATGCCCTCCTTCCGCAAGGTCGCCGATGAACCGATGGGCGCGGGTGGTGCCCGCACGTTCGAACCAGCTTCCGGTCCCCTCCAATCCGCGCCGCAGCAGATGCAGGAACAGCCAGTCACGCGTGCCGCCATCGGCAAACCCGTCGGGCACCGCATCCTGCCGCCGGCCCATCAGCAGCGTGCCGCGGCGCATACCGAAGCCCGGATGCGGACCGCATCCCCCGCCGGCTGCCAGCGTCCCGGCGATCATGAAACCGGCGGCATAGACACCGACCATGCCGTCGACGAGGACGATCCCCCGCCGCATCCGCTCGGCAACGCGGTCCCCGGCACTGCCGCCGACGCTGATCAGCCCGCCCCGCATCCCCAGCGGCAGGCCGGGCAGGGCGCCTCCCAGCGCGTCGCCGGCATTGCCCGTGATGCGCAGAAGGCCGCCGCTCATTCCGGCTCCGGCGTGACTGCCGACGTCTCCCTCCACCAGGATGCGGCCGGACGCCATGCCGGCGCCGATGCGGTGCAGGACGGCCTCCCCCGGCCGGATGAGCATTGCTTCAGCCGCGTCGCCAGTCGAAAGCTCGAACATCTCGCCGACCGTCGTCACCCCCCCGCCGCAGGGAAGCGGCAGCCCGGCAATGTCCTCCGCCGTCTGGCCGGCCAGCCGGTCCGGCAGCAGGGATGACATGTCCACGATTGTCCCGGCATCGCCGCGGAAGGTCAGGGTCAGACCGCTCATGCCATCACCTCGTGGAGGTGGAAGTGGTGCGGCCCGAGTTTTCCGCCGTAATTGCCGGCGGTGATCGCCAGTACGCCGGCCGCCGGGCCGCCGGCTGCGGCTGCTGCGATGCCGGCCCGCATGCCGGTGCGGATCGCGGCCTCGTCGGTGCCGTCCAGCACCAGTTCCAGCACCGCCTCGACATCCGGGGACAGCAGCGTTTCCGGTTCGACCGCCCGCAGGGTCGGGCAGAAGCGCGTGTTGGTGGAGGCGATCAGCGCCTTGTATTTCGACCCGACCTTCGATCCTGAGCGTACCACGCCGCCGGGAAAGGGCAGGATGATGCCCGGCAGCGGCCGGATCGCCGCGACCGCCGCCTCCGCCGCGGCGAGGCACTGGCGGTGGCTGGCGGCCAGGATCAGGAAGTTGCCGCCGCCGATCCCCTTGGCCACGGCGACGCTGTCCTCGCAGACGAACTCCCCGTCCATCACCGGCAGGCGCCAGAATCGGCGATCGCCGAACTTCTTGGAGATCTGGTGCCCGTCGCCGAAGTAGCGCAGTCCATTGCCGAGCGGGATGCGCTTGGCCCCCTGGAGAAGCCCGGCATAGCAGGCCGACCCCGGCGAGGTCATGATGCATTGCCCGACACGGTTGACCACCAGCTTGGCGAGGTCGCCGCTGGACATGCCGAAGATCATCACCGCCGCACCCGGCCGGCTGTCCGGCGTCTCCTCCGGCGTCAGCAGGCGCTCCACCGCCGCCTCGCAACCGCAGCCGATGACGGAGGTGGCGAATCCGGTCAGGCTGGACGTCGCCGCATCCACCCAGGCGGGCGTATCGGCGGTGATGACCAGCCGCGTGTAGGTCATCGGAAACGCTTCTGCAAACGTGTCCTCGATGCGCACGCCGTTGATCCGCATCTCCGCCATCACGGCACCTCCCGCCGCTTGCAGGGGTGAAGCTGCGGCCCGGCGCCGTGGCGGATTTCCGCGTCCTGGATGCGGAAATGCTTGATGGCCAAGCCGATGCGCTCGTCGAAATAGCGGGCGATGCGGCGCTCGATCAGTTCATCGAAGCCGGGACGGACGACATGGGTGGAGCCCTGCGCCATCGCCACAAGCGCGCCGTCGCGCACCACCAGCTTGCCGCTCTTGAACACCAGATCGGGGCGCTCGAACATGGCGCGGCGGTCTGCTAAGTCGCTGTAGACGGTCACGTCGGCAGAGGCGCCCGGCGCCAGATGGCCGCGGTCGGCAAGCCCCAGGATGCGGGCCGGCGCCGCGCGTGTCATGATGGCGATCTCGGCCAGGGTGTATTCGCGGGTGATCGAGCCCAGCGTGGTGTGGGCCGGCGCGTCGGGATGGATCTCCGCCAGCTTCGCCAAGCGGTAATCGCGGTCCATCAGCAGCCGGATCAACTCCGGATAGAAGGTGAAGGGCGCGCCGTTCGGGTGGTCGGTGGTCAGGAACACCCGCCACGGATCGTCGAGCAGCAGGAACAGCTCCAGCCCGATCGCCCATTGCAGGGCGTTGACATAGGATTTGTCGCGATAGCGGAAGGGCACCACGCCGCATCCCGCCTCGCATTCGATGTCCATCGCCAGCCATTTGCGCGGATGGGCCAGCGGGGCGGTGTGGCGCTGCGCCATGGTATCGGCCGACGCGGTCACGGTCTGTCCGAACATGACCTGCCCGATATCCACCGACAGCGTCGGCGTCCTGTTCACCGCCTCCGCCAGCGCCGCGGCGCCGGAGGAGAATTTGCGGTCGCCCGCCGTATCGTAGCTGTGGAACTGGATGTGCGTCATGTGCATGGGCAGGCCCGACGCCGCCTGAATGGTGTCGAGCGTCGTCGCCACATTGCCGGGGATGCCGAGGTTGCAGCCATGGACATGCAGCGGGTGCGGCAATCCCAACTCGTACACCGCGCGGGCCAGCACGGTCAGGACGGTGCGCGGCGTGACGCCGTAGTGCGGCCCCGCCTCGTCGAGGTCGAGCTTGCGCGCGTTGAACTTGAAGGCGTTGATGCCGCCGGGATTGACGACCTTGACGGCAAGGCTCTGAGTCGCCGTCAGCATCCAGGCGACATAATCGTTGACCGCCGCCTGCCCGGCGTTGGTGGCGATCAAGTCCAGCAGGAAATCGTCGTTTCCCAGCACCAGATAGCCGCCGGTGTCGATATAGGGGATGTCGCTCATCTCCAGATGCGCGTGCCGGGCGTTGGATCCCAGCATCGCCGGCTCGAAGGCGGCGGTGAACCCCATCTCGATGTAGCGGGCGCCGGTGGTGTGGGTGGAGGGGGTGGCGATGCCGCTGCCCCCACCGCAGCCGCAGGCGCTGCCGGTGAAGCGGTGCCGGTCGTGCTCCTCCCCCATCAGCATGCGGGCGAGGTTGACCTTGCCGCCAGCGATGTGGCTGTGGATGTCGATGGCGCCGGCCATCACCACTTTGCCGGTCACATCGTACACGCTGTCAGGCGTGGCTCCCGGCCCCGGATTGGCGGTGACGCGGTCGTCCCGCAGCCAGAGGTCGGCGACCTCGCCATGCCGGCCATTGGCCGGGTCGAACAGCCGTCCGCCGGCAAGCTTCGTCAGCATCCGGCGGTCTCCTTGACTTTCGCGGTTTGGTCCAGTGCCGCCAGGATGCGGCCGATCACCCCAGCAACGCTGGGCAGGCCGCGGTCGATCAACATCCCGGCATGCAGGGCGACCACGCTGTCGGCGCGGAACACGTCGCCGGCATGATCGATGCCCGGCGTTCCCACCGGAATGAATAGCGCCGGTTCCGGCGTTATGGTCATCTCCGGCGGCGCCAGTATGATGACCGTGCCGTTCGTGCTGAACTCCGGCATCTCCGGACGGAAGGCGGAAATCCACAAGGTCACGTCGGCATCCTGCAGGCGGCGGCGCCAGTCGAACCGTTCCGGATCGTGCAGCGGTAACCCGGCGTCGAAGCCGGTGCGCAAAGGAAAGCCGGTGCGCCAGCCACAGGCCTGATTGGCGCCGATCAGGTTGTCGGCACCGGACAGCGGCAGGCCGGAACAGCGGGTGGTGCCGTCCACGGTACGGATCAGCCGGACCAGACCCTCCACGATCATGTCCGGCTGCGGCCCCTGGAACAGCCCTGCCGCCCAGATTACCACCGTATAGCGGGCGGCACGCAGGCGGGCCGCCAGTTCGGTCATCGGATCGCCGGCCGCTGCCCGACCGGCAAGCGCCGTCCGTAAGCCGGTGACCAGCATGGCGAGGTCTCTGGCCCCCGGATCGACCGTTTCGATTTGTCCGCCCAGGAGTTGTGCCGTCTCCGGCAGCGGCTCCCCACCCAGGAAGACGACGCTTCGCGCTCCATCGGGTACGAACGCCGGTTCCGGAACCACCCACCGTTCCCACAGGCGCGGAAAGGCGGCAGCCGGGTCCGGGCCGACGACGAGGACGAGGTCGCAACGGTTGCGCAGTTCCGCCAGCGTTGTGGTCGACCAGCCGAAGCGGCGCAATGCCGCCAGATTGCGGAACAGCGCGTCGGATCGCTCATGGTCCACCGTCGCCCCGATGCGTTCGGCCAGGGTCAAAGCGGAGAGGACGCCATCCACATCGGTTGCCAGCCCGGCGATCAGCGGTGCGTGGCTTTCGGCAAGCAGCCGGGCCGCCTCGGCGATGGCATCGTCCATGGAAACGGCGGTTCCGCTCATGCGGGCGTCGGTCGGCACCGCCGCGGACCGGCGGAACAGCCGGTCGGCTTGCGGGCAGCCGCTGGGCCGGGGGGCGATGCCGGAATCATCCAGGTCGATCCCGATGTCACCGCAGCCGAGGCCGCAGAATGGACAGAGAATGTCGGGGTGGAAGGTCATGGCCCCCCAAATCGGCTGAGCGGAAAAGTCGCTTTCGCGTGAAAACGCAGTCAATCCGGGTGGTTCGAGAAGAGCGGAGGTCTTCGCCGGGAGACGTCCAAGCATAAAGCCCGGAATTGAGCCGACGATCGTCGGCCATGTCTGATCTTTGACAGGCGGAGCGGTCCGGTCATGCCCGTTTTCCTCCCTGTATATCCGTGCCCCGTTTGGGTTACCGCGCGTGGATACTCGTTCGCGCTACGGACAATTTTGTTCGTAACGCTAACATTGTGCGATGAGCCGCGCAAAGGGAATGCAGATGAGCCACCAGCGCAATCGGATAGGGGAGGTATGGGTCAGTGCGCCCGCGCGCCTGCATGCCGGCTTCGTCGATCTCAATGGTGGGTTGGGGCGCCGCTTCGGCAGTCTCGGCATCGCCATCGACCGGCCGGCCATCGTCCTGCGCGTCCGCCCGGCCGACCGGCTGACGGTCAGCGGGCCATCCTCCGACCGCGTCCGTCGCAGCATCGAACGGCTGGGCCGGGAGGCGGGCCTGCCGGATGCCGTCGCCGTGACGGTGGAGGAGGCGATTCCGTCCCATGTCGGCCTGGGCTCCGGCACCCAAACGGATCTCGCGGTCGCCACGGCGCTCACCTGTCTGGAGGGGCGGGGCACCGCCGCCCGCGATCTGGCCCGCGCGTTAGAGCGTGGAGCACGCTCCGGCATCGGACTGGCCGCCTTCGAGCAGGGTGGGGTGCTGCTGGACGGCGGCCGGGGCGGGCTGGACGCCGCACCGCCGGTGATCGCGCGGGCGCCCTTCCCCGACGATTGGCGCATCCTGCTGCTGCTCCATCGCGGCGGCCATGGGCTTCACGGAGCACCGGAAGTGGAGGCCTTCCGTCGGCTGCCGCCCTTTCCGCCCGACGCCGCGGCGCATCTCTGCCGGCTGATGCTGATGGTTGCACTGCCGGCGCTGGCCGAAAGCGATGTGGAGCGGTTCGGGCAGGCCATCGGCGAGCTTCAGCGGACGGTCGGCGACCATTTCGCCCCGGCCCAGGGCGGGCGCTTCACCAGCCCCTTGGTGGCCGAGGCGCTGGCTTGGCTGGAGGCGCAGGGGATTGCCGGAGTGGGCCAAAGCTCCTGGGGACCGACCTGCTTCGCCATCGTCGGCAATGCGGCGCTGGCGGAACGGCTGGCCGGCGAGATGCGCGAGCGCTGGGCCGGTTCCCCGCTGGAGGTGATGGTCTGCCGCGGGCGGAATGTCGGCGCGACGGTGCGGAACCTGTCGGACGAGGCGGAGCTGGCATCTCCGATCCGGCGCGCCGCAGGCGAATGAGCTGACCGCTGAACGACTGAAATGGAGGCAGGCATGAGCGCCCCTTACGTGCTGCACATGATCACGCCGCTGGCGAATGTCAGCCCGTTCGACGTCAACATGGCGGTGGATGCCGGCATCGACACGGTGGTCCCCTACACCGGCATCGAGACCGCACAGGTCGAGGCGCTGACCCAGGACGCCATGTTCTCCCGCGACCCGAAGAACGCGGTGCGCACCGGCCTGTTCATCGGCGGGCGCGACGCGGCCATGGCGCTGGACATGCTCGCCGTCGCGCGCAAGGCGATGTTCCCGCCCTTCCTGATCTCGGTCTTCGCCGACCCGTCCGGCGCCTTCACCACTGCCGCCGCCATGGTCGCCGTGGTCGAACGCGCCCTGCGGCGGTCGGGAGCCGATGGCCTCGCCGGACTGGATGTCCAGGTCTATGGCGCCACCGGCGTCGTCGGCGGCATCGCCGGACTGATCGCCGCACAGGCCGGCGGCAACGTCACCCTGGTCAGCCACCGCGGCGTTTCGGCCGTGCAGGGCAAGGCGGAGGAGTTCGGCCGGCGCTATGGCGTCACGCTGTCCTGCGCCGACACCTCCACCGGCGGCAAGGCGGCGCTGATGGAGCGCGCGGAGGTCGTGCTCGCCTGCGGCAAGGCCGGGGTCACGGTGCTGACGGCCGACGATTTGCGGGCGGCCAGGCGCCTGCGCGTGGCGGCCGACATCAACGCAGTGCCGCCGGCCGGGGTGGAGGGCGTCGGCGTGCAGGATGACGGCACACCGGTGCCCGGCCATTCCGGCGCCGTCGGCATCGGCGCGCTCGCCATCGGCAACGTCAAGTTCAAGGTCCAGCACCATCTGCTGGAGCGGATGCAGACCGGCGGTTCCGCCGTCGCCTTCGATTTCCAGGACGCGATGGACGCGGCGCGGACCATTGCGGGAAAGGCCAAGTGATGCAGCAGCGCCCCAGCCTGTCGGCCCTTGCCGGCCCGCTCGCCGCCGCCCTGGTCGCCGATGCGGCACAGTTGCGGCTCGGCATCGACAATTTGGCCGGCGCAACGATCGTCGATGGCGGGATCGCCCGCTCCGGCGGGCTGGAGGCCGGTCGGCGCATCGCCGAGCTGTGCATGGGCGGTTTGGGCCGGGTGACGCTCCAGGCCGACACCCAGTCCGACCGCTGGCCATTCCAGGTGGCGGTGCACAGCACCGATCCGGTGCTCGCCTGCCTGGGCAGCCAATATGCCGGCTGGAGCTTGTCGCACAAGGACGAGGACGGTTCCTTCTTCGCGCTCGGCTCCGGCCCCGGCCGCGCCCTTGCCCGCAAGGAGACGCTGTTCGACGAGCTGGGCTATGGCGACAGCGGCGATCACGCCGTGCTGGTGCTGGAAAGCGGAGCCGCCCCGCCGGCCCCGTTGGTCGAGCGGATCGCGGCCGACTGCGGGGTGGCGCCGGATCGGCTGACGCTGGTGCTGACGCCGACGGCAAGCCTCGCCGGCACGGTGCAGATCGTCGCCCGCGTGCTGGAGGTGGCAATGCACAAGGTGCACGCGCTGGGCTTCCCGTTGGAGCATGTCGCCGACGGCGTCGGCGTGGCCCCCCTGCCGCCGCCCGGCAAGGGCTTCGTTGAGGCGATGGGGCGGACCAACGACGCCATCCTGTTCGGCGGCACCGTTCAGCTTTTCGTTACCGGGCCGGAGGATGCCGCCGCCGATCTGGCGCAACGCCTTCCCAGCTCGGAATCCCGCGACTACGGGCGTCCCTTTGCCGAGGTGTTCGCGGCGGTGAACAAGGATTTCTACGCGATCGATCCGCTGCTGTTCGCGCCGGCCCGCGTGGTGGTGACGGCGCTCGACAGTGGGCGCAGCTTCCATGGCGGACGCCTTGCACCGGACATGCTCGACCGCTCCTTCAGCGGGACCGGGGGATGAGCACCGCAGTTGCAGAGCTGTTCATGACCGTGTGCCGGGCGGAGGTGATGGCGTTGAAGCCCGGCAACGTCCATGTGCACGCCGCCGGCCACGGCATGACGGTGGAGGACTTCCTCCTGTCGGCGGAGGCCGCGGCGCCGGAGATCGCACGGGCGCATGCCCCGGTTGGTGAACGCATCCTGCGGTCGGTGCAGGCGACCCGCGCGGCGGTGGGCTGTAACACCAACCTTGGTATCCTGCTTCTGTGTGCCCCGCTGGCCCGCGCCGCCGAGTTGCCGGCCGCGCGCCCTCTGCAAGACAGGGTAGGCGATGTGCTGGCGGTGCTGACGGTGGACGATGCCAAGGCTGCATTCGAAGCGATCCGCCTTGCATCGCCCGGCGGGCTGGGCCAGGCGCCGGAGCATGACGTTGCCGGCCCGGCGACGGTGAACCTGCGCGAGGCCATGGCCGCCGCCCGGTCGCGCGACCGCATCGCCGCCCAATATGCCGACGGCTACCGCGACGTCTTCGACATCGGGGTCACCTGCGCCCGGTCGCTGGCGGACGCCGATGCTGTCTCACTCGCCGAAGCCGTTTACCTGGAATTCCTGACCCCCTTCCTCGACAGCCACATCCTGCGCAAACATGGCGAGACGCTGGCGGCGGCCGTGCTGACCGAAGCCCGCGAGGTGCGCAGGCAGGTGGCAGGGTCATCATCGGCAGCCCTTCGGCGCGAGCATATGTTCGTCTTCGATGCACGGTTGAAATGGCAGGGCATCAACCCCGGCACCTCCGCCGACCTCACCGTCGCCAGCCTCTTCGCCCATCTGCTGGAGAAGCGCGAAGAAGACCAGACAGGAACACGGGCATGACGACCAGCCTGGAGATCGGCGGTTTTCTAACGCTGGCCGCCATGCTGTGCCTCATGGCGTTCACCACGTCCGCATCGGCGGAGCCGTTGGCGGTGACGGAAGTGGCGCCCGGAGTCTTCGTCCACCAGGGCGTCATTGCCGAACCGGCGCCGGACAACCATGGCGACACTGCCAACATGGGCTTCATCGTCGGCGACGACGGGGTGGCTGTCATCGACACCGGCGGCACACCGGAGTTGGGGCGACGCCTGCGCGAGGCCATCGCCGCCCGAACCGACAAGAAGCCGGTGGTCGTCATCAACACCCACATGCACCCCGACCATGTCTTCGGCGACGCCGCCTTCGCCGACGTGCCGATCGCCGGCCATGCCAATCTCCGGGATGCGCTGGCCGCCCGGCAGGAGGTCTATCGGCAGCGGCTTGCCGACGAACTGGGGGCGGATGCGGCGGCCGGCATCGCCCCTGTCCGGGTGGACCGGCCGGTTTCCGAAGAGGTGCGGATCGATCTCGGCAACCGCATCATCGTGTTGACGGCCTATCCCACGGCGCACACCAACAACGACCTGACCGTCTTCGACCGCAATACGGGGACGCTGTTCGCCGGCGACCTGCTGTTCGTCGACCATCTTCCGGCGGTGGACGGCAATGCGCTTGGCTGGCTGCGGGTGATCGACAGGCTGGAGCGGGTGCCGGCGGTGCGTGCCGTTCCCGGACATGGTCCTGCAGCCGTCGATTGGCCGGGCGCGCTGGACGCTGAGCGGCGTTACCTGACGGTTTTGGTGGACGGGGTGCGGCGGGTGCTGAAGGCCGGCGGCAGCATCCAGGATGCCGTTGCAGGTGTGGCGGAGGATGAACGGGACCGCTGGCTGTTGTTCGATGCATACAACCCGCGCAACGTCACGGCGACCTTCGCCGAGCTGGAATGGGAATAGGAGCGGACGACACGGGACAAATTCAGGGAGGGAGCGATGACGCGATATCCGCTATCGGGGCCGCTGATGGGGCTTTTGGTCGTCTTTTCCACGCCTGTGCTCGCCGCCGGCGATGCGGCGGACGACGGAGTGCGCTGGGACGTGCTGCACGACATGTATTTCAAGGATCGCCCGATCGAGGAGGCCGGCGACCGCATCCGCATCGACGCCCCGGCCCGTGCCTATGACGCGGCGCTGGTGCCGGTGCGGGTCGAGGTCGAACCGTCGCTTCGCCTGAAGACACTGTCGCTGCTGGTCGACAAGAACCCGGTGCCGCTGGCGGCCACCTTCCGTTTCGGCCCGGCCAGCGCCGGCAGCGGCATCGAGACCCGCGTGCGCGTCAACGAATACACCAACGTCCATGCCGTGGGAGAGACCGAGGACGGCCGGTTGCTGATGACGGAAGCCTATGTCAAGGCGGCCGGCGGCTGTTCCGCCCCTGCCGTCAAGGACCCGCAGGAGGCTATGGCGCGCCTCGGCCGCATCAAGGTGAAATTGCCGGAGACGCTGACCCCCGGCAGCCCGGCCACGGCCCAGGTCATGATCAGCCATCCCAACAGCAGCGGGCTGCAGTTCGATCAGATCAGCCGCACCTACATCCCGGCCCACTATGTCCAATCCATCGCCATCCGCGTCGGCGGGCAGACGGTGCTGGAGGCGGACACCGACATCTCCATCAGCGAGGATCCGAATCTCCGCTTCAGTTTCGTTCCGGTTGAAGGCGGTAGCCTGGAGGTGGTCGCCCACGACACCAAGGGCGCCACATTCACCCGCACCGTTCCACTGGCAGCCGCAAGCGGCAAGGATGAGCCGGCGCTGTAGCGTCCGGACGTTATCCTCTTAGAAGCACTGGCGGTCGGCGGCGACCTGGGCCTGACGGAAGCGGTCCATCAGGTCCTTGGCCCAGCCCGAGCTGCGGAAGATCCCGGCGCGCTCGCCCGGCTGGTCGGCCATCACCTTCACCGTCTCGATGGCGGTGTAGTCGTCGTAGGTGATGCGGTCGGCGATGGCGTCGATGCTGCAGGCGCATTTCTCCATCACGATGTGTGACTGGCCATTGGACGCCATGCAGGCGATCACGTAATCGGCCCGCGCCGCCGTGGGATAGTCGTTCGCCGGGCTGGCGGCTGCAGGACCCGCCGACAGCAGGGCCGCCGCGAGGACAAACGCAATGCGAACAGGCATGACCGGAAATCTCCCATCTTACCCATGGGGGCGTGCCGGGAGGACGGTCCCATGGTTCAGCAATGATTGCCCTATATAACAATCACGGATGCGGATGGAATTGGGCCACTCAAAAGGGGTGGGTGTCTTTCGGGGTGGGCCGAGCGGCGCCGTCCCCGGGCGCTTTGCGGCATCGGTCGAACTCCACCCACCCCCTGCCGGGTCAATCGCGTCAGATCTGGCGCGGTCCGCATTTCCAACGGCGGACGGTGTATTTCGGGTGCTGTTCCGCCCATTCGGCGGCCCGGAACATGCCGTTGCGCGAACAGGCCATCACATTGACGAACGGCTCCTGGAATGCGGGGCGTTCGACACTGCAGCGGTCGGGGTCGGAAACGAGGCAGACCACAAGGAACAACTCGATCATGACATCTCCAGCCGTCATGGATGTTGGGGCGACCTCGGTTGGGCGCCTCGAATTCGGCGGCGGCCGTCCAGGTTCATTCACGGGGATTTATGTTGCACTGCACACAAATCCTGGGCCGGAGTCAAGGTGCAGGTTTATGGAAAGTCAACTTTGTGTGAACACCGGAGCCGTCCAGATCGTCGCGGCGCGATTCAGGGGCAGGGGACCGGTGATCGGCACCGTCCTCGCGGCTTCAGGAAAAGGAAGTGGCGGAGGCGGATGGGAATCGAACCCACCGTTCGCTGTTGGCGAACCAGCGGTTTTGAAGACCGTGAGGGCCACCAGACCCTTATCGCCTCCGGCAGGCTCAGGATGTGGACACCGGGATTCCGTCGCCATCGATCTTTTGGGTATCGGCCTTAGGAGCCGGTGCAGCGGCCAGAATGCGGCGGTCGCCGTGCCGCCGCGATACGCCGATCCTGTCCAGATGTTCCAGAAGCGGCACCCCAAACTTGCGGGTGATGCCCAGCAGCTTGGTCAACTCGCCCAGCGTCAGCCCGTCGGCCTTCCCTGAAAGCGCGGCTGCGACCCGTTCGGCCGCCAGCTCCCCTCAAGCGGCGTTCCGTCCAGCAGTTGGCGAACCGCCTGGGCGGTCGCCGCGGCCTGCGCCTTGCCGACGAGGTCGCATTTGGAAATGGCGACGACACCCCGCCGCACGCCGATCAGGCGGGCGATGGCGAGATGCTCGATGGTCTGCGGCTTGACGCCTTCGTTGGCGGCGACCACCAGAAGAGCGGCGTCGATGCCGGTCGCTCCGGCGATCATGGTGCGGACGAAGCGCTCGTGGCCGGGCATGTCGATGAAGGCCAATGTCCCGGCCGCCGCCGTGCGATGGGCGAAGCCGAGCGCGATGGAGATGCCGCGTCGCTTCTCCTCCGCCAGCCGGTCGGTACCGACGCCGGTCAGTGTGCCCACCAGCGCCGTCTTGCCGTGGTCAACATGGCCGATGACGCCGACGACGATGGTCTTGCCGGGGGCGGTGCTGCCGGGGGCTGTGCTCATGGGCCGGCCGCCAGTGCCGCGCGGCAGGCGCCTGCGATGTCCGCAAGCTCGCCGTCCGCGACGGTGCGCATATCGAAGATCAGCCGGTCGTCGCGGATGAAGCCGACCACGGCCGGGCGATGGGTGCGCAGCCGCCGCGCCAGTTCGGAAACTGCCACCGCCGCGCCGTGGACGGCGACCAAACATGTGGGAATCGGCGCTTCTGGAAGGGTGCCGCCCCCGGCGAAGCCCTCACCGTCGCGCAGGTCGGTGGACAGGCCGGGTAGTTCGGCCAGCATGGCGCACAGCCGTTCCGCCCGCTCCACCAGGACCGGCAGAGGAGCGGCAAGCATCGACAGCACCGGCACATGGCCGGGGCCGCTGCCCGCCACCCGTTCCGGCGCGCGATAGAGCTTCAGCGTCGCTTCCAGGGCTGCCAGGGTCAACTTGTCGGTGCGCAGGGCCCGCAGTAGGGGATGCGCCTTCAGCCGCGCAATCAGGTCGGCGCGGCCGAGGATCAGCCCGGCCTGCGGTCCGCCCAGCAGCTTGTCGCCGCTGCAGGTGACCAGATGCATCCCGGATCGCAGGGCCTCCTGCACCGTCGGCTCCGCCGGCAGGCCGTGGGCGGGGAGGTCGACCAAGCTGCCGCTGCCCAGATCCTCCATCGCGATCAGGCTATTGGCGTCGGCCAGAGCCGCCAGATCCCGGCGGGCTGGAGCCGCGGTGAAACCCTGGATGCGGTAGTTGCTGGATGGACCTTCAAAAGCACACGGGTGTCTGGGCCGATGGCACGGTCGTAATCGGCGGCACGGGTCTTATTGGTGGTGCCGACCTCGACCAGCCGGGCGCCGCTCTGCGCGATCACGTCCGGCACGCGGAAGGAGCCGCCGATCTCCACCAATTCGCCACGCGAGACCACCGCCTCCCCCGGCGCGGCCAGTGCGGCCAGCGCCAGCAGGACCGCGGCGGCGTTGTTGTTCACCACCAGGGCAGCCTTGGCGCCGGTCAGCTCGCACATCAGGCCGGTGACGCCGTGATAGCGCGAACCGCGCCGTCCGCTGTCCAGGTCGTATTCAAGGTTCATATAGCCCGCCGCTACGGCGGTGACGGCGGCCATCGCCTCCGGCGCCAGCGGGGCGTGGCCCAGATTGGTGTGCAGGACGATTCCGGTGGCGTTGACGACGCGGCGCAGCACCGGCGCGCCCTCCCGCTCCAGCCGGCCGGCCGCGGCGGCGATGAGGGCTTCCGGGGTTTGTGGCGTCGTCCTCAGCGGCGCCGGAGCGCAATGCCGTGCGCAGAGCATCCAGTTCGGCACGCAGCGCCTGCAGCACCGGCGTCCGTCCGTGGGCGGCGACCAGCGCCGCCGACCGTTCGTCGTCGATCAGCCTTTGCACCTGCGGCAGCTTGCGCAATGTCGAGAGGGTCAGGTCGGCGCTCATCCCTGCATCGCCTTGGCCAGGAACCGGTCGATCATCCCGGCGACGGTCTCGCTGTCGAGATCGTCCAGACGGCAGGTCCGCACGTCGGTCGTCTTCACCGGCGTCAGGAAATTCTCGGATACCGATGTCGTTCCGTCCTCTCCCACATGGAAGGTCATATAGGCACGCGGAGCATCCTCCGCGGTGTCGAGCGAGGTGAAATGGACGATGGCGCGCGGCATCTCGTGCACGAGGTCGATGTCCTCCTGGAACCACACCGTGCCGACCTCGCGGACGATCGGCTGCCGGGAGTCGGCGATGGGCCGGATGATGCGGTCGTGCAGGTCGCGGATGTCCTTCAGCATCGTCACCTTGCGGCTGTCGCGGGAGCCCTCGCCGAAATGGTCGGTCGTGTTCCGACGCGCCGCGTCCAGAACCCGGCGGGTGCGGACCACGGCATCGACCAGCCGGCTGGTGGCGTCCGAATGCATCGCGTCTGTCTCCTCCTCTGTCGGATCAGCGGTTGCCCGGCTGGTGTTCGCTGCCCGTGGGGGCTGGCAGGTCGCCCACATGCTCCACCTTGCGGGTCAAATAGTCGGTGGCCGACAGTGCGAACAGAATCGCCAGCCAGAACAGGCCAGCCGCCGCTGCGGCCCGGGTCAGCGTCGGCGCCCGGAACAGCTTCATGAACAGTGCCAGCACCAAAAGCGCCTTCGCCACCGAGATGCCCAGCGCCAGCACGACATTCATCGGCCCCGGCATCGGCACATAGGCAAGGCCCAGCGTCATCGCCAGCAACGCCAGCAGAGCCGCCCAGGTCAACAGCAGGGGGAGGGGAGGTGCCTTCATGGTCCGCTCCGTCCGACCAGATAGATCAGCGGGTAGAGGAAGATCCAGACGATGTCGACGAAGTGCCAGTACAGCCCCGTCACTTCCACCGGCGTGTAATAGTGGGAATTGAAGGCGCCGCGCCGCGCCCGAACTGCCATCACCGCGATCAGCCCGATGCCGATGGTGACGTGGATGCCGTGGATGCCCGTCAGCAGAAAATAGAGGAAATAGAACAGCTCGATCGTCTGGGCATGCACGCTGTCCTCGTGGAAATTCAGTCCCGGTACCAGATGCTCGGTCCATTCCTTGTGGTACTCGTAGCCCTTCAGCCCGAGGAACAGCAGCCCCAGAAACGCGGTGACCGCCAGGAGCCGGGTCAGAGCCTTGCGCCGGCCATGCTCCGCCGCATGGACGGCCCAGGCCATGGTGAAGCTGCTGGTCAGCAGCACCAGCGTGTTGACGGAGCCGATGACGATCTTGGTGTGACGCCCGGCCTCCGCCACGCCATCCGGGTAGGTGGCGCGCAGCCATGTGTAGGCCAGCAGCATCCCGCCGAAGAACAGGACCTCCGTCGCCAGGAACACCCACATGCCGAAGGACGCGGTCTCCGCCTGCTGCTCCGCCGTCGCGTATTGCGGTTCGGGCCGTGGGATGACAGGTGCGTCAGACATCCTGCGGCTCCGGTTCCGGCCGGTACTGGTAGGGCGGTCGGGTGACGGTGGGCGTCTTGTCGAAATTGTGGGCGGGTGGAGGGGAGGAGGTCTGCCATTCCAGCCCGGTTGCCGCCCACGGGTTGGATCCTGCCCGCTTGCCGCGGAACAGCGACCAGCCGAGATAGAAGAAGGGCAGCGCATAGCCGATCGCCAGCACCGACGCGCCGGCTGACGAGAAGATGTTCCAGACCTGGAATTCCGGCGGATAGGAATAGTAGCGCCGTTCCATCCCCAGATAGCCCAGGATGAATTGCGGGAAGAAGGTCAGGTTGAAGCCGAAGAAGATCAGCAGCGCTGCGATGCGCGCCCACCATTCGGGATAAAGCCGTCCCGTCACCTTGGGCCACCAGTAATGCAGCCCGCCGAAATAGGCGCTGACCATGCCGCCGACCATGATGTAGTGGAAATGCGCCACGACGAAATAAGTGTCGGTGACATGGACGTCGAAGGCGAGGTTGGCGACGAACAGCCCGGTCAGCCCGCCGATGGTGAAAAGCCCGATGAAGCCCAGGGCGTAGAGCATCGGCGCGTCGAAGCTGATCCAGCCCTTGTGCAGCGTGGCGGTCCAGTTGAACACCTTGATCGCCGACGGCACCGCGATGACGTAGCTGAGCAGCGAAAAAACCAGCCCGGCATAGAGCGAGATGCCGGCGACGAACATGTGGTGCGCCCACACGAAGAAGCCGACGATCGCGATGGTGATGCTGGACCACACCACGAACTTGTAGCCGAACAGCGGCTTGCGGGCGAAGCAGGGCACGATCTCGCTGATTACGCCGAAGCCCGGCAGGATCATGATGTAGACCGCGGGGTGGGAGTAGAACCAGAACAGGTGCTGGAACAGCAGCGGATCGCCGCCCAGCGCCGGGTCGAAGATGCCGACCCGCAGCAGCCGTTCCACCGCCACCAGCATCAGGGTGATCGCCAGCACCGGCGTCGCCAGCACCATGATGACGGAGGTGGCGTAGTTCGACCAGACGAACACCGGCAGCCGGTACCATGTCATCCCCGGCGCCCGCATCCGGTGGGTTGTGACGATGAAGTTCAGCCCGGTCAGGATGGAGGAGAAGCCGACGGCGAACACGGCGGCCAGCGCCAACACGACATAGCCGTTGGAATAGAGCGAGGAGAAGGGCGTGTAGAAGGTCCAGCCGGTGTCGACCCCGCCGATCAGGATGGCGAACAGCGCCAGGAAGCCGGCTCCGACATAAAGATACCAGCTCAGCAGGTTCAGGCGCGGGAAGGCCAGATCCTTGGCGCCGATCATCAGCGGGATCAGAAAATTGCCCATGGTGTTGGGGATCGACGGGATCAGGAAGAACCAGACCATCACGATGCCGTGCAGCGTGAACAGCCGGTTGTAGATGTCCGGCGTGAAGATGCCGGCTGGCGTCACCAGATTCAGCCGGATCAGCGTCGCCGCCAGCCCGCCGACGAAGAAGAAGAAGGTGATCGACAGGGTATAGAGGATGGCGATCCGCTTGTGGTCCTTGGTCAGCAGCCAGGAGCGCAGGGTGACGCCTTCCTCCGTCAGGTAGTTTTTGGTGGCGACGACGGGTTCGTCGGACTTTCCGGTCACGGTCGCGGTGGTCATTGGGTGGGCCTTTCCGCGCTGCCGGCTTTGCGGCCGGTTTGGGAGTTTTCAGCCGTCCTGTCGGCCAGCGATTTGATGTAGGCGACCAGCTTCAGCAGGTCGTCCTCGCCGATCTGACCGGCGAAGGAGGGCATGACCGGCGGATAGCCGGCGGCGATCTCCGACTTCGGCTTCAGGATCGAATCGCGGATGTAGCGGTCGTCGGCGACGACGGTGCGGCCGTCCTGCAGCGGCACCGGGCGGCTGAACAGCCCCTCCAGCTTCGGCGCGTGGACGGTGCTGGCGGTGCCGTGGCAGCCGCTGCAGCCATAGCTGCGGAACAGCGCCTCCCCCTCCTGCGCGAGACTGGGGCCGGGGTCCTGGCTGTCCAGCCAGCGCTGGAAGTCGGACGGCTCCATGACGACGACGCTGCCGCCCATCCGGGCATGCCAAGTGCCGCAGAGCTCCGCGCAGAACAGGCGGTATTCGCCGACCTTCGTCGGGGTGAACCACAGCGTCTCGTACCGGCCGGGCAGCGCGTCCTGGCGGACCCGGAAGGCGGGGATGGCGAAGTCGTGGATCACGTCCTGCGAGGTCAGCACCAGCCGCACCGGCTTGCCGACCGGGACATGCAGCGTGTCGATCTCGCGCTGGCCGCCGGGATGCTCGATCTTCCACATCCACTGCTTGCCGACGACATAGATGTCGGTGGCGTCCTTGGGCGGGCTGTGGATGCCGACATAAAGGTCCGCCCCCCAGAAATAGAGGCCGAGGAAGGCGACGAAGGTGGCGACCGTCCAGGCGGTCTCAACCCTCCAGGTGCGGCCGAGCCGGTCGCCGCGCTCCACCTTGCTGCTTTTCCGGTAGCGGACGCAGAAGAGGATCATCAGCCCGAAGACCAGCAGCAGGATGAAGGCGCTGGTGCCGACCAGGGCGGCGAACAGCCAATCCATGTCGGCGGCATGGGCCGACGCGGTGGGGGGGAGGAGTTGCATGCTTCCCATGGCCGTGCTCACCCCTTCCCCGGCCGGCGGGTGGCCCGCCACACCAGCAGCCCGACGCCCAGGACCGAGACGGCGCCGGTCGCCTGCATCAGACGGCCCACCTGCGAATTGTATTTGCCCTGCGCCGGATCGTAGCCGTAGCAGAGCAGCAGCAGATGGTCGGCCACCGAACCGACCGTGCCCTTGGAGGCATCGACCAGCCCGAGCCGCAGGTCGGTGGGATCGTAGCCGATCCCCAGTATGTAGCGGGACACCGTCCCGCCCGGCGACACCAGCACCACCCCGGCGGGATGCGCATACTGTCCGGTGGCCTCGTCCAGCTTGTAAGTGAAGCCGGCGGCGGTGGCGAGGCGGCGGACCTCCCGGCTATTGCCGGCCGGATCGGTGACCAGCGGATGGATGGCGGCGGCCAGTGCCGGGTCGCGTTCGAAATGCCGCGCCTTCATCGCTGCGGCGTCGGCCGGGCTGTCGTTGGGATCGATGCTGACCGCCATCACCGCGTAGTCCTTGCTGGGCGTGAGCGGCACGTGTTTGAGGGCCGCCGCCAGATCGCCCAGAACCACGCCGCACAGCGTCGTGCAGCGGAAATAGTCAAAGACCAGAACCAGTGGCTTGCCCGCATCGAACAGAGTTGCGGTGGTGACGGCATTGCCGGCCTCGTCGCGCAGCCGGACGTCGCGCGGCAACTGCACCCCCGGATGCTGGTCGAAGGCGAAGTCCTTGAAGCCGGACGGCAGCAGGGCCGTCGGCGAGGCGTGTGCGCCTGTCATGGGCAGTGCCAGCAGAAGGCCGATCAGGGCGGCGATGGCGAGCCGTCTCATCGCTGCCCCTCCTGCCTTGCGTCAACCGGCCAGTCGGAAATGCCGTGCTCGGCGACGCGGCGCATCGCCTCGTCGATGGGAATGTGGGCGATGCCGCGCTCCCGGTCGGCCCAGCCGTAGCCGGTCAACCGCTCCAGGGAGTCCGCCTTGTAGCGCTTGAAGTCTGCGGGCGGATCGGTCTGCAGGCGTGGTTCCGGCATCGGCGTCGTCAGGCCACGGTTCCGGTCGGCGGTAGCATCGGGGAAGATCAGCATCAGCGAGACCACGACCGTCCCGATCAGGCCGGCCGCCAGTGCGCCGAGCAGGACGAACAGCCAGGGCGGCGTGTCCCGCTTTTCGAAGCGCGTGTCGGGATTGCGGCCCTCCTGGTCCGGCCGCTTCGGCGAACGGCCGCGCCCCAGCCGCGCCCAGCCGAGCAGCAGCGCCGCCGCGGTCCCGGCGATGCCGGTCCGATTGATGCGCGTGGCCTTATCCATGGCGGATCCCCTCCGCCATCAGGCCGGCGGTCCGGGTGGTCTGTTCGCTCCGGCCGGAATGCCGCCGGTCGGCGCCGAGGCGCCAAAGGAACACCGCCATTCCGGCGCCACCCATCGCAAACGTCGCTGCAGGCGCGAACCAGCTGAAGCCGCCCTCCAGTCCAGGCATGATCAGCCACCAGCATTCCAGCAGATGCGCCGCCAGCAGCAGCAGGCAGACGGCGGCCAACCCGCCCCGGCTGCGCTTCACCGGCCACCAGATCAGGGCGGCGAAGGGCAGCGCCCCCTGTGCCAGCGCGCCCAGCACCGCGACCCAGCCCCAGCCGCCGGACAGGCGCGCGACGTACCAGGGGATCTCGTGCGGCAGATTCTCCTGCCAGACGATCAGGAACTGCATGAAGGACAGGTAGAACCACAGCAGGATGGCGGCGATCAGCAGGCTGCCCAGATCGCGCCGCTGCCCGGTGTCCGTCCGTCCGCCCAGGATCGCCGCCAGCGTCGCCAGCGCCAGGGCGCCCAGCAGCTGGCCGCTGACGATCATCATCCCGTAGATGCTGGATCCCCACTCAGGCTCGACCGACATGAACCAGTCGAAGGACGCGAAGGTGACGGTCAGCCCCAGCAGGATCAGCCCCGGTGCCGCCAGCGGGTTGCTGCGGCCCCGTCCCGAGCACAACAGCGCCACCAGGGCCAGCCCGAGCCAGACCACGGCATAGACAGCCGTCCGCCCGTAGAAGAAGGGTGCGTTCAGGTAGAAGCGATTCTTCAGATGCACGGCCACCGCCGTCCGTGCCCAGGGATACAGCTCCGGCAGAAGGAACAGCACCGGCACCAGAAGCAGGAGCGCCAGCGGCAGAACGGCGACCATGGCGCGCAGCGGCGGCACCGCGGCCGCTCCCCAGCGTCCGCCGGTCAGGTCATGGGCGAACAGCAGCATCATGGCGCCCAGAGGCAGCCCGATCCAGAAGGCGAAGGACGCCAGCCAGCCGCGCAGCACGGCCTGCGGGTCGACCAGCGCGCCGATGGCGCAGACCGCACCGCCGGCCAGAGCCGCGCCGACGGCGGCGGAAAGCGGGCGCCGGCTCATCGCAACTTCCCCCGCACATCGTCCGGCAACTCGGCTGCGGCGGTATTCTGGCTGGTCTGCAGCGCCCGAATATAGGCGGCGATGGCCCAGCGGTCGTCGGGCGCGACGCGGTCGGCATAGGAATACATCGCCCCCCAGCCGTTGGTGGCGACATCGTAGAAATGCCGCGTCGGTGCGTTGCGCAACACCTCGCTGTGGAAGGAGGGCGGATGCGGGAAGCCGCGCCGGACGATCATGCCGTCTCCGTCGCCGAGATAGCCGTGGCAGGGGGTGCAGTAGATCTCGTAGCGCTCCTTGCCGCGGGCCAGCAGGGCCGGCGTCAGCGGCGGGGGCGGTTGTGACCGATCCTCGCGCGCGACCGTGTTGGGCTCCGGCTCCGGCGGCCACGCCCGGTTGCCGGGGTCGGCATTGGCCGGGTTGGCTTCGGCGGGCGTCCAGGTCTTGTCGCTCGGCTGCTTTGCCATGTTGTCGCAGGCCCCCAGCAGAGCAGCCGCACCCAACAGAAGGGCTATGGGAAGCAGGCGGCTCATGCCGGCACCTCGTCGATGTGCACGCCTTCGCCATGGGGCAGCAGCCGTCGCAGCAGTTCGGTGTCGTCGCGCCCCTCCCGCTCCGCGATCCAGATCAGGAAACGGTCCTGCGAGGCCTGCTCGAAACCGGGCGCATCGAAGATGGGATCGTAGAGGCGCGGCAGCCGGCAGATCGTGCAGAAGGCCAGGAAGCCAATCAGCAGGATGGCCAGCGCCGCCAATTCGAAGGTCGTTGTGCTGAAGGCCGGCCAGCTGTTCAGCGGCCGTCCGCCGATGTTCAGGGGATAGCTCAGCACCATTCCCCAATATTGCAGGAAGAACCCGCCGACGGCTCCCAGCACGCCCGCCGCGACGACGATCAGCGGCAGCGCCTGCGGCTTTCGGCCCAGCAGGTCGTCCACCTCCTCCACCGCATAGGGACTGTAGACCTCCAACCGTGTGAAGCCTTCCTGCCGCAGGTGCCGCAGTGCTTCCAGCATCGCGTCGGGGCTGTCGAAAGCGGCCAGCGTGCCGCGGACTGTGTGGCCGGTGCCGCGATGTGCGCTCATCGCCCGCCCTCCGTCTTCTTCTTGTGGAGGAGTTCGCGCAGTTCGAACATCGATACGATCGGGATGAAGCGCAGCGCCATGAAGAAGCCGGTCAGGAACAGCCCGACCGAGCCGGCCAGCGTCGCCCAATCCCAGAAGGTCGGCATGAAGACGAACCAGCTCGATTCCGTGTAGTTCCGGTGCAGGCCGCCGACGACGATGACGTAGCGTTCGATCCACATGCCGACCACCACGCACAGCGCCACCAGGAACAGCACCGGGCGGTTCAGCCGCAGCGGCCGGATCCACAGCAATTGCGGCACAACGCCGTTCAGGATGATCTTCGCCCAGTACCAGGGCGCGTAATAGCCGCCCAGTTCCGACATCACCACCGTGATTTCGTGCTCCTCCCCCCGGTAGAAGGGCATGAACACCTCCATCAGATAGCAGTAGGAGAGCAGCAGGCTGGTGGTCAGCATCAGCCGCGCCAGCACGTCGACGTGGCGCAGCGTGATGACGCCGGTGAGATCCAGCGCCCTGCGTAGCGGGATGACAAGCATCAGCACCACGGCGAAGCCGGACAGCGCGGCGCCGAAGACGAAATAGGGCGGGAACTGCGTCTCGTGCCATCCCGGCGTCAGGCCGCCGGCAAAATCCAGCCCGACGATGCTGTGGATGGAACAGACCAGCGGCGCCATCAAGGCCGCGAACAGGCCATACAGGATCTTGAATTGGCGCCAGTGCAGCGACGATCCCTGCCAGCCCAGCGCCAGCAGCCCGTACAGCACCCGCTGCCAGCGCCGCCGCGCCCGGTCGCGCAGGGTGGCGAGATCGGGGAGAAGCCCGACATACCAGAACAGCACCGATCCGGCGACATAGACCAGGATGGCGACGAAATCCCAGTGCAGCGGGCTGCGGAACTGCGGCCACAGCGCCATCGTGTTGGGATAGGGGAACAGCCAGTAAAAATACCACCATCGCCCGAGATGGATGACCGGCATGATCCCGGCGCAGGCGACGCAGAACACAGTCATCGTCTCGGCGAGGCGGCTGGTGGCGCTGCGCCACTCCGACCGGGTCAGGAAGAACAGCGCGGAGATCAGCGTCCCGCCGCTCGCCATGCCGACCCACCAGACATAGTTGCCGATGGCGAACCCCCAGGCGACCGGCCAATCGATGCCCCAGATGCCGACGCCGCGGATGAACAGCCAGCCGAGCGCCACCACGAACAGGCCGAGCAGCCCGACCGACAGCCCGAAGCCGATCCACCACCACATGGGCGTGCGGCGTTCCAGCACGAGGTCGCTGACATGCACGGTCACCGACAGGGCGGTCACACCCGGTTCGACCACCCTGTTCAGCTCCTGCCTGGGTTCGGGAGATGCGCCCACCGCCTTACACCTCCTGGATTTCGGGGTTGGGGTTGCGCAGCCGCGCCTCGTATGTGGTGCGCGGCTTGGTGTTCAGCTCGGTCAGCACGCCGTAGTCGAGCGGGCTCGCCTTGCGGCGGTTGACCGCGCTGTCCTTGTCGTTCAGGTCGCCGAAGACGATGGCCTCGGCCGGGCAGGCCTGCTGGCAGGCGGTCTTCACCTCGCCGTCGCGGATCGGCCGGCTTTCGCGGTCGGCGGTGATGCGGGCGTTGCGGATGCGCTGGATGCAATAGGTGCATTTCTCCATGACGCCGCGCGCCCGGACGGAGACATCGGGGTTCCAGGATTGCGACAGCCGGTTGTCGTCTGCCGAATAGTTGAAATAGTTGAAGCGCCGGACCTTGTAGGGACAGTTGTTGGAGCAGAAGCGGGTGCCGACGCAGCGGTTGTAGACCATCACGTTCAGCCCGTCGGCGTCATGCATGGTCGCGCCGACCGGGCAGACCACCTCGCAGGGCGCGTTTTCGCAATGCATGCAAGGCATCGGCTGGAAAAAGGTCTGCTCCGGCGCCTCCGCCTCGCCCTCGTACCAGGTGTCGATGCGGATCCAGTGCAGTTGGCGGTTCCGCAACACCTGCTCCTTGCCGACCACGGCGATGTTGTTCTCCCCCTGGCAGGCAGCGGTGCAGGCGCTGCAGCCGATGCAGGAGTTGAGATTGATCGCCATGCCCCAGGCGTTGCGCGGATACTCGTAATCGGGATAGAGCGAGTGTTCCGGCTCCTTGCGTTGGGCGAAATCGGGATTCCGGCGGAACTCGTCCAGCGTGGCTTGCCGGACCAGGTCGGGGGAGTCGATCAGCTGGTGGTGCTGCGTGGCGGCAAGGCGATAGGTCTCCCCGGTTTTGCGCAGTTCCACCCCCGGCAATTGCCAGAGATGGTCGAGCGGCCGCAGCCGGAAGGCATCGAAGCCGACGCCGTGCCCGACCCGGCCCACCATTTTGCGGCCGAAACCGAAGGGCAGGGTGACGCAGTCCGGGGCGTGGCCGGTCACCCGCCAGACCGGCGCGCGGAGAGATCCAGCGGCGGTACGCACCTCCACCACATCCTCGTTCTGCAGGCCCAGCCGCTCCGCGGTCGCCGGCGCCATCAGTACGGCGTTGTCCCAGGTCAGGGTGGTGAAGGGGCGCGGCAACTCCTGCAGCCAGCCGAGATTGGCGTAACGGCCGTCGCGCAGCCACGGGTCGGGCCGGAACAGGGCAGTCAGCGTGCCGCCATCCGGCCTTGCGGTGGCCGGCGGCAACTTGCTCGCCAGATCGGAAACAGGCAATGCGGACGCCGGCGCGGCGGCGCTGTCCGGCACCACGCCGATGCGCAGGGCGTCGGCCCACAGCCGTTCCGGGTCGCCTTTGCCCTGGAAGTTTTCCATCCAGGCGGCGCGGAGGATGGCATGGCCATCGGGCCGCGTCTCTCCGTCGAAGACCGCCAGAAGCTCGTGCGGCGACCAGCCGCCCCACAAGGGCCTGATCTGCGGCTGCTGGATTGTGACGGTACCGTCGAAGGCGCGGGCGTCGCCCCAGCGTTCAAGCTCATGGGCTTCCGGCACATGCCATGTGCAGAGAATGGCGGTTTCGTTGACGTCGGTGCCGAGATGGATGGAAAACGGCACCTTTCCCAACGCCCCGGCGAAATCGAGATCGGCGGGCGCGGTGAAGGCCGGGTTGATGCCCAGGATCAGCAGCGTATCGACCCGCCCGTCCGCCATGTCGGCAACCAGCCCCTTGAGCGAACCGCCATGGCCGACCGGATCGGCCTCCACCGGTTCGATGTAGGTCACCGTCTGGCCGGGCGCGCCCAGCGCACTGTTGATGGCATGGACCAGCGCGTGGACGGCAGGCGGCTGCGTAGGCCCGGCATGGACCAGCGCCGCGCCCCGGCTGGCGGACAGGTCGCGGGCGACGGCGCCGAGCCAGCCAGGGGCGCCCTGGCGCCAGTCCGCCGGCCCACTGCCGAGTTCGGCGGCAAGCGCGCGCACCACCGCCTCCACCTCGTCCGGGCGGGCCACGAAGCGATGGTCGGCGCGGGCGCCGGCCAGGGTCGGCATGCTTTCCACCGCATAGAGGCGGCTCATCTCCTCCGGCCGCCCCTCTTCGGCCGCGCGGCGGCGGCGGGCGAAGTCGCGGGCGTAGCGCAGATGTCCGGGCGCGCTGTCGAGGAAGTCGCTCTCCACCGCCAGGATCGTCTTGGCGCGGTCGAGATGCAGCACCGTGTCCACCGGCCGGCCGAAGGCCATCGTCGCCCCGGCCCGCACCGCGTCGCGCCCGTCGGCTTCCCAGCGGTGCCATTGCATCGCCGGGAAGCGCTGCTTCAACGCGGCGATCTGCGCGGTCAGCGTGGGTGAGGTGACGGTGCCGGTCAGAAGCCGCAGCCCCTCGCCACCGCGCCCGGCCAGGGTGGGCAGGCGGTCGACCAGCGCCTTGACCATCCCGTTGGCGCTGGCCGCCCGGCCGGAGGTCAGCACGGTGCGCGAGCGGTCGGGATCGTAGAGGTCGAGGATGTTCGCCTGGATGATCGGATCGAGGGCGCCCAGGCTGGCGGGATGCTCCGGATTGCCCTCCAGCTGCACCGGCCGCCCCATCTGGTGGATGGTCAGGACGCCGTCGGCATAGCCGCCGCGCGTGACCGCGGTGGCGAAATGGCGGGCCACGCCGGGCACCAGACCCAGCGGCGTGGTTACATAGGGGATTGCCTGGTCCACCTCCTCGCCGGGACCGCAGCCCGACAGGCCGGCCAGCGCGAAGGAGGCGCCCATCAGCTCCAGCAGCCGGCGCCGGCCGACGCGCGCCTCCGCAAGGTCGGGCAGGCCGGGGAATTCAGCACGCAGCATCTCCAGCACGGCCGGCTCGCGCGACAGTTCGTCCAGGCTGCGCCACAGCGCCCGGCCGCTTCGTCCGGCCAGCCGGTCGCCGATCTGCCGGGCCAGTTCCTCCCGCCCCAATTCCTTGCCGGCCGTCATCGGTGGCACACCGAGCAGTCGGACAGCGTTTCCGGATGGATGTGGTAGCGCGCCATCAGCTGCTCGCCGGACGGCGTCGCCGCGGTGCGTTTCCAGTCGGTGTCGAAGACCTCCTCCTTCGGGCGCAGGTTCGGGGCAGGATCGCGGTGGCAGTCCAGGCACCAGCTCATCTGCAGGCTCGCTCCCTTCCAGGTCAGGGGCATGGTGTCCACCGGCCCATGGCAGGTGGTGCAGGCCACGCCCTTGGCGACATGGATGCTGTGGTTGAAAAAGACGTAGTCGGGCAGCGTGTTGACGCGGTTCCAGCGGATCGGCTTGCCAGTGGCGAGGCTCTGGCGAACCGGGGCCAGCAGATCCGCGTTGGTCCAGATCTGCGAATGGCAGGTCATGCAGGTGTGGGTCGGCGGCAGCCCGGCGGTGGGCGACTCCTCCACCGAGGTGTGGCAGTAGCGGCAGTCCAGCCCCAGACCGCCAACATGGTGCTCGTGGCTGAAGGGCACCGGCTGCGGCTGCACGATGCCCTGCCGTGTCGCATAGGTGGTGCTGGGGAAGAACCACGCGCCGCCGACCAGCGTGACCAGTCCGGCCAGCAGCGTGTAGAGCACCAGCTTCGTCGCGATGTTGGCGGTGGGGCTGAAGACTCCCGGCACGTCTCAGCCCCCCGTCACGCCGGCAGTTCCCGCGCGGTGATGCCGTAGCGGAAGGTCGCCGGATCGAGACAGTCCGGCTCCACGCCGGCGGTGACCACATAGGGATACATCAGGAAGCTGTTGTCGACCACCCAGTCGTAGATGGCCCGCAGCCGCGCTTCCGGCGCGTCGATCCCCGCGACGATGCGCAACGCCGTTTCCCGCACGATCCCGTCGGTCGGCATGCTCGGCGTCGGCTGGTGGTAAAGCCGCAACTCGGCCGGGTCGGCGGCCTGTGCCTCCCGGTCGCCGGGTAGCCGGTCGCGCGTTTCCACGATCTGCACCGGTTCGACAGTATGCGGACCCGCGCCGTCCCAGTCGGCGCGCAGCATCCCGGCGCCATGGACGGGTTCATGCAGCAGGGCCGTCCGGTCGGCGGTAGAGGACCAGGAGGGAGCGTGCGCCCGCTGGTAATCGCCGGCGGTCTGCGCCACCGGCACCAAGAGCCGCGCCGAGCCCCCGTTCCCGCCGTTCCCGGCCAGTTCGATGCCGTGGCGGATCTCGAAGCGTCGCCAGGGACGGCCGCCTGCCGCCGGATTGCCGCCGCCCTCGGTGGCGGCTTGCGCAATGCGTGTCGGCGCTGCGGCAGCGACCAGTCCGGCGGCTGCGGCCGCTTTGAGGAAGCGGCGTCGATCCATGGCTGCGTCTCCCTGACTTTCCGGCCCGGCAATGTGCGGACTTGACCGGGCGTGGACTTCACCGGGGCGAAGGACGGAGGTGGGGGAACGGCATCGGGGTGACGTTCATCCGCTACAAGTCACCCATTCGCGATCCGGTTCCATGGCTTCGGTCGGGCTAGCCCGACTGCTCCGAGCATCCGGCGCGATGCGGCCAAGCCATTGGAACACCTCTTCATCGGGGGCCTATCCGCTTTCGACGTAGAGACCCGTCGGGCCCCCCACCGACAGATCAGTTGCCCGATCCCGATCTCCGTGATGACCTTCCGAACCCGGACGGCAGAGCCCGCACCTTCCATGCATTGAAGCCCGTGCGCTGAAGGACGAGACATGACCGCATCCGCGTCACCGGCCCTCGCCGGCACCGGCCCGTCGGACGGGCCGCGCCTGACCTCGCTCGCCCATGGCGGCGGATGCGGCTGCAAGATCGCGCCCGGCGTTCTGCAAGGGCTGCTCGCCACCCTGCCGGGTCAGATCATGCCGCCGGAGCTGATCGTCGATGCCTCCACCGCCGACGACGCCGCGGTCTATCGCCTGAACGACGATCAGGCGCTGGTGGCGACCACCGATTTTTTCATGCCCATCGTCGACGATCCCTTCGACTTCGGCCGCATCGCCGCGACCAACGCGCTGTCGGACATCTACGCCATGGGCGGCCGGCCGATCCTGGCGCTGGCGATCGTCGGGATGCCCATCGACATCCTGCCGCCCGACGCCATCCGCTGCGTTCTGGAAGGCGGGCAGTCCGCCTCCGCCGCCGTGGGCGTCCCGGTTGCCGGCGGGCATTCCATCGATTCTCGCGAACCGATCTACGGCTTGGTGGCACTGGGGCTGGTCCATCCCGACCGTGTGCTGCGCAACAGCAGCGCGCGGCCGGGCGATCTGCTGGTGTTGGGCAAGCCGCTCGGCATCGGCGTCTATAGCGCGGCGCTGAAGAAGGGCGTGCTGGGGAAGGAGGCCTATGGCCGGATGATCGACAGCACGACGCGGCTGAACACACCCGGTGTCGATCTCGTAGCGCTGGACGGGGTGCATGCCGTCACCGACGTGACCGGGTTCGGCCTGCTCGGCCATCTGTTGGAGATTTGCCGCGGGGTCGGCCTGTCGGCGGAGATCCGCTTCGCCGATCTGCCCTTCTTTCCCGACACGCTCGATCTCGCGCGGGCCGGCCATACGACCGGGGCCTCTACCCGCAACTGGGCGAGCTATGGTGCGGAGGTGTGCCTGCCCACCGGCTGGGCGGATGAGGAGTCTGACCTCCGGCGCAAGCTGATGACCGATCCGCAGACCAGCGGCGGTCTGCTGGTCGCCTGCGCCACCAGGCAGGTGGAGGAGGTTCTGGCCGTCTTCCGCCGGCACGGCCATGAGGATGTCCGCATCATCGGACGGCTGGCGGACGGCCCGGCGGAGGTCCGCGTCGCCTGATCGGCGAGGCGGACCTGGCTGAACAACCCGCCTCCGTCAAAGACGACCGACTGCTTCGAGCGTCGGCGGATCGGGGTCCGTTCCCTCTTCCGACCCCGGCACGACACTGAAGGAGCCGTCGGTTTCCAGCACGACGGCCAGCACGCCGTCCAGCCGCTTGCGCCCCTGGGCGCGCAGGACGGCCATCACCTCCTCCCGCGTGACGCGCTGCTGCTTCAGAGCGTTTGGCAGGAACTCTCCCCGGTAGACGAGCAAGGTCGGCTGCGCCTTGATGATTGCCTGGAAGCGCGGTGAGCGCACCGACGCCCAGGTGATCACGTATTGCAGCAGGATCAGCAGCGCCAGCGCCAGCACGCCTTCGGCCAGCGCCACCGACTTGCTGAGCAGCACGGTGGCGAGCGTCGAGCCGAGCGCCACCGTCACCACCAGATCGAAGGCGTTCATCTTGGTCAGGGTCCGTTTCCCCGAAATCCGCAGCAGAAGAATGAGCGACGCATAGGCGAGCACGCCGACCACCAGCACCCGACCGAGTCCGGCCCAACTGTCGAAGAACATCGTCGGTCCTTTCATCCGTTGACCCGCCAACCCCTCCGGCGACCACGAGTTCCGGATTCCGGCTCCGCCGCAAAAATAGGCAGTCCTACACCAATGCGCGGCGCTGAGAGGCGGGAGCAGATCCGGCTGCGGGAGTTGGCCCTACGCAGGCACGCCCTGCAGGAAACGCAAACACAAAAGGACATGCCATGCGTATCGCAATGCTCATTCCCGTCATCGGCCTCGCTCTGACCGCCGGCACGCCGGCCTTCGCGCAGTCCTCCACCGGCCAGCAGAGCGGACAGAAGAGCGGCAGCACCGCGGCCACCCAGACCCATTCGCAGATCCAGGCGATGACCCAGGACAAGCTCCGCAAGCAGCTGGAGCAGGCCGGCTTCAAGAACGTGACGATCATCGACGCCGCCTATCTGGTCCAGGCGCAGACCCAGGACGGCAATCAGGTGTTCATGACCATCAATCCGCCGTCGCAGATGTCCGGCAGCTCGTCGTCCAGCTCCGGCAGTGCGACGACCGGCGGCCAGTCCGGAACCTCCACCACCGGCAATACCGGTTCGGGCAACAGCAGCACGGGCAGCACCAGCACCGGCAGCGGCGCCACCAAGCAGTAAGGCGCCGTCCGCTTTGCCGTGAACCGCGGGGGGACAGGCGTCTCCCCGCCCCATCCACATGTCCGCAGCAATGAGGTCACGCCGGATATCGCCGCCGCGCTCGAATTTAGGATCAGTACGGCAAGCAGGTCGCCGGCCCGCATAAGCTGACGCGGATGATGGCGCAGACCAAGCCCGGCGATATCGCCCGCGTCGTCCAGCGCGACGGCAAGCCGGTGACGCTGGCGCCAATCACGCCCGAACTGCGCAAGGAGTTTTCGCTCGACAGCGACGTGAGTGGTGCCACGGTGGTGGAGGTTTCTCCGGACAGTCCGGCGGCAAAGGCCGATTTCGAGCCGGTCGACGTCATTATCCGGGCGGGGCAGCAGACAGTGGGTAATCCCGGTGACGTGGCAAATGTCGTCGATCAGGCCCGCAAGTCGGGGAAGGACCATGTTATCCTTCTGCGGCGGCGGGATGGCCAGTCGCTGTTCGTTCCGCTTCCGCTGGGGTGATTGGATTGAAGGGCCGCCTGCGTCTTTACTGGATGTTTCTGCGCGAGAGCCTGTGGTTCGTGCCGCTGCTGATGAGCATCGCGGCGGTGGCACTGGCGGTTCTTCTCGTCATCAGTGGGCCGGTGCTGCCCGACGGAGCGGCCGAGCTGTGGCTGGTCTACAGCGGCGATCCCGAAAGCGCCCGCCAACTGATGGGCGCCCTGTTGTCGGGCATCATCACGATGACCTCGCTGGTGGTCTCCATCACGGTCGTGGTTCTGACACTGGCCGCCGGGCAGCTCGGTCCCCGTCTGGTGCGCAACTTCATCAGCGATCCGCAGACCCAGTCGGTGCTGGGGCTGTTCGTCGCGACGATTCTCTATCTGCTGGTGGTCTTCCGCAGCATCGGCGCTCCGTCGGACAACGCGATACCTCATTTCGCGATCACCGTCGGCACCGCGCTTTCGGCCTTATGCCTGTTCGTGCTGCTGTTCTTCGTGCACAAGCTGGCGCGGTCGATCATGTACGACAACGCCGTGCGCGACGTGTCGCGCCAATTGCGCGCTTCTATCGATCTGCTGCTGCCGGAGGATGCGGACGCGGGAAAAACGCCGCCGCCGGTGCCGGAGGATGCGGCGTGGTTCGGGCTGGGCGAGGACGGCTACGTCCAGGCGGTCGACTTCGACGTTCTCGTGCACAAGGCCTGCAAGGCCGACGCGGTTCTGTGGCTCGACCTCCGGCCTGGGCATTTCGCCCTTGTCCGTGGCCGTCACCTTGCCGTGCATCCGCCGGAGGTCTGTGACGAGGCGTTCCGCCGCTCCATCCGGGAGGCCTTCATCGTTGGGACCGAGCGGACTCCGACCCAGGATCTCGAATACGGCATCCGGCAGCTGGTGGAAATGGCATTGCGGGCGCTGTCGCCGGGGATCAACGATGTCTACACCGCGCTGACCGTCATCGACATGCTGTCCTCGGCGCTGTCCCGCATCTTCGAACGGCCGCTGCAGGTGCCGGTGCTTTGCGATGGCAAGGGCGATTTGCGGGTGGTCCGCAATGTGACGGACCATGACGGGCTGGTGCGGGCGGCCTTCGATCAGATCCGGCAGGCGGGTGCCACCATGCCGGGCGTCCTTATCCGCGTGGCGGAAGCCCTTGAGGCGCTGGCGCCCTATGTGATTGATGAGCCGCGCCGGCAGCCGCTGCTGGCGCAGATCGCCCTGATCGAGGCCGCGGGCGAGCGGAGCGACTTCCTCGATCGTGACCGCGAGGCGTTGCGCTTCCGCTGCCGCAGCGCGCGGGACAGCCTGTCGGACCGGACCGCCGTCTGAAGGGTCTCGGCCCGGAACCAGTCTAACCGGCCGTTCGCCGGGCTATCTCGGAATAGCCGGCCGAACGGGCGGACATCGGCAGTCCGGTGTGCCGGGCCAGGGGTGGACGGCGCGGCGTCTCGCAGTCGGTCCGCAGCCGGTTGCGGGCGCGGGACAGGCGGGACCGGACGGTGCCGACCGATACCCCCAGCTCGTCGGCGGCTTCGAGATAGCTGTCGCCATCGACGGCGACGATGCGGATCAGCCGCTGATGCTCTTCCGAAAGCCCGTCGATGGCCGCCGCCACCTCCCGCAGCAGCACCTGATGATCCTGCGATGGTCCGCTGGCCATTTCGCCATCCAGCACCTCCACTTCGCTAAAGCGGCGTTTGCGGGTCCATTTGCTGTAATGGACGTTCTTCAGGATGGTGCAGAGCCAGGCTTCCAGTTTCGTGCCCTGCTCGAACTTTTCGCGGTGGCGGAGCGCACGTTCCATGCAGTCCTGGACGAGGTCGTCGGCCTCGGCGGGGTTGCGGGTCAGGCTGCGCGCGAAGCGCTCCATCGCTGGCATGGACCGGATCAGGTCCCGGTGGAAGTCATAGGTCATCATGCGCTCCTTTTGGGTTGGCGCAGGGGGGGTGGTCTCCCTGATTTCGCCCCTAGTTCCGGGAGGTTTCCGGCGGCTGCAGGGAGGCGGATCGGTCGAAGCTGTTCTCGGCGATGCGGAACCACAGATGCTGGGCGTCGCAGAACGGCTTCCATGAGGCGTAGATTTTGCGGAAGCGGCTGCTCGCAGAGGCCAATGCTTCCAGCTGCTCCTCGGTGGCCCGGTGAGCGGCTCGCAAGATTTCCAGCGGAAAGGGACGAAGGATCGCCCCTTCGGCCGTCAGCTGCTTCAGGGCGGCGGGGTTGAGGGCGTCGTACCTTGCGGTGATCCAGAGGTTCGCTTCGGCGCAGGCGACCTCCACCGCCTCCCGGTACTCCGGCGGTAGCCGGTCCCAGGCCTGGCGATTGACGTAGCAGGACAGCTGCGCATTCCCCTCCAGGAAGCCGGGATAGTAGCAATAGGGTGCCGCCTTGTGCAGGCCGAGACGCAGATCGTCATGCGGGCCGGCCCAGGCCGCGGCGTCGAGCGTCTTGTCCTCCAGTGCGGTGCGCAGCCCGGTATAGCCGGTCCGCTGCGGCTGGGCGCCCAGGCGGCGAAGCACGTCGGCGGCCATGCCGGACACGCGGAACCTCAGCCCGTTCAGATCCTGTGCGGCGCGGATTTCCCGGCGGAACCAGCCTCCCAACTGCGAACCGGTATTGCCGACCGGGAAAGGGATCACATCGTGGTCGGCCAGCAGCTCGCGCATCAGCGCCAGTCCGCCGCCCTGGTACATCCAGGCATTCTGCTGCCGTGCGTTCAATCCGAAGGGGACCGAGGTGTCGAAGACCAGCGCCGGTTCGCGGTCCATCGCCTGATAGCTGGCGCCCAGTCCGATCGGCGCGCCGCCGCTGCCGACGAAGTCGAGCATCGGCTGGTCCGTCTTCGGCCGCAAAGAGGGGTCACGGTCGATGACGAACCGGTTTCCGGTCAGCCCGGCGATCCGGCGGACGAGGACCTCCACCCCGCCGTTCAGGATGTCCAGCTCCCTCGGAAAGGTCGCGGCCAGCGGCCATCGGATCTGAGGCGGCCCTTGTGCGATCGCCGGGGTGGCGAGCACGGCTCCGCCCAGCCCGAGGCCCATAGCCGTCAGGAGGTTGCGCCGCTTCATCGGTCCTGCTTCCGTCTCTGTCGACACCGCCCGAGGACTGGTCCTCCGCATTAGCCCATCGGCGCTGTGCGGTTTCCGGCGGCGCGAAGTGTTTCTCACTCGTTCAGAAAGCTATGCCCTCCCCCTCGTGACTTCCATGTGACTTTGGTTTAGCGGCGAAGCAGACAGGACCCGATCATGCCCACCCATATCGTCGTCGCCGACGATCATCCCATGTTCCGCGATGCCATGCGTCTCGCCATCGCCCGCGCGCTGCCAGAGGCCGAGATCGTCGAGGCCGGGACGCTGGATGCGGCGGCGGCGGCGCTGGAGGGAAGTCCGGACGCCGATCTTCTCCTTCTCGACCTGAACATGCCGGGGATGCAGGGCTTCGCCGGTCTGGTCTATCTGTGCAGCCGCTTTCCCGCCCTGCCCATCGCGGTGATCTCCGCCAACGAGGAGCCGCGGGTGATCCGCCGCGCGTTGGGGGCCGGCGCCTGCGGCTACATCCCGAAATCCGCCCCTTCCGACATGCTGGGCGAAGCGCTGCAGGCCCTGCTGGCGGGTGAATTGTGGCGGCCGGCGCTGCAGGAGCCGGACTGTGCCGGCAGGGAAGAGGATGCGGCTGCCCGCATCGCCAGCCTGACGCCGCAGCAGGTCCGGGTCCTGATGATGCTGAACGACGGGTTGGTGAACAAGCAGATCGCCTATGAGTTGGGCGTGTCCGAAGGCACGGTGAAGGCGCATGTCTCGGCGATCCTGCAGAAGCTCGGCGTCACCAGCCGGACCCAAGCGGTGATCCTGGTCCGCCAGTTGGCCGAAGACGCCGACGCCCCGCAGGAGCTGATCCGCCGCGCGGCGGAAGAGCGGCAGGCCGGCTGAGGGAGCCTCATTCGGCCGCCGGCCGCGCGCCGGTCAGGCGGCGCATCAGCGTGCGCAGGGCGGCCGGGCGGATCGGCTTGTTCAGCACCGGAAGACCGAGGCTCTCCGCCCGCTCCTTGACGCCGGCGGAGCGGTCGGCGGTGATCAGGGCCGCGGGGACCGGCTGGCGCAGCTGCTGCCGCACCGCCTGGACGCAGGCGAAGCCGTCCTCTCCCTCGTTCAGGTGGACGTCGGCGAGGATGAGGTCGGGCGGTCCGCTCTCCGCTTCGGCCAGGGCGGCGGCAAGGCCGGTGGCGGTCCGCACCTGACAGCCCCAGCCGCCCAGCATCGTTCGCATCCCGTCCAGGATCGTGGGATCGTTGTCGATGCACAGGATGTTCGTCCGCTCGTGCGGTTCGGCCTGCGCATCCGCCGGCTTGCCCGCTGCCTGCGCATCCGGCTGGGACACGCCGCTCGGGATGCGGACGGCGAAGACCGTTCCCCGCCCGGGGACGGAGCGCAGCGTGACCGGATGGTCGAGCACGCGGCCGATACGCTCGACGATGGACAGCCCCAGCCCCAGCCCGTGCTCCACGCCCGGCGCCTCGGCGAAGCGCCGGAACTCGCCGAAGACCAGGGACTGCTTGTCCTCGGGGATGCCGATGCCGGTGTCGCAGACCTGAACCACGACATGACCGGCGATCCGCCGCGCGCCCAGCAGCACCCGGCCTTGCGGCGTGTAGCGGATGGCATTCGCCAGCAGATTCTGCAGCAGCCGGTGCAGCAGGCGCCAGTCGCTGTCGACGGCGAGACTGCAGGGCAGGATGCGCAACTGCAGCCCCCGCCGTTCGGCCAGCGGCGTGAACTCCACCGCCAGCGTGGCGAAGAGCCGGGAGAGCGGGAAGCTCTGCCGCTCCGGTTTGACCGCGCCGGCATCGAGGCGGGAGATGTCCAGCAGTTCCCCCAGCAGTTCCTCCACCGAGGCGAGCGCGCCGTCCAGCTTGCGGACCAGCGCGTCCCCCGGCATCCGGTCGCCCAGGCTGGAGGCATAGAGCCGCGCGGCGTTCAGCGGCTGCAACAGGTCGTGGCTCGCCGCGGCGAGGAAGCGCGTCTTGTCCTGGCTGGCTTCCTCCGCCGCGGCCTTGGCACGGGCCAGTTCGGCGGTGCGCTGGCGGACGCGCTGCTCCAGCCGGTCCTTGGCTTCGGCCAGCGCTGCGGCGGCGCGGACACGCTCCGTCATGTCGGAAAAGGTCGTGACATAGCCGCCGCCGGGCATCCGGCAGGTGTGCATCTCCAGGACGCTGCCGTCCGGCCGGTGCTGCTCGACCGGGTTGGCGATGCTGGCGAGGAAGACGTCGAGCTGCCGGGCAACCAGGGCGGCGGGATCGCCCTGGCCGTAGAGCCCATGCAGGGTGGCGAAGCGCAGGATTTCCGGCAGGGCGATTCCGGCCGGCTCCATATCCGCCGGGATGGCGAGCAGCCGGCGGAAGCGGCGGTTCCAGCTGACCAGCCGCAGGTCCTTGTCGAAGACGGCGATCCCTTGCGCGACATTCTCCATGGTCGTCTGCAGGACGTCGCGGTTGTACTGGATCGCCGCCGTCGCGTCGTCGAGCAGCCTCAGCGCGTTGCCCTTGCCGACGCTGTGCCGTTCCAGCGTCAGCGCCATCACCAGCCGGGCGGAGGCGGCGCCGATGGCGCTCGCCAGCAGCTTCTCCGTCTGCCGGATCAGGCGCAGGTCGGCCTCTCCCGTGCCGGAACCGGAGAGGCCGGCGAAGCCGTACGCCGCCCGTTCGGCACCGAGATAGCGGCTGGCGACCGCCCGCAATTCCTCCGCCGTGACGGAGCCGGTGCGCGGTTCGGACCCGACATGACTCCACTGGAGGTCGGTGTCGGTGAAGGCGCCGGCCTGCAGCCGCTCGATCGGCCGCGGCACTGTCCGCAATGACACGGCGATGTAGACCATGGCATTGGCGAGCAGGCTCCAGGTCACGCCATGGACGAAGGGGTCGAGATGGAGGCCGAGCAGCCGCTGGGGCGCCAGCAGGCCGGTTCCGAACGGGCCCGTGGTCAGGATGCCGGCGGACAGCCAGCCGGCCTCGATGACCGCCGGCAGCAGCAGCGTGTAGCCCCACACCAGGAAGCCGGCGAAGACGCCCCAGAAGGCGCCGGTCCCGGTGGCCCCCCGCCAGATCATGCCGCCGATCAGGGCCGGCGCGAACTGCGCCACCGCCGCGAGGCTGACGAGTCCGATGGAGGCTAGCGGGAAGCCGGTCCCGACCATCCGGTAATAGACGTAGGACAGCAGCATCAGCACCAGGATCGTCGCCCGGCGGGTGCCCAGGATCAGCCGGCGCATGTCCAACCGGTCGATGCCGTTGCCGCGGCGGCGCAGCAGGATGGGCACCACCAGATCGTTGCTGACCATGTTGGCGATGGCGACGGAGGAGACGATCACCATGCCGGTAGCGGCGGACAGGCCGCCGACGAAGGCGATGGTCGTCAGGATTTCCTGCCGGCCGGACATCGGCAGGGCCAGAACCGTCATGTCGCGGACCACCGTGCCTTCCGGAAACAGCAGCAGGCCGGCCGCGGCGATGGGAACGACGAAGATGGCGATGGCCGCGAGATAGGCCGGGAAAAGCCATGTCGCCAGCCGGATATGTTCCTCGTCCCGGTTCTCGATGACGGTGACGTGGAACATGCGCGGCAGGCACAGCACCGACAGGCCGGCCAGAACTGTCATGGTGAGCCAGCTGGCCCCGTCGACGCCGCTGGCGAACTGGTGCCTCAGGTCCGGTTCGGCCGATGCCAGCCGCAGCAGGTCGGCCGGCCCGTCGAACAGTCCCCAGGTCGCATAGGCGCCGACGGCGAGGAAGGCGGCCAGCTTCATCACCGCCTCCACCGCGATGGCCAGCATCATGCCCTCGTTGCGTTCGGTGGCGTCGACGTGGCGCGTGCCGAAGAGGATGGCGAACAGGGCGAACATGATGGCGGCGACCAGTGCGCTGTCGGCCCAGACCGGCGCTGCCGCCGGCTGTTCCAGCATCACGATCTCTGGATAGCGCAGCAGGACGGCGAAGCTGGACGAGACGGCCTTCAGCTGCAACGCCATGTAGGGCACGGTGCCGACGACGGCGCCCAGCGTGACGATGGCCGCGACCGCCTGGCTCTTGCCGTAGCGCGCGGCGAGGAAATCGGCAACGGAGGTGATGTTCTGCGCCTTGGCGATCCGCAGGATCTTGTGCAGCAAAGGCCATCCCAGCGTGAAGACCAGGATCGGCCCGATATAGATCGGCAGGAAGGCGTAACCGCCGGTCGACGCCATGCCGACGCTGCCGTAGAAGGTCCAGCCGGTGCAGTAGACGGCCAGCGACAGCGCATAGACCAGCGGGCCCGATCCCGCCCCCGACTGCGTCCCGGATTGCGTCCCGTGGCGGCGCGCCCGGCGGTCCCCCCAGGAGGCGATGGCGAACAGGAACCCGAAATAGGCCAGCGCGATGGCCAGAGCCGCTCCACTCATCAGCATGCCTCCAGAGTTCGGAGGTGGCGTCCCGCGGCACAACGGAAAAATCGGGGAAGATCAGGGCAAAAGGGGTTGGCTCCAGCCTACATCCTCTCCTTCACGCCGGTCGAGATCAGCCACCAGTTGACCGGGTAGGACGTGACGAAGCCGCAGAGCATGGCGATCTGCATCATGAACCAGAATTCCGCCGAGGCCGGTTCCAGCCTTGCGCCCAGCACGGTGCCGAACAGGTGGAAGCTGGCGAAGGCCATGAAGCCGTACATGCCGATCTGCCATGCCGTCAGCGAGGCCGCATCGGCCTTCACCGCCTGCACCAGCCCTTCGCCGGGGGACAGGTTGCGCATCGGCTTGATGGTGAAATATTGAAAGGCGACGCCGAAGGCGAAGGCGAAGATGAAATCGACGATCCACACCGCGAACATCTTCTCGGCGAACAGGCTGCGCCAGCCGAACCAGACCGCCACCGTCGGCACGAACACCACCAGCCATTCTGCGATGATGTCGCCCAGCGTGCAGCCGCTGCCGCAATGGGCCGCCCCCTTGGCAACCATCATCGGGAAGGGCGTGTCGCGCTTGCTCGGCATCTCCTCGCCGCGCTCCTTCGCCTGCCGCATCATCTCGTGGGTCGCCAGCCGGCCATAGGTGAAATAGCCCCAGAGGGTGAGGACCGTGCCGAAGAGGGCGGTCACCGGCCAGACGACGTTCATGATCCACATGTGCTGGGGATGGCGCAGCACGTCGACCAGCACGATCAGTGCGCACAGCCCGCCGAAGACCAGGGCGGCGATGGACAACACATGCAGCCAGCTGGGAACCATCGAAACACCCTCCGCGTCACTGTGGGCGGGGCTGCACGATGTCGTCCGGCCCCGGGCGTCAACTCGGCACGGGGCACCGGGTTCCTGATGATGTCGAGAACCGGGTCGGAAGGACCGGCTCATGTCCCGGGGATGACCTTCTGGAGCGCCAGGGTCAGCGGGAAGCACAGCGCGGCGGCAAGGGCGAGCGGGGCGGCGGCGCCCGACCCGGCGGCGGCGATCAGCACGGCGTCGTAGAGCGCGATGGCGGCGATCAGGACCGCCACCGCGCGCGGAACGTCGCCCGCCGCGCGGCGGAACAGGCGATGCAGTGCCCAGCCGGTCGCCGCCGCCAGTGCTGCCCACAGGACGAGTGCCGCCGGGTTGCCGAGCGCGACCCATAGCGCGCCGGCAAGCGGCACCGCGAGAACGCCCAGCGGCCATGCGGTGTCCAGCCGGTCGTAGGCCTCCTGCCGGGCGGCGAAGGTCAGCCCGACCACATGGCAGAACAGCCCGCCCGCCCCCAGCAGCATCCAGGGCGCCAGCGCGCCGCCGCCGCCGGCGATTGCCGCCGCGGTGACGTAGGACAGCAGCCGGCACAGCCCCATGATCGCCGGGGCCGCCGCCGTGCGCTTGTGCAGGGCGTCGTAGAACAGGATCGCGCCCGCCAGCAGCCCGCCGCACAGCCCGGCTTCCAGACCCGACAGGGACGCCAGCGCGATGCCGAGCGCGATCAGTATGAGGCCGGCGGCGAACACCGCGCCGAGGGAGGCGTCGCCCTTGGGGATGGGGCGGCCCGGCCGTTCGCGCGCGTCGATCTTTGCATCGAAGGCGTCGTTCAGGTACATGCCGCCGACATAGAACAGCGCCAGCACGATGGCGGCGCGGGCCACGCCTCCGACGACATCGCCGCCCGCCATGCCGTCCAATGTCCCGATCCCGGCGAGCGCGATCCCGGCCATGGCGTTGCTCAGCACCGTCGGCAGGTTGGAGACCCGGCCGAGGATCAGGGCCGCGCGCGGGCGGATCAGGACAGCCGTTCCAACACCCATCGCAATTCCCTTTCAATTCCGTCGACGACGCTGATGGCGCCCGCGCCGCAGGCTTCGGCGGGCAGGACATCCCAGGTGTAGGTTTCGACCTCCAGATGCGGCGCCACCGGCCGGTGGCGGTGGATCGCCAGCAACCGGTCCAGCGAGCCGCTGGTGGAGCCGAGCGGCGGTTCGGGTTCGGCGAAGACCGGGACGTGGAAATGGACCCGCCATTCCTCGTCCTCGCCGCCGGGGCTTTCCAGCGCCTGCGGCAGGTCGAGGAAGCGCCGCACCGTTCCGTTTGCCGTGCCGTCCGCTGCGCGGGCGACGGTCTGGTGGAGATAGACGGCGTCGCGGAAGGCGTTCAAGCGCTGGCGCGCGACTGCATCCGCCCGCGCGATCCGCAGGGCGGCGCTGAGCTGGACCTTGTGGATCGGGATGCCGGCGGCGGCGAGAGCGGCCAGCGTCTCCTCCGGCTCCTCGAAATTCACCGCCATGTGGCAGACATCGAGGCAAAGGCCGAGATGGCGCGGCAGTGCCGCCGCCGCCTTGTGCGCCGTCAGCCCGGCGAGGGTGCCGAGACGCCGCGCCGCCGCATCGGTGAACAGGTGCGCCCGGAAGAAGGCGACGGCGTCGGCGGTGCTGTTCAGCAGGCACCAGGGTTCCGGCTCCAGCGCCAGCGCCACGGTGCGGCCGGTGCTTTGCTCCAGCCGGACCAGCCCGGCCACCGCCTGCAACAGCCCGTCGGCCACCGCCGCTTCTCGCCCGGTCACGCGTGGGGCGTAGCCGCCGGGCACGGTGCTGATCGTCGCGAAGCCGCCCGGTGGGACCAGAGCGGCCATGGATTCAGCGAGGGAGAGGCTGTAGGCCACCCGCTCCGCCGTCGTCCAGTCCGGCTCGTAGACGGCTTCCTTGACCGGTGCGCCGTGGAAGCGGCCATAGGGGAAGCCGTTCATGGTGAAGGCCGCGAACCCTTCGCCGTCGAAGATCGCCGCCAGTTCCGCCGCCACGCCCGCTTCCGCCGCCGCCTCGGCGGACAGGCGCAGCCCGACGCCGAAGGGGCGGTCGGGGCAGAGCCGGCGCTTGATCTCCCGCACCGGTCCCAGCAGGGCCGCCCGCACCTCGGCGAAGCTCTGGGTCGGATGGACGTTCAGGCAGTAGCCGAGCGTGCCGCCGCCGGACAGGCGCATCAGGCGGCCTCCCGCCCCGACAGCCAGCCGATGGCGCTTTCGACCAGGGCGGAATCCATGGCGTTGACCTCGATCCCCCGGCCGATGCCGGCCAGCAGGGTGATGGTCAGCCGGCCGCCGAGATGCTCGCGGAACTCCTCCAGCCCGGCCAGCACCTGCGGCCGGCCGGCGGCATCGCGGCGGGCCAGCGCCGGGTGCCACAGGCGGAAGCCCAGATGCTCCAGCAGGACGGCGACGCGCAGGTCCTCGCCCTCCGGCAGCAGACCGGCCAGCACCGAATAGCGGGTGTCGAGCGCGATGCCGATGGCCACCGCCTCGCCATGGCGCAGATGGTTGCGGCTCAGCGTTTCCAGCTTGTGGGCGGCCCAATGGCCGAAATCGAGCGGGCGGGCGCTGCCCTGCTCGAACGGGTCGCCGCCCTCGGCGATCTGGCACATGTGCAGCTCGGCGCAGCGGCGGATCAGGTGGGCCACTGCGTCGGGCTCGAACAGGGTCAGGGCGTCGGCCGAGCGCTCCAGCCATTCGAAGAAGGCGCCATCGCGGATCAGCGCCACCTTCACCGCCTCCGCCATGCCGGCGATGCGGTCGCGTTGCGGCAGGCTGTCGAGGAAGGCGGCGTCGTTGACCACCGCCCAGGGCGGGGCGAAGGTGCCGATCTGGTTCTTGGCGCCGTTCAGGTTGATGGCGCTCTTCACCCCGACGCCGGAATCGTTCTGCGCCAGCACCGTGGTCGGCATGCGCACCAGCCGCACGCCGCGGTGCGCGGTGGAGGCGGCGAGCCCGACCGCGTCGAGGAAGGCGCCGCCGCCGACCGCCAGCACATAGGAATGGCGGTCGATGCCGTGGCCGAGGATGGCGTCGTGCATCTGCCCGATCAGGGCCGGGTCGTTCTTCACCGCCTCCCCACCCGGCAGCAGGCGTGGCGGCGCCACCAGGGTCGGCAGGTCGTCGCGGGCGGCGAAATGGGCGGCGATGGCCTGCGGCAGGGCCGGGTGTCCGACCAGCACGCCGATGTCGACGAAGGCGAGGCAGCGCGGGCGCGGATCGGCCCCGGCGGTTCCTATGGCCTCGGCCAGCGTGGGATTGGCCGGATCGAAGGCGTCGCGGGTGAAGGCGACGGCGTAGTCGAAGGTGACGGCGAAGCGCTGGCGGACGATGGGGGAGCGGACATCCAGGGAGGGCGTGCTGGTCATCGGGCGGTCACCTCAATCGAAGACATGGGCGAGCAGCAGGGACTTGACCGCCTCCGCCGGCACCGGGCCGTCGGGCAGCAGGCCGGGGTCGGAGGAGATCAGCAGCGGCCCGGCCTCAGGCCGGTCGGTCGGGCGGCCGTGCGATCCCTTCACCAGCCCGGCGTCGAGCGGGATCACGTCCATCAGCGTGCGGAAACCCAGGGCTTTCTTCGCCAGCCGCCAGCCGATGGACGCCTTGGGAAAGCGCAGGGCGGGGTCGAGGAACAGCTCCGCCGGGTCGTAGCCGGGCTTGCGGTGGATCTCCACGGTGCGGGCGAAGTCCGGCGCCCGGTCGTCGTCCAGCCAGTAGGGATAGCTGAACCAGCGGTCGGCGCGGGCAACCGCGACCAACTCGCCGGCGCGTGGGTGGCGGATGCCGGCGGCCTGTTGCGCGTCGGCGTCCAGCACCCGCTCCACCCCGTCGAGCCCCAGCAGCAGGTCGCGCACCGCCGCCACCTGTTCGGGGTTCCGGACATAGACATGGGCCAGCTGGTGGTCGGCGACGGCGAAGGCGGCGGAGGCGCCGGGGTCGAGCAGTTCGCCGCCCTGTTCCTCCCGCACCGCGACCAGCCCGGCCCAGCGCAGGGCGCGGTTGATGGCGATGGGGCCGGCGACGCCGGTGATGCCGTATTCCGACAGCACGACGACCCGCGTCCCCTCGCGCTCCGCCGCCTCGATCAGCGGGGATGCCAGGTCATCGACGGCGGCGACCTGGGCGGCAATGCGTGGGTCGTCGGGGCCGAGCCGTTGCAGGTCGTAATCGAGATGCGGCAGATAAACGAGCGACAGGGTCGGGCGGAAGCGCCGCTCCACCTCCGCCGCGCAGTCCGCGATCCAGCGGCTGGACACCAGATCGGCGGCCGGTCCCCAGAAGCGGAACAGCGGGAACGGTCCCAGCGCCTCAGTCAGCTCCCCGCGCAGGGTGTCGGGGTGGGTGTAGATGTCCGGCAGCTTGCGGCCGTCGGCGGCATAGATCGGGCGCGGCGTGACGCTGATGTCGGCGCCGGAATACATGTTGTACCACCAGAACAGCTTCGCCCCGACGAAGGCCGGGTCGCGCCGCCGCGCCTCCTCCCACAGCGTCTCGCCGGTGACCAGCCGGTTGCTCTGCTTCCAGAACAGGATTTCCGACAGGTCGCGGTCGTACCAGCCGTTGGCGACGCAGCCATGGCCGGCGGGGGGAAGCCCGGTCAGCATGCTGGCCTGCACCGAGCAGGTGACCGCCGGCAGCACCGGCACCAGCGGACGCATCCCCCGCGCCGCCAGCCGGGAGATGGCCGGGGCGTGGGGCAGGAGGTCGGCGGTCAGCCCGACGACGTTCAGGACCAGCGTGCGCCTCATCGCCGTCAGACGTCCGCTTCGGCGGTCAGCGGCGAGTCCACCGTCGGAGTTTGGCCCCGCAGGACGGTGTTGCCTTCGAACAGCAGGCGCTGGTCGACCGGCAGCGGGATTTCCAGTTCCGCCGGGTCGAGCCGGCCGCTCTGGGCGTAGAAAGCGATGGGGTTGCGCCAGACGATGGTCTCGATGGCCTCGTCAGGGATGCCGGCGTCGCGCATGGCCTGCGCGGTCTTCGGCACCTTCAGCGGGTCGCTGATCCCCCAGTCGGCGGAGCTGTTGACCATGATCCGCTCCGGCCCGAAGGCCTGCACCAGCGAGACCATGCGCGGCTCGTCCATCTTGCTGCCGGGATAGATGGTGTGGCCGGCCCAGCAGCCGCTTTCCAGCACCATCTCCAGCGTCAGTTCGTTGTTGTGATCGATCAGCGTGAGGTGCGGCGGCATCCCGGCCTCGCGCAGCAGGTCCAGCGTGCGGCGGGTGCCGGCCTTCTTGTCGCGGTGGGGCGTGTGGATCATCACCGGCAGGCCGTGGTTCTTGGCCATTTCGACCTGCCGGGCGAGGATGTCGTCCTCCGCCGGGCTCATGTCGTCATAGCCGATCTCGCCCACCGCGACGACGCCCTCCTTCTCCAGATAGAGGTCCACCAGCTCCAGCACGCCGTCGACGATGTCGGGGTTGTTGGCCTCCTTCGGATTGAGGCCCAGCGTGCAGAAGTGGCGGATGCCGAACTGGCTGGCGCGGAAGCGTTCCCAGCCGATCAGCGACAGGAAGTAATCCTCGAAACTGCCGGCATGGGTGCGCGGCTGGCCCAGCCAGAAGGCCGGCTCGGTCACCGCGACGATGCCGGCCCGGCGCATGGCGGCGTAATCGTCGGTGGTGCGCGACGTCATGTGGATGTGCGGATCGAACAGCTTCATCACGTCAGTTTCCCAATTCGAGGAGGAATTCCAGGTCCGCCGGCACCGGCCGGTTGGATGCCCGCCGTTCGTCGCGGAAATCGGCGGCCATGCGGCGCAGCTGGGCGGTCGTCCGTTCCGCCAGCCCGACCACGCGGGCCAGCGGTGCGCCGGTGATCACCGCCTTCAGCACCATCTGGTTGAAGACCGGCTCGGCGAAATGGGCGGCGGGATAGCGGTTGTCGCAGGCGATGGCCTCGAACACCGGCTGCACGCTGGAGCGGCAGGCGTCGGCGGCGAGATCGGCGAAGCGGGCGGGGTCGGGCAGCAGCATCAGCGACTGGAGGATCGCCGCCCGCTCCGCGCTGTCCGACCGGCGGAAGGCGGTCGCCAGCCGGGCCGGCGCTTCGTCGCCCGCGGCATGGACCGAGGCGGCGAGCAGGGCGGCGCGGGCGAGGCGGGCGGGCGGCCAGCCCGGCGGCGCGGTGCCCGCCGGCTTGCGGCCGGCAATCGCGAACAGCCGCATGAACTCCGCCGTGCCGGGCAGGGGCGGGGTGGCCACGGCCGTCTCGAGCCAGGCTGCGGCCTCCCGGTCCTGTTCGGCGACGAGGGCGGCCAGGAGGCCGGGCATGGCGTCGGGTGCCGCGGCGGGCAGTATCGTCGGATCGGGCATCTCTGCTCCACGCGGCCCTGCTCCACACTCCATGGTCGTCATGGGTGCCGGCTCCTGCATTGCGACGCTTCGTCGACCGGCGGCGCAAGTGCGGGTGCGGATCGCGGTCAGCGACACCCCATATGGGATGCATGAAACATCAGTATGTCAACTGACGATATGTGTCTGATGGGGGTGATCGCATCGGGCGGGGATGGAACGGCGTGGAACAGTTTCCGGCGGATGTTCCATCGGACGGCGGCTGGAGACGGGGGCAGCGGCGCGGCGGTTCACCGGGGCGGGGGTGGGAGGGATGCGCTCGTCCGCGGCGCCGGGGAGGGCGTCGTCCGGTTCGGGGGCGGTGACGGCGGGAGGAGCTTCGGGGTGCGGGGGGTGCGGCTGGGTCGGTGGTTTGGCGACCGGGACAGCCTGCCTGGGGGCCGGGGCGTCGAGACCGGCGAAGAGGCCGAGGCGTTCGGCCAGCCAGCGCACCGTCGCCGGATCGCCGGAGGAGACCAGCCGCTCGATCTGCTCGGCGACCAGGATGCGGAGAGAGGACAGGCGCAGCTCGGCCTCGCGGTTGAGTGCCTGACGCTCCCACCAAACCCTGTGACGGAAGTCCTGAGATCCGTAATAGGCGCGCCACAGGGTGGTGCGGCTGCAGCCCATGGCGCGGGACACATGGAGGAAGCTGCTGCCGCGGGCCAGCATGCCGGCGGCCATGATCCATTGCTCTTCATGAAACTGTGATCCGGGGACCAGCGAGCCTACGGACGGCACCGGCGGCTCCTCCGCCCAGCAGGGGAAACGGTCGTCATTCAGGGTGCGGCTGTCGAGCGGCATGGCTTTGCTCCGCGAGCGGGTGGGACTTTGCGGAGAGGGTATGGGAATTCGATCCTGCGCTGGAGAGTTTTGTGCAAAAGCCGGGGGCGCTGCCTTGTGTCGCAGGGCATGGCCCTTCCCAGCGCGGGCAGAGCGGGGCTAAAGCCATGGCGATGACAGGGGACCCGTGCGACTGCGACGTTCTGGTGGTGGGTGGTGGGAACGCCGCGCTCTGCGCCGCCATCGCCGCCCGCAGGGCCGGTGCGGCGGTCCTGCTGCTGGAGGCGGCGCCCAAGGCGCTGCGCGGCGGCAACGCCCGCCATTCCCGCAACATGCGGGTCATGCACGACGCACCGACCCCGTGGGTGCGGGGGCGCTATCCGGCCGACGATTATCTGGCCGACCTGCGGCGTGTGGCCGGGGATACGGATCACGCGGTGGCGCGGCTGTTCGTCGACGCCAGCGCCGACATCGTCGATTGGCTGGCCGGCAATGGCGTGCGGTTCCAGAGCTGTGCGGATGAGGTTCTGCCCTATTCCCGCAAGACGGCTTTCTTTCTCGGCGGCGGGAAAGCGCTGGTGAATGCGCTCTATGCCACCGCCGAACGGCTGGGCGTCGCCATCCGGTACGACAGTGACGTGCGGGCGCTGCACCTGCGCGACGGGCCGCCCGCCGTCACCGTGGGGGAACCGGGCGTCACGGTGCGGGCGCGGGCGCTCGTCGTCGCCTCCGGCGGGTTCCAGGCCGATGCCGGCTGGCTGCGGCGGGAGTGGGGCGAGGCCGCCGACCGCTTCTCGATCCGCGGCACCCCGCATGCGACCGGCGTTCCGCTGAAGGCGCTGCTGGCGGAGGGGGCGGAGCCGGTTGGGGCGGCGGACCGCTGCCACATGGTCGCGGTGGATGGCCGCGCACCAAGGGTCGACGGCGGAATCGTCACGCGGCTGGACGGCATCGCCCACGGCATCGTCGTGGACCGCGACGGCCGCCGCTTCGCCGACGAGGGCGCGGTCGTCGGGCCGTCGCGTTACACGGCTTGGGGCGAGATGGTGGCCCGTTGCCCCGGCGCCGTCGCCTTCTCGGTCTTCGATGCGGCCATCAAGACGCGGTTCCGGCCTTCCATCTTTCCGGCGATCCGGGCGGACGGCATCGGCGAACTGGCGGCGGCGCTGGGAATTTCTCCGCCGGCCCTGGAAGCCACGGTGGCCGGATTCAATGCCGCGATCACCGGCGGAGGCGGCACGGCGGGGGGCGATCCGCCGAAGACGCGGCTTGCCGAGCCGATCCTGGTCCCGCCCTTCGGCGCCTATCCGGTGCGGGCCGGCGTCACCTCCACCTGCCTGGGGGTGCGGGTCGACGGGCGGGCGCGGGTGCTGCGGCGGGACGGGACGGCCTTGGACGGGGTCCATGCCGCGGGGGTCGTCATGGCGCCCAACATCCTCGGCTGCGGTTATCTGGCGGGGAGCGCCATGACGGTGGGCGCCGTGTTCGGCCGCATCGCCGGACGGGAGGCCGCGGCTTATGCCCTGCGCTGACGATCAGGAACGGATCGCGGCGGATGCGCGGCGGGTGCTGGAGATCTGCAACGCCTGCCAGTTCTGCGACGGCTATTGCGCGGTGTTCGCCGCGCTGAAATCGCGAAGGCTGGTCTCGGCGGCGGACCTGACCTTCCTGTCCAACCTCTGCCACAACTGCCGGTCCTGCTACCATGCCTGCCAGTACGCGCCGCCGCATGAGTTCGACCTGAACCTGCCGAAAAGCCTCAGTCTGGTCCGGCAGCAGACCTATCGCGACCATGTCTGGCCACCGGCGGCGAGGGGGCGGCTGCCCGGCGCGGGGTGGTCCTTCGTCGCCGCCGTCACCCTGGCCGCGATGGCGCTGGTGGCGCTGCCGGCGGTTCTGAGCCTTCCGGCGGAGCTGCTGTTCGGGCGGCACGACGGGCCGGGCGCCTTCTACCGGCTGGTGCCGTGGGGGGCCATTGCCGGGGTGGCCGGGGCGGTGATGCTGTGGTCGCTGCTCGCCATTGGTTTCAGCGTCGCGTCCTTCTGGCGCGGCATGGGGCCGGCGCCGGCCGGGGCGGCGCTGTGGCCGGCACTGTGCGTGGCGTTCCGCGATGCGGCGACCTTGCGCAATCTCGGCGGCGGCGGGGCCGGCTGCAACGACCGGGACGAACGCTTCTCCCAGGCGCGGCGGCGGTTCCACCACGCGCTGTTCTATGGGGTGGCGCTTTGCTTCGCCGCCACCGGGGTGGCGACCGTCTACGACCATGGGCTGGGCTGGCAGGCGCCCTATCCGTTGCTGAGCCTGCCGGTGCTGCTGGGCGGACTGGGGGGAGTCGGGATGGTGGTCGGCACCACGGGGCTGGCACTGTTGAAGCGGCGGGCCGATCCGGGACCGGTGGCGCGGAGCCTGAGCGGTGCCGATGGCGCGTTGCTGGGGCTGCTGTTCCTGGTGGCGGCCAGCGGCCTCGGGCTGCTCGCATTGCGTGGGACGGCGGCGATGGGGGCGATGCTGCTGGTCCATCTGGGGCTCGTCCTCGGCTGGTTCGCGACGCTGCCCTACAGCAAATTCCTGCACGCGCCCTTCCGCTTCGCCGCCCTGCTGCGGGCGGCGATGGAACGGCAGGGCAGGGGGGTGACGCGCCTCCCGCCTGCCCCCGTCCCGTCCCGCCGGCCGGTCAGCCGGCCCGCACCTGGGTCAGGAAGCGGGTGACCTCGTCGCGCAGGCTGTCGGTCTGCACGGACAGCTGGCGGACGTTTTCCAGCACCTCGTAGGCGACCTTGCCGCTGCGGCCGGCGGCACTGTTCACGCCGCCGATGCTGGAGGATACCTCGTGGCTTCCCCGGGCGGCCTGCTGGATGTTGCGGCTGATCTCGCGGGTCGCCGCCCCCTGCTGTTCGACCGCCGAGGCGATGGAGGTGGCGACGTCGTTGACCCGGCCGATGACCTGCGCCACGCCCTTGATCTCCTGAACCGCCCGGCCGGTCTCGGCCTGGATGCCGGAGACCTGGGCGGCGATTTCCTCGGTCGCCCTGGCGGTCTGGGTGGCGAGCGCCTTGACCTCCTGCGCCACCACGGCGAAGCCCTTGCCGGCCTCTCCGGCGCGGGCGGCCTCGATGGTGGCGTTCAGCGCCAGCAGGTTGGTCTGGCTGGCGATCGAGTTGATGAGTTCGACCACCGCGCCGATCCGCTCAACCGCGCCGGCCAGCCCCTCGACCTTGCCGTTGGCGCGCTCGGCGCTTTCGACCGCTTCGCGGGCGATCTCCGCCGACTCGCCGACCTGCCGGCTGATCTCGTTGATCGAGCTGGTCAGTTCCTCCGTCGCCGCGGCGACGGTCTGGACGTTGGCGGAGGTCTGTTCGGTCGCCGTGGCGACGGCGCCGGCCAGCGTGCCGGTCTCGTCGGCGGCACGCGTCATGTCCTGGGCGCGCCGTTCGATGCCGTCGGCCTCGCTGGCGACGTCGTGGATCAGGTTGCCGACGGTCTGCTCGAAATGGCTGGCGAGCGCCGTCATCGCCTCCCGCTTCTCGGCCGCGGCCCGCTCCGCCTGTTCGGCCTGGCTCGCCTCCAGGCTGGCCTTGGCGAGCGCGTTCTCCTTGAACACCTGAAGCGCCTGCGCCATGCCGCCGATCTCGTTGCGGCGGGCGGCCTCCGGGAAGGTGACGGCGAGGTCGCCGGCGGCGAGCGCAGTCATCTTGTCCCGCAGCCGGTGCAGCGAACCCACGATGTCGCGGTTGACCAGGAAGCCGATCAGCACCAGCGCGACGATCAGCGCGGCGGTGGCGGTGCCGGTCCGGCGCAGGAAGTCGTAGTAGGCGGCGTCGATGTCGTCGGTATAGACGCCGGAGCCGACGATCAGCCCCAGCGGCTGGTACCGCTTCACATAGTTGGTCTTCAGCAGCGGGACGTCCGACCCCAGCTTCGGCCAGGCATATTGGATGATGGCGTTGTCCTGGCGGCGCAGCGTGTCGACGATCTCGCGGACGAAGAACTTGCCGGCCTTGTCCTGCAGCCCGATGCGGTCGGTGCCGACCGCCTTGTGGTTGGAGGGGTTGGCGACGGCGATGCCGTTGAGGTCGTAGGCGAAGAGATAGTCGGCGCCGTCATGGTAGGACATCGCATGCACGGCGTTGCGGAAGCGCGCCAGGGCCTCCTCGCGCGGCAGGGTTCCGGCTTCGACCTCGGCATTCAGTCCCTTCGCCATGCCGACCGCCAGTTCCACCGCGGAGCGGATGGTGTCGATGCGGTCGTCGACCATGCGCTGGTGGGTGAAGCTGCTGCTGATGGCGATCACGACGGCCGGGGCCAGGATCGACAAGGCGACCAGGGTGGTCAGCTTTGCTCGGATCGTCAGATTTTCCAGGATTTTCATAGGGGACCTTCGTGTCGCGCGCATCGGGGGCGGCAACTGATATACTACGAAAGAGGGGGTAGCTGAAATCGGAATGGCTGATTTCAGTAATAAAATAACCCCATAGGATTAAAAAAATCTTCCGCCTGGATTACTTCTTTGTGGCGGCGGTCTCCATGCTGGAGAAGTGGGCGAGGGTCGGACCGGCGACCTCCCGCAGCAGTGCGGCGAAGCGTTCCGCCGCCGGCGACAGCGAGCGGCCGGCCTTGCGGATGAAGCCGATCCGCCGCACCAGACCGGCGGCGCGGATCGGTTCGACGACGATGCCCTCGCAGGAGGCGGCGTCGACGGCGGATTCCGGCAGCACCGAGACGCCCAGCCCGGCCCGCACCATGCCGACCGCGGTCGACATGTAGTTGGCTTCGCAGGACAGGCTGATCTCCAGCCCCTCCTTTTCCAGCGCGCGTTCGACCAGCGAGCGGACGCTGGTGCCGCGCGCCGTCAGGATCAGCGGATAGGCGACGATGTCCTTCAGCAGCAGCGGACGCCGGCCGTTCAGCGGGTGGTCGGCGGGGAAGAAGGCGCACATCCGGTCGCAGAGGAAATCGATCACCTCGACGTCGCGATCCGGGCCGACCCGGCTGCCGATGCCGAAATCGACCTCCTCCGCCTTGACCAGCTGGATGATCCGCTCGGCGACGACGTCGCTGACCTTCACGTCGATGTTGGGGTGATCGGCGGCGAAGCGGCGGATGGCGATCGGCAGCAGACCTGCGGCCACCGACGGCAGGGTGGCGACCGACACCGATCCGCGCCGCAGCCCGGCCAGATCGTGGCTGACGCTCATCACCGCATCCAGTTCGGCGAGCACCCGCTGCAGGGCCGGCAGCAGGTCCCGCCCGGCCTGGGTCAGCACCACGTGGCGCTTGTTGCGGTCGAACAGCCGCACGCCCAGGCTTTCTTCAAGCTGGCGGATCTGCACGGTCAGCGCCGGTTGCGACACGTTGACCTCGGCCGCCGCCTTCGTGAAGCTGCCGAGGCGGGCGACGGCGACGAAGGCCTTGATGTGTCTGACGCCCTGGAGCATGGCGCGCCTCTTATAACCAAATCGGATTGCGGTGATACAACAAATTCATTTCTCTAATCTGATTGAGGGTCCGTACAGTGTCAATCAAGGAAGCCGGGCCGGCACGATCCGTCAAAAAGGCGGGGCGTTGACTATGCCATGCCGCCGGCCGGCGGGCGAAAAGAGCAAGTTTTAAGGAAATCCCCTCCGCGGTGTTACTCGGAGATCGGCGCCGGCTGCCCTTGGTTGGCCGGTCTGGTGCTTCGCGCGCGGCAGAAGGGTCACGAAGACGCAATCGAACAACAATAACTACGGTCTTGGAGGAGGTCACATGCTCGCGCTACTCGGCTTGGCCACCATCGTCGTTCTGCTGACGGCGATCATGACGAACCGGATGTCGCCCCTGGTCGCGCTGATCGCCGTGCCGATCGTCGCGGCGCTGGCGGGCGGCTTCGGATTCGAGACCAGCAAGTTCATCATCGCCGGCATCCGCTCCATCGCGCCGACCGCCGGCATGTTCGTGTTCGCCATCATCTTCTTCGGCGTCGTCACCGATGCCGGCATGATGGACCCGATCATCGACCGCATCCTGCGCCTCGTCGGCACGCGGCCGGCGCGCATCACCGTCGGCACCACGCTGCTGGCGCTGCTGATCCATCTCGACGGGTCGGGCGCGGTCTGCTTCCTCATCACGATTCCGGCGATGCTGCCGCTCTATGAGCGGCTGGGCATGGACAAGCGCATCCTGGCGCTGTGCGTGTCGATGGCGGCGGGGGTCAACTTCCTGCCCTGGACGGGTCCGATGATCCGCTCGGCCGCCGCGCTGAAGGTGCCGGTGACCGACATCTTCAACCCGCTGATCGCGGTGCAGGGCGTCGGCCTGCTGTTCATCTTCACCGTCGCCTTCCTGCTGGGCAAGCGCGAGGAGCGGCGTCTCGGCCTGTCGTCCGGACGGCTCGCCGCCGGAGAGGCGCGGTCGGTCGGCGCCATGGGCGTGGACGGAGGCGTTGCAGCCGGCCCGGCGCCGCGCGTGCTGACGCCGGAGCAGATCAAGATCCGCCGGCCGAAGCTGTTCTGGGTCAATCTGATCCTGACGCTGTCGATCATGGCGGTGATGATCGAGGGGGCGGTCGATCCGGTGGTGATGTTCATGGTCGGCACCGTGCTGGCGCTGATGATCAACTACCCCGACGTCAAGATGCAGAAGGACCGCGTCGACGCCCATGCCAAGGCGGCGCTGATGATGGCGAGCATCCTGCTGGCGGCCGGCGTCTTCACCGGCATCATGAGCGGCACCAAGATGCTGAGCGCCATGGCGCAGTCCGCCGTCGCCTTCGTCCCGCCCGACATGGCGCAGCATGTGCCCTTCGCGCTGGGCATCCTGTCGATGCCGCTGAGCCTGCTGTTCGATCCGGACTCCTATTATTTCGGCATGATGCCGGTGATCGCCGAGGTCTATAAGACGCTGGGCGGCGATCCGATCCAGATCGCCCAGGCCTCCGTCCTTGGCCAGATGACCGTCGGCTTCCCGGTCAGTCCGCTGACCCCGGCCACCTTCCTCGTCGTCGGGCTGTGCGGCATCGGGCTGGGCGAGCACCAGAAATTCTCGATCCCCTACCTGTTCGCCGCTTCGGTGGTCATGACCATCGCCGCGGCCGTCCTGGGGGTCATTCCGTTCTGACGCGGTTCAAAATGGAGCCGCAGACAGGAGCACGTCATGAAAACCATCCGCATCGGATCGGGCGCCGGCTATTCGGGCGACCGCATCGAGCCGGCCGTGGAACTGGCCGAAAAGGGTGACATCCAGTACCTCGTTTTCGAATGCCTGGCGGAGCGCACCATCGCCATCGCCCAGGGCGCCAGGCTGAAGGACCCGGCGCAGGGCTACGATCCGCTGCTGGCCGAGCGCATGCTGGCGGTGCTGCGGCCCTGCCATGAGAAAGGCATCCGCATCATCACCAACATGGGGGCGGCCAACCCGGCCGCCGCGGCGGCCAGGGTGCGGGAGATCGCCCGCTCGCTCGGGCTCGGCGGGCTGAAGATCGCCGCGCTGTCGGGCGACGACGTGCTGGAGACGCTGAGGTCCGGCGACCACCGGATCGAGGAGACCGGCGCGCCGGTCGCGGCGATGGCCGACCGGCTGGTCTCAGCCAACGCCTATCTCGGCGCGGCGCCCATCGTCGAGGCGCTGAAGGCCGGGGCCGACATCGTCATCACCGGCCGCGTCGCCGACCCCGCCCTGTTCCTCGCCCCGCAGATCTTCGAGTTCGGCTGGTCGATGGAGGATTGGGACCGTCTGGGCAAGGGGACGGTGGTCGGGCATCTGCTGGAATGCGCGGGCCAGATCACCGGCGGCTATTTCGCCGATCCCAGCGTGAAGGACGTGGCCGGGCTGGCCCGGCTCGGCTTCCCCATCGCCGAAGTGACCGAGGACGGCGGCGCCGTCATCACCAAGGTGGCGGGATCGGGCGGCGCGGTGACCACCGCCACCTGCAAGGAACAGCTGCTCTACGAGATCCACGACCCCGCCGCCTACCTGACGCCGGACGTGGTGGCCGATTTCTCGCAGGTGCGGTTCGTGCAGGAGGGGCCGGACCGCGTGCGGGTGTCCGGCGCCACCGGGCGTCGGCGCCCGGAAACGCTGAAGGTCTCGGTCGGCTATGTCGACAGCTTCATCGGCGAGGGGCAGATCTCCTATGCCGGTCCCGGCGCCGTCGCGCGCGGCCGGCTGGCGCTGGAGATCGTGCGCGAACGGCTGGCGCTGACCGGCGTCGAGGCGACCGAGCTGCGCTTCGACCTGATCGGTGTCGATTCCATCCATGGCGACGCGCTGTCCACCGCCGGCGGGCGGGAGCCTTATGAAGTGCGGGTTCGCGTCGTCGGGCGCACCGGCAGCCTGAAGGAGGCGCAGCGCATCGGCAACGAGGTCGAAACCCTCTACACCAACGGCCCGGCCAGCGGCGGCGGCGCGACCAAATCGGCGAAAGACATCGTCGCGATGCTGTCGGCCCTGCTGCCCCGCGAGCTGGCCAAGCCCGCCATCGCGTTCATGGAGGCCTGAGATGAAACTCCGCGACATCGCCCATTCCCGCACCGGCGACAAGGGCGACATCTCCAACATCTCCGTCATCGCCTTCGACGAGGCGGACTACCCGCTGATCGAGGCGCATGTCACCGCCGAGCGGGTGAAGGCGCTCTTCCGCGAGACCGTCCATGGCGAGGTGGTGCGGTATGAAATCCCCAGCATCGGCGCGCTGAACTTCGTGATGCGCAATGCGCTGGGCGGCGGCGTGACGCGGTCGCTGGCGCTCGACGCCCATGGCAAATGCCTGGCGTCGGCGCTGCTCGACCTCGACATCCCTGACCGCCCAGTGTGACGGTGGAGGGGCGTCACGCCCGGTCAGCGCCGGCCCTTGGCCAGCGCACCGTTACCAAGCGCGCTGCCGGCCGAGGCGCACATGATGCAGGCGATGGCGGCCCACTGCACGGCGCTGAGCCGCTCGCCCAGCATCAGGAAGCCGATCAGCGCCGCCACGGCGGGGGAGGCGCTGACGGCGAGGCCGAAGACGTGGCTGGGCAGGCGGCGCAGCGCCATCATCTCCAGCAGGTAGGGCACCATGCTGGACAGCACCGCCACGGCAAGGCCGGTGAGCAGCACCGCCGGGACCAGCAGACCGGCGCCGGCATGGGCGATCCCGAGCGGCACGGTGAAGCTGGCCGCCACCAGCATCCCCCAGGCCACCGCCTGCCCGCCCGGCAGCGCCGAGGCGCGCTTGCCGAAGACGATGTAGAGCGCCCAGCAGAAGGCCGCCGCCGCGGCATAGGCGATGCCGACGGGGTTCAGCGCGCTCGACGCCTCCCGCAGCGGCAGCAGCAGGGCAAGGCCGACGGCGGCGCAGGCGATCCACAGGAAATCCTTCAGGCGGCGGGAACCGAGCAGCGCCACCGCCAGCGGCCCGGTCACCTCGATGGCGATGGCGATGCCGATCGGGATCAGCTCCATCGCCCGGTAGATCGACAGGTTCATCGCCCCCAGCGTGGCGCCGTAGACCAGCAGGTTGCCCAGGTCCGCCCGCCCCGGCAGGCGGCGCCAGGGCCGCAGGAGCGCCAGCAGCATCAGCGCCGACAGCCCGACGCGCAGGCCGGTCACCCCCTCCGCGCCCACCAGCGGGAACAGCGACTTCGCCGAGGCCGCCCCGACATATTGCGACAGCAGCGACGCCAGCAGGATCAGCAGCGGCAGGGCCGCCGCCTCCGTCTTTGCGGCGGTTGCGGATTCGATGGATGCGTTCGCCACGCGCCCGGCTCCCGGCAGGAATGGTCAGGCGAAAAGATACTGTGACGAAGGGGCGCCGGGCGCTTAAGTTTCGGGAGTTCGACGCACCGTTCTTTCGCGAAAGCCGCCATGCGCTCAACGATCGCTCGCCTGCCGGATCAACTCGACGACCAGGACCGCGCGATCCTGCGCATCCTGCAGCGCGACAACAAGACCTCGCAGCGGGAGATCGGCGAGGCGGTCCACCTCTCCGCCCCGGCGGTACAGCGCCGCATCGCCCGGATGGAGGCGGCCGGCATCATCCGCCGCAACGTGGCGGTGGTCGATCCGGCCGCGGTCGGGCAGGGGGTGACGGTGGTGGTGGAGGTCCAGACCGTCAACGACCGCTCGCCCACCATCGCCGCCGCCAAGCGCCTGTTCCGCGAGGCGGCGGAAGTGCAGCAATGCTATTTCATCACCGGCAAGGCCAGCTTCGTCCTGATCCTGCTGGTCCCGGACATGGCGAGCTATGAAGTGCTGTCGCGCCGCCTGTTCGCCGACAACGAGCTGGTGCAGTCCTTCCAGACCATGGTGGTGCTCGACCCGGTGAAGGTGACGCTGGAGGTGGACCTGTAGGGTGGCAGGCGCGGTTCAGTCCGGCCAGTCCTCGTAGCCCCAATCCTCGGCATCGGGGTCGGCGGTGCCCAGCGGGGCGACCGTGGCGCCGGCGTCGAGGGCTGTGGCCAGCCAGGGTTCGACGCTGGTGACGGGGGAGGTGCGGCACCAGCGGCGGCGGCGGCCGTCCCAGCGGCAACGGCCCTGCCGCTTCATCTCATCCCGCAACTCCCAGGACGGGATGGACGCGAAGCGGAGTTCCAGGCCGCGGTCGCTTTGGGCGATCTCCACCACCTCCCCGGCGGCGGTGGTGTGGGTCAGGCCGTCTTCCAGGACTTGGCGCAAGGTTGCGGCCCGCTCTTCGCGGATGCGTGCTTCCGCCTCGCGCTGGCGGCGGCGGTCGGCCATGGCGTCGGCGATCCAGTCCGGCGGCTCCTCCAGCACGCGGAAGCCGGCGCCGCCGCGTGGGCCGGGGGCCTCTTCCAGCAGGCCCTCGCGCAGGAGGTCGGCCAGCAGGGTTTTAAGCCGGTCGCGGTCGGCGGGGATGCCGGGCTGGCGGTTGGCCGCGGCGTCGGCGACGGTGAAGCGGTCGCCGGCCGCCCAGCCCTCGTAGATGGCGGCGGCCAGGGCGTGCAACTCGGCGACACGGCTGCGCTGCTCGACCAGATAGGCGGCGACGATGGGGTTCGGCGGCAAATCGGCCCGCCCGGCGAGGCCGCAGGTCCGGCACTGCCAGGCGCCGGGGTCGGACAGCAGCAGATGGGGGTCGCAGCGGCGCTTGCGGCAATGCTCCTCGCTGCCGGGTTCCGGCAGGCCGCGGCCGCTGTCCAGCAGGGCGCGGATGGCGTCGAGCGGCGTGTCGGCGACGCTGCGCAGCCGGTCGAGAATGTCGGTGGGCAGCCAGATTTCGGCGCCGTCGCTGTCGTTGGCGGCTGCAAAGCGGCTTTTCAGGGCACGGCGGCGGGCGGGCGTCAGCAGGGCGAGGACCCGTTCGGCGGTGTAGCTCTCGTCGAAGGTATCGGCGAGCAGCGCTTCCAGATCGGCCAGCATTGCCGGGGGCGCCAGCGCGCTTTGGTCCCCGGCGGCGAGGATGCGGCGGGCCTCGCCGAGGATTTCCGTGCTGTCATCCGCTCCCATCGCCGCTCCCATCGCCATCCGCGCCCTGGTCCCCGTCCGTTTCGCGTAGCAAGCTGGGCATGGCCGGAATGGCAATCAAGCGCCGGCTGGACGGTCGGCACTGGCCGTATGGAACCGGAACGGCCCGGCGAAGCACGGTGTTGACCGGGTGCAACGATCAGGCGTCAGAGACTGAAAGGTATTCCCATGTCCAACAATAAGCATTTCGCCCCGCCCGGCCCGCTCGGCTTCGGCGGCGCGCCGCTTGGCAACATGTTCGAGGAGGTGTCGGACGAGAAGGCCGAGGCGACGCTCGACGCCGCCTGGGACGCCGGCATCCGCTATTTCGACACGGCACCCGAATATGGCCCCGGCATTTCGGAGCATCGCTTCGGCCATGTCCTGCGCAACCGTCCGCGCGACGAGTTCGTGCTGTCGACCAAGGTCGGCCGCCTGCTGCGCGCCGATTCCAGCAAGGGCGGCCAGCATGGCCCCTTCGTCAAGGGACTGCCCTTCCGCGTCGATTACGACTACACCGCCGACGGCGTGCGGCGGTCCATCGAGGACAGTCTGCAGCGGCTGGGCATGGCCCGCATCGACATCGCCTATATCCACGATTGCGCCGAGGATGCGCATGGCGACCGCTGGCTGGAGGTGTTCGACACCGCAATGAAGGGCGCCGCCGTCGCCCTGACCCAGCTGCGCGAGGAAGGGGTGATCCGCGCCTGGGGCCTGGGCGTCAACCGGGTGGAGCCCTGCGTGATGGCGCTGGAGCGGGCGGACCCGGACGTCTTCCTGCTGGCCGGGCGCTACAGCCTGCTGAACCAGCCGGCGCTGGACGAACTGTTCCCGCGCTGCGGCGAGCGCGGCGTGCATGTGGTGGTCGGCGGCCCCTACAATTCCGGCCTGATCGCCGGGGGCAAGACCTTCGAGTATCAGGAGGCCCCATCCGACAAGGTGGCGGCGCGCGACCGGCTGGCGGAGATCGCCAAGCGCCACGGCGTCGATCTGCGCGCCGCCGCCCTGCAGTTCTGCGCCGCGCATCCGGTCGTCGCCTCGGTCATTCCCGGCACCAAGAATCCGGCGCGGGTGCGGGAGAATGTGGAACTGATGGGCCAGCCGATCCCCGGCGATTTCTGGCGGGAGCTGAAGGCGTCCGGCGTCCTGCCGGAACAGGCGCCGACGCCGGCTTAAGGAGCCTCAGCCCTCCACCACGGTTCCGGGATGGCCGGCTTCGAAACGGGCGGGGGCGATGCCGTGGGCGGCCAGCGCCGTGTGCAGCCGCTGCGGCGGCTCCTCCCGCGCCTCGTCGGTCAGGGAGAAGGTGCCCCAATGGATGCCGACGGCCTTCTTCGCCCCGACGTCCAGCATGATCCGCACCGCCTCCTCCGGGTCGCAATGCTGGGCGGACATGAACCAGCGCGGATCGTAGGCGCCGATGGGGATCAGCGCCAGGTCGCAGGCCCCCAGGCGCTCGCCGATGGCGCGGAAGGCGGCGCCGGTGCCATAGCCGGTGTCGCCGGCGAAATAGACCGAACCGGCCGGAGTGCGCAGGACGAAGCCGCCCCACAGCGCCATCCGGCGGTCACGCCCGGTGCGCGACGACCAGTGGTTGGCCGGCACGATGTGGACCTCCGCTTGCCCACCCAGATCGAACCGGCTCCACCAGTCGCCCGCCGCCGTCCGCACATCCGGGATATGCTTGCGCAGGATGGTGTCGTTGCCGAGCGGCGTGACCATCAGCGGCGCGTCGCGCCGGTGCAGGCGTTTCAGGGTCGCCACATCCAGATGGTCGTAATGGTTGTGCGACAGCAGAACCGCGTCGATCTTCGGCAGGTCGTGGAAACGGATGGCCGGCGCCGTCACCCGCCTCGGCCCGGCGAAGCGGACCGGGCTGGCGCGGTCGGACCAGACCGGATCGGTCAGGACGTTCAAGCCGGCGGCCTGGATCAGGGTGGTCACATGGCCGACCACCGTCACGCGCAGCCCATCGACGTAGCGGGCCGGCATCACCGGCGCCACCGGCACCTGCCGCGGCCATTTCGCCGCCTTCCGCCCCCATTGCCAGCGGAGAAGCTGGCGCAGGCTGCGGTCGGTCTCCGGCTCGCCCGGATTGAAGAAGCGCAGCCCGTCGAAATTCGACGTGGCGGGACCCTGCCAATAGGGATTACGCATGCGCATCGGATCCTTTGTGTCCATGGTCCCGGAGGAGATGGTATCGCCGCGGCGAAGTTCTATGGACCGGCGATGTGTGCTCGCGCTACTGTACCGTCTTCATTCATGGTTTGATCCCGGTTCGATCCAATGCAGTCCGACACCCCGACCGACGAGCAGCATCGCGCCATCCAGGCGATCGACGCCTGGTACAAGGACGATGCCGCCCAGCAGGTCTTCTGGCTGGCCGGGGAGGCCGGGACCGGCAAGACCAAGACCACCGCCTTCGCGCTGGAGCATCTGCTGGAACGCCGCCGGCTGACCGAATACGTGGTCGGCGCCCCCACCGGCAAGGCGGCCCAGGTGCTGCGCCAGAAGGGGATCGAGGGGGCGGCGACGCTGCATTCGCTGCTCTACGCCCCGCGCAAGGACGGCGACACCGGCGAGCTGTTCTTCGCCCGCCGCAGCGACGGGCCGGTGGCCGACGCCGACCTGATCGTCTGCGACGAGGGGTCGATGATCGGCGACGATCTGGCGCGCGACCTGATGCGGACGGGCAAGAAGATCCTGGTCATCGCCGACGATTACCAGCTGCCGCCGGTCTCCGGCCAGGGGCTGTTCACCAGCGGCGAACCGGATTTCCGCCTGACCGAGCCGCACCGCACCGCCCGCGAAAGCCCGGTGATCCGGCTGGCCCACCTGCTGCGGCGGCAGGAGATGCCGCGCCGCTTCGGATCGGTCGGCAAGGTGCATGTGCTGCCGCTGGAACACCGCACCCAGTCGCTGGTGATGCGGACCTCGGCGCAGGCGATCTGCGGCACCCACCGCGTCCGCACCACCTACACCAAGCGGATGCGCAAGCTGCTGGGCCACGACTCCGTGATGCCGCAGGCGGGGGAGCGGGTCATCTGCCGGCGCAACCAGAAGGACGAGGGGCTGTACAACGGCATGATCGGCGCGCTGACCCGCCCGGCCGCCGAAGGGCAGGGCCGCGAGGCCGGCCTGTGGTCGCTGGGCGTGCAGATGGAGGACGAGGTGCGGTCGCGCGGCAGGCTGATCGTCCATCCATGGATGTTCCAGGCCCATTACACCGACGGGATGGTGCAGCCGCGGGTGGGCAAGGACATCCAGCTTTACGATTGGGCGTGGCTGATCACCTGCCACGCCTCGCAGGGGTCGGAATTTCCGTCGGTCACCGTGGTCGACGATTCGGCCGCCTTCCGCGAGCACCGCTGGCGCTGGCTCTACACCGCCGTCACCCGCTCGCGCGAGGAGCTGGTGCTTCTGCTGCGCAACGCCGATCTCGGCGGGCCGTGGCAGGTTCCCGAGTTCGACGACTGCCTGCCGGCCTGAACCAATAAATCCAGTTTATCGAACGCATCACTTCTTTGCGTTGGATGTGATCGAACGCGGCGGCCATATTTTACGTGTCGAGACGGTATTTTCCGCTCCAGACCGCTTCCGGAGATCCATCCAATGGTTCATAACACTGCGGCACCGGCTAAGGCGGTGCCGGCCAGAGCGATGCGGGGACGCCCCGTGCTTTCCCGCGTCGGCGGCCTTCTGCCCGGCCTTGCCCTGTGCGTTGCCGTCACCGCTCTGGCCTTCGCTGCGGCATCGGCCGAGGCGGCGCTGTTCGGTCAGGCCTGGATCGAGGCGCTGGTCCTGGCGATCCTGATCGGCACCGTGATCCGCACCGCCTGGACGCCGTCCGCGCGCTGGCATCCCGGCATCGGCTTTTCCGCCAAGATCCTGCTGGAGGTGGCGGTCGTCCTGCTCGGCGCGTCGGTCAGCGCCGCCACCATCCTGTCGGCGGGGCCGGCTCTGCTGCTGGGCATCGCGGCGGTGGTGGCGATGGCGCTGCTGGCCGGCTTCGGCATCGGGCGGCTGCTCGGCCTGCCGGTGCGCATGGCGGTGCTGGTGGCCTGCGGCAACGCCATCTGCGGCAACTCGGCCATCGCCGCGGTGGCGCCGGTGATCGACGCGCACAGCGACGACGTCGCCGCCTCCATCGCCTTCACCGCCGTGCTGGGCGTCGCCGTCGTGCTCGGCCTGCCGCTGCTGGGCATCGGGCTGCAATTGAGCGGCGTGCAGTATGGCGCGCTGGCCGGGCTGACCGTCTATGCCGTGCCGCAGGTGATCGCCGCCGCCGCGCCGCTGGGCGCCACGGCGGTGCAGGTCGGCACGCTGGTGAAGCTGGTGCGGGTGCTGATGCTGGGGCCGGTCTGCCTGCTGCTGTCGCTGCTGGCGCCCCGGCTGGGCGGCGAGGGGGCCGGCGCCGGCGCCGACATGGCGGAGCGTCCGCGCCGGGCCTATCCGCCGGTCCACCATCTGGTGCCGTGGTTCATCCAGGGCTTCCTGGCGATGATCGTCCTGCGTTCGCTGGGAGTCATTCCCCATGCCGCCCTGCCGGCGATGGAGCATGCGGCGACCCTGCTGACGGTGGTGTCGATGGCGGCGCTGGGGCTGGGGGTCGATGTGCGGACGGTGGCGCGTGCCGGCGGCCGGGTCACGGCGGCGGTGATCCTCTCCCTGCTGGTGCTGGGCGCCATCAGCCTGACGCTGATCCGGCTGATCGGGCTGGCCTGATGCCGGTCCGGCTCCAAAACGGGCGGGAGTCTACATCCGGCAACCAGGGAGCGCATTGATACAGATTAATGCGGAATTCCGCCGCTGTGCGATCCTGAGATCACCAACCCCTCCTGCCGGCCCCCAAACCAACCGGCCGGGCAGCGGGGCGGGCCCCGCGGGGGGAGGCGCCTTGCAGGTGCCGCACTCCCCCGCGCAGAACAAGGAGTATGGTCATGCGTCAACCGGTGCAGATCGCCTTCCGCAACATCGACCCCTCTCCCGCCCTGGAGCATCTGATCCGCGAACATGCCGACAAGCTCGACCGCTTCTTCGGCGGCATCATGGCCAAGCGCGTGGTCTTCGAGGTGCCGCACCGCCACCAGCATCAGGGCAAGCATTTCACCGTCCAGGTCGCGCTGACCGTTCCCGGAGACGAGTTGGTCGTGCACAGCGACAAGTCCGGCAGCCATGCCCATGAGAGCGCCGATGCCGCCATCCGCGACGCCTTCGACGCCGCCCGCCGCTCGCTGGAGCGCTTTGCCGAAAAGCAGCGCGGCGAGTGAAGGCCGGCTTCTCCGGTTTCCCAGTCTGAACCGACACCCGCGCCCGTCCGGTCCCTCCGGGCGGGCGCACTGCATTTCCGCCTTCGGGCCGGCCGATCCCGCTTGCGACCGCACTGCACACTATGGTTGCGTCAACCAGTGTGCATCATAGGGAGCCTGAAATGATCGAAAGCGGCTCTTCGGTTCTGGAACGCCACAATGTCCGCGTGGTCGGGTCGGGGGCGGAGACGCTGGTCCTGATCCCCGGCTTCGCCACCGAACAGTCGGCCTGGCGCCATGTGGTGCAGGCGTTCCGGGGCGATCATCGCATCGTGCTGCTGGATCTGGCCGGCATCGGGCCCGGAAACCAGTCCCACTTCGATCATGTCCGCTATGGCTCGCTGGACGCCTATGCCCGCGACCTGACGTCCGTCCTCGACGCGCTCAGAATCGAGCATTGCGTGTGCGTCGGCCATTCGGTGGCGGGGATGGTGGCGGCGCTGGCCGCGATCAGGTCGCCTTACCAGTTCCGCAAGCTCATCCTGCTGGGGGCGTCGGCCTGCTACGCCAATGTCGGCGACTATCGCGGCGGGTTCGACGGCGTCGACATCGACGGACTGATCGACAGCGCGACCCAGGACTACATGCAGTGGACGGCCCGGTTCGGGCAGATGGTCGTCTCCCGCCCGGCGGAGGATCCGACGGTGCGGGAATTCGTCGCCAGCATGCGGGCGATGCGTCCGGACATGGCGCTGTCGCTGCTGCTGACCGTGCTGCGCAGCGATCTGCGCAATCGCCTGGGCGGTGTCACGGTACCTGCCGTCATCCTGCAGTCCCGTGAGGATGCCGCGGTGACCCTGGAGGCGGCGGAGTTTCTGCGCGACCATCTGGCGGGCAGCGTGCTGGAGATCCTCGACGCGTCGGGCCATCTGCCCCACCTGTCGGCTCCCGATACGGTGATCGCCGCGCTTGCCCGCCATCTCTCCTGAATTTGCTAATTTAGTGATCGCGTTACAGAAATCTTACGTCGAACATTCAGAACCTAAACCAAGGTCTAGGGTGGTTCGACCTAAACACTGGCAGGTTTAATCTGCGTCTAGTGGTTCGCGGCATATGGTCGCGTTTACCCTGTGTGGGCAAGTCGGGCGGGCGGTCTTCCGGAAGACGGAGGCGGCGGGCCGCAAGCGAACCCAGGGGAGACGGACATGGCCTCGGCCCATCAGACCAATCTGCATCTGCACTATGTTCCGACGCCGGACGAGCCGGAGGTGCTGGTCGTCGGATCGGGCGGCGGCATGGTCGGGGTTTCGCGCATCCGCTGCGCGTCCGCCGGCGTCGGCCATTTCAGTCCGGCATCGGAAGACGCGTTCCTGGTCAGCCATCACCTCTCCAACTTCCAGTCCGACGTCTGGGTCGACGGCCGGCTGGTGGACAAGCCCGCCGACATCACCGGGCTGACCTCGATCCACGATTACCGCCGCAAGATCGACTGTCACATGCACACGGCCTTCGACACGCTGACCTTCCATCTGCCCCGCGCGGCGCTGGAGGCCGCCTGTTCCGACTCCCGCGGCGGTCGGCTGGCCGACCTGTCGATCCCGCCCAGCACGCCGATGAACGATCCGACGGTGCGGGCGCTGGCATCGGCCATCCTGCCGACGCTGGAGTTTCCGGAGCGGATCAGCCTGCTGTATGTGGACCATGTCTGCTCGGCGCTGGCGACCCACATCGTCACCGCCTATGGCCGGGTCAGCGAACCCAAGCCGGGAGGCACGCTGGCGCCCTGGCAGGAACGGCGGGTGAAGGAGATGATCGCCGCCAATCTGGACGGCGACATCCGGCTGGCCGACCTTGCCGCCGAATGCCGGCTGTCGGTGGGGCATTTCGTCCGCGCCTTCCGCCGCACCGCCAACACCACGCCCTACCAGTGGTTGCTGCACCAGCGGATCGACCATGCCAAGACGCTGATGCGCGACGGGTCGCAGACGCTGGCCGACGTGGCGCTGGCCTGCGGTTTCGCCGACCAGAGCCATTTCACCCGCACCTTCAGCCGGCTGGTCGGCATTTCGCCGCGCAGCTGGCGGCGGCGCAACGTGGGGGCCGACAGGCCGATGCCGGTGGGCGGATCGCCCTGTGCGCCGGCCGAACTTTCCCTTTGAAGCGAAATGATTCCCTCTCCCCCTGGAGGCGGGTTATCGCACATTGTGATAAACGCCCTCTCCCGGGGCGGGAGAGGGGGATGTTACCGATGCTGCGCTGGGGAAAGGCCGGTTCATGGAGTCCAGTCTGGACCATCTGACGGAGGCGGGATCCGGGACCCACGCGCTGGGCGGCGACGGAGAGACGCGGCTGCTGCGGGTGACGCGGCCGGGGCAACCCTTTCCCATCCTGGCGCGGATGGCCGATGCCGCTGCGCCGGCCGATGCGGTGCTCGCCCGGTTCCGGCGGGAGCATGAGCTGTCGCGGCGGCTCGACCCGGCCTGGGCGGTCAAGCCGCTCGACCTGCTGCGCCACGGCGCCGTGCCGGTGCTGACGCTTGCCGATCCCGGCGGGCAGCCGCTGTCGGCGCTGGCGGTCTCAACGCCGTCGCTGTCCGCCGAAACCTTCCGCCAGCGGCTGGCCCTGGCGATCCGCATCGCCGGGGCGGTGGCGCAGCTGCACCGCCGCGGGCTTCTGCACGGCGATCTGCGCCCCTTCAACCTGCTGGTGGCGGAGGACGGAGCGGTGCGCCTGACCGGTTTCGGCCGCGCCGCCGACCTGTCGGACCCGCAGCGCCAGGAGATCGAGCGGCCGGCGGCGCTGCTGCCCTATATGGCGCCGGAACAGTCGGGGCGGATGAACCGGCCGGTCGACCGCCGCAGCGACCTCTATGCGCTGGGCGTCACGCTCTACGAGCTGTTCACCGGGGAGCTGCCCTTCACCGCCCGCGACCCGATCGAGTGGGTGCACAGCCATCTCGCCCGCGCGCCGATCCCGCCGGCCAGCCACGCCCCCGACCTGCCGCCGGCCATCGGCGACATCCTGTTGCGGCTTCTCGCCAAGACGGCGGAGGAGCGCTACCAGAGCGCCGACGGCCTCGGCCGCGACCTCGCCGATGCCCTTCGGCTGTGGGACGCGCAAGGCGGCATTCCCGCCTTCGCGCCCGGCCGGCGCGACCTGCCGGAGGGGCTGGAGCCGCCGCCGTCGCTCTATGGGCGGGAGGAGCCGGTCGCCGCCCTCCAGGCCGCCTTCGACCGCGTCGCCGGCCGCGGCCGGATGGGGATCGTCCTGATTTCCGGCCGGTCGGGCGTGGGGAAGTCGGCGGTCGTCCATGCGCTGGAGGAGCAGCTGGTGCCGCCGCGCGGCCTGTTCGCCGCCGGCAAGTTCGACCAGGGCCGCCGCGACCTGCCCTATGCCAGCCTTGCGGAAGCCTTTCGCGGGCTGGTCACCCGCATCCTGGCGCTGCCGGTCCCCCACCGCGACCAGTGGTGCCGCGGACTGGCGGAGGCGGTGGGCGACGGCGGCGCGCTGATGACCGCGCTGATCCCCAACCTCGCCCTGCTGGTCGGCGAACAGCCGGCGGTGCCGCCGCTGCCGCCGCAGGAGGCGCAGAACCGCTTCGACCTGCTGTTCCGCCGGGTGCTCCAGCTGTTCGCCCGCGCCGACCATCCGCTGGTGCTGTTCCTCGACGATCTGCAATGGCTGGACCGGGCGACGCTGGACCTGCTGAACCGGCTGGTCGCCGACGGCGGCATCGGCCATCTGCTGCTGGTCGGCGCCTACCGCAGCGACGAGGTGGGGGCCGACCATCCGCTGAGCGCCCTGCTGGAGCGGATCAGGGGCTCGGCGTCCGAACCGGCAGGTGCGGAAATCGACTTTTGCGAGATCGCGCTGGGGCCGCTGTCCTCCGACGATCTGCGCCGGATGGTCGCCGACAGCCTGGACCGCAAGCCGGAGGAGGTGACGGGTCTGGCCGCATTGCTGGAGGAGCGGACCGGCGGCAACGCCTTCTTCGCCGTCCAGCTGCTGACCGCGCTGGAGCGCTCCGGCCGGCTGTGGTTCGACCGCGAGGCCCGGCGCTGGGACTGGGACCCGGCGGCGGTGGAGACGGCACGGTCGGGCGCCGGCATCGCCACGCTGATGACCGAGCGGCTGGGCGCCTTTCCCGCCCCGGCGCGCGACCTGCTGGCCCGGCTCGCCGCACTCGGCGCCGGCGCGCCGCTGGCCACCCTGGCGCTGGCCGCCGGCCTGACGGAGGCGGAGACCGGACGGGACCTGGAGCCGGTTTTGGCCGAAGGGCTGATCCTGAGGACCGACGACGGCTATCGCTTCCTCCATGACCGGGTGCAGGAGGGGGCCTATGCCCTGGTGCCGGCGGAGGGGCGCGGCAGGCTGCATCTCGACATCGCCCGCGCCCTGCACCGCGGATTCAAAGCCGACCTGTCGGGGGAGCGGCTGTTCGCCCTGGTCGGCCAGTATGACCGCTGCCTCTCCCTGATCCAGGACGGGCGCGAGCGGGAGGAGGTGGCGACGCTGCACCTCGCCGCCGGGCATCAGGCCAAGGCGGCCAGCGCCCACGGCTCCGCGCTGGCCTATGCCCTGGCGGGGTTGCGCCTGCTGGAGGGCGGCCAGTGGGAGCGGCGGAACCGGCTGGCCTTCGCGCTGGAGCATCTCCAGGCCGAGTGCGAGTTCCTGAGCGGCGACCTGCGGCGGGCGGAGCTGCGGCTTCAGGGTCTGGTCGGGCGGGCCGAATGTCCGGTCGACCGCGCCGCCATCACCGCGCTGCTGGTCACCGTCTACACCGCCATCGACCGCAGCGACCGCGCCATCGACGCCTGCCTCGCCTATCTGCGCGGCGCCGGGATCGACTGGCCGGCCCATCCGCCGGCAGCCCTGGCGCAGGAGGAATATGCGGCCCTGCGCGCGGCCATCGGCGGGCGGCCCGTCGCCTCGCTGGCGGGGCTACCGGCGGTGAGCGACCCGGACAGCCGGGCGACCATGGACGTGCTGGCCGCGGCGCTGCCGCCCGCCTTCTTCAGCGACCGCAACCTAGTCTGCCTGATCCTGTGCCGGATGGCGAACCTGACGCTCCGGCACGGGCGCAGCGACGCCTCCGCCCTGGGATTCGCCTATCTCGGCATGATGGCCGGGCCCTACTTCGGTGATTACGCCGCCGGCTACGCGTTCGGCCGGCTCGGCTACGATCTGGCGGAGCGGCAGGGGCGGAACCGCTACCGGGCGCGGGTGCTGATGACCTTCGCCTATCATGTCGTGCCCTGGACCCGCGACATCCGCAGCGAGCGCCCCCTGCTTCTGCGCGCGTTCGAGGAGGCGCGGGAGTCCGGCGACGTCACCTATGGCGGCTTCACCAGCGTGACGCTGGTCACCAGCATGCTGGCGTCGGGCGATCCGCTGGCGACGGTGCAGCGCACGGCGGAGGCGCGGCTCGCCTATGTGCGGCAGGTGAAGTTCGGGCTGTGCACCGACATCCTGACCACGCAGCTGCAATTCGTGCGCGCCCTGCGCGGGCGGACGGACGCATTGGGTTCCTTCGACGGGACGGGCTTCGACAACGCCGCCTTCGAGGCGCGGCTTCTGGCCAACCCCAGCCTGGACATCGCCACCTGCTGGCACTGGATCCGCACGCTGCAGCTCCGCTGCATCGCCGGCGAGATGGCGGCGGCGGTCGTAGCGGCCGAGCGGGCCGAAGGGCTGCTGTGGACCACGTCCGGCCATTGGGAGATGGCGGAGTTCCATTTCCATGCCGCCCTCGCCAGGGCAGGCGCAATGGATGGGGCGGAACCGGAGGAGCGCGCCCGTCACAACGTCGCGCTGTCCCGCCATCTGGGCCAGCTGCGCGAATGGGCCGGCCACAGCCCCGACAGCTTCGACGCGCGCCTGGCATTGGTGGTGGCGGAGGCGGCCCGCACCCAGGGGCGCACCGAGGACGCCATGCGCGGATATGACCTTGCGGTCCAGGCCGCCCGCCGCACCGCGCTGCCGCATGTGGAGGCGCTGGCCCAGGAATGCGCCGCGGCTTTCTACCGCCGCATGGGGTTGCCGACGCTGGAGCTGGCCTGCATCCGCGAGGCGGCGGACCGCTATGGCCGCTGGGGGGCGACGGCCAAGGTGCGGCAGCTTGCCCAGCGCTATCCGTCGCTTGCCCTGGAGCCGGGCGAGGCGGCGGTGCCGGAGGCGCCGCGCGGCTTCGACGGCGTCGATCTGGCCTCCCTGCTGGAGACGCTGCGCGCCGTCTCCGACCAGTCGGGGGTGGAGCAGCTGACCACCACCCTGCTGACCCTGGTGCTGGAACATGCCGGCGCCAGCCGCGGCCTGCTGATCCTCGCCCGCGGCGAGCGCCTGCGGGTGGAGGCGGAGGCGACCACCGGGCTTTACGGCGTGTCGGTCCGGCTGGTGCAGGAGGACGCCGACCGCTTCCCGCTGCCCCATGCCATCATCCACGGCGCCATCCGCGACCAGGAGGCGGTGATCGTCGACGACACCCGCGCCGCCGGCCCGTTGTCCGCCGACCCCTATTTCCACGAGACGGAGGCGCGGTCGATCCTGTGCCTGCCGCTGGTCCGCCGCCGCCGGGTGGTCGGGCTGCTGCATCTGGAGAATGCGCTGGCGACCTATGCCTTCACCCCGCAGCGGGTCAATGTGCTGACCCTGCTGGGCGCCCAGGCGGCGGCGTCGCTGGAGACGGCGACGCTGGAGGAGAAGGACGCGCTGCTGAAGGAAATCCACCACCGGGTGAAGAACAACCTGCAGCTCGTCACCAGCCTGCTGAACCTCCAGTCGCGCCGGATCGAGGACAAGGCGGTGGCCGCCCTGTTCGCCGACAGCCGCGACCGCGTGCGGTCGATGGCGCTGGTCCATGAAAGCCTCTATCGCCTCGGCAACTTCGCCCGCGTGCCGATGCGCGAACATCTGGAGTCGGTCTGCGCCCATCTGCTGCGCGCCTATTCCCGCCAGGCCGGGGCGGTGCGGCTGGAAACCGAGATGGACGACCTGAAGCTGGACCTCGACCGCGCGGTGCCCTGCGGGCTGATCGTCAACGAGTTGGTCTCCAACGCGCTGAAGCATGCCTATCCGGGCGGGCGGGGCGGGGTGCTGCGCGTGGTGCTGACGACGGACGGCCGGGACTGCCGGCTATCCGTTCGGGACGACGGCGTGGGCTTGCCCGAAGGTTGCGATCCCGATAGGATGGACTCGGTGGGCTTCCAGCTTGTATCGGACTTGAGCAGTCAGTTGCACGGAACTCTGAAATACAGCTCCAACACAGGCGCGGAATTCATCGTCACCTTTCCTTTGAAGGGGCGCAATCGGGGAAGTGAATGATCGCGGCACGCATCCTGATCGTCGAAGACGACCGCATCGTTGCACGCGATATTCAGCATCAACTCTCCCGCATGGGTCATGTGGTGGTCGGCATGTCGGCCAGCGGCGAGGATGCCGTCCGGCAGGCGTGCAGCCAGCAGCCCGACCTTGTCCTGATGGACATCCGGCTGGAAGGGGAGATGGACGGGATCGAGGCGGCGCGCCGGATCCGCGATGCCCACCGGATACCCATCGTCTTCCTGACCGCCTACGCCAATGACGAGGTGGTGCATCGCGCCAGCCTGACGGAGCCCTTCGGCTATCTGCTGAAGCCCTTCGAAGAGCCGCAGATGCGCACCGTCATCCAGATGGCGCTGTACAAGCATGCCAGCGACACCAAGCTGCGGCTCAGCGAGCGGCGCTATGCCGCCACGCTCGCCAGCATCCGCGACGGCGTCATCCTGAGCAACCGCGACGGCCTTGTCGATTTCATGAACCGGGCGGCGGAGACGATGACCGGCTGGACCGCCGCGGAAGCCGCCGGGCAGCCGCTGTCCGCCGTCTTCGTCGCGGTGGACGAGGAAACGCTGGAGCCGCTGGAGGATTTCTCCGCCGTCGTCCTGCGCAGCGGCGATTTCGCCCCGCCGGAACGCCAGTCCAGGCTGCTTCCCCGCGGCGGCGGGGAGCCGGCCGGAATCGTCGTCGAGGAGCGATGTTCCGCCATCATCGACGACCGCAACGAACCGGTCGGCTCGATCCTGGTGTTCCGCGACCTGACGCAGCGCCGCCGGATCGCCGAGGCGCTGCGGACGGCCCAGGCCGACCTTGCCCATATCGGCCGGCTCACCATGATGGGCGAGCTGGCCGCCGCGGTGGCGCATGAGGTCAACCAACCGCTGATGGCCATCGTCACCAATGCCGGCACCTGTCTGCAGCACCTGTCGCAACCGCAGCCCGACCTCGACAAGACCCGCGTGGTGGTGGAACGGATCGTGCGCGACGCCCAGCGGGCCGGCGACGTCGTCCGCAGCATCCGCGCGCTGGCCCGCCGCACTCCGGCCGATCCCGGCTGGGTCGACATCAGCGCGCTGGTCGCCGACACGCTGGAGCTGGTGCGGGCGGAGCTGCGCCGCGCCCGGGTCACCGTGGAAACCGACCTGCAGGCCGAACCGCCCTGGGTCCATGGCGACCGGGTGCAGTTGCAGCAGCTGGTCCTCAATCTGGTGATGAACGCCATCGAGGCGATGTCGGCGGAGGATCTGCCCGAACGGCGCCTGCGCATCGTCACCGGCAGCGCCGACGGCTGGTTCCGCGTCCGGGTGGAGGACAGCGGGCCGGGCCTCGGCGACACCGATGTCGACGCGATCTTCCGCGCGCTGTACACCACCAAGCCCGACGGGCTGGGCATGGGCCTGTCGATCAGCCGGTCGATCGTCGAGCTGCATGGCGGACGGCTGACCGCGACGCCCGGCGCGTCCGGCGGAAGCGTGTTCGAATTCGTGCTGCCCGTATCGCCCGGAGGCAAGTGATGGGGAGGAAGGCGGAAACCGTGGCGGCGGCCGAGACCGTCGTCATCATCGACGACGACGAAGCCGTCCGCGAAGCGCTGGAGGGGCTGCTCGATTCCGTCGGGCTGCAGGTGAGGAGCTACGGCTCGGTGCAGCAGTATGTCGATCAGGCTCCGGCCATCGACGTCGGCTGCATGGTGCTGGACGTGCGGCTGCCGGGGCGCAGCGGCCTGGATTTCCAGGCGGAGCTTGCGCGGTCGGGCAACAGCCTGCCGGTGATCTTCATCAGCGGCCATGCCGACGTGCCGATGTCGGTGCGCGCGATGAAGGCGGGGGCCTTCGAGTTCCTGACCAAGCCCGTCCATCACCAGGAACTGCTGGACGCCATCCACGCCGCCATCGCCGCCCATGGCGAGTGCCGCTGCCGGGAGCGCGGCATGAGCACGCAGCGCGCCCGCTTCGAAACCCTGACCGCGCGCGAACGCGAGATCACGCTGATGGTGGTGTCCGGCCTACGCAACAAGCAGATCGCCGACGATCTCGGTCTCAGCGAGGCGACGGTGAAGCTGCATCGCGGGCAGGCCATGCGCAAGATGGAGGCCCGCTCCGTCGTCGAACTGGTGCGCATGATCGACGGACTGACCGCGACTGCGGGCGGGCGGAGTTAATAAGCCGATAGAAATATTACTATTGGCGTATCGGTATGCTGGCGGATGGACGGGGCGGTGTCGGACGACGGAATCCTCCCAATGCGCCGCCCCCTCCTGCAACGATGAAGAATGCAGGCAGGCCGTTGTTGAACGAAGCTTTCAATCCGATTGTTGCCCCTCGATCAATCCGTATGACTGAGGCAAATACCGGAAACGAATCCGGGAATTACTTCTAACGCTTCTTTAATATTTCTCTCGTTTTTCCTGGATGCAATGGTTGCCCCAAGGGGCAGGCGCCGCAAAAGAAGAACAAGGCGCCGGCGGCAGGATTAAATCGGGGGTTGGGCATGACGATCAGGGCTTTGTCCCTTGCGGGGAAGACTGTGGCGCTTTGTGGTGGCGGGCTGCTATTGCTTGCTTTTGCCACATTCGGTGTCAATGAATTTCTGCTGACCAGCTATGCCGACCGGGTGGCGATGGAGCGGCAGGAAACCAACATGCGCGTCGCCTGGGACGTGCTGAACCAATATGGGCAGGCGTTCGAGGCGCGCGACGGCAAGCTTTACGCCGGCGACCGCGCGCTGAACGACTTCTTCGAGCCGGTGGACCGGGTCAAGCGGCTGGTCGGCGGCACCGCGACGCTGTTCATGGGCGATCGCCGCGTCGCCACCAACGTGCTGAAGCCGGACGGCAGCCGCGCGGTCGGCACGACGCTAGCGAAGGGGCCGGTTTATGACGCGGTGCTGGGGCGCGGCGTGCCCTATCGCGGGCAGGCCGACATCCTCGGCACGCGCTTCTACACCGCCTATGATCCGATCAAGGCGCCGGACGGCCGCGTGGTCGGCATCCTCTATGTCGGCATCGCGAAGGCGGAGTTCTTCGCGGCGATCCGCGACACCCAGACAATGATCGCAATCATCAGCGCTGTGGTGACCCTGCTGGTCGCCGCCGGCTGCCTGCTGCTGGCGCGGCGCATGTTCCGGCCGCTGTCGGGCATCCGCGTCGCGATGGAGGAGCTGGCGCGCGGCAACCTGTCGGTCGCCATCCCGGCGCTGGGCCGCAAGGACGAGATCGGCGGCATGGCGAAGGCGCTCGGCGTGTTCAAGGACAACGCGCTGGAGGTCGCCCAGCTGCACGAGGCCCAGGCGGCGGAGCGCGCCCGGTCGCTGCAGGAACGCCGCGCGGCGATGGAGGAGGTGGCGCGGTCCTTCGAAGGCTCGCTGCTGGGCGTCGTCGGCGTGCTCAGCGCCACCACGACGCAGCTGCAGGCCAACGCCCAGCGCCTGCACGACATCGCCGAGACCGGCAGCGTCCGCGCCCACACCGTCAGCAGCGCCGCCGGCGAGGCGAGCGACGACGTGCGCACCGTCGCCGGTGCGGCGGAGGAGCTGAGCAGCTCCATCGGCGAGGTCGGCCGGCAGGTGGAGGAGTCCGCCCGCATGGTCCGCAGCGCGGTGGAGGAGGTGACCCGCACCAACCACACGATGGACGGACTGGCCGCCGCCGCCGGCAAGATCGGCGAGGTGGTGACCCTGATCCAGGACATCGCCGGCCAGACCAACCTGCTGGCGCTGAACGCCACCATCGAGGCGGCCCGCGCCGGGGAGGCCGGCAAGGGCTTCGCGGTCGTCGCCAGCGAGGTCAAGACGCTCGCCAACCAGACGGCGAAGGCGACCGAGGACATCGCCCGGCAGGTGGCGGAAATCCAGGCTGTGACCGGTCATGCGGTCGACGCCATCGAGGGGATCGGCCGCACCGTGCTGTCGGTCAGCGAGCTTGTCGGCCGCATCGCCGTCTCCGCCGACCACCAGAGCGCCACCACCGCCGACATCGCCCAGTCGGTCCAGCGCGCCGCCGACCGCACGGCGGAGGTCACCCACAACATCGAGGAGGTCTCGCAGTCCGCGCACGAGACCGGGGTGATGGCGTCGGAGGTCCGCGCCGCCGCCGCCGACCTCGGCCGGCAGGCGCTGTCCCTGCGCGATCAGGCGGAGGAGTTCCTCCGCCATGTGCGGGCGGCCTGAGACCGAAGGCCGAGGATTGATGGACCGCCGGATCCGCCGTGGATCCGGCCCTCACTTGAACGCCAGCAGGATCACCCCGGCGGCGATCAGGACGACGCCCAGCCAGTTCGGCCCCGACAGCTTTTCGCCCAGGAACAGCACGCCGAACAGGGCGACCAGCACGACGCTGAGCTTGTCGACCGGGGCCACCTGGGACGCGGGGCCGAGCTTCAGCGCGCGGAAATAGCACAGCCAGGATGCCCCGGTGGCGAGGCCGGACAGCAGCAGGAACAGCCATGTCCTGCCCGACACCGCCGACGGCGCCAGCGATTGGCCGGACGCCACGACGATGCCGATCAGCATCACGAAGATGACGGCGGTGCGGATCAGCGTCGCCATGTCCGAATTGATGCCCTCGACGCCGACCTTGGCGAAGATGGCGGTCAGCGCCGCGAAGCAGGCCGACAACAGCGCCCACAGCATCCAGGACGGAAACAGGCCATCGGTCATTCTGTCGGCTCCCCTCAGCTTACCCATGCCCTGCGCCTCATGGGACGCGCACCCGGTCGATCTGCTCCGGGTCGGGGGTGCCGTTCGCCCGCAGCAGCACCGCCTCGCCCGATGCCGGGAAGATGCCGGTCAGAGCGGTGACGGTGACCTGATGGGTGACCAGCACCACCGGCTTGCCGTCGCGCGGCAGGTCGGCCAGGAACTGGCGCAGCTGGGTGGTCATGTCCTTCTCCTCCTCCTGCCGGCCGAAGAAGGAGTTGAGGGCCGGCATCTCCTTCACCGGGCCGAGGTCGAGCAGGCGGGCGGTCTCCAGGCAGCGGCACCATTGGCTGGACAGGACCCGCGCCTGATCGATGCCGAGCTGCCGCAGCCGCTCGCCGATCCGTGCCGCCTGGGCCCGGCCGCCGTCGCCGAGGTTGCGCTGGGTGGCGCAGTCGTCCAGCTTGAAATCGGGCGGATCGCCGGTGCCGGGCGCCTCCGCATGGCGCATCAGCACGACGAGGCCGGCCGTTTCCAGCGCAGCGGCGGGCGCCGCCGTCGGGGCTGCCGTCAGAACCGGCAGCAGGACGGCGGCGGTCAGGGCCAACAGGGTGCGGCGAAACAAGGTGGGCATTGGCATCTCCATTGGGGAGCGGCGCCCCGCCTCCTCTTGCCGGGAGGGCGGCCCACCCCATGTGTGCCGAGAATGCCCGACGAAAGGGAGAGCGTCATCATGGCCCGCAACCGCCTGCTCAACACCCGATCCCGTATCCTTGTTGCCGCCGGCTTCGCCGTCACGGCGACGGTCGCCCTGCCGGCGCTCGCCCACCATGGCTGGGGCGGCTATGACGCCGACAGGACGCTGACCCTCAGCGGCACCGTCGAGCAGTTCGCCTTCAGCAATCCGCACGCCATGCTGAACCTGCAGGCGGACGGCAAGCAGTGGCACGTGGTTCTGGCGCCGCCCAGCCGCATGACCGCGCGCGGACTGCCGGACGGCGCGATCAAGCCCGGCGGGACCGTCACCGTTGTCGGCTATGCCAGCAAGTCCGACGCGGCGGAATTGCGGGCGGAGCGCATCACGGTGGGCGGCCAGACGGTCGAGCTGCGCTGATGGACCACAGCCTTGGGCCGGTCGGCCCCGCCTGGCTGGTGGCGCTGGAGACCTCCGGTCTGGGCGACACGCTGCGCCAGTCGCTGTGGCTCTATCCGCTGGTCGAGGTGCTGCACATCCTGGGGCTGGCGCTGCTGGTCGGATCGATCGCCGCCTTCGACCTGCGGCTGATGGGACTGCATGCGGGTCTGCCGGCCGGGGCGCTGTCGCGGCTGCTGCTGCCGGTGGCGGTGGTCGGCTTCGTCCTGGTGGTGCCGACCGGCATCCTGCTGTTCATCAGCGAAGCGACGGCGCTGGCGCGCAATCCCGCCTTCCTGGTCAAGATGGGGCTGATGCTGGCGGCATTGGGCAACATCGCCCTGTTCCACCGGGGCGCCGGCAGGCGGATCGCCGGTTGGGGCGGGGGAGGGCGGCCACCGCCGGCCGCCCGCGTGGCCGGGGTGGTCTCCCTCCTGCTGTGGATCGCGGTTTTGGCGTCGGGACGGCTGATCGCCTACCTGTAGCCTCAGCCCTGTTCGACGAAGTCGGTGCTGCGGGTCACGCTTTCCCAGGCGTCGATTTCCGCGATCATGGCGTCGAGCTTGCCGCGGGCCCGGTTGAGCGCGTCGGAGCCCAGCAGCAGATGGAGCGGCGGGCTGTCGGAACGGACGGCGGCCAGGATGGCCTGCGCCGCGCGATCCGGGTCGCCGAGCTGGCGGCCGGCCATGCCGTCGAAGGCGGACGACATCCGCCCGACGCTGTCGGCGTAGGCCGCGTCCTCGGCAGCGCTCTTGCGGATCGAATGGGTCGACAGGAAGTCGGTGCGGAAGGCGCCGGGCGCGACGGCCGTCACTCTGATGCCGAGCGGGCCGACCTCCTGCGCAAGACTGGAGGACAATCCCTCCAGGGCGTGCTTGGCCGCCGCGTAGAGACCGGAACCGGCGCCGGGCGCCCGTCCGGCGATGGAGGTGACGTTCACGATGTGCCCTGTTCCCTGGGCGCGCAGGCGGGGCAGGGCGGCGCGGATGATGCGGAAGGGGGCGAACACGTCGACCGCGAACAGCCGGGCGACCTCGTCGTCGCTCGCCTGTTCGACCGCCCCCAGCAGGCCGTAGCCCGCATTGTTGACGATCACGTCGATGCGGCCGGCGAGCGCGAAGGCCTGGCCGACGGCGGCCTCGGCGGCATCGCCGTCGGCGAGATCGGCGGTCAGGACATGCAGGGTGCCGTGCCCGGCGGAGAGGTCCGGCCTGCCGCCGCGGACGGTGCCGATGACGGTGTCGCCCTGCGCAAGGGCCGCCTTGGCGAGTGCCAGCCCAAGGCCGCGCGAGATGCCGGTGATGAACCATGTGGTCATGGAAGTCTCCTTTCGCGGCCAGAGATACATCCGGTGGCGGGCTTACAGAATGACCGGATTTCTGATGAAACTTGTAAGCCTAGCTGAAAAGTGGTTTCCTTGCGGTATGGATCCCTTGCTCTCCGGCAGCGACTACAACCAGCTTCGCGCGTTCCTCGCCGTCGGCGAGACGCTGAGTTTCAGCCGCGCGGCGGAGCGGCTGGGCGTTTCCCCGTCGGCGCTCAGCCAGCTGGTGCGCGGGTTCGAGGAGCGGGTGGGAGTGCGGCTGCTCAACCGGACCACGCGCAGCGTCGCGCTGACCGACGCCGGCGAGAATCTGTTCCGGCGCGTCCAGCCGGCCGTCTCCGAACTCGGCGACGCCATCGGGCAGGTGCGCCGGTATCGCGAACGCCCGTCCGGCATCGTGCGCGTCCACAGTTTCCGCGCGGCGGCGGAACTCTACATCGAGCCGATGCTGGCGGATTTCGCCCGCGACTTTCCGGACGTCGTGCTGGACATCACACTGGACGACGCGGTGGTGGATCTGGTGGCCGGCGGCTTCGACGCGGCCATCCGGATCGGCGAAGTGATCGACCGCGACATGATCGCCGTGCGTCTCGGTCCGGACCTGCGGCAGATCGCCGTGGCGTCGCCCGACTATCTCGATCGTCATGGCCGGCCGGCTCATCCGCGCGATCTGGTCGGCCATCGCTGCATCCGCTGGCGCTGGCCGGGCCATGTGATGCCCTACGCCTGGGAGTTCTTCGGCAACGGTTCCTGGTTCGAGGTCGCGGTCGAGGGGCCGCTGATCTTCAACGACAAGGACATGGCGTTGCGTGCGACCCTGCGGGGAATCGGAATCGGCTTCTGCGTCGAGGATGCGGTGGCCGGCCATATCGCGGCGGGAGAGCTGGTTCCGCTGCTGGAGGACTGGTCCGCCGCCTTTCCCGGCCGGTTCCTGTGCTATCCGCGCCAACGGCAGATGGCCCCGGCCTTGCGGGCCTTCATCGACGCGGTTCGCGCGGTAGATTCCAAGGCGATCGGTTCCAGGGCGGGCGAGGATGTGGATGCCGGGCACGGCATGCAGGCCCGCGGCAAGGAGGAGTGATCCGGCAGCAGCCGGAACCGGATAGAGCCCGGTATCGCCGAAGGCTTACCGCCGTAACTGGGTACCACCGGCGAGGATCGCGATTGCGCCAGACGCATCGGTCGTTTGTGCCGGATTTTCGCCGGATGACGGCAGCGCGTGCCCGGGTGGGCGGGTGTATGTCTTTCGATCGTTGGAAATTTTCGTTCCACCGCTGATCTGTTGTGCAGTGCGACAGGGGCAGTGGTCGCAACGACTCCGGGATGATCGAAGCATGACCCCAAGCGAACGCCCGAAAACGGGGCGCCCAAGCGTCTTCCACACCAGCCGCCGCCGGTTCCTCGCCACCACCGCCATGGGGCTGGTGGCGCTGTCGGCTTCCGGCGCCCACGCGAAGATCCTGTTCGGCACCGGGCTGCCCTGGGATTCCGGCGCCATCGAGCCGCCGCGGCAGGTGCTGCCCGGCCCCTGGACCTTTTTCACCGCGCGCGAGGCGGAGATGGTGGAGGCCATCGCCGAGCGGCTGATCCCCGCCGACGACCTCAGCGTCAGCGGCAAGGACGCCGGCTGCGCCGTGTTCATCGACCGGCAGCTGTCCGGCCATTACGGCAGCTCCGAACGGCTCTACATGAAGGGTCCGTTCCAGCAGGGCCTGCCGACCCAGGGCGACCAGAGCGGCCTGACCCCGGCGGTGAGATACCGCCAGGGGTTGAAGGCGCTGGACGAGCACTGCCGCCGGACCATGGGGGGCAAGAGCTTCACCGAGCTGTCGCCGGAGCAGAAGGACCAGCTCCTGACCGCGATGGAGAAAGACGAGGTGAAGTTCGATGGACCGGTCAGCGCCGTCAGCTTCTTCGGCCAGATCCTGAAGAACACCATGGAGGGGTTCTTCGCCGATCCCGTCTATGGCGGCAACCGCGACATGGTCAGCTGGAAGATGATCGGCTTTCCCGGCACCCGCTACGACTATCGGGACCATGTGCTGAAGCACAATCAGAAATATACGCTGCCGCCGGTGTCGATCGGCGGGCGCAGCGACTGGGCCAGGAAGGGCTGAGGAATGGCGCGCAAACTTCCCCGCAAGGATGTGGTGGTCATCGGGCTGGGCTGGACCGGCTCGATCATCGCGAACGAGCTGTGCGACGAGGGGCTGGACGTGGTGGCGCTGGAGCGCGGCCCCTGGCGCGACACCGCCACCGACTTCAACATCGGCTATGCCCCGGACGAGCTGCGCTACAACGTCCGACAGGAACTGATGCTGCGCCCGGCGCAGGAGACGGTCACCGCCCGCAACAATGCCGGCCAGACGGCGCTGCCGATGCGGCAGTTCGGCTCCTTCCATCCCGGCAACGGCGTCGGCGGCGCCGGCGTGCATTGGGCCGGCATCACCTGGCGCTTCTCGCCGGCCGACTTCCGGCTGCGGTCCCATTATACCGAGCGCTATGGTGCCCAGAGCATACCGGAGGACATGACCATCCAGGACTGGGGCGTGACCTATGAGGACATGGAGCCCTATTACGACAAGTTCGAGTATCTGGCCGGCGTGTCGGGCAAGGCCGGCAACCTGAACGGCCGGATGCAGGAGGGCGGCAATCCCTTCGAGGGCGCGCGTGCCCGCGAGTACCCCAACCCGCCGATGATGCAGACTTACGGCCCCACCCTGTTCGCGGAGACGGCGGCCAATATGGGCTACAAGCCCTTTCCGATCCCGTCCTCGCTGCTGTCGCGCACCTACACCAACCCGCTGGGCGTGACGATGGGGCAATGCACCTTCTGCGGCTTCTGCACCAATTACGGCTGTGCCAACTATTCGAAGGCGAGCGCGCAGACCACGGTGCTGCCGGTGCTGATGCGCAAGTCCAACTTCGAACTCCGCACCCTGTGCGAGGTGTTGAAGGTCAATCTCGATCCCAGCGGCAGGAAGGCAACCGGCGTCACCTACATCGACACCTCGGGCAACGAGTACGAACAGCCGGCCGATCTGGTGGTGCTCTGCGCCTTCATGCTGGACAATGTGCGGCTGATGCTGCTGTCCGGCATCGGCACGCCCTACGACCACCAAACCGGGAAGGGGACGCTGGGGCGGAATTTCTGCTACCAGATGGCCAATCAGGTCGTCGGCTTCTTCGATCCCGCCAAATACAACTTCAACAACTTCATCGGCGGCGGCGCCACCGGCATGGCGATCGACGAATTCAACAACGACAATTTCGACCATGGGCCGCTGGGCTTCCTCGGCGGCGGCAGCACGCGCTGCGCGCCCATCGGGGCGGAGCCGATCAGCAGGCGGCCGACCCCGCCGGGCAGTCCGACCTGGGGATCGGGCTGGAAGAAGGCGATGCGCGACAGCTATCTCAGCAATCTCAGCGTCGGCTGCGAGGCCAGCAGCTATGCCAACCGCGGCAATTTCCTGGACCTCGACCCCACCTACACCGACCGGCTCGGCCGGCCGCTGATGCGCATCACCTTCGACTTCCCCGAGAACGACCTGAAGATGTCGGCCTACGTCACCAAGAAGGTGGCGGAGATCGTTCGCGCCATGGGGGCGCAGCAGATCGACGAGAACCCGCGTACCGGCCACTGGTCGGTGGTGCCCTACCAGTCAACCCATGTGGTCGGCGGCACGGCGATGGGGATGGACCCCTCCACCAGCGTGGTCAACCCGTACCTGCAGAGCTGGGACGTGCCGAACGTCTTCACCGTCGGGGCCAACGTGTTCCCGCAGAATTCCGGCTACAACCCGACCGGAACGGTGGGGGCGCTGGCCTTCCGCGCGGCGGACGCGATCCGCAGCCGCTACCTGAAATCCCCCGGCCCGCTGGTGCACGCATGACCCGGAACCGTCTCGCCATCGCCGCCGCCGCCCTGCTGGTCTCGGCGGCGGTGCCGGCCATCCTCGCCGTGCCGGCGCGCGCCGACGACCAGGATTTCTCTCTGATCGAGCGCGGGCGCTATGTCGCCACCGCCGCCGACTGCGTCGCCTGCCACAGCGTGCCGGGCGGCAAGCCCTATGCCGGCGGAACGGCGCTGCAGACCCCCTTCGGCACGCTGGTCGCCCCCAACATCACGCCGGACCGCGAGACCGGGATCGGCAACTGGACCGAGGAGGATTTGCGCAGCACGCTGCGCGACGGCATCGGCCGCGGCGGCAAGCGGCTCTATCCCGCCATGCCCTATCCGGCCTATACGCGGATGACCGATGACGACATCCACGCGCTGTGGGCCTACCTGCGCACGCTGCCGCCGGTGAGCAACGCGGTCGAGGCCAACCAGCTGCCGTTCCCCTTCAACATCCGCCTGCTGATGGCGGGGTGGAACCTGCTGAACTTCGAGCCGGAGCGCTTCAAGCCCGACCCGCAGAAGTCGGCGGAGTGGAACCGCGGCGCCTATCTGGTGCAGGCGCTGGGCCATTGCGGCACCTGCCACACGCCGAAGACCATGCTGGGCGCCGACGACACCGACCGCGCCCTGCAGGGCGCCAACCTCCAGGCCTGGTACGCGCCGTCGATCACGTCCGATTCACGCCAGGGCATCGGCGGCTGGACGGCCGACCAGCTCGTCGCCTATCTGAAGACGGGGGTGAACCACCAGTCGCTGGCCTCCGGCCCGATGGCGGAGGAGATCCAGAACTCCAGCTCCAAGATGACCGACGCCGACCTGAACGCCATCGCCACCTATCTGCTGGACCGGAAGCCGCCGGAGCGGACGGCGCCGACGGCGCTGGCGGCGGACGATGCGCGGATGAAGACAGGCGGGGCGGTCTACACCGACAGCTGCATGGCCTGCCATGGCGGCGACGGCAAGGGCCAGACCTTCCTGTTTCCGACGCTGGCCGACAGCGGGGTGGTGCAGGCCGACGACCCGACGACGCTGATCCGGCTGGTGCTGGACGGCTCCCGCGCGGTGGCGACCGGCGCCCGGCCGACCGGCCCGGCGATGCCGCCGCTGGGCTGGCGGCTGAACGACGCCGATGTGGCGGCGGTCGTCACCTATATCCGCAACAGCTGGAGCAACGCCGCGCCGCCGGTCGGCGCCGACGAGGTGGCGAAGGTGCGGAAGGCCCTGGCGCAGGCGGACTGACGACGGCCGCGGGGTCCGCTAGCGGAACTTGAAGGGCAGGCGGACCCCCATGGCGGCCGTGTTGAAGCCGGCGGACATGAAGGCGTTGTTCATGTACTCCATGCCCTTCAGCCGATTGATGACATAGCTGTCCTTCCTGTCGACCTGCGCGAGCGACCAGCCGCTGAACCAGGGCTGCACGGTCCCCAGCGCGATGGCCGCCGGTTGGATCAGGGCATCGAACATGTTCGGGGCCGGGGTGTTGCCCAGCGCGGCGTTCAGGGTGGCGCTTCGCTTTCCCCACCAGCTCTTGCGGCCGATGTAATAGGCGGACGCGGTGGCGATGGTGGCGGCGGCGGCCTTGGTCGTGTTGGTGACGCCGTCCGATTCCAGGTTCATCGGTCCCCAATGGCCGTCGCCCTTGCTCGTGTCCTGGTCGAGCAGCCATTCCTGGATGACCTTCACCTTCGCCTTCGACGGCGACTGCTTGAACTGCTCCAGGCAGGTCAGGAACACCGCCTCGGCGGCGCCGCCGCTGACGGCCGCCCACATCAGCACCATCGGGCGCTCGTTCAGGCTGAGCGTGGCGTTCAGAAGTCTGTTGAAGTCGTACGACACCTGCATCACCTCGGGGCATGTCAGCGGGGGCCTGCGCCGCCGACGCGGCGACCGGGACCGGCGGGCCGGACGACATACGCTAGCGTGGCAATGGAGGGCGGGCCATGACCGGGCGTCCAATTTTCCTTGACCCAGAGTCCGCCGTTTCCGCGGTCAGGCGCGAAGCCGGCGCAGCCACTCCGGAAATTCGCCGCCGATGCCGCCGGCGGCGTTCATCTGAGCCGGACCCGTCGCGGCACCGGGGTGGAGCCCGGCGCGCATCTCGGAGGGGGAGCAGCCGAAGGCGCGGCGGAAGGCCCGGCTGAAATGCGCCTCGCTGGAAAAGCCGCAGGCGAAGGCGATCTCGCCGATGCGCCGCCGCTCGGCCGGATCGCAGAGATGCTCGCGGATGCGCAGCAGGCGGCGCTCCAGTATATAGCGGTTGACGCCGTGGTGCGGCTCGAACAGCGTGTAGAGCGCCGACCGCGACAGGCCGAGCGCCCGGCACAGCTGGTCGGGGGACAGGTCCGGGTTCGTCAGGTTGGCGTCGATGTGGCGCCGCGCCTGCATGATCAGGGTGGCGGCCACCTGCGGCTGCGCCTGGACCAGCGCGTCATGGCTGGGCGCCAGACAGGCGGTGACCATGTCGCGGATGACGCGCACGATCTGCGGCGCCTCCTCCACCGTCGCCGCCGGCACGGCCTGGGCCAAAGTCCGCATATGGTCGGCCAGCAGCCGCCCCATGATGCCGCCGAGGCGCGTGCCATGCAGCGCGTCGGCGCGGGGCAGCATGCCGGTCATGACGTCGCGGGGGATGATGATGCAGGCGCCGTCCAGCCGCATCGGCGGCAGCGCCAGCGGCTGGCCCATGTCCTTGACCAGGATTTCGTCAGCCCGGTTGCCGGCGGCGCCGGACCGGTCCAGGCGGATGATGAAATGGTCCATGTGGTCGGACCGGATCTTCGCGGGCGAGCGGTGGTAGGCCAGCGCATCGACATCCATGGTGCCGACGATCAGCGGTCCCAGATGGGCGCTGGTCGCCGTGCCGGCGAAGCGGCGGCTGGCATCCTCGTCCAGCGGCGCGATCTCGTAGACCGAGGTCATGGCGTCCCGCCACGCGCCGAACCGCTCCTTCCTTGGAAGAAAGCCGGTGGAGAAGCGGCGGAACGGAACGGTCTGCGCGGCCAACAGGAAATCCCGCGTATAATTCGTATACGACTTTATTTCCTGAGGGGCGGTCCGCGGTCAATAGGGTTGCGAAAATGGGGGAAGGGCCGGCGCCCTTGAGGACGCCGGCCGGACAGGGTGGGGAGGGCCGGAACCGCCCGATCAGCGGTCGCCCAGATCGTGTTCGATCTCGGTCACCAGCCGTTCGGCGCATGTCAACGCCTGCCGGCGGTCGTCGTCGCTCATCCCCTGCATCGGGTCGGACTGGGCCGGGAACGACTCCGACCGGCAGAGCCGGCGGCCCGAGGCGCAGACCATCACTTCGTATTGGCGGCTGTCCTCGTTGAACAGGCACTCGGACTCGAAGCCCTTGGCATCGGTTTCGGTCCACATGATCGTCTTGCTCATCGTCCGGCTCCTTTTGGTCTTGGGTCGGCGTGGTTGATTTATTTGGCGGTCGCCATGGCGACCGCGGTGTCGGCCATCCGGTTGGAGAAGCCCCACTCGTTATCGTACCATGCCATGACGCGAACGAAATTGCCGTCCACAACCTTCGTCTCCTTGCTGGCGAAGGTCGAGCTGTGCGGGTCGTGGTTGAAGTCCGACGACACCAGATCCTCGTCATAGGCAGCCAGGATGCCCTTCAGCGGGCCGTTGGCGGCCTCACCGATCGCCTTGACGATCTCTTCCACCGAGGTGGCGCGCTTGGCGGTGAACTTGAAGTCGACGACCGAGACGTTCGGGGTCGGGACGCGCATGGCGGTGCCGTCCAGCTTGCCCTTCAGCTCCGGCAGCACCTTGCCGACGGCCTTGGCGGCGCCGGTGGAGGTCGGGATCATGTTCAGGGCCGCGGCGCGGGCGCGGTGCAGGTCCTTGTGGTTGGTGTCGACGATCCGCTGGTCACCCGTGTAGGAGTGGATCGTGGTCATGAAGCCCTTCTCGATGCCCACCAGGTTGTGGAGGACATGCGCGACCGGGGCCAGGCAGTTGGTGGTGCACGACGCGTTGGAGACGATCTTGTGCTCGGCGGTCAGCTTGTCGTGGTTGACGCCGTAGACGACGGTGATGTCCTCGTCGGTGGCCGGAGCGGAGATCAGCACCTTCTCGGCGCCGGCTTCCAGATGCTTGGCGGCGTCGGCGCGCTTGGTGAAGATGCCCGAGCATTCCATGGCGATCTGGACGCCCAGATCCTTCCACGGCAGCTTGGCCGGGTCACGCTCCTGCACGACCTTGATGGAGTGGCCGTTGACGATCAGCACACCGTCGCCCGTTTCGATGGTGCCGGGGAAGCGGCCGTGGACGCTGTCGTACTTCAGCAGGTGCGCGTTGGCCTTCAGATCGGCGAGGTCGTTGATCGCCACGACCTCCACGTCCTTGCGGCCGCTCTCGTAGATGGCGCGCAGAACCAGACGGCCGATGCGGCCAAAACCGTTGATCGCTACCCGTACAGCCATGATGTGCTCCTGTCGTTCGGTTGCGGTCTCGTGCCGATTTGCGGGCGGAGACTCCTGTCAACCAGGGAAAGCGGGGTTCGACCCGCAAAGATTGCAATGTTCGTTCAGGCTGAGACGGCGCGCGGCGACATCGCATCCAGCCATGCCGGCAGGGCGTCGCGGGTGGTCAGCTCGCTGAAGCGGTCCTCCACCCCGGCAGCGGCCAGCGCCGCGATGGTGTCGTCGCCGGCCGCCACCGACCGCAGGCCGGCGTCGCGGGTGCGCCGGGCGATGAACCACGCCAGCGCGTCGGTGCCGCCGTCGAAGGGGGCGATCTCGCAGACGCCGAGCGGGCCGGTCCAGACGACCGTCCGGGCGGCTTCGACGCAGGCGGTCAGCCGCGCCGCCGTCGCCGGGCCGATGTCGAGGACCATGTCCTCCGGCCCGATGGCGGCGCAGGAAACGATGCGGTCCTCCGCCCCCTTGCGCGCCTCGGTCGCCACCACCACGTCGACCGGCAGCAGCAATTCGCAGCCGCAGGCCTTCGCCCGGTCCAGCAGCCTGCGCGCCTCGTCGAGCAGGTCATAATCGCACAGCGAGGCGCCCATGTCGGTGCCGGTCGCCGCCAGGACGCTGTTGGCGATGCCGCCGCCCAGCGCCAGCACGTCGGCCCGCGTCACCAACCGGATCAGCAGGTCCAGCTTGGCCGCCAGGTTCACACCGCCGACGATGGCGCAGACCCCGTTGCCGGGCCGTCCCGCCTTGCCGGCCGGAGCCCTGCCTTCCGTATCGCGGCCACCCGTGATCAGGCGAAGCCGGCCGGTCAGGTGCGGAGCCGGGCTGCCTTTGGCATCGGTCGTAAGCATGATGCCTGTCCTTTCCTTCAAACCAGTCACGTCGTCGGTGCCGCCCGTCGCGGGGGGAGGGGGGATGCAGCCCGCCGGGTTTCGCGGTGCCGGGTTTCGCGGTAGAGGATCAGCAGTCCGCTGCCGATCACCACCGTGGCGCCGATCACCACATGCGGGGCCGGGACGTCGCCCCACACCAGCCAGCCGAGGACCGACGCATAGATCAGGCTGGCGTAGCTGAAGGGGCCGACCACCACCGCCCGCGCCAGCGCATAGGCCCGCGTGCTGAAATACTGCGCGCCGCCGCCGGCGATCCCCATCGCCGCCATCAGCGCCAGCGCATGCCCGTCCGGCGTGGTCCAGCCGAAGGGCAGGGCCAGCGCGCTGAGCAGGGTGGAGATCACGGTGAAATAGAAGACCGTGGTCACCGGCCGTTCCGTGCGGCCCAGCTGGCGCATGGCGATCATCGCCAGGGCGTAGCAGACCGCGGCCACCAGCGCGACCGGCGCCCCGCGGTCGAGCATGCCGGCGCCGGGCTGCACCATGATCAGCACGCCGATGAAGCCGACCACCACCGCCCCCCAGCGGAAGGCGCCGACCCTCTCCCCCAGCAGCGGGACCGACAGCGCCGTCAGGAACAGCGGGGCGGAGTAGGAGATTGCCACGGCATTGGCCAGCGGCATCAGGTGATAGGCCCAGAACAGCAGCACCATTGACGCCAGACCGATTACCGCCCGCCACAGATGCCCCTGCCAATGGTCGGTGTGCAGGCAGCTCCGCCCGCCCGCCGCGGCGACCATGGCGACCGCCGGCAGCAGGGCGAACAGGTTGCGGAAGAAGGTGACCTCGCCCAGCGGATAGCTCTCCGCCAGCAGCTTGGCCAGCGCGTTCATGACGGTCATCAGGACCATCGCCAGCAGCATCGACAGGATGCCGAGCCGGACGTTTTCCGGCTGTTTGGCGGCGGGGGAGGTGGGAGGGTGGTTCATGGTGATTTGTCCTGCCCGGGTAGATCTCCCTCTCCCGTCCCGGGAGAGGGAAGGGGCCCACCGCGAAGCGGTGGGAAGGGTGAGGGGTGATCCAAGGAACCATGCGGCTCGGGATTCTTGCCCTGCCCCTCACCCTCCCCGCCTTCGGCGGGTCCCCTCCCTCTCCCGGGGCGGGAGAGGGCCTTCACGCCGCCCGGCTCAATTGCTGCGCGGCGATGACGCCCAGCGTATGGCGGGCGATCATCCGTTCCTCGTCGGTCGGGATGATGAACACCGGCACGCGGCTCTCCTGGGCGGAGATGCGGGTCGCCTTGGCGCGGTTGGCCGCCGGGTCGATGGAAACACCGAGCCAGGACAGCTTCTCCGCCACCCGCGCCCGCACCAGGGTGGAGTTCTCGCCGACACCGGCGGTGAAGACCACGGCGTCGAGCCCGCCCATCGAACCGGCCAGCGCCGCCACCTGCTTGGCGACATTGTGGCAGAACAGCTCCACCGCCTCGGCGGCGGCCGGCAGGTCGGAGTTCTCCAGGTCGCGCATGTCGTTGGAGAGGCCCGACACGCCCAGCATGCCCGATTTGTGGTAGAGCAGCTTTTCCAGCTCGTCGGCGCCGTAGCCCTTCTCGCGCATCAGGTAGATCAGCACGCCGGGATCGATGGCGCCCGGCCGGGTGCCCATCGGCACGCCGTCCAGCGCGGTGAAGCCCATGGTGGTGTCGACGCTGTGCCCGGCGCGCATGGCGCACAGGCTGGCGCCGCTGCCGAGATGGCAGACCACCACATGCGCGCTCGCCAGTTCCGGCGCCACCTGGGGCAGGCGGTGGGCGATGTACTCGTAGCTGAGGCCGTGGAAGCCGTAGCGGCGGATGCCTTCCACCGTCAGCTCGCGCGGGATGGCGAAGGTCTGCGACTGCCAGGGCTGGGTCTGGTGGAAGGCGGTGTCGAAGCAGGCGACCTGCGGCAGCGACGGGTAGACCTGGGCCAGCGCCCGCATCGCGGCGATGTTGTGCGGCTCGTGCAGGGGGGCGAGCGGGATCAGCTCCTCCAACTGGTCGAGCACGGTCGGGGTGACGCGCACGGGCGCCGAGAAGCGGGTGCCGCCATGGACGACGCGATGACCGGCGGCCACCAGCGTGGCGCCCTTCAGCGTGTCGCCGATCCAGTCGAGGAGATGGTGAAGCAGCTCCGGACGGCCTGGATTCTCACCGGCGGCCCAGCTGTGGTCGGCGATCTTGTGGCGGGCGGCGTCCTTCGCCTCGAAACGGGGGGCGGTGCCGATGCCGGAGATCTGGCCGGTGACGACCGGTTCGATCTCGGCGGCGCTGCCGCCCTGGAAGACGCAGAATTTGAGGCTGGAGGAGCCCGCGTTGATGACGAGGCAGGCGTCCTCGCTGGAGTTCGACAGTGCAGCCATGACGGTAACGTCCTATTCGGCGGCCAGCGCGAGCTTGGGCTGGCGGTGAGCGGCGGCGACCAGCGAGGCGACGGCGCAGGAGGCGAGCCGGGCCCGCACATTGTCGGCGCGGCTGGTGAGGATGACGGGGACCTTGGCGCCCAGCACGATGCCGGCGAGGTCGGCATTCGCCAGGAAGGACAGCTGCTTGACCAGCATGTTGCCGGCCTCCAGATCGGGGGCGAGCAGGATGTCCGGCTGGCCGGCGACGGGAGAAGTGATGCCCTTGGTGCGCGCCGCCTCGGCGGAGATGGCGTTGTCGAAGGCCAGCGGGCCGTCGAGGATGCCGCCGGTGATCTGGCCGCGGTCGGCCATCTTGCACAGCGCTGCGGCTTCCAGCGTGGTGTTGATCTTCGGGTTGATCGTCTCGACCGCCGACAGGATGGCGACGCGCGGGGTGGCGACGCCCAGCACCTTGGCAAGGTCGATGGCGTTCTGGACGATGTGGACCTTGTCCTCCAGCGTGGGATAGATGTTGATCGCCGCGTCGGTGATCAGCAGCGTCTTGGAGTAGGTCGGCACATTCATCAGGAAGACGTGGCTGATGCGGCTGGCGGTGCGCAGGCCGGTCTCCTTCTTCACCACCTCGCCCATCAGCTCGTCGGTGTGCAGGCTGCCCTTCATCACCGCCTCGGCCTCGCCGGTGCGGGCCAGCGCCACGGCGGCCGCCGCGGCGGCGCGGCTGTGGGCGGCGTCGACGATGCGGTAGCGGGCGATGTCGAGGCCGCCCGCCGCGGCGACCTTGCGGATGAGGGCTTCGGGGCCGACCAGGATCGGCTCGATCAGCCCGGCCTCGGCGGCTTCGACGGCACCCTGGAGGGAGCTGGCGTCGCAGGGATAGGCGACGGCGGTGACGACCGGCGGCAGCTCGTCGCATTTGGCGAGCAGGGCGTCGTGCTTGTCGTGGCGGATCATCTGGATCTGAGGCAGCTCATGCGCCGGGCGGGCGACCTTCTGGGTCGGGGCGACCACCTCGGCGGTGCCGAGCACGACGATCTCGCCATCCTGGTTGGTGCAGACGCAGTCGAAGACGACGACGTTCCTGGCCGGGCGCTTCTCGATCACGGTGACGGTGGCGGTGACGATGTCGCCCAAGCCCACCGGACGGCGGAACTGCAGGCTCTGGCCGGCATAGAGTGAGCCGGCGCCCGGCAGATAGGTGCCCAGCACGCCGGAAATCAGCGACCCCGACCACATGCCCGGACCGATCACCTTCTGGAACCGGCTGTCGGCGGCGAATTTGGGGTCGAGATGGGCCGGGTTGATGTTGCCCGACACCGTGGCGAACAGCTCCACATCCATCAGGGTGAGCTGGCGCGACAGGCTGGCCGACTGGCCGATCTGGATTTCGTCGAAGGTCACATTCTCGACCACGGCGCAGGCGCCATTGCCGGAAGCTTCACCACTGGCACGCATTTTTGAACACTCCGGTTGACCGGGTCGAGCGAGCGGCCCGTTTTTACGGTCCGATGGGGCGTCGTCGGGAAGGGACGGAAAGGGGACCGTCCGGTGTTTCATCCGAGGGCGTCGCCCGTTTTGCGCCGGCATTCCGCGCCGCGCCGGGAACCGTAGATATATTAATATATTAACTGTGCATCGCAACATGGAACTGGTGGAAACCGCCGCCCTTGACACTTTGCCGCAGGGAGTGGCCGGTCGGCGTTGGCGGGGCTTCCCCCTCCCCCCGGGGAGAGACGGGAGGAGGGGGCACAACGGCGGGACGTCTCAGCGATCAAGGCGCCCGCCGCCCGTCCGTGAAGTCCCTTCAGGTGCAGCCTGCCCGTCCGTTTTCGCCTCTCCGGGGGCGGGAGAGGGCGGGGCGGAGGGGCTGCCGGGCAGGGGACTTCAGGAGCTCGAAAAAAACCTCAGGCCTTCAGGATGCCGCGGCCGGCGAAGCGGGATGCCACGCCGAGCTGCTCCTCGATGCGGATCAGCTGGTTGTACTTGGCCAGACGGTCCGAACGGCTGAGCGAGCCGGTCTTGATCTGGCCGCAGTTGGTGGCGACCGCCAGATCGGCGATGGTGCTGTCCTCGGTCTCGCCCGAACGGTGCGACAGGACGGCGGTGTAGCCGGCCTTGTGCGCCATATCCACCGCTTCCAGCGTCTCCGACAGCGTGCCGATCTGGTTGACCTTCACCAGGATCGAGTTGGCGACGCCCTGGCGGATGCCCTGGGCCAGACGCTTGGGGTTGGTGACGAACAGGTCGTCGCCGACCAGCTGCACCTTGTTTCCGATGGCGTCGGTCAGCGCCTTCCAGCCTTCCCAATCGTCTTCCGCCATGCCGTCCTCAATCGAGATGATCGGGAAGCGGCCGACCAGATCGGACCAGTAGGCGACCATCTGTTCCGGCGACAGCGACTTGCCTTCACCGGCCAGCTCGTACTTGCCGTTCTTGAAGAACTCGGTCGAGGCGGCGTCGAGCGCCAGCATGACGTCGTCGCCCGGCTTGTAGCCGGCGGCCTCGATGGCCTTCATGACGAAGCCGAGCGCCTCGTCGGTCGAGCCGATGTTGGGGGCGAAGCCGCCTTCGTCGCCGACGTTGGTGTTGTGGCCGGCGTCCTTGAGCTTCTTCTTGAGGGACTGGAAGATCTCGGAGCCCATGCGGATGGCGTCGGCGCCGGTCTCGGCACCCACCGGCATGATCATGAATTCCTGGATGTCGATCGGGTTGTCGGCATGGGCGCCGCCGTTGATGATGTTCATCATCGGCACCGGCAGCAGCGAGGCGAAGGCGCCGCCGACATAGCGGTAGAGCGGCAGGCCGGCATCCTCGGCGGCGGCGCGGGCGACGGCCAGCGACACGCCCAGGATGGCGTTGGCGCCGAGCCGGCCCTTGTTCTCGGTGCCGTCGATCTCGATCATCGTCATGTCGAGCACGCGCTGGTCGGCGGCATCCATGCCGGTCAGGGCCTTGGCCAGCTCACCGTTGACCGACTGAACGGCCTTCAGCACGCCCTTGCCGCCGAAGCGGGCCTTGTCGCCGTCGCGCAGCTCGACCGCCTCATGGGCGCCGGTGGAGGCACCCGACGGCACCGCGGCGCGGCCGAAGGCGCCGGTCTCGAGGGTGACGTCGACTTCGACGGTCGGGTTGCCGCGGCTGTCGAGGATTTCGCGGGCGCGGATTTCGGTGATGGCGCTCATGGGAAGGGATGTCCCGTGTGTGGAGGTTGTTCAATCGGGCCGGTTTCGGTCAAGCCGGGGGCCGTTTCAATTTTGGCCGTCATTCCCGCGAAGGCGGGAATCCAGGGCTTGCGGAGGGAAGCCGTGGAGCCAGCCTGGATCCCCGCCTTCGCGGGGATGACGGCTTGGAGAGGGGGGTGAACCGGAGGAGGATGTTTGCGGTCGCTCAGCGCAGCTTGGGGCGCCGGTAGATGAACCAGTAGACGGCACCCACCATCAGCGCTCCGCCGATCCAGTTGCCGAGCGTGACGGCGGCGAGGTTGACCAGATAGTGGCCGACCGGGATCGACGGCGCCGCGCGGCCGAGGTCGTGCCAGAAGCTGTCGGGCGCCCCCCATTCGATCAGCAGGCCGAGCGGGACGAAATACATGTTGGCGACGCAGTGCTCGAAGCCGGCGGCGACGAAGGCGGCGACCGGGAAGGTGATCGCCAGGATCTTGTCGCCGACGCTGCGGGCGCCGAGCGCCAGCCAGACGGCGAGGCAGACCAGCACGTTGCAGAGGATGCCGAGGAAGAAGGCCTGATCGGTCGGGTAGGAACTCTTGGCCGCGGCGAAATACAGCGCCGAGGCGCCGACGGCGCCATGGCCGAAGGTGTATTGCCCGGACAGGAAGACCAGCAGCGCCGTGCCGGCGGCGCCGACGAAATTGCCGATCCACACCGTGGTCCACACCCGCAGCATCTCGCGGGCATGCAGCCGGCCGCTGGCCCAGGCCATCACCATCAGCGCGTCGCCGGTGAACAGCTGCGCGCCGCCGACGATCACCAGGATCAGCCCCATGGAGAAGACCAGGCCGCCCAGCAGCCGGGTCACGCCATAGGGCAGCATGCCCTCCGCACCCGCCATGGTGACGGTGGCGAACAGGCCGCCCATGGCGATGAAGGCGCCGGCCAGCACCGCCAGGGCGAACAGGGTGGGGGTGTCGTAATGGGCCTTCTTGACGCCCAGATTCTCGGCGGCGAGCGCGATGGCGTCGGGCATCAGCGCGTCGAGTGATTGCGGGGTGGGCTGGCTCCAGCCTCCCACATCCTTGCTGTCCATGTTCATCGGTCGATGTCCTCGCTGCCGCCATGTAGCTTTACTACATACTCCCGTCGGGACGGCGCTGGCAAGCGCACCGCCTGGGCCATTCGGTCGCAGGGGTGGGACGCATATCGACGAGGATGGTAAAAGGAAACGGCGGATTTTCAAGGGGATTGCAAGGGGTGCCTCACCGCTCTTGCGCCGGCTGCGCTTCTGTAGTGTTGCTACATCATGCCCGACGGACATCGCAGGTGACAAAGCGGCCCCGGCCGGCATGCTTGGCCCGGTAGAGCGCATTGTCGGCGGCCTTCAGCAGGTCCCGCGCATCGTCCGCATCGCGCGGGAAGAGCGCGATGCCGATGCTGGCACCCACCGACAGCGTCTGACGGCCGAGCGTGATCTCCGCCGACAGCGCATGGATCAGCTTGTCGGCGACGCGCTCTACGTCGGCGACGGACCCTGCGCCCTCCAGCAGGACGGTGAACTCGTCGCCGCCGATCCGCGCCACGAGGTCGGAGGCGCGCAGGCATCCGGTCAGCCGCTCCGCCGTCACCCGCAGCACCTGATCGCCCGCATCATGGCCGAGCCGGTCGTTCACCGGCTTGAAGCCGTCCAGATCGATGAACAGCAGGGCGAGCGGCTGGCCGATCCGCCGCGCACGGTCAAGCGCCCCTTCGGTGCGGGCGAAGAACAGCCGGCGGTTGGGCAGGCCGGTCAGCGGATCATGGTTGGCGAGATGGTCCTTCTCCGCCTCGCTGCACCGAAGCATTTCTTCCATCTGGCGGCGGTCGGTGATGTCGCGGGAGATACCGACGACGCCCAGGATGGTGCCCTGCGGATCGCGGCAGGCGGTCTTGACGGTTTCCATCAGGCGGCGCCGGCCGTCGGGGTAGACGAACCACTCTTCGCCGCGTGTCATTCCCTCCCGCATGGTGCGCAGGTCGGCCTGACGGCGCCGCTCGGCGGTTTCGGCATCGACCATGTCGATGTCGCGCAGCGGGCGGTCCGGATCCGGCTTCCAGCCGATATAATCGAGGGCTGCATGGTTGTAGTTCAGGTAGATGCCGTCACGGTCCTTGAAGAAGACGAAGTCCGGCATCGAATCGATCAGGCTTTGCAGGACGGCCCGTTCATGGTGCAGGGCCTCCAGCGTGGCGCGGTGGTCGGTCACGTTCTCCATCAACCACACCTCCCCGCCCTGGGTGAGATAGGCGAAGAAGCGGATCCAGCGCCGAGTGCCGTCCTTGCAGGTGACCTGCAGTTCGGTCAGCACCGAGGCTTCCGCCAGCCGTGCCGCGTCGTAACGCTGGCGCACCTCATGGTCGCGGCCGGGATAGGCGAGCGCGAACCATGCGTCCATCGAGGGAAGATCCTCCTGCCGATAGCCGGTCAGCCGTTCCGCCGCGCGGTTGATGAAGATCCGCTCGCCCTCGACATAGGCGGCGGCCATCGGCAGATGCTCCACCATCCGCGACAGCCGCATCTCCGGTGACGGCGGCATGTGGTTGGCGGGAATTGGCCTGCCATGGACAAGCATCGCCAACCGCCCGTCCGTCAGGTGAAGTCCGCTGCAGTCGCAGGACAGGACGGTCTGCGCGCCACCGGCCGCAACCGTCCAGCACTCGCCGATCCGCTCGCCGGCCGACAGATGCCGGGCATAATCCGACAGCCGCTGCCGGACGGCATCGGGAAGGCCGCCGCCGCTCGCGGCGAGGTCCCGGGCAGACCGGGCGCCCCAAAGCGCGCAGGCCGCCGCATTCGCCCACAGGGTCCGGCCCGTCTGCAGATCGACCAGCCAGACCGGATCGGAGATCAGGTCAAACGCCGATAAATCATTCGTAGACCAACAATGATCGAATATTTGGCTGGTGCAGGCTGCGACGCCCATGTTGGCAAAAGCCCAAGGTGAGACCTTTGAGCATTTTATGGGACCGAAACGTTAAATTCATACGAACGCAACATTGTGGGGCGATCCGGATTGCGCTGGGAAAAGAGGATCGGGAGCCAGCGCGCTGGTAATATTCACTCGCGACGCCGACGGAATATTACCGGTGCGTGTTCGGCCGACAGGCGACCCGGTCAGGTCAGGTCCAGTTCCTGGATGTAGCGGGTCAGCGCGCAGCTGGCGTTCAGCATGTGGGCGCGCATGCAGCGGGCCGCCTCCTCTCCGTCGCCGCGGGCCATGGCGGCGAGGATCTCGCCATGTTCGGCGTGGGAGGTCGCCAGACGGTTGCCGTGGCGAAGCTGGGTGCGGCGGAAGGCGGCGAGGCGGGCGCGGACGCCGACCGCCTGTTCGGCCATGAACTGGTTGTGGGTGGCGTGGTAGATCGCCTCGTGGAAACGGCGGTTGAAGTCGTCATAGGCGCCGAGATCGCCGCCCGCCACCATCTCCGCCGCCGATTCATGCATGGTCTGCAGCCGGCTGCGTTCCACCGGCGTGATGCGGTAGGTGGCGAGACGGACGCACATCGCCTCCATCTCCGCCGTCATTTCGAACATGTCCATGATGCGCTCGGCCGTCATGGTGGCGACGACCACGCCGCGGCGCGGCCGGACCTCCACCATGCCGGTGGTGGCGAGCTGGCGCAGGGCCTCGCGCACAGGCGTGCGGGATGCGCCGAAGCGCTGGCCGATCTGCTGTTCGTCGAGCGGGGTGCCGGGCTTCAGCCGGCCGGTCGCGATCTCGTCGGCCAGCGCCACCCGGATCTGGTCCGACAGCAGGCCCTTCTCCTCGGACACGATGTCGGTCTCGGACGCGGGGAACTGGGGGTCGAACTGGTCCAAGGCTGAATCTCCGGAGCGGCGTCGCCAGGGGGCAGGATAGACAGGCTTCGCCGCCGGTGGAAGAGGATGGGCCCCCGATCGGTCAGCCGCCCTTCAGCCGCCCATCAGGGCGCGGGTGGCGATGAACAGCACCGACGGACCCATCAGGCAGCCGAGCCCGGTGTAGAAGGTGGCGGTCATCGCGCCATAGGGGACCAGCTTCGGGTCGGTGGCGGCCAGCCCGCCGGCCACGCCGCTGGTGGTGCCCATCAGCCCGCCGAAGACCATGGCGCTGCGCGGGTTGTCCAGGCCGATATAAGGCGCCATGAAGGGCGTGCCGATCATCACCAGCACCGACTTGACCAGCCCGGCGGCGATGCTGAGCGCCATCACGTCGGAACTCGCCCCCAGCGCCGCACCGGTCACCGGCCCGACGATGTAGGTGACGGCGCCGGCCCCGATGGTGGTCATGGAAACCGGGTCGGAATAGCCGAAGGCCAGCGCCACCGCGGCGCCGACGACGAAGGACAGCAGCACGCCGGTGAACAGCGATACCACGCCGCTCAGCCCCGCCTTGCGGATCTCGCCGAAGCTGACGCCGAAGGCGGTGGAGACGATGGCGAAGTCGCGCAGCATCGCCCCGCCCATGAAGCCGATGCCGGACAAAAGCTTGATGTCGGCCAGCCCGTTGTGCCCACCGCTGGAGACGCCGCCGGCATAGGCGAGCGCCAGCCCGATCATGATGGCGATGGCGGAGCCGTGCAGCCGTCCGTTGGTGAGGACGCGAGACAGCCAGTAGGACACCCAGATGGTGGCGCCGACGACGGCGAAGGCGGTCAGCAGGCCGTTCTTGACGAGAACACTGGTCAGGACGTCGAACATGGCGGTCACTCTCCGCTCTTCAGGGGCATTGCACAGGCTGCTTCGGGCTGCGAGGTGTCGCGGCGCGCATCGGCGGGCTGGCCGATGCGGGCGATCACCGGGACCAGCGCGAAGCTGAGCACCACCGCCAGAACCCCGGCGATCAGGGCGGCCGGACCACCCTTCACCGCGGCGACCACATCCTGCTGCGCGGCCATCGCGACGACGATGGGGATGTACATCGCGCTCCAGAACAGGATGCCCTGTTCGGCCAGCGCATTCATGCGCAGCGTCCGCTTCAGATGGTCGGAAAACAGGATCAGCAGCAGCATGGCGATGCCGACGCCGCCGACATTCGCCTTCACCCCGATCAGGATGCCCAGCAGATCGCCGACCACCAGCCCCGCAAGCATGCAGGCTGCCAGCAGGGCGACACCATAGACGACCATGGTCCTTCTCCTCTCCGTTGCTAAGCCCGCCAAGGGGGCGTGGTGACAGTTTGCCGAGAGCGCGGCAGCCGGCGCCCGGCCGCGGCTTTCGCCTTCGGGCACGGATTGCTCGACTTAAAGATTGTTTGTATCACCACGGTATACGGCAATCCGATCCTCATCGCAATGTGTATTCGTGGGGATGAGATTTTTTGTTGGTGTATACAAAATTGACCTTCACGAGCCGGTTTGGATACGGCAAGCTGGCATTCACATCGCAAGCGAGAGGGAGGGACAGCATGTCCGCACAGGTCGACCGCCAGCCTGTCGGGCGCGGAGTGTGCGCGCCGACGGCCCGCCGGCAGCGCGGGGGCTGACCGCCATGCGCGACTGGAATCTGCAAGGGCGGAACCGCGATGAGCGGCTGGCCCGTGCCGCCGGACTGGCTGACGGAAAGCGCGTCGCCACTGCCGACGCCCGCGCGCTGCTGGAAGCGGTGCTGGAACCGGGCGACCGCGTCTGTCTGGAGGGCAACAACCAGAAGCAGGCCGATTTCCTGGCCCGGACCCTCGCCTCGGTCGATCCGGCACGGGTGAACGGCCTGCACATGGTGCAGTCGGTCCTGGCCCTGCCGGAGCATCTCGACGTGTTCGAGCGCGGCATCGCCGCGAAGCTCGACTTCTCCTTCTCCGGCCCGCAGGGCGCGCGGCTGGCGCGCATGGTGGCGGACGGGCGGATCGCCATCGGCGCCATCCACACCTATCTGGAGCTGTTCGGCCGCTATTTCGTCGATCTGACGCCCAGGGTCAGCCTCGTCGCCGCCCAGGCCGCCGACGCCGCCGGCAACCTCTACACCGGTCCCAACACCGAGGACACGCCGGTCATCGTCGAGGCGACCGCCTTCAAGCGCGGCATCGTCATCGCCCAGGTGAACGAGCTGGTGGACAGCGTGCCGCGCGTCGACATCCCCGGCGGCTGGGTCGATTTCGTCATCCAGAGCCCGACGCCGCACTATATCGAACCGCTTTTCACCCGCGACCCGGCCCAGATCTCGGAAATCCAGGTGCTGATGGCGATGATGGCCATCAAGGGCATCTATGCCGAGTACGGCGTGCAGCGGCTGAACCACGGCATCGGCTTCGACACCGCGGCGATCGAGCTGCTGCTGCCGACCTATGCGGAGTCGCTGGGGCTGAAGGGGAAGATCTGCCGGCATTGGGCGCTGAACCCGCACCCGGCGCTGATCCCCGCCATCGAGGCGGGCTTCGTCGAGAGCGTCCATTCCTTCGGCTCGGAGCTGGGGATGGAGGCCTATATCCGGGCGCGGCCCGACGTGTTCTTCACCGGGGCCGACGGCAGCATGCGCTCCAACCGCGCCATGTGTCAGGCGGCCGGCCATTACGCCTGCGACCTGTTCATCGGATCGACGCTGCAGATCGACCTCGCCGGCAACAGCTCCACCGCCACGCTGGGGCGCATCGCCGGTTTCGGCGGCGCGCCCAACATGGGGGCCGATGCCCGCGGACGCCGCCATGCCAGCCCGGCCTGGCTGAAGGCCGGACGGGAGGCGCGGGAGGGCGGCGGCCAGATGCCGCGCGGCCAGAAGCTGGTCGTCCAGATGGTCGAGACCTTCCGCGAGCATATGCAGCCGGCCTTCGTCGAGCGGCTCGACGCCTGGGAACTGGCGGAGAGCGCCGGCATGGAGCTGCCGCCGGTGATGATCTATGGCGACGACGTCACCCACATCCTGACGGAGGAGGGCATCGCCAACCTGCTGCTCTGCCGGACGGCGGAGGAACGGGAGCAGGCGATCCGCGGCGTCGCCGGCTACACGCCCGTGGGGCGCGGGCGCGACCGCCGCATGGTGGAGAATCTCCGCGACCGCGGCGTCATCCGCCGGGCGGAGGATCTGGGCATCGACAAGCGGATGGCGACCCGCGACCTGCTGGCCGCACGGTCGGTCAAGGACCTCGTGCGTGCATCGGGCGGCCTGTACGACCCGCCCAAGCGCTTCCGCAACTGGTGAGCCGAAACCCATGGAAACCCTGACTTACGAATATCGCGGCGGCCGTCCGGTAAACTCCCCGCCGCCGTCCGTCCTGGTGGGCGTCGTCGGCTCCGGCAATCTGGAGGTGCTGGTCGAGCCGGCGCCGCTCGGCGGCCTCTGCCGCGTCGAGGTGCAGACCGCAGCGGTCGGCTTCGGCGCGACGTGGCAGGCGGTGCTGGACGACGTATTCGCCCGCCATCCGCTGGCCGACGTCCGCATCTCCATCAACGATGTCGGCGCCACGCCGGCCGTGGTCGGGCTGCGGCTGGACCAGGCGCTGGACGCCTTCGCCGGAGGGACGCAACCATGAGCAGCTATTACGAGGACAGCGCCCGCGGCCGGCTGGACGGGCTGCTCGACCCCGGCAGCCTCATCGAGATCCTGCCGCCGACCGAACGCATGGTCAGCCCGCATCTGCGCCAGCTCGACACCCCCGCCGCCTTCGATGACGGCATCGTGGTGGGCGAGGGGCGTCTGGACGGCCGCCGCGTGCTGGTCGCGGCGCAGGAAGGCGGGTTCATGGGCGGCGCGGTGGGCGAGGTGCATGGCGCCAAGCTGACCGGCCTGATGGAGCGCGCCCTGGACACCCGCCCCGACGGCGTGCTGCTGCTGGTGGAGTCCGGCGGCGTACGGTTGCACGAGGCCAATGCCGGGCTGATCGCGGTGTCGGAGGTGATGCGTGCGGTGCTCGCCGTGCGGGCCGCCGGCATCCCGGTGATCGTGCTGGACGGCGGCACCTTCGGCTGCTTCGGCGGCATGGGCATCGTCGCCCGCCTGTGCGACGCGGTGGTGATGAGCGAGGAGGGGCGGCTCGGCCTGTCCGGCCCCGAGGTGATCGAGACCACCATGGGGGTGGAGGAGTTCGACAGCCGCGACCGCGCGCTGGTCTGGCGCACCGTCGGCGGCAAGCATCGCTATCTGCTGGGCGAGGCGGCGACGCTGGTCGAGGACGATGTCGCCGCTTTCCGGGCCGCGGCGCTCGCGTTGCTGGAGCAGACGCCCGACCTGTCGCTGGCGGCGCTGGACGCCGAGCATGCGGCGCTCGGCAGCCGGCTGGAGCGGTTCGGCGATTGCCGCGACGCCCTCGACATCTGGGAAAAGCTGGGGGTGGAGGAGCCGGAGAAGCTGCCGATCCTCGACACCGCCGGCTTCCTCGCCACCGTCCGCGACCGGAGGGCCTGAGCCATGGACGTGAAGAATCTTCTGAACCGGCTGTTTCCGGACGGGCATGACATCGCTTTCGATGGTGTCTATTTCGACGGCAGCGGCCGGGTCTATGGCGCCGAGGTGGCGGTGATCGGCACCATCGACAACACGCCGATCGGCATCGAGCTGGCCTTCCGCATGGCCGGCGCGGTGCTGGAGGTGGTGCGCCGCCATCCCGGCCGGCCGATCCTGCTGCTGGTCGATACCCAGGGCCAGCGGTTGAGCCATCGCGACGAGTTGCTGGGCATCAACGGCTACATGGCGCATCTGGCCAAATGCATCGACCTCGCCCGGCGCAACGGGCATCGGGTGCTGGGGCTGGTCTATGGGCAGGCGGTCAGCGGCGGCTTCCTCGCCACCAGCCTGCTGGCCGACCGCTGCTATGCCCTGCCCGATGCCGAGATCCGGGTGATGAACCTGCCGGCGATGGCGCGCGTCACCAAGATCCCGCTGGAGCGGCTGACGGAGCTGAGCGCGTCCTCCCCGGTGTTCGCGCCGGGCGTGGAGAATTACCGCCGCATGGGCGCCATCGCCGGCCTGTGGGACGGCGACCTTGCGACCTGCCTTGCCGAGGCGCTGGCCGCGCCGGTGGAGGGCGATCCGCGGCGGGAGTTGGGCGAAGAGCGCGGCGGGCGGCTGCTGGCCCGCAAGGTGGCCGAGCGGGTGCGGCGCGATGCCGTCTGATGTGTGGCCGCGCCCGCGCCATGGCTGGGTCCGGCTGGGAGAGGGCTGGGCGGATTGCCTGCGCTCTCCGATGGCCGCAGCGGAGGCGGCGGAGGTGGCGGACTGGTGCCGGGGCCGGCCGGCCGCTGGTGATCGCGCGCGGCCGGCCGGAGGATGGGGCGGGGGAGCTTCGGTTGGGCCTCGCCACACCGGACAAGCGGCGGATCGGCCTGCATGTGGCGGCGGAGGCGGTGGCCGACCGGCTGGATCCGCTGCCGCTGGCCGAGGCGGTGGAGTCGGCGCCGCAGGCGTGGCGGGCGATGCTGGCGGAACTGGTGCGGCGGGCGCAGGCGCTGGGGGTGAGGCCGGCGGTGTACGGTTCGCTGGCGTGGCAGCAGCGGACGGGGCTGGCCTATGTCCGGCCGGACTCCGACATCGACCTGCTGTTCGCCCCGCGCGACCGCCGGCAGCTGGACGGGCTGCTGGATTTGCTGGCGGCGATGGGTGAGGGCAGCCCGAGGCTGGACGGGGAAATCCTGCTGCCGGACGGCGCGGCCGTCGCATGGCGGGAGTTGGCCGGACGGCCCGACCGCCTGCTGGTGAAGGGGCCGGCGGAGGTCAGCCTGCGCGACCTGCCGTCCGTGCTGGCGCTGTTCGACCGGGAGGATGCCGCATGACCCGCAGCAGCGCCGCGGTTGCCTTCGTTGTCGCCGATGCCGCGGCTCGCTCGCTGCAATGGTTGGACGGACGGCGGTCCGCGCCCTTTATGCCGAACTGGCGCTGCACCCGAAGCCGGGGCTGGTCAGTCCGCTCGACAGCGGCAGCCATGACGACATGGACATGGGCACCTTCCTGCGCAGCCTGTTCGCCCTGCGCGGCTATTTCCGCGCCATCGCCGCTGCCGGTGCGGAGGGGGCCGGGTTCGCCATTCTGCGCGACCTCGGCATCGCCGCCGAGCGCCGGATGCTGTTGGCGACCGGGGATCAACACGCACCGGGGGGCGGTGTTCGGGATCGGATTTCTCGCCGCCGCGGCCGGCTGGCGGTTGCGGCGAGGGCGGTCGCTGCAGGGATCGGCGCTGGGCGAGACCGTCGCGGAGCTGTGGGGTGGCGGAATTCTGGGCGCCGCACCGCAGGTGCCGGACAGCCACGGCGCGCGGGCGGTTCGGCGCTATGGCGCCCGTGGCGCCCGGCAGGAGGCGGCGGAGGGGTTCCCGACGCTGTTCACGCTGGCCCTGCCGGCGCTGGAGCGCGCGCTGGCCGGCGGCGCCGATGCGGAACGGGCGCTGGTACAGACGCTGTTCACGCTGATGGCGGAGTTGGAGGACACCAACCTGCTGCATCGCGGCGGGGCGGAGGGGCTGGCTTTCGTCCAGCGGGAGGCGCGCCGCTTCCTCGACCGTGGCGGGGTGTTCCGCGACGATT